>NZ_CM146912.1:0-800000 GCF_055755365.1 Clostridium sp. X
TCTGTTTAATTTTCAAAGACCAAGTTTTCTTTACTGCCTTTCGACAGCTTAGTTATTGTATCAACTTTAAGTTGTTTTGTCAACGACTTTTTTTTAGTTGAAATTGTTTTTTCTTCGCTCTCTCGAAGCGACAAGGAACATCTTATCATAACTACTTTTGAATAAAACTCCAATAAAGCTTATATTTTTTAATAAAATACTTATTGCTTCTATTTTCTCTTTATATCACCAAAATAAATATAGTGACACACAAGGATATGTATTCTTCAGCCCTTTCCACTATATAATTTTAGTTAAAGAGTTTTATTAAATATAAGTTTTCTCCCACTTCTAACCCTTTCTTTTTTTACAATTTCATCACAAATATATCATAGATTAAACAAGTCTTATCATTATAATAAGACTATAATAATTTTTAAAAAGGAGATTATATTAATGAAAAACAAGAAATTTAAATTTAGAAATTGGGTTCAGATATTTTTCTTCATACTTATTGCTTTTATTGCAATCAATCATACCCTTATTGAAAATGGAAGCGGTATATATTTACTCTCCAGCGCTTCACTTCATGCCATATGTCCATTAGGTGGCGTTGTAACTATTTATCAATACTTTAGTGATGGAACTTTTATAAAAAAAATTCATGAATCCTCATTCATTCTAATGATAATCGGATTTATTCTTGCCATGGGCTTTGGTCCTTTATTTTGCGGATGGATATGTCCCTTTGGAACTTTCCAAGAATGGATAGGGAAAATAGGAAAAAAACTTTTCAATAAAAAATATAACAACTTTATACCATATAAATACGATAAATATTTAAGATTTATAAGATATATACTTTTAGCTACTGTGCTTTATATGACTGCAATATCAGCTAAAATAGTTTTCTCGGATGTGGATCCATACTTTGCTCTATTTAATTTCTGGACAAGTGAAGTTTCAATAGCTAGTATAGTTATTCTACTAATAATAATAATTTCTTCAATGTTCATCGAAAGACCTTGGTGTAAATATGCTTGTCCTTATGGTGCTGTGCTTGGAATAACTAACCTATTTAGAATCTTTAAAATTAGAAAAAACAAGAATACATGTATATCCTGCAAAACTTGTGACAATGTTTGTCCAATGAATATTAAAGTATCGGAATATCAAGTTATACGTAACCATCAATGTATTTCATGTATGCAATGTACTTCTGAGTATGCTTGCCCTATAGGTGATACAGTAAATTTATCTACAAATGGAGGTAAATAAGTTATGAAGATAAAATCTCATGCTTTACCCTTAGTAATTATTGTTATATTATTTGGTGGAATAGGAGTAAGCAAGGGTCTTGGATTATGGAAAACAGAATCCACAAAAGTTCCTGCCACTATAACTTCCGGAAAAGCTGTTGGTAAATATAATCCTGCTGACATTAGAGGTTCCTATACATTTAAGGATATTAGTGTCTCTTTTAATATTCCTGTAGAGATACTTGGGCAAGCTTTTGCTATTAAATCTTCAAATTTATCCATTCTCAAGGTAAAAGACCTAGAAACAATTTATGGGAGTTTGAAAAATTCTGGCACAGAAATAGGTACATCCTCTGTAAGAATGTTCGTTGCTTATTATTTAAAACTTCCCTACGAGATTACTGAAGAATCCTACCTTCCTAAAGCTGCAGTAGATATTCTAAAATCAAAAGCAAAGCTCAGCGATGAAGATCTAAAATATTTAGATAGTCACTCTATAGATGTAAAATAAATAATATTAAATAATAAAAAAACACTAAGCAAATAAGAGGCTACTGAAAAAGCTTCGCTTTTTCAGTAGCCATCAAATTAATAGAATTATAACTAACTTTATATAAATTTGCCCTTTAAATCAAGAACTTATTTTTCTGCTCTCTGAACTCTAACTTTCTTTCCTTTTATCGTTACATTTTGAAGCTGTTCAAGCACAAACTTACCTTTTTTATCTAATATATCAACATAAGTAAAATTATCTTGTACATTTATGATTCCAATATCATCTGCTGTAATTCCTTCAATACTTATAATTGCACCAACAACATCTCCCGGTCTAATTTTTTTCTTTTTTCCTGCGTTTAAATGCAATTTCATTATCTCTTTATTTAATTCATTACTCTTATCTTTTTTAACCTTAGGTTTTATCTTTATTTTTTCCTTGAAAATTTTCTTTCCCTGTTCTACTTCTTCTTCTGTAGGAAGTTCTTCTTTAGGTATTTTATATCCTATATATTCTTCAATTCTACCTAAAGAATATAACTCTCTTTGACTCACAAAAGTAATAGCCTTTCCTTTATTCCCAGCACGTCCTGTTCTACCTATTCTATGAACATAGCTTTCCATTTCTTTTGATATATCGTAATTTATAACATGAGTTATATCTTCTATATGAATTCCCCTAGCCGCAACATCAGTAGCAATTAAAAATTGAGTTGCTCCTCTTTTAAATTGTGCCATAGTATCTAACCTATCCTTTTGTTCCATGCCTCCATGTATAGCTAAAGCAGAATATCCTTTTTCTTTCATTTTTCTAAATACATTATCTACTTCTTCTTTTGTAGCACAAAATATAATACAGCTATCTGGTCTCTCTATATAAATTACTTTATTAAGTAAGGAAAACTTTTTCTCCTCCTCAATTTCATAATAAACTTGTTGTATTTTTTCAATAGCAAGTTCTTCTGACTTAATCTCTATATTTATAGGACTCATCATATATTTATTACATATGTTTTCAATTTCTTCACTCATTGTTGCTGAAAATAGCATAGTAATTCTATCTCTTGGCAATTTTTTTATAATATCTTTAACTTGATCTATGAAACCCATATTTAGCATTTTATCTGCTTCATCAATAACTAAATATTTCAATTTTGAAAAATCTACATTTTCTCGCTCTATATGATCCATAGTTCTTCCTGGTGTACCAACTACTACATGTACTCTCTGTTTGAGTTCTATCTTTTGCTCTTCCATAGGTTGCTTCCCAAAAACCGCAATACTTCTTATTTTTTTAAATCTTCCTATATTAGAGATATCTTCTTTAACTTGAAGCGCTAATTCTCTCGTTGGTGTTAAAACTAACGCTATAGGTTTTCTTTCCTCTATCTCTGCTTTTTCACATATAGGAATTCCAAAGGCTGCTGTTTTCCCACTACCTGTTTTTGATTTTACTACAATATCTTTACCTTCAAAAACAAATGGAATAGCTTTTTCTTGTACCTCTGATGGATTTTCATAACCTAATTTTTCTAAAGCTTTTAATATTTCCTCACTCAATCCTAACTCTCTAAAACTTATTCTTTTCATAGTATATTACCCTCATTAGTTCCTTAAATATTTTTTATATTATATATATTCTGCTCTTATCACTCTAATATTATATTACTATATTCAACTCTATTTCTTCCTTTTCTCTTTGCCACATAAAGAGCTTTGTCAGTTTCTTCTACAAAATCTTTATATGTACTCAAAATAGAAGGTGTTATGGATGCAACTCCTATACTTATAGTTACATGACTAATAGGCTTTGCATTGATATTAGGGAGAACAATAGCAAATTCTTCACCACCATATCTAGTAATAAGATCATTTGGTAGCTTTACTGTTTCTTTTAATGTATTTGCAATAATCTTTAAACATTCCTTCCATCTACATCCTTTAATACAACTCCAACTCCTACATTTTTAAATATAGCTAATAATCTTTTATTAACAATTCTTAATTCTTCTTCGATTCTTTTACGCGAAGTAATATCTCTTGAAACACTTACAATCTCCTTTATGTTTCCACATTTATCTCTTACACTCTTTGATGATGTCTCTAACCATATATTATGTGCTTTTTAAGTCTCGATATATTAAATAAGCCTATCACAGAACATTCAATAGCACAAATAATTATGGCTACTGTTCCACAATATATTGCAGCTATAATAATAGCTAAGTGTCTTAAATCTATTATCATATTATTTTCTAGTGGAATAGAGTATATCATTAAAATTGTACCCGTAATGCCAGCAGCCAGACCCACATACATCTTGCTTCGCAGTGATATATCCCCATCTATAGGATTGTTTTTAACAATTTGTCCTCCTAAAAACAATGAAAATCTAATGATAAATAAGTTTATTAAAAGATTGTAGTACATCGGAGTATCCCCCTAGAATTTTTGGAAAATAATAATACTAGTTTAAATTATACTATACCTATCACTCTTACTCAATTTCAAAAAATAAATTAGTGTGATGGAATAGTCAATTATGCTAAAATAGACTGCTCATCACACTTCTGTATAATCTCATTTTTATTTTAAAATATATTCCGATAATACACTTAGTTTATTCTTTTACATGCTTAAACATCTATTTATTAAGAACTTAAGTCTTTTCTAATCAGTAAGTAGCTAGTCTTCTAATAAATCTTCTATTTCCTTAACACTTTCTAGCTTTAAAACTTTATCTGCTAGTCTTCTCATATCTTCAAGTCTCAATGAATTTATAAGCTTTCTTGCTGGAAGTATAGATATTGGGCTCATACTAAACTCATCAAGTCCCATTCCAAGTAGTATTGGTATCATTCTCTTATCTCCTGCTGACTCTCCACACATTCCTACCCACTTTCCTTCCTTATGAGCATTATCAATTACTAGCTTAATCATCCTTAGAACTGCTGGATTAAATTGATTATATAAGTGGTGTATTTTCTCATTCATTCTATCTACAGCACAGGTATATTGTATTAAATCGTTAGTACCTATACTAAAGAAGTCCACATGTTTTGCAAGTATATCTGAAATCATAGCTGCTGATGGAACTTCTATCATCATTCCTACTTGTATTTTCTTTGAATAAGTAACACCTTCTGAATTTAGTTCCTTTTTAACTTCTTCTAGTATCTCTTTTGCAGCTAAAAGTTCTTCTAAGCTAGATATCATAGGGAACATTATTTTTAAATTTCCATACATGCTAGCTCTTAACATGGCCCTTAGCTGAGTTTTAAATATGTCCACTCTATCTAAACAAAGTCTTATTGCTCTATAACCTAAGAATGGATTCATTTCTTTATCCATTTGTAGATATGGAAGTTCTTTGTCTCCACCTATATCTAGAGTTCTAATTACTATTGGCTTTGGTGCCATAGCTTCAAGAACCTTTTTATAAGCTTCAAATTGCTCTTCTTCACTTGGAAGGGTGCCTCTATTCATATATAGGAATTCAGTTCTATAAAGTCCTACACCTTCTGCATCATTTCTTAAGAGGCCGTTAATATCATTTGGTGTCCCTATATTTCCTGATAGCTCTACAATATGACCATCTATAGTTTTTGATTCTGTTCCTACTAATAGCTTTAATTCATTTCGTTTTTTCTCAGCTTCTTCTTTTAATTTAATATATTTATTTTTAGTTTCTTCCTCTGGATTTATAATAACTTCTCCACTTTCACCATCTAAAATTACAAAATCACCATTTTTAATTTTAGAAGTTATATCTTTTAATCCTACAACGGCTGGTATCTCTAAGCTTCTAGCCATTATCGCACTATGAGATGTTCTTCCTCCAATGTTACTTAAGAAAGCTAGAACCTTATCCTTTGCCATAGTAGCCGTGTCTGAGGGTGTTAAATCATGACATACTAATACAACTTCATTCTGTAGGTTAGATAAGTCAATGCTCTCTTCACCTAGTATATTTCTTATAATTCTATCTGTTACGTCCTTTATATCCCCTGCTCTTTCTCTCATATACTCATCGTCTATAGACTGAAATATATCAATAAAAGAGTTTCTAATTTCATATAAAGCATACTCAGAATTTACTTTTTCATTTTTTATTTTTTCTAAAGTTCTATCCACTAGCTCTGGATCTTCAAGTACCATTAAATGAGCCTCAAATATTTTTGCCTTTTCTTCTCCTAGCTCTTTTAATGCTATATTCTTAATCTCTGTAAGCTCTTTTCTTGATCTTTCTATGGCATCTTTAAACTTTTGTTCTTCTTGCAATATATTACTTATGTTTTTACTCTCTATCTTTAACTCCTTATGTTCTAATATCAATGCTTTTCCTAATGCAATTCCTGGTGAAGCATTTGTTCCTTTTATCATATTAAGTCCCTCCTTATTTTTTTATGCAGAAATCCTCGATCTTAAGATCGAGGATTTCTAATTAGTTTTCCCCAAAGTTACTCTCAAATAACTTTGTAAATTCTTCTATTACTTCTGCTTCGTCTCCTCCATTTGCTATTATAGTAACTTCACTTCCCTTAATAAGTCCTAAGCCCATAACTGATAATAATGACTTAGCATTAGCTTTTTTATCTTTATACTGAATTTCAACATGTGAACTAAACTTATTGGCAATTTTAACCATTAACCCTGCAGGTCTTGCGTGAACTCCGCTTTCATTTTTTACCAATAATATCTTTTCCATATAAATTCCTCCAATTAACTCTTTACACCAAGAGTCTTATATTATTATTTTCTATCTACTGTTTTTTTAAGCACATTTAATAATAATGCCGTTACAACCGCTCCAGCAAAAATTGAAACTAAGTACATTAGCCAGTTGTTAACTAATGGAAATACGAAAATTCCTCCATGAGGTGCTGGTGATGATGCCCCAAATATCATTGATAAAGCTCCTGCAATTGCTGAACCTGCAATTGCTGAAGGTAATACTGCTTTAGGATCTGCAGCTGCAAATGGTATAGCTCCTTCTGTTATAAATGACAATCCCATTACATAGTTGGCTTTACCAGCCTCTTGCTCTGACTTTGTAAACTTACTTTTAAAGAAAGTAGTTGCTAAAGCAATTCCAAGTGGTGGTACCATTCCGCCAGCCATTACTGCAGCCATTATATGTCCATTTCCTTCTGCGATTGAAGCAACCCCAAATACATAAGCTGCTTTATTTATAGGACCACCCATATCAATAGCCATCATTCCACCAAGAATCAATCCTAAAAATACTTTATTAGAACCACTTAAACTTGATAACCAAGCATTCATTGCATTATTTATAGCTGCTACTGGTGGATTGATACCAAACTTCATAACTATCCCTACAAGTAATACTCCAAATAGAGGAAACAATAGTACAGGTTTAATTCCTTCTAAAGATTGTGGTAAACCACTAAATAACTTTTTAAGTCCAAGTACTATATATCCTGCAATAAATCCAGCAACTAAAGCCCCTAAGAAACCTGACCCACCTGCTGATGCTAAAGCCCCTCCTACAAACCCTGGTGCAAGTCCTGGTCTATCAGCAATAGCTGAAGCTATAAATCCAGCAAGTACTGGGAGCATAAATCCAAAAGCCACTCCTCCAAGATCCATAAAGAACTTAGCTATTGGTGCACCTGATCCATAATTAGGCGCACCAGCATTGTTAAAATCTAATAGGAAAGCAAGAGCAATTAGTATCCCTCCACCAACAACAAAGGGAAGCATGTTAGAAACTCCATTCATTAAATACTTATAAACTCTTCTTCCACCTTTTTCTTCAATTCTTGCTTCTTCTTTTCCATTAGCTTTAAATACTTTTCCTTCTTTATTTAAAGCCTTATTTATAAGTTCTGATGGCTTTTTCATAGCTTCAGCAACTGGAACTTGAATAACAACTTTTCCATCAAAACGATTCATTTCAACTTCCTTATCAGCAGCAACTATAATTGCAGTAGCCTCTTTAATCTCTTCATCTGTAAGTCTATTTTTAACTCCAGTTGAACCATTAGTTTCAACCTTAATATCTATATTCATTTCCTTTCCTTTATTTTTAAGAGCTTCCGCTGCCATATAAGTATGGGCAATACCTGTTGGACAAGCAGTTACAGCAAGTACTTTTCCTTTTATTTCAATAGCTTCTTGCTTTTCTTCTCCTGAAACTTCCTTTTCCTTTTCGTCTATAAGATTTAATATTTCATCTTCAGTCCTAGCTTTTGAAATTTTCTCCCTAAAATCTGAATCCATAAGTAGTGTTGAAAGCTTTGATAAGGTTTCCAAATGCTCATTATGAGCACCTTCACTTGCAGCTATCATAAACACTAGATGTGCCGGCTCTCCATCTAGAGAATCATAGTCTATTCCTTTTATTGACCTTCCAAAAGCTATAGCAGGTATTTTAACTGCCTCAGTTTTTGCATGGGGTATTGCTATTCCTTCCCCAATCCCAGTTGTACTTTGTTCTTCTCTTTTTAATATAGCTTTTATATACTTTTCTTTATCATTCAACTTTCCAGACTTATGAAGCTTATCTGCAAGTTCATTAAGAACTTCCTCTTTATTTGATGATTTTAAATTTAAAATTATAGTATCTTTCTTGATTAAATCTGTTATATTCATATTAATCCCCCCATAATTTTATTTAAATTTGTAATAACTACCTGATTTAATAGCTTTTCAACATTTTCTTTTGTACATAAATCCAAAGAGAAAGCCGTAGAGCTTCCAGCTGCAACTCCCCATTTAAATGCCTCTAATACATCTAAACTTCTCGAATATTCTCCAAGGAATCCACTTATAAGAGAGTCTCCCGCTCCCACAGAATTTTTAACTACTCCTTTTGGTGCTTCTGCATAGTAAACTCCTGATTTACATATTAGGATTGCCCCTTCTCCTCCCATAGATATAATTACATTTTCTGCTCCTAAATCTATAAGCTTTCTTCCGTAACTTACTACATCTTCCTTATTTTTTATTTTAACTCCAAAAATTTCCTCTAGCTCATAAATATTAGGTTTAATCAAGAATGGTTCATTTTTTAGAGTTGATGTTAAAGCCTCTCCTGTTGTGTCTATAACAATTTTTATACCACTTTTACTACAGTTTTCCTGAATTTCAGAATAAATATTTCGTGGTAGTGAACTTTGTACATTTCCTGCAAGAACTAAAAAGTCTTTTGAAGTTAAATTAGATATCTTATCAAATAGTCCTTTCAACTCTTTTTTATCTATTCTGGGACCTTCCCCATTTACTTCTGTTTCTTCATTTGATTTAATCTTAACGTTTATCCTTGTATCTTCTTTTACATTAATAAAATCTGTATCAATACCTTCGTCCCTTAAATATTTTTCAATAAACTCTCCTGTAAATCCTCCTACAAACCCTAAGGCCATACTCTCTATTCCTAATCTGTTAAGAACCCTTGATACATTGATTCCCTTACCACCTGGATATTTATAATTAGCTTTTGCTCTATTAACCTTACCTTGTTCAAAGTCATCCACTTGAAGAAAATAATCAATGGATGGATTAAATGTTACCGTATATATCATATTTAAATCACAACCTTTATCTCTGTTTTTATTTCATATTTTTCGTAATCTTCAGCTTTATTATTTGTAATAATTTTAGCTGCATCTAAATCTGCAACCTTAACAAAAGTAATCTCTCCAAATTTACTCTCATCTGCTAAAATATATGTTTCCTTTGAAAGCTGGATTGCACTTTCTTTTAAAATAGCTTCTTCAGAGTCCGGTGTTGTAAATCCATATTCTAAATGGATACCATTAATACCAAGAAAGGCTTTATCAAATCTAAATCTTTTTAAATTCATTAGGGCATCTGAGCCTGCAACTACCTTTGTTTTCCCCTTAATTTTTCCACCAAGTATATATGCATCTATATTTTTTCGTACAAGTTCATCTACATGCTTAAGTCCATTAGTAACTACAATAATATCTTTTTTGTTAATGAAATTGATTATTTCAAATGTAGTAGTACCTCCATCTAAATAAATACAATCTCCTTCTTCTATTAACGTTGTTGCATATTTAGCTATTTTGGACTTTTCATTACTATTTTGTACTAGCTTTTCTTCATAATTTAGTTCATTATAGCTTCTTTTGAGTAAAGTAGCTCCTCCATGAACTCTTTTGAGTGCTTTTTTACCTTCTAATACAGAAAGGTCTCTTCTTATGGTTGATTCTGATGTTTTTGTCCATTCAACAAGGTCAGTCACCTTGATTACTCCATCCCTTTTTAAGATGGTCAATATTAATTCGTGCCTTTCTTCTGTTAGCATTACATCACCCTCTCCATACTTTTATTATACTGTATACATTTACACAAATCAATTATTTTCAATCAAAAAACTTCATTTGCAATCAACTTTTTTATGTCTTCTTAACTATTATTTACTAAAACTCTAAATCCACTCATAGAATTTACCTCAAAACAAAAATAGACATAAAAGATGAAGGCATCTTTTATGTCTATTTTATACTTCATATATATCTAAATCTTAATTAAATCCAACTATTCAATAGTACTTTTAAAATAATTTATAAATTGCTTAGCACTTCTTCCTGAACGACCATTTTGATTAAGTTCCCATTTCAAAGCTTCTTGATGAAGAGTATCAGCTGCAACCTCTAATCCATTATTGCTAGCAATACCTTTAACTATCTCTAGATACTCTCTTTGGTTTGGAGATGAATACATAATAGTAATTCCAAATCTATCTGATAATGACATTTTTTCATTTACTGTATCTGAAGCATGAATTTCCTCACCATAAATATCTTTATTATCACTCCATACTTCTTTTATTAGATGTCTTCTATTAGAAGTAGCATAAATTAAAACGTTACTTGGCTTCTCTTCTATTCCACCATCTAATACAGATTTCATTTGCTTATACTCAATCTCATCTTCTTCAAAAGAAAGATCATCTATAAAAATTATAAATCGCTTTCCCTTATCTCTTAATTTTTCTAAAATATCATTTAAATAAATAAGCTGTTCTTTCTTTACTTCAACTAATCTTAGTCCTCTTTTAGAGTATTCATTTATAAGTGCTTTTACAGAAGAAGATTTTCCAGTTCCCCTTGCACCTACAAGTAAAACATTATTTGCTTCAAATCCATTAATGAAAGCCTCTGTGTTTTTCATCAACAGCTCTTTTTGAGGTTTATATCCAATAATGCTATCCATACTTATAGAATCATAGTTTCTTACTCCTACAAGTCCCTTTTCATTATTCCATCTAAATGTAATATAGTTTGCACTTTCTCCAGCACCAACAGAATAATAGTATTTAATTATCTCACTAAGCATTTCCTTAACAGACTCTACTTCCATAATTCTTTTTTTATAATCTTCAAATTCAGTCATAGAGTCTTTATTTAATGTAGGAATATATTCTTCTATATCATTATCATCTAACCCTATTATCTTTTTTAAATAAGATATATCTAGATTTATTAATTCCTTTAAAATAACCATGTCCTTAATTGCAACATTGTATATGCTCTGCTCTATATTTACATTATATTTTTCACAAACTAAGCTAAAAACATTTTCATCCTTTAATATAGAATATAATACATAAGACTCTATTAAATTTCCTCTTAAGCCCAAACTTTCGGCTCTGTTTATAAGCTTAAAGTTCAGATTATAATATAAATTCTCTACTTCACTTATATCATTTTTCTCTTTGCTTAACATATTGATTAATGACTTTAAGTCATGGATAATATCATCCTTAAAAATATTTCTATAAACTACTATCTTATTTAACTTTATTGATAAATCCTTATAATATTCTTTGCCCCTATTTTCTAACAATTTAACCCCACCTTTTAATCTTTTTGAATCATACAAAGAACTGCCTTAATACTCATATAACTTACATCCTCTGGAAGCTCTTCTTTTATAGTTTTAAGCTTTTCTGCTCCTACTCTTTTAATTACATTATAGATTTGTTCTTTATGCTCCTCTGGAATAAAGTCATTTAAATCAACATCTAGTCCTTCAAGTGAAGCCTTCATAATATGCTCTTGGACTGTGAGGATTTTCAAATCTCTTTCTTTACATATTTCCTCAAGAGATTTACCCTCTTTATACATGTTAAAAGTCACTATATGACTTGGATCTTTTTCAGTAACAGTTTTATTTTCTGAGCTTATTTCAATCTTATTATCCTCAATGTATTTTCTTATAGCATCTAAAAACTCTTCCCCGTATCTTTTTAGTTTTGATTCTCCCACACCTTTAATTTGAAGTAGTGCATATTCATTCTGTGGCAAATATTCACTCATCTCTCTAAGAGTAACATCTGGAAAAATAATATATGGAGGAACCTTTTCTCTTTCAGATATACTTTTACGAACTTCTTTAAGGATATTAAATAATGAATTATCCGTCTGTTTCTTCTGTACTTTTCTTTGCATTTTCTTAAATACTTGTTCATTTCCCTTAAGTACAGCAAGAGCTTTTTCTGTTAGCCTAACTACTGGATATTCACTCTCTGTAAGGCACATATATCCTTCAGCAATTAAAACATTAATTATATTTTTAATTTCCTTTTCACTATACTGTTTCATAATTCCATATGTAGATAATTTATCAAATCCTAGCTCTACAACTTTTTTATTTTTAGATCCTTTAAGTACTAATGCTATAAGCGTTGTTCCATATCTCTGATTCATTCTAAATACACATGAAAATATCTTTTGCGCCTCTATTGTAATATCTGTAATTTCAGTATCATCTTTACAAGTGCTACAATTATCACACTTTTCTTCATATTCACGTTCTCCAAAGTATCCTAATATATATCCTCTAAGACATCTCTCCGTATGACAGTAATCAGCCATCATTTGAATTTTCCTATATTCTCTTACTTTTCTCTCAGGAGAGTTTAGGTTTTGGTCAGCTAAATACTTTTGTAATACCACATCTTGTTCTCCAAATATAAGAATACATTCACTAGGCTCCCCGTCTCTTCCTGCACGACCAGCTTCTTGATAATAGGCTTCCATAGTCTTTGGCATATTATAATGAAGAACATATCTTACATTGGATTTATCAATTCCCATTCCGAAAGCATTAGTTGCTACTATTATGCTAATGTCATCATATATAAACGCTTCCTGATTATCTTTTCTTTCATTTTCACTTAATCCTGCATGATATTTACCTACTTTAAATCCTTTTTTATAAAGCATTTCATAAATAACTTCTACTTCTCTTCTAGTAGCTGCATATATAATTCCAACCTTATCCTTATTATTATCCACATAATCTAATATAAAATCTTTTTTATCAACACCTTTTACCACAGATAGATATAAATTATCTCTATCAAACCCAGTTACATATACTTCTGGATTTTGAAGTTCTAGAAGTCTTACAACGTCTTCCTTAACTTCTTCAGTTGCAGTTGCTGTAAAAGCTGCTACAATGGGTCTACTTGGCATTCCTTTTATAAATCTTGATATCTGTCTATAGCTTGGTCTAAAATCATGCCCCCATTGTGATACACAGTGAGCCTCATCTATAGCTACTAAAGATATGTTAATACATCTTAGAGTTTGACAGAATACTTCTGACTCAAGTCTTTCAGGGGCTACATATAATAAATCATACTGTCCATATTGAGCCTTTAATATCCTATCCTCTACTTCCGTTGCACTTAATGTGCTATTTATATATGCAGCTTTTACGCCTATACTATTTAAAGCATCTACTTGGTCTTTCATTAAAGATATAAGTGGAGATATTACTAAAGTTAATCCATCTAAAATAAGTGATGGTATCTGATAGCAGATAGACTTACCTGCTCCTGTAGGCATTATTGCAAAGGTATCTCTTTTATTTAAAATATTTACTATACTCTTTTCCTGACCTACCCTAAACTCTGAGTATCCATAGTATCTTTTTAGTATTTCTTTAGCTTTCTCTAGCAAAATAATTTACTCCCTTTTCTTGGTTTATGCCTTTATTATTTTAATTAAAACTATATATATAATATCATTATATATAATATCATAAAAGAATTCACTCTGTCGATTTAGTTATAGCTTTATTATTTTATTTCCGTATAATAAAAATCATCCCCTGATTCCTTTTAAAATTTACTATTTTTTAAAAGTAGAGGATGATTATATATGAGTCTATTCTTGCTTCCTTAGAGCATCTCTACCCTCTTCACCTGTTCTTATACGTATAACATTAGCAACATCATAAACAAAAATTTTGCCATCTCCAATTTCTCCCGTATTAAGTACTTCTCTTGCTGTTTCTACAACTAACTCTACTGGAACTTCACAAACTACAATTTCTACTTTAATTTTAGCAAGTAAATTAATATCAATAGGAACACCACGATAATACTTGGTATAACCTTTCTGCATTCCGCAGCCTAGTACATTAGAAACAGTCATCCCTGTAATTCCTATTTCCTGCAATTTCCCCTTTAAATCTTCAAACTTTTCCGGACGCGTTATGATTTCAATTTTAGATATTTTTGTATTCATATATATGCCCCCTTAAATATTTGATAAATCTTCCATATACCTATATAAGTGTATAGTATCATATACTTATATCAAAATCCATACTATCTTATTTCATTTCTAATTAAATACATACTAGTAATCTTTCATCTAAATATAAATTATATACTGATTATAGGAAATTAAAATTTATATAGCACAAATCACTTTTTTGTCTTACAATATTGTAAATACTTTTTTTATATTTATACAAATAAAAGCAATAAAGGGGCGATTGTATGTTTTCTAAAAAAATAATAAATAACCTAACAAACTCTTCCTGGATAAGATTGATGTTTGAAGAAGGTACAAGACTTGCAGATAAGTATGGAGCAGATAATGTTTATGATTATAGCCTTGGAAACCCTTATGCCGAGCCTCCTGTAGAAGTTCTTGAATCATTAAAGAAACATATACTTAATGGAGAACAAGGATTACATAGATATATGAATAATGCTGGTTATCCTGAGGTAAGAGAAAAAATATCTAATTTATTACAAAGAGAGAGTGGAATTCCACTTTCATCAGATAACATTATAATGACAGTTGGGGCAGCTGGCGGATTAAATGTTGTTTTAAAATCAATTTTAAATCCAGATGATGATATTATCGTATTTGCACCCTACTTTGTAGAATATAGTTTCTATGCTGATAATCATGGAGGTAAGACAGTAGTTGTACCACCAGATACTAGTACCTTTGAGCCGAACTTAGAAGCTTTTAAGAACAGTATTACTCCTAAAACAAAAGCCATAATAATCAATAATCCAAATAATCCAAGTGGTATCATATACAGTGAAGAAACTCTTAGATCTATTGCAAATATATTAAAAGAGAAAGAAAAAGAATATAACGCAACTATTTTTGTTATATCCGATGAACCTTACAAAGAAATAATTTACGATAATATTAAGCTCTCTAGCATGCTATCTATTTTTGAAAATGCTATTATAGTAAATTCCTTTAGTAAATCCCTTGGTCTTGCTGGTGAGAGAATAGGGTATATAGCTGCCAGCAGTAGAATTAAAGAGGTAAATACCCTTATAGCTGCTCTAAGCTTCTGTAACCGTACTCTTGGCTTTGTTAATGCTCCGGGATTATTTCAAAAGGTTATTGGAGATGCTTTAGAATCTAAAGTTGATATCTCTGAATATGAAAAAAGAAGAAACTTCTTATACGACAATCTTACAAAACTTGGATTTGAATGTATAAAACCTCAAGGCGCTTTTTACCTTTTCCCTAAATCACTAATAGATGATGATGTAGAATTTGTAAAAAGAGCTATGAAATATAATCTTTTACTAGTACCAGGCAGTGGTTTTGGGTGTCCTGGATATTTTAGAATGTCTTACTGTGTAAAATTTGATATGATTGAAAGATCTATTTCTGCTTTTGAAAAACTAGCTAAGGAGTTTAATAACTTTACTGTTTAAAATCATTAAACTCTCTAATCACTAGTCTCTAATGGGTATAACCATTAGGAACTAGTGATTAAAAAATTCTTAAGGATATGTTAATATTATTTATGAATTTTTCCATAAATATTTGCCAAACTCTAATGGATTTAAAAACACTCCTCTTACCCCAGCATCATCACTGGACAAATGTACTATCTCTTTTCCTGGTTTTGCATTAAATTTTACAAACCATAATTTCCACTCTTTATCTATTGCAAAGTCTATTCCTATTTCTCCAAATTCTCCATATGCCTCTTCTATGCACTTAAAAGTAGTTATTAAGAATTCACTAATTTGATTTTTAATTTCACTTATTTCTACTCTTGAATAGTTATAAAATTCCTTTAAAAAATTATCCATAGTATAAACTGAGGAGCCTGACCTTATACTTGTAATAGGGCATTCTTCTTTTCCCATTCTTACTAAGAAAGCTCTAACCCCTAGATTACCACTTCCATCTTTTTGAATTATAGCTGTCATATCTACATTACCTCTTTTTATTTCAAGTACATTGATAGCACTTTGCATTATAACTCTCTCACTTTGAAATATCCCGTCAATCTTTTCTACAACTTCTTCTATAGACTTCAAATTATACTTAAGTGTTTCATTAAAAAAATAACTTAACTCATAATCATCATCTGAAACCTTGTCTAGCCTTGCCACTCTTATACCATTATTGCTCAAACAGTCTTTTATATATATTTTTGGGGATATATTTAACATTTTAATTAAGCCTTCCGTACTAGAATATAGAATAGTTTGTGGTAAAGAAAATACTATTTTTTATATTTTAAAAGTTTCTCATGTATCTCCCACTTATCAAAGGAATAATTTGAATTAATCTTCATTAACTTACCACTTAGTGAAAGTTCCTTCCTTATATAGTCTGATATTGTTTTTTGAGTCTTTACCTTTCCCCCTCCTCTATCATACAATACATCTGGATAGGGAAAGTATTTTTGTTCCCACAAATTATCTTCTTCATTAAAATAAGACCCACTTATTTTGTTTTGAGTAAAATCTACATCCTTCACTGAAAAAAAGTATACTATCGCATTAACCTCTTTATTCGCCTTCATTGTTTCTATCCATCTAAAATTAGGATTTTGTAAATTGGCTTTTTCTACTTCTCCGTTACTTACGAAAATTCCTATAACTGGCCCAATGCAAATTTTCTCTTCCTTTATCATTAAATTGACTACTTTATTTGCAACTAATCCTAGATGCTCTAAAAGTTTATTTGGAAGTTCAATATGATCACTTGTGTTATTAACATAACACTGCACTTTCTTTTCTATCATACCTACTTTTAATGTTATCTTAAAATCTTCTTTTACTTGTCTATATATTTCAAAAGGCAAAGTTATAATATCATCTCTTCCACAATTACTCTTAAAGGCCTTTTAAGTTAAATTAACTATACTTTTAATCATTATTCCCTTCTCCTTAACTTAAAATAAGTGGGTTTAAGACTTATTTACCATTGTTTCATTTCCCTTTCATAATATTCGAGAAAAAGTTCTTTGGTGAAGAAATACTCTTTAATATAATTTTACTTGTTACCATATATTTTGAAAAACATATTATATTAGTGATACTCTTAATTTCACCTAATTAGTAGCAGGAGGTAATTTATGCATAATAATGATGATAAACGAAAAGTCTCCTTGGCACGGGCTAAGGAATTTAAAAATAGAATATCAGATTATCTTATTGTAAAAGAAAAAATACCAAGAGGTATGTCTGATAAGCAAGAAGAAAAAATAAGAGCTAAGAAAGAAAAAATCCTCTCTATATTACATGCCAATGAGGATGATTGGAATAACTGGGAGTGGCAAATTAGAAATAGGATATGTAATGTAGAATTGTTATCACAGATAATAAATTTAAGTGCTTCAGAAATAGAAAATATTAAAAAGGTTGAAAAAAACTATAGATGGGGTATCTCTCCATACTACTGCGCTTTGATTGATAATGAAGATAAATATAATCCAGTAAAGCTCCAATCTATTCCTACAATATTTGAGCTTAATGAGATTGGTTCTTCAGATCCTATGGCAGAAGAGTATACCAATCCTGCCGGGGCAATAACTAGAAGATATCCAGATAGACTTATTATTAATGTAACCAATATATGTCCCTCTTTCTGTAGACATTGTCAAAGAAGAAGAAATATTAAAACTAATGATATAGATACCTCTCAGTGTGCTTTAAAAGAATCTATTGAGTATATTAGAAATAACCCCGAAATACGAGATGTCTTAATAACCGGTGGAGATGCGTTAATGTTATCTGATGCTACTCTTGATTGGCTTATTGGAGAGATATATAATATTCCTACAGTTGATTATATTAGACTGGGGACAAGAGTGCCCGTCACCTTGCCACAACGAATTACAGAAAATCTCCTTAATATATTAAAGAAATACCAACCTATCTACATTAATACACAGTTTAATCATCCACTTGAAGTAACGAGAATGTAAATTATTTTGTGTAAATTAATAAAGATAAGATTTTTATAGTTGGAAATTACTGCTGAGATTATTCTTAGTAGTAATTTTTATTTCTTTTGGGTATTACTAATACTGGGATAGTGTAGCTATTTCTAATCTTATTATTTGTAAAAATGTTAATATTATTCATAATTATTAAAAAAGGACAAGTTTTTGTTTTACATTTTAGAGTTCTACTCTATCATCAAGCATTATAGTTAACTGAGCTAATGTGCTAGACCAATTTTGAACTGGTGAAATCCACTTCTTCATAATTTGCTCTGTAGCTAAATATAAAGATTTTCTTAAAGAATCTTCCGTAGGAAACATGGTTTTAGTTTTTGTAAATTTTCTAAGTTGCCTATTAAATCCTTCCAGAGCATTTGTAGTATAAATTATCCTTCGGATTTCAGGTGAAAAATCAAAGTATGTGGATAAATTCTCCCAATTGTTTTTCCATGACTTAATAACAATATAATACTTATCGCCCATGTATCTTCTAATCTATCTAATTCTCTTAATGCTACTTCTTCTGTAGATGCTTTATAAACACATTTGAGATCTTTCATAAATGCTTTAGTATCTTTTGATGCTATATATTTCATTGAATTTCTGATTTGGTGTATTATGCAATTTTGGATATTAACATTTGGAAATACAGTTTTAATAGCCTCCGGCAAACCTTTTAGTCCATCCATGCATGCTATTAATATATCTTTTACACCTCGATTTTTTAGATCATTACATACAGATAGCCAGAACTTAGCTCCCTCCTGTTCACCTATCCATATGCCTAGAATATCCTTATAACCTCTCATATCTAACTACATACATATATAAGCTGCCTTAGATACAATTTTAGATTCTTCTTTTACACGATAGTGTATCGCATCCATATACACTATTGGATAAAGAGGATCTAAATCTCTATTCTGCCAGGATACCGCCGTATCTATTATCTTATCCGTAATCTTTGAAATCATAGCAGGGGATACATCTATTCCATAAAGCTCTTCGAGCTCAGATTGGATGTCTCTTGTATACATTCCACGGGCATATAGTCCTATAATCTTTTTATCAAGTTCATTACAGACAGTTTTATGCTTCTTTATAATATGTGGTTCAAACTCTGCATTTCTATCTCTTGGTATATCAATATCTACATCTCCGAAGCTTATTTTAACAGTTTTCTTACTATGACCATTTCTATAATTCTTAGTTGAATTTTCAGTTCTTTCATATTTATTTCTTTGTAAGTGTTCATCCATTTCTACTTCTAAAAACTGTTGAATT
The DNA here is from genome assembly GCF_055755365.1 of Clostridium sp. X. NCBI lineage: Bacteria > Bacillati > Bacillota > Clostridia > Eubacteriales > Clostridiaceae > Clostridium > Clostridium sp. X. Next base: position 19,536 of record NZ_CM146912.1, read on the forward strand.
ACATTTCCAAATATTCTTTGCATTAATCCATTCTTTCCTATAAGATCCTCCATATTTTTGCATTTTGATAGTTCTTTATTTAAGTCTATATCTGGCATTTGTATTTCTCTCATTTTTTTATTCCTTTCTAAAAAATATTTTATAGTTATTATTTCCATAAATACCAGCTGCACATACAAAAAGAGTGTAAATAGATTTGAATTTACACAAATCTATTTACACTCTCGATATTAATTTTTCTGTAAGCGCACCAGTTTCTCCAATAAGGGGATGTTGTTTCCCTGTAAATTCTCATTCATGTTGTAACACCATAACTCCCGTAAATGAAGTTATAGGTCATGCTTGTTGCCCTACTCCTTGTCCTAAAGAGTTACCTTGCGTAGATTGGAATTTTGCATTTTTTATAGTTCGTAAAATAGAAGATTCATGTGGCTCATACTTGCAAGTAAATATAGGTCTATCCTTAGAATATACTGGTGTTTGTGAATGTGACGCCGAATAATACATTAATGATTATTTAGTCTTTATATAGTAAAAAAGGAAGTTGTCTGCAACTTCCTTTTTTATCTATGCGCTTATAGTTCCATAGGCTTCTTCTGCATGTTCAGAAACATCTAATCCTATATGTTCATCTTCCTCACTTACTCTTATCTTCATAAACATACTTATTAATTTTATAATAATAAATGTCATTACAGCTGCAAATGCTATAGTAACTACTATCGAAACTATCTGAACTCCTAATAATTTTATATTTCCATATAATAATCCATCAGCTCCGTCTGGATTTATAGCCTTTGAAGCAAATATTCCAGTAGCTATTCCACCCCATATTCCCCCAACTCCATGACATCCAAAAGCATCTAATGCATCATCATATTTAAATTTCTTCTTCATAACTGTTACCGAGAAGAAACATATAGCTCCTCCAGAAAGTCCTATTAATATAGCTGATAGTGGACTTACAAAACCTGCTCCTGGAGTTATCGATACAAGTCCCGCTATAACTCCACTAACAATACCTAAAGAAGTTATTTTTTTTCTTTCATGCAATTCACACAAACTCCACCCTATAGCTCCTGCCGCTGCTGAAGTATTAGTTGTTATAAATGCAGTTAATGTTATGTCATTTATACCTAATGCACTTCCAGCATTAAATCCAAACCATCCAAACCACAATAATCCTGCTCCTAACACTGTCATAGGTAGACTATGAGGTGTCACCTCTCCCATATCTTTTCTCTTACCTAACATCAATGCAATTACAAGTCCAGATATACCAGAGGTAATATGAATAACATTTCCTCCTGCAAAGTCTAAAGCTCCTAATTCTCTTATCCAACCACCAATACCCCATACCCAGTGAGCAACTGGATCATAAACTAAGGTTGTCCAAAGTAAAATGAAAATTACAAATGGAATGAATTTCATTCTCTCTGCTATAGCTCCTGATATTAAAGCTGGTGTTATTATTGCAAACATAAGCTGAAATAGCATAAAAAGTTGGTGTGGAATAGTAGCTGCATACTCTGGATTGGCTGCAAATCCTACTCCATCTAAACCTAAAAACTTAAGATTTCCTATAAATCCTCCAATATCAGTTCCAAAACATAAAGTATATCCAATTAATATCCATTGGATTGATACTATTGCCATAGCTGCGTAACTATGCATAGTAGTACTTAATACATTCTTTTTTCTAACCATTCCACCATAAAATAATGACAATGCTGGTGTCATTAGCATAACTGACGCTACTGCAAAAATCATAAATGCAGTATCTGCTCCGTTTATTCCCTTCATAAATAATACCCCCATTTTGAATGTTAAAATTAATTTAGTATTATATTTTTAAGAAACTTAAAAATTATTGAATAATACTGAAATAATTTTAACATATTAATAACATTTGTCAATATACTTTATTTTTTTATTAAAAATTACCATTCTCTTAACTACTACATTACTTATGCAACTTAGTATTCATATAGTGTAACTTAATTCTCTAGCTATTTACTTAATAAATACTAAGGCTTATATTGTTATTATAGTAAGCTTTTATAGGAGGTATGGAAGTGAAAATAACTATAGATGAGTCTCCTAATCAAATAGAAACTGAAATAATAATTAAATGTAATCCAGATAATAAAGACGTTCAAAAATTGATTTCTATGCTTAAGGGACCCGAAGAAAAGTTTCATGGAATACTAAATGGAACTACTCACATTATAGACATAGTTGATATTTTTTATTTTGATAGTGTTGATAAAAAAACTTTTATTTATACAAAATCTAAAGTATTTAAAACACATTTAAAATTATACGAAGTAGAAGAAAAACTAGCTAAATATGATTTCTTTAGAGCAAGTAAGTCAACAGTAATTAATATATCAAAAATTAAAAGATTATCTCCAAAATTCAACGGTAGATTAGAAGTACTTCTAGAAAATGATGAAAAACTAATTGTTTCAAGACAATATGTACCTGTTCTCAAAGAAATTTTAGGATTGTAATGGAGGAATTTATATGAAAAAACATATTGAATTAATTGTCCAATTTAAATTTGTATGGGGATTAATTTTTACCGCAGCAATTCTTTTATATACCATAGTAAATATGATTCTTGGTAATAGTTCTATGGAGTTTATTATTATATGGCAGTTTGTATTAATAACTATATTACTTACTTTCATTTACTATTTAACTTTTGGAGAATTCATATTTACTAAATTTTCCTCAAAATCAAAATTAGTTCTCAACTTTTTATTATGTTATATAACACTATTTATATCAGCATATATGCTAAAGTGGATTAGTATTTCAAAGCCTCATACTTTATTAGTATTTACCCTTGCTTATATATTTTTATATTTATCCATAAGCTTTTCATTATATGTTTATTATAAAATTACTGGTGAACAGTTAAATAATAAGTTGAAAATATACAAACAAAGAAAAAATATTAACTAACATTATTAAACTCATTTTAGGAAAATAGTAATTTAATTTTTAAACTTTGAGTTATATAGGAGGTAAAAAAATGAGCGTTATTGAAATAAAAAATCTTACAAAATCTTATGGAAAAAACCGTGGAATAGAAAATGTAAATCTTAGCGTTAATAAAGGAGAAATCTTTGGCTTTATCGGTCCAAATGGAGCTGGAAAGTCAACAACTATAAAAGTTCTATTAAATCTTATTTTTCCAAACTCTGGAGATGCACGAATCTTTGATTTAGATTGTGTTACTGAACCTATTAAAATCAAGAAAGATATTGGATACGTTCCAAGTGAAGTAAAATATTATGATACTATGCAAGTTAAAGAACTTATAAATTATGCTATGTCTTTTCGTGAAAATATTGATAAAAGCTATGTTGATGAACTATGTAAAACCTTTGGTGTGGAGCTTGAAAAAAACATTTCTGAGTTATCTCTTGGAAATAAAAAGAAGGTAGCCATTGTTCAAGCCCTTATCCATAAGCCTAAATTACTAATTCTTGATGAACCAACTAATGGCCTAGATCCCCTAATTCAGCAGAAGCTTTTTAATACCCTACTTCACTTAAAGCAAGAAGGAGCAACTATATTTTTATCAAGTCATAATCTTACAGAAGTAGAAGAATTCTGTGATAGAGTAGCAATAATTAGAGAAGGAAAAATTATTGATGTAAGAAACATTTCAGATTTTATTAATAAAAAGATTAAGAAAGTTACTCTAATTCTGGGTAAAAATATCCAAGAAGAACTTATTTCTATAGGTGCTGAGAATTTAGAAACTACTGAAAATAAAATTTCTTTCAATTACAGCCGAGATATAAATACGCTTCTTTTACTACTTAGCAAATATAAGCTAGATGATTTGATAATAGAAGAAAAGAAATTATCTGAAGCTTTTATGAGCTATTATAATATGGAGGGTAAATAGATGAATATTTTTAAAATGGAAGTTAGAAAAGGTCTAAAATCTTTATCTATATGGAGTATTATCTGCATTTTACTTACTATTCTATTTATGTCAATGTTTCCTTCCATGAAAGATAGTGGAATGCAAGAATTAGTAAATACAAAAATGGATGCTATGCCTCCAGCACTACTTGAAGCCTTCAACTTAAAAGATGTTCCTGACTTTTCGAAACTAAATCAATACTTTTCCTATGTTTTTCAGTATATTGTTATTGCTGGCTATATATATGCAGGAATGCTAGGAGCTAAGTCTCTTATTAAAGAAGAAAGTGAAGGAACAATAGAATTCCTTTATGCTCAACCAGTAAGCAGAACTAAGATTGTTACAATGAAAATCTTATCTTCTGTAGCTTTATTCTATCTATTTGTTATGATAATGGGTATTGCATCAATTATAATCTCTTTAATAGTAAAACCAGCAGATCTAGAAATATATACTTTGCTCCTAGATATTAAATTATTATTTTCTGGCTTCTTGTTAGTTGGTCTTACATTTATGGCTATAGGCTTTTTAATATCTGTTTTAGTTCCTCATTTAAGACTTGCAATGCCTGCATCTATTGGGATTTTCTTTGTAACTTATCTACTAGGAATTTTCTCTGGTATGATAGATGTACTTAAATTTTTAAAATACTTCTCACCATTTTATTATGCTGTTCCAGCTGATATTATAAAAAGCGGTTTTGATATAACTAATATACCGTTGTCTATAATAATAATAGCAATATGTACTATGTTTACTTACTTTATTTATAGAAAAAAAGATTTTAGAATATAACTTCAAAATCTAAAACTTACAATAAAAAGCGAGATAATCATGTATTATGATCATCTCGCTTTTTAGTTATTAACTATTTATCAAAGCTTTCTAGCCACTGTTCTAACACCTTAGCCAACTCTGGATGCATGGGCTTTGATATCTCTTCTTTATATTGTTTCATTAGGTTTAAGACTGTCTTTTCTCCTGTAAATTCCTTTAACATATGATCCATATTTTCTATAACTACACATTCGATATTATCTTTTTCTAGTTTTTGAAGCCTTTTTAAATCCTTTGCATTAGCTTGCACATCTTTATCTCCGGTAATAGCTAGTATTGGACACTTAGAATTACTTAAAAGCGTTAACACTTCTTCAGTGCTATATTTAAAGTGCTCTCTAAACCACTTTGCAGGCATCTTTTTCCCTTTATATCTTACTGTATCTCCTTTAGAATTAACCATTTTGTCAAATAAATTCTGTTGTTGCTTCTTAATCTTATTTTCCTTTAACGCTAATCTTAATAAGAAGCCTTTTAATCCCCTCATTGTTTTTATTTCTTCTAAGATTTGAGCATTTTGATATTTTATTGGTTCCCATATATTAGTCCCTGCACCAGCTAGCAGAACTAATCCTCCTACTAGGTTCATATTACTAGCAATAGTAGCTAAAATGCATCCTTCACTGTGACCTACTAGTATAATTTTGTCCTTATCTACCCTTGGGTGATTCTGTAGAAATTTTATATTACTATTAATATCATTCACTAAATCCATCATCCCTAAAGTAAGAGGATCTCCTTCACTTTCCCCTACAGCTCTTTTATCATATCTAAGAGTGATAAGCCCAAGCCTTGTAACGAAATGGGCTAGATCCTTATAAATATTTGCATTCATTGCTGGCTTTTTCATATTCCCATCTCTGTCTGCACTCCCTGAACCATTAATAATTAGAACTGCTGGTAATTTGTCATCTTCAATGCTTGGTATAGCCATTATTCCTTTTAATACTGCATCTCCATTTATAGTTACTTGCTCTTCAATAAAGTCTATACTCATAATTAGGTTCTCCTTTATAATATTATTATTGATAATGATAATATCTTTTATTTACTCTTCTACACCAGGTATGATTATTGTTGAAATTTTTCTTAGATTTCGATCTGGTGATGGTCCATTATCTAATATCTTCTCAAAGGCTTTTACTAAGTCTCCTAAAAATTCACTATATTCTTCATCATTTGCATATACTGCCGCACTTCTAAAACTTACTCCATCTTTTCTTAAATCTGCTCCTTCTATATCTATATATCTTTGGGAATCACCTAGTAAAACCATTAAAAAATTATAAAAAAGATTTAAGTGTTCTTCCTTACTATTCTTATCTAAATTCTTTGTTACAGTTTCAAAAGGATTTGTACCGATACCGTATACTCTTTCAAGTACTCCCCTAACTTTATTTTCCTGAATCACAATTATTGCATTAGCCTTTACAAGTCTATTTAGATGTCTATATAAAGTTGCTTGTGGAACATCAGGTAGATCTTGAGCAATTTGTTGCACAGTCATACTCTTATTTTTAATCAATGCAACTTTATGTTATACTGTTTTTAAAATAGTATATGGATAAATAAAAATAATGGAGTAAAATAAAATGAATTATATTATTGAAACCCTTATAAACTACGGTATACTTGGAATTATTATAGTTGCTTTTTCTGAAGCTATTTTTCTACCCATACCTATGGAATTTATTTCTATACCAATTTTTTTACTAAATCCTTCTAAGGCATTTCTCTATTCATTTATATTAATATTGTTTTCTACTTTAGGATCAATTGTTGGATACTATGTAGGTAAAACTTTTGGAAGCCAGCTATTAAATAAATTTATTTCACAAGAGAATCTTGATAAACTTAATAAGTTATATAGTAAAAACTTATTTATTACAGTTTTAACATCATCATTTACTCCAATACCTTATGAGGCATATGTATTATCTTCTGGAATATTTAACATAGGATTTAGAAAATTTATCTTAGCTGCAATTATTAGCAGAGTTATAAGACATTTGCCACAAGGTATTTTAATAACCTTATATGGCGATGCTCTTTTAATACATTTTAAAAAATATACGCTAATTATTGCTTTAACTGCATTTATTTTTATAGTAATATTAAAGCATTTATTTATCCTTTTAAATAAAGAATAGTAATCTAACAGTAAGAATTAAATATCTTTAAATTTACTATTTAAAGGTACTTCTATATACTACTATCTTGTACTGTATTTCTTATATAATAAATAAAAGATCTGATAACTTAATATCAGATCTTTTATTTGTTTAAGCGTCAATACCCTCATTTTTATTGCCTTGAATTGTAACCACGATTTTATTAGGAATGCATACGATACTTTGATAACCTGAATCTATCCATCCTGTATCTGAACAAACAGTATTAGGACAAATTTCCTTGTTCATTTCAAGCATTCTTACTCTTCCATTTAGAATTTCTATATATCCTATATTTTTACCAAAACTAAACTCATAAATTTCACTTTTTTCTTCATAATTTAATAAAATACTTTTCTCAACTTTATTATCCACTTCAATAACAATCTGACTATTTTCCTTATTAGGTTCTTTTAACATTAAAGTTCCTGCTGGGAAAATACTTAGTAGTAACAAAAATACTATAATTATCTTATCCCATTTTGTTATTCCTAATTTTTTTATTGGTTTCATTACGAAGCTCTTTTCTAGATTATAATACTTCTATTCCTACTACATCATATCCTGCATCTTCAACAGCAAATTTTATCTCTTCATCTTTTACATCTACACTTGTTTCGATTACTGCTGACTTAGAATCTAAATTTACTTCTACATTAGTTACTCCATTAAGTTCAGTTAATGCCTCCTTAACATGATTAACACAATGTCCACAACTCATTCCTTCAACTAATATCTTCTTTTTCATCATTATTACCTCCATATAATTTATATTTAATTATTTTACTCAACTAACTTAGCACTCTGTGTAAGCGATTCACACCAAATTAGCACTCTGTGTAAGTGACTCGCACCAAATCAGAGATTTGGGCAATCTGCTTATCTTGCTGGTTTAAATCTTTTTAATCTTAGAGCATTTAACAATACCGATACTGAACTAAAGCTCATAGCCGCTGCTGCTATAATTGGATTTAAGAGTGGTCCTCCAAAGATATATAATATCCCCATAGCTACAGGTATACCTAAAGTATTATATCCAAATGCCCAAAATAAATTTTCTTTTATATTTAATATAGTTTTCTTACTTAATTGTATTGCAGTTGGTACATCCATAAGATCACTTCTCATAAGAACTATATCTGCTGATTCCATGGCAACGTCTGTACCTGAACCTATAGCAATACCTATATCTGCTTGTGCTAGAGCTGGAGCATCATTTATACCATCACCAACCATAGCTACTTTCTTACCTTCTGCTTGAAGCTTTTTAACTTCATTTGCTTTATCTTGTGGAAGAACTTCAGCTAAAATTCTATCTATTCCAACTTGCTTTGCTATAGCTTCCGCAGTTCTTTTATTATCCCCAGTAATCATTGCAACTTCAATGCCCATTTTATGAAGCTGTTCTATAGCCTTCTTACTATTTTCTTTTACTGTATCAGCAACAGCTATAATTCCTGCTAGCTCCCCTTCAATAGATATATACATTGGAGTCTTACCCTCTCCAGCAAGCTCATGTGAAGTTTCCTCTAAACTTTCTAGAGATATATTACTCTCAACCATAAGCTTTCTATTTCCTAATAAAATAGTTTTACCATCTATTTTAACTTCAATACCATGACCAGGTATAGCTTTAAAGAAATCAACTTTCTTAAACTCTAATTCCTTTTCCTCAGCACCTTTTACAATAGCTTCTCCAAGTGGATGCTCTGATCCTTTTTCTGCTGATGCAGCTAATTGTAATAAGTATTCCTCTGTTATACCATTAGTAACAACTACATCTGTAACCTTTGGTTTTCCTTCAGTAATAGTACCTGTTTTATCAAATACTATAGTCTTTATTTTATAAGCAGTTTCTAGAGCAACTCCACTCTTTATTAGAACACCATATTCTGCTCCTTTACCTGTACCAACCATAATTGCAGTTGGTGTTGCAAGACCCAAGGCACAAGGACAAGCAATAACAAGGACAGAAATAAATATTGTTAGAGCAAATACTCCAGTTTCACCTGACATATACCAAGCAAGGGATGAAAGAATAGCAATTGCTATAACTACTGGAACAAAATATCCTGAAATTATATCTGCCATTTTTGCAATTGGAGCCTTAGAACCTTGAGCGTCTTCTACTAGCTTTATGATTTGAGCTAAAGCTGTATCTTTACCAACTTTAGTAGCCTTATACTTTATAGAACCATTTTTATTGATACTGGCACCTATTATTTTATCTCCAATATTCTTTTCTACTGGCATACTCTCTCCTGTAAGCATTGATTCATCTACAGAGGTTATACCTTCCACTACTTCTCCATCTACAGGCATTTTCTCACCTGGTTTAACAAGAATTATATCTCCAACTTCAACTTCTTCAATATGAGTTTCTATTTCTTTACCATCTCTTATGATAATAGCTGTTTTAGGCGCAAGTCCCATAAGTTTTTTAATAGCTTCTGATGTTTTACCCTTTGTTACTGATTCTAAATACTTTCCTAGTAATATAAGTGTTATGATTACACCTATGGCCTCAAAGTATAACTCCATAGCATAATCTATATTTCCACTATAAATCTGCACTATAGCAAATATTCCATATAAGAATGCTGCAGAAGTACCTATAGCTATTAGAGAATCCATATTTGGACTTCTTCTAAATAATGATTTAAAACCTACTGTAAAGAACTTATATCCAGCTATCATAGCCGGTATAACAAGTACTAATTGTATTAAGGCAAAATTCTTAGCATTCATCATAGGATCTATAATCATTGGAAGTTTAAATCCAATAGGTTCCCCAAACATATGTCCCATAGTTATAATAAGAAGTGGTACCGTAAATATTGCTGATATAATAAACTTTCTCCAAAGTACACTTATTTCTTTTTCTTTTCTTTCTTTATCTGCATCTACAGTAGTTTCTTCTTCTACAGCCTTATATCCAGCCTTTTCTATAGACTTTTTAATGTCTGAAACTCTAACTTTTGAAGGATCATAGCTTATATTTAATTTCTCTGTTGCATAATTTACATTTGACTCTATAACTCCATCTAGCTTTCTTGTAGCTCTTTCTACAGATTTTGCACAAGCTGCACAAGTCATTCCTTCTATTTTTAGTGATTTTGTATTTGACTCAATAACAGCTTTATATCCTGCCTTTTCAATAGCAGCTTGAATATCTGGTAAAGATACTTTTGTATCATCAAAACTAACACTAAGTTTTTCTGTGGCATAGTTTACATTTGCCTCAGTAACACCTGGAAGTTTCTTTGAGACTCTTTCTACAGATTTTGCACAAGCCGCACAAGTCATTCCTTCTATCTTAAGACTCTTTTCCAAACTCCACACCTCTCATCCTTTATTTATCGGCTAAATTGTCCTATTTTTCTTCAGTATCTGCTTTCTTAACTTCACTATTAGACTTATTTAAATCACAGCAATCTAACTTGCCATTACCAAAAGACTTTTCATTTTCCTTTGCCATTTTCTTTATAGATTTATTAAAATAATTTTTTATAAATTTAAACATATTATATTCCCCCTAAAATTTATTTTTGAATAAGTTTTTCTAAAATACCTATTATTTCATCTATCTTTTCATCTGCATTGTCTTGTTGTACAGCATCCTTTACACAATGATGCATATGCTGCTTTAAAATTAACATATTTGCTTTTTTTAAAAGAGCTTGTGCTGCAATAATTTGATTAGATATATCAACACAATATCTTCCATCTTCTATCATTTTTATAATTCCTTCAATTTGACCTTTAGAAGTTTTTAATGATATTAGTGCCTTCCTTCTTTCTTCATTCATAAGTTAACCTCCTTACCCTCCCACCCCGGGTGGGTGGTATACTTGTATTGTAATACCTTTATAAGGAATTGTCAAGAGGACTCTTTGTAAAATCATATCCCTCCCATAAGGAGGAATATATTTATTTAGAAACATTATTTCTTTATGTCATATATTCTCACAATTTGATCTGGATTTGCACCCATTCCCATATTATCCTCACTTGCTTCCCTAAATGTCCAACCACTTCCCCCTAGCTTATTTACATCTAATCCAGCTTTCACAAGTGGCTCAGCTTTAAGTATAAATATCATATCAGTATCATTTAATCCAAGTTTTTCTGTCCACTGAACTTCATTTCCTTCTCCAAGTAATAATCTATAATGCTGTTGTTCTGCATGATATTTTATCATCTCTGTATTTGCTTTTAGTAATCTTCTCATAGAATCCTCCGATCCAGTTGAAGTTTCTTTTTTATCACTTACATTATAAGGTTTAATTAAACGATTAGGTAACTCTTCTCCCATATCATCTTTACCTGCTGGTTCATATATCCATTCATCTTTATCAAGCTTATTTACATCTAAGCCCGCTTTAACTAGTGGGTCTGCAAGCATCACCATAGCAAAATCTGCTTTATTTGCTGACATATCCTTACTCCACTCAAATTTTTCTCCTGTTGGAAGCTTAAATCCCCAATGCTGTAATGCAGCATGAAAACCTTTATTATCGGGATAAGTCTTAACAATCTCATTAAAAGCTACTAGTCCATTATCTGCCTCTTTACTTCCTGTTATCTTTCTGCCACACCCTACAAAGAATAATAATAAAAGTGAAGAAACAATTAACATTACTATCTTTTTTGTCTTTTTCATATATTTCAACTCCCTATTTAATTTTTTATCATAAGTACATAATAATGAAATCTTATGAAGATTATATGAAGAAGTAAAAAATTCCAAAAATTCTTCATTGCTTTTTTATATTTATTATCCTTTTAATTTAAGTATTTATTCCTGCACAAAACAAAAATAATTTTATTAAAATGTTAAAGATAAAGAGACAGACCTAGTCTATCTCTTTATCTTATAACCCTTCTAGCAGTTAGGTAGTCTGGTCTATTATAAGGTGATATTTTAATAACATCTCCTGTTCTTGGAGCGTGTATATACATTCCATTACCTACATAAATACCCATATGACTTGGGATTCCTCCCTTACCATAAAACACCAAATCCCCTATTTGCAGATCTTCTCTTGAGACTCCAACACCATCATATATCTGGTTTTTCGTTGTTCTTCCTACATATATTCCAAACTGCTTGTACACGTATTGAGTAAAGCCTGAGCAGTCAAATCCATCTGGTGTTGTTCCTCCCCAAAGATAAGGTGTTCCTAAAAACTTAGAGGCATAAGCAACTACTGCTTCACCCGAAACCGATGTCGTTCCCCTTGATAGTCTATTGTCTTTTTTGGTATTGTTATTTGATTTTACTTCCTTTAAAGCTTTATTAATTTCACTCTGTGAAGCTTCTATGGAAACTGCATATAATCTTTCTTGTCTTTCAGCTTCTTCTATCAATTTACTCTGTTCTTTTTTATCAGTTTTAAATTTATTTAACTTTTTATTATTCTCATTATTTAATATTACTAATCTATTATGTTGTTTATTTAACTCTTGTTTTTTATTATTTAAGCTTTCTTGTTTATCTCTCAACTCTTTAACTATTTTTTTATCTAGCTCAGTTATTTTTTTAACTGCTTCTACTTTTTCAAATAAATCACTTAAATCTTCTGCTCCAAGAATTACATCTAAATATCCAACAGAGCCATTCATATACATAACTCTCATTCTCTCATTGTATAGCTCTTGTTCAATTTTCATATCTTCTTCTGCCTTACTTAACTCTTTTTCCGCTAATTTAATATTTTTCTCTATATTATCCATTTGCTTTTTATCTTCTTCTATTTTATCTATTACCTCTTCAATTTGCATATCTAAACTTTCTATCTTCTGCTCTATTTCAAATCTTTGATTCTGTCGTTGTTCTGCTGTAGGATTGGCAAAAACTGGTTTATGTATAGAAACTACTATTATGTAGATTAATGTAAAGTACATTAATACCCTTTTCATTAGTTTACTTTTCATCACTTTCCTCCTCATATAAAAAAATACTACTTCTTGTTTCTGAAGTTAGTATTTTTTTATCTTAATAATATAAATAGATCTTATAATATAAATAGATGTTCATTCATAAACACATCTTTATTTAAGAACAAAATATATTAATATTGCTACTATACCAATTAATAATACTGGTATTATTCTTCTATCATTATCTTTCCTCTGTTCACCTTTCTCTTCATGATTATGTTTATTATAGTTATATCCGCCTCCACAGCATCCCATTATAACACCTCCCATATTTTTTTATGAATTAAAAAGGAGGAAACTCTTTAATATCGATATTTCTCTCCTTCTTTGCTATTTTAACTTAACTATACCTGCTATCTACTGCCTACTTAATTTTAATACAACATTACTCTATAGACTTATCTAATTCAGTGATTTATTATTGCCATTCGTTCCATCATCACAGCAACTTGACTTTTTTTTGCCACTAAACATTGTAACCATCATTATAACCATCATAATGGGACATATAAATGGTGCTATTATTCCTAGTATTCCAGCTGCCCATGGGCTAACTCTTCCTATGAATGGAAGTAACCCTATAATAACTATAGGTAATCCACAGCAAAGAACCATATGTAGCATATGCTTTAATGGACTATGCTTATGAGTACCTTTTTTTCCATTGTTATCTCCATGACAATTCATATATAACCCTCCAATGTGCTTTCCTTAACTTAGAAAGCCAATATACTTTAAGTTCATTATATATTGCTAATATAAAGAAGATATGAAGAAATAGTAAGTATATTAATTAAATTCACAATAAACTTTCATCATTAATTTGTTGACCACATTAATTAGAAAAAATCAGAAAGAGCTCACATAAAATTTATGTAAGCTCTCATATATACACATCATTCAATTCCATACTGTCCATGTCCTTCCTCTCTATTTTTAGACTTTCTGGAAACATATAAATTTTTATTGCCATCTAACCCTGCATAAAAAACCTCTGAAATATCTCTAATATCTTGATTGTTAAGCTGAGCGTATACCCACTCTTTATCTAGTCCTGTACCAGTTAGATTTTCTTCCATTAAATTGCCATCTATTATTATATCCCTTGTAAGCCCTGTACTTGTTGTTTGTATATTCATATTGGAAGGGGTAAGTGGCTTTTTATCTGCTTTTGGTAATACAGACACTTGCCCATCTGTTTCCATTATTGCAAATTCTACATCTGCCAAATTAAAAGCATTCTTTTCTCTTAACTTCATCATCAATTCATCAATTGTAAGTCTAATTTTTTTCATATTTTCCTCTACAATACTTCCATTATCAACCAAGGTTACTGGCTCAGAATTAACTAATTTTCTTCCACTAAAGCTTTTGATATGAATATATGCGATTGCAATAGTCAACATTGATATCACTGTTAGTGCTGAAATAGAAGATAGAGGGGTACTTCCAGGTCCTATCATTGCATTTGCAGCTAGTGATCCCATAGAAACTCCTACAACAAAATCAAAAAATGTAATTTGTGCTATAAGCTTTCTTCCCATAAGCCGTGTTAACACTAATGCTAAAATATAAACGCCTACACTTCTTATACTTGTATTAACTATTGTACTTCCCATATAAATTATTTCCTCCCGTCACTATATCGTTATATATTTACTCTTATTATTCCGATAGTTTAGGGAATTATTAATAGATAGTTGTAACATTTAGTAAATCTATTAATAATTTACTTTATGAATACAAAACATGCAGTAAGCTTTGCCTACTGCATGTTTTGTATTATTATCTAATCTATAACTTTATATATTGTCCCTTGTTATCTTCCATACCACTCCTGTATTCGCCTGAAATCCATGATGACCTTCTGATCCTAGCCCAAAGTCAACTATATACATATCTTCCTTAGGTCCAAAGATAACATCAATAGGTCGTTCAAATCCACCTCCATTTGTATAAGATGCTGCATATCCTGATTCATTTATAGCAAATGTATATATTAAACCTGTATTCATATCAATTCTTGAAACTCTATGTCCAACACCTGGTAAAGGCTTTCCACCAGTTGTCCTTGGTGCTTCGCTGCCGAATTCTGCAATATAAACATCTCCAAAATTCTTAAACTTACTAGTATAGTTAAAGTCAAATCCCATAATAGCAGCATGTGGTGTGAATATAGAAAAAGGTCTCGGTGGTATCATAGGATGCCTAGAAATTAAAAATTCAGTCCTTGCTTTATTTTCTACTGTAAATACTGGTAAAGTAACAGGCAATCCTCCAGTATAATCTGGCCATCCATACCAAATCCTAGGGTGAATTAAGTGAAATTCATCTGGAGAGTTTGCAATAGGTCTACTGCCTCTTATATCCATCCCATGATTAGTTGAAAATAACTGATTATTCCTGTTGAACTTTAATCTAAATGGATTTCTTAATCCCCATGCTACTAGTTCAAGGTTAGATCCATCAATATTGGCTCTAAGTATACTTCCACTTGCTCTAATTACACCTTTTACTAACTCTCCAACTCTAGCTTGAACGCCAAAGGCTGAGTATGCGCCTGTATAAGCCTTATCATCCTCTGCTGCAGTAAGAAAGTTATCTGTCTTAAAATTATAACCATTAAGTATTACACCACCACCTGGATAATCATGAAAAAAAGGATAATTTTCAACCCACTCTTTATTGTCTTCTCCTACTATTCCTGAGTTTGTTGCCGTCCCTTGTCCAAAATACATTTTTCCATCAATTCCAAAAACAACTTGATTATTATGATGGTCTCCAAAGCTTGGAAGTCCTGATATAATATCTATTTTACTTCCATCTGGCTTAATTGCAGTTATTTTCCCTCTGTGAGAAACATATATATTTGCGTCAAGGTAATTAATACCAGTTAGTGGAGGGTTGAAACCATCTGCAATCATTTTATTAAAAACAAACAAATTATTATATCCATATCTTCAATTATATTAACCTGTACCTTAAGTATTCTAAATTTCATTATATATATTCCCATTTTCGGCACTCAAATTCCAGGTAATCTTATAGTTCAAATTGTAATTATTCTTATTTTTTCTTTTGTTTATAACATCATATATTTGTATTTTAGTAAATTTATTTTTAAAAAGTTAACTAAATTTATTATTTAAAACTCAATTACATTTGTAGTTTAAATATTATTTATACTATGTATGTAATTAATCTTTTTACACACAATATAGTTTGTAAAAAAAAATTAATAGGAGTGATAGTAATGGGCGTAGTAACTATGGTAACAAATAATTATCAATCATGTATCGATGCGTGCAATAGATGTGCACAAGCATGTTATGAATGTTTTGAAGCATGCATTAATGAACCTGATTTAAATGCAAGAAGAAGTTGTGTAAAGTTACTTGTTGAATGTGCAAAAATGTGTGAAATGTCTGCAGGACTTATGTCTATGAATGCACAGTTTGCAAAAGAACATTGTAAGATGTGTGCAACTATTTGTGATGCATGTGCACAAGAATGCTCTATGTTCAAAGATGATCATTGTCAAAAATGTGCAGATGAATGCCGTAAATGTGCAGATGAATGTAGAAGAATGGCTAATATGTAATAATGCTTCAAGAACAGTTAGTGATGTATATATTACTAACTGTTCTTTTTATTATAGACTATTAATTAAATTTCTTACTAGATTATTTGTAAGAGTATAACTAGCAATATTAATAAGCATAAAAATTAAGGAGGTTTAATATTTTGATCTGGTTGTCATTAATCCCTGCAGCAATTACAATAGTATTAACTTTTAAAACAAAAAAGCTTATTCCCTCTTTATTTTTAGGAGTCCTAACTGGTACATTTATAAAAGAAGGTTTATTGGGTGCATTAAGTTCTGCACAGTTTAGTGTTTCAATATTTTCAGATATAATGTTTACTCTTACAGCAACTACCATTGCTTATATCGGTATAGGTTTCTTTATATAATTAAAAACACCCCACTAAATAGTTTTCTCTCTACATAGTAGGGTGATTTAATTAAGTAATTTACAGTTACCTACATAAATAACCTCAATAACGTACTATTTATTTTATCTATTTCTCTATAGAATCTCTCATTTTTTTATATTGATTTTCATCTATTTCCCCTCTTGCATATCTCTTCTTTAGTATTTCTATAGAATCATCATTAATTGTAATATTTGCATTTCCTCTTCCGCTTGTAGTAATTTTATATACAGCTACACCAATTACTATTATCAAAACTAAAAGTACTAGCCAAAATAAACTGCCCCATGCCATCATATTATATCCATATCTCATCATAAGTATATCACCCTTACTTTCACTTTATTTCTAGAATTAGTTTTACCTTTTTTCTATAAAATATTATTTGGAAGTCAAGAAACATTGTATGAAATATAATTTTATATTTAATCATTCTTACTTTCGCAGATAAACTCATATTCCTCAAGTTCACTAATACTTGGATTTTCCCCACACAAAGCGCAGCTTTTATTTTTATTCAAATTAATCATTGTAAACTCTAAATCAAGAGCATCAAAGTAAAGTAATTTATTTTTTAAAATATTCCCTTTGCCTATGGCTAGTTTTATAGCTTCAGCGGCTTGTATAAATCCCATGACGCCTGGTAGTGAACCTAAAACACCTGCTTCTGAACAAGAGGGAGTACTACCTACCTTAGGTTTACTCGGAAATGCACATCGATAACAATGACCTTCACCTGGAATAATAGTAGTATTTAATCCAGTAAACCTTAATACTCCAGCCTCTATCATAGTTTTTTTCAAAAAGAAACAAGCATCATTTAAAAGATACCGAGTTGGGAAATTATCAACTCCGTCTATTATAATATCATAATTACTTATAATCTCCATAGCATTGCTCTTATTAAAAACTACATCATGGGTTACAATCTCTACATTTGGATTAGTACTTTTTAAAAAGGCTTTTGCAGATTCCACTTTAGCCATCCCTATACGAGATGTGGAATGAATTATTTGACGGTTTAAATTACTAATTTCAACCCTATCATGATCAACGAGGCCAATAGTACCAACTCCAACCATTGATAAAGCAAATGCTACAGGAGACCCTAGTCCTCCAGTACCAACAATTAACACCTTACATTTAGATAGATCTTTTTCAACACCATAATCAGAAACAGTGTCATTATAATTATCCTCTAAGAACTTATCTATAGAAAAATTTATCTTACTGTATTCTACCTTACTAAACTCCATTGAGAAAAAATCAAAATATAGTGATTCCTTATACACTTCTCCAAGATTTAGACAGATTTTAGTTCCTTCAATAGAAACTAACGTACCTAAAATTGATGTTATAATTTTGCTTTCATCAAAATCTTTTGAAATAATTTCATCTGTGTCTACTTTATGACTTGAGGATTTATCCACTAATATGTCTATAAATGATTTGAATTCATCATATCTATGAAATGTCTGTAGTATTCCTTTCCATTGATTTTTTAAAGCTATTATTGTTGGAAGAAACCTACTCTCATTTTCAGTATTTATAAGACTGTCACTAATTCTTTTAATAAAAGCACAGTTACCAAGAAAAACTCTAAAGATAGACTTAGAATTATTATTTTGCACTAAGTCTTCTTTTTTAAATAATGATTCCTTATTAATAAGTTCAATTAAAATATCAGTATTTAAGTCCTTAATGTTGTAAAATAATTTCTCATAACCACTCTCATTTTCACAATAACAAGAAATCTTGCCTATTCCTAATGCAGCAAGATAATAAACTAGCACAGAGATATCTTTAACAGTCTCTCCATATATAAAAGCATTAGATTCTAATAACTTTTTTTGTCCTGGACCACTTATTTCTGGCATTATAATATGCCTCATATATCGATTTATCTGTTCCTTTGACAGTATCATATAATCACCTCTTTAATCTCTGTAGTTACTTATTGCCTCGTGTAGAGCATCAGCTGCTATATTAGAACATTTTAATTTTTGTGGTGGTAACCCTCCTAAAGCTTCTGCAACATCTTCATTTGTTATCTGAATCGCCTCATCTAAAGTTTTACCCTTAGCCATTACAGTTACCATACTACTTGCCGCAATTGCAGCTCCACATCCAAAAGTTTTAAACTTTACATCCGTTAATATATCATTATCTACTTTAATATAAATAGTTATCTTGTCCCCATCTATGGGATTCCCAACCTGTCCTACTCCGTCTGGATTAGGTATTGATCCAACATTTCTAGGGTCAGAAAAATGGTCTAACACTATATCATTATACAAAATCCTAACCTCCCTTTATGAGAATATCCATAATTATATTATATAATCAATATATGTAAATTAAAAGGTTTACATTCAATATATAATGCTATACTATAACTAATAATATAGATTAAACGCTAATGATTACTCTGTAATTATATGATCTAAAAAAAGTAGACTGCTCTTTAATTGCAGTCTACTTTATCTTAAAATTGATTTAATAAGTTTGCCATTTCTATTGCTGTAACAGCTGCTTCATATCCTTTGTTGCCAGCTTTTGTTCCCGCTCTTTCAATTGCCTGTTCTATTGAATCTGTAGTAAGCACTCCAAATATTACTGGAACTTCTGTTTCTAAAGATACGTGTGCTACTCCTTTTGTTACTTCACTTGATACATATTCGAAATGTGGTGTAGCACCTCTTATAACTGCACCTAAACATATTACTCCATCATACTTTTTAGTTTTTGCCATTTTCTTTGCAGCAAGAGGTATTTCAAAAGCACCTGGAACCCATGCAATTTCTATATCTTCTTCATTAACACCATGTCTTTTTAATCCATCTATTGCTCCGGATAAAAGCTTACCTCCTATAAACTCATTAAATCTTCCAACTATAATTCCAAACTTCTGACCTTGTGCAATTAAATTTCCTTCGTAAACTCTCATTTTATAATTCCTCCTCTTAAAGTATGTGACCCATTTTTTCTTTTTTAGTTTGTAGATAGAATTCATTTTTTTCATTATGATTCATCTTTATTGGTACTCTATCAACAATTTCTATACCATATCCTGAAATTCCTGATATTTTTTTAGGATTGTTTGTCATAAGCTTAACTTTTTTTACTCCTAAATCATAAAGTATTTGAGCTCCTATACCATAATCTCTTAAATCCTCTGGAAAACCTAAAGCTATATTAGCCTCTACAGTATCCATTCCTTGGTCTTGAAGCTTATAAGCTTTAATTTTATTAATAAGTCCTATACCACGTCCTTCTTGACGCATATATAGAAGTATTCCTCTTCCTTCTTCTTCAATCTTTTTCACAGCTTCAGCATATTGTTCTCCACAATCACATCTAAGTGACCCAAAAGCATCTCCTGTAAGACATTCTGAATGAACTCTTACTAGCACTGGGTCTCCATTTGCTACATCTCCCTTTACTAAGGCAACATGGTGTTCACCATTAAGTTTATTAATATATCCAACCATTTGGAAATCCCCATATTTTGTTGGCAGATGAGCATCTGCAACTCTTTCTACTAATAATTCATTTTGTCTTCTATATGCTATTAAATCTGCTATTGTTATTATTTTTAGATTATGTTCTTTAACATATTCCATTAACTCAGGTACTCTAGCCATAGTTCCATCGTCATTCATAATTTCACAGATTATTCCTGCTGGATATAGTCCTGCAAGCCTTGCTAAATCAACTGCTGCTTCTGTGTGTCCTGCTCTTTTTAATACTCCACCTTCTTTACATGCTAATGGAAAAACATGTCCTGGTCTTGTGAAGTTCTTTGGAGTAGACTTGCTATCTACTAATTGTAATATAGTTTCTGCTCTTTCTCCTGCTGATATTCCTGTTGTGGTATTTGATGCATCAACTGAAACAGTAAAAGCAGTTTCTTTTGGATCTGTATTATTTGATACCATAGGAAAAATGTCTAGTTCATTTAATCTTTCTCTAGTCATAGGGGTACATATTAGCCCTCTACCATATTTAGCCATAAAATTTATAGCCTCTTGACTAGCTTTTTCTGCAGCCATTAAAAGGTCGCCCTCATTTTCTCTATCTTCATCATCTACAACAACTATAATCTTACCAGCCTTTATATCTTCTATTGCCTCTTCGATACTATTAAACTTCATTATTGCACACCCCTTTAGTTAATATTAAAAGAATTTTAAGTCGTAAAATTCTTTTATTACGCAAATCCATTATCTCTTAAAAAATCCATACCTATTGATTTCTTTGGTTTTTCTTCCTGCTTGAACATTGTAAGTCTTTCAATATATTTACCCACCATATCGCACTCTAGATTCACTTCTTCTCCAACCTTTTTAGTTAAAAGAGTAGTCTCATCTCTAGTAAGGGGAATAATTGAAACCTTAAAAGTTGTATTATCTACATAAGCTACTGTTAAACTTGTTCCATCAATAGCAATAGATCCTTTTTCAATGATATACTTCAAAATCTCTCCAGATGATTCTATAGTTACCCAAGTAGCATTGTCTTCTTCTTCAACTGACTTTATAAATCCTACTCCATCAATATGTCCTGAAACAATATGTCCCCCAAGTCTATCTCCAAGTCTAAGTGCTCTTTCTAAATTCACACTACTTCCATGCTTCAAGTTTTTTAAATTACTTCTTCTCATAGTCTCTGGCATTACATCTACTGTAAATGAGCTCTTCGTGAAACTTACTACTGTAAGACAAACACCATTGGTACTTATACTATCTCCTAACTTAGCATCTTCTAAAACCTTATTTGCACTAATAGTAATTTGTGCTGATTTTGCACCTTTTATAACATTTTCTACTTTTCCTATCTCTTCAACTAATCCAGTAAACATTAATCTATTCTTCCTTTCTCAAATAACCTTCTATCATAATATCCTCATTAAATCTTGTAATCTGAATATTATCTAAAAGAATAGCATCTTTAACATACTTTATTCCTTCTCCACCTACTGGAGTCTTTGCCAGCTCTCCTCCAATAATTTTAGGTGCAATAAATGAAATAACTTTATCTATAATACCTTCCTCTAAAGCACTATAATTTAGAGTTGAACCTCCCTCTACTAAAACACTATCAATTCCACTCTCTCCAAGCTTTTTCATAAGAAAATTTAAATCTATTCTATTGTTTCTTAAAGGAGTTATTATTATTTCAGCTCCTTTTGCTTTCATATTTTCAATAATTTCAGTATTTGCTTTTTCAGTAGTTGCTATAATAGTCCTAGCCTTTGAACTAATATCTAGTACATTAGAATCTAAAGGAGTTTTACCAGTTGTATCCACAATAATTCTTGTTGGATTTTTACCTTCTTTATTATGTAATCTAGTAGTTAGTTTTGGGTTATCCGCTAATACAGTACCTACCCCAACCATTATCCCTGATACTCTATGTCTTATTTCATGAACATAGTTTCTTGAAACTTCATTAGTTATCCACATTGAATTGCCTGTTGAAGTTGCAATTTTCCCATCTAAAGTCATTGCAGTTTTTAATATACAAAATGGACGTTTAGTGGTTATATATTTAATAAATATCTCATTTAATTTTCTTACTTCTTCTTCTAAAATCCCTGTAATAACTTCAATTCCATTTTCCTCTAATATTTTTATTCCTCTTCCTGCCACTATAGGATTAGGATCCATCATCCCTATTACAACCTTAGATATTTTTCTTTCTACAATAGCTTTGGCACAAGGTGGAGTTTTTCCATAGTGAGAGCAGGGTTCTAATGTTACATACATGGTTGCACCTTCAACATCTTCTTCTGCATTTTTAAAAGCATTTACTTCTGCATGTGGTCCCCCATAAATCTCATGATACCCTTCTCCTATAATCCTATTATTCTTTACAATAACTGCTCCAACAAGGGGATTAGGACTAGTATACCCTATGCCTTTTTGTGCCAATTCAATGGCTCTTTTCATATAGCTAATATCCACTAAAATATCACCTCCATCATAAAAAAAGTTCTTAACCTCAATATGATTTTTTTAATAAACAGAGTTCTTAGACTCATTATGATCTTTCAAATAAATATTTATTATATATTATTCTCAATTTTTTGCAAAATAAAAGCCCTGAAGAAATATATCTTCAGAGCAAAATTACTAGACAATACAACATTAAAATAATAAATATAAATATGCATGTAACAAAAATATACATATAAATATAACTATAACGTAATATATGACTTTCCTTCTTTCATCCAGACTATACTGTCGGTCTTGGAGTTTCACCAAGTCAACCACAAAATGGTTCGCGGACTTTACCGCCGATCGGGAATTTCACCCTGCCCTGAAGGTTTTATTTAGTTTTAATTTATATTTAAATTACCATATTTATTTTTGTGTGTCAACATTTAAATCTAATTTTTAGTGAAATTAATTCTAAATGTGGTCCCATTTCCCTCTTCACTTTCTACATCAATAGTTGCTGAATGAAGCTTTAAGATACTCTTTACTATAGTAAGTCCTATCCCATTACCTTCTATTTTATTTCTGCTTTTATCTCCTCTGTAAAGCCTTTCAAATATAAATTGTAAATCTTCTTTATTAATTCCTATACCATTATCTTTAATTTCTACTACAACATTTTCTTTGTCATTGTAAAGCTTAATTAATATCTCTTCACTACCCTCTGTAAACTTTACAGCATTAGATATTAAATTAATGAATACCTGCTTTAATTTATCTTTATCTCCAATAATATTATAGTTTTCCCTTGGCTTTATTTCATATTTTAGCTTTATACCTTTACTTTCTGCTGCAACTGAAAAATCACTATAAATACTTTCTATAAGCTCATCTAAAGCTATTGTTTGTAAATCTAATCCTATACTTTCTCCTTCAAATTCTTTTAGTATATCTAAATTGCTTAGTAATCTTCCAAACCGTATAACTTCTTCATTTAGACTTACTAATCGCTCTTCATTAACAGGAAAAACTCCATCTATCATAGCCTCTAAATTATTTTGGAGTACATTCAAAGGTGTTCTGATTTCATGAGATATATCTGATACTAAGCGCTTTCTAAGCATTTCTTGATGATTCAATTTTTCTGCTAGTATATTTATACTCATTCTTAAATTTTCTAATTCTTCTATATTGCTTTTAGTTTTAGAACGAAAGTCAAACTTACCTCTTGACAAATTTACGGACATATTGGAAATTTCTTTAATTGGTACTGAGAACTGCTTAGAAAAATACAAACTAATACTAATAATTATAATTAATGTCACAATGCTGCTTGCAAAAATACTTTTATTTATAGCTGCTTTAAAATTAACATCTTCTTCTGTAAGCAAAACTGATGAGTACTGCCCTATATCAATATATCCAACTATATTCCCTTCTCTTTTTATTTCAAAAGTCTTTGATGTATATACACCAGTTTCTTTTACAATCATGCTATTAAAATGTGATTTATATCTTATATCTTCGGGGTCCATTCCCCATATAACTTTTTTATTATTATCTCTAAGTGTTAAACAGTAATTTCCCATATAAGCTTCATGCATTAATTCTGATCCTGAATTCCCACTCCATCTTCCATCTCTTTTATATATCTCCTCAAAATGACCTACTATTCTCTCATACCTCTTATTTTGAATATCAATCATATATTTATTAAACTTATCATTTACAGTTATATTTACAAAAAGTGTTATAAGTAATATTGCTACAATAGAGCACATTACTAGTAAAAAACTTAATCTTCTTCTAATTGATTGCATCTAGTTTTCACCACCAAATTTATATCCTACTCTCATAACTGTTACAATATATCTAGGATTTTTAGTATCCTCCTCTAGTTTCTTTCGAATATTTTTAATGTGTACATCAATAGTTCTATCAAAACCATTAAAATCAATACCAAAAATTTTCTCTATGAGTTGTTCTCTTGTTAAAACTATTCCTTTATTCATAGCAAGAGTATATAAAATATCGAATTCATTTGGAGTAAAAGATACTTCTTTATCATTGATCTTAACCATTCTTTTCTCATAATCAATAATCAAACTTCCATTATCAAAAGAAAGAATTGAAGCATTATTAGATACATTTAATCTTCTAAATAGCGCATTTACTCTTGCCGTTAATTCTCTAGGACTAAAAGGTTTAACTAAATATTCATCAGCTCCAATATTTAACCCATCAATTCTATCAGTTAAAGTCCCTTTGGCAGTTAGCATAAATATATATGTATCTGAAGTTTTTCTTATAATTTTGCACACTTCTTCTCCACTTATATCTGGAAGCATTAAATCAAGAATTATAAGCTTAAATTCAATAGTTTTAAATAACTCAATTCCTTCTAAACCTTTTGTAGTACAGTATACATTATATCCCTCTTTATCTAAATAGGCCTTTAATACCTCTGCTACTTTTTCCTCATCCTCTATAATTAAAATATTATTCATTTCTCTAGCCTCCGTTATTTAGGAATTTTACGACGTAAAATTCTTCCTTCTAGAATTCAATATCTATTAAAACTATACTACTTCATTTTGAAGATTTTATGAAGATTTTTATTTAAAATTAACAAAAGGTTGCATCTAAAGTATTACTCTCTAGATACAACCTTATCTTTCACAGATATTATAAAATCATCTAACAACTTCTCATCAATAGAAACTGCCTTTACTTTAATGCAGTCTTCTTCAATATCTAGTATTACATAGTGATAAACATCTTTAGGTGATATTATAACTCCTCTTTTATCTTTATACTTTTCTTTTAATTTTTCTCCTGCTCCCCCTGAAATAATTTGAGTAATACTATTGCAATATAAATTATTAGGAGTACTTAAATTAAAGTTAATTGCTCTTCTTGAATAGTTATGTTCATGAGAAGAAAAAACAAGATTAATATTAGCTTCATCAACAACTCTCCAAAACTCATCTCTATTTTCTGGATGTGAATCAAGACAAGTATTTAAGTGTGCTCCGGTGGGGTAAGCTGGTGAATGTACAAAAACAATCTTAAATTTTTTATCTTCCTTAGCAACTAATTTAAACCATTCTAATTGTTCTCCTGTAATTTTGTGTATTTCACCATAGTGAAAAGCATTTAAAAATATCATTCTTACATTAGAAAAATCTTTATAATACACTGTTTTATGATATCCTTCTAAATAATCACTAATTTCTAAATCTTTATAATAAATTTCAAGAACCTCTTCTGCTGTACTCTCCAAAGGTGCATTATTTACTTCATGATTTCCAATAGTCGGTAAAAGTATATTCCTTGGGAAATAACAGTTAATGAGTTTATGAAGTTCATCTAACTGCATCTTTAATATTTCTGTATCGCTACTTCCAGCTACACTATCTCCTAGATGTATTATATGTTCTGGTTGTATATCTGTTTTTTTTATCTTCTTAAGTATTTTATTTAAAACCTTTTTGTTTATTCCCTTATCTTTTCCCTTAGAATCTCCAAAGATAACAAATCTCAATTATATTCAATCCTTTACAACTTACTTAATGAAATTATAATTTCATTTTAAGCTATGCAATGAGATTTTATTGTGTTACAAGATATCAGTATTATCCTTTGGTATTATAAAGTAAAATTCAGTTCCCTCATCTTTAGAACTTGTAACGCCATAATGGAATCCATGCATATTCAATATCTCTCTACAAATTGGAAGTCCTAACCCCATTCCTCCACTTTGAGAATTTTTATAATACTTATACCATACATCTTCTAATAAATACTCTTCTATACCTATACCAAAGTCTCTTATAGCTACTTTCAAACCTTCTTTTTCATAGTAACTTAATATTTCAATTTTACTATTTTTTTCGCTAAACTTAATAGCATTATCAATAAAGTTATATAGTACTCTTTCAATGTATTTTTTGTCTGCGTATATTTTTACAGCCCTAATAGAAGTTATTATATCTATTTGCTTTTTCTCCACAATAGGATTAAACTTCTTAACACATTCCTCTATGAGTTTAGATAAACAAATATACTCTTTATTAAGTAAATTCCCTCCATCCTGAAGCTTTGAGAGGTGAAGTAAATCCACGACTAAGTTGTTTAATCTATCTACCTCATTTATTATCTCACCTGAATATTCCGTTATAGTTCTTTCACTCACTAATCCATCATATATGACTTCACTATAGCTTCTAATTACACTCAAAGGCGTTCTAAAATCATGAGATACATTAGCAATAAACTCTCTTTGAAACTTATATTTCTTCTTTAAATCTATAGCCATTTGAGCTAAGCTTTTAGATAGTGTTTCAATTTCATCATTAGTACTAACACTACAATCTACATCAAATTCTCCTTTAGATATAGCTAATGCTACCTTTTCTAATTTTAATATAGGTCTTGTAAATTTCTTTCCTATAAAGGATATTAAAGGTATAGACAATATAACTGAAAAAATAAATATAAAAAATAGACTGATATAAACTATTTTTAAGTATCCTGAAGAATAGTTATTATTTTGAAGCACCACAATATTTCCAATATCCGTTTCTAATTTATAATATAAAAATTCATCTCCCATGCCATTTTTAAAGACTCCTTGATTTTTAAAATTTATATCACTTAAAGATCTCATAAAAGGCATCATTCCCATTTTCCCATGAGTTAGTGAGATTATATTATTTCCCTTAATAAGTATTGCACTAATAGTCGTGTCATTAATAGGTTCATTGTTATTTAAAGCCTCATGTATTTGTTTTGCAGAAGCCTCTAATGTCCTATACTGATGTTTAAGATAATATTTAGATAAAAATATACTGCTTGTCGATAAAGATATAGCCACAATTAAAGTAATTATGAGCATAAAATATTTTATAAGCTTAAGTGTGATTTTATCCATAAACTTTCTCCTTACTTATTTTGTGCTATAGTTTTAATATCTAGCTTATATCCAACGCCCCATATAGTTAAAAGGTACTCTTCACAAAACTTAATTTTTTCTCTTAACTTTTTAATATGAGTGTCAATAGTTCTAGAATCTCCAATATAGTCATATCCCCACACCGTATTTAATAATTGTTCTCTATTAAATACCTGGCCCGTATTTTTACTTAAGAATATTAAAAGATCAAATTCTTTAGGTGTTAAACTTATATTTTTATCTCCTTCTATAACTTCTCTACTTTCCTCTATTATAGTTAAGTCTCCAAAGCTTAATGCTTTACTTTTAGTTGCTTTACTGTTAATTCTAAGATTTACACGAAGTACTAGCTCTCTCATGCTAATTGGTTTAACCATATAATCATCAGCACCTAGCTCTAGTCCAAAAATTCTATCATCTTCTTCTCCTCTTGCGGTAGTTAGTATAACGGGAGTGTCTCCCATTGATTTAATTTTTCTAAGCAAAGCCCAACCATCTTTTCCTGGAAGCATAACATCTAAAATTATTAAGTCATAATGATTTATGCCTATAATATCATCTGCCATTTTTCCATCACTAACACAATTTACATCATAATTATTTTTTCTTAAATATAAGCTCATTACTTCAGAAAGCTTAGTTTCATCTTCAATTATTAAAATTTTTTCACTCATAATATAACCCCTCTAAAATGTATTACTACTTATTATATCTCATTTATTTGATTAAAAATTGTGTTAAATGTGATAAATTTGTGAAAATCACTTATTTAACTTTTACAATTCCATCACAATTAGAACATTTTTTACCCAAAAATATTAGCTATTATATAAGTATATCCCAGATAGGGATGCAAAAATAATAATTTGGAGGAATGTAAAATGAAAAAAAGAAATATTATATCTGCTTTAGCACTTACTATGGCTTTAGGAATAGGGGCAACTGCCTATGCCTCATCCTCAAGTGATAACACCAATATAAATACACAAAAGCAAAGATTAGGTCTTGGAAGAATAACATCTATGCGTGGATATGATTATACTTCTAATATCCTTAAAAATAAATTAAGCTTAACAGATGAAGAAATAACAACTGCAAGAGATTCTGGAAAAACAATTTATGACTTAGCTCTTGAAAAAGGTTTAAGCCAAGAGGATATTAAATCAGCTTTACTAGAAGAAAAAGCAAAGGCTATAGATGCTGCCGTAACTAAGGGTACAATTACAAAAGAAGAAGGAGATGCTTTAAAAGCAAATCTAAGTACAAATATAGAAAATTGCACTGGAAACTTTGATCAAATGCAGAACCAAGGAAAAGGTAGAGGACAAGGAATGATGAGAAATGGTCAAGGAAGATTTAACCAAGGTGCTTGTAGTAATTTAGATTTAGAATAAAATTAAATATATTTTCCGAATAAAGAGAGCTTTTATAAAAGCTCTCTTTATTCTTTAAGAAGTATATTTTCAAAAGATTTTAATGCCTTTTTAAGCGCCATTTTAGTCTTGTCTGTATCTTTTTTAAATGAAATGCAGAGTAATTTTATTGAACTCTTCATAAATTCTTTATGTTTTTATGGTATAATTCCTTATAAATCATAGGGAGGAGTGACTTATATGCCGTCTTTATTAAATAAACTTATAAAGATTATTTTATCAATAGCTTTTACTTTAACTATTATCTCATCTATATCAAAATTCACCTTAAATTTTAAGCCCTTATATTATTTTGATATTAATTATCTCAATATAGAAGAAATCTCTAATATGAGCAAAGAAGATATAAAATCTAATTATAATTATTTGATTGATTACTTAGAAGATAGTGATGATACTTCATTCAGCCTTCCAACGCTTCCTTCTTCTCAGTCTGGTATAATACATTTTGAAGAAGTGAGGAATATATTTAAGTCTTTAGATACAATATTAATAGCCTCTTTAATTGTAATTTTTATTTGTTTACTTATAAATTATAAAAATATAAAGGTATTAATGTACGTATCTACAGTTTTGATTTCTGTTCCAACCCTGCTTTCCCTTGCCTTTGCAATAAACTTTGATAATAGTTTTACCTTATTTCATAAAATATTTTTTAGAAATGACTACTGGCTCTTTTACCCTGAGGAAGATCCTATTATAAACTTACTTCCTCAAGAGTTCTTTATGCATAGTGCATTATTAATACTATTTTTAATGTTATTTACAGGTGTAGTTATAAAATTTATATTTAGAAAAACTAATAATATATTTAAAAGGAATAACTTCAATGAAAGCTTTTAATACTTTTAAAAACTAAAATTAAAATAAATAAAACCTAACAATATTTGTTGGGCTTTATTTATTTCTTACTAGCTATATATTAAATCAAAGTTTAAACTTTCTAATAACACTAACTCTTTAGATTTTCACTTTTAAATATATATACATGAAAAAAGTACTCTCCAATAGCTACTAATAAAGCAAGTATAATTAAACTAAGTACTTCAGTATAAAACTCCATATATAGTAAGCTTATACCATAAGCTGTTAAGGCTGTCATAAAACCATCTATAATACAAGCACTTACATTTCCATATCGCGGAAGAATATATTTATCTCCAAATAAATAATTTATAACTGTTGCAGCTATTGCAAAAATAGAAATCCACCCTACTGTATTTCCATCAATATTTCCTAATGTAACCCAACCTACTACAAAATATAAAAAAAACTTCGCTAAAACTCCTGTTAAGACTCTATTCATAAGTATCCCTCCTATTAGTTATTCATTTAATATTATTGTTTAGTTTTCTCTACTTAACTAGACTTATACATCTATATATTTTTCTCTCTTCATAATCTCTACACATCTTTTTTATATAATATTAGAATAAAATCTATTATTTTATGTATTATCTGGAGGTAATTTATGAGTAAAAAAACTAAAAAAATTAAAGTTTATGGAATGACATGTACCTCATGTGAAAAAACAATTGAAAAAGCTTTATTAAAACTTGACGGAGTACTTTCTTCAAAAGCTGAATATGCGGATGAGACTGTAGAGATTGAATATAATGAAGAAGTTTGTTCTATTGAAAAAATTAAAAATGTAGTTAATAACTCTGGTTATACTACAGAAAAACCTAGTAAAGATGGTAAAGTTTTAGGGATAGTAATTATAGGACTTGCAATCTTACTTTTAGGAAAATACTCAGTTGGATTTGATATGAGTGACAAATTAACCAACGCTTCATATGTTGTATTATTTCTAGTAGGTATGCTTACTTCTATACACTGCATTGGCATGTGTGGTGGAATTATGCTCTCACAAAGCATATCTAAAGAAGATGCTTTGAAGAGTAAGTTTCAATCTATACTACCATCTATCTTATATAACGGTGGAAGAATAGTATCCTATACTATTTTAGGTGGCATAGTAGGTGCTATAGGTTCTGTATTTTCACTCTCTTTAAGTCTTAAAGCTGGACTTCAAATATTTGCTGCTGTATTCATGATAATTATGGGAGCTAATATGGCTGGTTTTTCTTTATTCAGAAAAATAAACATCAGACTACCTTGGTCAAGTTGCTCACTTAAAAGAAAAACAGCTTCACCTTTTTTAGTTGGTATCTTAAATGGATTTATGCCTTGTGGACCTCTACAAACTATGCAACTATATGCTCTTAGTACTGGTAGTGCTACAAAAGGTGCTTTATCTATGTTTATATTCGCTTTAGGAACAGTTCCTCTAATGTTAACTTTTGGGGCTATCTCTGGCTTACTAAGTAAAGGATATACAAAAAAACTTTTAAAATTCAGCGGTATTTTAGTAATTGTTTTAGGTATAATTATGGGAAATAGAGGTCTTGCCCTTGCTGGTATAAATGTACCTAGCCTAAACTCACTTGGAACTTCTAGCTCTCCCTCAGGTGGAACAGTTGATAGTACTAAAGCTATTATTAAAGATGGTAAACAAACCCTAACTATGTCTGCTAATTATAGAGGATACGTATCTAATGTACTATATGTGCAAAAGGGAATTCCAGTGAACTGGATTATTAATGGTGAAGAAATTACTTCTTGTAACAATGCCATCGTAGTTCCTTCCTTAGGAATTGAAGCTAAAATAGACAAAGGTGAAAATATAATAGAGGAATTTACTCCAACTGAGAGTGGAGATATTAACTTTAGTTGCTGGATGGGGATGATTCGTGGAGTTATACGAGTAGTAGATGATATTAGTGTAGTAGATGCTTCAAAATCTGATTCATCTCTGCCAGCTCCAAGTCAACCTTCTTGTTGTAGTGTTCCTCTTGAAGAAACTGAAAGTATATATGGTGATGATATAAGTACTGCTCCTACAGAAAGATTAGTAAAAAAAGCTACTATTACTTCATCATCTCAAGAAGCTATAATAACAGGAATTGGCTTTGAGTTTGACCCTCTTATAATGGTGGTTAATAAAGGAATAAAAGCTACTATTAATTTAGATTTAACTTCTTTTGATATCCCTGAAGGAACCTATGAAGTAATTGATGGAAATACTGGCAAAACCCTTGATACCTTTGAGGGTAAAAAAGGCATAGTTAAAGTTAATATAGATACTACGTCAAATAATGTCTATGGAGTAATTAAAAATGAACGAATTTTAGGTATAATTGAGGTAGTTGATGATTTAAATACTGTTAACTTAGAAGAAATAAAAATAAAATACTTAAATTAAGTATTTTATCATAAATATTACCACTATTATTTTTGAAATTGTTCTTATATAATATAAAATTGTGAAAACCCCTTAAAATTTGCCTAATGCTTGGGAAACAACGGAGGACTTCTTTATAAAAATGGGGTGAATCCAATAAAGGTAGGGAATCTCTCTTTCCGAACCCGTCAACTAACTTCGTAGGCATTTAGAGAGGTATTTTAATGAAAAAACATAATATTAATTACTCTATACTTTTTTTAGTATTCTTTTTTATGGGAATGCTTTTGTGGAAACATGAACGTAAAGAAGATATTAAAGCTGTGAATGTAGCTTACAGTACAATTGCTATTGATAAATCTTCTGAGGATGACTCTCCATCAGAAGAAAATACATATTCATCTGAGATTGAAACCTTAGATTGGTGGAAAGAGGCTAGATACGTATTTAAGAGAAATTCGATAGCAGAAGTTACTGATGTATCTACACAGAAAAGCTTTAAAGTAAAAAGGACAATGGGCAGCAATCACGCTGATGCAGAAGCATTAACTTTAGAAGATACTCAGATAATTAAAAATATCTGGGGAGGTTTTTCTTGGGAAAGACGTCCAGTAATTGTTGAGATTGATGGAAGAAAACTTGCCGCTTCTATGAGTGCAATGCCCCATGCAGGAATTGATTCTGCACCTGCTTTTAAGGTTATAAGTAACCGTTCGGTTGGTTATGGTAGAGGCGAGAACCTTGATGTTATTAAAGATAATGGTATGGATGGCCATTTTGATATTCACTTTTTAAATAGCACAAGACACAAAGACGGAAAAAAGGATCCTGAACATCAGACAGCAATTCATTCCGCAAATAAATAATTAAAGAATAGGATTAAATCCACAATGGATTTAATCCTATTCTTTAATTTTCTCCGATAAATAACTTTCTTTCTTCTATTAATCTCTCAAATTCCTTTGGCGGAACAGGCTTACTATATAAGTAACCTTGTATTTCATGACATCCATTAAGTTTTAAGAAATCAAGCTGAGTTATCGTTTCTACTCCTTCAGCTGTTACATTTAAATCTAAATTTGTTCCAAGACTGATTATAGCATTAACAATAGCAGTGTTTTTGTTATCACCGTTAATATCTCTAACAAAGGAAGAGTCAATTTTCAAAGTATCAATCTTAAAGTTTTTCAAATAATTAAGAGAAGAAAAACCTGTTCCAAAATCATCTAAAGATACTTTTACTCCCATTTCTTTCAATCTTTCAAGAGTATCAATTGTAAACTGAATATCTTTTATTACGATACTCTCAGTAATTTCAAGTTCTAACCAATATGGATCTAACTTTGCTTCCTCCAAAATTTCTCCTATTTTATCTAATAAGTTTGATTGAGCAAACTGAAGTGCCGATAAATTAACAGAAACTCTGAGAGGTTTATATCCTGCTTCTTGCCACAACTTATTCTGTTTACATGCAGTTCTTAAGACCCATTCCCCTATTGGTATTATTAATCCAGTTTCCTCAGCTATAGGAATGAACTGAACTGGTGATACCATCCCAAACTCTGGACTATTCCATCTAATTAGTGCCTCAACAGCCTTTATACCCTCACTCTTTGAGTCTACTCTCGGTTGATAGTATAATGTCAATTCTTCCTTTTCTAATGCTTTACGAAGATGGTTTTCCATTTTAAATCTTTGTATTCCCTGACTATCCATATCATCATTATAGAATTTATAATTACATTTGCCATTATCTTTAGCACGATACATTGCAATATCTGCTTTTTTAAGAAGAATCTCTGTTTTGTTTCCGTCTTGAGGATAAAATGAAATTCCCATGCTTGCACTTATATTAATTTCTTGTTCCTCTAATACATATCTTTCCTGAAGTATATTCAATATATCATCTGCTATTTTAGCAGCGTCTTTTTCACTCTCTATATTTGATATTAAAAAGGTGAACTCATCTCCACTCATACGACATACTACATCTTCATCTCCGATAATCGTAATTAATCGTCTAGATATTTCAATTAAAAGTTGATCTCCTGCTTTATGTCCAAAAGTATCATTTATAAGTTTAAACCTATCTAAGTCCAAAAACATGACAGCTAACTTTTTATCGTTTCTATTTGCATATTCTATAGACTTATCCAGTTTTTTATTAAAGACAAATCTATTTGTCAGCTTTGTTAGTGGGTCATGATTAGCAAGATACTCTAGTTCCCTATTTGCTTTCTGAACTTTGATAAAGTTATCATTTAGGATATTTGAAGTATTTTTAAAATTATTTATTACAGAATCTACCTCTCTAATAAAGCTCCTAGGCCATTTTATAGTCTCTTTGTCAAATATTTTTGAGGGTAACTGGTTAGTTACCTCAGCTAAATGCTCTATAGGTACAATTAAGAACTTTCTTAATAGTATTGAAATAAATGAGGCTAATATAATAGAGACTAATGTTATACTAAGACTTCTTATATAGTATAGTTGAATATTTTCACTGTACCATATTAATTCTTTTTTACTATGTGATATGCTAATAAATAAATTTGAAGCTAAAACAGCTCCTACTACAAGATTAAAAAATATTTCATTTGCTAAAATTGTTTTTTCTTTATTAAGTCCTGCGTACCATCGTCTTGTAGATATATAGAATATTATTAAGCTAGCGCAAAAGGCATTAAATATGCCGTTAACAGAGTATCTTAACATATTAAATACAGCTTCAGTTATTGTCATATTTAATATACTAGTATGAGAAATATATATAAATGGTATTCCAAGCCCTACCCAGTATAAGCAATCAATTAAAATAATATTTCTTTTTTTCTTTTAAGAAATAATCCAATAAATATTGTTTCTAATACATAAACTGCTAATCTAAAAGGATGACCTAGTAGAATAACTTTATATATATTAGATATGATAGCTGCTATAACTCCATACTTTAAACCATATGTATATAAGATTATAAGTATAGGTATACTTCCCAATTGAAAACCAAGTCCCAAAAATAATGGAATATCAAATAAATTTCCTCCAATTGATAATATAATTAGCATTATAATTATGGTAATTTTCCTAGGCAGACTACGGTATTCCATATTAAGTAAATTAATCATGAATTTATCCCCCAAATTAAATTTAAATACCTTAACGTCCACATTTAGCCAAATAAACGCATTATGCTAAAATTATATCAAATTCAATTGAAAACTACAATTTATATGTTGTAAAAATATATGTTTTTTTGTAATTATATACTTAATATAATTAACTTATTATAAAAAAAGATAGTGTAATTCAGAATGAATTACACTATCTTTTTTATAATAAATTTTACTTTACTAATTATTGTTCAACAGCAACCTTTGGAGCTACTGGTTGACGGAAATTTAGTATAGCTTTTGTTGGACACTTCTTCTCACAAAGTCCACACTGTACACACTTGCTGTAATCTATTACTGAAAGGTTATTAACCATTGTAATAGCTTCTTTTGGACATGCTTTAACACATAGTGTACATGCAATACATCCAACTGAGCAATCACCCTTAACTTCAACACCTTTAGCTTTTGAATTACATGCTACAAATACTTTTTGCTTCTTAGGAGCCATTTCTATAATAGTTTTTGGACATGACGTTACGCAAGCTCCACAAGCTACACACTTGTCTGGATTTACTTTTGCAATTCCGTCTACTATATCAATAGCATCAAATTTACAAGCCTTAACACAGCTTCCATATCCTAAACATCCATATCCACAAGCTTTAGATCCAGCACCTGGAACGTTCATAGCTTGTTGACAATCTACTAATCCATAATATTCATACTTATCTTTAGCTACATTACAACTACCTTGACATTTTACATAAGCAACCTTAGGCTCTGCAGTATCTACAGTTACTCCTAAAATTTCACCTATTTTCTCTGCACAAGCTGCTCCCCCTATAGGACAACAGTTTGGAGCTGCAACTCCACTTACTACTGCTTCAGCATAAGCATCGCATCCTGCAAATCCACAACCACCACAGTTTGCTCCTGGAAGACACTCTTTAACTAGAGGTACTTTTGGATCCACTGGTACTGCGAATTTTTTTGATGCATAACCTAAAACTAGACCAAATAGAAGTCCAAGTCCGCCTAAACTAAGTACAGGATATAATATTTGAGTCATTTTAATTCCCTCCTTATACTAGGCCTGAGAAGCCAAGGAACGCTATAGCCATTAATCCAGAAGTGATCAATGACGCAGGTAATCCCTTTACAGCCTCTGGCATTTTATCATTTGCTTCCATTCTTTCTCTTAAACCTGCAAGTATAACAATTGCAAGCATCCAACCAAGTCCTGAAGCAATACCAAATACTAATGATTCAATTAAATTTAACTTTTCATTCATGTTGATGATAACCGCACCTAATATAGCACAGTTTGTTGTGATAAGAGGTAAGAAAATTCCTAGCGCCTTATACAGTTCAGGCATTGTTTTCTTAAGAACCATCTCAACAAATTGAACTAGTGCTGCAATAACTAAAATAAATGCTATTGTATACATGTAAGTGATATCTAATGGTACAAGTATAAATTTATATACTATAAATGATATAAGTGATGCAAGTCCCATAACGAATGTAACTGCTGCACCCATTCCTTTAGCAGTTTCTATTTTTTTAGAAACTCCAAGGAAAGCACATATACCAAGGAATCTAGACAATACCATATTACTTACAAACAAAGCAGAGATTATCAATGTAAATATTCTCATTATCTATTCACCCTTCTTTCCTTCTTCTATTTTGAAGCCTTTTTAAGTTTACTTTGATTTAATATAGCCATCATTACTCCAAGAGTAATGAATGCTCCAGGTGCAAGGACGAATATTAGTGCTGGTTCAACTACTGCAGGCATGATTTGTGCACCAAACATTTTGCCTGTTCCTAATAATTCTCTTACCATACCGATAACTGCTAAAGATAAAGTAAATCCAAGTCCTTGTCCTAATCCGTCAAAAATAGAAGGTACAGGTGTATTTTTTGAAGCGTATGATTCTGCACGTCCTAAGATAACACAGTTAACAACTATAAGTGGTATGAATATACCAAGTGAAGCATTTAACGCTGGTACGAATCCTGCAAGCAAGAATTGTAGCAGTGTAACGAAGCCAGCAATAACAACTATAAACGCTGGTATACGAACCTTGTCTGGTATAATATTTCTAAGCAATGATATAACTAGGTTTGCACCTATAAGAACAACAGTTGAAGCAAGTCCCATTCCTATACCATTTATAGCACTTGAAGTTACTGCAAGTGTAGGACACATAGCAAGAACTTGTACAAATATAACATTTTCATTAACTATACCATTTTTTAATCTTTCCATTAAAACACTCATTATTTTTGACCTCCTTTTAATTCACTATTAAAGAAGTCTACTGCATCATTTACACCAGCAGTTACTGCCTTTGATGTAATTGTTGCTCCTGTTAACGCTTGAACTTCATTTCCCCCTGATGGAGGAGCTTTTACTACTGTAATAGGTTTGTCAATTGACTTTCCTGTATATTGTCCTGAGAACTCTGGATTTGGTGCATTTGCTCCAAGACCTGGAGTTTCTGAATGGTTCAGTATTTTTATTCCTTCTACTTTGCCTTCATTTGAAATTCCAACCATCATCTCAATTAATCCTGCATAACCCTTAGGTGCTACTTTTACAGCATACCCTACAGCATCACTACCTTTTTGTGCTACATAAACTTCTGTTACTTTTCCCTCTGCTGCTAATTGAAGTTCTAATGTTTCTCCTGCTTCAGGAGTTACATCTCCTACCTTTTGGAAGCCTTCTGCTGATGGTAAAACTTCTTTCATAGCTTCATTATTAGCCTTTATATTTTGTTGCTTTATTGGCTCTAAAGTGATTTTATAAGCCCATCCTAAAATTAATCCTGCTATAGCTGTGATAATTAATAGTCTTAAACCTAAACTTATAATCTCCTTGTTGCTAGTTTGGTTTTCCATCTACTTCACCTCCCCAGTTCCAAATACTCTTACTTTTACGTACTTATCTATTAGTGGTACCATTAAGTTCATTATTAATATTGAGTAAGATACTCCTTCTGGATATCCGCCAAATTGACGTATAACTGATGTTAAAACACCACATCCTAGAGCAAAAATAACTTGTCCTTTTGTAGTCATAGGAGTAGTTGTATAGTCAGTTGCCATGAATATAGCTCCAAGCATTAATCCACCAACCATTATTTCATATACTCCACCCATTGGGTTTCTTCCCATAAGTGTTCCTAATGCTAAAACTGTTCCAATATAAACTACTGGTATATGCCAAGTAATAACTCTTCTATAAACAAGATAAGCAAAACCTATCAATAAAGCTAGAGCTGAAGTTTCTCCAATACATCCTCCTACTTGTCCTATAAATGCTTGGCCAAGACTTGGAAGGTCTGTTCCTGCTGCTCCTGCTTTTAGTATTGCAAGTGGTGTAGCTGCTGAAGTTCCATCTACTCCTGGAGTTGTCCATGTTGTCATAGCAACAGGATAAGATGCAAGCATAAATGCTCTTCCTGCTAAAGCTGGGTTAACTATATTTTGGCCAATTCCACCAAATAAAAGTTTAACAATTATAATTGTAAATATTGATCCAACTGCAACCATCCATAATGGAATTGATGGTGGAACGTTAAATGCAAGTAATATTGCAGTTACAACTGCACTTAAATCTTTTGTTGTATTTGGGCTATTTGTTATTTTGCACCATGCCCATTCTGCACCTACACAAGCTATAATTGCTGTAAGTATTACTAAAGCCGCTTGTACTCCGAAGAAATATATTCCTGCTGCTGTAGCTGGAATTAATGCAATAATTACATCTCTCATAACTGATTGAACCGAGTGGTCTTCACGAATATGAGGAGAAGAAGACACCGTATACATTGTTTCAGCCATTATTATTCACTCCTTATTTAGCTTTTTTACTTCTTTCTTTTATTTGCAAGTACTGTTCTTTTTGAAGTTCTTATAGATTGAAGCAAATGACGTTTTGCTGGACATATAAATGTACAAGATCCGCATTCGATACAGTCTAAACCATTACCTTCTTCAAATTCATCGTACTCATTTCTTCTTCCTAAAGAATCTAATGCTGTTGGATTTAAGAACATAGGACAGACTTGAAGACACTTTCCACATCTTATACAGCTTGATTCTTCTGGTAAAACTGCTTGTTTTTCTGTTAAACAAAGTATTCCTGATGATCCTTTTGTAGTTGGTACATCTACACTTGATATAGCCATACCCATCATTGGTCCACCTGAAATTATCTTAACTGGATTTTCTTTAAATCCACCACAAGCTTCTACTAATTCTTTGTAAGACATACCTAATCTTATTCTTAAGTTTTTAGGCTCCTTAACAGCTTCTCCTGTAACAGTAACAACTCTTGATATAGTAGGTCTTCCGTTTACAACAGCGTTATATACTTCTCTTACTGTATTAACGTTTTGAACTATACATCCTACATCAGCTGGAAGTTTTCCTGAAGGAACTTCTCTCTTAGTTACAGCATATATTAATTGTTTCTCAGCACCTTGAGGGTACTTAGTGTGTAATGCTGAAACTTCTATATTTGGAATATCTTTAGTTGCTTCTTTTAATGCTTCAATTGCATTTTTCTTGTTATCTTCTACTCCAATGTATCCTTTAGCACCTGGGAACATATGAAGTATTATTTTTAGTCCTTCAATAATCATATTTGTTTCTTCAAGCATTAATCTGTGGTCACATGTTAAATACGGTTCACACTCTGCACCATTTAGTATAATTGCGTCAATTTTCTTATCTGGTGGTGGGGCAAGTTTTACACTTGTTGGGAATGTAGCTCCCCCCATACCAACTACTCCAGCTTCTTTAACAATTGCAACAATTTCTTCTTTTGTCATTTCTGTGTAAGCTTTTGGTTTTGGCATATCGATTTCTTCGTATTGCCCATCATTTTCAACTATTACTGAAAGTGATTTAGTTCCCCCTGCAGTAGGCATTTCTTTTACATCTTTAACTGTACCTGATACACTACTATGCACGTTAGCAGATATAAATCCAGCCGCTTGACCAATTTTTTGCCCAACTAAAACTCTGTCACCTTTTTTTACCAAACATTCTGCTGGAGCTCCTATATGTTGAGACATAGGAAACACTAAAATTTGGTTTGGTTGTAAATCTTCAATAGGCTTATTCTCTGTAAGATGTTTACCATGCGGTGGGTGAACGCCTCTTTTAAAAGTTAAAAGTTCCATGTTAATCCTCCCATTCTAAAATCTAAATATACAAAAATATTTTTAATAGTGCACATAATTAATAAAAGGATATCATAATCCGCTATAATTTGTATATTATACTTTGTTGCATAATATACTAACTTTTAGTAAAATATTTTACTTTAATTATCCTTATAGCCAATCCTAAGCCCCTCTGTAAAACATAAACCCTTACATTGCAAAATTGCAGAAAAATACATAATACATGTAAATGTCTACATAATGTCAGTTAGATTATACTCTACATAAGTATATAATAACATAAATTTGTGAAAATTTAATCAAAATTTATCATTTTTTTAACTTTTTTTGATTATCTTTATAAATTTATTTTATTAGACCTTATGTTTATGATGTTAATGAAAATATTTATTTGAGATTGTTATTAAACTAAACTATTTAATTTAATAATACCACATAATATTGATTTTTAGTGAATTGACAAAATATTAAAATAAATCAGACTTTATCTCACAAGGACAATTATACAGTTTATTTAATAAAAATCAATATAGTACAAAGGCGGCTAAACTCTAAAAGATTAAAACCGCCCTTCCTATATCATTTTAAATCAATTTATCTCTGTATAGATAGTTTTTTTTAATTTACATTAAAGAACTATCCCTTTGTTTTGTAAATATTCGTCATAAGTTGTTTGCTTGTCGATTATTCCTTCAGCTGTTACTTCTATAACTCTATTTGCTATAGTTTGAATAAATTCATGGTCATGAGATGTAAATAAAAGTGTTCCTGGGAAATTTATTAGTCCATTATTTAATGCTGTTATTGATTCTAAGTCTAAATGGTTAGTTGGTTCATCTAAAACTAATACATTAGCACCACTAAGCATCATTTTAGATAACATACATCTAACCTTCTCTCCCCCTGATAAAACACTTACTTTTTTCATTGGTTCATCCCCTGAGAAAAGCATTCTTCCAAGGAAACCTCTTAAGAAACTTTCTGATTTTTCTTCTGAATATTGACGAAGCCATTCCACTAGATTTAGGTCTACATCATTAAAGTACTCAGAATTATCTTTAGGGAAGTAAGCCTGAGATGTAGTAACACCCCACTTATACTCTCCATTATCAGCTTCCATCTCTCCCATTATAATTTTAAATAACGCTGTTTTAGCAGCTTCATTATCCCCTATAACGGCTATCTTATCTCCCTTATTTAACATAAAGTTTATATTATTTAAAACCAATTCTCCATCAATTGTTTTACATAAATCTTTAACATATAATAAGTCCTTTCCAGCTTCTCTATCTGGTTTAAAGCCAACAAAAGGATATCTTCTTGTTGAAGGACTAATATCATCTAAAGTAAGCTTTTCAAGTTGTTTCTTACGAGAGGTAGCTTGTTTTGCTTTAGATGCATTAGAACTAAATCTAGCAATAAAGGCTTGTAATTCCTTCATCTTCTCTTCTTTTTTCTTATTTTGATTTTTAGCCATTTCAAGGGCTAATTGACTTGATTGATACCAGAAATCATAGTTACCAACATAGATCTTTATTTTTCCATAGTCCACATCTGCAATGTGAGTACATACTTTATTTAAGAAATGTCTATCATGCGATACAACAATAACTGTACTCTCAAAATCTAAAAGGAAATTTTCAAGCCAGTTAATTGATTTGATATCCAAATGGTTAGTAGGCTCATCTAGTAATAGTACATCTGGGCGACCAAATAATGCCTGAGCTAAAAGTACTCTTACCTTCTCCATTGGTGTGATATCTTTCATAAGCTTTGAATGAAAATCATCCCCTATTCCAAGTCCATTTAATAGCATTGCAGCCTCAGTTTCTGCATCCCATCCATTTAGTTCTGCAAATTCCCCTTCAAGTTCCGCTGCCTTTACTCCATCTTCATCTGTAAAATCTGCTTTAGCATATAATTCATCTTTTTCCTTCATGATTTCATAAAGTCTTGCATGACCCATAATTACAGTTTCCATTACTTGAAACTCATCAAACTGATAGTGGTCCTGTCTTAAAACTGCCATTCTCTTACCTGGTTCAATACTAACTTCTCCAGTATTAGGTTCTACTTCACCTGAAAGAACTTTTAAGAATGTAGATTTTCCCGCTCCATTTGCTCCTATTAATCCATAACAGTTTCCTGGTGTAAATTTTATATTAACATCTTCAAATAATTTACGGTCACCGTATCTTAAACTTACTCTACTAGTACTTATCATATAATTATTTTTCCTCCAAATCCATTTCTACTTGCTTCATTTTCAGTTCTTTAGTTTTTCATCAAAATCAGCACATAGTTACTATTATAATATATTTAACCTTAAGTTCTCAAGTTTTAATATGAAAAAATCAGGTACTTATCTGATTTTTTGTAGAATTTTTATAATAAATAATTAAATAAGGTGCCTA
Source organism: Clostridium sp. X (assembly GCF_055755365.1). Classification (NCBI taxonomy): domain Bacteria; kingdom Bacillati; phylum Bacillota; class Clostridia; order Eubacteriales; family Clostridiaceae; genus Clostridium; species Clostridium sp. X. Next base: position 62,730 of record NZ_CM146912.1, read on the forward strand.
ATTTAGGAAATTTAGTTTATTTAGATTAAATTAAAAGTATTTTTGAAGGATTAGATTCCTTTTATTTTAATATTTTTTATAGGCTTAGTAAATATTTGCATTAATTAACAAGTAAATTTCTGTACTTTTTATGTTTTTGAAGCTTATGTATCAATAAGTTTCAACATTGATGTATTTCAAAGCATTACTAACTAATACCTATTGAATTGCATTTTAATCAGTATATTTAAAGGCTATAGGGCTAATCCCTCTATAAATTGATAAATACAAGTTTTGAGCATGCTATTTGATTATGCTACTATTAAGATAAATTCAAGTTAAATTTCATTTTTCATCTTATAACGAATAGAAAATTGCATATAAATGCATTATATAAGGAGAATCATTATGAAAAAGTTGTATAAGGAAATAGTATTACTAATTCTAGGTGGTGTATTGTTTTCACTCTACGTTTCAGTATTCTTAGTACCAAACCAAATAGGTACAGGTGGAATAACAGGAATATCCCTTGGTTTAAATCGCTTGTTTAATTTTCCAATAGGTATTACGACCTTAATATTAAATATCCCTCTCTTCATATTTGGATATAATCTTCTCGGAAAAAACTTCGCTATTAAAAGTGGGATTGTTGTTATAGGGTCATCCCTTTTAATTGACTTCATAAATGCTAATATTAAATTCAAACCTATTGGTGATATGCTAACGGCAACCATATTTGCTGGTGTTATGTCTGGATTTGGCATGGCGCTATTATTTATGGCAGGATCATCAACTGGAGGACTTGATATATCTGGAAAGATAATTAGAAATAAGTTTCCTTCACTACAACTTACAAAAATTTTGCTAGTACAAGATATAGTTATATATATTTTTATAGCCTTCACCCTTGGGCCTCGCTCTGTTATGTATGCAATTATAATGAGCTTTATACGTTCCAAAACTATAGACGCAATACAAGAGGGCATGGCTTCTTCTAGACAATGTATTATTATTTGTGAACATCCTGAAGAAATAATTGAAGCTATAACAAAAGAACTTGGTAGAGGTGTTACACTTTTAAATGCTCAAGGTTGTTATTCTCATACCGACAAAAAATTTATATATGTAGTAGTACAAAAGGTACAGCTTACTTCTTTAAAATTAATTGTAAATAAAATTGATGCTAAAGCTTTCTTAACAATATCTTCCGTTAACGATATTTGCGGAAATTTCAAACAGAAATCTTTATCAATTTAGATATGATATGTAAGCTAAAGGACGATTCTTAAAAGTTTTAAGAATCGTCCTTTAATATTTTATTTACTTATCAAACATATAAGAATTAATTACCGCTAAATACTCTCTTACATAGTAGTTAGGAATTAGAAGTGGATGAAGTTCAGAGGGTACACTATCTACTTTTAGTCCAACCCTACCTGCTAGAAACTTAGCTCTAAACATATGAAAGTTCGTTGTTACAAGAGAAATTTTTAGTTCCTCCTTACTATCTATTTTGTCTATAATTGCCTTAGAATAAATAAGGTTTTCTGATGTACTTGTGGATTTATCTTCTTTAATTATTTGTTTTTCATCTATTCCATTACTTATTAAAAATCTTTTCATAGCCTCAGCTTCTGTTATATCTTCTCCAAGTCCTTGCCCTCCTGAAACTATGATTTTTGTATTTGGATGTTCCTTCAAGTACTCAAGACTCTTATACATTCTTTGACTTAATGTTAAAGAAAGTCTTTCTCCACGCAGACCTGCTCCTAAGATTATTAGGTAGTCACTTTTATGAAAATCGTTTTGGCTTCCATAATATATTATTAAACCTTCAATTATTATAAAAGATGCTATTATAATAGAAGACAGTGTAAAAAATATAATCTTAACTTTCTTATTAACTATTATTCCACTTCCTTTTAAAAATGGCTTTCCTAGAGAAATTGCAATTAAAAATATACCTGCCAGTAACCAAAACACTGAGAAACTAATTCCTCCTCCAAAGATAGTAAGTCCTATGTAATATACAATGCTTAATATCCCTAATCCAAGAAACACTTCGCCATCCTCCTCACTAATATAGTAGTCTAAAGTCAGGAATTGTTATATCCTCATTTCCCTTGCTCTTTTGTATTTTATCAACAATTGCTTTAACGTTATAATAATTCTCTTTAATTATTTTTTTAGTGTATTCATTAGTATTTTTATCTATGCTCTCAAAGGCCTTCTTTAAATTAGTATTAGCTTTATTAAAATCATCTGTATACATTATATAGTAACAACCAGCATTATTTAATGTTAATATATCATTTTTATCGTACTTATAGGCTGCTCTTGTTTCTTCTATACCTTCCTTTGCTTTTCCTATAGTTAGATATACTGTCCCAAGAGTTCTATGATATTTAACAGAGGTTGGTTTTAGCTTTATACTTTCCTTTAAAGCTTGTACAGCTTCGTCATCTCTATTTTCATTAAAATATAATAATGCTATATTGTACTTTATTTCAGGCTCATCTGGCTTTATTTTGCTAGCTAACTTAAAATATTGCAGAGCTTTATCAGTATTTTGCTCAGAATTCCAATAATAATTTGCTGCTGCTAATATAATCTTATAATTATAGGGTTCTTTTAGAACACCTGTTTGGTAATAAGCTGCCGCAGTAGTTCCATCTTCCATATCCTTTAATATTTCTGGCATTAAAAAAGCATAATTGTCTGGATAATCCTCATTCTGTTCAATAGATTTTCTACAATAATCTATTGCTTCTTTGAGCATATGTTTTTTTAAATATAGCCATCCTGCAGTATGAAGAACACTGTAATTATCACTATTTTTTTCTAAAATCTCACCAATTAACTTGTCCCCTTCTTCCTCTTTATTAAGATTTTGAAGAACTGCTGCTTCTATTAGCTTTATTTCAATACCATTAACATTTTTCTTCTTCAACTCAAGCACTAATTTTTCAGCTTCTTTTGATGTTGCTGTTTCTAAAGAATATATCTTTGCAAGCCACATTTTATATACTTCATCTTCTGGTTTATCCTCTTGCAATTCTTTTATTTCATTTATAATCTTCTCTTTATTGTATACAGCATTTTGAGCGAGAACATCATAAATTTTATATTCGTCTTTATTAATTTTCCATGCCTCTCTTAACTTATCTAGACCCTTCTTATAATCACCTAAAACCATAATAATCCCTGAATATTCTGCCATTTCATAAGCTGAGGATTTATCTACATTATAGCTACTAACTAATTTCTCAGCCTGATCTTTTTTATCATTTGCTATATAAACTGCTATCATAGTTTTTACTAATTGCTTATTATTAGGGTTAATTCCTATAGCTACTTCTCCCTCTTTTAAAGCAACATCTATATCCCCATTTATGTATTGGCTAAATACTAATCTGTTTAAGACTTCATCATCCTTAGCGTTAGTTTCCTTAGCTAACTTTATATACTTATTATAATTAACTAAATCTCCTTTAAGCGAGTATGCATCTGCAATATGTAAGTTTTTTAAAGCAAATAGTGTACTATCCTTCTCTTTTGTAACTTTAATTTCATTATATTGCTCAATAGCCTTGTCCATCTCTCCTGAATACAAATATTCATTACCTTTTTTCTCCAAAGAAATATTATGTTTCTTTACTCTGCTATCCCCTGTAGCAGTATATATTATCAACGTAGCAACAAAAACAATCATTATAATAGCTGCCATATAAATTAATATACCTGCTTTCCCACCAGACTCTATTCTATCTTTAATCGTAGTTTTTATCAAATTCTTGTTAAAACCTTCTGATTTCATAGAACTTTCACCTCATATCAATAATTTCCTAATTTAACCTTTATACTGCTATTTTATCAGAATTGATATTATAAAGCTATAAATTTACTTTTTTTACATCTATATTGATTTCAATGCGTATAAGTTATAGTATAGTATCAAGTGAAACTTAATTCAGATGTGGTTTAAGCCCACATCTGAATGCTAGTTGAACTTATCTAGGGACTTAGCAGCTGTTACCTCCCAATTTAAAAGTGGGAGTGTTACAGCTGGTAGTCTTCAGATAAAGTATAATTGTAAATACTTAGGAGGTCTAATCTATGTCTAGTAGAAAAAAATATCGTTCTAAAAAGAAAAACAAGGCTAAACATATATTATCTTTTTTCATTATTATATTACTTTCTGTTAGTTGTTTTATTTTTTATAATTTATTCCTTAAAAATATGTTACTAACTTCTTCAGAGAATTCTAAAGAAGCTAATATTACAAAAGATGTTATATCAAATAACACTACCGATAATACTAATCTAAAAAATCCTGATAAAACAAAGGAAATTTCTACTTCCCCTGTGAATAATTCTGCTGAAGTTCTACTAACAGCAGTTGGAGACTGTACCCTTGGACGTGATGATAAGTATTCTTTTGATGGGTCATTGCCTCAGGTTATTAAAAAGAATAACAATAACTTTTCCTACATATTTAAAAATGTACATCCTATATTTAAAAGCGATGATATCACAATAGCGAACTTAGAAGGAACTTTCACTAATTCAAATACTAGAGCAGATAAACAATTTACATTCAAGGCACCACCTGAATATGCTAAGATATTGACCTTAGGTAGTGTGGAAGGTGTAAATTTATCTAATAACCATACATTTGATTATTTAAATGGAGGTTTTCAAGATACTAAAAAAGCTTTAATATCAGAAAATATAGAGTATTTCGGAGAAGGAAATATTTGGGTAACAGAAGTTAAGAATGTAAAATTTGCCTTTTTAGGATACAAAGGATTCTATAATAGTAAAGAGCTTCAAGATAAATTAAAAAGTGATATTTCAAATTTAAAAAAGCAAGACTGTACTGTAATTATTAATTTTCATTGGGGTGAAGAAAGCAAATATACTCCAAATTCAACACAAAAATCAATAGCACATTTTGCCATTGATAATGGAGCTGATTTAATATTAGGTCATCACCCTCATGTTATTCAAGGGATAGAAAAATATAAAAATAAATTAATATTTTATAGTTTAGGAAATTTCGCTTTTGGTGGTAATAAAAATCCAAGTGATAAAGATACTATTATACCTCAAGTTAAATTTAATTTTGAAAATGGTACTCTTTCATCTTATGATTTCAAGGTTATTCCAGCTAAAATTTCTTCTGTAAACTATACAAACGACTACTCTCCAATAGTTGCACAAGAAAATTCAAAAACAGCTATACTTGATAAATTAAATAAACTTTCCCCTAATATAGGAATGAAAATAGATGGTAATTTTCAAAACATATCTATTACCGATGAAGATTTAAAATAATATTAAAAACCACAGAACCTTTGTTTATATCAAAAGTTCTGTGGTTTTTTAATTAATTCTTTATCTCATGACTAACTTTAACAAGACTCTCATTTTTGTTGCGTACATGATATGCTCTAATTAAGAGTTTTATTCAAAAATTTAACGTCATATCTCAATATTAAATTCTAAATTTCTTGTAATTTCTTGTGAAAATATTCCTGTTTCTTGTTTTCTGATATTTAAAAATGATGAAAAACATACTATTACACAAAAACTTACCTTTAGTAAAATATTTCCATTTAGCTTTTTACATGTTAAAATCTTATTATTACTAATATAGTATAGATTTAATAAATGTGGGCATAATTGTTTAATAAGACGGAGGTGTTGAAATATTTATATTAAAACATTTATAGCTATAACTATTTCTAAATTCGTTATGTATCTTTCAAAAGTTATCTTTAAGGGAGGTACAAATTTCCCAGGTAAAATAGCCTTAAAGTTTGATAAGAATATTTTGAATAAAATTTCTAAAAACTATGAAGTTATTTTGATAACTGGAACGAATGGCAAAACTACTACAACTAACATGATCTACAGTATATTAAGAAATAATGGAAATAATGTAATCACTAATAGTACTGGAGCAAATTTGTATACAGGTATAATCTCTTGTTTTATAGAGAATCATAAAATTCTATGTAGAAAAAATCCTGGATACGCTGTTATAGAAGTTGATGAAGCCAATGTTAAATATATTACAGAACATATCAAACCAAAGATAATTGCCATAACAAATCTATTTAGAGATCAATTAGATAGATATGGTGAAGTATATACAACTCTCGAAAAAATATTAGAAGGAATAAAAAAGTCTCCTGATTCAACTTTAATACTCAATGGAGATGAGTCTCTTCTAGGAGAACTAAACCTTCCAAATAAGATTTTATACTATGGATTTACATCCCCTATTTTATCAAATAACAAACCTTCTCTCAACGCTGACGCTAAGTTTTGTAAGGCATGTAAGCATCCCTATAGCTATAACTATATAACATATAGTCATTTAGGAGATTTTTATTGTACTCATTGTGGTTATAAGCGACCTGAATTAACCTATTCGGTGAGTAAAATATTATCTTTAACACCAGAAGGCTCTACTGTATGTATAAAAGACAAAGAATATTATATAAATCAGTCTGGTACATATAATATTTACAATGCTTTATGTGCTTTTTCAGCATGTAGCAGTCTTGGTATTACTGAGTCTATAATTGCAGATTCTTTAAAAACACTTGATTGTAGCTTTGGTCGTCAAGAACTAATCAAGATAAATGATAAGAATCTAAAAATAATTTTAGTTAAGAACCCTGCTGGTTTTGATGAGGCTCTTAATTCCATTAACTTAGATAGTCATAATAAAAGTATAGCATTACTTCTTAATGATAACTATGCTGATGGAAAAGATGTCTCTTGGATATGGGATGTAGATTTTGAAAACTTAAAAATTAGTCAAATACACGACATAATTTTATCAGGTATAAGACTTTATGATATGAGTATTCGCCTTAAAGTTGCAGGATTTAATGAGGATTCTTTTTATCTTTGTGATGATCATGAAGCTCTTTTAAAAAAGATTGAGAAATCTAATTCACCTACTGTTTATATGTTAGCAACCTATACTGCAATGACTAGTTTTAGGAAATTCCTAAACAATAGAGGCTACATAAAAAAACTATGGTAGATTTCACTTAAATTGCTTATGAAAAAATAAAGAATATAGAGGAAGGTGGTATTTTGGAACTTAATATATGCCACATGTACCCAGATCTTTTAAATGTGTATGGCGATGTAGGTAATATTTTAATTTTAAAATATAGATCTGAAAATCGAGGAATTAAAACAGTTATATCTCACATATCAGTAAATGATAATTTTGATGCTGAAAAATATGACATAGTATTTTTTGGTGGAGGTCAAGATTATGAACAAAGTATCGTATCTGATGACTTAAAGACTAAAAAAAGAAAAGATGTTATTAGATATATAGAAGATAGCAAAGTATTTCTTTCTATTTGTGGTGGATATCAACTCCTTGGTAAATATTACGTAACACCAAAAGGAGAAGAGATTGAAGGACTACATGCTCTTGATATATATACTACCGCTGGTAATAAAAGATTTATTGGTAATACAGTAATATATAATCAAGATTTCAACGAGACTTATGTAGGATTTGAAAATCACTCTGGAAAAACCTATATAGGCTCACTTAAACCACTCGGAAAGGTCTTAGCTGGTTATGGAAACAATGGCGAAGATGGATACGAAGGATGTATATACAAAAATACATTTTGCACCTATTTTCATGGTTCATTACTTTCCAAAAATCCCGAGCTAGCCGATAGACTTATATTTTTAGCGCTACAAAGAAAATATGGGAAAGTTATTCTCCCTCCTTTAGACGATACTTATGAATTAAAAGCAAAGGAATTTATAATTAAAAGAGAAGTTATACATTAATATATAAATAAAGCTAATACCATTAGTGTTGCTCCCCCTAAAGCATACTATTTGATATTAGCTTTATTTATATCCTTATTCATTACATTATTACTTACTAATTTATCATAAGTCTCTTTACTTATATTATTAAAAGTTTCAAACTCATAACCTTGACTCTTATAGTAATTTATTATAAAAGGTAAAGCTTCTACGGTAGACTTTTTATGATAAGAGTCATGCATAAGTACAACTAATGCTTTGTTATTTTGTAGCTTTTTACTTTGATTTATTAGATTATCTTTAATCTGTTCTGCTGATATACTTCTTCCTACTGCATCATTAGTACAAATATTCCATCCTACATAATTAATATTCTTACTTCTTAGTATAGTGGTTATTTTACTCATGGTTTCTCTTGAAACGTATCTATTTTCCATTCCTCCAGGAATTCTCATGTATGGAACCACTTCTTTTCCTGTTATATTTCGTATTAAATCAGTACATCGATCTAAGTCTTCAATATAATTTTTAGGACTTGAAAAAATTTCATTATATCTATGAGAGTAAGTATGGGGAACTACACACATATTATTATCTGATAATTCCCTAAGAAGCTTTGGATTATTCTCTGCAATATTTCCAATTACAAAAAAAGTTGCTTTAATGTCATTCTCCTGCAGTATATTTAAAATTTCTCTCGTAGTATTATTTGTTGGACCATCATCGAAAGTTAAATACACTTCCTTATTTGATTTCTTCTTAACTTCTTTATCTTCACCCTTTACAGCTATTTCATTTTTATTATTCTTAGAGGGCTTATTTTCTTTAACTTCCGTAAGCTTATTTTGCTCTATTTGTGGTGACTTTGGTGGCTTAGGTCCTGTAGCTCTGCAGCTAACAAGTAAATTTCCCACTAAACAAGTTAATATTACATAAACAGTTACTGCTTTTTTATTATGCGCTCTCATAAAAGCACCTTCTTTTCCCTATTTATATTACAGTATTAGGATGCACATATCTATTTAATTAACTCAATGTAATTTTATGAATCTTACCAATATTATAGGAAAATAAGAGGATTCTTCTCAAAATAAAAATCACAAAGGGAGCATCCACTTTTGATATGCTCCCTTTATGATTCCATTTTATTCCTTTACTTGAAGCTTAAGAGTCCCATCATCTTCTATGGCTGTTATTGTAACACCATCATATGCTTCTCCCTTAATTATCATCTTAGCAATACTTGTTTCAAAGACTTTAGAAATATATCTTTTTAAAGGTCTAGCTCCATATATAGGATCATACCCTTCTCTAACCATTAACCGTTTCGCTTCTTGTGTAATTTCAAGAGATATATTTCTTTCCTTTAATCTATTTTTTATTTCCTCTATAAATATATCAATTATATTTTCTATTTCACTTTCCATAAGTGGTTTAAACATTATGATATCATCTAATCTATTTAGAAACTCTGGTTTAAATCTAAGTTTCATTTCATTCATAACTTTTTTTCTTATGGTTTCATCTATACCTTGAAGGTCAGTGTTTTCTAAAAGATAATCACTTCCTATGTTTGAAGTCATAATAATTATACAGTTTTTAAAATCAATATTTTTTCCTTTATTATCAGTAAGCCTTCCCTCATCTAATATTTGAAGAAAAATATTGAATACATCATCATGAGCTTTCTCAATTTCATCAAATAAAACCACGCTATAAGGCTTTCTTCTGACAGCTTCGGTTAATTGTCCTCCTTCTTCATACCCTACATATCCCGGAGGTGCTCCAATTAATCTTGATACAGAATGTTTCTCCATATATTCAGACATGTCTATTCTTATAATATTATCTTCACTGTCAAATAAAGTTCTAGCTAAAGTTTTTGCAAGTTCTGTTTTACCAACACCTGTAGGTCCTAGGAAAATGAAAGAACCTATTGGTCTATTTTCTGCTTTTAGTCCTGCTCTAGCTCTAAGGACCGCATCAACTGCAGAGGTTACAGCCTCATCTTGCCCTATGACTCTTTTATGAAGTTCATCCTCTAATCTTAAAAGCTTCTCCCTTTCCCCTTCAACTAATCTTGATACAGGAATCCCTGTCCACTTAGCTACAATTTCAGATATTTCAAACTCTGTAACCTCTTCTTTTAAGAAAGCACTATCTCCACTTTCGTATATTACACTTTCTTTTTCTTTTATTTTTTTCTCTAAATCTGGTATAACACCGTATTTTAGTTCTGCAACTTGGTTTAAATCATATTCTCTTTCAGCCTTTTCAAGTCTTCCTCTAGTGTCATCTAATTGCTCTTTATACTTACGAACCTCTGTTAAGTTTTCCTTCTCGTTATTATACTTAGATGTCATTTCTTTATCTTTTTCTTTTAATTCGCTAAGTTCCTTCTCAATAAACTTTAATCTCTCTATGGAAGCTTTATCTTTCTCTTTTGACAATGCTTCTTTTTCTATTTCCATCTGAAAAATCCTGCGTCTTGTCTCATCGAGCTCTGTTGGCAAGCTATCTATTTCAGTTCTTATCATAGCTCCTGCCTCATCCATCAAATCAATTGCCTTATCTGGAAGAAATCTATCTGTAATATATCTATGAGATAACTTCGCTGCTGCAACTATAGCTGAGTCATGTATTCTTACCCCATGATGAATCTCAAATCTCTCTTTTAAGCCCCTAAGTATAGAGATACTATCCTCAACAGTAGGCTCATTTACAACAACTGGCTGGAATCTTCTCTCAAGGGCTTTGTCTTTCTCTATATACTTTCTATACTCATCAAAAGTAGTAGCTCCAATACAATGTAGTTCTCCCCTTGCAAGCATTGGCTTAATTAAATTTCCAGCATCCATAGCTCCTTCTGTCTTACCTGCTCCCACAATGGTGTGTATCTCATCTATAAATAATATAACTCTTCCTTCACTGCCCTCAACTTCTTTTAGAACTGCCTTTAGTCTTTCTTCAAATTCTCCCCTGTATTTAGCACCAGCTATAAGAGACCCCATATCTAGAGAAAAAATAGTTTTATTTTTAAGTCCCTCTGGTACATCTCCCCTGACTATTCTCTCTGCAAGTCCTTCAACTATAGCTGTTTTTCCAACTCCAGGTTCTCCAATCAAAACAGGATTGTTTTTTGTTCTTCTAGTTAGAATTCTTATAACTCTTCTAATCTCTTCATCTCTTCCAATTACCGGATCTAGTTTATGTTTTTTTGCTGCCTCAACTAAATCTCTTCCATATTTCTTTAGAGCATCATAGGTACCTTCTGGATCTTGATTTTCAACTCTTTGACTTCCTCTTACAGAAGATAGTATATTTAAAAAGTTTTCTTTACTTATATTAAACTTTCTCAAAATATTACCTACAACACCCTTATTATCTATATCCATAATTGCAAGCATAACATGCTCCACACTTATATACATATCCTTAAATTTGTCAGCATATTCTTGGGCTTTTATAAACAAGTCTTCTACTCTTCTTACCAGGTATATTCCTGAAGTATTAGCACCGTCACCTAAAACTTTAGGCATTTTATCAAGTTCGCTATGGGAATACTCCCTTAAACTAGTTACATTAACTCCCATTCTACTAACAAGGTTAGGTATGAGACCATCCTCCTGCGAAATTAAAGACATAAATAAATGTATAACATCAATCTGTTGGTGATTATACTTTACTGCTACAAGTTTTGATTCATTTAATGCCTGCTGCACCTTAGTTGTCATCTTTTCGTAATCCATAACTTTAACCCTCCCTAAAATATTGTTTATTAATACTATTTTTTTCTTATATAGTTAATAAATATAATTTATTTACAATATTATAATTCATTCTTAGTTAATAATAAATATCCTATAAATAAATTAACAAAAACTTTATAAATAAAAGAACTGCTTTTAAACTTCTCTTAAGTTTAAAAACAGTTCTCATAATTTTTATAACTTTTTATTTAATGATATAGCTAAAGTAAAATACTTTAATGCATCTCCAGTTAATCCTATATCATAGTACATCTTTCCCATCTCCATGTATCTTTCATGAATTTCTCTTTTATTTCCAAATTTACTTAGTGCATCTAGAGATAAGTTCATATACATCTCTGCTGATACTAAGGAATTCATTTTCTTTAATATCTTAGCTTTTAAATAATAAGCCTTTTCGATTAATTTAATATTATCCAATTTTATAGCATAATTTAATGCATTTTCATTTATTATTTCTGCCTCATGTATTATTTCATTATTCACAAGCTCCTCAGTACATAGAAGCATAAAATTTACTAAATTATCTATATTTTCATTTGGATAAATATCTAAAGCTTTCTTAATATAAACTATTGCCTTGTCCTTTAAGCCTATGTCAAACATTGTAGATGCATAATTAAATATAGACTTTGCTTTATAATCAATTTTAGTTCCATACATATCATAAGCCATGGTTTCATAATACTCAAATTTATCATCATTAGTTCTTAAAGAAATATTGGCCATCATATGATACATTCTAGCTTTCTTTAAATTATCTTCAACATAATCAAACAAATCATTTAATCCATTTGAAATCTGATATGCTTTAGTATAATCCTTAAGTTTAAAATTACAAAGCGCTTCTCCATATATACTATCAGCAAGTACCGCGTAATCTATAGTATTGGATTCTACTACTATTCTTTTAATATTGTTGAAGTAATTCATAGCTTGAGAATATTCTTTGTTTTTATAGAAAAATTTTCCGACATCCATATAATATAATAGCCTCTGTGCTTTTTCACTGGACTTATTACGCAAATCATAATATTCTCCAATTAGTTCTTGTACACTTTTCAAATCATTATTTTTTAATAAAAATTCAACAATTTCATGCATAATAGAAAAAGCTAAGTCGTTATAACTATATTTTACAGCTGCTTCTAAATTATATCTTAATTCCTTTATCAGTTCATTTGATATAGAATCCTTTAGTAAAGACTTTATATTCATATTAATTTGACTATCTATACCTTGATTTAAGTAGTTTAAATCTAAATCAAGCTTCTTGGATATGCTTTCTAAAATCCTTTGCTCAGGCACAATTTTTCCATTTTCTATGCAGCTAAGCTTCGATACTGAAACCTCACTACCGCATACATCTTTAAGGGTTAGTCCTTTATATACTCTTGCTCTTTTTATTTTTTCTCCAATAGATAGAACTTCCATACAAATCACCTATCCAATACTTAGCTATTTCAAAACTCCTAACCTTTTAAATGCCTCAACACCTTCATTTAAGTATTTAGCAGCTTCCTTTTCTTTACCACTATCTATATAAAATTTTCCGATTAATATTGATATTTCTGCAATTTCATCTTTTAACTGAGCGCCCTTTGTATAATCCAATGCCATTCTTAAAGTATTTTCAGCTTGATTTTTATTTTCTTCTAGCATATCTATCCTATACTGTAGTAAATAATACTTATATAATGTTAGGTCATCTCCATTATCTTTATTATCAAATATCTCCTCTAACACGTATACTGCATTTTTAATATCTTTTAGCTTAATATAGTTTTCACATATATTAACTAAAGTTTCAATATACCTTTCATCTTTATCATTCTTTCTTAGCTTTCTTGCAGTATTGAGATGAATAAAAGACTCCTCAATATTATCAAAATCCGAAAAAAGTTTTCCTAAGTTATTTTCTATCTCTGAAATATATTTTACATCATCAATTTCTTTAAATAATTTTAGTGTTTTATTTGAATATTTTATAGCATTATCCATATCTCCCTTTTTGCTGTACTCCTGAGAAAGTAATAGAAGGGATTTTGCGTATTCTCCTATGTTATTAATTTTTTTAAACTTGCTATTGGCTAAATATGAATAATTGATAGCCTTGTCCATTTCTTCCAGCTTAAAGTATGTATATGCTATATAATAGTATATTTGACCTATTAAAAAATCACTACCTGTAACACTATCCTCATAAACCTTTTCAGCCTGATGAAAGTAACTACAAGCTGAGTGATATGCGTGCATATCATATGTTATTATACCTAGCTTTAAAAATGTATTTATTATATCTTCAAACTTATTTTCCTTAATAAATATTACATTTGCTGATAAAAAGAATTGTTGAGCAAGCCCTAGTTCCCCTCTTGCTATATATATTTCTCCTCTTAGATATATATTTTTTGCCTTTCTATGCTCTAGTCCATATTTTTCAGCATAAAATAGTGCATTTTCTATGTATTGTTCTCCTAAATCTAGATCACTATTAAGTATATGAGATTCAGCAATATTTTGAAAATAAACACATATCTTTTCAGCTTGAGTTTCCTCAGATTCCATTAAGTACTCTATGGAAATATCAAGAGAATTTGCTAAATACTCTAGTAAATCCATACTAGGATTGGACTTTCCTGATTCTACTAGGCTTATTTGTCCCGGAGTAATTCTATCACCTGCTAAATCTTTTAAGGTCATATCTAATTCTTTTCTTCTTCGTTTAATTTTCTCTCCTAAAGACAATATTTCCATGAATACATCTTCCTTTACTATATTATAATTAACGTATTTAATAACATTCAAAAAAATTTAATAAATATGTATTATATTATACCATATTATTGCTATATTCCGCAAAAAAAATTTTAATGTGTTTTAAAATTATAAAAAAATGATTCCTATTATGTTGAAATTGGAATCATTTTATAGAACTTAATATTATTTTGTTAATATTTGATTACATCATATTTCTCATAGCATCTACGATATTTTCTGCTGTATTCATCATAGTCCTATTACTTCTTTTTATCATTTTTCTTGTTTTCCTACTCATTTCTGGAACCATCATCATACCAGCAGCTGCACCTATTATAGCCCCAGTTGTAAGTCCTTTTATAAATCTTCCAGTCATAAATTGCACACCTCTTTCCATTAATTTGTTAATTTGTTTTTAAATATAACAAACTTATATGTTTAAGTTAAAGCTTTAACTTGAGTTCAGTATTAGGTTGTGCAAATTCATAAATCTTAAACATAATTTAATCTTTTTATTATCAAAAATATCTTAGTATTGCTACTAGTTTAAAACTATATTAACCTTTTTTAAAGATTCTTCTTTAAGAATTTTTTTAAATTCCGCTCTTATATCCTCACTCTTAACTTTAATTCCCTCAGATTTTAGACATTTTTCGGTTTCCCCTTTAATGTTTATATCTGCTGCTACTTTAGCAAATTCATCTACTACTTCATTAAATAAATCCCCAGTATGACTATCTACTTTAACAAATATAACATTTATATTATTATTTTTAGTTAATTTATTAAATTTCTCATAATATTGTTTTGATGACTCTTCCTTTCTCTCCCATGCTCCAGTAGCATGATAACATACACCTACATAATCATGAATAATCACAATATCTTTAAAACCATTACGTGCAGCATACTCTACAGATTTTATAGATGCCTCAAGTTCACCTGCTATCTGTCTTATAGATTTACTTTTATTATCCCTTGCAGCATCACTTTCCACATGGATAACTATGCCATCCTTTACTACAACTACAGCATAAGAATATCTTTCCGAAGAGTCATTATAGCTACCGTCAACATAAAAATGAGGAATATCCTGTGGATAATTATTCATACCTTTTTTAATAATGCCTTCACTATTTAAGTATTCCTCAGCTTCTTCTCTTGATGTAAAGCTCTTATATTTTGCTCCCTTTACTCCTTTTACATACTTTAAGCATTCATCCCAAGAGTTTAATAATTTATTTTCTACTCTTATATTATTTTCAAAATCAAAGCCTTCTTTTATTGCATATATTTTTTTAGCCATAAACCTTATTCCTTTCAAACTAAAATCTTTGTCTTCTTTTTCTTTTCTTTAAAAATATAATAGCTCCACTAAAAATTCTTACTGCGTTATTTCTTCCTACAACTTCCATCAGATCATTGTTTATATTCATAATTTTACATATAACCTCATTATCTCCCTGCCAATGCTCTAGTATAATATCCTTTGGCACTTCTTCTATGATTTTATCCAAAACTAGAAATGCTATGCCAAAATCTTCTCCTTTTCCTACTATTGGAATAAAGTCTGGTATGATATCTGTAGGTGTAATCAAATACCCTACCACCCCTCCAATTAAAATCTTTGTTTTAGTAGATACTCTATTATCTTTCATAAGTCTGTATAATAGAGCTATTATATCAGGCAGAATTAAAAAGTATTCTGATATATATCTACTCTTCTCTGGAATACTTTCTTTTATATCTTCTCTAACCTCTGTATACTTATCTCTAGTCTTTGTTAATGTATTACAACAAATTTCCTTACTTCCTGCTACTTCATCTATGTGTTCTTGAAGTTCTTTTAAAGAAAGAGCTTGTTTACCTTCACTATAAACTAAATTTTTAAGTTCAACATCTAAACTCCCTTTAAAACTAGTTATGTGCTGAAGAGTAAAACTCACAGAAGGTATATAATTACAGAGTTTTGTAAAATCAATATGTAAAAACTTTTTATCTACTGTTATTCCCATAATCTCTAGGCTTTTAAGTACTCTCTTTATAATAAAACTTACTAAACCTACAGCAATAGATATTCTTCCTAATTTTACACTTGAAATTTTAAGTTTTAAAACATTGTTTTCTATACTATGAACTATTACATTAACTTTGAAGTTAAAACTTAAACCCTTTATAAGCTTTCCCTCTATTTCTATTTCTTCTCCTATACATATATTTTCTATTTTAATCTCATCTATTTTTATATAGTCTTTAATAATGCTAAAAATATCATTTTCAGTAAGCCTAACAGTGACATTAGAGATATTCATATATACGTGCTCTTATGAAGTTATCTTATAAGAGCTTCCCCCCTTTTTATAGCATATTTTTACATCTACCCTAAAGTATACACAAAATATTAATTTTGCACAATAATCCATTCTATCTATCTTTCTTACATAAATTACATTAGCAATTTTTATGAACTTCATTGGACATGTTGTAATAACTTTAATATAATTAGTTCTAGTTGACATAATGTCCGAGAAAATATTAGATTATACCATCTAGAAAGGGTGATATAGTGAAAAATAAATTAAAAAATAAATTTATAATAATACCTATTATTACAATGTTACTTTCTATAATTCTAATGATTGTTACAAACTTTGTTTATAAACCAGGAATTTCAAAACCATATACAGACTTTATTAAAGATTTATCTAGCAAAAAAATTTCTAAAGTTTATTATACAAGTTCTCCTAAACTAAAGGTAAAACTAACTACTGGAAAAGTTTACGAAACGGATAATCCTAGAAGTGATAGTTTCAAAGAGGATATGCTAAAAAATGGTGTTCAGGTTTCTGAACAAGGATATATTTCTTTATTTGAAATTATCCCATTTATTCTACTTGCAGCTTCCTTTACAGGTCTTATTGTTGTATCAATAAAATCCTCTAGAGTTGCATCTAAAGGACTTCGATCTGTGGATTCCTTAGAACTTAATGAAACTGAAAATATAGGCTTTAACTTTGAAAGTGTTGCTGGTAATGAAGAAGCTAAAGAAAGTGTTAAAGACATTGTAGACTTTCTTAAAAATCCTGACAAATATAGTGCTTATGGTGCTAGAATGCCAAAAGGCATAATTCTATATGGAGATCCTGGTACTGGAAAAACTCTTCTTGCTAAATCAGTTGCTGGTGAAGCTGGTGTTCCTTTTTATGCTATGTCCGGTTCAGATTTTGTTCAGGTATATGTAGGAGTTGGTGCTAGTAGAATAAGGCAACTATTTAAAAAAGCTAAAGGTCATGGAAAAGCAGTTATCTTTATAGATGAAATAGATGCTATTGGTAAAAAGAGAGAAGGCTCTGCTACTGGTGGTTCTGATGAGCGAGATCAAACACTAAATGCACTACTTACAGAAATGTCCGGATTTAATGAAAAAGAAGGAATAATAGTTATGGCAGCTACTAATAGACTTGATATGTTAGACCCTGCTTTGTTAAGACCTGGTAGATTTGATAGACACATTGAGGTATCTCTTCCCGATATTGCTGCTAGAGAAAAGATTCTATCACTGCACATTAAAGATAAACCTGCAGAAAATATAGATATTAAAGAATGGGCTCAAAAGACTTCTATGTTCTCAGGTGCAAAACTTGAGCACTTAGTTAATGAAGCTGCTATACTTGCTTGCAAAGAGGAAAGTAACTTTATAGAAAATAGTCATTTTGATAAGGCTTTCTCTATAGTTTTAGCTGGATATGAAAAACAAAATAGAGACCATATAAAAGAGCTAGATAGAAAAATCACAGCTTATCATGAAGCTGGGCACACTCTTGTATCTGCTAAAATTCTTCCTGAAGAAAAGTTATCTAAGGTTACAATAATTCCAACAACAAATGGAGCTGGAGGATATACTTTAAGTATACCTGAAGATAAAATGTACCAAAACAAAGACTATCTTTTAAGAAGAATAATGGTTCTCTTAGGAGGACGAGCTGCTGAAGAAATTATCTTTGGAAGTACTAAGATAACAACTGGTGCCTATAGCGATTTAAAACACTCAACAGGCTTAATAAATAACATGGTTACAGCTTATGGAATGGGTGACTCTCTAGGACTTCTTACTCTAAATGAAATGGGACACTTGTCGAACTCTGCTAAAGAAGCTGTGGTTTTAGAGTGCAAAAATATTATAGATAAGCTATACAAGGATACAAAAGAACTTTTATTAAATGACAGACAAGCCCTAGAAGACTTAACTAATCTTTTACTCCAAAAAGAAACTATTCACTATGATGAAATTATGGAAACTCTAAAAAAGCCAGTAACTATTAACTAGTTACTGGCTTTTCCTTACTATATTTGATAATCTGTGTCCTCTGTACTAATCTCAACATTAGCACTTATAGGTTCTTTAGTTTCTTCTTTAGAGGATTCCTGATTTTCGTGTACATTTCTATATCTAAGCATAACTTGTGAAAAAATATCAGCTGAAGATTGTGGTGTATATGTAATTGCATTTGCCCCTGCCTCTATAGTCTCTCTTATACTCTCATCAGTGGGTCCACTTGTAGCTATTATTGGGACGTCTGGAAAATTACTTCTTATATATCTTACAATCTCTGCAGTCTTTTTACCTCCGGAAACATTCAAAATACTGGCTCCTGCGTTTATTCTTCCTTGAATATCTTCTTTTTCTGACACCACCGTAACTACTACAGGTATATCTATAGTTTTTCTAACTCTACTGACTACCTGATTTGGGGTAGGAGAATTTAAAATTACTCCCATAGCTCCTTTAAACTCAGCATCTAATGCTAAATTTACAACTCTTTTACCAGTAGTAAGTCCCCCTCCAACGCCACAAAACACAGGTTTATCTGTACCTACTACAATTGATTGAGTTATAGCAGGCTGTGGAGTGAATGGATATACCGCCATAATGACATCTGCATTATTGTTTCTAATTACAGCAACATCAGTACTGAAAATTAAGGACTTTATTCTCTTGCCCAAAACAATAATACCACTTACCTCTCTAATAATTGCTGGAACAGTAATCATATGGCTTCTTAAAATTCCATTTATCTCTGGTACACTTCTTTTCATAATTCCCCTCCAAATTTCTTAAAATTCTTATAGACTATCCTTACTTTTCAACACAGCAGCTATCAGAATACCTCCAATAAGTCCTCCTAAATGTGCATAGTTATCTATATTTGATAGTGAAAATCCTATAAATATGTTCATGGCTATAACAGAAAGTATGTTTTTGACCATTCCATTTCCTACTCTATCCTTACTTTTTATTGCAAGAACTAGTATTGCTCCTAGAAGAGCGAATATTGCTCCTGATGCTCCAATTGAAATTTCCTGTGAAAATATATAACTTGAAATAACTGAAATAATTCCCCCTAGAAAATAGATAGCAATATATCTTACTTTACCAAAAACCTTCTCTACAGTGGGCCCTAAAGCCCTAAGTGCATACATATTAAATCCTAAGTGTACTAGTCCACCATGTAAAAACATAGCTGTAATAAACCTATAGTATTCCCCCTGCGAAATCAACGAATTCTCTTTAGCACCTAATTTAATTAACACATAAACATTAGCATCAAATGGATTTCCTGAAAGAAAAGCAGTAAAAATATACATTATTATATTAGTAATAATTAATATTGTTGTTATTGTGCCCATATCCATTTTATTGATTTTTCTATTTACTTTCTCTTCTTTTAGTTTTCTTCTATATTCTGAAATTCCTTCCATTCGATTTGAAAATAAATTTATATTTGGAGTATAATATAAAACCTTATCACTGAATTTATCCACAACTACAATTTCATTATTAGATCTTTCAACTAAAATATGCCAATTAATTCCTTTCTCTTTATTTCTATCTATAACTAAAACCTTTATAATTTCTACATCTCTTATCATATTTTTATTATACAAAAAGCTTGTATCTAAATTTTCAAAATTATTTTCATCTAAAAATACAACATACTCTGTTTTGTTATCTATTACCTTACTTAATCCCCAAAGGTTTTTTTCACTATCTTTTATCTTAAATTCCTCAATATTATACTTATAGTATTGACAAAATATATTTATTATAAACTTTATTAATTCATCACTGCTCATTCCTATTCTCCCTTATAAATAACTTAATTATAATTTTAACCTAAAGCGAAAAAATATTCCATAAAGAAATCTATTTTAATTATACCAAAAAATAAAAGCACCTATTAATAGGTGTTTCTATAAATAAATGCTTCTAAATTTAATATTATATTTTTACACTGTTTCTGTAATTACTATATTTAGGTGTTCCAATAAGTCTATCTCATAGAAAGCTATAGGTTCTTTATTGATATAATTATATAATATTCTTATAACTGGTCTATCTGGGAATCCTTTATTTTGACGTATAACATATCCTTCAACATTATTAGAAAGTCTAACACAGCACCCAAGTGGATATATTGCGAAGGTTTCCTTAAACTTCAAAACTATTTGATTATCAAAGCTTGAACCTGCCCCAGCTAATATAAGTTCATAAGCATCATTAGGACTAAATTTCTTTCTATAACTTCTGTCATTACTTATAGCATCATATACATCACAAATTCCAACAATTTTACCGTATCGTGATATTTCATTACCAGATAGTCCATAAGGATATCCAGTTCCGTCAACTTTTTCATGATGCTGTTCTACAGACTTTAACACTATATCTGATATATGCATATGCTTATTTAAAATTTCTCTTCCATATATAGGGTGATTTTTAACTTCAAGATATTCACTATCTGTTAATTGTCCTTGTTTACATATAATACTATCAGATATTTTAGTCTTTCCTATATCATGAAGTATACCACCTTTTCCTAGTTCCTTTAAATCCCCTTCTTTAAATCCTAAGGATTGACCTAAGAAAACTGCCATTATTCCTGTATCAATAGAATGTACATATGTATAATTATCATAAGTATGAATATCGTATAAGCTTTTATTTACATCAGCGGAACCTATTATATATTCTATAAGGTTTTCAACTACCTTTAGAGAGTCTTTTGCCTGACTTTTATTAGAATTGTTTAAGTTTTTAATTATTTTATCCATGCTTTTCATAGTTACTTGCTTTAGCTTTCCAAGCTCTTCATCATCAACCATGACATCATCAAGTCTATCATCTTCAATATATACATAAATTACCCCTAATTCCCTTAACTTGTCTATATATTGATTTGTCAACTGAACTCCAGCTCTTAAGAGTACTCCCCCATCACTGGTTAAAATATTTTTTCCTAGAATATCTTTATCCTTAACTCTGTTTATAAACTCTAGTCTCATATTACACCTCGTAAAATTGGTTTCATTTGCTGTCCAAATCTATATTTATAATAGCTATACTCTTTTTAATATCTATTTTAATATGATTCCAATATTAATTAAATAAGCTTCAATTATACCTATTATAATATAATCTTGAAGATATTTCATCATTTTTGGTGCAATTTCTAAATTTTATAAATACTTGACTTCAAAATTCTTCAAAATAGTGCAGTTTTCTTTATCAAAATCACTTTCTGTGAATCCTGTAACAAAAAAACTTTAGGTGAAATAAATACTCACCTAAAGCCAATAACTCTCTTTATTTATCCAGCATATCTAAAAGTTCATTAAATCTTGCTATAGTATCCTCAATTGGTTTTGGTGTAGTCATATCTACTCCCGCTTTTTTCAAAATATTAATAGGATAATCTGAACCACCACTCTTTAAGAAACCTATATATTTTCCTACAGCTTCATCGCCTTTTTCCATTATCTGTTTAACAAAAGAGTTTGCTGCTGAATATCCTGTAGCATATTGATAAACATAGAAGTCATTATAAAAATGTGGTATTCTAGCCCATTCCATATCTATTTCTTTATCAATTATTATGTCTTCTCCAAAATACTTAACATTTAAGTCGTGATATATTTTGCATAACTCTTCACTTGTAAGAGGTATACCCATATCTGTCTTCTCATGAGTTATTTTTTCAAATTCAGCAAACATTATTTGTCTAAATACAGTTGTTCTTATCTGTTCAAGTTGTGTATTTATAAGATATAATTTTTTCTTTTCATCCTTTTCATTTTCTATAAGATAGTTTATTAAAAAGTTCTCATTTACAGTGGAAGCTACCTCTGCACAGAAAAGAGTATAATTAGCATACACATAAGGCTGTTCTTTTCTTGAATAATAAGAATGTATTGAATGCCCCATTTCATGAGCAAAAGTTGATACATCATTTAATTCATAGTTATAGTTTAAAAGTACATAAGGCATTGTATCATAGGATCCCCATGAATAGGCTCCTTTTCTCTTTCCCTTATTTTCATATATATCTATCCATCTATTTTCAATTCCCTCATCAAATATTTTTGAATATTCTTCTCCGAGGGGTTTTAAAGCTTCCTTTACAAGCTTTATTCCTTCATTTAGCTCTATATGCATCTTTGGAGTATCTATTACTGGAACATATAAATCATACATATGCATTTCATCAAGTCCAAGCAATTTTTTCTTTACTCTTACATATCTGTGAAGTGTATCAAGATTATCATTTATAGTTTTAATTGCATTATCATACACTTCAACAGTTATATCATTAGGTTCTAAGGAGCTTTCAAGAGAACCTTTATATTTACGAGTTTTTGCCATAAGAGAAAAGTTTTTAATTGAAGATGTTAAAGAAGAAGCTATTGTATTTCTAAACTGCTCGTAAACTCCAAATAAAGCTTTAAAAGCAGCTTCTCTTACTTTTACATCCTTTGATTTTAGATAGATACCATAATTACCTTCAGTTAATTCTACCTCATGTCCTTCTTCATCTTTTATATTAGGAAAAGTCATATCTGCATTTGTAAGCATTCCAAATATACTTGAAGGAGCATTTAAAGCATCAGATACAGATGCTAAAAGTTCTTCAACTTCCTTACTTAGGGTATGAGGCTTTGCCTTTAAAAGTCTTTTAAACATGAAATCATATACTTGAAGTTCTTTAAGAGATTTTATAGCCTCCTCTATGACCTTCTCGTCATAAGATAAAATCTCTGGTGTGAAAAATGCAGACATTGCTGATAGCTCAGCAGAATATGTTTCTATTTTGTTCTTTAGCGCTTGGTTAGTATTGTTTGTAGTATCCTCATCAGCCTTTAAGAATGCATAGATTAAAAGCCTATCAGTAAGTCTGGATACTTCTTCATCTAATTTTAAAAAAGCTAAAAGTTCTTTTGGATCGCTTAATTTACCTTGAAATGCACTTAGCTTTGGTGCCATTTCTTTTAGCGTTGAAAAATCCTTTTCCCATTCCTCTGAACTAGGATATATTTTCTCTACATCCCATTTATCTTCTTTTGAAATCTCTTCTCTTCTCTTAACCTTTTTTACTTCACTCACAAACATACACCTCACTTTTTATTAGATAACAATACCTATTTCCTATTACATGTACTCTGACTTTTTTATCTCTGCTTCTTTAAACACTCTATTTAATTCCTCATTTATTATGCCACAAACTTCATTTAATTTTTCTGCCATATCCATATGTTCTTCAATATAATCAAATTTAACTAACCAGGTAGGATTGTATTCATCGTCTTTTTCTTCAATCTCATAACCCTTACTTTCAAATACTTCTTCATTAAATAATTCATATACAGCAGTGTATTCCCACTCTTCTACATCCTTTTTAGTGTCAAAGTACAAATGTACTCTCTCATCTTCTTGGCTAAAGAAGAACTTTGTTACATATTCTGCTCCTTCTCTAACTTCATAACTTCCTAATTCGTCAACAAACTTATTATCCTTATCCACTTCCATTAATACTAATGCTGCAAAATCCATAATTATCTCCTTTTTCATTTCATTCTATTTTATATGAATTATATTACCATATATTATTTACTAGGTAAATTGTAACTATACAACCATTTTTCTGGTAATACAAGAATTTTGCTCACTACTAACTAGGAATAGAGAGTAAAAAAGAAGCTGCCTTCGCAACTTCCTTTTTTAGCTATACTGCTGTTTCCTTTTGTTTTCTGCTGTCTAAAAATTGTATTTCCTGGGCAATAACTTCACTAATATATTTTTTTGTGCCATCTTTTGTCTCGTAATCTCTCGTTTGAAGTCTTCCTATTATGCTTATTAAACTACCCTTTTTAGTATACTTAGCTAAATTCTGAGCATTTTTTTCCCAAGCCACTACGGGAATAAAATCCGCTCCTCTCTCTCCATTTTCATTAACAAAATCTCTGTTTACAGCTAACTTAAAAGATGCTAAATACTTATTATTTTCTTTAAGCTCCTTTAATTCAATATCCTTTGTGATTCTACCAATAAACATAACCTTATTCATGAGAAATCCTCCAGTACCAATATATTTTTTTAAGATTATATCCATTAAAATAGTTGTTAAACACTCTATTTATAATTAATTATAAAAGTATCATTTTTAATCCAAATAAAATTAAAATAATTCCACCTACATAATCTGCATACTGGGAAATAATATAAATTTTCCTTAAATATTTGGCAATTAAAAATGCAATTATACACATTATAAGAGTAATAATTCCTATAAATACACTTGCTTCAAAGAGAACAAATCCTTTTTCAATGCTGTTCAAAACTGTAAACCCAACAACCGCAGCATCTATACTTACTGATACCCCAAGAATTAGATACATCTTTCTACTTACAAGTATGTTTTTATCGTGCTTCTCAGAGCCCTCTTTTAGCATAAGCAGTCCTACAAGAATGATTATTATACCTCCAATTATCTTAGGTATACATAATATGTACGTATTAAATAAATATCCTAAATAAGCTCCAGCAAAAGAAAGAATAAACTGAAAAAAACCAAAGGATATAGAAAACCAAATTTTACTTCGCCTTTTAACCTTTGGGTTTAATCCTATGCTCAAAGCTACGCCAAAAGCATCTAAAGCAAGTGCCAAGGAAATTAAAAATAGCGAAAAAATCCCAATATAAAATATTCCCATAAAAAAATCCCCTCATATATTTTTAAGATGCAGAACTTTATCTGTTCTATAAAAATATATGAGGGGCCTTTATAACTTAGTACAAGTTGTTTTATTTGTCATAAACTCTTAATTAGTACTCTTCTATTACATTCCATAATCATCTTTAATTTCCATAGCATTATTTAAATCAACACCACTAAATACTTTAGATTTAAACTTCTCTTTTTCTTTTGGAGTAAGTGTATCGTAAATGGACATAACTCTCTTTACATCTCCCCAAAAATTATATGATGGATTACTTTGTAGCGTATTTGCAGTGGAACTCATTATACTTATCATCTGTTTCTCTTTGGAAGTGGATGCACTGCCTTGTAATGAGCCTAGTTCACCTGCTATTTGTGCAAGGGATTGCCTTGTATCTTGCTTAGAATTATTATCTTTAGGATTACTGTTTTTAGTCTCATTTCCTACCTTGTTCCCGGAGTTCTTGTAATCAATCCCGCTGTTAGTTCCTTTATTGGCATTAGAGTTATCTTTTGAACCTGCTTTTGCTTGCTCCTGAATCTTTTTAATAGATTCGTTAGTCTTTGCTAGCATCTGCTTTGTTTCCTCTTTAGCTACAAGAAATAATTTCCCATTAGCAAATTTAAAAGAGTCTATATCATCTGGCAAAATACTACGATCTATAACTATGTACTCCCCTTCTACATTAATCTTATTATTAAAGTTTTTACTTATATAATTTAATATAGTGCCTCTAGGTATAGTAATTTTACCTACCTTGAAAAATTCTGGAGTATAAACTACCTCTTTATTATCTATACTAAAAGTACCTTTCGTAGATAAAAGAATTGGAAATGACTTAAACTTAACTGGAATTAAAGTTGTGACTTCATCCTCTTTTATGTTCATATTTAATCCTCTTATAGTCAAACTTCCTTTTGTTAATCCTTCCTTAAAATAAGATGATCCTAATGCATTTATTTCATTTTCACTAAGGGCTAACTCTCCTTTGTTTTTAACTGTATCTAATAGTACACTCATAAGCACATTAAAAGATTCGTCACTACTATATTCCTTATATCCCCCATGTGAAAAAACAAGATATCCACTAAGAATTAATATAAAAAGTCCTATAGCAGTTATTTTAAATGTTTTGTTTTTAAAGTTCATCCTTATCCCTACCCCTCTTTTCTAAAACCATATAAAAATATTTTACCATTATATATATTTCTGGTAAATGAATTATTTTTCCCATTCTTACTTGAAATTTAGAGGATACTATACTTTCTTGTAGAATATTAGTATTTATATATTACGTAAGAAAGGTGAAATGTACATGACAGTAAAAAAAGCGATTATACCAGCAGCAGGTTTAGGAACTAGATTTCTTCCTGCAACCAAAGCTCAACCTAAGGAAATGCTTCCAATCCTCGATAAACCTACCATACAGTTCATTATTGAAGAAGCCGTAGCCTCAGGTATAGAAGAAATTCTTATTATAACCGGTAGGAATAAAAGAGCAATCGAAGATCATTTTGACAAATCAGTAGAACTTGACCTTCAGCTAGAACAAGGAAACAAAACGGATCTTCTCGAAATAGTCAGGAATATTTCTAATATGGCTGATATTCACTATATAAGACAAAAGGAACCTAAGGGCCTAGGTCATGCTATAAGCTGTGCTAAAGCTTTTGTAGGCAATGAACCTTTTGCAGTTATGCTAGGTGATGATGTAGTCGATAGTGAGACTCCTTGTCTAAGACAACTAATAAACTGCTTTAACGAGTACAAAACAAGTATTTTAGGCGTTCAAGAAATTCCACATGAAGATGTATCTAAATATGGCATAGTAGAGGGATTCCACATAGAAGATAGGGTCCATAAAGTACGAAATTTAGTTGAAAAACCTTCAGCAGAGGAAGCCCCATCAAACATTGCAATCCTAGGTAGATATATAATAACTCCTGAAATATTTAATATACTTGAAAACACCCCTCCTGGAAAAGGTGGAGAAATACAGCTCACTGATGCATTAAATACTCTCATTGAAAGAGAAGCTATGTATGCTTATAATTTCCAAGGAAGAAGATATGACGTTGGTGATAAACTTGGATTTCTCCAAGCTACTATAGAATACGCTCTAAAAAACGAGGACTTAAAAGAAAACTTTATAAACTATCTTTTCTCACTAAAAAATCACGATGCTATAAAAAACTTTTCTAAAGAAAAATCTTTTATATGATATTAAAACAAAACTGCTACAAATTTTATCATTTGTAGCAGTTCTATTTTTTTATGTATACATCTCTAATAATTAATCACTAAGTTTTCGAGAAACATTTTTTCTTCTAATATATATTTTATAATAAGTAAAATAATATATAATTGTTCCAGCTACAGCTCCCCCAAAATCAATCAACACATCTCCTACATCTGAAGTCCTACCTTGAACAAACTTTTGGTGAAATTCATCTGTTACAGCATAAAATAAACATATAAAAAGTATGTATACTATAGCATTCTTTCCTTTAAAATCATTAGTAAAGAAGGCTATGCCAATGAGCAGTGCTAATATAAAGTATTCAATAAAATGTCCATTTTTTCTTATAATAACATTCAGTTTCTGCTTTTCGCTTTTTACATGAGTTGTAACCTTTTTTATTTGTTCCCCTGTCTTTTCTATGGTACTTAAGAATGCATAACTTGTTTTGTTAGACACCTCTCCGCTATTGTTAGAATTATAAAAAATAACTCCCATCCATAATATGCATAAAAATATAGATAGTTTTTTCATATAAACAACTTCCTTCTAATAATTTATGTATAATATATATGATTTTTATCCATAATCACTAATATTAGTTACTAGCTTTTATATTATGAATAAGTTAAAGTTTCAGAATTTTCAACGATAATCAATAATAGAGCTATGGAGGATTACTATGAAAGACTTTGTGTTTCTGACTTTACTTATATTTATACCTCTTGTTATAATTATAACTCTCGCTTTATGCAAAGCTGCTTCAAAAGATACTAAAAGATATAAAGGCTAGTAGAGAGGTACTACTCTACTAGCTTATTTAGTTCTTTAGTACCCATCTGGATGGGTTCTATGCCACTCCCAAGCTGTTTTTATTATAGTTTCAAGTGAATCATATTTAGGAACCCATCCTAATTCCATCCTAGCTTTCTCACTAGAGGCTATTAGGATAGCTGGATCTCCAGCCCTTCGTTCTGCAACTTCAGCCTTAATATCACATCCAGTTACATCTCTTACTGTTTCTACTACTTCCTTAACTGAAAAACCTTTTCCATTCCCTAAATTATAAGTTCTACTCTCCTCACCTTTTCTTAACCTGTGAAGAGCAAGAACATGAGCACTTGATAAATCAGTTACATGAATATAATCTCTTATACATGTACCATCCTCTGTTTTATAGTCATCTCCAAAAATCATTATCTTTTCTCTTTTCCCAAGTGCTACCTGAAGTATTAGTGGAATTAAATGAGTCTCTGGTGTATGATCCTCCCCTATTTTCCCACTTATATGAGCACCTGCAGCATTAAAATATCTTAAAATTGTATACTTTATTCCATATGCTCTATCACACCATTTTAATATTTTCTCTACTGCAAGTTTTGATTCCCCGTAAGGATTAGTCGGGTATGTATTGTCCTCTTCTAAAATTGGTATATTCTCAGGCTCACCATAGGTAGCTGCTGTCGATGAAAACACTATATATTTAATATTATGTCTTTTCATACTATCTAATAAATTAATAGTAGAAGAAACATTGTTTTCAAAATACTTTAAAGGCTCCTCTACACTCTCTCCAACTAAAGAATATGCTGCAAAATCTATTACAGAGTCTATTTTATTTTCAGTGAATATTCTATCTAAAAGTGCACTGTCTCTTAAATCTCCCTCATAAAACCTTCCACCAAGTATAGCCTTTTTATGACCCTTTTCAAGATTATCTAAAACAACAACGTCTTCCCCTTTTTCTAAAAGCTCCACCACTGTATGGCTTCCTATATATCCCGCTCCACCACAAACTAAAACTGCCATATTTTTTCCTCCTGTGTTTGTAATAAACAATTTTCCTATATCAAATATAAATTTTTATTTTTTCAAAAACTTCGCTATAAAACAAAATCTATTCTTCTATTATAACATGAAACTTACTAATTTTGCCTATTTCCCTTTTAAGGATTCTAATTATTTTAAATCTTAAGATTCTTAAACCACTTTTTAAAATTTTATCCAAAATATTATATTTTTATAACGAATTAATTATTACTTTATGCAAAAAATATAATTGTAAATCTTAAACTAAAGGAGTGGATTTAAAATGGCTAAAAAAGGCATGAGACGTATTGATGAAGATGAGAATATACAAACACCAAAGAAGAAGAAAAGAAAAGAGGATGATCCTCGCCAAGTTCCTGAAGTTAAATAATAGTTCACTTAGTATTAATAAGGAGACTTAACCCTAAGTCTCCTTATTTCTTTCAAATTAATTTTTATATTTACTTTTCCTGATCTAAGTTATCCCTATATATCAGTTAAATAACCAACTGGAATATAAACATTTGTTCCATTAATACTTAATATGTATAGCCCATTAACTTCATCCACAATAGTAATTACATCATTTTTTTTAAATTTTTTTACCTCTACAGGAGTATTATCTTCAATCTTAAATGCAACAACATCCTTTATTACTTTTAAAGATGAAGGAAATGATTTACTCGAAATTGCATTTACAAATTTCTCTTCATTAGCTTTAGCTTCTTCCATTTTTATACTTTCCATTCTACTAGCTATTCTTTTTCGTTCTTTATTGTCCTTTATAGTACCAAATCCGATAACCCCTACTGTAGCAATCCCTAAAAAGATAATAAACCACCAACTAGAAAATATCTTCCTTGTATAATATCTCATTTTATAATATCTCATAAAGTTCCTCCCTTACACATACTATATCCATATTATACCACTTTCTATAAATCAATTACAAATAATGTAATTTTATTTTTATATCAAATTCTCATGGGTTTCCTTCTATTTCGACAAATCACTGTAACTCTTCTATGAGGATTTAAAAATATAATAGATTTATTTAAAAATGGGTAGTATATGTACAAGAATAAATTGAGGTGATACTTATGGAAATGTATGATAACACTAAATTAAATAATCGCTTACAAGAACTTAATGAAGAAGAATCTAATTTACAAAAAAGCCTACTAAAAAATTCAAATTCTCTATCTCAGGATGCAATTAAAGAAGTTGAATATTCACTAATAGGTGTAAAAACCGAAAAAGAGCAAATCAAAAATATGCTCTCTGGTGGGTTTTATTAAGTATTTAAGTAATTCGCTAAATTTCTTTGTAAAATAAAATAAAAATGGCCGTTATTTAGCAGCCATTTTTATTTCATGGCATGTTATAGTTTACTAACCTCATGTAAATCAATGTTATTATAAATCTTTACTTCTGCTAAAACTTGTGCATCATGCTCTTTAGTCAATTTGTCAATTACTTCTTTAGCTAAAGGACTCATTTAATCACGCCTTCATTTACTAAAACTATTATTATAATTATACCAAATTAATTATTGTTTTACACTTATATTTTAACTTTGCTCAATCTCTATTTAACAAAAAAATCTAGAATTTGTAATACTGTAATCTCTTAATAACTAAGAGCTTACAGTAATTTTTTTTATATATTACATTTTTATAAAAGTACTACGTGTATGTAAAAAACACTTACGACTTTCCTTTTTTCTCTTGAGTTGCATATTTACTATATAAAACCACAACAAAGGAGAGAAAATAAATGAATAACAAAACTTTAAGTAACTTTGGTAATATATTTGAGTATAAAAATGCATACTGAAGACTTATAAAAGATAATATAGTTCCTAATATAAAATCTAT
Organism: Clostridium sp. X; assembly: GCF_055755365.1. NCBI lineage: Bacteria > Bacillati > Bacillota > Clostridia > Eubacteriales > Clostridiaceae > Clostridium > Clostridium sp. X. The sequence continues at coordinate 94,043 of NZ_CM146912.1, forward strand.
TATAGCAAACAAACCCTATGATTATATAAAAAGTGTACGAGCTACAGGATTTCATAAGATAGATGGAGTAGATTGTTTCCTTACATCAGACAGTGCAGTAGATAAATATATGAATACCTTTGTAGGTGGAAGCTTTTTAAAAGGAAAACTTTTAGAGAATAACATTATTACAAGGGTCTGACCCTTTACAAAGTGAAATATCTTCCAGCAGCACATCGTATTATTCCTTTTAATTCCATCGAAAATATAACTTCTATAATAGTTGACTTATCTACATTCAAAGCTAAAACTATTTCATCTATTGTATATGACTTACTTTTAATCAAATCTAATATAAATTTTTCTTCATCTCTTATATTAATAATCTCATTTTTCATTTTCACTTCGTCTATTTTAGTAGAATTGACAGTATTATTTATACTTAATTGATTTGGATTTAAATAAATACTACATCCATCAGATATAAGATTATTCGTACCCTTACTCTCTTTAGAATATATATTATTAGGAACAGCCAAGATTTCTTTGTCTTGTTCTTTAGCATATTTGGCTGTAATTAGAGCACCACTGTTTTCTCCTGCTTCAACTACTAAAATCTTTTCAGAACAGGCACTTATAAGTCTATTTCTTTTAGGAAAGCTTTGTCTACTCGGCATAGTTCCAGGAGGATATTCAGAAATTACTACTCCGTTATTAATTATTTTTTTCATAAGTTCAGTGTGTTCTTTCGGATAGCATATATCTACCCCACATCCTACAAAAGCTACAGTATAACCCTGAGATTTTATACAAGCTGTATGTGCATAACTATCTATTCCTTTAGCCATACCGCTTATTACGGGAATTTTATTCTTAGCTAAGAAGGTTGCTGCTTCAACTGTCACATGTTTCCCATAATCAGAACAACGTCTTGACCCTACAATTGCAACACCAGATATATTATCATATAGATTTCCTTTGTAATAAAGTAAAATTGGCATACCCGAATATTTATCTATAATTGAAGGAAACTTTTTTTCTTCATATGTAGTAATACTTATACCTTGCTTTTCACATTCATCCAAGATTTTTTTACACTTATCTATATCTTTTGATTCAACTATACTTTCTGAAAGTTTTTCTCCTATTTCTCCCAGTTCTTTTAATTCTGCTTTTGTTGCGTTATAAATTTCTTCTGGAGTTATAAATTTTTTAAGTAGTCTTTTAGCCGTGACTGGTCCAACTCCTTTTAATTCATTGACCCAAATCCAGTATAAATAATTCTTTTCCATAAACTCCTCTTTAAACTACCATCATATTTGATTGTTCTTTCTCTAAATCTCTACACATAAGAGCTTTTGCAATATCCTGTTTTCTAATATCTGTTGATTCATCCATGTCTGCAAATGTTCTAGCTACTTTTAAATACTTATGATATGACCTTGCACTAAACTTAAATCTTTCATATGCTACTTGTATCAAGTTTTTACTCTCACCATCTAAAGCACAAAACTTTTTAATTAATCCTGGAGTTATTTCAGCATTACAATTCACGTTCTCTATATCTATGTATCTTTCCGTTTGAATTTCTCTTGCTCGCTCTACCTTTTCTCTTAATTCTTTAGAACTTATTCCCTTATTGTAATTAGATAGTTCCATAAATTCTACTGATTGTGCATACTTTTGAATATCTATTCTATCTAAAATTGGCCCTGATATCTTCTGTCTGTATTTTAAAATTTCATAATCTGTGCATCTACATCTAGTATCTCCATAATATCCACAAGGACAAGGATTCATAGCTGCTACCATCATAAAATTAGCTGGATATGTATGAGTGTATTTAACTCTAGAAACTGTAACTATATTGTCCTCCATAGGTTGTCTTAAAGCTTCTAAGGTCCTTTTATTGAACTCTGCTATCTCATCTAAGAATAGAACACCATTATGAGCAAGAGATATTTCTCCTGGCATTGCATTATTTCCTCCTCCTATAAGTGAGTTCATAGACGCATTGTGGTGAGGTGATCTAAAAGGTCTTTGTGTTATTAAACTTCCTTTATTCTTTAAAAGTCCTGCAACACTATAAATTTTAGTTACTTCCAAAGCCTCACTTTCTGCCATAGAAGGTAAGATGGTAGGAATTCTCTTTGCTATCATAGACTTTCCACAACCCGGAGATCCTGACATTATAATATTGTGTCCACCTGCTGCAGCTATAACTATATACTCTATAACAGAATCTTGTCCTTGAACATCTTCAAAATCTAATAAGTAATCCTTGTATATTTTATGTTTACTTTTGTATTCATCTAAAGGCTTATTATATGTGCCTGTATCGTCTAAAAACTTTACTACTTCACATAATGTTTGAAAGGCAAAAATGTTTATATTACTAACTAAGGAAGCTTCTTCTAGATTATCCTTAGGTACAATTAAATTATTAATACCTTTCCGCTTGGCCTCTATTGCCATAGGGAGTATTCCTGAACATGGTCTTAACTCTCCATTTAATGATAGCTCTCCTATAAATGCAAATCTATCAATTTCATTTACAGTTATTTGTTTTGTTTGCACTAGTATCCCTATAGCCATTCCTAAGTCAAAATGCGATCCGCTCTTCTTTATATCTCCTGGAGCTAAATTAATTACAACTTTCATCTTCGGAAATTCATACTTTTCATGATTTATAGCAGCTTCTAGTCTTTCTCTCGCTTCTTTAATGGCTGCATCTCCAAGCCCCACTATTGAAACCGAAGGCTGCCCAAATATAGTATCTGTTTCTATATTAACTACATAAGCATCTATTCCAGATATTGCAAAACTATTAATTACTGAAGCCAAATATATTCACTCTTCTTTCTATCTATTATTTCATTGCACTTTCTACATAAGATTTATATAACTCTCTACAATTTTCTTTGTTAAAATAAAATAATAATTTTTCACTTTCAATAATTTTCTCTTTTTCTTTTCCTATATACATACTGTAACTACTCCATTCATATTCTGCTGGATGTTCTACCATTCTAGCTCTTACAGGATTAAGATGTATATATCTACTAGACTCTAATACATAATTATCATTTTCTATTAGCTCTGATCTATATCTATCCTGAAATAAATGTCCTATATAATTATATTTTTTATTGAAATTCCACGCATATCTACTATGTACCCTTTTAATAAAATCTGATATATCCCTATCTTCTGTTTCAACTTCAAGATGCACATGATTTGTCATCAACGTATACGCTATTATATGATATCTATTATCATAATACTCAATAGCTTCTTGCAAATAATTTAAATATAGTTCATAATCTGTTCTATCCCGAAATATATCATTTCTACGATTTCCTCTTGCTATTACATGTAGTTTTGCTCCTGGATACCACTTATGTTTTTTTCTTGGCATACTATTCATCCTTTTTCTCTTTTATTATTATAATTCTTAACTTTAAACTACATTTTAATCATTATCTCCTGCTTATTTTACTTAAATTTAGCATAAAAATTGAAAAAAAATAAAGTTATCAATTCTCTGAACTGACAACTTTATCTTTTTATTTATATTAAATATCTTATATTTCATGATTACTTTAACAAGGGTCTGACCCCTTACAGGATCTATTTTACTGCTTTTAATTTTGATATATCATTCCAATTTTTAGATGTTATCATTTCTACAGCTGTAAGATCTTCTCTAATTCCTTTAACTTCACCCTCAACTCTTGCAATTGCATTATTAACTTTATCTATATCTGCTTTGTGAATTCCACTTACATGTTCCAATGCTCTTAATATTCGTGTATGTTTATCAAGTTTATTATTAATAGTTTTTAATAATTCTAAAACTTCATTGTCCATTTTGTTCACCACCAATAAATTTTATACTTATATTTTAACATTGCCATATGCTAGTTTCAAAATTAAATCTAACTTGGCTAAATTTCCACTTAACGCCAAGAACAGTAGAATATACATACTCTACTGTTAAATATGCCATCTTTGGCTCAGCCTCTTTATTTATTATCTCTATTTTCATCTAACGCGTCTATTTCTTATTTGATTTTGCCTTAAACCCTCAACTTCATCTTTTTCATATCCAATTCTTTCTTCTCCAGTGTGGCAAATTTCATTTACTCACCTACTTACAGTCTTTCTCAGGGATCTGACCCCTTTGCGATGGGCGACTTCGTCGAACTGAGCTTGATGGGGTGCTTGAGAAAGAAAAAAGAACCTAGATTAATAGGCTCTTTGCTATTTTATTGCTCTTCGCTTTTCAATGAAATTTCCAATCCCATTAATAGTTCCTTCTACATGGGCAACTTTGTATTTTAGATTATCTATTTCAGCTGTTTTTATATTATTGCTATGTTCAATAGCCTTTACTACATCAAATATTTCATCTTGTCTTTTTTCCATGCTTTCCTGTTTTTTTTCTATATTATCTAACTTTGATAATATTAATCCAAACATTTGCTTTGCTTCTTTATCCATTGTTTCACCAGCCATTTCAGAACTCTTAATTAATTTTAACACTTCCGATATTATATTTCAATATAATCTTAGCTTCGCTAAACTCCCATTTAACGCGAAAAAACAGTAGAATATACTCACTCTACTGTTCTTACTTATTTTAACTATTCCTTCTATGGCTACGCCACTTTATTTACTCTATCTATTCTTTATCATCATCTTAACGCGTCTATTTTTTATTTGGTTTTGCCTTAAACCCTCAACTTCATCTTTTTCATATCCAATTCTTTCTTCTCCAGTGTGGCAAATTCCATTTACTCACTTTCTTACAGTCTTTCCCAGGGGTCTGACCCCTTTGCGATGGGCGACTTCGTCGAACTGAGCTTGCTCCTAATGCGTATATGATTTAAATAGTTCAATAGGTTCTTCAACTTCAGGACAATTATACAGTTCAAAAGGATCTAGATCTAAACAATTTCCTTCATCAAAGTTCCCATTAATATCCCAAGCCAATGTACCATTTAAAACAGTACATCTATCTATAAAAATACTTTTACTTTTAAGCTGAGTAAATATACCCTTATTTATTATTTCTGATGCATCAAATAATTTTATAGATCCATCATCAAAATATATATATACTTTATACTCATTAGTTGGTATAACTTGAATAACTTCTGGAAAGTAATCCATAAACATTCCTCCTTATGATAAAGGTGCTATCTTATTTAGCTTTTCATGTAATCTTGCTAATTCCCAATTCTGCATTAATTCATCCTTATGTAGCTCTGCCCAAGCTAATACTAGTTTTAGCTGTCTCTTTGGAAGCATACCTTTAATTACTTTTACATTTATTATATTAATTAAGGCTTTATCACCATTATATTCGGCATGAAAATGTGGTGGTACATGATCACTATAGTTTATAGTTATTCTAATACCGAAAAATAAGCTTATTTCTGGCAATATAAATCACTCCTTCTTTTACTAACATTATTACTATAATTATATCAAATTACTTAAGCTTTTACACTTGTATTTTAACTTCGCTAAATCTCTATTTAACGCGAAAAAACAGTAGAATATATACACTCTACTGTTCTTACTTCTTTTAACTACCATCTCCGGCTACGCCACTTTATTTACTATCTATATTCCCTATCCTCATCTAACGCGTCTGTTTTTTTATTTGGTTTTGCCTTAAAACCTCAACTACATCTTTTTCACACCCAATTTTTTTCTCATCCGTCGTGGCATTTCCATTTGCTCACTCACTTACAGTCTTTCCCAGGGGTCTGACCCCTTTGCGAAAGAAGTATGATTGAGCTTGCTACGGTTCTTAGATGAGGGAAAGGGAGCAATCCCTTTTTCTTAATCGATTATACTAACAAACAATTTAAGAATAAGCTTGACAGTATTGGTGCTACTCAAAGCATGTCTCGCGTTAGCAGATGTATTGACAATGGGCCAATGGAGGGATTTTGGGGAACACTCAAATCTGAAATGTACTACCTCAGTAAATTTCATACATTTGGGGACTTAGATCAGGCAATTAACGAATATATACAGTTTTATAATACCACAAGATTACAAAAAAACCTAAAAGGTCTGACTCCGATGGAATATCGAAATCAGACCTTGACAGGATAGTATCTTTTATTTTTTTACCTGTCTACTTGACAGGGAGCAGTTCACACTCTACTGTTCTTACTTCTTTTAACTATGCCATCTCCGGCTACGCCACTTTATTTATTATCTCTATTATTTATTCTCATCTAAATCAATGTTTTTTATTTAGTTTTGCCTTTAAACCTCAACTACATCTTTTTCATACCCAATTTTTTCTTCATCCGGCGTGGCATTTCCATTTGCTCACTTCTTCCAGATTTTACACCCCTGGGGTGCTGGCGAAGGATGAATGACTGAGCTTGCTAATATTTTGTGATAAAATAATTTTACATATTTCAACAGGGGTTTGGCCCCTTTGTGAAGGGCAACTTCGTCAAACTGAGCTTGCTAAATCCTCCAAAGGAATTAAATCTTCTTGTGAGTTTTTATATTCTTTCAATATTTTTATTTCTTCTTCATCTGGTTCATCTTCTTTTATTATGTTCCATTCCTTTTCTTTCTTTTGCTTCAGATATTCATAGAAATCTAATACTTCTGCTAAAACTTGTGCATCATGTTCTTTACGCAATTTGTCAATTACTTCTTTAGCTAAAGGACTCATTTAATCACTCCTTCATCTACTGAAACTATTATTATACCAAATCACTTCAGCTTTTACACTTATATTTTAACTTCACTAAATCTCTATTCAAAGCGAAAAAATAGTAGAATATATACACTCTACTGCGCTCACTCTTTTCTATATATAATCTCCATTATAAAATATTATACTACTGGATTATTTATGTTAGTAGACATTTCAACAAATTCTCTATAAAGTTCAACTTGCCTTTCTTTATTAAAATAAGAAAGAATCTTAGTATATGATACAAATTTACTTTCTTCTGCACCTATGTATATTTTATAACTACTCCATTTATATTCCTGAGGGCTATTTACCATCTTAGCTCTTACAGGATTTAAATGAATATATCTGCTTGTTTCTAGCATTTGAGGATCACTTTCGATTAATTCGGAATAGTACCTATCCTGAAATAAATGCCCGATATAATTATATCTTTTATTATAATACTTTGCATACATACTGTTTATTCTGCCTATGAAACTGCCTGCTGACTTATTTTCCGTTTTTATTAATAAGTGTATATGGTTATCCATTAAACAGTAGCATATTATTTCATAGTTATCATATTCAAAATATTCTAGAGCTTCTTTCATTAAGGATACATATTTAGTGAAATCGCCTTCGTCCTTAAATATATCGTTTCTATGATTCCCTCTAGCTGTTATATGATAACTTGCTCCATGATACCAATTTCTTTTAGGTGTTGGCATAATCAAGACCTCCTTTTTTATTCTTGATTATAACCAATTTTCCAGAAATTACACCCCTGGGGTGCTTGCGAGGAAGAATGACTGAGCTTGCTAAAAACCTCAACTTCATCTTTTTCATATCCAATTCTTTCTTCCCCGGAGTGGCATTTCCATTTGCCCACTCACTTACAGTCTTTACCAGGGGTCTGACCCCTTTGCGAAGGGCGGCTTCGTCGAACTGAGCTTACTAATTAAATTCGAATCTTAATTTATAATAATGCGCGAACCTGCAGACTTCCCTTATCTTCCATATTGATTGACTTTTAAGACTTCCTTGTTTTAATAGCCATTCATGTGTAAATACCTCTATCCTTTTATCAGTATCATTTTTCACTAAATCAAACATCGACGAATAAGGATTTTCTGTGTTATCTAGTCTTAAATCAGTTTTTATAAACATCAAGTTCTCATCATAGTATATCTCGTTACTATATATAATTTCATTAATACTATCATCAAAATAATAAGAAATTCTAGTATCATCAGCAGTATAGAAAATGCTAGTATCCTTTGAAATGTATTTTAAGATTTCCCTATTACCAGAAAACATTGAAAGCCTGGTTGCTTTATCAATTGCGTTTTCTCCCACAACATCAACAAGAGAATTCATCGTTGAATTATACTCATTCTTGAAAGAATAAAGATCAATTTCATTTAAATTCTCTTTGCTGTTATAAGCATGGAAATTAAATTTTAACCAATCTGAGTTTTGCTCAAATTCTAGTCTGTATTTTTTTGTACAATCTTTCAATTCAAACCCATTCCAGTTAGCGAATACATAAAAACTAAATACAGCACCATACTCATCATGCATTTCCTTACAAAACTGTAAGGTTGGATTATCAAAAATAGATGTGTATTTTTTTTCGTTTACTGTTAAATCAGAAAAAAGATCAAGCGTGTCGTCTATTGAAATATGTATAGTATAATCCGAATAATCATAATTTAACCAGTTATTTCTTATTGCATTTACAGTTATTCCAAAAAAGAGGCACACAATAACTAATAGAAAAGAAATAATCCTTTTAATCATTTGTTTCATTTTTTATCTCCCTTTAAAAACATCAGTTTCCCTTTTAACCAATCTATAGTTGTTACAAAATCTTTATCAAACGAAAGACCAAATATAAATACAATATTAGGAACAACTAAACAAATAATAAACCTTAATATTAATCCTAATAATGAAACTGCTTGTATGCTTTGACAAGTAAGATATGTAATTACACAAGCTACAAATGTTACAAACATGTAATAAAAATATTTTGTAAAATATTTGGCCATGTTTTTTTTCTTTTCATTGAAGAAATATTTGAATAGAACAATAGTTGACCACGGAAATATCACTATTACTATGGATATAATGGTTGATAATAGAATTCCATATATTCCAACCATTTGAACTAATATTATATTTAATATAAGGTTAACTATTGATGCGACTATCGGTCTATATTTATCATATTCCCACATTCCAGCTGCATCTTTATAAAGGTTCACAATTTCCATCATTTTCCATATATAGAAGTATACAGAAAATAACATAAGAATACTAAGTGGAAAAGTTAAAGATTCACCAACCCATAATTCCATAAATGGCTCATATAGGCAAAGTAAACATACTGTACACCAACCAACTAGCCAACTGTTAAGCATAAATAGTTTAAAAAAGTCTTTAAGATTTTTATCTTTATTTTCAACTACCAAACTGTTACCAATTCCTGGTCTTATTGAATCATAAAATATTGCTAAAAATGCAAAAAGAGAGGTGATAATAAAATAATAATTGTTATACTTGCCAAGCATTGAAAGCCCAATAAAAGCAGAGATAACAATACTATCAACAGATGTTAATACAACGCCTCCAATTTTGTATAAAAACAGTGCTTTTACTTTTTTTACGATATTGTCAATGACACTCTTTTCAACTTCCCCCTCAGGTCTATATTTTTTAAATTGCTTACAAGATATATAATTTATCAGCAGATTATTTAAAATAGTGCCAACCACCATCCAAATTATATACATATAATAATTCTTTGTGATGATAAGGAATACTATCTGGAGTATATTTTGTGACACTAAAACAATAGCAGATATTTTACTAATAACATCATTTCTATGATGGGCAATAAAAAGACAATTCTTATAAGCAAATAAAAAATAAGTCAATACAGTATTAAGCAAATAAATATAATATAAGACATAAACACTAACATCTGATGGTGTTTCGCCTGAAATTATATTGTTTAAAAAAGGAGAGATTAAAAGACCTACAGCAAGAATGATAAAGCCGATTATTGTATATACTTTCTTGTAAACTTTTAGTAAAGCACATATTAAGTTTTTATCGTCTCTTGCAACAGCGTCATACATACTGAAAACTATAGCCGAACCAACTCCAAGCTCAGCCAAATTAAGCATACTTAGTATGGATGTGAATAGGCTTGTAAGTCCGACATATTGGATACCAAGATAGTAGATAATAATAGTTCTAGCAATAAACGGGAGTACAAGTGCCAATATTTTATACATCAATCCAAACCCTATATTACGTACAGAGTTTTTGGTTCTGGATATACTAACCATTATAATTCCCCTTCTTGAAAGTATATAAAATAGATCTAAAAATGCTGTGTTTTATAAAATACAATAGATCCTTATACGTTCTTTTATTTCCATATAATTTTTTTTCTTTGGCAGTATACAAAGAGTTTTCTTCTTTTAATTGATGGCTCAAAAATTCTTTCATTTCTGGACTAAGCCACGCTCTACCATCGACTGTAACTCTATTTCTCATAGTAGCATACACTGGAGTCTCTAATTCAGGAATTAGGCCCACCGTTAAGAATGCATGTGAATTAAAACAATGAGCTTCTTTACAATTTTTACCTATGCAATGATTAAAATCTATCGGTTCATTAATATCCTTGTATATATTTTGTGTATTTCCACAGTAACACTGACGCATTTCTCCTGTTCCTAAATCCAAATACCCACTCCATGCGCCAGCATAACAAAACTCTCTTCTTTTGATATTAAAAGTCGACATCTTAAAATCAAAAAATTGAGAATTAAATTGTCCCCATGTTTTTAAGTATTCATCCCTGTTCAAATTTGTTAAAATTGGAACATCCATTTTTCTGTCGTCTCTAGCCACTGATATATGGCACAATGCCCCAACATTTTTCAAGCAAACTTCTTTAATTTCTGGAATAAGTGGTATTAATTCATCATTAGGTGTTAACTCCAAAGAGAAAGAACAGCCAGCATTCCATACTTTTCTAATGTTTTCAAAATACTTATCCATTAAATTTAAACGTTTCAATTCCAAATAGTGAAACGAAAATTTAAACCCTAAATGTGGCAATAAATCACTAGGTACAATTTCTAAAATCTCATCAAATCTTTTAAAAATACTTCCATTTGTTACAACAAAAATATAATGACCTTCTTTTAACAACTCATAGATTATTTGTGGCATTTCTTTCGGTAGGAGCGTTTCTCCCCCACCACACATGTTGATATGTACTTGCCCCCCTAATCTTTCAGCCGATAACGCCTTCCTTATATGTTCAGGGGAGTAATCGAACTTTGGCAAAGCCTTATCAAATCTATGTTGCTGAGCAATATAACAATAATGGCACCTAAAATTACAAGTCTCTACCGGCACCCTAATATCGATAAATCTTTTCATTGAATTTCTCCTTTAAATAATTTGATACAAACGAAAAAATTCATTTGTTAAATCTACTTTTTCTACTCTAGAATTTATCAATCTATTTATTTGATTAAATTCTAATTCATTTTCATTAATGCATTTATAGCCTTCTGCATTTTTTATCCAATAATAAACACCACTTACCTTTTGACTTATATTATCGAATGACATACATGGTGTTTCGCCCAAATAACTAAAAATCATGGCATGAAGTCTATCGCAAATAACAAGTGAGTAACTAGAAAAAGTGCCTATTTTATTGCTTACCTCTTCAGCTGCTTCGCTTATTTTAATCTTTCTCTCTGCAATCGTGCTTTCAAAATCATATTGTAATTTTTGACTATCAAGATAATCTATCAATTTATTAGGATTGAATATACGCTCTTTATCATTTCGAAAGCACAATAATATCTTGCCATTTTTATTATGATTAACCTTACATTGTTGATAGGCTAGAACTATATCAGGCACCAACAGAACATTACAGCATACTAATTTTATTAATACATCATATGACTTTTTTTCTCGAACGCAGATTGTTAAATCTGTATGTTTATTCACAACGTTTTTAAACTTTTCTACTTCATCAATACATTTTTCGTCAAAATATACTGTTTGTGGGAAAATAACTATTTTATTATTCTTAAACAGCGAAAGTATATTTAAAACTACATCATTCTCTTTTTTCCAAAGGGTTCCTAAAAAGCCTCCTCCTGGAAGGAATAATTTATCTTGCTTTTTAATATGCTTTTCGATTTGATGTAAACAAAATCTACATTGATTATAAGAAAATCTATATACATAGCTATGAGGATACTTTTTTTTAATAAAATCATACTCGGAAACAGCTATGGCATGATCTCCTAAGTTTTCATGTGTGGGAAGATCAAGTAAAATAATTTTGGCCTGCCTATCTTTTTTTAATCTTATAAATTCTTTATCAAAGAACAAACCAATTTTAGTTGTCAGAAAACTAGCAGTATCCAAGAGCATTCTCTTTAGTTTTCTTAAGTATTTTCGCATTAAAACTTAACCTCCAAATTAATTCTCTTATTATTTTTAAAAATATAAAGCCTAGTAAACTATGACTTCGGAAGATACATTGATATGTTTACTTCTTTATCTTGTTATGTAGTTTTAAATACAAATAAGGTGAAAGAAAATATAAAAGTGCCTTAAGCTTTGTTTTTTTATAATATGAATTTTTAATAGGCAAGGTTCTACATATTTTTTCATTTTTCAAAAAATTAGGAACTTTCCAAATACTTTGCATGAAAGTATCTACTGCATGATCTCTCATATATACAAGATCATCTCTTCCAGATTTGTCAAAAACTTCAATCAATTCATGAGTCAAAATAATATCAGATCTACCACTTTTCTCAAGGTTGTTTGAATTCATTATTGATCCATCTCTCATAACATGATAATAAATATTTAATCCGCTATAATAAATGGCATTTGCATTGATTAGAATTTGGGGTGTCCAAAGCTCATCCTCATGTAAAATCCCCTTAAAAAAATACAATTTTTTGTCTATTACAAAATCTTTTCTAACTATTTGATATTGTGCACAAAAAATTGAAGCCTCCGGATGCAACCTGAGCTGTTCCATATAATCATGAGAATTATACACGCCTTGTTTTATAGTATATTTTCTTTCATCCCTAATTTCCGAATTTTGATCAATTTTTGATTGTATTACAAGTACATCTGGAAAATTGTTTTTTAAAAATTTAATTATCTCTGATAAAGAATTGGGTTCAATATAGTCATCACTGTCGACAAACCACATATATTCTCCATTTGACTTATTGATACCAAAATTTCTCGCATCAGATAGTCCTCCGTTAAGTTTGTGATATGTGTGTATAAATGAGTATTTATTTGCATATTCATCCGCAATAATACCACTATTGTCAGGAGAACCATCATCAACAAGAACTAATTCTACCTCATTATTCACCTGTATTATGATTGAATCCAGGCATTTTCTTAAATACTGTTCCACTTTATAAATTGGAATAATTATTGATAATAAACATGTTTTCATAATTAATATAATGTACACAATATCAGTATTTACAATACTGACAATGTAAACATTTCACTCCTCTCCTTAATAAAAATAAATAATATAAGGGAAAATGGATGCATCATTTCTAATCAGTACTAGTCCGAATAGATAAAAAGCATAAATTAGAATTAATACCTTATTCAATCTTGAATTCTTAAATTTGCTAGAAGCAATCCCCCAATAAATAATGTAATAAATTGTATAATATATTCCAGTTCGCCCAACGAATGCAAAAAATAACGACAATGAACTAAATGCAAGTCCGATCAAGGTATATATAATTACAGTATTATCAATTTTATAATCATTAATTAAACGTCGATTATTTGAATTTAAAAACTTTATTCGTCTCTTTGATATATACATTACTAAAGAAAACAGTGTTATAACGAATAAATAAAAGAACGTTATGTTTACATTGCTTACTTTTTGAGAAGAATAAGATTCGACGTCGCCTGCTAAGTAAGCACCTACATACATTACTGATGCAGCAATAACCAGAATCATGGGAATTGCAAACAATTGTTTTTGTTTTTTTGAAAAGCCACTCCACATAGATATCGCTAGAAAACCAATCGCTAGTAAAGATGATCTATGAAAAAAGAAAGCAGCAATTAAAAAGGGAATAAATAATAATTGAGTTTCTTTTAAAAACCTAGTTCCATAGAACACCAGCGCAACAGCAACAAACTGTCTCATTATATTCATCGAATTCGGAAAAAACATCAATATGTAAATGAGTATCATAAAATCGAATTTTGCTTCTTTTCTAAAATCCCAAATTCTTAATACTATCAATAAATTCGTTACCACTGCGCAAAAAACAAACATTAATTGAGGATTACTAAAAGTATCCATAAAAAAGTTTGCAATTAACCTAAATCCTTCTTCTCTAAACATCCAAGAATATGGAAATCCCTTAGATATGGACTCATAATACGATGGTGTATCTACGCCACAAAGTTGTCCCCTAAACCCTGCAATAAACGCAAGAAGAAAAATTAACGAATATAGAAATATTTTTTTCTCTGTCCTTCTAGCTAAATAGCTAAGTAACAGGACAATCATCATCAAAAACAGGTATAACAACTGTGACATATCGACTCTCCTATAAAACCTTATCTTTTATTTTTTTTATACCTAATATTTAAGAAATATGACAAACCAAACACTAAAGCAAAAAAAACAATAATACATAAAATCAATGGGTACTTAACTCCAAACAATTAGAATGAATTAAAATACTTCATACGAAACAATACCAGTCAAAAAAATAAACTTATTTTTAAAAATTAATCTATATTTGCTTGTGAAGGCAATAACTGCATAAGCAAGAGGTACAACAGTAAATAATGATAAAAGATTTGATAACAATATCGGCATTTTTTAAATTGTATTAGTATTAGTAATTACCATAAAAGATACTCCAATAATGACATTAAAAGCTATAAACTTTTTTGAACTAATAAAATTTTCAATTCTTTGTCTATTTTGAGAGACTAAAATCCCCGATACAAACGCACTCATTTGTCTTGCTATTAAAAATGGTGCAGTAGTTGAGGCAAAAAACAAACTATCCAAAAGAAACCACGTTAGATATACAATAAAAAACAAGTAAATGCGTTTTTCCCATATACTACCATTTTTTTTTGTAACAACGTAGAAAACAATGTAATTAATTAACAGAAAGTTGATATACTACTGTGCTTGAAAATTCAGTATTCTTATTATTCCACTTACAGATATTTCATTATAATGTGAAATAAAGTATCCTATTAAGCAAATTACATAATACGGAATTATTACATTAACTATTTTCTTCTTCCAGTAAGATTTAAGCCCATTCTTCTTATACGATTCTTCTAATCCATATCCAGAACATATTAAAAATAACGAAATACCTGCTCAAGCAATAAACTGAACCCCGTTTATTCCATTGGCTAGTGCAACATGTCCCCATCAATACAAGCAATGCACCAATGCCCTTTAGAACAGTTGTGTGCTCCATGCTAAAGAATATAAAACTCTCTCTATTCTTTAAAAATAAATACCCCCCCGACTAAAGCGAGGAGTATTAAATTGAATATTACAAAATTAATCATTTTTTACCTTTTATTTCTGTCTATAATCTCTAATCTTGGACGCAATATATATAATTAAAAACAAATTCATTCTTGCAAATGTTAAAATACCAATTGTAGACTTATCTAGCGCATCCTCATTGATATTATTAAAATCATAGTTATGGGAATAATATTTAAATATTCTTTTTATCTCTTTACGTGCCTTCCAAAAAGGCATACTATTTGAGTATCTATATAGACTTATTGACATCGCTTTTAATGACAAACTATTTATAGTAGATTCGTACCTTTCATACTCGCCCTGTGTCATTAAATATTGTTTAAAGTTTGCCACAAGAGTGTTCCAAGGATCGTAGTCTCCTTTTTTGTGCTGTCCCATTTCATTTTGAATATAGTGATATATCACTTTTTCTGTAAAAGCAATTTTGTTCGATGCTCTCAATGCTTCGAAGCTAAATATATTTTCTTCACCAACTGAAAATCTCATAAATTTACCTTTGGATTTTAATAAGACATCTCTACGAATAACCTTTGACATCCCCCATGGCATTTTCCCGGTCATTTGACGGCATATCATTTGCTCTTTAGAAAGATTTATATTTTTACTCACATTTGTTTTTGCAATTATCTTTCCTTCAAGAGTTTCTTTTACCATTTCAATATAAATATAATCAGCTTTTTTATTATCTGAGGCCTCAAGGACAGTCTCGAAAAAATCTGGGCTCCAATAATCGTCCGCATCTAAAAAAGCAATATACTCCCCTGTTGCATTTGCAATACCATTATTTCTTGCAGCTCCAGGTCCGGCGTTCTTTTGATTAATTATAATTAAGTTGTTGTATTGTGATGAAAATGTTTCCAACATTTTTAATGAGTTGTCAGTGGACCCATCATTTACAACTATTACTTCAAAATCTCTAATTGTTTGATTAAAGATGCTTTGTAGACTCATTTGAAGCGTTGTCTCCGAATTATAAACTGGCATTATTACTGAAAATAAAGGCATATGATATATCTCCTAATCTACTGTTTTAAACTTTCTAATCCTAAATCTATTAATAATACTAGCTGCAAAACAAGGGTTAAATTTGAATAGAATCCCTCTTAACTTTTGTTGCTTAGAAACTGGTGCTTTAAGAGCCAATAAAGCATCTTTTTGGCACTCATTTTTTAATCTGTTATATAAATCTATATTTTCCCTTTTAGCTTTACATCCAACCATTACATTGAATGCATCGCAATGGGTGTGCCAATTACTAAATTTCCAAGAATCTAAAACTTCTTCATCAGTAAATCTTAATTTGCTCTTAATGTATTGCTGAGCATTGATACTGCTATTTAAATACTGTTCCTTGTAAACAGATGCGCCGGTAGTCGGATCTCCCACTCTATAGTGATAGACTTTTTTACTTCCAACAGCTACTCTATTTGCTGCTTGAAAACATTCTATAGAGAAAGCAAACCCCTCACCATTGAAATATTGAGGATTGAACCATATTTCTGATGCATTAATTAAACTTTTTTTGATTATTTTATTCCAAGGCGCAATAACAAATTTATGGTAAAGCATTGTGATCACAGCTTCCCTTCCTGTTATCACCTTTACTCTATCTTCTCTATTGTCTACTTTCATTTCATCAAAAAACTTATCAACATCTGGAGTTAGAGCTATCTCAGCATTATTATTTTCACATAAGCCATATAAATATGATACATAATTCCTTGATAACACATCATCTTGGTCTATGATGCAAATATACTCTCCATTTGCCATTTTCAATGCATTGTTTCTAGAAGTGCTTACTCCAGAGTTTATTTGATGAATAACTTTTACTCTGGAATCTACTTTGTACTCATCCGCTATTAATGAACTTCTGTCCTTGGAACCATCATCAACCAGAATAATTTCTAAATTTTTATAATCTTGTTTAATTACAGAATCTAAGCATTCTTTTAAATATTTTTCTCCATTGTATATACAAACAATAATTGTAATTAAAGCATTTTCTGTCATTTACTACACCTCCACATTCTTACAAAGATACTCATAACTTCTATTTCTTTCAGTCTTGATAACCTCATCAATTTTGTCGTAGTTGATAAGTTCTTCAACCTTGCTTGCTACTTGATTCAAATCTTCAACGATTCTATCACTTAGTCCTAACCTACCAAGTAAGTCGGTCATCTTTTCACTATTACCGTATCCAACACTTCTTACAACGGATGCAAATTGGCTATGTGTAATTACAGATAGGATTGTTCCGTGGAATGTATCAGTAACAACACAGTCAGCGTATTGGAAGTACGCGATAACCTGGAATGGATTGCAGTCAATAAACTTATCGCAAGCATCTTGAACACCGCCGATACAGAATATCTTCAATCCCTTACTATCGGCATATTTTCTGATTTTCTTGCATTCTTCTTTACTAAAACGACCTGCGTAACCATAAAGAATCATATACTTATCTTCAGGAACGCTTGTAGGAATATCAGTACATTTTCCAATGAAGTCATAAGCCAACACAGGATCCAAGTTATATAACGGCTCCTTTCCGGTTAGCTCTTTTACAACATTTCCACTATTCTTATCTCTAACAGAAATTGAATCTATATCTTTAAGGTATAAAGCAACTTTATCATCCACTCCATACTTTTTTAATTTCTCAACTGTGGTATTACCAAATGAGGCTGCATAAGTAATGACCTTTTTAGCATTATTATTCGAACCAAATAACTCAGGTGAGAAACCTACATTGGTATTGTTTTGGACACAGTTAAAAACTTCATCGCTACCAATTACCAATACATCTAGTTCAGGAGAGTAATTCATCTCACCTAAACCAAGGTATGGATAATAATTAGCAGCATAATTTTTCTTATACTTGATAAACTTAATCTTCTCTTTTAGAGGTGCATTATACTTGAATGCTTCTAAAACTTTAGATACTTTTCTCTTTAAGCCTGTACCACCATCAGCTGGAATAAGTATCTCCCCTGGATGATAGTCAACAAATTGAACTTCACAACCCAAATCTTCTAATATATGCTTTAAACCATATGCTTGAAGGAATGAACCATAATTGGCTATCCTCTGCATAGAAAGTATTCCAACTTTTTTCATAACTACTTTTTCCCCTTAAACATCTCATCAACAATGCCTTCTAAATCCGAACAGAATTTAGCATTATTGCTGGAGTTCTTTCCTTCTCTTTTTATATCATCGTAATTCTCAATTACGCTACCTAATTTCTCCACATCCTCAACAACCACGATAGTTCCCATTCTGTTTTCAACTTCTTTGCAGAATTTCACTTGATGGTCATTGACGTGTTCATCAAAGCTGAATCTTCTTGGTACAACAATAGGAGTTTTTCCAATTTGGAGTGGCATGATAAAACTAGAAGGACCACCATGAGTGATCACAATTCTTGCCTTATCTACCATCTCTATCATCTTTGGATATGGGAATAATTTTGACCATGTTGCATGCTTTGGCTCATATGTACTATATCCAGACTGAATGATAACTTTTTCATCGTGCTCTGCTGCCCATTTATCCATATACTCAACGAGACGATTAAACTGCTGCTCGTGAGTACCAACTGTAACAAAAATCATAGTCTCACCACCCTTAGAAAATACTTCCGAGATTGATAGACTTAGGATAAACGTCCTTCATCTCATCCCATTCCACAATAAACTTATCTGTAACTGGATAGCACATCTTTCCAGCAATTGTGGAAGCATCAATTCTATCAAATACTTCAATATAAATAGTCTTTGCTCCAAAGAGCTTACCTAACCAAAAGAAAGGAACCGCACCTGCAGCTCCAGAACTGATAATAAGATCTGGTTTTTCTTTAGGTAAAATCTTCAATGCACGCCATGTGTTTATGATGAGTGCCTTGATAGAGCGGTTTGAGGGAAAATATAAAGGATACATTTTCTCCCCTTGAAGCAGAGAACGAGCATCTTCTTTATCAAAAGTAACCCAAAATCTATCCTTGTTTTCCCAGAAAGGCTTTAACATATATAAATGAGTTAAGTGTCCTCCAGATGAACCGACTAAGCACACTTTTAATTTTTCATCTGACATCTTTGCTCTACTCTCCTCTTTATTTCTTTTGCCCTTACATGGGCTATTCTTTTCTTCTTTCTTCTCTTCCCGTATTCCGGACGCACAGAGGCAATCTCTCTTTTTTCGGCCCTATGTGACGGGCCAGGTTATTAACCTCTAAACTAAACCATCAATCGTCACCTGATTAGGAGTTTAGGCGTTAATCCAAATACATATAACTACACTATATAGTAGTATTTCTATACTAATTTGTTAAACTCAAATTTATACTTACACCCTTAAATGTCAATCACGCTAGTACACTAATACAGTGTATATTTATTACTCCGTCAAAAGACAGGATTAAAGGGTGCAGTTTACGGAGGACATCAAAGCTGCCTCCAACTCCCATAACGAATGGAATGTTCAATTGTTCAAGGTATTTATTTCCCCATTCTTATCTCTCCCACAGTCTTCTGAACTATTTTTGTCAATGTGGACATCCCGTCTCATCTATGACTCATAATCCGATTTTAACTTTTTTATTCAAAACATGATAATCAGCAATCCGAATTTCTTCCAATTGCTTAATACGACTCTCCCCTCCTTCAATGTCAAAATTCCTTGATTTTACAAGGTTTTATTCATTTTCTCGGGTAAGAAAATATGAACTCAGCAGACCTCCCATCTAGGACTACCTGCTTTTGTTCCTAATTATGCCGTATTCATATTATGCCATAAGCATATTATTCCGCATACATATTATGACAAACTCTTTTTCAATATTTCCATATTATACATACATTTCAGGAAAGCATAAAAATTATACCTATACCTTCCTCACAATTTCCAATCCCCCATTAACCTCCATAGTCCTCCCGAAAAACTCCACCTCTAGTATTGCTTTTCTTTTATGCCTGTCAATCTTCTTTATAGTTCCTTCATAATCTTTCATTGGACCATCTGTTATTACACTTCTGTCATTTTCTATATATCCATGTGATATTTTAATAAGATAATTTTCTTTCTTTTGGTCAAGCTTCGACATATTATAAGTAAAATATATTTTTAAAATTTCTCAATAATCTATACTACCTACTTATTCTTTTGAACAAAAACCCCTAACGCCTCTCCCCATTCCCTCATCTCATCTCCCACACTACATCGGAGCATCATATTATCCAAAGATGAAAAGCTTGGCCTTTTAGCTACTCTATTTATCTTATCGGAAGTAATCGGACTAACTGTACACTCAATTCCTGCATATTCAACAATAGCCTTAGCAAAATCATACCAAGAGCATTCACCAGCACCCGTACAATGATATACTCCATACTCCTCAGTTAAAGCTACCTTTAGTATATGGTGAGCCAAATCCTCAGCATTAGTTGGATTACCTCTTTGATCATTTACTACGTCCAAATGTCCCTTTTCCTTTGCAGCTTTTATAATGGTCTTGACAAAATTATTTCCATTATATCCATAAAGCCATGCAGTTCTAAGTATAAAATATCTCGAGCAGAATTCTCTAACATAGTTTTCTCCAAATAACTTTGTCTTTCCATACACACTTACTGGATTAGTTATATCATATTCTTGATAAGGTAGAGTTCCATTACCCTCGAATACATAATCCGTTGATATATGTATAAGCTTTGCACTAACCTGCTCGCAAGCAATTGCTAGATTTCTTGGTCCTAAGGAATTTACTTTAAAGGCTAAATCCTGATTGCTTTCGCAACCATCTACGTTAGTGTAAGCCGCTGGATTAATAACTACATCAGGTTTCACTTTATTTATAAATTCATTTACTGCTTTTAAATTTGATATATCTAGATCTTCTATGTCAACTCCTATAATCTCAGCTGTTCTATATTCTTCAGATATAGGACCTAGCTCTGAAGCACCTTCTTTTAATATATTAACAATTTGACTACCTAGTTGACCTCTGCAGCCTGTGATTAGTATTTTCATATCATTTCTCTCCTGGAAATTAAAATTCTATTTTACTTTCTTTTAAGGTTGGAGCATTTTTATCCTTATCTGATAATAGTACTTTATTTATTCCTTCCAAAGGCCATTGTATATTTATATCTGGGTCATTCCAAGCAATTCCACCTTCAAATTCAGGATGATATAAATTAGTACATTTATACACAAACTCAGCCTCATCAGATGTAACTAAAAAACCATGTGCAAATCCTTCTGGAACATAAAACTGTTTTTTATTTTCTTCACTTAAAAGTACACCATACCATTGTCCATATGTTTTTGATTCTTTTCTTAAATCTACTGCAACATCAAAAACTTCTCCTTTTATTACCCTAACTAATTTTCCTTGAGGACATTTGGTTTGAAAGTGCATACCTCTAAGTACACCTTTTTTTGATTTAGACTGATTATCCTGCACAAATATCATATCTAATCCAGCTTCTTTAAAGTCTTCATAATTATATGTTTCCATGAAATAGCCTCTATGATCTCCAAAAACCTTTGGCTCGATAATATATAAATCCTCTATAGGAGTCTTAATAAATTTAAACTGTCCCATATCTTGTCCTCCTATTTAGTATCATACATTTTACTGTAATAATTTTGGTAATCTCCCGTTGTTACGTTATTCATCCAATCTTTATTATCTAAATACCATTTTATAGTTTTCTTTATTCCAACTTCAAATGTAGTTTCAGGATACCATCCTAATTCTTCTTTTATCTTACTTGGATCTATTCCATATCTTCTATCATGTCCTTTTCTATCTTCTACATACTTAATTAGATTCTCAGTTACTTCTTTGTCAACATGTTCATTTATATAGCTTATTACAGTTTTTACAATCTGAATATTAGTTCTTTCATTATGACCACCTACATTATAAACCTCACCGATGCGTCCCCGTTCAAGGGTTATATCTATAGCCTTACAATGGTCCTCTACATATAACCAATCTCTTATATTTAATCCATCACCATAAACAGGCAAATCTTTGTGATTTAAGCAATTGTTTATTAATAATGGTATTAATTTTTCTGGAAACTGATATGGTCCATAGTTATTAGAACATCTTGTTATGTTAATTGGCATTTTATATGTGTCAAAGTATGCCTTAACCATTAAATCTGCTCCTGCTTTACTTGAAGAATATGGACTATGTGGATCTAAAGGTGTACTTTCCATAAAGTAACCAGTTTCTCCAAGTGAACCATATACTTCATCAGTGGACACTTGTAAGTATTTCTTCCCTTGTTTGAAGCCTTCTCCTGTCTCCCATGCTTTTTTAGTAGCATTCAATAGGGTAACAGTTCCTAATACATTAGTTCTTACAAATATTTCAGGTTCTCTTATACTTCTATCAACATGAGACTCAGCTGCAAAATTTACTACATATTCTATATCGTACTTTTCAAACAGTCCTTCAACTAATTCTTTATCGCATATATCTCCTTGAACAAATATATGATTAGAGTTATTTTCTACATTCTTAAGATTCTCTAAGTTTCCCGCATATGTTAACTTGTCAAGATTAATAATCTTTATATCATTATACTTGTTTAACATATATAGAACAAAATTTGATCCTATAAATCCTGCTCCGCCAGTGACTAAATAAGTTTTCATGTCTTATCCTCCAAGCTATAAATTATTTATGCTTATTACATGGTAGCCGCAACTTCCTTTGCCACTTCACTAGATTCATCAGCTATATTAATAAGGTACTTACCATATTCAACTTTAGAAAGTGGTTCAGCTAATTCTAGTAATTGTTCTCTACTTATATATCCTTTTCTATAAGCTATCTCTTCTATACATGCTACATATAATCCTTGTCTGGTTTGCACTGCCTCAACAAAATTAGATGCATTTAGTAAGCCTCTATGTGTACCAGTATCTAACCATGCCATTCCTCTACCTAAAAGTTCTACTTTTAGTTTTTTTCTTTTTAAATACTCATTGTTTACAGAGGTTATTTCTAACTCACCTCGTGCTGAAGGACTTATGCTTTTAGCTATTTCAATCACATCATTATCGTAAAAGTAAAGTCCAGGCACTGCATAATTCGACTTAGGATTTTGTGGTTTTTCTTCTATAGAAATTACATTATTATTTTCATCAAATTCAACAACCCCAAAATCTCTTGGATTACTTACATGATATCCAAATATTGTAGATTCATTCCTTATTACTGCTTTTTCTAATCTTTCTGTGAATCCGTATCCAAAGAATATATTATCGCCTAAAACTAGTGCTACCTTGTCTTTTCCTATAAAATCTTCCCCAATTATAAAGGCCTCCGCTAAGCCCCTTGGCTCATCTTGAATGGCATATTCGAACTTTAATCCAAGTTCACTTCCATCTCCCAGTAATTCTTTAAAAAAGTTTATATCTCTAGGTGTTGAAATTATAAGTATCTCTGTTATACCTGCAAGTATTAACACTGATAAAGGATAATAAATCATTGGCTTATCATATATAGGTAATATCTGTTTGGATACTGATTTTGTTATTGGATAAAGCCTAGTTCCCGATCCTCCAGCTAATATTATTCCTTTCATTAATTTTCCCCCATTAGTTCTAATTTTTTTATCACAAATTGAAACTCTCAGTCTCTAATCTATCCCCTAAGCCGCATTCTCATCCCCAAACAGTACCCCTACTGTTTTAAAAATGAGTTTTATATCTATCCACGTACTTCTTTCTCTAACATACTTAACATCTAGTTCCATCCACTCTTCAAAATCTATATTATTTCTTCCACTGACTTGCCAGTAACAAGTGAGTCCTGGTTTAGCCAGGAGTCTAAGCTTTTGATATTCCGTAAAATGTACCACTTCTCTTGGAAGGCTTGGTCTAGGTCCTACCAAAGTCATTTCACCCTTCAGTACATTAAAAAGCTGTGGAAGTTCGTCTATGCTTGTCTTTCTTATGAATTTACCTACTTTAGTTATTCTAGGGTCATCCTTGATTTTAAACATTGGACCGGACATTTCATTTTTATCTTTTAGCTTGTCTAAAATTTCTTCTGCATTAGTTACCATAGAACGAAACTTATACATTTTAAATATTTCTCCATTTAGTCCTACTCGTTCTTGTGAAAATACAACTGGGCCCCTTGACTCTAGTTTTATGAGCATTGCAGTAATTAATAAAATTGGTGATAATACTATAAATCCAAATAATGTCCCCAGTACATCCATTGTTCTTTTTATAACATGGTATGCTTGCCTTTTTTCTGATTCACTCACTACTTTAATATGTTGATTAACTTCTAACTCCTGCATTCCCCCACCCCCATTTTTATTCCATTTTATTGAAATTTTCCCCATATAATTTAAAATGTCAACTAAACTTTTAATCCTCGGCTACTATATTTTTCGTCCTAAAGATCAAATGCTTTATAAAATTAAACTTTCTATTAACAATTATAACAAGGTTTTTACAGTTAATTCTTGAAAAAAATAGGCTTATAGCCTATTTTACACCTATATTATTAAGTTAGATTCAGTTTACTAGCTATCTTATTAAAAAAACTCTTATTTTCTTTAATTTGCATATTATTATATGCTATTTCATTACCTTTCGACATTTCACTAGTATTTACTAAAATATTATCAAACTTTTGTTTATTTAAACCTTGTATTTCCATTAAAGCTTGTTTTATTTGTGGTTTTCTTCTTCCTTCAGTGTGGGCATCTGAAGCTATAAAATCACATATTCCATTTTTAATAAGCCTAATTGCAGTTTTTTGTATACCCTTTCCAAAAACTCCAGTAATACTTCCCGAGTTTAATTGAAAGAAACATTTTTCTTTTATAAAGCTATTTAAAATAGTTATATCTTCCATTATATAATTATATCTTTCTGGATGAGCAATAATAGGTTTTGCCCCTAGAAGTTTTAGTTCATATATAGTATCTAAAACATAACCTGGGAGAATATCTGGGGGTAGCTCTATTAGCATATACTTTGAATTATTAAGACCCTTAATTACTCCATTTTTATAATAGTCTAAAGTATGTTTATCTAAGAAAACTTCTTGTCCCGGAAAAATTTCAACATTTATATTATTTTCTTTTGCAACTCTATTTAATTTTTTTACTTTTTCTTCTACATCCTGGTAATGGTTTTCATAAAAACCTCTATAAAAATGAGGAGTGGCAATAAGTTTACTTATACCATCCTCCTCAGCTATTTTAAGCATTTTCAAAGAAGTTTCTATGTCCTTTGATCCATCATCAATACCTGGAAGTATGTGACAATGAATATCTATCATTTCTTCTTACTCCCTTTTTTCTCATTTTTATCTTCATTTCCATAATAATAGTAATAGCTATATCCATAGCCTTTTCCTGTATTAACAGGTACTTTTGTTAATACTACTCCAAGTATATTAGCTTTTACTTTTGAAAGAAGCTCTTTAGCTTTTACTATTGCTTCTTTTTCCGTTTCCCCTGCAGCTGCTACAATTATCACTCCCTCTACTATAGTAGATAAAACTTGAGCATCTGTAACTGCAAGAACAGGTGGACTATCTATTATAATAATATCAAACTTTTCCTTCATCTCTTGCAAAAAGTTTTTCATCTTCTTAGATGAAAGCATTTCTGCTGGATTTGGTGGTATTGTACCTGAAGTAAGCAAAAGTATGTTATCTGAATATTTTATAAAAGCTTCTTCTAGGGTAATTTCTCCAACTAAATAATTTGACAATCCTTTTTCATTAGATACATTAAATTTTTTATGTATAGTTGGTTTTCTTAAATCGCAGTCTATTACTAAGACTTTTTTATCTGCTTGTGCCATTGATATAGCTAAATTTCCAGCTGTAGTAGATTTACCTTCTGAAGGACCCGAGCTAGTTACAAGTACAGTTTTCATATCAGCGTCAAAGGATGAATACTGAATATTAGTTCTTAAGGTTCTATATGCCTCTGATGCAATAGATTTAGGTTCTTTTTCAACAATTAACAATGTCCGCTCCTCCTATTCTGCTGCATGTTCTGGTATCATACCTAGTACAGGAATTTCTAGATATTTTTCTATATCTTCCTGTGATTTTATTGTATTATCCATGTACTCTAGCACAAATACTATTCCAACAGATAGCATAAGTCCTAGAAAAAATGCAATTGCTACATTAAGCTTTTTATTCGGTTTTACTGGTTCTTGCGGAACTTTAACCTTGTCTAATATTTGAACATTTCCGTTTGGTATTATAACTTTCGCTTTATCTATAAATAAAGTTGTCACCTTTTCAGCAATTAGTTTTGCCTCTTCTGGATTTTTACTTTGTACCTTTATGTCCATTATCTGAGTGTCTTGTTGTGGTGTTACCTTGATCATTTCTTGTATTTGCTTTGCTGTAAAACCTAGATTTAATTCCACTGCTGCTTTTTCTGCAACATCACTTGATGTAGCAATTTTTGCATAGGTTTTCACTAATTTCTGATACATTGCTATATCTGAACTATCATAGGATATGCTAGTTTCATTAATATCAGAGGTTTTTCCTATGAAAACGCTTAAGGTTGCTTCATAGGTTGGTTTTATTATTAGAAAGCTTATAATTCCTGAAATCAGTGTTACAATTAATGTTATAGATATTATGAGCTTTAGCCTCTTTCTAAGGATTCCAATGAGTTCCCTGAGGTCTAAAGTTATTTCTTCTTCCATTGAGTTTTTTCCTCCGTTCTTTCAATTGTCTATTGCTGTAGCTTTATCGCTGAATTACTAACTAATTTTATTTCTGTATATTATAACATCAAAGCACAGCATTTTCTAGCTAATCTATGTTTAGTCTAACTGGTTTTCAATAGCACCTTTATCAATATTATACATGTCCATAAGCTTGTTTAAATTATCTAAATCTATACTTTCATACATTTTTAAACTTAAGCTAAGTTGATCACCTATTTCTAAATTTTTAAATCCATTTAATGCATTTGTCATATTGGAGGTAAAGTCATAATTTTTATCTTTCATAGCTTCACCTATACTTGTACTAATTTGTTGAAGTATTTGCTTCTGAGAACTTTTACTAGTATTAGAAATTAAGTTATCAACTTCAGTCTTTGCTTGTTTTAATGCAGCTTGTTTTTCAATATCCTCTTGGTTAGAATCTCCTGATTGATTTCCCCCTACTCCTCCCCCAATAACAGGAGGTGTCTTATCTTCATATTGAATTTCTATTCCTAATTTTGTATCTATTTTAACTTCCTTACTTTCTACTTTATTAAAAGCTATACCTTTTTTATCTCCTGATAAAACAGTTACTAAATTACATTTTACGTTATCAATTTTTACTTTTCCTAAGTTACCTGGATCAATTACTAAGTCTCCACTAACGTCTAAATTAGAAATCGTAACATTGTTAGCTTTTATATGTATACTTTTATATTTGTCTTTTAAAATCTTACTTCCATCTAAAACAAAATCATTTTTTAGTATAAATAGTTCTCTTACAACTTTTGCACTTTCAATTTTCACATTTTCCACTTGTGATGGAACTTCAGCTTCTTTAGATTTTTTAATTTCATCTTCTAAGTTAAAATTCTCCTCATTAGCCTTCTTTTCTAAAAAAACATTCTTAACTTCATTGTAGCTAATATATTTTTTCTCACTGTCATAAATTAGATAAAATTCTCCATTACTTAAAACATTATTAAATTCTCTATATAAGCCATCTTCTACACCAATTTTGTTATTCATAAAAGAGTCTTTTAGTTCTTCTACGTTATATTGATATACATTACTACTATCTTTTAAAAGGTAAGTTTCTACTGCTGCATATGCTTTAAAAGAAGTTGCTGTTACAAAAATTGCTGCAAGTATAAATGAATTTATTAATCTTTTTTTCATACTTCTTCTCCTTGTCTAAAGTTTTTAAAAGAGTTAACCACCTAAGGTGGTTAACTCATAAAAACTATTTAAATGCTAAATTATAAGTTTCTGTTTTAGATCCATTTGTGAATTTTAATGTTATAGTTTTATTTTTTAAAGTTGATAACTTAGTATCTTTAGTTACTGTTATTCCTAAAAGATTCTTAACTTCATCCATGCTTATATCATTAGCTGAAGTTGAGTAAACTTCAGTATCGTTAATTTTTACTTCACTTAAAGTATATCCATCAATAACTGGTAAAGATATATCTGTATATACTCTATCCTCTGGTGTTAATATCTCTTCTAGTTTATCATAGCTACTTCCGTTTTTCATTTCATTAAGCATAAATGCAATATAACCATTATCTTCAAGATATTGCGCTTTAACAGTTTCTCCCTTTGCATTTAATTTTGCAACTATATCTGCCTTTATTGTATCTTCATTGTCTACATCATCTTTAAAATCTAAAACAGCATTTAAAAGACCTGCTAGCTCGTCTCCGTCTTCAACAGGGATACTATCCATGTATGTTTGAATTTTATTATATAGCGCTCCAATTGTAATGTCTTTTTCACTATCTAATGCTGGAAGACTTAATGTAATTGTATTTGTACTCTGATTATAAGTTTCTAAGTTTACATATCCACTAAGTATTAGATTAAAGAACACTCTAGAATTATTTACATTATTCTTAATTAAAGTCTCAAGACTTGATAAAGAAGGTGTTGTTGAACCACCACCGCCGCCACTTGATCCTCCACTTGATGGTTGAGTTACTGTTCCTGATCCTCCAGTGTTTGTAATAGGCTTATCTGTTGTTACTGTTGCTCCTGCTTCAGCTACTACTGTTATGTCCTTAGCCTCATCATTTACAATCT
Source organism: Clostridium sp. X (assembly GCF_055755365.1). Lineage (NCBI taxonomy): Bacteria > Bacillati > Bacillota > Clostridia > Eubacteriales > Clostridiaceae > Clostridium > Clostridium sp. X. The sequence goes on from NZ_CM146912.1 coordinate 123,208, forward strand.
TAACATCTACCTTTGATCCTGCAGTAATTGTTAGTTTTACAGCGCTACTAATCTCCACTGACCCTAAGTTACCACTTAGCACAATTTCTGTACCTTTAGGAGCTGTTATTGAAAGTTTAGTTACTTTTGAAGCAGCATCTACATTTAAACTTAAAGACTTTTCTATTACTAGCTCTTTTGCTTCTACAGCTTCTAATTTTAAGCTTCCTGATAACCCAGTTATTGCATCAGCCTTTACATTTTTAACTGTAACTGCAGCATCTTTTCCTGCATCAACTAATAATTTGCCTGTAATTGTACCATTAGATATAATTACTTTTCCTACTGTTACTTTTACATCTTCGTATGCTTCAAGAACTTCTTTAGATAAATCTAATTCAAAACCTTCTTTTGTAATATTTAATCCATTAACAAGTTTATCTCCACTAACTTTTCTTTCATAAACATAATTAGGAGTTTCTCCTGCTTCAGCTACTTTTAAAAATCCATTTAATTCGAATTCTTTTCCACTTACTTTTCCTTCTTCTAATGCTTTTACAGCCTCTGCATAGCTTATGTATTTTTTAGAATCATCATAGATAGCATGTACACCATTTTTACCTTGATCTTCTTTAAATTCGTTAAATAGTAAGTCATTGCCTTGTCCCACTTTATTATTTAAGAAAGATTCAGTCAAACTTTTTAAATCATATTGTCTAATTGTGTTAGTCGTAGTATCCTTTATAGCATAAGCTCCAGCGTCAGCAAAAGCAGTGGTATATGTACCAAGTATTGCTAGTGCAGCAACTGCCATAGATACAAGTATTTTAGTTTTTTTCATATATTACCCTCCCCATTTATAATCTTACATTTTTTACTTTCTTAATTATATTATATTTTCAACTTAATGTAAATTAAAATACCCATAACTTCTTATTCTTTAATTTTCGTATGAAACTCTCTAAGCTTTATAATAACTGTATTTTTTCTTTTTTGTGCTGTTCCATATTTTATTTTATATAGTTCACTATACTTTTTTAATCCTCCATAACCTATTCCATAACTAAACCTTATAAGCTCCTTCTCTTCTTTCGTAAGCTTACCCAAGACAGCTTTTAAATTACATACTTCTTCTCTTCTAATTAGCTCATCCTCAATACTTTTCTCTACCTTAGATGAGTTAGAATAGCGTCCTTCTTCTATAAGCTTTTCATAGCTTGTCTCGTAATTAGATTTAGCTACATTTCTAATTGCATTGAAATAATTTTTTCTTATAGCATTATAAACATAGGGTACAAAGCTAGCCCCTCTATCTAAATCAAACTCTTTTACTGATTTTATTATGCTTAAATAACCTATTTGAATTAAGTCTTCTTTTTCATATCCTTTGATATAAATACCGCTTACCATTTTCAGTATCAGTGGAGTGAATTTTTCTATCAATTCACTTACAGCAAGTTTATCTTCTGTTTTTCCTTTTACAACTAAATTTTCTATATTCATACGCTCTCCTCCAAACGTTTGTTCGCTATATTATATATTATACGAGAACAAACGTTCGGAGTAAAGATATTATTCTATATTTATCCATTTTTTTATTTGATGTCTATTCTTTCTAATCTTGAAATGGATTAAAAACTCCATCTGAAGCCAAGAACTCAATTTATAAAAATTCTACTTATAACGTCTTTATTTAATCCTAATCCATTTTCACTTTTCACTTCTTTACTTATCATAATAAAATAGGTTTCCCCTTCTTTTAGTTCAGTTTCAAAAGTTAACGCTACTTTATTTTTACCATCAACTTTTAGGTTTATAGCTACCTTTTCCCCTGTTTTTGAGTTAATTAGCTGTAAATTATTCTTATTAACTGTGGTAGTATCTAAAGAATTATTAAATGTTATGGTTATATTTTTATCATATTTATTTTTAGTAATGTCTATAAACTTTTTATGCTTAGGATATAACAGACCAAGCTTACCATCAACTTCATCCTTGGTAGTGCTAGTCCATCCATTTTGACTTCCTATATATATGTCTTCATTTTTTACATTTTCTAATATATAATTATACCCTTCCCAATTTTCATCTTTTATTGCTTCATCAACATCTATATAAAAAGTATTATCCTTTATTTTAATCTTTACATATCCAGATTTATCGGTATAATTTTCTATGTCATTTTCTTTTCCTATACTTGAGAGTAAAAGACTAGCTACTATTGCAGGATCAATGATAGCATCTTCAACAGGAAAATCCGGACTAACTCCTACATGATTTATAGTATTACCATAAGGTGAAAAGAACTCATTTGTAGTGAGCTTTATTAAACCTCCATCACTTAATCCAAACATGTTTTGAGCAACTCCTTTTCCATAGGTTGTTTCACCTATAAAAAAAGCTTTTTTATAATCTCTTAATGCTGCTGATAGGAGCTCTGAAGCACTAGCACTATATTCGTTCATTAAGAAAATCACAGGCTCGTCAATAACTGTTTTATGCTGAGCTCCATTGAAAGTGTTAACACTTTTTTGTTTATCCTTCATTAAAACCATAGGATTATTTCCAATAAAATATCCACCTATATCTAAAGCTGAATGTATATATCCCCCTGGATTATTTCTAACGTCTACTATATAAGCCTTTACTCCCTCTGTGGTGAGAGCTTTTAATGATTGCGAAAACTCAGCTCCAGCATTTTCTCCAAAGGAACTTATGGAGATATAACCCACACCATTAATCACTTCCCATTCTACAGTTGGCATGGAGATTGTTCTTCTTGTAATTATATATTCTAGAATACTATTATCTCTTTTAATTAAAATACTAACCTTTGTTCCTTCTTTACCTTTTATATATCTTACTGCTTCTTCTGAGGAGAGTCCTACTAAGTTTGTATTATCAGCCTTTAGGACTATATCATTAGGTTTAATTCCTACTTCCTCTGCCGGAGACCCGCTTATTACACTAATAATTTTAAGCCCTTCTTCAGCTGCTTCTACTCTTATTCCTACTCCTACAAGCTTATTATCAATTCCATTCACAAATTCATCATACTCTTCTTTTGTAAAGTAGGTAGAATATGGATCATTTAGTTTAGTTATCATATCATTAATACTTCCTGAGTTTAAAACTTCTTCAGATGCTGTATCTAAATAGTACATCTTTATAATTGCTCTCACTTCTGACAATAATTCATCATTATTAATTTGAGACTGATATGTTGTATTTTCTAAAGCATTAACTTTCATCTCCGAAAAGCTTAAACTGCAAAATAAAATTAGCATTGCTAAAACTATATTTAGCAATCTGCGTGCATTTATTCTACTTGAAAATCTATCTTTAAATTTTTTCATAAACTCACCACCCGTTTCTAATAAAATAAAAACTAGGATTTAGGCAACTTATATTAAGTTTTGACCTAACCCTAGTTAAAATTTCCTTATTCTATTCCAATAATCTCTAGATATTCATTTTCAGCTGTACTTCCTGTATCCTTATCTTTATAAGTAATTACAGTCCCTGATGCAGCTACCTTTTTGATTACTTTTGGAATGCTTGTCATCTTTGCACCCTTTGTTTCTATAAAAGTATCAAGTACAAAAGGTACATTATCTATTTTAGATTCCATAAAAGCATCTCTTACTTCAATATAATCTATGTATTTATTTGTATCATCATGAAAAGCGTATAATCCATAAGCTGAAAATATCTTGTTATATTCATTATACATTGGATCTGACCCATTAATCTTATAGTTCATGAAAGAACTAATTAGCTCTTGCTTATTAAATTCATAAATAATATTTTTAGAATTATCCTTTACTACATAAGCATCTGTTTTTGCACCTACACTGATAGTAGCTCCAAAAACTAATGCTCCGGCTAATGTTAGAGCTGCTAAAACTTTAGTTTTCATTTAATCCTCTCCTTACTTTAATATCTTAAGTAGTTTTAATAGATATTACTTTTTTAATGTAACTTTTATACTTTTCGTTATTGCCGCTTCATCAGTTGATTCTACAACTCCATGAAAAAACTTTTTTGAAGGGACATATTTTAAATCTTGTCCTAAAGCTTTTACCTCATATTGTTCTGGCTTATCTGTTTCTAAAGATATTGCTACATATCTATCTAGACCACTTAATCCTGAGCTGATTTGTATATTCATCTTAGGAAGCTTACTAGCTGGATCTTTATTTACATCAACATAAGTACTGCTTTCTGATAGTTTTTCTTTATTGTATACTACTTGCACCTTAATATTTTTATCTTTATATTTTTGTTTTAATGTATTTGTATATTCGTCAGCTAATTTATCAGCTTGAGCTTTATTTGCAGCTTCACTTACATTAATTACTCCTATAACTTCCTTATCCTTTACCTCAACCTTTGCATTTTCCATATCTTTTTTCAATGTATCTGTAATATCTGTGTTTACTTTTTCAGTAGTATTATTTCCAGTATTACTATTAGTGTTATTCTCTACTACCTGTGGATTTTTGCTATCATTCATTCCACCAAATGAAAAAACTGATGAAAAGGTAGTTACTACCATTGCTGTAGCAACTATTCCAACTATTATTTTAATTATTTTTTTATTTCTATTATCTTTTTTCACTGTTTTATTCTCTCCTCTCCTAATGATTATTCTATTGTGGAAGTTCAAAATTAACCTTCCATTTACTTAAATCTAATCTTTTTTCGGTTAACTCCTGTTTTGAAAAAGAGAAATTATATACTTTAGCTTTATTTGGATTTATAGCTACATTGTCAAGATAAAACACTCCTGCCGCAACTATTTTTTCATTTGCATCTATTATACTAATAGGTACTTTTCCAATCTTAACTTCTTTTTGTGTGCTATTACGTATTATAATAGTAACTGAAATTCCATTATCTTCATTTTTATATACCTCATAAGTTGCCACACTAACTTGCCCTTTTCTTAATAAAGGAAGATTTTCTAAAAATTTTTCAAACTTTCTTCTAGCTTCACCTTGAATTGCTTCTGGCAAATTTTCAAATTCAATCTTAACTGTTTCTTCTGCCTTTATTTTAGTATCGAAAATAATTTTAAGCTCTTTAAGGTCGTTCTCACCTAAGTTTACTTCTGACTTTTCAAAATATATCTTCCAAGGTCTTACACCCATTGGTGGAACCTCTCCAATTTCTCTTAGATTAAATATTTTATTTGCAAGCACTTCGTTATACTTATTAATTATGAGAAAAGGAACGCTTTCAAAATTTATAGGTTTCTTAAAGCCATTTCTTATGAAAATGCTTGCTTCATACTTATCTCCTAAATCAAATATGAAATCTGTGCTTATATTCACATCACCTTCTTTTATAGGTGGAAGTGACCCTATTTCATCCACAAAACATTCTTTTTGAAACTTTGATATTCTATCCTCAAATTCTGGATGAATAGATATTTGTGTTTCTACTATTTTTCTATCTTTATTAACTTTGTTATTAATTTCTTTATTCTCTGTACTCCCCATTTTACATTTCCTCCCTAATTGCAACTTATATAATTACATACACGCAGTCTAGTAAATCACATTATAAGTATACCATAAAGTTACAGTATTTTATAATAAATTCTTTGTTAACGCAATTACAACTCATGGGTAAAAAGCAATTTTAAAGGAACTAGAATAGTGCTAGTTCCTTTAAAGATTTGTTACGGTATTACCGTTTCCCCTGCCAATGTTACAGTTAAAACATTATCATTTAACGCTTTGTTTCCAGATGAATCTTCTACAACAACTGCTACATATAAAGTTCTTCCCGAAGTTGTAGTAGGATAATCGAAGGTAGCACTCCAAGTCTTAGCTGCTGCATTATAACTAAGTACCGATGCAACCTCATCCTTAAATGCAGGAGTACCATTTGAGCTTGCTACTATCTTAAAGGTATGTGGAATGGTTGTATTAATTTCATTCCAAGTTATAGTGATTCCCTTTCTTACACCATCCTGGGTATTATCACTATTTGAATCAATTACATTAATAGCTGTAAAAGTCTTACGTTTAATTGTAGCTATAACTCTCTTAGTTGTTGGTTTTGTAACACCATCTTTAGTTACCGTTATAGTTGCCTTTAATGCTACTTGTTCATCTTTTGCCGTTGGTGGCTGAGTCACTTTTAACATTCCATCTTCGTACACAACCTGCACTCTTGAATTACTACCCTCTACAGTCCAACTAATAAACACATCAATATTTGGAAGTTCATTGTCTATAAATCTACTTGTACTAGGAAGTATTGAATTAGGTGTTACCGTATTTGAATCTATTGTTATATCTTGAAGATTATTTTGTTCTGCACGCAATATTTCATCTATACTTCCAAATTTACTTGCAATACCAAGATTAATCATCTTAAACTTTAATACATCGAAAGCTATATTTATTTCTTGCTGAGTTACATTCTTAAATCTTATAGCCTTATCCGAAACTCCCTTAGCTACAAGCATAGCTGTTACAAGCTCATTTTTCTTATCTGCATCTAGTGCATCAGATAATGAAGCTTCACTTGCTTCAGTTATAAGCTGGTCTAGCTGAGTGGTGTCTGACCAAATTACTACTGTCTCAACTGCTGATATATTACCTACTAAATCAACTGCTACTAACTTATAGTTTTCAATATTATCTAAATCTAAATCAATATTGACATCCGCCTCAAGTCCTGTAGTGTTAATATCATATCCTACACCTTTTTTAACATCTGCAACCTTAGCTTTGCCGGCTTTTACTGCATCTTCAAGCTGCTGAACAGAGTTTATGCTATCACTTTTTCTTATAAGGTATATCTTTCCGTCTTCATTACTTCTTGCAACTATTTTATTTCCTAGATATACAACTCTATAAGTTTCTTCTAGTGATAGTTCTGGAGACTTATTATCTACAATTATTGGATTAACAGAAGCTATAGAAGCCCCTACTTTGTTCACAAGAACTAACTTATACTCAAGGTCAGCATAGGTTAGCGCATTTCCTTGCATTCCCCCTGGTATTATTATAGTTTTATTGCTTACATCATACTCTAAATATGTTGGTCTTAATCCATTTGCATTATTTGCATTACTTTGATCAAATTGACTTACATTAAATCCATCTTCTATTTTCCATCTAGTTATGCCATTTAGTGTACTTACAGGAACTAACCATGCCGTTTCCTCAGTGCCAAGTGCAACTGGAAGTGTCATAGCTTCATTTCCTTTAAATCTTGCTTTTGTTAATGTAGGCTGCTTTGGAAGCTGATTATCAATAATATCTAAAGTTAATGGAAGACTTGAAATATAAGCAATAACTGTAGGTCTTCTTCCTACATTGTCTGCAGTAGCTGTAGTATTGTATCTGCCTGATATAAATATATCATACTTACCGGCTTTGTATGCAGTACCTGAGCTATCCTTTGCAATTCCTCTATCTCCAGTCCAATCTAAACCCTTGTTTGAACTTGATACTAAATTACTTAGATTTGTATCTATACTATAGGCTTCACCTGCTAAAACATCTCCATAACCTTTTAATGCTTTTGTTGTACTATTATTACTTAAATCTAATTTTTTCTTAGTCTGAAGAGTATACACATAGTAAGCATTTAGCCTAGCTTTTAATGTTGGGAACCATTCTGCTATTGTAAAGTCTCTTCCGTCTATTCCAAACCCTACATCGTCATTATCCTTTGCTGATGTAATAACAGGCATATCTGCTTGTTTTACCTCCGTTGGTCTACTTTCTGACTTTCCTTGTCTTGTTACAGTTATCCAAACACTTTGTTGCCCCGATGTATCTAAATCTAACTTAGTGATAACTGCTTTATTTTCTCTACCATTTCTAACAACTGTAGCTTTTCCAAGCAATTTTACACGATCTTCACTATCATATACACTTACTGTTTCTCCAGCATTAAGCTTTGGTGGATTCGATAGTGGATTATTGTCAAATAAATTTTTAACCTCAATTACATCTGAAGCTTTATCTGGATTATTATATACAGTTATTGTGTTAGTATCATTTAACATTTCTGATGGAATTTCAAGCTCAAGAGCTATCTTTGTGTTAAATCCTATAACATCTCCAGTGTAAACTCTAAGTCCATTTTTTATGCTTACATTTTTTTTATCCCAAGAGACCGAAAACTGATGCATAGTATTATCATCTTTTATACCTGGCACTTTCTCAGGTATATACTTTTTCTCAATTTCAGCCAAGGTCAAATTAACATCATAATGTGGAACAGTAATTCTTAAATCATCTATTTGAATAATTTTATTATTTAATGATGATTTTTTTATAAGTTCCCCTTTTATTTTTCCATTACTATCAATTGGTAGTCTATATAGCTTTCCTTTTGATGTATAGTAGATATAGTTCTTACCTAGATTTATATAATCTACAACTTCATCAGCTAACTTTATTTTCACTCCGCTACCATCTGTACGTATCTTATATAATTTTCCTCCATCAAGATAGTTGCTATAATATACCCAATTCCCTGATACATTTAGATGGAATCCTTTATCAACTTCTCTAGTTTGTCCTACTATAGGAATTATACTTCCTGTCCCATCCTTTTTAACTTTACTTAAAATACCCGTTCCTGAAGTATAGTAAACCCAATCTCCCTGAACCTGAATAGAATCTGCCCACTCATCACTTAACTTAGCTTTATATGTTCCATCTACATTAATTACGTAAGGTCTGTGCTTATCACTTTTATCCGTATAATATATCCAGTCACCAAGTACATTTATGTATGCAACCTCATGATTTAAAGCAGCACTTACTTGTGCTCTCCCTGTACCGTTAGTTCTAATTTTATACAGCTTTCCCGCACTTGAGTGGTTACTGTAATAAATCCAATCACCTGATACAGTAACATAGGCTGCCATGTCATCTGTAAGCTTTTGTTTACCTGTTCCATCAATCTTTATTTTATAAAGCTTTCCCTTATCTGAATAATTACTATAGTATATCCATCCATTTACAGCATTTATATATTGAGCATTATCAATACTAATCGCATTATTAAACATTCCACTAGTATCTAACCTATATAAGCTATTTTTATCATCTGTATTATTATAAAAAAGAGAGTCATCAGAATCTTCTGCTATGTATCCATTATTATTAATATTTCCAGCAGTATTTCCTTTACTCTTATCTCCTATTATATTAACTTGTGTTTTAAAAGAATTAGAGTATTGTGTAATCAATTTTCCTTTTGCAATAATATCTTTATTATCATTTAATATAGAGATATTTTCATAACCCGCTGTTGATGTATAAACAACAGATTCTCCAATCGCTTTTATATCATTACTATGATCCAGCTTAAAATATGCTGCACCATCTACCCCTATAACACTATTAACCTTTACCATTATAACCTTAGCCGTAGAATTTACTGTAATTTCAGCTTCTACTGAGGGAACTACTAACTCATATTCTGAAATAGTTCTATTCCACTTATATGTGGACTTCTCCCCATCTGGTCCTATGTAATTCATTTCATTATACTTTGTTATATTACTTGTACCATCCAAGTTAATATTTCCAAATATGTTTTTAATTTTTTGCTCAGTTGCACTATAGATATAATAAACATCGTAATTATCATTTATTATTTCATTTCTAAGCTTTGAATTTTTAGCTAAATAATCTATGGAGTATGCCGTATTTCTTAAAATAATAAGCCCATTCTCATAGGGAAGCCCTGCATATACATTATTTACTGTAAAATTTACTTTAATAGGCTTTTTAAGTTTTTTACCCTCCTTAGATTTAACACCTTCCTTTAAGATGATATGGTACTTTTTCCCCTGAATATAATTTGAATAAGGTTTTATTGTGATTGTCTTATTATCATCACTTAATGAAACACTAGTATACACCTTATTATTAGATTCATCCTCAACATAAATATTAGTACTATTTACGGTAGAGGAATTTAACGCTTTATTAAACTTTAATTTCCATTCCTTATTCACTTCTACACTTGCACTTTTATCCTTTACGTCATAATCTACTATTGTATCTGCTTTACTGATACTCGGCAAAGATATAAGAAGTGCTAAAAACAACGGTGCAATTTTTTTCAATCCCTTCCCCAAAACTACTCCTCCTTTTGGTGGTACATCACTATGTACCTTTTAATACGATGAAAATACAAAAAAGTTATTAAAAATAACTTTTTCTTCATATATCTCTTTAAATAATCCTTATGTGTGGACATGTTATAAATTATATATTATAACATGTCCACACATAAGGCTTTCATATAATATATAGATATTTTATTTATCGTCCATATATTTATAAAAGTTTAAATATAAATTTAAATTTCTATTCTTAATAAGAAAAATCTTAAGCTTTCTTCATAAAAATCTACAAGCACCAAAGATAAATTCCAGTTTTGTAACAGTCCAAGCTATGGTAAGTTGGACCATTCTTTAAATTGAATAAAAAAATGTATGAAAGCAAACAACATGTGTCTGTTTTCATACATTTAAAAAGTATACTCTAAACTTACCATCTTCACCAATAATCAAGGGTAATTGTCACTATTTATTATTACTTTATTTTTCAATTACGATATTTGATACATTTTTTCCATTCTGAACTGCTTGTACATTAATAACCATACCTTTGTATTCTCCCTGCAGATTATTATATTTAACCTTTAGTTCTTGTGCATACTGATTTGCTATCTCTTGTATATCTTCTTGTTTTGCATCTTTGTTTATAATCATTGTAGCTATTATCATTTTATCTTGTATATAAACCTTGCTATCTAATACTATTTTTTCTTTTTGAATTTTCTTTGTCAGCGAAGTATCTTCTACCTTCTGTTTTGCATCCTTAGGAACTTCTACAAGCTCATCTTTTCCACAAGCAGCAAGAGATGTTATAAGAGCTAATGCTGAAAACATCACTGCTATTTTTTTATTTAATGATTTTTTCTTCATTATAGATATGTCTCCTTCCACTTAATTATGCTTTATTTTTTTACTTACTATATTATAACATATTTTTTTCTAATAACATATTTTTTTCTAATAATCACATAGCATAATGTGGAAAGATAATGTAGAGTTTCAGAATTCCATTTGCGAATTAACAATTTCCCTTATACAGATGCCTATCCTGAATTAATCACCACTTATTTGAAAATGATTCAACAGCAATATAATGATTCAACTTTGCTATATTATATTCGTATAGAGCAACATCTAAATTTTCCTGAGCTATGTCACAATCCATCTTGGTACTTCTCCCTGCTTTATATTTAGCTTCTTCCACTTGAAAATAAATTTGGGTATTTTCATAGCTCAATTTTTTAATTTCTACCTCATTCTGTAAATTTAATATATTGTTATATTCTGTTCTTATCTTCACTTCTATGTCTTTCTTTTCATCTTCTATATCATACTTAGCTATTAAAAGCTCATCCTCAAGTTCTTCTATTCTAGCTTCGTAATCTACCCCTCCATATAATTTTTCAATCTCACTTAAATCATCGTCTACATAATCTTTTACAACGTCCTTTTCCTGTATATCTATCTTTTGTTTTTCTATTAAATAATTTAATTTATAATAATTCTCTAACGTCGTAGATATTGTTTTATTAATATTATCAAGCTTATACTCATTATAGGGTATTTCAACTTTTTCTAAGTCCAACTTTGAATCTACTTCGTTACCTATATTTAAATTTAATTGTATTTTTAAGTTTTGTTCTTCATTTTGAAGCTTTATTAACATTGTTTCCGCCTGTTTTAAATTTGCTTCATCTTCTATTATAGAATATTGTGCATCAATTCCGGCTTCAATTCTTTTCTTCTTATTTTCTATGACATTTTTTAATCTTTGAATTTTTTTCTTCTGATTTTCTATCATAGTATTCTTGTTTAAAATCTCGTAATACATTTTAGTAGAATTGAGAACTACTTCATCTTGTTTTTTACTTCTTTGCCATTTTAAATCCTTTATTTCTAATTGTTTTCTATATGATGTAACATATTTACGCATATCCTTTTGATACTGCGATTCGCCTTCCTTTTCTTCTAATAAATCATTGTACCACTTCTCTTTAATTTCAATTTGTTCTTTAAATAAGTTAAGTTCTGAATTATTGCTTGTGGTAAGTTGTATTATATCATTTAAGTCTACTGTACCTGTTTTATTATTAGACGCACTAAATACTACAGTAGCACTTAATGACAAAATAATAGATACTACTACCAATATAGCTACTGTTCTAGATATCTTATTCATTTTATATGTTTTCATATATACATATTACCTCCCTTATCTAGTATTGAGGACCCACTTTACTTGCTGAATCTAGTTTATTTAATGCAGTTTTATAATCTCTAATTGCATTTATATAATTTATCTTTGCACTATTCACTCCAATCTCAACATTCCACACCATTGTAAGTGACATCATTCCATTCTTATAACTAGTTTTAATAGCATTATATTGAACTTTTGATAATTCCAATTTTTTAGTAGCTAAGTCTATTTCTGCTCTTTTATGCCTTAAATCTAAATAAGCATTTTCTATATCTTTTCTAATATTTTTTTCTGATTTTAACAATGCAATGCTTGCCTCATTGTAAGCTCTACTAGCATCCATCCAATCATACTCATCATCATCAAGATACTCCTTTACTATATCAAAGCTTCTTTCTTTTTCATCATAATCAAGTTTAGCTGTAATTATTTCATTTCTATTTAAAAGAGCAGAAGATAAATATTCATCATAAGCCTTTGGCTCTTTAATAGTAATGTCACTATTATCCGTAAGAGCTACTTCTTTTTCTAAGTCTATACCAATTATCTGTTTTAATTGAATTTTTCCATTTTCAACTTGTCTATTAAACTTATCTATCTCTAGGCTTAATTTTTGCAACTCTTTTTCAGCTGTAATCTTTTCTACTTCAGATGTTTGATTATTTTCATACTGAACTAGGAGATTGTTATACTCTTTTTCCTGCTTATCATAAAGCTGTTTTTGAAGTTTTAATCCTTCATCTGCAAATAAAATCTCATCATAAGCTCCTTCTACACTAACCTTAATAGTTTCATTTACTACTTCTCTTTGAGACTTAACCTTTTGGAGAGCAGTTTGCATAGAATACCATATAATATCTCTAGCTTTCACAAATCTAGTATATTCATCTTTTTTACTCAATTTTATCGGTGAGCCAGTTGCCGGATTTGTAAGGCCCATTGACATATATATTGCTTTATGTTCTTCAAACTTAGCTAGTTGTTTATTTATTTCATCATTTTTTAAATCTAAACTTGCTTTATCTATATCCTCTAGTTGCATTTCAACTTCCGATATTTCACTTTCAATATCCTCTTTTGTTTTACCACTATCTAATGAGTAATTTTCTAACTTCTCTTTTAAACTTTCAAGTTGATTAATTAAAGTATTATACTCTTCTAAAGCATCAGTAATATTCTTTTGTTTAGCTTTAAACTCGTCACTATTTATTGTTGTATATTCACTTTTATAATCCTCAAAACCATCTAAAAGCGACCTGATTTCATCTCTTAATTTTGTATACTTTTCAAAATTCCTTACTAAGGTATTCATAGATATATCAATTCTTAAAAGATTAGAATTACTTTTTAGTGCCATATCTACTGACTGACTTTTAGTTAAAACAATAGGTTCTTTTGAAACTTCAGCACTTGCATTAAATGTTGAAATTACTAAAATAGTGGAAGTGAATATAACTCCAAGTATTCTTGAAAGATGTTTTTTATTTATCACAGCTAAATCACCTCTTTTACATACTCTCACTTATGGTTTTAATTTTACTTTTCTTTTTTCTGTTACTAAACTTAGTGCTTAAATCATCAAATAAGCTGTATACCACTGGAATATATACTAGAGTTAAAACAGTGGAATACATTAGTCCTCCAATAACTACTGTAGCTAATGGTGCTTGCATTTCTGCTCCATCTCCTATACCTAGAGCCATTGGTATAAGACCTAAAACTGTAGTGAGTGTAGTCATAAGTATTGGTCTTAACCTTCTTGGTCCTGAATTTAAAATAGCCTCTGTTCTATCTTCTCCCCAGCCTCTTCTAATACCTATATAGTCTATTAGAACTATAGCGTTATTAACAACTATACCTGCTAGCATTATAACTCCAATAAAGGATATTACTGATATAGTTCTTCTTGTAATAGCAAGTCCAAGAGCTCCCCCTGCAACAGCTAGAGGCACTGAGAACATTATTATAAAAGGATTTAATAATGACTCAAACTGTGATGCTAGTATCATGTAAACAAGAGCTATTGCAAGAAGTAATGCTACAGCAAGCTGCCCGAAGGCTTCCATCATTTCTTCATTCTCTCCACCCATATTATAACTATAACCCTCTGGTAACTCTAGGGTTGAAATCTTTGCTTCTACGTCTTTAACTACACTATTAAGATCTCTTTCAAATATCTGACTTGTAACTGTTACAAGTCTTGCTTGCTCTGACCTGTTTATTGATGTTGGTCCTCTTTCGATTACTGCATCTGCTACTAGATTTAGTGGTATATTAGTTCCCATTCCTGTAGTAATCATTATATTTTGTAGGTTGTTGATACTTTCTTTAAATATGTCGTCTCCCTTTACTACTACATCTATCTCATCACCGTCAAGCTTAAAAGTAGTAGCAGTCTTACCCTTTATTGTTGAGCTTACTTGTGAAGATATTTGGGCTGCTGTAAGTCCATATTGAGATGCTATTTTTCTATTTAGCTTTATTCTAACCTCTGGCTTTCCTTCTCCCATGCTTGTTTTAACTTCTCTTGTACCTTCTACTTTAGATACCTCTGCTTTAAATTTATCGCCTAAATTTTTAAGAACTTCTAAATCATCACCTTTAATTTCTATGGATATAGGTGTTGAACTCATTCCCCCCATAGCCATTGAGGCTGTTTGATAACTTATCTTTGCTCCTGCAATATCTTTTGTTAATCCTCTAAGCTGATCTGCTATAGCCTTATCACTTCTATCTCTTTCTTTAAGAGATTTTAATTGAACAGTTATACTAGCAGTATTTGCACCTCCACCCATAATAATTGACATACCAGAGCCACCTATTTGAGTAAAGATTGTATCTATCTCTTCGATTTTTTCTGCTTTTTCTTGTATAATAGTAGCTATTTCTGAGGTCTCTTCAATACTTGCTCCTGCTGGAAGCTCTGCAGTTATAGAAATTTGTCCTTGGTCTGATGCTGGGAAAAATTCTGCTCCAACAGTAGCTAGGGTTGCTGTACTTAAAAGAGAGATAACTAGTCCTAATGCTACTGTTTTCTTACGATTTTTTAAGGACCCCTCTAAAATTTTCTTGTATTTAGTTTCTATCTTATGAAATAAAGCATTAAAAATACTGCTTAGCTTGAATATTCCTTTTCTATGAGATAATAGCTCCTCATTATTCACTATTTCCTCTTCATGTAGTATCTTAGATGCAAGCATTGGTGTAAAGGTTAAAGATACTATTAAAGATGTTGCTAAAGAAAACACTATAGTTAATGCAAAATCTCTAAATATTTCTCCTACTACTCCACTAGTAAGGGCTATCGGTAGGAAAACTACAACAGTAGTTAAGGTTGATGCTATAACTGATATACCAACTTCACCTGTACCCTTTATAGCTGCTTCCTTTTTATCATTACCCTCTTGAATATATCTGTATATATTTTCAAGTACAACTACAGAGTTGTCTACAAGCATACCTACTCCAAGAGCAAGACCTCCTAGCGTCATAAGATTAAGAGTTATTTTAGCAAAGTATAGAAGCACAAAGGTAGCTACTACTGACACTGGTATAGCTGTACCGATTATAAATGTACTTTTTATATTACCTAAAAATAGAAAAAGTACGAGTATTGCAAGGGCTCCACCTATTACAGCACTACCTGAAACATTTGATATAGATTTATTTATATAATCTGCTTGATCTATAAGAACATCTAGTTGTACTTCTGGATATTTAGCTTTTAGCTTTTGGAGTTCAGCATTAACTTTTCCCGAAACTGATACTGTATTTGCATCAGATTGTTTTTGAATGCTTATACTAACACCATTTTTACCATTAGTTATAGAAAGAGATTCTATATCTTTATTAGTAAGGTTTACAGTAGCTATATCCTTCAGCAGTACTACTCCTCCAGTTTTTAGAGGTATTGGCACGCTTTCTATTTCATCTATTGATGTAAATTCACCCATAGTTCTAATTAATAATTTCTTGTTACCTTTATTTACATTACCACCAGGGGCATTTAAGTTTTCTGCCATTAAAATCTGTGATATGTAATCTATACTTAATCCGTATCCTTCTAGTTTCTCTTGATTTAGTGATATCTGTACTTGTTTCTGGAGTCCACCACTGATATCAGCTGAGGCTACTCCTTCTATTCTTTCAAGTTTTGGTTGTATATTGTCCTCTACAAAGGCTTGTAATTGTTCTAAATCCTTCTTTCCTGTTACACTTATACTCATTACTGATTGAGCACTAGGATCTATTTTTAGAACCATAGGTTCTCCTGCTCCATCTGGAAGAAAGCCTTTAACCATGTCTACTTTTTCTCTCATATCTAAAGCAGCAAAATCCATATCTGTACTATCATTAAACTGAGCTATAATAATAGAATTACCTTCTACAGTTGTTGATGTTACTTCTTTTATATTAGGTGTAGTTTCAATGGCTTGCTCTAAAGGTTTTGTAATTAACTTTTCCACTTCTTCTGGACCTACGTTAGGGTAGCTAGTTGATACGACTGCAACAGGGATATTCATGTTTGGAAGCAAATCTATAGATAAGTCCATAATAGATACTATACCTAAAATTAGAATTGTAATTACTCCCATTAGCACAGTTACAGGTTTTCTAACTGCAAACTTAGCTATATTCATTTATTTTGCACCCCCAACGACTTTTACAGTTTCTCCATTCTCAACAAGTTCTTGACCCTTTACTATTACCTTGTCATTAAGAGATAATCCTTTTTTAATTTCAACATAGGATCCGTTATCAAGTCCTGTTTCAACTATTTTTTCGACAGCTTTTCCTTTTTCTTCAACATATACTATCTGCTTTTTATCATTAACAGTAACAGCCTCACTTTTTACTACCATTACTTTTTCCTTGTAGTCAGTGTTAAACTCCACTCTTGCAAACATACCTGGCTTTATTGCATGGTCTTTATTATCCACTTCTATTTCTATGGTATAAAGGTTATTTTGAAGATTTGCTACAGGGCTTATTAATGTTATAATTCCTGTAAGCTTTTTATCTGAAACTGAAGGTACTTCTAAATTCATTTTGCTACCCTTTTGAAGTTTAGTTACAAGCTTTTCTGTTACATCTACTTTTACATAAACCTTATCCACAGAAATTATTGTAGCAATTGGTTGAGCACCTGAAGCCATTTCTCCTTTTTCTACATTTACAGCATAGATAACTCCATCCATTGGCGCAGTTACTACTGTATCATTAAGAGACTTTACTGCTTGATCATAAGCAAGTTTTGCCTGATTATATCCTGCCTCAGCTTGCTTTACTGCAACAGTTGCTTGATTAACACCATTATTTGATTGTAATAGAGCTTCATTAGCCTGAGCTAGTTGTGCCTCTAGAACCTTTATAGTAGTATCTGAAGCTGCAAGCTCTGCTTGTTCAAGTTGAGATTTTGAAATAATTCCTTGTTCATATAATACTTTGCTTCTCTCTAAGTTTAACTTTGCATTTTGAATCTTCTCATAGTTGGCATCATAACTAGCCTTAGCTAAATCATAAGAAACCTCTATAGATTTTATGCTGCTTTCTGCTTGCTTTAATCCATTCTTAGCTTGCTCTACTCCTACAGCTGCACTGTTCATTGATGCATTGACCTGATCTACCCTATTCTGAAGATCACTTTTATCAAGCACTACTATTGTTTGTCCTGCTTTCACTGTCTGTCCTACCTTTACAGAAACCTCTTCAACTCTTCCAGCTACTTTTGGAATTACTGCCACATCATTTTTTCCAGCGATTTTTCCCGTGATCATAGTAGAGTTATATATTGTATCTGTTTTTACTGCTGCAACTTCTACAGGAGTATATTCTTCCACAGTGGCAACAGTAGCAGCCTCTTTAGCTCCACAACCAGATAATATTAGTACTGTTACTATAGATGCAGAAATTATCTTTAAATAAGATTTTTTCATAAACTTTCCCCCTGAAAATCATAATAATTTATTTTTCTAATAAGCTTTGTAATTTCTCAAGTCCAGTTAATATACTTTTTATCTCTTCCTCTGTGGCCTTTTCTAATATATTATCCAAGTATTCCTCCACCTCTAACTGAAGCTCATGAGCAATTTTTTTATACTCATCTTCAAGTTCTATGTAAGTTACTCTTCTATCCTCATCAGAAGGTATTCTTTTAATTATGTTCTTTTTTTCAAGGCCATTAATCATTGATGATATAGTACTATTTGAAAGCTGCATTGCCTTGCTTAGCTCTGAGACCTTCATTCTTTTATTTTCAAACAACACACCTATAACCATCATTTGAGGTACTGTAAATCCACAATCATTAAACCTATCACACATATTTTTATGTAGTGATTTATGTATCGATTTTAAAAGACCTGCTATCTTAACTCCCTCTCTATTCATATTCCTCCTTTATACCTCCTAATGTCTAATCTTCTACGCATAATATAATTAGTTCGCATTCAAATAATTCGAACACGAATTATTTATATTGTACCATTATATGGACAATAGTCAAGTAATATGTACCATTAATTACATATATTATTTTTTTCGGTAATTCTTATATTTTTAGGTTTTTCGAGAGGTTATAATAACCAAAAAGAGAGAGATATATCTTTCAGATATCCCTCTCTCTAATACTATAATTACACTTCTAATACAGTTTCTCAATTTTCACATCTGATTTTTGAGGTATATTAATTTCAGATCTTCTTCCATAACTCATAAGAGAAATCTTACCTTTTGTGCCTTCAATTATATTTATTATAGCTTTACTTTTAACCTCTACATCTTCTCCTATATTTCCACTAAGTTCAAATTCATCATCTATCTTTGAGCTTATAATCAACTTTCCTACACTTGCTCCTTCAATCACCCTAACTTTAGAAGAATGTTCTAATACAATTTCTCCAATTTTAGCATTTGAACCAAGAATGAGATTAACATTTTTGTTTACAGTTACCTTTCGAATATCCCCATCTAATATAACCTTTTCTCCTTCTTCTCCTCCAACTACTATGATTTCTGAAATTTTAGTAGTTTCATCTGATTTTATTATTACATCACTGTTTACAACTATTTTAGGAAAATATTTACCTTTAAGGATTACAGTTTTTTCTTCATTTTTATCATATTGTACTTTTATTTCGCCCACGGTTTTTGGTGTTAAATCAATGACCTTTTCTTTCTTTTCAATATCATCTATACAGTGTTCATAGATTTCATCTCTACTTATATAACTTGTAGCTATTCCCTTAGCTTTTACATTATTCAAATATAAGCTTCCTTTATCTAAGATAATTCCATATACCTTTTCATCTGTAAGATAATAGTTTTCTTTATTATTTAGGTTTACTATACTATCCTCATTATAAGTTTTTATTATATTTAAAAAACTAGCATCCTTAAACAAATATTTATCTTCATTTGCATAGGAATTATAGCTTATTGACAGGCTGCTGATAATACCTATACACAATATACATACATATGATTTTATTTTTTTCATGTTTTACCTCCTTATCACCATTGATAATTCTTCACGTATTTCTTAGTTATATATACATTGTATCATATCCATTTTATTACTTATAGCTTATTTTATGGTACTAATTATGAATAAAATTATATGTATATATAAATACCCAGAGATTTACTTAAACCTCTGGGTACACAATAATATTATATGCTAGTTTACCTATATTTTCTTAATAAGCATTTTTATTTATAAAGCCCTTAAACACAGTTAGAAACATTATCCTAATATCCATCCAAAAGCTCCAGTTTTCAATATAATAAATATCGCATTCAATTCTTTTTTCTATTGATGTATCCCCTCTTAATCCATTAACTTGTGCCCATCCGGTCATTCCTGGTCTTACATGATGCTTAACCATGTATTTTGGAATTTCTTCTTTGAACTTGTCCACAAAATATGGTCTTTCTGGCCTAGGTCCTATAAGACTCATATCCCCTTTAAGAACATTAAAAATCTGTGGAAGTTCATCTATGCTAGTCTTTCTAATAAAGTTACCGAATTTAGTCTTTCTTGGATCATTTTCAGTAGTCCAACATACTTTTTCATCTTCTTCTTTTTGGATATGCATGGATCTAAATTTATACATTAAAAACTTCTTTTTATTAAGCCCTACCCTCTCTTGCTTAAATATTATATTACCTGGAGAAGTTATCTTAATAACTATCGATGTTACTAAAAATACAGGCAAAAAAATCACTATACAAATTGTTGAAACTAAAATATCAAATAATCTCTTCATTAGTTTATTTAGAATATTGTCTAAAGGAATGTACCTTATATTAATTATAGGTATACCTTCCACTTCTTCTACATAAGGCCTTGCTGGTATATATTTATAGTAATCTGGTATTATTTGAGTTCTGACACCATACTTTTCACATAAAGAAATTATACTTCCCATTTTGTCATATTCTTTAATGCTTAAGGTTATAAATACTTCATCTAAAGTCAATCTTTTTAGAATTTTTTCTAAATCTACTATCTTGCCAATAAAATTTTCATTACGTAATGTTAAGTTATTATCAGATTTCATATTTGATGTTGCAGCAATTTGTTTATATGTTTCATTAAATGGAGCATTAAAATTCTCAGAGTTAAGATTATAATTTTTATTATAATCATGTGACAAAGCAAAATTATCATCTAGTATTCCTATAATATTATATCCCCAATGTTTATTGCTCTGTACTTTATTAAAAAAATTCTTAGCTCCATCACTATATCCTACTAGAATAATATGCTTGATATTCTTACCACTTCTTCTTATTATTCTTAAAACACTTCTAATGAAAACTCTTTCTATAGTAGTTATAGTAATATTTAATATAGAAAATAAAATCAATAAATATCTTGAATAATTTATTTCTTTAATTAAATATAGAAATAAGATAAATATGAGCATACCAATAATATTAGATTTAATTATACTTATAGCTTCACTATATATGCTTTTAATTCTCCGTGGTGCATACAGCTTAAATGAATAATATATTATTAAGTACAGTGGAATTAATACAATCAATGGTTTTAAATATGACTGCAAAGTCAAATACAATCCATTAGTAGTAATAATACCACTCTTAAATCTAATAATCCATGCTAATATTAAAGCAATTGGCATACATAATACATCCAATATAACTGTTAACTTATTTAGAAATTTCTGATTCTCTTTTATCATAAGCTCAACCTCTTCGTTTTAGTAAATTAACTAAAATTGATATAGTTAGTCTTAATGCTATTCCTATATATACTATTAAAGTAACCAACCAATTGTATCTCTTATAATAATGCTTATTATAAAATAAATACATAGCTCTATGAAACTCATATATTATTTTAAATCTCTTTTTCTTACTACTAGCACCCTTGTAGTGAATAATTTCAGCTTCTGGATAGTAAATTACTTTATACCCAGCTTGTTTTATCCTATAACACCAATCGATATCTTCACCGTACATAAAAAAGTCTTCGTCTAATAGTCCTATCCTATCTATAACTTCTTTTCTTACAATCATAAAAGCTCCTACTAGAGAATCTACTTCATTTATTTCATTATCCGATAAGTAACCCATAGTATAGGCTCCAAACTTTTTGGAGCTTGGAAAAAGCTTGTGTAGTTTTAGTAAGTAGTACAATGAAGCCTCTGGAGTAGGGTAACCCCTTTTACAAGCATGGTCTAAGGTGTCATTTGGTAGAAGTACTTTGCAACCTAATGCACCTATATGATTACACTTATCCATATACTTGATGCACTTTTCAATACAATTCTCTTTAACAACTGTATCCGAATTAAGAAGGAGTATATATCTTCCCTCAGATTCTTTTATAGCTATGTTGTTTGCTTTAGAAAATCCTAGATTAGCATTATTTTCAATAAGCTTAATTTCTGAAAAGTAACTTTTTATCATTTCACAGCTACCATCTTTAGAATTATTATCGGAGAGTATTATCTCATACTTTACTGATTTTCCTACAGTTTGTATAACTGATTCTATGGTTTGCTTTAAAAGCTCTCTTGTATTGTAATTTACTATTATTATTGATAAGTCCATTTTTCACCTGCTATTTTATCATTTTCTAATTCTATTATTTTCATTTCCAAAAAACAAAATAATATTATACTCATACCTGATGAATTAAATAGAAATGGATTAAACTGAGTACTTATGCCTAAAGCTGTTAGTAAGTAAACAATTGCTAAAGCATTATAGGTCTTTGGTGTTAGTCTTTTTAAAATATACCAAATTACGTAACAAAAGAAACTAAGCCATATTAAAATACCAACTAACCCAATCTTCATAAGTAATGCTATACCTACCATCTCATAAGAGTATGGAGTATCATTACCATTTGCGGTATATTGTTGTATTGAACTTCCATATCCCCATCCAAGTATGGGCTTTTGTTTCCATTTATCTATCAACTGCTGAATCTGTTTAATTCTTGTAAGATTAGCTCTTTCTGTTCCTGCATGTTCTTTCATATCATTTATCACATCTTCCGTTGCAATGTCACTTTCAATAACTTTTTGTGACTTCTCCTGAGATTTATCAGTTGCAATAGCAAATGGTTTTGTTAACCTCATAAAAATGTAATTGTCAAACACTACAAAATTAAGTACTATACAGCTTATTAGTATTGTGCTTATAAACTTATTAACTCTAGATATTTGTAATGTATTTTTGTCCTTTACTTTTTTGTAGGCTATTATGCTATAGTAGAGTATTACTCCTCCTAAAACCCCTAAAAACAGTGACTTCGTTAATGTTGTACATAGTGCAAATGTACCAAGGAAGGTAAGTGCTGTATTATTTATATTTTGCTTGCTATTTATAGTAAAGTAAAAAGTCATAATTAAAAAGATGGATGCAGGATATATAATTCTAATATAGGATTCAGGCATCATAACAATTGGACGTACAGTATGTTCACTCGTTAATTTTTCTATTCCTTTAAAAACACTTAAAGCAAATGTTGCATCACCTACAACTACTTCTCCTATATAAAAAATTATATGTATAATCCCTAAAGCAAGTATACTTCCTTTTATAATCGTTTTATACTTTTGCCAGTTAAGTAAATTAGATTTCATTAAAATAACCAATGGGAAGTATAGTAATATTACATTTACACATAATACCTCTTTAATACTTATCCTAAAGGGCGTTCCAGTAAAACTTGGTATAACAAAAACCCAAATTAGGTTTAATCCTAGAAAAAGTGCTAAAATTTTATCTAACTTACTAAAATAAGTGTTTATTAGGTTGTTATTATTTGTTTTACTTGTATATTTATTATCTTTCCTATGATATCTACTATCTCTTATTACAATAAATACTTTTATGGTTAATACCGTTACCACTACGCCAAAAAGTATTTGTCTAATCGGAATATTTCCTAAGACAAGAAGTCTTCCATTAAATCCCAACATTAATTCAATAATAAATATAGTAAAGCAAATATCCATCAATGTATTTAAAAATTTTTGGTTCATAATCACCTCTCCTGTGATTTTTATCTTCAGATGAACAAAAATTAATACCGATATGTTATCTATTAGAATATTTATATATATGATCTAATATTCTCTTGCAAGCTTTTCCATCTCCATATGGATTCACAGCATGTGCCATTTTGTCATACATCGCTTCATTTATTAGTAATTCTTTTGTCTCACTATATATTCTATTTTCATCTACTCCAACAAGCTTTATTGTACCTGCTTGTACAGCTTCTGGTCTTTCTGTTTCTGTCCTTAGCACTAGAACTGGCTTCCCAAGAGTTGGTGCTTCTTCTTGTATTCCTCCTGAGTCTGTCATTATTAATTTTACTCTTGACATAAGATTTGCAAATTCTACATATTCAAGTGGCTCTATTAAATGAATTCTTTCATTATATTCACTAAAGTAACTATGCGCCAGCTCACGTATACTAGGATTTTTATGCATAGGAAATATAACTTCAACTTTCTCATTATCTTCTACTAGCTTTACAACTGCCTTAAAGATATTTTCCATAGGCTCTCCCCAATTTTCTCTTCTATGAGTTGTAAGCAAAATTACATCCTTATTTCTGTAATCTATATCATTTAACATAAGATTGCTAAATATTAAGCTATCGTCTATTACACTTAATAAAGCATCTATAACTGTATTACCTGTAATAGATATACGAGAGTCGTCTACTCCTTCTTTTAAAAGATTCTTCATATTTGTTTCTGTTGGTGCAAAATGAAGTGTAGCAATACTACCTGTAAGTTTTCTATTTACTTCTTCTGGAAATGGAGAATATATGTCGTATGTTCTAAGCCCCGCTTCAACATGTCCTACTGGAATTTTGTTATAAAATGCAGCTAGTGCAGAGTTCAGTGTTGTGGAAGTATCACCATGTACCAAAACAATATCCGGCTGACATTGCCTAATTACATTGTTTACTCCACTTAAAACTTTGCTTGAAATATCTATTATTGTTTGTCCGTGACTCATTATATTTAAATCATAGTTTGGTTTAACATCAAAGATATTTAAAACTTCATCTAACATCTCTCTGTGTTGTGCTGTGTTGCAAACTATTGAATTAAATCTATCATCTTTTTCAAGTGCTTTAACTAATGGGCACATCTTTATTCCTTCTGGTCTTGTGCCAAATATTGATAACACTTTAATAATATCCATACCACTTTAATCTCCTCACTTTAATATTTCTAATCTTTTAATATTAAACCTATTAATACTTGTAATATATGACCATTTCAACTATTTTAATAGTACTTACTTAACACCTGGTCTATATTTATGTTGCTGCCACTCAGTGTCCCATCTTTCTTCAAAAATTTTCTTATTTGCATTAAATATACTCATATAAGTTTTATCTTCTAACTTTTTAAAGGAAACATTACCATAATGATGTATAAATACATCTTCTGCACATTTAATTTTATACCCTAATGATTTAGCTTTATAAGAATAATCATCGTCTTCAAACATTCCTATTCCATAAAGTTCCTCTAGAGGTCCTATCTTATTAAATGCATCTCTTGATATTACTAAACAATACATTGCTAATACATTTATTTTATCATAGGTCTCTCCCATATGTTTTGTAGTGTATGTATACGCAAAATGATCCATAGATAAAATATCTGAATAAGAAGTATTAATTTTAGCTTCATTTCCAATAGAATTTGTTACAGGTCCCAACAGTGCTAGTTCTTTATCTATTTTAAAATGCTTAATTAATCCACTTATCCATCCTCTTGTAACTACTGTATCATTATTCAATAAAATAATATAATCTCCTGTACTAGCTTGAATTCCTATATTATTGCCTTTTGCAAATCCATAATTTTCTTCATTTAAAATTACTTTTACATGTTTATATTTACCACTAATTTCATTCAAATAATTTGGTGTATTATCGGTGGATTTATTATCAACTATAATTATCTCATAATTTGGATAAGCAGTTTTATCTATAATGCTATTAAAACACTCTTTTGTATACTCTAATTGATTATAAGTTAATAGTATAATAGATACTTTAGGAAAAATATCTTTAGCAAAATCAATAAAAGTTTTTCCTCGGTCTTTCCAATCATTTTGTTTCGCGAATTCCATACATTCTTGAGAATCTGCTAATATATCCTTTTGTTCTAAACATAATCTTACATAATCTAAAAATTTCTTATTGTCATTAGCTAGATATACATATTTATCTTTAAATGGCATTAGCTCTGGTATATCAGTTGCAACTATCTTCTTACCTGCACTAAGATATTCATAAAACTTAACAGGATTTGTCGCTTTAATTAAATCTGTAGATGTATCAAACGGTATTAAACATATATCAAATTCTTCTAAATAACCTGGTAGCATATCATATTTTTTTTCACCTAATAATTTAATATTATCATATTTGCTAAACAATTTAGCACCTTCAGTTACTTCCCCAATAAGAACTATATCTACATCTGGCATTTGTTCTGCAAGATATAGAATTTTTTCAAAATCAAACCAATGTGCAATTGCACCATAATATCCAACTACTTTTCTTTCATTAACTATCTTTTTAGATTCTTTATATGCTTTATGAAAATGCTCAAACTCTGTTCCATTTCTTATAATTCTAATATTTTCATTATATTTATGAGCACATTCAGCTAAATAGTTGGAACTTGCTATAACTTGGTCACTCGCTTCTAATAGCTCATAAGAACATGGAGCTAAACATTCAATATTTGTATCTTCAAACCCTGTATAGTCGTCTAAATAATCTGTTACAATTTTAAATCCATATTTATCTTTGAAATATTTTGCCGCCTGTACCCATGTTGGATATTCTACTACAATTACACAATCTCTAATTGCATTTTCAATAACTATATTCTCTAACTCTTTAATAATATCTTGGCTATCTTTTGTATAATCAGCGGTATAAATTGCCGAATATCTATTGCTTTTTAATGAAAATATGTTAATGTTTTTATTCTTCTTAATTATTTGTGTATTACTGTCATTATAATTTGCATTTATATAGAATACTCTGTGACCTTCTTGTGAAAAACTATTTGCTAAGTGCTGTGGACGTTGATATCTAAAATCGTAATCAATTATAGATAAAAATAGAATATCATGTTTATTATACTTATTTTCAAGTATTGAATTCACCTGATTTTCAGACGTATATCTTAATGTTGGATCTATTACCTCTATCTTTTTATCTTCTGCGTATACAGAATTATTATTAACTTCTTCTACTTTATCTAAATAACTAATTATCTGAAACATAGGGTTATAGCTATGATTATTGATAGACAATCTTTTATTAGTCCTTTTAATTAGCCACTTAAAAAATTCCTTTTTATCTGATAATTTCCCTTTTATTAATTGATATTTTGTTCTATATAGTAAATGTATTAATTTAAATGATTTTGTGTCAGCCAATGCTAATGTATGTTTTTTTGTTTCTATAATAACATTCTTATATGCATCCATATTATTTTTAGTGTTATTTAATTCCTTTAACAATTCCAATCTTAGTTCTTCTTTGTTTTCATTTTGTTTATAGTTATTCTTAAGTTCCTTAACTTCATTTAATAGGGTTTCATTTTCCATAGTTAAATTAGTAATTTGTTCTTTATTCTTTTCAAGTTCTCCGACTTCTTTTAATAGTGTTTCATTTTCCATAGTTAAATTAACAATTTGTTCTTTATTCTTTTCAAGTTCTACAAGTTCTTTTAATAAAACCTTATTTTTCTCTGACAAATTTACTACCTGGTCATTTAGTTCTAAAATTTCTTTTGTCTTTCCTTCTAGTATTTCTTCTATTTGTTGAATTTCTTTATCTATTTCAATTAAATCCTTATGAATCTTCTCTTTCTCTTCAAAGTCACCATTATGTAACCTTGATAATTTCATTTTGGCTTGATTTACATAACTTTCATTTATATAAACTAACAATATTTGCTTTCCAGGCCATAAAGTATTATCTATATTTAATGTGTTAATGACTTTGTAATAAGATAAATAAAAGCTATTAACTTTAATTGTAAAACTACTATAATCAAATCTTATAAAATGTTCTTTGTGTAGATTTTCTTCTTGAAAAGGGAGTAGTAACAGAAGATATTTTCCCGAAACTTGTGCTAGCCTTTCTAATTCATTAAATGGATTTTTAAAGTGTTCTAATACATTTGAAGAAAACACTACATCATATTTTTCTTTAATATCCTTTATATCATCGCAAATAAACTTACATCCTGGGTAGGTATCTTCAGCATCTCTAATTGCACTTTCTGAAAAATCTATCCCTATTACTTCCGCTCTTGAAAACCGTTGCTTTAATATATTAGTTCCTGCACCTTTGGCACATCCAGCATCTAAGATGTTATAATCATTTATTTCTATATCTTCAGTTAGCCAGTTTGGTAAACTTTCAAGTGCTATCTGAGTAAAAAACGCTGTTTGCTTTTCTCCATCAAACTCTTCCCAACTTCCATTTCCAAACCGATCTTCCCAATAATTTTGTGAATTAATTATATTAATCATTAGTATTGTCCTTTCTTCTATTTATCTATAAGATTATTAAGTAAACTGATTTACACTTACTACCATTGGAACATCTAACATTCCATAATATACATTATTGCTTCCTACCTTAAAATAATGTGCTCCTTCAATATAATCAACATAACTAGGCAACTGTACTTCTCTAGTCTCTAGACTAGCAACTAAATAATATTCACCTGGTACTAAATAATTCTTCATACTAAAAGTTACTTTATATAGTCCATCTTTACTAAAAATTATATTTTGCTTAAAAGTGTCTCCTACAATAAGATCTTGTCCCTTTTTATTTTTTATTGAAAATGCTATTCCAACTGGATAGCTATGTATAATATCTGGTGTTATCTTTACATCTATTACTATATTTACGTCATCCTCTTTATCTAAATATTCCACTTCTTTCTCATTAGTATATATTCCTGCATATTTTATCAATCCTATATTGCTCCCCCATCTAGATATAGGAGTAAAACTCTTTTCTTTAATTATATTTTCATTATAGACATCAACTACTTTTTTATATTCTATACCTATTCCCTTATTGGTTGTATAAGACATGTATTGTGAAGTTACAGATTTTACATCCCCGTCCTCTTTTAAGTGTCCTTTTTCTATCCAAATACAGCTATCACAAAACTTTCTTACTGAATCTACATCATGAGTAACTAATATAATAGTCTTTCCTTTTTCTTTTAATTCTTCAAACTTTCTATAACATTTTGATTGAAATACATTATCTCCTACTGATAATGCTTCATCTACAATTAATATATCTGGATCCACATTAATAGCCACTGCAAAAGCTAATCTTACAAACATACCACTTGAATAGGTTTTTACAGGTTGATTTATAAAATCTCCTATATCCGCAAACTCTACTATAGACGGTATCCGTTTTTTTATTTCTTCCCTTGTATATCCTGATATTGCCCCATTTAAATATATATTTTCAATTCCAGTATACTCCATATTAAAACCCGCGCCTAATTCTAATAAGGCAGATATTTTCCCATTTATCTCAATTTCTCCACTTGTCGGGCTCAATACACCTGTTAGTATTTTTAATAAAGTAGACTTTCCAGAACCATTAGTTCCTATTATCCCAATAGTTTCTCCTTTACATACTTCTAAAGAAATTCCTTTTAATGCATAATACTCTCTGTGGTATTTTTTCTTAGTAAGACTTAAAGATTCCTTTAATCTATCTATAGGTTTATCATAAAGTCTATATATCTTATTTATATTGCTTATTTTTACAACTGTATCTTTCATATAATATATCTCCTATAATATGTCTGAAAAATGTGGTTTTAATTTTTTAAATACTATCGTTGATAAAACAAATATTATTACAGTTAACGTCCAAAAATATATTGTTTGACTATATCTTCCCCAAAACCACAATTTATTTATAAAAGCATCCCTATACCCTTCAACTATATAATACATTGGGTTCAATTCTAATATCCATTGTAAATTCTCTGGTACTATAGTATAACTCCACATAATTGGTGTTAACCACATTATCATTTGTAACAGGATTCCAATTATCTGCCCTAGATCTTTAAAGAAAATAATAATAGCTGCTGTTGCATATGATAGCGCCAAGACCAAGATAAATGTGCAAAAGGAGTAATATATAACTTGGATTATGTGTAAATCTATAGGATACTTATAGCCTAAAAATAACATTACTATAAATATTATAAATACTAGATGTACAAATAATGCAGAAACTATTTTCACAATAGGAAGTATGCTTATTTTGAACACAACTTTTTTAACTAAATAACTGTATTCAACAAAGCTATTGGTTGCATTGAGCAATGCCTCTTGAAAGAAAAACCATGGTATTAAACCTGCTATAAACCATAATACAAAAGGTGTGTCTTCTGTGGGTGAAGATGACTTTAATCCATATTGAAAAACAAACCAATAGATTAATATTGTTGTTATTGGCTGAATAAATGCCCATACTATCCCTAGATATGAACCTGCATATTTAGTTTTAAAATCATTTTTAGCTAAATTAAAAATTAAACTTTTATTGCTATACAATTCTTTAATTAAATTCATAATTCTTCTTTTCCCCTGTTAACATAATTTTTTAGAACTTTTATATAAGACTTTACTCTATTTTCCCAAGTATTTTGTTCAATAAATTTTATATTCATCTCATTTTCAATAATATTTCTATTTTTTATTTTATTTATAGCTAAAACAAATTCCTCATAATTATTGTAAAAGTATACAAGTTCATTACTCTTATATGGTTCTAACTCACTCCAGTATGTTGTAACTACAGGTTTGTTAAAAGCTAAGTATTCATATAATTTTACTGGATCCACTCCATTTATGAGTTTAGATACTTTAAATGGAATTAGCATTATATCGCCCGCTTTAATATACTCCTTTACATTTTCATGCTCAATAGCTCCTAAAAAGATTATGTTATTACTTTTATTTATTACTTTCTTCTTGATATGTTTTTCTACTGGTCCTACTAGATAAATTGTATATTCTGGGTTATCCTTTGCATATCTTTTAATGGTATCTATATCCAACCATTCGCTGATAGTTCCTATATAAATAAGATTAGGTGACTTTAAGTTTATCGATTTTTTATGTGTACTTATTAAAGAGTACTCTAACGCATTTTTAATTACATCTATTTTTTCTTCGCATATTAGATATTCTATTATAATTTTATTTTTTAAATAAGTAGAGCTTGTGATTATTTTAGAAGCTTTTTCACAAAGTTGTTTTTCTCTTTTCTTAACTAATACTCTCCTATCTTTATCGTAAAAATAAGGTATATTATCCATACACTCATATACTATTTTTGCTGTATATTTTAAATGATTAGGTAAGTAATCATATTGTTCTGGATGTGTGAGTATTACTATGTCATAATTTTCATTTAATATCCGTTTAATATATAAAATATTTATCTTTTTTATTATAGTAATTTTAGATGAATACGGTAATGTAAACTTGTCTTTAATATATAAATGCTCGCTTAGTCTTTTATGAAAAATTTTTTGTTTTAAAAAAGGAGTTATTGAGAAATATGTTACGTCTATTTGATTCTTACTTAAATGTTCACAAATGAAGTGCGGTCTTTGTTTTATCCATTTCCAGTTTACCGTTGAAAAATATAAAATCTTCATATTCGTTCGTCTCATACTTTCTTAAGCATAAAATTATTCAATTATCGTCGCCATTTCTTTTAAATATCTTTCTAAAGCATCTTCCCACCTAGGTAAAAGTTCAAAACTAGCATCCACAAGACTTTGTTTAGAAAGCCTTGAATTTAAAGGTCTTACTGCCTTTGTTTTGTATTCACTTGTAGGAATAGGATTTATTATACAGTCTAATTTTACCTTTCTCATAATTTCTGTAGCAAACTCTGACCAAGAGCAAACTCCTCCATTAGTTGCATGGTATACTCCGTATTTCTCACTTTGTGACATATCACATAAAAGTGGCGCTAAGTCTGCAGTATACGTTGGACTTCCTATTTGGTCACATACAACATTTAGGCTTTCCTTTTCTTTACCTAACTTAAGCATAGTTTTAACAAAGTTATTTCCATTCAATCCAAATACCCAAGAAATTCTTACTATGAAAAATTTCCTTAAGTTTTCTTTTACCTTTAATTCACCTTCATATTTGGATTTTCCATAAACCGATATAGGATTAATACTTCCATCAGTTTCAAAAAATTCGTCTCCTTGTCCATCAAAAACGTAATCTG
This sequence comes from Clostridium sp. X, assembly GCF_055755365.1. Lineage (NCBI taxonomy): Bacteria > Bacillati > Bacillota > Clostridia > Eubacteriales > Clostridiaceae > Clostridium > Clostridium sp. X. Next base: position 155,350 of record NZ_CM146912.1, read on the forward strand.
TGGATATATATATCATCTTAACATCAACTTTCTTACAAGCTTTTGCTATATTTTCGGTACCCTCCACATTTACTTTATAACATATCTCCTTTTCATCCTCTGCCTTATCAACTGCTGTATACGCTGCACAGTGTATAACACACTCTGGATTTACTTTTAAAATAAAATCATTAACAGCATTATTATCTGTTATATCTAATTCTTTCTTATCAATACCTATACATTCTATATTTCTATTATTTAACTCTTTTATAACATCAAAACCTAGTTGTCCATTAACTCCAGTAACTAAAATCATTTTTCTACTCCTTTGTAGTATGACTTTTATGTTTTCTTTATAATATACCTTTTTTTGTTAACTTAATAATGTATCTAAATAAACTATCTGGTATAAAAGGTAAAAAAGCTTCTACTATTATAGTAACTTTATGAAAATTCCTATATTTTATCATCACTTTTAAATCCTTAAAAGATACCTTAATAGAATAGTTTTTTCTTGCTTCTATCCATTGCAAACAATTATTTATACTCTGTATTAAATTTTCACTATATGATAATCTTTCTTTAAAAGAATTATATCTCTTTAAAAAAGCCTCTATTCTCATATCATAATATGTTTCTTTATTATACACACCGGTTAAAATACCAGTTTGATTAGAAGCATGTTGTCTATATCTTACTAAAGGCTTATTTATAACCTCTATCTTTCCTTCCATCGCTGCTATGATACCAATCCATTGATCATGTAAAATTGTATTCTCAAAAGGTATAGCTTTTTTTGCTATATCATTTCTCACCATCATAGCACACCCTGTAATAAAATTAGTCATTAATAGGTCTTTTGCTAGATTATATCCAGATTTAAATTCATATCTTTTTCTTATCTCGGTTATACTGTTTGCAATTCTTTTGTTATTTTCATCAATTATAGAGAGATCACTGCATACAAGTGTTACGTCTTTATTATAATTAATATATTCTTTATTTAATTTATCACTGTCCAAAGTTATTTCATGTATAGTAATGAATTTCTTTATCATTAATTCTATTTTTTCATTTTCCCATATATCATCTTGATCGCAATATGCCAAGTATTCTCCATTTGCGTGTTCTGTAAGGTACTCAAAGGCTTTATTAGATCCTTTATTTTTAACTGCTCTAGTTAAAATATATGGAAAACTAGTTATATGCTTTTTTATCAATGATTCATCTATAGGAAAATCAGGGCAGTCATCATAAACTATTAGTTCTAAATTATCATAAGTTTGACTATTTAAAGAAACTAACTGTTCTATAAACCAATGTATATTTGGCTTATATACAGCTAATAGTATAGATACTAATGGTTTACCTATTCCCATACATTTTCTCGTAATAGTTTTGATATTCACCACTGATTATATTTCCCCACCAAGCTCTATTGTCTAAATACCACTTAATAGTCTTTTTAATACCCTCATCAAAGGTTGTTGTCGGTAACCATCCTAATTCATTATGAATTTTTGTAGGGTCTATAGCATAACGCATATCATGTCCTGCACGGTCATTTACATATTTAATTAATTCTTCTGATTTTCCTAGTTCACTAAGTATGGTTTTAACTACTTGTAAATTAGTTCTTTCATTATGTCCACCAATATTGTATACTTCTCCTATGGTGCCTTTATGAATAATTAAATCAATTGCACTGCAATGATCCTCTACGTATAACCAATCACGAACATTTTCTCCAGTACCATAAACAGGTAATTCTTTATCATTTAATGCATTTGCTATCATTAGTGGAATCAACTTTTCTGGAAAATGATATGGCCCATAATTGTTAGAGCAGCGTGAAATCGTTGTAGGAACTTTAAAAGTACGATTATATGCCCCAACCAAAAGATCTGCTGATGCCTTGCTTGCTGAATATGGACTAGATGTATGCAGTGGAGTCTCTTCTATAAAAAATAAATCTGGCCTATCAAGTGGTAAATCTCCATAAACTTCATCAGTAGATACTTGATGATAACGCTTTATTCCATATTTTCTACAAGCATCAAGTAATACTCCTGTTCCTATAACATTGGTATTTAAGAATAAACCTGGATTCTCAATTGAGCGATCAACATGACTTTCTGCTGCAAAGTTTACTATAATATCCGGATTTTCTTTCTGAAACATATTAAACACTGCATTACGATCAGATATATCTATTTTATAAAAGCTAAAATTAGGATTATCCTTTACACTCTCTAAAGTTTCTATGTTTCCAGCATAAGTTAAACAATCTACACAAACTATTTTATAATCCTTATATTTATTATGCATATAATGAATGAAGTTTCCACCTATAAACCCCGCTCCACCAGTTACTACTATTTTCATATAATTAAGCTCCTTTATAAACTAATTATTTCAGTTCTAAAATGTATGTTTTTTAATTATTCAAAATCGAACTGAAAAACTACAATCACTATTCCTTAGAAGCTGCAACTTGTCCAAAAGTCTCCCCTTCATATGTCTCCTTCACCTGTTCAGATATACTAATTAGGTATTTGCCATAATTAGTTTTAGTCAGTGGTTCTGCTAAAGACACAAGCTTGTTTTTATTAATCCATCCATTTCTATAAGCGATTTCTTCTAAGCAAGCAATATAAGTTCCCTGTCTATTCTGCACTGCTGCTACAAAATTTGAAGCATCTAACATAGAGTCATGGGTTCCTGTATCAAGCCAAGCCATTCCTCTACCTAAAAGATTTACTTTTAAATTTCCTTCATTCATATATAATCTATTTAAATCAGTTATCTCAATTTCTCCTCTTGCAGAAGGCTTTAGATTTTTTGCTTTTCTAACTACTGAATTATCATAAAAATATAAGCCTGGAACTGCATATTGAGATTTTGGTTTTTCTGGTTTTTCTTCTAATGAAATAACTTTACCTTTACTATCAAATCCAACTACACCATAAGCCCTTGGATCTTGAACATAATATCCAAAAATAACTGCACCCTCTTCTAGTTTGGATGCTTCCTGTAAGTGCTGCGTAAGGTTATGTCCCCAAAATATATTGTCACCTAGAACCATTGCAACATTATCATTTCCAATAAACTCTTCACCTATGATAAATGCCTCCGCAAGTCCGTTAGGAGCTTTTTGAATTTTATATTGGAACTTCATTCCAAGGTCACTACCATCCTTAAAAAGTTCTTTAAATGCTGGTAAATCTCTCTCCGTAGATATAATTAAAACTTCTCTTATACCAGCTAACATCAATACAGATAGTGGATAATATACCATTGGTTTATCATAAATTGGAACTATTTGTTTTGATATTGACTTAGTCACTGGATAAAGTCTTGTACCAGATCCACCCGCTAAAATTATCCCCTTCATTTTATCTTCTCCCATCTTACCCTACTGTATGAAATTCTTAATTAAGATAGAAATTCTTTTAACTCACCTGAATTTTAGCACTACAAATTGATAATTTTAAAATAGAATATATTCGATTAATACATTCCATATAGCACACTTTCATTATACCGTTTCACCCTATATATTTCAATGAATTATAGCATAATTCCAGTTGAGTTAAATAAAAAGCTCAGCCTTTTAGCCGAACTTTTTAAATGAAAATTTTAATATTTATTATCTAAGTTGTTTAGATTCTATATATTTTCTCTTTCCTTTTTTAACATCCTTATATTTATGCTAATTCCCATTCCAAATATCACCCAAAATACTGGTGCTACTGATACTACGCTATCGTTAAATAATCCTGCTCCTAGATATCCTATAACAGCTAAAAATAAAGCTAATCCAATTGAAGAATAGAAATCTTGAAAATTATTATTATAAAATAACTTCATCGCTGATATTATATACATAGTAAATAATGTTAATAGAGCTATTAACGAAACCACTCCTGTATTTAAAGCTGTTTGAAGATATAAGTCGTGTGCTTTATCTACTAACATATTCATTGTTCCATAACCCTTTAACTTTCCTATATAATCATCTTGCGGAAAATATATTGCAAATGTATCTGGCCCACGACCAATAAACACTGTATCTTTAAGTAAAGGTATTGACCTTGACCATATATATCCTCTTGCTGAACCTAGCGTTTCTTTCCCTTTAAATCCCCATTGTTCTATATGTCTTAAATCTACTGCTTCACCTCTATTATTTATAAACTTAATTCCATCTTTAAGGAGTAAAAACTTTAGGTCAGAATTTTCTTTTTTGACTTCCATTTCATAGGCTTCTGAATTAGACGTATAAACAGTTTTAAGTTTTATCATATAATCTTTATATAAATTATCTTGTAGTGAAACATTGCCATTCTTGCTTACTAACGGTTTTATTTTATTACCTTCAGTATCTTTAAATTCCAATCCATTTTCACTTAGTCCTATATTTAAAGTTTCATTAGTATATATAATCTTTAAGCCTTCTTCATCAATAAATACATCCTGTAAAGTATTTTTCTTTTCAGTAGTGATTGATGAACTAATATCCTTTATTAATGAGCCTAATCTGTTTACTAAGTTTCCATTAGAAGTTATGTTGAACCCTAGTAGAATCAATATTCCTATAATCATTAAAGAAACTACCCATTTCCATCGTCTTAATATTTTCTTTCTTAAAATTATTGCTAAGAATATCATTGATAGTGTTCCACCAATAATTCCTGCTCTAGACTGTGATGCAATCCAGTTTGCAAACATTAACAAACTTACTAATGCAAAGACTATCCGTGAAGACTTTTTTTTACTTAGTAATGTTAGACTAAGAGTTAAAGGAAATAACATTGCCATGTAGCTTCCTACATAATTATAATGATATAAGGTTGAATAGATTACATTTTTACCAAATTGAAATTTAATATCATTTGCCATACTTTCATACTTTGATGGTAGCATTAGCTTTTTACCGAAGCTTGTCTGAAGTAAATCATATCCTAAATATTGAAATATACCAATAGTTCCTATAATTACTGCTGACACCATCAGTAGTCCAATTATAATTTTAAATTGTTTTTCTTCTTTAACACAATTAATCACTATAAACAACAGTAGCATATATGCTACTATTACCATCATACCTTCGTATCTTTCTACAAATCCCCAAAATGCTACCTTTTTATATTGGGAAAATATTGTAGATAAAACTACGAATAATGTGTATATTCCCATTGGTATGTATAATTTAGTTTTAGTTATTTCTATATCCTTTTTTACTAACTTAAAAATAGTTATTAATATTAGAATACTAACCATTATTAATATCCATATCATTTTATAATATGAAAAAAAATCAGCACTAATATTGGACCCATTCCAATATTTCAATAATGCTCCTTCTAAATGAACTACTTTTAGATATACTATTAAGGGTATAATGAAAATTATTGCTCCGATAAAAATTCCATGCAACAAATTTTTATTGTCCTTTTCCCTATACATTTTGCACCCCCACTACAACGCTTTTTTATAATTAACTTATACGGCTAGATTAGGATTTTAAATTCTTAAATATTTATATATATGTATTTAATAAAAAAGACCGACGGTTTAACCATCAGTCTTTCTTTATTAAATTTAGATATGCTTATTAATTTTTTCATCGAAAGATGTGACTTCGAAATATTGTATGAAATATTTGAAATGATTGTATTTTTAGAAATGTACGTTCACTTAAATAAAACTCAGTTTATTCTAATTTTCCAATAAGGAAGGATAACTAATGTTATCCTTTCTCATTAACTATTTCTTTATATCTGATGGATCAACAACTTCTGTATCTATATCTTTAGTTACATTTCCGTTAGCATCTTTTATAGCAGAGTTTTGAGATACTCTTACTCCGTATAAGTCTTCAAGCTCTGTTACTTCATCTTCATCTTCATTTTCAATAGTTAAAGTAATTGTGTTATCTTTAACTGTTACAGCAGTAACATCATATCCGTCAACATCAAATGTTGTAGTTGAAACTGAAGTTCCATCTATATCTTCTTTAAATGTTAATACAATAGATGTTGTTGTTGTTGCTGCAACATTATCCATATCATCTCCATTTAAATCTTCAATAGTTGCAAGCTCTGCACTTATCTTGTCAACTAAAGCTGCAATTGATTGACCAGTTGTAACTTCTGCTAATTTAGCACCATATTTGTTTTCTGAGTCTCCATTAGCTTTGATTGCAAATTTGATTAATCCTGTTGGATCGTATGCTACTTCATCATCTTCTGCTAAAGTATAAGTAACAACTGTATTTCCATCTTCATTAGTTGATACATTTACTTTCGATGGAGTTAATTTAGTAGTTCCATTTGCTTCATAAAGTGTTATATCATCTTTATCAAAAGATACAGCATCTTTAAATGTAAGTTTTATTGTATCATCAGCTGTAGCTTCGAAAGAATCAACAGCAACAGTAGCTGTAGAAAGAACATCTCTTTCAGCAGTTAAAGTAGAAGTATAGTTTCCAGTTGCATCAGCTACACGACCGATTTGTAATTTAACAGCTTTTCCTGTTAAATCATAAGAATCTTCTTTTCCTGCTTTATATGGAACAGCAATTTCTACTGCTTCTCCATTTTCTACTACTTTGATAGTAACATTATAAAGGTCTGATACGTCATATGATTCACCATCAATAACTAATGTATATTTTTCTAAGTCATCAATTGCATATTTAGCATCTCCTGTTGCCATCTTTTCACCAAAGTTAACAACTATTTTTTGAGTTGTGTCTCCTAAATTATATGAGTTTAATGTAACATCTTCTTTATCATTTAAGTCTACTGCTGTTTTGTCATCTATTTCAAAAGTTTTTGTTGTTTTATTAACTTTGTTACCAGCTACATCTTCTACATCTTCAATTACGATTGAGTATTTTCCACCATCAAGCTTATCTCTTAAAGTAATTGTAACCTCATCATTGTCATCATCATTAAATTCTATTTTAGAGATGCTTGGCTCAACTTCTTTTCCATCTTCGCCTAATATTGTGTAGTTGCTCTTCTCTTTAGTTGCAGTATCTAAATCTACTTCTTCGCTGAAGCTTACTACTATTTCTTCTTCAGTATCCCCTTGTTCAACCTTAGTAACTTCTGGTTTAGTTTCATCGATTGTAGTTTCAATCTTAGTAGTTAATTTATCAATTTCATTTCCCCAGAAATCTTCTAACATTTCTTCATCCACATATACATATGCTGTTCCTTCTGGAAGTTCATAGTCAGCATGGAATTCAAGTGTAACTTTATTTCCATCGATTGTTACTTTTTCAGCTTTATTTGTTGAGTTAGTGTGGAAGAAACCATCAAGTATATCACCTGATACGATTTCTGTAGCATCATTATTATCTACAAATCTAACATCTTCATTGAATATTAAAGTAACTTCACCTTTTTTAGCATCTTCATATCCAACTACTGTTGGAGCTTTAGAATCTTCTATAACTGTAGCTGTTAAAGTACCTGAAATTACACTAAAACCAGCATAATCTTCAACATCGCTAGTAACTTTAACACTTACTTGTTTTTCATCATTTAAGTCAGAATATAACTTAATTTTAGCTTCAGTATTATTGTTAGCAAGTGTTACTGATTGAACATATAAATCTCCACCATTAACTTCAAAACTATCTGTTTCTACACTTGTAGGATTTACTGGTTCACTGAAAGTAACTTTAATTGTATCTGATCCTATAACTTCAACTTTTTCTGCCTTTGGAAGAGTAGTATCTACAAAAGTTAACTCTTCTTCAACATCATCTCCAGTTATTGCTTCATCTATAGTTAATATTAATTCGTCTTGATTTTCTGGGATATTAGCATCATCTATATTGATTATTGCAACATTTCCATCAAGATCTATGCTTTCTATTGCAAAGTCAGCTCCATCTTCATCTTCTAATGTATAGTTAGCTTCATCTTCAACTTCATCTTTATCTATAGAACCGCTATAAACTACTTCTATTTGTTTTAAGTTAAGAACTTTTACAGATTTAACTGCAACTTTTCCTTCTTCAACTGTAGTTTCTGTTTCTACAACAACTTTTCCGTCTTTAACAACAACTTTTTTAACAGTAGGAACTTCTATAACTTTAGCATCTGCTGATTCAGTGTAAGCATCTACTACGAATGCTTCTCCTGCTGCTTTTGCTTCTAAGAATTTAGCTTGGATATCATCGTAAGATACGAATTTTCCAGTTTTAGCATCGCTGAATGCATAGAATCCTTTAGCTTCTGTTAATTTAGCTGTGAAATCTTCATATAATGGAGCCGCTTCCCCTGCTTTTGCAGCTAAGAAAGATTCTGTTAATGCAGCTTTGTCATATTTTAATACGTCTTCACCGATTTTAACTGAGTATGCATCTACTGCTGCAAATGCTTGAGATGATAATACTGCTGCTGCTATCATACCTGCAACTGTTCCAGTTGAAAGCACTTTTAAAGTTTTGTTCTTTGCCATTTTATTTACCTCCCTAAGATAAGTTAAACATTATATTCTATGATAAAAAATTATTGCTTTTTTTACTGACTATTTTACAGTTACTACAACGTCAGCTTTTATAGCTGCTTCGTCAGCTGAGTTTACTAAGCCTTGGAAGAATCCTTTTGATGCTACATATGTTAATTTTGTTCCTTTAACCGTTACATCAAATGCTTCTGGTGTTTCAGTAGCTAAAGTAACTTTTACATATCTATCAAATGCTGTTAATCCAGCTTCTACAGTAGCTGTAGCTGTTGGAACTTCAACCTTTGTGTAAACAACTTTAACATCAGCTTTTATAGCAGCTTCGTCTGAAGAGTTTACTAAGCCTTGGAAGAATCCTTTTGATGCAACATATGTTAACTTAGTTCCCATTACTGTTACATTGTAGTTTTCTGGATCTTCTACATTTTCTAATTCAACTTTTACATATCTATCGAAAGCTGTTAAACCTGCATCTACAGTTACAACTGCTTTAACTTCCTTTGAAGCTTCTTCAACTGTTACAACTTTTAACATCCAACCATCATATTTATTAGTGCTGTCTGCTTTTTTACCCCAAACATCTACTAAGTAAGTACCTGGTTTAGTAAATGTGTATTTTGTAGCTTCAGCTGATTCATATGTGTCATCAATTGACCATCCTTCAGCTCTTACTTCTACTGATGGATCAAACATATGAAGCTTGTATTGATATTCTCCTTGAATAGTTACTGATTCTCCTACTTTATAAGAATCTTTTACTCCTAAGTTGTCTAACTTAGCTCTTTCAGCAAAGTATCCATCTTTTTGAATTTTGAATTTTGCTGTTTTGAAGCTATCATACTTAGCTGTTGATCCTTCAGCTTTAACCCATACTGAAGCATTATATGCTCCTGCTGGTAAATTGTTGATTGCTGCAGGTATAAATGGTTCTGTTCCTTTAACAGCTTCTGTGTAGCCGTTAGTTAAACTATACCATTTTCCTGTTGTAGTGTTTTGTGCCCATATTTGGTATTGAACATTTGTTGCTACGTTTGATTGAAGTGCGAATGAGAACTCATCCCCTACTTCTGCCATTGTGATTGCTGGTGCTACATAAGTCACCTTTGGTGTTACTGCTGCAGCTGATGCTGGTGTAGACACTACTACTCCTGATGCAACTAAAACAGCTGCAAGAAGCAAACTCATTTTCTTCTTTATCACTTTTGTTCCCTCCCATTGAATAAGATTTAATATAAAATTTTAAATTATTAACAACTTAATGAATAATTTATGTAAATTCGGGAAGCATAACTTTATGAAAGGTTACATTTCCTGAGTATTACCATATTGTATTTTATTATTTGAAAAAATGGTATTTCCTCTATATTAAATATAAGAAATTAAATTACATTTTGTATAATTTTGCTTATATTAATAATGAGTTCCTTTTTTTCCATATGCTCTACAATATTAATTATATAAGCTTTTTTTACACTTATCAACAATTATTCTATAGTTTGTACATGGTAATTATTTAGATGCTTCTCATATGTATTACCAATTTAATTAAATATATTGTGATTTTTCATATCCATATATATTAATACGAGCAAATTGTAGAAAAGTTTGCATTTTAAAGAAAATTTTTCATATTTTTTTCTATCGTATTGATTTTAAACCATTTTACCATAAAATGCAATAGATAATACTATTAAACAATATTATCTTATTTATTTACCTTTTCTTTACAATATTATCATCTTTTTCTTGTACATGCCTCATTTATTTTACTGTCTACATATATCTTCGTAAATTTTAAAATATAATTAATCCCTTTTTAAAATTTACTTCCTAGTAATTTATTCGAATATCTAAAATCTATTCCCAATTACCTTATTTATTCCATAATTTTATTTTTAGTTATATTTTACTTTTACTCTGATATAGAATATTAATAAGTCATTTTACAAAAACTTTATTGATGAATTTTATTTACTTTAATATTAAGAACTTTTTTTCAAAGGGGGTAGTACTTTGATTAACACAATGAAAAACAATTCTTTATTTAGGTTATTTCAAAAGGCTAAAGAAGATGATATTTTTGCACTGGCATCACAGCTTGCTTATAGTCTGCTGCTATCTTTTTTCCCTTTTCTAATATTTCTATTCACTATTGCAGGCTATAGTAGAGTTGCTAGCCAAGATGTTTTAATTAGCCTAAAGGGAATTCTTCCTTATAATGCTTATTCTTTAATTGATAGAACAGTCATAGAGATTTTTGATTCCCGTAAAAAGGATTTATTGTCTTTTAGTTTTATAACTACAGTATGGATAGCTTCAAGTGGATTTCATGCTGTAATTAAAGCTTTAAATAAAGCTTATGATGAGAATGAATGTAGACCAATTTGGAAAGTACAACTGATTTCCATTTTATCTGTTTTAGGTCTTACCTTTTTAATTATATTCTCACTTTTCATTCTGGTGCTTGGAAATGTATTAAAATCTAAATTTGCTATTTGGTTTGGAGTTTCTAGTTCTTTGTATTTCTTATGGAACTTTTTAAGATATCTTTTAACCTTAGTTATAATGGTATTTATTTTTGCACTACTATATAAAATAACACCTTGCAAACGACTTACTCTTTGGGAGGCTGTTCCTGGATCAATTTTCACTACTATAGGATGGATTATTGTATCTATTGGCTTTTCCTTTTATGTAGATAACTTTGCAAATTACTCAAAACTATACGGAAGTATTGGTGCTGTTATCGTACTTATGGTATGGCTTTTTCTTACTTCTATTATAATTCTACTTGGTGGAGAGATTAATTCACTTTCAAGAAGAAGATAAGAATTTTTTTGTGTAAAATTCTTATCTTCTTCATAACTTTGTCACAAAACTGTAACAAAGTTACGTTAATATAAGCATAGAACATAAATCTATGAAGATAGTAAAGGAGAGATTTCTTATGGATAACAATAAAATTGATAATACAGACTTTGTAGAAGTAAGTTCCTATGAAGTAACACCATATAAAGAAGAAGTTAAAAAATCAAATGGTATGAGAGGAAGACTTCTCTCTTATGTACTGGTAGGTGTTCTATGTGCATCCCTTGGTGCTGGCATATCTACAGTTGGTACTATAAAGTACTTTAATGGTAAAGTTAAGACAAATCTAGTACCTCAAACTACTACTGAAAATAAAGCTAACACTAATGTTGTACAAACCTCAAACAACTTAGTTCCACTTTCTGTTGCTAATGTTGTGCAGCAAGTAGGCCCTGCTGTAGTTGGAGTATCTACTAAGAGTGGTACTAGAGATTACTTTGGGCTACCAGAGCAGGAAGAAGGTATGGGTTCTGGCATAATCTTTAGCGAAGATGGATATATCCTTACAAATTATCACGTTGTAAGTGGTGCAAAGAAGATAACAGTTATATTTAATGATGGAAATTCTGGAAAAGAAATTCCTGCAAAGCTTATAAACTATGATGCTGCAATGGATCTTGCTGTTATAAAACTTAGTGAGACCGTTAAAGTTCCAGCTATAGCTGAATTTGGAGATTCTGATGCTATTCAAGTAGGAGATCCTGCTATTGCTATAGGTAATCCTCTTGGAAAACAGTTTTTAGGAACAGTAACCTCTGGTGTTATAAGTGCTGTTAATAGAGAGGTAGCTGTAGAAAGCCAGACACAAAAGTATATACAAACAGATGCTGCTATAAATCCTGGAAATAGTGGAGGAGCTCTTGTTAACATTTATGGTCAGGTTATTGGAATAAACTCTGCTAAAATAGGTGGAAGTCAAATAGAAGGACTTGGCTTTGCAATTCCTATAAATGCAGTTAAACCTAAAATTGAAAATTTGATTAAGCCTATACTTAGAATTGGCATCAGTGCTATAAATATAGATAAACAGTTATCAAAAGAACATAATTTACCTATTGGTGTGTATATACAACAGATTGAAAGCTTCAGTCCTGCTGAAAAAGCCGGCATAATGCCTGGAGATGTTATAACAAAATTCGACAACAAAAGTGTTTCTACAGTTCAAGAAATAAATGAACTTAAACAAAAGCATAGTGCTGGTGATTCTGTAGAAGTTGAAATTAGTAGAGAAGGAAGCACTAAAAAATTAACTTTAAAACTTACTGAATAACCCCCCTTAATATAGGAAGAAAAAAAATCGCTAGTGACTAGTCACTAGCGATTTTTTTCAGTGTGAAATAAAACTTTACTCCCACATCTGTATTTTCTACTCCATACTGACTTTCATGTAGCTTTAATATGTTTTTAACTATAGAAAGCCCAAGACCTGTGCCCCCTACACTTCTCTTTCTTGCTTTATCCACCTTATAGAATTTATCCCAAACTTTATCTATATCTTCCTCCCAAATATGTTCCCCTTCATTCTCAATTTCAACAACTACTTTTTCTTCCTTTATTAGAGTTCTTACATATATATATGCACCTTCTCTAGTATGCCTAATTGCATTAGTTAGAAAGTTAGTTATTACCTCTTCTATTTTGTCCCTATCCCCCAGAACCTGTAGCCCTTTTTCTATCTCTTTATTAATTATAACCTTAGCTTCATGATTCGACATTATACCATCTAACCTTTTTATTGTCTCACTAATACTTGTATCTAAATTAAAACTGTCAATTTGAATCTTAAAATTTCCTGACTCTAGTTTAGATAGTTCTAACATTTCTGTCACAAGCTCTCCCATCTTTTTTGCTTCATCTATTATTACATTAATATAGTAGTCTTTATCTTCTCCCTCTACTATGCCATCCTTTATACCCTCTGCATATCCACCAATTAGACTAATTGGTGTCTTAAGCTCATGAGATACTGCCGCCACAAACTCTTTTCTTCTCTCTTCTAATTCTTTTTCTCTCTCTATATCTTCTTTTAGTTTAGCATTAGATTCTCGAAGAGACTTTAATGCACTACTTAAATTCATTGATAAAAAGTTTAAAGTTTTAGCAAGTCCTCCTATTTCATCTTCTCTATCTATTTGACAGCTTTCCTGAAAATCTAATCTTGCCATTTTTTTAGCTGTATTGTTTAGGTCAACCAGTGGTTTCGACACCATATTTGAATATATATAAGCTAAGATTAAAGTTAACGCTACACCAAAGACGTATATATATATGTAGAATTCCCTCATTACAGCTACTGATTCATTAACTGGTTGCAAGGAAGATACTGCAAAAATTACCTTTGTTGGAATACCTTTAAATATTACAGGCTTCACAGCTACAATATGCTTTATATTATAGGTAGGATCATTAAATATGTATGTTACACCCTCTCCCTTCTTTTGAAGTTCTAAAAATGTTCTTGGACTCGATGTCCACTCTCTTATAATTCCTTGAATAAGTCTAATTTTCCCTGTATCCTTTATTTCATTATCATAATCTGTAGTATAATTTAAGAGTCCATTACTTTCTAAAATAGCAATTTTAGCGTAATTTTCATCCTCAAAATCCTTTATATTATCTATTGTATTTTGAAGGCTTCCTATATTCTTTATGTACTCTTTTGAAAAGCTCTCTAATTTTTCTGTAAGGCCGCTAGTTTTTCTATCCACATAAAAATTTTCGAAAAACACAGATTGAAGTAAAACCTGGGCAGATATAAAAAGCATAAATACCAGTGTAGTAACTACAAATAACTTAAGGGCAATTTTTCTTTTCATTCTCCTCATTCCCTCACCTCAAATTTATAGCCACTTCCCCTAACTGTAACTATGTAATCAGCCTTATCTCTTAATTTTTCTCTAAGTCTTTTAACATGAGTATCTACAGTCCTAAGTCCTCCATAGTATTCAAAGCCCCAAACCTTATCCAATATAATGTCTCTTGTTAGTGCTACGCCCTTATTTTTAGCAAAATATAATAGTAAATCATACTCCTTTGGAGATACTTGAATTTCCTCTCCATTAATAGTTACACTGTGAGAGGTTTCATTTATTATGAGTCCATTAAAATCTACTATATTAGATTGCTTATTAATATCCGTATCTATATCTACTACACTACTTCTCTTTATTAAAGCCTTTGCCTTTGCAACTAACACCTTTGGACTAAAGGGCTTTGTAACGTAGTCATCTGCGCCTAGTTCATAACCTAAAAGCTTATCTTCCTCTTCTCCCTTAGCCGTCAAAATTATTATTGGAGTTTCTGAAGTTTTTCTTACCTTATTGCAGACTGTAAACCCATCCATGTAAGGCATCATTATATCCAGTATTAATAAATCTACTTTATTTTCCTTAAATATATCTAAAGCCTCAACACCGTTAGCAGCTTCTAAAACTTCAAAGCTACTACTCTTAAAATAGTCTCTTAGAAGCTTCCTCATTCTCTCTTCGTCTTCTACTATAAGTATGGTTTTATTCAATGCATTCACCTCGATTTTTACTAATCACTATAATTTATTTTATCAGATTTATAATACCTTTTACAGTTCATCTATTCGCTAAGAGTTCAATTATTTTCCTTATTGTACTATACTTTATCGTAAAACCTCATTAATTGTTGTAGCATTTTTATTTATTGTAACTAATAAAGTGTGATATAATATTATAATTAAAATACAATACATAAGAATTTTGCGATACAAGATTCTTTTATAAAGGGGGCAGCCAGATGACTTTCTGTGACGAGAATAATTTAGAATTAATTAAAAAGGATTTGAGATACTTAGGATTACTTGCAAAACAATATCCAAATATCTCTTCTGCTACTACTGAGATTGTAAATTTACAAGCTATTTTAAATTTGCCTAAGAGCACAGAACACTTTATAAGCGATGTCCATGGGGAATATGAATCCTTTACTCATATGCTTAAAAATGCTTCTGGTGTTATTAAAAGAAAGATAGATGATGTATTTGGAACTTCTTTAAGAGATAGTGAGAAAACAACTCTCGCAACTCTTATTTACTATCCTGAACAAAAGCTAGACCTTATAAAAGCTACAGAAGATAATTTAGAAGATTGGTATAAAATAACTTTATATAGACTTATTGAATTGTGCAAGGTGGTTTCTTCAAAATATACTCGTTCAAAGGTTAGAAAAACTCTTCCACCTGATTTTGCTTATGTAATTGAGGAATTACTTCATGAGCATAATACAACAATAAACAAGCATGAATATTATAATGTAATAATTTCCACTATAATTGACATAGATAGAGCTTCAGAATTCATTATGGCTATCTCTAAGCTCATACAAAGACTAGTGGTAGATAGACTTCATATAATAGGCGACATTTACGATAGAGGTCCAGGCCCTGAAATTATAATGGAGGCTTTAATAAAACATCATTCTGTAGATATTCAGTGGGGAAATCACGATATTCTGTGGATGGGTGCTGCTGCTGGAAATAAGGCTTGTATTTGTAATGTAATTAGAATTTCTCTAAGATACTCTAATTTAAATACCATTGAAGATGGTTATGGAATAAATCTCCTTCCTCTTGCAACCTTTGCTATGGATGTTTACAGAGATGATTCATGTAAAAAATTCAATCCTCGAGGTTTAGGAAAAGAAATTAACAACAAGGATTCTTCTCTAACTTCAAAGATGCATAAAGCCATTGCCATTATGCAGTTTAAATTAGAAGGTCAGACAATTAAAAATCGTCCTGAGTTTAAGATGGAAGAACAACTTCTCCTTGATAAAATTAACCTAGAAGAAGGAACTATAGTTTTAAATGGAGTAACTTACCCTTTAAATGATACCAACTTCCCAACTATTGATCCAAAAGATCCGTATAAATTAACTCCTCAAGAAGAAGTATTAATAAATAAATTAAAACGTTCCTTTGTTCATAGTGAAAAGCTTCAACGTCACATTCGCTTTTTATATAGCAAAGGAGGTATGTACTTAGTTTATAATTCTAACTTGCTTTATCATGGATGTATCCCATTAAATGAAGATGGTTCTTTTAAAGAAGTTCTTATTAATGGTGAAAAATATAGCGGAAGAATCTTGCTGGACAAGTACGACTCCTTAGCTCGTGAAGCTTATTTCTTTAAGGAAGGTTCTGCATCAAAAGAATTTGCTATGGATATGGTATGGTACTTATGGTGTGGCCCTGATTCAGCTGAATTTGGAAAACAAAGAATGACTACCTTTGAAAGATACTTTATTGATGATCCTAAAACTCATGAAGAGATAAAAAATCCTTATTACAAATATAGAGATAACGAAAAAGTATGTTGTAATATACTAAAAGAATTTAGTCTTGACCCTGAATGTTCTCATATAATTAATGGACATATCCCTGTAAAGACAAAAGAAGGAGAAAGTCCAATTAAAGCTAATGGAAAACTTCTTGTTATAGATGGAGGTTTCTGTCGAGCTTATCAGCCTGAGACAGGCATTGCAGGATATACTTTAATTTATAATTCTTATGGACTACTCTTAAGCTCCCATGAGCCTTTCGAATCTATAAGAAAAGCAATAGAAGAAGAAAGGGACATCCTATCTTCAACTATAATTCTTGAACATGTGGCTACTAGAAAAAGAGTTGCTGATACAGATATCGGAAGAGAAATCAAATCACAAATAAAAGAGATTGAAATGCTTTTAATCGCTTATAGAAAAGGACTCATTAAGGAAACAAAATAATTACTAATCTCTAGTATCAAATAACCAAAAATCTTAAAAGAAATCGCTAGTTTCTATCATATACATATAGAAACTAGCGATTTATAATTAATAACTATTTTAATTAGAATATCCACTCTATTTTATCATTCACTAAATAAGATTTATACTCTAACTCATACCACTTCTTTACCTTAAATTTATCTGAAAGAAATTTGAATTTTGGTGATACATCTCCTCTTATGTCTAAATCATTTAAAATATTAGACATAAAAATTCCATCTGCTCCCTTATTATAGGCTTCATTTGCTCTAATTAAATATTCTTCTACCGATAAATATCTATTATCTGGTACATATTTTCCTTCTTTCATTAGCCTTTCTGTTTCCGGTGTTAAGTCTCTCCCTTTTAGATTAGCAGAAATACCAACTAAAATCTGGATTTTATTAGACTTATACAGACTTGAATATTCTTCTACATTCCAGAACTCTTCATATCCTATAACTGAAGGAACTACTGTATCTACTAACCCTTCTTCTACCCAAGTTTTTGCGTCTAACCCATAAGAGGCTGGCTGCAGATATGGGAATCTCACTGTTATCTTCTTATTTGGTATCTCTAGTCTAACCTGTCTCATGAACTCATTCATAATAGCAATTTTCTCTCCTAAGGTTGCTTCACTTCCCATAACATTTGGATATCTACAAAAATCAAGAGTTATTCCATCTACATTTTCCACCACTGAAACCTCTTTGAGTACATTTAAAATATAGGTTCTATATTTTGGATAGTAATAGCTTAAATTATAATTATTGTTTTGAAGAAACTCCTTATAGAAATCATACATGGCACCATTTAAAAATAGAGTTGATTGCTGATTATAAAAAGCATTCATTCTAAGGGAAGCATTAACACTAACCCCTAAGGTTTCTCCTTTACTAGCTACTAGTTCTAAAGGTGATTTCCCTCCAATTAATATATTTAATATTTGATATCTTGCTAGTATATCCCCCTCTCGTACATAGGAATCAAACTTTTCAGCTCCTTGAAAAGCTGTTCCTGCAAACTGGCTATTATAATTTAATAATCCTGTAGTCCCCAGTGTCCAGTTTATACTTTGACTATTAAGCTTTGATGTTATATCCTCTGGAAACTTTTCAAGACTAGTTATATCTGGATATTTTCCTAGAAAGAAATCAGTATACCCATCATTATCATATACAACAGTTTTTTTATTTCCAGGTGAACTCTCACTAGTCTTATTGTAGAGAGTGATTTCTTCTTCATTTAATGGCACTAATCTAACATAAGCAATTTGAGCCTTTTTTCCCTCAACTCCTGATATTGTAACACTATCATCTTCAGTAAAATTCTTTGCAAATATGAAGCTCTCATTTATAAATCCATTTCCTGATTTATTTTTATTATCATCATAATTTTTAAACTTAAATTCATTTCCATTAGAGTTAATAGTGAACTCTTCTGTATCATTGTGATAACCAACATAGAATCCCATCCAGCCCTTAACTTTAAAAGGTAGTTCTAATGATTTAGAGTTTCCTAGGGTATATATCATACCTCTACTATCCCTAGAGTTCACTGTTTTATAGGCCTTTAAAGACCATCCGTTCTCACTTAAGGATTTATTATCTAATGGCTTCGACTTATGTACATCATAAAATATATAGTTTTTCCCAGTTTCATTTTGTATAGTATCTCCTGGCTTTATTTTTATATAGTCTTTATATGGTTCATTTTTATTTATAGTAAAATTAATTTCTTTTCTTTCTTTAAGTTTATTTCCCTTTTCTGATTGTATATTAGTCTCTATTTTTAAGACATATTCCTCTCCTTCTGTATACATTCTTATAGGCGGTTTTACTATTACAGACTTTTTATCCTCACCAATCTGAAGTCTTATATTTACCTTTTCCCCTTTTTTATCAAATACACCTATGGAACTTACTGCCTTGTCATTATAATCTATGGCTTTATTAAACTTTATTATCCAACTCTTATCCTTTTCCACCATAGTATTTGGTATAGTAGAAGCTTGTACTTGTTTACTGGTAAAAATAATTCCAAACATTAAAATTATGATAAAATAAAACTTTTTTCTATTTATTTCCTTCATCCTTCTGCCTCCCTAAGCGTCCATTATATAGTCTCCTTATCTATATACGTGCTTTTTTACTCCATAGTTATTTTATAATTTTAAGATTTTTCTCTTAAAATTCTTATTCTCCTTTGTCTACTTCTACTATAGTTATATTTCTACAGTTCCAATCATGGGTTAAATTCAGTATATTACCACTCTCTAAACTCTTCACTACTGGTCGAGTTGAACACTCTTCGTTGTTTTCCATTACTATAGCCTTCTCCCCACTACTCAATTTTACTATTGTACCTAATGGATAGGGTGCTACTTTTCTTAAAAATACTTTTACTAATTTAGGATCAAAAATAATTCCATTATGAGCCATTATATACTCTATTGCATCTGAGGGAGTATATGCCTTTCTATTAGGTCTTTCTGATATTAGATTATCATAAACATCACATATTCCTATTACTCTTCCAAATAAAGAGATTTTTTCGCCCTTCTTTTTATCTGGGTATCCAGTTCCATCAAAATGTTCATGGTGTTGAAGTATTCCAACATATGATGTTACAGCTATACTGTTACTATAGTAAGTTTTTATATATCTATATCCCTTCTCAGGATGAGATTTAATAAGCTCCTCCTCTTCTTTTGTTAGTTGTGATATCTTATTTAAAACCTCCTTTGATATAAATATCTTTCCAATATCATGAAGCATAGCAGATGCAACTAACTTTTCAAGCTTTGACTCATCTAAATTCATAGCAATTCCCATAACTGCTGATAGTACTGCGACATTTACACTGTGACTGAACATAAAATCATCAAAGGTCTTAATATCAATCATATTTATCATTATACTCTTACTTTTCATCAATTCATTTATTATATTCTTTGCAACATTTTCCACAGTATCTATGTTTTTTGCTATAGTATTAGGATTATTATAGAGTTTTCTTATTAATTTTACTGCTTTTACCCTAAGTTCATCAGATATTACATTCTCAATAGATATATTTTCAGAAATGTTATCCTCTATATAAGCTCCATTTATAACTAACTTTTTCATATTCTCTATATATTCTTTAGTAATAGAAACATCTTTTGCAAGAAGTACTGCGCCGTCTTGAGAGTAGATGTTCTTTCCTAGAATCATTCCTGGTCTTAAGCAGCCAGTTGGTACGTATCTCACTCTTAATCACCTCATATTTATTATCGTACTATTCCTAGCTTAATGAACTAGTAAAAATTAGTAACCAGCGACTGTTCACTGGTTACTGCTTCATTACTGTATTACTTTTCTTACATCATAAAGTGCATTTAGTACGAGCCAGTTTTGTGGGAAATACCTATTTATTGTCCAATAGCTTATTCCCCCTAGCTTATATCTATTTACAAGCATCAGTTTTGCTTCTATACTTCTTGCATCTTCAAACCAAACTTCATGTTGTCTTCCTAATGAATCATAATAATTAAAGAAAGGTGCCTGGGCTCTTTCATCATATCTTATTGCAGATCCAGTTCTTAAAGCTAATTCAACAGCTCCTACATTTGTTAAAGTCTGAGCTCTTGTTCCTCTTCTAAATGGAAGAGTCCAATCATAGCCATAGTTAGGAATTCCTAAAAAGATTTTATTTCTTGGAATAGCTGTAACTGCGTAATTTACTACTCTAACCACTTCATTAAGTGGTGCTACAGCCATTGCAGGACCAGCTGTATATCCCCACTCATAGGTCATAAGTATTACATGATCTGCAAGAGCTCCATGAACAGGATAATCGTGTGCTTCATAAAGTAGCCCTGGCTGATTAGCTTCATTTTTAGGAGCTAATGCTGTAGTTACAGAGTATCCTAGTGGTCTTAATCTTGAAGTTACTTTCCTGAGGAAGTTATTATAATCTTCTCTATTTTCCGGGAAAATATATTCAAAATCTATATCTAATCCATAATAATTTTTACTTCTTAACATTTCAATAACATTATTTATTAAAGTCTCTTGAATTTGATCATTAGTAAGAATTGTTCTTGCAAGCTCGCTGCTAAAACTTCCCCCTTCCTCTATATTACTTATAACTAGAAGTGGAGCAACATTTGCTGCTCTTGCGGCTTCAATTAATGGAGTATCATTAATTGGAGCAAGGGACCCATCCGGTCTTACTTCATGACTAAATATACTGAGATAGGTTAGATAAGGAAGGGTTTTCCTTAGAACCTCTGGATTTATGTTAGGGAATGCGTAACCATTTACTTCTATAGTGCCTATTTTTCTAGTAGGGGGAATGGTTATAGTTTGCCCTATTGAAATAATGCCTGTACTTGTTATTTGTGGGTTAACATCTAATATGCTTTGAACCGTAGTTCCAAATCTTCTAGCAATACTATATAATGAATCTCCTGCCTTAACTGTATAGCTTCTATTCTCTCCTAAAACTACTATAGTCTGACCAACTACTAAATTTCTTGGGTTTGAAAGTTCATTGTCTGAGATTATTTTATTAGGTGAAACACCGTATTGCCTTCCAATTGAGTATATGCTATCACCTGGTCTTACAACGTGAATTACCAAAAATGGCACCTCCTATTAATACTAATTTACTATATGCGAGTTAGTATTAATATGATACTTACTTTACTATATAAGAATTTTACGACGTAAAATTCTTATGTTTTAGGTACCAGGCTCTAGGAAGGGATGTTTTGATAATTCAAAACTATATTTTATATAGGCAAAGCCCATCACATTCATTACAACACACTGTAATGGTGGATTAAATAATGAAAGAATGTGCTGTTATGCACATTCTTTCATTATTTTAACTATATAGTCCTTTTATATTCATATTTCATGTATTCATTAATGAGCTTGTCCAGTTCCATGCTAACCTCTAGTACATCACTTTCTAAGTTTTCCCTATCAGCAACAATTTCATTTAAAACTTCTCTCAATTCCTCTATTTCCTTAACAATAATGGATAAGCTTCTTTTATGTTGCTGCATCATAAACTCACCTCTTACTCACTAGTAATTTTAATCTTTGTTTATTTTTGTTTAATTTTTCTTACTTTTCTTTATTTATACTTAATATTCGATATTAAGTATAGCATATCTTCATCATAAAGTAAAATACTGTTATTTTATTTAAATTTAAATTAAAACCTTTTGACCTTTTAATTAATTTCCTTTTATTTAAATCTTGTATACTATCTTTCATCTTTTCTTCATATAATTTTCTATATAATAATAGTGAGGTTGAAATAATTATGTTTATTGTACTTAAAAAATCTAGATTGATTTTAATTTTATCATTCATTATTTTATTTGCATTGATTACTTGTTTTTATTATTCACCTTATAATCCAGTGGTTAACGCAGACGATAATAATGAAGAAGTTACTCAGAAAATTGAAGAGATCTTCAAAATAAGAAACGTTGCCATACTTTCTAATGATGAAAAATCTATCTCTAATATATACGATAGAAAAACCAAATATGGGCAGTGGGCTTATGAACACGAAATAAGAAAATTAAAATATGTAAAAAATTGGTCTGAGAAACAAGGAGTAAAGTTTATAGGAATTAATCCAACAGTAGTTATTAGAAGTATTAAAGGTGGTAATAATTCATATTCTATCAATCTAATGTGTTCTACTGAATATTCCTACATATATGAAAATGAAACACCTGTAGACGAGGCTTCTGCCGAGAATGCCCTTACAAAAGTGAATAATTTTAGAATAGGAACTTCTCATTCTATAAGAGTTACAAACAAAGACGGTAATTGGTTTATAACAAAAGAATGGTATACTGATCCCTTTGCCGACTCCTTAAATTTAGAGAAAATAAAAACTGTAGATATAAAACAGTACATCTTATCTCAAACTGCTAGAGACTTCTCTAAACTTAATAACAGAAGAATATCGGCTGTAGAATATGCAGATAAGTATTGTGGTACTGCTAGTGATGGACAAAATGGTTATAAATATAATAAAAAATATGGAGACTTCAATCCTCAAGGCGGTGATTGCGCTAATTTTGCTTCACAAATACTTCACGAAGGTGGCAAATTTAGAAAAAATGGTGCTTGGAATTTCGAAGGTGGCGGAGGTACAAAAGCATGGCTTAATGCTCAAGGCTTTAAGAATTACATGATAGGCAGTGGAAGAGCATCTGTAATTGCCTCTGGAAGCTATAATAAAGTGTATAAAGCCTCTTACAAGCTTTTACCTGGTGACTTTGTAGCCTATGAAAAGAAAGGTAGAATTACTCATATATCCGTTGTAACTGGTGCTGACTCTAAAGGTTACGCCCTTGTTAACTGTCATAATACAGATAGATATAGAGTACCTTGGGATCTTGGCTGGAGCGATAAAAGTATTAAGTTTCATTTAGTTAGAGTTCACTATTAAATAAAAAAGTCGGCTATGCCGATTTTTTAGCTTAATCTAAAAAAACATGTTATGCAAAAATTGCATAACATGTTTTTTAATACTAAAGAAAAAAGCTAATTTGACGTTACCAGCCTCCCGAAGATCCGCCGCCTCCGCTGCTTCCTCCACCGAAGCCTCCTCCGCCGCCTCCGAATCCGCCACCGCCGCCAAAGCCTCCGCCTCCACGACCTCCTCGACGTCCTCCGAAGATAGAGTTCCAAAACATAATTTGTAATAGAAATCTTATTATTCTTGCCCTATTAAATACCACATCTAATAATAGCATTCCTAGCATTATATACATAGGAAAAGGACTTCTTTGCTGCCTATTACCCTCTGTATTTATATTATAATTTATTTTTTCATTTTTCTCTAAGGTAACTTCATATTCTTTTGCTATTACATCAGCAAAGATTGTATACGCTCTTCTAATTCCAGAACTATAATCATCTCTTTGAAAATTTGGAACGGCTTCACTTTGCATAATTCTATTACTTAAAATATCTGGAACGGGGCCTTCAAGCCCACCACCTATTTCTACAGACCACTTTTTCTCATCTAGTGCTACAAGGATTAGTAATCCATTATTTATGTCTTTTTGTCCTATGCCCCAATTTCTAAATAAGGTTATTCCATAGTCTCTAATCTCTCTTCCTTGTAGGGATTTTATTACTACAACTACTGCCTGTGCTCCTGTTTTTTCTTCTAATTCTTTACCCACAGAAAACAAATACTCTTTTGTATCTCCATCTACTATTCCTACATAATCATTTATATATTTTAGATTTGTTGGGTTTGGATATTCTACTGCTCCCTTAGCTATAGAGCTTGGTACGAACATACTAGTTATAAAGATTAATAGAATTATTGATAACTTGCTCAGCGTAATTTTATTTAACTTCATTTCTTCACCCCTTTTGTGAAGCTAAGTTGTAAAGTCTACTTTAGGAACTTCTTTAGCTCCCTCTGAAGCTTTGTAATATTCCCTTTTCTCAAACCCAAAAACTCCTGCAAGAATAGACCCTGGGAATCTTCTTATTTTAGTATTATATGAGTCTACTGCTTTATTATAATCTTGTCTTTTTACAGCTATTCTATTTTCTGTCCCTTCTAAAGCCACTGATAAATCAATAAAATTCTGATTTGATTTTAAATTTGGATATTGTTCTACTACAACTAACAATCTAGATAGAGCAGATGAAAGTTCTGCATCTGCATTGGCTCTTTCATTAACATTTTGAGCTCCACCTAGTTTTGCTCTTGCATTAGCTATTTCTGTAAATATCTCTTTTTCCTGAGTTGCATATCCCTTAACTGTGTTTACAAGATTAGGAATTAAATCATTTCTTCTTTGTAGGTCAGTTTCTATATCAGCCTCTGCTGTTATAACCCTTTGCTCTAAGGTTACCATACTATTGTAGCTACCCATAAATGGCATAGCTATAAGTAAAATTACGGCTACTATTATAAGTACTGTTTTTAAAGTTTTATTCACTTTATTACCTCCCTTTTATACTTTCTTATATAATTCTATTCAAATAGTTCTATAATCTTTCCTATCTATAATTTCTGTGGTACCGAGAATTATTCCTAAAAACCAAGGCATTATATAATAAAATATTCTAAAGGTAATTAGTATTGCCATAGCTTTTTGAGAACTTGCTCCTATAGTTTCTAATCCTACTAGACATATCAAATCAAAGGACCCCATGCCTCCTGGAATAAAGCTTATTATACCAGCAATTGCGGCTATACTTATAACTCCTAATGCTTCTAAAAGCATGATTTCTCTACTAAAGCTCATACAGACTATCCAAAAGAATAAACCTAAACAAGTCCACTCAACTAAGGAAGCTCTTATTAACTTCCATCTTAACTCCTTAGGATTGTTCTCACAGCTTTGTACTTTTGATACAATTTTCTTATTAAGCCACTTCCATTCGTATAATAAAATATATACTATTAAATACACAGCAAAAATTATTACTCCTATCCATAAAAACTCATATCTACTCAGTATTGGCCTTACTTTAAATATATTAAATATCAATAACCATGAGGCTACACATATTCCTATGATAGTTGATGGAGCCATCATAGCACTGCCATAAATAGCCTCTTTAGTTGAAATACCTTGCTTTTTATAAAGAAAAGTCCTAAGACTTGCACCTGTAAGTCCAGCAAAGCTTAGAAAATTATTAAAACTATTAGATATCCAAGCTATTTTCCATACCTTTGAAATTGGTAACTCATATTTAATATGTTTTAGAAGAACATAGTCATATACCGTCATACTACTTACAGCAATAAATCCAAAAATAAAGAGAATTATAACCTTCCATAACTCTAGGCTGTACAGTAGACTTATGACCTCTCTAAAATCATATTTTTTTAATTGTCCTCCTCCTTCACTATATATAAAGTAAAGTGCAATAAATGCTATAGTAATTCTCAATATATTAATTTTATATTTCTTTAAGGATGATTTGTTTTTCATATATTTATCCTCGCTTTAATTATTGCTTCCTTTCCGAAATGATTAATATTATTATATGATTATTTACTATATTTACTCCTAATAATAAAGGGTGGTTATAATATAACCACCCTGTTAAGTCTAAATTTTTATATACTTATATTACTTTATATACTTATATTACTTTATATAATTTTTCATACTCTATGTTACAAGAACCTGCTTGAGCTTGATCTGCACAGTATATTCTCTCTCCATAATAGTATTCTTCACCTTTTACATATATTGCTTTAAGGGCATCATCGTCTGGAAACGCGTATACTCTTTTGTATTCATCTGGGTTAACTAGAGTGGTTGATGAATCTGCAATATTACTATCCTTTACTAATTCTAATTTTACACTTCCATCTTCTATACTTTTAATTACTTCTTGTAAATTTTTCATATTCCATTCCTCCCATTTAATGAATAATGTAATTTTTTGAGTATTTAACAATTATTACTTATTATAATATCACATCTTTATTGCAATTGCACTACACTTTAATAAAGTCCTATATTTATTCGTTTATTATTTCGCTGTAAAAAAGCTACCTACAATAATGGTTAAATAATATGTTATCATTCTCCACAATATCATTGCAGAAACTATATTACTATTAGTAAAAAACATTTTAAAAAATAAATAAAATCCCCCTTCTGACCCACCGGATGCCCCTGGGAGAGGTATAATAGATGTTATCATAGTTAAAAACGTTTGTGCTGATACTATATTCCACAAACTACTTCCTTCTAAATTAAAACTTCTATATATTAAATAAGTTATAGAGGAATAAGTTATTAATTGAAGCATCGTCAGTAAAGCTGTCTTTATCATTATATTTAAATTATTACATATTATTATTATATTCTCATGGAAGCTATTTAATTCTTTATCTACCTTTTCTCTAACTTTTTCTGTAGACTTAATTATTCTTATACTTTGTAAAACTCTTAAAAAGATTATTAATATGAATTTAGCCACTTTTTTATTTGTCGCTACTATTATTATAAAACTAATAAGACTTATATTTACAATAAATCCTATCATAGATACGTATAATAGATTAGATAAGTATTCCTTAAAAAAAGAAAATTTAAATATGACTATTACAATAGAGTAAAGAATATATATGCTTTGAAATAAAATAAATTTTATAGTAAGAATAGATGTGGAAGCTCCTCCATCAATACCCGACTTTATCATATAATATAACTGTGCTGGCTGTCCTCCTGAGGCAAATGGAGTTACTGCATTAAAAAATTGACCTATCATGGTTGCTCTAATAGATACTTTTAATTTTTGCTTAGAATGAAATAATAAAGCGATCTTATGAAAAATTATTGCTTCAATTCCCCAACAAATGAACATAAAGCTTATTGCTATTAAAATCCACCAGTGATTTAAACTCTTAATGTTATTTATTAATTCCTCTAAACCTTGCGTAAAAATGGCAAAGGCTAAAACTATTGTTGCTGTAAATATAATTACTACAAAGTTAAATATTTGTTTTACCTTTTCCTTATTTATTCTGTATGTTATCATAAACTTTTCCTATAACTTTATCATATATTTCTTTTAAATTTCATTAATTGTAGCTTTTCCATTTTGAGAATTAATATTAGTTTAATATTGAAACGTAAAAAGACATGCGATTCAATAAGATTGCATGTCTTTTTAACAGGGTACTATTTTATCTCTATAGTCAAGTAATTAATCATTTTGTAATGCAGCTCTGCCTTCTTCACCAGTTCTGATTCTTATAACATTTGCCACTTCATATACAAATATTTTTCCATCTCCAATTTTTCCTGTGTTTAATATCTTTTTAGCTGTTTCTACTACTAAATCTACTGGTACTTCACAGATTACAGTTTCTATCTTAACTTTTGGAACTAAATTCATATCAAGAGGTACTCCTCTATAGTACTCTGGAAATCCTTTTTGCATTCCGCATCCAAGAACATTAGTTACTGTCATTCCTGTAACACCTATTTCATTTAGAGCCTCTTTTAATTCTTCAAATTTATTAGCTCTTGTGATAATTTCTATTTTAGTAATCTTATCTCCCAATTCTATTCCCCCCTTATTTAGCAATTACATTTAACTATCAATTATGAATTTACATTAAAAGGACTTCCTGTGAATTCTACTACAGCCTTTGATTTAAAATCTGCATAACTATCTATACCATGCTCTGTTAAATCTAATCCTGTAATTTCTTCTTCAGCACTTACTCTTAATCCTATTGTAGCTTTTATAGCTTTGAACATTATAAATGCTGTTACAGATGTCCATAATCCAACAGATGCTACTCCAGCCAATTGAACTCCTAGTAATCTAAGTCCTCCACCGTAGAATAATCCACCTTCTACTGCAAACAACCCAACAACTAATGTTCCAAATACACCATTTAAACAATGAACCCCTATAGCTCCTACCGGGTCATCTATTTTAAATACTTTATCTATTGTTTCTATTCCAAATACAACTACACATCCTGACATTAATCCTATTATAACTGCTCCTACTGGAGTAACTACATCACAACCTGCAGTTATTCCAACAAGTCCTGCTAGTGAACCATTTAATGTCATACTTACATCAGGTTTTTTATACTTAGTCCATGTAATTGTAAGTGCAACTAATGTAGCTGCTGCAGCTGCAAGGTTAGTTGTTACAAATATATGAGATATTGAATCTACGTTTGTACCTGATAATGTTGATCCTGGATTAAATCCAAACCATCCAAACCATAATATAAATACGCCTAGTGCTCCAAGTGTAATGCTGTGTCCTGGAATTGCATGAGCTTTTCCATCTTTTGAATACTTTCCTATTCTTGGTCCTAATATCTTAGCTCCTATTAAAGCAGCCCATCCACCTATAGAGTGAACTACTGTTGAACCTGCAAAATCGTGGAATCCTAATTGTGATAACCATCCACCACCCCATATCCAATGACCTGCTACAGGATAAATAAATGCACTAATTATAAAACTATAAACTAAATATGATTTGAATTTTGTTCTTTCTGCCATTGCCCCTGAAACTATAGTAGCAGCTGTAGCACAGAATACTGTTTGGAATATTAAGAATGCTTCAAGTGGAATTCCAAGTCCTAAATGTTCAAAACTTCCTCTTGTAAATAAATCTACTTTACCTATGATTCCTCCAATATCTTCACCGAACATAAGTCCAAATCCTAAAATCCAAAAAATTAGTGTTCCTAAAACGAAATCCATTAAATTTTTCATAATAATGTTTCCTGCATTTTTAGCTCTTGTAAATCCTGCCTCAACCATTGCAAACCCTGCTTGCATAAAAAACACTAATGCTGTTGCAATTAAAACCCATACTGTGTCAATTGATTTTACTAATGTTGTTAAATCCATACCATAACCCCCCTTAATAATTCACACCCTATACCTGATTTCAAATTCATATTATCAATTCGTTAATATTATTTTCTTTCTCTTAACACATTGATAATTTATTTACTATATTAGTTATTATATTCTCATTTTGTTAAAGTGTCAATTATTAATTCGATAATGATATCCTTTTCATTTTAAAAATTTTAAATAATTAGTGTGTTGTCTCTATAAATTTATCATGTTTTTCTATTTTTTATTAACTAATTATTAATTTACATTTTTTTACCTAGTGTTATTTATTAGACAAAAGGTTGGCTACGGCGATAGGTTCCTCTCTGCACACCCTAGTTTTCTATAAACTAAAAATAAAAATCACCTATGATTTTATTAAAATCATAGGTGATTTTCTTAATATTAATTATTTAAAGTTAAGATCTTTAATTTCTTAATTCTATTTTTGTCTATATCTTCTATAACAAATTTAATATCTCCGCATTCTACAACTTCACCTTTTTCAGGGAAACCGCCTATTTCTCCTATTACAAAGCCCCCAATCGAATCAAAATCTTCTGATTCAATGCTAGTCCCAATCATTTCGTTTACTAAATCAATTTTAGCACTTCCATCAACTATATATTCATCTTCTTTAATAACTTCTATTTCATTATGATTATAATCATCATATTCATCTTCGATTTCTCCAACTATTTCTTCTACTAAATCCTCCATAGTTACAATTCCTGCCGTACCACCATATTCATCTAACACAACAGACATAGCTACTCTATTTTTTCTCATCTCTTCAAATAACTCTGTGGTAGCTTTATACTCATAAGTGAAATAAGGTTTTATCATAAATTTATTTATATCAAACTTTTCATTGTTACTATTATAGAAAAATAAGCTTTTAACATGAAGTACACCTATAATATTATCTATTGAATCTTTATATACAGGTACACGTGAAAACTGTTCCTCTCTAAACACACTTATTATCTCTTCATAAGTTGACTCTACATCTACTGCTATCATATCTGTCCTTGGAACCATAACTTCCTTAATCTGTGAGTCTCCAAATTCAAATACATTGTAAATCATTTGTTTTTCTTCTACTTCTAAAACACCTTCTTCATGACTTACATCAACAATAGTCCTTAATTCTTCCTCTGTTATAAAAGGCTTGTTCATATCTACTTTTCCACCAAATAATCTAATGACGAAATTAGTTAAATAAGTAAATATCATAGATATGGGATTTAGTATAAGTGTTATGAAATAGATGGGCTTCGCAACCTTTAGGGAGACCTTTTCCGAATTTCTTGTAGCTATAGACTTTGGAGTTATTTCTCCAAAGATCAATACTAGTATTGTCATTATTACCGTTGAAATCCCTACTCCCTTCTCTCCAAAATAAATTATAGCTAGAGAAGTTGCAAGGGCTGATGCTCCAATATTAACTACATTGTTGCCAATAAGTATAGCACTTAATAACTTGCCTGGGTTTTCTATAAGTTTACCAACTAAGCTTGCACCTTTTACCTTTTCGTCTACCATATGTCTTATTCTTATCTTGCTTAGAGACATTAAGGCTGTTTCTGATGCTGAGAAAAAGGCTGATAAAAAAAGAAGAATTCCTAAAGTAATTAACTGCCACGTACTGTCTGAATCCAAATTAAAACACACTCCTAATTTTTTATTTTGTATAATCTATTATATCACAAATTTCTATTAACTTTAACTTATAATAGTAAATACTTAATAATAAAATTCATACTTTTACACAAAATGTAAATTTAAATAGCTAGTGACATTTTTAAATCAGTCACTAGCTACTATACTTTAACCACTTTCTAAGTAATTACTTTCATCTTTTTTATTCTATTTTTATCTATTTCTTCTATAATAAACTTTATATTTTGATACTCTAAAGTCTCCCCTTTATCTGGAAACCTTCCTAGCTCTCCAATTACAAATCCTCCAATAGAATCAAAGTCTTCTGATTCTATATTCGTTCCTATCATTTCATTTACTACATCTATTCTTATATTACCATCAATTATATACTCATCTTCTTTAATAACCTGTATTCCAATTTCGTAATCGTCATACTCATCTTCAATTTCCCCTACTATTTCCTCTACTAGATCTTCCATTGTAACTAAACCAGAAGTTCCACCATATTCATCTAACACTATAGTTAATGCTGCTCTTGCTTTTCTCATTTCCTCAAATAATTCTGTGATTTTTTTATATTCATATGTAAAGTATGGCTCTCTTAGTGCTTCATTTATATCAAAATCTTTTTCATCTATAAAAGCTAGGTTTTTTATATGCAAAATTCCGATTATATCATCTATACTCTCTCTATATACAGGTATACGTGAAAATTGTTCCTCTTTAAAAGTATTTAAAATTTCTGAATAGCTGGAGGTTGCTTCTATGGCAACCATATCAGTTCTTGGAACCATAACATCTTTTACCTGTGAATCTCCAAATTCAAATACATTATTTATCATCTTTCTTTCTTCAATTTCTAAAACTCCTTCTTCATGACTTACATCTAACATAGTTTTTAATTCTTCTTCTGTGATAAAAGGTTTTGTGTTATCTCCTTTTCCACCAAAAAGTCTTATTATGAAGTTAGTAATATAAGTGAAGACTATTGCAACGGGATTTAATAAGCTAGTAACAAAAAATATGCTCCTTGCAACTCTCAAAGAAACATTTTCTGGATTCCTAGAAGCTAATGATTTAGGTGTTATTTCTGCAAATATTAGAACTAATATAGTCATAATTCCAGTAGCAATTCCTACTCCACCTTCTCCAAAATGTTCTATAGCAATAGACGTTGCTAAGGCTGAGGCTCCTATGTTTACCACATTATTTCCTACTAATATAGCACTCAGCATCTTACTTGGGTTTTCTACCAATTTATTTACTAGATCAGCTCCTTTAACTTCATCTTCAACCATTTGTCTTATTCTAATTTTGCTTAAGGATGTTAAAGCTGTCTCTGAGGCAGAAAATAAAGCTGAGAACCCTATGAGGCATATTAATATCATTAATTGGATTATAGTTGTTGAGTCCACTGCTAAACACACTCCCGCATTTTATTTTAAATCTTTACTTTCATATCTCATATGTTTTATTCTACCTATTTTTTTCTACTTATATACAGAGTATAGTTAAACCATCTTATTATCAACGAAATACCTTTTTTTTATAATAGAAATAAACATTTTTTGATTATTTCTAGAATATTATAGAAGGTATTATTCTAAGGGGGAACTAGTATTGATAATTACTGATTTGGAAAAAACCATCTATTTTGAACACCGTTTCTGGCTTCAAATTTTAGGGGACCATTCACACTTTCTCTTCGATGCTTTAGCACCGAGTGAAAAAGAGGCAATAGAGAAGGCTCAGCACTTTATTAATTTATTTGATAATTTACTAAAGGAGTCAAGAAAAAATTTATCTGCTGAAAAATTAATGTCACTTACCCACAGTGCATATAAAGCTGCTAATGATATTCTTAATTTTAAGTTATATATAATAAGTGAACAACTGGTGGGTAATATAAAAATAGAATTACCACCTACATTTATAAACCATATGGTAAATGAAGTTCAGGAATATTTAATTGTTTTAAATTATATTATTAGAAATCAATTACCTGTTGCTCATGCTATACACCACCATATACTTTGGCTTCCCGATGGAGCTGGTCATGCTTCTGCAATTGGCAGTTCTCTTGATATGGTAGAGACAGATCTAATCCACATAAGTAAAGATTTTGCTAAAACTTTTAAAAACATGTATATTAAATCAACTGAATTTCTGGGATACATGAGAAGTTGTTTAACAGAATTTCCTGCCTTAGACAGATTAAATAATCAAGTAGAAGTTAAAATGACAGCTTTTCAATGTTTTCTAAAAGAGCTTGAGGAATTGGTTAAATCCAAAAAAGTTTTAGGAACCTTAACTCCTCTATTACTGGATCATATGTATAGAGAAGAATGTTATTACTTAACAAAGTTATCTCAAGTTTCAGATATAAAGCTAATTGAATGCGATCCTACTAAACCACGTGTTCAATCATAGTTAAATAAAAAGACCAACATCATTGCTGGTCTTTTTGCTGTTACTAAACAAAAATTCTTGTTCCAATTCTTCTATCATATTCTGACCAAGTTCCTGGTTCAGTATTTGCTTTTACTAATTCTATTTTATTAAAGGTTGCATCTATATAATCTGCATAATGTACAACAAATGCTTCTGTAGTATTTGTTGATTTAGGAGAACCAAATTCAGGCTTTCCATGATGTTGAACTATACATCCCTTTAATATATGCTTAAACTCTTCACTATATATATCTCCACCTAAGCGAAAAGCTTCTTCTATCATTCCTATTCCTATTACAATATGTCCTTCCATTTCTCCTCGCATTGTAACTGAAAAAGGACCATCTACAAAATATTCTTCTATCTTTCCAATATCATGGAGCTTTGCCGCAAGAACAGCTATTTCTTTAGATCTACAATCATATCTGTGTGCTAGAACTTTAGCCATATACATTACATTAAGTGTATGTTCAGCAAGGCCACCTATATAGTTATGATGCTGTCTAAGTCCTCCAATACCCTTTTTAAATCTCACTAGAAAATTCTCATTTTTGAAAAAGTAATCATTTAAAGCTTTTGTCTCTTCAGTAGTAAATTCCTCTTCTGAAATCTTATCCATCTCACTCATAATTTCTTCTATAGGAATAGGCACAGTAGGAAGAAAGTTATTAATATCATAGTCATTTTCTATTTTAAATTCTTCTACTAATAAAATTCTATCTTTAAATCCTCTTATCCAAATTACATCCCCAACTTTAAGTATATCATTTTCATCTGGTATTTCTGCCTTTACATCTCCTGTCTTATCTCCAATATAAGCAATAAGTTTTCCATTTTCTCTAGTTAACTTTTTCATTACCATAAAACAAGTAGCTATAACATCATTATCATTTAATTCTGTAGTAAAAATTGTTTTCATATATACCGTCCTCTTCATATCAAAGTTTCATTTTAGATATTTATAATATGTATTGTTTCACTAAAACCAAATTTTATCCTTTAACTATCCTTGAACCGCTCTTAGAAACTTACATTCTTTTCCTCTATTAATTCATTTTCATAAAAAATGCCCTGAAACTCTAAAACACCACTTTCACTGTAATATTTTCCTTCTCCATTTGCATTTCCATTCTCTAAATTGCCTTCATAATTTAATTTCCCATTTTCATAATATATTTTTCCTTTACCGCCATATATTCCTGCTTTCCATTCTCCCGCATAATTTAACTTACCATTTTCATAATATGACTTTCCATACCCCTCTGGCTTTCCATCCTTTACTATGCCCTTATAATATAATTCTCCACTTTCTAAATATATCTTACCTTTTCCATTTGCTTTCCCATCTTTTACTTCACCAATATAATTTAGTTGTCCACTTTCATAGTAGAGTCTTCCGGAGTTAGGTGGCAAAATAGGGAGCATATTATTTGTATACAGCATAAAACCTGATATGCATAAAATAATTACTAATATACTAGGTATTCCTATTTTTTTATTCATATCTACTTACCCTCCTTTTAAGAATTTTACGTCGTAAAATTCTTATAATACTCCAGCTCTATTCAATACATTATAAAATATTACGAGGAAAACACAAAAAATCATTCCCAATATACCGTTAGCCATAAGTCCTATAAATAGTGCTGCTATTATAGCTACAGGATGAACCCCAAGGGAAGTGGATACTATTTTAGGTTCTACTATTTGCCTCACTACCATAGCTAATAAATATAATACTAATATGGCCATTCCTACAAAATAATTCTTAGATAAAAAGAAAACTAGTGCAACAGGTATATAAATCATTGCCATTCCAAGTATAGGTAGCATATCAAATATTGCAGATAAAACACTTAATAATAAGGCATACCTTACACCTAAACCTAAGAATCCAGCAAAAGTTATTAAGAAGGTTATAGATACAATTATTAAATATGAGAAGAAATAATGTACTAACATCCTCTTAGTTTCATTTATAGTATCATATATTTTATGATTTTTTTCTGTTGGCATTATCTTAAGCACTCTATCTTTTGCATTAGTCATATCTTTCGTAAAGTAATACGTACTTATAAGTGTAAAGAATATCACCATAAATATGTATGGTATAGATGAGAAGAAAGAAATAATTCCTCCTAATATAACGCTAGTAATACTTATAGTAGCGTTAGAAACTTTAGTTAATGTACTTGAGAAGTTTTTTTCTATTGTAGTTGTAATTGTTGGGTCTAGATTGCTATAGTATCTATAAATTTTCTCATAAAAATTAGAAAATAAGTCATGACTATTAGAGACATATATCTGCGTATTTTTTGCTAATTGAATTGCCTCTTGGCTTAAATTCGATATTCCCCAAATTAGTAGTCCCATAATAACTATAAAAAATGTTACCGTAGTTACTAGAGATGCTAGTGCATTCTTTATTTTTAACTTGTTCACCAAAGTTTTAGTTGGTTTTGCTAATATTGCTGAAAATATCAGTGCTAAAGTAAAAGGTAGTGTATAAGTTAACGTCTTAAAGAATACTAAAAAAATTATTGTATACATTATAAAAAATATAGCTAACTTATCTATTTTCTTAAGTAAAGCTTCCATAGTATATAATCCCCCTCAACAAATCCATTCCAAAATATTCTATTTCATTTATTATATCATATCAAATCTATTATAATAACTTTTATATAAATCTTATAAGACTTTAAATAAAAGCAAAAATTTCTTTATATATCTATTTAACTCACTTTTTCATACACATATACAATTCCTATGTAAGAAAATCACATCCTAGCTAATACTATATAGTAATAGCATTAAATCTATTATTAATTTAAACTTCAGAAAGGCAGATGATATCAATGAACTTTTTTAAAGAATGTACAAGAAAAGTTACAATACTTCTTATCTTACTCCTACTAATATTTATGCAAACTCAAGCTACTGCCTTTTTAGGTACGGTTTCCGCTAGCAATATTGATAAAAAAACAGTTTACTTAACCTTTGATGATGGTCCTATACCGATTGTAACAGATAAAATACTAGATACACTAAAGGAAAATGATATTAAGGCTACTTTTTTCGTAGTAGGCAAAGAAATTCATGAAAGAGAACATTTATTAAAAAGGATTCATGAAGAAGGTCATGCTATAGGTCTACATACCTATTCTCATAACTTTAAAAAGATTTATTCTAATTCTAATATCTTTATAGATGAAATGTTAAAAACTCAAGAAGAGATTAAAAAAGTTGTGGGTCATACCTCCAATATAATAAGATTTCCAGGCGGCAGTGAAGGTAGACTTACTCAAAATTTTTTAGATAAGTTACATGAGAATAATTTAAAAGTTTATGACTGGAATGTAAATACCTATGACGGAGTGAATGCTACTATGCCTGTTCAAAAACTAATTAATAATGGAACTAAATATAAGGATAGTTATTCTAGATTAATAATTTTAATGCATTGTAATTCTAATAACAAGAATACAATTAAAGCACTTCCTGAAATTATAAGATATTATAAAAGTATAGGCTATGAATTTAAAATAATCACAGATGATACAAAAGAATACTACTATAGAATTAAAAAATAATTAAGGCCGTAAGAATACTCTTACGGCTTATAAATTAAACTACATCTTTATTCTTTAATATCTTATCAATTATACCTCCACCAAGACAAGCCTCTCCATTGTAAAAAACAACTGCTTGACCTGGGGTTACTGCCTTTTGAGGAGTATCAAAAATAACTTTACATCTATCGCCATTAGTTATAACTCTAACGCCTTGGTCCTTTTGTCTATATCTAAATTTTGCTGTACACTTAAATTCTTTAGGCATTTCCTTATCACTAACCCAATTGATATCCGTTGCTTCAAGTCCATAAGAAAATAACTTTGGATGATTTTCTCCTTGAGCTGCATATAAGATATTCTTTTTTAAATCTTTTTCTACAACAAACCAAGGTTCACCTGTACCTTTTCCTCCAATTCCAAGTCCTTTTCTTTGACCTAAGGTATAGTTCATAAGACCATAGTGCTTTCCTACAGTTTCTCCTTCAAGATTTTTTATATCTCCAGGTTTAGCAGGTAAGTATTTGCTTAAAAACTCAGTAAAATCCCTCTCACCAATAAAACAAATTCCTGTACTATCCTTCTTCTTAGCTGTTTCAAGCTCTGCTGCCTCTGCTATCTCCCTAACCTTTTTCTTTGGCAGATGTCCTATAGGAAACATAGTTTTTGAAAGCTGGTATTGTCCTAGTGCACATAGAAAATAAGTTTGATCTTTATTTTCATCATTCCCTCTTAATAGTCTGTATTCCCCATCTACGAAATCAACTTGAGCATAGTGTCCTGTGGCTATGTAATCTGCTCCTGCTTCCAATGCATAATCTAAGAATGCTTTAAATTTTATCTCCTTATTGCACATTACATCTGGATTTGGAGTTCTTCCTCTTTTATATTCATCAAGGAAGTATGTAAATACTCTATCCCAATATTCCTTAGTAAAATTTACAGTGTAATATGGGATTCCTATTTGGTTACACACCATAATTACATCTTCATAATCATCAGTAGCAGTACAATTTCCATCTTCATCTTTTTCATCCCAATTTTTCATAAATACTCCAATTACATCGTAGCCTTGCTCTTTTAACAAAAGTGCTGTTACAGATGAGTCTACCCCACCTGACATTCCTACGATTACTTTTGTATCTTTTGGCTCTTTTTTCATTTATATCAACAGCCTTTCTCTTTAATTTAAAAGGAAAGCACTCTCTGCTTCCCCTTATCTTGTAAGTCTATATAGTATATTGTTCTTTCTATACGGAAGATTTTCTCTTATCATTTCGAGTCTATGAACATCATAATACCCTTCTTTTACATAATTCTCTATGTCACTAGCTCCTGCTGGATTATATATTATAATGTCTACTCCTAAAGTATTCATAAAGATTAGTGTAAGAGCATCTTGAAAAGTCATACCTCTTCCTTTGTTATTATTATAGACAATTATTTTAGGAACCTTTAGAGGATAATCAAAATTTTGCAACAGATCAAGTAACTCTTCATGTAAATTAGTTAAAACTGCAAAAGTTGAAAGCTTCATATCCTTTTTTTCTTTTTCTTCTTTATCTGCTAATGAAAATAAAAAGGCTTTAATCCTATCAATGATGGAGAGTTTTACTTTCACCTTAAAGTTATCGTATTTCCATAGGCTTGGAATCTTACAAAATTCAATTATCTTTTCAGCCATAATTCCTTGCATAACAGGATTTACTTTCTTATACTTCCAATACTCCGAAGTTAGTAGTCTTTCTTTATCTAAATTACCGTTTATATCTGATATTTGAAAAAAAGCTTTACTTACATTTTTTTTATACTTTTTCTTATATAAAGGAAGTTTTTTAAATAGCAAAGTGTTTTCTTCTTCTACAAGTAAATTTATCTCTTCTCTATAAATTTTTATATCTTCATGAACTCCATTTACCTTTGAAAATAAATTAGGAACATTAACTTCCCTTTCTCTAATATTCCAGCCCGGTCTTATCATAGCTTCTTGTTTTCCCAGTAATACTATTTCATCATAAGTTGTTTTTAATGTATCAGCTTTAATTTTATAATCTGCAAATTGCCATGGCTTAAAACAGCCTGATTCTTCATCATGTAATATGTCCATAATCTCTTCGCTTATTTTATATGCTTGAGTTTCTGTTCTTTTCTTATTATTAGTTTCATCATTATAGCTATCAAAATTAGACATTTGGATATTTCCACCTTTCTAATTATTGCTGAAAACAAAGTGAACTATCATAGCTAAGACCTTATAAGTATATACTCTCAATAATTTTACCATTTAATTCTGCAAAAATAAATATAGTTTCTATTACTTTATATCTATTATTTTACATGATTTAAGTTTACTATTTCTTCAAAAAACAAAAACCAGCAATATTTGCTGGTTTTTATCTTTAGGATAGATATACTTCCTCAACAGTTTTTACATAATGGTCTAGTCCTTCATCTACCATTACTACCACCTTAGGAGCACCTTCTTTGTTTACATAAGTCCTATAGCCTTTTAATCCATCTCTGTCTAATTTCTCTTCTCTATCAACTATTACTTCAGATTCTCCTTCATAATGATAATCTTCAAAAGCCTTTACTAATTTAGGTAAAAACTGATCCTCTTGACAATCTATTTCCTTTATTACTTCCATAACATTCTCAATTGTTCTCATTTTCATGCCTCCTATTAGAAAGTTGGCATACTATCTAAGTTATCACCGTCATTATCATTTGGATTACTTCTTAAGAATTCTCTTCCATTTCTTGCTTTACCTACATTAACACCTTCTAATGCACCATCTCTTACCATAGTTATAGCTTCATTAATTGAATAAACACTTCCGTTATCTATCATTACATCTGTAATATCACCATCTGTATTCTTTTTTACTTTAACTATTTTTCCTTTATCACTCATGCTAATTCCTCCTATATTCTTTAGTTAGTTCTTATTACTATTGATATAGTTTTTGAATTAGCTTATAACTTTATTCATTCTAAGTTAATAAATATTTTATTGTTTCATTCTTTGTAACAATTCCTTTTATAAGTCTACTCGGTTCTACTTTTCCCTTCACTAAACGATATGCATTTAATACTATGTCTTCTGATTGTTTTTGTTTTGAAGAATCATTCGCATATATTGTAGCTATTGCTTCTCCACTTTTTACATAATCTCCAATTTTCTTATGAATAACTACTCCTACACCTAAGTCAATTTTACTTTCCTTAGTCTCACGACCTGCTCCAAGTATAAGGGCTGCTATTCCTATATCATCAGCTTTTATTGCTTTTACATAACCTTCTTCTTTTGATAATACTTGCTTAATAATGGATGCTGTTGGAAGAAGTTCAGGGTTATCCACCATAGCAGTATCTCCTCCTTGTGCCTCCACTAGCTCTCTTAACTTTGCAAGTCCTTTACCTGACTTTATAATATTTTCAAGGATTCCTCTAGCCTCTTCTGCATTCTTGGCTTTTTCCCCTAAAACTAGCATGTGGGAACCTAGCGTTAAGCATAGTTCTGTTAAATCTGAAGGCCCTTTTCCTTTTAAAGTATCTATTGCTTCCTTTACTTCAAGAGAATTTCCTATAGCAAAACCTAATGGTTCATCCATTTCGGTTACTACTCCAATAGTATTTCTTCCAACATTAGTACCTATATCTACCATTTCTCTTGCTAATTCAAAAGCATTTTCTTCACTCTTCATAAAAGCACCACTACCTGTTTTTACATCTAGTACAATAGCATCAGCTCCTGATGCTATCTTTTTACACATAATACTTCCTGCAATTAGAGACATATTATCTACA
Organism: Clostridium sp. X; assembly: GCF_055755365.1. Lineage (NCBI taxonomy): Bacteria > Bacillati > Bacillota > Clostridia > Eubacteriales > Clostridiaceae > Clostridium > Clostridium sp. X. Next base: position 196,348 of record NZ_CM146912.1, read on the forward strand.
GTTGCTGTAACATCACGAAGAGCATATAGCATTTTATCTGCAGTTGCTAGCTTTCCCGTTTGAGCACCTATAGCTATTTTTCTCATATTTATATTCTCAATAAACTTATCAATAGTCATTTCTACAGAAAATCCCTTAAAAGATTCTAGTTTATCTATAGTACCTCCAGTATGACCAAGGCCTCTTCCTGACATTTTAGCTACTGGTACTCCTGCTGCTGCAACAATTGGTCCAAGAATTAGTGTAGTTGTGTCTCCAACTCCACCCGTACTATGTTTATCTACCTTTATACCCTCAATACCTGATAAGTTTATAACCTCTCCACTGTCTACCATGGCTTTAGTTAAATCTGCTGTTTCTCTTTTATTCATCTTCTGAAAGTATATAGCCATCATTAAAGCTGAAACCTGATAGTCTGGTATTTCTCCCTTTGTATAACCTTCTATAAAAAAATTTATCTCTTCCGTGGTAAGTTCATAACCATTTCTCTTTTTCATTATAATATCGTACATTCTCATAGGTAAGCCCTCCCCACTTTTAGATTTCCTTTATTACATTTCTCATAAGATTTATAAAAGTCTCTCTTACTCTTGTAGATGTTTCTACGACTTCTTCGTGGTTTAGTGGTTGATCTAGAATTCCTGAAGCCATATTTGTCATGCAAGATATTCCTACAACCTTAATTCCACTATGAACAGCTATAATAACCTCTGGAACTGTGGACATTCCCACTGCATCTCCACCTAGTATACGCACCATCCTAACCTCTGCTGGCGTTTCATAAGTTGGGCCACTCATTGCTGCATATACTCCCTCTTGAAGTAAAATATTAAGTGATTTAGCTATTTCTCGAACTTTCTCTCTTAGATTTTTATCATATGCATTTGACATATCTGGGAAACGAGTACCAAACTCATTTAAATTCCTTCCAATTAGAGGATTATCTCCTGTTAAATTCAGATGGTCACTTATAAGCATTAAGTCTCCTGGATTAAAGCTTTTATTCACAGCTCCCGCTGCATTTGTCACAATAAGTTTTTCAACCCCTAATAACTTCATTACTCGAACAGGAAAAGTTACTTCCTCCATTTTGTATCCCTCATAGTAATGAAATCTTCCCTGCATTGCTACAACTTTTTTACCTTCTAAAGTTCCAATAACTAATTTTCCTGCATGCCCTTCCACAGTAGACACTGGAAAATGAGGAATGTCACCATATGAATAATGCTCTGCATCCTCTATTTGGTCTGCAATGCCTCCAAGTCCAGAGCCTAAAATTAATCCAATCTCTGGCTTTACTTTTAATTTTTCCACTATATAATCCGCAGCTTCTTTCATCTTATTATATAAATCCAATTTTATAATCTCCTTTCCACTATTGCTATAGATGCGCTAGCACCTACTCTATTAGCTCCAGCTGCAATAACTGCCTCTGCATCTTCCCTAGTTCTTACTCCCCCTGAAGCTTTAACACCAATTTCTGTTCCTACAGTTTCTCTCATCAATTTAATGTCTTCTACTGTAGCTCCTCTCGTCGAAAAGCCTGTGGACGTTTTTACAAAGTCTGCTCCAGCTTCTTTTGAGATTTCACAAGCTTTAACTATCTCTTCTTTTGATAAAAGACAGTTTTCTAAAATTACCTTTACTAACACTTTTCCCTTTGCTGAATTAACTACAGCTTGAATATCCTCTTTTACTTCATCATACTTTTTAGCTTTTAGGGCTCCTATATTTAATACCATGTCTATTTCTTGTGCACCATTTTCAATAGCCTGCTCAGCTTCAAAGGCTTTTGCCTCTTTTGTTGTAGCTCCTAATGGGAATCCTACAACTACACAAGTTCTAACATCTGTCCCCTCTAATTCTTTACTTACTAAAGTTGCGTAATATGGATTTACACACACTGATGCAAATCTATACTTTTTAGCCTCTAAACAAATTTTTACTATTTCTTTCTCAGTAGCCTCTGGTTTTAGTAGAGTATGATCTATGTATTTTTCTAATTTCATTTTTAATCTCTCCCTTCTATTATTATCCGCTTTTATGAAGCTTTTAATACAATCTAAAATATTAAGGGGCTGCCTCTTAATATTTAACATTTGTTTCCTGTTATACCATTAATCATATATAGACCCTATATTATATCTTTGTTAGAATAACCATGAGATAAAAAAAAGCCGAATCTCCATTTTGGAGTACGGGGGACTTATTACTAGGGGTGAATCTCCATTTTGGAGTAGGGTGACCTCAACCCGAACCCGTCAACTAACCTCGAAGGCATAGGGAGGTACAAATTTATGTTAAAATCTAAGAAACTGAAATCGTTTATAGCAACTATATCCCTTTCAGTATTATTTGCTTTGCCTGTACAAGCTGCTACTTATAGGGTCACGGCTAATGATAACCTATATAGAATAGGTATACTCTTTGACACCTCAGTTAGCACCTTAAAATCTACTAATAATTTATCAAGCGATACTATATATCCTGGTCAATTATTAAATGTACAAGCTGCCACACATACTGTAAAACAAGGAGATAGTCTTTACTTAGTTTCACAAAAATATGGGATATCATTAGAAAGTCTAAGAAAAGCTAACAACAAATGGAATGATCATCTTTCTATAGGTCAAAACCTTATAATTCCTGGAACTTCTTCAGTTAGTAGCCAAGCTACTACCACTATGGCTGCTAGATCTATTGCCACTACACCTAAGAGTGTAATTTCTTATACTTCTGCAGAGCTTGACCTTTTAGCAAGATTGGTTAGAGCTGAAGCAGAAAATCAACCTTATTCCGCAAAAGTTTCTGTTGCGGCAGTTGTAGTAAATAGAGTTCAAAGTTCACAATTCCCGAGTACAATAAGCGGAGTAGTAAATCAAAGAGTAAATGGATATTATCAATTTACTCCTGTTAAAAATGGAACTATATCTAGACCAGCTACTGCTTTAGATAGACAAGCTGCCTTAGAAGCTATTAATGGAGCTGATCCAACAAAAGGAGCATTGTTCTTCTATGATACTAGTGTAACTAGTAAATGGATGTTATCAAAACCAGTATCTACTAGAATAGATAAGATGGTATTTGCTTACTAAATAAAATTGTAAAATAATTTTATTTTAGTCGCTAATCTATAATTGCTAATCTCTATGTATATTTCTGTATCCAATAGTAACTAGCTACCCATGATTAGCGACTTCTTTTTTTTCTTTCATCATATTTATAAATCGTTCTACAATATATGGATCAAATTGAGTCCCTGCACATCTTTTTATTTCTTTTAATGCTTCATCTTTTGCTATACCTTCATGATAGGACCTATCCTGAGTCATAGCATCAAAGCTATCTACTATAGATACAATTCGTGCTAACAAAGGTATTTCTTTTTCCTTAAGCTTTTGAGGGTAACCAGCTCCATCCCATCTTTCATGATGAGATAGTATTAATTGTGCTATACCTCTTAGTTCCGGAGAGGAAATGGCTATCTGATACCCTATTTCAGGGTGACGTTTTATAATATTCCACTCTCGTTCTGATAACTTTCCTGGTTTAGTAAGTATTTCTTTTGGAATAGCAATTTTGCCTATATCATGTAGCATAGCTAAAAGAAGTAGATCATCTAAGTTATTTTCTGGCAATCTTAATTCTTTTCCTAATTGTATAGATAAAATTTCAAGCCTTTTAGCATGTTCTCTTGTTTCAAATGTGGTCTCTTCTAAAGTCTTTTGAAGTGACTCAATTATAGAGCTACGAGTACTTTTACTCTCAAGAAGCTTTCTTTTGTACATATAATCATCTGCTTCTTTAAATATATCTGTCATAAGCTGATCTTTACTATATCTAACAGAGAATCCTAAGGATATACTCGGTTTAATTGGATCAAAATCTGTTTTATTACAATTTTCTCTTATGCTTTCTATTACTTTCTCAGCTCTATCTGCATCACTTGAAGGAAGAATAATTACAAATTCATCTCCTCCTATTCTCGCTATTATATCTTTATCTCTGCAAGAATCCTTTAATATTTCAACAATCTTTTTTAGAAGCATGTCCCCTTTTAGATGACCAAAAGCATCATTAACTAATTTAAGACCATTTACATCTCCAATAATGATAGCAATTGGAAGCTCCTCCTCTTTATCTAGCCTTGAGATCGTCGATTCAAAATAGGATCTGTTATAAACTCCAGTTAGATTATCATATATTGCAATGTTACTTAATTCCTTATTTCTCTTTTCCAGGTTTAGATTTAATTTTAGTATTTCATCAACCATAATTCTATTTTCCCTAACTAGAACTTCAGTACGTGTAAGAGACTTTAAAATATTTTGTCCTAAAACTATAGCTTGAAAAAATACAGACATAATTACCCCAATAGGAAACCTATAATCTGTAGTTATAACACTATTTACATATAAAATGTCACCCATAGTTGTAATAAATACTAAAATGACACCTATAAATATAATTTGTGCTCCTTCAATTTTTCTAATACATGCCTTAGTTAATACATAAATAATATATACTCCTATGGCTAAAGTAAATACTTTAAAAGGAATTATGGTATATTTATATACTATTTCTTTCGATATTGTGGCCAATATAATAAAAATAATTGATATAATACTAATCATATATAAAACTTTTTTTGAAAACTGTAGCTTGAAAATCTGATATATAAAAGCAGCAAATAATGGTACCGCTAAATAAAAGCTTATGTATTCTATTTTTACCATATAACTCCATTTAATGTTAGGAAATATAATAAGTATACTCTTAGAACCTGTTGTAATAATTCTAATAGCTATAGTAAAGCAGTACATACTAAAATATAAGTATGATGTATTTTTACGATAGCTTAGATATATTACTATATGATAAAATGCCATAATAAGTATTGCAGAAAATAAGAACACCTCTGAGAATATTTGCTTGTATCTTATGTTTTGCATATTTTCAAAATCCCAATAGGATAAACCTAATACTCCATTATTTATATAAGGATTACTGATGCTCTTATCAATAGATAACGAGGAAAATATCTTGCTTATACATGCTATGAAGATTATTGTAAATATTATTAACGTTATATTTTTATTGTTCATATATGTTTTCTTATTTATCATTTATCTCCACATCCTAAATCTATAATCCTTCAGTCAAATTATACCTATGGTTAAATTTTACATCATATTACATATAATGTTAAGAATTTTCGAATAAAAAAATTCAAGGTATGCCAAAAATAGTTTAGCATACCTTCATAACTTTTTCATTTATTTTTAGATTTATTTTTGAACTTTATCAAATATTGATATATAGTTCTCATAACCTTCCTCTGCTAGCTTGCTTTTCGGTATAAATTTTAAAGATGCACTATTAATACAATATCTCAATCCACCTCTATCTCTAGGTCCATCAGGGAATACATGCCCTAAATGTGAATCTCCAAATTTACTTCTTACCTCAGTCCTTATCATTCCATAGTTCAAGTCACTTTTTTCCTTTACATTTTCTCCTTCTAAAGGTTCTGTAAAGCTAGGCCATCCACATCCCGAGTCAAACTTATTTAAAGAACTAAATAGTGGTTCTCCAGATACTATATCTACATATATCCCTTCTTCTTTATGATTCCATAATTCATTTTCAAAAGGTCTTTCTGTAGCATTTTCTTGAGTTACTTCATATTGAAGTTTACTTAATTTGTTTTTTATTTCATTTTTAGTTGGTTTGAAGTATTTCTTATGACTCATACTTATAGTTCCTTCCTAATATATTATATTTATTATTAAACTTATTATTATCTCTAAATAGAATTCTTATTTAAATAAACAGAGTTATTGACTTCAGATAAAAATAAACAACCTGTAAAAATAAAATTTTACAAGTTGCTATAGTACTACTCTAAACATTTATGCCATAAAATATCTCAGTCATTTCTCTATTTAATTTTTCTAGTATACAGTCTTTCTCTTCTCTAGTTAAATCCTCTTCTTTTATTTCAAATAAATAGTTACTTAAATCTAAGTCTCTTAATTTCATTTTTGTATGAAATATATGAGATTGGTAAATATTCATATCAATTAAATTATACTTATCTATAGTTTCTTGAGCTATAAAGTTTTGTATAGAATTAATTTTATGATCGATGAAATGTTTCTCTCCATTTACATCTCTGGTAAAGCCTCTAACTCTATAATCAATTGTAATAATATCAGAATCAAAACTATCAATTAAATAATTTAAAGCTTTTAAAGGGGAAATTGTCCCACATGTAGAAACATCAATATCTACTCTAAATGTGCTTATATCATTTTGTGGATGACTTTCAGGATAAGTGTGCACTGTAACATGACTCTTATCTAAATGTCCTACTATATTTTCACGGATTGGAGTTAAAATGCCCCTATTGCAAGATGGATCAAGTACATATACCGGCACTTCTTCTTCTGAAATTAGTAAAGTTACACTTGCTCCTTGAGGATCATAATCTTGCTTTGCTACATTAAGTACACTTGCTCCTATAGTTTCTGTAACATTTGTAAGTATTTTAGTCAATCTTTCTGAATTATATTGCTCATCAATATACTCAATGTATTTTTTTCTGTCTTCCTCGGTTTTTGTATAACAAATATCATAGATATTAAAACTTAACGATTTTGTCAAATTATTAAAACCATATAATTTAAGTCTGTTTTTACTAACCTTCTCCAATTCTTTTATTCCCCATTTCTAATTTAATATATTGTCTTTTCAACTTAATATTCTATAAGTATTGTACTCTTATTTCCAACATAATAAAAGACCTTTGTATGATTTTTTGCATTATATGACATATTTAAAATTTACCATTCCTTTATATAAATTTATTATATAAATTTTGAGCATAATACTTGTAAGCTCTAGAAGAACCTTTATTTAATTTTTACAAACTATACTAGATAACTCGAGGTGATTTGATGAATACTGTAAAGATGATAAGTACTGTACTACTATCTTTTATTGCTATAAATCCCTTTCATGGTAATGTAAACAAAAATTACTTATGGAGTCCTAAACCTGTTACAAATACAGTTGAAAATACCTTTGTTGAATATGAACCTGAATCCTTTATAGATTACTTAAAAAATGTATTTATTGATGATAAAGTAGATGGAATAGGCACTCGGGAATATAATTGGTATTTTAAGCACCTAAAAAATGGAGAGCCACCACAATCTCCAGGAGAAACTGCTGATTTTGTATCTAAATATGATTCTCACTATATAGGAGATACCTCTAAAAAGAAAATATATTTAACTTTTGACGAAGGTTACGAAAATGGTTATACATCTCCCATTTTAGATATACTAAAAAAACATAATGTAAAAGCTGCATTTTTTGTAGTAAAACCTTATATAACAACTAATCCTGATTTAATTAAAAGGATGGTTGCAGAAGGCCATCTAGTTTGTAATCATAGTGCTAGACATCCTGCTATGCCATCCATTAAAGATCAAGAAAAGTTTAATAAAGAGCTTTCTGATGTTGAAGAATCTTTTGAAGAAATAACTGGAACAAAAATGCCAAAATATTTTAGACCTCCTATGGGAAAATATAGTGAACAATCTTTACTATATACAAAAAGCTATGGATATAAAACAATATTTTGGAGTTTTGCATATTCAGACTGGCTACCAAATAAACAACCTTCTCCTGAGTTTGCTAAGAAACGTATTTTAGATAGAACTCACAATGGAGCTATTATACTCCTTCATGCAGTGTCTAAAACTAATGCAGAAGTTCTTGATGAAGTAATAACTGAATGGAATAATCAAGGTTATGAAATTTGCAGTTTAGATGAACTTACTAAATCCTAATAATTATAAATATAGAGGAGGAACAACTTTGAATTCAAAAGCAAACTTTCCAATTATTTCAGTATTTATAGATGAGGTCCTCAATGTATCTAGAGAGCATAGTGACTCTGAAGAACAAATAGTATCTGATATAAGTTTTTACATCTCCGCCTATAAAAGAGTTTCTTCAGAAATTAAAGATAAAAGTGTTGATTTTGCTCATAAACTTGTAAAGTACTTCACTTCAAATTTACTACTTCATCATCACCAGGATGATGTTCCCGTGTTCTCAATATATCTTGGTGTCAATGAAGAAAAAGTTGATATTAATACTTATGGAGGTTACTATACAAGATTTATAAAAAATCTACCTTCATTACAAAATATGTTGGATGATTTATTACTAGATATTAGAGATGATTTAGATATAAATCATAGCAATGTAGATGATATAATTTCTGAACTTCAATCTATTCCTAGAGTAGACATAAAAAATCATATGCCTAACATTAATCATGATGAAGATATTGACGAGGATGATTTAGACTGGACTTACACAAGAATAGTAAGAACTCCTTATAGTGAAGCCTATGTTCTTTATTTAAATGATGAAGCTTGTGGTGAAATTCATGTTCACATTAGTAAAGATATTAACACAACGATAGTTACAACTTCTGAAATAACTGAAAAAGAAAGAGCACTTCTAATGGGTTATGTACATGAGACTCTTTTAGAAACTCTAGAAGCTGAATATGAAAAAACTTCTACAATAAACTTTTATACTGAGGCAATAAATGATATTTAAGCTATAATGATTTTAAAGAAAAGCTACCTAATAATAAACACTTTATTATAGGTAGCTTTTAAAACTTCAGTTCCTAAGTGTATATAACTTTCCATTTTTAGCTTTAAAAAATCTTTCTCCCCTAAATCCTTTTTCTCTCAATATCTTTTGTATCTCATATAGTGTTCCTGCATGACTTACAATAAGAATATTATTACTATCTTCTTGTAGTATAGTATCTACAATCTCATTAATTCTCTTTAATGTAATTGTGCGTTTCTCTGGCTGTGATATATGATTTCTTATCCAAGCAAAACGGCTAAAAATAGCCCAGAAATGATAAGGCATTGGAATACTTAAGCTAATCCACGCTGCTGATGGAATCTCCACTAATTTATCAGTCACTATAATTTCTCCATGGTATATAGTTTTAGCTGTAGTGAAAGCTCTACTTAAGCTACTGCAATAGCACTTGTCCCACTCTTTATCTATTACAACTTCATTTTCTATTACTCCTGATATATCATAATTAGCCATATACTTATTATATTCTTTAGCAGTCATAAACCTATTTCTTTTTATATCTACTTTAAAATGCCTTACTAATCCTATTTTCATAACTTCCCTCCAGTAAATATATGAATTACAAAGTTTATAATCATATATTATGCATAAGGGGAAATAGTATTCAAAGAATACTATTTATCAATGAAACTCCTCAACAAAGTTGATGAGTAAGTGACCATCACAAAATCCAAGATTTTGGATGTCTACTTAAAACAAAAACCCCATAAGAGTTAACTCTTATGGGGTGACAATTCAATTATCTTCTGAATCCTCTATTGTTGTTGTTTTGTTGTTTTCTTGCTCTTCTGCAATCAACACATCTTTGTGGTTCGTTATCGAATCCTTTTTCTTGGTAGAAAGCTTGTTCGCCTTCTGTGAATACGAAATCTTTTCCACAGTCTTTACATACTAAAGTTTTATCTGCCATTTCAACATTCCTCCTTTTTCATATAATAAGATTTAAAGACTAGTTCACATTACGTTCCTAAAAAGAGGAAATGTTGTTAACCATATTAAATCTTTCCTAAGGTATATTTTAAATACCAGAATTTATTATATCATGGCAGGAATAAATAAGCAATCATTTAACTTAAAATATACTTAGAATTAATACCTATAATTCATTTGACAAAATCATACACTAAGTATAGAATTATATGAAGTTTTTACTACGAACAAAGGAGATAAATATGGCAACTACATTTAATACATTAGGAATAAATTCAAATATTATAAATGGTCTAAAAAAACAAGAAATAAATGCACCTACAGAAATTCAAGAAAAAGCACTTCCATTAGCAATGGAAAATAAAGATATTATTGCTCAAGCTCAAACAGGAAGTGGAAAAACCTTAGCTTACTTACTTCCTATATTTCATAAGATAGATAGTTCAAAACGAGAAATGCAGGCTATTGTCCTGGCTCCAACTCATGAACTAGTTGTACAAATAGATGCTCAAATTAAACTTCTTGCTTCGAACTCTGGTATTCCTGTAACTTCTGCAACTGTTATAGGGGAAGCTAATATAAAAAGACAAATAGAAAAGTTAAAGGAAAAGCCTCATATAATTGTAGGATCTACAGGTAGAATTTTAAAGCTTATAAAGGATAGAAAAATAAGTGCTCATACTATTAAAACAATAGTTATCGATGAGGGCGATAAGCTTCTAGATGATAAAAACTTAGCTGGAGTACAGGATGTAATTAAGACTACTATGCGCGATAGACAATTAATGACTTTTTCAGCTACTATAAATGAAAAAGCCTTAAGTGTTGCTCAAATTCTTATGAAGGATCCTGTAGTCGTAAAAGTTGAAGATGAAGCCATAGCAAACCCAAATATTACTCACATGTATTTTACTGCAGAGCAAAGAGATAAGGTTGAGGTTTTAAGAAAACTAATAGCAGCTATAAATCCTGAAAAAGCTATTGTATTTATAAATAATTCAGAAGTAATTGATATAACTACTTCAAAACTTAAGTTTCATAAAATTAAAGCTTATAGTATATATGGATCAGCTTCAAAGGAAGAACGAAAAAAGGCCATAGATGATTTTAAAGGTGGAAGACTTCAACTTCTAATTTCCTCTGATTTATCTGCTAGAGGACTCGATATAAAAGATGTAACTCATATATTTAATTTAGATTTACCTGAAGACACAAAGGAGTATTTACATAGAGTAGGCAGAACAGGAAGAGCAGGGAAAACTGGAACTGCTATATCTATAGTAACTGAAAAAGAGATTTCCTTAATAAAGAAACTTGAAAGAGACTTTAATATAAATATTGAAGCTAAAGATGTTTATAAAGGAAAGATTATGTCTGCTAAAAAGTCTTCACTTAAACCCTCTAATACTAACAACAATAAACCTTATATTAAAAAGACGAATAAGTATTAGTTTACACAAAATCATTTATATTCTCTTTAAAACTAAAATAAGATGTGTCTACCCATATGATAGATACATCTTATTATTTTCACTACAAATTTCATATTATTTTAATTATATTTCCGGTGTTATTATATACAAATTTGTCTTTAAATTCATGTTTAATCTTCTCTATAGCATATTCTCCAGTGCAATGAGACATTCCTAAAATATTAATATTTTTTTCTTTTAAAAAGTTAATTGTATTATTTAATCTTTGCCCATCTGCTTCAATTAAATGAGTTCCACCAATAATTCCATAAATAGTCATACCAGTTCTTTCTATTATTGTTTCTAAAATATTTACTATACCAACATGAGAGCATCCTAATATAATCAATAGTCCTCTTTCAAGTTTTACCGCTAATACTATTTCATCTAAAAAATCATCTAAAATATAACTCTCATTATGTTTTATTAAAAATTTGGGGTTACGTAATTCAAAATTATTGTTTCTTTTAAAATTAGAAAATATCATTATATTTTCAGTAATGTAGCATATGTCTTCTTTAATATATCTTATGAGAATATTATTTTCATTAATATACTCCTCATCAAAAGAATTACCAATGTACTTATAGGTATCTCCTTCTATCCCTTTGTATTTTTCACTAAAAAAGCCTTCTCCTACAATTAACTTAAATGAATTTCCCATATTATTTATAAGTTTTGTAAAACCTCCACTATGATCATAATGTCCATGACTTAGTACAACATATTCTAATTTGTTTAAATCAACATTCAATTTTTCAGCATTTTTAATAAAGTCTCCACTTGCACCTGTATCAAATAAAATCTTAATTTCATCAATCTCAATATAAAGAGAAAACCCATGTTCACTAAATAAAATTCCATTGTCATCTGTATTATTTTCAATAAGAGTTGTTATTGTAAGTTTCACCTTATCACTCCATTGTCTTACACCATTTTTTACAAAAATCAGCTTTTTTTCCGCATATAACTTTTTCTGAACCACAAGCAGGACAAACATACCTGTCCTGCTCATAACTCATTTCATATACATTGCTACAATTAGAACATTTAAATTTACAAAATGTAGCTTTATAATTTCCACCACTTATTCTTATAGCATTTCCTTCAGTCAAAGCAATAGCTACCTTTTTCCTTGCACTATCGATAATATTTTGAAAAGTTTGCCTTGATACCTGCATTTTTTCGGCACACTCTTCTTGATTTAATTCTTCAATATCTTTTAGTCGCATTGCTTCAAGTTCTTCTACCTTTAAACCTATCTCTTTAATCTCACATTTAGGTTTTCCCCATGGAACAAAATAAGTATTTTTGGGGAAAAATTCTACTCTTCTAAATTTTGTTGGTCTTGACAATTTAAATCCACCCTTATATTAAATTTAACATATTATTTATTCAATACATTTTGTTAAAACATCATAGGCATATTCTATTATTTCATCACAAGGTATACCTTTTCTCTTTAGTTCTATACATTCAAATGTTCCATACTTTTCTTTTACTTTATTCATTACTTCTTTAGTAATCTTTCTTACTTCATTTGGACTTTCACTTATTTTTCTATCTTTCACTGCTCCTAAAACCATCAATGCTCCAGTAATTGCTCCACAAGCAGATCCAACATTCATACCTGAACCAAAGGGAGTTGCTATTGCAACTGGTATATTTAAATTTTTTTCTTCATTTATTGCTTTTATAACAGACTCTGCACAATTATAACCTTGTTTATGATACTCTAAAACATGTGTCATTTGCATTCTCCTTTTATTCTTTAGCCGTAACTAGAATATTCCTATAATTTTAATAATTCTATTCCTCCAAATCTTTAATAATATTTCTTACTATAGGATTGAAAATTAATTCAAGACTCTCATTTTCACTTTCATATCCATGATCTGATAAATTATTTATACTATCTAACATTGGAAGCTCTGCTATAAGTTTTAAATTCATTTCCTTTAAAAACTTATCTGTATTTTCTCCATTAAAGAGTTTTATTTTTTTATCACAATCCGGACAAGTTATATAACTCATATTTTCAATAACACCTAAAACATTAATATTCATCTTTTTTGCCATATTTACAGCTTTAGAAACTATCATAGAAACAAGGTCCTGTGGTATTGATACCATAACTATTCCACTTATTGGAATAGACTGCATTACTGTTAAAGCAACATCTCCTGTTCCTGGAGGCATATCAATCACTAGGTAATCAAGGTCTCCCCAAAGAACATCTGTCCAAAACTGTTCAACTATACCTGAAATCATTGGACCTCTCCAAATCACAGGTTCCTCTTCCTTATCATTTAAAAGATTTAATGACATAACCTTTATACCATCACTAGTTTCAACAGGTAACATCATCTCTTCAGTCCCCATAGCTCTTTTTCCTTTTAAACCAAGAAGTCTTGGAGCACTTGGTCCTGTTATATCTGCATCTAATACTCCAACACTATATCCAAGCTGCTTTAAATGTTTTGCAATAAGCACAGAAATTGAAGATTTACCTACTCCACCTTTTCCACTCATAACTCCAATAATTTTTTTAACATTGTTTAAAGGATTGTTTTTAATCATACAGCTTTCCTTATCCTTTGAACATCCGTCACTTGATGGACATGTAGTACACCCTGACATGAAATCATCTCCTATATGTATATTGGCATTTGCCACTTTTATATTACTCCTATTTTTTATTATTGTCAAATGCCAATTACATTTTTTTCCCAAAAGAAGACCTTCTTATCAGTTTGATAAAAAGGTCTTTTTACAAATTAATATATTTAGTTAAAGATTTTCGATTACATTGCTTTATGTGTTAATAACTCATTACTAGCTTTTTACTTTTGATCCTTAAACATATCCATTAAAGCTCCAAAAGGATTATTTATATCTTGATCCGCTTCTTTTTTCATTTTATTCATATAGTTTTGAACATCTTTTTTATTTACTTTCTCATTCTTCTTATCAAATCTCTTGTTAAATGAAGATGCCTTTTCTCTAAAATTACAGTTTGTATTTGCACAAATATATATTTGCCCTTCTCCCTGTCCCCTAAGCTCTAATCTCTTCTTACATTCTGGACATCTTGCATTGGTAACTTTACTTACATTTTCTCTATGACCGCACTCTCTGTCTTGGCACACATTCATTACTCCATGTTTACCCTTAACTTCTAGCATATATTTGCCACAACTCGGGCACTTCTTGCCAGTAAGATTGTCATGTTTAAACTTATCACTACTTCCCTTAACTTCTTGAACTAGTTCAGCTGCATATTTTCTCATTTCTTCTGTGAAAGCTTTTGGATCTTTCTTTCCTTTACTTATAAGCTCTAATTCAAGCTCCCATTTAGCCGTCATTAATGGTGATTTTAATTCTTCTGGTACAAGCTCTATAAGTTGTTTTCCTTTTGAAGTAGGAACTATTTCCTTGCCATTTTTCTCTATATAGAACATATTAAATAGCTTTTCAATAATATCAGCTCTTGTAGCAACAGTTCCTATTCCACCTGTTTCTCCTAGGGTTTTAGCAGCAATTTTATCTACAGCTACATATTTTTGTGGCTTTTCCATAGCTGATAGTAATGTACCTTCATTAAATCTTGCTGGTGGTTTTGTCTTAAGATTCTTACTCTCCACTGAAATTATATTTAGCTTGTCATCTTTTTTAACTATTGGTAGCACTTGACTATCTCTTTCATCTTCATCGTCTACTAAGTCATCAGCTCTATCGTATACCTTTTTCCATCCTTTTGATTTTATTACATTTCCTTTAGCCATAAAAGTTTCACCATTGATATCAACTTTTATAGTTGTTTGTAAATATTCATATGGAGGTAGCATAACAGATAAAAATCTCTTAACTACTAAGTCATAAATATGTCTCTCTTCACTGCTTAAAAGAGCTATATTTCCTCTTTCCTCTGTTGGAATTATTGCATGATGGTCACTTACTTTGCTATTATCTACAAAGCCTTTGTGGGCATTTATCTTATTATTTAATATTTCAGTTGCTAGTGCCCTATAGTTTCCTACAGAAATTGCTTTTAAACGGTCTGGTAATGTGGCTACTATATCAGCAGAAATATACCTTGAATCTGTTCTTGGATAAGTTAGTACCTTGTAATTCTCATATAATCTTTGCATTATAGATAAGGTTTGTTTAGCTGAGTATCCAAAAATTCTATTTGCATCTCTTTGTAACTCAGTTAAATCATAAAGTGAAGGTGCAAATTGCTTTTTAGCGCTTTCATTTACTTCAACTACATTTCCTTGTTTACTTCTTGTTGCTAAAATAATCTTATTTACCTTATCTTCTTCAAAAATATTGCTATTATTATTCTTATCTCTCCACTGAAGAGTAAAATCCCTTGTCTTAGCATTTATTATAAAATAATCTTTTGGCTTAAAGTTTCTTATCTCTTCTTCTCGATTAACTATCATAGCAAGAGTTGCTGACTGTACCCTACCTGCTGTTAACTGAGCATTATGCTTACAAGTAAGAGCTCTTGTAATATTTAATCCTACAACCCAATCAGCTTCTGATCTACATGCTGCTGCCTTGTATAAATTATCATACTGCGATGAAGGTTTTAGATTTTTAAATCCTTCTTTAATAGCCTTATCTGTCACTGAGGAAATCCAAAGACGCTTTAAAGGCTTTTTAATATGAGCTTTGTCTAAAATCCATCTAGCCACTAGCTCTCCTTCTCTTCCTGCATCGGTAGCTATAACAATTTCACTAACATCTTTTCTATTCATCTGCTCTTTAACAGCACTAAATTGTTTTCCACTTTGCTTTATAACAACAAGTTTTAAGTGAGGTGGGAGCATTGGTAAATCTTCTATTTTCCATGACTTATATTTTTCATCATAAGCCTCTGGGTCAGCTAAGGTAACTAAATGACCTAATGCCCAGGTAACTATATACTTTTCACCTTCTAAATATCCATTTCCTTTTTTATTGCAGTTTAAAACTCTAGCTATGTCCCTTCCAACTGAAGGTTTTTCAGCAAGTACTAATATTTTATTCATTTAAACAGTCCTCTCAAAGTTATATAAAATATAATACCATAATTAAAGCTTCATACGCTATTAATCTCTAATATTTTAAGATTTTATAGCACATCCTATTAATATTGGGAGGTGCTTTAAATGGAAAGTTTAGAATTAGCTATACATGAATTATTAGAAATTAATGAATTTATAAGTGAAGAAATGATTGGGATAAAGAAAATTTCTATAACTATGGATATGCCTCAAGATAAAGATTTAAAAGATTTTATAAAAGAATACTTAGATTCTAAAAAAACTATCCTTGAAAATTTGCAATCTGATTTATCTTCAAAGCCAGCTAATGATAAAAAGGAGGATAAAGCTATGTCAGACAAGGAACAATTAAGTGATAAAGATGTGTTTCTAGATTTACTAGCAAGCTCTAAAGCTACAATTAATTCACTATCAGTAACACTAACAGCAACTACTAATGCACAAGTTAGAGGAAAGCTTGTAAAACAATTATATAGTTATATAAATTCACATCGTAAAATTCTTGATATGGCTATAAGCAAAAAATGGTACGATCCTTATGCTGATCCTAAAACACAACTTCAGAGTGAATTAGATGCTATAGGATCTATAGATAAAAACTAATAAGCTACATAATAAATAAAACTTTAACTGGAGGTAACATTATGATTGATACTAAATTAGCTCCCTATGAGATTATTGGACTTAAAGAGCTCTTAAATATGGAGGTAGTTAGTTTTAAAAAAATTCATGCTGCTCTGTCTATGGTTCAAGACGATGAGTTAGAAATTTTTATGAAAAGATCATTGGATACAAAGAATAAAAGTATTTCATCTATTAGAGATTTTGTTAATAGTGCAATTGACACAAAAAAGCAGGAGGGAAAATAATGTCTATAATGGATATGCTATTAGGTGGAAGTAATACTTTAACAAAGAAAGATGTAGCAATTGATATGATTAATGATTCTAAGTGTAAAATAATAAACTTAGCTAAATTTGCATCAAAAATTATTAATCCTGATCTTAGAACTATAATTGATTCTCAGCTTGATTATGCTATTAAAGATCATTTTGAACTAGTTGATATAGCCATTAGAAAAGGATGGTATCCAGCCTTAGATACTCCCGAAGAACAACTGACTAAAGCCTATAACAACTCCGAAAATCTATCAAGCGGAAGATAATTGCAAAATAAAATAAGAAAATTGCAAAGCAATTTTCTTATTTTATTTTGTATTCTATTTTTTTCATAAGCTCAGTAAGTTCTTTTTCAGTTAAATCTCTCCATTGTCCTTTCTTTAACTTTCCAAGATGTATATTCATAATCCTAATTCGTTGTAATCTAACCACTTTATAATCAAATACTTGACACATTCTTCTTATTTGACGATTAAGTCCTTGTGTGAGAATTATCTTAAATGCTTTTTCACCTTGTCTTGTTACTATACAAGGTTTAGTTATGGTACCAAGTATCTTTACTCCACTAGCCATACCTTCCAAAAATGCATTTGTAATTGGTTTATTTACCGTAACTATGTATTCTTTTTCATGATCATTCTCTGACCGTAGAATCTTATTTACAATATCTCCATCGTTAGTGAGCAAAATAAGCCCATCTGAATCCTTATCTAGTCTTCCTATAGGGAAAATTCTCTCTGGATGATTTACAAAGTTTACAATATTCCCTTTTATATGAGTTTCTGTAGTAGATGTAATTCCTACAGGTTTATTTAATGCAATATATACATTTTTCTTCTTTATGCCAAGAGGTTTTCCGTCAATTCGCACATCATCTCCTGGTTCTGCAGTACTTCCAAGCTCAGCAATGACTCCATTAATAGTAACTTTTCCTGCTTGTATAATTTCATCTGCTTTTCGCCTTGAACAAATACCTGTTTCACTAATAAACTTATTAATTCTCATCTTCAAAACCTTTCCTTTTATCTTTTTCCGCTTAATTTCATATTATATGTTAATTAAAACTAATTATTTCATTCATTATTATATCATATCTCTATTTTCTTAAAACAACTACTTGTTATTAAGTTTATGTCTTTATTATAACTTTAAAAATTTTATCCACTACTTGAATATTGATATAATTTTGTATTATTATGTATATACATATATAGGAATGATTTTTCCTAGAGATAACTCTTTTTCTTAAGATTTATCTTTATTATTTTCTAATTTCATGTAATTATCCTATTTCACACTCTAACTATCACAGTAACATTCCCCCTATAGATGTATTAATTGTTATATTGAACATTAAAAAATTATCAATTTTAAAGCAAGGAAGGTGAAAACTGCTTAGGCAGGAAATGATGGATGAAAAAAATAAGTTAGACAAGAAAAATTTAATAGAATTGGAAGAATACATTGATAGTCTTGAAGATAAAGAAGGCTGTCTTATTAATGTACTTCATAGGGCTCAAGATATATTTGGATATCTTCCATCTGAATTACAACTTTTTATTTCTAGAAAGCTTGGTGTAACAGCTGCAAAGGTTTATGGTGTTACTACCTTCTATTCATTCTTTACTATGGAACCACGTGGAAAGCATGTTATAAATGTTTGTATGGGCACTGCTTGCTTTGTTAAGGGTGCTGATAAAATTCTTAAAAAGTTCAGGGAAACTCTCAATATTACAGAGGGTAATACTTCTCCTGACGGAATGTTTACAGTTGATAGTTTAAGATGTATTGGCGCTTGTGGTCTTGCTCCTGTTGTAACAGTAGATGGCAAGGTTTATGGTAGATTAACGGTAGAAAATGTTGATGGAATAATTAAAGAGTATAGAGATAAGTAAGAGCAAGTTGTTTAGTTCAGAGATTGGAGGTATAGATATGAGCAGAATAAACTCCCTTGAGGAGCTAAAATCCTTAAAAGATAAATATAAAGCCTGTATTGAAAATCGTACTTTAGATATTCCCAATAGAGATAGTTCAAAAATAGATATCCTTGTCTGTGGAGGTACTGGATGTCATGCCTCTGGTGGTATCGATGTATTTGAGAACTTTAAAGAACTATTGAGGAAAAATGGACTTGAAAATAATGTACAAGTAGTTAATACTGGATGCTTCGGTTTTTGTGAAAAAGGTCCCATAGTAAAAGTAATGCCTGATAATATTTTCTATATTGAGGTTACACCTGAGAAAGCAAAATTAATTGTAGAAGAACATATTTTAAAAGGAAATGTGGTTAAGGAGTGTGTGTACAAGGAACCTGAAACTCATCATCCTCTTCCAAGGCAAGATGACTTACCTTTTTATAAAAAACAAGTAAGAATTGCTTTAAGAAATTGTGGACTCATTAATCCTGAGAATATTAAAGAATATATAGCTGTAGATGGGTATTTAGCCTTAGGAAAAGTCCTAATGGAAATGACTCCTGAAAAAGTTATTGATGAGATTAAAAAAAGTGGACTTAGAGGACGTGGTGGTGGTGGTTTCCCTACTGGCCTTAAATGGGAAACTACTCGTAAATCTAAATCTGATATAAAATATGTAATTTGTAATGCAGATGAAGGTGACCCTGGTGCCTTTATGGACAGAAGTATCCTAGAAGGTGACCCCCATTCTGTACTTGAAGCTATGGCTATTACTGGTTATTGTATTGGTGCAAGTCAAGGATACATTTATATTAGAGCCGAATACCCTCTTGCAATAGAAAGACTTAGAATCGCAATTGAACAAGCCTATGCAGAAGGTTTACTTGGAAAAGATATATTAGGTTCTGGTTTCTCTTTTGATATTGCCTTAAAATATGGTGCTGGGGCATTTGTATGTGGTGAAGAAACTGCTCTTATAAGCTCTATTGAAGGTAATCGTGGTGAGCCAACAGTAAAACCACCATACCCTGCCGAAAGTGGACTATGGAATAAGCCTACTAATATAAATAATGTAGAAACTTTAGCAAATATTAGCCCTATTTTATTAAAAGGAGCTGAATGGTTTAGTTCTATTGGTACTGAAAGAAGCAAAGGTACTAAAGTATTTGCCCTAGCTGGAAAAATTAATAACGTAGGTCTAGTAGAAGTTCCTATGGGTATAACT
This sequence comes from Clostridium sp. X, assembly GCF_055755365.1. Classification (NCBI taxonomy): domain Bacteria; kingdom Bacillati; phylum Bacillota; class Clostridia; order Eubacteriales; family Clostridiaceae; genus Clostridium; species Clostridium sp. X. The sequence continues at coordinate 216,550 of NZ_CM146912.1, forward strand.
TTAAGAGAAATAATTTACGAACTTGGTGGAGGTATAAGAAACCATAAAGCGTTTAAAGCCGTTCAAACTGGTGGTCCATCTGGAGGATGTATTCCCTCAAAGCATCTAGATACTCCTATAGACTATGAACATCTTACTGCAATTGGTTCTATGATGGGTTCTGGTGGTATGATTGTTATGGACGAAGATGACTGTATGGTTAATATATCAAAGTTCTACTTAGAATTTAGTGTAGATGAGTCTTGTGGTAGATGTACTGCTTGTAGAATAGGTAATAAGAGACTTTTTGAAATGTTAGAGAAGATATGTAAAGGTAAAGCTACTATGGAAGATCTCCATAACTTAAAAGAATTAAGCAACGTAATAAAAGATACAGCTCTTTGTGGACTTGGACAAACATCACCAAACCCGATTTTAAGTACTATGAACTTCTTTTGGGATGAGTATGTTGCTCATGTTGAAGATAAGAGCTGTCCAGCTGGAGTATGTACTGACCTTTTAAGTTATAGCATAATCTCTGAAAAGTGTATAGGATGTACAGCTTGTGCAAAAATTTGCCCAGTTAACGCAATTTCAGGTGAATTAAAGAAACCTCACAGCATTAATAAGAATTTATGTATTAAATGTGGCGCCTGCGTATCAAAATGTAAATTTAATGCAATTATAAGAAAATAAAAAGAAAAGAGGATTAATAAGCATGAATATGGTGAATCTTACGATAAACGGTTTTGCTATTACCGTTCCTGAAGGCACTTCTATTTTGGATGCTGCAAAATCCATAAATATACACATCCCTACATTATGCTACCTAGATCTTCACGATATAAAAATGGTTAATAAAACTGCATCTTGTAGAGTTTGTGTTGTAGAAGTTGAAGGAAGACGTAATCTTGCCCCTTCTTGTGCTACAAAAGTTACAGAGGGAATGGTGGTAAAGACTGACACACTCAGATCAATAAAAGCAAGACGTACTATGGTAGAGCTTTTATTATCTGATCACCCAACAGATTGTCTTATATGTGATAAGAACATGCAATGTCAACTTCAATCTATAGCTGCTGAACTAGGAATTAGAAGAGTGCACTATAAAGGTGAAAAATCAAATTATAAAACAGACTCTTCTAGTGCCTCAATACACAGAAACCCTGATAAATGTATAATGTGCAGAAGATGTGAAACTATGTGCAATGAAGTACAAACTTGTGGTATTCTTTCTGCTGTAGATAGGGGTTTTGAAACAGTTGTATCCCCTGCTTTTAACCTTCCAATGCTTGATACAATGTGTACTTTTTGCGGTCAATGTGTGCAAGTTTGCCCTACTGGAGCACTAACTGAAATAAATAACATGGGCAGATTATGGAAATACTTGGATGATCCTAATAAATATGTTATAGTTCAAACTGCTCCAGCTATAAGAGTTGCCCTTGGCGAAAAATTCGGTATGGAACCTGGAACTATTGTTACTGGAAAAATGGTAGCAGCCTTAAGGAGACTTGGTTTTAAGAATGTATTTGATACTGATTTCGCAGCTGATGTAACTATAGTTGAAGAAGCTCACGAATTCATAGATAGATTACAAAATGGTGGAAGACTTCCTATTCTTACAAGTTGCTGTCCGAGCTGGGTTAAATTTATCGAGCACCAATTCCCTGAACTATTAGATATACCTTCAACTTGTAAATCTCCTCACGTTATGTTTGGAACCTTAGCTAAGACTTATCTTGCACAAAAGCTAGGCATAGATCCTGCTAAAATAGTTGTAGTATCTGTTATGCCTTGTGTTGCCAAAAAATATGAAATAGTTCGTCCTGAAATGAAAAATGAAGGAGAAAATAACGTAGACTTAGTTATAACTACAAGAGAGCTTGGAGATATGATTAAGGAAGCTGGAATTGACTTCAATACCCTACCTGATGAAGACTTTGATAATCCTCTTGGTGAATCTACTGGTGCATCTGTAATATTCGGAACTACAGGAGGAGTTCTTGAGGCCACCCTTAGAACTTCATATGAATGGCTTACTGGTGAAACACTAGAAAATGTAGAATTCCACGGTGTACGAGGTCTTGAAGGCCTAAAAGAAGCTTCTGTAAATATTAATGGACAAGAAATTAAGGTTGGAGTAGCTCACGGACTTGGAAATGCAAGAGCTCTACTTGAATCTATAAAATCCGGAGAAGCCCATTATCATGCAATAGAAATAATGGCATGTCCCGGTGGATGTATCGATGGTGGTGGACAGCCATACCACAATGGTAATATAGAAGTAGTTAAGTCCAGAATGGCTGCTCTATATACCGAAGATAGAAATAAAACAATTAGAAAATCTCACGAAAACCCTGCTGTACAACAGATGTACAAAGACTTTATCGGTGAAATCGGTGGAGAAAAAGCACACGAATTACTCCATACTAACTACGTTGCTAGAGATAAAATTTAAATTCCAACAAATAAATTAGATACAATAATAAAACAAAGAACTTTCAATAAATTTAAGAGACTAAAGCTATACTTATCTAAAATTTTTTAACGCTTTAAATGCATCGTCCTGATGCTTAAAGCTGAAGCCTCATCCTTGAGGCTTCTACGAAAATTTTAAAACGTCTAGCTAAGTCTCTTATTTAATTTCTTTCAAAGTTCTTATTAATTTATTATTGTATCTAAAAAAGTTGGAATTTAAATAACTCTAGTAAGTATAAATTTTAAGCACCTTGAATTTCAACAATTTACTTCCAGCAGTATTTATAATAATAAATACTACTGGATATAACTTTAACTGCTTACATTGCTGTTTAAATTAGAAGTCACCTAAGGCGGCCTTGCTTAACCTAATTTAAGGTACTAAGAGTAAAAAGGTATATAATTAATTAAGAGAATTTTGAACTAGTTTTAGAAGTTCTTAGTTTATGAGTTAAAAAATTACCGTAATTCCCACCCAGGACGGGTGGGAGCCATGACTGCAGCAGGACGCTGCATAGGCATGGGTAGGTAATTTTTAAGGGAATAAACTTAGAGCTTATTAACGTGGTGAAGATTCTCTGTTAAATTATATACCTTGGATTTTTAGTACCTTACCTCTAGATTATCCAGGCCGCCTTTGTGTAACAATTTTTACTGTTTAACTTCTGACCAGATTCTATCTAGTTCTGTTATAGCTTCTCCAATGTCTCTTAGATATTCGCCTTTCTTAACATGTTCTTTTGCTGGGTAAACTGCCTCATCAGAAAGAATTTCCTCATCTATGAATTCATGAGCTGCCACATTTGGATTTCCGTATGGGAACTCAGCTGAAATTTCAGCGGAGATTTCTGGCTGCATTATAAAATCCATAAATAATTCTGCTGCCTGAACATTCTTTGCATTCTTTGGAATAACAAAGTTATCTTGTTGAAGGAATAGTCCTTCACTTGGCATTGCATATTTTACCTTTGGATTATCTCTCTTTGCAAGAGAACCTTCTGCACCCCAAGCGAATATTGCTTTAGCTTCTCCGTTTATAAGGCTAGTCTTTGGACTATCGCTATCATAGGCTTTAACATTAGCTTGAAGTTTTGTTAGCTCTTCTTTTGCTTTTGCTAGAGCTTCTGGAGAAGTTTCATTTAAAGAGTATCCTAATTTCTTTAATGTAATACCTATTATTGCTCTTTGATCATCTAATATAACCAAGGAATTTTTAAATTCAGGCTTCCATAAATCAGCGTAACTTGTAATAGTACCTTCTGAAACTTTTGAGCTATCATAAGCTATTATTCCAGCAAGCCACATATATGGTACACTGTATTTATTTCCCTTATCAAAAGGTAAATCTAAGAATTCTTTTCCCATATTCTTTATATTAGGTATGTTATCCTTATTAATCTCTTTTATTAAATTTTGCTTTTTAAGGATTTCAACCATGAAATCACTTGCTACAGCAATATCATATTCTCCCCCGCCAGCCATAAGCTTTGCAAGCATCTCTTCATTAGATGAGAAAGTACTATAATTAACTTTTATACCATAGGTTTGCTCGAACTTATCAATAACTGATTGCGGAAGATATTCAGACCAGTTAAATACATTAAGTACTTGCTTTGGTCCATCACTTGCCTTAGCAAAATTCCAAATTCCATAGCTTAAGCTTGAAATTACAAATATGATTGAGAATACTACTGCTCCAATTTTTTTCATATTGAGGTTCACATTCTTTAGTGCTGAAGATAATCCTACAACAACAAAGGTAAACAAAATAATTATTGTAGATAGTGCATTTATTTCTGGTGTTACACCAAACTTAACCATTGAAAATACCTTAAGTGGAAGAGTTGTACTTCCTGCTCCTGCTACGAAGAAACTTATAATTACATCATCTAAAGATAAGGTGAATGCAAGTAACGCTCCCCCAATAACCCCAGGCATAATTATAGGCAATGTAACATGGAAGAAGGTTTCCAGTGGTGTAGCTCCTAAATCTAGAGCAGCTTCTTCAACAGATTTATCAAATCCATCTAGTCTAGTTTTTACAACTGATACTACGTAAGCTATACTAAAGGTTACGTGTGCAATAATTAAGGTCTTCATTCCAAGTTGCATATCAACGATTGAGAAGAATGCAAGTAAGGATATACCCATAACTATTTCCGGTATAATTAGCGGTATATTTAGTATAGAATCTATTACATTTTTCCCTTTAAACTTATACCTATAAAGTCCTACTGCTGCTAGGGTTCCAACTAGAGTGGCTATTATTGTGCTAATAATCGCTACTATAAGAGAATTCTTTACAGCTCCAAGTATGCCTGCATTGTGCATTAAGCTTTCATACCACTTAAAGGTAAAGCCAGTCCAAACTACATTGAGTTTAGATTCATTAAAGGAAAATACTATAAGAACTATTATAGGAATATACAAAAACATGTATATCAAAAAGGCATATATAGATTTAAATATTGTTCCTTTTGAACTTTTCATCTTCTATAACACCTCCCACTTATTTTTGTTTCCATTAAATTTAGTGTAATAGAAGATTAATATTATCATTACCACCATAAGGACAACAGATATAGCTGATCCAAATGGCCAGTCTCTTGCTGTTAAAAATTGATTCTTGACAAGATTACTCATTAGCATTACTTTGCTTCCTCCCATTAAGTCTGTTATAAAGAACAGTCCAAGGGTTGGAACAAATACTAAAAGTGAACCTGAGAATATTCCTCCTTTTGTTAGTGGAAGAGTTACCTTTAAAAACTTATTTAAAGGATTTGCTCCCAAATCTTCTGCTGCCTCCAGTAAGCTCATGTCAAGCTTATCAATTGATGCATAAAGAGGAAGTACCATAAATGGGAACATCATATATAACATGCCTATCATTACAGCCATATTGTTATACATAAGCTGAAGTGGTACATCTATTAATCCTATATTTAGAAGAACAGTATTAATAATTCCTTCAGTTCTCAGAAGTATTATCATAGCATAAGTTCTAACTAAGGAGTTTGTCCAAAAGGGTAACATAATTAACAATAAAAATAGTGGTTTTAACTTTTTCCCTGAGCGTGCAATTATAAATGCAAAGGGATATCCTAAAACTAAACATATTATAGTAGTTACTAGTCCTATAAGTATAGATTTAAAGAAGATAGTAAGATAAAGCTTATCAAATATTCTTGCGTAATTACTTAAGGTAAAACTATATACAATATCTCCTGCTTCTCCTCTTGATGCAAAGCTAACTACTAAAATTAAAATTAATGGAACTATGAAAAAAGCTAACATCCATATTGATACTGGCAATATAGTCACAAATGCACCCAATAACTTCTTTAATCTATCTATAGTCCCGCTAAACATAGTTTTATTTTTTGGTGTATTTGTATTGAAGTTAAGAGAAGTCTTATTATCCATTTCTCTGCCCCCTATGCCTTAATTACTACTGTATGTTTTGGATTCCAAGTTACAAAGTAATCTTTTGTTTCATCTTGGAAGTCATAGCTTTGTCCTATTGGTTCATTTACCACAATTTCTTTACCGTTTTTTAGCACCATAACTGTCTTAATATTAGAACCAACATAAATTCTCTCATCTAGCTTACATTGAAGGTAAACGTCCCCTTCTTCTGGTTCTAGTTTTATCTTTATTCTCTCTGGTCTTACTGATACTGTAAACTTATCTCCTAAATCATAATTAAGATTTGGAATTCTTATTATGTCTTGTTCCTGCTCTAAGTGCAGCAATACTTCAGTTTCTTTTATTTTAATTACTTCTCCTTCAAGAAGGTTTGTCTCTCCTAGGAAATCAGCTACAAATTTAGTTTTTGGTCTTTCATAAAGCTCTTCCGGTGTTCCAACCTGCTCTATTACACCTTTATTCATAACTACTATTCTATCTGACATAGTCAATGCTTCTTCTTGGTCATGAGTTACAAAAATAAAGGTTATACCCAGATTTTTTTGAAGATACTTAAGTTCTAATTGCATCTGTTTGCGAAGTTTTAAATCAAGAGCGCCTAGTGGCTCGTCCAATAGTAGAACCTTTGGATTATTGATTAAAGCTCTAGCAATAGCTACTCGCTGCATTTGACCGCCACTTAGCTGGGATGGCATCCTATTTTCATATCCTTCTAATCGAACAACCTTCAACATTTCTAATACTCTTTTAGTAATTTCATCCTTTAGTACTTTTTTCATTTTTAAACCAAAGGCAATATTATCAAAAATATTCATATGTGGAAATAGAGCATAATTCTGAAAAGCTGTATTTACAGGTCTTTGATGTGGTGATTTATCTGTAATATTCTCTCCATCAATTATTATATTTCCATTAGTAGGTGTTTCAAATCCAGCAATCATTCTTAAAGTTGTTGTTTTTCCACAACCACTTGGCCCTAATATGGTCAAAAACTCTCCTTTTTTAATCTCAAGGTTTAAGTTATTCACTACTGCATCCTCTTGATCATATACCTTACAAACATTTGACAATTGAACAAAAACATCCTCTGTCACACCGTAACAACTCCTTTACTTTTCATGTTATTTTAATTTCCTATAAACTAAAAAGAAAAACCCCTTATGGCATAGCATAGGCCAAGAAAGAGGTTATTACATAGGGTTATAATTATAACCCTAATAGTATAATTATACTGTATTAAAATATAACATAATTATTGGTAAATCTCAATAATCTTTTATTAGTTTATTTATATTTTTATGCTATTTATTTTTCATTGATATCTTATATTTTAAACAGCTTCTTCATTATTATTTGTGGTAAACTGGCTATTATATAAATCAGCATAGAATCCACCATTTTCAAGCAATTCTATATGATTTCCTTGTTCAATAATGCTACCATTATTCATAACTAGTATTAAATCTGCATCACGAATTGTAGACAATCTATGTGCTATAACGAAACTTGTTCTTCCATTCATAAGGTTATTCATAGCCTTTTGAATCTGAACCTCTGTTCTTGTATCAACACTACTTGTAGCCTCATCTAAAATTAATATTGAAGGATTAGCAAGTATTACTCTTGCAATAGTTAATAGCTGTTTTTGTCCTTGTGATATATTTGATGCTTCTTCATTTAATATTGTGTCATAACCCTCTGGGAGTGTTCTAATAAAATGATCTGCATGAGCTGCCTGTGCTGCTTTAACAACTTCCTCGAATGTAGCATTTTTATTACTATATGCAATATTATCTTTTATAGTACCTGTAAATAGCCAAGTGTCCTGAAGTACCATACCAAACATTGCTCTTAAATCTCCTCGTTTTACCTCTCTTATGTCTATTCCATCTACAGTAATTTTTCCACCTTGAATTTCATAGAATCTCATTAAAAGATTAACTAGAGTAGTTTTTCCAGCACCAGTTGGACCTACTATTGCAACCGTTTGTCCTTGCTTTACATCTATACTCAAGTCTTCCATAAGAGTTACAGTTTCTTTATATCCAAACTTAACGTTATCGAATTTAACTTCTCCCTTAGGTTCTTTAATAGCTACAGCTTCTTCTCTATCTGGAAGCTCTTCAACTTCATCTAGAATTTCAAAAACACGTTCAGCAGCTGCTACTGTTGATTGAAGAATGTTTGCAATATTTGCTGTTTGAACTATAGGTTGAGTAAACTGTCTTGAGTATTGGATAAATGCCTGAATATCACCAACTTCAATTCTATTTTTAGTTACAAATATTCCACCTACTACACAAACTAGTACATATCCAATGTTATTTATAAACATTAGAACAGGCATTATAATCCCTGACATGAACTGAGCTTTCCATCCCACATGATAAAGCTTTTCGTTAATTTCATTAAATTCATCTATTGATTTCTTTTCTCTTCCAAATACTTTTACAATCTTATGCCCTGTATACATCTCTTCTACATGTCCATTTAGCTCCCCAAGAATTTTCTGTTGATCTGCAAAGTATTTTTGTGACTTTTTAGCAACAGCAATAGTTACAATTCCTGAAAGCGGTAGCGTTACGATTGTAATAAGTGTTAGCCATGGACTTATTGTAAGCATCATAACTACAATACCTACAATAGTTACTACAGAAGTTATAAGCTGAGTTAAACTCTGTTGAAGCGTATTTGCTACAGTATCCAAATCATTAGTAACACGACTTAAAATTTCACCATGAGTCCGTGAATCAAAGTATTTAAGTGGCAATCTATTTATTTTCTCACTAACTTCTTTACGCATATCATAAACAGTATTTTGCGCTACCCCTGCCATGATATATTGTTGAATGTAATTAAAAATTGCACTTACTAAATAAAGTCCTATTAGTATTAAAACAATCCTACCAATATAGTTAAAATCTATTTTTGGTCCATGTGTACTTATAAATCTCCACAGCTCCGGATCTATACTTGTCATATCCCTTGAAGGTGCCTGTTGTGCAGACTGTGGATTTGCCATGATACCATTTATAGTTTTTCTAATAGATTCTGGTAAGTCTGGCATTTTTAAAAGACTTGGTATATTCTCAGGTGTGAATAAGTTTTTAGCATACTCCCCTTTAGCCATAAGCCCTTCAAATAGCTTAGTTGTTGCTCTTCCCATAATCTTTGGTCCTACAATACTAAATATTGTTCCTGCAATTGCAGTTACAAACACTGCTATAAGATTTACTTTTCTTGGCATTAAGTATTTTATAAGTCTTTTTGAAGTTTCTTTAAAATTTTTAGCCTTTTCTACTGGCCTTCCCATTGGAGGTCCACCATTTGATCCTGGTCCTCTACTTGGTCCTTGTTGTCTATTTTCACTCATGCTAATTCCTCCTCACTAAGTTGTGAAGACACAATCTCACGATATATCTCACTTGATTTTAGAAGCTCCTTATGAGTTCCAATTCCTACAACCTTGCCCTCATCCAAAACTATAATTCTATCCGCATCCATTACTGTACTTACTCTTTGAGCTACAATAATTACAGTAGCCTCTTTAGTCTCACTCTTTAGTGCTGCTCTAAGCTTTGCATCTGTCTTAAAATCTAGAGCTGAGAAACTATCATCAAATACATATATTTCTGGTTTTCCAATTAATGCTCTAGCTATAGAAAGACGCTGTTTTTGTCCACCGGAAACATTATTCCCACCCTGAGCTATAAGTGAATCATAACCATCCTTCATCTTAGAGATAAAATCAGAAGCTTGAGCTACTTCTGCTGCTTTTACTACTTCCTCATCACTAGCTCCTTCTTTTCCATATCTAATATTTTCACCTATGGTACCTGTAAACAGGACTGCTTTTTGTGGTACAAATCCAATTTTTCTTCTAAGATCTTGCTGACTCATATCTCTAATATCTACCCCATTAACAAGAATACTTCCACTTTTAACATCATAAAAACGCGGTATAAGATTTATAAGAGTAGATTTACCTGAACCCGTTCCACCAATTATAGCTGTAGTTTCTCCTGGGCTTACACCAAAGCTTATATTTTTTATAGCTGGTTCCTCTGCCCCTGGATAACTAAAGGTAACATCCTTAAATTCTATATACCCTCTTTTATCATCGGCAATGCGTGGCTTTATAGGATTACTAATTTCAGGTTCCATATTTAAAACCTCATTAATTCTCTCTGCTGAAGCCTCCGCACGAGGAATCATAACAAACATCATTGCAAGCATAATAAATGAAAACATAATTTGCATAGCATATTGAATAAATGCCATCATATCTCCTACCTGCATATTTCCATTATCAATACGAATACCACCAAACCAAATAATAGCTACACTTGTAGCACTCATTACAAACATCATCACAGGCATTACAAAAGCCATCATCTTGTTTACATTAATTGCTGTAGACGTAAAATCGTAGCTAGCTTCCTCAAATCGCTTTTTTTCATCATCAATACGGTTAAAAGCACGTATTACTCTGATTCCAGTAAGATTTTCACGTAATACTAGATTTATGTTATCAATCTTCTTTTGCATTAATTTAAACATTGGAATTGCCTCTTTTGCTACAAGAAATATAACTAATATAAGAAAGGGAATAGCAACTGCGAGTACTAGTGTTAGTTTTCTATCCTTTGACATTGCCATAATAATTCCACCTATAGCCATGATAGGTGCAGTTACCATAAACCTCATAATCATAATTGTTACTTGTTGAACTTGAGTGATATCATTTGTAGTTCTTGTAATCATAGAAGAAGTTCCTACTTTATCAAATTCATGTAGTGAAAACTCCTCTGCTTTTGTAAAAATTACTCTACGCAAATCTTTTCCAAAGGCTGTGGCAGCTTTTGAGGATAAGAGACTTGCTATTATGGTAAAAACACCACTTATTCCAGCTACAAGTAGCATAAATCCGCCAATTTCAATAATATAATTTGTATCCCCATTAACTATACCCTTATTAACTATATCCGACATTAAGGTAGGCAGGTATAGCTCTGCTATAGTTTGGAGAAATAAAAGTATTAAAACAGCAACCACATATTTTGTATATGGTTTTAAAAACCTAAACAATTTAATCATAAATTCCCATCTCCCACTATTTATTACAATTACAATTATTTTTTTTGTCAAAATACTCATATATTGATGATAATAATCTAGTTAATTCTTTACTATCCTCCACTCCAAGAAAATCTACCATCTCTTGAAAGTTTTTACTCATTTTTTCTTTTGCTAGCATTACCACTTGTTCCCCTTTTTCCGTGGGTCTAACAAGTACAATTCTTCTATCCTTTGGTTCTTGATTACGTTCCACAAATCCTCCTGCTTCAAGAGAATTTATAATATGTGTAACTGCTGCAGGGGTTACCTGAAGTTTTGAGCTTAGTTCAGAAGTTTTTACTCCATTACTATTATCCTTCATAAGCCCTATCATTTCTTTTAGTAAGAATATTTCACTTTTTTTAATTCCATCAAAAGAGCCTTTATGCCACTCTATTTTCTTAAACTTCATAAAACATCTTATAAGTTCATTTGCAACAATTTCTTTTGCATCCTTTTCCAACTCAACACCCTCTTTACTTTAGTGTATTTTATTTTAGCAACTAAATATTTTACATGCTAAATTATATTCCTGTCATAAAATTTTGTCAACACTATTTTTTATCCATTTAAAATTAGTAAATATTGATATTACTCTATTTTTAAGATGATGCTAAGCACTATTATGTATTTTTCATAAACAGAAAAAGGGACAAATCTATATTAAAGAAATGTACCTTTTAGTGTTGATATATAGTATACATATTTAAAATTTTAATAATTACAACATGTTTATAATTTAATATATTCTTTTGATGCAAAGTTTTTTTCCATAGTCCAAGTTGTTGCTATGCCATTTTTAAGTCTTAAGACTACAAAAGTTTTATAGAAGTCTTTTCTTTCAAAATCTCCTCATTCTCTTTAATAATCCTACTAACTTATATTATTCCAAATAAGTGTTTTGAAACTCTGAAGGAGTTTTGCCAAGATGCTTAATAAAACATGTTGAAAAATGAGATGTACTATTAAAGCCACATTGCAGTGATATATCCGACTTGTCCACTCCATTTTTTAACTTATGGTAATATTATTATTTAAGGTAAATGTTATCAATAAATTTTATATACAATAAATTATAACTAAAACTTAAATTGAAATATGTAAAATTGTTAATAATATATAGAGAAAATATGCGAAATGAAATACATATAAATTATGAAAGAAGGAATATTTATGGCAATACTTACTTATGAAGATATAAGAAATAATAAAGAGATTGAAACATATATTGAAAGATCAGATCAATTACTAGATATTTTAGGTATTACAAGACATGACACTGGTCATGTTTCTAAAGTTTCTGATACTGCTTCTAAAATATTAACTCAGTTAGGTTTCAGTGAAAGAGAAGCCGAACTTGCAAAAATTGCTGGATATATTCACGACATAGGAAATATGGTAAATAGACAAGATCATGCTCAAACAGGAGCTGTTCTATGTTTTAATATTTTAACTAGATTGGGTATGGATCCAGATGAAATTGCCCTAGTTATTTCAGCTATAGGCAATCATGATGAAGGAACTGGATCACCAGTTAATAATGTTTCTGCTGCTTTAATATTAGGAGATAAATCTGATGTGCGTCGAAGCAGAGTAAGAAATCCAGACTTTTCTACCTTTGATATTCATGATAGAGTAAATTATGCAGTAGAACACTCAGAGGTGATTATAAATCCTGATACTCGTTCTATCTTACTAGATTTGAAAATAGACACTTCAATTAGTTCTATAATGGATTACTTTGAAATATTTCTTACTAGAATGCTTATGTGCAGAAAAGCTGCTGATTATTTAAATGCAAAATTTGATCTTGTAATGAATGAAATAAAAATTATGTAAGGCATTTCTCATAATTTTGTTCATAAACAATAAAAGAAGCCTCCTATACGAGGCTTCTAATTAAGTTTCTTAGTATGAAGTGCTTCCCCCTACCCAGTTTGAGAGGATGTCATGTTAGAGCATTTAGGTAGAGTATAGAGCATATTAACATCAACCTGTCCCTCATTATTGCGGTCAACTATTGCTACATGTTGAACCTTATCTGAATTGATTATATGAATAGGAAGGATTTGAGAATAATGTCTATCTTCAACAAATTTTAACCAATCCCAATAAGCTTTAGCCACTGCTTCACTACATATAATTCTACGTACTTCCTCAAAGTTTCTAACTTTTAATTTTCTAATTCCTAATATATCTAGTCCACCTTGTACAAATCTTAATTTATCATATCTTATGTGCTTTTTATCTGAAAGTTCTTTCATCCTATTAATTGCATTAATTTTTACCTGTTCTTGAACTAAAGGTCTTACTATTAAAAAGTTTTGGTCTACGAGAACTTCTCCTAAATCTCTAGATATAATTCCATCATACTGCTTTCCTTGACCAATAAGAACATCCACTCTAGCCTCAAACAACTTACCTTGTCCATCGTAAAGAGCTGTATGCCCCCATCTTGTATTCTGCACGACCCTTGATCCCTTAGCTATCCAATCTACAAACCTAAGCCTTGAAAAGTGAGCAGGTTCCGTAATAATTATATCTCCTGCCTTAAGGATACTTTTAATTTTAGTTAAGGTTTTTACCTCTATATTATCTTCTATAATTTCATCATCAGACCAAAACCTATTCATATCCAATAACGGATTAATCATTTCAAAATTCACCCCGCCTAATCAGTCTTAGTATATATCTATTTAATCTATATACAACATATTCTAATAGATTGTTTACTTTAATTAATATTATAACATATAAGAAGCTATACCATTTAATTTCACATAAAAAAAACACCAATCAATACTGGTGCTTTTTTCAATTATTTGAAATTATAAGTATAACTAACAATAATCAATTATTTTTAGTTATTATAGTAAAGGCTTTCTGTAGGATATTCTGGATCAGATGTTACATCTATGCCAAGTTTTCTAAAAATTTGTTCATCATTTCTACTTAAAATCGTAGTTGCATGAGCTTGACATCCCTTTAACATTACTAGCTTTTCCATAGCTACTTGAGCAGTTGGATTTGTAACAGCACATATACTAAGTGCAATTAGTATTTCTTCACAATCTAAAATCGCATTATTATTTCCTAAAGTTTTTGATTTTAAATTTAATATTGGTTCAAGAATAACTGGAGAAATAAGATGTATTTCATCTGATATATTTCCAAGATACTTCACTGCATTTAGCACTACAGCAGCAGTTGCATTGATGACTTCAGAACTTTTCCCTGTAATAATTGTTCCATCTTCAAGCTCTATGGCTACAGTAGGACATATTTCATTTTTATCTGATAGCTCTCTTAACTTAGATGATTGATTTCTTGCAGGTATAACTACTTTTCTATCTTCTCCTTTTAGATTAAGCTCTTCCATAATAAGCTTAGCTCTCTCAAGAGTTTCTTTATCCACATAACCCTTTTTATATTCACAACTTGTTTTAAAGTATCTTCTTATTATTTCTTGATTTGATGCTTCTTTTATAACTTCATCATCTGTTATACCGTATCCTACTCTATTAACTCCCATATCTGTAGGAGATTTATATACAGCTTCTTTCCGTGTTATTTTCTCTATAATTCGTTTTAATATAGGGAATGTTTCAATATCACGATTATAATTTATTGCTACACTATTGTAAGCATCAAAATGAAATGAGTCAATCATATTAACATCTTTAAGGTCTACTGTAGCAGCTTCATAAGCTATATTTAAAGGGTGCTTTAGAGGTACATTCCAAACTGGAAAAGTTTCAAACTTAGAATATCCTGCAACATTCCCTCTCTTATGCTCATGATAAAGCTGACTAAGACAAGTTGCAAGCTTACCACTTCCTGGACCTGGTGCTGTTACAACTACAATAGGTCTTGTTGTTTCAATATATGGGTTCTTTCCATATCCCTCATCACTTACAATAGTATCTACATCTGTAGGATATCCCTTAGTTGCTTTATGAGTGTATACCTTTATACCTCTATGTTGAAGTTTATTCATGAATACAGTCGTTGCTGGCTGACCTTCATACCTAGTAATTACAACACTATTTACATAAAGCTCATATCCTCTTAATTCATCAATTAACCTTAAAACATCCATATCATAAGTAATACCAAAATCGCCTCTTATTTTATTTCTTTCAATGTCTCCTGCATATACACATATAACTACTTCAACTTTTTCTCTTAATTTGTGTAGTAATTTTATCTTTGCATTTTCATCAAATCCTGGAAGTACTCTCTTTGCATGTAAGTCCTGTAACAACTTCCCACCAAACTCTAAATATAGCTTATCATAATCATTAACTCTTTCTAATATGTACTTTGATTGTTCTTCTAAATATTTCTTGTGATCAAATCCTATTTTCATTTGTTTATCCCTCACTGTTTTCATAACTATTTCGTTCTACAACTTTCTATTATCACATATTTTAATTTTAAAGTAAATATAATTATAGTATGCCTATTTTGTTAATTTAAAATATAAAATTAAAGACAGCAGAGATTAAGAATTACGTAACTCTGTTATCTCTTCCTCCGTAAGATTACGCCACTTTCCAATTTCTATACCATCAATTTTTATATTCATAATCCTAATTCTTTCTAGTATCACAACTTTATATCCTAATGCCTTACTCATTCTACGAATTTGTTTGTTTAGTCCTTGTGTTAGAATAATTCTAAAGGTGTTTTCATTAATCCTACTCGCTTTGCAATGCCTGGTCTTAATTCCACAAATATCAACGCCTTCAGACATTCCTTTTATAAAAAGATCATCAAAAGATTTATCTAGAGTTACTATATACTCTTTTTCATGTTCATTTTCCGACTTAGAAATTTTATTCGATAAGTCACCATCATTAGTCATTAGTATTAGTCCTTGTGATGCTCTATCTAATCTACCAACTGGAAATATATAGTCTGGATAATTCATGAAATCAATTATATTACTCTCTACACTCTTTAATGCAGTACAAGTAATACCTACTGGTTTGTTTAATGCAATATAAATTTTATCTTTTACTGGAATAGGCTTATTATCAATGAGTATAATATCTTCTTCTTCTACCCACTGCCCTGGCTCACATGGCATACCATTTACTGTTACTCTATTATCCTCAATAATTCTGTTTGTTTCTCTTCTTGAGCAAAATCCAAGATTACTGAGACGCTTATTTATTCTCATTGTAAATTATTTCATCCTCTCGTTATATGTACGTTATTCTACTAAGTATCTTTTATTTATATAAAATATATACTATCCTACTATACTATATATTTTATAGTTTTGTTAATATAATAAACATTCTAAATTCTAAAATTTATATTAGTTTAAAATATAAATTTAAATTTACAATAGGTTAGTGCAAAATTTTCTCTACTTCTTTCGTATTGTTAGTGAAAGGAGGTTATTAACCTATGAATAGATTTTACGGTGCCGAAAATTATATTCAAAATATCATTAAAGATTACTCTGATATGATTTTTAGAATTTCATATTCTTATATGAAAAACATTAGTGATGCTGAAGATATAACCCAGGAAGTTTTTATAAAACTACTTGAGAAAAAACCTAATTTTGAAGATAACAATCATGAAAAAGCTTGGTTAATTCGAATTGCTATAAACTTATGCAAAGATAAATTGAAATCTTCTTGGTTTAAAAAAAGAACTATATTAGAGGAAGAATGTTTTTATGATGCTACAGAAGAAGATAATGAAATCATCTCCTTTGTACTGAATCTACCTATAAAATATAGGAGTGTAGTACTACTATTTTATTATGAAGATTATAGTATAGCTGAAATTGCAAATATTCTACAAATTGATCAGTTTTTTCATAAAGTAAATAAAGCAACTCCAATTCTTGCAGAAAATCTTGAGGCTGAACTAGGTGATTATAGAAATGAGGAAAGTTATAAAGAAGTAGTCCTAACTTTAAAAGATGGTTCTAAACTTTCATTTTCTATTATAAAAGATGGATATGTACACTATGGTGTATCTAATGTCTCTTTCAAAGTTGATAACAAAATTTTAAAAGAAATTTGGGATTTACTAAATGCTAATGTTTCTTAAATCTGCAAACAAAAGAGCCTCTGAATTGATAACTCTATTAATTCAGAGGCTCTTTAACTTTAAATTTATTTTCTATTATTACGAGTTTTTACGTCAAATATTACAGCAGCTACAAGTACTGCACCTCTAATTACATATTGATAGGATATTCCTACACCCATCAGATTCATTCCGTTTGTTAGGGATGATATAACTAGAGCTCCTATTATAGATCCAGTAACTTTTCCTACTCCACCAGCTGCCGATACTCCCCCTACATACGCTGCAGCGATAGCATCAAGTTCAAATGCAGTTCCCGCTGTAGTTGTAGCTGATTGTAGACGAGCAGTGTATAGTATTCCTGATAATGCAGTTAACATACTCATAGAGGCAAAAACTATATAGGTTATCTTGTTAACATTAATACCACTTAGCTTAGCTGCCTCTAGATTTCCTCCAACAGCATATATATGCCTTCCAAGTACTGTTTCATTAGTAATAAAGTGATATAAAGCAACTATTGCTATAACTATCACTATAGTCCATGAAAGTCCATTATAACCTGCAAGTATCCATGTTATATAACCAACAATTAATGAAACAAACACTAGCTTAACTGTAAATAACTTTGAAGATAAAACTTCAAAATCATATTTGATTTTCTTCTTTCTTGTATTAAGTTCACTCCAAATATATAATCCTATTGACAAAATGCCTATAATAAGAGTTAATACATGAACCCCTTGTAACTTTACTATATCTGGTATAAATCCATTTCCTATAGCATTAAAGCTTCTATTTGGCACAATTATAGTTCCTGTTTTTTCTGTTATTAGAAGTAATGCTCCTCTAAAAATCATCATACCAGCTAAGGTTACCACAAAAGATGGTATACTCATCTTAGTTACTAAAAATCCTATAACCAATCCAATTAATACACCAAAAACTAATACTATTGGAATAGTAATAATTACTGGTAATCCAAATCTAGTCAGTAGTATAGCTGCTACTGCACCTAAAAATCCTGCAACAAATCCTACAGATAAATCTATATGTCTTATTATTAAAACAAGTGTCATTCCCACCGCTAAGACAGCGATATAACCTGTTTGGTTAATTAGATTGCTGATATTTCTAGATGAAGTAAATAATCCACCAGTAGCAATTGAAAATATAATCATAATAAGCGCAAGAGCAATATACATTCCGTATTCACGTATATTTTGTTTTATTAATTGTTTAGCTTCCTCATATAATCCCATAATTTATCCTCCTAATTAGTTGCCAGTTGCATTATTTTTTCTTGAGTTGCCTCTTCTTGGGTAAGCTCACCGACAATTTCCCCTTCGGACATTACATATATTCTATCACTCATTCCAAGTACTTCTGGTAGTTCAGAAGAAATCATTATAATACTCATACCCTGATTTACCAGTTCATTCATTAGAGTGTATATTTCAAATTTTGCTCCTACGTCAATACCTCTAGTAGGTTCATCTAGAATTAATATATTTGGATTTACAGCTAGCCACTTTCCTAAAGAAACCTTCTGTTGATTACCACCACTCAAATTACCAACTTTCTGTTCTATACTAGGTGTTTTAATATTCAAAGAAGATTTATAGTAATTTGCTAATTTTATTTCTTCATTTTTGTTTAGAACTCCTTGATTGGATAAATTCTTTAGATTAGCAATAGTTATATTTGATCTAATATCATCAATTAATATAAGCCCATTTCCTTTTCTATCTTCAGTAACATAAGCAACTCCCGCTTTTATTGCATCTCTAGGATTACTAAAATGCTGCTTCTTTCCCATGATATATAATTCACCCTCAATATCATAAGCTCTGGCATTTCCAAAAAGACTAAGCGCGAGTTCAGTACGACCTGATCCCATAAGCCCTGCAATACCTATAATTTCACCTTTTCTAACATTGAAATTAACATTTTTAAGAATCTTTCTTCCAATATTACGATCATATGCACCCCAGCTTTTCACCTCAAATATCATATCTCCAAATTGCTTATTAGTTCTTTTAGGATATATATCTTCAATTTCACGTCCAACCATATTTTTTATTATTTTACTCTCTGTAATTTCCTCTACACTGGCATCCATAGAACAAATACTTTTACCGTCCCTAATTACTGTAACACTATCTGCAACTCCAATAACTTCCTTTAGTTTATGAGAAATCAAAATGCTAGTTACACCCTGCTGTTTAAGCTCTTTTATTAAATATAAAAGATTTTCACTATCATTCTCATTTAATGCTGCAGTAGGTTCATCTAGTATGAGAAGACGAACATTTTTACTTAACGCCTTAGCTATTTCAACTAACTGCTGCTTACCAACTCCTAGATCCTTTATTTTAGTTGTAATGTTAATATCAAGTTTTACTTTTTTTAACATTTCCTCTGCTTTAACTATAGTTTCATTCCAATCAATTAATTTTCCACTTTTTATTTCGTGTCCTAAAAATATATTTTCATAGATAGTCATTTCAGGAATAAGAGCTAATTCTTGATAAATGGTTGCAATTCCAACTTGTTCACTATCCCTTATAGCAGAAAATTTTTGTACTTCTCCATTAAATATTATATCTCCTGTATATTCACCATGAGGATAGAGCCCACTTAGTATCTTCATAAGAGTAGATTTTCCTGAACCATTCTCTCCAATAAGACAATGAATTTCACCCCTTTTAACCTTAAAATTAACATTGTCCAAAGCCTTAACTCCTGGAAATAGTTTTGTTATATTCTTCATCTCTAATATATACTCATTCATATCTGACTTCGCTCCTCACTAAGACTATGGTTAATTTTTATAAATCATATAATAAACGAATAGTGATAGTTTTAGCTATCACTACTCATTCACTTATTAGTTCTGTTTATTTTAATCCAGTAAAGTCTGTTGCTGGATAATAACCAGATTCAATTAATGCAGATTTTACATTATCTTCTTTAACAACAATTACTTCTGTTTGTTTAGCTTTAACATCAATTTTACCATTATTGTATGATCCAGTTGTTTCTGGCTCTTTGTTTTCTAATACAGATACTGCCATATCTATTGAATCTTTTACTAAAGTACGTACATCTTTAAATATAGTCATAGATTGTTTTCCATCAATTATATATTGTACAGAAGCTTTTTCAGCATCCTGTCCAGTAACTTTAAAGCTCTTAACTTCGCTATCTGCTTTGAAAGCATCAGCTATAGCACGTGCTGTTCCATCATTTGGAGCTAATATAAATACGTTACCTTTATCAGCTACAGTAGCAGATGTTAAGTGTGCTTCTGCTTTATTCTTAGCTTCATTAAAATCCCAGTTTGTAGTTACTTGGCTAATTATTTTACCCATTTCATCACGTGAAAGTTTAGCTTTACCTTTTAATGCAACTGCATCACTTGAATTTTTGATTACAAAAGTACCATCAGCAATTTTAGGTTGTAATACATTCCATGCGCCTTCAAAGAATAAGAAAGCATTATTGTCTGATGCAGCACCAGCATATAAGTATAGTGGATTATTCTTTCCTGTTGCTTGGTCAACTAAATATTTTGCTTGTGCTTCTCCTACAGCTATACTATCAAATGTCACATAGTAATCAACTGCATCTGTATTAGTAATTAATCTATCATATGAAATTACTTTAATTCCTTCTTTTTTTGCTGCTTCAACTGCTGCAGCTGCTGCTCCACCATCTTGTGGACAAATAATTAATACTTTTATTCCTTTAGCAATTAAAGCCTCAACATTTTCCTTTTCTTTAGCAGATGTTCCTTGACTAAATAGGATTTCAACAGAGTACTTAGTATCCTTTAATGCTTCTTTAAATCTTGCTTCATCTTGAACCCATCTTGGTTCATCCTTTGTTGGCAATACTATACCAACATCTACAGTATTAGTTTTCTTGCCACAGGCAACCATTCCTATAACCATCAAACCTAATAAGAACAACGAAATAAGTTTTTTCATTTTACCCCTCCTCTTTCTTATGTTTAAATTATTTCATATAAGAAGGAACTTGTCTATGTATACGATTACTCATTACTGGTAAAAATTTGCCAGGTATTTTCAATATAATTATTGACTAGTAATATTTTATGATAAAAAAATACAGTCTCATAGAATTTCTCCTACACAGACTGTATTTTTTACTCCCTATAAACTTCATCTTTTAAATGAAATCCATCTCTAATTACAGTATTATCTATGTTATTCTTATAAACCGCAATTGGCTCTAATATATAATATGGTATATTATATCTTCCATTAAATATTTGTTTACCAGTATCAATAGCTTCATTATTTACTAACTTTATTGCCATCTCTATACAATTTTCTGCCAGCTTTTCAATTGGCTTATATATAGTCATGAATTGAGTGCCTTCTACAATTCTCTGACAAGCTCCTAAATCTGCATCTTGACCAATTACAATTACTTTTTGTGTCAATCTATGCTCTGATAGAGCTTCAATTACACCTTCTGCAAGACTATCATTTCCTGCTATCACTCCATCTATATCCATTTTATTCTGTAGTGATGAATCCACTACATTAAAGGCATATTCCTTTAGCCAATTAGGTGCATTTTCTTCAGTTATAATACTAATTTTTCCACTTGATATATAGGGTTGTAATTTTTTATCATAGCCCTCCTTAATCATTTTCGTATTGTTATCATTTTTTGCTCCATTTATTATAAGAAGATTTCCCGACTTCATTGTATCTAGCAGAGCACTAGCCATAAGTTCCCCTATTTTTACATTATCAAAACTTATGTAAAGATCTACATTAGTGTTCAAAATAAGTCTGTCATAAGAAATAACGGGCACTCCCTGTTTTTTTGCAGTTTCTACTGCAGAAGCTGCTTTATAGTAATCATTTGGTACTATTATAAGTACATCAATTTCCTGTTCTAAAAGATATTTAACTTGCTTCAACTGATCCTGATCATCATTATTAGCATTTTGAACTATAACTTCCGCTCCAAATTCTTGTGCTTTTGCCATTAAGATATCTCTGTCTCTAATCCATCGTTCTTCCTTTAGAGTACCAAGAGAAAATCCAATTCTTATTTTTTTCTTTTCTTTAATACTTACTTGGTCAGTGTCATATTCCTTATGAGTTGTTCTATTCCAATTTCTAAAAATAAGAGAAACTAGTATACCTAATATAAAAATAAGCATAACAATTATAAAATTTTTCAATATATTATTTTTAATAATTATAATCACTTCCCTTATTCGTAAATGATTTATATTCTGTAGGTGTCATCCCTGTTATCTTCTTAAAGGATTTACAGTAATAATTAGCATCATTATATCCAATCTTCTGACATACTTCTTTAATACTCATATTGTGATTAGCCAGCAGTTCCATTGACTTTTCTATTCTAAGCTCAGTAAGATAGTCCGTAAAGCTCTTTCCTATTTCATCTTTGAAAATTTTACTAAAGTAATGATAACTCAAATTTACATTTTTTGCTGCATCGTTTAATGAAATATCAGAATAATAATTATTGTTTAAGTACTCTAGCACTTTTGGAATAATTCCCTCAATATCTCCTTTTCTCTGATTTTGTATTTCTATAGCTATATCAGAAAGATAGTAAATAAACTGTATTCTAAGTTCATCTTTATTATTAATTCTTAAAATATCTAAAATGTATTTCTGCTTTAATTCATCTGCCTTTTTTAATTTATGAGGTAAGACTTTTTCTGTAGTAAATATCAAGTCTATAAGTTTAAACTTTATTCGGTCAATATCATCTCCGTAAATATTTACTAGCCAAACATATATCTCTTTGAATGCCTCTTTAGCCTCATTTATATTACTAGTCAGTATACTATTTGAAAATATATTCTCCTTATGTGAAGGATAAATATTTGAATTAATATCTGCGGCAATAATATCCTCAAAATGCATAAGTTCTTTATCCTTTGTCTTAGTTGCTGCTATGTATGCCTCATTACAAGACTTTCCAAGACTTTCTACATCATAAACTTTTCCTACACCTATTTTATATGTTAAATTTGATAATCCTTTAATTTTTCCTAGTACCTTTTTTCCAATCTCTATAGACTTATTTTTTATATTATCATTATCTATTTCTTTATCAGTAGGAATATAGGCTATTATTCTATCTGATATAGGACTTCCTATAAGACAATAACACAATGATTTTAATTTAATACTAAACACATCAAAAAAGCTCTGTTTTTCAAACTTTAATTTTAAACTCTCTTCTTTACCTGAATTGTTCAGATTATCGAATAATACTGTTATTGCATAACCACTTTTTAGATTCATATTAAAAATATTTTGGTAAAACTCTATATCATTTACTGTTCTAACATTAAATAATTTATTAGAAATAAACTCTGCTTCTAGAGAAGGTATAATTTTATTCATTTTTTCTTTTAATTCAATTTCTCTTATGAAGTCCCCTCTTTTTTTGTTAATAGCAATACTTATATTATTGAAAGTCTCTATTAATTTATTTTTATTTATAGGTTTAAGAAGATACTCAAATACTCCTAAATTTAGTGCCTCCTTAACATAATCAAAATATTCATAGGCAGTAAGTATAACAAACAAAGTGTCACTATTCACACTTTTTATTTGCTTTATAGCCTCAATGCCATCAATTCCTGGCATATGAATATCCATAAAAACAATATCTGGTTTAAGACTAATAGCTTTTTCAATAGCCATCCTACCTGTACTTGCAGTAGCTACAACATCAATATCTTTTATATTTTTTGATATAATCATCTTAATAGCATCTATAACAAGATATTCATCATCGGCAATTAATAATTTAAGCATACTTTCTGCTTCCTTTCCCTGTGAACTTTAAAGTCTCGGAATCCTTAAGGTAACTTTTGTTCCAGAGTCTACCTTACTTTCTATACTAATTAGTTTTTCACTATCTGGGATACCAAATGAAATCTGAAGTCTTTGTATAACATTTTTCATACCTATCCCTGTAACATGCTTTTGAGAAGTTCCCTCATCTAGATTTAGGGATATAATTCTTTGTATACAATTTGAATCCATTCCTTTACCATTATCTATAACTTCTATTAAGATACTTTCTTCCATGGACCTTACATTTAGATGTATTTCTCCATTTCTCTCTAGGCTTTGTAACCCATGTATAAATGCATTTTCTACTATAGGCTGTATGGTTATTCTTGGTATCTTCGTATCTACTGTATCATCATCTATATGTAAAAAAAAGTCAATTCTACTTCCAAAACGTATTTTCAAAACCTGCATATAATTTTTTACGTATTCAATCTCATCATGCAGTGGAACCATATCTTCAATGTTCTTTAAATTATATCTAAAAAGTTGGGCAATATTTTCTATAAATTCTGAGGATTTATCTGCTCCCTCTATCATAGCTAGCTGTGATGCAGCATTTAATGTATTAAAAAGAAAATGCTGATTAATCTGAGACTGCAAAGATTTTAGCTCTGCTTCTTTTAGAAGACTTTTCATCTTTAAATTATAAAATTCTTGCTCTTTTAGCTTTTTTTCTACTTCTGCATGACGTCTTAATTCAGCAATATAATCCTTTATGCTTTTAACCATCTTTATAAATGCATTTGCAAGAATATCTGTCTCATCCCCGGTATGAGTTTGAGTTAATTCAATATCAAAATCGCCCTCCGCTATTTTCTCCGCGGATTGTGAGAGCTCTGCTATAGGCTTTGTTAATCTGTATGTAAATATAACGGCTATGAAAATGTTGATAAATATAGCACCTATTATTATAAAAATATTAAAATAAGTTATGATTTTCATATTTTTTGCTATAATTTCATATCTTTCTGAGCCACTTTTTAATTTACTATCTAATAGTTTATTATTATACAATTTTATATAGTTACTAATTTCATCTGCCCTTTGAAAATGTAAAATATACCTACTACTTATTCTTCCTCGTTTTGCTTGTATTGCTCTATCACTTTCACTCATTAATTCATGTAGCATATTTCCAATATCTTTAAGCACTAGCTTATCTAGATCATATTCCCTTGTTGTAGGTATTTGCCTTGTCAATTCTTCAAGATTATTATAATAGTAATAATAATTTAGTAGATTCTCAGATGATGCATTAGTAAGATACTTTTCAAGCTCCATCATCATATGGTCTACATCATTTTTTAAATTATTTAAATATCCATAATCAGTAATTATATTATTTGTATTTTTTAATACTACTCTCGTATTATAATATGAAAAGATACTAGTAAATCCTAACAATGATATAGTTAAGAGAAATTGTATAATTAATTTTTTCCTTATTCCAAAAAATTTAAATATGTCTCTATTCATTATTTAATCACCTATTTCACTCTGAATGTATCTAGGTTTTTCTTTGTAATTATTTTTACTTCTGTATCAATAAAGGTAGGAACACTTTTTCCTGCTTTAATATCAACTAAAGCCTTTAAACTCTCATATCCCATTTTATATGGATCACTTGCAACGGTTCCATAGACTATTTCTCTATCTATATATCTTAGAATTTCCTCTGAGCTTCCATATCCTACAAGTATAATATTTCCTACCTTATTTCTATCAACTATAAATTGAGCTGTTCCTAAGGTATCTGCAGCACTAATTGTGAATATGGCATTTATTTCATTTCTAGAGTCAATTATGGTCTGAGTAATTTCCTCTGCGCTTAAAGTTCCCATTTGAGATAGATAGGTTTTTATTATTTTCATCTGTGGATATTCTTTTAAAATACTCATAAATCCATTCATTTTCAAGTTGTTTTCTATTGAACTCTGATCTAGATCATTATTTGAAATCACGGCAATATTAGCTTTTCCATCTGTTGCTTCTACTAGGAGTTTAGCAGCTTGTCTTCCAATAATAAAATTATTTGTACCTACAAAAGCATTACGCTTGCTCTCACTGTCATCATTTTCAAAGGTTATTACAGGTATTTTATTATTATATGCTTTATCAATATAATCTGTAAAACTTACCTTGTTAGAAACATGAGTAATTAAACCATCTACTTTTGATATAGTAGCAATATCAATGTATTTTAATTCCTCCTGTGGATCATTAAATCTCGGTGCATAAAACTCTACCACAACATTATTATCCTTAGCAGACTTCTCCACACCTTTTATTACTTCTTCCCAAAATGGATCTACAGAGTTTTGAGCAATAAAATAAAAATGATGTGTTGGTTTAGAAACAGGCAATTTTACATCCTCTTTACTAGAGTAAAATAGAACAATACTTGCACCAAATATCAATATCAATAAAATTAAAATTGCCTGTCTGTATAAAAATCTATAGATGTTTCTCAAGGTATTCATTTAATCGCTTATCTCCCAACTACAATGTTTTATACTAAATAAAAAATTAGTGTTAAAAAACCTTACCTATATTATATTCTACTTGATAGGCTTTTTAAAATAATTATTTTAAGATAAAAACAATAAAAAAGGATAACTAATATTAAAGGAAAGATACTTATCATCTTTCCTTTTTACTGTCATTTGATTATTGAAAAAACCTCATCAACTGACTTTCGTGGTCTAGCTTTTGGATTCTGCGCTGGTCTTCCTATTGGCAAAAGAGCTGTAAGTATCCATGGCTCAGGAACATTAAGAATCTGACCTATTTCTTTATATGCTATAACCGGGGCATACATCCAAGTTGTTCCATAACCTTTTGCATGAGCTGCTAAGGATATATTTTGAATAGCGGCTCCCATACTCTGCTGTATTACATCTATATTCATAGGTATTTTTAACTTCAGATTCAACTTATCTAATGCCAAGTCAAGTGCACTTTCATAAGGATGAGCAAATGCTAGTATTAGAGCAGGTGCATCTCGAAAAAAGGTTAAAAAGTATCTATGATGTGCAATAGCATCATAGTCAAATCTTTTGCAAGCATTAATTATAGTATCTACTTTATAAGAAACCGCATCACCAATTTCATTTAATACTTCCTTATTTGTTACAGCAATAAATTTCCACATTTGTGCATTTTCAGCGTTTGGGGCTAGAATTCCAGCCTCTACTATTTCTTTAAGATCTTCCTCACTTACTGAGTCTTGCAAAAATTTTCGTATACTTCTCCGGCCTCGAATAGCCTCCATTAAGTTCATATATACCTCCTTAAAAACACAATTATATTTTAATATTTTAAAATTATATTCTAATATTTTAAAATTATATTCTAATATTTTTACATTATGATTCTTAAATTCTTATACTCTTCAAATTCTATATTCCAATTAAACCCTTAATTTAAAAAATTATATTATATTTTAGTACTAAATACCTCTAAGTTGCATATATTATATTTTGTCCGCTAATTTTAACGGCATTTTAGCTTGGCTTAATCGAGGGAGGTACTTAACATGAATACTAAACAAATCTTTGTAATTACAGAAGATGTTATTGAAGAGTGTTTATCTGAATCTCTAGGTAAATAACATAAAAAAAATAGCTATCAATACCTAGTGTATTGGTAGCTTTATTTTTAATTACACTCTATCTAAACAAGGGTTCTCTTGAAAACTTTTCGATTACATCGTCAATTTCTCTATATGCTTTTTCTTTTGCCATATCTATTCCTACATCTTCATCGTCTGTGCCCTGTACAAGTATTTTCTCAAACTTATCTACTCCTAAGAACTTAAATAAGTCATGAAAATAATCTATACCATGGTTTATATTCCAATTTAAAAGTTTTGGATACACTCCTCCTGAAGATTGTATATAAACCATTTTTCTATCTTTGTCTTCTAGAAGACCTGTTACTTCCTCTTGTGATATTTTAATTGTCTTATCTTTGATTACTACACAATCTACATATCTTTTTAATATTGATGGAAAGCTTATACTCCACATTGGTGCAGCGATAACGTAAACATCTGCTCTTAAAAATTGGTCACATAACTGGTTTATTTTATCCACAGCTTTTCTCTCTTCTCTTGAGAGATGTTCATATTCTGCTCCTGAAGCTGGCTCTGCTCTACGAGTAAATATTCTATGATTCACCTCTGGTATGTACTCACTATAAAGATTTAATTCCTCTAATCCATACTCAGGATTTTTTTCTAAAAATCGATTAACAAATTCTCTTCCAACAGTTTTGCTAGTAGAGATTGCTTCTGGTTTTGAGTTTGCTGATATATATAGTAATTTTTTCATACACTTCACCTCCAAGAAAATCTTCTATTAGTTTTAGCTTATTAAATAGATTTATTCCTTTTTTCAAATCTTAAACTAGAGGTGCTATTCACTATTAAATTTCAAAACTTTTTTATTTATTTCTTAATTATGTGTTATACTATATATAGCAGATAAATTTAATTACTTTACCACCTTCATTAGATTAATTTACATATACAAAGGTGGTTTTTTGTATTCTATGATTTTATAAGTATTAAAAAATTAATACTTATATATTAAATCAACAAAAAAGAAAATATTATTTAAAGAGGAGACTATCCATAGTGAGAAAAAATTATAACTTAAAAAAGACAATATCAATGAAGCGTTTTATTTCAGATCTTGGAGGAAATTTCTCAAAGCATATGAAAAAAAGATTATTAGACTTAGAGATACGCTGTGTATTAACAAGAAAAGAAGATGATGAATTTAGACTTGATATTAAACATGTAGAACATGTAAAATATAATTGTAATTTAGAAAATCCTTCAGATGAAAATAAAAAAGAATATGTATACGGTCAACTTATAGTAGTAGATGAGGATTTATACTTTTCTGAAACCTGTACTGAAGATGATAGTGTTATGCAATCTCCAATTGTAAATGAACTTTATAATTCTTTAGATAGTGAGTCTATTACTTTTGACACAGGCATTATGGCTAAAAAACTAGATGATAGTAATATCGACCATGTTGTAGATAGTTTATTATCAGTATGTCCCGAAGTATCTGACTACTACGCTAATATTGTTAAAGGGATGCTTTCTAGATCAAGCAAGAAAGTCCCAAATAGCACACTTAGCTAAAATACTGGTACCTGTAGAGGGTTTCATGTAAC
Source organism: Clostridium sp. X (assembly GCF_055755365.1). Lineage (NCBI taxonomy): Bacteria > Bacillati > Bacillota > Clostridia > Eubacteriales > Clostridiaceae > Clostridium > Clostridium sp. X. The sequence goes on from NZ_CM146912.1 coordinate 245,688, forward strand.
TTTAACCACTCTACAGACTTTTTTTATTATTTAACCTTTTTAGATATACCCTCATATAAATAATCAATATACTCTGTATTTACACTTTTGTCTTTTAAACTATCTATTCTAACTTTAGCTCTAGATAAGCTTTCTTTTGCCTCTCTGTAATCTTGTTGTTTTATGCAACTACTAGTATACTCTAGTAAATAATCAATCTTTAATACTTCCTGCGCTAATTCTCTCTTATCCTCATTAACTAAGTCTACTAATAACGAGTATATTTTAGGTGAAGTGCTCTTTTTAGCTTCCTTTAAAAAATCATCTCTTTTTGCACTTACTTTTGCCATTTTTTATCATCCGCCTTTTGTTTATATAACTATCTTATAGTGTAAATGTTAAGAGGCAGCCTCTTAACATTTACTATTTTGCTGCGTTACACACTATATGAACCGCATCCCATACACCTGAAAAAGGAGGTGCATAGCATAAATCTGCCATTCCTAAATCCATAGTTGTCATGTTATTGTGAATTGCAATAGCAAACATGTCAATTCTCATAACTGCTCCTTTATTACCTATTGCTTGAGCTCCTAGAATTCTATAGCTTTCCTTTTCATATATAAGCTTAATCCAGATAGGTGTTGAATTTGGGTAGTACATAGGATGATCATAAGCTTTTACAAATACAGTTTTATAATCTAATGCTAATGCCTTTGCTTCACTTTCTGATAAGCCTGTTCTTCCAAGCTCATAGTCTAAAATTTTTATTGCTGCACTTCCCAGTGTTCCAACATATTTGTTATGTTTTCCCGTGATATTTTCTCCTGCAATTCTACCACATTTATTAGCAGTTGTTCCTAGTGGCGTGAAAGTGTTTTCTTCTTTAATTTTATTGTATACTTCTGCACAGTCACCTGCTGAGTAGATATCTTCAATATTAGTTCTCATTTCTCTATCAATTATAATGGCACCATTTTTTGCTAATGCAATTCCGGAATCTTTTAAAAAGTCAGTAGCAGGTCTAACTCCTATAGAAAGTATAACTAAATCAGCCTTATATACTCCCTTATTAGTCCTTACTTCCTCTACCTTATCATCTCCTAAGATTTCTTCAATTTTTTCATTTAGATTAAGGTTAATTCCTTTTTCTATTATATGCTTTGTAACTATATCAATTAGTTCATCGTCAAAAGGTCTTAATATTTTAGGAGCAGATTGAATAACTGTTACATTCTTTCCTACTTCTTTCAAAGTCTCTGCAACCTCTATTCCTATATAGCCACCACCTATTATAGCTACATTTTTAACCCCTTGTTTATCCATAGCTTCTCTAAGAACTAATCCATCTTCTAGAGTTTTTAACATATATACTCCATTCAAATCTTTTCCTTTTATTTCAGGTACAACAGGTATTGTCCCAGTAGCAATCATAAGTTTATCATAGGAGTCTATAAACTCTCTTTCACTATCTAAATCTTTAACTATAATTTCTTTCTTCTCTGGAACAATCTTCACTACTTCATGCCTCAAGTGTGTTCTTATTCCTGATCTTTCAAATCTCTCTCTAGTTCTTGCTATCATTTTAGTATAATCATTATTTATACCAGCCACATAGTATGGAAGTCCACAAGCTCCGTAAGACAAAAATGAACCCTTTTCATAAACTACAACCTCTGCTTCTTCATCCACTCTTTTTATTTTTGAAGCTGCTGACATTCCTGCAGCTACTCCACCTATGACAATAGTCTTCATTGCTGGATACACCCCCTAAATTAAATTATTTTTATTTAACATTATATCATAAACTAGTCTAATTAACATTTTAATCCATTAGTGCTGTGTTTATACTTAATATCCATAGTAAATACTTATAAATTTTAAAAGTTTGTCTCATAGAACTTATACTAATTTCTAATACTATTAAAGTGTAATCAATAATTTTTTAAATCTAAGGAGGAAGTTTCATGAAGAAAAAAATAATTGCTTTAACTATAGCTACATGTTCAATTTTAGCTGTAGGCTGTAGAGAGCAAGATCAACAAAGCCAACGTAATCAGCAAAATCAACAACAAACTCAAAGAAATCAAAATAACACAAATAACAGAAGCCCAGTTATCGGCGGTGTAGAATCTTCTATTCAACAGTTTGGAGATATTCAAAGAATAAAAATCACTTCTGACAAGGCTAATGTGAGAATGGGAGCAGAAGGTAATACTCCTGTACTTCAAACTCAAGATAAAAACAGCACTCTAGATGTTATAAACAAAGTTGGAGATTTTTATGCTGTTCAGCTACCTAATGATAAAATAGGTTTTGTACCTCAAGAGGATTGTAAAGCAATAATTGCAGAAGATAAGGAACCTGCCGCACCACCAGCAGCACAAGGATCAGCTCCTCAAGGAACTACAACTCCTCAAGGGCCAACAACACCAAAAACACCAACTGCTACAACTAACACAGGATCACTAAGTGCAGTTGAACAAGAAATGGTAAGGCTAGTAAACCAAGCTAGAGCTCAAAACAATGTACCAGCTTTAAAGGTAGATACTTCTCTTGCTAATGTTGCCAGAACTAAATCTCAAGATATGATGGATAATAACTACTTTAGTCATAATTCTCCAAAATACGGAAGTCCTTTTGATATGATGAAATCTTTTGGAATTAAGTACGTTCAAGCTGGTGAAAATATAGCTGGTAATCAAACTGTTGCCGCAGCTCATAACGCTTTAATGAATTCTCCAGGTCACAGAAAAAACATATTAAGCCCAGATTTTACTCATATAGGAATTGGAATCACAAAAGGTGGAACTTACGGAAATATGTTTACACAAATGTTTATTAGTAAACCACAATAGAAGAAAAGAGTGTATCAGTTTTTCGATACACTCTTTAACTTTTTTAATTAAAACTCCTCCAAAACTCTCCTTCAATATCAATAATACTTGATATTTCATTAAATAATATTTTAAAAGTAGGAAATCCAGCTGCATAAGGTGCAATTTCATAAGGTGTAAAATAAATATAAAGTGCATCTTTATCAAGATAAAAACCTTGATTTTCATTTATTCCTTTATAATCTTCTATCCATACATATGAATACTCTTCCCTAGTCTTTATTTGATTTTCTATAATATCACTTAAAACTTTTATATAGTCACTATCTTTTTTAAACAAATCTTTAAGCTCATAAAATCTTCCACTAACTAGATCTATACTAGGATAAATCAAGCTAGGCATACCATGAGCTGCTCCAAACGGAAATTCATACCCATTTAATTCTATAATTAATAGGTTCTTTTTAAAGAATTCTATTGAAAAATCCTCGGTATAACTGTAATCAAGCTGAGTATCCTCTGAAATTTCTTTTACCTGTGACATTTCCTTTAATTTTTCATTTACATTACTTTGTACCTGATTATTCTCCATTCCTTCAATTCTAGGATAATACACTAAATAATCCTTGTTTGGTTTATATTTCTCTTCAATAACACTATACTTATCATTTAATGGAATAGTAGTATTTTGTTTATAAACTAAAGTACCATTTTTATTTAAATATAATGTCCTAAGATCAACATTGACTTTAACTATATCCCCTTCAATAGACATACTTCCATTTCCTTCTACTATCGGTAGATTAAGTGCTGGTTTGCCACTAGTATCTATAAAAAATGTATCTTTATCATCATAAACAGAAGCCAATCCATCTTTATATTCTGAGACTTGAGAATATATAAAACCAATAAGGAAATTTCCATTTGTATCAGCAATAGCATATTTTGATCCCATATAAGACTTATCCTTATCTACACTTTCTCCTACTGCTATTCTTTTTTCCCCTATTTGTAGTATATCATTATATATAGGCTTTATTATAATCTTTCCTGTTTTATCGATAAGTCCATATTGATTTGTAAAATCTTCTCCTACATTTATAACAGCTCTCTCTTCTTTAAAACTCTGAGCTCCTGTATATTGTGGTGCTATAACTATATTTCCATTTTCATTAATAAACCCGTATTTGCTCTCATTCTTCTCCCTAAAGGGTAAAAGTCCATCTCCTATATTTCCTACAAAACTGTACCTATAGGTGTTTAACGTCTCTCCGTTTATTCCTATTAGTCTATATTCACCATCATTTACATTAACTACAGCTTTTCCATTGTTAAAATCATTTACAGATTGATATATCGCAGGAATAACTTCCTTACCTGTTCTATCTAAAAATCCATATTTCCAATTTCCTTCACTATCTTCTATACTAAACATAGCTCTTCCATTTTTATAAGTTCCTATATAGCTATATGCTTTATTTGTTATCTCTTTTCCATTCTCATCTATTACCTTGAATCCCTCTCTATGAAGAACAGTAGCCCTTCCCTCTGAAAACTCATTGATTGTCTCGTATTTTGGTTCTATAATATATTTTCCTGATAAATCTATAAGCCCATATAAGTTTTCCTTTTCAACTATAGCAATACCATTATCCTGAAAATCTCTTGCACTATTATACTCTGGCTTGATTATAAATACACCTTTACTATCTATATACCCCCACTTTACTCCATCAATATTTTTCACAGGAGCTGGATACAATTTATACTGCCTATCACTTCTAGTCTCAGATTCTATTATATCTATATTTGTATTTGTATTTATACTATTTAATTTTAATAGAATTTCTTCCTTTAATTTAAGTAAACCATCTTTATCAGGATAGCCTGAATTAATGCTAATAGCCTTTTCAATTGACTTCAAAGCTCTCTCTGGCATTTCTGCTTTTAATTCAGCATCAGCTAAGTAATACCAATAAAAAGTTGCATCAGGCATTTCTTTAACTTTCTTCTCATAAAACACAACTACCTTTTTAAAATAGTAAGGATATACATCTAATGCTGTCTGTAACTTTCCATCTATCCACCTAACTACTTCAATTTTGTATGCCTCTCCGGTGTCATGACTCCAAAGAGCTATTTCTGACTTCCCGTCTTTTCCATATTTTCCTGGCATATCTTCAACTTCAATCTTGCTATAATAAATATTTTCCTTTATTAAATTCATAATTCCTCTTGTAGTCCATTGATAAATATTAAGTTTAGACCATATTGCTCCATATTGCCAACCAATTATTAAGTTATGTTCATAGTTACTTGTAATAGGAGCTACATCTAAGTAATTTACATCATATCCACTTCCTTTAATATTAGCTGCAATATACCAAAGATTGTAATGGCTTTTTATTATAATAACATAAATTTCCTCTCCAAACTTATAGGGTGCAATTATCTCTACTACACCATCCTTGTCTATATCCGCCAGTAAAATTAATGTCTTATTGCCATCTTCTTTAGATAATAAAAGCTCACTTCCTATTGGTAAATAAGCTTTCACAAAACTAATTAAATAGTTCTTATAATCCATAATAAAACCTTTCTAACATTATTCTTAAAATATTATATGAAAACTTATAATAATGGGTGTTTATTATATAAGTACCTTATTCTCCCTAATTTCATATTCTGTAATTAGGATATAGAAATAGTCTGGAGGTAGTGTATGTACCCACTAAAATTTGAGAACCTATATTTTGATAAAATTTGGGGTGGAAGAGACTTTGAATTATTTAGAGATAATCTTCCTAAAGGAAATATAGGCGAAAGTTGGGATATTGCCTGTCACCCCCACGGAATTAGTATAATGGCAAATGGAGAATTTAAAGGAATGTCCTTAGCAGAGCTTATAGAGCTTAAAGGAGATGAAATACTAGGTACAAAGATACAAAAAGATTGGTTTCCATTACTTATAAAACTTATAGATGCAAAAGATTACCTTTCCGTTCAAGTACATCCAAATGATGAGTATGCAACAAGAGTTGAAAATGAAATGGGTAAAACTGAGATTTGGTATGTATTAGAGGCTTTTGAAGATGCTAGCTTAGTAGTTGGGACTAAAGATAACTGTACTGTTGATGACTTTAAACTTGCTATAAAAAAAGGGACTTTAGATGAGTATATGAATAAGATTTCTGTTAAAAAAGGGGATGTCTATTTTATACAAAGTGGCTTAATTCATGCCATTGGTCCTGGGGTAATTATAGCAGAAATACAACAGAATAGTGATACCACTTATAGAGTGTATGATTATAATAGAGGGCGTGAGCTTCACATAGCAAAGGCTCTAGATGTAATAGATCCAACTCTTAAAAGTGAGAAGATTAAAGGAATTTCTATAAGCTCAAGTGGTTATTCTAAGACTTATTTATGTATTGATAAAAACTTCTCTTTAGAACTTTATACAGTAGAAGATTCCTTTACTGAAAATAGTGATATAGAAAGATTTTATGCATTTACCTGTGTAGAAGGAAGTGGTAAAATTCTTTATAAAGATGGTAAAGAAGATATAAAAATAGGAGACAGTGTTCTTATCCCTGCCTCCCTTGGTGAATATACCTTTACTGGAACTATGAAAGTTTTAAAAAGCTACGTACCGCCTCTATAATAAAAAGAAGTTGCCTTGCGACTTCTTTTTTAGGTTCTAAATATAACATCTTCTCTACTAAACATGTATCTTGCAAATAAAATTGCAGCTATAATATATATCATTATCCATGCAAAAGTTATTAATATATGTCCTGTATTAAATACTCCCGCTAAAATTTCTTTCATAACACATACTACATTTGCAATAGGTATATGAAAATAGTAAGTATCAATATTTCTAGCATCTAACATATAGGTTGCATAAATTGGAATTATTGCAACTATGTTAAGTGGTGTAAGATACGTTTGTGCCTCTTTAAAGGACCTTGCGTATATGCTTATTGCAAGTTCCAAAGAACCAAATACAAGATTTAAAAGGATTACCATAATAAATATTAAAGCAATTCCGCTAATACCCATACTCAAAATACTATTAGCACTTATAGAGATATCCATAGCACTTTTTCCGCTTTGATAAAAGGCCATACCTATACCTATCAAGGAAGATAGTGTAGACAAGAGACCTACTATAGAAATGGCCCCAAACTTCCCCCATAACAGTGACATTCTCCCCACTTGAGTAGTTAAAAGTGGCTCTAGGGTTCCTCTTTCTTTTTCCCCTGCTCCTAAATCTATTGCAGCTCCCATAGGTCCTGTTATACTATATATTACAAGAAAAAGAGGTAGCATCATTGAAAGCATCATTTTACCTAAGCCTTCTTCTTCCTTTGAAGTTGTTCTATAGTCTATCTTAACTGGGGTTAATATTTCGGTATTCATATTTCTTTCCTGTAATCTTACTGCGACTACCTGCTTACTATAGTCTTGTATATAATTTTCAATAATACTCTGTGCCATCATAGATTGTTGGCTAGTGTTATCATAGATTATATTAACTCCTGCCTGTTTCTCATCTTTAATCAAACTATCTATATTATTTGGAACTTCTAAGGCTAATAATAATTTCCCATCCTTTACATCCTCCTCTAAATTTTCTGATTCCTTTAATTTTATTTTTGGTTCTTGTTTTATAAAGTTAACAAATTGAGAGTTTTCTCCACCTTTTATAGATATATGAAAATTCTCTTCAACACTCTTTGTATTACTAGAAGCAGCTTTACCTATAGCAAAAAACATGAAAGGAAATATTACTAAAGGAATTAGTATACTTACTAATATTGTCTTTCTATCTCTAAAAAGATCTCTTAATTCTTTTTTAAATACAATCGCAGACTTATTCATGGTTATCACCTACCAAATTCATAAAAATACTTTCCATATCATCATTATTATACTTAAGCTTTAATGCTTCTATGGTTCCCTCTTCAATTAACTTTCCTTTATGGATTATTACGATTCTATCACAAAGTTTTTCAACCTCAATCATACTATGACTTGAAAAAACTATAGCTTTATCTTCTTCCTTGCACTTTAAAATAAAATCTTGTACAATTTTGCTTGCGCTTACATCAAGTCCTATTGTAGGTTCGTCAAAGAGCATTACTGATGGTTTATGAACTATAGATCTTGCTATAGCTACTTTTTGCTTCATTCCTCTTGAAAACTTACCAACCTTTCTATCTATAAACTCTTCCATATGAAGCATTCTAGTTAAATACTCTACACTTTCCTTCGCTTTAGCTTCATTCATTCCATTTAGCTCTGCGAAATACATGATATTTTCTCTAGCTGTAAGCCTGTCATAAAGTCCAACTTCTCCTCCAAATAGAATACCTATTTCACCTCTTACTTTATCATCATCTTTTTTTATGCTATATCCTGAAACTGAGCAATCTCCATCTGTAGGCTTTAACATTGTAGCCATCATTCTAAGAGTTGTCGTCTTTCCTGCTCCATTTTCTCCTAATAGACCTAAAATTTCTCCCTTTTTTACTGAGAAATTTATGTGATCAACAGCTTTAACCTTTTTAAATTCCTTTGTAAGGTTTGTAACCTCTACCATTCTTACCCCTCCTACTACTTTTACTACATGATAAGTGTTCAAATTCATTCAATAAATAAGAGAAGTATTAAAACTTCTCTCTGTGGATTTTATTATATTGTAATTCACTTTCATCATATGCTTTCTTAGTCTCATTTGGATATCCAATAGAAATTATAGCCTCTACACAATAATTTTCTGGAATATCTAATATCTGTTTTATATACTGCTCTGAGGTAACTTTATCATTATACATCCTATTTCTTATCTGTATCCAGCAAGACCCAAGTCCAATATCTTCTGCTTGAAGTTGTACTATTGTAGAGGCTATAGCTGTATCCTCTACCCAAACATCACTCTTTGTAGTATCTGCAATAATAATAATTCCAAGAGCTGCTTCAGATAAGAATGAAGAGCCATGAGTCTTACTCTTTGAAAGATTATCTAAAGTGCTTTTATCCTCAATAATAATGAATTCCCAAGGTCTAATACTTCTTGAAGATGGAGATAGTAATGCAGCTTTTATAAGTTTATCTACCTTATCCTTCTCTATAGAAATATCTTTATATTTCCTTATACTTCTTCTCTTAAACAATAACTCTAGCATACTTATCTCCCCTTATTAATCTTTTTAATATAATTTTTATATTTACTGAATTCTCTTCCTAAACTTTCATTCCACCCTAAATTTTTAATATTATGTTTTATATTCAATATAAAATTGTCCTCCTAAAATGTTCTAACTAAAAGTAGTCTTTTCAATTTTTAAGGCTACCTAAAAACTAAATAATGGTAAATTAAGATTATTTTAACGTAAGCATCATTTCTAAAATCAGCATACCAAATAATAATTCGAATATCAATATTTAAGCAATTTATTATTTTTATCACTAAAGGACATAATATACTCAATGTAGCATATATGATTTATTATAATACCCTAACTTACTAATTAGAATTTACCTATTGACAATCTATTTGTAAACTTATATCATATTAATTAAAATTCTATATAGAATTACTGTGACAAGGGATAGTAAATTTTAAAGTCTTTTCAAAGAGAAGAAGCCATTGGTGAGAGGTTTCTAAAGATTTAATTTTGAACCAGCCTTCGAGTTCTGTACCGAAATAATAGTAGGCTACAGCGGAACTTTACCGTTAAAAGAATGAGTGAATATATTTTATATATTAACTAGGGTGGTACCACCGGAAGCCGGTCCCTTTTTGGGATTAGGGCTTTTTTATTTTGTAAAAATATGAAAAATACATAGGAGGAATTATTAATGTCTAAACAAAAAAAATTCGTTGAAGCTATAACTGCAATGGATGTAGATTTTGCACAATGGTATACAGACATCGTAAAAAAAGCTGAGCTTGTTGATTATTCAAGCGTTAAAGGGTGTATGATTATACGTCCTTACGGCTATGCAATTTGGGAAAACATACAAAAAAACCTAGATGAGAGATTTAAAGCAACAGGACATGAAAATGTATATATGCCAATGTTTATCCCTGAGAGTTTACTTCAAAAGGAGAAGGATCACGTTGAAGGCTTTGCTCCAGAGGTTGCTTGGGTAACTCACGGTGGAAGTGAAGAACTTGCTGAAAAGCTATGTGTTCGTCCAACTTCTGAGACTTTATTCTGTGATCACTATGCAAAGATAATTCAATCTTATAATGATCTTCCAAAGAAGTATAACCAATGGTGTTCTGTTGTAAGATGGGAGAAAACAACTCGTCCTTTCTTAAGAACTACAGAATTTCTATGGCAAGAGGGTCATACAGCACATGCAACCCCTGAAGAATCACACCAAGAAACTATTGATATGCTAAATGTTTATGCAGAATTCTGTGAAAATGTTTTAGCAATTCCAGTAGTAAAAGGACAAAAAACTGAGAAAGAAAAATTTGCTGGTGCAAAAGCAACATATACAATAGAAAGCTTAATGCATGATGGTAAGGCTCTTCAATCTGGTACATCTCATAACTTTGGAGATAACTTTGCTAAAGCCTTTAACATCCAATACACAGATAAAAACAGCCAGCTTCAATACGTTCACCAAACTTCTTGGGGAATGACAACTAGACTTATTGGCGCAATTATAATGGTACATGGTGATGATAGTGGTCTTAAACTTCCACCAAGAATAGCTCCAACTCAAATAGTAATCGTACCTGTTGCTCAACATAAAGAGGGAGTTATTGAAAAGGCTCAAGAACTTAAAGCTAGAATTGCAAAGTTTGCTAGAGTTGGCATAGATATTAGCGATAAAATGCCTGGCTGGAAATATAATGAATACGAAATGAAGGGCGTTCCAGTACGTCTTGAAGTTGGTCCAAAGGATATAGAAAATAATCAAGTTGTCCTAGTACGTCGTGATACTCGTGAAAAGCTAGTAGTATCAATGAATGATCTTGAAACTGCAATACCAAAGCTTTTAGAAGATATTCAAAATGCTATGTATGAACACGCTTTAAAACACAGAGAAGAAAAAACTTACTCTGCAACAACTTTTGATGAACTTAAAGAAATTGCTGACACTAAACCTGGCTTTATAAAAGCTATGTGGTGTGAAGAAAAAGCTTGTGAAGAAAAGCTAAAAGAAGTTGTAGGAATAACTTCAAGATGTATGCCTTTTGAGCAAGAAAAGCTTTCTGAGAAATGTATTTGCTGTGGCAAGGAAGCTAAGAAAATGGTTTACTGGGGAAAAGCATACTAAAATAGTAGCTAATCTCTAATCTCTAATCACTAGTCGCTAGTCACTATATAAAAAACTTAGGAGGATTCTTTTAGAATCCTCCTAAGTTTTTTCATTTTATACTTTTATATATAAGCATACTGCTACTTGAGTTTTACAATACTAAATACTAATCACAAACAAACCAATTCTCAACCTTATGTAGCTATTATTGATTGGTCTAGGTGAAAATTGTTTTAATCTTTCTGCCAAGCTCTTTTCCTAAAATATAATGACTTTCCTCACTTAAGTGACTTCCATCTACTTCACTGGTTGAGATTATTTCATTTGAATCTAATAAATAGTATTGCCTATTGTCAAATATATTTTTAAACTGTTCTGATATATCTTTGCACTTTTCTTCTGCCCCCATAAAAACACCTCTTTGCTCGTTTAATTCTCTTATAGCAGGTGGTGTTACTACTAGTACCTCTGGTGATTTTCCTTCCTCTGGTCCTGTTCCACTAGTTTTTATTATTTTGGCAAGAGTTTCAACAGCTTTTGATACGTCAAAAGAATTAACTGAAAATCTATATTTAAAGTCATTAGCTCCAAGATAAATTATAACTATATCTATAGGCTTATGAGTATGTAAACAAGGCAAAAGATAGGTCTTACCGTTCTTATATTGACCATCTATTGGGTCATTCCACACAGTTGTCCTTCCATTTAAGCCTTCCACAATTACCTCAAATTCTTCTCCTAATTCTTTTTGTAGAACACTACTCCACCTTTTTTCCTTTGGATATCTAGATCTATTTAAAGGATTATATCCCCAAGTATTTGAATCTCCATAACATAATATTGTCTTCATCATAATCTCCTTTATTTTTAGTACTTTATTTATATTTTTTCTCATGTTCTAAAAGCCATTCCTTAAAATGCAATCCTCCTGCATATCCTACTAATTTTCCATTACTTCCAATAACTCTGTGACAAGGAATAACTATAGCAATCTTATTTTTATTATTTGAATTCCCTACAGCTCTCACTGCCTTTTCATTTCCTACAGCTATGGCTATATCCTTATAACTTACTACTTTTCCATAAGGAATATCAGATAATGCTCTCCAGACTTTCTTTTGAAAATCTGTTCCATCAATATTTAGCTTAAGATTGAAATCTTTTCTCTTTCCTTGAAAGTACTCATCTAATTGATCATAAGCATCCTGTAGTACTTTAGGAGTTTCAGTGACTTCTCCTTCTTTTTCAACAAAATCAATTCTAGTTATAGCATCTTCTAAGCTTGTAATTTCAATTACTCCCACTTCAGATCTATAATAAATTTTATATTCCATACCTATATAAATTTCCTCTCTATACGTAATTAATGTTAAGAGGCAGGCTCTTAACATTATAATTACATTTTGTCACTTATTTTTGTATACTTTCTTCCTAAATAGTCCTCTACTATTACTTCTATTTCTTCATAACTATATAATGCATTTTCATACTGAAGGTTTGTGCTATAGCTAATTCTTTCTAATTTATGTCCCTCACGCACCTCAAAAGGCTCTATCTCATAACGTGCATTAGAATCTATTATTTTGCCATCCTTTAATACTTCAATTTCCTTCTTTAGCTCATCATTACTATAGACCTTTACTCTAATATTCTTTAGTTTTAATAAGTTCTCATCAAGTTTTATATTTTTACCTAATTTCTCTGGAGCTAGATACAAATCAGTTACGCTTGTAATGTTAACTTCAAATTTAAAGTTTACTTTATTCGCTGAAGTACTCTTTTCTCTTGGCATAGCTTGTATATCAACCCTGTTACTTAAGCTTTCTAAGAAGTTAATCTCTGTTAAATTTTCACTTATATTATTATCATTATTCTTGGCAATTATCTTAAATTTATAATTATTTTCATAGGGTAGTGTTATCTGAGTACTATAATTTAAATTTCCTAAATCTTCTGCAGCTACTTCAGTCCACTTATCCCCATTACTATTATCTTTTCCCGTATATAATAAATACATTTTATAATCCTTACTTAATTCACGCATACTCCATTTAAATTTAACAGTAACACTGTCTAAATTCTTACTTATATCTACGATACTATAATCTATATTTCGAACCCACTTTTGTTCTTCAACAATCTGATTAACAGTATGTGATACAGAAGAACTTATGTTGTTAATGCTCCTATCTAGACTATTTATATTATTGTTTATATTACTCACTTCTTGCCTTAGACTTACTATATGAAAATACATTTTCATATTAAATATAATAAATATAGCAATTAATATATATATTTTATATTTTTTCAATTCCTCATCCCCCTATAATCTCTAATTAATATTATACCATAAAGTGGATTAAAACGTTAATTTTAGGGGCCTATCACCTATACCTGCTTAAATTCTTTAAACAATAAAAAACTCATCTTCATATGAAGATGAGTTTTTTATTGGAGCGGGTAAAGGGAATCGAACCCTTGTGTTCAGCTTGGAAGGCTGACGTTCTACCATTGAACCATACCCGCATATTAAATTGTTTGGTGGGTCTAAATGGACTCGAACCATCGACCTCACGCTTATCAGGCGTGCGCTCTAACCAGCTGAGCTATAGACCCATAAATGGTGGAGATAAAGAGATTCGAACTCTTGACCCCCTGCGTGCAAGGCAGGTGCTCTCCCAACTGAGCTATACCCCCAAATATTTTGTATCGTTAACACAAAACATATATTATCATAATTTTTATTTCCATAAAACAAGCTATATTCCAATACTGTAGTTTATATGTTTTATTCTTTACTTTTCTCAGTATAGGTAACAAATTCACCCAAAGATACACCCGGATAAGTTTCCTTGTTTTTTTTAACTTTTATGCAAAACTATTTATACTTTATTTGGATTAATACATCTTCTACCTTTGTATTTAGAGAATCAATATCTATATTATTTATATCTCTGTCTTGTATTTTATATCTACTTTTTAACTCTAAAATCCTATAGACACTCTCATCTATTCTCTCTTCTAAAATCTCATTTTTTACCACTGAAAGCTTTATTTTATCTATTGCTTTTATGGAATTTTCGTAATTCTTACATATTAAAATAATGTCTGAGCCTGCCTTAACTGACTTTAGAGCAGCATCTTCAATTGTATAGTGTTTTGCAATAGCCTGCATTTCCATATCATCTGTAATTACTAACCCATCAAAATTTAGCTTATTTCTAAGTAGATCTGTAATTATATGCTTTGAAATAGATGCTGGATAGTCCTTATCTAGCTTAGGAAGTAGAATATGAGCTATCATTATAGCATCGGCTCCCTCTTCAATAGCATATTTAAAGGGTATTAACTCAAAGCTCTCTAGTCTATTATAATCATAATAAACAACAGGAAGTTTTAAATGTGAGTCCTCTGTAGTATCACCATGTCCTGGAAAATGCTTTACTACAGGGATAACCCCTTGTTCTGATAAGCCTTTCATTGTTGCAACTCCAAGTTTTTTAACCCTCTCTGGTTCTACTCCAAAAGCTCTATCTCCAATAACCTTGTTTTTAGAATTACTATATATATCTAGTACCGGAGCAAAATCCATATTAAAACCAAAAGCTTTTAATTTTTCTCCTGTAACCTCTCCAACCTGAAAAGAAATATTACTATCCTCTGTCTTACCTATACTCATACTACTTGGGAATCTTTTTATTTCCTTTGGAAGCCTGGATACTCTACCTCCTTCCTCATCTATAGACATGAATAAAGGAGCTTTATTATTCTTATTAAAATCTTTTAGTGAATTCATAAGCTGCAGAAGCCTATTAGAACCTTTTATATTCCTATCGAAGAATATAACTCCTCCCACATATCTTTTTTCAATGAGATCCTTTATTTTAGTATCAGCTTCATATCCCTCAAAGCCTACAATAAACATCTGTCCTATCTTTTCATCTATAGACATAGCATTAATCTTTTCTTTTATAGGATCATCTTTTTCCACCTCAACTACTTCAGGTACTTTAGGTATATCTTCTTTCTCCTCTTTAACTAGAGTGCAACTTGACATTATCATTGCTAAAACTATTATATAAACTATCTTCTTAATCTTTTTTATCATAATATTCTCCTTAATTAGGTAGCTTAGTTTATTAAAAACTAGCTCATTATTAAATTCACCATATTATTCCTATTATTATTATAACTCATTATTTTTATATAAATCACTAACTTAAGCTAAAGTTTTCTAATTAGCTTTCGATATATATAGATAGTAAAACTTTTATATACAAACAAAGGTTGGTGAAATTATGGAAGTAAATAATTCTAAGCAAATTGAACAATTTATGCAATTTCAGTTAATGACAGAAATGTTTAAACAATCAGCTGGTGATTCCCCTGCTTTTCAGTTAGTAATGGAGGGACTTCTAAAAGCATCAACAGATAGTGCTGGAAATATGGATTTGAGTAAACTTGGCTTTAGAGAAGCTGATTTAAGTCAACTTGGATATGCTGGTAATGAACGACTTACTAATATATATAAAGATATTGATACATCAATTAAAACTAATAATACTACTATAGAAGAAGCTGTTGATAAAGCTTCAAGAAAGTATGGAATAGATAAAGCATTAATAATGGCTGTAATTAAGCAAGAATCTTCCTTCAATCCTAACTCTACTTCTCACGCTGGTGCTCAGGGGCTTATGCAATTAATGCCTGGTACTGCTCGTGAGCTTGGTGTTACTAATTCCTATGACATTGAACAAAATGTTGATGGAGGAACTAGATATTTAAAATCCATGCTAGAAATGCACGGCAACTCAAAGCAGTTAGCACTTGCTGCATATAATGCAGGTCCAGGAACCCTTAGAAGACGTGGTGTAGATACTATAGAAGAAATATCTAAACTTCCTTCTGAAACAAAGGATTATGTTAAAAAGGTAATGAAATACTACGGAAAATAACATATAAAATATAAGACACATAGTATCACACTATGTGTCTTATATTTTATATGAAACTATTCTTCCATAGCTTCATCCTTATGTACCTTTCTATATTTCACCATGAGTTCCGAGAAAAGATCTGCGGAATATGGAGGTGTAAAGGTAATAGCATTAGCTCCAGCCTCTATAGTCGCTTTTATTGTATCCTCTGTAGGTCCTCCCGTAGCTATTATAGGTATATTGGGGAATTTAGACCTTATTCCTTTAACTATATCTGTAGTTCTTTTAGCTCCTGATACGTTTAAAATATCTGCTCCTGCATCTATTCTAGCTTGTATATCTTCATACTCTGAAACTACAGTAACAACTACTGGTATGTCTATAGTTTTTCTTACACTCTTTAATACTTCATTAGGGGTAGGATTGTTTAATACAACTCCTATAGCTCCTTTAAACTCAGCATCTAATGCTAAGTTTACTACTCTTTTACCAGTAGTTACCCCTCCTCCTACACCACAAAATACCGGTATATCTGCTGCCATAACTAGGGCTGCTGTTATAAGGGGTTGAGGAGTGAAAGGGTATACTGCCATTATTGCATCTGCATTAGTATTTCTTATTACTGCTACGTCAGTACTAAAAACTAAAGACTTTATTCTTTTACCTAAAATTATTATACCACTTGCATCTCTTATAACCTTAGGTACTTGGATCATATGACTTCTTAAATTTCCACTTATTTCAGGTGCATTTTTCTTCATAAAAATTCTCCTCATATAATTGTTTACTGTATTTTTTTATAATCACTTCATAAGTTTTTATATTTTCTCAAACACATAATACTTTTATAATTATTTTATTTTTCATTATTATATAAGTATATTCTACCATATTTTAAATTTAAGTGACTACTCTTTTATTAATACAAAAAAAGGATATACTTATAATTTCCTATAAACTGAAAAAGTTAATGTTCGGTAAAGTTACACTCTACCGAACATTTAAAATTACTTTATCGTGATTTTGCCCTTTAAAGTTGGGACACTTGAAAGTTCCTTTGATACAGAATAGAATTCATAGTCATATACTCCTTTTGACAAAGGAAGTTCTTCTAGGTTAATATTAAAAATTTCACTCTCTCCTTGTAATAATGTCTTTTCAGAGAGCATTTGTATAAAGTTCTTATCTTGCGACCAGGTATACACATGTTTACCATCTTTATAAAATTTCATATCAAATTTTTGTCCACTTGTGTATGTTAGTTTTATAGGATTTTCAGTTTGATTTTTAACTTCTACTATTAATTCCTTACCACTGGTACTCTTCACTTCATATTTTAAAGGGAAATATGCAATTCCTGAGTTATCCTTCTTTATTAATTTACCTGTTTTGTGTGGTATATTTCTCATTTCATTAGCCACTAAATAAAATTCATACTTATATTCTCCAGCTTTTAACTTTAAATCAGATAAATCTATGCTATACTCTAATTTTCCTTTTGCTGCTATTTCTTTATTCACTATCATCTCTCCAAAAGCTTTATCATCAGACCATTTATATATTTGCTTACCTTCTTTATTATATAAAATAAAATCATATTCCTGAGTACTTCCAAAAGTTAATTTAACCTTTGAGTTTAATGGATTAGATACAATAATATTTAACTTATTACCTTCCTTATCTTGATTAACATTATAAATATTTACTCCATTTTTTACAGTGGCATTTTCTAGTCCTAATCCATTTTCATTTTTATAAGATACTACAGTACTACACCCAACTAAACTTGTAACGATTATCATACTTGCTATAATTACACTTAATTTTTTATTTTTCATATTTCTTTCACCTTCCACTACTCTATTTTTAACAAGGTTCATTGCAATGATTCCTATTTTATTATTTACTACGAAGACAAAATATAAATAGTTTTTTATGTAATAACTTTTTTATAACTTATGATAAAAGTAAAAGCAGCAAACCTAGTCTCTTATCTAAGTCCACTGCTCTTAATATATTAATTAATTACTTAATTAACTACTTATTCATTTCCATCTATTTGTTTAAGATCTATATGAATTATGTTATTTAAAGGCACTGATCTTTGAACTTCTTTTATTAAACCTCTTACTATAGTACCATTTAATTTAATATTCATTATACTGTTTTGTCCATATCTTAACATATACTTCTCTACCTGATTTTTTTCTAATGATAAGGGTACTTCACCTAAACTTCCACCATACAATATGCAAGGTATTTCACCCATTCTTCTTAACTCTTTTATACCACAATCACCTTTTTTACTTCTTAAACTTCCAGATAGCTCGTACATTCTTTTACCCCCTTAAATAATGTTAATTTTAATCCTTTTCTCAACAATTTACTTAATGTGTCTGCTGAGGTTAACAATTTTTGTCTTATCGTAATATAAATATATTCATGATTTTTAATATTATTCTAAGGGGTAATATAAATAAAAAAAGAACTGTATACACAGTTCTCATATTTGCTATTATCTATTAAATCCTCTATTATTTCCTGATTGTTGCTTTCTATTTCTTCTACACTCTGGACATCTTACAGGATCATTTTCAAATCCTTTTTCTTTGTAAAACTCTTGTTCTCCTTGAGTAAACACAAATTCTTTTCCACAATCTTTACATACTAATGTTCTATCTGCCATTATAAAACTCTCCTTTTTTCTTAAATGCGATGGTTTATTGATACTTTTATCGCTCTATTTTATATATAAGTTTATCATATTAATAATTACTATTCAATAGAATTTCAGTAATTTTTTTCAATTTTTTCCACATTAAACACTAGTTTTTTCTACACAAAAACTCATTAATGTTATAAGACTTTTTTATTAAATGTATATAATCCGTAATTATGTCTAGAATTTAAATAAAAGTTAATGAGGTGGTATAAATGAATACTTATTCTAAGTTTTTTTTACTAATAGGGATTTTAATATTATTTAAACTACTAAATAAATATTTAATGTCCTTTAATAATAAAATTGAAAACAGATTCAAAGAAGAAAAACTTATGTACGGATTAACTTCCAGACATTTCTTATCTCAGCTAAGTTTTAGCGAGTTTGAGGAATTCTGCAGTTATTATCTAACAAAAAATAACTATGCTAATATCAACTTTGTATCTGAATCATTTCACGGAGGATTAACTCTAATTTGTAGTGATTCTAACTTCAATAAGATATATGTGAGTTGTATTCAATCAGATTCTAAAGAAAATAATAACAATGATGATTATAACTCAATAGGACGTCCAGAACTTCAAAAGTTTATTGGCTGTATGCTACATGATGAAATTCTCAATGGCATAGTTATGAGTAATGGATATTTTACTAAAGAAGCTATGGATTACGTTAATAGTCTTCCTAAGGAATATAACATACAACTTATGGATGGAATTAGCTTATCTAAATCCTGCTGGGATATTAGAAAAAAGAATATTATAGATCTTTCATTAATAGATGTAATTTCACAATAATTTTAAAGAGGTGAATATTTATGTATTACTATCTTGCTGTGATTTTTAATAACTTATTTAAATTTATAAATACTATACTCCTTATTATCATAGGATTTAAATTTATAAAGCTAGTTTTAAAATCTACAAACTTACTAAAAATGTATCGTAGTGAATATGAAAATGTCGAGCGATTAAAACAAGGATCTATTAATCTAAAAGACCTTCATAGTCTATCTCCTCTTGAATTCGAACATTGGTGTGCTGAACTTCTTGAGAGTAAAGGTTATACTGATGTGATTATAACTCCTCCAAGTAAAGACGGTGGAAAAGATATTATATGTAAAAG
Source organism: Clostridium sp. X (assembly GCF_055755365.1). NCBI lineage: Bacteria > Bacillati > Bacillota > Clostridia > Eubacteriales > Clostridiaceae > Clostridium > Clostridium sp. X. The sequence goes on from NZ_CM146912.1 coordinate 265,580, forward strand.
TGGAACTGAAGTACACTATGTTGAATGTAAAAGATATTTATATTCAAATGATGCAAGTTACTTTATAGATATTGAAGTTATTAGAAAGTTACTTGGAGCTATGGAAGGCGATGGTATCAAAAATGGAATAGTAATGACAAGTGGTATTGTGACTCAAGATGTTATTGATTATGTTCACTCCTTACCTTCTTCTTATTCTATAACCATATATGATGGGAAAGATTTAGTCAACGAGCACTCTAATCTAATAGATACTACTCCCGCTAAAGCCTTGTCATAGATTCTAAAGACAATCACTAGTCACCAATCTCTAATCGCTAAAATCAAAATCTTGGTTTTGTCTGATAGCGATTAGAGACTAGAGATTATTAATGATTTATAAATATCCCCCATCTACAGTAATTATCTGAGATGTAATGTATTTAGACTCATTACTTGCTAGAAATACAGCTAGTTTAGCTATATCTTCTCCCTCTCCGAATTTCATCATAGGTATTTCTTCTTCTAAAGCTTTCTTTTCTTCACTTGACATCCATCTATTCATTTCCGTATCTATTACACCTGGCTGAATAGCATTAACTCTTATTCCTGAGGTTGCAAGTTCTTTTCCTAGTGCTCTTGTAAATGAATTTACTCCACCCTTAGAGGCTGAATATAAAACTTCACAGGATGCACCAACTTGTCCCCACATAGATGATATATTAATAATACTTCCACTTCTTTTTTCTAGCATATACTTGACTGCATTATGACAGGTATTAAAAATGCCTTTTAGATTTGTATCTATAAGACTATCAAAATCTTCTTCTTTCATATCTATAAATAGTCCTACCTTAGATACCGCAGCATTATTAACTAAAACATCTATTCTACCAAATCTATGTATTATATCTTTTATCATTCTATTTGTAAATTCATAACTACTAATATCACCCTTTATACTTATTGCATAACCACCCATAGCTTTAATATCTTCTAAAGTTTCTTCTGCTGCTATATCATTATTCTTATAGTTAATGATTATGGATGCTCCTAGCCTAGAAAACTCTTTAGCTATACTCCTCCCAATCCCCCTACTTCCTCCTGTAATTAAGACAATCTTCCCCTTAAACTTCATATATTTACCCACCTTTAGAAATATACATTATAATGAAAATATAAATATCAGTTCTTCTTTTGTCAAGAAAAATCTATAATTCATTTATATATTCATTTGAGGCCTATGTTAGTAATAACCTTATATGGTTGTATTCCTTTTACTATAAGTTTTATAACCTCATTTTTCATCTCATCATATTTGTTAAAGGTATTTATTGCTTTTTCTAAGTTATTATATACTTTCCAATAGCCAAACATTAATGCCTTTTTATGAGGGAACTCTATAAATTCAATTACATCCTCTATAGGATATCCTAAAAATATTCCCATCTCATGAGGACACAAATTTATATATCTTTCCTTTAAATGCTGTAAACATTCATCTATATCCATACTTTTACTATATCCGTATTTTTCAAGAAAATTTAAATTACTCTCTTCTTCTAATAATAGTTTTATCTGTTCTTCATTATAAAAAAGGACAACTTCACTATCTTCTATTCTTTTTAACTCGAAAAACTTTATATTTAGCTCTTCTTTTATACTATTTTTATACTTTTGCCAAAAATCATAAAGCTTCTTTTTTCCTTTATTATGAAATATTATAAGATATGAAGGTTTTATTTTGCCTAAAGCCGGAGCTGCATTATATGCTATTATAGATAAGAGATAACTTCTATCATCAAGTTTATCTATAAAATTCATGAAATTCTCAGATAATTTATTCATATAAATCTCCCTCATCTTCACTATTTTAAATCATAGTAAATACACTATTTGTATTATAGTGTGTACATTGCTGGGAAACTTAATACTTTTAAATAAAAAATCATAAATATAGAAATCTCTACATTTATGATTTATGTAATTTTTTTATATAGATTGCGTTTTAAACTTATTCACATATTCTAATAGCCTATGTGCACTTATAGAGTTTTCATTAGACTCTCCTGTAATAGTCTCATTTTTATTACTTATCTCTCTAATGCTTTCCCCTATTTTACAAGAGGCTATAGTAGCTTCACTAACTGAAATATTTATCTCTTCCATATTATTTACTATATCATCTATAGATAAAGAAATATTATCTGTTGCCTGTGTCAAGTTTTCAATGATATCTTTGATTATATCTCCATCGCTTTTATATGCTTCTCCTATGTTTATAAAATTATCATAGTCTTTTATAGTTTCTTTTTCTATAACATCTAGAGTATTCTCTGAAGAAATTGCCAATTCATCAACTGCGGTTAATACATTTTTTACAAGACTTTGAATATCTTCAACAGTGCTTGAAGTCTCTTCTGATAATTTTCTTATTTCTTGAGCAACTACTGCAAACCCTTTTCCTGATTCTCCAGCTCTTGCAGCCTCAATAGCAGCATTTAATGCCAAAAGATTAGTTTGTTTTGATATAGCAAGAATACTATCAGCCATTTTTGATACTTCATTAACTACTTTAGCATCATTTATGGATTTTTCTAACTCTTCTTTTGAATTCTTATATATATCCACTATTCTATCCTTAGATTCATAAGTTTTATTTTTTATATTATCAGCCTTTACCTTTATTTCCCCAGCAGCTTGAAATCCACTTTTTATATTTTTTAAAGTATTTTCAACTTCATTTTTAACCTTTTGAGTTTTTTCTGTTATATCATAAAGATTACTATTTGAATTTTCCATTCCTGCTGTAATTTCCTCACATGAAGCCTGTACTTGCTGTAAAAGATTATTAACTTCATTAATCATACTATTGGTATTCTCAGAAGAATTAGACGTTTTACAGCTTTCCTCTTTAACTAAATTAATTACTTTTTCAAGTTTATCCACTGCTGTATTTAAGGCATATGCTGTCTTTGCAAACTCATCTTTTCTCGTTATACTTATTCTATGTGATAGATTACGTTCTGCTAATTTTTCAGCATAGTTCTCCATTTTAACAAGAGGCTTTTTTATATCTCTAGCAAAAGCTATTCCTACTATAATTCCTAAAATTATAAATCCTAGTGTTCCAATGATAATATTAGTTCTTAATTTATCTACTTCTTTAAAAACTTCATCTTTAGGTAGTGTTAAAGCTAATGCCCATTCAGTATTAGGCACTGGAGCATAAGATATAATCATATCTTTTCCATTTACAGAATATAAATCATACCCATACTCCTTGTTTATCATTTTATTTTGTATCTGCGCTAATTTAGTAAAGCTATCATCATTCTTCGCTTTGTCTATATCATTATCTCTTTTTAATACTAAGTTCATGTCCTTATGTGCTGCTTTTGCTCCTGTTTCATCTATAACAAATGCATATCCTTCTTCTCCTACTTTTGTCTTTTGAACTATTACATTTAACTTAGATAAGTCTAACTCTGCAACAATAACACCTAGAACTTCTCCAGAATTATTTTTTATAGGAGCTGATATACCAAGTATTAAATTATTATGTCCACCTGAACCTAGTATGGGATTTGAAATACTTGCTCTCCCTATCAATCCATCCCTTAAATATTTTGTGTCTTTATTTTCTGGAGATAAATTAATTTTATTACTAAGTCCATTTGTAAAATACATAGTTCCATCTTTACCTAATATGCTAAGCTTGTTATAACCCATTCTACCAGCTTCAGTTATCATAACTGTTTTTTGAGTATTAAAATCCATACTTTGAATATCTGGTCTTGTAGCGAATATACTTAAAGACTTTGTATTTTCGTCTACTAATGCTGTTATTAGTTTTGCCCCATCCTCTGCTCTATTTAATAAAGTTGTACTTATACTATCTTTTAAAGCTTTAGAAGAACTACTATAAGAAATAAATCCTAATATAGAACATATTATCATAACAAGCAAGGTAATTTGAATGATTATTTTAGTTCCTATACTCTTAAAAACATATATATTTTTCGTTTTTCTACTGATTATATTATCTTTATGTTTTCCAATGTCTTTAAACCATTTATTAGGTTTTTTATTTGAATCTTTTAATTTAATTTTTTTCGACTTAACTTTTAAAAACATATTTTTAATAGAAACTAATTTTATTCCTTTTAACTTTGCAATAATACTCTTCATGTATATTACCCCTTACCTAGATAATTTTAGTAATGAACTTATTAACCACATTCTATCATCTCTAAAATAAATAAATTCAATTGTAAAGAGGTTTTAACAATAATTTACATAGACTTATCATAGATTTATACAAAAAATAAAGAGTATATAAGATTGAATACTAATCTTATATACTCTTTATCTCATTATTATTTTAATTTAGCTATAAGGAAATTACTCTTTATCCCTAATTGCTTAAATTTTGATTCATACTCTGTCATAATGTTTTCTTCTGCATATTCACTATTGTGTAAATCATAAGTTTTAAATAATATTTCAAATCCGCTTTCTGAAAAATATTCAAATGATTCATCAAATAGTTCTAAGTCGTCGGTCTTAAAATGAATTTCTGTCCCTGGCTTTATAAACTTTTTATACTTATCTAAAAATTTCGTATGTGTAAGTCTTCTCTTTTTATGTCTATCCTTTGGCCAAGGATTGCAGAAATTTATATATATTCTACTTATTTCATTTTCTCCAAAAATCTCTTCAATAAATGCAATTTGCATCGCTATTATTCTTGCATTGTTAAGCTCTGCCTTTAATAAGTTTTTAAGAGCATATACTAAAATCTCATCTTTTATATCTACAGAAATTAAGTTCTTATCTGGATATTTTGTTCCTACTTGAGCAGCGAAACCACCTCTTCCACAGCCAAGTTCTAAATATATATCATTATCATTCTTAAACTCTTCTCTCCATCGTCCCTTTAACTCTTTTGCTTCTTCAAAAGACTTAAACAAAGGGCTTGCTTCTAGCTCAGGTCTTGCCCATCTTTTCTTCCTTAGTCTCATATTAATCTATTCCTCCTTGGAGTAAACTATACTCTCATATTATCCTAAGTTTATATTATACTTTAATACTATCTACCAGACAACCATTTAGCTCTTTTTAATAGCTTAAAATTCTGTTTATACGAAAGTTCCTACTTTTTCCTTACGCTTCCATAATTCCTTCCATTAATGCAAAGTAAGTACTAAAGTATAAACCTAACTATATTTATAAAGAAATCTAAAAGTAATGATGCAGGTCCATCTAAAATAAAATCAATTAAAGCATATCCGCCAAAAATAGGCAGAATAAAAGCAAAAAGTATTACCATTTGATATCTATACAATTTACCCTCAATTCTATAAAAGAATTTAGGAAACAAATCTCTCAATATATGAAATCCATCAAAGCTAGGAATAGGAATTAAATTCAAGACAAATAGTATACAATTTATATATATAGATAGAAATGCTATTGAAAATAGTATAAATCCTAATGTATTATCTGCTATACTGAGTAAAGTTAAAATTTCCGTAAATGCCTGATTAGGATAAAAAACCTTTGCTATTATTATTAAAATAATACTTGACAGTAGTGCAGCTATTAGATTCCCTATAACTCCTGCTACAGATACTTTTAAATCATCTTTATAATAATTTTTAAACGCACTTGGATTCACTTGCACTGGTTTTGCCCAACCAAAATTAAATAATAAAATCATTATAAATCCTAATGGATCAATATGAGACATTGGATTAAATGTAAGCCTTCCTTGAAACTTAGGTGTTTTGTCTCCTAATTTATATGCCACCCATGCATGAGCGTACTCATGGAAAGTAAATGCTAAAAGAATTCCCGGTATAAGAAGTATTGTATTTAAAATTTCTTCACTACTAAACATTCTCTGCCTCCTAACTTTTTTATATTTTTATTATATCAAAAGAATCTATAAAAAACATAAATACACTAAAAAACCTTACTTCTATAATATAGAAATAAGGTCTTTTAGTGTATTTATACTTAGATTAATTTAATTTTACAGTGATAAGCTTACCGTCACTTATTGAAGCTATTCCATCGTCATACATCTGTACAAATATACCCTTGTATGAGGTTTGTTTATTTGAACTTACTTCTCTAACAATTCCTTTTAGATTATCATTAATATAGATTTTGCCGTCTCTTGATATATAAATATCTTTTTTATTTATAACTTCATTTAAACTAATCTTTTTCCAATTATCTGAGTCTTCACCAGTTGTTCCGTAATATATATTTTTAAACCTTGAAGCTCCTTTTAAATAATCCCCCTCAAGCTCTCCTACATAGATATTATCATTATCGTCTACATCTATAAGGCTTAACTTGTCTACATTTTCAATATTAATTGCTTTAGACTTTCCTGTAACATAAACTTTGTTTTTTGTAAAATCTTCATAAGCTATTCTATCGTCATTAGGTATTATTCTTATGTCTCCTATAAAGTAAGATTGAGTGCTTACTTTGTTAATTCTTTTCATTATATTAATGCTTTGAATATTGCTTCTTCCACCATTTAATGTAGCTTTTACATATATCATATTTGTAAGTGGAGATAGCTGAAGGTCTTCAATACTTGAAGATTTATTAGAAACAAAAGCAGTTTCTTCTTGCTCTTTTGTTTCTAATTTCTCTTTTAATCCTCTCTCTGCATCATAGGAATAAAATAGATATTTAGCACTGTTATTATATTCCTTTTTTCCTGATATAAGAAGTATGTTTCTATCTGGTGCCCATTTGTAAAATGATACAGAAAGCTTGTCCTCAAGTCCGATAGTACTTTCTTGTCCCGTATAAGCATCTACTAACTTAAGCTCATCATCTTCATAATAGGATAAATAACTTCCATCATAGGATAATGCTATTTGTTCTGCTTCTTCTGGAACATATATGTTTACATCTTTTTTCTTATCTTCTTCTCTATCAATCTTTTTTATACTTGTAATGGAACTTACCTCTTCGGATGCAAATAAATATTTATCCACATAATATAAAACTGCTATTTGCATAACAAGCGATAAAAGTATCCATACAATTATTCTTTTTAAAGCTTTCATTGCTTTTTCTCTCCTTTAAGGTTCTACGTATATTGCTGAAGGTATTGATCTTTCTCCCAATGCATTATCAGGTTCATTTATAACTTTTCCCTCATAGTACATTGTAGCCGATGAGCCTCCATCTAGATTACTAGCAGTGTATGCCTTATGTTCATATAATACATCTTGTACATCTCTTAAGGTTGCAGCTAATCTTTTTATTTGCTTTCCATCAATAACTAATAGAAGTATTGCTCCATCTTTTCTTTGTCCTATAGCTGTCCTTGGTGCCTTTCCCCAGCCACCATCTCCACTTGTAATAGTCTTTTTCCCATTTACTATTAAAGCAGGTCCAAAAGAAACAGCATCACTCACTCCTTTTTCTTTTAATTGTCCAACTGAGTGTTTACCAACCAAAAGTAAGCCCTCTTTAGTTATTGCAACAATATTATCCTTCACACTATCATCTTTATAGTCGTTGTAAATAATTTTGCCTTTTGACATTATTATTCCTGTTGGAAGTCCTCCATTGCCTGTCCAAAGTTTTCCGCTAGCAGACTCGTCCGTAAACCCACCTGCATTTATGGCTGCTACTGCATTATTTGTTTTTGCAATTTTACTTGTAGTTTCTCCTGCTTTACCAAGTTTGCTACTATATCCTACCTTTACGCGCTTAGGATTCTTAATTACTAATAAATATCCTGTAAAGCTCTTTCCATCAATCTCATATCTTTCTATAGTATTATCATGAGTATCTTTTATTTCTATTTCTTCATCCTCATTAGCTACTATGTCCTCTATTTTATTTTCTCCCAATATTTTATCTATACGCTCTTGGCTTAGAAAGGTTGTTGCAATCCACTGATGAGTAAGTGTTGTCATAGCTGCACCTACCATTGTACTTTTTGCATTCTCAAAAGGACCATAATAGAGCATAAAAGGACCTGTTATACCTGTAAATACAAATTCAAAAACTAAGAAAGCTATAAACAATTTAAAAGAAAGCCTTTTTTTCTTTCTTTTCTTACTATCTTTCGTACGTGCTTTTTTCATATATTAATCATCCTTTTTTTAAAAATTCAAAACAACCCATAATTTATTGTACAACAAATATAACTTTTTTCAAATTAATTTTTTTGTAAACTAGACAGTTTTAGTTACAAATTTGCCTTTTCTATCTATTTTTACTTCATTCTAACTTTTTATTCTTTTATTTTCTCATTTTCTTCAGTAGCTTTTTCACTATTAATTATAACTTCCTCTTTATATTCTTTCTCATCTGACATTTTTATCTTACTCTCATCATTGGTATTTTGATTATTTATATTTTCATCCTGTAGACTATTTTCCTTGTAATCTTCTAAATCGTCTTTTTTTTCATCCTCTAACATATCTTCATTTTCTAAATTATTCTTTTTATCCTCTAATTCCTGATCCTTAACGTTATCTATATTTTCTTTACTATCACTACTGTCATCATTCTTATTATCATTGTTCTCATTATTATTTTCTATAATTTTATCATAATAATATTTCTCATTAGATTCACTATCTTCATGTTGTAATCTTTCAGACTCATTAGTGCTTACCTGTTCCTTATAACCTTCTAAAGCCCTATTAAAGGATATATAATCTAAAGTCTTAACATCATACCTTACATCTTTAAAAATAAAATTGTGAATTATTTCAGTATTTTGTTCTCTATCCATTAATAATACCCATCCTTTATTTTTTAGCATTTCTGGTCTACTTATTTCTGTTATAGGTATTTGGATTTGTTCTGGAGTAAAATTGTTAATTTTATATACTGTATATGCATAATTAAGAATTGTATTTATCTCCATATTAGTTTTGAAATATGGAAAAAGCTTTGAAGCTATTATTGGGTATTTTAGTACATTAAGATCCTTTATTTCATCCATTAGAAGTGATACAGCTTCTCTTTGCCTTTTAGTTCTCTCATAATCCCCATTTCCTACCTTCCTTATTCTCACGTAACTTAATGTCTGTTGTCCATCTAATCGCTGAAATCCTGGTGATTTAATTAAGTGAGGATTTTTAGGATTTACTTCTTTAATAAATTTGTTTATCTCATCCATTTCCTCTTTTGTCACATTGACTTCTATCCCACCTATAACATCTACTAACTTTTCAAAACCTTTAAAATTTATTACAGCATATTTATCTAGTTTTATTTCAAAGTTTTCTTGTATAGTTTCCCTTAATAAATCTACCCCACCTATAGCATAGGCATGATTTATCTTTTGTTCTCCATGACCTGGAATCTTTACATATGTATCTCTCATTATTGATATAAGTTTTAGTTTTTTATTAATGTTATCCATGGATAATATTAATATAGCATCTGTTCTAGAATTTTCTTCTAGACTTCTTGCGTCACTTCCAAGCAAAAGTAGATTAGATATACCCTCTATTTCTTTATAACCATCTATATTTCCATCCTGCTTACCATTGTTAAAATCTCCTCCCATATAACTATTATTTTTAAATGAATAATATATATATAATCCGCTTGAGAGGAGTATAAACGCTATACTTATAAGTATAATTATTAATATCTTTTTTTTATCTATCTTCTTTAAATTTTTCTCTTCATGATTATCCAAGTAATTCAACCCCTTATTCTACCTTGTAAAAAGTTAAAAATAAATTATTATGTATTAAATGTAAGTTATTATTAACCTTTTACTACATTATATTACTAACCACATATTATTATATTTATACTTAAAATATTCGTTACATATCTAGCTTTAGAAAAAACAAGCCCTTTCATAAAATAAAACGCCAACAATGTCGGCGTTTTATTTTATAGTCTTTGAGAAGCATCTTGTGCAAGAGCAGATCTTTCACATTCATCATACTTAAGAGTAACTTGATAGCATAATGGGCTTCCTTTCATTTTTTCAGATGCATAACATAGTCCATTGGATCTATAATCTAAAAAAGGTTGATCTATTTGCTCTGGATCACCTATAAGTATTAATTTTGTTCCTTCACCTACTCTTGTTGTAATAGCTTTTACTTGTTTTGGAGATAGATTTTGGGCCTCATCGATTATTACCCAATTTTTTACTATAGATCTTCCACGAAGAAAAGCTACTGCTTCAGTAGTAATAATTCTTCTATCAAACAACTCTCTTATTTTATCATTTAACTCTTTTTCATTTTTATATCTCTCTTTTTCATCAGAATCAATTAAAATTTCTAAATTATCTAATACTGGTCTCATATATGGAGCAATCTTTTCCTGCTCAGTACCTGGCAGATATCCAATATCCTCATCCATAGTTACATTGGGCCTACACACTAATATTCTTCTATATTGACCCTGGTCTTCTTCCAATATTTTATGAAGTCCAACTGCAAGGGAATATAAAGTTTTTGCAGTACCTGCTGGACCTTTTATTATAGCTAACGGAACTTCTTTGGCGCTAGTAAAAAGGGCTTCTAACATAAATCTTTGACCTACATTTCTAGGAGATATCCCCATAGGAATTATATCTTTATATATAAGAGGAATAATCTTTTCACCATCAAATTTACCAAGGGCAGTTTTTCTTGAATTTTCGAAGGAATGAATTATTAAAAACTGATTAACATAAAGCTCTGGCCTTAAATACTCTTCTGTGTTCTCATTATAAATTTTTAATTTGCTTATATCTAAGCATCTATTTTTATAAAAAGAATCTATATCTTCTGATAGCGCATATACTTCAGTTCTTCCTGTATACTGATCATCATATTCAGGAACTACTTTTTCATAATAATCCTCAACTTTGATACCTACAGTATCTGCCTTAATTCTCTCAAATATATCTTTTGTAATTAAATATACGTTATCTCCTTTTTCTTTTAATCCTATACATACCTGTATTATTCTATTATCCGCTTTCATTTTATCCCAATATGGTGGTATCTTTGTATCGTAATGATTCATTTCTACCCTTAATGTTCCTCCATTAGATAGCTCTATTCCTTTATTAAGATTTCCTTTTTTTCTTAGAGCATCTATAAGCCTAGCTGCCGTACGTGCATTAGCTCCAAGCTCCCCGTTATTCTTTTTCAACCCGTCTAATTCTTCTAGAACTACCTCAGGTATAACTACATTAGCATCATCAAAGCATAATATAGAACGTGGAGAATATAAAATTACATTAGTGTCTAAAACATAAGTTTTACTCAATATCTATTTCCCCCTCTCTCTCTACATTATATTACGCTTATGAGTTTATATATGTATTAAAAAAATTAAAACCTGAATTTTAAATTTTATACTTCAATAGTCTATAAGCTGTAATTGACTATTAATAATCTTTATTATATAATATAAATATCCAATTTAAAAAAGGGTGATTGTTATGGATAATATTACGACAATTTTTAAAGAAAAGAAGCTTAAATTAACGCCTCAAAGAATAGCAGTTTATTTCTATCTTACTTCTACTAAAGAACATCCATCAGCAGAGACTATTTATAAAGCCTTACATCAAACTTATCCAACCATGAGTTTAGCCACTGTTTATAAAGCTTTAAAAACTCTAGTTGAAGTAAATCTAGTTCAAGAACTTAATGTTGGAGAAGGTAACTTTAGATATGACGCTAATACCATTCCTCATCCTCATATTCAATGCATGTCTTGCGGTCGAGTTGATGATATCGATGGTATATCTTTTAATGAATTAAATGAAAAAATAGGAGTTTATACTGATTATAAAGTCCTTTCTAACAAAATATATTTTTATGGACTTTGTAATAACTGCAAAAATATTGAATAGACATTTGTCTATTCTTTTTTTATTATTATGATTTATAAATATTTTTAAGTTATTCTTCATACATATAAATAAAAGGAGGTGGCTGAATTGAAATTAAGAGTGTTATTCTTAAGAAAAAAACATATTTACTACTTTATATTAACACTTGTTGTATTTATGCTTTTTATTTTTTCTAGAATCTCAGATACGAATTACATTTCAACTATGTTCAGTTTAAATTCAAATGATAAAGCTATTAAAGCCGACCTAACTGGTGATGGGAAAGAGGATCTTCTTTACATAACTAAAAATAAGGATAAGTATTCTCTTCAAGTCAATACGGAAAAAGAAAGCTTATATTTAGACCCCCATACTACGCTAGATACTTTAGGCGATTATTCTTCAAGTTGGCCTATGAGACTTAAGCTACTAGATATCTCTAGAGATAAGATTCCTGAAATATTTGTTCAGTCTTCTCAAAATAATAATCCTATTCAACATATTTTTTTATACAATAAAAAGGATAAGTTTGAAGATATATTTTGTAGTTCTAACAACATTATTGGATTTTTAGACTGTACAAATAATAAGACTCCAAAAATAGTTTCTGGTACACTAAAACAAAATAATTTTATACTTTCTAATTATATATTAATTCAAAATAAATTAGAAAAATATCATTATGTATACTCAGATACTTTTATGGGTAAGGATACTATACTACATCTTATTAATAACATAAATAACGCATCTCAGAACTATGTACAATCCTCTGCAGAAATTTTTGATCCTGTAATACCTTCATCTTCACTTTCTATACTTTCTTCATTACCTTACATGGGAAACAATTTTATTTTTCAAGATGCATTATTTACTGATATAAAATCTAATAATAATGGAGACCCAACCCATATACAGTGGACTTTAAACTTTAGAGGAACTTCTATTAAATCAAATGAATCGAAAAATTTTACTCTTAAAGTAAATTTAAGAACTTTTGATAACTCAAAAGATAGCTTCTATTTTAAAATTTATTCTATAGCTTTAGAGAACAAATAAAAAACGGACCGCTTATGCGGTCCCAATCAAAAGGGGGATGGGGGGTTTTAGCACTAGTGAAGATATAACACATATCTCTCATGTTATTTCTTCCGTGTACATTATTTATATTAACCTCTTTTGAAAAATTTATTCACTTACTAAAAAACTTTATATACATATTATATTATGGGGGGTAATTATGTGTTTAATGATAAAGATATGAATAAGATTGAAAATCTTATTGGTCAAAACTGTAAAATTCTAGGCTCCTTCACTGGAAGTGGACTTCTGAAAATTGACGGTTTAGTAGAAGGGGATATTCTATGGGAAGATACTATTGTTTTAGATCAATCATCCCTTTGTATTGGCAATATTTCTTGTAAAAATGCTTTAGTTAATGGTAAAATTCAAGGAAATATTATTTGTTCTGAAACTTTAACTATAGAAGAATTCGGTGAAATAGTTGGTGATATTACTATGCCCAACTTAGTTATTTCTCAAGGTGGAAAATTTACTGGAAACTGTAATATGTTATCCTATATATAAAAATATAAACTTCCTAAAAGGGAAGTTTATATTTTTAACTTCATATTATATTTTTCCTTGAATATAAAGCTCAATAATTCTATTTATTATTTCAGCTCTTTCTGGTGTCACTAGTGGTTTTATTGCATTCAATAACACTGTAATAGAGTCTTGTGATTGTGTTTGAGTATGTGCTTGTTGTATGCTATTTCTTTCTTTCTGTGGTCTACTCTTACTATGTCTTTCTCTTGGTTCCTCTTCTTGAACTTCATTATTAATATTACTATTCATCATGTTATTTAAATTAGTTGCTTGACTAAGTATCTGTCCTATATCTATATTATTTAAAATATTTTGAAGACCCTCTTTTTGTTCTCCTTCTGTGTTACTATTTGGATTATTTAATCCATTTAGAATACCTGATGAGCTTAAAAGAGAGGCTATTTGGTTTATATCTATATTTCCTAATAAGGATGATATACTTCCAAGATTACCAATTCCAGTATTCATATTTCCTAAGTCATCATAATTTGCATAGTCTCTACTATGCCTCCTATGCTTTGACATATTCTCACCTCTCTATAAATATAATTCTTGTATTTGTACAAGGATAATTACCTTATAAATTAGGAGGGCATATAGCCCTCCCTGATTTTAGTTTCTTACTAGCATGCACATATGCCTCTGTTTATACCTCCAAAGCCTTTACAGCAAAGTAAGAATAAGAATATTAAAATTGTTGCTGTTTCGTGGTCGATTATACATGCTCTTTTTAATATTAATAAGAACAATGCTAATTTACAAGGATCAAATCCGCCGCATCCTAATCCTGCTACTGGGCTAACTGGTCCATATCCACATCCGCATTCTCTGTGTCTTCTTGACATGATATACCCCCCCTTCTTGGGCCATGGTTTCAATGTAGTTTATTCTTCGTCGTCAGTATCTTTATATTCATAATCATCATGGGTATCTAAAACGTCTCCGGCATTAAAGTTGAAGATATTACCTGCAGCACTTTCTGCTAATGGGTAAGTTCTTTTTCCAAGTTGGATTAAGAATAATAATATTATAATAAATATTATATTACTACCTCCTCCAACACCGCCGTAACCGCCGTATCCTCCTTGGCCATATCCACCATAGCCGCAGCATTGGTTTCCATAGCCATAACTTTCATTACAACAACATCTTCTATGGTGTCTTCGATGTTTTCTCTTGTAACAGCAGCAAGCATATTGTTGTGGGTTGCTACCATAGCCACCTCTGTTACCAAATAGAACCAGAAGAAGTAATATTAAGGCTATCGGAAACTTGTTTCCGAGTCCTATTCCACTAAGTCCTCTTGTACCTAATAGTCCAGTAAGTTTGCCAATGTCGCCGAGACCTCCAGCTTTAGCTCCGCCAGTTAAACTGTTTATCCAAGAGCTTATACCCTCTAAATTGTTTAGCTCCACTTTACCTCCCCCTTTCTGCCCATCCTTCTTTTTCTTTTGTTTATACTATATACTATTCACTTATATTTATTTTGACACAAAAAAAAGATATACAAATAATATTATCTGTATATCTATAAACCTTAGTATTCTAGCCATTTATAAGAAGTTCTAAAAGGTCATCCTTACCTTCTTTACTTAAAGATGAAAAGAAAATGAATTTATCTTCTTCTCTAATATTTAAAGTTTCTCTTATTAATTTTTTACTCTTCTGATAATCATTTTTCTTTAACTTATCACTTTTAGTTGCTACTACTATAACTTCATAATCATAGTATTTAATCCACTCATACATTTGAATATCTTCTTTAGTAGGCTTATGTCTTGAATCTACTAAGAGAGCTATTCTTTTTAATTGTGGTCTATCAACTAAATACTTTTCTATCATATCTCCCCATTTTTCTTTCTCACTCTTTGAGATTTTAGCAAATCCATACCCTGGTAAGTCAACAAAATAAATTTCATCATTTATTAAAAAGAAATTTATTAGTCTTGTTTTTCCAGGAGTAGAACTAGTTTTTGCAAGCTTTCTTCTATTAGTAACCGTATTTATAAGTGAAGATTTACCTGCATTGGATCTTCCAACAAAAGCTACCTCAATTCTATTATCAATGGGATATTGAGAAGGTTTTACAGCTGATGTTATAAACTCAGAATTTTTAACCATTATCATATTTATTCTCCTCTAACAAGCGCATTTTCTAAAACATCTTCTATCTTATCTGCCAATACAACCTTCATTTTACTTGTAATTGATTTAGGAATTTTAACTAAATCTTTTTCATTTGCCTTAGGAATAATTATAAGGTCTATACCTGCTCTAAAAGCTGCTAAAGTTTTTTCTTTTAATCCTCCAATAGGAAGAACTCTTCCTGTAAGAGTTATCTCTCCTGTCATTGCAACATTATGTTTAACCTTAGTATTGCTTAAAGCTGAAACCATAGCAGTTATCATTGCTACACCTGCCGATGGACCATCTTTAGGAACAGCACCTTCCGGAGCATGAATATGTATGTCATTCTCCTTATAAAAATCTGCATTTATATTATATTTATTAGCATTAGCTCTTACATAACTATATCCTGCTTCTGCAGACTCTTTCATTACATCTCCTAGTTGACCAGTTAGTTGAAGTCTTCCTTTTCCAGGCATTACAGTAACTTCTATTGGAAGTGTATCTCCACCATATCCCGTCCAAGCCATTCCTGTAACAACTCCAATTTTATCTTGCTTATCTACTTTATCATAAGTATATATCTCAGGACCTAAGTATTTAGTTACATGAGTCGCTGTAACATTTATTTTATCTTTATCCTTTTCTAACATATCTGCAATAGTTTTTCTTACTACAGAGGCTATTTTTCTTTCTAAGCTTCTTACCCCTGACTCTCTCGTATAATCCTCTATAACTTTATAAATTGCAGAATCTGAAATAGTTATTTTACCTTCTTCTATACTGTGTTCAGTAAATTGTTTAGGAATTAAATGCCTTTTAGCTATATGAAACTTCTCTTCATAAGTATAACCTGAAACTTCTATTACTTCCATTCTGTCTAAAAGAGGTCTTGGTATTGTATCTAGACTATTTGCAGTTGTTATAAACATAACCTCTGATAAATCTAAGTCTAATTCCAAATAGTGATCTCTAAATGTATTATTTTGTTCAGCATCCAGTACTTCTAAAAGAGCACTAGCAGGATCTCCTCTAAAATCTCCATTGAGCTTATCAATTTCATCTAGTAAGAAAAGAGGATTTTTAGATTCAGCTTGCTTCATTCCATATACTATTCTTCCTGGTATTGCTCCTACATAAGTTCTTCTATGTCCTCTTATCTCAGCTTCGTCTCTAACTCCACCTAGTGACATTCTAACAAAATTTCTATTTAGCGCATTAGCAATAGACTTTCCAATAGATGTCTTTCCCACTCCTGGAGGTCCAACTAGAC
The DNA here is from genome assembly GCF_055755365.1 of Clostridium sp. X. Taxonomy (NCBI): domain Bacteria; kingdom Bacillati; phylum Bacillota; class Clostridia; order Eubacteriales; family Clostridiaceae; genus Clostridium; species Clostridium sp. X. The sequence continues at coordinate 282,421 of NZ_CM146912.1, forward strand.
AAAGCACAGGACCTTTTAGAGATTTACTTATGCTTTTAACTGCTAAAAATTCTATTATTCTATCTTTAACATCTTCTAAACCGTAGTGTTCATCTTCTAATATTTCTCTTGCTCTTTTTATATCTAAATTATCATCCGTCTTCTTATTCCAAGGTATATCTAATATCCAATCTAGATAAGTTCTTATTACTCCACCTTCTGAGGAATAACTTCCTGTATTTTTTAGTCTATTCAATTCATAAATAGCCTTCTCTTTTACTTCTTTAGGTAGCTTTAATTTTTTTATCTTCTTATTATATTCATCTATCTCTTTTTTATTTTCATCGTCTTCGCCCAGTTCTTCTTGTATTACTCTAAGTTGTTCTCTTAAAAAGTACTCTTTTTGCGATTTATCAATTTTACTCTTTACTTTCTTTCCTATCTTTTTTTCAAGCTTTAAAATTTCAACTTCGCTCTTAATAATTAATAAAAGTTTTTCTAGTCTTGTGTATACATCGTAAGTTGCTAATAATTCTTGTTTTTTATCTTCTTTTAATGCTAGATAGGAGCTTACAACATCTGCTAATCTTCCAGGTTCCTCTAACTCATCAGAACTTATTAGTATTTCTGTAGATACTGTATTAGATAGTCTGGCATATTCTTCAAAAGCATCCTTAACTAATCTCATTAATGCTTCACATTTATCATCTACACATTCATTATCTAGTAATATCTCTACTTCAGTCTTAAAAAAAGGTTCTTTTTCTATATACTTAATTAGTTTAGCTCTATATTCACCTTCCACTAATACTCTAACTGTATCTCCTGGAAGCTTTAATATTTGTTTTATATTACAAATAGTTCCTATATCAAAGATATCCTCTTCTTCTGGTTCCTCAATTTTTGCTTCTCTTTGTGGTGCTAAAAAAATTTCTTGACCATTTAACATTGCTTCTTCAACAGCTAAAAGAGACTTCTCTCTGCCTACATCAAAGTGCAATACCATATGAGGAAATATTGTTATACCTCTCAATGGAATCAAAGGAAGAACTTTTAATTGTTTTTCCATGGTTTTCCCTCATTTCTAGTTTAATATTATATTGGTACATGTTACTGAAATATTTTGTACTATGCTATTATAACCATAAACTAATTTTTTTTCAACGAATTTAATGATTAGCCCTTTTACCAGGGTTTGATAAAAGGGCTAATCATTAAATTGATTCTGCTGTTAGAATATCTACATTGGGATTTATTTCTAATATAGTCTCTTCTTTCTCTTCTCCATTTTCTTTTATTAAAGCTATATCTATAACTTCTCTAATATTAGATACAGGAATAATTCTTACTCCATCTTCAGTTTTAAACCTATCTTGCCAGTTCTCTTTTGGAATTATTACTTGTTTGGCTCCTGCTTTCTTAGCTGCAGAAATTTTTGCATTTACTCCGCCTATCGGTTTCACATTCCCATGAAGAGATATTTCTCCTGTCATTGCTACCTTATTATCAACTAATGTGCCAGTTATAGCACTGTATACTGCTGTAGCCATACTTATTCCTGCTGAAGGTCCATCTACAGGCATTCCACCTGGAAAGTTTACATGTATATTATATTCAGTAAAATCTATATCATATATGTTACCTAATACAGTAAGAACATTTTCAACAGAAGCTCTCGCTGTACTTTTTCTCATGATCTTTTTATTCATACTACTTATTTCTTCTTCTTCTACTATTCCTGTTATTGTTAGTTTGCCTTTTCCAGATACTACTCTAGCTGCACTAGCTTCTATCTCCATTACAACTCCCATGTTAGCTCCATAGACAGCTAACCCATTTACATAACCTACTTGTGGTTCATCTTGAATATTTTTTTCTGGCCTTGGTGTGTACTGGCCATTTTCAATAATCCACTCCATATCTTCCACAAGAATTAAATCTCTATCTTCATTTAAAGCTATGCCTGAAGCCAGTTGTACTAAACTAACTGCATCTCTTCCATTATTTGAATACTTACCTACCAACGTTTTAGCCTTTTCTTCTATTTTAAATCCTATTTTATCAATTGCATTTTGACATATTAACTCATTCTCTTCTGGTAAAAGTGCTCTAAAGTATATTTCCACACATCTTGACCTTATAGCTGGACATATCTCTTCCGGACTTCTTGTTGTAGCACCTATAAGTCTAAAATCTGCTGGAAGTCCATTATCAAAAACTTCCTTTATGTAAGCGGGCATATTTGGATCTTCTGAATTATAATATGCACTATCTAAAAACACTCTTCTATCTTCCATAACTTTTAATAACTTATTCATTTCAATAGGATGTAGTTCTCCAATTTCATCTATAAAGAGAATTCCACCATGAGCTTTTGTTACTGCTCCTGCCTTAGGTTGAGGTATACCAGCACTTCCTAGTGGACCTGCTCCTTGATATATAGGATCATGTACTGAACCTATTAGTGGGTCTGCTATGCCCCTATCATCAAATCTAACAGTAGTTGCATCTATCTCAACGAACTTTGCATTCTCTGTAAAAGGCGACAGCTTTTTGTTCTTAGCATTTTCTAGTACCAGTCTTGCTGCCGCAGTCTTTCCCACTCCTGGAGGTCCATAAATTATTACATGTTGAGGATTAGGGCCACAAATAGCTGCTTGTAAAGCTCTAATTCCCTTCTCCTGACCTATTATTTCATCAAAAGATATTGGTCTGCTTTTTTCTGTCAATGGTTCAGTCAATTTAATACTTCTCATTTTCTTCAACTTATCCATTTCTTTTTTGTTTTCTTTAGTTATTGTAATCTTTCCTCCAGCCTGCTCTTTAAGCGCATTAAAAAAATACATCCCCATAATTATCGTCACACCTAAACTTATTACACTTAACACTGATCCCGTCATAAATATATCATCCCCTTTGCAGTACTTTATTAATTATGTTATACCGAGCAGAAATTCCTTCTCATTTTTCCAATGAGTAAGCAAATATCACCAAATTGTAAATTTAGGATTCCTACTTATATTTTGTGCAAACTAAGGGAATATATTCTCTTTTTTTAATTTTTAATAATGATTCATTTAAGAATTTTACGTCTTAAAATTCTTATAAAAAGAAAAAAGCTTGTATAACAAAGTATAGATTCGTAAACTCTACACCTTATCATATAAGCTATTTTTTAAAAATATTATGCTGATTCTATTCCTCTTTTTTTTCTTTTACGCTTTTGCTGTGCAATAGCCTGCCTTGGCTCGCCATCAGTTAAAATAATTTCTGGTTGCTTTGTTGTTACAGTATCTTCGTTAATAATAACTTTACTTATTTCTTCACGAGTTGGTATTTCAAACATTATATCTCTCATTATGTCTTCAATTATAGCTCTAAGTCCTCTTGCTCCAGTCTTTCTCTTTATAGCTTCATCTGCAATAAGTCTTAATGCCTCTTCTTTAAATTCTAATTCTACATTATCCATTAAAAGAAGTTTTTGATATTGCTTTACAAGAGCATTTTTAGGTTCACTTAAAATCTGTATAAGAGCTGCATTATCTAGTGAGTCCAATGTTACAAGAATTGGTACTCTTCCTACAAATTCAGGTATAAGTCCAAATTTTAATAAATCCCCCGGAACTATGTTCTTTAATATTTGACCAACATCTTTCTTTTCCTTAGATTCAATTTCTGATCCAAAGCCTAATGTAGCTTTTCTAGTTCTCTTTTCAATAAGTTTATCAACTCCATCAAAAGCTCCACCACAAATAAATAATATGTTAGATGTATTTATTTGTATAAATTCTTGATGAGGATGTTTCCTTCCACCTTGTGGAGGTACAGATGCTACAGTTCCTTCTAATATCTTTAATAAAGCTTGTTGAACTCCTTCTCCTGATACATCTCTAGTTATAGAAGGATTTTCTGATTTTCTAGCTATCTTATCTATTTCATCAATATAGATTATCCCTCTTTCAGCTCTTTCAATATCATAATCTGAATTTTGAATTAGCTTTAAAAGTATGTTTTCTACATCTTCTCCAACATATCCAGCTTCTGTTAAAGTAGTTGCATCTGCTATAGCAAATGGAACATTTAAAAGTTTAGCTAGAGTTTGTGCTAGTAAGGTCTTTCCAGAACCTGTTGGACCTAGAAGAAGTATATTACTTTTTTGAAGTTCTATATCGTCCATTTCAACATTTGAATTTATTCTTTTATAGTGATTGTATACAGCCACCGCTAACGATTTTTTAGCACTGTCTTGACCAATAACATATTGATCTAGATAATCTTTTATTTCGCTAGGTTTTGGAAGTGCGCTGATGTCTGTTTGAACATTTTCTTCAAATTCATCTGCTATTATTTCGGAGCATAAGTCTATACATTCATCACAAATATATACTCCGGGTCCAGCTATTAATCTTTTTACTTGTTCTTGACCCTTTCCGCAGAATGAACATTTTAATTGTTTCTTATCTTCATATTTGGACATTCTTCCACCTCACTTAGCCTTATTTCTTTCTAGTTATAACGTCGTCGATTAATCCGTATTCCTTAGCTTCTATAGCCTCCATGAAATAGTCTCTTTCAACATCTTTCTTAATTTGATCTAAAGGTTTGCCTGTTCTCTCACTAAGTATTTGATTCAATTTATCTTTCATTCTTAAAATTCTCTTAGCATGTATGTCAATATCTGTAGCTTGCCCTTTGAACCCACCTAAAGGTTGATGTATCATTATTTCACTATTTGGAAGTGCAAACCTCTTACCTTTAGCTCCTGCTGCTAATAGGAATGCTCCCATTGAAGCTGCCATACCTACACATATAGTAGATACGTCCGGCTTTATATATTGCATTGTATCGTATATAGCCATTCCAGATGTAATTGATCCACCCGGACTATTTATATAAAGATATATATCCTTATCTGGATCTTCACCTTCTAAGAATAATAGCTGGGCAACAATAAGACTTGCTGTAACATCATTTACTTCTTCTCCCAAGAACACTATTCTATCTTTTAATAGTCTTGAGTAAATATCATACGATCTTTCTCCTCTGTTCGTTTGTTCAACTACCACTGGTACTAAACTCATTTTTTTCTCTCCTCCTTAAAATAAATTAATATACTATTATGATTATCACCTATATTAACTATGATATTCATAATTTAGAGTAATTTATTATAAAATTAATTGCCAGAAATATTTCTGGCAATTAATTTAATTTATCTTATACTATTTCTTTACTGTTATTAACTAAAAGTTCTACAGCCTTTTGATTAACTATTTGAGCAGTTAATTGTGGCTTTTGTGCTTCCATTATAGCCTCAACTAATTTCTCTGATTTATCGCTTCCGTATTGTTGAACCATAGCTAATGCTTTTTCTTGTAGTTCTTCTTCTGATACTGCAATATTCTCTTCCTTAACTAATTGTTCAAGAACTAATTCTGTTTTTACTCTCTTTTCAGCAGTTTCTTTCATATATTCTCTTACTTTTGCTTCTGTATTGTTTGTATATTGATAGTATGATGGAAGATCTAATCCTTGATATTGTAATCTCATTTCTAAATCTTTAAGCATCATATCTATTTCTTTATCAATCATAACTTGCGGAATTTCAACTTCAATTTTTGAGCAAACTGCGTCAACAACTGCTTCTTCATATTCTACTTTTTCTCTTGTCTTATTGTTTTCTTCTAATTTTGTTTTAATATCAGCTTTTAACTCGTCTAAAGAATCAAATTCTGAAACCTCTTTAGCAAATTCATCATCTAATGCTGGTACTTCTTTAACTTTTATCTCTTTAATTGTAACTTTAAACAATGCTGGCTTACCATTTAAATCTTCTTTTCCATAGTTTTCAGGGAAATTAACATTTACATCTTTTTCTTCTCCAACTTTTAATCCAATTAATTGTTCTTCAAAAGTGTCTATAAATGTTCCTGAACCAATTTCTAGTGAATAATCAGCACCTTCTCCACCTTCAAAAGGAATATCATTAACAAATCCCTTGAAATCTATAATAGCAATATCGCCATTTTCTACTGTTCCGTCTTCTTTAGTTGAAACTCTTGCATTGTTGTCTTGCATTGTTTTTAATTCTTTTTCAACATCTTCGTCTGTTACATTATATGTAACCTTTTTAACTTCTAATCCTTTATAATCGTTAAGCTTTATCTCTGGCTTAACTGTAACTTCTGCAGTGTAAACAAAATCTTTATCTTCACCAATTTCAACTATGTCTATTTTTGGATAGTCTACTGGTGTTATGTTATGTTCATCAATAGCTAATGGATATGTATCTTCACAGCAATAGTTTATAGCATCTTCATAAAATACTCCTTCTCCATAATATTTTTTTATAATATTTAAAGGAGCTTTTCCTTTTCTAAATCCAGAAATATTGAATTTACCTACATTTTTTTTATATGCCTTTTGTATAGCTTCGTTAAACTTTGCCTTTTCTACTGTTATTTCTAATTTAACTACGTTAGTTTCTAATTGTTCTACTTTTGTGTTCATTATATTAATTCCTCCTAAATTACCGTAAATACTTATTTGCTCTATATATTATAACATACATTATATTTTTTTTACAAATAGCATACGAGTTTTTTCATAATAAACATTATACTAAAAAACGTTTATAACAACAATGATTTTTAACAAATAAAGCTATTTCTATTTTATTATAGCTTTTTTACCATCAAATATAATCTCAATACCTTGTGGAGATATATTTCCATATATTATTTTTTTGCCTTCAATCTCTCCACCTTGTGGTAATAAATTATGTTGGTGCTTGTCAGTACTTATACTATACTTCCATAAATATTTTATACTTCCTTTATTAAACCATGGTAACTGAGACATATATAATATGGAATCTTCATTTAGAAATTTTGGAGAACTACACCAAATATACTCTTTATTATTTTGTAGTATTTTATTTTTATCAAAAATAGTTCCCTTGCTAGATACATATTGTTTCTTGGTTATATCTTTTATATTTCCCTTGTTATCAATAATAATCATATTCTGTGTTAGATTCTCTATAAGTATTATATTCTGTTTTGATGGGCTTATGTCATAATTTATTGTATTTGGAAGTATTCCTATATATTGTTTTTTATTATTTATCATATTGTATTGAAGTTTTATTTCTTGTTCATTTGATAATTTTATTAATTGCTCTTCTACTTTACTGATATTTTTTTTATTGTCGTTCTCATTTTTAGATACCTTATCTTGACTACTCTTTTCATTTACTTTATTATCTTCTTTTAATATCTCTTTGTTATTAGTAGTAGTATTTTTAATCTTCTCTTTTTCATAATTCTTAGATATAATCATCCCAGTTATCTTTGTCTTTAACTTATCAAATCCAAATTCACTTCTTTTATTAACAATACTCTTAATAGTTCCACCAAATACAGATATCAGAATCACTAGCACAACCAAAACACCTAGTATTGCACTTCTTATTCTCTTTCTTTTTCTCATTTTTTCATCATAGTCTCTACTAAAAATACTTGGCTTTGGCACTATTCCACCCCCTGCCTAAATCTTTCGCTAGTATACATATTAGCTTTTCTCCTATATTTATACATGTAATTACACACTATAAATTATAATACTATTTTCTGCATTTATACAATTATATTATACAAAAAGAGCTAAAGATTTTAAAATCTTTAGCTCTTTTTCTTAATTTAAACTAGTTTTGCTATTATCAAAATAATAATTTAAAGGTCTATATTCAACTTTTTCTCCACTTTTAACAAGCTCTATAGCCTTTAAAAATATTTTTGCTGTATCTATGCAAGTGAATACTGGAACTTTATATTCTGATGCTTTTCTTCTTATCTTAAATCCATTACTAGCATTATTATTTCCTTTAGTTGGAGTATTAATTGCTAAACTTATCTCTCCATTAGATATAAGATCAAAAAGTTTGTCTAATTCTATTACTTCACATTGAATATCACTTTTTAGTAGTTCTTCTCCAGTACCCTTAGAGCTGTAGATTTTAAATCCTAAATCATAGTATTCCTTTACTACATTAATACCTTCTAACTTATCTACATCCTTTAGTGATACATAAATAGATCCTTCTGTTTCTATATTTATTCCAGCTCCAAGAAAGCCTTTATATATTGCTTTATTTAAATCCGTATCTATTCCTAGAACTTCTCCTGTAGATTTCATTTCTGGTCCTAAATAAGTATCTACATCAACAAGTTTTTCATTAGAGAATACCGGAACCTTAACAGCATACATAGCATTTTCTCTTATAAGTCCTGTTCCATAACTCATCTCTTTTAGTTTTTTCCCAAGCATAATTTGTATAGCTATATTAACCATCTCAACACCTGTAACCTTACTTAATATAGGTACAGTTCTTGAAGCTCTTGGATTTACTTCTATTACATATACATCTTTTCCATCAAATACATATTGTATATTTACCAATCCCATTATCTTTAAAGCTTTTGCAATCTTTTTAGTGTTTTCTATAAGAATTTGAATTACATCTTCACTTAGAGTTATATAAGGGTAAACAGTTATACTATCTCCTGAGTGTACTCCTGTTCTTTCTATATGCTCCATTATTCCTGGTATTAATATATCTTCTCCATCTGATATAGCATCTACTTCAATTTCTGTTCCTCTTATATATTTATCTACAATTATTGTATTTTCATCACTTAGACTAACTGCTTCCTTCATATACTTTTCAAGGGCTACATCATCATATATAACTTCCATAGCTCTACCACCAATAACATAAGAAGGTCTTACTATTACTGGATATCCTAGCTTTTCTACAGCTTTAAAAGCTTCCTCTACATTAGTAACCGCACTTCCTGTTGGTGTTTTTATATTCAACTCTTCAAGTAACATTCTAAACTTTTCTCTATCCTCTGCTAAATCTATAGATTCAAAGCTAGTACCTAATATATTTACTCCTCTTTTACATAGCTTCTCTGCTAAGTTAATAGATGTCTGTCCTCCAAACTGAAGTACTACTCCTTTCGGATTTTCCTTTCTTATAACGTTCATAACATCATCTATGTACAGAGATTCAAAATAAAGTTTATCTGATATATCAAAGTCTGTACTTACTGTTTCTGGATTATTATTTACCATAATTGATTCATATCCAGCTTCTTTAATAGCCCATGCTCCATGAACACAACAGTAGTCAAATTCTATTCCTTGCCCAATTCTTATTGGCCCTGATCCTATAACCATAATCTTCTCTTTTTCAGTAACTACATTCTCATCTTCACTATCATAGCAAGAGTAATAATAAGGAGTTTTTGCTTCAAACTCTCCACTACATGTATCAACCATTTTATATACAGGATATATATTCTTTAACTTTTTAACTATTTCTATTTCCCTTACTTCTACATTTGATAGTTTACTTATCTGCTCATCTGTAAAACCCATTGAACTTGCATCACATATAAGTTCATTATCAATGTTTTTACTTTCAAGTCTTTTTTCTATTTGAATAATGTTATTTATTTTGCTTAAGAACCACTTATCTATTTTAGTTATTTCACATATATAGTCTATTGTGATCCCTCTTCTTAAAGCCTCTCCTATAGCAAATATTCTCTGGTCATCTTGCATTTTTATTTTATTAATTAACTCTTGTTCTGATAATTCACTTCCATTTTCAAGCTTTAATCCTATCATTTTTCCTTCTAAACAGGTTATAGCTTTTATAAATGCACTTTCAAAGTTTCTATCTATTGCCATAACTTCCCCTGTTGCCTTCATCTGAGTTCCAAGCTTTCTTGCTGCAGTATTGAATTTATCAAAAGGCCACTTAGGCATTTTTACTACTAAGTAATCTAAAGCTGGCTCAAAGCAAGCACTTGAGTTTTGTGTTACATAGTTTTTAAGTTCATCTAAACTATAGCCTATAGCTATCTTAGATGCAATTTTCGCTATTGGATATCCAGCTGCCTTTGAAGCAAGAGCACTAGAACGACTAACTCTTGGATTAACCTCTATAACTATATACTCCTCACTAAATGGGTTTAATGCAAACTGTATATTACAGCCACCCTCTATTTTTAAGCTTCTTATAATTTTAAGAGCAGAATTTCTAAGCATATGGTATTGTTTATCTGTCAACGTCTGAGATGGAGCTACTACTATACTATCTCCTGTGTGAACTCCCACTGGATCTAAATTTTCCATGTTACATATTATTATGCAATTATCTTTTTTATCTCTTATAACCTCATACTCAAGTTCCTTCCATCCAGCAACACTTCTCTCAAGAAGTATCTGGCTAATTGGACTTAACTTTAACCCTAGTTCACATATATCTAAGTATTGCTCCATAGTCTCTGCTATTCCGCCACCTGTTCCTCCTAAGGTATATGCTGGTCTTATTATTATAGGTAAACCATTTTCTTTTACAAAGTCTTTGCACTGTTGCATATTTGTTGCAATAACACTTACAGGAATAGGCTCATCAATCTCAATCATCAGCTTTTTAAATTCATCTCTATCTTCAGCTTTTTTAATTGAATCGCTATTTATGCCTAGTAGCTTTACATTATACTTATCTAATATTCCCATTTCTTGAAGTTGCATAGCTATATTTAAAGCCGTTTGTCCTCCAAAACCAGCTAATATTCCATCTGGTCTTTCAGATTCTATTATTTTTTCTAAAACATCTACTTTTAAAGGCTCAATATACACCTTATCAGCCATATTTAAATCCGTCATTATTGTAGCCGGATTACTATTTACAAGTATTGTTTCAATACCTTCTTCTTTTATAGACTTACAAGCTTGAGTTCCTGAGTAATCAAATTCTGCCGCTTGCCCTATTATTATCGGTCCTGAACCTAATATTAAAACCTTTTTTAAGCTTTTATCTAGTGCCATAACATTACCTCCTTAGATGTTTTCCTATATAGCTTCTCTCTTAACACCTTTATCCATATAATATACAAATTGGTCAAATAAATAATCTGAATCTCCTGGTCCTGGTGACCCCTCTGGATGAAATTGTACTGAGAATACTGGTAAAAAATTATGTTTAATTCCTTCTACAGTATCATCATTTAAATTTATATGAGTTACAGTTAAATCTTTATCTTTTATACTTTCTCTATCAACAGCATATCCATGATTTTGAGCTGTTATATAAGCTTTATCCTTTTCTATATCATATACCCCATGATTTCCGCCTCTATGGCCAAACTTCATCTTATAAGTGTCTCCGCCAAAAGAAAGTGCTAATATCTGATGCCCTAAGCATATTCCAAAAGTCGGCTTAGTCTTAACTATTTTCTTCACTGTTTCAACCACCTCTAGAATGTCCTTCGGGTCTCCTGGTCCATTACTTAGCATTACCCCATCTGGATTAAGCTCCATTATTTTCTCAAAGCTTGTATCAAAAGGAACTACAGTTATATCACAATCTCTTTCTTTTAGGTTTTCTATTATGTTAGTTTTTGCTCCAAAATCCATTAAAACTACTCTACGCCCTTTTCCGCTTATATTATAAATTTCTTTTGTGCTTACGTTTTCTACAAAGTTAGTTTGAATTTCAGATTCTTTAAGCTTTTCCTCTAATTCCTTAATTGTTAAATTTTCATTAGTTATAACACATTTCATAGTACCATTATTTCTTATTTTTTTCGTAATACTTCTTGTATCTACTCCTGAAACTCCAACTACGTTCATTCTTTCAATCATATTATTTATTGTTTCATCACTTGTATAATTAGAGGGAACTTCACATATTGACTTAACTACAAACCCTTTTGCATGTATTTGTTTTGACTCCCAATGTTCTTCTGAAACTCCGTAGTTTCCTATTAGTGGGTATGTCATATTTATAATTTGACCTGCATAGGATGGGTCTGTTAATATCTCTCCATAACCTGTCATAGAAGTATTAAACACTAATTCTCCTACAAATGTACCTTTCTTTCCAAAACCTTTCCCATTTAAAACTGTCCCATCTTCCAGATACAATATTCCATTCACTTTTATTACCTCCTCATAGTTATAAATATCTTTGCACATACATGAAACTTTATACATATATTTTCTCATTTCTTTTTAAATACTTATCTATATAAATATCTCAAATGCTATATATAACACTATATACTCTTATTATTATTTTTTATTTGTTTTTATAATTATACATTTATTTTAATATTTATACAAGAACTATCAGCTTAAATTATATATATAAATAATAGAATTATTATTGTTTATATAAAGTTTCCTTTGCTTAACTCTAAAATCAAGAAAATAAAAAAATCTTTTGCCAAAGAGCAAAAGATTTGTAAGTGCTTGTTTGAAGAGCAAGACTAATAATTTAAGATAATTCCAATTAACTATGCTTAAATATTAATAATCTACGCCTGCACCTTTCTAATCTCTCTGGACTAAATTAAAGGTATTAATATATTCAATTTTAATTTTTGTATAAAAAAACTTCTGCTCTAAGACAGAAGGATATTAGTCATAAATAGTTCCCTTCCTAGCCTCTCGGACCATCTTAAAGGTTTACTTCATTTTCTATTATATTATCATAAAAAACATTTTACGTCAATGTATTTATTGTGGTATCATTTATATTCTCAAATAGAACTATTTACAAATAACTTTTTTCCGTACTTTGAGCTTTTATACCACAATATTATTCGGTATATACTGTTAAATATAGTTTAAAACAAATTTAATATTCACTTTTTTGCTTTTTTATTATATAATCTAAGTATAATTATAAAAGAAACCAAATTCAGTTTTTTTCGCTATAAACCGCACTTTTTTACCTATTATTTTTAAGGAGGTACAAATATGTTTAAACAATGGGAAGGATTCAATTTAGGAAATTGGACAGAAGAAATAAATGTACGAAATTTTATACAAAAAAACTATAATTTATATGAGGGCAATGATAGCTTTCTAGAGGCTACTACGGAAAAAACAAAAAAGATATGGGATGAAAGTTATCAGCTTATAGTAAAGGAAATAAAAGAAGGTGTAGCAGAAATTGAAACTACTAAATTTTCTGGTATAGATAATTTTGAACCTGGCTATTTGGATAAAGAAAATGAATTAATTGTTGGTTTTCAAACAGACTCTCCCTTAAAAAGAATCATGAATCCTTACGGCGGAATGAGAATGGTAGAGCAATCATTAGCAGTGTATGGCTTCTCTATGCAAGAAAGCTTAAAAAAAGATTTTACTTCTTTTAGAAAAACTCATAACGAAGGTGTATTTGATGCTTATACCGAAGAAAGCAAAACAGCAAGACACGTAGGTCTTTTAACTGGTCTTCCTGATGCTTATGGAAGAGGTAGAATTATTGGAGACTATAGAAGAATATCTTTATACGGCATTGATTTTTTAATTGCTGAAAAAAAGAAAGACCTAAAAGAGTTAAAAGGAAATGCTACTGAAGAAATGATAAGACTTCGCGAAGAAGTATCCTCTCAAATACAAGCACTAAAAAAAATAAAGAATATGGCTTTAAGTTATGGTATTGACATATCTGAACCTGCTAAAAATGCTAGAGAAGCAGTTCAATTCATATACTTCTCTTATTTAGCTGGAGCAAAAGAAAATAATGGTGCTGCTATGTCTCTTGGAAGAACATCAACCTTTATTGATATATATATAGATAGAGATTTACGAAATGGCATAATCACAGAAGCAGAAGCACAAGAGATTATAGACCAATTTGTAATTAAATTAAGACTCATTAGACACTTAAGAACTCCTGATTACAACGAATTATTTGCTGGAGATCCTAACTGGATAACAGAATCTATAGGTGGAGTAGGTATAAACGGACAGCCTTTAGTTACAAAAACCTCATTTAGGTTCCTACATACTCTATCAAATTTAGGTCCTGCTCCAGAACCTAATATGACAGTATTATGGTCTGAAAAATTACCTGAAGAGTTTAAAAAATATTGCTCTAAAATGTCTATAGATACTGATTCAATTCAGTATGAAAATGATGACTTAATGAGACCTATTTATGGAGATGATTATGGTATTGCATGCTGTGTTTCCGCTATGGAAATGGGAAAACAAATGCAATTATTCGGTGCTCGTTCTAATTTAGCCAAAGCATTACTATATGCTATAAATGGTGGTATTGATGAAATCAGTAGAGAATCCGATGGCAGCTTAATAAAGGTTGTACCACATATTCCAAAGCTTATGGATGAATTTCTAAATTATGAAAAAGTTAAAGAGAACTACTGGAAGGTTATCGAGTATGTTGCTGAGCTTTACGTAGATACAATGAATACTATACACTATATGCACGACAAATATGCCTATGAATCTAGTCAAATGGCTCTTCACGATACTAATGTGCATAGAATTATGGCCTTCGGTATCGCAGGATTGTCTTGTATCGCTGATTCTCTTAGTGCTATAAAATATGCTAAAGTTAAACCAATAAGAGATAAAGATGGAATTACAGTAGATTTTGAAATACAAGGAGACTTCCCTAAATACGGTAATGATGATGATAGGGTTGATGATATAGCTGTAGAAGTAGTGAAAAAATTCTCATCTGAACTAAAGAAACATTGTGCTTATAGAAATGCAGAACACACTCTTTCTGCATTAACAATAACTTCAAATGTTGTATATGGTAAAAAGACTGGTGCAACTCCAGATGGACGACTAAAAGGAGAACCCCTTGCACCTGGAGCAAATCCAATGCATGGTAGAGACTTAAATGGTGCTCTAGCTTCTTTAAATTCAGTAGCTAAGATACCTTACAGAGAATGGTGCCAAGATGGCGTTTCTAATACCTTCTCAATAATACCAGATGCCCTTGGCAAAGAAAAAGATACAAGAATAATCAACTTAGTGAATATCATGGATGGGTATTTCTCTCAGGGTGGCTTTCATTTAAATGTTAATGTCTTTAATCGTGAAACATTAATGGATGCAATGGAACATCCTGATAAATATCCAACTTTAACAATACGAATATCTGGTTATGCAGTTCATTTTAATAGATTAACTAAAGAGCAACAGTTAGAAGTTATTAAAAGAACTTTCCACGAAAGTATGTAACTAATTTAAAAGAGAACAGGCGGTATATTTTACACCGCCTGTTCTCTTATTTTATATTTCTACTGCCTGGTTTTATATATTCTATACCTTGTTTACATAGCGGACACTCTTCCGCATCAAAGCTTTCTATTTCTAATTCTATACAGCTGTAGATTGGAAGATCTATTTGACTAGTCTTTCTATCTACTATAGAAGCTATTCCTACTACTTCTCCACCAAAACTCTTAATAACTTCTGCAGTTTCTAGTGATGATTTACCTGTAGTTACAACATCTTCTGTTATTAAAACCTTTTGTCCTGGTTTTATTTCAAAACCTCGTCTTAATGTCATTTGTCCGTCTACTCTTTCAGTAAATATGGCCGCCTTACCAAGTTGACGTCCAAGTTCATAAGCAACTACGACTCCTCCCATAGCTGGTCCTAAAACTATATCAAAATCTAAATCTTTAACTTTGTCATGAGCTATACTTAGCACCTTTGCAGCTTTATCTGGATACTGAAGTAATTTAGCACATTGTACATATCTATTACTATGTCTTCCTGATGATAATAAAAAGTGACCCTCTAATAGTGCATCTGCTTCTTTTAATATTTCTAATACGTTTATATTATTGCTCATAACTTTTACCCCCTATATTTTAAACTATTCCTCTAATTTCACTAATATCTTTTATACCTTCTTCTATCATAAACTTTTCTATTCCTTCTATTATATCTATACATATATCTGGCTTCATGAAGTTTGCACTTCCAACTTGTACCCCATGAGCTCCTGCCATTATAAATTCTATAGCATCTTCTGAGTTACATATTCCGCCCATTCCTATAACTGGTACATTTACAGCTTTACATACTTCATGAACCATTCTAAGAGCCACTGGTTTTATTGATGGTCCTGATAACCCTGCATAAACATTATCAAATACTGGTTTTCTCTTTTTTATATCAATTGCCATAGCCTTTAGTGTATTTATTAAAGATATTGAATCCGCTCCTGCCTCACAACACTTATATGCCATATCCACAATATCTTCTGCATTAGGAGATAATTTAACTATAAGAGGCTTCTTACATATTTTTTTCACTTCTGAAACTACATTGTATGCAACCTCTGATTTTATTCCAAAGGCCATTCCTCCACTTTTAACATTTGGGCATGATATGTTAAGCTCGATCATATCTACCTCTGCTTCATTAAGCTTCTCTATTCCCTCTAGATAGTCCTCTATGCATCCTCCACCTAGATTCGCTATAATCACTGTGTTAAGTTTCTTCATATCACCTAACTTATCTTGAACAAAACCATCTACTCCCGGATTCTGTAAACCTACACTGTTCATGATTCCACTTGGTGTTTCATATATTCTTATTCCATCATTGCCTTCTTTTTGATTTATAGTAAGCCCTTTAGTTGAAATACCACCAAGCCTAGATACATCAAACAACTTTGAATATTCTTCTCCAAATCCAAAAGTTCCTGATGCTGCAATTACAGGGTTCTTAAAATCAATTCCACATATATTTATATTAATCATTAAAGACCAAATCCTTTCCATTAAAGACTGGACCATCCTTACAGGTTCTCTTGTTTCCCTCTTTAGTTTTACATGTACAAACTAAACATGCTCCAATCCCACAAGCCATCCTGTTTTCCATAGAAGCATATACTAAAACCTCTTTAGCATTACACATCTTAACTACTTTCTCCATCATAACCTCTGGCCCGCAACATATAACCACATCATATTCTTCTGGTTTTAATAAATCAGTTACATAACCTTTATACCCTTTTCTTCCACTTTCTGTTGCTATATTAACTGAAGTTACATAATCACTTATATTTTGTATACCGTAATCCTCATCTCTAAATCCGGCATATAAATCCACATTGCAATTCTTGATACCTTTTATTAGGTAACTTATAGGAGCTATTCCTATTCCTCCAGTAACCACAGCTACCCTTCCCTTTATACTTTCTAAATCAAACCCATTGCCTAAAGGTCCTATTAGCTCAATACCTTCATCAGCTTCAAGCTTACTCATTATCTTTGTTCCTTTACCAACTACAGCATATAAAAATGTAATTCCATCCTCTTTTACATCATGTACACTTATAGGTCTTGGAAGAATTAAACCATCATCCCAAGCCTTTAACATAAAGAATTGGCCTGGTTTTGCTTTAAAATTTCCTCTTACTGTGAGTTTAAATATTCCTGGAGAGATTTCTATATTTTCTTTAATTATCTCTTTTAAGTATTTCATCTAAAGTTTACTCCCTTCCAAGTTCTTTTTTCATCTTTAATACTTCTTTTCTAGCACATTCATCAAAAGATTTTTCCCCATTTTCATAATTTTTATATGCTAAAAGTATGCCCCTAGAAGAATTTACTACTCCACCATTTCCATTTTTAAGATACACTCTAGCCTCTTCTGCACCTCCACCTTGTGCTCCAAAGCCTGGTATTAAAAAGAAAGTTTTGCTAAAATTTTCTCTAATCTTCATTCCATCTTCAGCAGTTGTACACCCAACCACTCCACCTATTGATGTATATCCGCACTTACCTAATACTGTTTCCCCCATTTTTTCAAGCTTTTCTCCGACAACTTCATAAACTTTTCTACTTGCTTTACTTTCTATATACTCAAAATCCTTTGATCCTTTATTAGATGTCCTTATTAGTGCAAAAAGTCCTTTTTCTTTATTCTTAAGATACGGTATATATGGCTCTATACTGTCCATTCCCATGTAAGGATTTACAGTTATAAAGTCTGATTCAAAGTCTCCTTCAAAGTGAGCTTTTGCATACATTTCAGCTGTCTTTGAAATATCTCCTCTTTTTATATCCGCTATAGACAAACATCCAACACTTTTTATATACTCTAAGGTTCTTTTATATGCTATAAGTCCTTTTATACCATAAGCCTCATAATATGCTATTTGTACCTTATAACAAGCTGTATGATCAAGTGTTGCATCTATTATTTTTTCATTAAAATGGAAGAGGCTCTCTTCTATATCATTATAATTTTCTAAAAAAGATTTAGGTAAATACTCTAAGTCCGTATCAAGCCCTACACAAACATTACCTTTCTTTTCTACTTCCTCATATAATCTATCTATAATCATCCTCTTACCCCCGATTCTTTATCATAAACCACTTTACCACATCTAATTGTCATTTCTACTTCTCCATACAGTTTCATTCCATTAAAAGGAGTATTCTTTCCTTTTGATAAAAAATCCTCTGAGTTTACTACATATTCTTTATCTAAATCTACTAAAACCAGATCACCATCAAAGCCTATTGTTATTTGCCCTTTATTTAAATCCATTATTTGAGCAGGTCCTTTAGACATAAGTTCTGAAACCTTACTTAAAGTCATATTACACTCCTTAACAAGCTTTGTATAACATACAGAAAATGCCGTTTCTATTCCTGAGATTCCCGGTGCACCATTTTTCTTATCTTCTTCGGTATGTGGAGCATGATCAGTGGCTATTGCATCTATAAAACCCTCTCTAATTCCTTTAATTAATGCATTCACATCTTCTATTTCTCTAATAGGTGGATTTACTCTATATGTATCTTCTCCTACTAGAGCTAAGTGATGAGGTGTAACTTCACTAGTAACTTTAAAGCCTTCCTTCCTAGCTTCTCTAACATACTCTACAGCTTCTTTAGTACTTACATGAGCCATATGAAGTCTGCAACCTGTAAACTTAGCAAGGGATATATCTCTCCAAGTCATCATATTTTCTGCCATTCTCATATCTGTTTTGCTCATTTCAGGATTTTCAGCATGAGATATTACGGTCATGTTTTTTCTTTTTGCTTTTATCATAGCTTCCATCATGACCTTATTATCGTCTACTCCCTTTCCATCATCTGAAATAAATTTTACACTTGAGCTTAGATCATCTAAATGCTGTATATCTTTTCCATCTAAATTTCTTGTAATTGATACTACTTGATGTACATCTAAAAGCCCAACTTCCTTAGACCTCTCAATAACATAATTAACTGTATCCATAGTGGAACAAACCGGATTTGTATTTGCCATTAAGTTTACTACGGTGTATCCACCTTTTACTGCTGCTCTGCTTCCACTTAGTATATCTTCTTTATTGGTAAATCCCGGCTCTCTAAAGTGAGCATGCAAATCTATAAATGAAGGCATTAATACTTTTCCTTTTCCATCTATAACTTTACAATCCTTGCATAAATGCTTTCCTATTTCATTTATTTTTCCTTTAACTATATAAACATCTCCATAAAAATCTTGCGAACAATCAACTATTCTTGCATTCTTTATTAAAATCTCCATTTATCTTACCTCCTAGATCTCT
Source organism: Clostridium sp. X (assembly GCF_055755365.1). Classification (NCBI taxonomy): domain Bacteria; kingdom Bacillati; phylum Bacillota; class Clostridia; order Eubacteriales; family Clostridiaceae; genus Clostridium; species Clostridium sp. X. Next base: position 301,835 of record NZ_CM146912.1, read on the forward strand.
CTTTTAAAAGCTTCATCACAATACTTACATCTATATTCCTTTTTGATTTCATCTACAAGATAAAATTGTTGTGGGATATACTGCTCTACAGTGGTTATGCATCTAGGATTTTTACACATCATAACATTTTCAACCTCTTGAGGAAGATTTAACTTAATCTTTTCTCTTGTCTTTCCATCAACTATTATGCTAATAGTTACATTGGGATCAATAAGTCCTAATACCGTAAAATCTATGTCAATGTTATTCTCTATTTTAATGATATCTTTTTTACCTAACTTTTTACTAGAGGCGTTCATAATAAGCGCAACTGAAAATTCCGCTTTCTCTAATGCTAGATAATTAAACATTTTTATTCCACTTCCAGATTTAATGTGATCAATTACAATACCGTTTTTAATACTATCTATATTCAACATTAATCTGCCACCCCCAAAAGCTTTGATATCAATGCCATTCTTGCAAACATTCCAAGTTTAGTTTGTTTAAAATAACACGCCCTTGGATCTGAATCAATTTCATGTGATATTTCATTAACTCGGGGAAGAGGATGGAGAATTATCATATCCTTCTTTGCCATTTTCATTTTTTCTTCATTAAGTATATAGCTATCTTTAAGTCTTATATATTCATCTTCATTAAAAAATCTTTCCTTTTGAACTCTAGTCATGTAGAGTATATCAATTTCCCCTATGACCTCTTCTAATCTTTCCTCTTCTACATACTGTATATTTTTCTTTTCTAGTATTTCTTCTTTTATATAATCTGGAATTCCTAATTCTTTAGGTGAGATTAAAATAAATTTATTATTCTCATATCTTGATAAGGCTTTTACTAAAGAATGTACTGTTCTTCCAAACTTTAAATCTCCACAAATTCCAATGGTATGATTCGAAAACTTTCCCTTTATATTTTTAATAGTAAGCAGGTCTGTTAAAGTTTGAGTTGGATGTTGATGTCCCCCATCTCCTGCATTTATAACTGGTACATCGGAGTACATAGTAGCAACCTTTGCAGATCCTTCCTTTGGATGTCTCATTGCTATAATATCGGCATAACATCCTACAGTCTTAATAGTATCTCCTAGACTCTCACCCTTAGACACGGAACTTGAACTGGCGTCTGAGAATCCCATTACCTGTCCACCTAATCTTAGCATAGCTGCTTCAAAGCTTAATCTTGTCCTTGTACTAGGCTCATAAAATAGTGTAGCTAAAAGCTTTCCTTCACACACCTTAGAATATTTTTTAGGATTTTCAATAATCCTATCTGCTAGTTCGAATACTTCTTCCAATTCTTCTAATGTAAAATCCATTGGGTCAATTAAATTTCTTCCATTTAACATATAAATCCTCCTTTTTAGTCTCTCTGAACTAACCTTAAAGGGTAATAAAAAATGCCCTCCCGATTTACGAGAAGGCATAAATTTATACACAACTATGGCATAATAAATTCCTATAACGGCAATATTACTATACACTTGTACTCATCCATCCTTCTCAGCCTCTCGTGCTGAATTAAAGGTACACTATTAACTTTTACATAATTGTATCATAGTAATATTATAAAATCAATGTATTTTAATTTTAAGCGCTATCTGCTATCTATTTTTAAACTGCTTTTCTTTTCTTTTTTCAACAAAAGCGGTCATACCTTCTGTTTGATCTTCCGTTGAAAAACATGCTCCAAATAACTCTGCTTCAAATGCTATAGCTGTATCTATATCTACCTGCATTCCTCTATTTATAGCTTGTTTGCAAAGTTTAACTGCTATAGGTGCATTTTTTATCATATCATTAGCTAATTTTATAGCTGTGGGCATCAATTCTTCTAAAGACACAACTTTGTTCACAAGTCCAATTCTATAGGCTTCTTGAGCATCTATTATATTAGTTGTATAAATTAATTGTTTAGCCATTCCCATTCCAACAAGCCTTGGCATTCTCTGTGTTCCACCAAAACCTGGAGTTATACCTAATCCTGCCTCTGGTTGACCAAATTTAGCATTAGTAGAAGCTATTCTTACATCACATGCCATAGAAAGTTCACAACCACCACCTAATGCAAAACCATTTACAGCGGCTATAACTGGTTTTTCTAGTGTTTCAATCGCTCTAAAAGTCTTATTTCCTAATATCCCAAATTCTCTACCTTGAATAACATTCATACTTTTCATTTCTGAAATATCTGCACCTGCTACAAATGACTTTTCACCCGCTCCAGTTAAAATAACTACAAATATATTATCATCTTTTGAAATTTCTTCAATAGCTAAGTAAATTTCAGTTAACGTTTCTGAATTCAATGCATTTAACGCTTTAGGTCTATTTATAGTTAAATACCCTATTCCATTTTTATTAGTTAAAATTAAATTTTTAAATTCCATTTTTACTCCCCCTTAAATTCCGAAATTCCTTATAATTCAATATGTTTTATTAACTATTCTTTAACAAATTCAACCTTTTTTCATATTATAAGAAATTTCATACTTCATGTTGTCTTCAATTAAATCTATTCAATTTTAAATAAAATATTACTTAATCGTAATATTTCTATTTAAAATCCTTCCTTATTTAGAAAATAAAAACAGGTGTAAATCCTATAAATATAGGACTTACACCTGTTTTTATTTTTTCGTAATTTTTTTTACTACACTAGTCCAATTACCGCAAGTATAATTACTAAAATCGTAGTACATAGTGGTACAACAACAGAAACCATACCTACATCTGCATAAGACTCTTTATGCGTAAGTCCACAGATGCTAAGAAGTGTTATAACCGCTCCATTGTGTGGTAATGAATCAAGACCACCGCAAGCAAGTGCTGCAATTCTATGAAGAACTTGAGGGTTTATTCCTTGTTCTATTGCCATTTCTAAATATTGTTTTCCCAATACTCCAAGTGCTATGCTCATCCCACCTGAAGCTGAACCTGTAATACCCGCAAGTACATTAACTGATATTGCTTCTGATATTATTGGATTACTAGAAAATCCAAGTATTAATTCCTTTATTATTGTAAATGCTGCAAGTGTTTGAATAACATTTCCATATCCAACTTCTGAACCCACATTAATTATGGCAAGAAGTGAACCTATTGCCCCCTGATTAACACTTTCTCTAGCACTCTTTAATCTCTTTAAATTGATTATTACTGTAACAACTATGGATACAATAAGTGCAATAACCAAAGCCCAAGTACCCGCTACTTTAGCTAATGTAGTCTTATAAGCTTCCAGATATCCAGCATCATATTTATTAGCTACATAAACAAACTTAGAAAGTACAAAGTTTACAACAAGAACTATTATTATTGGCAATATTGACATTCCAAATGATGGAAGATCTTTATCACTAAATTCAATAACTTTTTCACCCGGGTGATTTCCATAACCTTCTCCAGCAGCCTTAGCTTTCTTAGCTCTTAATGTCAACCAAGTTACTCCTCCTGCAAACATGCATATACCTGCAATTATACCTAGTATAGGTGCTGCGTATGCGTCTGTTCCAAAAAAAGGCATTGGGATAGCATTTTGTATTTGTGGTGTTCCTGGTAATGCTGTCATTGTAAATGTAAATGATCCCAATGCCAATGCTCCAGGTATTAATCTCTTAGGTATATCTGCTTCCTTGAATAATTGCATAGCTATTGGGAATACTGCAAAAGCAACAACAAATAATGAGACTCCACCAAATGTTAAGATACCGCAAGCTAATACAACCGCTATTATTGCTTTATCTTTGCCTAGTTTACTTGCAATCCCTCGCGAAATTGCTTTTGCTGAACCTGAATCATCCATTAACTTACCGAATATAGCTCCAAGTAAGAAAATAGGAAAGTATGCCTTAACATATCCAGCCAATGAAGTCATAAATGTTTCAGTATAAATTGCCATTAAATGAGCATCCATTCCTCCAGCAAGAATAGCTGCAAATAATGCTAAAATTGGTGCAAGTATAAGAACTGTAATACCTCTATATGCTAAATACATTAAAAGACCTAAGGAAATTATAATCCCAATTACTCCTACCATATTATATTTTCCACCCCTTTTGATCTTATTTAAGTCCCATTAATTTATCTTTAAATATTCTTTCATCCATTAATTTAAGATCTGTAGCAACTATTGGTATGAATTCCATTTGATTCAATACATCTTTCTGAAGCTCTACACCTGGAGCTATTTCCGTTAATGTAAGTCCTTCTGATCTTAATTCAAATACAGCTCTTTCTGTTACATATATAACTGGTTGACCTGTATCCTGTGCATACTCTCCACTAAAAGTAACTTGTTCAACTTCTGGTATAAACTTTTTTACTTTTCCTTCTTTTACTATAACTAACTTACCTTCCTCAGCCTTAACCTCTAATCCCCCCGCAGTAAATGTTCCACAATAAACTACCTTTTTAGCATTTTGAGTTATATTTATAAATCCACCACAACCCGCAATCTTTGGACCAAACTTACTCACGTTAATATTTCCTTTAATATCACATTGTGCAAGTCCTAAGAATGCTACATCGAGTCCGCCACCATCATAAAAATCAAATTGATATGGTTGATCAATAATGGCTTCTGCATTTATTGATCCTCCAAAGTTTAATCCTCCTAGGGGAACTCCCCCAATAGGACCTGGTTCAACTGTTAAAGTCATACTATCGCCAATTCCCTCTTCATTAGCTACCATAGATACAACTTCTGGCATTCCTATTCCTAAATTTACTATTGCATCTTTAGATAGTTCCATAGCCGCTCTTCTGGCTATAATCTTTCTTTCGCTGAATTCAGCTGGTTCTATATTATTTAGTGGAATAACAGCTTCTCCACAATATTCTGCCTTATATTGCTCTGTAAATGTTTGCCACGAAGCTTCTCCTTCCGAAACAACAACTATAGCATCAACATATATACCCGGTATTTTGACTTGCTTTGGATTAAGTATTCCATTAGAAACTATTTTGTTGACTTGAACTATTACTTTTCCACCAGAGTTTTTAGCTGCTTGAGCCATTGATAATACTTCTGCCGTAACAATCTCCTTTTCTAAGGAAACATTTCCTTTCTCATCAGCATAAGTTCCCCTGAGCAAAGCAACATCAATGGGAAATGCCTTATACAATAATCTTTCTTGACCTTCTATAGTAACAGTTTTAACTATATCCTCAGTAGTTTTTTTATTTAGTTTTCCACCCTCAAGTCGTGGGTCAACAAAGGTTTTCAAACCTACGTGAGTTATCGTTCCTAGTTTTTTTGCAGCTATATCCCTAAATAATTGCGATATAGTTCCTTGAGGGAGGTTATAAGCTTCTATTTTGTTTTCTAAGGCTAACTTCTGAAGTTTAGGGGCAAGTCCCCAATGCCCACCTATCACCTTTGACACTAATCCTTCATGTCCAAAATGGTTTAATCCTTTACTTTTCGAATCGCCTTGACCAGCTGCATAAATTAAACTTAGGTTTTTAGGACTTCCATCATTTAGAAACTTTTTTTCTATTGCAATTGATATTCCTTCTGGTTGTACTGCTCCTACGAATCCAGATACTGCCACCATATCTCCATCTTTAATCATTGCAATAGCCTCTTGCATAGTTTTTACTTTTGAAGCCATCAATTCCCCTCCTTCTATGTTTACTAACTATAAATGGTACCTTTAATAGCTACAATTATTAATAGCAACTTCTATGCCAAGTTTAATATTATGAATTCCATCTAAAATAAAAATTAAATTTTTTAACCTCTTATAAATCGTTATTCAAGGACGTAGCTAACTTTATCTTCAACTTAAGCAGATATCCGAAATCTATGATTTGGAGTAAGTCGCTTACTCAGTGGAGTACTCTTTCCAGGAACTAGCAGGGTTTTGTAAATGTTTTCATACATTTTTGTAAATTAAATATAAAAAGTGTACGTTTTTCCGTACACTACCCTTTATTTGCCTTGTTTTTTGTAAATTTCCTCGTACATCTTTAAGATTTCTCTCATACCTTAATCTAATATATTGTGCTTAGTCATCTTTTCATAAAGGGTTGTCCTGCTTATATTAAGCGCTTTAGCTACCTTACTTTTATTTCCACTATATACACTAAGAGCATTAAGAATAGCATATCTTTCAGCTTTATTTAAAACATTATCTAAGTTTTCAACAATAGGTTCAACAGTTTTACCTACAATATCATAAGATAAATGCTCTAGTTTTATTTCTTTTCCATATTCCACAATATTTATAGCTCTTTCTATAACATTTTCAAGTTGCCTAACATTTCCTTCCCATTTATAATTCTTCATACATTCCATAGCTTTTTTACTTATTCCACTTACGTTTTTGTCTAGCCTTTTACAAATCTTATTTATTAAACAGCACGTTAGAGTAACAATATCCTCACGTCTCTCTCTAAGTGGAGGTATAGTAATAGTTACAACGTTTAATCTATAATATAAGTCTTCTCTAAATGCTCCCGATTTCACCATTTGTTCTAGATTTCTATTTGTGGCTGCTATAACTCTTATATCTATCTTTTTCGTAACTATAGAGCCAATTCTCTCAACTTCTTTTTCCTGTAGAACTCTAAGAAGCTTGGCCTGCATATGTAATGGCATATCTCCAATTTCATCTAAAAAAATTGTACCTTCATTAGCAAGCTCAAATTTTCCTATTTTACCTTCTTTTTTAGCTCCAGTAAATGAGCCTTTTTCATAACCAAATAATTCCGATTCAAGTAAATCTGTTGGTATAGCAGCACAGTTCACTTTAACAAAATTGCCATGAACTCTATCACTGGCTTTATGAATAGCATGTGCAAAAAGTTCCTTGCCAGTACCACTTTCCCCCTTCAACAAGACATTTGAATTGGTTAAAGCAGCTTTTCTCCCCATTAGTTTTGCCTCTTCTAACTTATTACTATTTCCAATTATGTTATAAAAAGAATAAGTTGCACTATTGCTTTCTTTAGCATCTCCCTTATAATGCTCGATTTCTTTCTCTATTTTACTTATTTTATTATATAAGGTGTTAAAATCTTTAAGGTTTCTAAATAATACTTTGCCTACCGCTCCCTCTATTTTACCTTCTTTAATTATTGGTATTCTGCTAGCTATCATATATTTCCCCTTTAGCTTTTGTAGTTGAGCAATTTCAGCCTTTTCTGTCTCTAAAACTATATGCATTCTTGTATTTTGTATAACATCTGTTACATGCTTTCCTATAACATCTTTTCTATTCATATCTAGAAATTCTGTATAGGCCCTGCTTATCATAGTAATATATCCATACTTATCCACAACTACAATTCCATCATAAATCATCTCTAGTATAGTATCTAAGACTTCTGCAGCATGTCTTTCTTTTTCTAATTCTTCAACTAGAATCATGTTCTTTGTTTCATCATAAATCAAAGCTATATATCCTTGAATTCTATCTTCATTTATTATAGGTATATTATCAATCATAAGTTTTTTATCCTTATATATTAGATCAGTTCTTTTTTTCTCAGTTCCAGATTCAAAAACCTTCTTCATATCAATGTCTGGAAATATATTTAAAATACTTTCTCCATTAACCTTTTTATTATTTTTTATACCAAATATTCTTTTTGCAACCAAATTACAGTCTGTTATGATTCCATTTAAATTAACCTGAATGATTCCAATATCTATATTATTTCCTATAATGCAATTTTTCTTATCATTAACACTAACTAAAGCCTCTATCATATCAATTAGCCCCTTTTATAAAAATATAATTTTATACTCATTGCATTATATGTTGAATACTACAAGAATAATGAAAATATAAATTAATTTTAATCATTTCATAATCTACCTTATTTTTTTATTACTAAAACATTTTTTTGAAATAAAAAAGTAGCACGCGAAAATGTTGATATTTTGCGCACTACTTATATTTATTTTATTCTTTAGTTAATTATTAAACATCCTTAGGAGGCATTACTTTAGCTTGACCATCTATAACTATTTTTCCTTCTTGATTAGTTACCTTAGTTCTTAAAACCATTCTATTTTTAGTCTCATCTTTTTCAATAACTTCAACTTCAGCAGTAACAGTATCTCCCATCCTTACTGGCGCTAAAAATTTCAAATCCTGTCCCATATATATTGTTCCTGGACCTGGAAGGTACATAGCGAGAACAGTTGAAATTAAGCTTGACACTAACATTCCGTGGCATATCCTCCCTCTAAACATAGTTTTTTCAGCAGCTACTTGGTTAACATGTGCGGGATTTAAATCTCCAGAAATTCCTGCAAATAAGTATACGTCAGTTTCTGTCATAGTCTTAGTGAAAGTCGCCTTGTCTCCAATTTGGATTTCAGTAATAGTTTTTCCTACCATTATTCAACACCCACCTCATATAATTTTTTAGAATTTACATTTTTAATGAGCAACTCTAATAAATTAATGTAGCAATCTCTATGCCAATTTCAAAAAAACATCACCAAATCTTTAATTTGGTGATGTTTTTTATCTCTCTTCTCTAAAGTAAGCATTTCCTAAATTTAATGGTGGTGCATTTTTCTTGTTTTTTCTCATAGATACAATTAAAAGAACAATTATAGTCACAAGATAAGGTAACATATCAATTAAGTATTGAGATACATGAGCTGTTAATGCTTCAAACCTAAAAGCAACTATACCTAATGCTCCAAATAAATATGATCCAAAAATAGCTTTATAAGGATTCCATGCTGCAAATATTACAAGTGCTACAGCAATCCATCCTCTCCCTGCTGTTACGTTTTCCTGCCATGCTGGAATATATATTAAAGATAAATAAGCTCCTCCAAGTCCACAAAGGGCTCCTCCAATTAATACATTAACATACTTGTATAAACTTACATTAATACTAGCTGCATCTGCACATACAGGATTTTCCCCAACAGCCCTTAAATTAAGTCCTTTATTTGTATTGTATAAATATATCCCTATACATATAGCTAATATATATCCAAAATACACAAAAGGATCATGATTGAAAAATATTGGTCCAATAAAAGGTATTTTAGATAGTCCTGGTATAGGAAGAACTTTAAAAAACTCTTTTATAGTGTCAGGAGTTTTTTGTCCTATTAACCCTGTAGCTTTACCTATTAGACTCGAAAATCCTGTACCAAATATAGTTAATGTAAGTCCTGAAACAACTTGATTTGCTCTTAATCCTATTGTCAGAAAGGCATATATTAAAGCACCGCTAGCTCCTGCCAAAGCTGCTCCAATCATTGCTAGTATGGGATTACCTGTCTTTAGACCTACCGCAAATCCAATAACAGCCCCCATTAACATCATACCTTCAACTCCTAGGTTTAAGTTACCTACCTTCTCTGTAATAATTTCACCTAGAGTTGCAAAAAGTAGTGGGGTTCCTGCAATTACCGCAGCACTTAAAAATATAACTATTGAATTCATTCCTATTCCCCCTTCACTACTTCAGTTTTAGATCTTCTAATATAAACCTTGTATTTAATAAAGAATTCACTTCCTAATATAAAGAATAAAATAGTACCTTGAAGCACTGAAGCTGCTGCATCTGGTATTCCAAAAGCCGTTTGTATATATGCTCCTCCTTGAAGCAGTCCTGCAAAAAGTATAGAGGATATCATTATTACAGGTGCACTTAAAGCAGATAGCCAGCTTATAATTATTGCTGTAAAACCTGCTCCACCTGAAACTGCAACAGATAAAGTATTACTTACTGCTGAAGCTTGAATCATACCTACAACACCACATAAACCTCCACTTAAAAATACAGCAGTCATTATAGTCTTTTTTATATTAATCCCAGCATATTGAGCAGTTCTCTCACTCTCTCCAAGCACACTAATCTCATACCCTTTTTTACTATAATTCATAAATACATATACTATTACTGTAAGTATTACAGCTATTATCCATCCGATATGAACTCCAAACAACTTTGGAAGTATAGCATTACCTGAAAATGGAGGTATCTTAGGAAATCCCATTGCTTTTGGATCTTTCCACAAGTCATATTGAAGATATGTAACCCAATTTAATGCTATATAATTCATCATTAAGGTTACAATAGTTTCATTTGTTCCCCATTTTGATTTGAAAAGTGCTGGTATAAATGCCCAAAGCCCTCCTCCAATCATTCCTGCTATTCCCATAATAATTAATAAAAGAACTTTAGGCAAATCTGAGAAATTCAAGGCAAAATATGATGCAGCAAAAGCTCCCATAATTATCTGACCTTCTCCACCTATGTTCCAAAACTGCATTTTAAAAGCTATAGATATTCCTAATGAAGCAATTAAAAGAGGAACTGCTTTTATAATAGTCTGTTTTATTTTATATTCTGAACCAAAAGCTCCTTCTAGCATAGAAGTATAAACTTTAAGAGGATTTAGTTCTAAGGTGAATATAAAAATCCCTACTACTATAAGGGAAAGAACTATAGCAATAGCCCTTATTCTTATACTATCACTTTTACTTATTTCACCCTTTTTTATAATTCTAAGCATCAAGAAGCTCCTCCTCTAATTTATTTCCTACCATGAGCATTCCAATTTCTTCTTTTGAAGTATTATTTGCATCTACTACCCCTGTTACACGTCCATCATACATAACCATAATTCTGTCACATAACTCAATTAAAACATCTAGATCTTCACCTATATAGATTATGGAGTTTCCTTTTGCTTTCTCCTCATTAATCAAATCATATATTGTATAACATGTGTTAATATCTAATCCTCTAACTGGGTATGCCATAATAAGCAGTTTAGGATATAAACTTAGTTCTCTTCCAAGTAATATCTTTTGAATGTTTCCACCTGATAAATACTTTATAGGATGATGTATTCCTGGAGTTTTAATTTCAAGCTTCGAAACCATTTTTTTAGCTTTTTCTTTAATAGCATTTCTTCTAATAAACATTCCTTTTTGACTTTGATACTCTTTAAGTAAAAGATTATCTACCATATCCATAGATGCTACAAGTCCCATACCTAATCTGTCCTCTGGTATAAAACTCATACTTATTCCCTTTGTTATTATTTCTCTAGCATTCTTGCCAACAATATTTTCTTTTTCAAATATAATTTCTCCGTCTTGAACTTTTTGAATACCTGCTATAGCCTCACATAGCTCTTTTTGACCACTTCCTGCTATTCCAGCTATACCTAAAATTTCTCCAGCTTTAACATCAAAACTAATATTTTTAATTACTTCTACCTTATCTTCACTTAAAATTTTTAAATTATTTACTTCTAGTACTTTGGAACCTTCTTTAAAAGGTACATTTTTTATAGATAAATCTACAGAACGTCCTACCATAAGGTCAGTAAGTTCTTTAGGATTAGTTTCTACTTTATTTAACGTTTCTATTGTTTCACCTTTTCTTAGAACTGTTATTCTATCTGACATAGCCATAACTTCGTCCATCTTGTGTGTTATAAAGATTACAGCACACCCTTCACTTCTCATCTTATCCATTATTTTAAATAACTTTTTACTCTCTTGTGGAGTAAATACCGCTGTCGGTTCATCTAAGATTAATATATCTGCCCCTCTATATATAACCTTTAGTATTTCAAGATTTTGTTTCTCTCCTACTGACATTTCATATACGTTTTTATCTAAATTAACTTCTAGTCCAAACTTTTCAATTATACTTTCTATTTTTTTTACATTTTTCTTCTTATCTAAAAATAATTTTCCTTTTTGTCCAAGAAGTATATTTTCTACTGCAGTCATAGTTTCCACTAACTTAAAATGTTGATAAATCATACCTACACCAGCTTCTATAGCATCTTTTGGTGAAGTAAACTTTTTATCAACCCCATGTATGAAAATAGAACCGCTGTCAGGAGTATAAACCCCTGATAGCATGTTCATAAGTGTACTTTTCCCAGCCCCATTTTCACCTAGAAGTGCATGGATTTCTCCACCATACACTTCTAGATTTATATTATTATTTGCAATTACTTTTCCAAAAGATTTAGTTATATTTTTCATTTGTATATATGGAACTTTATTTTCCAGCATTTTGAACTCCCTCTACGAACCAATTAAATTCTAATAGTTCTTTATCAGTCATAACTGTGTCTTTTGCTACTTTTTCTGTTCCTTTATTATCTTTTATTGGTCCTACAAATATTTTATTTTTTCCTGATATTATATCTTCTTTCACTTGTTTTACTTTTTCTTCTGCTCCTGCAGGTGCATTTTTAGTTAATGGAGCTAAATCAACGATTCCTGCATCCATACCTTTCCAATAACTTTCATTTGTCCAAGTTCCATCCATAATAGCTTTTATTTGTTCTACATAGTAAGGTCCCCAATTCCAAACTGCTGATGTCATATAAGCTTTTGGTGCTGAACTTTCCATATCTGTATTATACCCTATTGAGAATGCTCCTTTTTCTTCTGCTGCTTGTTGTGGTCCTGCTGTGTCTTGATGTTGAGCAATAACATCTGCACCTTCATCTAAAAGAGCTTTTGCTGCTTCTTTTTCTTTACCTGGATCATACCAAGTATTTGTCCATTTTACTTTAACTACAGCTTTAGGATTTACAGCACGAACTCCTAAAGTAAATGCATTTATTCCTCTTACAACTTCTGGTATTTCAAAAGCTCCAACATATCCAATTGTATTAGATTGTGTCTTCATTCCTGCAACTATACCTGATAAGTATCTTGCTTCATACATTCTTCCAAAGTAATTTGCCATATTTTCTGCACTTTCATATCCTGAACAGTGTAAAAACTTAACTGTTGGATGTTCTAATGCTGCCTTTTTCATTCCATCCATAAATCCAAAGCTTGTTCCTACTATAACATTAGCACCTTGGTCAATCATACTTTCAATAACATTCTGAACTTCTGCATCTTCTTCTTTTACATTCTCTTTAATTATAGATGGTTGAAGTCCTAATTCCTTCTCCATATAAAGTCTTCCTTGATCATGAGCATAGCTGTAACCGCCATCCCCTATTGGTCCAACATAAATGAAACCTACTTTTATATCTGAAGCACTTAATTTTGTCGAACTATCTTTTTTTGGTGATTCCTTATCATTACTAGCGCCACATCCTGTTAATAATGTCCCTAATGATAAGATGAAAACTAATAATAATCCTGTTAGCTTTTTCATAAATTCTTCCCCCTTAATTTTTATATTATTTTTGATATTAATCTTTAAAAATAACTTTTCCATTTTCGATAGCTTTTATAACTGCTAATGACTCTAATTGTATTTTACTTTCTTCAATAAGTTTTCTACCATTTTGAAAGCCTTTTTCTATTACAATTCCTACGCCAACCACTTCAGCATTTGCTTGTGTAATAACATCTATAAGACCAGAAGCTGCATTTCCATTTGCTAGAAAATCATCTATTATAAGAACCTTATCTTCTTCAGTTATATATGTTTTTGAAATTTTTATTTTATAAGATTTATTTTTAGTAAAAGAAAATACATCAGCTTCATAAACTTCTTTATCCATATTACTTCCTTCATGTTTTTTTGCAAAAACTACCGGAACATTAAAATATTGTGCAGTTATACAAGCTATTCCGATTCCCGATGCTTCTATTGTAACTATTTTTGAAACCTTTTTTTCACTAAATCTTCTCTTAAATTCTTTTCCTATTTCATTAAAAAGTTCTACATCTATTTGATGATTAAGAAAGCTATCTACTTTTAAAATATTCTTTCCTAAAACTTTACCCTCTTCTAAAATTCTATTCTTTAACAATTCCATGAAATGACCCATCCCTTATGCTATATTTTTAATACAAACAAAAACTCCCTAGTTTAAACTAGGGAGTTTATATGGCAATAACCTTAAATAACAATTCTTTATTAAAATAGCTAATAACCTTTTAAGTACTTTAAATTCTTCCTTAAAATATATAAGTATTTTAACAAACTTTGTTATAACTATAAACCCCGTAGTTAAACAGTTTAAGGCTGTTTAGTAGAAACGTTTAGACCATATTTCTAAACATATACGAGATACGAACAATATTTATTTTTTAATAAAAAACATTCGACACATAACTATATTTTATATATTACCCGAAACTTGTCCAAAAAGCAATACTAAATTTTAAAGCCATAGTAAAATTTTATTTACTATGGCTTTAATTAAAACGACACTATTTCGTTACTTATGCTTCTACTGATTCTCCTACAACTACATCACTATTATAAACTTCTAAATCTAATTCTTTTTCGGAATTAGCCATAATTATAGTTGCTGCTGCATCTCCACTAATATTTACAACAGTTCTCATCATATCAAGTAATCTATCTACACTTAATATTAGTGCTATTCCTTCTAGTGGAAGACCTACTTGTTGAAGTACCATAGAAAGCATTACAATACCTGCTCCTGGAACCCCAGCTGTACCTATAGATGCTAAAGTAGCTGTTAATACTACCATTACCATTTGATACATACTTAAATCGACTCCAACTAACTGTGCAATAAATACTGTTGCTACCCCTTGCATTATAGCAGTACCATCCATATTTACAGTTGCTCCTAGTGGTATCGTAAAGCTTGCAATTGATTTAGATGCTCCTAGTTTTTCTTCACAAGTTTCTAGTGTTACTGGTATTGTAGCATTACTACTTGAAGTACTAAACCCAACTAACATTACAGGCCAAAACTTTTTAAAGAAAGTAATAGGGCTAACATTACCTAAAATTCTCAATGCTGATCCGTATACTACGAAAAGTTGAATTGCTAGTACTAAAACAACTGTAAGGAAATATTTTAAAAGCGGTAATAAAACATCTATACCTTGGAACATTATAACCTTTGATATAAGAGCAAAAACTCCTATAGGTGCTGTAAGCATAATAACATTTATCATTTTTAGAAGAACTTCATTAACCTGTGTAATAGTATCTAAAAGTAATTCTCCTTTTTCTCCTAATAATGTAATGCAAGATCCAAATATTATTGCAAATACTATTATCTGAAGCATATCACCTTTTACCATTGAATCAATAGGATTTGTAGGAATCATATTCACAAACATATCCATTATAAAAGGTGCCTTTGCAGTTTCAACAGCAGTTTGTGCTACTGATATATTTAATCCTGTACCTACTCCTGGTCTTATTACATTAGCTACAAACATTGCTATAGATATAGCTACTGCTGTAGTTAGTACATAATAAGCAATTGTTTTTACTCCAACACGTCCTAGTTTTTTAATATCTCCAATAGCAGCTACTCCACATATTAAAGAACATAAAACAAGAGGTACTACTAACATTTTTATTGATCTTAAAAACATATCACCTACTGGTGACAATACCCATTTACTTAAATCATTGTTTATATCTGCCGAGAATACATTATTTGCTACTATACCAAATAATATACCTAAGATTAATGCAAAAACAATTTTTGCAGCTAATGATGATTTTCCCTTCTTATTCAATCATTTCCCCTCCATTAAAAGACTAATTATAAATCATTTTATTCATTTTATGTTGTTATTATATCATTATTTATATAGTTTTGCAACAAAAATGAATTTTAATATATACCCTCTTGCATATGTGATTTTTTTATTATTTATCCAAATTCTGTTCATTCATATTGCTATTTTATTCTATATTTACATTTATTTTCTTAGATTATATTTTAGACATAATAAGCCTTGAAGGGTTTATACTGAGCAAAAAATAAAAAAATAAGACTATGCTAGAACATAGTCTACAAGTAATTAACTATATGTTAATACTATTAACTGTCTTATATATAATGTATAAAACATACAACATAAAGGTACTAAATACAATTAAGTATAAATAGTTTGGTTTTTTCTTTTCTTTTTTTAAACTTTTGGCTATTTCATTTAATGATCCACCTATTTCCTTATGAATAATTTCCTGCAATTCTTCTTTCTCCATATGCTTCACCTCTTAAGTAAGTATATGACATATGATAATAAAGAATCACCACTATTCATTCACTTTAGTATGCTTTATTAATATAAAAGATAAAATAAAGCATTTTATTATATTGATTAAATGTATTGCACATCAAATAAAATACGATCCTTTTCAATTTCTCTAATAGTCATACAACTTGCTTTATAAAACTTATATTTTTCCTCTATTTTACTTCTTAAAATGCCTACTTCCTCCTCAGTTAAAATATTACTGCCTAAATCCTCATTTAGTCTAATTTTTTCACCAATTCTAACTTCTATACATATATTAAAAGAATAATTACTTAACCAATCGCTATTTACAATATGAAGTGTACTATCTTTTAAATCATTCTCACATCTTTTACTTAAACCCATTTTTAATTTCCACTTCCCAGAATTTATTTCTTCTGCTCCTAGAAAAATTAAAAGTTTAGATTCGTCATAGTTATTCAATATTAAATCTCCTAAAAAACATTCTTTATATTCATCTATATCAACTTGACCTCGCTTGATTATCATATTTCCCCCTTATATCTTTTTTAGTATTAATATTGATATAGATTATGTTTTATTACAAAAAAAATTTGTTCTTATATTATATATTAATTAATCAATTACTCTTAGTCTTTCTATTTCTTTATTCATAGTATCTTCTACGTATTATCATTTGTAAAATTTTTCTTATTACAACCAATAAATATATGTTCTTCCATAACATTTGTTACCCTTTTATAATCTTATATAAAAATAGATAGTCTTTCTCAAATACTCTAGGCAGATATTTCTCTTCTTCTGATATTTAAAGATGAAGTAATAAGACTGAAAAACACGCAAATATTAGATTAAAGATATTTGAAAAGCCCAATATAGCTACATAGGTTTCTTTCAGCTTATAGACTAAGCATACATTTTGGACGTACAAAAAAAGACCTCCTGAAAACTCAGGAAGCCTCTATTTTGGTGCGCCTAAAGGGATTCGAACCCCCGACCTCCGGATTCGAAGTCCGTAACTCTATCCAGCTGAGCTATAAGCGCATAATACTTTTAAAAGTCCAAAAAATAAAAAAATGGAGCGGGTAAAGGGAATCGAACCCTTGTGTTCAGCTTGGAAGGCTGACGTTCTACCATTGAACCATACCCGCACATTAAAATAAAAAACTATTGATTATGAAACTCATCTTTCTTTTAGTCAGATGAGTAAGCGATTCACAACAAATCATCGATTTGTGCTCACTGCTTAAAATTGGTGATCCACCGGAGAATCGAACTCCGGACAACTTGATTAAAAGTCAAGTGCTCTACCGACTGAGCTAGTGGATCACATTGGCTGGGATGGCAGGATTTGAACCTACGCATGTAGCAGTCAAAGTGCTATGCCTTACCGCTTGGCGACATCCCATTATTTTGGGGTGAACGATGGGATTTGAACCCACGACAACCAGAATCACAATCTGGCGCTCTGCCAACTGAACTACGTCCACCATATTTGGTGCGCCATCGGGGAATCGAACCCAGGACCCACTGATTAAGAGTCAGTTGCTCTACCATCTGAGCTAATAGCGCATATTAATTGGTGCGTCTTAAGAGATTCGAACTCCTGGCCCACGCCTTAGAAGGGCGTTGCTCTATCCAGCTGAGCTAAAGACGCAAATTGGAGCGGGTAAAGGGAATCGAACCCTTGTGTTCAGCTTGGAAGGCTGACGTTCTACCATTGAACCATACCCGCATATTTTGGAGCGGAAGACGAGATTCGAACTCGCGACGTTCACCTTGGCAAGGTGACGCTCTACCACTGAGCCACTCCCGCTTAAAATTTAAATGGTCGGGGTAGCAGGGCTCGAACCCGCGGCCTCATGGTCCCAAACCACGCGCGCTACCATCTGCGCTATACCCCGAAATATTTTTTTAAAAGATAGTGGTGCGCCATCGGGGAATCGAACCCAGGACCCACTGATTAAGAGTCAGTTGCTCTACCATCTGAGCTAATAGCGCATATTAATTGGTGCGTCTTAAGAGATTCGAACTCCTGGCCCACGCCTTAGAAGGGCGTTGCTCTATCCAGCTGAGCTAAAGACGCAAATTGGAGCGGGTAAAGGGAATCGAACCCTTGTGTTCAGCTTGGAAGGCTGACGTTCTACCATTGAACCATACCCGCATATTTTGGAGCGGAAGACGAGATTCGAACTCGCGACGTTCACCTTGGCAAGGTGACGCTCTACCACTGAGCCACTCCCGCTTAATTGGTGCAGGTGAAGGGAGTCGAACCCCCACGCCAAAGGCGCTAGATCCTAAGTCTAGTGCGTCTGCCAATTCCGCCACACCTGCATAATTATAATATATTTTTTTAAAACTGGTGATCCACCGGAGAATCGAACTCCGGACAACTTGATTAAAAGTCAAGTGCTCTACCGACTGAGCTAGTGGATCATATTGGCTGGGATGGCAGGATTTGAACCTACGCATGTAGCAGTCAAAGTGCTATGCCTTACCGCTTGGCGACATCCCATTATTTTGGGGTGAACGATGGGATTTGAACCCACGACAACCAGAATCACAATCTGGCGCTCTGCCAACTGAACTACGTCCACCATATTTGGTGCGTCTTAAGAGATTCGAACTCCTGGCCCACGCCTTAGAAGGGCGTTGCTCTATCCAGCTGAGCTAAAGACGCATTTGGAGCGGGTAAAGGGAATCGAACCCTTGTGTTCAGCTTGGAAGGCTGACGTTCTACCATTGAACCATACCCGCATATTGGTCGGGGTAGCAGGGCTCGAACCCGCGGCCTCATGGTCCCAAACCACGCGCGCTACCATCTGCGCTATACCCCGAAAATCATATCGCTTTCTTAACATTTAATGTTCCGAATTCACCAGCGACATTGATTATTCTACACCATATACTTATTTCAGTCAATACCTTTTATTAATTTTTTTATATTTTTTTTATACTAGGCTTAATTTCGCCATTTTCTATTTCAATAATTGCAACACTACTATATTCATCTCTGGGAAGAGCTGCACTACCTGGATTGATAATCCACACCCCGTCTTCTAGACGTATTTCTCCACTATGAGTATGTCCATACAAAGCTATAGTTGCATCTAATTTTATAGCTTTATCCTTTAATTTTGAAATGTTTTGTTTTACGTTATATTTATGTCCATGAGTAATTAGTATCCTTATACCTTCAAATTCTTCAACTAACTCTAAAGGTGTTTTTGATATAAAATCACAATTACCTTTAACACTTATAATTCTATTTTTATATAATTTACTTAATTCTTCAACATCACTATCATTATCACCTAAATGTATCAACACATCTGTATTGCAAAGTTCTTCAGCCGCCCTTTTTATTGCAATTTTATCCCTGTGGGTATCACTAACTACTCCTATAAGCACGCAACTTCCCTCCTACAAAACTTTTGTAAGTTCTTTTTCTAGCATTTTTAATGCTTTTCCTCTATGACTTATTAAATTTTTCTCCTCTGAACTCATTTCTGCAAAAGTTTTGTTAAACTCTGGTACATAAAATAATGGATCATATCCAAATTCTTTTTTTCCTCTCAGCTCTTCAGATATATAACCATGTGCTTCCCCTTGAACACTAATTATATTTTCTTCGTCAATAATTAGTTCTATGGCACATACAAATTTAGCTTTTCTATCTTCAAATTTAACTCCCTTTAAATTTGATAAAAGCTTCTCATTATTCTTTTTATCATTTCCATGTTCTCCACCATACCGAGCAGAATAAACCCCTGGCTCTCCTCCTAATGCATCCACCATAAGGCCTGAATCATCTGCCATAACCATACTTCCATCCTTTAGAAGCTTATAAATCTCTATAGCCTTTATATGAGCATTTTCTATAAATGTAGTTCCATTCTCTTCAACATCTACATTTATTCCAACTTCCTTTAGTGATAATATTTCAAGATTAAAATTTATTAGTATTTCTTTTATTTCACCTATTTTATGTTCATTATTACTAGCTATTATAAGTCTCTTCATATTTAACTCCTATCTTTAGAATATATTTAAATTAAAAAGTTCATCTCTCTCTTGCGGAATAACTTTTTTTTCATTATTATTCTCTATTAAAACTCTGTCTTTCTTGGTGATATTCCCTATTATACAAGCATCGATATTACTTTTTCTAAGTTCTTCTACTAAATCCGCCCCATTTTTACAAGTAATTAGCATACTTCCTGAAGATATAAACCTTAAAGGATCTATTGAAAATCCTCTACACAATTTTTCAGTTATATTATTTATAGGTAGCTTATCTTTATGAATCCTAAATCCAACTTTACTTCCTTCTGATATCTCCCATAAGGCTCCAAGAACTCCACCCTCTGTTATATCATGCATTGAGTTTACCCCAAATTCCCCTGCAATTATCCCTTCATTTACTACACTTAACTTCTCTGTATATGTTTTAGCTTTATTTAATTCTTCATCACTTAAAATCTCTTTAGCTTTAGTATAATAATCATTTACTAAAATTGAGGTGCCTTCTAAACACAGTTCTTTTGTAACAATTATATCATCATCTAATTGCGCTCCTGAGGTTGATATAGCACGTCCTGCTTCAGTTTTACCTATAACAGTACAAGACACAATTACCTTATTTACCGCATCTGTAACTTCTGTGTGTCCACCTAATATCTCTAGTTTTAATTTTTTCGCTTCTTCGTCTATTTCTTCCATTATCTCTTTAACCTTTTCAAATTGTGTATGTGGAGGTATTAGAATTGTTACTAAAATCCCAAGAGGACTTACTCCACAAGAAGCTACATCATTTGCATTAATATGAACTGCCAACTTTCCTATATTCTTTTCTGCCCCTGTAATAGGGTCCGTTGATAAAACACATTCATAGTCTCCAAAGTTAACTACACTACAGTCCTCCCCTATGGCACTTCTTACTCTTACTTCTTCTCTCAAAAAACCTTTATTATTTTTAATGATTTTATTTAACTCTTCCCATGGTAATTTTCCAATTCGCACAAAATTCTCTCCTTTTATATGTTAAAAACTATCATCATTTATTATGTCTTTTCATATTATTTATATAATCATTAATTTATGGTGGTGTAATAATGTTAAGATATATAGGCCCTTTTTTAAGAATGAATAAACTAAGCACAGAACAAATCCAAAGTCAATTGTTCTATTTATCTAAAGAATCTATAAAAAACCTTGTTTTATATTCAAGATGTGGAATTACTATAAACAATAAGGATTTACATCTAAAACATATTTCTAATACTGATATTAACACATTAAAAGTAAATTCTCCACTTCTATGTGTATACAAAAAGGCTGTTCCAAAACTAAAGATTAAAGATAACAAAATGCATTGGGATGAAGATAAATTAAAAAAAGATATAAGCTTATCTAGTAATGCATATATGACTCTTTGCCTACTAGAACTTGTTGATTATTACAAGAAATTTAAAGATATTGATTCTAAAAAATATTCCCTTAGTATTTTATATACTGAAATAGCTAAGAAGCAATTAGACTTTTATGCTTCTAATTTAAGAAATGAAGAAGGAGTATTTGTAGATAAAAAAGATTGCACAGATCCTATAATAGGGAAAATTAAACTAAAAGATAAGAGCAAAGGATTTAAATTTTCAGAACAAGCACTTTTGATGAATGCCTTTTTTAAATGTTCTACTTATTTAGATGGAGAAGCAAAGGAGTCCTTTAAAAACTTCTCTTTAGATATATTAAAAATGTTTATTGATTTTAAAGAAGAAATGTATGATATATCCTTCGAGGATAAATGCATGCTTTGCTTAAGCTTAAATACATTTTATTCTTATTCCCAACTCGAAGAGGTAAAACTACTTCTTTTAGATATATTTGACTTGTTATATGATGATTATAATAAATTATCTGATAATCCTAAAATAGAGCATACTTGCCTAATATACTTAAATTCAGCTCTTTTATTTAAACATAGTAATATATTTAAATTTAAAAAGATATCTAATAAACTTAATGGGCTTCTTAAAAAATACTATAATGAAGAATTATCTATGTTTGTAAAGTCTACAGAAGATAAAAATATAAAATTCTCTTCAAATGAAATAGTGCTTTATATTTTATGTATGCTGTATCATTCTAATCTTGAGGAAAATGTAGATGAGCAGATGATTTTAGAAATTTTTAGACACCAACTACTTGATTCTGGAATAGTTCTTAGTTGGCCAGATCCGCCTACTTTGGATGATATTGAACATTACAGAGATTTTTCTTCTAAGCCTGAAAACTTATTAGATGATCACTACTTCAAAATGCCTACAATATCAAATCCTGAAAGTAGCGAGTATGCTTCAATTTTTATAAAAGATGCAACTTATGACAAAGAAAAAAATACATTTAAAACTAGTAAAGCTATTTTCGATAGTAGAAAAAACCTAAATTTATTTTACTTTATTCTTTATTTTCTTAAAAACGATACTCCCTAGAATCTAGGGAGTATCATTTTTAACTGAATTATTCATTTTTTTCAAAATCACATTTCCTCTTTTGTTTACTTCAATTCCCATTATATATGGTTTTATATAGACTGTAGTATTATATATGCCTATTGGTATCAATACTCTATCTTCTTGAAAAATTTCTTCTGCTTGCTTAAAACTCTCTTCTGCTTTACTATTATCACTTAATATCTTTCCTCTTAATACCTGTTCATCAAATTTCGAATTATTATATCCATAAATATTTTTTTTAGAATCGCTCATCCATTGTTCTAAGAAAGATAAAGGGGAATCATACCCTCCCATATAATCTGCAAGCAATATTTCATAGTCACCATAGTCTATTATATTACTGAGATCTTCTTTATCATATCCTTTACTTTTTACATTTAAATTTATAGATTTTAAATCTTTTACTATACAGTCTACTATTTTTTTATTATTATCCTCTGTATTTAAATATACAATATTTATAACTTCTCCATTATAAATGTTTGATAGCTGCTTTTTCATCTCTTCTTTTAATATTTCTGTCTCTAAAATACTTCTAGTTTTACTTGCACCTTTTATGTTATTTGGTACATATAATGTTGAAGCTTCTAATACCCCATTTAATTCTTCTTCAATTCTATTTCTATCAATACTTCCACTAACAACCTTTCTAAAATTTATATCTTTAATTATATAATTCTTGTTAAGATTAAAAATCAAACTAACCCCTTTAGCTGTAGGGCCATTTGAAAGCTTCTCATTAAGACTAAAATTATTTATTTCACTAGTTGGAAGTTCTCTAAATGCATCAATTTCACCAGATTTATATTTAGCTAATGCAAAAGCGGTACTTTCCTCATTAGTTACATGTAGCTTATTACTTAGTACATTGCTACTATCCCAGTAATTTTCATTTCTCTTTAAAGAAATTTCACCGTTACCATACATATCTTCAATAATAAAGGGACCAGTATACGTTATTTTCTTATATTCAGTTTTCCAGTTTTTTACGTTGTAAAAATTTTTCTTTAATGAAAAAACTGGTTGACTAATTATATCTAGAAAATAATTGGAAGGATAATTTAGTCTTATCTCTAAACTTCTATCATCTTTAGCAGTTATAGCAACTCCATTAAACTCTATTTTTTTATCTATATAATCTTTTACTCCAAATATACATTCTAGTTGATTAGAATATATATTATTTTCCTCTCTTAATATTCTTGCAAAAAAATCAGTAAAGTCTTTTGCTAATATAGCACTTCCATCACTCCAAGCTGCATTTTCTCTTATATGAAATGTATAGGTTAACTTATCTTCTGTAATCGTCCAACTGTCAGCAATAGATGGAGTGATTTCTCCTTTTAAGTCAGTAGACACTAATCCCTCAAATAATAACAATGTAAAATCTTCTTCTCTTGTATCATCACTATTTAACATCAGTAAATTTTTCGGTAGTTTTCTTGTATTATAGACTAAGTAATTTCTTACACTTGTATTTGAAACTTTTTTTCTCACACATCCACTCGTAAAAATTATTACTATAATTAGAAATATAGATATAAATTTAATCTTTTTCATAATATATAATCACCATTCTTAATATAAGTCTTATCATTCATGTTAAATTATTTACCATAAAAGAAAAAAGTAAACAAAATTTCAAGTTAAAGTTGAAATTTTGTTTACTTAAATAAATTTTCATCTAATATATTTTCATAACTACAAAAAACATAGCTCCAACTCCCATAAGCAAGCATAGTGCTGAATTAATCCACTCTCCTCGTCTTATATGGAATTGCTTAATACTCCAAAGAAACATTGTTACAATTATGCTTATTTGAACCATATAGTAGTTATTAAAATAGCTTAACTTAATATATCCATATGATGAAATCATCGTTAGCATTAAGCATATAGATGTCAATACTACTGATAACCAAGCCGATATACTTATAACTCTTTTCATATTGCATCCCCCGATTTTATAGCTCTGATTTTTATATTATCATATTTTTAAATTCATCTTCACTTATAACTTTTATATTAAGCTCAACTGCTTTTTCATACTTTGACCCTGGATCTTTTCCAACTATAACGTAGTCAGTTTTCTTACTTACGCTTCCTGAAACTTTTGCCCCAAGTGAATCTAGTTTTTCTTTTATTTCATTTCTTGAATAAGTTTCTAAAGAACCAGTAACCACTACAGTTTTCCCATTAAATATATTTTCTTTCACAATTTCTTCTTCAAAATGAGGGTTTACCCCTAAATTCAGTAATTCTTCTATACTCTTTAGTATTTTATCATCTCTAAAAAACTCTACAATACTACTTGCTACAATATCACCAATATCTTCTACTGATACAAGTTCTTCAACGCTAACTTTTTTTAAATTTTCTAAAGTTTTAAATCTCTTAACTAAATCTATACTAGTCTTCTTTCCTACATTTGAAATTCCTAGTGCATATATAAATGAAGCTAGTTCACAGTTTTTGCTATTTTCTATGGCCTGCAATAAATTTTCTGCCTTCTTATCTCCAAATCTCTCTAACTTTAGTAGATCTTCTTTTGTGATTCTATAAAGATCTGATATAGACTTTATATCTAAGTCTTCAAATAGTTGTTCAGCTGTCTTTTCACTAAAACCTGATATATTCATAGCTTCTCTACTGCCAAAATGAACTATAGATTTTACAAGCTGTGGCTTACAAGAAAGTGAGTTTTCACAATAATAGTGAACTCCCTGTTGAATTACCTCACTACCACAGTAAGGGCAATTTGTTGGAGGTTCTATTTCTTTTAAACCATCTCCTATATTCTCATCTACTACTCCTAGTATTTCAGGAATTACATCATTAGAACGGCGTATAAACACATTACTTCCTATTTTTACACCTTTTCTATTTACGTCATCTATATTATTTAAGGTAGCTCTCTTTACTGTAACTCCAGCAATTTCAACTGGGTCTAATAAGGCAGTCGGGGTAACCCTTCCACTTCTCCCTACATTCCATTCTACATCTAAAAGTGTTGTAGTTGCTTCCTGTGCCTCAAACTTATAAGCTAGAGACCACTTTGGGAACTTAATTGTATAACCAATAATCTCTCTAGTCTTAATATGGTCAACAGCAATTACAATACCATCTATTTCATAATTCAAGCTATCTCTTATGGAATTTATATAATCTATTTCTTTTTCTATTTCTTCTACACTTGAACATACTTTAATGTAATCGTCTATTGAAAAGCCTTTTTCTTTTATAAACTGCAGCATATCCAAGTATGTTTCAAAAAGTTTGCCTTCATTATACACTACATTATAAAAAAATGCTGATAAATTCCTTCTTGCAGTTTCCTTTACATTCAAATTTCTTAGTGCTCCAGCTGCTCCATTTCTCAAATTTTTAAGTGGAACCTCTGCTACTTTATTATATTCTCTAAAAGCCTCTTTTGTCATTATTGCCTCACCATGTACCTCTATTAAAGCATGGTTATCTATTCTTAGAGGAATAGTTTTAATGGTTTTTGCTTGTGCTGTAATATTTTCTCCAACAAATCCAGTTCCTCTAGTAGCTGCTGTTACCATTATTCCCTCTTCATTATATGTACAATTAATTGTCAATCCATCAAACTTCTTAGTTACAATATACTTTATATCCGGAAGTCTATCATCATGGTTTAAATTATATTCATTTATAATCTTAACATTTTTATTATGCCACTCTCTTAACTCTTGTAGGTTTTGAGCCTTACCTAAGCTCCAAAGTTTACCCTTGTGTATGTGCTTTTTAAATTCTGATAATACTACATCACCTACTCTTTGAGTTGGCGAATAGGGAAGTATAATTCCTGTTTCATCCTCTAGTCTTACTAGCTTATCATACTTTCTATCATATTCCTTATCTGCTACACTTGGATTATCTAGAGTGTAGTATTCATAAGCTAATCTATTAAGCTCTTCCACAAGCTCAGAAACTCTTTGCTTTCTATCTTCCACAACTCTCACCTTTCCTCGCTTAATTACTGCAAAACATATAATTAGAGAATAATTGACAATTATATATTTCAATTGTCAATTATTCTTTTTAGTACCTTTTATTTAAATTAGTTTAAGTGGTGACATACTAAACATAAGTTGTTTAATTCCCATATTTTCAAAAGCAATAGTAACCTTTACATCATCCGCTGCTTTCATGGCACTTATTATAGTTCCTATTCCGAACTTTTCATGCCTAACTTTTCTCCCAGCACTTATCTCATTTATATCTGTTTTAGCATTAGAAGTAGCTAATGAATCTTCTTCTGATTTTCTTAGTTGAAAACTAGACACACTATGGGATGTGATATTGTGGTTTCTTAAAATATCACCAAGTGTTCCAGTACTACCTGCACTACTTCTTCTCTCACTTGCAAGTTCTTTTAAATCTGGAGCTATTTCATTTATAAAATCAGATTCTGCATAGCTTACAGTTCTACCAAATACTCTTCTAGTATTTGCAGAGGTCATATATAACTTTTCTTTTGCTCTAGTTATTCCTACATAACAAAGTCTGCGAGACTCTTCCATTTCAGCAAAGTTATCCATAGCCTGGGTTCCTGGAAATATACCATTCTCCATTCCAGCCATAAACACTACAGGAAACTCTAATCCTTTTGCACTGTGAACAGTCATCATGACAACAGTATCTGTATCTTCATTATAATTGTCTACGTCTGATACCAATGCTACCTTTTCCAAAAAGGTAGAAAGGGATTTATCTTCTGATGTATTTTCAAATTCTACTGCTGCTGATACTAATTCTTTTATATTTTCGATTCTACTAATATCTTCTATCTCTTTTGAATTTTTTAATTCTTTTATATATCCTGTACTTTCTAGTATTTCTTCAATAAGCTTCGCTACACCAACTTTATCCTTTGTTCTAGTGAAGCTATTTATAAGACTTGTGAACTTATTTATGGATGCAATATTTCTTGCCGAAAGTCCAGGTATATTTTCAATGTCTAATAAAACACTATACATACACTCATCCATTTGATTTGCAAAATCTTGTATTTTAGCTACCGTAGCTGCTCCTATAGCCCTTTTAGGTACATTTATAATTCTTCTTAAGCTTATGTCATCTTGAAGATTATTTATAAATTTAAGATAGGCTATTATGTCTTTAATTTCTTTTCTATCATAGAACTTTAAGCCTCCTATAATTCTGTAAGGAATATCTCTTTTCATAAATATATCTTCAAATATTCTTGATTGAGCATTTGTCCTGTATAGTATAGCAAAGTCTCTAAAAGCTCTTGATTCACTACCCTTAAGACCTTTAATTTGATTTGCTACAAAGTTACCTTCATCCATATCAGAGTAAGCTCTATAAATCTTTATTTTTTCTCCATTTGGATTAAGTGTTCTGAGCACTTTGTTTTTTCTTTGAGAATTATTTTTAATTACAGTATTAGCTGCATTCAATATGTTTGCTTTAGATCTATAGTTTTCTTCTAACTTAATAACCTTAGCTTCAGGGTAGTCTTTTTCAAAATCTAAAATATTTTTAATGTCCGCCCCTCTCCACTGGTAAATACACTGGTCATCATCACCCACTACAAAAATATTTTTGTGAGCTTCAGCTAGCATTCTAACTAATTCATATTGTGTTTTATTTGTGTCTTGATACTCATCTACCATTATGTATTTAAATTTATTTTGATAAAATTTTAAAACATCTGAATTTTTCTTAAAAAGTTCAACAGTTTTAAAAATTAAATCATCAAAATCTAAGGCATTGTTAGCTTTTAATCTTTTTTGATATAAAAGATAAGCATCTGCTATTTTATTTTTTCTGAAGTCTTTTTCATTTAATTTCTTATATTCTTCAGCTGTTATCATATTATCTTTTTGCTTACCAATTTTATTTATTATTTCTTTTTCATCTATATCTTTTTCATTAATATTTAATTCCTGCATACATTGTTTAACTAAGGCTTTCTGGTCTGAGCTATCATATATAGCAAAGTTTTTACTGTACCCTAATTTATCTATTTCTCGTCTCAAAATTCTAACACAACAAGAGTGAAAGGTAGATACCCACATACTTTCGATATCACTTTTAACTAATTTCCTTATTCTCTCCTTCATTTCTCCTGCTGCTTTGTTTGTAAATGTTATAGCTAGTATATTGTAATTAGGAACTCCTAAATCTTCTATCATATGAGCTATTCTATATGTTAAAACCCTAGTTTTTCCTGAACCAGCACCAGCTAGCACTAGCACAGGACCTTCTATTGCTATAGCTGCTTCATACTGTTCTTTATTTAGTAATGTCTTTAACTCCATAAAATCACTCCTTTGCAGCACTTTCTATATATTATTACCAGGTTATTCTCTCCAATACGATATTATAGCCATCACTTCCATAATTTAAGCATCTATTAACTCTACTAATGGTAGCAGTGCTTGCCCCTGTATTTCCAGCTATTTCTGTATAAGTTTTCTTTTGTTTAAGCATTTTAGCCACTTGAAGTCTTTGTTCTACTGCTTTTAATTCATTTATAGTGAATATATCCTCAAGAAATCTATAGCATTCCTCTTTATCCTTTAAAGATAAAATAGCTTCACATAAATGATCCATTTCTAAACTTTCCAATTTAGATTTATAATCCGACACAAAACCACTCCTATTCTCAATATGACTTTAAACGCACTAAGTTGCAATAATACTATTCATATATAAATTCTAACATTTCACAAGATTTTTCTCTATATTTTATTATTATTATACTAGATTATTTATAATCTCATTTTGAAAGCCTTATATAAATGTATAATTTAATTTCTCCATACCTAATCTATTTGAAAATTATGCTCCTAAACTAAAAAAAACACTATCGCCGATGATAGTGTTTTGAATTATATAGGGTAAGACAAGTCCTGGGGCGGGACAGTGCCTCAAATAAAAAGGGGGCTATTTATCTTTTTATTTCCCTTACAACAGTTATTATAGTAAATCTATAGTAAAAAGGCAAGTATTTTTGCAAAATAAATTGTAAACAAACTGTTATGATAATTAATCTCCTTCATAATTTCTTAATATTTTTGCTAAAAATACAAATTATGAGATATTATCTTTCTTTTAGTGAGCTTAATTCTTCCTCAGTCAGTTCTCTGTATTCTCCTTCCTCTAGTGTCTCATCTAAATCTAATGCTCCCATTTTAATTCTTTTCAGATATACCACTGTCTTACCTACAGCCTCGAACATTCTTTTAACTTGATGAAATTTTCCTTCTTGAATTGTAATATATACTTCTGATCCATCTTCTCCTGCTGAAGTTATTTCTAATTTAGCTGGTAAACACTTATACCCATCATCTAAAGTTATTCCTTTTTCAAAGGCTAAAATATCTTTTTCATCTACTGCTTTGTCTATTTCTGCGTAGTAAACCTTATCTACATGCCATTTTGGCGAAGTAAGTCTATGATTTAATTCGCCATCATTTGTAATTAATAATAGTCCCTCTGTATCTTTATCAAGTCTTCCTACTGGAAAAGGTTTAAAAACCGTATGTTCATAATCTAACAAATCTATTACAGTTTCATCATAATTATCAAAAGTTGCAGAAACTACTCCTTGTGGCTTATTCATCATAAGATAAATATTTTCTCTATAATTAATTTCTTCACCCTCAAATTTAATAATCGATTTATCAGGATCCACCTTCATACTACTATCTTTTGCAAGTATTCCGTCAACTTCCACCTTTCCTTGCTTTAAAATATCCTTTATTTCTTTCCTAGAACCATATCCTAAATTTGATAGGATTTTATCCAATCTCTCCATATGCTTTCCACTCCTTGACTAGTTTGTTATATCAATCTATTTTACCAAAATTACTAGTACAATTCATACTTTTATTTATATTTATTAATAATTCTTCCCAATTTTATTATAATACTATCCTTCTACCTATAAAATCTTTTAATAAATTATTACAGGAGAGCAAGAACTAAATGATATCCTCTTAATATTAAAAGCTAGTACCTTAACATTGTTTTGTTAAGGTACTAGCTTTTAAATCCGCAATGTAATGCTGCTATTTCTTCATTTGTAAGGCTTATATCTATAAATCCTTCTTTACTTTGTTGATACTTATTATCTAAAAATAAATTACTATTTAAAATATCCTTACACTCCAATAGCTTTTCACTTACTCTAATATCAATAATGCAATAATCCTCATATGCCGATTTTTTATAGCTACTCTTAGCAAGAACTAATATTTTATAATTTCCCTTAGTAAATGGTATAAAGATATAGTTAGATTTTTTACCATAGCTTTGTACTAATGTCCATTCATTTTTATCCATTAGATAAAATTCATAAATTACATCCTTTCCTCCAAAGCTTTCTGCGGTTACCTCTATAGGTTCATTACAAAAAAATTCAATCTTATCACATTTTATCATAGTATTCATTATTGGTGGAGCATCATTTACTGATAAGGATATGTCTTTTACATTGTCAAAGTCTTTGGTACTTTTCTCATTTTTAGCATATACCTTTACAATATATTTACCACTACATTTAGGGGTTACCATATATCTCTTCCCTTTTACATAATCCGTCTCTTCCACCTTATGTCCATTTATAAAAAGAGCATATTTAATTAATATATTTTGCGTTTCTCTAGTTATAACATCTAATACAACTTGATCTCCTACAAGATAGTACTCCTTTGGCTCCATTAATACATAATCAATAACTGCTGGAATATATTCGTATGCTTGTATGGAGATTATATCGTGCATATCAAATTCTTTAGAAGAGTATTTGTCTTTAACCCTCACCTCTAGTTGATATCTTCCTTCTTTTTGAGGAGTAAAATAAAATGAATTATTCTCACTATAAATTACTTCTTCATGTTTTGTATTATTTATTTTAAGAATATAACTATATAATAATTTAACTCCACCCTGGGCTATAGTCCTAACTTTTATTTCTTCTCCTATTAGTACATTGTTATTTTTATTTAGAATTACTTCGCTTATTATTACAGGATTTCTTGGCAATTCATCTATATTAAACTTTAGTACCTCAGAGACTTCATACTTTCCTTTAAAAGAAACATCTTTTATCCATAAGTTAATCTTATAACTTCCTTCTTTTTTGGGTTCCCATTCAAAAAAATTATTTTTTATATATCCTGAGTCTTCGGTCTCCTCACCTTCAATTATAAATCTATATCTAAGCTCCTTTCCTCCATTTGCAACGGCCTTTAATGTAATCTTCTGTGCGATTATCTGTGGAGAACCTAGATCACTAGTAAAGCTTTGAAGTTCTATTGGCTTATATGGTTTAACTTCATAATATATTACAGCTCTATCATCATATTCTTTTGAAGAATACATATCTTTTGCTAAACATAAAAGCCTGTATTCTCCACTTGCTTCCTCTTTAAAACTTACTACCTTTTTAGTAGAGTAATCTTGAATACACTTAACTTGTCCACTCGAGTCTAACTTTACAAATTTATATAATGTGGTTCTACTATCTTCACATTTAGCATTAACCTCAAATATAATTTCTTCATCTACAAGTAGCAATGAGTTCAGACACTTAAAGTCTGTAATTTCTATATCTTCTATACCTTCTACTTCAAAATCTACTTTAGTAGCATCCTCAAAAGTCCTTTCCGAATCCATAAGCTTACATTGTACTAGAACTTCTTGTTTTCCAACCTCATTCGCACTCCATAAAAATGTATTTTCACTTGAATAATCTTTTGCTAAAACCCACTTTTCTTTTTCTTTAATAAAATATCTAAACATTGATAATTCTGTTTTACTTTCCACACTAATAGTTACTTTTTCTCCAATTTTAAAAATTTCTTTATCTATATATATATTATTAATTAATTTTTCATTAGCATTACCTATGGTAAACTGTTTTCTTGATACATACTCAAAAGCTTTACTACTATTTTCTTTTTTAGCTTGTACCATTAAAATGTAGTTTCCATTTTCTTTAGGTTTCCATATAACACTTTTTTCTTCTCCAAAATCCTTTAATGTCTCCCAAGTTCCTTCTAATCCAACAATAAATTTATATAATAGTTGTTCCTTTTCGTCACTTAATATAGAAATCTTTATTTCTGAATCTTTATCTTGTGGAGATTCCTTATCACAATTTATTATTATTTCATCCATCAAATATCATCCCCTAAACAAAATATTACTTTAGTTTATATTGTATCATAATTCCAATTATTGTAAAAGTTATATTTTAATAACTTTTATCATATAATATTAGTCACTAATATTTGAGACTTAGTTTTAACTACTTATAATATTGCAAATATTTATCCATAGATATAAGGGGGCTAATATGTACAACTTATATGCTAATGTACTGGGATTTAAAAAAATTTCCTTACATTTAGATGATCCTGATACCTTTAATGTACGAAGACTTAGCATAAGAAGCAAAAATAAAACTTTATCCGTAAAAAACTTTACTTTAAACAGTGAGAAATCTTTTATTATCTTTCTTGTGGAGGAAATAGATATAAAATATCAATGTTTTATTAGTTATAATGGCATAGAAATCGCAGCTTCTTATAGCACTTTATTTTCCACATATGATTTTAATAAAAAATTTTATTATGATGGAGAGCTGGGTCTTAACTATATTAAAGAAGCCTCTATATTCAAAGTTTGGTCTCCCCCATCAACATCTGTATCTCTTCTCATATATAAAAATGGTGACATAAGTCTTCCTGAAATTCCAGAAGAATTTCCTATGAATGAAACTACAAATGGTGTTTGGGAAATCAATATAAATAGAGATTTAAATAACTTTTTCTACACTTATAAATTAAATGTTTATGAGTCTATTAATGAGACTATAGATCCTTACGCTAAGGCCGTAGGAATAAATGGACTTCGTGGCGCAATAGTTGATTTAACATCTACAAATCCAAAGGATTGGACTAGTGATACCTCTCCAGTTCTTCCTCATTATACTGATGCAATTATCTACGAGACTAGTATTAGAGATATTTCTATTGACGAAAGCAGTAATGTTATTCATAAAGGTAAATACTTAGGTCTTACTGAAGATAATACTTTCTCAAAAAAAGGAATATCTACTGCTCTATGTCATATAAAGGAACTAGGTATAACTCATGTTCAGCTAATGCCTTTTTATGATTTTAGCTATGTAAGTACGGATGAAAAAAATCCTATACAGTATAACTGGGGATACGACCCTCAAAATTACAATGTCCCTGAAGGAAGTTTTTCTCTAAATCCTTATAACCCTATATCTAGGATTTTAGAACTGAAAACAATGATTCAAAAACTTCACTCAAATAATATTTGTGTAAATATGGATGTAGTATATAACCATATCCATCACCATAGCAATAATCCCTTCGAAAAGATATTTCCTGGATATTACTTTAGATTTAATGAAGATGGCACCATTTCTAATGGTAGTGGCTGTGGTAATGATACTGCCTCTGAACATGCTATGATGAGAAAATTTATAATAGACTCTGTTACCTACTGGGCAAAAGAGTATCATATAGATGGATTTAGATTTGATCTTATGGGACTTCATGATATAAAAACAATGAATAAAGTTTATGATAGTTTAAATAAATTAGATAGAAAGATAATGATATATGGAGAAGGATGGAACCTAAATACTAATTTAAGTCAAAACCTAAAAACCACTCAACAAAATTCTTATAAAGTTCAAGGTATAGGATTTTTTAATGATGTTATAAGAGATTCTATTAAAGGCAGTGTCTTCTCTCTTAAAGATAAAGGCTTTGTAAGCGGTAAGGTTAATTTAGAAAATATAATGAAGGGCTGTATACTGGGCTCCTCTCTATCAAGGGATAAATTTAACGCTATTTATGTCTCCCCAGAACAATCAATTAATTATGTCTCCTGTCACGATAATAACACTTTATGGGATAAGTTTGAATTTAGTAATAAGGAAGATTCTCTTGAAGATAGGAAAAACATGCTTAAACTAGCTAATGCTATAATAATGACAAGTCAAGGAGTTCCCTTTCTACATTCTGGAGTTGAATTTTGCAGAACAAAAAATGGAATTCATAACAGTTTTAACTCTCCTGATAAAATTAATAGCATTAATTATCATAGGAAGTTAGAATCTTTAGATGTATTTAATTACTACAAAGGGCTAATAAAATTAAGAAAAGAGCATCCCGCCTTTAGAATGTTTGATGTAGAAAAAATTAAATCTAATATAGACTTTTTAGAAAAAACTCCTAAAAATACTGTGGCTTTTTTAATTAAAAATCATGCTAATGGTGATTCTTGGAATACTATATTAGTTATTTATAACGGAAATAACTTTCCTGTAACTATAAATGTACCTGAGAGTAATTGGAATCAGGTAGTAGATAAAAACAAGGCTGGTACTGATATCTTAGATACATTTAACTCTGATAAACTATGCATAGAAGGAATATGTATGAATGTTCTTTATTCTACATGATATTAAAAAAATTTTGCTGAACAAACTCTAAAATTCTAGTTCAGCAAAATTAATTTCAAGCTTTTCATATATTCCAATTTTAAAATTCCTCTACTTTTTTCCTAATAAGCACTAAAATATTTCTATATAACCTCTCATTATCCTCTTCTGTTCTCTTTTTATGATTACTAGTTTTCTGTCCTCCTCTTCTAGCTTTAGCCGACAGATGTCTCTCAAATAATAATCTATCAATGTTACTATTATCATAAATATATCCCTTTGGACTAATAGCATAGCACTTTTTGCCTAGAACCATAGCAGCTACCCCATAGTCTTGAGTTACAATAATATCTCCCTTCTCGGCCTCATTTGCAATCTTCATGTCTACACTTTGAAAACCCTTATCTACAATTCTTACTTCGCTATAATCACTAGTTATGTTGTGATTTATATCTGTAAACATTAATACATTTATATTATTTTCTTTTGCTGCATCCTCAATTACGTCTCTACCCGGACAAGCATCTGCATCTACAATTATTCTCATCTACTTTTCTCCTTTAAGTTTATTTATCCCATTATTACCTGTAAAAAAAGCTCCTTCGTTGCTTTCGCTATGGAACCTTATTTCCCCGCTGTTGTGCTCTGTAGTACAAGAATATTATTAATATTCTTGCCTTCGACGACGCATCCGCGTCTGAGCACCCTCCTTAAAGAAGCAGGGAACCTTTCCCCTGCACCCCTTTTTTTATTCTATAGAATATCTACTAAATATTAAAATAGTTATCCACAAATTATTTTTTTATAATTTCCTATAGAATAAAAAATTCCACCTGAAGCTAAGAGCTCTGTTTATAAAACTGTATTAAATTTTGATTTAAAAATATTTTTTATAATATTATAACTTAATTCGTACACATATCGTATATATTTTAGGAATATAATTGAACATTTAACATAGTATTCCTAAATATATTCGGAGGTAATTATATGAATAAGAAAAAATTGTTTTCTGTACTACTAACATGTTCAGTTCTTGCAAGTACTATAATCCCTGCATTTGCAATGGATAATAGTACTATAAGTTTTAAACCTGAAATTAGTTCTCCTTCAGTTACGACCTATAAAGAACAAAACCTTGGATTAGCCAAAGAAGAAGCACTTAAAAAGAGTACAGAGTTACTTAAAAACTACTTTTCCATTATAATTAATGAAAAAGATTTTAAGTATAATATATCTTTAGACACTTTAACCTATGATGCTTCTTCTGGAAAGCGAGTATGGAATATACAATGGTATTATAATGCTTTTAAAAGTAACATAAACATAAGCGTATCAATAGATGCATCTAATGGAAGCTTAATTTTTATGAACAAGAATGAATATAATGGCAGTAGTGAATACTCTGTTCCTACTTTATCAATAGAAGAAGCTCAAAAGGTTGCTGAAAATCTTATTAAAAAGATTAATCCTGAGGAATTTAAAAGTTGTGTTTTAAGTAGTAATAAATGGTTTTCAAATAGAGGAAATTCTTCAAGCTATAACTTCAATTATGTTAGAACTATGAATGGTGCTTCCTACGCTAACAATAATATTTATGTGAATGTAGATGGTACAAGTGGTAAGGTTACATCCTATAATTGTAATTGGAACTCCGAATTATCTGTTCCTAAAACTGAAATCTATCTACCATTGGCAACTGCTAAAAACATATTGAAAAATGATATGAATATAGTTCTTAAATATAAATTATTTCAAAATAAATATGAGTATCAAAATGCTCAAAATAAAAAGAATGTAAAATTAGTTTATGAACCTACTTTTAAAAGCGGATATGTAATTGATGCTAAAACTGGTAAGTTTATTGATACTACAAATCCAAATAACACTCCAGTAGAATCTGCTAATTTAAGCGATAAAGAACTACAAACTTTTTATAGTAAATATACTGAGATTCTAGATTCTAAAACTCCTCTTGAAGAAGCTAAAGCTCTAAGCCTAATAACAGATTTAGTAAAAAAGATTTATGGTGAAGGTTACATCATAAATGATTTAAGATACTTTGAAAATGAAAACAAAACATGGTCTGCTTTCTTTAGCAAAAAAATAGATGACAAGATTACTCAAAGCGGATCCATATCAATTAATGCATTAAACGGACAAATTTTATATGTAAATAATTACCGGCCATATGATTACAAAGAAAAATTCACTCCTAAATTCACTTGGAAGGAAGGTTACAACAAAGCTATAGATTTAATAGGTGAATACTACAAGGATAAGGTTAAAGATCTCCAATTAACTTTGGTCCATGAAGAAGCTAAATATTACGAGATAGAACCTGAAAGACATTATAGATATTCCTTTGTTAGAAAAGTAAACAATATTCCTTTTGAAAACAATAATTTATATATAGAATTCAATGCTGAAACTGGTGAGTTATCCAGTATGGGCTCAACTTGGGATAAAAGCATTTCCTTCCCTGACCCTGCAAAAAAGATAAATAGCGATACTGCTAAAGAGGCTTATTTTAACAAATATAAACCTTCTTTAAATTATATTGTTGTAAACGCTAGCTCAGATGACAAAAACTATATACCTGGATTAAAACTAGTATATTCTCTAGATTATAATACTGTTAGCGTCAATGCTTTTGATAGTAAGATACTTAATAGTTATGATGGCGAAGATGTAAAATTTGATATATCTGAGTTCTTAAATGAAATAAAAGGCAGTAAGGCTGAGAAAGAAATAAAAATATTAGCCTATAAAGGCTTAATAGACACTGATAATTTTAAATTAAAAGCACAAGTTAAGAATATAGATTTAATAAAGACCTTAGTAGATGCACTTGGTTACACACCTTATGTAGTTAATGATAGTAGAGTAGCTAGTGGTTTAGATGGAGTAAAACAAGAAAGTGCAGAAATAAACGGTAATCAATCCCTTCTCTCAGATGAGGATTATTTAAAAATGGCTAAATACTATGGGATACTGGTAGAGGATACAGATAATCTTAATCTTCAAGGAAATGTAACTAAAGAAAACATGACTAAAGCTTTGGTAAGATTTTTAAGATACGATAAACTAGCTCAATCCTCTGATATATTTATATTAAATTCTAAAGATGCTAAATCTATATCAAAAGAAAATTTAGGCTACATTGCTTTAGCTAAGGGATTAAATTTAGTTACTTTAGATGAAAACAATAACTTTAATCCTAAGAATATAGTAACAAAAGAAGACCTAGCTTTATCCCTTTTCAGAACACTTCAAAATCAAGAAAGCAGTAATTTCTACACACCTTATCCTATTTATAAATAAATATAAACTTTAATATTGCTCATTTTCAATTTTTCACTTATATAAATATAAAACTTGCCAAGAGGTAATACTCTAGCAAGTTTTATTTTATTAATTATACTTTCTACCTATTTTAGCTTTGCCTCTATTTCCGCTCTCATAGCCTCATAACCTGGCTTTCCAAGTAGAGCAAACATATTTTTCTTATAATCCTCTACTCCTGGTTGATTAAATGGATTTACTCCAAGTAAATACCCACTTATTGCACAAGCTTTTTCAAAGAAGTATACTAAATATCCAAAATAATAAGGAGTAAGTTCTGGTATATTTATAATTATATTTGGTACTCCCCCATCATTATGTGCTACTACGGTTCCCCTAAATGCTTGAGAATTTACATAGTGCATATCCTTTCCTTGAAGAAAGTTTAAACCATCGAGATCATCCTGGTTTGCTTCTATTATATAAGATTTTCTTGGTTTTTCTACATTTAAATGAGTTTCTATTATATTTCTTAAACCTTCTTGTATATATTGACCCATTGAATGAAGGTCTGTTGAGAAGTTAACAGCTGCTGGGAATATACCCTTATTATCCTTTCCTTCACTTTCTCCAAATAGTTGTTTCCACCACTCACTCATGTATTGAAGGGCTGGTTCAAAATTCGCTATGATTTCAATATTTTTTCCTCTATTATAAAGGGCATTTCTTGCTGCTGCATATCTATACGCTGAGTTTTTGTTTATATCTGTATCACTATACTCTTCTCTAGCATCTGCTGCTCCCTTCATCATTTCTTCAATATTTATTCCCGCTGCTGAAATTGGGAGTAGCCCTACTGCAGTAAGTACTGAAAATCTACCTCCTACATCATCAGGAATTACAAAAGTCTCATATCCTTCCGACTCTGCTAAAGTTCTTAAAGCTCCCTTTTCTTTATCTGTTGTAGCAAAAATTCTATCTTTTGCTCCATCCTTTCCATACTTCTTTTCAAGTAAGTCTTTAAAAATTCTAAAGGCTATAGCAGGCTCCGTTGTAGTTCCTGATTTTGATATAACATTTACTGAGAAATCTATTCCTTCTAATAGCTCTACTAAATCTGCCATGTATGTAGAACTTATATTGTTTCCTACATAAAGTATTTTAGGGTTACTTCTTTTTTCTTTTGGAATAAGATTATGGAAAGTATTTGTTAACATTTCTATGGCAGCTCTAGCTCCTAAATAAGATCCACCAATTCCTATAACCAAAAGCACATCAGAATTATTTTTTATTTTTTCTGCATATTTTTTTACTCTTTCAAATTCTTCTTTATCATAATTAATAGGTAAGTCTACCCATCCTAAAAATTCATTTCCTGCACCAGCTTTATTATGTAGTAACTCATGTGCAGCTGTTACCATAGGTTGTAACTGTTCAACCTCATGTGTATTTAAATAAGGTTTAGCTTTAGATAAATCTAGTGATATAGACATATATTAATAACCCTCCAATAATAATTGTATATTCTTTCTTTAATATTCCTCAATAATAATATTTCTATAATTATATTTAAAAACCCTTTTTTATTGTTAAATTTTGTAAATAATATTAACAATTTTATACTTTTACCTGATGTATATATTAATTGCCTCTAGTATATTGTATAATTAATTTGTTTTTATCTACTTTATAAAGAGAGGTTTAAATTTATGAAAATGCCCTTATGTTTAACTGCTACTTTTATTTCTGCACTTTTACTAAGCTCTTGTGGATATAATCAAAATATTAATAAGGATACTTCTTCTACAAATCCAAATATTAGTACAAGCATTAATAAAAATCCTAATTCAAAAGTACCTGAGAGTAACCCTTCTATAGAAGATCCCAAATATAATAATGAAGGTATTCCAATACTTATGTACCACTCAGTAAAATACGAAAAAGATAATCCAGTTAGAATTTCGGAAGATAAATTTAGTGAACAAATGAAATATCTAAAGGATAATAGCTATACTACATTGACTTTAGATGAAGCATATGAATTTTTTCAAAATAATGTACCAATCCCTAAAAAATCTGTGGTATTAACCTTCGATGACGGATATGTTGATAATTATACTAATGCATACCCTATTTTAAAGAAATATGGTTTTAAAGCTACTATATTTGTTATAACTAATGTTATAGGTACAGGGGAATACTTAACAGAATCTCAGATAATAGAATTAAATAAGAATGGTATAGATATTCAAAGCCATACTGTAAATCATGAAAATCTTAGTGAGCTTTCTTATGATAAACAACTTGCTACCCTTAAGAATTC
The DNA here is from genome assembly GCF_055755365.1 of Clostridium sp. X. Classification (NCBI taxonomy): domain Bacteria; kingdom Bacillati; phylum Bacillota; class Clostridia; order Eubacteriales; family Clostridiaceae; genus Clostridium; species Clostridium sp. X. The sequence goes on from NZ_CM146912.1 coordinate 342,370, forward strand.
AAAAGAGTTTCTTGAAAAATTACTTAATAAAGAGATTAAATATATAGCTTATCCTTTTGGAAAGTACAATAAGGATACTGTAAGAGCCGCAGAAGCTGCTGGATATAGTTTAGCCCTTACTACCGCTGGAAAATGGTCTGATAAAACTGATGGAATTTTCACATTAGACAGAGTTTATATAAGCGGTTTTCATAATATAGATACTTTTAAAACTAGAATAAGTGACCCTAACTATGCTGCTAATGTAGAAACTTCATCCACTAATACAAATACCACTCAACTTCAAAAAGAGATTGAAACTCAATATAATAAAGCTTATGGACTGTTTTTTCAGGGTAAATATAAAGAAGCTATAACTCTAGCAGATAACATTGTAAAAAAAGATATTAATTTTTATAAAGCTTACAACATTAAAGGAATCGCATTATGCTTCTCTAGTAACTTTGAAGAAGGAATGAAAAATATAGATAAATCCTTAAACATAAAACCTGACTTTGCTTACGGAAGATTTAATAAAGCCTTGGCCTATGAATTATATGGTCATTATGACGATTCTTTAAAATGGTACGATGAGGCCTTAGAGGTTGAAAATTATGTGTGGAGCCATTATGGAAAAGCTAGCATATACGGAAGACTTGGAGATGTAGAAAATACTGTGAAGTATTTAAAAATAGCTATTAGCATGAATGGCGGTGTTAAAGAGGAAGCTAGACATGAAAAAGATTTTGATAAAGTAAGAAATAGTGATGCATTTAAAAAGTTAGTTCAATAGTAAAAGATGAGTACAAGAAAAATATTTCTGTACTCATTTTTTAACTATATTTTATACTCTTGAGTGAAGCTAATTTCAATCCCATATATGAGCCAAATAATCCAAGTGCATATATACATAGGGATAAAATAATAACTGTTGTAGTTCCACCAAAAATTAAACTAGTAGAAAATATAGTACCAACTTTTTTAATCTTAGATATAAGAATTGTAAGCATAAATCTTAAAAAAGGTGCCATAGTTACAAATTTAGAACCTGACCCTGGGAAAATACCCCCTATTATATAAAGAATATAGCCTACTGATATCATAATGGCTACTACTATAGCAATTAAAGTAATTTCTTCTAGTTGAATACTTCATATAATACCACCTTTTATATCTTAGCTAATATATTTTAAGTTAAATATTCATAGAAAAAAAGCCCTTCTTATCTATTATATGATAAAAAGGACTTTTTAATTTTAAAATTTAGTTATTCCCACTCAATCGTTGATGGTGGTTTTGAAGTAACATCGTAAACAATTCTGTTTACTCCTTTAACTTCATTAACTATTCTTCTTGAAACTTTATCTAATACCTCATATGGTATTCTTGCCCAATCAGAAGTCATAGCATCTGAAGATGTTACTGCTCTTAGTGCTATAGTATGACAGTATGTTCTTTCATCACCCATAACTCCTACTGATTTTATATTTGGTAGACATGCAAAGTATTGCCATATCTTTTCTTCAAGGCCTGCTTCTGCAATTTCTTCTCTAAATATAGCATCTGCTTCTCTAGTTATAAATAGCTTTTCTTCTGTTATTTCTCCAAGAACTCTTATAGCAAGACCTGGTCCTGGGAATGGCTGTCTCCATACTAAATGATGTGGAATTCCAACCTCTTCACCAACTGCTCTAACTTCATCCTTGAATAGTTCTCTTAATGGTTCAATTAAAGAGAATTGTATATCTTCTGGAAGCCCACCAACGTTGTGATGACTCTTTATAGTTGCTGATGTACTTGTTCCACTCTCAACTATATCTGGGTATATAGTTCCTTGTACTAAGTAATCTATTTGTCCAAGCTTATTTGCTTCTTCTTCAAAAACTCTTATAAATTCTTCTCCGATTATCTTTCTCTTCGTTTCTGGATCACTTACTCCACTAAGCTTTCCTAAAAATCTTTCACTAGCATTTACTCTTATAAGATTCATATCAAATTGCTTTTTAAATATAGTTTCAACTTGATCGCCTTCATCTTTTCTAAGTAGTCCATGATCAACAAATACACAAGTAAGTTGTTTTCCTATTGCCTTATGAACAAGTACTGCTGCTACTGATGAGTCAACCCCACCTGATAGAGCACAAAGTACTTTTCTATCTCCTACTAATTCTTTTATTTCTTTTATTTTATCTTGTGCAAAAGAAGCCATTGACCAGTCACCTTTTACATTACATATCTTAAATAGGAAGTTAGAAAGCATTTGCTTACCAAATAATGTATGTTCAACTTCTGGGTGGAATTGAACTCCATATATTCTTCTTTCAGCATGCTCCATAGCTGCTACTGGACATTGGTTTGTAGTTGCTATTATTTTAAATCCTTCTGGAACTTTTGATACATAATCTGTATGACTCATCCAAGACTCACCTATTTCTTCTATTCCATCAAATAATAATGAGTCCTTGCTTAAATTAACTTCTGTCTTACCGTACTCTCTAATATCTGGGCTTTCAACTGTTCCACCTAAAGAATATGAAGTCAATTGATGTCCATAGCATATTCCAAGTACTGGTACACCTAATTCAAACACTTCTTTATTTACTCTTGGTGCTCCTTCTCCATATACACTGTTAGGTCCACCAGTGAAGATTATTCCCTTTGGTGCTTTTGCTTTTATATCTTCAATTGTAGCAGTATAAGGGATTATTTCACAATATACATTATTTTCTCTAACTCTTCTTGCAATAAGTTGGTTATATTGTCCCCCAAAATCTACTACTAAAACTAATTCATGTTGCATAGACATTTCATATCCTCCTACTTTTTAGTCTTTAGTAACTAACTATCCTTGCACACTATAATTTGGTGCTTCTTTTGTTATTGATATGTCGTGCGGATGACTTTCTCTAAGTCCTGATGAAGTTTGAACTACAAATTTAGCATTTTCAAATAAATTCTCAAGAGTTGGTGCTCCTAAATATCCCATTCCTGAACGAATTCCTCCAACTAATTGATAGATCGTATCTGATACAAGTCCTTTATATGGAACTCTTCCCTCTACTCCTTCAGGAACTAACTTCTTACCTTCCTCTTGGAAATATCTATCCTTACTTCCACAAGCCATTGCTCCTAAAGAACCCATTCCTCTATATACCTTATAACTTCTTCCTTGATATATCTCTACTTCTCCTGGGGCTTCTTCACAGCCTGCAAGCATAGAACCCATCATTACTACTTTTGCTCCTGCTGCAAGTGATTTTACTATATCTCCTGAATACTTTATACCTCCATCTGCGATAACAGGTACTCCGTACTTATTAGCTTCCTCTACACAATCCATAACTGCTGTAAGTTGTGGTACTCCAACTCCTGCTACAACTCTTGTAGTACAAATTGAACCTGGACCTATTCCAACCTTTATACAGTCAGCCCCTGCTTCTATTAAATCTCTTGTAGCTTCTTGTGTAGCTACATTACCTGCTATAATTTGAAGCTCTGAATACTTATTTTTAATCTCTCTTACTGCGTCCATAACCCCTTGTGAATGTCCATGCGCAGTATCTACAGTTATAACATCAACATTTGCTTCAACTAGTGCAGCAACTCTTTGCATCATATCATAAGTTACTCCAACTGCTGCTCCACAAAGTAGTCTACCTCTTTCATCTTTTGCTGCATTTGGAAATCTTTTAACTTTTTCTATATCTTTTATTGTTATAAGTCCCTTTAAATTATTATCTTTATCTACTAAAGGAAGTTTTTCAATTTTATGACGTTTTAAGATTTCTTTAGCTTCTTCTACAGTTGTATGTTCTGGTGCCGTTATAAGGTTTTCCTTAGTCATAACGTTACCTATCTTTTGACTATAGTTTGTCTCAAAAGCTATATCTCTATTAGTAATAATTCCTACTAATTTCTCTCCCTCAACTATAGGCACACCTGATATTCTATATTTACTCATCAAATTTAAAGCATCTTCTATAGTATTATCCTCTGCTAAATGAAATGGGTCAGTAATAACTCCATTTTCTTGTCTCTTTACTCTGTCTACTTCACTAGCTTGCTTTTCTATACTCATATTCTTGTGGATTATTCCGATTCCACCTTCTCTTGCCATTGCAATAGCCATCTTAGCTTCTGTAACAGTATCCATTCCTGCACTAATTATAGGAATATTCACTTGTAATTTCTTTGTTAGGTTAGTCTTTAAGCTAACATCCTTTGGTAAAACCTCTGATTTATTTGGTATTAATAATACATCATCAAAGGTATAAGCTGTTTTTAAAATTATTGCCATTTTAATCAACTTCCTTTCTTTCAATTTATAAATATAATCTAAGTAATCATATATTTCCAAAAAATAAATTCGCATTAATTCCACCAGAAAAAACGTTAGAGTGAAATTAATGCATCATCTTTTTGTCCGAATATGCAATAACCACTCATAGTCGAAAGTTTAAGGCCCCCGGTAGATACTCCTTGCCATATTCAAGGTATATATAAGTGAATTTAATATTTACTATTTGATATTTAATTATGTTAGATTTAATTTTATTTTAGTTTGTCACCTTTGTCAATTTTTTTCTCTCATTTTTTGATAATTTTCTTGCAGAATTATGCTTAAATTATAAGATAATGTTTACATATATCTATTTTATATTTTTCTTATATATTTTTTTAAGAAATAACAAGGTTACCATGTCCTCATGGAAAAATTATATATTCATATACTATTAACTAGTTTTTAACATATAGCTATCCTTTTTAATAATCTATTAATGATATATTGATTGTAACTAGTACATTTATGCATAAAAACAATAGATAAATAAGAGGTGACCTTATAAAGAAATCTCATCAATTAAGTTTACAGAATAGTAAAGGGACTGTATCAAAATAATTTTTCAACTATTTTGATACAGTCCCTTTTAGTTTTAGTTTATTTTTAGTACATTCCGTCCATTCCCATTCCGCCCATTCCTGGTGCTGGTGCTGGATTCTTTTCTGGTAAATCTGCAACAATGCATTCTGTTGTTAAGAATGTTGCTGCTACTGATGCAGCATTTTGAAGTGCTGATCTAGTAACCTTAGTTGGATCAACTATGCCTCTTTGAATCATATTTACATATTCTCCACGTAATGCATCAAAGCCCATTCCAGCTTCACTACTCATTACTTTATCTACTATTACAGAACCTTCAAGTCCTGCATTTGAAGCTATTTGTCTAACTGGTTCTTCAAGTGATCTTCTTACGATATCAATACCTACCTTAACATCTATAACATCAGCAGTTAATTTTGCAACTTCTTTTATAGCATTAATGTAAGCTGTTCCACCACCTGCAACTATACCTTCTTCTACAGCTGCTTTTGTAGCTGCTAAAGCATCTTCTATTCTTAGTTTTCTTTCTTTAAGTTCTGTTTCTGTAGCAGCACCAACTTTAATTAGAGCAACTCCACCAGCAAGTTTTGCTAATCTTTCAAGTAACTTTTCTTTATCAAATTCAGAAGTAGTTTCTTCGATTTGTCTCTTAATTTGAGATACTCTATCTGTTATTTCAATTTTATTTCCTTTTCCATTAACTATTACAGTGTTTTCTTTAGAAACTTTAACACTTTCAGCAGTTCCAAGCATATCTAAAGTTACTTCTTTTAAATCTCTTCCAAGTTCTTCAGCTATAACTTCTCCACCTGTTAATACTGCTAAATCTTGAAGCATTTCTTTTCTTCTATCACCAAAACCTGGAGCTTTTACAGCTACACAAGTGAATGTTCCTCTTAATTTATTAACAACTAAAGTAGCTAATGCTTCTCCTTCTATCTCTTCAGCAATAATCAATAATTTTCTTCCTTGTTGAACTATTTGCTCAAGTACAGGAAGTAATTCTTGTATGTTAGAAACTTTTTTATCAGTTAAAAGAATATATGGATTATCAAGTACAGCTTCCATCTTTTCTGCATCTGTTACCATATATGAACTTAAATAACCTCTATCAAATTGCATTCCTTCAACAACTTCAAGTTCAGTTGTCATTGTTTTCGATTCTTCTACAGTTATAACACCTTCAGTACCTACTTTTTCCATAGCATCTGCTATTAGTGTTCCTATTTCTTCATCAGCAGCAGAAATAGAAGCAACCCTTGCTATATCTTCTTTTCCATCTACTTGTTTTGATCCTTTTTTGATTTCTTCAACAGCAACATCAACAGCCTTTTTAATACCTTGTCTTATAAGCATTGGATTTGCTCCAGCTGTTACGTTCTTTAATCCTTCTCTTATTATAGCTTGAGCAAGTAATGTAGCAGTTGTTGTTCCGTCTCCAGCTACATCATTTGTCTTTGTAGCAACTTCTTTAACAAGTTGAGCTCCCATATTTTCATATGGATCTTCAAGTTCTATTTCTCTTGCTATACTAACACCATCATTTGTTATAAGTGGTGCTCCAAACTTCTTATCTAAAACAACATTTCTTCCTTTTGGTCCTAATGTAATTTTAACTGCGTCAGCTAGCTTATCTACACCTCTTTGCATAGAACGTCTTGCTTCTTCACCAAATAATATGCTTTTAGCCATTTTATATACCTCCTAATTTCCCATGTATTATATAGTCTAATTCTAAATAGATAGTTATCTACACACTATCCTTACTCTACTATTGCTAATATATCATCTTGTTTTAAAATTGAATAATCTTCTCCATCAATTTTAACTTCTGTTCCAGCATATTTTGAGAATAATACTTTATCTCCTACTTTTACTTCCATTCTTATTTCTTTTCCATCCACTACTCCGCCTGGTCCTACTGCAACTACTTCTGCTTCTTGTGGCTTCTCTTTAGCACTTCCTGGTAAAACTATTCCGCTTTTTGTTGTTTCTTCTGCTTCTAATCTCTTAATTACAACCCTGTCTCCAAGTGGCTTTATTCTCATAAAAAAACCCTCCTTATGTAATTTTTATAATATTTAAATTGTTTTTATGGTTTATTAGCACTCATTGTTGCCGAGTGCTAATACAATTATAATAATAATTTATACTAAATTCAATAGCAAATTCCACTTTTAAACTCATTTCTTCATTTAATCCAAATAAATTAAAATAATTTTAATTAACATGATGATTCTTAATTTTTCTTTACTTTTCTATTCCTTACTATTCAATAATGTATATAAAGTTTATATAAAATAAATAACTAGAAAGTAATGTAATTATATTTTAAAATAAAGTCAATAATAATCAATAATTATATAATCCTTATATTGGAGTGATAATTTTGAAAAAATCCTTTAATATCCACACATTACTAAATATTTGTTTATCCTTATGTATTACTTTATTAATGATGATAATTATCGTAAATATAGCTTTAAATAATAAATTTATTTATTACTATAATATTGTTGAACTAAATCTACCAAAGTCTTCAAAACTTGATATATCAACAATTAAAGCTAACTATCATTATGTTATAGAATTTGTTCAAAATCCTAATATAAACTTTCATCTTCCTACCTTACCTTATTCAACGGAAGGCAAAATTCATTTTGAAGAAGTAAGAAATATATTTACTTTTTTGTATAGATTGAAATTCATTCTATTTTTAACCACAATTATAATATTTATTCTAAATTTAAAATCTTATGACTATAAATTTTTAAAATGGTCAGCTATTCTACTGCTAATTTTACCTTTAGTATGTACTCTTCCTTTTTTAATAAATTTCGACAAAAGTTTTACTATGTTTCATAAATTGTTTTTTAATAATGATTACTGGATTTTAGATATTAATACTGACCCTATTATTACCATTATGCCTCAAGAGTTTTTCTTTCATTGTGCAATATTTATTATTGTCTTACTAACTTTAACTAGCTCTTTATTATACTTAATCTATAAACTAAAAAACAAAAGACATTAGGCAGAACCTAATGTCTTTAATAATTAAAACTTTCTTTCTAATTTTATTCCTTCAAATTCAGCTAATTTCTCATTGGATATTACATGTTCACTTTTTGCTGCCTTAGAGAAATTTGCTAATGGTACTTTTGACTTCTTCTGGGAACATATTGTACCAGCTCCACCAATACATCCACCTTCACACATCATACCTTCAAAAAAGTTTCCAGGTAGCTTTCCATTTTTAGCTAGTAACATAAACTTTCTCAAATTAGAAAATCCACTAATCTTTACTGGATTAAATTCTACTTCAATGTTCTTGCTCTTAATATAATCTTCAACTGCTGCACTTAATCCTCCCCCTTGGGCAAAACCTCTTCCAAAGGCTGAAGCATCATTTACTTCTACATCTTCACATTGTTTTGGATCTATTTCATATGCATCTAATATTGCTGCTATTTCTTCAAAGGTTAAAACATAATCTATAGCATCATTTATACTCTTTCTAGAAATTTCGGTCTTTTTCGCAGTACATGGACCAACGAATACCACAATAGCATCTTTATCATTTTTCTTAATCAATCTACCAGTAGCTATCATTGGCGATACTGTGTGAGACATTCTATCAGCTTGATCTGGAAACTTGTTCTCTATATATGAAACAAATCCCGGACAGCAAGAACTAGTCATATAGCTATCCCCATTTTTCATTCTCTCTACAAACTCCATTGCCTCATGTTCAGTTACTGCATCTGCTCCGCAAGCTACTTCCATCATATTCTCAAAACCTACATTCTTTAATGCTGATTTAACTTGCCCAACAGTTACGTTTATTCCTAACTGTCCAGTTATTGCAGGAGCTACAATAGCATATACCTTTTTTCCCTCTTTAATTTTATTTATTACCGGAACTATATAACTTTTATCTGATATCGCTCCAAAAGGGCATGCTGACATACATGCTCCACAATTTGTACAATTTTCGCTATTTATAATAGCTCTTCTATCTTCCTTTTGTATCTCTAAAGCTCCTGTTGGACATGCGTTTCTACATGGTCTCATAACTTCTGAAATAGCATTATAAGGGCAAGATGCTTTACATAACCCACATTCTATACAAGCATCCTGGTCAATATATGCTCTACCATTTATTCTAGTTATAGCATTGCGATTACATGCTTCCATACATTTATGCTGTAAACATCCTCTACAAGCTTCTGTTATAGTATATTTATTTATTGGACATCTATCGCATGCTCCTTCAATTATAAACATTACTTGACTATTATTTTTAGCTTTTTCCCATTCACCTAACCTATCTCCATTGGGAAGGTATCCTGCTGCTATCTTTGCTCTTTCTTTAACAATAGCTCTTTCATGATAAACACAACATCTATACTTTGGTTTTTCTCCTTGTATTATAACATAAGGAACTGTTTCTAGTGTTCTTCGACTTATATTTCCTTCTTTTGCTAAGGATGCAACTTCTTTTAATATTTCACATTTTAGTTTTTGTAAATCTGACTCAAAAGTTACCACACTTTCCCCCCTCAATGTATAATACACATTAATTAAACTAATTATCTTAAGTATTGAATCAAGTAATATTATAGCAGATTATTATTAAAATTCTAGCATAATCTTTACGGAAAATCATAGAAAATTCATAACACTGCTAAGTACAGCAGTGTTATGAATTTTCTATATTTTTATATTATTCTCTCTTGCATAATAAAAGAAATATTGCTGTGCAAAACCTGAAAATTCTCCAAATCTTTCTCGTCCAAAATCTCTTATCTTTTTTAAAGATACATCTGGTGCTAGATAAAAGTGTTGCATTGCTCTTTTTACCCAAACATCTACCGGAAATGCGGAATACTTTTCCATAGAAAAAAGCATTATACAATCTGCTACCTTAGGTCCTACTCCACTTAAATTCTGCAATTCTTTATGGCACATGTCGTCATTTAAAGTCTTTATGTACTCAAGATCAATTTCATGATTTAAAACACCATCTATAGTACTTTTAATATACTTTGCTCTAAACCCTACTCCACACTTTTCAATTTCTTCTAAAGTACATTTTTTTAATGCACTAACATCCGGAAAAGTGTAGTATGTATTTCCTTTATATTCTATAGGATTGCCCCACTTCTCAGAAATAGTATTTATAGCTCTTTTAATCATAGGTATTCTATTATTAGCTGAAATTATAAATGATATAACAATTTCGAAGGGTTCTTGTTTTAATATTCTTATTCCACTACCAAACTCAACTGCTTTTTCTAGTAATGAGTCTTTACTTAATAGTTTTTTTATACTCCCGTAGTCTCTATATAGGTCAAAATAATCACACCAATTTTTTTCAAACTCTTCCTCTGTTGTATTATATATTATTATATCTTCTTCTTTTTTTTCCACTTCTATTACTCTTCCAAAAGCAACACCAATATAATTTCCATTTTGCTGTCTATTCCATCTAAAAGTTTGACCACAATCAAAAATATCTGCGAGATTGAAATTTTCTACATTCTTTACAACTATTCCTTCACTAAACGTTTCTATGTAACTAAAATCCACATTTACACCTCCTATGAATTTTATGAAGTAACATTCTTACTTCGTATTAGTATTATCTATAAAGGTTTTCCATATGTAAAGGAAAAATACTCAGCTAATATACTTTGAGTAAATTCACTGAGTATCTACTTATTATTTATCTTCTATTGATAAAAACTCATCAATTGCAACTGCTGCTTTTTTTCCTGCTTCCATTGCAAGTATTACTGTAGCAGCTCCTGTTACTGCATCTCCTCCAGCATAAACTCCACTCTTTGAAGTTTTTCCTGTTTCCTCTTCAGTAATTATACATTTCCATTTATTTATTTCTAAACCTTCTGTAGTTGATGATATAAGAGGATTAGGTGATGTTCCAAGTGACATTATTACCATATCTAAATCTATTATAAACTCAGATCCCTTAACAACTCTAGGACTTCTTCTTCCTGATTCATCAGGTTCACCAAGCTCCATTTTAATACACTTCATACCCTTAACCCATCCATTTTCATCCGATAGTATTTCAATAGGATTAGTTAACAAGTCAAATATTATTCCTTCTTCTTTAGCATGATGTACTTCCTCTACTCTAGCTGGCAGCTCTTCCTCTGATCTTCTATATACTATGTGTGTTTCAGCTCCAAGTCTTAGTGCAGTTCTTGCAGCATCCATTGCTACGTTTCCACCACCAACAACTGCCACTTTTTTTCCAACCTTAACTGGAGTTGCATAGTCTTCCTTATAAGCCTTCATTAAGTTAACTCTTGTTAAAAACTCATTAGCTGAAACAACACCATTAGCATTTTCACCCGGAATGCCCATAAATTTAGGAAGTCCAGCTCCTGAACCAATAAATACAGCTTCAAAGCCTTCTTCTTCCATAAGCTTATCTATATTAGCAGTTCTACCTACTATAACATTAGTTTCAATTTTTACTCCTAAGCTTTTAATATTTTCTATCTCAGCTTTAACTACTGTTTCCTTTGGAAGTCTAAACTCTGGAATACCGTAAACTAGAACTCCACCTGGTTCATGTAGAGCTTCAAATATGGTAACATCATATCCCTTTTTAGCTAAATCACCAGCACAGGTTAATCCTGATGGACCGCTACCTATAACTGCAACCTTTTTATTTTTCTTAGGCTCTGTTTCAGAAAGATTAATATTATTTTCTCTAGACCAATCTCCAACAAATCTTTCTAATTTACCGATTGCAACCGCTTCACCCTTTATACCAACTATACATTTTTCTTCACATTGAACTTCTTGCGGACATACTCTTCCACAAACTGCTGGCAATGAGCTATACTTTGCAATAGTTTTTGCAGCTTCTTCAAATTTCTTCTCTTTAACTTGTTGAATAAATGCTGGTATATTTATTGAAACAGGGCATCCCTTTACACAAAGAGGGTTTTTGCAGTTTAGACATCTATTGGCTTCTGCTACAGCTTCTTCCTCTGTATAACCTAAACATACTTCGTCAAAATTAGTAGCTCTTAATTTCGAATCCTGCTCTCTTACTGGTACTTTTTTCATTTTATCCATTATGCATTACCTCCACAACATCCACAGCCTCCACCATTTTTATGATGATGTGGTTCTTCAGTATATTCTAGTTTAATTGCTTCTCTTCCTTCTTCAGTCTTGTACATAGATTGTCTTCTGATGGCTTCATCAAAATCTATTAAATGTGCATCAAATTCTGGTCCATCTACACAAGCAAACTTTGTCTCATCTCCTACAGTTACTCTACATGCTCCGCACATTCCAGTACCATCTACCATAAGTGGATTCATACTCACTACAGTTCTTATTCCATATGGCTTAGTAGTAAGTGCTACAAATTTCATCATTATTATAGGGCCTATAGCAACAACTAAATCATATTTTTTTCCTTCATTTTCTACCAAGTCTTTAAACTTATCTGTAACTAACCCTTTAAATCCATAAGATCCATCATCAGTAGCTACATAAACATTATCTGCTACAGCTCTCATCTCTTCTTCTAATATAAGTAAATCTTTACTTCTAGTTCCCATTATTACATCTACATTTACACCCTTATTATGAAGCCATTTAACTTGTGGATATACAGGTGCTGCACCTACTCCACCAGAAATGAATAATATATTTTTCTTCTTTAATTCTTCAATATCCTCATGCACAAATTCTGAAGGTTGCCCAAGTGGACCAACAAAGTCTTGATAAAAATCTCCTTCATTATATTGTGCCATATCCTTAGTTGAATTACCTACTGCTTGATATACTATTGTAACTGTTCCTTTTTCTTCATCATAATCACAAATTGTAAGTGGAACTCTTTCTCCTTTTTGATTTGTTTTTATAATTACAAATTGTCCCGGTTGTGATGATTTAGCTACTCTTGGTGCTTCTATATCCATAAGATAAATATTCGGTACAAGTAATCTTTTTTTAGTAATTTTAAACATATTTACACCCCATTTTCTTTGCTAATCTTTAGCTATTAAAATAAATTTCATCTTTTAAATTATGTGTTTTAATATTTATTCATTATACTAAATTATAACGAATAAATATACACTTAATCATTAGCCTTATCTAATATTATAATTAATAAATACAATTCAGTAAAGAGTAGTCTTTATTCTTAATTACAAAAAAAGATAAATAACGCAAAAAATTAGCTGTTACAATAGTATTTACATACTATTGTAACAGCCTCTTATCCTATGGAAGTTATTTTTTGTGATTGTATTCTATAATCAAAGCTTATTTATAAGTTTTGATTTCAGCTATTAACTCAGGAATAACTTTGTTAAGGTCTCCAACTAATCCTAAATCAGCTATTTTCATGATTGAAGCATCAGCATCTTTGTTGATAGCAATTATGTAATCACTATCTTGCATTCCAGCTAAATGTTGGATTGCTCCAGATATACCGCAAGCAACGTATACTCTTGGTCTTACAGTTTTTCCTGTTTGACCAACTTGTAGTGCTGTTTCTACCCAACCACTATCTACAGCTGCTCTTGATCCTGATACTGTTCCACCTAATGCATCAGCTAATTCTTGTAGTAATGCAAAGTTTTCTTTGCTTCCTACTCCTCTTCCGCCTGATACTAATACTTCAGCTTCTCCGATATCAGCTACTTCTTTAGCTAATTTAACTACTTCTAATACTTTTACTCTTAAGTCTTCTGCATCTAAAGATACAGCTACTTTTTCGATTTTAGAAGCATCTACTTTTGATTCATCTCTAGCTATTTTATCGAACACACCTGGTCTTACTGTTGCCATTTGTGGTCTGTGCTCTGTGCACATGATTGTAGCCATTAAATTTCCACCGAAAGCAGGTCTTGTCATCATTAATTGATTTGTTCCTTCTTCGATATCAAGTCCAGTACAATCTGCTGTTAATCCTGTTGAAAGTCTTCCAGCTACTCTTGGTCCTAAATCTCTTCCAAGTACTGAAGCTCCTACCAACATGATTTCTGGCTTTCTTGCATTAACTAAGTCAGCAAGAACTCTTGTGTATGCATCAGTTGAAAAATGAGCTATCTTTTCATCTTCTGCATATATTACTTTATCTGCACCATAAGCTAATAATTCGTTAGCTATGTTGTCTACTTTATCTCCTAATAATACTGCAGTTAATTCTACTCCTAAATCATCTGCAATTTGTCTGCCTTTTCCTACTAATTCTAAAGCAACTTTTTGTAATTCTCCATCTCTTTGTTCCGCATATACCCAAACGCCTTTGTAATCTGCTATATTCATTTATTTATCCCTCCACTTCTACTTATATACTAAATATAGTGCTTTTCTTTTAATTTTGAAGCTGCAAATGTTGCTGCTTCTTTAGCTGACATGTTAACAACTTCGCCTTTGCCTTTGTTTTCTTTTGGCCAAGATCTCTTAACTTTTGTTGGTGATCCTTTTAATCCTAAAAGAGTCTTATCAACATCTATGTCGTCAGCACTCCATACTTTAATTTCTTTTTTGAATATTTGGAATACATTTTTTGCATCCATATATCTTGGGTGATTTAATTCTTTGATTGCTGTTAATAGACATGGCATTTTAACTTCTAATACTTCATATCCATCTTCTAATCCTTTAGTTACTTTTAATGAATCTCCAACAACTTCTACGTTTTGTACATAAGTTACTTGTGGAAGTCCTAAGTGTTCAGCAATTTCTGGTCCTACTTGTGCAGTATCTCCGTCAATCGCTTGTCTTCCTGCAAATATTACATCATAATCTAATTTCTTTATTGCTCCTGCTAATGCATGAGATGTTGCTAATGTGTCTGCTCCTGCAAATGCTCTATCTGTTACAAGTATTGCTTCGTCAGCTCCCATAGCCATTGCTTCTCTTAAAGCAGCTTCTGCTTGTGGAGGTCCCATTGTTATAACTGTTACGTGTCCGCCATTAGCATCTTTTAATTTTAAAGCTCCTTCTAAAGCATGTTTATCTTCTGGGTTTATTATTGATGGAACTCCTTCTCTTATAAGTGTTCCTGTAACTGGATCTATTTTAACTTGATTTGTATCTGGAACTTGTTTTAAACAAACAACTATCTTCATTGTTGAATTCCCTCCTTGAGTAATCTATAATTATCTCTTATTTAAATATTTCTCCTGAAATAACCATTCTTTGAACTTCGTTAGTTCCTTCGTAGATTTGAGTTATTTTAGCATCTCTCATCATTCTTTCTACTGGGTAATCTCTCATGAATCCATATCCACCAAATAATTGAACTGCTTCAGTTGTAACATACATAGCTGCATCTGAACAAGCCCATTTAGCTCTTGCTGCTGAAACTCCATATGGTTTACCATTGTTTTTGTCCATAGCTGCTTTATATAATAAATATCTAGCTTGTTCTATTCTTAAATCCATTTCAGCCATTCTCCAAGCTAATCCTTGGTTTTTGAATAATGCTTTTCCGAATTGTTTTCTTTCTTTCATGTATTTCTTTGCTTCTTCGAAAGCTCCTTGAGCGATTCCTAATGCTTGAGCAGCTACTCCAATTCTTCCTCCGTCAAGAGTTTTCATTGCAACAGCAAATCCTTTTCCTTCTACTCCACCTAAAAGGTTTTCAGCTGGAACTATGCAGTTATCAAGTACTATTTCACCTACTTGAGCTGATTTTATTCCCATTTTTTCTTCAATTTTTCCTATTGATATTCCTGGGAAAGATTTTTCTACTATGAAAGCAGACATGCCTTTAACACCTTTGCTCTTATCTGTCATAGCGAATATAACAAATGTTTCAGCAAGTGGGCTGTTTGTTATGAATATTTTTTGTCCATTTAATATATAGTTATCTCCATCTTTTACTGCTACAGTTTGTCCTGCTCCAGCATCTGTTCCTGCATTTGGCTCAGTAAGTCCGAAAGAACCTATTTTTCTACCATTTGCTAAGTCTGGGATATATTTTTTCTTTTGTGCTTCTGTACCATTTTGATAAATAGCTCCTGCACATAAAGATGTATTTACTGAGTAGCTAATACCCATACTTCCATCAACTTTAGAGATTTCTTCACAAGCGATGATATAAGATAGGTAATCTCCACCTGCACCTTCATATTCTGTTGCGAATGGTAGTCCAATTAATCCACATTCTCCCATTTTCTTATAAGCTTCCATAGGGAATATGCTTTTTTCATCGCATTCAGCAACTATAGGTTTAAGCTCGTTTTCTGCAAATTCTCTTGCTATTTGTTTTACTAATTCTTGCTCTTTTGATAAATTAAAATCCATACCAATACCTCCTGGTAAAATTTTTAGTATTTCATAATAACTTTGCTCTAGTAATAGTAAAAGTATCACTTATTGTTAATTTTATAACATAATAGTATTTATATCAATACATACTTTTTTGTAGTATAGTTTTCTTATATATACTAAGTATACTTTTATATACTAATCTTGTTATATTATACTTATTTTAATATTATTTAGTATTTACTTCTTAAATAATTCATAATCAGCTGCCTTATTTAGGTCAACTGTTCCTGTCTTGCTACAAAGTATTTTTTTAATAGATTAATCGTTATCATCATATCATATTCTTATTTTTCAAAAATACTCTTTGATATCTTTTGATTTTACATCATAAGATTTTTATAAAATCTTTGAGCAATTCCTGACTCATAGCCTAGCACTAAGTATACATACTTTTTTCTTTATTTACCTCATCATTTAAACCTTTACTTTTCATATAAAAGTTAGTATAATTAAAAGCCTGCCAATAAACTCCAAGGTAATTACAATACTTACTCTTTTATATTAAGTAACTATTAAAACTACATTGTCTATTATTTATAACTTTTAATTTGAGCCACTAATTCAGGAATAATTTTATTAAGATCTCCAACTAATCCCAAATCAGCAATCTTCATGATTGAAGCATCTGCATCTCTGTTGATAGCAATTATGTAATCACTATCTTGCATTCCAGCTAAATGTTGGATTGCTCCAGATATACCACAAGCAACGTATACTCTTGGCCTTACAGTTTTTCCTGTTTGACCTACTTGTAGTGCCGGTTCTACCCAGCCATTATCTACTGCCGCTCTTGATCCTGATACTGTTCCGCCTAGTACATCAGCTAATTCTTGTAGTAGTGCAAAATTTTCTTCGCTTCCTACTCCTCTTCCACCTGATACTAATACTTCAGCTTCTCCGATATCAGCCACTTCTTTAGCTAGTTTAACCACTTCTAATACTTTTATTCTCAAGTCTTCTGCATCTAATGATACAGCTACTTTTTCGATTTTAGAAGTATCTACTCTTGATTCATCTTTAGCTATTTTATCAAACACACCTGGTCTTACTGTTGCCATTTGTGGTCTGTGTTCTGTACACATGATTGTAGCCATTAAGTTTCCACCGAATGCAGGTCTTGTCATCATTAATTGATTTGTTCCTTCTTCGATATCAAGTCCAGTACAATCTGCTGTTAATCCTGTTGAAAGTCTTCCAGCTACTCTTGGTCCTAAATCTCTTCCAAGTACTGAAGCTCCTACTAACATGATTTCTGGCTTTCTTGCATTAACTAAGTCAGCAAGAACTCTTGTGTATGCATCAGTTGAAAAATGAGCTATTTTTGCATCTTCTGCATATATTACTTTATCTGCACCATAAGCTAATAATTCATTAGCTATGTTGTCTACTTTATCTCCTAACAATACTGCAGTTAATTCTATTCTTAGATCATCTGCTATTTGTCTGCCTTTTCCTACTAGTTCTAAAGCAACTTTTTGTAATTCTCCATCTCTTTGTTCTGCATATACCCAAATACCTTTATAATCTTGTATAGTCATTTATTTATCAACCCCCTTTCTCATTGTACACTAAAATGTAGTGACTTTTAGATCCGTGAAGCTATGCTGCTTAATAATTCTGACCATAATTTAAGTTTAGTCTTATTTTGTCCTTAATTGTTAATTGATTAACAATCAATTCGAAAAATAAATCAGTTTTATGTGAAATAAAACCTACATTACTTATTATATATGTTTTAAAAATATATTTCAATAGCAAAATAAGTTGTTTTCAAAAACCCAATTAAGGTTTCAAAAACAACTTATTCTTAGCTTAATTATTTATTTTTTTCCATGCAATAAATAAGTTAATGTTAATAAACTCTCACTAAGATGAACATTTTCAATAACAACATCCTTATTAGCGTGTAAATCAACTGGTGCAAAATTCCATATGCCTTTTACTCCGTTGTTTACTAGTTTATCGCATATATTTTGCGCGTTAGATTTAGTTACACATATTACTCCTAGATCAACCTTATTTTTTTTCAAAAATTCTTCCATTTCATCAATATCTCTTATTTTTACATCTTGAATCTTTAGCCCTATCAACTTAGGATTAACATCAAAAATCCCACTTAACTTAAAACCTAATCTATCAAACTTAGTATAATTAGCAACTGCTTGCCCAATGTTACCAGCACCTACTATTACTATATTATAAGTTCCACATAATCCTAATATAGAACTTATTTCACTGTACAAATCTTTAACATTATAACCGTACCCTTGTTGACCAAAGTCTCCAAAATTATTTAAATCTTGTCTTATTTGAGAAGCTGTAAACCCGATCTTTTCGCTTAGTTCTTGTGATGAAATTCTATCCACATCATTTTTCACAAGATCATATAAGTATCTATGGTATTTAGGCAATCTTCGTATAACAGCCATAGAAATATTTCTTTTATTGTCCAAATTCATTTCACCTCTAAATTATTTTATGCAAATATACTATTATCTCTCTGAAGTATGCGCTATTAATAATATTACTATAATTACTACATTAATACAATAAAACTTTATATATTTATTTAACACTTTTTTAATACTTATTTAATACCCATTTAATAGCTATTTAATACTTTTTATATTCCATGTTTCAATAATATATTTTATAAATATATTTTAATTAATTCATAATTCTTCAATTATTGACTAAAATTTTCCAAATAATTTCGTTAATTATATAACTAATCTGCCTTATTTCTAAGATATATAATTTAATACTACAAAAAACTTAAATTACATAGTAAAATATATCTAGGAAGGTGAACATAATGATTGTTTTAAGTTGTAAGGATGTACAAAAGAGTTATGGTATAGATACCATATTAAGAAATATAACCTTTAATATAAATGAAGGAGATCATGTAGGTTTAGTAGGTGCTAATGGTGCAGGCAAGTCTACTTTATTTAAAATTATAAATAAACAACTAGAGCCCGATAGTGGCGATATATTTATAGATAAAAATAAACCAATTGGATATCTTGCCCAACACTTATCTTTAGAGAACTTAAGTTGTATTTATGATGAGGTTACTTCTGTTTTTCAAGATTTACTAAACTTAGAAATTAAATTAATAGATTTAGAGATAGAAATGAACAAACCTTATGATATTTCTAACTCTGAGTATCACGACAAAGTAATAAGAGATTATACTACTTTTACAGAGCTATATACTAATCGTGGAGGATATACATATAAAGCAGAAATTAGTAAAGTATTAAAAGGATTAGGATTTGTTGAAGAGGATTATCAAAAGCCTATAAATATCCTTAGTGGAGGACAAAAAACTCGTGTAGCTTTATCTAAATTATTACTTTCAAAACCAGATATTCTTCTACTTGATGAACCAACTAATCATTTAGATCTAGATGCTATAGAATGGCTTGAAGAATATCTTAAAGATTATAAAGGGACTATTGTAGTAATATCTCATGATAGATTTTTTCTTGATGCAATAACAAATAAGACTTTTGAACTAAATAATGGGTCTATGGATATGTACAATGGTAACTATTCTTCTTATGTCAGATTAAAACAAAAGGTTCATGAAGAAAAGCTAAAGGCATATAATCTACAACAATCAGAAATAAAAAGACAAGAAGAAATAATTGAACGATATCGTTCTTTTAACAGAGAAAAAAGTGTCCGCGCTGCTGAAAGCAGACAAAAAGCTTTAGATAAAATAGAAAGAATCGATGCTCCTAATAAAGAGAAAAAAATTAACAATATAAAATTCGAAACTCAAATTAAAAGTGGTAATGATGTACTCCATACCGAAAATCTTTCTAAAAGCTTTGGAGATAAATTACTCTTTAAAGGTTTAGAGTTAGACATTAAAAGAGGTGACCGCACTGCTCTAATAGGTGAAAATGGTCGTGGTAAAACTACTTTATTTAAAATTCTTATGGAAAGAGAATCAAAAGATAGCGGAGTTTGTGTACTTGGTAAAAACGTCTTTATAGGATACTATGATCAGGAACAATCAAATCTTGATTATAACAAAACTGTTTTAGATGAAGTTTGGGACGACTTCCCTCAATTAACTACAACAGAACTAAGAAATGTATTAGCTGCATTTTTATTTACTGGTGATGATGTTTTTAAAAAAATATCTACATTAAGTGGTGGCGAAAAATGTAAGATTAATTTATTAAAGCTTATGTTGTCAAAATCAAACTTTTTACTTCTAGATGAACCTACAAATCACCTAGATATAATGTCTCGTGAAGCATTAGAAGATGCTCTCTTAAGTTATGATGGTACTGTTTTAGTTATCTCTCATGATAGATACTTTCTTAATAAGATAGTAGATAGAATTCTTGAGTTAAATGAAGATGGAGTAAAAACCTATTTAGGTAATTACACTTATTATATAGAGAAAAAGAAAAATCCTCTAAGATATCATGAATTAGAAGAAAATGAGGGTAAAACTAAAACTCAAATACAACTAGAGAGAAAAAAGAAAAAGGAAGAAGAAAATTTAGCAAAAGAAAGCAAAATGAAAATTAAAAAAATTGAAGAATCTATAGCTAATTTAGAAAAAAATATAAATAAACTTAATGAATTACTTTGTCTTGAAGAAGTTTATTCAAATCCTCAAAAAAGTGAAGAAATATCTAAATCCATAGCTTTAGATGAATCTAAATTAGAAGAACTCTATGAAGAATGGGAAAGTTTAATATAAAAAGCACCGTAAAATTACGGTGCTTTTTTATATGGAGCTTATATTTTAAATGGGGTTGGATTTGGCAATATATATTTATGAAATTGTTTACATAAATTATTATACTATATTCAAACAATAATTTCTACTACTTTTATGTATTTTATCTGAATTTTTTATATATTTTTTCCACAATAAGGACATCTAATTACATTTAATCTTTCTTTATCTCTTAAAACCTCTGTTAATTTATCCTGATTAATAGGTGTATGAAGTACCTCATCTACTCCATATTCTTTATAATCTTTTAATTCTATCAAATTACTAGATGATAAAATACATCTAGTGCTCGGATTCATTTTCTTTATCTCCTTTATAACTTCATTTCCTTTACTTTTCCTCATCACTAAATTTATGATTACTATATCAGGAGAAAATTCATTCACTCCATTAATAGCACTTTCTTCATCCTCTACTCTAACTGTGTAATTCATATCTTCTAATAAATCCTTTAAAATAATTTCTTCAAGCCTACAATCATTAACTACTAATACCTTTTCCACCCATCTTCCTCCTAAAATTATCTTTCACCTAGCTTTAAATTAGGTACAGCATTTAATTCCAAAGAAGCTTCCTTTCCTTTTAAAAATTCATAATAAGCTGCGCTACCTATCATTGCTGCATTATCTGTACATAATATCATTGAAGGAAACAAAACTTCGATTCCTTGTTTTTTGCCTTCATTAATCATAGTTTCTCTAAGAGTTGAATTTGCAGCAACTCCTCCTGCAATAGCTATTTTATTTACTTTTTTTAACTTACAAGCTTTTAATGCGTTATCTACAAGAACACCTACTACAGCATTTTGAAAAGAGGCTGATAAATCGGCTTTGTTTACTTCTTCATTTTTCATATTCATCTTATTTATATAATTAAGAACAGCAGACTTTATTCCACTAAAAGAAAAATCTAAACAATCCTTGTCATGAAAATTAGCTCTCGGAAATACTATTGCCTCATCATTTCCCTCTTTTGAAATCTTATCAATTTTAGGACCTCCTGGATATCCAAGACCTATAGCTCTAGCTACCTTATCGAAAGCTTCTCCCGCTGCATCATCTCTCGTTTGTCCTAAAACCTCAAATTCTCCATAATCTTTCATGTGTACTATAAATGTATGACCTCCAGACACAACAAGACATACAAAAGGAGGCTCTAAATCCTTATGTTCTATAAAATTAGCACTAATATGACCCTCTATGTGATTAACTCCAATTAAAGGTTTTTTTATAGCATAAGCTAGTCCTTTAGCGTATTGAACTCCTACAAGTAAGGCTCCTACAAGCCCTGGGCCATAAGTTACAGCAACTGCATCTATATCCTTTAATGTCATCTTTGCTTCTTCAAGTGCCTGTTCAACAACTATACTAATAACTTCAATATGTTTTCTCGATGCCACCTCTGGAACTACTCCACCAAATTTAGTATGAGTATCAATCTGAGATGATATCACATTTGAAAGCACGTCTCTTCCATTTACAACTACTGCTGCTGCCGTTTCATCACAACTAGTCTCTATAGCAAGAATATTTATATTTTTATCCATCTTCGTCCCTCTTTCAATTTCATAACCTACATCTAATATAGACAAATTTCAAAAATAATTATACTTCATCTTTCTTTAGTAAGCAAACTTTTATCTATGTATTTGTGCTATAATATTAAATGCCCTTAAAGAAGGAGTTGATACAATGAAGTCTTATGCAAAAATCATAGTAAATGGTTCACCTATATCAAAATCCAATTTTAAACTTTCCAATTTAAGTGGAAGAGCTATACTACCTTACAACTCTGGAAAATATCATGATAGATATGCAATATACGAGGAAATGATTGCTTACGAAACAAGATTACAAAATCCTAATATAGTATTAAGCGAATCCTTAATAGCTATATTAAAAGTTTATTATAAGAGTAAAAAAAGACATCCTGATACCACTAATATACCTAAGAGCATTTTTGATGGTATAGAAAAAAGCGGATTGATTATTAATGATGCACAAATAACCAAAATTCTAATAGAAGAATATTATGATTCTAAAAACCCACGATTTGAACTTGAACTCTTTGGTGAGAGTAATTATTACATAGATTATGAAGTAAAAATTAAACCAATACCTACTGAAGCTGTGGAGTACTCTCCTCCATCCAATAAAAAATCTTTAAATCCCACCTTTTCTAAAAGCGAATCTAAGAATTCTAATAATATTTCTTGTGATATATGTGGAAAGATATTGAAACATCAGGAAGATGCCATTTCCGCTAATAAGGGTAACACATTAATATGTAAGCCATGCTTTAAAAAGGCATTTTAATTTTTATATAAGTCTATGATTTACAATCATAGACTTATTGCTTATTTCTATTTCTTTTTACGTACTCTGTTGCATTTTCTCCAGCCCAATAGCCTTCTTGTGTTATTTTATCTACCATATTATGAACATAGAGTATATCTCCACAAGCAAATATTCCTTCTAATTCTGTCTCCATGTTCTGATTTACCTCTGGTCCTCTAGTATCTTTGCATATTTTTATATTAGCTCTTTTTAATAGCTCATTATCCGGTCCTAATTCAACTGATAACACCAATGTATCACAATTGATTGATTCCTCTGTCCCTGCTATAGGCACCTTATTTTCATCAACTTTAGCAATCATTACTCCTTCTACTCGTTCCCCACCCCTAACTGCAACTACTGTATGAGATGTTTTTAAAGGTATGTTGAAATCCTCCAAATGTTCTTTAACATTCTTATCACTGCCTTCTGCTTTAGCCATTATTTCTACAACTGCTTTAACATTTGCGCCCTCTAAAGTTAGCCTACCAGCTGTTACTAATGCTATATCTCCCGATCCTAATATTACTATTTCTTTACCTGGCATATATCCTTCTATATTTATAAATTTTTGTACTGTACCTGCAGTATATATGCCTGCACTCTTGCCTCCAGCAATATTAATAGCTCCTCTAGGCTTTTCCTTGCATCCTGTCGCTAAAATTATAGCTTTTGAATTTATTTCAAGTATACCATCCTCTTCATTTACTGCAGTTATAATTTTATCCTTTTTCATATCAAAGACAGTGGTATTTAATTTATACTCTATATTCATATAATTAACTTTTTCAATAAAACTTTCAGCATATTCTGGCCCAGTTAGCTCTTCTCCCATAGTTTCAATGCCAAATCCACTATGAATACATTGATTAAGTATACCTCCAAGCGAATCTTCTCGCTCTAAAATTAATAACTTATTAATTCCTAGTTCTTTTGCTTTTATAGCTGAAGCAAGTCCCGCTGGTCCTCCCCCTACTATAACTATATCGTATTCTAGCACTTGAATTTCCCCCATTCGCCTTGCTCTTCTAGAATATTTTATCATATTTATTAATTGTACAAAATAAAAAATTCGGCTACGCCGATTTTTTTCGCTAGGGGGACCTAGTCCCCCTTCGACGACGCTATGCGTCTGAGCACCCCCCTTACTACGGCAATGGGTTCCCCCTCTGCACACCCTAGTTTATAGGAAATTATAAATTTATCCACAAAAGGATAAACCTATAATTTCCTATAAACTAAAAAATCTAAGTTTAAGCCATTAAATTTTAATTAACTTAAGATTCTATATATTCAAGCTGAATATTTGTAGCCTCTATAGTTGCTCCCTCAAGTTTAAGATTCTTATTTATTACATCCTCTGGAAAAAATAATAATGACCATGGTCTTGAATCCTTAGAGGATAAAATTCCAAAATGTTCTTCATCTAATTCAAAGTTTGCCGTGGCTATAATATTTCCATTTTGAATTATTTTAAAATCACAACTTATGTTAGCTATTGAATATGAATAACCATTTCTGATAAATAAGTCAACTACTAAAGCTCCATCTTCTTCAAAAACTCCATCTATTATATTAAAAGCAATTTGATTTTCTTTTGTATTTCCTAATTTATTAATCAATTCTTGCAAGTACTGCTTTGTTTCGTCATTAATCTGAGATAAATCTGCCATAGGTCCAAAACTATATTTTTGATTAGTTTTTGATATATCGTCATTCTCACTAGATACATTTTTATTATTTATATCTTTATTAGAAGAGTCTGTATTATTTGCTACGCATCCTATAAATAATACCCAAATAATTATTAGGATAAATATTAATCTCTTCATTCTATATCCCCTCTAATTGCTAATTTCTTTTTACGAAAAACAGTGTAATTATATCATTGTATTTAAGTACTGTCTATGAAAGTACTATCATTAACAACTTATTTTTTATAAACTTATTAAATATCAGTATTTTATTCTTTATATGTTATTATTCTATTAATAAAAATATATCTTTTATTGATAAATATAAAATGAAGGCAAATATTTGCCTTCATTTTATATTTATCATATATTAATCTTTTCTTCTATGCTCCACTAAATCTATTGATCCTAGAACTACATGAGCTAATCCAAAACCTAGAACACCAGCTGCTATTATAGGAGCAATCTTTTTCTTTGTTAGCGTAGCTCCAGTTCCACTTACAATAGTACCAAGAATCGTTGGTATTAAGCCTTCTTGTATTCTCATAAGAAATTCCTCCTTATTTAATTTGAATCTAATATTATAATGCCTCTAACTTGATATTTTATGTTTATATAAATAACACATATAAAACATAATTAGGATACTTATATTAAGTTACATTCTTAATGATAAATAAGGTATATTAAACAATATTTTCATAGTAGCTTCCACAAGATTTACTACATTTTATCTAAAAATTGAAATAATTTAATTGATTTTTGGAATTATAATAGTGACTTATAGTAGTTTATTTCTTTTATTTGAATCGAGGTATATTAAGATGAATTTTATGTTTGTACGTTTGATTATGGCTATTATCTGGATAATTTCAAGTTATCTTTGGGGGGATTGGAAGAACTGGAAAAAGTATTATCCAACTCTATTATTTTTCGGTATGGGCAATCTTATTTACAGTACTGTATTCCACAATAAACCCTTATGGACATTTCAAAGTGATTTTCTAGTACCACCTATAAATGAGTTATTTATAATCTTTACAATATTCTTTTCTAGTATATTATTGTATTTATCTAAATTTCCTAAAACCTTATATAAACAGATTATATATATATCATTATGGGTTGGAATTTATATGTCAATAGAACTATTTGCCACATCAATAGGAATGCAGAAAAATTATAACGGATGAACTATATACTGGTCATTGCTTCATAATGTTATTCAATTCCCATTAGTAATACTTCATCACAAAAATCCTCTATTGGCGTGGATAATTGCCCTTGCCTTTCTTGCCTTTATAATGAATATTTTTAATGTACCTTTTATAATAACTAAGTAAATAATACCTGATTTCTTATTATATATGAAAAATAGATTAAATAAAAAAATGAGAGAATTTACGTTTATGTAAATTCTCTCATTCTTTTTATTTATGGCAGGGGCACCAGGACTCGAACCCGGAACCAATGGTTTTGGAGACCACTACTCTACCAATTGAGCCATACCCCTTCAATACGAATCTTATTATATCATGTTATATATTTATGTGCAATACTTTTTATTATTTTAAGTTATTTAATTTTTGCACGCCCTATATACAGCTTTATCTTATTTAGTATAATCATATTACCTATGATTATACATTAAATAAAACTTATTGTACTTTAAGGAGTCTTTATCTATTCATATAATAGCCAAATAATAATATATTACAATAACTTACTTTTTATGAGAGATTATTTTATTTGCTTTTATTTTCTTCTTTTTTAGTATAAAATAATTTATGAATTGTAAATGATTTAATCTAGGAGTGAATATATATGGAACTTATTGTTGATAGCATAGATAAAACCCTGAATATAGGTTTTCAAATTGGAACACTTGCAAATAGTGGTGATATAATATGTTTAATCGGAGACTTGGGTACTGGTAAGACTCATATTACAAAAGGTATAGCAAAAGGTCTTGGAATAGATGACCATATAACTAGTCCTACTTTCACCATCGTAAATGAATATGTTGGTAGTAATCATAAACTTTATCACTTTGATGTATACAGAGTAAGCGATCCTGATGAAATTGAAGCTATTGGATTTGATGAATACATCTTTGACGATGCCATAAGTATCATCGAATGGGCAAATTATATTGAAGATTTAATCCCTGAAAATCATATGAGAATAAATATAGAAAAAATCCCTGATAAAGGCGATAACTTTAGAAAAATAACTATAAATTATATAGGTAGTAGATACGATTATGTAAAGGAGATAAATATATGAGAGTTCTTAGTGTAGATTCTTCAACAGCCACTGCTTCTTGTGCTGTTATTGAAGATGGTAAATTACTTGGTGAGATAAGCTTTAATGATAAAAAGCAACACTCTGTTATCTTAATGCCTCAAATAGACTATTTATTAAAAGGTTTAAATTTAGATATAAGCGCTATAGATGGATTTGTGATTTCAAGTGGACCAGGCTCCTTTACTGGTCTTAGGATTGGTGCAGCCTCTATAAAAGGGTTAGCTCAGGGACTTAATAAGCCTTTAGTTGGTATATCTTCTCTTGATTGCCTTGCATATAACCTAGCTTACACTGATGGAATTATATGTCCTATTCTAGATGCTTTAAGAGATAACGTATATACAGCATTATATAAGTTTTCTGATGGTAATTTGGTAAGATTAACAGACTATATAGCAATTCATATAGATGAATTAATCATTCTAATACAAAGTCAAGAAGATAAAAAAGTTTGCTTTATCGGTGATGCCATACCTAAATTTAAAGATAAATTAGAAAAAAGCTTTATAGGTGCACACTTTGCACCTGCACATCTTAATTTTCCTAGAGCATCTTCTTTAGGTGAACTTGGTTTAGAAAAACTTAAGAATAATAGTAATGATGACCTACTTTCCTTCTCACCAATTTATCTTAGAAAGTCACAAGCCGAAAGAGAATATGAAGCTAAAGTAAGGATGAGTGTAAATGAATAATCTAGTAATAGAGTCAATGACGGAGATTCACCTTGAAGATGTTGTAGAAATAAATAATCTTTCTCTTACTACACCTTGGAGCTTTGAGTCATTAAAGGGTGAATTGGAAAACAAGTTTTGCAAATATATAGTGGTAAAAAAAGATGGCACACTTATAGGATATGCAGGCCTATGGCTGATTATAGATGAGGCTCATATTACAAATGTTGCTATCCATCCTGATTATAGAGGTATAGGGGCTAGTAATGTTCTAATGGACGGTATAATTAAAATTTGTACTGACTTTAATATTCACTCTATAACCTTAGAGGTTAGAGAAAGTAATATAGTTGCTCGAAACCTATATAGCAAATACAACTTCGTTGTAGAAGGTTTAAGAAAGAATTACTATGATAATAATGAAAATGCAATAATTATGTGGAGAAGAAATTAAAAAGGAAGTTCACTGTGAACTTCCTTTTTTTGTATTAGTTTTCGAAAGCATTTCTTTTGTTTTCACCAACTGCATCTTCTTTATGAAGTATTGGAGAAACTCTTTTATATACCGGTATTGTTATTGCTGATACTACAATACATTTTAATAAGTTAAACGGTAATATAGATAAAAGAACAAAACTCTTTAAATCTTTTATTGCTGGATTAATTGCTGTTCCCATTGATACAAAAGCATCTATAGGAGCTTTGTACACTTTTGCATATAGTGGTAATAGTACTGTATAGTTTAATACAGATGCAACTACAGACATTACAATTGTTCCTGCTATCAATCCAATAATTGCTGTTTTTCTTGATTTATTAAGCTTGTATATAGTTCCTGCTGTTCCTACTAGTAAAGATCCAACTATAAAGTTTGCAATTTCTCCAACGAAGCCCGTTTGAGTTCCTTTAAACATTAAAATTAATACATTCTTAAATAGTTCTATTATTATTCCAGCTACAGGTCCTAAAGCAAATGCTCCTAATAATGCTGGAAGGTCACTTAAGTCTATCTTTAAGAAAGATGGAAAAATAGGTAATGCCATGTCCATAAACATAAGTACAAAAGCCATTACAGCTAATAAAGAAATTTTAATCATTGAGTTTAAGTTACTTTGTTTCATTTTTATACCCCCTAATTTTTATCTTCAAGGATATGGATAGTTTCAAAAAAGCCCTGACAATCGTAAGATAGCCAGGGCATAAAATACTATACAAACTACCTATACCTTCTT
This sequence comes from Clostridium sp. X, assembly GCF_055755365.1. Taxonomy (NCBI): domain Bacteria; kingdom Bacillati; phylum Bacillota; class Clostridia; order Eubacteriales; family Clostridiaceae; genus Clostridium; species Clostridium sp. X. The sequence continues at coordinate 371,585 of NZ_CM146912.1, forward strand.
CCATCCAGACTTTACTGTCGGTCTTGGAGTTTCACCAAGTCAACCGTATTACTACGGGTCGCGGACTATACCGCCGGTAGGGAATTTCACCCTGCCCTGAAGATATATAATTTAAATAATCTCAAAGCAAATTATACATATAAATCGCCAGAATTTCAATAGTAATTTATTATTTTTTCATTGATAAAGATATTCGTGATCTTTTATCATCAACTTCTATTACTCTAACATCTACAATATCTCCAACATTTACTATATCTAATGGATGCTTCACAAAACTATCAGATAACTGGCTTATATGAACTAGCCCATCCTGATGAACTCCGATATCAACAAAAGCTCCAAAGTCGGCCACGTTTCTTACAGTTCCACTTAATACCATACCAGGCTTTAATTGATTTATGTCAACTACTCCCTTTTTAAATATAGGCTTTGGTAATTCTTCTCTAGGATCACGTCCTGGCTTTTTAATTTCTTTTATTATATCTTGAAGAGTAGGAACTCCTATATCTAGTTTTGAAGCTAAACTTTCAAGTCCAAAGTTTTTTAATTTAATATCAATATCTGATAACTTATTATTTTTCAAATCATTTTCATTATAACCTAAAGTACTTAGTAATGCCTTTGCAGCTTTATAGGATTCTGGATGGACTGATGTATTATCAAGTACTTCCTTACTCTCTGGAACTCTTAAAAATCCCGCACATTGCTCATAAGCTTTAGGTCCAAGTCTCTTAACTTTTAACAATTGCTTTCTATCTTTAAACTTGCCATTTTCTTCTCTAAAATCTACTATGTTTTTAGCAATAGTCGAATTAATCCCAGATACGTAGGATAAAAGTGACGGTGTTGCAATATTAAGATCAACTCCCACACTATTTACGCCATCTTCTACTACTCCTTTTAATGACTCATCTAATCTTTTAGGAGTTACATCATGCTGGTATTGACCTACGCCTATGGATTTAGGATCAATTTTTACAAGTTCAGCCATTGGGTCTTGAAGTCTTCGTCCAATAGAAATGGCTCCCCTTATTGAAACATTTATATCTGGGTATTCTTTTGAGGCAAGCTCTGAGGCTGAATATACTGATGCCCCAGCTTCTGATACCACTACATAAAATAAATCTTTACCCTTTTCCTTTCTCACCTCATCAATTAGCTTTGCTAAAACTTCCTCTGATTCTCTACTTGCAGTTCCATTTCCAAGTGATATAACCTCTACATTATGTTTATACACTAGCTCCTTAAGTATCTTAACAGAACCTTCCACATCATTTTGTGGAGCTGTAGCATATACCGTAGCTGTGTCTAAAATCTTACCTGTATCATCTAACACAGCTATTTTACATCCTGTTCTAAATCCTGGGTCATATCCTAAAACTACCTTACCCTTTATTGGTGATTGCATTAGCAGAGCTTTAAGATTAGCTTTAAAAATATCTATTGCTCCCTCTTCACCCTTACCTGTAAGCTCTGATCTTATCTCTCTTTCTATTGATGGATATATCAGTCTTTTTAATGAATCTTCAACAGCTTCTTCAATACATTTGTCAGTAATTGAATTGCCTTTTAAAGTATTCTTATTTAAATAACTTATAATATTTTCTAAATTAACTGTGATTTTAACAGATAATACTTTTTCTTTTTCCCCTCTATTAATAGCAAGTATTCTGTGGGACGGAATTCTGCGAACTGCTTCTGAATAATTATAATACATTTCATAAGGAGTAGGTTCTTTACTGCTTCCACTACATTCAAGCATTCCTTCTCTTCTTACAAATTCTCTTATCCATTTTCTATATTGAGCCTCATCTGATATAATCTCTGCAATTATATCTTTTGCCCCATTTAAAGCCTCGCTTATAGTTCTTACTTCTTTTTCTTCGCTTATAAATTCATTTACATATTCTTCTAAGCTTCCTTTAAATTCTCCACCTAATATCATATCTGCTAATAATTGAAGTCCTTTTTCTACTGCTATAGTTGCTCTAGTTCTCTTTTTGGGTTTAAAAGGTCTATATATATCCTCTACTTCAGTTAAGGTTTCACACTTTTCAATTTGAAGTTTTAAATCTTCTGTAAGTTTTTCTTGCTCTCCAATTATTCTAATTACATCTTCTTTTCTTTCTTTTAGATTTCTAAGATAAGTTAATCTTTCAGCCATATTTCTCAGGATTATATCATCTAATTCTCCTGTTTTTTCTTTTCTATATCTAGCTATGAACGGAACTGTATTCCCATCATCTAAAAGTTCTATCATACTATTTACTTGGTTTATATTGACTTGAAATTCTTTAGCTAATCTTTCATTAATTTTTACCATATTTGCCTCCACTCCAGTTTAACTCTGAAATATATTACCTATAGTATAATTGCAATCCTAATTTTACCTTAACCTAATTAAAATGTCCAATAATTCATCATATAACACTTTTTAACTTCATAACTATATAATATATCAATATTTAAGGAGTCTTATATGAAAAAATTTATTAAACAATCTATTTTGTCTTTACTACTGATGATATTCATCTTAAGTTTTCAAATTTATTCTACTATCCACCCATTTACTTCTAGTAATATTATTAGCACAATAAACTTTTTATCCTCAGATCATTTTAAAGGTAGACTAACTGGAACCCTTGAAAATAAAGAGATAGAAGAATATATCAAACTTCAATTTATAGAGAATAACTTAAAACCTTTTATGGGTGAATATACTCAATCATTTAAAATAGATTATCCTAAAAGAGTAAAAGGGGATCCTTCCTTAAGCATAACCAATAGTGACGGGGATGTAATTAAAGAATTTACTTATGGTGTTGATTATAAAGAAGATATGCTTAATTTTAAAAACAATGTATTTACTTTTAATAAAGAAAATCCATATATCGTATCAAAGAATAATATAATGCAAGTAAAACAAAACTCTGATTACTTTTTATTTTACATACCTGAAAAAAACGACTTAGGATTTAGAAGTTCTTTTATGAATACTGCTCAGTGGAGTATGTGTATTATGGTAACAGATAAAACCTTGGCTGATATAAAAAAATATTTAGATGAGGGCTATAACATAAATTGCTTTATTCCATTTTCAACAAGCAAAACCACAGCAAGAAATATTATGGGATACATCGAGGGCAAAAATAAATCCCTAGACCCAATTATAATATCTGCCCATTTTGATCATTTAGGTACAGATTTAAAAAACACAGTTTATAAAGGCGCATTAGATAATGCTTCCGGAACTTCATTTATGCTTGAATTATCTAGATATATCTCATCACTCGGCAAACCTGAAAGAAGTATACTTTTTGTTGCTTTTAATGCTGAAGAATTTGGATGTTTAGGTTCCGCTGAATTTGTAAAAAAATATAAGAACTCTATAATCGATAGCAAGGTTTATAACTTTGATATGATCGGTAGCGATAAAGGGGTACCTCTTTGCATTGTAGGTGGCAAAAATGATACTTCCAAAACTACTTTTGTAAATTCAGTGTCAGAAATCTGTACTGCTGAAGGAATACATTTTAACTATCTCTTTAAGGATGATAGTGACCATAAAGCCTTTAGAGAAAATGATATTAATGCTATAACATTTTGCGACAATGACACAACAAAAATCCACACTCCGTTAGATACTCCTGATCTCATCAGCGTTACAGCTATTAATAGATGTTTTAATGTAGTATCCAAAGAAATAATTAAAAATGCTTTTAACAATAACCTTTTGATTCTATACTATAAGGAAGCTCTTTTCGGGTCAATTGCATTAATATTCGCTTTTTTAATTATTCAATTTAAAAGAAAAAATAACTAACTAATTAGTAATACAAAAATAGAGTTCATAGTAACAGAAAAGCATATTACTAGGAACTCTATTTTTATTTTTATATTTATAAACTAACTCTTATCTTGTTTAGATTAACTCTATACTCACTTCTTTAAATCCCATACCTTTCAAAATACTTTCTATTAATACTTTTGCATTTTCATTTGCTCTCTCTAAAAATCCGTCCTTAATTAATCGTTCTGCTAACTCTGATTTATTCTTATTTAACTCATCAAAAATTTTTTGGCTATCCACCTCATTAAAAATACTATATCTCTCATCAAGTATAGTTACGTTATCTGTATCTATTACATTATCTATAATCTCAGCCTTATTTAATCGTATGTATGCACTCTTTTTCCTTTCATCAATAATTACACTTACATTCTTTAAATCAACACCAGCCTTAATATAACCACTATACCTTATAATTAAAGCTCTTGTTGTAAAGGGAAGCAAAAAATCATTTATCTTTTTTGTATCCTTAATAAAAAATACATCCATATAAGAGTTCTTATATGTTGCAAGCTCTGATATTTTCACTAACTCATTAGCTATTTGAGTACTACTTACTGATTTTTCACTTTTAATTTTAAAACTTAAAATCATTGTTAGTATTATTATTAAAAATAGCATTAACACTATTAGTTTTATTTTTTTATTTTGTATAAACATCTAAAGCTCTCCCTCTGAAAACTAATCTTTAATGATAAATATTATGTTCTATTGATTAATAACTCTTAATTTCTATTGTATATATGTATTATAGTTTTACAGAGGATAACACTTATTTTTATTATACTATTATAATTATTTTTTATAGAGTTATAATTTTTTTCATAATTGTACCATAAGTTACCCATATCTTTGTATTTTTGATATATAATATATAATATATAATATATCAAATAATAAGTAAGTAAAATTAATTCCGTGTTATATACGCTAGATATTTAAAGGAGATTATTATAATGGATTCACCAAAATATGCCACATTACAAAAGGTTAGAAATGAACAGCGCACTTTTGCTATAACTCCACGAATTCCTGGAGGCTTTATTACTCCTGAACTCTTAACAACCATTGCAGAAGTAGCTAAAAAATATAACGCAACTCTTAAAATGACTTCTGGTCAACGAATAATAATACTTGGTTTAAAGGGTGAAGATGTTTCAAAGGCTTGGGATGATTTAGGTATGGAACCAGCTGTACTCTCTCCTTACTCTGTTAAAAATACTGAAATGTGCCCTGCTGCTTTTTGCAAAAGAGCAAAACAAAACTCTCTAAAATTAGGTATGCTTATTGAAAAAGAATTTTACGGAACAGAGGCTCCTAATAGGACTAAAATAGCAGTAGCCGGTTGTAAAAACTCCTGTGGAAGCGCAAATGCAAAAGATATCGCTGTAATTGCTGATAAACCTGGATATATTATAAAAGTTGGTGGAAGTGCTGGCTTCCATCCAAGACTTCCTGATACTATAGCAGAGGAATTAACTGAAGATGAGGCTTTTGTTATAGTAAAAATAATAATGAAATATTACAGAGAAACTGCTGAATTTGGAGAAAAGCTAGGTTTTTTTGTAGATAGAATTGGATTAGACAAATTTAAAGAAGATGTTCTTGACCTATTTAAAGATTCTAGTAATCAGTAACTAGTTACAAGTATAAAAAAGAAAATTGCCAGTGGCAATTTTCTTTTTTAAATTATAATTTTGTTTCATTTCTTATTTTTAAAGAAATGATTTCGCTTCATCTATTGTTCCCTTTTCTGTATATCTATAAACACGTTTTGCATTGTCTCCAACATATAACACTGGATCTACTTCTAGATAATTTAAGTTTTTTTCCTCATCTAAAATTTCTGAAGAAATTATTCTTCCTTTAACTTTTGCTAATATATTAGTAATACCACGATAGTAATCTCTCTCTATAATATCACTTAAAGTACATTCTATAGCTATAGGACACTCTTCAATTATAGGTGCATTTACTATATCTGACTTTACAGGAGTTAAATTTACCATATCAAACTTCTTATAATCATGCCCTGATTTAAATCCACAAATTTCTATTTCCTTCATAAAGTTTCTATCAGGTATATTAATAACAAAATCTTTAACATTTTTTATCTGATTTATTGCATACCCCTTACTTCCAAAACCTAAGCAAACCATATCCATCAATGAAAAAGATGATGATATAGTAGTCACATTTGGAACTCCATTCTCATCATAAAAACTAACAAAGAATATAGGAAATCCATAATACATCTTTCTATAATCAACTCTAATTTTACTCATTTTTATCCTCCCTTTAACTCATTTTTACTAATTTCTTAAGTTAAATTGTAATCTTTTTAACCTTAAACTTCCGTGATAATTATTACACTCCAGCTTAATTGATATATTTCTATCTTGTTACTGTATATGAATTATAATATCCTTAAAGATTAAAATATATTATTTTTTATTCAATAGTAGTAATTTATAAGTAGAATCTATACTAATATAAAAAAGAGCATGTGATACCAATCACAAACCCCTATAATATTTAGCTAAACTTTCTGTATTCACTATCATTCTTCTATTCTTATATTTAATTAATCCCTTCTCTTCCAAAATATTCATACACCTAGATATTGTCTCCCTTGGAGAGCCTAACATATCCGCTAAATAGGTTATTGTTATTTTTAAATTAATTAATGTACCACCTTCAGACTCTACCCCATAATCTCGTGAAAGCTTCCACAATTTAGCTGCTACTTTTTTATCCATTTTTATAGGTACTGTGTTTTTTAATTGACGATAGAGTCTTCTTATTTTTCTAGTCATCATATTTATTACTTTTTTAGTTAGTTCAAAATCTCTTTCCATTATATATAAAAGCTCATCTCTCTTAAAACATATAAACTGAGCTTTTTCAAAAACGTCACAGCTTATGGACGCTGGCTTTTCATCAAAAATCACTTCATTTAACATTTGACCTTCATCTAATATATATATAACCTTTTTTTGTCCCTCTTCATTTATTTTATACATATTCACCTTACCAGTAAGAACGAAATAAATAGTATCCACATTATCTCTTTCCGAAAATAGTCTTTCTCCCTTTTTTAGTTCTAATTTATATGATACCCCTGTAAGCAATTGTAACGTTTCCTGTTTTAAACCATTAAAAATCGGAATACTTAAAAGCTCTTCTAATTTTATCTTATCCATAATAAAATCCTCTCAATTAATACATTAATGCTATAGTGTAAATTGTAGTTTGCATTATAATGAAAAAGTCTACAATTTCTTAAACATATAATAGTATTATTGTAACCTAAATCTAATTCAATGCATAGTATGTTAAGGAGGACAAGCTAAATCCTTGCTGTTCTACAACTTTTTAATCTTAATGGAGGTTAATTGAATATGAATGAAGATGTAGTAATTTTAATTTGTAGAGTTAATGATAGAAATAGATGCTGGGGAAATTGGGGAAACTCTAGTTGGAATTGTGATAATCATGACGACCGTCATGACCATGATAATATAGTAGTTGATAGTAGTAGTGATCCAAGAATCAGAAGAGGCTCTAATTGTGCAGAGGCTATAAGAAGACTTTTAAATGCTGGTTATAGATTAATTAATACAGATGCTATCGAAGATTGTGGCATAAAAATCGTATATACCTTTATAAGATATCGTCCTCGTCCTCGTAGAGAAGAAGCTGTAAGCCCTGAAACCTTTGCCAGTTGCTAATTCTTAGTTTTTTTGGACAACCATCATATTTAATATAGTATTTTAAAATACAATAAAAGAGACATACATTATCAATTAGATTTAAATGTGTACGTCTCTTTTTTATTTAATTATTTTTGTTCCACTTTAAATACTCTTTTATAAATAAATCAATTTCTCCATCCATTACAGCATCTACATTTCCCATTTCTGTGTTCGTCCTATGATCCTTTACCATAGTATAGGGCTGAAATACATAGGATCTTATCTGACTACCCCATCCAATTTCCTTCAAATCTCCACTCAAATCTTCTATTTTTTCTTTATGTGCTCTTTCTTTCAGTTCTGCAAGCTTTGACTTTAACATACTCATAGCAGTATCTTTATTTTGAAATTGACTTCTTTGACTTTGACTTTGAACCACAATTCCTGTTGGAATATGCGTTATTCTAACTGCCGAATCTGTTTTATTTACATGTTGTCCTCCAGCACCACCTGATCTATAAGTATCTACCCTTAAATCCTCAGATCGTATATTTATGTCTTGACTCTCTGTAAGTTCTGGAAGAACTTCTAAAGATGCAAAAGAAGTTTGTCTCTTGCCATTAGCATTAAAAGGTGAAATTCTAACCAGCCTATGTATTCCCTTTTCAGACTTCAAATAACCATAAGCAAATTCTCCCGTTATCTTCAAACTTACACTTTTAACTCCAGCTTCATCTCCAGGAATAAAATCTAAAGTTTCTACCCTATAACCTTTATCTTCAGCCCATCTAGTGTACATCCTTAAAAGCATTTGCGTCCAGTCCTGTGCATCTGTTCCTCCTGCTCCTGAATGAAGGCTAATTATAGCATTGTTTTTATCATATTCTCCTGATAACAAAACTTCGATTTTAAAATTATTTATTATTTCTTCAATATCTTTTAATTCACCCTTAATCTCCTCTAGAGAAGATTCGTCTTCCATCTCTATACTCATTTCTATTAATATTTCTACATCTTCTACTTTTTCTTTTAACTTGTTAAAACCATCTATCTTATCTTTTAGAATTTTTGCTTCTTGAGTTACTTCTTGAGCTTTATTTATATTATCCCAAAAACCTTTTTCTTGCATAGCGTTTTCAAGTTCTGATAATCTCTTTTCTAGTATAGCGATGTCAAAGAGAAGCCCTCACTTCATCTAAACCTATTTTCAACTCAGCTGTTTTACTCATAGCTTCTTCTAACTGAATTATCATATTTATCACCCTTTCATACAATTATTATACTATCAATAAGTGAGACTATTCTTATTAATTAAAAAAACCAGCATAGCTGGATTTTTTAATTAAAGTCTTCAAAAGTCTATTTACCCTATTTTCCACAGCAGTTCTTATATTTTTTATCACTTCCACATGGGCAAAGGTCATTTCTTCCTACCTTATCTTCTTTTCTTCTTATAGGTTCATGAGCTGCATCTTCTCCACCCATATTTGTTGATGTTTCTTTAACTACTCTTTCTCTTTCTGGAGCATTATGTGAAATTTGAACATGGAATAAATACTTAACTGTATCTATCTTTATACTATTAATCATTTCGTCAAACATTTCGCTACCTTCAAATTGGTATGCTTGAGCTGGGTCTTGTTGTTTATATGCTCTTAGTCCCATACCTTGCTTTAAGTGATCCATATTATCAATATGATCCATCCACTTTGAGTCAACAACTTTCAGAAGAATAACTCTTTCTATCTCCCTCATTTGCTCAGATCCAACTGCTTCTTCTTTATCTGAATATATATCTATTACTAATTTTATAAGCTTTTCTTGTATCTCATCATCAGACATTTTTTTTAATTCTTCTAAAGTAACAACTCCTTTTTGAAGATATATATCTTCTAAATAAGCTATTAATTTTTCAAGATTATCATCTAATTCTTCATCTACGCCCGACATGTGAGCACGTACAGCTTCAACTACAACTTCCTTTATCATTTCTTGAACATCATTTTGCAGTGATTCTCCTTCAAGTACCTGAGATCTTTGCTTATAAACAACTTCTCTTTGCTGATTCATAACATCATCGTACTTTAATACTGATTTTCTTACATCAAAATTATTTCCTTCAACTTTCTTTTGAGCATTTTCTATTGCACCACTTACGAGTTTGCTCTCTATTGCATCCTCATCACTTAGTCCTAACTTTTCAACAATACCTTGAAGTCTTTCTGATGCAAATATTCTCATTAAATCATCTTCTAATGAAACATAAAATCTTGAAAACCCAGGGTCTCCTTGACGTCCTGAACGTCCTCTTAATTGATTGTCTATACGTCTCGATTCATGTCTTTCTGTACCAATAACCTTAAGACCTCCAACTTCAGCTACGCCTTCTCCAAGTTTAATATCAGTACCACGACCAGCCATATTTGTAGCTATAGTAACAGTACCCTTTTCACCGGCACGAGATATTATCTCTGCTTCCTGCTCATGATACTTTGCATTAAGTACTCTATGTGGTACTCCTTTTCTCTTTAACATATCTGAAAGAAGCTCAGACTTTTCAATACTCACTGTACCAACAAGTGTTGGCTGACCTGTTTTGTAAGTCTCTTCTATTTCGTTTACTATAGCTCTATATTTACCTTTTTCTGATTTATATATTACGTCTGGAGAATCAATTCTAGCTATCGGTCTATGAGTAGGCACAACAATAACATCTAATCCATAGATTTCTCTAAATTCACTTTCTTCTGTTTGAGCTGTTCCCGTCATTCCTGAAAGTTTGCTATACATTCTAAAGTAATTTTGGAATGTTATAGTTGCAAGAGTCTTTGATTCTTTTTGAATTTTAACTCCTTCTTTAGCTTCTATAGCTTGATGAAGACCTTCGCTATATCTTCTACCTTCCATAAGTCTGCCAGTAAATTCATCAACTATTATAACCTCATCATCTTTAATCATGTAGTCTTTGTCACGTTTCATAGTGTAATTAGCCTTTAGAGCCTGAACTACATGATGCTGAACTTGCATGTTTTCTGCATCAGCATAGTTTTCTATATGGAAGAACTTTTCAGCTCTTTCTATACCCATTTCTGTCAAAATAACTGAATTAGTTTTTTCATCTACTGTATAGTCCTCTTGCTTTAAAGACTTTGCAAAATAATCTGCTACTTTATAAAAATCTGTGGATTTTTCTCCTTCACCTGAAATTATAAGTGGTGTTCTAGCTTCATCTATTAATATAGAGTCAACCTCATCCACTATACAATAGTTAAGTTTTCTTTGAACTCTTTCTTCTTTATACACAACCATGTTATCTCTTAAATAGTCAAATCCATATTCATTGTTAGTTCCATAGGTAATATCTGCATTATAAGACTCTCTTCTTTCGTCATTGTTAAGATCATGAACAATAACTCCTGTAGTTAATCCTAAAAATTCATATAATTCCCCCATTTGCTCTTTATCTCTTTTTGCAAGATAGTCATTTACAGTAACTATATGAACTCCTTTTCCACTTAAAGCATTCAAATACGCAGGAAGTGTCGCAACTAATGTTTTACCTTCACCGGTTTTCATTTCAGCAATTCTACCTTGGTGAAGAACTATACCTCCCATGAGTTGCTCTCTAAAGTGCTTCATTCCAAGAACTCTCCACGAAGCCTCTCTTCCAACAGCAAAAGCCTCCGGAAGTATATCTTCAAGAGTTTTTCCAGTCTTAAGCATTTCTTTAAATTCTATAGTTTTGTTTTTTAATTCATCATCAGTTAAGCTTTTAAATTTTTCATCGTAAGATTCAATTTTTTCAATTAAAGAAATAATCTTTTTTAATTCTCTCTGACTATATGTACCAAATATTTTATCAAATAATCCCATTTATCTTCATCCTCACTAACTAGTTTTTAATATGTTTTGTTAAATCCTTGAAATACTATACTTATAGATTATAACATCTAATTATATAGGGTTCAATAAAATAAGCCTTTAAATAATTTCTAATTTCCAGAAAACAGCAAAAAAAAACGATTACCCTATAGGTAATCGTCCCATTCTTTTTTAAAATTCTGGTTCTATTAAACCATATTGACCATCATTTCTTTTGTATACCACATTAATATCACTAGTTTCTGCATTAGTGTATACAAAGAACTTATGCTCTAAAAGTTCCATTTGAAGAATAGCTTCTTCATCACTCATTGGTTTTACTGGAACCTTTTTATTCTTTACTATTTTAAATTCCCCATTATCATCAAATTTATAGTCTGGAATATGTTGAAACTTCAATGCATCTCCATACTTTCTTTTTTCTAATTTAGTTTTTTGCTTTCTTATTTGCCTTTCTAGTTTATCTACTACTATATCTATAGAAGAGTACATGTCATCAGTACCTTCTTCTGCTCTTAATATAACTCCATTAAAAGGTATTGTTACTTCTACTATCTGTCTATTCTTTTGAACACTTAGTGTTGCATTGGCATCTATATTAGGACTGAAATATTTTTCTAGTTTAAATAATTTTTTTTCTACCGCTTCTCTTAATCCCTCTGTTACAGATAAACTTTTTCCATTTACTTTTATGTTCATAAAGCCAGCCCCTTTCAAGTATATCTATTATTAATAATAGATATTTGTTTATTAGTTATGTTTATTTTGCTTTATTTTTTGTATCTTTATTATATTCTATTACTTATTTTTGTTTATCACAACTATGAAAGATTTAATTTACAGAATATTATATCAATTTACCCCTCTTATAACTCTTTTCTCTCATTATCTTTCTGTATTAATATGGTATCTTAGTAGAGCTATTTTCAAGTACTTATGATATAATAGAAGTTAGGGGTATTTATTAACATGCATTACAATTTACTCCTTGCTGCAGTAAGTATATACACTTCCTTGCATCCACTCTTTAGCATATCTTCAGTACAAAAAAATCCAGTAGCCCCAGTAGTTATAACATCATCTATTAATAATATTGTTTTACCGCTTATACACTTAGATTGTTTGACTTTATAGGAATTTTTTAAGTTATTCCATCTATCTTCCCCACTCAAACCTATTTGATCCTTAGTATCTCTTACCTTTTCTAATATTCCATCCACCTTAATATTTATCTTATTTCCTATTATTTTAGCTAAAAATTCACTTTGATTATATCCTCGTCTTCTTAAAACTTTTCGAGTTGAAGGAACATAAGTAATTAAATCAATATTTTTCTTACTAATATCAATAGACTGAATCATATATTCACTTAATACCTCTCCTGCTTTAAAATCACTTTTGTATTTTAATCTACTTATCAATTCTTTAACTATCCCTGAATAGTATACTCCACTATAGCAAAATACATTACTATCATTTACTACTATATTATAAGAACTATTGCATTTCTTTATTTTAGTCATACAAGAATGGCATAATACAGAATTTTTATTCTTAACATAATCCTTACATATTAGACACTCTTCATCCAAACTGTATATAATCTCTAGTAAACATCCTATATAATATTTTATAGTCTTAATAAATTCATTTCCCATGCTTCCTTATTGAAATATCTTGTTATATTTTTAGACTTATCTATATCTTCCGTTTCATAATTACCTAAGAATATAACCTCACCTCTGAGAGTTCTTTCATTTCTTCCTACCTTTCCACAAAGATATACTAATTTTTTATAATCAAAATATTTATCATCTGCAAAAAATACCATTACATTTATATTATTTAAATCAAAATATATATCATTAAAGTGGTTTGTAATAACTATTCCACTTTTTATATTCATAAATTTATACAAAATATTTTTATTATTATTATCTTTTATAAAATAAATAGTGTTTTCACTAAATTTACTACAATATTTTGATAAATATTTATATACATTAACTACTTTTTCTTCATCTGGTACATAAACAATAACCCTATTATTAGAGTTTATTGACCATTCTAAGTATTCATATATTACATATGGAATATCTTTGTTTATATCTATCCTTGTTGATATAAACTTAGGTTCTATTATAGGATAATTATTTTCCCTAACTGGTAATAATATTTCTCTACTATTATCAAAAATTTTTTCTATAGAATATGATATTATCTTCCCATTAGATTTACTTTTCATCATAGAAGCCTGAGCAATTTCTTCTTTTCTATAAAGCGAAAAATTCTTTATATCATTGTAAATTACTAAATCGAATTGCTCATTAAATTTATTTAGCATTTCATGCCTAGCTATAATTAATAGAGCATTTCCACAAGTACTATTTTCTTTAAAGTACATATATTTTCTAAAGCTACTTCTCTTCTTTATTTCATTAATTATATCCGCTTCCCCAACATCTTCATTCGTTATATATAAAACTCTTTTACCTACACTAGTAAACCTTAATATGATTTCAATAAATGTATGTGATACGTTATATGGTGGAGAGACTATATTTAGAAACTTCTCTTTTCCTAGGCTCCAGTCTACTATTTGTTTAAGTATTTTTCCTTTTCTATCAGCGAACTTAATACTGTCTATATTCATATTCACAACTCATCCCCTTGTGATAAACTTTCAACCGGCTTCATAATGTCACCTTCCAGTATATTCAATATTCTCCATTTAAGTGCGGAATATCTTTCATAACTTCTATTATTATCAACCATAAATTTAATGGCTTTGGAAGCTCCAACTAACACTACCATCTTCTTTGCCCTAGTTATACCAGTATAAAATAAATTTTTATTCATAAGAAGAGGTGGTCCTATAAACATAGGCATTATTACTACTGGAAACTCACTCCCCTGACTTTTATGCACCGTCATTGCATACGCAAGCTCAAGTTCATCTAAATACATATTATCATATACTATTTTTCTTTCTTCATCAAATACTACACTTACCTTATCATCTTCTACTTCATATATATATCCTATATCTCCATTAAAAACACCTAAACCTTCACTTTCTCCTTCTCCACTAACACGAGTCCATTTTAAGTTGTAGTTATTCTTTGTCTGCATAACCTTATCTCCAACACGAAATACCGTGTTTTTGAATTCTCTTTCACTCTTTTCCTTATCCTTAGGATTTAATATTTGTTGAAGTCTTTTATTTAAACTTTCTACGCCTAGAACGCCTTTTCTCATTGGAGATAATATTTGCATATCTTTAACTCTATTCCACTCTTTATTAAACTTCGGCAATCTTTCATAAATTAATTCTACTAAAGTATCTAGTATTTTATCCGATTCCTCTTCTCCAATAAAATAAAAATCTTTATTTTTCTTATTTAAAATAGGCATTTCCCCACTATTAATCTTATGTGCATTTACTACAATCATGCTTTCTTCTGCCTGCCTAAATATATCCCTCAGTCTTACGACCTTTACGCACTTACTTTCTATTAAATCTCTTAGCACATTTCCTGGACCTACAGAGGGTAGCTGATCGGAATCACCAACTATTATAAGCCTTGTAGACATAGGTATTGCTTTCAGTAAGTTATTCATTAATAATATATCTATCATTGAAGCTTCATCTATAATAATAACGTCACATTGTAGTGGCGATTCTTCCCCCTTAAAAAACTCCATATCATCGTCATCACTAAATCCAAGTTCTAAAAGTCTATGAATTGTTTTTGCTTCTTTTCCTGTAGCTTCACTCATTCTTTTTGCAGCTCTACCAGTAGGCGCTGCCATAAAAACCGTCATAGCTGCATTCTCAAATATTTCAGTTATACACTTAATTATAGTAGTTTTCCCTGTTCCAGGTCCACCGGTTATTATTTCAATTCCATTTTCAAATGCTCCTTTAATTGCTTCAAATTGAATAGGAGCAAATTTAATATTATTGTTACTCTCAAATATTTCAATTTCTTTCTCTATATCTATTTTAATTTTTTCATAATTGCTAGTAGTTAAAGTTAATATCTTACTCGTTACAGACAATTCACAATAATAATAAGGCATAGTAAAGACACATTCCTCATTATCAATAAGTTCTATTTTTAATTTTCCACTCAATACAGTATCTTGCAAATTATTTTCAATATCTTCTTTAGATACACCTAATATTTCTTGAGATTCTTTTAAAACTTTGTCTAAAGGCATATATGTGTTTCCCATAGAACAAAACTGATTAACTATATATTTTATGCCTGACTGTATTCTAAAAGGAGAATTATTTTCTACCCCTAAACTTCGTGCTATTTTATCTGCTGTTTTAAATCCAATCCCTGCTATATCATCAGTTAGTTTATAAGGATTTTCTTTAACTTCATTTATAGAACTTGATCCATACCTTTTATGAATCTTTATGCACTGTTTAACTGTAACTCCATAAGTCTGTAGAAAGACCATTATACTTCTTATCTCTCTTTGCTTAGCATAAGACTTAGATATAGTTTCTACTTTTTTATCCCCAATTCCCTCTATCTCTTTTAGTCGTTCAATATTCTCATCAAGTATATCTAAAGTACTTTCTCCAAATTGTTCTACAATTTTTTTCGCAGTAACAGGACCTATACCTGATATTATTCCTGAAGATAGATACTTCTCTATTCCTTCCAAAGAGTTAGGAATTATTTCTTCACAAGAAGTAACTTTAAATTGTTCACCAAATTGAGGATGGTTAAACCATTCCCCTTGTAACTTTAAATTTTGACCTTCTGATATGTAAGGTATACATCCAGTGATAACAATTTTCTTTTTTTTATCTTTTATATGTGCTACCACATATCCGTTGTCTTCATTTTTAAATACAATTGCTTCTACAGTTCCATCTATCTCATGCATAAGATCGCTCCCATAATATCATTAGCACTATGTAAATTTTAGTTTGTTAAATTAATTATAAGACATATAACCATAACTTCTCAACTAATTATATTATATAATAGTTTTGCCATTTGCTTACACGATAAGTCACAATATATACATATTTAACTTTATAACTAAATTAAAGGCTAATGTCTTAAAATCAACATTAGCCTTTATGTTTAATTATATATGTTTTTTTATCTCTTCTACTTTATCTAAATTTTCCCATGGAACATTTAAATCTACTCTACCGAAATGACCATAAGCTGCCGTTTGTCTATATAAAGGCTTTCTCAAACCTAAGTCTCTTATAATTGCACCTGGTCTTAAATCAAATACATTATTTACTATTTCTACTATCTTATTATCCTCTATTTTACCTGTTCCAAAGGTATTAACTAATAGAGATACAGGATGAGCAACTCCTATTGCATAAGCTAAACCTATCTCTAGTTTTTCTGCAATTCCTGCTGCTACTAAATTTTTAGCAACCCATCTTGCTGCATATGCTGCTGATCTATCAACCTTTGTTGGATCCTTTCCTGAGAAAGCTCCACCACCATGTCTGCCGTATCCACCATAAGTGTCAACTATAATCTTTCTTCCCGTAAGACCCGTGTCTCCATTCGGTCCACCAATAACAAATCTTCCCGTAGGATTAATGTAATAGTTAGTTTTTTCATCTAACCACTCATTAGATATTACTACCTTTATTACATGTTCCATAAGATCACTATGTATTTGCTCTTGAGTAATTTCTGGATCATGTTGTGTAGAAATTACCACAGCATCTATTCTAGTAGGTTTGTCGTCTTCATATTCTACCGTAACCTGTGTCTTTCCATCTGGTCTTAAATACGATAATGTTCCATTCTTTCTAACTTCTGATAATCTTCTAGCAAGTTTATGAGCCATACTTATTGGAAGAGGCATATATTCTTCTGTTTCATTTGATGCAAATCCGAACATTAAACCTTGATCTCCTGCTCCTACTGCCTCAACTTCATCTTTTTCTCCACGTCTTGACTCTAATGCTTCATCTACTCCCATAGCTATATCTGCTGATTGTTCATCAATAGATGTTAATACAGAGCAAGTTTCAGCATCAAATCCATATTTAGCTCTTGTATAACCGATATCGCTTATAACTCCTCTAACTAACTTTGGAATATCAACATAGCAGTTTGTTGATATCTCTCCCATAACCATAACCATACCAGTAGTAACTGCCGTCTCACAAGCTACTCTTCCATATGGATCTTTTTCTAAAATAGCATCTAGAATAGCATCTGAAACTTGGTCACATATTTTATCTGGATGTCCTTCTGTTACTGATTCTGACGTAAATAATCTTTTCATTTTAAGATCCCCTTTCTAACAAAAAAAATAAACCTCTTAATTTATTAAGGAGGTCGATTTGCGTGAATAATGTAATTTCTTATCTTGCAGATTGCTCTGCAGGAATTAGCACCTTAGTATTAATCATACCGGTTGCTGGGTTTCACAGGGCCGCTCCCTCCACCTCTCTTGATAAGTTTTTCTTATCTTATATTCAATTTTAAAACAAAATAATATTATCATATGTAACATGTAAGTGTCAAGAATCTACATTGATTTATTATTAATTTTGTCGATTTGTCATTTAAATATTGATTATGTTCTCGATTTTTTTTATGAAAGTAAAAAAGATATCAAAATTTGATATCTTTTTCTTGGTGGAGGAGGACGGATTCGAACCATCGAAACGAAACGTAACAGATTTACAGTCTGCCCCCTTTGGCCACTCGGGAACTCCTCCATAATTATTAACTTATTAAAATTACATGGTGGGCACAACAGGGATCGAACCTGTGACCCCCTGCTTGTAAGGCAGGTGCTCTCCCAGCTGAGCTATGCGCCCATATATTATATGATGGTGGAGGAGGACGGATTCGAACCATCGAAACGAAACGTAACAGATTTACAGTCTGCCCCCTTTGGCCACTCGGGAACTCCTCCACAATTGGTGCTGGCATCAGGAATTGAACCCGAAACCTACTGATTACAAGTCAGTTGCTCTACCAATTGAGCTATGCCAGCATATATTATTTTTAGCACTTAGTTGTTTCATTTATTGACATCAACCGCGCCAACGAATATTAGTATACCTAGAATTATCTTTTATTTCAAATCTATTTTTTTTAATTACAGAAAACTACAAGCTTTAAGATTCAATTTACTGCTATTTTCTCTATATTACTATACATTATAAATTAAGTTCAATTTTATTTCATATAACATTTAACTTTCTCATATACATTATCAAGGAGGTGTCGTTCTTGAATAAAGTGAGAGCTAACTTTAAAGATAATCTATCATACTACGATATCGCATATTTTATAAAGGATTATATAACTAAAGATTCTGTAGTAGTTTGCATCGGTACTGATAGATGTATAGGTGATTGTCTTGGTCCTCTAGTCGGAACCTTACTTAAGAGTAAAAATTATCCGCTAACTGTATATGGAACAGTTGAAGATCCTATACACGCTTTAAATATAGATAAGCAATTGCAACAAATAAAAAAAGCACATCCAGGTTCTACAATAATAGGTATAGATGCTTGCCTGGGGGATACTAATAACATTGGTGAGATACAAGCGCGAGATTATCCTATCCATCCCGGAAAAGGTGTAGGAAAAGTTCTTCCTGACGTTGGAGATGCTTCCATAATTGGTATTGTAGATTCTAGTGACAATAATGAATTATTCACTAATAGAAATATACGACTTAGTCTAATAATGAATATGGCAGAAGTTATTACTGATGCTTTACTTCATTCTTACTACTTATATAGTATAGATAGTAAGACTAATAATAGTATTATTTAACAAAACAAAAATAAGCTCTGTAATTGTTTTAGCCAATTATAGAGCTTATTTTTGCATAATAATATACGCATTTAAATATAATTAATCTAATAAACTTATATCTTTGCCTTTATATGATGCATCAATCTTATCAAGATAATTTAGAACTTCTCCTGTTCCCATTGCAACTGTTGAAACTGAGTCCTGCGCAACATATACTGGAACCTTAGTTACTTCTCCTATTAACTTGTCTAATCCATTCAACAAAGCACCTCCACCAGTCATCACAATACCTTTATCAGCTATATCTGCTGCTAATTCAGGGGGAGTTTTCTCTAGTACAGATCGAGTACATTCTGCTATATCATTCACTGCTTCGCTTAATGCTTCCCTCATTTCTTCTGAGGATACACTTATATTTTTAGGTAGTCCTGTTATTAAATCTCTACCTCTTATTTCCATACTAATATCTTCTTCTCTTTTATATGCTGTTCCTATATTCACCTTTAATGCTTCTGATGTTCTTTCACCTATCATTAATTTATGTTTTTTTCTTATGTATCTCATTATAGCTTCGTCAAAACTGTCCCCTGCAACTTTAATGGAGCTTCTTACAACTGCTCCTCCTAGAGAAATAACTGCAATATCAGTAGTTCCTCCTCCAATATCTATAACCATATTTCCACTAGCCTTAGTTGTATCCAGTCCAGCTCCAATAGCTGCTGCTAAAGGTTCTTCTATTAAAAATACTTTTTTAGCCCCCGCATTAACAGCGGCATCTTTAACAGCTCTTTTTTCTACTTCTGTAGCTTCACAAGGAACACATATAACAACTCTCGGAGCGCCAACCCTCTTTTTTCCGCAAGCTTTTCTAATAAAATGCTTTAGCATTTTTTCTGTTATATCATAATCCGATATTACTCCATCCCTCAATGGACGAATAGCCACTATATTACCTGGAGTTCTTCCTATCATTTGTCTAGCTTCTTCACCTACAGCTAAAACTCTATTAGTATTCTTATCAATAGCTACAACCGAAGGCTCTTTTAATACTATGCCTTTTCCTTTTATATATACTAAAACTGTAGCTGTACCCAAATCTATACCCATATCTGTGCTCATTCTAAAAAACATTTCTATTTCAACTCCTGCTCTTTTGTAAATTAAACTATATTATATAACTATTATATATGTTTACTACTACTTATTCCATAGTATTACAAAAAAATCACTTTTTTTATTAAATAGAAATGTATTATCCTTCTATAACTTTATATTTCATCTTAGTTGCTTTTCCGCCCCTAATATGTCTTTCTGATTTATTTATATCTAGAATATCCTTAGCTTCCTTAGCCACTTGCGGATTAATTTTAGGTAACCTCTCTGTCATATCTTTGTGTATAGTACTTTTACTAACTCCAAAAACTTTTGCCGTTTTTCTTATTGTAGCTTTAGATTCTATTATATATCTAGCAACTTCAAGTACCCGCTCTTCAATGTAATCTTTCAAAGTGCTACCTCCTTAACCTTATATATTTATAAATATGCAATTATGTTATTTTAAATTACTATATACTTGTTATTTGGCCATTTTCCGATAATATCGGAAAATGGCTATTAATAACTGTTAGTACTTCACATATTTTTCTGGATTTTCACTTGCAAACTGTGGTTCATCTTTTGAATTTTTAAGTACTTGGAAGTGAAGAAAGTCCTGTCCTTCCTCTTTTGAAATACCTCTCAATGAGCTATTTCCCACTTTTCCAATTTGTTGTCCTTGAGTAACTTTATCACCTTTTTTAACTTTAATATCTTTGTCTAAGTTTCCATAGAAAGTTGTCTTTCCACTCTCTGGATGATAAATAGTTACAGAATTACCAAATGAACCATTTTGTTCTACTAGTTTAACTTCTCCATTAGCAGTAGCTTTTACCACACTGCCAGCTTTAGCTTTAACATTTATACCAAAATTAGGTCTATATGTTTGTGAAGTTTCCCACCATACAGGTGTTTGAGAGTATTTCATTGCTATAGTTCCCTCAACTGGCTTTATAAATGTTGGTTCTGTAGTCTTTGATACAGCAATTTCTTGTTTTGTTGGAATTTCTATTCCTGTATTTTTATTTTTAGTATTATCTTGAACTTGTATTGCATTGTTAATTTCCTTATCTTTTTGTGAAATTGTAACACTCTTTGGTTCATCTAAATTAACCTTTGCATTCTGAGAAGTCTGTGCTCTCTCTTCTACTTTTTTACTAGTTCTAGTAGCCATTGCTGCAACTGTAGCGATAATACATAAACATAAAAATAAGACTACATAAAAGCCCTCCCTTCTTAAGAAGTTTGAAGTTTTTTTGTTATTATTTTTGTTTTCCATAAAAACACCTCCTTTTTCTAGTTTGTCCTTTATGAGGTAAATAATACATAAATACATATAAAACATTTCCTTATTTTCCATTAATTTTAGACACATAATTCCATATAAATGCAAAAACACCCTTGCTTGGGTGCCTTCTCATTACTCTTCTTTAACCATATGTGTATAGTATTTATTATTAGTATTAACTTTTAATTAGTCTACTTATCTCTATACCTTTATAATAATGCTTTAAAATCTCCTTGTAATTATTACCTTTCTTTGCCATAGCATCTGCTCCCCATTGACTCATTCCTACTCCATGACCATATCCCTTACATGTTATAATAACCTCTTTTTTATTGTATTGAATATCAAAATTGGATGAACTTAAATCTAATATACTTCTAAACTTTGAACCTGTTATTTCCTCATTTCCAACTCTAATTTTTGTTACACTTCCACCTTTACTTCTATTTAACATAACTATTTCTTTATTTAAATTTTCAGCTTGTAACTTAAACTTTGTATTAGATTTATTTAATGCATTAGCCAATTGCTCATGACTATAATTAAACTCAGTAATATACTTTGGAGACCTCTCTTCCCCCTTACTCTCTACACTTTTTAAATATGGTTGTCCTTTACTAAAAACCTCTTCTGCATCTTCAGTTTTCCCACTACTAGTTGAAAAATAATATGGAGCCATCACTAATTCATTATTATACGCAAGTACTTCCCCTCTCGTTTCTTCAACAGCTTCAAGTAGCTTGTCCCAATATTTATCTCTATTTTTTTTAGGCCAAAGCTCTAATCTATCTTCCTTATACATAAATGCTTGAAACTCAACAGTATCATTTACATCTCCTCCGAAAGCCTTTGGACTTTTCTTAGCACCGAATTCCTCCATATGAGCTAGTCCATATGTTCTTGCTGCTACAGCTTGAGCTTTCAATGCTTCTAATTCAAATTCTGCAGGCATTTCTGCCGCAACAACTCCTAGAACATATTCCTCAATGTCCATACTATCAATCTTTTTATCTTTAGAAATATATACATCAATACTTAATTCTTCATCACTATATATATCACTAAGCTTTTTAACGTCAGATTTTGTTTTTGAATCATCTTCAAAACTAATTTTTTTACCACTTTCTATTCCTGTAATTAATATAGAAAGAAGAATAACAAATAGCATAAAGGCTATTGCACCTATTATAATTTTCTTCATATAACTTTTCTCCTTTATATATATAAATTTAGTAAACAGAGTTCTTATTATATTTCTATTAGTACTTCTAATAAAATATAACTTCTTTAATTACTAATATTTAATTACTAATATTTAATTATTGTTTAAACAAATCTTATAATAATTTTAAATATTACAGACTAAATAAATAAAATGAAGCTGCGTCACCACAACTTCATTTTTATTTATCAGTTATTAACATTTATTCTTCTACTCTGTTAATATCTGCTCCTAAACCCACAAACTTTTCTTCAATATTTACATATCCTCTGTCTATATGATAAATATCTCCTATTTTTGTACAACCATCAGCTACTAAAGCAGCTATTATTAAAGCTGCACCCGCTCTTAAATCTGTTGCTTTAACATCACAGCCAGTTAAATGATTTATCCCTTCTATAACTGCAGATCTTCCATCTATTTTTATGTTTGCACCCATTCTTTTTAATTCATTTGCGTGCATAAATCTATTTTCAAATATAGTTTCTGTTATAATACTAGTTCCTTCAGCCACACATAATAAACTCATCATTTGAGCCTGCATATCTGTAGGAAAACCTGGATACGGCATAGTCTTAATATCTACAGGGTTTAGATTATAATTTCCATCTACAATTATACTATTGTCGATTTTCTCCATCCTTACCCCTACTTCTCGTAGCTTAGCAATTACTGGTTTTAAATGTTCCTCATTAATATTATTAATTTTTATTTTACTTTGTGTTATAGCCGCTGCAGTCATAAATGTTCCAGCTTCAATCCTATCAGGTATAGGTGTATATCTAATTCCTTTTAAATTCTTAACACCATTGATAATTATTGTATTGGTACCTGCTCCTATAATTTGAGCACCCATAGCATTTAAAAAATTAGCTAAATCTTGAATTTCTGGTTCTCCAGCAGCATTCTCTATTATAGTTTCTCCTTCTGCCAAGACAGCTGCCATCATTATATTCTCAGTAGCTCCTACTGATGGGAAATCTAAATAGATTTTATTTCCAATTAATTTATTTGCATAAGCTTCTACATAGCCATGTCCAAAGCTAAGCTTCGCACCTAAGGCTGTAAGTCCTTTTAAATGCAAATCAATAGGTCTACTTCCTATATTACATCCTCCTGGATATGATAATTTAAATTTATTAAATCTCGCTAACATAGGGCCCATAATCAAAAATGATGCTCTCATTTTTCTAACTAATTCATTGTCTGGTTCTGCATCTCTTAAATTTGATGTGTCTATTGTTATATTTTCTTCATTCTTATTTATATTTACACTAGCATTCATAGTCTCTAAAACTTCACTAATTACAAGAACATCTTTAAGCATTGGAGCATTATCTATTGTACATTTTCCACCACTCAATATGCTAGCGGCAATTATAGGGAGAACTGCATTTTTTGCTGCACTAATATTAACTTCTCCGCTTAATTTTTTTCCACCTTTTACTAATATCTTTTTCATGCTATCCTCTCCATTCTATTGATCCTTAGCTAATAACTCGCAATTATTTCAGGAGTTCCTATAATAATATAATTTCCTGATGAGTAATTGCAAAGTGCAAAATTTAAATCCATCAATTCCCCATTATTCCTCTTTGGACTATATCTACGAGTATATGCAGTAGTGCTAAATCCATTATTTATCTCTATAGAATTTATATTTGAAGCACCTATACTTTCTAATAGCCCTGTTACTTTATTATTAACTCCCACTAAATTTTCATAGAATATCTGTGCTTTTAAGTACTTATAGTATATCTTATTATCATCTGATAAGTAGCCAACAATACTTTCTACATATTGTTCTAAACTTTCTAAATTATTTTCATGACCTTTCTGTATAATTTCTATAGTTACTAAACTACTATTTTCTTTAGTAATTATTGCTATATTACCTTTAACACTTATACTTTTAAAATCTATATAATAATTATGTTTGTCACTGTATAATTCTGCTTTAATATCTTTATTACTTTCTATTTTATTCATTAAGCTGTCTACTAAATCTTGTCCATCTATATTAGATTTAAAATGGGTTTTTACTCCATATTCTACTACTTGACCCTTAGTTTCTTGAAGAATTCCTTCAAATAAATCTATATTTTTATATGCATAAGATGTTCTGTAGTTTAAAAAAGTAGCTATAATCATACAAAAAAGAATTATATTTTTTTTAGTATTATTCATATCTCCCCCGCCTTCCTTTTTAAATTATGGACAAGAAGAATATGATATATACTTCAAATATACTATTAATATATAAATCTTGTTACAAAAGTGTGCTTAAATAAATAAACACAAATAACAATTTGTTATTTGTGTTTATTTATTTAACTTCTATTCAGTTTTAAAGAACTTTAGAATATTATTAACAATTCTAATTGAAGCCTTTCCATCACCATAAGGATTACTAGCTTTACTCATCTTCTGATATTCTTCCTTATTATTTAATAAAATACTTGCTTCTTTTACTATTATATCGTTATTGGTTCCTACAAGTTTTACAGTACCAGCTTCTATAGCTTCTATTCTCTCTGTAATATCTCTTAAAACTAATACAGGCTTGCCTAGATGCGGTGCTTCTTCCTGAATCCCTCCGGAATCCGTTAAAATTAAATAGCTTTTTTTCATTAAATTATGAGTATCTTTAATATCTAGAGGAGCTACTAAATGTATTCCATCTATTCCTTCTAGATAACTGTAAACAATATTTTTAACTACGGGATTTAAATGTACAAGATATACAATCTGTATATCCTTATTTGTTTTCTTAAGTTCTAACAATGCCCTACAAATATTATCTATTCCCTGATCCCAATTCTCTCTCCTATGCGCTGTAACCATTATAACTTTTTTATTAAAATCTATATTATTTAAGTTCTTATTATTAAACAAATAATTATCTCTAATAGTATACTTCATAGCATCAATAACAGTATTTCCTGTTATTAATATACTCTCTTCATTTACTCCTTCTTTTAATAAATTGTCTCTATTTTTATTTGTAGGTGCAAAATGTAAATCTGCTAAATTTGCCGTTAATCTTCTATTCATCTCTTCTGGAAAAGGTGAATACTTATCATAACTTCTAAGACCAGCTTCTACATGACCAATTTTAACTTTACTATAAAATGCTGAAAGAGATGCAGCAAAAGTTGTTGTTGTGTCACCATGTACTAATACCATATCTGGTTTTTCTATTTTAAATATTTCCTCTAAACTAGTTAGTACATTAGTTGTTATAAGGCTTAGGGTTTGTTTTTCTTTCATTATATTCAAATCATAATCTGGGATTATATCAAAAATTTCTAAAACTTGATCTAACATTTCCCTATGTTGCGCTGTTACACACACCTTAGACTCTATATCTAATATTTTTTCTAGTTCCTTTACAAGGGGCGCCATCTTTATGGCTTCTGGTCTTGTTCCAAATACACTTAAAATTTTTATCCTTTTCATAATATCACCCTTAATTGATTACTATATATGATAAATGTCCTTCTTACCACTCTTATCTCTAAAGTGTTTGCTAAGAATCTTCTTTATGCTTAAAAAATCCGCTTTTCCACGCTACTACTCCAATTGTTAATATAACTGTAGTTAATAAGAAATATGATCTATTTGTACTTACTTGCATAGCTATTATAGAAATTCCACCTAATACTGCACTAATTAAATACATTATAAGAACAACTTGTTTTTGATTTAGTCCCATATCTAATAATCTATGATGTAAATGTCCTCTATCAGCTTGCATTATAGGCTTTCCATTTACTTTTCTTCTTATCATAGCAAATAAAGTGTCATATATTGGCAGTCCAAATGCAAGAATAGGAACAGCAATAGCAAAGGTAGTAGCTGATTTTATAGTTCCCTCTAGTGATATTGCCGCTAGCAAAAATCCTAATAACTGCGCTCCGGTATCCCCCATGAAGATAGATGCTGGATTAAAGTTATAGGGTAAAAAACCAAAAATAGAACCACTTAAGATAGCTGTAAGTAGTGCTGCCTCATGTCTCCCATTTAATAAAGCTATTATAAATATAGTTACCGAACAAATCCCCGCAACTCCTGCTGCAAGGCCATCTACTCCATCTATAAGATTTAATGCATTTGTAATCCCCACTACCCAAAATATTGTAAGTGGTACTAGTAAAATTCCTAAATTTAAATAAGCTCCTCCCATCGGTACAGGATTTGTTATTCTTACTATTTCTACTCCGAATATAACTAAAACACTTGCTGCAGCTATCTGAAATAAAAGCTTTATCAGAGGTCTCAAATCTTTCAAATCATCAATTAAACCACCAATTACAATTATAGTAGCTCCTATAACTATTCCTGTTTGTGACCTAGTAAGTGCACCTTCCTTCAAGATTGTTGTTATAATAAAGGATAGATATATTGCTACTCCTCCAAGAAGCGGAATAGGCTTTTTATGTATTTTTCTTGTGTCCTTTGGTATATCTAATGCTTTGATATAAAAAGCAAATCTTTTAATTATAGGTGTGGATATAAATGATATTAAAACCGAAATTATTACTAAAATTCTCACATTTTCCATATCTTAATTCTAACCTTTCTATTGTTAATATGAACCATCTCCATGTAGAGAATCATCATTATCTATCCATTGTTGTACATCTATAATTCTAAATTCCTTTTTTGTGTCTCTTATGATTATTTTTGTTATTCCTGAATTTATTATAAATCTCTTACAAAGAGAACAAGGTGCTGCATTTTTTACTAATTCATCTGTACTCATTTCTTTTCCTACAAGATACAATGTTCCATCTAGCATATCTTGTCTTCTTGAAGATATAATTGCATTTTGTTCAGCATGAACGGACCTACAAAGCTCATACCTAGTTCCCCGTTCTACTTTTAACTCTTCTCTTCTACAATAGCCTAAATCCGAACAATTCTTTCTCCCCCTTGGAGCTCCTGAATATCCTGAAGACATAATCTCATCATGTTTAACTATTATTGCCCCAAAGTTTCTTCTTAGACAAGTACCTCTTTCTAATATAGTTTCACATATATCTAAATAATAATTGTGTTTATCTATTCTTTCCATAAGTTTATCCCTCTTAGATTCTATAGTATTAATTTTAAAATTATACACTACTAATATTCTATACTATAAATAAGATAATTTAAAGCATTGACTGTGAAGTTTAGGGGAATAAGTCAATAAAAAACGAAATTAAAGGGTTAGCCCATAGAATTTTTCTATAGGCTAACCCTTTAATTAATTATTTTATTATTCATTTAGTTCCGTATAATCTGTCCCCTGCATCACCTAGACCAGGTACTATATATCCCTTTTCATTTAACTTTTCATCTATATCAGCAACATATACATCTACATCTTCATGTTCCTCTATAACAGCCTTAATACCTTCTGGTGAAGCTATAAGACACATTAATCTTATATTTTGAGCTCCTCTTTTCTTAAGAGCATGTATTGCATCTATTGCTGAACCACCTGTAGCTAACATTGGGTCTGTAACTATAATTTCTCTTTCTTGTATATCTTGAGGTAATTTACAGAAATATTCTACAGGTTTTAATGTCTCTTCATCTCTATAAAGTCCAATGTGTCCAACCTTTGCCGCTGGTATAAGTTTTAACATACCATCTACCATACCAAGTCCAGCTCTTAATATAGGCACTATAGCAACTTTTTTTCCTGCAAGTACTTTACATTTTGCTTTACATATAGGTGTTTCTATCTCAACTTCTTGTAATGGTAGATCACGAGTAACCTCGTACGCCATAAGCATCGCCACTTCTTCTACAAGCTCTCTAAAATCTTTTGACCCTGTTTCTTTATTTCTTATAAAAGACAACTTATGTAATATTAACGGATGTGCGATTTGTGTTACTTTACTCATTTTAAATTCCTCCTACCATTTATTTTATTTAAAATATTTTTTCTCTATTTCACTTATTTTATTGATTCTTCCTTCATGTCTTCCACCTTCAAAAGTTCCACATAAAAAAGCATCTACTATATCAAGAGCAAGACCTGTTCCTATTACTCTCTCACCTAAAGCTAAAATATTTGCGTTATTATGTTCTCGAGTTGAGTGAGCACTAAATGTATCGTGACACAAAGCTGCTCTTGCCCCTGGAACCTTATTTGCTGCTATACTTATACCTATTCCTGTTCCGCAAATAACTATACCAAAGTCAAAGTTTTTCGCAACTACTTCTTCTGCAACTTGAACTGCGAAATCTGGATAATCGCAAGATGCTTCTGTATGAGTACCAAAATCCTTTGTATCAATACCTTTTTCCTTTAAATGGTCAATTACAGTATTTTTCAGTCTTAATCCACCATGGTCGCATCCTACTGCTACTCTCATATAAACTCCTCCTATCACTAACATTTTTACAAAAAAAGAAGATATTAGTATTAATTACCACTATCTCCTTTTATTTTATTTAACAAAAGTTCTATGCTAGTTTTTAGCATATTAAAAGTAGTTTCATAAACCCTTATGTCACTTCCATATGGGTCAACTACATCTCCTTTAAGACCTACGAACTGGTTTAAAGTATATATTTTATTTTTATATTGTGGAAAGTTCTCTTGTAATACATCCCTCATATAAGATGTCATAGTTAAAATAAGGTTATGCTCTGTAATTAAATCACTAGTAAGTTGAATAGCTCGTCTTTCGCTAATATCTACATTAAGATTACATTTTACAAGAGTAGCAGTATTTTTTGAAGTTTTACTATTTGGAGTAACAGAAATACCCGCAGAATATGCTTTAACTCCATCTATATCTGATAATTCATTAAATACAGTCTCAGCCATACAACTTCTACATGTGTTTCCAGTACATACAAATAAAATTTTCACACCGCTCCCTCACTTTCTCTAATCTTTAATATGTAGTATGTTAAATCCTGCAGCTTTTTTTAGCCTATTCATTACAGCAATTCCTAAATCTTTTTCTTCAAAAGCTTCTGAAATTATGATATCAACATCTTCCTCATCAAAATCCCTTAAAGTTTTAAATAAATTTTTTCCTATTATACTTATATTCTTCCTGCTTCCTAAGGATTTAACTATAGCTTTATCATATTTATCTTTAGTTTCATCAGTCGCCATAACTCCCACTTTTTCGCCAACATCTATATAATTTTGCACTATTTCATTAATTTTTGCAATAGTTTTTTCTAAATCCCCTACTATAATTTTCATAGGAGCCTTAGGTGCATAATGTCTATATTTCATTCCTGGCGCTTTAGGCTTAAAATCCTTTTCCATCTTTTTCATTATAGCTTGATCTATATATATTTCATCATCTATCTCTTTCAACATCTCAAGGGTAATTCCACCTGGTCTTAGTACACACGGAGGTTTTATTGTACAGTCTATGATAGTAGACTCGAGTCCTACATCACACTTTTCTCCTCCAATTATAAAATCAACTTTTCCATTTAAATCATCGATACAGCCTTGTATTTCGGTAGGACTTGGTTTTCCAGATAAATTAGCTGATGGTGCTGCAATAGGTACTCCTGCCTCTTTTATTAGTTCTCTAGCTACAGTATTAGCAGGCATTCTAATTCCTATACTATCAAGTCCTGCACTTGTTACACCTGGCACAATTGATGATTTTTTCATTATTAAAGTAATAGGACCAGGCCAAAAGCGTTTCATTATCTCTTTAGCAATATCAGGAACCTCTAAAACTAAATTACTAATATTAAAATCAGCTACATGTACGATAAGTGGATTATCCTGTGGTCTTCCTTTCGCAATAAATATACCCTTCACAGCTTCCTCATCTAAAGCATTAGCTCCTAGTCCATATACAGTTTCTGTAGGAAAAACTACGAGTCCACCTTCTTTTATACATTTACCTGCAGCCTTTATAATTTCTTTATCTAGTTTATTTTTATCAAGATATTTCACTTTAGTATTCATAGCTTCACTTCTTTACAATTATTTATTATTGCACTAATATTCCTCTTCCTTTTAACTCGAGGAGTAATCTGTCATCACAAAATTATAAATTTAAGATATCTGCTTAATTTGTATTTTATTATAATATAATGGTAATTACAAGACCTAATATTATATGAAAATTTACAACTAATATCTACTAAACTTTTCTACCTTGAACTACTTTTAATAAAGCTTTACTCTTTAATTCCTATATTCTTTTATCGCTCTTATAGCTTCTTCAGTGAAATGTGCTTTTGTACAATACTTATATAAGAAATCTAATAATTCATACTTATTATATCCACCCTTATCTATTTCTATATAAAAGTACTCTTTATTAACATTCTCACTTTTGATTTTATTATAGTAATCATTAGCCCATGAGTGTTTTGTTAAAAGCTCAGAGTCTATCTTCTTTATTCTCTTATTTCTAAGTCTTGAACTCAATATTATTACTATCTTCAAATCATTTCCTTCATTAAGAATATGAATAAATTCAACTCTATCAGATACTAAAATAAACCGTTCTCCAAAAATTCCATTTTGTATTTTAAACTGATTAACGTATTGGAACTTTAAAGTTTCTCTATCCGTACTTATAATCATAACTATAAGTATCAACATTTCTATTATTCCAAGATAAACAAATAGAAAAACGGAAAATATTTTTGTAAAGTATAAAATTATTGGAAGGAATAAAAAAATAAAGCCCATAGATAGCATGAATCTTTTAAAGATTTTTTTCTGCTTCTTAATGGCTTTATTTATATTCATTATTTCACCTCTATAATTATTAATTATTTCCCATAAGTTTCATCTTTTCAGTTTGCTCTGCTGTTATTAGACCATCTATAATCTCTTCCATCTCTCCATCTAAGAAGGAGTCTAATTTATACAAAGTAATTCCTATTCTATGTTCTGAAACTCTACCTTGAGGATAATTATAAGTTCTTATTCTCTCACTTCTATCTCCTGTACCAACTTGACTTCTTCTATCTGCTGAAATAGATGCTGACCTTTCAGCTTCAGCTTTTTCATAAAGTCTAGCTTTTAACACCTTTAGAGCCTTCTCCCTATTTTTAAGCTGTGATTTTTCATCCTGACAAGAAACAACCATTCCAGTTGGTAAATGTGTTAATCTTACAGCAGAGTCCGTAGTATTAACGCATTGTCCACCGTTACCTGAAGACCTAAATACATCTACTCTTAAATCATTTGGATCTATATCAATTTCAACATCATCAACTTCTGGTAATACGGCTACAGTTGCTGTAGATGTATGAATTCTTCCACTAGACTCTGTATCCGGAACTCTTTGAACTCTGTGTACTCCACTTTCAAACTTCATTCTGCTATAGGCAGAAGCCCCTCTAATCATGAATACTACTTCCTTGAAACCGCCTATATCTGTTTCACTAGCACTCATAAATTCAACCTTCCAACCATGACGTTCAGCATATCTTGTATACATTCTAAATAAGTTTGCAGCAAACAGCGCCGCTTCATCTCCGCCTGCACCTGCTCTTATTTCTATAAATACGTTTTTGTCATCATTAGGATCTTTTGGAAGCATTAATATTCTTAATTCCTTCTCTGTACTTTCCTTTGACTCTTCAAGACCTCTTATTTCATCTTGAATCATCTCTTTCATCTCTCTATCGCTCTCACTCCAGAGCATTTCTTTATTAGCTTCTAAATCTTCTAATAGCTTCTTATATTCTCTATATTTATTAACCATTATTTCAATTTCAGAATGTTCTTTACAAAGCTTTCTCCATTCATTTTGGTTAGCCATTACTGATGGATCACTTATTTTTATAGAAAGTTCCTCATATTTATTTTCAACAAACTGTAGCTTATCTAACATTATCTCATCACTCCGCAATCTCTATTTTCACATTTAATTATTATAACACAATTCTATCTCCATTGACAATTAACAGTTTTAACTAGTAATATACAATCTATATATTTGAGTTATTAACTCTTTTTATTAAATCTCTAATCTTCGTAATTATTAAATACTTTTCTTAGCATTTATATCCTAAAACTACTCTATCAAGTCCTGCTAAATCTTTAATTGACCTAATATCTCTAAACTGATTTTCATTTAGTATATTTTCTACTGCTACTCTTTGATCATGCCCTATCTCAAAAGCTAATAATCCTCCTCCATTTAAAACCTGAAGGCTTTGCTCCGTTATTTCCCTATAGAAATCTAAACCATCTTCCCCTCCACATAGGGCAATGTATGGCTCATAATTTTTAACGTCATCCATTAACGTAGGGATTACATCCCTCTTTATATATGGAGGATTTGAAACTACTACATCAAAAACTTTTCCCTCATTAATGGCTCTACTTAGTAAATCACTCTTAAATACCTGAGCTCTAGCTTCAAGTTGAAACTTTTCTACATTATCGTTAGTTACTTCATAAGCAATATCTGAAATATCATAGCAATAGGTTTGTATATTTTCTACAAATTTAGCTATAGATAGACCTATAGCTCCACTTCCGCAACATACATCACATATTTTATTATAATTATTTTTTTTAATTTCATCTATTACATTTTCAACCAACACCTCAGTATCTCCCCTTGGTATAAGTACTCCTTCTCTTATATCAAAAGGCAATCCCATAAATTCGCATTCTCCTAATATATACTTCACAGGCATTTTATCTTTTCTTAAACTTATTAATTTAAAAAATTCCTCTTGTTCCTCTTTAGTTACTCTAAAGTCTCTATTTAAAATTATGAACAACTTTTCTTTTTTTAAAACTTTCTGAAGTAAAAGTTGAGCATCAAGTATATATGTATCTATATCCGAGGACTTTAAGATATCATATGCTTTAGTCAGTAATTCACCTATATTCAAAGTAATACCCCCAAATAATAATTACTAGTCTCCAATCTCTGCTTCAATAGTGCCTTCTTCTTTTTCTAACTCACGCTTCTTTTTATAGCTTTCTACTGTTTCTATTCCCTCTGCAACTTTTAAAGAGCATATGGCAACTTCTAATTGTTTTAAATCTGGCTCCTGTGTAGTAATCTTTTGAAGCATTAATCCCGGATAAGCTACTAATCTTGAGAAACTATTTTCATTATTTCCAAGCCATTTAATTAGTTCATAAGTAACTCCCGAAACTATAGGTAATAAAATTATTCTATATAACATTCTTTGATATATAGAATTCCATCCTGTAAAAGAAAATAAAATAATACTAACAATCATAACTAAAAACATAAAGTTAGTACCACATCTCGGATGAAGTCTTCCTTGATTTTTAGCATTCTCTGGTGTTAATTCTATCCCTTTCTCATAACAGAATATGGTTTTGTGCTCAGCTCCGTGATATTGAAAAACTCTTTTAATATCATCCATCTTACTTATAATGTATATATATATTATAAATATACACACTCTTATTATTCCTTCAAATATATTTAAAACTATTATATTGTCTACACCAAGCCTTTTAAATCCATTAGCTGAGAAGGTAGGAATAAGAAAAAATAATACTAATGAAATTATCATAGAAAATACTAGTGAAAGTATCATTATAGCGTCATCTGCTTTATCTTTAAAAACACTTTCTACCCATTTATCTATCTTCGAAGGCTCACTATCATCATCTTCTTCATCTTCTACAAAAAAAGTTGCAGAATAATTTAGTGTTTTAATACCTACGATTAACGAATCTATAAGTGTAATAAACCCTCTTATTATAGGAAGAGAAAATACCCTATACTTTTTCGTGAGAGGTATACCACTTTTAAAATCTATTTCTATCTCTCCATTATTTTTTCTAACAGCAGTAGCAGTCCCCTTACTCCCTCTCATCATTACTCCCTCAATAACAGCTTGACCACCAACTGTAACTTTTTTAGACATATTACCACCTCTTTCTTAAGTTAATTACTTAATCTAATAGCATTTTTCAATTTCCTAATATTACTTATATTTAAAATAGAACTTAAGTCACAAAGACTATCACTCTACATATTTTTTATCCACAGCTTTATTAGTTTATTTTAACTGTTCATGAGTTTAAATTTCAAGTATAATCTTTCACCATTAGGATTTATTTATTAATCCAATTACCCGTTGATATTTTAATTACCCTATGATATAATCTTAAGAGTTGACAATTCGGTTTGAATTATTCTATTAAGAATAATTTAGTTAAGCGAGGTGAAAATAGATGAAACAAGGTTTACACCCAGAATATCACAATGATGCAGTAGTTAAATGTGCATGTGGAAATACTTTTTCTACAGGTTCTATCAAATCAGAACTTAAGATTGACGTATGTTCTAACTGTCACCCATTCTACACTGGACAACAAAAGATATTAGATACAGGTGGAAGAATTGAAAAATTCATGAAGAAATACAATTTAAAAGACAAATAGTCAATAAAAATGGGAAAGATCTTATCTTTCCCATTTTTCTTTATTAAACATTCCTAAGAACTCTGTATTATTTTTAGTTCTAGTAAGCAACCCTATAAGCTTTTCAGTTACATTGCCAACATTATTTTCTTTGTACATAACTTTTCTTATAGTAAAGGATGCCTCTAACTCTTCTGGTGTTAACAATAAATCTTCTCTTCTAGTACCAGATTTAAATATATCTATAGCTGGGAATATTCTTCTTTCCTCAAGTTTTCTATCCAAGTGAACTTCCATATTACCCGTGCCTTTAAATTCTTCAAATATCATATCATCCATTCTACTACCAGTATCAACAAGTGCTGTGGCAAGTATTGTTAAACTTCCGCCTTCTTCAATATTTCTAGCAGCTCCGAAAAACTTTTTAGGCATTATCAAAGCTCCTGGATCAAGTCCTCCTGAGAGAGTTCTTCCTGTTGGATTAATAGTTAAATTATATGCTCTTGCAAGTCTAGTTAAACTATCCAAAAGAACGATAACGTCTTGTCCTTGCTCAACCATTCTCTTTGCTCTTTCAAGTACCATATAAGCAACCTTTGTGTGATGATCTGGTTCTTCATCAAAAGTTGAATAAATAACTTCTCCTTTTATAGACCTTTGCATATCCGTTACTTCTTCTGGTCTTTCATCTATTAAAAGTACTATTAACTTTGATTCTGGATGATTAGTAGATATACTATGTGCTAACTTTTTAAGAAGGGTCGTTTTACCTGCCTTCGGAGGAGCTACAATTATTCCTCTTTGACCTTTACCTATCGGAGATATTATATCCATCAATCTTGAAGATAAGTCTAATTGACCTGTTTCTAAAGCTATTCTATCATTAGGATAAATAGGTGTTAATTTTTCAAACCTTTGTCTTCTTGCAGCTTTTTCTGGATTTTCTCCATTAACCTTCTCTACATATAATAAAGCTTGAAACTTTTCTCCTTCTTTTGCTGTCCTTACTCTACCTTGAACTTCATCACCTGTCTTTAAGTTAAATCTTCTTATTTGTGATGGTGATACATATATATCTTTTGGTCCTGTTAAATAGTTCTCTCCTCTTAAAAATCCGTAATTGTTATTTTCAATGATTTCTAATACTCCTTTTGCAATATCAGAATCATTTATCATTTCTTTTAAGTTTTTTTCTTTATCTATATTATCCCCGTCTTCACTAACTTCTAGTTCTACATTCTCTTTCTGTTCTACTTCTACAACTTGCACTTGCTCTTTATTATGTACTACTTCACTTTCTTCTAAAACTTGTGAGCTTTTAGGAGATATCTTTTCTCTTAATATAACTCCATCTTTGTTTATAGATACTGGGGAATTCTTATTTATCTCATCAATAAGCTCTGATTTTTTTAATCTAGAACTACCCTTTATCCCTAATTCTTTAGCCATTTCTTTCAGCTCAGCTACGGTCATATCTTGTAAATCTTTATTGGCCAAAATAGCACCTCCATATTTAATTAACTATTAATGTGTATTCGCGGGGAATGTTTTCACAGAAATGTTAGAAATGTAATTCTTTTTAGATTATAACCTATTTTATAGTTTTTATCTAGCTAATTTAAAGTTCGAAACAAAATAGCCTCTTTCTTTAATAATGTTATCCTAAGGCTACTTAAAATATTCATGTAATTAAATCATGGCATATATCTCTTTTTTTGTTTCTCTGTATTTGTTTACCTGTTCTTCTACTTTATCTATTTTTCCTATAAAGAATATTGGCAATCCAGTCTTTTCACATCCACCAATCACCATAGTTCTCTTTATGAAATCATTAATACTATAACTATAATAATGATAATCATTACATACAGGACACTTCACCTTTATTCCAACCTCTTTACTACCTGTCTTTGTACAATTAATGTTAGGAAAATATTCATTTATATTTACAATGTTAAATAAAGATATTCTTTCTACATCATACTGCTCAAGTGAATTTTTAAAAGCCAAGCTCACCATACCATTTATTAACATCGCAATATACCACCCTTCTATCCTTAATAAAAATTCTTTAATAAATAAATTCTATATTCAAATAATAATTCCTTCTACCAAATTATTATTTTTAAAGCATTTATTTCATGTGAGAGAATATATATTTTACAACAACTTAAAAAAACTAATACAAAATTTTGCATTAGTTTTATAGTTATTTATATTAGTTTTTATTTCATCAGACTAATTCTTATTTTCTAGACAAGCTCTTATAAATTCTCTAAACAAAGGATGTGGTCTATTTGGTCTTGATTTAAGTTCTGGATGGAATTGAGTTGCTACAAACCAAGGGTGATCTTCCACTTCTACTATTTCCACCAATCTATCATCAGGACTTACTCCTGTTACTTTTAATCCTGCATCTATAAGTTCTTTTCTATATTGATTATTAAACTCATATCTATGTCTATGTCTTTCATATATAACAGGTTCTCCATAGGCTTTAAATGCATTTGAGCCTTCGCTAAGCTTACATGGATATATTCCCAGTCTCATAGTTCCGCCTTTTTCATCTATATCTCTTTGATCAGGCATTAAATCAATTACAGGATGAGTAGTATTTTCATCTATTTCTGAAGTATGTGCATCAGTATAAGATAATACACTTCTAGCAAACTCTATAACCGAACATTGCATTCCAAGGCATATTCCAAGAAATGGAACTTTTTTCATTCTTGCATATTTTATAGCTTCGACTTTTCCTTCTACTCCTCTATCTCCAAATCCACCTGGGACTAATATTCCATCTACATTCTTCAGATAATCTTCTATATTCTCAGAAGTAACCTCTTCTGCATTAATCCATTTAATTTCTATCTTTGAATTGTTAGAAAACCCACCATGACTTAAAGATTCTACAACTGAAAGGTATGCATCATGAAGTTCTACATATTTACCCACAAGACCTATCGTTACATTTTCCTTTAAGTTCTTGATTCTATAGACCATTTCTAGCCATTCAGAATTATCTATTTCATTGCAATTTAAGTCTAATTTTTTACAAACTAGTGTGTCTAAGCCTTCATTGTGAAGCATCATAGGAACTTCATAAAGATTTTCTGCATCCAAGTTTTGAATAACTGCATTAGCATCTACATTACAAAATAATCCTATCTTCTCTTTAACTTCATTAGAAAGAGCTTTTTCCGTACGACATACTAATATATCTGGTTGAATTCCTATACTTCTTAATTCTTTAACAGAGTGTTGAGTAGGCTTAGTTTTAATTTCTCCAGCCTTTCCTAAGTAAGGTATCAATGTTACATGAATAAAACATACATTTTCACGTCCCACTTCATATTTTATTTGTCTTATGGCTTCTAAAAAAGGCTGAGATTCAATATCCCCAACGGTTCCACCAATTTCAGTTATAACTACATCAACATTTTTCTCTTTAGATACTTTATAAACTCTTTCCTTAAGTTCGTTTGTTATATGAGGAATTACTTGAACTGTTCCTCCTAGATAATCTCCTCTTCTTTCTTTTGTTAAAACCGACCAGTATACTCTACCTGTTGTTACATTATTGTTCTGACTTAAATTTTCATCTATAAATCTTTCATAATGTCCTAAATCTAAATCTGTTTCCGCTCCATCATCTGTAACAAAAACCTCTCCATGTTGATAAGGGCTCATCGTACCCGGATCTATGTTTAAATATGGATCAAACTTTTGTATTGAAACCTTTAGTCCTCTATTTTTTAATAATCTTCCAAGTGATGCAGCCGTTATTCCTTTTCCTAAAGAAGATACAACTCCTCCTGTTACAAATACATATTTAGTACTCAAAAAAATCCCCCCATAATTTTTGTAGAAATATATTGACAATCTATATTTTATTAATTATAATAGAAATTACCCTACAAAATAGGGTGAGTGTTTCCAAAAACATATTCACTATAATATCACATTTATTTTTATTAAGCTAGTCTTTTTTTGTCGTATTTTAATAATTCTTTTTATTTTATTCTTTTATCTTATCCTCAACCTCAAAACATACCTCTCTAAAGCCAGTATTTATAAGGAATTTTTCTTGTCCCCTTCTTATATTGTAGTTTACAACTCTTTTATCCTTTATATAAAAATCTCTATTGATTTTATTCATATCGTCGCATTTATATTTATTTAGAAGTAAAAATAAAAGATACTTACATTCTTTATCTTCCAAAATCTTGTACAATTCTCTTTCTTGTATCCCTTTCATTGCACAAATAATCTGAATTACCTTATCATATTTGTCTGATACATACATAATATCACCTCTTATAGAATTATTATCCACTTTTCCTATATTTAAACTCTCATAATAAAAAATAAAAGAAGAACAAACACTAAGTTTTATTCTTCTTTGTATCTAATTCTTATTCAGCTTTTATATTAATTTCTAATATAGTTTTTAAAGGCTTTTGTCCTGCTAGACTCATATTGTATTCTACAAAGGCTCTTCCACCATTATCATTAATATCAATATCTAATTTTCTAGTATCTACTCCTAATTCTAAAGTTCCATAAGGTGTATCGTACATAGATATACTTTTATAATTATTTTTAAACTCCACTCTAGCATTAGTAGTACCAAGTCTTATTAAGGTAAGTTTATCTTCATTAACTTTAATAGTTGTAGTAGTTCCTAACATTCCAGATAATTCTGTTTCATCATAAATCGCATAATATGAATTACCCTTATTAAAAAACTTTCCTTTAGTAACTACCTCAATAGCTTCATCCCCTTGACCCGACTGCTTACTCGCCACAGATATAACTGCTTTTTTATTCATATATTTTTTTATCTCCCTAACTTATGCTTTTATCTATTATTTCTCTCTATAGCAAGTTCTATAAGATCTGTAATTAATTGATTGTATGCCTTATTATCCGCTTGCCACATTTTCGGATACATACTTATTTTTGTAAATCCTGGTATAGTATTTATTTCATTTAGATAAACTTCTTTAGTATCTTTATCAACTAAAAAGTCTACCCTTGATAATCCTGAACAATCTAGAATTTTATAAATCTCAATAGCTTTTTGTTTTATATCTTCTAACTCTATTTCATTTAAATTGGCAGGTATTAAAAGCTTCGATTCAACATTTGAATACTTTGCTTCATAATCATAGAATTCATTAGCTGGAATTATCTCTCCTGGTGTTGCAGCAGTAGGCTCATCATTTCCAAGTACAGCGACCTCAATCTCCCTTGCATTTATAGCTCTTTCAACTAGAACCTTTCTATCAAATTCTAATGCAATTTCAAGTCCTTTTTCTAATTCTTCTCTATTGTGAGCTTTACTTATTCCAACTGAAGAACCACTATTTGCCGGTTTAATAAATACAGCATATCCTAATTTTTCTTCAATATCTTTTATAAACTTTTCTTTTTCTTTTGAATAACCATGGGCATTTACAACTACATAATCCGCTTGTTTAATTCCAAAGTTTTCTAATAAGTACTTTGTATAAACCTTATCCATACATACAGCCGAAGACATAACTCCAGGACCCACACATGGAGCTCCCAGAAGCTTACATAATCCTTGAATTGTTCCATCTTCTCCATATAGTCCATGAAGAACTGGAAAAACTACATCCACTTCCCTATTAAATAAAATCTCTTGACCATTTGGTGATTTATAAAACTCATCTTTTTCCCATTCACCATTTTCTATTTTATCTATACTCCCTGTATATTCAAACCACTTTCCATCCTTTGTGATCCCTATTGGGTATGCATCAAATTTACTTAAATCAATATTTCTTAATACCGAAGATGCCGAAACTCTTGATACTTCATGTTCAGTTGATTGACCACCAAATAAAATAGCTACTTTCTTCTTCATATTTACTTATCCCCACTCCTTTAAGATAACTTTTACAATAATTATTTTTATTTTATATTTCCAATATATGAGTATTCTATATATTTTAATGCAAATATCAACGCACTTAAAATTATATACTAATCCTTTAAGTATGGGAACCACATTTTTTTATAGAAACTGAGTTTAATAATAAAGGAAATAATCAAGAAAGACTTGATTATTTCCTTTAAATAAAAATGTTATATCGTAAATCTTTTATATAGTTAATTGCCCATTTGGTGTATTTATTATTTGAAGTATCTTTTGTTCATATCCAGTTTCCGCATTTATATAAACAACAAAATCATCATCATTATATCTACCAACAAACTCATAACAAAGAGCCTCATTATCTGTTTCTGTAGGTACTATAACTAAACTAGTAGAACTTATTTTCAAATTCTTTCCAACTTTAGATCTAGCTTCAGTTTCAGCAATTGTAGGCTTAGATATCTCTCTTTGTTCTCTATGTGCTACTAAATACTTCTCTGCCTCAATTCCTACAATTGTTCCATCATCTAATGCTATCTTTAATTTTACTTGATCTGTATATATAGATATATCATCTTGTTGATATACATAACTAACAGTTACTACATTATCATATTTAACACTATAAGTAGCTTTCATATTCTTATAACCTAACTTATCTAAATATTCAACTCCAATTTGCGAAGCTTTTTTTGTATCAAACCTCTCATTGTTACTTACATTTTTATTATCTAGTAAATAAATAATTTTTCCTCCGTTTTTACTTATGCTGCAAACTATCTCTTCCCCTTCTTCTCTTCCATTAAGAGTAATATTAAAGTCATATCCTGGCACTCTAGTTTTTACCTCTTCTTTTTTTGTTATATTTTTTATTTTATCTGCTCCAAGCAAATTCTTAATCTTAGTTTTTGCAGCCTCTTCTGAAATAGTTTTTTCTGATAATATCCTTGGCTTTACATCTAACACATTATCTGAAAAAGGCCCATCATAGATAAGTGCTGGATATTGAACAACCTGTTTCTCAATTGTATTAAATAGTCCAGTAACTAATTTCTCAGAATTCTCATCCAAGGCCTTACTAGCTTTTTTTCTAATTTCTCCCCATTTAACATTACCCTCATTTATATCTTGTTGAACTTCAGTTAGTTGTATAAGTAAAAAATCAGATTGGTTTTTTAACTCTTCAATATTCTTATATTCTTGTTCTGATAAATCTTTTCCTTGTGTAGAGTTTTTAACTAGCGTATAAGCATAATCTCCGACTTTTGATAGAAATCTACTGGTTCCCTCTATGTCTTTTTGAGGTATTGGTAGAGAGTGTATTTTATCATTCGCCACACTTGAATGTCTAAATATGTTCTCAAATATTACTATCCCCTGTTCTCTAGATCCCACAACCGCAGATTTAGCAAGTTCAGTTTTTATATTTCTAACTGAATCAATTAATTGGTACATATTTTTTGAGTATTCACCTTGTAAATAATTTCTATAATCCCTACTCTCTAACGTGGTAAGTATTGCATAAGTAGTGGAGAAAACTATAATTAGAGTCACTATTGCAGTATAAATAAATCTTTTCTTTGCCATTTTCATTGACTTTTTCCTCCCATTTATCAATCCAATAATTCTTTACCATTAGTATTTGTTTTAATAATTTTTGTTATTCATTTTGGATATACTAACTTTAATAATAATAGAAACTTTAGATTCAAATTTAAGATGAAAGAATGTGTTTTGATTGAGGACATTAATTTTTTCCATATCTGCAGGAGATGGGCATAAAAAAACCTCTTTAGCAATTAAAAATCATATATTGCTTAATAACAGAACTTCTGAAGTACTTATAGTAGATGCTTTAAAATATATAAGTCCACTGTTAGATAAATTAATTATAGGTAGTTATTTAAAAA
This sequence comes from Clostridium sp. X, assembly GCF_055755365.1. NCBI lineage: Bacteria > Bacillati > Bacillota > Clostridia > Eubacteriales > Clostridiaceae > Clostridium > Clostridium sp. X. The sequence continues at coordinate 414,586 of NZ_CM146912.1, forward strand.
GTATTAAAATAAATCCTAAAATCTACAAGAAAATTTATGAGATAATTGATAATAGTACTTCCAAGGTATCATTTCTAAAAAAAGACTCTATAATAGATAAATTATTTGCTTTAAAATTAAAAAAATTAATATATGACTTCGAACCTGATGTAATACTAGCCACACATCCTATACCTACTAAAATCTTATCTACTTTAAAATTGATTTGTGGGCTTAATATACCTGTAGTATCAATAATTACCGATTATGCTTGTCATTCTTTTTGGATTCATAAAGGCATTGATGCTTATATAACTCCTACCAACTGTATTGTTGATGATATAGTAAAGAGAGGTATAAATAGCAATATAGTATATAACTTGGGTATTCCTGTAAACCCTGACTTTCTTCATAAGTACGATCGAGCTTCGACTCTTGAAACTTTAAGCTTATTCCCCAATAAATTTACAGTTTTAATTATGGGAGGAAGCCTAGGATTAGGTAAAATTACTGATATATATATAGAACTAAATAAAATTCTTAACGATATACAAATAATAATTATTACAGGTAAAAATCAAAAACTATACTCTAATTTAATTAAATTAGCTCCTTCTTTTTCAAAGGAAACTCGAATATTACAATATACTAAAGAAATAAATAAATATATGCAAGCATGTGACCTTCTACTAACAAAACCTGGTGGAATTACAATAACAGAAGCTATGATTTCCTCCATTCCACTTGTCTTATTTTCTCCAATACCAGGACAAGAGGAAAAAAATGTAGATTTCCTCACAAAAAACTCCTTAGCAATACATTTAGAAGATATAAAAAATTGTAGTGATACTTTAGTTGACTTGATAAATTATCCTACTACTTTAAACAAAATAAAACAAAACTATTATAAGTACATAAACCCTAATTCCGGTAAGGATATATACAACCTTTTATGCAACTTATCTAATTGAATTACTCTAAAATACAAAAATTCAAGACAATCTATCTGTCTTGAATTTTTGTATATATACTTTTAATTGTATCAGAAATCTTAAATCTATATTCAATCTTATTTTGATTTGTTTTGTTAGCATCTACAATATCATATTCATTTTCAGTTAAAACCTTCTTCATATTTTCCTCTGTTTCCTGATAGGATGCTTCCCCTTTTGTTATATCTGTAAAGCATAAAGGTGGAAACATAACACACCACCAATTTTGACCACTACCATTACCTATAATAATTCTATATGCTTCATAAGTACCTTGGGGCAAAGTAACATTTCCATAAGTCTTAACAGGAAAATTTTCATTTGACAGCATTGTGTCTACTGAATATGTATATCCATTATCTTTTATTACCTTCTTAGCTATTTCTTTTATAATTTCATTATTTTCTTTTATAATTTCTCTTGATTCATTGATATGTTTTGATTCTTTAAGTTTAGGTGCCATATAATCTAAAACTTCATCTCTTACCTTTAATTTTAATGCCTGATCCTCTACAGTATCACTATTAGCTATTACATGAAATCTTATCAACTTATCTGCAATAGTTTCTTGACTAGCATTAGCTCTCTTATATGAAACTCCCAATACAATTCCTAATAAAAGCGTTATTACAAATATAATTACAATTATCTTTTTCATATTACTTGTCCCCCAACTTAATTAATTTCTTATATAAAATATTGTTTCCATTTTTTTACTTTATTATACATGCTTTAACTTAATAGAAATAAAAAAAGAAAATCGCTAAGCAATTTTCTTTTTTCATAATTAATTTAAATTCTTATTTAGTTACTCCTATTCTTCTAACCTTAGTACTTACAGTTAAATCTATATTGGCATTTTTATATACTTCATCCCAATCATTCTCAATCTTTTTATACACACTCGGTTTAAACTTCTCTACATATTCCTTAAATCCAATAACGTCTACACCATATTCTTCTTGTATTATTCGTGCAAGTTTTTCATTTCGTCTTTCTATAACATCATTAAAACTATCTTGAATTTTTTCTAATTTTGCCTCAGAGAATATAGTATCAGACATGTAATATCCCTTTAATTGTCCCTCTAAGTTTATATCTATTTTAAACTTTAACTTTTTAGGATCTTTAGCATCTACCAAACTTATTTTTCTATCTATTCCCCTTATCTCAAACTCTAAAGGATGACCATCTATTAATATAGTCTCTTTTCCTCCCTCTATTGTTCCTCTTAATATTTCCAAAGATGCTGTTTCTATAGGTGTTAACTCTCCAACCACCTTATAATCCTTTATTAAACTTACTCCTGAAAGAACTACTTTATCCTTTTCTTCCTCATCAAATTCTATAGTAGGCACAACTACACTACCATATTGATATAGCTGAATTAATAGTTCATTTAATTTCATAGGAAGTATACTTGAATTTTTCGTACTATTTTCCATAATACCTGCTATAAAAGACCCAATATTTTTCTCTAATTGTGGTTCAAACTTAGTATAATCTTGAGCCTTACCCTTAGTTATTAAAGTTAGCATTGTTCTATTTATATCTGGCTGCCTATTGAAAAAATCTAAAAATTCCTTTACAACCTCTGGATAATTCAGTACTTCATTACTCATTATCAGAAGTCTTGTTTGCCCTATATCAATACTTCTACTGGACTTAGCCGCCAATTCTGTAATAGCATCTTGCATAGAAAAAGCCTCAACAGTTATATATTCTTCGTTTGAGCTTCCTCCTTTATCTGGTCCTAATTCACTTATATTAGGAATTCCAAAAGTTACAGTTATTTTTTTATATTCATCTTCTTTAAATATTTCATTAGGTTTTATATCTTTTAATTCCTCTTGCTTATCAATATTTTCGCCAACATCTATTACAATGGTTGATACAAAAGCTCTTCTATTGATTTCAATCTTATCCCAACATCCGCTTAGAAGACAACACACTAAAATTAATGGTACTATCCTTTTAACTTTCATCTCTAATTCTCCTCGTTTTACCAAGCCCACCAATTATTAATGCTATAGGTATTAGTCCGATTATTATAATATCTATATATGGCATAAATCTATCTCTTAAAGCGTAGACTTCTGCTATATTTTCGGCATATAGGGCTATTATATATATAAATGGTGCTGTTACAGCCACTGAAAGTTTCATATCTTCTAAGCGAAATACATCTTTTACTATTTCTGAGCTAAAGCAAAACAAGTTTACAAATTTAGCAAAATAAAATAATATCCAAAAGATCATTACGAATCCTTCCCACCGTTCTAAAAACGTACCCTGGATATTTACGGTGGATATCATTGTAATCGTTGGCCAAAGTAAACTTGCATTATATCTACTTGGAAATACAAATAACGTTGCTAATACCATAATTGAATAAAAAACCACAAGAAAAACTATACTTTTAACAGCAACCCTAAAGGCTCCTCTTTTTTCTTTAAGTAGTGGCAATACCATATATATTACTCCAAGGCCAACAAAACTATATAAACTTGGTCTTACAGCCTTTATATACTCTATAGGTGCATGATTAAGTATTGGAAATATATTAGTAAAGTCAGCATCGAATAATACAAAAGGAATCACTAATATCATAGGTATAAACATAATCCAAAACACCACACCATTGAACTTTATAACACTTTCGATTTCTCCTCTTACAAGAATACTTCCAACTAAAATCATTAATAGTATTATAAATTCAGCAGGTGTTTTATCTAACAGATACATCTTAACAACTTCTGTAAAAATTCTCATTTCTACAGAAATAATAAATACAGCAGCCACAACAACATACATGGCTATTATTTTTCCCAGAATTATTCCAAAAACATCCTCTAACATTAGCGTAAATCTTCTATATCCATTAACTTTTATTGATTTACATAAGATATACAAAAGAGGGACTAATAAAGCTCCTGTTAAAATAATTACAAACCATCCATCTGTTCCAACTTTCTCACTTAACAATCTAGGATAAAAAAATAGAGATGTTCCTGTTACTGTAAGTACTATAGTTACAAATAAATCATATTTACTTATAACGTTCTTTTTATCTACCAAGGCTAAATCACCACTCTTTCAAACTATTTCTGTCTAATTTTATCCCTAGTTCCCATATAAGTAGGTCTTCTTTTAAAAAATTTAATAGGTAATCTTACAAATAGATCTTTAAAATCATTAGCATCTCCATTAACCATTGGTGCTAGATAAGGTATACCAAAACTCTTTAGTCTAATTAGATGAGTAAGTACTAGAATTAGGCTAAGCATAATACCAAAAAGCCCTACCACTGCTGAAGCTAATATCACTATGAACCTTACCATTCTCACTCCTATGGCAACCTCATAATTAGGTGCAATAAACTCAGTTATTGCAGTAGTTCCTATTATAATTATCATTATAGGGCTCACAATCCCTGCACTTACTGCTGCCTGACCGATAATTAAACCACCTACTATACCTATTGTTGCTCCCATAGGCCTTGGAAGTCTTACTATTGCTTCTATAAGTAAGGATAAGCTAATCTCCATAATTATCACTTCAATAAAAGCCGGAAAAGGGACCCCTTCTCTCGATGCAGCAATTGAATATGCAAGCCTTACAGGTATAATCGATGTATGAAAAGATGTTATAGCTATATAAAAAGCTGGCATAATAATAGAAGCTATTAATGCAATTATTCTCACAAGTCTTATAAATGATCCATTTATCCAACGTTGATAATAATCATCTGGTGATTGAAATAAATTTGGTAGTGTTGTTGGTACAATAATAGCAAAAGGAGAATTATCTACTAGCACTGCAATTCTTCCTTCATAAAGAGCTGCTGCCACAACATCTGGTCTTTCTGTACTTTGAATTTGTGGAAATGGTGACATTTCGTTATCCTCTATCAACTGACATATATATCCACTATCTAATATAGCATCTATTTTTATGTCATTTATTCTCTCGGTTAATTCATCAAGTACATCTTTATTTACAATATCATCTATATAGGTTATTACAACATCGGTTTTTGAGCGTACCCCAATGCTCTTTGCTACCATCCTCAATCTAGTGTCTCTTATTCTTCGTCTTATTAGTGCAGTGTTGAATCTCACTGTTTCAGTAAAACCTTCTCTAGCTCCCCTAACTACAGTCTCTCCTGAAGGTTCTCCTACTCCCCTAGCCGGCCAAGAACGAGTTGCTATAATAAAAGCTACTCCTAGGCCATCAATTAACATCAGAGTCTCTCCAGATAGCATTGCATTTATACCTTCTGATAATTTCTCTACTTCCCTCATATCTGAAACAGTTAATATTTTATCTTTAATATCATGTACATCCCTTATAGGCTCATCTTCATGCATTAAGCTTTCAAGTACATAATCATTTATCAAAAATTTATCTGACATTCCATCTATGTAAATAATAGCTGCATTCATTTTTTGAATACGAAATTGTCTGAACACTACATCGGAGTTATCTTTTAGCAAGTCTTTTATATACTTCACATCTTTTTCTACATCCCATGATATATCATCCTTGATTTCTTCCTTCAAGTGCTTCACATCCTTCCTTTAGTCTTCTTAAATAATGCGAGAATTTATTATCTTTCAAGCATAAATCTTAATGCAAATAGTAAAATTCCTATTATAATAATTCCTTTACCTACATGTCTTGTTTTCATTCCCACTCTATTATTACCTTGTTGAAGCTTTTTACTATCCACTAAGTCTAATATTAATCCTTGAGCTACTAATAGAATTAAAAAATAAATACTAAATAAATTTACTATTCTCATATCACATCACTCCTATTTTACTCATCATATTTTCTGTATAAGGGATATAAAATATACACATTACATAAAACTTAAATATATGTCTTATACAAAAAAACAAAATACACAGAATATTATTTATGCTAATATGAAAATTCAGCAATAATAAATACTGTGTATTATCTTAAATCGGATATGCTTAAAACCTCTATACCACTGTTATATTTAAATTGTCCTAGTTATATAAACCTCAGTAAACTTTTCCTTAAAATAGTCGTAGCATCTTTGTGCTTTTAATATATCATCAAAAAATCCAAATATAGTTGGTCCACTACCACTCATCATAGAACCAAGCGATCCATGTCTAAGCATCTTTTCTTTTATCTCTTTAAGAATTGTATGTTTTTTTAAAGTAACATTTTCTAATACATTTTTCATATTCTCACTTACATATCTAATATCATCTTCTTCCATAGCTCTAATTATATTTATTGTATCAGGATGTTTATATATTTTATCTATATCTAAACTTTTATAAACCTCTTTAGTCGATACTCCAAAATTAGGTTTTACTAGAACTAAAATATGCCCCTTAAAAGGTTTAAGTTTAGTAATTTTCTCACCTATACCTTCACAGAATGCAGTACCTCCTTTTATACAATAAGGTACATCTGCACCTATTTTTAAACCTAATTTACTTAATTCATCATAATCTGCATTAATATCATAAATCTTATTCATAGCAACTAACACAGCAGCTGCATCTGTACTACCCCCAGCGAGTCCTGCTGATACCGGAATATTCTTAGTTATGTTAACACTTACTCCCTCACGTATGTTATAAGTATCTATAAATAACTCAGCCGCCTTATAGGCTAAATTTCGTTCATCTAAAGGAATGTATGATTTATTACACTGTATATCAATACCGCGTCTGCACCTTTCCAACATTAAAAGATCATATAATTCGATATTTTGCATTATCATTTCTAATAAATGATATCCATCATCTCGTTCACCTACTACATCTAGTGATATATTTATCTTTGCGTATGCTTTTATTAACATAACTTTTCCCCCATGGTAAAGAATTTAATTTAGCTAATATTATAACATAATTAAATATAATATAATCACTATATTATATTTAATTATTTCATATAGCAAATAAAAAGGCGATTTTCATCGCCTTTTTACTATATAACTGCTCTACCAGGTATAATTAACTTTGCTCCTACCAATATATTTTCATTTTCTAATTCGTTAACTTTCATTAAGTTTTCTACAGTTGCACAATATCTCTTAGCAATTTTCCATAATGTATCCCCATCTTGAGCTACATAAATAGTTATACTTGACTTCTTATTTACAACTTCATCTTCTGATGCTAGTATATCTAATACAAATTCTTTGTGAGTTTTGTACTCAATTTTTGCATATACTTTAGCAACACATTTTACTGCAATTGTATTAGCTTCAATAAATGCTTCTAGATTTTCTAAATACACCTTAACTGTAGAATCCATATCAATTTTAGTTCCAGGAATATCTATATTGCAGCTAAAAGGTATTTCTTCATTAACCATTGCAATGTATTTTTCTTCGTCCTCTGTTTTATACACAACATTTACATCTAATAATCCTTCAACTACAATTTTATCTTCAACTATTTTTTTATCTGTTACTATTAATTTTCCTGATGGCATTATCACGTCTACTAGCTTTGGCATATCCTTAGGTAATTCTATATTTTCTTTTATAATTGTTTCTACTGTATTATGACCAAGAATTACATTAAGATCATAATTTTTCTTATCCATTTTCAATACCTTTGATGGAGAATATGCATCCTCTATCATATCAAACTCTTCTTTATGCATAATCTTTGTCTCATGCTTAACTATAGCCTCAACATCAATTATACGATTTTCTCCTAAATCATCTTCCTTTATATCATACATAATATTATCAACTTCAAATTCACTTTTAGCATTCATATATTGTCGTACTCCATCACGCTCTACTTCATCGCTTACAAATACATCTTCCTCTAAAGTATAAAGTTCTCTAACTCCTAAGCCCTTATATAATATTTGTACTTTAGCAAAAGTTTCTACTTGTAACTTATCTTCCATTAATTTAACATCATTTTTATGAATCATAACTTCACACTTCAATATTTTACCTATTTCCGGTTTGTCCATAGGTATTTGAATATGAGCCTTACTTATCATTTCTCCATCCACAGTACCTATAATTTTATCTACTGAAGATGGATTCTTAAGAAGTTGAACATCTTCTATTGAATCTACATCTTTAACTATAGAAAGTTCATTCTTCTTATATGTTTGCACATTTAATTGAATAATGCCTTCTATAGATATTTTCCTTTCATTAATTATATTGCAATTAATATGTTCAATATTACATTCAACATTACAAGAGACGTCATCCCTTGCACTATTCATATCTAAGTAGTTAGAAAAATCCTTAGTATTGATTACATTATAAACTTCATTTCCATTTTCTCCATTTGCTAAATAAAGTACATTATAAGTAATTTGACCTTCTACATATACTTTATTCTGCATAATCTCTTTATTAGTTATCTTCGGTTTAGCTTCTAACATTAAAATTTTTACTACATCTGGTTGAACATCAGGTATAACATATTCTTCCTTCACCACATTATCAATAACCTGTTCATCTAATAATTGTTCATACTCTATGTTTTCTCTAATTAACTCCATAGCCATCCATCCTTCCTCCCATAAAATACCTACTAACTAATATATATAGACTTGCCTCAAAAAATATGATACTAATATAAATTTTTTTTATTTTAAAAGAAAAAAAGATACTGAATTTCAGTACCTCTGAAATTCAGTATCTTTTTTTAACCAGCAAAGTCTATTTGAACTGTTTTTGTCAAAACATCTGAGTAGCTATATGTGACTGTCCTTTGGATGTCGTCTTCTAATCTAACAACAAAAATACTAGTATATGTTTTTTCAAGCACTCCATTACTTACTATGATTTTTCTTCTGCCGTTGTTAGCTCGTAGCGTCACTTTTTCTCCTATATGATCATCAATTTCATTTTTAATGGACGCTAATACATTTTTTCTATCCACAGCTAGCACCCTCTTTCTACTACAAATATTATACTACTTTTGCGTCTTATTGTCAAATAACTAATCATTTTATCATTATGAATTGCATTTGTCAATGTGAATTTTATGTAAACAAATGAAGCTTCAAGAAGAACACCAATCTTGAAGCCGTGAATCTTGCTCTTAAGTATCCCTAAAGATATTATCTGCAAATTTCATTTTAATATACTCATTTTTAAATAAATTATTTGTTACGAAACTGTAAAATTGTACATAATCAACTTTATAATTTTTTATATAACTTTTATCTAATAAGATCTTAAATACTTTAAGAATACTTAGATTTCGGAAATCCTTCTCTATATTTACCTCTAGTTTCAAGTCCACCTATACCCTCTACTCCTGTTATGGTGTTTTGTATTACATCATGAATAGATACTATTTTACCTACATTTGCATACGCTATCTTCTCACATATAAAAACAGGATCTAGGCAGTGAATTAATATTCTATTAGGTGAACTTGCAAAATTAGCACCTGCATCAAGTATGGCTTCATAACAAGACTGACATGCTCCAGCAAAAATAACCAAATCATCATAATTAGGTTCATAATTTCTAAGTTCTGTTACCGTCTCAACATAATACTTAGAATTCTTATAATTATTTATGTTAATATAGTCTTTTGTACCTTTTATTATAGAATCATGTCCCGTTAATACAACTATGTCTGGCTTTACATTCTTTACAAGATCAAGAACTCTGTTGGGCTGTTCTGCCTCAGGTATTACCTCTCCTATAGCCTCTACGCCTAACTGTTTATAGGTCTTTAAGCATACATCTAGATATTCTGCATCTCCATCTATATGCAGAACTCTACCTGGCCTTCCAAATAGCATAGATGGCTTACTTTCTTTTACTTCTTTACTGCTTTTGTTTTTTCTTATTCCATCATCAATTCTATACTTTTTTTCATCTGATCTAGTTATTAATATTTTCTTTATACAATTATTCACCTTCTTATTAAAGGTAATTTCTTTTTCACTTATATATTTTTCTGGTGCATACTCTAAATCTTCTTCTAATGAGTCTGCTACTATTCTTAAATTTATACCTTTAAGAATATAAATAGTCCCGTCTTCTTCTTCCTTTATATCTATTATTTTAAAAGTGATATCTTTGTCGTAAGATTTTCTAACTACAACGTCCCCTATATTCAAAATATCAACTCCAATATACTATGCTCTTATGTTATACTATGTTATATATACTATTATGTTTACAGTTTTCTTTTTAGTACTATACTTCTTAACAAATAACTAATTGTAGAAAATAGTCTCTTTCCAAAATGCTAAGTATTTTATATAGCTAATAGTACATAAAAAGACAGGAGTTCTCGCCTCCTGTCCTTTTGAATAGTACCTTATTGATTATTTGTTATCATCATATGGATTCTCTTTATATAAAGATACCATAGAGTCTTTATCTTCTTCCGGCTCTGTACTCATCTTTAAGTTATTATAGAAGATTGCACTGGCTGTATTAATATATGGATTCAGCCATAAATATCCTATAAATATAGTTAATATAGCTAGTATATCCCATCCAATAAAGCTTAATCGTAGAGTAAGTAGTCTTACTTTATTTCCTTCCATCATTTCCTTACTAGTACCAATACACTCCATAACAGTATAGTGAGGATTATCAATAAAAATATAATAAGACATAGCATACCTCAAGATAATAATATAAGTAATTATAATACATATTATTATTAATAAAGCTAGAATAATTTCTGTTCCCAAGGCCATATTCGGAAAATTTCCTTCATTTAAGCTTAACTGAGTAAATGTACTTACTGAAATAATTGAGATTACTATTATGGCTGGAATCCATACTAAAAGACTCCATAAAACAGAAAATATTCCTATAATTAGATTGATTAAAAAGTTTTTACCAAAGTATTTAAATCCTAAAAATAAGTTTTTAATTTGAGGATTTTCATTTCTTATTAACTTCAAAAAGAAATGAGAGAGTCCATAGGTTATACTTCCACCTATTAAGAGATTAATTAATCTACCAATATTTACTAATGTAGTTGATGTAGTAGTTTGTGAAGTTTGCCATACTCTAAGATTACCTGAAAACAAGCCCTGTGATACAGCATTAATTCCTTGTGCTATTTGCCCACTGGTTGAAAAAGCATTAGTAATAACTATTACAATAATGCTTACAATTATCGCTATTCCCCATTTACCTTTTAACATCTCTCTTGCTTCTTTTTTTAATTCTCTTATGCTTTTTATATTAGACTTATACTCCATAATAAATTTCACCTAATATATAAACCTTTAGGTTTCCTCCTATCTTCAAAATTAATTATAATAAACCTATTAATATAATAACATATTAAATACTTAATAATATAGTTCCTCAATAATGAATTGTCATTACAATAAAGCCATATAAGTGTAAAATAACTTATATGGCTTTTCATAAAAAATATTTATTCTTATCATAGATCTTCCTGTTGATTATATTCTTTCTTAAAATCTTCAATAAATTTCATGTAATTCTCTTGCTCATTAATTAATGTTTGAATCTTTTTATTAAATGTATTTGTTCCCCAATTGACTTCATTATAATAATATCTATTTCCAAGTCTCCAGAAACGTTGAGGAAATAATAAAAATGCAAATAATACTCTATATTCATCTTCTGTCAGTGGGCTAACCTCATTATACGAATCAATAATTAACTTAGCACAATTAATATCCCATTCTCTTCTTTTAAGTACTTTTGTTATAAAATTAGATATATCATATACTCTAACTTCACGTTTACAATAGTCAAAGTCTATGATATTAATATTTTCATCTTTGTCTATAACTATATTATGATAAGTATAATCATGGTGGCAAAAACTCTTTTCTTCTTCTGTAATTCTGCATAATTCTAAGTAAGTAGAAGTAGTTAATACATTTTTAGCTCTCTTTCCTAGCTCCTTGTAAAACTCCATACTTTTTACATAATTTAAATCAAAATCACCTTTTCTACCTTTTTTTCTAGCCATGTCTCTCATCTTATCTAATGCCTTTACTCTCTTTTCCATAAGATGAGGCCATCTTCCTAAATCTGTCTTTAACTTACTATTCTCTGGCGGATCATATCCTTTAGAAGCTATGTGCATATTAGCTAATGCTTTAGCTGCTTTTGCTATCTCATCATCATTCTGAAAATCACACTCTCTTCCCTCTATCCAATCAGATAGAGTATAAATATCTTCATTTACAAGAGCGTAAGGTTCTCCGTCTAGATTTAAGCTATACTTATCTACATTTGGAAATCCATTATTTATTAAATGTTCTTTAGCACCATATACAAAACAAAGTTTCTGAACGCCATAACTTATTCTTTTAAGGCATCTCATACCTTTGTTAGTTTTCAAAAAGTATACACCTTTATTTGGCTTTATACTCTCAATTCTAATATCAAATTGTCTTTCTATTTCAAACTCCCTCATCATTTTTTATCGCCTCCCCTATAAATTTATATGTACTTCTCTCATTATTTAGAAGATTTTTTTATTATAATGATTTATTAACATTTATTAGTGCACAACAATATAATGAACTATAATATTATTACTTTTTTGAAGGGATGCGTTATGAAAATAGGAATCGATTCACGTGCAGCAAAGTGGTATAGAGGCACTGGCATAGGAACATACTCTTATCAACTTATTAATTCCTTAAATAAAATTGACTCTTATAATGACTATTTGCTATTTATGCCTAATAATAGTTGCTATGATATTAATTTTAATTCTAACTTTGAAATCAAAAATATCACTCAAGATATTCAAGGAAATTTCTGGGATGAAGTAAATATTCCTAATATACTTAAAAGTGAAGATATCGATATATATCACGTTCCTCAAAACGGTATCGGTCTGCCTAAGGAGAAAACCTGTCCATTTATCATAACTCTTCATGATATTATACCTTATAAGATGCCTGAAACAGTAGGTGAGCGATATCTTGAAATCTTTCTAAGGGAAATGCCAAAAATTATTCCCTTATGTGACGGCATAATAACTGTATCTGATTACTCCAAGCAAGATATAATAAAAGCCTTTAATTTTCCTAAAGAAAAAATATTCGTAACTCATTTAGCACATGAAGATATATATATTCCGCTAAAAAAGGATTACTGTAAAGATTTCATAGCTAAACATTATTCTATCAATGATGATTTCATTCTTTATATAGGAGGTTTTAGTCCTAGAAAAAATATTGTAGGACTTATACAAGCATTTAGTAAGATAAATCAGAAAAATCTTAAGCTAGTCATAGCAGGGAATAAAGGTAAATCTTACGAACTTTATAAAAGCACTGCTGAAAATTATAATGTAAGCAGTAATGTACTCTTTCCAGGTTTTATTCCACTAGAACATATGCCTATTTTTTATAATGCTTCTAAACTTTTTGTATATCCATCATTATATGAAGGTTTTGGCTTACCTCCTATTGAAGCTATGGCTTGTGGAACTCCTATAATCGCTTCAAATTTAACTTCTGTCCCTGAAGTAGTAAAAGATGCTGGTATTCTTATAAATCCATATGATATTGATGAGTTAGCCGAGGCTATGAAAAGAGTTTTACAGGACTCTTTCTTAAGAAAAGATCTTGCTCGCAAAGCATTGCTTAAAAGTAGCGAATTTAGTTGGCTTAAGACTGCCGACGATACCTTAAATGCTTTTAGGAGTATCGCCAAAAAATAGTTAAATCCTGCAACATTGCAGGATTTAACTATTTTTTGGTAAACATTTAATTTTGTTTTGGCTTTTCCCATTCTGGATTTAAACTTCTTATTCGCTCAACTATACTAGGTATAGTTTTAATTAAGTAATCTATTTCTTCTTCTACAGTCCCTTTTCCCATTGAGAATCTTAAAGAGGACTTAATTATATCCTCAGGTAATCCCATACTTACAAGTACATGTGACGGCTCTAAGGAACCTGATGCACAGGCACTTCCACTCGAAGCATAAATGCCCATATTATCTAAAGCTACAAGCATAGCTTCTCCTCCAACATATTTAAAGCTAATATTTACATTACCCGGAAGTCTTTCTTTTCCTGTTGGTCCATTTAGCCTTGTATATGGAATATTTAGAAGTCCATTAATTAATTTATCTTGGAGTAGAGTTAACTTATTATTTTCTGATTCTAAATTGTTAGAGGCTACTTCTATAGCTTTTCCAAGTCCTACTATTCCAGATACATTTTCTGTTCCACTTCTCTTTGCCCTCTCTTGAGCACCACCATGAATTAAATTATGTATTCTCGTTCCCTTTTTTATATAAAGAGAACCTATTCCCTTAGGTCCATAAAATTTATGAGCAGACATAGAAAGTAAATCTATATTCATTTCCTTTACATCTACAGGGATATGTCCTATGGCTTGAACTGCATCTGTGTGAAAGAGTATTCCTCTTTCTCTACATATGGCTCCTATTTCTTTAATCTTTTGAATACTTCCAACTTCATTATTAGCAAACATTACAGATGCTAATATAGTATCACTGTTTATGGCTTTTATTAAATCCTTTGTACTTACAATTCCCATATTATCTACTGGAAGATATGTAACTTTAAAGCCTTGCTCTTCTAAATATTTGCAGGTATTCAAAATGGAATGATGTTCAATTTCAGTAGTTATTATATGATTACCCTTATCTTTATTTCTAAATGCTACTCCCTTAAGTGCCCAATTATTAGCTTCTGATCCCCCTGAAGTAAAGAATACTTCATCTCTACTTGCATTTATAGCTTTTGCAGTTTTTACTTTTGCTTCATATATTGCCTTCTTAACTTCTCTTGACATAGAATGAGCTGAAGAAGGATTCCCAAAATACTTAGTTAAGTACGGAATCATTTCATTTAAAACCTCTTCTTCTAAGTACGTTGTAGATGCATAGTCTATATATATTTTTCTATCCATTTTATACATAAAGGCTGCACAAAGATGCAGCCTTTATTTCTCCCCTTTCGCTTTAAAAATTACTTTACTTACAACTTAATAAGCTCCGTGCCGTTTACTGCTTCTTCCACTAATCTCTCTATCTCTAAAGCTTCTTCCGACTTCCTTATATCTACAAGTCTAGGTTTTGTCTTTGGATGTTTTGGAACAAATATAGTACAGCAATCTTCATATGGAAGTATAGAAGTTTCAAAAGTTCCTATATTTCTTGCTATATCCATTATATCTTCCTTATCCATTCCAATAAGAGGTCTAAAAACTGGTCTATCTGAAACATCATCACTTACAACAAGCCCTTCCATAGTCTGACTTGCCACCTGTCCCATGCTCTCTCCAGTTGCAACAGAATGAAATTCCTTATCTTCTGCTATTTTGCAAGCTACTCTCATCATAAATCTTCTCATTATTATTGTTAATTCGTCTTCTCTACACTTATTTATGATAGACATTTGAATATCAGTAAATGGAACTACATAAAGATTCATAGAACCAGTATACTCTTTAAGAATAGCTGCTAAATCTTTAACCTTCTCTTTTGCTCTCTCACTTGTGTAAGGATGACTGTGGAAATATACACTACTAACTTCTACTCCACGTCTTGCCATCATATATCCTGCTACTGGTGAATCAATTCCTCCTGATAGCATTAACATTGTTTTTCCATTAGTTTTATAAGGCATTCCACCTACAGCCTTTATCATTTTTGAATATATATATGCCTTTTCTCTTATTTCAATATTTACAACACATTCCGGTGTTCTAACATCTACTGTTAAATCCTCAGTGTTTCTAAGTAAATGGGCACCTACATCCTTACTAACATCCATTGAATTTATAGGAAATCTCTTGTTAGCTCTCTTAGTTTCTACCTTGAAAGTTTTTGCATTACTTTCTTTAAGCTCAATAAGCGCTTGCTCCTTTATAACATCAAAATCTGCTTCAACTTCCGTAACAAGTGCAAGGCCAGCTACTCCAAAAACCTTTTTAACCTTTTCTATAACTTCGTTAAGATTCTCTGAATGTATAAACCATCTATTTTGATCATTTACAAGCTCATAGCTAGTGCCTCTTAGTGCCAGCTTTATATTGTCCTTTAATTTCTTTTCAAACTTACCTTTATTTAGGCCTTTTAAAAATATTTCTGATGCGTATTTTATAAGAATTAATTGTCTCATTTTTTCATTCTCCTTAAGAATTTTAGGGATTTATCTAATGTTTCTATTACATAATCTACTTCGTTTTTAGAATTATATGCGCTAAAACTAAATCTTATAGTGCTATTTATATCTGCCTCTTTTAATCCAAATCCTTCTAAAACATAATTCTTTCCCTGAAGCTTCGAAGAGCAGGCTGATCCTTTAGATACATAAATTCCATTGTCTTCAAGGGCATAAAGTAAAACTTCTCCCTTAACTCCACTAAAAGATACACTTAATATGTATGGCAAAAAATTTGATCCTTCACTGTTTATTCTTATATCTTCTAATTCCTTTAGTCTCTCAATAAAGTATGATTTTAACTCTAATACTTTATTCAAATTTTCGTCTATACTCTTATATATCTTATTTGCTGCCACAGATAGTCCTACAATACCAGGTAGGTTTTCTGTACCACTTCTCAGCTTTCTCTCTTGACCTCCTCCATGAATTAGAGGTTCAGGGTTAAGTCCTTTTTTTATATAAGCAACACCAATACCTTTAGGTCCATGAATTTTATGACCACTAATAGATAATAAATCTATCTTATCTTCTTTTATATCAATTTTCAACTTACCATAGCTTTGTACAGCATCAACATGAAATTTAGCTCTGTTGCTCTTTTCCTTTATTATACTTCCTATTTTATGTATATCTTGTATTACACCCACTTCATTATTTACATGCATTATACTTACAAGTACAGTATCTTTATTTATGCTATTCTTTAATTGTTCAAGATTTATTTTACCCTCATTATCTATTTCTAAATAAGTTACACTAATACCTTGCTTTTCTAACTCTTTAAATGTATTCATAACGCTTGGATGTTCTATCCTAGAAGTTATTACATTAGTTCCAGGCTTTGAAAAACCCCTTATTAAAAAGTTATTGCTTTCACTTCCACCAGATGTAAAAATTATTTCATCTCTAGTACAATTTAATGTTTTTGCAATTACTTCACGTGCTTCATTTAGTTTTTTTTCAGCTCTTAATCCATAGATGTGCGAAGAGGAGGGATTACCATAATAATTTTTCATAGTATCCACCATAGCTTCTATAACTTCATCATAGGGTTTTGTGGTAGCACTATTATCCATATACACTTCCATTTTGTTCTCCATATAACCATCCTTATCTATTATCTGCTATTCAAATCCTTACTATTATACAGTAAAATTCAAATTACTAAAAGAAAAACTTAAATTTTACAATAATTTTAGAGTTATAAATAAAAAACTATAAAAAATTCAACAAAAGACTTATCTAGACACTCTAAAATTTTAGATAAGTCTAGCATAAGTCTCTAATAATATTCTATCTATAACAGCGATTTAGTATTCGAATACTGGGTTTGATAAATATCTTTGTCCTGTATCTGGTAACACAACTACAATATTCTTTCCTCTGTTTTCTTCTCTTTGAGCAAGTATCTTAGCAGCTTGAACTGCTGCACCAGCAGATATACCAACTAAAAGACCTTCTGTCTTTGCAAGTTCTCTAGTAACTGCAAAAGATTCATCATTTGATACTTGTATTACTTCATCAATTACTTCAGTGTTTAAAACTCCTGGAACAAATCCAGCACCTATACCTTGTATTTTATGTGGGCCTGGTTTTCCTCCTGATAATACTGATGAATCTGTTGGTTCTACTGCTACAATTTTAACATTAGGATTTCTTTTCTTTAAAACTTCTCCTACCCCTGTAAGTGTTCCACCAGTTCCAACTCCAGCAACAAATATGTCTATATTTCCGTCTGTGTCTCTCCAAATTTCTTCTGCTGTAGTATTTCTGTGTATTTCAGCATTAGCAGGGTTATTAAATTGTTGTGGTATAAAAGAATTTGGAATTTCTTTAGCAAGCTCTTCTGCCTTTGATATAGCACCTTTCATCCCCTCTGGTGCTGGTGTTAATACAAGTTCTGCTCCATAAACCTTTAGCATTTTTCTTCTTTCTATACTCATAGACTCTGGCATTGTTAGTATTAATCTATATCCTTTTGCTGCTGCTACAAAGGCAAGACCTATACCTGTATTACCACTTGTAGGTTCGATTATTACTGTATCTTTATTTATAAGTCCTTTTTCTTCAGCATCTTGTATCATAGCGAAACCGATTCTGTCTTTTACGCTACCTGATGGATTAAAATATTCTATTTTTGCAATAATATTAGCTTCTAAGTTATTTACTTTTTCATAGTTTGATAATTGCATTAAAGGTGTATTTCCTATTAAATCTGTTAAATTTTTTGCTATTTTCATCATAATTCCCCCTATTAAAGTTTATACTATAATCTGAATTTATCTAATATTTAACTGTTATAAATCTCATTTAAATATAATTACTATATTTATAAATCTTTATTATATATAGAACATATACTCTTCATTATCTATTTTACTATATTCCATAACTAAGTCTTCTAGAGTTATAGAATCTACGATTTTATCTATACTTCCATTAATTTTATTCCAAAGATTATCTTTTATACACTTATCTATTTTACAATTAATCTCTTCTTCAGTTGATACTATGTGAATGTCTCCTTCTAGAGCTCTTAAAATACTTCCAACAGATATATTTTTAGCTTGTCTTCCGAGCATATAACCTCCTTGGGGACCTTTTATACTCTTCACTAAATCACTCTTCTTTAAAGATGAAAAGATCTGCTCTAGATATCTTTCTGAAATGCTTTGTCTCTCAGAAATACTTCTTAAAGTTACTGTATTTTCATCTGTTGAATATAAAGCAAGATCAACCATTGCTTTTAATCCATATCTTCCTTTTGTAGAAATCTTCATATCCTATCTCCTTAATACCCATTATCCCTAGTGGTTTAATATGATTATATTATACACTAGTATTCTTGTCAATAAAAAGTACCTTCTAATTTAAAATAAGTTTTAGGTTAATATTTTAAATATTAACCTAAAACTTACTAATTATACAATACCATAGTATACTAATTTAGTATATCATCTTTAAATTTTTCTAGAAATTCTCTTCTATCATCTTTGAAATCATTTTTCTTAATCAGTCTATCTAAGAACATTTCATAGTTCCAATCTTTTTTCCTTGTATAATAATCCTTACATATAATATAGAAATCTTGTGGGAACATCAATAGTCCATATAAAACCTGAAGTTCTTTATCTAATAATTCATTTTCCACACAATAATCTTGTATTATAAGTTTTGCTTTTTCTATATCATATGCTGAGCCTTTTCCTACTTTATTTATAAAATTACATAGATCATGAACTCTTAAATCAATAACTGAGTAATCAAAGTCTACAAAATATGCCTCATCCTCTTTAATCAATATATTATGATGAGCTAAATCATTATGACATAGTACTATTTTATCCTCTTGACTACAAAGTTTATAAAAACTTGACTTTTCTAAAAATCTTATACTTTCTTCCATTTGACTCTTATAGTAACTAACATTTTCTAAAAATATTGTATCAAATTCATTTTTTTCTTCTGTTATCTTGGAGATACTTATGAATAAATCCATCTCTTCTAACCTTCTCTTAAAATTATCTATAGTTTTTCCACAAGTGTATCTTATTTTATTATCATATCTAAATCCCTCGCAAGCTTTATGAAGTTCTCCTAAGCCTTTAGATGCGATATGGACGTCAATTGGATTAAAATATTCACTTTCTCTTCCATTAATTAAATCCATAACACAATAAATATTCTTCCCCCAAAGTACATAAGGCTTCCCCTCTTTAGTAGTTACAAAATTAAATACTCTATAGAAAGAATTATTTTTAGCATACTCTAAGCCTGAATAAATAAATTCTAATTCATCTATTCCGTAATTAAGCTTCTTTAATATTTTATTACCCTTGTCTGTGATAAGTATATATACTTTTCTTACAGCAATAATATCTATAACCTTAAAATCATATGATTTAAATAGCTCCATATTTAAATCATATTCTACTAAAGCCTTTCTATCTTTAAACCTTGAATTTTCTAACATCCCCCCACCTCCCCTAATAATATCTTAAAGCTATCATTACTAATTACTTTATTTAATTTATTTACATACCTATCCTCATCAGCTTTCCCATACCTTTTATTGTATTTACTACAGCATTTCATAAAGTCTTGTGGATAAGCTATTAAAGCTTCTATAAATTTCTGACTTCTATGATCCAATCCTTCTATTTCACAAAATTTTTCTATTAAGTTACTATAATTCAATTTAACTCCGTCTTTTAATAATTTGTTAAATAAATAAACAGCATCTACTTCTACTAAATCATAAAAACAATTATTTAGATTAGTTGCTTCTATATACTCCCTCCTTATAAGCTCACTGTGGTGAGTATTTCCGAGGCACACCTCAATCCTTTTCATACTTCTTTTTATTAAATCTAAATATCCATAACTATTTATTATATTTATACTTTCCTCTGCTCTATTTATATACTCTTCTCCATGTTCTAGTAATAACTTCTCAAAGCTATTATGAGTATCTTTGTTTCTTATAGAGTCATATTGTCTTTTGAATCTTTTATTATAAACCTTATACTGCTCAACAATTCTTCCTCGCTTATCTTCTAGTCTATGACCCACATAATTATCATATCCCATTACTCTTTTATGAAAATCACCTAATATATAAAGCTGCTCAATTACATTCTCATCTTTAACCTCTTCCAGTATGTCCTCTTTGCTATGCTTAAGGAGTATTACATTTTTTGTCTTTACATACTCCAGGAAGGCATTACTAGATAAGCCCTTCATTAACTTCACCTCTATCTATTTTTTATTATTAATCATCATAACCAATTACATTTTCTAAGTTCCTCCGCAAACTCTTGTCTTTGTTCCCTGTCTCCAATATATTTTTCTAATTTCTTTATGAAAAAACCTTCTCCCCATGGTTTGTTTTCCCAATAATATTGAATTCCTCTTTGCCAATAATCTTGTGGAAACTCTATAAAAGCAGCAATTATAGGTAAGTCTTCTTTGTCTATACTCTTTATAGAACTATATACCTGAAGAATTTCTTTTGCTTTATTCACGTCCCACTTTCCATATTTCATTACCCTAATTATAAGACTCGCTAAATCATGAAGATGAGTATCTAGAATACAATAATCAAAATCTATTATGTTTACACAATTCTCTTTATCTATTAGTACATTATGGTAAGCATAATCATGATGACAAAAACCTCTAAATAATATTTCTTTCTTCATTTTACTGATGTACTCACTGTTCATTAAATTATTTAATGACCTACTCGCTCTATCTAGTTCATCTTCCATGATTCTAAGATACATTTCATCAAATTCCGAAGTTTTCTCCTTTTTACTAATTCTATTCTTAAAATCTAAAATCTCATCTTTTCTTGTTTTATATGTTGTTATCCACTTTAACCATCCTATTCTTGGCTTCATATCATTAGTAACCGTAAACCCCTGACTTTTCTCATGAAGCTCAGCTAATTTTAAGGTGGCCATAGTTACATCTATTGGATTATCATAGTTTGAAAGTCTTGCATCAACCCAAGTGTTTAAATAAGCATAACTATCTCCAAGCTTTATATATTCAACTCCATTTCTTGTCTTTATTATTTCAGGTATCTTATAGAAACCTCTAGATTGAAGATGCTTTATAGCATTTAGAATAAAAAAGAAGTGTTTAAATTCATATTTTATGACCTTCAAACAGTAACTCTTACTTGGAGTAATTACTTTACAAATATTTTTCATACTTTCAACTTCACTTATATCCAGCTCATAATTATTATTTAGGATTTCTTTTACGATATTTGTATCCAAGAAATCTTCCCCCAAAATCTTTTTCTCCTTTTCAGTATATGAATATTTTTTTTAGTATGTGAATAATGTAAATAGAGATTAATTTATCACACTTTTTCCCTTAATTAATATTAATGAATATATAGGGATTATTTTAAGGAGAGGATTAAATGAGAATAGCAATTGATGCTAGAGGTATCAATTGGTATAAGGGTACTGGAATTGGTACTTATACAGACAATGTGGTTAAAAACCTACTAGAATTGTATAAAGATAATTACTATAGACTTTACTGGTCAGAAGAAGTTAATGATTGCTATAAGAGAGATAATGTAGATATAATTTTTACCTCTAAAAAGCATCCAAAGTTTTTTGAACAAAATTATTTTTATAGTGATTTAGAGAGAGAATCAATGGATATATATCACGTTCCTCAAAACGGAATCGGATTAAATACTGATATACATTGTAAAAAGGTCATAACAGTTCATGATTTAATTCCTTATATTATGCCTGAAACTGTTGGCAATGGATACTTATTAAAGTTTTTAAGAGAAGTTCCTAATATTATTCAAAATGTAGATGGCATAATAACCGTATCCGAATATTCAAAAAGGGACATACTCAGATTCTTTCCTATAGATCCAAATAAAATATTCGTAACTCCTTTGGCTGCTGATAGCATATATAGACCTTTAGATAAAGACTATTGTAAAAATCTTCTTAAGTCTAAGTATAGTTTAGAAAAACCATTTATACTTTATATTGGTGGGTTTAGTGCTAGAAAAAATGTTAAAGCTTTGATAAACTCTTTTATAAAAATAATCTCAAATACTAATGAAGATTATAACTTAGTTATTGCGGGTGCAAAAAAAGACTTAGGTGAATACCTAAGTAGTGAATATTCTTATTTAGCTTCTAAAATAATCTTCACTGGATTTATACCTCAAGAAGAATTGCCTGTTTTCTACAATGCCTGTGAGGTTTTTGTATACCCTTCCTTGTACGAAGGATTTGGATTACCCCCTCTAGAGGCTATGAGCTGTGGAACCCCTGTAATTACTTCTAATGTTACTTCTATTCCTGAAGTAGTTGAGGATAGCGGATTACTTATTAATCCATACAGTGAAGATGAATTAACACAGTCCTTAGAAAAACTACTAAATGATGAAAGTCTTAGGAAAAATTTAAGTGAAAGAGGATTAAAACAAGCCTCTAAATTTTCTTGGAAAATAACTGCCCAGAAGACTTTCGAAGCCTATGAACAAATTTGTCTAAATTCAATATAAAAAAAGTTTACAGTAACTCTGCTGTAAACTTTTTTTATATGTTATTAACTATAATTAATCCTTAATTTCTAGCTGTACTACTCTTTTAGGTAGCTTTATATTAATTACTACCATACCGAATAAGATTAATAAACATCCCATTAATGATTTTCCACTTAATGTATCTCCTATAAAAGTTGAGAAAATAGCACTAAATACAGGTTCCATCAAAAATATTATAGCTGCATGAGTAGGCTTTGTATATGGCTGCATCTTATTCTGAACATAGTAAGCGTATATAGAGCAAAATATAGCAGTAAATATAACTGAAGAAACAGAAAACTTATTAACTGGAAACTTTAATCCTTCGAAAATTACTGCGGGAATAAATGACAAAATTCCTACAACAAACATCTGTAGAAAGCTTATTAAAACTATGTCCACATCTCTTGCATACTTATCAACGAATATAATTTGAACTGCAAAAGCCACAGCCGAAATTAGAGTAAGTAAATCTCCAAAATTCATACTAACATTTGTATCTAAGGACATTACACTAAGTCCTATTACTGAAAAAATTACTCCAGCAACACTTTTTGCGTCCGGCATCTGCTTATAAACTAGAGCCATAAAAAAAGGTACAAAAATCACATTCATTCCAGTAAGAAAACCAGACTTACTTGGAGTTGTGTATACGAGTCCTACGATTTGAAGAATGCACCCTACAAAAAGAGGAAATCCAATAAACAATCCTGCTTTTAATGTTTTTTTATCAATAGTTTTCAGCCTCTTAAAAACTACAAAAAGTAGGATTAATGAAGCAGCAAGGTACCTATAAGCCAAAAATGTATATGGTCCTGTCTCCTTTAATGCTACACTCATAATAGGGAAACTTGTCCCCCATACCAGCGTTACTGATAATAACGCCAAATCTGCTTTTAATTCTTGTCTCAAATTATTTCCCCTCTTCCTTATAAAAATGTTAAGAGGCTGCCTCTTAACATTTACACTTGACCATATTATTATACACTAAAATAAGTGCCTGCCTCTACTATTTAGAGGCAAGCACTTGTTCTTAACATTGTATTTTACTAATTCTCTTGAGTTTCCTCTACAACTTCAATTGCTTCCAAAACTGTATCTTCTCCACTTGTTGCTGTAGTTTTATAAAGCTTAAATTCATCTTCAGTATTTGCGTAGTATATATTATCTCCAATAATACTATAGAATACAGCTCCATGAGAAATTACAGCTGTCTTAGTTGTTCCTGCAAGGTTTATTTTATATAGGTGCCCTTCTGTTTCTAAATCAGTATAGTAAAGCCATCCATTTTGTACATTTAAGAACATACCAGACTGACCCATCATTGCTACTTTTCCTGTACCATTAGTTTTTATCTTATAGATTTTAGCGTCTTCTGCATTTGAATAGTAAATCCATCCGTTGTCCACACTTATAAACCCTGCAACTTCATCACTAACTTTAGCTCTTCCGCTTCCATCAGTCTTTACTTTGTATATTTTACTATCTAAATTATTTATATAATATATATATCCATTATCTATATTAGGATTTAAAGTTTCATCACTATTTAACTTAGTTCTACTTGTTCCATCAGTTTTAACCTTATAAAGATTAATTGTTTCATCTGAACTATTTGTATAGTATATCCAGTCTTTATCTACTATAATTTGCTCTGCAACATCATCACTTAATTTTGTTCTTTCTGTTCCATCTATTTTTATCTTATATAGCTTTCCTTCATCAGAAAGATTACAGTAGTATAGAAAGTCTCCTACAATATTAAGATACATTCCATTATCATCACTTACTTTAGTTCTGTTACTTCCATCTTTTTTTACTTTATAAAGTTTTCCATCATCATTATCACTTAAATAATAAATCCATTCATCCTTTTCTACAACAATACCTAAATTCATTATATTACCTGCTGAATTTCCTCTACCTTCAACTACAGTTAACTCTAACTCAGCTTTACCTTCATATCCCTTAACAGTTCCTTCAAAGCTAAATACACCAGTTTTGCTTGTATTAACTGTTCCATTCCAAATAACTTGTTTATTAGCTGTTGTTCCATCTTCAAAGGTAGCTTTAATACTTTGCGGCAGGGTATAACTGTCACCTTTAAATACATTTGCAGTTAAATTCTCTATACTAGTAATTTTCTTCATCTCAGAGTTTACATTAATAACTTTTAACTTCCATGCATCATATTGAGCAGAAGACTTAGGATTTTTACCCCATATATCAACTACATAAACTCCTGGCTTAATACTGCTTAAATCATAGTCAATTTTATCTCTATAATCAGTTAAGCCTGTTAACCATACATTATTTGTTACATCATATAAATGAAGCTTATATTGAACATTTGAAACATTATTAACCCCACTGATTAATAAATTATCATTGTTTGCATATTCTAACTTGTCTATTATCATATCATCCTTTAAATGAACTCCTGTGCTTTTAACCACATTAAAGGTAAAAGGATGAGCATAATCATAACTTCCGTATTGATTGCTGAATTTTCCTTCAACACCAACTCTTTTTACTCTTATTGCAAATCTATAATAATCCGCTTTCATATTTAACTTACTAATATCAAAAGTAATTACTTCTTTTGCATCTACTGGTTTTGTCCAGCCTTCTACTGTATCTTCATTTTCTATAAGCTTCCAATTATTACCCATTGTAGTTTTACATGTATAGAATAACTGATACTGTACTTGTCCACTATATTCCTTAGAAGTTATGAAAAATTTATTATTATCTCCTTCTACAAAAGGAGAATGATCTAAAGATACCATTCCTATTTGGGGATACTCTTCTTCTACTATATTTATAGTTTTTAATTTCCATGCATCATATTTAGAATTAGATTTATCGTCCTTTGCCCATATGTCAACAATATATGGACCTGGTGCAAGATTTCTTAAAGAATAACTAATGTTACTGCTATAATCAGTTAAATTCTCTAACCATTTATTATTCTTAACATCATAAAGATGAAGCTTATACTTTGTAGTATCAGCAGCTCCAGTAACTCCAGTTATATTTAATTTATCACTTTGAGTATATACAGTTTTATCTATTTGCATATCTCCATTTAAGCTTGAAGGAACACTTTTAACTACTGAAGATGTGAAAGGATAAGCGCTATCATATTCTCCATAAGCATTGCTGTATTTTCCCTTAACCCCTACTCTTTTAACACGAATTGCAAATCTATAATACTCTTCTTTAAGATTTAAGCTCGTTATATCAAATTCAATAGGTTCTTTTGCATCAAATGCTCCTGTCCAACCATTAGTTGTTTGAGCATTATTTATCAATTCCCACTTATCTCCCATAATTCCTTTAGAAGTGTAGAAAAGTTGATATTGAACCTTTCCCGTATAATTCTTAGTTGAGATAAAGAAAGAATTCCTATCTCCTTTTACAAAAGGATGATGATCTAAAGAAGCAATTGCTACTTGAGGTATAGCTTCTGCAGCACTAGCTTTTGTAGTTAAAAGGCTTGTACCAGAAAACATAGTTATAAATATATTAAAAACTAAAAATACAATTCCACTTTTAAGCCATGGGCTTTTCTTCATATGTTTTTCCTCTCCTTATAATATCTAATGTATACTCTTATACACTGACAATTTAAATTTGTAAACAAAGTGTTAATTAAGCTAAGGATATTCTAACACATACTATTTGTATAATCTAACTGCAATTAATTCCTATTTTTCCTCAAATTACCACGGAAATTCAGTACTATTTATTCAAGCTTTGTATAAAACAAAATGCACTGATTCAAGAACTGTTACTTCATGTATCAATGCATCAAATTTACTTCTATAGAATTATTATATCAGGTTATATCTATAATAAATGTTTCTTTTTAAACTCTAAGTACCCATTTTTCCTTAGTTTGCAAGCTGGGCATTCTCCGCAGCCATTGCCTCTTATTCCATTATAACAAGTTAAAGTTTCTTCTTTAACAATATCAAAGGCACCTAAATCATAAGCCATTTTCCAGGTTTCTGCTTTATCTATCCACATTAGTGGAGTAAAAATTTCAAACTGATAATCCATAGATAAATTTAATGTAACATTCAAAGACTTTATGAATACATCTCTACAGTCTGGGTATCCACTAAAATCACTTTGAGACACCCCTGTTATTATTTTATTTATTCCTCTTTGCTTTGCAAAAACTGCAACAAAGGTTAGAAATAATAAGTTTCTTCCATCAACAAAAGAGTTAGGGAGTCCCTCTTTCGGTGCACTTTTATCTACATCTATATCTTGCCTTGTTAATGAATTTGGCGCCAATTGATTTAATAAGTTTAAATCCAGCATATGATGCTCTATGCCATGCTTTTTACATATATCCTTTGCACACTCTAACTCTAACTTATGCTTTTGATTATAATCAAAAGATACTGCTATAACTTCTTTAAATTTTTTCTTAGCCCAAAATAAACAGGTTGTGCTATCTTGACCACCACTAAATACCACTACAGCTTTTTCTTTATTCATTTATTACTACACCCCTAAATTTTTATTTTAGCTATTTTGTATAAAGCATCATTAATTTATTATTTAACATTGCATCAGTATTAAACTTTCCTCTTAAAGTAGTAGATATTGTTTTAGTTCCTGGTTTTTGTATTCCTCTAGCAGTCATGCATCCATGCTCTCCTTGTATAATAACTGCTACGTCCTCTGAATCAGTTATCTTTTGCATGATTTCTGCAATATCAATTCCAATTTTTTCTTGAAGTTGTAGCCTCCTACCAACCATATCCGCTATTCTAGCTATTTTACTCAGTCCAATAACTTTTCCATTTGGTACATATGCCACTGCCACCTTCATATTATACATTAATGCTAAATGATGTTCACAATAGCTAAATATCTCTATATCCTTCATAAAAATCATATCATTTGAGTTCTCTTCTATAGTTAAATCATCCTCAAAGGTAGTATTAAACATATTTGCAATTTCATCATTAGTAAAACACATTCCTTGAAATACTTCCTCATACATTTTAGCAACACGTCTTGGTGTATCCTTTAATCCTTCTCTATCTGGATTATCACCTAATGCTACTAAAATTCCCTTTATATGTTCTTCAATTGCTTTTATATCGATTGCCACAATTATACACCTCTTTTACTTGGTTCCCATATAACTTTATGAAGTTGAACCTGTAGATTAACCCCGTTCATTTTATGCTTTTTCATAAACTCTACAATATCATCTAACTGAATTTCTCCAAATACAGGACTAATATAAATACTAGTTTTATCTATAAGATTATATTTATCTACTATATATTTAACTTTATCTAAGTCTTTAGTGCTACCTGATACAAACTTAACTGTATCTTTCATAGTTAAATAACTAAAATTTTCTACTAACATTTTCTCTTCCATATTACTTGATGGAAGCTTATAATCCATAGTGAAACTTGGTGGATTTTCTATTGTAGCAAACTTATTAAGAAATACACTTCCATTAGTCTCTATTTCAACATGAAGTTCTCTATCTTTAGAAAGAAGTTCTAACAATTCTATTATTCCTTCTTGAAGAAGAGGCTCTCCTCCAGTTAATGTTATATTTTTAACACCTGTAGATTTAATATATTCATATATTTCCTCTGTAGACATTGACTTATAAGCTATATTTTCTTCATTAGCCCACATAGTATCGCAATAGCTACATTTTAAATTACAGCCTGCAAATCTTATGAATACAGCTAATTGTCCACAACGCTGTCCTTCTCCATTAATACTAACAAACTTTTCAACTACCTTAAAATTCATCTTAACTCGCACCACTTTCTTCATACACAGCACTATTAGTAGGTGTTTCGTAAACTGTAGCTCTCTTTACGCTATATCCTTTATTCTTCATCTCTTTAAAGAAATGTGCTGCAAAATTTTCTGCTGTTGGTCTAAAGTTTACTTCTATTACTCTAAATCCATCTTCTAATATACAACCTAGAGTCTCTTTTCTCATAGTTCCACTTTCAATTATTAAGGCATGATCGTAATAGTCTGCCATAGCCTTAACATCTGTTTTTAAATCTCCAAAGTCAATTACCATACCATCAAGTTGGCCACTACTTACTAAAGTTTCTGATTGTACTTCAATTTCAACCTTCCATCTATGTCCATGAATATTTGCACATTTACCTTCATATCTAGCAAGAAAATGAGCACTATCAAAACTGTGTTCTGCTTTTAAAATGTACATATCTCTTCCCCCTAAATCTATCTGAGAATCTTGCTTCCATAATAACAACAACCAATGGCTCCATTAAATTGAGGCTCTTCTACAGATACTATTTCTTCATAATCTTTTTTTAGGTATTCTCTTATTGCAATATTATTTGCAACACCACCTGTTAAAACTAGCTTTTTACCTCTAAATTTATTTAGAAGATTCTGTAGCCTCTTATATAACGAGTAGTTCACTCCTGAGCATAGTCTTTCAATACTTATGCCTTCAGCTATCTTTCCAATAAGTTCTGATTCAGAAAATACCGCACAAGTTGAATTTAACTCCACAGGATTTTCTGAGTGCTTACTCATTTCATCAAGAGATATTTCAAGTACGTTTGCCATATTCTCTAAATATCTTCCACAAGAAGCCGCACATTTTTCATTTAGCTCCAAATCTGTAGTAACACCCTTTTCCACTTTAACAACCTTAACATCTTGACCACCTACATCAAGAAGTATAAAATCCTTTAAATGAGTTTGATAAATTGCTCCATAAATATGGGCTTTTATCTCATTTATTGGAGTGAAAAGTTTTAAATCAGTATTATTTTTTCCATATCCTGTAGACACTGCTCTATCAACTTCACCTATAGAAAGCTTTTCTAAATCAACAACTACCTTTCCATCGAAAGTACAGTAGTCTCTATAAAAGCTCATTGTGCTTATTTTTTTCTTCTCTACTATATTATTATCTTCCATTAAAACAATCTTAACTTCTCTACTTCCAAGATCTATTCCTAAAATTCGCATCTTTCAGCCTCCTTTAAATCAAGAAGCATATCTAGAAAGGCTTCTAATCTTAGCTTAGTTCTTGCATCTAATGTATTTAACTTGTCTCCTTCAATATTTAAAATCGGAATATCTAATTGACTTTTAAGCACTATATCTTCAACTGCTCTATGACAAAAGGCCTGCGTATAGTGAATTATGCCATCTAGCTTTCTCTCTTTGATTTGCTTCTTTAATTCCGTAATTCTAAATTTTGTATCATATGGATAAGTATAATCATAATATTGTTCAAATATATTTAAAGCTTTATCTCCCCTTGGAAAAGCAAACTCTCTTTGAACCTCGTTGTATACAAAATGAGCATGGAACTTTTCAACAAACTCATATATATCTCCAGTCATTGGAGGAACACCTATATATCCTAATCTTAATTTCTTATTTATTGGCTCTCTCTTCTCTATATTATGGATTGTTTTTTTAAGATCATCTTCAAATACATCAACATCACCATTAAAATCACTCAAACTTACCTGATATAGATGATTCTCAAAACCAGTAGCTTTATTCTCTGCATATGTAAGTTCATCTATTTCTTTGCCTAGTTTTCTAACTTCATTTAATCTTTTTCGAACTCTCTCAACTTCTGCCTCACTTACATTAAACATATCCATAAATTTTTTAATTTCACTTTCTACTTCTTCTAGCTTACGACCATGTGGAAAAGAAAATGGATAAACCTTTATACCTTTTAATTCAAGAACCTCAACAAGAGCCTTAGTGTTCGAACAATCTCCACCTATAACTCCTACTATTTCTTCAATATTTTCTTCTAAACAAACTCCATAGAGTCCTTTTATCCAAGCACATAAGCTTTTGGGAAATCCGTCTCTCTCAGCTATATCTATATATTTTAAGTAACTTTCTGAAGTTATAAAAATATTATTTAAATCTACTGGTGTATATCCTGCAGCAATTAAAACTTCAATGGGTACTGTTGTTGTTAACCCTATCTTTTTCATTGTATTTCTCCTTACTCTCATAACTAAATAACCACAATTTAATAATTTTTTGCAAAACAAAAAGGGCGTACGCCCTCCATAAACAAAAAAACTACCTAAACCCGTAGTTAGTCCTAGTTTTGTTTATAGACAGGATGGTTACGAACTGTCTTTATTCTTTTTTCATCTATCATTATATTCTATAAAATGCTGAAAATCAATGATTTTGGAAGAGTAATTTATCTTCAGTTTCATTCCTTATAATTGAAATTTATGTTATATTTACTATATAATTAAAGTATAAATTAGCAAATACTTGTAGATTTTTGGGAATCTAACCATTATAAAGGGAGAAGCAAAATGCCTAAACAAATAATAATAGTGTTAATTCTTACATTTATAATTTATGTAATTTCAACTCTATCCTATTCAGTAAGAATTGTTGGGGTAAGGACAGGACGAATAGCAATATCTTTTGCAGTATTTAATATATTTGCCTTAATCTCTAGAACTGCAAATAGTATTCAAGCCCCATTAATGGCTAAAACAATTGAAAGTACCATAAAAACAGGAAACCCTGAGAATTTATTGTACATATTTAGATGGATAATATTTTCTACAACCTTAGCAACAATTACAGGTGCCCTTCTAATGCCAACATTTATTAAGGTATTTGGAAAAGCTGTTGAATCATTTAGCATTTATCGTTCTATACCTAGATTATTACTACATGGTTTCTCTAAATCAGGAATAGAGCAGTTTAAAAATAGCGTCACAAAACCTAAAAAAGAGAATCTTCAGCAATTAAGAAGTTTTAACCTGATACCTAAGAAGATTATTTTACTTAATACAGTAGCTTTTGCAGTATCAACTGTGGGTATTTTGGCATCACTATATGCAGGATGTTTAAATCCAGAATTAAGAACTACTTGTAGCACCTTATCAGCTGTAGTAAATGGTTTCTCAACAATACTTATGTTTATTTTCATAGACCCATTCATCTCTATGCTAACAGATGACGTGATAAAAGGAGACTGTAGTGAATTACATTTCAATAGATGTATAATTTTCATCGTAGGAGGGCTAATATCTGGTACTATTTTAGCTCAATTTTTATTAGTTCCAGCAGCTGAGCTGATATCTTCTGTAGCTAAGTTAATTTAGAAATAAAATGGATAAAACAGAAAGAAACTATAGCAAATAAGGAAGCATCCCAATATACAGATGGAACCTTTGAATTTGTTGCATATAATTTATCTTTATCCGAATCAACAAAAAAAGATGTTATGAATTAATTAACAAGTATATGACAGAATGACATAAAATGTGGAGTAAGCAAATAAAGAGGGAGTGTAGCACTTGGATAAAAGAGCTGTTAAGAATAATAAATTAATAATATTGCTTCATGAAATATATGGAGTAAATAATCATATAAAATTCATAAAAACCACTATTGAGAAATTTGGATATGATGTTATATGCCCAAATATGATTAATAGACAGCCTTATAGCTATTCTGAAGAAGTTGAAGCGTACAATCATTATATAGATGATGTAGGATTTGAAAGTTGTTTTAATAAGGTAAAAAAATTAATTGATAACAATAACTCTGTATATGAAGAAATTTATGTTATTGGATTCAGTGTAGGTGCTACAGTAGCATGGATATGTAGTGAGCTAAATATAAATGGAGTTATTTGTATTTATGGTACAAGAATAAGAGACTTTCTAAAAGTTAATCCAAAATGTCCAGTTCTTACAATCTTTGCAAGTATGGAAAAGTCATTTGAAGTGGATAAAATTGTGAATGAACTTGAAACAAAGAATAATATTCAAGTTATAGTTATACAAGGAAGACATGGTTTTGCAGATCCATTTTCTAATTCATATGATAGTGTATTATTTAAACAAACTATAAATACTATTATAAATTTTTTAAATAGTAATATTAATAAGGAGCTTCAAAGTTTATAACAAAAGTCAAGGTTAACTAAAGTAAGCAATTTACTAATAGTAAATCGTGAAATTAGGAGGTATTCAAATGAAGTTTTGGAAAATCACTTTATCAACTATATTAGCTATACCGATATTCATCTCAATCTTGAATATCAAGAGCAATTCTAATATTTATGATAGTATTAATACCATAACCCCTACTGTTTTCTATAGGGGGATTTCTATAATTTCAGCATTGATTGTGTTACTCTGTACTGTAATAATAATTTGTACATTCAATATCATAAAAGCAATAAATAATAAAAATAATAAAATCTAGATTGCCATTGGCAGTGAACCATAAGGATTCAAAATATTATGAGGTTGCTTGTAAGGAGGTCATTATATTATGACTATTACTAATCTAATAATTCCACTGTTTTTTATTGCAATTATTTTAAAACAGTTACGATATATGAAAGAACTAATAATACCAATAAGAAAAAGCTATGTAGAAATTATCACTGTATTGTTTGGTGTAATTATTTTGATGTGTATTATGTATTTTTATGCAAATATTTGGATTCATTATGTAATAGGAGTATTAGGTATTTTTATGTTTGCAAGCATATGGATTAAACAAGGAATTAGTTCAAAAGGTTTTATATCAATGTATAGATATAAAGAGATTATATTATGGAATGAAATTGAAAAAGTTATTGTAATCAGTTCAAAGAATGTAAAGATTAATGTATCAGGTGGTTTTATGCAACAAGCATTTGACTTTAAAATGAGTGATTACAATAAAATTATTACTATCCTTAAAGAAAACTTACCTAGCCAAGCACAGTTGCAAACAATCTTCAATAAATAAGTATATAATCAATTTTCTTTAGTAACCAGTTACTGGTTATTTCAAGAATTTCACATCATAAGATTCTTACATTACAATATTTTAAAGAGCAATAAAATTTTTGATTTTAAAAGGAGGCAAACCCAGTGGGAGAATTAAGTAAACTTATTAATATAGGTAATAATTTAGAAGCGCAGCTTAATGAAATTGGAATAGAAACATTTGAGCAATTAAAAGAAATTGGAAGTACACAGGCTTGGCTAGATATTAAATCTATAGACAATTCAGCTTGCATTAATAGGTTATATGCTATAGAAGGAGCAATAAAAGGAATTAGATGGCATAATCTTTCAAATGAAGTAAAAAATGAATTGAAAGAATTTTATAATACAGTAAAATAATTATAGAAGGTGAATTATATAAATGTTAATATTTATTTTATTAATCTTATTTGGATTACCACTATTTCTTACTGTTGCTAACATTACTAAATTAATTTTTATATTCACAAATAAATCTATGAGCCAAAATTTTGTTAATATTACTGATTTTCTTACAATGTCATGCGGCATAATTTTCTCAATAATACTATTAATTATAATTAACTTTAAAGATTACACCGAGCCTATACTAATATCTATAGATATGGTAAGTGTTCATTCTCCTGTAGCCTCTTGGCATTCCCCTACTATTTTCTCTTTATTTATAATCGGAATTATTGGATATACTGTTTTAAGATTAAAGAAAACAACACTTCCACCGCTACAAACTGTACTCATGTTTTCTTTTATGTTTATTGGAATATTTATAAGTTCATTATGGATTATTCAGCTCTCAAATAATTTTACTGACTTATTGATTGTTTGTTTAATTTTATTTCCACTCCAATAGTTAACTCTCAGCACTAGCTAATTGAAAGTTATATCATTTTAAAATGATATAAGCCTCTGTGGACCTATCACAGAGGCTTTATAAAAAACTCTTCCTAAACACTTGTTTTTTTTAAAGTTATCTTCACTTAAATCAAATCTAATTGCTGAAGCTATTTGAAATTTTTTATATTTAGATTGTTAATTCTATTTTATCTTTTATTCTTTCCTGTACCTTATCTGCATGCCCTTTCATTATCACTGAAATCACTATAAATCCTATCATAATCCCTATAAGAACTATTGTATTTTGAGAAAGATTAGAATAATTTACTCCTGAGATTATTTCTCTAAGACCTCCTATTGCATACGTAAATGGCATTATAGGATTTAATACTTTAAAAAATCTAGGCACAAGCTCCAGCGGGAAAGTTCCTTCTGAGGATGTTAATTGTAATATAAAAAGTACCATTGCCAATAATCTACCTACCTGACCTAATAAATATATCAAACTTTGCATTATAGATATAAAAACTAAAGACAATAGTATGTTAAATAAGAAATATAATGGTACATTAGCTGGCTCTAATCCTAATATTAATACGACCACACTAACAAATACAGCTTGAAGTATTCCTATAAATCCATAGGATAAAAACTTTCCTAGAACCACAAATCCAGGACTTGCATCTATGTCTTCATCTACCTTATCTGTTATGATAAAAAACATTAAGAGTGTACCAACCCATAAAGATATAGCAATAAAGTATGGAGCAAACCCAGTTCCATAGTTAGGTACATGGTTTGTTGGTTCTTCTATAATCTCCATAGGCTCTGATACAAATTCTCCTGTTTCCTTACTGCTAACTTTTAAGTTATTACTAATTTTAATAGAACCTTCTTTTAACTTATTGCTTAACTCCTTTGAGCCATCATATAATTTATCCACTCCAACTGCAAGCTCTGGCATATTACCATTTAATTCATTTAATCCAACAGTTAGTTGTACTGAACCATCCTGTAATTGACCTACCCCAATTTCTAAAGCATTAGAAGCTTCATATAATTTATTAACTCCACCATTTAATTCTGGCATAGCCCCAATTAATTGCTGAGCCATAGCTATATTATTATCATTTAATGCATTCTGAGCTACTTCCAAGATTTTTTCATTATTCTTTAAATCCTGTTTGATTTTTAATAATTGCTGCAATAACTGTGGTGAGTTTTTTATACTCATTAATTGCTCTTCTGTTAATTTGCTCTCTATATCTGTAATTATGGGTTTAGCCATTTCTAAGTCCATTTGTAATGCTTCTATTTTAACAATTGATTTTTTTACATCTGATGTATTTAAAAGCTGTAAAATCATCTTAACACTTGCTAAATTTTGTGCATTAGAGTGTAAATCCTCTTTCATTTCTAAAAGCTGTGGAAGTAATTTATTTAAATACTCTACATTTTCTACACTTAATGCGGTCTTAATTCCCCCTATAAGCTGTGAGTTATCTTTTATATCCTTTTGAACAATTTCTAAGCTTGAAATATTTTTTGACACTTCATCCATAGTAGAAACTACATTTTTCATATTGTGTGAAGTATCTGAGGTTAACCTATCGTATCCTTCAACTATTGATGTAAGTTCAAGTTTTTCTGCATCAGATAAACTACTATTAGTACTTATAGCCTTCTGAACTTTTGCTTTATGCTTATTAAGTTCTTCAGCAGTGGATATAAATTTTTGTGATGCTATCTGCTGATCTTTTAAAAATTTGCTCATACTATTAAGATCAACTGTTGTTAATGCTTCTGCTTCATTAAGAATTTTTGTAAGCTTATCTGCATTACTTAATAATCCTATAAGTGGCTTAATTTTATCTACATCTACTTTTGATAATGCTTCTGTATCATTTATTAATTTACCTATATTTTCAACATTCTTTGTTTCTGTAATGTCTTTAAGTGCTGGCATATTCAACAATAGATTTGCCTTTTCTATATCAATAGTTCCAAAATCTTTTATGGTTTTATCTACAATTAACATATTTTCTTTTGTAATTAATGATGGTATTATCTGCAGAGCTGATGTATCAGCTCTGCTTAGAACTTCAGCATCCTCCATTATTGTCTTAACACCATCAATATTTTCCTTTTGTAATACTCCTTTTAATTCTGGATGTTTTAAAAACTCTAAAGATGCGCTATCTACTGTTGTTTTAAGTTGCCCTATTCCAGTACTCATTTTAGGAAGTTTACCTTGTAATTGACTAAGACCCTCTGTAAGTCTATTTGACCCATCATAAAGCTTAAGCGTACCATCTTGCATTTTAGGAATACTATTTCTTATAGTTCCTATACCCTCGTATATTTTTGAACCCCCATCAGCAGCGCTTACCATTCCGTCTTTAATGTCATAAAGATTATCAAATGCTATTTCAGTGAAGTTACTTGTAATATTTTTCGTTATATCTTTTTTCAACTCTAAAGCAACTCTATGATTAATTTGAGATGCCAAAAAATTCTTTTTCTCATTAGCTATATAATGTATTGAAGGTTTTTCAAGTTTTCCCTCCTTAGCATTAGCTATTTTCTGAGAAAAGTCTTCTGGAATTATAAACACAGCGTAATACTTTTCACCTTCTAAACCTTCTTTTGCTTCCTTAGCATTTGAAACAAAATCCCATCCTACCTTTTTATTATCCTTTAGCCCTTCCAAAATGTCATTTCCATAAGTCACTTCTTTATTATCAATTATGCTTCCTTTATCTAAATTCACCACAGCAACAGGCATTTCATCAAGCTTACTGTAAGGATCCCAAAAAGCAGAAAGATACAGCAAGCTGTATAAAAGTGGTACGATTATAATTGCTATAATTGATACTCTTATAAATCTGTTTCTAAATATATTAAAAATATCTCTTCCTGCTATCTTTAAGAATTTCATTAAACCACCTCTTTATTTAATTTGTTATACAGATATTTATACTGACTAGTCAGTATAAATATAACTCTTTTATTTTTATATGTCAATACTTCTCAGTAAACAATTATACTATGGTAAAATTAAAATAACTTAAAATCACCTTTTTAGTGACTTTAAGTTATTTTGTTAATATTATATAAATTTTAATTTGTCATTCCTTTTAATAAATAATCGGTTAAATTTTCTATTATCTCATCCAAATTTATTGTGTCTTCATTAATTAGTTCATATACAATAGTTGAACATAATGCTCCAAAAAAAGTATACGCCTTAAGAGAAGTACTTCCATTTTTAATAATTCCTTTTTCCATTGCTTCACTTAAATATTTTTCTATTAGCATAATATAATTTTGAACTATGTCACGAAGCTCCAATTGCCTTAATTCAGTCCCCCAGAGTTGACTTATTATGACTTTAAAAAAATCCCTATTTTTATACACTAAATCTATTTGTACCTTGCATAGAATTTTTAACTTTGATACAATATCTTCCTCATTATCAACATTCTTTTGGACATTCTCTTTTATTTTATTCATACCTTCTTTTACTATGTACTTAAAAATTTCTTCTTTACTTTTAAAATGATAGTATAATGTGCCTTTTGCCACTCCTGCCATTAATGCAATATCATCCATAGTAGCTCCATTATATCCACTAGAAGAAAAAACCTTTATAGCTGCTTCAAAAATAGCATTTTTAGTTTTACTCATGTAGTTATCACTCCAAATTTTTTATACTGTATAGTATAATTTATTTGTTTTTATTATACTGGTCCATTACGCAAAATACAAATTTTTGTTTAGTATCATACGCCTTATTTTTTCATATTAAAAAGCAACCACTTAATGTAGTTGCTTTTTAACGTGACAAAATCGACTTTTACACTTATATATTATTTACTATATTTCCACTAGGATCTATTGTAACTTCACTATATGGAACAATAGTATTTGCCTCTAACATAGCTCCTTTAACTGAGTTTACAATTCCTGTACAGCAAGGTACTGACATTCTTATAACCTTTATGCTTCTAATATTATTATTTCTTAATATCTCTGCTAATTTTTCTTTATAGAATTGATTATCATCAAGTTTCGGACAACCTATCATTGTAATTCTATCTTTTATAAAATCTTTGTGAAAGTTAGCATATGCGTATGCTGTACAATCTGCTGCAATTAGAAGGTCTGCCCCTTCTAAATACTGTGCTTTCGTATTTATAAGTTTTATTTGAACTGGCCATTGTCTTAGCTCTGAAGTATTCTCTGATGAATCTCCACTTACTTGTATTTTAGCCACTTGAGTTTCTTTCGGTTTTTGTATAGGTTCTCTCTTAATCATCTTTGCCATAGTTCCCGGACAACCACATGGCATATCTCCTACTTTTTCTTGTTTCTTTCTCTCTTCCATTCTTCTCATTACCTCCTCTTCATTATATTCTGCTGCTTCTCTTTCTATAATCTTTATGGCATCTGTAGGACATCCTGGTAAGCAGTCCCCTAACCCATCACAGTATTCATCACTTATTAATCTTGCTTTTCCATCTACCATCTCAATAGCACCTTCATGACAAGCATTCACACAAATTCCACATCCATTACACTTTTTCTCATCTATAGTAATTATTTTTCTTTTCATATCATAATACCCCCTAATAAATATTATTCCCTGTTGATTTATTAACTTTATTATACTAGTATTATTATAATAGATATGTAACCTATGTTACCAACCATATATTATATCTTAAGGAGGTCACTATGAAAAATATTGGTGAGAGGTTAGCTTTTTGTACTTTATTTAAAGACTTTACTACAGAAGAAACTTCAAAAATCTTATCTGCCACAAATTATAAAATAGCTAAGTACAAAAAGGGAGAAGTTATTGCCCTTGAAGATGATCCCATATCTAGTATAGGTATAATTCTAGAGGGTGGCATAGAAGTTCAAAAGACCTATCCTTCCGGAAAAGTTGTAACCATAAATAGATTAGGAAATGGTCAGATATTTGGAGAAGTCATAATTTTTTCTAATAAAAAGACCTATCCCTCAACTATAGTTTCTTCCTTAGACTCTGAAATATTATTTATATTTCAGGAAGACATTATAAGGCTTTGCAGCTCTAATGTAACCTTTTTGAACAATTTTATGAGAGTATTATCTAATCGAATATTAAATTTAAGTAAGATACTTAAAGATCTATCTTATCAAACCATAAGACAAAAAATTGCAAGCTTTTTATTAGATGAATATAAAAAACAAAAAAGTTCAGTTGTAAAAATAAACTTTTCAAGACAGGAGATGGCAGAGCAATTTGCAACTACTCGTCCCTCCCTTTCTAGAGAGTTAATTAATATGAAAAATGATGAATTAATTGACTTTGATAAAAAAACAATCACTATATTAGATCTAGAAGCACTTGAGGAAACTCTCTTCTAAAAAAGAACTTGCCACGCAAGTTCTTTTTTTATTATTTCCTCTAAATTAAAAGGAATAATTTTCTCATTTAAAGAAATCCTAATACTTAGGACATATTGAATTAGATAGGAGGGTTTTATATTGAAAGAATTAAAAGACGGTGTATATTGGGTTGGGGGAACCGACTGGATAGTTAGACATTTTCATGGATACGAATTATCAACTCACAGAGGTAGTACATATAATTCTTACCTTATAAAAGATGAGAAAACTGTACTTATAGATACAGTTTGGGCACCACTTACAGATATGTTTTTAGAGCACTTAAAAGAAGTTGTTGATCCTAGTACTATTGATTATATTGTAGTGAATCATGCTGAACCTGACCATTCTGGTGCTTTATCAACTATATTAGAATATTGTCCTAATGCTACTATTGTTGTGTCAAAGGCTGGCCTTGAAAGTACTAAAAAACACTATCATAAGGATTGGAACTTTAAAGTGGTAGGTACTGGGGACAAATTAAATATAGGTGAAAATGATCTTGTATTTGTAGAGGCAAAAATGCTTCACTGGCCCGATAGCATGTTTACATATTTAACTGGAAAAAATATATTATTTTCAAATGATGCCTTTGGTCAACACTTTGCCTCTTCAGATATATTTAATGATACAGTTGATGAAGTTGAAATAGCTCAAGAAGCTTTAAAATATTACGCAAATATACTAACTCCTTTTAGCAGATTTGTTACGAAAAAAATAGAAGAATTAAAAGGATTCAATCTACCTATTGATATGATAGCGCCTGCTCATGGGGTTATATGGAGAAAAAATCCCATGGATATTGTTGGAAAATATTATGAATGGGCTAAAGGAAACTCCGAGAAAAGTGTAGTCATCCTCTATAACTCCATGTGGGGTGCAACTCATAAGATGGCAGATTATATAGCTCATGGAATAGCTGAAGCTGGAGTCAGCTATAAAATTTATAATGCTGCCACAGCAGATAAAAATGACGTCATTGCAGAAATTTTCAAAGCTAAAGGTATACTTTTAGGCTCCTCTACTGTAAATAATGGTATTCTAACTTCTCTTTCCCCTTTTATAGAAGAATTAACTGGACTTAAGTTTATAAACAAAGTAGGTGCTGCTTTTGGTAGCTATGGTTGGAGTGGAGAGTCACCTCAACTCCTTACTGAACACTTAGAAAAAGCTAAAATAAAAGTGCTACAAGAAGGATTAAAAATAAAATATAACCCAACAGAAGAAGAATTAGAGGACTGCTTTAATTTTGGAAATAGTTTTGGGAAAAAACTTCTAGCAGAGTTTTAAAAATAAAAGGATATAAAAATCTATTTAAAGATTTTTATATCCTTTATATTTTGCCTTAAAGTAAATATTATTTTCCTAAGAATAATTCTATATCATCTTCAACTGTTCCAATTCCAGCGATTCCAAAGTTTTCAACTAAAACTTTAGCTACATTTGGTGATAAGAATGCTGGTAGTGTTGGTCCTAAGTGAATGTCTTTAACTCCAAGATATAATAATGCAAGTAATACTATTACAGCCTTTTGCTCATACC
The DNA here is from genome assembly GCF_055755365.1 of Clostridium sp. X. Classification (NCBI taxonomy): domain Bacteria; kingdom Bacillati; phylum Bacillota; class Clostridia; order Eubacteriales; family Clostridiaceae; genus Clostridium; species Clostridium sp. X. The sequence continues at coordinate 456,422 of NZ_CM146912.1, forward strand.
AAGCAATATTAAATGAAATTGGTAAATCATTAATATCTGAAAGCTCAAATACTTCTTTTAATTTAAGAGCTATAACTGCTAATGAGTATGAGTCATTACATTGTCCAGCATCTAATACTCTTGGTATTCCACCGATATCTCCAAGGTTAAGTTTATTATATTTGTATTTAGCACATCCTGCTGTAAGAATTACTGTATCCTTTGGTAGTGCTGCTGCAAAGTCTGTGTAGTAATTTCTACTCTTAGCTCTTCCGTCACATCCAGCCATTACGAAGAATCTTCTGATTGCTCCACTCTTAACTGCATCTACTACTTTATCAGCTAAAGCCATCACTTGGTTGTGTGCAAAGCCTCCTACAATTTCTCCTTTTTCAATTTCTGTTGGAGAAGCACATTTTTTAGCGTGTTCAATAATTGCAGAGAAATCTTTTGGCTCTCCATCTTTTCTTTCTTCAATATGAGTTAATCCTGGGAAGCCAGTTGCTCCTGTTGTGTATACTCTATCTTTATATGAATCTTTAGGTGGCACTAAACAGTTTGTAGTCATTAATATTGGTCCATTAAAGCTTTGAAATTCTTCATTTTGTTTCCACCATGCATTTCCGTAGTTTCCTACAAAGTGTTCATATTTCTTGAATGCTGGATAGTAATTTGCTGGAAGCATTTCACTATGAGTATATACATCTACCCCAGTTCCCTCTGTTTGCTTTAATAACTCTTCCATGTCTTTTAAGTCATGACCACTTATTAAAATAGCTGGGTTATTTCTAACACCTATATTTACTTTTGTTATTTCTGGATTTCCGTAGCTTTCAGTATTTGCTTTATCAAGTAACGCCATAACATCTACACCGAATTTACCTGCTTCTAAAACTATAGCAATCATCTCTTCTACACTTAATTCTTTTGTTGTTGATGCTAAAGCCTTTTTAAGGAATGTGTAAGTTTCCTCTTCTTCATATCCTAAGTTAAATGCATGTTCAGCATATGCTGCCATACCTTTTATTCCATATATTAATAACTCTCTTAGAGATCTTACATCTTCATTTTCTGTTGCAAGTACTCCTACAGTTTTAGCTTTTTCTTCAAGCTCTTCTAAAGTGTTTCCATTCCATAAAGCTGAATCATGAGTTATATCTTCTACATTTATTTTAGCATTTATTAATGAAGCTTTAACTTCATCTCTTAGTGTCAGGCCTCTTCTAATTCTTGAATCAAAACCTTCTTTATCAAAATTAGCATTTGTTATAGTTGCAAATAATGAATCTACTATAAACTTATCTGCCTTCTTATTTTTAATTCCAGCTTCCTCAGCTTTTAAACCATATAATGAAATTCCCTTAAGCGTGTGAATTAATAAATCTTGTAGATTAGCTACATCTGCTGGCTTTCCACATACTCCTTTTATTGTACAGCCTTTACATCCTACAGTTTCTTGACATTGATAACAGAACATACTCATTAAAAATTCCCCCTTTATATTTATTTAAAATTGAATTATTCTCTCAACTTGTTTCTATGTACTCATTATAGGTGTAATATGAAGTAAGTTCTGTACCTTTTGTTACAAAACTAAAAATATTTTAACAAAGAAAACCAAATTTAACATATGTATATATAAGCTATTCACATAACTTTTACAAACTTATCCTTCGTTTTCCTATAAAATATCATATTATTTATATATTAGTCATGATATAATCTAATTCGTACAACTTTAACGGGAAGGTGATAAAATGAAATACTTTAATGAGAAAACTTCTAATGTTTTAAATGATCTTAACGTTGATTCTTCTAAAGGTTTATCAACATCAGAAGCAAAGACAAGATTAGACAAGTATGGCCCTAATGAATTTACTGCACAAGAAAAGGGTTCTATTTGGGATGATATAAAAGATGCTTTAACAGAACCTATGATGGTAATTCTTTTAGTTGCTGCACTTATAAGTGCTCTAATAGGTGAATTTCACGATGCTATAGGAATTATATGCGCTGTTTCTATAGGTATTGCAATAGGAATTATAACAGAAGGAAAATCACAAAAAGCAGCAGAAGCTCTTTCAAAGATGACAGAGAATATAGAAGTTAAGGTGCTTCGTAACGGAAGTATAATGCAAATCAGTAAAAATGAACTAGTTCCAGGAGATATAGTTCATGTAGAAATGGGAGATATGATTCCCGCAGACGGAAGACTTATTGAGACCATGGACTTAAAGCTAAGAGAAGACATGTTAACCGGAGAATCCGAAGATGTAAGCAAGAATGCTGATCTTATTATTGATATGGAAACCATTGAAGCTAAAGGCAAAACTGTAACTCAAGAGCCTATTCCTGCAAAACAATTAAATATGGTCTTTGGGGGTACCCTTGTAGCATATGGTAGAGGAAAATTTGTAGTTACTTCTACTGGAGACTCTTCTGAAATGGGTAGAATAGCTAAGAATCTTGAAGATGGAGACTTTGAGACACCACTTCAAATAAAGCTTGGAGATTTAGGTACTAGAATATCTAAGCTATCTAGTGCTATAGCGGCTATTTTATTCATAATTATGTTATCTAAAATGATTATATCTAATACCTTAAACGTAGATACTTCTGGAATATTTCCATTTTTAGACTCTATCGGACCAGTTAAAACAGCCTTTGTAGTTTGCGTAGCTTTAATAGTTGCTGCAGTTCCAGAAGGCCTTCCAACAATGATAAACATGACTCTTGCTATTACTATGCAAAAGATGGCTAAAATAAATGCCCTTGTTACTAAAAAGGAAGCTTGTGAAACAATAGGTTCTGTAAGTGTAATCTGTTCAGATAAGACCGGAACTCTAACTCAGAATAGAATGACTGTAGAAAAGGTATATTTACACGGTAAGTTTGTTGAGAAAGAAGATTTAAGCCAAAGCAGTAAATCTTTTATAGATAACTGCTTAATAAACTCTACTGCTGATATTGAAAAAACAGAAAATGAGGTTAAATATTTAGGTAGTGCTACAGAGTGTGCTCTCCTTCTATATAATGACTCTTACGATTATATAAAGGAAAGAGAATCTACAAAAGTACTTCACCAAATACCTTTTACTTCTAAACGTAAAAGAATGAGTACAATAATTCATGAAGATAATTCTCATACTGTTTTAACTAAAGGTGCTCCTGAGGTTATTTTAGATTTATGTCATTATGAACAGTTAGATGATAAAGTTGTAAAACTTACTAATATAAGAAAACAAGAAATATTAAAAGAAATTGAAGGACTTCAAAAAAGATCAATGCGTGTACTTGGCTTCTCTTATAGAAATATAAATGAAGAAGTTGCAATGTCTTCTGAAGAAGGAGTTATTGAAAATGATTTAATATTTAATGGCTTCGTTGGAATAAAAGATCCATTAAGACCAGATGTTGAAGAAGCCGTTAGAGTTGCTAGGCAAGCTGGAGTATTAACTAAAATGCTTACTGGTGACAATATAAATACAGCCATAGCGATTGGTGAAGATCTTGGACTTTTAAAAGATGGTCTAAGAGCTGTAGAAGCTTCTTATATAGATACACTAACTGATGAAGAACTTAGAGAAGAAATAAAAACTATAGCTATAGTTGCTCGTTCAAAACCTGATACAAAAATGAGAATAGTTCAAGCTCTTCAAGTAAATGGTGATGTTGTTGCTGTTACTGGTGACGGAATAAACGATGCCCCTGCTTTAACTAAAGCTGATGTAGGTATTGCAATGGGTATTGCCGGTACTGAGGTTTCTAAAAATGCAGCAGATATCATTCTTACTGATGACAGCTTTGGAACTATAGTTAAAGGTATTAAATGGGGACGTGGAATATATGAAAACTTTCAACGATTTATTCAGTTCCAAATTACTGTTAATATAGTTGCATTTTTAACTGCTATCTTATCAGTAATATTTGATTTTCCAATGCCATTTACTACTATTCAATTATTATGGGTAAACATCATAATGGACGGTCCACCAGCACTTTCTCTTGGCCTCGAGCCTGTCCGTGATGCTGTTTTAAACCGAAAACCAATTAATAGAAATTCAAGTATAATAACTAAAAGCATGATGACAACCATGATTTTGAATGCAATATATATAACAGGTATTATAGTTATACAAATGATCTTTAATCCTCTTGGTGCAGAAGTTCCACCTGCTGGGCATGTTGGACCAAGTGAAATGGAGACTGTACTCTTTGGTTTATTTGCTTTTAGCGCTTTATTTAATGCATTTAACTGTAGAGAATTTGGATCAAACAGTATACTTCCTTATTTTAAAAACAATACAATTGCACTAAAAGTAATAAGTATAACAGCTATTACTCAAATATTTATAACAACAATATTTTCAGACTTCTTTAATGCAGTTTCACTAAGCCCTATTATGTGGATAAAAATAGTATCAGCCTCTGCTTTGGTAATTGTTGTAAATGAAGCTTTAAAGCTTATAGTTAGAATGTTTAAAAAAGATGAGAATTTAAATACACATAGCGGCATGGCTGCATAACAAAAATAGAGTGGAAAGCATAAGTGCTTTCCACTCTATTATAATTCAATAGTTTCTTTTATAAACACATTTGGTTTTTTCATTAAATCAATCTCATAATAATCTTCATTAGCTTCATCTTCAATTATATTAACTATCGGTCTAGCTGGACATGATCTATGAATATCCACTACTATTCCTTTTCTACCATCTTCAAGTAATACTCCTGTTCCTATAGGGTAAATAGATATATTTTCAATAAACCTATTATATACATTGGCATCTAGCTTGTACACCGTTTGAGCTTCTAATATCTCTAAGGCTGTATATATTGGGATTCCTTTTTTACCTTCTTTATCAGATGTCATAGAATCAAACATATCACATATAGTTACAATCATAGAATATAGAGATATTTCTTCTCCACTTAAACCTCTTGGATATCCACTTCCGTCTAATAGCTCATGATGAGAATAGACTATTTGTTTTGTGATATATGATAAAGACAAATCATTTTTTACAATCTCGTAACCATATATAGTATGCTTCTTTACTATTTCTTTTTCTTCTTCTGTCACTTCATCTGATTTATTTAATATCTCTGGATCAATTTTACTTTTGCCAATATCATGAAGCATAGCTCCTAGAGCTATTTCTTTAATATCCTTTTCTTTTATTCCTAGTGACCTTGCTGTAAGCATAGATAGTATTGCTACATTAACACTATGCTTATATGTATACATATCCGTACCCATAAGCTCTGTCATAGTATATAATACATTTTCATTTTCTTTTAAATTATTTAATATATTCTCTATAATATTTTCAACCTCAAGATGGGCTTGAAGTGGTATCCATTCTATTTTTTCTTTTCCTCTACTCTTATACATAGCCATTTCAAATAATCTTTTTACAGTACTAATAGCTTGAATTCTAACTTTATCATCAACTATACTATGAATCTCTATTCCTTCTGATATTTCATCTTCTATATAAATATATAATATTTGATGCTTTTTTAAGATACTAATTAATTTTTTATCTAATTGAATCCCTTTACTTAGTAATAATCGCCCATCAGAAGAATATATTGACTTTCCTAAGAATACGCCTTCTTTCACATGACTTACACTTACGGGGCGCATATTTTGCCTCCTCTTCAATCATAATATATTTATAATAAAATTTTTCCAATATATATATAATTATATATTACATATTTTAAATTTACAATAAAAATACCTAGAGTTAAAAAACCTCTAGGTATCTATTTTAAATTATATTATACTAATATTGACTTTTATTCGAAGCTGATTTTGCATTTAATTGTTTAGTTTTTTCTAATACTTGAGTATTTGAACTTGATGGAGTACTTGTTATATTGCTCATTCCTGCTGATGCATTACTAGTTGTACTTCCTGTAGTTATATTTGATGTTGTAGCATTTGAAGCAGATTGTGCATTTAATTGTCTTGTTTCTTCTAATGTTGAGTTATTAGTACTGCTAGTCATATTTCCTGTACTAAAATTAGTAGTTGCTGTATTAGTCATTCCTGATCCATTAGCTTTTGATGCCGATTCTGCATTTAATCTTTTTGTTTCTTCTAATTCATAATTATTATTCATATTTTATATCCCTCCAGCAATAATTTTATTATTTTTCTTTGTGTTTTTCAGCACAAATATATCTTATCCATTTTGGATTGCTACATACTTATAAAATCTTGTTAAGTTAGGAATTTAACTATTCTTTATCCGCAAAACAGGATGATATATAATTTAATGTTTTATTTTCATTCAACAAAATTACTTTAAAACATATATTATATATGTAGTAAAATAATTAGATGAGGTGTAATCGATGAGTAAGTACCCTAGAAAATATGAAAACTTATTTCGTAATAATGAGGATTCTATGAATCTCATGGAATATATAGATGAAAATCATGATTTAATATCCCCTATTCAACATATGTGTGGAATGTGTCCTATGTATCCTATAAGTGGTTATCCAATGCAATGTATGCCTATGCAAAATATGGGTCTTCATCCTATGTATAATATCGCTGGTATGAATAACATGCCTATGAATCCTTTTGAAGATGATGATTATGATCATGACGATTATATGGATTTTGACTAAAATATTACTAAATAATTAAGAAGGTGCTCTTCATAAATGAAGAGCACCTTCTTTATACTTAAAACATATCTTTTCTGTATAAATATATAGTTACAATAGTTGCTACGATCATAGTTATTGAAACTACAATCCAAAAAGCATTAGGTTGTGATGAAAAAGGGATTCCTGAAACATTCATACCAAACAAACCAGAAATCATTGTAGGAATGGACATTACAATAGTAATAGATGCTAAAAGCTTCATTACTATATTTAGATTATTGGATATTACAGAGGCAAATGCGTCCATTGTTCCACTTAAAACATCACTATATATACTTGCCATTTCGATAGCCTGCTTATTTTCTATAATTACATCTTCAAGAACATCTTGATCTTCAGGGTATTTTTGCATTAGCTCCATCTTTAACATTTTCTCTAAGGTAACTTCATTAGATTTAAGTGAAGTTGAAAAATAAACAAGAGATTTTTCTAGGGATAAAAGCTGTATTAACTCTCTATTTTTCATAGACTTTTGAAGTCTATTTTGTATTAATGTACTCTTCTTATCTATTTGACGAAGATATATTAAATAAAAACTAGCAATTCTGTATATAATTTGCAATATAAATCTTGAACGTTTAAAAGTGTAAAATGATTTTATTTTACCTACCACAAAATCATTTATTATCTTGCTATCCTTTAAACAAACAGTTATAATGGCTAGCTTCGTATGTATAATTGCAAATGGATAGGTGTCATATACTAATGAATTGTCCTCCATATCTGTAAAAGGAATATCTAGAATGATAAGAGTATTACCATCTTCTATATCTATACGAGAAGTTTCTTCCTCATCTAAGGCTGACCTTAAAAATTCCATTGGAACCTCAAACTTTTTAGATATTAAGGATAGTTCGGCATCAGAAGGATTAACCATATTAATCCAATATCCTGAATCACTAAAATTTATATCCTCAATTTTTTTTAGCTCTTCTCCTACAGTTTTAAATATCGAAATCATATTAAAACCTCCACTATAAAAAGCCTTTGTAAATACAAAGACTTTATATTTTTCCACTTTTTATATTATTACTAATATGGTTTTATGTCAATAAAGATTACTTAGTTAAGTCAAAAACATAATAGCTCTAAGCACTTCAAAATAGTCTTTTGTATTTAATACTATAGACTTAGGTGATGCTAATTTTGCTCCTGGATAAAATGAAAATCTATATGCCTTTGTATGAAGTGTATATCCTATCTCCAACTCAAAGTTCTCAGGCAGTTCAATCTTATATAAACTAAAATCTTCATTTAATGCCTCTTCTACTCTTTTTTCTATAAGTTCAACTGCGAGATCTGGATGAATACTTAAAGTTGATCCTCCTACTCCTTTTAACACAGAAACAGTTTTTATGTTTTCATTTAAGGATTGTACTTCTTCACAAATTCCCGTGTCTCCACTTAAAAATGCACAAGGTACTCCAATATAAGCTGCTGCATAAGCATGAATAATAAATTCACTAGCATTTTGTCCATTTATTTTTATGTAATCTACTTCAAAAGGGTTCATGCTGTGTGCTAAAGGATTTGTATTAGCTCCTCCCCTTGAATGATAACCTGTAAACAGTACTGCATCAAAGGTATCATCTAGTTCCTGCACCATACAGAAAGGATGCCCAGCCCATCCTCTTATTATGTTAACATTCCTTGGCAGTAGCCTTGCATCAAGATTTCTTCCACTATCATGTGCATCCTTAATTAATATCTCTTTAGCTCCAGCTTTTATTGCTCCTTCACATGCAGCTCTTACTTCTCTATTCATTTGCTCTGCAAACTTTTCATAATCTTCCTTGGACTTTTCAGTTTCATCCCAATGAGCTATCCCTGTAGTTCCTTCAATATCAGCGCTGATATATATCTTCATTTCTTAAGTTCATCCTTTCTATTTTTAGTTAGAAGCTTTATCCACATGAAACCAGAAATTCACACCATCTTCTAAATTCTCAACCCCATATTTATTTTTATGCAAATCTTGAATTCCTTTAACTATAGATAGTCCTAAACCTGATCCCCCATACTTCCTTGTTCTTGCCTTGTCTACTTTATAAAAACTGTCCCAAATCTTATCAAGAGCCTCTTCAGGAATGGCCTTACCTGAATTAAATACATCCACACATATTTTATCCTCACCTTGTTTTATAGTAACATTTATAACTCTTTTATCATCTACATGATTTAATGCATTGTTTATATAATTAATAACTATTTGTTCAATTCTCACCATATCTCCATAAGCAATTGCCTCTTCATCTTTTATTAAACTTAGCTTTATCTTTTTTTCTTCAAGGATTGCTCTATACCTATTAATTACTGATTCTATCATTGAAGATATATTGAAAACCTCTTTTTCAAGCTGAAAGTATCCTGATTCAATTTGTGATAAATTTAAAAGATCTTTAACTAATTGATTCATTCTACTAGATTCATTTACTATAACGTTACAATAAAAATTCTTGCTATCATCATCCTCTATTACATTGCTTCTTAAGCCTTCAGCATATCCTTGAATTAACGCAATAGGAGTCTTTAATTCATGAGATACATTTGATACAAATTCTTTTCTTATCTCATCAATTTTTCTTTCTTTTTCTATATCTTCTATTAACCTTTGATTTTTTTCATTTAATTCAGATATGGTACTATCTAATTTACCTGAAAGAAAATCTATATTTTTGCTAAGTTCACCGATTTCATCCTCACTCTCTATACTGCTTATATGTGAAAAATCAAGATTTGCCATACTTTGAGTTATACGATTAAGCTCTAATATAGGCTTTGTAAACTTATTAGAGAATAGATAAGCTACTATGCTTCCTAAAATAAGTGCAATAAACCCAATGAATATTATAAATCTATTAGCAATAGATGCATTTTCAGTAATAGCTGGCAGTGGGGTTCTTATTATAATTATATCTCCTCCATTTAGTCTTCTTATTATAGTTAGAAAGTCCATTTTTGATTTTATATCACTTTGAATCTCAAATACAGTTTTCTTTCCATAGGGTAAATCTGATACATTATATAACTCTATGTGTTGATTTTCATTAAGAGAGGTTTTTATTTTAAGGTCCAAAGAAGTTCTTCTTTCAAATCTTTTTTCCTCTATATTTCTTATGAATGTGCTATATTTTGCCCTGCCCTTATTACTAACAATCAATATATTTGCTCCTGAAGCATTTTCAAACTTTTCTAGTTCTAAAGCAATGTCTATAGGATTTCCTTCATACATTTCATTAATTTTATCTGTACTTTTAATAAGCAAATTCTTTTTTTCATATATGTAGTACTCTTCTAAAAATTGAGTGTTCAAAAACCAAAATAGAAGAACAAAAATTACAACTAAGGTATTTATCCATATAAATAGCTTATATTTTATTGACCTTTTCATTTTTCACCTCAAATTTATATCCATACCCTCTTACCGTTTGAATATATTCTTCTTTTTCTTCTAGTTTAATTCTAAGTCTATTAATGTGGGTATCTACAGTTCTTAATCCCCCAAAATAATCATACCCCCATACTTGATTCAGTATTTGTTCTCTACTTAGAGCTTTCCCCATATTATCAACAAGATATGATAGCATTTCATATTCCTTTGGACTTAAATCAACTTGATTCCCTTCAATTAGTACTGTCCGAGCTCCTTCATCAAGGACAAGCCCATCAAAGGTTTTTACTGATTTCCCATCACCTTGAGTTCTTCTTAGAACAGCATTTACTCTAGCAACGAGAATATTAGGATTAAAAGGTTTTGTAACATACTCATCAACTCCAAGTTCAAAACCATAGAGTTCATCAAATTCCTCACTTCTTGCTGTAAGCATAATAATAGGAACTTTAGATGTTTTTCTAACTTCCCTACATACTGTCCATCCATCATAACCCGGTAGCATTACATCTAGAATTACAAGATTTATATCTTCACACTCCAATATCATATTAAGAGCCTGTTTACCATCTTCAGCCTCAAGTATTGTATATCCTTCTTTTTTCAAAAAATCTCTTACTAATTTTCTAATAAGCATTTCATCATCTACTATTAATATTTTCTTCGATGTCAAAGCTTTCACCTCCAATAATAGGCTAATGCCATATTCATTATACACTATGTTTGTTACAGTTTCGTTACACAGCATTATTTTCCCATAGAAACATTATGCTATAACATAATGTTTCTATGGGAAAATTTAAAAAATCACCCTTTACAGATTTCAGAGTAAAATAAAAACAAGTATTTTACTCTAAACTCCTTATAGGTGATTTAATATTTTCCTTAATATTCAGTTAACTATTCTTGAGCAACCTTTAAAGTTGTTGATTTATCTCCTCTTATTTTTATAGTTTTATCTCTTTTTAATTCTTTATGTTGTGGAAGTAATTTTTTTGCTGCATCTGCTTGTGCTTGGTTAAGTATACCTGCATCTACTAATTCTTTAAATAAATCAATTCTTACTTTAGCAGTATTTGTTTCAAAATAAGCTTTTCTCTCTTCCTCTGTCATTGCTTTAACTTTTTCCCTTTCAGCTTCTCTTGCTTCAGTTCTTTCTTTCACAAATTCTACCATTTTATCTTCTTGTGATTGTGTAATTGTTCCATCTTTCACTAAAGTATCAAAAGCTGTTGCAAAATCTACATTATCTCTCATTTCAACTTTATGTCCTCTTCCTTGAGGAAGTGCAGCCTTAACTTTGTCTGCTTGTGCTTGATTAAGTATTCCTGCATCTACTAACTCTTTAAACAAATCTATTCTTATTTTAGCTGAATTTGTTTCAAAATAAGCTTTTCTCTCTTCCTCTGTCATTGCTTTTATTTTTTCCATCTCAGCTTTTCTTGCTTCATCTTTTTTGTTCATATATTCAACAACTTTATCTTTTTGTGCTTGTGTAATTGTTCCATCCTTTACTAAGGTATCAAGCTGAGCTTTTATATCTCCTCCAAAGAAACCTTGTTTGAATGCTTCTCTCTTTTCTGTTCCAAGTGTTTGTATTTTACTACTTACTTTATCCTTAGTATTTGCAAAAGCTGTTGTTCCTGCTGATAAGGTTACTCCTGCAATAATTACCCCTGCCATCAATTTTACTACAATTTTGTTACTTTTCATTTTTCATTACTCCTTTCAAATATGTTGTATTTCATTTCATACTCTTATTGTATCTATCTATTGTTACAGTTTCGTCACAGGCTCTTGTATTTTCTATAAAAAAATCCTCAGAGCAAAAATACTATTTGCCCTGAGGATTAAATTTATATAAATATGTTTTTTCATTATCATATAATAAAGTAATCATTTAACTTTCTTGGTCCAGCAAGTATATCTCTACCAATAAATAAGGTACCATTGTCCTTTGTCTTAACACTCCATTTCACAAGTATAATATTACCTTCTACGATCTCAATTCCCGTTATGCAACGAGGATGTACACAGCTTCCATCATTAAAATATAATAGTTCACCTACTTCTGGAAACATAGGTCTATGAGTATGTCCAGCAATAAGCATATGCTTTTCTTTTCTTACCCATTCAATAAGCCTTTTTTCTACCGAATCTTTCTTTTTATAATTCTTTGCTGTACTTGTGGGATCATTTACTCCTAATAAATTTAGTGGTCTCCATAAATATCTAACTAAAAATCTACTTAACTTCCATAGTTCATTATTTAAATAATCTAGTTGATGTCCATGCACTAAGAAAACTTTATTGTTTGTATCACTATGCTTTAAAACTAGACCTTCATGAACTTTTATATTGGGGAATAAAGGAATATATTGTTTCTCCCGTTCATCAAAGTATTCATATAAATTCTTTTCTATATAATTATTATCTCTTTTTACTATATCATGATTTCTAAAAATAGAGTGAAATCTACCTTCATTAAAAAATTTAGATAGAAGCCAGAAAACATCACTATGTACTTGAATGATATTGGACAATCTATTATTTTCCCAAAGCTCATCTCCATCACCAATCTCTATATAAGTATAATTGCTATGATAATAATGGCTTAATGCTGCAAAATAAAGATTTTGATTTTTAGAAAAATTGTCCGCCCAACTTCCATCACCTCTATGACAATCACTCATTAAAATAATTCTTGAGGAATCATCAAATAATATTTCTTCTGATGAATCAAAAATTTGAGATATACGCTTTAATGTATTCATGGTTAAACCTCTCTAAGGCATTAATTCTGATTATATATATTTCAAAATTAATCCATAAAGAACAGCTTTAATCTAAATAAAAGCAGGAATTGAATTCAATTCCTGCTTTTATAATATTACTTTAGATAATTTGCAATTTTTTCATACATACCAAACAATTGTTTAGTTTTACCTATTTTTAGTACTTCCATATACATCTCTGGTGACTGTTCTCTAATTGCTTTTATCTTATCTGGGAAATTATCATATTCACTACTTATCTCTTCATACTTATCACATAATAATTTATTCTTTTTTTGTATTATCCAGTCTGTTTTTGTGGTTCTTGTAATAGGCTGCATTGTACGAGTTTTATCAAATTTTAACCCTATAGTATTTCCATTTACAATAAATTCCTTCTCTGAATATCCTGCCTTTTTGAGTCCTTCTAAAAATGCATTTCGCATTTCCTCATCTTTTAAAGTTATGCTTAAGCTCATTATCAATTCTGATGGTTCGGAAAACTCACCAAGCTTAAAAGCTGTTAACCACCAGTGCTTTTCTTTCCTTTTTAAAATTATTTTACCATTTTTCTTCAGATTAAATGACATCTGTAACAAATCTGAATCCTCTGCGCATTCATAAAAAGGTCCTTTAAATATTCCAGTAATATCCACATCTGGCTTATTTGTTGCATATACTCCTATTTCACAGCCAGTTGTTAAATCATACTGACCTTTCCGAAGTTCAATCAACCATCTTCTACCATCATAATCAAAATAAATAGGTTCACAATCTATAATCATCCCTAAAGGTGCTGCAGCTTCATCATACATTCGGCAATATCCCACACTTCTCTGCCATGCATCTATATTTGAATAGAATATATCTTGTTTTGTATCATAGGAGTATCCAGCACCCCTTATTACTTCATCTAATGTATCATCACCTGTACTTTCTTTTGATCCACTACTAGCAAGCATGGCTACTAATGCTGCTAAAGCATATGAAAGCCATTTTGGAACTCCTTTATACTTTTCATATAAGAATACACCTGAAATTATCAATATAGAAATCAATAGAATCAGAGTCCACTGATACGAACTTACTTCTTGAAAAAGGGCTATAAACATAACTAATCACCCCAAATATATTATTTTATATCATAATATTCTCTTAGTAATTATTATGTTAAAAAAGGATAATACTAGCAATTAATACTTTATGCCATACTTATAACTATGAATAAATAATCTTAAAAAACTAATACTATACTTGTAAAAAAGAAAATGCGAGGTGAAAAATATGAATAATCACAACAAACAAGGAATGCACCAAGGCCACAATGACAGTATTGGATGCACAGTTAATGAATGTAAATTTCATGACAATAATGCAGATTACTGTACACTAGAACAAATAAAAGTAGTAAAACATGAATCAGTAGCAAAAACACCAGAATGTACAGATTGTGGAAGTTTTGTAAAACAATAATCTAAAATCAAAAGACTACAAAAAAATATTTTTTGTAGTCTTTTATACTAAGTGAAAATTTAAATATTAAACTTCTCTATATTTTTTTGTAGTCCATCAGATAAGCTCTTTAAGTTATTAGCATGACTTTCTAGTTCATGGATTAAAGCTAACACTTCTTCAGTTGAAGCTGTTGTTTCTTCAATACTAGAGGAGTTTTCTTCTGCTAGTTGAAGTATATTTTCTATGATGTTAACTATATCATCTTTTTTATTATTCATATCTTCATTTTGAATCTTAATTTTACTAATATCCTCTGATAATAACTGAATTTTTTTAGATAGTATAGAGAAAATTTCTTCTGTATCCTGAGTTATCATATTTTGTTCAGAATCTATATTAGTAGCTATTTCCATAGATTTCACTGCATTTTTAGATTTCATCTGAATATTTTCTATTAAACTTTTAATATTTTGAGTAGCATTTGCAGATTGCTCAGCAAGCTTTCTAATTTCATCTGCTACTACTGCAAATCCACGACCAGCTTCTCCAGCTCTTGCAGATTCTATACTAGCATTTAAAGCCAAAAGATTAGTTTGATCTGCTATTTGATTTATTGTATCTATTATTGTTCCTATTTCCTTTGAGCTATTATCTACTTCTATGATTACTTTTCCAACTGTATTTCTTGCTGAAGAATTTTCTTTCATCTTCAGTATTAGTAAATCTATGGTTTCAAGTCCTTTTTTATTTAACTTATTAGTTTCATTTATATCCTCTGTTATATTACTAATAGAAGAAGATATACTTTCAATACTATCAGCTAAAAGATTAGTCTTATCTGTTCCCAGTTCTACATGCTTTGTTTGATCTGAAGAAGCAGCTGATACAGATTCTATTGCTTTTTTCACCTCATCTATAGATGAAGCTGTACTCTTTGACATGTTTGTAAGCTGATTAGATGTCTCAGTAACTAGACCTGAGGATTTTTGTATATCTTTAATTAAGTTTTTAAAGCTATCTACCATCAAATTAAAGGTATTTGTAAGTATACCAATTTCATCATTACTTTTTACATGGATTTTTTCAACTTTTAAGTCATGCTCTGAGATTCTTTTAGCTAAATTAGCTACATTTACTATAGGTCTAGATATACTTCTAGATAATAATATTCCTACTAGTGAAGCTACTATAGCAATGAAGATAGATATTCCTATTAAAATACGCTGAACTCTTAGTAATAATAGGTACTCTTTTTCTACATCATAATCAACTCCAATAAATCCTACAACTCTTTCATTATTATCTTTTATTGGAGAGTAGGCAGAAACAAGTGTACCATACTCATCTATTTGAATTTTTTTAGAAATATAAGGTTGTCCAGAATATACTGTTTCAAACTCTTCATATACAATTTCTTCTACCTCTCCAATAGCTGAGGGTTCTTCTGAAGTATCAATAACATATTCAAATTCTCCATCATCATTTTTTCTCATAGCATAAAGGTACTTTGAACCAGAGATTTTTCTTATGAAAGAAAGCTTGTCTATAACATTTTTATAAGACTCCTTATCTTTATCCTCCTCTGTATTATAACTATTAAACTCTTCTACATTAATATTTTCTAAAGAAACAGCAGCAATATCAGCTGCTCTATTTCCTACGTTAGTAACAGTCATTTGATAGCTTGCCACATATGCAACCGTTGTGAGAAGTAATGTAACTAAAAGAATACTTAGTGTAAAAGTAAGAGTAATTTTTGTACTCAGTTTTTTTTGAAAAAGCTTCTTCATCCTAGTATTACCACCTTATTTATAGATTTTTTAATACTTTATTATATAATATTATCGTTCTTTTGCTACATAAGCTTATAGGGAATACTTTCCCATCCCCTTTATAAAAGCCTAGAAGCATTAAGCTTTAGGCTCTCTTTCTACTATCCTTTTAATCAAAGAATCTTCAATATAATCACTCTTACTAAAACCTTTTCTAAAATATCTAATTTGCTTATACTTAACACCTTCTATTTCAAAATCTAACACATCTATTCTATCTGCTGTATAAATAGTAGGCTCTTTTTTATTTTTCATATAAATTTCAATCTTCATAATTATATCAATCCTTTTTATTTAATCGTTAAACTTATAAAATACCTAAAGTTAATTTATTAATTATTTTAGCATAAATATGTGGTTCCGTCATTCAAATTAATTAATAAAAATATAAAACCTGATATATTAATTTTTATTAATATATCAGGCTTCTTAGTTAGATTATTATTTTTCAGTAGCACATATAAACTCTTTTTCAATTTCCTCTGAAGGTTGTTTTTCTAGTAAACTAAATATTATAATTGCTATAAGTGAAATAAAGAATCCAGGTACTATTTCATATAATGCAAATATTCCTCCAAAACTGTTTAATTGTTTCCATATAAGTACTGTAAGTCCTCCTGAAACCATTCCAGCTAAAGCACCATTACGTGTCATTCTTTTCCAATATAAAGAAAGAATAACTAAAGGTCCAAAGGCTGCTCCAAAACCTGCCCATGCATATGATACTAAATCTAATACAGAGCTTTCAGGGTTCATTGCAAAAATATATGCTACAATGGCAACTCCTATTACTGTAAATCTACTAACTCTTAGTAACTCTTTATCTGTGGCATTAGGTCTAAATAGTGCCTTATAAAAATCCTCAGATATAGCTGACGATGTTACAAGCAGCTGAGAATCTGCAGTACTCATTATAGCAGCTAAGATAGCTGATAATAGTATTCCCGCCATTGCTGCTGGGAAAATATCATTTACCATAACCATAAATACAGTTTCTGAAGCTACTCCTTCTAAAGGTTTTGAAAGAAAAGCTCTTCCCGCTAGCCCAACAATTACAGCTGCTGATAATGAAATAGCCACCCAACTCATAGCTATTAATCTTGCTTTTTTTATTTCATTTGCAGATCTTATTGCCATAAATCTTACTAAAATATGCGGTTGCCCAAAATAACCAAATCCCCATGCCATTAGAGAAACAACTGACATTAACGTAATCTTTGCTCCATCTGTACTAGTAAATGCATTTAATAACTCTACATTCATGCTCTTTAATGTATCAATCGTAGCACCCGGACCACCTACTAGCTTTATAGCTACTGTTGGAACTATTAAAATAGCAAATAACATAAGCATTCCTTGTACAAAATCTGTCCAACATACTGCCATAAATCCACCTAAGAAGGTGTAAAAAATAACAACTACTACTCCAATAGTTAATGCCCAAATATATGGTATTCCAAATACAGTATGAAATAATTTCCCTCCAGCTACAAAGCCTGAAGCTGTGTAAATTAAAAAGAAAATTAAAATAAAAAAGGCAGATACTACACGAAGAACTTTTGTCTTATCTCTAAATCTGTTTTCAAAGTAATCAGAAAGAGTAATAGAATCTCCTGAAATTTCAGTATAATTTCTTAGTCTTTTAGCTATAAACTTCCAATTTAAATAAGTTCCAATTCCAAGCCCCAATGCAATCCAAATAGCTTCCATACCGGCAGCATATGCATACCCTGGTAACCCTAAAAGGAGCCATCCACTCATATCCGATGCTTGGGCACTTAATGAGGTAACCCATCCGCTAAGTTGTCTTCCTCCAAGGAAAAAGTCTTCAGCACTTTCTGTACGCTTATAAAAGAATATTCCTATTCCCAACATAATGCATAAATACAATATAAAAGTAATTAAAATTATAATATTTTTATCCATAATTGCCCCCTCCTTATGGCTAATAATTATACTGTCTTTAGCTAAAAAATACAATATTTTTTTATATTTATACATTTAATTTCATATATCAATATGTCATTAATCATTACCTCCACGCACAAAAATATTCTTCCACAATATCTATGATACTAAAAATCAATACCCCCATAAGACTTAAAATTGCGATACCGGAATACATTTCAATATAATTCACTCGCATCCATGAATCCATAATTAAATATCCCATACCATATTGTGTCCCATAAGTTTCAGTAAAAAATAATATAGATATAGCTGTGCCTAAGGCAAGTCTCGTTGCTGTTATTACTTCTGAAAGAGAAGCAGGTAATACTATTTCTCTAAAAATTTGAACTTTGCTTGCACCAAGAGAATTTAATGCATGATATGTTTCTAGAGGGATTTCCTTTACCGAATCTCTAGCTGTTATAATTATTTGAAAGATAATTATTAAGACAATCATTATAATTTTTGAAGCTTCTCCGAGTCCCAAAAGTAGCATTATTATAGGAAGAAGAGCCATTTTAGGTATAGGATAAGTAAAATAAATCAGAGGTGATAGAAACTTATCTAGCTTCTTATAATATCCTATTAAAAATCCTAGAGGTACTCCTATTGCTATTGAAATAAATATTCCAATGAATATTCTACCTAAGCTATAAAGTACATGAATAGAAATTTTCTCTTTAAATATATTAACAATATTTATATAAACAATTATTGGCGAAGGCACAATAGGGGTTTTTAAGATTAAAAAGATTACATACCATATAATTGTTATAACAATAATACTGTACAAATAGAGTTTTATTTTATTTCTTAAAAACACTTTCACCAACCCTCTTCAATTATTTTTCTAACCTTCTTGAGCATGTCATAATACTCATCTGTAAATCTTGAATTTTCAAGTCCAAAAGCCTTATTCTCTATAATCTTTAATATCTTCCCTGGTGAAGATGAAAGAACCACAATCTTTTTACCAAGATATAAGGCCTCATCTACACTATGGGTTATAAAAATAGTAGTAACTCTGTTTTCTCTCCATATCTTTAAAAAAAGCTCCTGCATTTCTTCTCTAGTAATGGCATCCAAAGCCGAAAACGGCTCGTCCATAAGAAGTAAATCTGGCTTTAAAATAAAAGCACGGGCAATAGCAACCCTTTGCTTTTGCCCACCGCTTAATTCCTTAGGATATCTTCTTAAAACGTTATTAATTCCTAGTTTCTCTAAAATGTAATTTTCATATCCACTTGGCTTTTCACATTTTATTTTTAATCCCATCAGAGCATTATCGTAAACATTTCTCCAAGGTAATAATCCATAATTTTGAGGTACTAATCCTATTCGGTGAATTTTAGTATTAATGTTACTTTCATTTATAAATACATTCCCAGTATATTTGCTTTGTATTCCCCCTAAAACATGTAGTAATGTCGACTTACCACAACCTGATGGTCCAATAAAGGTATATATATCACCATCATCAATATTTATATTTAATCTATCTATTGCTAAAACCTCTT
Source organism: Clostridium sp. X (assembly GCF_055755365.1). NCBI lineage: Bacteria > Bacillati > Bacillota > Clostridia > Eubacteriales > Clostridiaceae > Clostridium > Clostridium sp. X. The sequence goes on from NZ_CM146912.1 coordinate 476,010, forward strand.
CACTATTTCCTTTATAACTTACCGAAAGGTTTTTAATTTCTATCATTGAAATTCTACCTCACAAATTCATCAGTTACTAATTCTTCGAATTTATAATTATTTTTAATTAGATTTTTGCTCTTTAACCAGTCTAAAACCTCAGTTATATCCTTTTCCTTTGATATCTCTGCCCTTGTATATTTAGGAAGAACAATTGAATCTTTCATATCTTCAGGGAAACCCACTTCTGCAATCAATATGTCTACATAAGTTTCTATGGCTTCTTTATTTATATAATCTACAGCTTCATTATAAGCACTATAAATAGCCTTAATTTCATTTGAGCTTTCTTTGATTGATTTTGATGTAAATGCCATTACTCCTGGATTAATTCCATGCTTATCAGTGCTATCTATAACTACTGCGCCATTTTTTACTGCAAGTGTTGCCATTGGCTCTGGAAGTGTTGCAGCATCTACCTTCCCATTTTTAAGTAATTCTAGTCTTAGTGGTATTTGTGGCACAATCTCCTTGCGAATATCCTTTTCCGTATATTGAAAAGATTGTATTAGCTTATCTGTAGCATATTCAATCAGTGTATTTTGTGAAATTGCTATACTCTTTCCTTTTAGCTTATCAACTAAATCTATTCCCGTTGACTTTCCTGCAAGTAACTTATAATTTCCATCAGTTTTAGAAGTTATTTTTACATCAAATTCTCCCTCTTTAGCAAAAGCAACTGCTAAAACATCTGTTATTACCCCGTCAAGATTTCCACTTTGAAATGCACTATCTCTATCCTTTGCACTTTTAAATTGCTCTATCTTTACTTCTACTCCAGCTTTTTCAAAATACCCTTTTTTATCTGCTATAACAAAAGGTACTGAGTCTGTATCAGGTAGCACCCCTATAGTCATTATTTTTTTTGGTGTTTCCTTACTTATATTATTAGTTTCTTTACTTTTGCTACTGCAAGCTACAAATGTAAAAAGGCTTATGACAGTTAATAAACAAACTATTTTTTTCTTCATATTAATTCCCCCATTTTTGAAATAAATTATTCTCTATATCTAAGGCGTCAAGAACTTTTCCTACAACAAAATTTATAATATCTTCAAGACTCTTAGGTATATGATAAAACCCTGGCATTGCAGGAAGTATAATAGCTCCTGCTTCACTTAGATTAATCATATTTTTAAGATGAATTGTATTAAATGGTGTCTCTCTAGGGACTATAATTAGCTTTCTTTTTTCTTTTAGACATACATCTGAAGATCTTCCTAAAAGATTTTTTGACACTCCATTTGAAATCTCCCCTAGAGTAGACATAGAGCAGGGCATAATAATCATCCCATCTGTCTTAAATGAACCACTAGCTGTAGGTGCAAAGAGATTCTCCACATCATAGACTTTAATATTACTACTAGAGTCTTTAAATCTATTTAATAGTGAATCTGTATCATAATCTGTCTCATATTTCATTACTTTCTTTCCTGAATCAGTTATTATTATATGAACTTCATTACCTGCTTTCAGCAACTCTTCTATGAGTCTTATACCGTATATACTTCCACTAGCACCGGTAATTCCTACTATGTATTTCTTCAAAAAATCACCTCATCATTAGAATATCTGTGGCACTAAATATTAAAAAGACTATACTAACTAACTGATTTACATTATAAGAAGCTATATTTACATTTGTAAGATTATCAACTGAAACCATAGTATGCTCCTTATATAAAAGCCCCGCAATAATAGTTAATCCTATTAAATATACTAAACTCATATTTGCAATAAAATATATATAAATAAGAATAATTTCTGCTGCTATATGAAACAGGCTAGAAATTATTAAAGCATTTTTTATTCCAAATACAGCAGGTATTGAATAAAGCCCTTCTTCTCTATCAAAATCCACATCCTGTGAACCATATATAATATCAAACCCTGATACCCAAAGAGCATTTGCCGCACCCATTACAAGGGCTACCCAAGATATCTTTCCTGTTACCGCAATCCATGCACCTACTGGTGCACCCCCACTTATTATTCCTAAAACAATATGGCAAGCCCATGTAAATCGTTTTGTGTATGAATACACTATAAAGAGAAAAATAGCTGCAGGTAGCAATATAACACAAAGAGGATTCAGCATAAAAGCAGCTAAAGCTAATAATGAAAAGCTAAATATCGTTATAAGAATTACCTCATAGCTCTTCACTATTCCTTTTGGCATATGCCTTTCAGCTGTTCTTGGATTTTTTGCATCTATATCCTTATCTATAAGTCTATTAACTGCATTAGCACCAGTTCTTGCTCCTAAAAATGCAACTCCTATCCAAAAGAATACACTAATCTTCGGCATCCCATCAGCTGCAATAAGCATTGATATAAATGCAAAAGGAAAGGAGAAAATGGTATGAGAGAACATTACAAGTTTCCCATAAGTTTTAATCTTCTGTAAAACCATACTCCTCCCACCTCCTGCTAACCAGTTCCTTTATATCATCAGTCATTTCAATATCATTTGGCCATTCTCTAGTATGACCTTCACTAGCCCATTTTTTAGTTGCATCAATTCCCATCTTATGTCCATAATGAGGTATATCTGATGCATGATCTAGTGCATCTAGTGGTCCTTCTACTATAACTACATCCCTCTTTGCATCTATATTGTTAAATACCTTCCATGCAACAGTAGATAGATCTTGGGGACTTATATTTTCATCAACTACTATAATCATCTTCGTGTACATCATTTGTCCCATTCCCCAAAGAGCACTCATAACCTTCTTTGCATGGCCAGGATATCTCTTTTTTATAGACACTATAATACAATTATGAAAAACTCCCTCTAGTGGAAAATTAATATCTATAATCTCTGGTATTTGAAACTTTAATAGTGGTAAAAAGATTCGTTCTGTTGCCTTACCAAGATAGCAATCCTCCATTGGTGGTTTTCCTACTATTGTAGTTGAATATACTGGATTTTTTTTATGAGTTATACAAGTTAGATGAAATACAGGGTATTTATCCTTAAGTGAATAATATCCTGTATGATCCCCGAAAGGTCCTTCCTCTTTAAGCTCTTCATTAACATCAACATACCCTTCTAATATAAATTCAGCATTAGCAGGAACATATATGTCATTGGTTTTTGATTTAACAATTTCTAGAGGCCACTTTCTTAAGAATCCTGAAAACATCATCTCATCTATTTCCTTTGGTAATGGTGCTGTCGCTGCATAGGTAGTTGCAGGATCAGTTCCTATTGCTACTGATACAGGCATTTTCCCTCCTAATTTTCTATACTTTTCATATATTTCTCTTCCATCTTTATGTAAATGCCAGTGCATACCTGTAGTCTTATTATCATAAACTTGCAATCTATACATTCCCATATTTTGAATGCCTGTTTCAGGGTCCTTTGTTATAACTAAAGGTAAGGTAATGAACTTTCCTCCATCCTCAGGCCAACACTTCAAAATCGGCAGTGTAGATAAATCTGGATCCTCTACAACCTCTTGGCAAGGTGCTCTATCTACTTTTCTTGGAAAAACTGTAGCAAGTCGTGCAACCTTTGGAACAGCCTTAATTTTATTAAGTATTCCAAGATATGTAGACATATCAACTAAATTTTTAATATCCTCAGCTATTGAATCAATATTATCTACTTCTAATGCAAGATTAAGTCTTTCATAACTTCCAAATACATTAATCAAAAGAGGATAAGAAGATCCTTTTATATTTTCAAATAATAAAGCAGGTCCATACCCCTTAGAAATTCTATCAGTTATTTCAGTAATCTCTAAATCACTGCTAACTTCTGCACTTATTCTTTTTAAAAGTTTCTTTTCCTCCAATGCCTTAATAAAATTCTGGAGACTTTTGTATGCCACAATAATTCACCATCTTTCAATATACTATTTGTAAAAATTTAACTCATACTATTAATATTATATTTTCATCTTCCAACTTTCAATAGTTTATTGGAATTTATGTAATTTTTAGAACTTAAATACTTTAGCTTCAGGTGGAGTAAAAAACTTTACTTGAAGCCAAGAACTCTATTTATTTGAAATTATTAATAAAAAATGTTTTAATAAACTATAATAACTATGGTACCTTATATTGAAATGGAGCTGTGAGAAATGAACTTAATGGAAAGTATCTATAACAGAAAATCAGTTAGAAAATATAAAAATGAAGAACTAGATGAGAATACTTTAAATGAAATAGCTGCCTTAGGAAATTCTAACATTAGACTTTATAAGGATATATCAATGCTTGTTCACTTAGTGAAAGATGGGGAAAAAATTCAAGGTATTTCTAAAGGAATCATAGGAAGTTATGGAAAGATAAAAGCTCCTCATTATCTTGTAATCACTTCTGAGGTTAAAGAGGGTTATCTTGAAAATGTAGGTTTTACTTTAGAACAACTAGTTTTGCAACTAACAGGAATGAAAATTGGAACCTGTTGGATTGGAGGATTTATAAAGAAGGAATTACTAAGTGGAATAGTAGAAATACCTACTAATCACGTACCCGTTATCGTAATTTCCTTTGGTTATCCTAGTAATGAGGGTGAGGTTACAAGAATTATTGATTCCAGTTATAAGCGTAAAAAACTTTCTGATTTTTATTCTGGAGATCTTAATGATGAGTGGACTTCTATAATGAACGCAGTTGGTAGAGCTCCTTCTGCTGTAAATATGCAACCTTGGAGATTCTTTAAGGAAGGTAGTTTTATTCACGTATTTTCTGTAACACGTACTTTAATGAAGCACTTAGAAGATATGCATAAGATAGATGTAGGTATTGCTTTATGTCACCTTAAAGTAGCTTTAGAGGCCAAGAATATTTCCTTTGAATTTCTTCATAATGATTTATCTAAGAAGGGCTTAAACTATATAATTTCTCTTAATCTAAATCAGTAAGCTATTATCTATGTAATAAAAACAAACTTAAGAAGACTATTTTTAATCTTCTTAAGTTTATCTTATCTAAGTTAATCTAATTCATATTTTTTCTTTGCTTCTATTCCACTTTTGTTATATTCATTACTCTCAATGGTTTGAACTATTTGATTTTTAGAAAATTCATTTTCCGTTGTTTTATAACCTTTTTTATTATATAGTCTTCTATTAACTTCGTGAGCTTCCCTATTATTCATTAACTTTTCACTCAAAATAGGCCACCTCCATAATCTTTTACTTATTTTGAACTGTATTATCATTAGTTAGGATGTCCTTACTCTTTAAAATTTATCCCTTGACTATCTTCTTGTTTTTCAAAAATTTTACTTTTTAGTAATATTGATTATTTCATACTCTGTTTCCCCATCATTTTCTAAACCACCAAAGACCTTTAATCTATACCCTAAGTCAATCATATACTTATCAGTTTCAATATAGGAGCTATGAGCCATATCCTTCTTTGCCAGTACAACATCACTTTTATATCCATTATAGTTTCTAAATCTACTTTCTAGATTTTCTTTGTCTTTTTTATCCCAATATAATATAAACTTAATTCTACACTCATCTCTATTTATATACTTTAATATATATTGTTTAAGATTTCTTTCATTTTCAGCATTGTTTAAATATTTATCTTTAATAGTAATATTTTTTGAACCCTCATAAAATTTTGCTAGATACTTAGCTAATATATCTGCATTTCCATAAGTAACTTCTATTCGTACAGGTGTTTCATATATATCAAATAATTCATAACATTTATTTTTTACTAGTACTTCTTCTATATCATTTAACTTAACTGTTTGCTTATTTTCTCTTAAAAATGCTTCATAGGTCACAAATTTTATTTTACTATATTTGTTTTTTAAATTATTGCTATAATCTCCAATTAAAATTTTATCTTTAGATGCAAGAGCTGTAGTAATTGCTATATCTTCTTTTGAAAGATTTTCTGGTAAATCTTTTTTAAAATCTTCAATATTAACTTTCTTTATCTTATCTATATCTCTAGATATAGATAAGACCCATTCATCATACTCTTCTTTATAATTATTTTCCTCTGCATCTCTATCCCATATACTTTTTAACTCATCACTTATTACTAATATATGACGATTAATTCTATTTCTTAACTCATCGTATTTGGTGTCTAAATCAAACTTACTTCTTATGATTTCCTTACTTAATGTAATTTCTAATCTCATATGATCACCTACATTAGTAAAATAATATATTTGTCTCTTTTAATATTAGCTTTATTAGATTCATTTATACTGAGCCTTTAACAATAGTAACCTTAATTTTTGCTATTGTTACTTTTACTTTCCATTTACCCAATTTACTCAATTGTGTATAATACTTTTATAGTTGTCTTGTAAAAAGGAGTTTAATTTCAAATGAAAAAAATAGGTATGAGAACTTTCAAAACAGCCTTAGCTGTTTTTCTATGTATGATTTTAGCAAATATTTTTAAATTCGATTCACCTTTTTATGCTTGTATCGCTGCTGTAATTTGTATGCATAGCTCTGTGTCTGACTCATTTACAGAGGGAAAAAACAGATTAATAGGTACGTTTATAGGTGCTGTAGTAGGCTTTTTTTTCACCCTAATAAGTCCTGGAGATATATTATTATCTTCTATTGGTATAATAGCAATAATCTATATATGTAATATGTTTAAAAGTACAAAATCTGTATCTATAGCTTGTATAGTTTTTCTTGCTATCATGATAAATCTACAGGATAAAAGCCCATTGAGTTATAGTACTTCTAGGCTTATAGAAACATTTGTAGGAATAATTATTTCTGTTTTAATTAACTACTATATATATCCTCCAAAATACTTAGATAATCTACAGGAAATAAAAGAGAACTTAATTCATAACATTTTTTTAATATTGAGAAATACAATTTGTTATAATCAATCTATAGAATTAACTGTCTTAAATAATGAAATTTCCGATTTTGAGGATATGTTGAAAAACTACACATCTGAAATTACTCACGGAAAAGATAATCAAGCTGAAATTGAAGAATTTAAAAGAGTATTAAATTTTAGCAAAAAGGCTTATAGCCATTTATTTATGCTTAAGTCCCTAGGTACAGATTACGGATTTAATGACTCTATTAAAATTAAGATAAAAACAATTTTAGAATGGGATATATCAAATAAAGAATTTCAAAATACAGATATGAGCATTATATATAACTATCATGTAGACAAGCTAATTGACATATTAAATTATATTGAAATGAGATGTCATAAGGATTAAATACTTATACAATAAAAACAGAAGAAACCTATTCTTAATGTTTCTTCTGTTTTTACATATTATAAAATACTTATTTTATTATTCTTCAACCTTAATTGCATCTACAGGACATGATTCTTGTGATTCAACTGCTCCGCCTTTTGCATCTTCTGGAACTTTATCTACAATTACATGTGCTTTTCCATCATCTTTCATATCAAATACTTCTGGGCATATTGCTGGACATAGTCCACATCCAATACATGTTTCTTGATCTACAAAAGCTTCCATTTAAATCTCTCCCTTTCATATTTTTAATATTAAATTTACTATTATATCTTTACCAATAGTGCTAAATAATATTACACAATTTTTACTTTTTAAATTTTTTATTGGATGTAGAAACTCCTATATATTACTTTACTTTTGCAACCAATATTCTTTATATGTTTCCCATCTATTATCTTTCCAAATTAATATTGATATATTGTCAAAGTACGTGTGGAAATTTAGATTAAACTGATTTACATATTCCCATATGTCATTAAATCTCTCTCTAATTCTTCTAGACACAATAGTACAATGAAACTTCTTATTTTTACCATCATTTTCTTTCCACTCTAACCACTCTAAACTCTTTAATACATCAATATATTTATCATGAATTTCCACTGCTTCCTTAGATGGCTGAATGTCCATAAAAACTACATTATCTCTAAAATGACTAACTCCCTTAAGGTCTATAGGAGCCTTAAAGTTGCTTCTACAAAAACTCTCTGTAAGATTTTCTATCTCTAATATATTTTCAGCTTCAAAAGGCGCTTTTATTGTAAAATGTGCTGGTAGCTTTTGTCTTTGTACTTTAAATTTATTGCAAACATCTTTTACTAGTTTTTCATGAAAATCTAGTACTTCATCTTTTAATAAACAAACGATAACATAACGCATTATATAATCTTATCCCTTCTATATTACTTTAAGAATAGTATCTTAAATATTTTCATATTATGTTATAAATCATATAATTTTAGGATGGTGTTGCTATGTATGGTAAATTAAAAAAGAGCCATAAACCTTATGCTGAAAAAATCATGTGTGAATTATATCCTGATAAAGAGTTAACTACTGAAATTATTTGCTCAAAGTTTGTTAAAAAATGTCATGCCATTGTGTGTGCCTCTATAAAAGATTTAGAAAAGTGCCGTTTAATAAAACTCATAAATAGTAGTGTAAAAGTAAATGAACGCTCCTATCAATTATCTAAAGAAGGATTAAATATAATATCCTCTCAAATAGTCCTTGATTCTGTAGAAGAACATATTGAAGAATAGTATAAGAGCCACATAAAGTGGCTCTTAATTATTAACTATTTTTAGAATTATAAGCTTCTAAAACTCTTTTAAATTCTGCTCCTTGACCAATAGATGCATACTCTATTTCGCCCTTTCCTCTACTTATTTCTCTATATGCATTAGCATTTTCCGCTCCCGGCATAGATACTATAACATAGTCATCATTTCCAAGCTTTATTCTGTCTATTAATTCAAGTTCAATTTTTTTTCCTAATTCATTTTTAACTGTTATTGTTTGTAATGTTTCCATATGTACATACCTCCTATTATTAAGTAAATAATATTTTATTTCATAACTTAGGTTGCTCAAAAAGCACTAACTATATTTATAAAAAATAAAATTTAATTACTCTTAATAATAATGGGAATATATATTAGTCATATTTTCTTTAAGTTCATATTTTTGATTACTTACCTTGTCCATAAGCTGTTTTATATTACCTTCTACTTCCTCTTCCAATTCATTTTTAAATATAATATTTAAAGCTTTTTCAAATACTCCTTCTATGCTTAAATAAAAACTCTCCTCTACATCTATATCTGAATTAACAAATTCTAAAGCCATATCAATATAATATAGCATTAATTTTACTATATTTTCAGGTTCACTAGAGACTTGCTGAAACTCCATTATAATCTGACTTATTAATGAGTACTTAGTCTTATTTCTATCTTTACTAGATAGAAATTCGTTTTCTATCTTTATTCTGTATTTTTCTAACAGAGATTCTTCTAATTTATTGCTTATCTTTAAATTATAATGCTCTTTAACCTCTGGATATATCTTGAAAAGTTCCACTATTTCCCTTTCTAATTCACTTTTGCACAAAGAACTAAGATAGTCATTCAATTTAGCTTCATTCATATTAGTTAAGCTTTCCCCCTGTCTTTAGTTACGCATATACTCACCTATTAAACGGCTTACTATAATTATACTATCTACCTTAATTTTACAAAAGCTTTTTTTGAAACAAGTTCTTAATTCAAGTGAAAATTAAATCCCCTATTTCTAGGGGATTAACATTTAGCACCTCTTCTGGATACTTCAAATTTTTCTATAGCGTACTCTTCATACTTATCTATTCCTGCCTTTTCTAGAGCTATTGCCAATTGATCTTCTACAGTGTCTATACCCTCAAGGTTTGGTAGTAAAACTCCACTTCTTGAATCAGCTTTTACTATAATTCCATATCTTTTAGGATCTAATTCTTCTCTCGATGCACTTATTGGGGGCATCAATACATCTATTGAGTACTCTAAATCCTCTAACTCCTCAACATCTACAGGTGCAAACCGTGGGTCCCCAACTCCTGCTCCTACAGCATTTCTTATTATCTCTCTAGCAATGCAATCTGTTGCTGGAAATATAGTACCTATACATCCTCGAAGCTCTCCTTCTTTTTTTATGGATACAAATACACCACGTCTTTCATTAAGCATCTTTTCATTAAGTACAGGTACCTTCATATACTCTCCAGTTTTTACATAATGCTCAAGACTTTCTCTAGCTAGCTTTGCATATACATCTTCACAAGCCCTTACTTTTTCTATTTCTTCTTTTTTTAACTTAGTTATACTGTTTAGAAGTTGTCTATTTTCATCTATTTTAGTATCAAATCTCATAACTCCATATCCAATGCCAAAAGGTCCCTCATAAGATAAGAGTTCACCCTTTACCCCATATCCGTCCATAGATCCAAGAAGTATATAGAAAGATCTTAAACCACATTCACCTGCTCCTTTTACAAGCTTTCTATCTAATCCAAATACTCCGAGTATATCTCCATCTCTTAATAACTCAGTAATCTTTTTATCAAATTTTTTACCATTTTCATCAATACCATAAGGACTCTTTGCACTTAATTTATGAGATAAATCACCACTAGCAATTATAACTACCCTTTTATTACTATCTTTTACAGCTTCTTTTACAACCATGCCAAAAGTATATAGTTGCTCTTTAGAAAGTAGTCCATAGGTTATATGTACTAGATTATATTCTTTATATTGCTCATTTATAAAGTATAATGGCACCATACTTCCATGGTCTAATTCTGAAGAGATTCCGTATTGTTGCATAGAAGCTTCATCTACAGGTACTAATATTATATCTTTACTAATTGATTTCTCTCTAATACTTTCTGTTAAGGAAGTATCTATTGAAATATTAAATTCTACTTCTGGAGCATTGAAACTTTCTAGACTTCCTTTTATAGACTCCGAAGTTGCTACTGATAAAGCATCACTAAATAAGGGTCCATGTGGTGTTATAATAATTATAGTATCTGGTTTTAGCTTTGATATCTCTTCTCCAATTTTCTTGCAAGCATCACTTGTTGCCTTTATTTTTTCTTCTTCTTCCTTTCCAACCTCTTTTATAAGAATAGGTGGATGAGGCATTATGTAGTGTCCTAAAATTGTTCCCATAAAAGCACCTCCTATATATTATTCTTTACCACATGTTATTTAAATATCAAAAAAAGATTACCTATCAATAACCATGATAGATAATCTTCAAATAAATTTTAACCTTTAAGGAATGTGTCTCCCATTAAATACTTATCAACATTTTTAGCAACTTCTCTTCCGCCATGTATCGCTTTTACAACTAGAGACTGTCCTGTACTCATATCTCCTGCTGAAAAAACTTTATTTATGCTTGTCATTCCTTCTTCGTTAGTCTTTACATTGCCTCTTTCATCAATTTCTACTTCTAAGTCTTTTAACAATCCTTCATGCTTAGGATGTAGGAATCCCATAGCTAAGAAAATTAAATCTGCATCTATTTTAAATTCGCTATTTGGTACTTCTACCATATTCATTCTGCCACTTTCATCTGTAGTCCACTCTACTCTAGCAGCTATAAGCTCACTAACTTTACCTTCTTTTTCAACAACCTTCTTAGTAACTATATTCCATTCTCTCTCACAACCTTCTTCATGTGAGGTAGAAGTCTTTAGTGTTCTAGGATATGTTGGCCAAGGCATAGTGTCATCTCTTTCTACTGGTGGCTTAGGCATTATTTCAAATTGATATACCTTTTTAGCTCCCTGTCTAACAGCAGTTCCTACACAATCTGAACCCGTATCTCCTCCACCTATAACTACTACAGTCTTATCCTTAGCATCTATATTTTCTTCTTTGAACTTTTCACCTGATACTTTCTTATTTTGTTGAGAGAGATACTCCATAGCAAAATGAATTCCTTTAAACTCTCTTCCTTCCATTTTTAAATCTCTCGGAACACTAGAACCACCTGTAAGTACAATAGAATCATATGAATCTAAAAGTTCTTGCCCTGTAATATCTTGACCTACATCAATACCTGTCTTGAAATTCACGCCTTCTTCTTCCATAACTTTAATTCTTCTATCTACTATATGCTTTTCTAGTTTAAAATCTGGAATACCATATCTTAATAGGCCTCCTAATTTTTCATCCTTTTCAAATACAGTTACCTCATGGCCAGCATAATTTAACTCTGCTGCAGCTGCAAGTCCTGATGGTCCTGAACCTACTACAGCTATCTTTTTACCTGTTCTTACTCTTGGAGTATTGGCTTTAACCCAGCCCTCTTTAAAGGCTCTTTCTATTATAGACAACTCAACTTCTCTTACAGATACTGACTTTCTATTTATACCTAGAGTGCAGGCTGCCTCACATAGTGCCGGACAAACTCTTCCAGTAAATTCCGGAAAATTATTTGTTAGAGAGAGCCTTTTATAAGCCTTCTCCCATTCATCTCTATAGATCATATCGTTCCAATCCGGAACGATATTTCCTAGTGTACATCCCCAGTTACAGAAGGGTGTCCCACAGTTCATACATCTAGACGCTTGCTCACTTATTTCTTCTGAAGTAAGTGGGATATATACTTCTTTATAATCCTTAATTCTCTCTTCTACTTCTCTTTTATTATAATTTTTTCTATCAAACTCTTTAAATCCAGTTAATTTTCCCACAGTAACACCCCCCTTACTCAGATACCTTTATAGATTTTTTATTTTTGTATAATATAGCTTTATATGCACTTGGAATTATCCTTCTAAATTTAGTCTTGTATTCATCCCAATTTTCTAAAATATTTTTAGCCTTTTCGCTATTTGTATTCTCATAGTGTTGTTCTATAAGTTTAAGAACAGTATCTTCATCTTCTTTATCTTGTAGATCTTCAATCTCTAACATTTCTTCAGTACACTTATCAGTAATGCAAGAATCTTCATCTAGTACAAATGCAATACCTCCACTCATACCTGCTCCAAAGTTTCTACCTGTCTTACCTATTACTAGTACTGTTCCCCCTGTCATGTATTCACAACAGTGATCTCCAACACCTTCTACTACTGCTGTTGCTCCACTATTTCTTACAGCAAAACGCTCTCCTACAGATCCATTTACATACAGTTGACCATCACAAGCACCATAAAGTATTGTGTTACCTGCAATTGAATTTTCTTCTGCTTTAAAGCTACTCTTTTCAAGAACTTTAAGTATTATTTTTGCTCCTGAAAGTCCCTTTCCTACATAGTCATTCGCATCTCCTTCAAGAACTAGGGTAAGTCCACTTGCTCCGAATGCTCCAAAACTTTGTCCTGCTGATCCTTTAAAATTAAATACTATAGTATCTTCTGGTAATCCTGCTTCACCATAAGCTTTAGCGATTTTTCCGCTTAGCATTGCACCTACAGTTCTATCTACATTTTTAATTTCAAAGCTACCTCTAACAAGTTTTCCACTATCTAGAGCTGGACTAGCAACTTGTATTAAATGATGATCCATAGCAGTTTCAATTCCATGATCCTGAGCAGTTACACAATAAGGCTTAATTCTCTTAGGCATATCTGGCTTAAATAATATATTTGAAAGATCTAATCCATTAGCTTTCCAGTGATCTACTGCTTCTTGAACTTCTATTTTATCTACTCTTCCAATCATTTCATTCATTGTTCTAAAACCAAGCTGAGCCATGTATTCTCTAACTTCTTCAGCTATAAATGTAAAGAAGTTAATTATATGCTCTGGCTTACCTTTAAAGCATTGTTTAAGGTCTGAATCTTGTGTTGCAATACCCATATCACAAGTATTACAATGGCATTTACGAAGTAGTGTACATCCTAAAATTACAAGAGCTGTTGTTGCAAATCCAAATTCTTCAGCACCAAGTAATGCTGCTACAACTACGTCTTTACCTGTTTTTAACTGACCATCAGTTTGTAGTCTTACTCTGCTTCTTAGATTGTTAAGCATTAATACTTGGTGAGTTTCTGATAAACCTATCTCCCATGGTATTCCTGCATGTCTTATAGAAGACAATGGTGCCGCTCCTGTTCCACCGTCATGTCCACTTATTAATATTACATCTGCATGTGCCTTAGCAACTCCTGCAGCTACTGTTCCAACTCCAGCCTCAGCAACTAGCTTTACACTTACTCTACTGCTTGGATTTACAGACTTTAAGTCATAAATAAGTTGTGCTAAATCCTCAATAGAATAGATATCGTGGTGAGGTGGTGGTGATATTAAGTCTATACCTGGAGTTGAATGTCTCATCTTAGCGATATACTCATCAACCTTTTTACCTGGTAGATGTCCACCTTCTCCTGGTTTTGCACCTTGTGCTACTTTAATTTGTAATTCATCTGCATTAACTAGATAGTTAGCCGTAACTCCAAAACGTGCTGAAGCCACCTGCTTTATAGCACTTCTCTTACTATCTCCATTACTATCTATCTTGAATCTTACTTTATCTTCTCCGCCTTCTCCGGAATTACTTCTTCCTCCAAGTCTATTCATTGCAATTGCAATAGTCTCATGGGCATCTCTACTTATTGAGCCTAAAGACATAGCCCCTGTACAGAATCTTTTAACTATTTCACTTACTGGCTCTACTTCTTCTATTGGAATGCTATTTCCATTCTTTAAGTTAAATAGTCCTCTTATAGTACATCGATTCTTACTTTGATCATTAATAAGACTGGCATATTCCTTATAAACCTTGTAATTATTACTACTAGTAGCAGCTTGAAGCTTGTAGATACTCTCTGGATTAAATAAATGGAATTCTCCATCTTTTCTCCAAGAATATAATCCACCTACCTCAAGTTCATTAACAGGCTTTCTTAATTTGTTATAGGCACTAGTGTGTCTAATTAACACTTCCTTAGCTATAACCTCTTCTCCAATTCCACCTATTCTTGAAGTAGTGCCTTCAAAGTATTTATTTATAAACTCTTCATTTAAACCAAGAGCTTCAAAAATCTGTGCTCCATGATAACTTTGAATTGTACAAATTCCCATTTTTGATAATATTTTAAGAAGTCCCTTGCTTATTGCATTTATATAGTTATTAACTGCTTTTGATTTATCTATATCTTTTATTTCTTTTTCATCTACTAGATTTTCTATACTTTCAATAGCTAAATATGGATTTATAGCAGATGCACCATATCCAATAAGTAAAGCAAAATGTGTTGTCTCTCTAGCTTCCCCAGTCTCTACAATTAAAGAAACCTTAGTTCTTGTTTTTTCCTTAATTAAAAATTGGTGAACAGCTGATAATGCAAGCAAGCTTGGAATAGCTGCTTCATAACTATCTACAGTTTTATCACTTAGAACTAGTATATTATATCCTTCTTTAATTCTTTTTGAAGCTCTGTCACATATTAGATTAAGAGCTTCCTTAAAGCCTTCTATTCCGCTATCAGCTTTAAAAGTTATAGGTATTGTAGTTGATTTAAAGTTATTATCTCTTATACCTTTTATCTTGCTTATATTTTCATTTGATAAAATTGGTTTTTCTATTTCTATAAAGGAGCTATCTGAAATTTTCTTTGCAAGTATATTCTGTTGAGGTCCTATATAATTCATAAGAGACATTACTATACCTTCTCTTATAGGATCTATTGGTGGATTTGTTACCTGAGCAAATAGCTGTCTAAAATATGAAAATAACAGTTGTGGTTTATTAGATAATACAGCTATTGGTGTATCATTTCCCATAGAACCAATAGGCTCTTTACCAACCTCAGCCATATACTTCAAAATAACATCTCTATCTTCTAATGTATATCCAAAAGCTTGTTGCTTTTCTTTTAAAGTTTCTGGATTAATTGTAGATGACTCTTTAACGCCTTCAAAATCATTAAGAGTAAGTCTCTTATTATTTATTACATCTTTATAAGATTCATCTCCACAAACTAATTTAGAAAGTTCTTCTCCTTCAATTATTTTTCCAAGAGTAGTATCTACTAAAAGCATCTTACCTGGTTCTAATCTACCCTTTTTAACGATTTCCTCTGGATTAAATTGAAGAACTCCAAGCTCTGATGCCATAACCATAAATCCACTCTTAGTTATTACATACTTAGCTGGTCTTAAACCATTTCTATCAAGAGTAGCACCTATTTTTTCTCCATCTGTAAAAAATACAGCAGCAGGGCCATCCCAAGGTTCAACTAAAGATCCATGATATTCATAGAATGCTTTTTCTTCCTCAGACATAAATTCATTATTCTTCCATGCTTCTGGTATTAACATTCTCATTGCATGTATATTACTTCTTCCATCCATTTTTAGAAGTTCAAATACATTATCTAATGATGCTGAGTCACTTCCATTAGGTGTTATGATTGGAAATAATTTAGATAATTCATCTCCAAAAGTTTCAGACTTTAATACTCCCTCTCTTGCATTCATCCAGTTTCTATTTCCTCTTATGGTATTTATTTCACCATTATGAGCTAGAAATCTGAAAGGTTGTGCTAAATCCCAAGTTGGGAATGTATTAGTACTAAATCTTTGATGTACTAAACCTATAGCAGTTTTAAAGTTTATGTCATTTAAATCAAGATAAAATCCACTTATTTGTTCCGCAAGAAGTAATCCTTTATAAACTATTGTTTTACGCGAAAGACTACATATATAAAAATACTCTGTATTTCTTTTTACAAGTTTTTTAATTTCACTTTCCGTTCTCTTTCTTATGATATATAATTTTCTTTCAAACTCTTCAACACTACAATCTAGTCTACTAATAAATAATTGTCTTATTATTGGCTCTGTTCCTTTTGCAGTCTCACCAATTCCTCTGTTATCAGTAGGAACATCTCTCCAGCCTAGTAGTTTTTGTCCTTCTTCTTCAACTATTCGTTCAAATATTCCTTCACACTGATGTCTTAATGCAGGTTCCTTTGGTAAAAATGTCATACCTACCGCATATTCCCCATACTTTGGAAGTTCAATACCCAAATTATCACAGCTTATCCTAAAAAACTCATCTGGTATTTGAAACATTACACCCGCGCCATCTCCTGTCTTAGGATCAGAACCAACTGCTCCTCTATGAGTTAAGTTAACTAAAACCTGTAATGCTTTTTTAACTAGACCATGAGTCTTTTCACCCTTAACATTTACAACAAATCCTACTCCACAATTATCCTTTTCAAACTGTGGATCATATAGCCCCTGCTTTTCAGGTAATCCTACTCTATATTCCATAATCTTCCCCCCAATTATAAAATTACGTCTCATCACAATAAAGATTTGTCTTATATTATATATATTTTTTTGCAACTTTTCAATAATAAAATTTCATTTATGCAGCTTTTTTTTAATAATTAACTATATTATACTACATATAGTTGATAATTGCTCATTAAATATAGTATTTTTTTGATAAAGTTAAAAATTTATTATTGGAAATGAGCTTAAGCCTGTCCCTCTCTTGCTTGTAGTTGTTATTTTATCTAAAAAACCCTCAAAGTTGTTAATTTCTTACAACAACTTTGAGGGTATGTTAATTCTCCTGCATATCATTATATATTTTGTTCGCAATTCCTTTGAATTCATAAAAACTTCCTGGAACTCTATTTACACTTTTCACTAAATTATTATTTTCATCATAAATTTCAATATTACCTTTTGTTTCGTTAGATACAAATAAATAATTTTCAATTTTATATTCGTAAACATCTCTTCTTATATACATATAAATAAGTTACTCCTAGAATTAATGATTGACTTTCCCTACTATTTCTTTTGTATTTACTAATTCTTTTAAATAAACTCCCATTACTTTTTGAGTTTTTAATACTCTAACTTGTGCTGTCTCTGTATTGTTTTCTACCTCTTCAATCCAAACTGGTTCTCCTTTATAAACAACTGTTATTTTATCTGGACTAATCATAACTTCATGTGCTTCATGTAAATCCATAATTTTACCTCCTAAAATTCTTATAATATTAGAATTTCTCCAATTTTAAATAAAAGTATGTAAATTATTTTATAAAAATTTATTATACCAAGTTTAAAATCCAAATATTGGTCAAGAATAAAAATATATCACATATTGGAAAGGAGTATTAAACACATGAAATCAAAAATTAAAAAAACTCTTATAATAATTTCTTCTGCAATAGTACTATTTCTTGGAGTATTTTTTATGACAAGGAGCCTAAACAACTTAATAGAAGGTTCACAAAATGAAAAAGAAATAAGTATTGAGGACAATTCTTCAAAAACAGCTACTAAAAAATCAGACAGTCTAGATAATGCTACTTCTAAAATAGAAAATAACAACAAAAATATAGTAATTAATAAAGAGGAACCTGATAAGGTTCAGGCTACTAATACCCAAACTACTGATAAGTATACTGATTATATAGTAAAAGAAGGAGATACTCTATTTAGTATCGCAAGAAACGTTATCCCTTGGAGAAGTCAAGATGAGGCTGTGAAAATTTTAGAAACAATGAATAATCTAAAGAATAGAGAAGTAATATCTGTTGGTAGCCGTTTAATGGTTCCAGTCAATACTATTGATGCAACTGGTTGCACAAAATATACTGTAAAATCTGGTGAAAGTCTTTATACTATTGCCGAGAATTTTTTCCCTGATATGAATATAGCAAAAGCTGTAGACACAATTATGAAAAAGAATAACATAAATGACCCTAATTTACTTAGCGTTGGTTTAGAAATTTATATACCTAATGATGAACTAACTTCAGTTAACTCTAACTCTATTGATAATACAAAAACATCTGAAGCTGATGAAGACGTCGATAGTGACTATACAGATGAAGAATAATATTTAAATAAAATAAACTGCTACGAGATATATGTAGCAGTTTATTTTATTTGGCTTTATTTAATTTTTACAGATTTTGTATGCCAAATTTCATTAGCATAGTTTAGAATTGTATTATCACTAGAAAAACTTCCAGAGTGAGCAATATTAACTATAGACATTTCTTGCCACTTATCTTTTTTCCTGTAAAGATAATCTATTTTTTCTTGAGCCTTAACATAAGAATTAAAGTCTTTAAATACAAAATATTCATCATTTCTATCCATAAGATGATTATATATATTTTTAAACTCTGCACTTGGGGCCCCAAAATGCCCACTTACTATTTGATCTACTATTCTATGAATTCTACTATCACTACTATATAATTCTTGCGACCAGTAGCCTCCATATTTTTCATAATTCATAACCTCTTCTGCGGTTAAACCAAAGGTTACTATATTGTCTTCCCCCACCACATCTCTTATTTCAACATTTGCTCCATCTAATGTGGCTACAGTAATTGCTCCATTCATCATAAACTTCATGTTTCCTGTTCCTGAAGCTTCTTTTGATGCAGTTGAAATTTGCTCACTTACTTCAGCACAAGGAATTATTTTTTCTGCAAGAGATACTCTATAATTTTCTAAAAATACTACCTTTAACTTATCGCCTATACTTTTATCATTATTTATTACTTCTCCTACAGTATTTATGAACTTTATCACTTCTTTAGCTAAAAAGTAACTTGGAGAAGCTTTTGCTGCAAAAAAGAAGGTTCGAGGGACTATATCTAAGTTTGGATTTTCCTTAAGCTGATTGTAAAGATAAATTATATGAAATAAATTTAGTAATTGCCTTTTATAAGCATGAAGTCTTTTAACTTGAACATCAAATATAGATTGTGGATTTATTAAAATTCCATAACTATCTCTTATCTGCATTGCAAACTTCTCTTTATTTTGTTGTTTTATATTATATATTCTGTCCATAAAATTTTGGTCTTTACTATACTTTATAAGGTCTATAAGCTCTTTTGGCTCATTTATCCATCTCTCACCTATAGCTTCATTTATTGATAGGGCAAGTTTTGGATTTGATTGAAGTAACCATCTTCTATGAGTTATTCCATTGGTTTTATTATTAAATTTATGTGGGTATAACTCACAAAAATCTTTTAATTCCCTATTCTTTAATATTTCTGTATGAAGCTGCGCTACTCCATTTACTGAATGTCCTCCCACAATAGCTAAGTTAGCCATTCTTACTTGATTGTCTCTTATTATAGACATTTTATTTAATTTTTCTTGATCATTATGATATTTCTTTAATAATATCTCGTTAAATCTTCTGTCTATCTCTTCAACAATCATATGAACTCTTGGGAGTAGTTCTCTAAACAAATCTACTGGCCACTTTTCAAGAGCTTCTGCCATAATGGTATGATTTGTATAAGATATAGTTTTTATTGTAATATCCCAAGCCTCTTCCCAATTTAACTCTTCATCATCTATAAGTATTCTCATAAGCTCTGGAACTGCTAGAGACGGATGAGTGTCATTAATATGAATAGCTACATATTTATATAAATCTTTAATAGATTTCTTCTTTTTATAATTTCTAATTATACTTTGTATTCCTGCACTTACAAAAAAGTACTGTTGCTTTAATCTCAAAATCCTGCCTTCTACTCTTGAATCATCTGGATATAAAACTTGTGAAATAGACTCTACTGACGACTTATATTCTACAGCTTTTGAATAATTGCCAGTCTTAAAGAATGAAAAATCTAATTCTCTGTCTTTGTCTAAGATTTCTGCACTCCAAAGCCTTAAATTATTTACTGTATTGTTCTTATAACCTATGACTGGTGTGTCATATGGTACAGCTTTAACTGCTGAATAATCTTCATGTATAAAGTTCAATCTGCCATTTAAATTTATTGGTCTTATGCTTCCTCCAAATTTTACAATGACAGCCTTATCTTCTTTTTTAGTTTCCCATATATTACCTTCTTTTAGCCAATTATCTGGTATCTCTACTTGATATCCATTAACAATTTTCTGTTCAAAAAGACCATAATTATACCTAATTCCACAACCATGACCTGGTATTCCTTGCGAAGCCATAGAATCTAGAAAACATGCCGCTAATCTTCCAAGACCTCCATTTCCAAGTCCTGCATCTAGCTCTGCCCCCTCAAGATCACTTATATCTATCCCCAGCTCACTTAAAGCCTCTTCACTTTCTTTTTCTATTCCTAAATTTAATAGGTTACTTCTTAGCAATCTTCCTATTAGAAATTCCATTGAAAAGTAGTAAACTTGTTTGTCGCCTTCTCTCATATATTGCTTATTTGTTTTCAACCAATTCTCTGCACAATATTCCTTTATTAAACTTCCAAAGGCTAAATACATATGCAACATAGTAGTATCTTGAATTTCCTCTGAAAACATGGTAATAAGCTTTTTTAAAAAATCTTTCTTTATTGTCTCTTTATCTAGAATCATTACTTCACCTCCGCAATAATCAATACTTTATAATATACTCTTAAATATTATTTTGTTTATTTGCTATAACTATAATAATTTTTCATCCCTTTCTTATACATTATACATATTACATTTTTCACCTTTCTTATTCTATGATATAGTTTTCCATAAAATGAAAAAAATATAAATTTGGAATGAAGTAAACAAAAAAGCAATACAAATAATTTGTATTGCTTTAAAGTTGTCCATCTCCTATTATGAAGGACCTATCTTAATATAACTATATCTTAAATTGCTGTACTATTTCATCCAATTTTTGAGCAAGTTCTGCTTGACTTTGTGCTGTTACTGCCATTTCTTCTATAGCTTTACTAGTTTCATTCATGCTCTCTCTTATTGTGTCAGCATTTTCACTTGATTTTTGTGATGCATATGCCATGTTCTGTACTGCCTCATTTACTTGACCAACTGTAGCTGTAATTTCTTCAGCCATAGCAGCAATTTCCTCAGACATTTTGCTTACATAGTCTGAGTCATTATAATACTGATTACCTGTTTCTCCATAAGCATAAAACTGTTCATGCACCTGTATGTTTATAAATTCTAATATATCACTACCTGTATCAATACTACTCTTAAATGCTTGCTGAACCTTAACAATAGTATCTTGAATATTTATTACTGCTTGTGCTGATTGCTCTGCAAGTTTTCTAACTTCTTCAGCTACAACTGCAAAACCTTTTCCCTGCTCCCCTGCTCTTGCTGCCTCTATTGCAGCATTTAATGCAAGTAAATTTGTTTGCTCTGCTATACTTCCAATAGTATCTGCCATAACTTTTATATTCTCTACTACTTTTCCACCTTCAATAGCTTTTTCCATATTGCTTTGCTTCTCAGCATATACTCTTAGAGTATCCTCAATAGCCTTTTTGCTACTATTTTTAACTATTGTAGCTCTTTCTTTAGACTCATTTGCTTTATTGCTTCCGTCCATTGCCTTAGATGTAAGCTCATTAATACTTGAATCTACTTCTTCAACAGATGCACTTATCTCCTGTGATGAAGCACTAGATTCTTGCATACCTGCAGCAATAACTTCTACTGATTCATCAATAGTTCCTGTTTTTACTGTTAATTCTTCTATGGTTGCTGAAAGTTCTTGTGAAGATGCAGTTATCTCCTGTGAGTTTTCCATAATTACTTTCACTAAACCACTTACATTTTTCTGTGCTGTATTTAAGGCATCACCAGTTTGTCCTAATTCATCTTTTCTTGTAACATCGATTGGAGTTGAAAAATCGTATTCAGATAATCTTTGTGCAAAATCCTTAATTTTTATTAAAGGCTTCTCTATATCTTTACTTAAGAAGAAAGCTAAAATAACAGCTACAATTAATGCACCTACAAATAGAACTATATTAATCATTATACTTTGCGTCAAATCTTTTTTTATCATAGCTTCATTGCTAGCTATAATTTTATCAATATCCTCTACATAGTTACCTGTACCTATTACCCAATTGAAAGGAGCATATAGTTTTGCGTACCCTCTTTTAAGTAATGGTGTTGTTTCTCCTGACTTTGGAAACCAGTAGTCTGTATATCCTCCGTCTGGTTTTTTACCATTCTCAATTATCTCTTTTATAAAATATGTGCCGTTAGAATCTTTAGACTCTATTCTATTTGTTCCCTCTGTTTTATTACCTAAAAGTACAACGTTTACACCCTCAACAGTATCCGCCCAAAAGTATCCATTTTCACCATACTTCATTACTCTTAATAAACTTGCGCTTTGATTTTTAGCCTCTTCTATAGTCAATTCACCTGTTTGGACTTTTTTATGTATTGCATCTATCATAGAAATTGCAATTTCTACTTGTTCTTTAATTTTAACATTATAATTATCATATAAGGCTTCCTTTTGAATAGCTACTAATTTATTGTTAGTTTGAATGTTTTTATAAGTCATAGTACCACTTATAATTATTCCTGTAATAAAAGCTATTAATGATGTTATAAGGATTATTTTATACCCTATCTTTTTCATATTTAGTCCTCCTAAGTTTAATATAACTTTACCTATAAATTAAGAATATACAATCTTTGCTATAAATGTCAAGACGAAAATATAGACAAGCTGTAAAACTTATGATATTGTTAATTTTTTCTTTAAATTCTAAAATGTATAAAATAATTATTTAGTATTTTATTATCGATTTAATTATTATTTTCTTTACACATATTTATCATAAAATTAATATGGATGCTTATTATTTAATATAAAAAAAATAAAGGTGCCCTAACACCTTCATTTTTTTAAAATTCAATATTCGTTCTATATATCTTTCTCTTATCAAGAGACCATACTGGATTCGAAAACTCCCCTCTATTTGCTTCACTTGTTGCCTTATGCATGTCATATAAGCTAGCATCTAATATATCTAAATAGTGCAACATTTGAGCCTCTGGAATCATAGGCTTTTTAGGACTTCCAAAGTCAGCTTCATAATGATGGGATAAAATCATATGCTGCAATAACATTGTTATTTCCTTATCTGCTCCTACCTTTTGTGCTGCAACTTCTATGTTTTTTACTCCTTGAATTATGTGACCTAAAAGCTGCCCCTCTACAGTGTAATCACTTACAATTCCAAGTTCACTTGCATCCATTTCATCTATTTTTGCAAGATCATGAAGGATTATTCCTCCATATAGCAGATCTGTATTTATAAAAGCATATACTTCACATAGTTTTTCTCCAGCTTTTAGCATAGTAGTTGTATGATATAATAATCCAGCTCTTATTGCATGATGATTTTTCTTAGCTGCTGGAAAATGCATTAATTTATCTTCATAATTCTCTATAATATGAAATAAAATATTTTTTATATCATCATTTTTTATTTTATCTATATAATCCATAACTTCTTTATACATAGCTTCAGAGGTATATGGAGCAGATGGTACAAAATTAGATATCTGAACATTATCCTGTTCGTTAGTTACTCTAATTCTATCTATCTTAAATTGGTTATTATTCTGCCATACCGTAACACTACCTCTTACTTTTATAAGTACATTAGGTTTATATAACTCTTCATCACCTTCATTATAGTTCCAATACTTAGAATTTATTTCTCCTGTACAATCTCCAATAGTAAAATCTAAATATTTTTTACCGTTAGTACTGGTTCTACATTCAGCACTTTTTATAATAAAATAATTTTCAATTTTATCATTAACTTTAAAATCCTGTATATTCTTATCTGTCATACTCAATTTTTAACCCCATCTCCTCTCTTAGTCCATTGCCAACTCCTCATTATTATAAAACAAATATAAATATTTTTCTTTAACTTTTTTACTAGTTATTACCTCAATAGCCTTTGCATAGTAATCTAACTGTACTTTATATCTTTCTTTAACCAGTTCTCCATGTCCTTCTTTATAATAATCTGTTTTATAATCTACAAGTACTATTCCCTCATCTTCTTCAAAATAGCAATCTATTATACCTTGAAGCATAATATATTCATCCTCATATTTATCTTTAGGTAAATCTAAAAATACTTCTGTGCTATTTAATTGTATATGAAAAGGAACTTCTCTATATACATATTTTGATTTTATTATTCTTTTCCCAATCTCCGAACTAAAAAAATTAAGTATTTTTTCAATATCTATGCTCTCTTTTTGCTCTTCTGTAATTAATTCCTTGGCTACTAATTTCTCTATTTGTTTCTTTATACTTTCTCTGCTTAACTCTCCTCTGAAATCAAGCTTTTGCATAACTGCATGCATAGCCGTACCTTTTTCTGCTCCTGTTAACTTTTTATTCTTTTCCATAAAGGCTGGTCTTTGTACAAGACTAGGAGTATATATATCCTGTGAATAATCATTATGCAAACTTCTGATCATATCTCTGCTGTGCATTCTTTTTACCTCGGTAACAGTTAAGAGTGTTGGAAGCTGTGCAGCTCTTGTATATTCATATTCCCATTCTAATCTACGTTTTATTTCATCATGGTACTTACTCTTACTTTCAGTTTCCTCTATATCTACTACTTCCTCTGGTAAATGTTCCTCAATGTTTTCAATTTCATTATTAATTATATCGCTTATATTATGAAATTTAATCTCCCATTTAGAAGAGTCCTCTAGTAAATTTATAAGATTATACTCTTCTATTCCTGCAACTTCTCGAAGCATTTTTCCATCTTTATGTCTTATAACTGCTGGTCCAATCCAATCTAAATAACACTTTCCTTTAGATACTTCATATTCCGTTAACTTGAAGCTACTATCTCTTAATCCATAAGCCCACTTCTTAGCATAATTTTCAATGTTATTTACTCCACCTACCATAATTAGCTTTTCTTTTGCTCTTGTTAATGCTACATATAAAATTCTAATCTCTTCAGAGAGAGTTTCCATTTTTATTTTCTTTTTTAAAGCTTGCTTCAATGCCGTTGGATAGGATAATCTCTTATCTAAATTGATGTAATCTGGTCCGTACCCTAATTCATTATGGAAAAGTATTCTTTTATTTAAATCCTGCATATTAAAATTCTTGCCAAGTGCACATAAAAATACTACAGGAAATTCTAGACCTTTACTTTTATGAATACTCATTATCCTAACTACATTTTCATTCTCTCCTAGTATTTTAGCACTTCCCATATCTCCGTTACTCACCTTAAGCTTATTTATAAAGCTTATAAAATTAAATAATCCCTTATAACTTGTGGTTTCATATTGTCTAGCTCTCTCAAATAATATTCTAAGGTTTGCTTGCCTTTGAATTCCTCCTGCTAAAGCTCCTACATAGCCATAGTATCCAGTATCTGTGTATAGATGCCATATAAATTCATCTATAGGCATATGTATAGATTCATCTCTCCACACCTTTAATTTCTTTAAGAAATTAATACATTTATCTTTTAGACTACTCTCTTCTGCATCTACATCTTCTCTTTCTGAAAGCTTAACTAAGCCCTCATAGAATTCTCCATTTTTATTCTCTAGTCTAATATCAATAAGTTCCTCTGGCGTGAATGCTCCAATTGGCGAACGTAATATAGCAATAAGAGGTATATCTTGCCTTGGATTATCTATTATTTGGAGTAGTGATAGCATAGTTCTAATTTCTAAGGCCTCAAAATATCCATTTCCCACATCCGCATAAGCCGGAACCAAATATTCCTTTAATTCATCCATAAATACAGGTGCCCAACTTGAAGTGCTTCTTAATAGAATTACTATATCTCTATATTCTACCTTTCTATATCCTTTTATATCCTTATCATATATTTTAAGAGTTTCTTCTTCTCTTTCATTTATAAGTTCATTTATCCTTTTAGCTACAAGTCTTGCTTCTATTTGTATCTTAGAGAGTACTTCTTCATCTTCATTAAAATTCTCTTCTTTATTATCAACAAATACTTCCTGTCCCTCATCACTGCTTTTATCTATAATATTAAGCTCTATTGATCCTCCCACAACTGACCCTTTTTCACTATATTCCATGTAGTCAGCTCCTAAGTTTAGAGCTTCACTGTCATCATAGTCCAGTTCCCCTATATTTACGGACATTATCTGTTTAAATATAAAGTTAACAGAATCTAATATCTCTTTTCTACTTCTAAAGTTTTTAAATAAAGTAATCTTTCTTTCCTTTTCTCCCTCATCTAATGAGTAGCTATTATATTTATTTAAAAACAGCTCTGGCTTTGCCTGTCTAAACCTATAAATACTCTGCTTTACATCTCCCACCATAAATACATTTATATTTTTTTCTGTGACTTCATCTTTTCTAGCAATAGAATTAACTATAGCTTCCTGTACCTCATTACTATCCTGATACTCATCTACAAGTATTTCTATATACTTTTCTCTTAAACTAGAAGCCACTTCCGGCATGCTAAGAATATGGAGGCAAAAATGCTCAAAGTCATTGAAGTCAATTATTCCTCTTTCTCTCTTTGCTTTCCCATACCTATCCATAAAATTAATTACTAAGTCTGATAGAGCCTTCATTATTGGATATAACTCTCTTAAATCCTTTGTTGTTTCTTCTCCAGCATATAAAAGTAGCTTTTGCTTCATATCCTCTTTTATTTGCTTTTTAACTTTATTTCTTATTTCTTTTACTATGTCTTGATTTTCTTTATCTTTGCAATTCTTACAAGCTTTAAGTTTTTTAAAGTCAGTAGCTTCAGTAGCTGTTTTAAGATTATCCCAAGAAGAGTCACAACTTAATATTAAATCATTTATCATGGCTAGTTCATCTTCAAAGTTCTCTAGATATGTGTCTAAGCCTCCTGTACTATTTATTATATCTATAGCACTTTCCATTAGACCTTTAAGCCCCATAAGTTCAATTTTTATATCTTCCATTATGACTTTTGCCCATTTAGAACCACCAAAATCATAGGACTCTTCTACATCAAAATCACTTGCCATAGAATTTAAGGTTTCTTTTGGATTTGGAGAACTCATTACAAAATTATATAAATCTAATACAATGTTTTGAAGAGCAAAATCATCTCTGTTGTTGCTGTAAAACTCAACTAAGTCTAAAAATTCCTTGCTGCAACTTTCAACTTCATATAACTCTTCAAACATCTCCTCTATGACTTCACTTTTAAGTAAAATAGTTTCTGTAGTATCGCCTACTCTAAAGCTCGGATCTATATCTAAATAGTGAAAATTACTTCTTATTACCTCTAAACAAAAAGAATGAATTGTAGTTATACTAGCTCTGTTTAGCAGAGTTAATTGTCTTTGAAGCTGAACTGACTTTGGATACTTTATAAGTTCATCACTAATAGACTTTGCTATTCTCTCCTTCATCTCAGCGGCAGCTGCATTAGTAAAGGTTACAACTAAAAGCCTATCAATATCTATTGGATTTTTTATATCTGTTACCATCTTTATTATTCTCTCTACTAAAACTGCTGTCTTTCCTGAGCCTGCCGCTGCAGCAACAAGTAGATTACACCCATGAGTATCAATGGCAGCCTGTTGTTCCTTGGTCCATCTTACCTCCTCCAAATCATTTCACCTCTTTTCTATCCTCTTCTTTTATTTCATGTTCTTTTCTTAATAATTCCCATACTTCTTCGTCTTTCTTATCTTCAATAACCTTATAGTTATTGTCTTCAAATCCATTGTCAAATTGGCATATAGATGAATATAGACAGTAAATACAAGCAGAGAAATCCTTATTTTTATAAGGCTTAATTTTTATTTCTCCCTTTAGCATATTTTCACAAGCCTTCACTAGATTTTCCTTTACATGTTCTCTAAGCATTTTAAATTGTTCTTCCGTTCCAACAGAAGATTTTCCAAGGTTACCATCTTTATTAATTCTTGCTGGAATTATTAGTGATGCCCCTTCTATCTCTCTATCCATTTCCTTTACAACTTCAGGATCTGCAATTAAAAGCCCTTTCATTTTTAGAGCCTTCATAATCTCTTTTTCTATTTCCTCATCTGATATACTTCTACTTCCCTTTATAATAGGATCATCTACCTTAAAATATAAGACCCCTCCCGGAATTACTTCATCTGTCATGTTAACTTCCTCATTTGAAAGTATTGCATCTAAATATGTTAGAAGCTGCATTTGAAGTCCATAATATACGTCTGATAGCTTGAACTCTTTATTTCCAGATTTATAATCTATTATTCTATAATATTCCTTGCCCTGAAGTTCTAGTTTATCAACTCTATCAATTCTTCCTATAAGCTGAACCTTTTCTCCATTAGAAAGCTCTATATGAATAGGCGGATAAGCTTCCCCCTCACCAAAACCTATTTCATATCCTATAGGCTGAAAACCACTTCTCTTTAGGTGTTCTACTATGATAAGAATAGCTTTAATGAGAACTCTCTTTAATCTTTCTGTGAAGTATCTATACCTTGGAGAGCTATCAAATATTCCCTCTGATACCTCTTTAGACTTTTCATCTACAATTCTAGCTACAGTATCTCTACACCATGCCTCATCTATTTCGTACCACTTAAGAGAATTTTCATCCACAGTTTTAGAAAACTCATCAATAACACTGTGCATAAATGTACCTAAGTCTGGAGCACTTATAGAAAAAATTCTTCTTTCTTTTGCTTTTAATCCATATTGAACATAAAAAGCAAAAGGACACTCAGTATACTTTTCTATTCTAGATACACTAAAATATAATTTATTTCCATATAATTTTCTTATCTTATCTTCTCTTATTTGCTCTACATCATTTGTATAAGCAGCCGCTGAAAAAATTACCTTTAATCTATCTTTCCAATCATTATTGGATGAGTACCAATCAAAAACATCACTCCAAAGAGGGCTTGAGTTCTTATTATTATCTCTTCTCAGTATAGATACCAGTTTATTAAAAGTAGGAACTTCTCTTGAAACGTACTCAAGACTTTCTTCATCATTTCCTTCTACTATATCTCCCTCTTCTTTTACTTTATGAAATAGAGCCTTAAATCTTGATATAATAATAGAAGGTCTTAGGGCCTTCCCCTCAAAATCTCCAATAGAATAACATACTCTTAAATACTTTGAAGTAATAGTTAATGTTCTGTATATTAAATACTGTTCATTAAAGCTCTTAGACTTAGTATCTTCTGCAATTTCAATGTCTATTGTTCTAAGTTTATTTCTATCTGAATCCGTAAGTATTCCCTCGTCCTTTGATACCGCTGGAAAAACTCCATCATTAACTCCTAAAATATATAAAAGCTTAACTTCATGGGTTCTAACTCTCTCCACATCTGAAACTAGAACTTGATCAAGAGATGGTGGAATAAGCCCCATCTTATGTTCACCAAACCCTAAGGATAGAATCTTTGTGAACTCCTTTAGCTCAAGTTTTTCTTCTTTAAATATGTCTACTACTTGATCTAAAAGCTCTATAACCATATTCCAAATCTGACTATACTCCATTGCCAGGACTTGATTTCCTTCTTCTTTAAACTTTCTAACCCATATCTCTATTATTTTGTTAGCTTCAATTTCACATAAAAAATTATATAAGGCAGTACATATTTCCTCTACATTCTTTTTACCCTTTAAATCTTCACTAAGTTTATTTAAAGGTTTAGTAACTTGAAGCTTTATATTATTTACCCTATTACAAAGTTCCTCGTTTCCATATTCCCAAAGGTTATTCCATTTGTTTTTTCCTCTTATTCCATAAGCCATTACATAGTTCTCTAGAATATCTATATCTTCCTTATTAATATTTATAAGTCCTGACTTTAGATATCTAAACACAGTCTCATAAGACCAATTTCTATTGAGGACTTCTAGTGCAGAAGTTATTAATACTATAAGAGGGTTATCATCTATTTCATGTTTGTTATCTATAAAATAGGGAATTTCATATTCATGAAATATTGTCTTTACTATCTTTTCATAAGCTCCTAAATCTCTGGTTATAACTGCTATATCCCTAAACCTCAGCTTTTCTTCTCTTGCCATTTTAATAATATCCATAGCTACTTTCTCTACTTCAGCATATTGATTTAGCCCTCTAATTATTTTAATATCCTCTGTTTTCTCTTTATATTGTTCATAGGGATACTTGAAATAATTTGCTTCTAAATATTTAATTTCCATGCTACCTTTAAATCTATCATTACATGTACTTTCTGATATTTTATCTTCTTCAATAGCATAATTATTTTCACCTGCAATACTACGTAGTCTTTGCTCTGTATTTTTAACTGGAGCAAAAACATCTGTGCTATCCATTTCATTATGGGAATCCATACAAAGGGTTATATTTACTCTTTTTACTTTTCCTAAAAGTCTTTCTATGACCTTATACTGCTGGGGAGTGAAGGAGGTGAATTCATCAAACCATATCTCTGCTTCATTAAATAGAGTAGACTCTTCCAATTTGTGATAAAGCATAGATAGTTCATCTTCACTATCTATGTAGTTTTTATGTAAACTTTTTTCAAACTCTGCAAAAATCTTAATTATATCCGAAATCTTATCTTTTAATAATCTATCATCGTTAATTAGACTTAGTGAGTTTTCAAGCTCTTCTGGAGTAATATCATATCTTTTAAATTCTGTAATAATATCTGACACTGTAGTTACAAATCCATGTTGATCTGCAGCTGCTCCAAAAAGCTTAAGTTCCTCCTTTAATCTATTCATAATACTAAAGATTAACATAAGCTTACCTGAAGAATCCATCCGACTTCTGGTTGCCCCTCCAACCTCATTAAACACCTTATATGCCATTCTCTCAAAGCTAGTAACTTCTACATTTATAATTCCTGTACCTTTAATAGCTTTTACAACACTTTTTTCAGCTTGAAATGAGAACTGTTCTGGAACAACTAAAATTAATGGTTTCTCTTCTCCATCTTCTAATCTCTTTCTTATTTCCCCTACGCATTGTGCACTCTTTCCACAACCTGCACGGCCATAAATAAGTCTTAAACTCATTTAACTCTTCACCACCCTATCTAAAAACTCTCCTACTCTTCTATCATACTCTTCAATATTATTTGAAAAAGCTTCTGCATGATGAGAATTAGGAGCAATATATATTTCCTTAATTCCCTTCTTTACATTATACATCTCTTCACTCATATAAGTTGGAACATAGTCATCTGCTTTTCCATGTATAAACATTACCGGGGTATCTACTTCACCTAATTTCTTTATTGGAGATACCTCTTTAAAGTTCCATCCAGCTCTTATCTTAACTATCATACTGATTAATGGCATTAAACAGCATAACCACTCATACTTATATCGTTTTATTAGTTGGTACCTCATAAGTTTAGTAACATCTGAATAAGCACAATCTGCAATACAAAATTTTATTCTAGAATCTATAGCTATATTTTGGAGAACAGTTCCTCCTCCCATTGACTCGCCATGGGTTCCAACTATGATATCATCCCCAAACCTATTTACTAGCCAGTCCGTCCATGCCTTTAAGTCATACTTTTCAAAATACCCAAAGGACACATCATTCCCTCCACTTAATCCATGATATCTATTATCATAAACTAAAACATTAAAATCTCTTTTTAAAAATATGTGCATATATTTCATAGAGTTATATATACAGCACTTAAACCCATGACATATAATAATAAATTTTTTTGTATTTTTATTAGGAAAAAAAACTCCATACATCTTATATCCATAGGAGGAATCTATATATACTTCTTCTTTATCTAAATCAGTTGTAACTTCCTCACAAAGATGCTTTTCAGGATGTATAATTTTATTTGACAATTTCATGCAAACCAAAATAATACCTAACACAATAACAAGAAACAAACTAAATACCCACATTTTCTTATACTCCTTTATAGTTCTTTTTTAATAATACCCTTTAATTTATTGGATATCAACTTTAAGAACCTCTTAAATTAATATAACTTATAAGGTATAATTCTATCCTAAAACTATCCTTAAATAACAAATTTAATTATTAAAACATCTTCACAAGGTTGCAAATGAATTTTAAAATCAAAAAAAGTATTAATACTAAATTTAAAATACAGCTAAATAAATTTAGTATTAATACTTTTTAACCTTTAAATCTATAATATATATCTACCTTTTTCTCTCTTAGTGCCTTATTTTCCGAGATAACAATTTTATCTACTAAAGCCTCAATAAACTCCCTGTTAATATCCTTAAAGCCTAGTATCTTGTCCACTTCTTCTTTGCAGATTTGATAGTATATTTCACTTTCATCTTCATTTTTTAATTTTAAACTCTCTACATTCCCTTG
Source organism: Clostridium sp. X (assembly GCF_055755365.1). Taxonomy (NCBI): domain Bacteria; kingdom Bacillati; phylum Bacillota; class Clostridia; order Eubacteriales; family Clostridiaceae; genus Clostridium; species Clostridium sp. X. The sequence continues at coordinate 508,913 of NZ_CM146912.1, forward strand.
TTTTATTATTAAAAACTGTTGTTTCTTCTGTAAAGCTCTCATCAAGTTTTCAAAATTTCTATAGCTTGTTATACCACTTATCTCCTCAGAATACATCACTTCAAATTGGCTCTCTATCTTTTGTAACTCTCTTTGAATCTTTTTAAGTTCTTTTTTATAAGCATCTGCTGTTATAGCCTTCTTGTTTTCCATTTTATATAACTCTTCTATATCTATATTATTTTCTAAACAATCTGTAATACTTTCTTTTATAGCTTCTAATAAATATTCTTCTTTAATAGAATGTGATGTACATCTTCCCCTTATTTTTTGACTGTTTGCACACTTATATCCTTTATACCTCTCGTTATAAAACATATTTCCACCACATTCATTACATTTGAGAACTCCTTTAAATATGTGAATTTCTCTATTACTTTGCTTAAAGGTCTTTTCTAATTCTTTTTTATCTATTGATATTCTTGTAGTAACTAACTTTTTTATGATTTCATTTAATTCTCTCTTATCATAATTGTACATTATTTCTATTTTATCTTGAATCATAGTCTCCTCCAGCATATTGTTTTTACCATTATATATATGCTGAAAACCTTTAACTATTTCCAAAATTTTCAATACTTATTCTATACTCTCTAGAGTTTTTATAGTATAAAACTTATAGAAATTCTTCTTTTTAATGAAGTTAATTGCTTGCTTTAATTTTTCTTCATCTTCATATATTATTCCTAGTACATTACCGCTATGTGCTCCTATAATTCCAAGTCCTGAAGTGTGTTCCTTTATATTTTCAATATAACTTATCCATTCATAGTTAAGTCTATTCTGATTTCTCTTTATACTCTCTTCAGAAACGTAAGCAAACTTTTCTAAATTATTTTCTGATACTCCTTCTTTTAATATAGTAAAAAGATCAGTTGTATCACTTAAATCAGGTAACTTCCTATTATTAAACTCCACAGTATTTATCTTATCTTTTCCTTCAAAAGCTAATATATTATATCTTAGATACTTACCTACTTTTTCTTTATAAAGGCCTTTCTTATAATCAAATAAGGTCATTTCTTTAAATATTATGCTATCAGTAGGCTCTATGTTTATGCACTCTCTAATAAGCTCTTCTTCATTAAAATCTTTTTCAAACATCTTTAAAAGAGAATAATATGTAGCGCAAAGGTCTGCAGTACTGCTAGCCATACCTTTTCCAGTAGGGATTTTAGAAAAGATATTAATATCTAAGCTTTTATAATACTCTTCATAATTCCATCCTTTTAAAATATTATATAAGAATCTATCAGCCTTAACCCATTTACACTTTCTATAAGGCTTTCTACTTTCAAATAGTTTTACAGTTGTATAAACATTTATAGGACAGGATAAGAGCATATCTTTATTGTTAATTTTTCCTTGAATCACTTCTCCAAAACTTCCCGGATACCTTGTAATAACCTTCATTTAAAACTCAATTCCTGCCCTTACACGAACTCCCTGTTCCATGTAGTGCTTTATTTCTTTCATTTCTGTTACTAGATCTGCTCTATCTTTAATTGAATCTGGAACATTTCTTCCTGTTAGAATTAGTTCCATGTTAACAGGCTTATTATCTATAAGTTTTATAACCTCTTCCTCACTTAAAAGCTTATTCCATAAAACTCCCATTATTTCATCTAAGATAAATACATCACAGCTATTATTTTTAATTACTTCCATAGCAAAATTATACGCTTCTTTCACTTCTTCCTGTAAAGTTATCCTTTCTTCTTCAGTAAGATTCCAAAAGAAACCTTTTTTACTCTCAAATCTAAAAATCTGAAAGTCCTCTCCGATTAGCTTTGCAACCTCTAGTTCTCCCGTTGGGTGAGTTTTAAGAAACTGGAGCATATATACCTTTAAACCATTTCCAACTGCTCTTATTGCTTGCCCTACTGCCGCTGTTGTCTTGCCTTTTCCGTTACCTGTATATACTTGAACATATCCTTTTTCCAATTTTTTTATCATTACTTCCCCTCCTTATCACTAGTATTTACATCTTCTGCAAAGCTACCCATCATTCTTATTTATCTAATATCAACAAATTTATCCTTTGACTCATCGCTTATACCTACATTTTCAAAAGTAGCCATATTATTAGCTACATGAAGTGCTGCTTCTATAATATTAAAAGCAAGGGGACATCCACTACCTTCTCCAAGTCTCATATTTAAATGAAGAATAGGCTCAAGTCCTATATAGTTAAACACATAATTAACAGCTTTTTCATCTGACTTATGGGATGTAAACATATAATTTTTACATTCTGGTTTTAAAATATATGCACAAAGGGCTGCTGCACATGAGATAACTCCATCTATAACTATTGGTTTTTTATTCTTAGCTGCTGATAAAAAGCATCCGCACATTCCAGCAATATCAAATCCTCCAACTTTACCCACCACATCAATAACATCCTCTTTATTAGGATTATTAACCTCTAAAGCTGTTTTTAAAACATTCTTCTTTACTGTAAACTGTTCCTCAGTTAGTCCAGCACCTCTACCAACTATTTCTTCTATATTTACATCTAAAAGTGAAGCTATAATAGTTGCACTAGTAGATGTATTTCCAATACCCATTTCTCCAGTTCCAAACAAGTCATAACCCTCATTACATAGCTTGTCCGTAATTTCTATACCAGTTTCTATTGCTTTTATGGCTTCTTCCCTAGTCATAGCTGGTCCCTTGCACATATTTGCTGTACCATTAGCCACTTTTCTCTTTATTACCTTAGGGTTTGCAATTTCTCCTTTAACTCCAATATCAACAACAGTTAACTCTGCATTAGCAAAGGAAGCTAAAACCCCAACACCAGTTTTCATTTCTGGAATACTATTTGTCATAACTTCAGTAATTATTTGATCGACACAACTCACCCCATCTTCACATACACCATTATCAGAACACATAACAATTATATTTCTCTTCTTTACCTCATTAAAAACCTTTCCTGTAATTCCAGCAAACCTTGCTGCAATCTCTTCAAGTTTTCCAAGACTCCCAAGCGGTTTAGTAAGATTATCAATATGCTTCCATGCTCTTTCCATTGCCACATTGTCCACTCCACTTATGCTTTCAATTGTATCCTTTAATAAATTCATATTATTTTCCTCCTCTTAATTCTCTTTCAAATACCCTTCTACTTTGTTACCATTTTTAAAATCTAGTGCAAATCTTAAAATCTGCTTAAAAGGAAAGTGGCAGTACGCTTTATCCGTACTGCCACTAGAATTAACTTATAACTAAAAAATAAACATCTTAGAGTGAAATAAAACTAAAATGCTCTATCTTTAATAAATATGTATATTCTAATAGACCTTCCCTCCGAAAGCATATTTAAGACTAATTTTAGGCAGGTCTCCTGACTTATGAATCTTCCTCATCTTTTCCTTCCCCTATAGTTAGAGTGGATCCCAAAGATTTGTCATCAAATACAGTAGCGGGGGCTGTTGCGGATTTTAACCGCATTTCCTTTTCACTTTGTTCATAAAAAAGCACCTAAAATTCATATTATGTTTTGTTAGTTTTATTAATTATGAAACTCCTTCTCATTGCTAGAATGAGTACTCTACTGAGTAAGGCACTCACTTCAAATCATAGATTTAGGATGTCTGCTTAAGTATAATTTTTTTTCTCTATATTGTCAAATAATTTATATTATCATCAATGATATTAACACAACTAACTCGTTATTAGCCCCTAAACTATCACCGGTAACCCCTTTAATCTTAGAATTACATAGTGCATTAAATAAACTAGTTGTAACTATCGCTAAGATTAACAATATTACAGTTTTTAAAATAGCGTTTAACAGAAGCCCTATAATTAAGACAAATACCACATTTACTATTACTTCCCTTAAAGTTACAGTGTTAATAAACAAATTCCCCGAACCATTTTCCTTAGCTGGAGCTCCAATATAGCTAAGAAATATCATAGAAAATCTACTTATCATAGGTATTAGAAGTATACCTATGACTCTATACTTCACTAAAAGGAGTCCGTACCCTTGATACTTTATCAAAATATTTAATACTAAGCCTACACAAGCAAATGTACCTATTCTACTATCCTTCATTATTTCTATTATCTTATCACTACCTTTAAAAGCAAAGAAACCATCACAGGTATCGCCAAATCCATCTAGATGTAGTGCTCCTGTAATTAATATCTCAAAGATAATTATAAGTATAACTACAAAGTTTATTGGAATTACTCTAGATAATACTATATATAATCCATATTGACATAGTCCAATCAATAATCCTATAAAAGCAAAGAAATTTGCTCCATTTCTGAAATTGCTCTTTTCACAAGGAAGTGATTTATTTATAGGCACTCTCGTTAATATTTGAAACATAAGTAAAAAATCATAATAATATTTTTTCATATAACCTCCCTGTATTTATTTAATTTTTAAAGATAATCCTGATACCACTAAATATGCCTCATCACATAACTTACCTAATAGTTGATTTATCCTACCTGATATATCTGTAAAGATTCTTCCAAGCTTGTACTCCGATACAAGCCCAAAGCCGACTTCATTTGTTATTATTACAATCTCTTTATGAAACTTTCTAGAAGCATTAATTATTTCTATAACTTGTTCACTAATACCTTCTTCTAAATTCTCAATTTCTTTCTTAGATATATTATCAAAATCGCTATATTTATCAAACATTAAATTGGTTATCATAGTGGTAACGCACTCAAGAATAATATATTTATGCTCTGATTCTTTAATAACCTTATGTAAATTTCTATATCCCTCAAAGGTTTCCCAATTTTGATTTCTTGTTCTTTTATGAATATCAACTCTTTCTTTCATATCTTCATCAGTGATAATTGAAGTGGCAATATATAAAACCTCATCTTTCCCTTTAAATAGCCCTTCTCCAAAGCTGCTTTTACCGCTTCTGCTTCCTCCTGTTACTAAAGTTATCTTACTCATTACCTTCACTCTCCATTGCATCTAACTGTATAATTGAATCAATGTACCAGTTATCATATTGGAATTTAATTATTGATACACTACCATTTTTTGAAACAAACTTCCAAAAGTTTTTTAAATCTCCTCCAAGTATATAACAATAAATTAATCTTATAATTCCACCATGAGTTATAGCAAGACAGTTTTCATAATTTTCCTTCTCTAAGGATTTCATAAATTCTACTACTCTACTATAAGTTTCTGATACGCTCTCTCCCTGTGGAATCCTATAATCTATCCAGTTCTCTTCCCAAGCCTTTTGCTCCATAGAGTAATTATCACATATTTCATTATATGTCTTATTTTCAAAAATCCCAAAATCTCTTTCATTTAATCTATAATCACATTCTATTTCTGTATATTCTAAAATTTTCGCTGTATCAATAGCTCTTTTTCTTTCACTTGAAAATACCTTATCAAAGCGTATATGCTTAATAAAGTTTTTTGTTCTTTTAATTTCACCTATACCTTTTAATGATAATTCATCTTCAAAACTGCCTAGGTATCTCCCCTGGAAATTACTCTGGGTCTCTCCGTGCCTCACTAAATACAAGTTCATGAAATTTGATCTCCCACTCCACTGTTTTTATAATAAATGATATCATAAACTTTATACTTTGTTTATAATTAATTTATAGAAAGTAGATATATATACTTTATAATAGAATTATGAAGGACCTTCATGTCATTAACAAATTTTAAATAAAAAGGAGTTTTATAAATGAAATTCAAGAAAAAAACCGCAATGATTTTAAGTTTCGCTCTTGGTACAACAATGCTTGCTACTACAGCTATTGCTGAAATAGCATCTAAAACTGGCTATGACGTACTAAAGGATTCTATAAAATACACAGCTGAAAGTGCTACTACTAAACTTTCTAGTTATACAATGGATATGTCTTTTGTAGTAAAGGCTGATGGTAATGTTATAGCCTCTGAAAAATCTTTAAATAAATATGATGTTTCAAAAAAAGCCACAGAAAGCATAACAACAAGTATTGATGGTAAAAAGACATTTGATTACTACAACTTCTCTGACAAAAACGGAAGTATAAGCAAAAATAATAATGAAGCTGTTTATTATGTAACTGAATTTACAACTCCTCAAGAAGGTCACATCTTTACAAACCCATTTAAGGAAAAAGGTGCTGAAGATGTTGAAAGAATAGCAGATATTCTTGTAGGTAATTTAAAAGATTATGTTATAGTTAATGAAAAATCTGATGGAAGTAAAGAATTATCTGGTTCTTTAAGTGAGTCTCAGATACCAGCTTTAATTAATGCAGTAGTATCTTTTCAATCTAAAAATGAATTCAGTCATAGACAAAACACAGATGATCTTATGCCTAAAATTACAAAAGATATATTTGTAAAAGAAATTACAGGACATATGCTTGTAAACAAAGATGGATTAATAGAAAACTTACTTGGTACTGGAACAATATCTGGTAAAGATGATAATGGAAAAGAGCATACCCTAACTTTTGAGCTATCTGGAAAACTATATGGTGTTAACTCAACTGCTGTTAATAGACCTAATCTTGCTGGTAAGAAGGTAGAAAAAAATATAGAAAAAGATTATAGCAAATTATCTAATCCTAAAAAATATGTAGGAACATACAAAACTGATATAGTCCTTGAAAAAGAAGATAAATTTGAAAAAATAGGTGAAAAGTTTATAGAAATAACTGAAATAAACGAAACAACTATTGTAGGAAGACATTACGAAAAGTATGCTTCCGGTTACGAAGAATATGCAGCTAATAAAAAAGACTTTAAATTTAATGCAAAATTCCAAGAAAAAGATTTAAATGCAAACTTTACTGCTACTTCTTCTGGTAATAAGGTTGAAGGAAATATATATATAGATCAACATGCTGGAAAAGTATATTTCAATATGAATGAAAGATTTGGTGGTTCTAATTTATTATTCGATAACGACTATAAAAGAGTATTTGAATAAACTAAAAAGTTTATAAATTAAAATTTTCAACTTATAATTGAGAGGTACTAGGTACTAGAAGAGTTTATTCTCATAGTTCAAAACTATGTTTTCTAGTGCTTAGTACCTAATACATATAAAAAATTGTCACTGTTTTTTCTTAAATTAAGTTTTGGAGGTATGCAAATGGAAAAAGTTATTGAAATTAAAAACCTCTCCAAAGTGTATAAAAATGGACGAGGTATAAGAGATATTAACCTGGATATACATAGAGGTGAAATCTTCGGATTTTTAGGACCTAATGGTGCTGGTAAAACAACAGCTATGAAAATTATGACCGGACTTGTAACTCCTGATAGCGGTGATGTTAAAATTTTAGGTCACAGTATATCTGAAGACTTTGAGGGAGCTATGAAAAAAGTAGGTTGTATTATAGAAACTGCTGAATCCTACCCCTATTTAACTGCCTTTGAAAATCTAAAACAATTTTCAAGATACTATAAAGACGTGGATAGTAAAAGAATAGAAGAAGTTTTAGAACTTACAGGACTCATAAAATACAAAAATGAAAAACCAAGGAAATTTTCTCTTGGAATGAAGCAAAGACTTGGAATTGCAGCTGCAATACTATCAAGACCTGAAGTAATAATATTGGACGAACCTTTAAATGGACTTGATGTTGAAGGAATGATTCATATGAGAAATATTATAAAAGATCTTTCTGAGAGAGAAAAAACCACCTTCTTTATATCAAGCCATCTCATTCATGATGTAGAACTTACCTGTACCAGTATAGGAATACTATATAATGGTAAAATGCTTAATGTAGATACTACTGAAAATATATTAAAGAACTATGTTTCCCTTGAAAATTATTTTATTAGTGAGGTAGAAAGAAATGGCAGAATTTAAAGCGGCTTTAACCAACGAGCTGGAAAAACTATATAAAAAGAAAAAAGTTATGGTGGCAGCCTCTATGTCACTTATTTTCATTATACTTGGACAACTATCCATTACTATCTTAAGAAGCGGTTTTGGAGTTCGTGGAGTTTCTAACATGGAGTTCCCCCTACTTGTACTTTCTGTAGTTGTTAATACAATTCTCCCTTTATTTACTGCACTTGTTACTATTGATAGTTTTTCTGGAGAGTTTTCACAAAACACTATGAAAATTACAATTACAAGACCAGTTACAAGGTTAAAATTCTTTACTGCAAAAATAAGTGCTATCTTATTATTTGTTTTAGTAAATCTTATATTTGTAATGGTCTTTTCAACCATAATAGGTCTTATTTTTAATTCAAATACCTTTACAATACAAGGACTTATTAAAATATTAGTTTCTTATACAGTAACATTAGTTCCAATGACAGTACTTGCCCTAACTATTGTACTTCTTACAAATATACTTAGAAGCGGTATAAGTGTATTTTTTGTAACTATTCTTCTTTTTATCATTTTTAAAGGATTAGGATTTGTTTTTTCAAGTTATTCTGGTTTGTTTTTTACAAGTATGCTAGACTGGCACAAATTATGGATTAGCAGCAACATCTCCTTTTTAAAGATTTTCCGTCAATTTATGATGATGCTTAGTTATGATATACTCCTCTTTACAGGTGCTTATTATTTATTTGATAAAAAAGACTTTTAATAATCAAGGTGAGTAAATGCAAATAAAAAAACGTTTAATTATTTATAATACTATAACTGTTGTAATTCCATTGACTATTGTAATCCTAACAATTTTCATTCTTAAGGTTATCCCCTTTAAATCCTTTAATTCAAACATAAACTACGATGATTTTAAAAACTTAGAGTCTTTAAAATATATACTAATGATTTCAGGTGCAGTATTTTTTATATCATTTATAGTTTCTAACATGATTATGTCATATCTATTTTCTAAGAAAATGTTAGATCCTATAACTCATCTTAAAAGAGCTACATCTGAGATTAGTAGAGGTGATTTAAACTTAGAAATTGCAGAAATCGGTGATAAAGAAATTAGAGAACTATGTGCAGATTTTGAAAAAATGAGAATACAATTAAAAGATTCTGTTCGTCTTAAAATAAAATATGATGATAATAGAACTATGCTTGTTTCTAGTATCTCTCATGATTTAAGAACTCCCATAACCTCCATAAAAGGTTATGTTGAAGGGATTTTAGATGGGGTAGCTAACACCCCTGAAAAAGTAGAATTTTACTTAAAAACTATATATTCAAAAGCTGAACTCATTGATGTGATGATTGATGATTTACTTTTATACTCTAAACTTGACTTAAATCAGCTTCCTTTTAACTATGAAAAGACTGATATTGCTAGTTTTTTTGATTACTGCGTTATGGAAAGCACTCTTGAACTTCTGAAACATAATATATCAATTGCACTTGAAAACTACTTGAAGGAATCAAAATATGTGATGCTTGATAGAGAAAGAATGCGAAGAGTTATAATTAATATTATTGATAACTCTCGAAAATATATGAACAAAGAAGAAGGAAAAATAACTATAATGCTAAGAGAAACAAACTCTAGCATTGTTATTGAAATAAGAGATAACGGTTCTGGTATTGATAAAAATCATATAAATAGAATATTTGACAGATTCTACAGAGGTGATTTAGCAAGAACTGAAACAAAAGGCAGCGGACTTGGACTTGCTATCTCAAAACAAATTGTAGAAGCTCATAAAGGCAAGATATGGGCTATTGGCCACGAAGATGCAGGTACTAGTATAATAATATCACTAGCAAAGCTATCATAAGCAGAGTACTCATCTGACGAAGGAAGAGGAGTTACAGAATTATAGGGAGGGTATTATGAAGAAAATTTTAATAGTTGAAGATGATTCGAGCATTGCTGAACTTCAAAAGGATTACTTAGAGCTTTCTGGTTTTGAAGTTACTATATGCACAGATGGTGTAGAGGGTTTAAATGCTATAAAAAAGAATGATTTTAATTTAATAATTCTTGATGTTATGCTCCCTAAATTAGATGGATTTAGTATTTTACGCAATATCCAAGAAGATAAGGACATTCCTGTTTTAATGGTGTCTTCAAAAAAAGAAGAGATTGATAAAATTAAGGGGTTAAGTCTTGGTGCTGATGATTACATTACTAAACCCTTTAGTCCAGGTGAGCTAGTTGCTAGAGTTAAATCTCATATTCAAAATTATGAAAAAATAAAAAGTAAATTTACTATAAAACCTAAGAATAACGTTATCGTTATAAGAGGTCTTGAAATAATTAAGGATTCTAGACAGGTATTTGTAAATGGTAAAGAGGTCTCTTTAGCCCAAAAGGAGTTTGAATTATTACTTCATTTAGCTGAAAATCCTAACATAGTATTTAGTAGAGAAGATTTATTCGAGAAAATCTGGGGACTTGATGCCCTTGGTGATACTGCTACAGTGACAGTACATATCGCAAGAGTAAGAGAGAAAATAGAGTCCTCCCCTTCTAATCCACAGTATATAGAAACCGTTTGGGGAGCTGGATATAAACTTAGAGTGTAAAATAAAATTCTTTGGAGAGCACCCCATTAAAGTGGGGTGCTCTTTAAGTCATGCAAGCTATCTTAAGTAAGTGCTACTATTAGAATTCATTTAACTACTTATAAAAGTATTTCTAATGTGAAACATTTTTAAGACTTGTTTATCTAATACATAAGGTGGATATAATCAAGTCAGATATTGAACACAAAGATGGTATAGGGTATGGATTAGAAATCACTTATATTAGTAAAAAAAAGATAGGTTTAGTTTTTTGGCTTCTTCAATGGTTCATAACGGCAGCTGGCATGAATTTGACAAAAATTTAGTTGATGATTTTAGAAATCTATATAAAAACTTAAATTAATTAGCTCTAAGCTTTTCCTCCATGAAATAGGTAAAATCACTATTGATAATATAAAAAGGGTGTAAATAGATTTGTTTTACACAAATCTATTTACACCCTAATATTCTCAGTAGTAATCTCTAAGTATGTCTATAATCTATTTTCTTGAATAAGCTTCTCATTATAAGCTGATAAGCTTTCTCCTGTTTTTTCTAATTGTTCATCTATTACATTTGCTTCTTTTATATGTTTAATTATTGCATTTGTTGTGGTCTTTAGAACATCATCAATCCCTACAATTTCTTTGTTCATGCTTTCTATATGTCGTTTTTGAGTAGATAAAATATTCATTACCTCTTTTGCTTCTTGTTCTACCTGTGCTATTCCGGATAAGCTTTTCTCTACTTTATCTATAGCTTCACTTGAAGCTTTGACACCATTAGCTATAACATCATTAGACTTGTCCGAGTTGTTTAAAACCTTCTTAGTCTCTTCCTCAATTCCTTGTATTAAACTAGAGATGTCTTTAGTACTCTCTTTAGTCATTTCAGCTAGTTTCCTTACTTCACTAGCAACTACTGCAAATCCCTTACCATGTTCCCCTGCTCTTGCTGCCTCTATTGCTGCATTTAAGGCTAAAAGATTAGTCTGACTTGCAATACCTGTTATTAGCTGAACTACATCATTAACCTTGTTGAACTTTTTTGCTAGCTCATTAATGCTATTGGCATTATTTTTATTTTCTATTTCTAAAGATTTAATGATTTCATTCATCTCCTCAATAGATCTTTTTCCTTCATTTGATCTTTTAACTGCATCTTCAGTAATTTTTATAAGGGTATTTCCTTCTGTATATAAATTATCTGTAGCTGTATTAGTCATTCTTGTTAAATTTGAAATCTCACTCATATGAACTTTTACTTCATTAGTAAGTCCAGTTAAAGCATCATGCTGACTATTAACCATTTGATGCTGCTTTACAGTTTCTTTTAGTGACTTACTTATTGATCCTATAAAATCTGTAGTTTCTCTACGAGATTCTTTTTCTTTTTTCTTTATTTCTTCTGCTATATCTAGAGACATACATACTTCATCTTTAGCTTTTTTTCTCATCGATTACACTCCCCCGACTTTTCTTAAATCTTTAAGAATTTATATCGCCTTCTTAATTATCGTACTTTTACATAAACATCTATATATTTTTAGATACTATTCCTAATAATCCTAGTGCTTTATCTATAATATCCCTTCATTTCTTCTTGTTTTTCATAATTTTAACTAATTATAACATGGTATCTATAGTATGTAAACGCAGACTTAAATCATCATATTTCCTACATTAATCGAATACTTTTTATAATAAAAAATAGATGAATTAAGCTGAAAAATCAGCTTAATTCATCTATTTTAATCCTTGTTACAGAATCGTCTACTCTTTTTTCTTTCTTATCAAAAAGACTAATTTCACATACCACCTTTATTATAATAAAGGACAGCCCCGTTAATACTCCAAGAATAAAATATATATTTGAAAGAAATATATTGGTTTGCCAATCTGCTACTTGTAGAAGGTTTCTTTTTACAATCTCTTCTTTACTATAATCTTTAAGCATAAGCTTAACATTAATTTCTCTAAGTTGTTTTACTAAAACTTTCTTATCATCATTCTCACTTATAGCTTCTAGTTTTGATAATAAATCAGTTAGATAAACTTTGTTTTGTGACTTGATACTATTAGCATAAATTTGTAGATTATCCTTTATGTCAGTTATATCATATTCTATTATATTAATAGGAACTATCTCTTTAAACTCACTGCTAATCTTATCTATATCTGCATTACTAATTCCTTCTTTTTCAATCTTAACTAGTACTACTTGATTTAGCTTATTTGCATACAAAAATTTTGCTCCATTTTCAGTATGATTAAATCCTAGCACAAGAAATAATACTGCTATCATCAGATTAAAAAGTAATAGTTCTCTATTATATCCTAAATCTTCTTTTTCAAGACCTAATAACCTACCTAGTATTTTAAACATTTTACCATCTCTCCTATATCATAATTACATATAACTACCCTATAATTATTGACATAAAAATGATTAGTAATCAGTTTTTTAAAATTCTGCTGTTCCTGGTGTTCTTGGGAATGGAATTACGTCTCTAATATTACCCATACCTGTTAGGTACATTATCATTCTTTCAAAACCAAGACCATATCCTGCATGTTTAGTTTCTCCATACTTTCTAAGCTCTAAATACCACCAGTAATCCTCTTTGTTAAGTCCAAGACCTTCTATTCTCTTTTCAAGAACCTCAAGTCTTTCCTCTCTTTGACTTCCTCCTATAATTTCTCCTACTCCTGGAACTAGAAGGTCTGCTGCTGCAACAGTTTTTCCGTCATCATTTAATCTCATATAGAATGCTTTAATATCCTTTGGATAGTCTGTAACAAATACTGGCTTTCCAAATATCTTCTCTGTTAGATATCTCTCATGTTCAGTTTGTAAATCAATTCCCCATTCTACTGGATAATCAAATTTTTGTCCTGATTTCTGAAGAAGTTCCACTGCTTCAGTGTAACTTACTCTTGCAAAATCAGAGTTAACTACATTGTCTAATCGTTCAAATAATCCTTTATCAATAAAGCTATTGAAGAATTCCATTTCTTCTGGAGCATTTTCTCTTACATAGTTGATTATATATTTAACCATAGCTTCTGCAGTATCTAAGTAATCAGTTAAATCAGCAAAAGCCATTTCAGGCTCTATCATCCAGAACTCTGATGCATGTCTTGCTGTATTTGAATTTTCTGCTCTAAAAGTTGGTCCAAAAGTGTAGATATTTTTAAAAGCAAGAGCAAAAATCTCACCTTCTAACTGTCCACTTACTGTAAGGTTAGTTTGTTTTCCAAAGAAGTCTTGTTTATAATCTATCTTTCCCTTTTCATCCTTTGGAGGGTTTTCAAGGTCTAATGTTGTTATTTTAAACATTTCCCCTGCACCTTCAGCATCACTTCCTGTTATTATTGGAGTGTGTACATAAACAAAGCCTTGATCTTGGAAAAACTTATGTATAGCATAAGCTGCTACAGAACGCACTCTAAATACTGCTGAGAAAGTATTACTTCTAGGTCTTAAGTGTGCTATTGATCTAAGATATTCAAGAGTATGTCTCTTCTTTTGAAGAGGATAATCTGAATGAGAATTTCCTTCTAACAATATGCTTTTAGCATGGATTTCAAAAGGTTGCTTAGCATTTTCAGTTACTACAACTTCACCCTCAACTGTTATACTTGCACTTATAGCATACTTGCTTATTTCTTTAAAATTTTCTAGTTCATCTCCAAACACTACTTGAATGTTTTGGAAGAAGCTTCCATCATTAACTTCTATAAATCCAAATTTATTAGAAGCTCTTATAGTCCTAATCCATCCACTAAGCTTTACAGCTTTTCCAGTAAACTTTTCTGTTTCTCTATACAACTGTTTAATTACTACTGTTTCCATAAAGTACCTCCTGTTTTATATTTAGTTATTTTTAAAATAAAAAAACCTTAATCCTAAATAACACTAGGACGAAGGTTGAATATTCGCGGTACCACCTAATTTGTCATATAAAATATGACCTCTCTTAATGAGCACATCAATTATGCTCTCCAATATATAACGGTTTGGCTCCGTCTAAGCCTACTATCATACTTAAACTAAGTATAATTTCGGTTAGAGATTCTAAGGTGTTCTTCCATATAGATTCAATATCAACCTCTCACCCTCGTTGATTCGCTACAAATGAACTTCTATATATACTCTCCTCTTCACTATCTTTACATATATTCTTTAAATTATGAAAATTAATTCAAAGAAAATTATAATATTAAAAACAAAGTGTGTCAACAAGGCACTGCTATATAGTTTGCTAAATAATAACCTTTTTATTCAAGGCTACATAGATTAGTGTTATAATACATCTATATTTTAAAACTGGGGGTGGATTTTATGCATGTTATTGATTTTCATTGTGATACAATTTTAAACATATATAGAGATAATACAAGCTTAAAAACTAATGACTATAGTATTGATATTGAAAAACTAATAAAAGCAAATTCTCTTGCTCAATTCTTTGCTTTATTTATAAATACAAAAACTACTACTGATCCCCTTGAGGAATGTCTTAAAATGCTGGACACATTCTATAATGAACTTTCAAAGAACAAGTCCTCAATTGCTTTAGTTAGAAATTATAATGAACTAATGCATAATAAAGAAAAAGGTAAAATCTCAGCTTTTCTAACTATTGAAGAAGGAGCTGCTCTTAAGGGAGATATGTCTAATCTTAAAAACTTTCATAAGCTAGGAGTTAAGCTAATAACCCTAACCTGGAACTTTCCAAATGAAATTGGATATCCTAACGCAGCATTCAAATATCAAGATAGAGGACTTACTCCTTTTGGACTTGAACTTATAGATGAAATGAATAAACTAAATATGATTATTGATGTATCTCACTTATCTGATGGCGGTTTTTATGATGTTGCTAAATACTCTAAAGCTCCTTTTGTAGCCTCTCATTCTAATGCTAGAGCCATTACTAATCATCCAAGAAATTTAACTGATGATATGATTAAAATACTATCTAATAAGGGTGGAATTATGGGTATAAACTTTTATGGGCACTTTTTAGGTGGCGGTGAATTTAGTACAATTGATGATATGCTTAGGCACATAAAGCACATAAGACATGTTGGAGGCATAGATATATTATCCATCGGTTCAGACTTTGATGGCATCGACTCCACTTTGGAAATTGAGAATATAGGAGAAATTGATAAATTGATTTATGCTCTTAAGAAAGATAACTTTACTGATGATGAAATAGATAAAATCTTTTACAAAAATGCCTTAAGAGTTCTTAAAGAAATTGGATAACTTAAATAATCACTTTAAATGTTATATATTTGAAGTATAATTATAATTTGTTATGTTATATAATAGATTATGTAGATTTATAAATGATTGTTGAGGTGGGTAAAATATGTATCATTTAAGAAATTATTCAGAGGAAGCTGTAGATAACTTATTAGATAATGTTCTAAGTAAATACGACAATATTTGTAAATGTGAAAAATGTAAATTAGATATAAAAGCCTATACTTTAAATTTAGTAAAACCAAGGTATATAGTTTCTGAGCAAGGAGAAATCTATACTAGGGCAATAAATGAAATTGATAAACAAGAAGTTATTAATATTACAGAATATATAATGAATGGCATAGATATAGTAAGCAAAAATCCAAAGCATTAATCATATTCCCTAAGGGCTGCATTCGTTTTTAGCTATAAGTTACTTATACGCTTAATTCAAATGGAGCCTATAAATTTTTATTTCATATAAATTTAAATTTAATTATTATTAATTTTATTGAATAATTGGTATAATAATACTGGCAAAGTAATTTCTAAAAAGGAGTGACTATGGATGGATTATAGATTAGTATATGAAAAATGGCTAAATGACGAATACATTAACGAAGAAACTAAGAAGGAATTAATAGCTATACAAAGGGATGAAAAAGAGATAGAGGATAGATTTTATAAAAATTTAGAATTTGGAACTGCTGGCCTTCGCGGTAAGCTTGGGGCTGGAACTAATAGAATGAATATATATAATATCTCAAAGGTAACTCAAGGTATTGCTGACTTTATTGTTGAAAAAGGCAAGGACCATATGGATAGAGGAGTTGCCATAGCTTATGATGTTAGACATTTCTCTAAAGAGTTTTCAAAAACAGCTGCACTTGTTCTAGCTGGAAATGGAATCAAATCTTATTTATTTGAGGATATTCGCCCTACTCCAGAGCTATCCTTTACTATAAGAAGATTAAATGCTACAGCAGGAATAATAATCACAGCTAGTCATAACCCAAAGGATTACAATGGATATAAGGTATACTGGGAAGACGGTGCACAAGTACTATCATCTATAGCTGAACCTATGACTGAGAAAATCAATAAAATAGATAGCTTTCAAGATATAAAAACTCTTGATGAAAAAGAAGCTTTAGCTAAGGGTTTATTAAACATTATCGGAAAAGAGCTTGATGACGAATACATAGGTAAAGTTAAGGATTTAGCTTTAAGAGATGATATTGATAAGGATATAAAAATTGTTTACACCCCTCTCAACGGTACAGGAAATATCCCTGTTAGAAGAGTTTTAAGGGAAAGAGGTTTTACTAATATAGTTGTAGTACCTGAACAAGAAAATCCTGATCCTGATTTTACAACTGTAGGTTACCCTAATCCTGAAGATACTAAAGCATTTAAGTATTCTGAAGCTTTAGGTAAAGAGGTTGGTGCAGAGCTCTTGATTGCTACAGATCCTGATTGTGATAGATTAGCTATTGAAGTGCGAGATAAAGATGGAGACTATGTTCCTTTTAACGGAAATCAAACTGGAGCTATACTCATAAAATATATTCTTGAGGGAATGCAGGCAAAAGGAACCTTACCTCACAATGGGGCTATAGTAAAATCTATAGTTACTGGAGATCTTGGGAGCGCTATAGCTTCTGAATATGGAGTTACTGCCTTTGAATCCTTAACTGGCTTTAAGCACATATGTGGAAGAATACCTGAGTTCGAAGCTAGTGGAGAGTATGAATTTATATTTGGATATGAGGAAAGTATCGGATACACAACTGGAACTTTTGTAAGAGATAAGGATGGTGTAAGCTCTGCTATGCTTTTATGTGAGGCTGCCGCTTATTACAAAACTAAGGGCAAAACTCTATTAAATGTTTTAGAAGAGGTTTATAAA
This sequence comes from Clostridium sp. X, assembly GCF_055755365.1. Classification (NCBI taxonomy): domain Bacteria; kingdom Bacillati; phylum Bacillota; class Clostridia; order Eubacteriales; family Clostridiaceae; genus Clostridium; species Clostridium sp. X. The sequence goes on from NZ_CM146912.1 coordinate 526,544, forward strand.
ACCCATGGCTACTATAAAGAGAAACAAATTTCTCTAAATCTTGAGGGAATAGAAGGAAAAGCTAGAATTCAAAGAATAATGGATAGTTATAGAACCTCTTATCCAAAAAATATAGGACCTATGACTTTAACTAAAGCCATAGACTATCTAGAAGGCTATGAAGATATACCATCCTCTGATGTACTAAAATTTTATTTAGATAATGGAAGCTGGTATGCTGTTCGTCCTTCAGGTACAGAACCAAAAATTAAAATTTACTTATATACAAAAGCTGATACTTCTTCACAAGCCAATGAAAACTTAAAAGTTATGGAAGCTACTATAATGGAAAAACTTAATTCAACTGAGTAAAATTTATAAAAAAGCTTAGCATAAACACTATGTTCTATGCTAAGCCTTATACTTAAATTGAAAACTCAACAGCTTGTCTTACATTTTTATAAAAGTGTAGTGTCCTAAAGCTATTGCAGTTAATGCAGCTCCTGTTGTAGTAGCTACAGTTGCTGCTACATTAGAAACAAGTTCAAATCCATTTTGAAGTAAGCATGCAACTACATCAGCAAGATCATCACCAATTTCTATTTCACATGCAGTAGCTTCGAATGGTGAATTTGGATAAACATCAAAACTAGCAACAGCATTAGTTGCAATATCATATGAAAGCGTAACAACAGCTATAGCTCCATTATTGTTTTCTTTTCCATTATGACATTTTCTTAAATCATCCTCATTGTATCTCAAATTGTCACCTCCTAGTACCCAAATTGTCTTCTTAAGCTTGTCCACTATTTTATTATCTTTAGGTCTGTAGGATTTTATCTTCTGCTTACCATATTATAATATTAAAAAAATATAAAAGTGTTACATATTTTAATGAAAAAAGTAAAAGATATATAACTTTATCTTTTACTCTCTTTTATTCTTATATATTAAATTCTTATAATGACTTTTTTATAGCTGATACTACTGTTGCCATTGAATTTAGGTTATACTCCTCTTCATTAAATCCTCCAAAAAATTCTATACTACTAAAACCCGAATTTTCTAATATATTTTGTAAGTCTTCCCTTAAAAGAGGGTAAAGTGGAACACAATTTTCATATACTCTCTCATCATTATCTTTTGTAATTACTAACTTAGTCTTAAATAGAATTTTATCATCTTTTTTCTCATAATCTCTTATAAAACTAACTCTTTCCTCTGACCTTTCTATTGTAGGAAGTCCCTTAAGGTTTTTTTCTAAAATTCTATCATAGTTTATTATTTGTATAATTATTACTCCATCCTTATTTAAAAGGTTGTATAGTTTATTAATTACTATGCTAATCTCTTCTTTATTATTTAAATGTACTAGAGAATTTCCTATACAAAATATTACATCAAATTTTTCTTCTAATTTATCTACTTCTTTCATATCCATAGCAAAGGCTTTTACACTAACTCCTTCATTATAAGCCTTTTTTTCTATTTTTTTTATCATCTCAGTGTCTAAATCTGCAGCCATTACATTGTATCCTAATTTAGCTAAAGCAACTGAATAATTTCCAGTTCCTGCAGCTAAATCAAGAATTTTATGTTTATCCTTTGATCTTTTCTTAATAAAATTTAATTGTGCCTCTCCAAGTGGAAACACTATATCATAATATCTACTTAATTCCTCATAAAACCCCAAATTTAAATACTCCTTTCTAAATCTTCTAAAATCTTTAGATATTTTTCTTGAAGCTTTTTATCACTAGCTGCTTCTTCTACTTCCTTACATCTCTCATCTATCTCTTTTAAATCTTCTTTTGATAAGTTATTTCTAGCAAAATTATATAATGCATTATCTTCCTTAAATATATGTCTCTTTAAAAGATCCGTGTATCCTATGGTATTAGCTATTATATCTACTCTAGCATCTTCATCTCCCATTTCATAAATTTCAAGAGCATTTTGTAAATTCATCATAAAAAGTCTTCCTAAATCGTGTTCTACTAGCATTCCTTCTACAGTCATTTTTCCTAAATGGTTATCTTCTCCTTCATGTTCTGCAGACAATTTTACAAAAAGAATAGCCTCTTCCTTATTATGATGATGCTTATCTGCATAATTCCTTATAAAATCTATCACCTTGTAAAAATCTTTATAGTCCACCGTATCATGATTGAGTACCTTAATACAAAGCTTTCTTGCCACCTCAAGCATTCTTTTTATATTATTGTGTTCCTGAACCATTATATCTATAGCATCCATTTTTATTTCTCCTTCCGATTTTTGTTTTTATGTTATTAGTATTACCTTATTTTCTACTCACTATTAACTAGTACCTAGTCTATATTTAAAATACTATCACATCCTATAAATAATAGTGGTAACATTAGTTACATATAAATGAATTCTAGAAATTTTTTCTTCTTTTTGGTAAACTAAACAGAAACATTGTGTCTACTTTCCTAGGAACCCTATGGTTCTCCTCGAACATTCAGTGTTTCAGCGCCCTTCTTGCTACAAATTTCTATATAAGAAAAAGAGTAGCCAGTTTTAACTAACTACTCCTTATAAATGCCAATTCCCAAATGTACAACTATTATAACTAGGTATTACTATTTTCTTAGACTCTAATAATTCTATCTTTCTTTTTACTCCATAAGAACCCCTTGCTATTTTAATAATAAAATCTTTTATTTTTATATATTCCAATGATTAAAAATAAAAAGCCTAATAAACAAAATATAAAATATTTCGTGATGATAGTTTGAAATACTACTCTTTGTCCATTTTCAAATACACTAATATATTTAATATATTTAGAATCTATAAAAATAGCTAATAACTCATATATGAGTAAAAACATAAAGCTTATAGTAGTAGATTTTAAAGCATAAATTAGCATATATGATAATGAAGTAAAAAAGAAGCATTGAATGACTGTCTTCAAAAATTCTAACAATACATTATCCCAAAACCAACTATATACTAAAAAAAGAATACCAACATGTATAATATACCAAGTAAATATCAAAGCAGTATGATGGAATTTGACTTTTCCTGAATCCTCAATACAATATAAAAGCTCATTGCCGTCGCCTTCAACATATTCTTTAAATATAAAAGTAATCCACCATAAAGACATAATAGGTATATACTTTTCAACTTCTCTGAATACTAGAGAATAGGCATTTTCAATATTTCCTGATATATTAATCATTCCAATATTTAAAATAGGAATAAAAATATATAAAATTATTAAGGGAATAAAATAATACATCCTTAAATTTTTAAAAGAAAAATAAATAAGTTTTATCTTCATACTTTTATATACCCTTCAATATACACATATATCCATCTTCAATGCTAGGCTCTATCCCTTCATATCCCTCATTCTTACTTGAAAGCACTCTTGAAAAATTCTCACCATTTCTTTCAAAAGTTCTCTCAACAAAGTGATTAGAGCTAATTTCAGTTCCTTCTTTTACTTGAAAAACTTTTCCCTTTGCTATCAATCTAATTTCTTCACTAGTTCCTTCTCTAAGTATTTTACCATCTTGCATAATGATTATTTTATTACAACATGCTTCAACATCCTCCACAATATGCGTAGAAATTATAATTATCCTATCTTCTTTTATATCAGATAATAAGTTTTTAAATCTTATCCTCTCTTCTGGGTCAAGCCCAGCAGTAGGTTCATCAAAGATTATTATTTTAGGGTCTCCTAATATTGCTTGAGCAATGCCTAATCGTCTAATCATTCCTCCTGATAATGTTGATATTTTCTCATTTACTTTATCATCTAAATTAACTATTTCTATGCTCTTTTTGATATATGAGTCCATTGATTCTTTAGGGAGTTTTTTTAGTACTGAAAAATACTCTAGCATTTCATAAACTGTTAATTCTTTAAATAATCCAAATTTTTGTGGAAGATAGCCAATGTACTTAGAAAATGTAGAATTATTTATAATTTCTCGCTCTTCAAATTTTATATTTCCTTTAGTAGGATTGTACAAATTAACTATGCACCTCATTAATGTAGTTTTACCAGCACCATTTGTACCTAAGAGCCCATAAACTCCTGTTTCTAAATTTACTGAAATTCCTTTTAGCACTTCTTTTTTTCTAAAAGACTTATATAACCCTAAAATTTCTAACATTATTGGTGCCCCCTAATTGTTTAAGTTTTTAAGAAATGTTATTGAATCTCTTTTTTGATTGTTATCTTTCAAAAATTTATAAGTATTCTTAATAACATAATCTTCACCTAGTTCATTTATTTTTTTTAAAAATAAGTGAATCATTTCAAAAGATGGATTGTTATTCAATTCTTCTTCTGGAATACGTAGAAACCTATCTTTATTTAAAATATAGTCAAATAATAGAGTATTAATCTTTCTTTTCTTTATATCTTGTGACAAATTAGATTGTAAAAGTCCAAGAGCTATTTGTTCTTTACTTAATTCCCATACAAAGATATGATCTTTAAAACTTATTATTCCATCCCCTAGCATTTTGGAAGAAAATGTTGTTGGGGATTGAAAGATTTTTTTACCACTCACATTAAAATCGGCATCCTCTCCAAGTATTCCCTTATATAATGTTAATGTTTTTTCAATATTTAAAAGAAAACTTATATCCATTTTTTCTAATATTAATCCGTAAAGCAAATTATTCTCAAACTTCTTTTCTTCTAAAAAACCACCAATCAGAGTAAGTTCTTGTGATTCGCCAGAAAAATTATTATCATTTTTATCTAAGTTTGAGTAAATATTTAAATTTGACTTTATAGATACATCAAATTTCGTATTTTGTTCTCTTATTATTGGAATAAATCTAGATTCCTCTTTCATATATATTTTTTTGTACCCTTCAATTGGATAGTAGGGGAAAGATCCTGGTAGTAAAACAGCCTGTAAGTTACTATAAAACACAGGACTGTACCCACTATATAAAATTCTAATTTCTTCTAGCTTTTTATTAGTAGGGTTAATTACCTCCAAATAGTCTCCATTTCTTTTGTAGTCCAAAACCTCATTATTTTTGCTAAGAACTTTTTTAACTTTATAATTTCTATATAGTGTGAATTTATAGCTGTTTAAGGTTTCTTTCTCATCTAAATAAATAATTATATCACTATTAAGTTGCCTATTTATTGTAAATTTCATATTATAAGCTGAAATGTTAAATTGTACAATTTCTTCTTTTTGGATATCATTCATATAATAAAGTTCATCAAAAGCTATAAAACTTTTAGGATTATGATCTTTTTTGACGATACTGCCTGGTTTGGTAAAACTAGATAAGTTTAATATAGCTACAATTATTAAACCTATTGCTATAAAATTTAAAGAATTATATCTTCTCCTGCTTAACTTTACAAGTAAAATGGAACTTAAAAAACTTATCCAAAATAGCAATAAGTTCCACCTGTAAGGTTCTATAGCTAATCCATATAATTCTTCTTCAACCCAATATAAATTTGGAGGTAAAACATTTAATATTTCAATAAATGGATATATATTAACTCCATAACCCATATAGAGAGTATAAGGCACAAATTCAAAAATTGGACTTATTACCACTATTGAAATTATCATCAAGGAATATGCACTAAACCTTGTTAGATATACCGATATAGTACTTCCTATACACACTGCGAAACAAGATACTAAAAAAATGTTAAGAAAATTATTTAAGAATATATGAAATAAAAAGGGTAAGAAATTTACATTCATAACTATATATACGACAAAATTATATATAAAAATATTTAAGGTCATAGTTACTATAAGTATTATAAGAACTACAGTCTTTGAAAAATATAATTTTAAATTTCCCTTATTTAATGCTAGAATGCATTCTGAAAGACTTTCACTTTTACTTTTAATTAAATATTCATAAGATATAAAGGTAAAAAAAACAAAATAAATCATACTAATTCTTTGACTATATTGTAAATAAAAGAATGCATCTTTATGTATAGATAAATTATACATACCTAAAATTAAATATCCATTCACTATAATAAAAAATACTAATAATGCTATAGATAAATATATACTTTTAAAAAAGATTTTAAAATTACTTTTTATTAAATAATTCATTTAAATTCTCCCTTAAGTAATAATTATTATGTAAAGTTAAAATAGGGAGGAGCCCCCCATTACTACCAGATACTCCCACTAGCTGTACAATATGCAGTTCCCCATCCATTAGGGTTTAATTCTATATTCCAATTAACATTACCACCATCTATATATTTGCCATTAGCAGATTGACCTATTGGCATAAGGGTTTCACCTGCTGTCACCCATCCTTTGCCAGCTTGTGCTTTGTTTATAATAGCATAAACACCATTTACTGAAGTAGTACTATTTGTAGCAGTATAACTTGCAGCTGTTTGAAGACCAATAGAAGCACTAGTAACTGATGTGTCTGAAATAGTTAGATATACAGAAACAGCACTAGCGCTACTTGAAAAACTAAGCATAATAGCACAAGATAAAGCAAGACTAGATAATAATTTCCCTTTTTTCACTTTTGTTTCCCCCTTGATTATATTTCTTTGTAAATAATGCATTTTTTACACATTTATTGTATATACTATTATAATATAGCATTTCTTTACAAAAAAAACAATGATTTTATTTATTTGTATATAATATACAAATATTATCTATACTAAAAGAGTTTTTCTGTATTGATTGTGTTTATTTTTTTGTTTATTACCCCTAATATTTTATGAATTTTTGATAAAATAAGGAGAGAAAATCATGTATTTTTACTGATTTTCTCTCCGTTTTTTAATTTAATTATATATATAAATTGTAATAAAGTTTCTACATCTTGATACATAGCCTATCTATTATCTGTGTAGGAACTTTATTTATATATCCAATGAACTTTTGCACAACAATACTGACCCTAGCCAAGATTGGAAAGAACACATTGTTGATTACAGATGACTTTAGCCATCCCCATAACCCCTCTATTAGATTTAACTCTGGACTATATGGAGGCAAATACATCAACTCTAATCTATCTTTCATTTTAGTCAAGAAGGGTTGTACTAATTTGGCGTGATGAATCTTTGCATTATCAAGAATTATAACTATTTTCCCTTGGGGATACTGTTTTAGCGTAGCTTTCAGAAACTCTAGGAATACCTTAGCATCATATCTGTCATGTTCCTCAAAATAAACAGCGCCTGTTGAGTAATTTAGTATTCCTATTAACTTCACTCCAGCATTTTTACCGTAGGTAGGTATTTTTCTTTGATACCCCTTTAGAAACCACGTCTTCTGAATAGCTTGATAATCTCTAATCATAGATTCATCTTCAAACAATATGTGATCAACCTCGCCATTAAGGTGTTTTTTTTAGAACCTCAAAGTCTTTTTTAAATTTCTCTTGTTTTTCTTTATCTGCTTTTGCCAAAACATAAGTGGGTCTAGTATAGCTCAAGTTTAGTCTATATAGAACCTCAGCCATACCCCTATGACTCATAGTAATGTTAAATTCTTTAATAGCCCATTGTCTTATAATTTCAATAGTCCAATTTTTTCTTCCTTCGAAGCCGACTTCGTCTGGAGTATTATTTGTAACAGCTTCAAATATCTTAGCTTCTTGTTCACTACTAAATTTCCTTTTAGCTCCTGTACTCTTTTTCATTTCTAGTCCAGCCAATCCATTTAATTTATAACTTCTTATATAGTTGCCTACGGCATGAGGCTCTAGCCCCTCCATTTCAGCTATCTTTTTATTAGTAAAGCCATCAAAATGTCGTAGTAGCACTGAATATCTTTTATGCATACGCACATTTTTAGTTTGTTTTAAAGCCGCTCTTAATTCTTTAATCTCTTTATCATGTCCAGTAATACTGTTCAAAATTATGGTTTCCATATTAAAATCCTCACAATAAATATATTTTTTATTAGTTTGGATTTTTAAGCAAATTTTAATGATGGTATTTTAAGGCATGTATTTTTAAAATTGCAATTTATATATTATAAACTCCCTATTTCATATTCTAAATTTGAAATAAATTCATAAGTTAACGGCGCCTTGTCCCTTAACGCTTCTCGTTCCTTTTCATTTAAATAATACATGGCAAAGGTCTCTGCAAAATATTCCTCAGGATAATCAACAAAATAAGGATTATCACCAAAAACATTACTAACCTCTTGTTTCCAAAGCTTTTTAAATTCTTCACTGGAAGAAATATCATTTAATACATATTCATCTATAGCATGAGCAGTTTCATGTAATTCTAAGTTTATAGCTCCATGAGCTTCACTAGGTTCACTATAACCTATTCTTGCTACAACTGCTTTGCCTCCAGCACCTGGTACATCATCCCAAGTCTTGCCTGTTCCTTCCCAGCCTCTAGGAGTTACCCCTTTTAAATGCTCATACTCTTCTACTTCTGTTATATTTGTATTTGAAAGTATTATTTTTATATCCTTATCTAAAAGCTCTTGTAACATGGAGTGAGGTATCTTCTCCAATCTTGAAATCATGTTATCAGCTTCTACTCTGTCATAAGCTTCTTCCTGAAAAACTATAAGTTTGTCCATAACTTGTGAAATACTATTGCTGCTTACTACACTATTTGTTGGTATGCTATCTGATTTGCTGAATGATATGCTACTCTGTTTTAGTGATTGTCCATAATCATTATCTTTTATAGATATAGAATATATTCCAAAGGAAACAAAGAATACTATGAAAAAAGTAGTTAAACCTTTATTAAAGCTTCTCATATCTTTATTCATGCTTATTCCCCCTCTAATCTAAATAAATAAAAAAATTCCACGTAACCTGAAAAGGAAAAGTAGAATTTATTTATACAATCATTATACCATGAATCGCTTACTTAAGCTAAGGAACATTTTACCGATTTAATACTAAACTTATCCCCTTTTAGATATATTACTATCTTTTTTTAAACCTTTTTAACCATTTTACATAGAGAAGAATAAGCTATTTATAAAGAGGTGATAAAATGACTAGTAATATTATAGGAAATACTTACTCCATTGAAATCGACACAAGGAATGAAAAACTTAAGTTATTTAAAAATAATGAGATTATAAGAGAATATATTGTATTCATTAATAAGCCATTAAAGCACCCTTTTAAAGGTTCTTGGAGAATAATAAAAAAACTACCTATCCACAAAGAGTTTGGGGGGTACTTCCTAGCTCTAAATATTCCCTATGGAGTACACGGGATTCATAAAGCAAGAAACTTACCCTTAAAATCAGCAGAAAAAAAAGATGGTAGCATAAAAATAAGTCCTCGTGAAGCTAGAGAATTATATACTACCGTCCCTATTGGAACACCTGTAGTTATTTATTAAAATAGGAAATCATAATTTCCTTCATATAGTGTTCTTAAAGGATATGTTATGTGTAGGATGGATTTGAACAAAGCTAGCAGTTCTAAAGTGAAACCTATCTGCACATAACATGCCCTTTAAATATACATAGCTATTGGAAGTATCTCCATAAGTGAAGTTTCGTCATTTAGATAGCTACTTTTATACTTTCCATTAATAGGTGCATCCTTTAAAAACTTTTCTCTAAACCCCTTAAAGTGACCCTCATCTAGAAAATCATAATATGTTCCACTAGATAAATCTACATAGTTGGCAGCATCATTTTTTGTAGACTTCATGACTTTTCCCATTATAGTAACATTATTGTTATATAAGTAATCTAAATTGTCTTGCATATATTTTAGTTGTATGGGTACTATTGCTCTTGCATTTGAGCCAGCTAAAGAACCCGAAACAAACTTTAAACACCTAGAATTTTTCCAATCCTCATAGTAACTTTTCATCATGGATAGAACTTGTTTATTATTTTCTTTATCACCAGGAGAAAAGATATCTTTCATCTCTAGGTATTTAATTATCTCTTCCATATGCTCCATTTCTGCATTCTTGTTAAGAGGAGACTTAAACTCTACATAATCATTTTCCTTTAAGTTATTCACATCCTCAACTGTGGCCACTCTTTTTAATAAATTATTTGCTTCTAATATCCCTTTGGTTTCTAGTAGAACTACTATAGTTTTTGAGATTTTCTCCTCAGTTTTTTGTTTAATAAATTCATCTAATATTTCAATAGTAAAGTTCCCTTGTAGGTATTGTCCTTTAAACACATTAGCCAGTGGGGTTGAGATCTTTACAACTTGTTGGCACCTAGAGCTAATAGTTTTGATTTGAACATATTCCTGTACAACAACAGTGAATAGATTATTTAATAGATTTTCATTTACATATAAAGGTATAATTGCCTTATTATCAAACATTACTAAGAAGCATCTCCTTAAAATTACTTACCAATATTATATTATAAAATCTTATACTCTTTTAGAACAAATTATATTTTGCACTGCCTATTGGAATTTCCTTTAGTTTTCATTGATTTAACTGAAACTAAAAAAGTACAAAGCATCTATCTCCCTTTGTACTTTTATTAAATATTTTTTATTAAATATTTTTTATTAAATATTTTTTATTAATTATTTTTGTTAATTATTCTTTAATCATAGCTCTATGTCTATTCCTAGATTCAACATAATACTTATTAAGCTTTCTTAAGTTTACTATCCATAAATATATTACAAAAGGAAGGAAAAGAGCTAATAAAATTGGTACTCTAGACATTAGTATAAAATTGAATATTCCGTGAAGTGTCATCGGAATTATTAATGATCTTCTAAAGTAATATCTATAACTCTCAGGATTTTCTGAGAACTTTGCAAGTGAAAGATAATATCCCATAGTTACTGCAAATAGTAAATGAGCAGGTACTGAAAATATTCCTCTATAAAGCCCTACAGAAGGATTAACTGAAAATCTAAATACTACATACATTACATTTTCTACTGTTGCAAATCCTAAGGCAGAAAATCCAGCATATATTATTCCATCTAGTTTTTCATCAAATGCTGGATGTTTAAAGGCAGTTCGTAGCACCACTTCTCTTTTAAAAAACTCCTCTGTGAGCCCTGCTACTATAAAGGCCATAAAAGCAGCACTTAATAATCCTGTAAAAATATTAAAAGACATAAGAAATTTTTCTACAATTGCTGTGGGAATAACGGAAAGTGCTCCAAAAATAAATACCTTCATTAAAAGTCTCGGGGGTTCCTTATCATATCTATCTGTTAAATATACTGAAAATGCTAAGACTATTCCTGGTATTAGTGCAATTATAAATAATCTAGTAGCCATTATAGGTTTCCTTTCTTCGTTGGTTTAATAAATTTCCTTAGTTGTTTTTATTTTTTATTGCCTCATCTAATATATCTAGATGTCTTTTTGAATCCTCTATTTGTTTAGTAAATACTATTTTAACTTCTTCTGGAACTCCATTTTGTTGTAAAAACTTCTCGTACATAGCTATACTATCCTTCTCTGATTTAATTAGAAGTACAAAAGCATCTTCTAAGGTTTTTGGAAACTTGAAAAAAAACTCATTTGACTTATCTGAAGGTATAGTTATTTTATGTTTTGACAGTAATTCTAACATTCTGTATACATGAATATTTTCCTCTCGCGCTAATGTAGTCATGAACTCTTTTTTACTATACTTTTTTTCTACATATTCATATCTTGCCCTTTGTAGATATTCATCCTGAATTCCATATTGAATCATATTTTCAAGAGTCAGATTATTATCTGTTCTAGCTGATTCTGCCCCCCATATAGTGCTTTCAACTCTCATCATAGTAAATACTGCATCTTCTTTATTTATAGGTTCTTGCTTGTTATTGTTAAAACTGCAGGATACAAGAGTTAGCATTCCTACAATTATTAAAAAAAACATTAATTTTTTTATTTGTTTATTTGTTTTCATATAATCACTCCTATAATAACTTACTAGTTTATTTTCTCCTAAAGTTATTTAATATATAATCTCTAATATCGAGTAGGAGGAAAATAATTATTTTATTTTCCGTCCTCTCACACCACCGTGCGTACCGGCCTGGTACACGGCGGTTCTTTAAGTAGAATGAATTTTAATATATTGACGTGTTAGGCTTTTTAATCCTAAGTCCGAGAAAAATTGATTTGTTAGTGTTGTGTTTAAAATAGCACTATTAGCTGTTCGCCAGTATCCCTTCCGGGTATTGGCGAATTTTATTGCTCGATAGTGACTCAGTCCCAATTTCTTAAGGTTTTTGTATCTTGTTCTAACCTTCTTCCATTGTTTCCATATACACATTCTTAATCTTTGCCTTATCCAAATATCTAACTGCTCTGTCACTCCCTTACATTTAGCTATTCCATAATAATTAATCCACCCAACGTTTACTTGGTTTAATTTAATTATTCTTTGTTCTAATGTCATAGGTTTTGACCTTGATAGAACTTCTCTGATTTTATCTTTATATCTTTTAATTGATTGTTCAGATATTTTTGCGTTTGCTTTACCAAACATTAGGAATAATGAGAACCCTAGAAATTTTCTCTTCCAAGGTCTTTCGACCGCACTTTTATTTACGTTAACTTTTAATTTAAGCTTATTTTCAATAAAGGAACTTATGTTATCCATAACTCTTTTACCTGCTCTTTCACTCTTAACGTATATATTACAGTCATCAGCATAACGACAGAATTTGTGTCCTCTTTTTTCTAATTCTTTATCTAGTTCATCTAGCATAATATTAGAAAGTAGTGGACTTAGTGGTCCTCCTTGCGGAGTTCCATTTTCACTCTTAGTTACTATACCACCTATCATTATTCCTGATTGCAGATACCTTCTTATTAATTTAAGTACTCTTTTATCCTTAATATCTTTGGAAAGTTTATACATCAAAATATCGTGATTAACCCTATCAAAGAAATTTTCTAAATCTATATCTACGACCCATCTATAACCATCCGTTATATAACTTTTAGCTTTCTCTATAGCATCTTTTGCCGACCTATTCGGTCTAAACCCATAACTATTATCTGAGAAACCTTCATCGTAAATTATGTTTAGTTCTTGAGCGATAGCTTGTTGAATAAGTCTATCCAAAACTGTTGGAATACCTAGCTTTCTAGTTCCTCCACTTAATTTTGGAATTTCAACTCTTCTAACCGGCATTGGTCTATACTCACTATTAAAAATCTCCTCTCTAACGCGTAGCCAGTTTGTTTTAAGAAATTGTTCAAGTTCATGAACCTTCATCCCATCCACTCCGTGACTACCTTTATTAGAGACAACTCTTTTAAGAGCAGCGAACATATTGTTCCTAGATAAAATTCTTTCTAGTGAGCCATATTCAAATTCATTGGTTCTTCCATTTGAAGTTGCCGAAGATTCTCTATGCACTCTTTGCTTATCTTCAAGTTCCACTCTATTTTCCGCACTAGAGCCTACATATTTAGTTTTCTGCAATTTTTGATTATCTTGCGAAACTTTCAAAATTTCTAAACCTCCTTAAAGTTCAGTCCTTCCCACGCTAACGCGTTTAGCGTGATACTATGACCTCTGCTGACTTCTGATAGTTCAGCTACATATCACTATGTAGGTTATCACTTTAGAAATTCATCTTTATTCATGATGTATCTATCAGACCTCCCCAGGTAAGAACAACAACCTTCCTCTCATATATCTGCTATATATACTTCTAAGGATTTGGATAGTGTTGGACTTTGTTTTGTTTTGCAAACTCGTCCATCCCTAGTAAGCCTCACATATAGTTTGTGTACCTCAGACCGAGATTTTGCCTCCGGCTTCCTTCAGATTCCACCTCACGATGGACACCCTTGCCATTGGCTAGTGGTTCCCACTACCAAGCCCACAGCGGACTTTCACCGCCAAGTTGTTGCCCATGCTGGGCACACAAAAAAAAGCTAATGACAAAATCTGATTGTCACTAGCTTTCCCAATATTATAGAATATTTTAAATACAATAATCTCCTATATTTACAAAGTCAGTTTATTTATATCCACACCATAATACTCTGCAAGCAATCTCTTTTCTCCATTAGTCATAGAGATTACTCCTCTTTCTTTATCTATATATTCTGAAACTGATATATTTAAAAGCTCTGCTATATTTTCTGTTGTTTCACTATTCTCTATTCTAACATTTTTAAGATTTTCACTCATACTTTATCACCCCTAACTTTTAGTTAAAGATTAATGGAATATTCTTTAATATCATTTGCTATTTGTAGACAAACTATTCTTGGTAACTTATTTCTCTTATGTAATATAAATACATTAATATTTAATTAGACCATTACTATTTATAACGCAATCTTTCTTCTGTTTATAGCTATACTATAAAAGGCTATTTTTATATATTTTTATTATATCTGCTTCTGTTACTTGTGATGGATGATTTTTAAGTTTATCCTTATTAATTATCATAGCTTTTGCATATTTCATTATTTCTTCTTCTGTTACTGTGACTTCTCTTCCTATAAGTTTTTCAATAAACGCACCAAATTCCTTAAGGCTATTAAACTTTAAAAAAGATAATATATTATTTACTTTACTCATACTTGAAGATAGCTCTAGATATTCCTTAAGTAAAATCCCATTTGCTTTTCCATGGGAAACTCCATTAAAATAAGTTAAAGCATATCCCATTCCATGAGGTAGTGATGTTCCTGTCTGGGCGATTACCATTCCTGCAAGAGTGGATGTTAAAAGTAACTTCTCTCTAATCTCATAGGAAAAATCTCTAGTAATAAGACTTTCCATACATTCACTAAAAAGTGTAAGTCCTTTTTCTGCTACTGTATCACTTAAAAGATTTGCTTTAACTGCTAAATATCCCTCTATAAGATGTGATAGGGCATCTATTGCTGTATTTATAGTTATTTCTTCTGGTGTATTAATTAAGTATTTAGCATCTAAAAACGCTACATCAGGAAATACCTTTTGTGAAAAATTTCTCTTTGTTTTTAGTTTATGGTCTGTAAAAATTGCATAAGGAGTAACTTCTGTACCTGTACCTGCTGTTGTTGGTAACGCTATTAGTGGTACTGACTTTAGCTGAGTACTACTAAATAAATCATCTATATTAGAATCCTTATTATTAATTAAAATACCTATAGCTTTTGCTGCATCAATAGGTGAGCCTCCACCTATACCTATTATAAAATCTACCTTTTCTTCTCTACCTAAAATTGCTGCTCTTTCAACAGTCTCTAGTGATGGATTCTCCTCCACTTCATCAAATATAAAATAATCAATACTACTTTCAGATAACACTGTCATGACCTCATCTAATGATCCATTTTTCTTCGAGGATGTTTTTCCTGTTATTATGAATGCTTTACTCCCATAGCTTTTTATTAATTCTACATTATTAGCTATAACATCTTTCCCGAAATATACCTTTGTAGGCATAAGATATTCAAAGTCTTTCATTTTATAGCCTCCTTCAAATTATTATATATCAAGTGAAACTTAATTCAGGTGTGGTTTGAAACCACATCTGAATACTAGTTGAACTTATCTAGGGACTTAACAGCTGTTATCTCCCACTTTAGAAGTGGGAGTGTTACAGCTGGTAGTCATCAGATAAAATTATACCATATATTTTCTTATGGGATTTTACATATACTAGTTGTATATGTGCATAGATTGCTAAAATAGTGTTACCCTACTTATTAACTCTAGAGATTAGTAAAATTCAAATCTGTATACTAAGGAGATTTTTTATGATAAGAAATACCCCAATAAACCATTCATTAAAACATTTATACTTTTTCTTAATCGTACTTATGTATTTCTTGTTTATTTATTTAGACTTATTAAATACTTACCCTTATAGCTATTACTCTAGGATAATAAAGTACAGTAGCATAGTAATATTTTTTACTACCTCACTACTAATCGGTAACAATGTTTATCCTTTGTGGAATACTCGACTTCTTAAAGGGGCATTATTTTTTACTCTTTGTGCTGATACTTGTTTATTACTTTTAGATTCTTTCAAGCTAGGAATATTCTTCTTTTGTATAGTACAAATACTTTATATCATTAGACACTCTCTTTTGTTTAATATAAATAAAGATATCCTTTTTATCCCTGGAATATTAGTTGTAATACTTCCCATTAGTTTAAATTTTATAAAACCTGAAAAAATTGACTCTGGATTGTTTAAAATAGCCATAATCTATTCCGTGCTTTTAATTACAAGTCTTTTAATTGCTTTAAAGTCTGAAGGGTTAATTCCTTATGCTTTAGTACTTTTCTTTCTTTGTGATATCAATGTAGCTTTATCACATATTTTTGAGGCTTATCCTATGAGTATTGGCAATATTGAGCTTTCTTTCATAACTGGCTTTTTAGTATGGATTTTCTATCTTCCATCTCAACTCCTTCTTACTTTAAGTGGCTTTAAGAATTATAGTATAGCTAAAATAAATCAATAATTTAACACATAGTATATAAATATTTTTATTCAATAAATGTAATTATTCTAGAATGGAGGTGAGTTTATGTTAATTAACTATGCCCATAGAGGTGCTAGTGGATATTATCCTGAAAATACTATATTGGCCTTTGAAAAAGCTATAGAAATGGGTGCAACTGGTATAGAAACTGATATTCAAATGACTAAAGATGGAGTACTTGTATTAATTCATGATGAGAAAGTAGATAGAACCACAGATGGTGTAGGCCTTGTTAAGGACTATACTTATGAGGAACTTTGCACCCTAAATGCAGGCACTAGTTTCTCTTCTATATATAAGGGACTTAAAATACCAACCCTTCAAGAACTCATAGAATTTTCAAAAGATAAGAATATACTCCTTGACCTTGAACTAAAAAACAATGAAGTTCAATATCCTAATATAGAAGAAAAACTTGTAGAAATGATACAATTTTACAATATAGAAGATATTGTTGTAGTTTCTAGCTTTAATCACTACTCTTTAGTAAAAATAAAAAAGCTTTCAAAAAGAATTAAAATAGGTTTACTTTATATGGCTGGCTTATATCATCCTGAAGAATATGCTAAAGCCTTAAATGCCGAAGCACTTCATCCATACTTTCCCGATGTAAATGATTCGAAAATTATAAAGGATATAAAAAAATCTAAAATACTTATAAATCCCTTTACAATTAATGATGAAGCTATCATGAAAGAATTTATTAACTACGGTGTTGATGGAATAATCACAAATTATCCTGATAAGTTAGCAGCCTTATTAAACAACGCAAATAGAAATGTGGAGAAGATATAACCTTCTCCACATTTCATATATAAATAAGTATATTTTTTAAGTTATTTGCAACATCTACTATACAAATAATTGCATATTTGAATTTAGAGCATCCTTTAAGTATTCTGTTGCAGTCATAATCTCCATTTCTGGTATAAACTCTTCTTTTTTAAATCCCATAACCCTTACAGACATTTCACATCCGTAAAACTTTACTCCTTTTTTTCTAGCTCCTTTTAAAAAATCTACTAATTTTGGAGCCTCTACCTCCTCCATCATCTCCTCAAGCATAGCCTTTCCTATGCCAGCCATATTCATTTTAGATAATGGTAGCTCTTCTGGACCCTTTGGTGTTGCAATATCAAACATCTTTTCATAGGCTGTTTTATCTTCTAGAGTCATTTTCTCTGGATCTCTTAATAAGAATAATCCCCAAAATGCACAAAATATAGTTACCTCTACCCCTAGTTCTCTTGCTGAATTTGCAATTACAAGTGCTGCTAAAGCCTTATCATATTCTCCACTAAATAAAAGAAGATTTATCTTTTTATCACTAAGATTGTTTTCCAATTCCCTTCCTCCTCATTGCAATGCTTTGTAATACCCTTATTTTAAGTAAAACACAGATATTTATTCTAAAATTAAATCCATAATAGACCTGCAATAAAGGTAGCTATTACACCAACTGTTACAGGAATAAGGTTCTTTCTAGCAAGGTCAACAGGATTAACTTCACAAATTGCAGCAACTGGTACTACACTCCAGGGTATAATAGTTCCTCCACCTATCCATATAGTAATCACTTGCCCAAAAGCTGCTATTTTCTCTACACTAATATTAATAGATTCACCAAAAGTTTTCGCTAAAGTTCCTACAAGAGGAATTCCTCCAAAGCCTGATCCGCTGACACCAACCAAACTACTTACAACTGCCTGAATTGAAACTACAGTAACCTTTGATAAGGGTATTTTATTTGATACAACTATACCTATATCAGTTAAAAGACCTCTAGCCTCTGATCCCATTATTTGAGTTGCAGTTTCCTCGCTTCCTAAGAAGAAAAATGCTCCTATTATAATTATTGGTGCAAATATTTTCATACCAAACATGAATCCATCTCTTATGTACCCATTTAACTCACCAAAAGCTTCACTTAGACTGTACTTTAGAAAAACAGTAATAACTAAAATTAAAATTGCAGTTCCACCTATTAGAGCAGTAGCTTCATCTCCCTTTATATCAAAAATTAACATTATAACTACATCTAAAATAAATAGAGCTAACGTTAAATTAGAAATTATCTTTGCTTTATACGCATACTTTTCTTTTATGCTCCTATCTTCATTTATATTTTCTTCTATAGTATTATCTTCTACTACAACTTTCTTTTTCTCTATTCTCATAAGTATAAATGCAGTTCCTATGGCAAATATACTCATTACACTCCAAAAAGGTATACTAGCCTTCACTACTTGAAAAACATCTTCTATTCCAGCAGTTTTCGCAGTTGTAGCTGGAGCACCTTGTATAAAGAAGTCACTAGATAGTGCAGCTCCTTTACCAAATAGGCATAGTACTACTGCCACCCAGATTCTTGGTAGTCCTACCTTTATAGCGGCAGGAACCATGATAGCTCCTATAAATACTACAGCAGGTGTAGGCCATATAAACCAAGATGTAACCATCATAGTAATTCCTAGTATAAAAAACGTCATAACCTTGTTCACCATTAGTTTACTTATAGGGGATATCATAATTTCATCTGCCCCTATATCACTGAGAACTTTAGACATACAATTTACTATGGCTATTATAATTATGATATCTATAAATTCTCTTCCCGATACTGTAATAGCTTTATATATTATAATAACTGTTTCAATAGGCTTTAAAGTGTATAAAAATCCAATTACTGCAATTCCAAGAATGCACACTAAAGTAACATCTTTTTTCATTATTATAGTTAGAATTATAGCTATAATAATAAAGATATAAGTATAGTGTATTATGCTCAATGTAATCATATCTTATCTCCTGAATCCTTATGTATTAATAGAATCTTTGATTCACTTATTATAGTTTCTATAACATCTTAGTATTATTCATATAGAAAATTTAGTTATGGGCATAATAAACAGAAAACCGAGACTTTTATCAGGAGAAAATAGAATGAGTATAGACTTTTTAAATATGTCAAAAACCGAATTTATAAAAAAAAGCTTAATGATATGTGTAGGTAGTGTAATAACCTCCATTGGAATCAATCTTTTTATAATACCAAGCAAGCTTCTAAGTGGAGGTTTATCTGGAATTAGTCTTATAATCCACTACTTAACTGGCATTCCAATGGGAGTACTACTTTTATTATTTAATGTTCCACTATTTATCTTAAGCATATTAAAAATAGATAAAAAGTTTACTCTATTTACTGGTATTGGAACTCTTAGTTTATCCCTAGGACTTATGATAACAGAGTCACTAACATTTTTACTTTCTCCAGTGTCAGATGTAAATAGACTAGTTTATTGCATTTATGGAGGAGTTCTAAGTGGCCTTGGGATTGGTATAGTATTTTCCAATAATGGTTCTACTGGAGGTATAGATATAATAAGTGTACTTGCTAAACGAAAATATAATATGGATATTGGAATGGCAAGCTTTGCTATTAATCTTGTTATTGTCACAATTGGTTCAATATTTTTTGGAATTACAGTTGGACTTTATACACTTATAGTTATTTATGTATCCTCTGCAGTTATAGATAGGGTTCTTAAGGGTTTTAGTATTCAAAAGATGCTTATAATTGTAACGAAAAAAGAAAAAGATATATCTCCTGCTATAATGAACAAACTTCAGCGTGGAATTACTATACTTTATGGTGAAGGTGCTTACACTAAAGAAAAGATAAATATTATATATTGTATTGTATCTCCCCGCCAGCTTCCAAGAATTAAACAGCTTGTCCGCGAAATAGATGAAAATGCTTTCTTATCAATTACAGATACATCAGAAGTACAAGGAAAAGGCTTTGTGAATTTCTTTTAAAAACAAAAATCCCCATTACCTGTTGTGGTAATGGGGATTTTATTATTCTCCTAAGAATAACTTAATATCATCTTCTACAGTTCCAATTCCAGCGATTCCAAAGTTTTCAACTAAAACTTTAGCTACATTTGGTGATAAGAATGCTGGTAGAGTTGGTCCTAAGTGAATATCCTTAACTCCTAAGTGTAGTAGTGCTAGTAATACTATTACAGCTTTTTGCTCATACCATGCAATATTAAATGAAATCGGTAAATCGTTAATATCATTAAGCTCAAATACTTCTTTTAATTTAAGAGCTATAACTGCTAATGAATACGAGTCATTACATTGTCCAGCATCTAGTACTCTTGGAATTCCACCGATATCTCCAAGATTAAGTTTATTGTACTTGTATTTTGCACAGCCTGCTGTAAGAATTACAGTATCTTTTGGTATAGCTTTAGCAAAGTCTGTGTAATAGTTTCTGCTCTTAGCTCTTCCGTCACATCCTGCCATTACAAAGAATCTTCTGATTGCTCCAGTTTTTACTGCATCTATAACCTTATCTGCAATACTTAATACTGCATGATGAGCAAATCCACCTACAATTTCGCCCTTTTCTATTTCTACTGGTGGCTTACATTTCTTAGCTTGAGCTATTACTTGTGAAAAATCTTTAGCCTTTCCATTAAGTCCATTTTCTATATGCTTAACCCCTTCAACTGCTGTAGCTCCAGTAGTATATAATCTCTTTATATAAGAGTCCTTAGGTGGAACTATACAATTTGTAGTCATTACTATCGGTCCATTAAAGCTTTCAAACTCAACATCTTGTTTCCACCATGCATTTCCGTAGTTTCCTACAAAGTGCTTATATTTTTTAAATGCTGGGTAGTAGTTTGCTGGAAGCATCTCACTGTGAGTATATACATCTACTCCAGTTCCCTCAGTTTGTTTTAATAGCTCTTCCATATCCTTTAAGTCATGTCCACTTATTAATATACCAGGATTTTTTCCAACTCCTATATTAACCTTTGTTATTTCAGGGTTTCCATAGCTATTAGTATTTGCTTTGTCTAGTAATGCCATAGCATCTACTCCATATTTACCTGTCTCTAATACTAAAGCTGTTAATTCATCACCACTTAATTTATCATTTAGTGTTTCTGCTAAAGCCTTTTGCATAAATCCATGTAAGTTTGGATCTTCAAAGCCTAGGTTATATGCATGCTTCATATATGCAGCCATACCTTTTAATCCATATATTAAAAGTTCTCTTAAAGATCTTATATCTTCATTTTGTGTATTTAAAATTCCAACTACTTCTGACTTTTTCTTTAATTCTTCTTCATTATTTCCAAACCATAGTGCTGCATCATGTAAATTATCATTTTCTTTAGGAATTATTCCCAGAACTCTTTTTATCTTGGAGAATAATGTTGCTTCTTCCTTTGATGTTCCGTTAACCTTCCCACCAGCTTTTTCTAATTGCTTCTTTATTTCTTCACGTAAAGCTAATCCTTCTTTTACTCTTGCTACTAAATCTTTTCTATCAAAGTTAGCATTAGTAATAGTTGTAAATAAACTTTCTACTATATATTTATCAACCTTACTATTAGTAACTCCTAATTCTCTTGCTTTTGTACTATATATAGAAATACCTTTTACAACATAAACTAAAAGATCTTGCAGATTAGCAACCTCTGATGATTTACCACATACTCCTTTAACTGTACAACCTTTTCCACCAGCTGCTTCTTGACATTGATAACAAAACATACTCATATTTGACCCCCCCGTTATAATCTTTCTTATATTTAAATTTTAATTAATATTCTTTTCAAGTAATCAGTTTACAATTTAGATTATAACGGAGAAAAAAACAATAATCCGTACCTATTGTTACGAATTATTGTTTTTAAATTTATTTTTAAGAATAACTTTTTATAAATAATATTTGTTTAAGTATATTATTCTCCTACTTCTTTTGAATACGCTTCTAGCTTAGGTCTTGGTGTTATAACAACAAAACAAGATAAGTTTTCATCTTTGTTATTCTTCATTGAAAATAACTCTTCTCCAGTAAAGTATACAACATCTCCTACTGCAACTTCTTGAGCATTCCCATCTGACGTAACCTCTCCTGCTCCTGCAATAACGTATACTACTAAATCACTATTTTCATGTGTATGTGGTGGAACTTCTTGCCCTGGTACTAAATTAAGTACAAAGTTTAAAACCTTATCTTCACTAAATAATAACCTTTTTGTTACACTCTTTTCTGAATAAACTATTTTATCTTTAATATTTTGGAGTTTCATATTCAATCATCCTCACTTTAACTTATATTTTAACTTTCTTTTATCCTGACTTTAGTGTATCCAAATAGCAAACCTTTTTATGTGATTTAAATTAAATAATAACTACTAATTATTATTTTAAAAAAATAATCCACAACCTTAATTGTGGACTATACATTTATTAAGTCTAATTTATTGTGAATCCCATCTCTATAGCTTCACTTAAACTATTGCCTTCAGCTGACTTAACATTAGTAGATATATTTAAATAATAAGTTTTTCCTGATTCAAAACCTTCTGAAGATTTAATTAATACCTGTTTATTTTCTAAATTGTAGCTTATATCTACTGCAACTATATTTCCTTCTGCATCAGAAACAACTATATTCTCTCCATTTACAGTTTCTGAATCTAATTCTTTACTAAAAGTGATTTGCCAGCTTTTATTTTCAGCTACATCTTTCTTTGGCTCAATTACTTTTTTGTTTTTGTTTTCTCTTATTGATTTTACAACGCTACTTTGTTTTGCATCTAAGTCGCTGATTAGTAAATTTATCTTTTCCTTCATACCTTCAACTTGAGCATAAGCGTCTATTAATTCCTCATTCTCTTCCCCATATCTTTTGCTTAAAGAATCTAATTTATTAACTACACTATTAAGCTTATTAAGCTGAGCATTTAGCTTTCCATAGAAACTATTATATTTACCATTGTCTTCATTTTCAAATTCTTCCTCTGCATCTTCAAGCTCTTCTTCAAGTTCTTCCTGTTCTTCTTCACTTATCTCTTCATCTGATTCTTGAGTTTCATCTTCTAATTCTTCTTCATCTTCTATTACTACTTCTTCATTCGATTCTTCAGTATCTTCTACCGCTTCATCTAAGTCTTGGTTTTCCTCTGCTTCTACTTCTTCATCTTGTGCCTCTTCAGTTTCTTCAGAGACTTCCTCAGTTACTATATTTTCTTCTGAAGTTTCTGCACTTTCTTCTAAAACATTTGTTTCTGTGGTGTTTTCATCTATACTATCTTCTTCACTATTATCTGTAGTAGATATTCCAACCTCGAAATAACTTTTTATTTGATCTTCTATTTTTAGAGTTTCTTTTTCAATTGAACTTATGCGTTTTAAAATTACATCTGTCATCTTAAATAAGTGTTTATTTAATTTCTCATTTTTTTTATTCTCTTGTTTATCTTTTCCTTTAGAATCCTCTTTTTTTGTACTTTCTTTTTCTTTAACCTCTACCTTATTAGTAATAATATTTTTAACATTATTAGGCTTAGCACTTGCATAACTAGTCGGTAATATGAATGTACATACAATTATTGCAGTTAATAAAACTTTTAACCTTTTATTCATAATTATTCCTCCTATGTATTTTTTTAATTAAATTATACTATTAATTAAAACGCTTGTCTATTTTTTTAAACATCAAATTTAGCTTAAGATATATTGTATTTGGTATATATTACCTTTTATAAATCAATTATATATTATAACTTTTTGTCAAATTTAAGAGAATATTATTATTTACCAGATTAGATGCAGTTTTAGAAGTATTAGATAATAAAGCAATAAAGTGCAGGATATATTATTATCCTGCACTTTACTTAGTGTAGCTGTAATTCTATAAAATTATATTTTCAAAGTTAGTACCTTAATATTCTCTTACCTATTACCTAAAAGGAGTCTCTTGATAAACATAGTAGTTAAGCCAATTTGAAAATAATAAATTAGCGTGAGCTCTCCATCTTACTATAGGCTCATTACTCGGATTATCGTCTGCAAAGTAATGCTTAGGTACTTCTATATCTAATCCCTTATTAATATCTCTATCATACTCGGACTTTAAGGTTAATGGATCATATTCAGAATGTCCTGTTACAAATATTTGTTTCCCATTTTTTGATATAACCATATATACTCCTGATTCTTCAGATTCTGACAATATTTCAAGCTCTGGAACCTTATCTATATCTTCTCTTGAAACGTCAGTATGCCTTGAATGAGGTACATAAAACTTATTGTCAAAACCTCTTAAAAGCATTACTCCTTCACCTAGCACATTATGCGGAAATACTCCAAACATCTTTTCTCCAAGTTGATATTTTGGTATTCCAAAGTGGTGATAAAGTCCTGCTTGAGCTCCCCAACATATATGCAGTGTAGATGTAACGTTTGTAGTTGAGAAATCCATTATTTCTTTTAATTGATTCCAGTAATCAACTTCCTCAAACTCTAAATGTTCAATAGGTGCCCCTGTTATTATCATTCCATCAAACTTTTCTTCTTTTATATCCTTAAAGGTTTTATAAAAGCTAGATAAATGTTCATCTGAAGTATTTTTAGACTTATGTTCTTCAATGTGAAGAAGAGTTATATCCACCTGTAAGGGTGTATTTCCTAACAAACGTAAAATTTGAGTTTCTGTTTGTATTTTAGTCGGCATTAAGTTTAAAATAACTATTTTTAATGCTCTAATATCTTGATGAATTGCTCTCTCCTCATGCATTACAAATACATTCTCATCAGCAAGAATTTTAGCTGCTGGAAGACTTTCTGGTATTACTATCGGCATTGTACTACCTCCTTACCCCATTACTTAATTTAAATTTATATAAAAACTGAACTATGAAGTTCCCAATTTCATCATTTTTTTAATGCTTGTTATTTTATTTATGTTCTGTAGCTTCTCTATATTAAGATCTAATGAAACTTCATTCTCACTTTGTACAAAAACTACTACCTCATCCTGGTCATTTCCTTTTTCATTTAAAAAATAACAACTTGTGAAAGACTCACTTAAATCACACATAATCTTTAGTCTATCATCAGTTTTTATTCTAAGCATCCAATCACTTTTATACATCCACTTATCTTTCACAGTAGCTTTTTTTCTCGCTGGTTGAAATACCTTTTTTCCTTTGTTTTCTATAATGTCAATAATATCTCCAAAGACAGCACTAGCTGTCGGAAGCTTACCTGCTCCCTTTCCATAGAAAAATACTTCCCCTACAGCATCTCCATCTAGTAATATGCCATTAAACTCATTTTCCACTTTTGATATTTGACTTGATGTACTTACCATCACCGGTTTTACAGTTGCATATATACCATCTTCATCATTTTTGCTAAGAGCTAGAAGCTTTATATTGCAATTTGCTTCTTTAGCTGATTTTATATCCACTTCATCTATTTCATTTATGCCTATTGTTTTAATATCTTCCCAACTAACCTTTTCATTGTAAGATATAGTAGAGAGTATTGATAATTTTCTAGCAGCATCATATCCCATAACATCAGACTCTGGATTAGATTCAGCAAATCCAAGTTCTTGAGCTAATTTAAGAGCATCCTCATATTTCATTCCATCTTCATGCATCTTTGATAGTATAAAATTAGTAGTTCCATTTAATATACCCTGTAAACTCTTTATCTCATTTCCAACAAGACATTCACTTAAAGGCTTTAGTATTGGAATTCCTCCACCTACACTAGCTTCAAAGTATAATTTAACGTCATTCTTATTAGCCAGGTCCAAAAGTTCTTCTCCGTATTTTGCAATTAAGTCTTTATTAGCAGTTACTACATGCTTTTTCATATTAAGTGCCTTCTTTATATACTCGTAAGCTGGATGAATGCCCCCCATTACCTCAACTACTATATTTAGGCTATTAGTAAATATGTCATCAATATTATCTGTTATTAATTCAAAGTCCTCACTGTTTAAATATTTTTCTATATTTCTTACAAGTACTTTTGATACTACTATGTCTTCGCCTGTTCTATCTTTTAATTTATTTGAATTTTTCTTTATAAGCTCTATAACCCCAGAACCTACAGTTCCACTTCCAAGTATAGCTATATTTATCATGATATCCTCCCCAAGAAATGCTCACCTTCATGTATTAACGCGTTACAACTTTACTAATCTGCCCCAGTAAATATAAATGAGTAAAATAAAAAATCGCTTCTTAAATCTTATAAGAAGCGATTATGCGTTAGCTCATTAATTAATATTAATAATGATAATCATGCTTCTTATCTCTCAGGAAATTCTCCTGCAGGAATTAGCACATTTCCAGTTTAAATAAATTAAACTGGCTGTTGCCGGGCTTCATAGGGCCAGTCCCTCAGCCGCTCTTGATAAGATTTAGCGAACTATTAAATTTTATATTATTTTACATCTATGATTAAACAATGTCAAGATTTTTTTGTAAATAAATCTCTCTTTTTTAATCCATTTGCCTTAATTTGCTGACGCCAACCCATTTCTGCTGCCAACTTATATATAACTCTCGGAAAATTTGGTGATATATATATATTATCTCCTGTAGTACATGTATATATACTATTTGCAATAGTTTTTATTGCTTCTGAAAAATTCTTTTTAGGTCCTTTTCCCTCTGGAATGCTTGCAAACATTGGCAGCATTCCGCCTCCACCAATACCAAGTCCTTGTCCCCAATTAATCTTTGCTTTTTCACACCAATTTTTCATTATTTCTAATGCTATGCTATTTTGCTGCCCTTCATAAAATCCACAATTCACAATAGAATATACAGTTATTTTATGAATTAATTTTGTTTTTAAATATGTTTCTATTTGATAAAGACAGTCTACTAAATGTGAAGGGATTCCATCAAAATATAAGGGAAATGCAAACACTAGTACATTACATTGTACTATATGTTCTAGCTCTTCATTACTTAATTTAGCTGTTCTAAGATTACATTCTATAATTTCATTTTCTTTAGGTAATAAAGACTTTAATGTATGTACTATATATTCAGATCCACTATTTTTTGCTTTAGGACTTCCATTGATTAAAGCTATTTTCATAATAACACCCCTTACCCCATAAATCCTTTTATTTCTCCAATATCATGAATAAATGTAACCTTCCAACTGCTACAATCTAGGTTAATTGCGTTTGCCTTTATTAGTTTTTCTGCTGTTTGTTTTTCTCGTTCCGTGATATTTTCACCGTAAAACCATATATTTAAATTAAACTTATTATCATATCTTCGTCTGTGGTGCATTTCTCCATTCCTGATTGAAAAATATGGATGTATATATGGAATACTTCTATCCATTATATTCTTTATAAATAAACTAAATCCACCATAAAAACATTCACTAATGATATTAACTTCATGACTTTTTGATAGGTATTCTCCCATGTTCTCATATTTGTCTCGTATTACACAAACAGCAGGGGTTTTTACCCAACATCCAAAACATCCTATGCAATTATGAATAGTGTTATCATTAGATACTATTTTTATATTATCTAGTGTACTTGGTAATAACTCTTTAGCTTTTTCTTCTTGTAAATCATGTATTAGTAATTTCATATTACACACCCCTTCAATATAAAAAGTTAGTTAGAATTCTATTATTCTAGCCTTTTCTCCTGTATGCTTAATTGATATTTAATTCCACAAAATGAATCCATTAATATTTTTACTATTTGGTCTTCTGTAAAATCACAATAGTTAGTAGCTATCATTGAGGCAATTCCATGAGTCATTAGCCATATATCAACGAATAACTGCTCAATGTTCTCTGAATTAAGCTCTGTTATTTCCGATATCATTCCTAATCTTTTTTTATTGTCATTATTCTTTATCATTTCAAATATACTTCTGCCTTTGAATTCATCGGACATAAAAAGTAGTTTGAAAAGATTTCTCTCTTTTTTAGCAAAATCAGTATAGAGTAATCCTACTCCTAAAAAAGGATTTTTATGTCGCTCTTCTCCATGTATCATATAGTCATCAAAGATATTTTCTACCTTTTTATATAAATCCCTTTTTAACTTATCCATATTTTCAAAGTTTCTAAATATTGGCTGAATCGAACAGCCTAAAGACCTAGCAATTTCTCTAGCCTTTACACTAGCTATCCCTTTTTCTCTTGTTATTTCAACTGCTGCATTAAGAATATCATCTTCTGTAATCTTTATCTTAGGTGGCATTTATAATTCCCTCACTTTTAAATATCATCTGATACATATCATATGATATTTATTCTATAGTATAATTTTCCTCTTGTCAATTGATAAAAAACTACTTGATATTCTTTTGATAAAATTATATAATATACCCCATAGGGGTATTAAATCCTCAAAGTTAAATATATTAATTATAGGAGGGTTTATCATGAAAAAAAGAAAATCTCATATGAAATGGTCTTGGATTATTATGATTAGTTTTATTGTATTGTCTATACTTGATATAAGATTTGGCTTTCTAGGGTTTCTTTGCATAACAGTACCTTTGTATCATGCAATAAGAGGAAGAGGTAAAATCCACTGTTCTCATTATTGTCCTAGAGGTTCTCTATTAGGAAATTTTCTTAAGCATATATCCTTAGATAATAACATGCCATCTTATCTAAGAAGTAAAAAAAGTAAAGAATATACTATTAGGCTTAATGCTGATTATGTTTACTATATCTCTTATCCACTCTGGCTTTGTTCCTCATAAAGTTGCCTTTGCTGTATTTAGACTTATGATGTCATCTTTAGCTGTAGGGGTTCTTATGGGTATTATATTTAAACCTCGAAGCTGGTGTCAGGTATGCCCTATGGGGTATGGTACAGCTCTTATTAAACAGGCAAAAGATAAAAATCAAAAATAAAAAAAATTAAAAGTCTAAGAATAAAGTAGAGTAGCAACTTTATTCTTAGACTTTTATTATGAAACTGTAAAATTAATCCTAACGTTAATGTTAAGAGACCATCACTAATTTCTATTTTTCATTAATTTTTTCATATACTGAACAATAAGCTCATCTAAATATTGACTTGTAGCTAATCTCGTATCATAGTCCTTATTGGTATCTGTATCTATAGTACAACATACTTCGTTTAATATATTCCTAAGTTCTTCAACTTTATCATTTAACTTCTCAAGGTCTAAATCATTTTTATGATTTATATCCAAATATACTCCCCCTTTGTTTAATTAAACAGAATATAATTTATTAGTAAACAGTTTTATTTCTACCTGTTTTTTTTGCTTTATATAAATTCTCATCTATACTTGATATAATATTAGCTAAATCTAATTTATCATCAGTAATGCTATAGACTCCAAAACTTGAAGTTATACTTATTGTTATATCATTATATATAAATTTTGTAACTTCTAAATTTTTTCTAATATTCTCAGCAATTTTAAAAGCAATAACTTCATCTATATTATTTAAAACTATCAAAAACTCATCTCCACCATATCTAGCAACCCAGTCATTACCCTCTTCAATAGAATTCCTTAGTAAACTTGCAAAATCTTTTAACAACTTATCTCCAGTAAAGTGCCCATAATTGTCATTTATGTTTTTAAAAAAATCTATATCTGTCATAATAATTGACAAAGGGGTTCCTAGTATCCTACTCTTATTTATATCAACTGGAAGTCTTTCATTTATAAATCTTCTGTTATAAATACCTGTAAGCTCGTCCTTTATTATCTTATCATTCATTTCATCTATAATACTCTTAGTGTCAGTAGGTATACTGATATTAATATCACATAGTTGTCTGTTTTGAGTTATATCTTTTACTATCTCTACTATATATTTTTTGTTATTTATATTAACAGGAGTTGCTGTAATGAGAAATATTTTATTTTCTTTATTCTCAAGTTTTACAACAGTATCATCTTCTATATATGCTCTCATAGTAATACAGTTCTCACAAATCATATTCCTAGACCAAAAGCCATAACAATGTTCATTATTTACCTCGTCACTTATATTATTAACCTCTAATATCTTCTTAGTGATGGGATCTATTACTCTTATAACATAATATACATTCCTAAATATAGATAACCTATCTTTAATTTCATTAATAAGACTCATACTTTCACACCCCTTTATCAAGTGAAACTTAATTCAGGTGTGGTTTAAAACCACATCTGAATTATACTGGTAGTCATCAGATAAATAACATCTTTCATATAAAAATAATAATAGCTATTATCATTTTTATCATTATATTATAATCTTACAAAATATTCAATCAATTTGTAATCTGTAATATTTACATGAAAAACAACTGCTCCATTAGCAACTTTACTATCGATTACAGCAATATTCTTCATCATACTATCTAAAATTAAATTAAGAAGTTTAATATTTTCTATATCTCCTCTCATACAAATTCCCCCTTAATTTTTTCTCTATAATTTTTATACTTTCTTCTTCCAAATATAATTAACTACTATGACGTTCATATACATTTACTACTTCCTTTATCCCATCTATTAGAGCATCAATAACAACTGGATCAAAGCTTGTACCCTTTTGATTAACTACAATTTTCATAGAATCAAATATATTATAAGCTTCCTTATATACCCTTTTAGATGATAGAGCATCTAAAACATCAGCTACTGCTACTATCCTTGCTGAAATAGGAATATCTTGGCCTTTAATGCCTAAAGGATAGCCTGTACCATCAAATTTTTCATGGTGATATGCTGCAATATCAATAGCCATCCCAAAGAAATTTATACCTTTCTTTATTAAACCCTCACTAGCATTTTTTAAAATATTAGCACCAATGGTGGTATGTGTCTTCATAATTTCAAATTCCTCTTTAGTAAGCTTTCCTGGCTTTAAAAGAATTGAATCTGGAATTGCAACCTTTCCAATATCATGCAATGGACTAAACTTGTATATATCTATGATAAAGTCATTTATAATTGTTTCTTTATATTTTCACTTGTCCATTAGATTTTTAGCAATAATTTTGCAATAGTCCTGTATTCTTTCTACGTGCTCCCCAGTATCATTATCTTTAGCTTCAATGAGTTTAACAAATCCCATAATAGATGTTAAAATTAATTCCTATACAATAAAACTTTTCTCAATAGAAAGACTAAGACAGTTAGCTATAACCTTTGCAATAATAATATGATTATTATTAAAGACTTTGTCATTTCTACATATAAATTTTAATGCTCCATAACAAATGTCGTTTGCCACTATTGGAATGCTTATACTTGATTTAAAACCTTCTTTTAATAACATTCTAGTATGCTCTGAATTTTCATTGTTTTTTATATACTCTTCATAACTTTCAACAATTCTAACTTTCTTATCTATAATTATTTTATCTGCCACATGTTTCTCTAAAACACCATGACAATCTATTCTACATAATTCTTCACCCTTACATATACACTTACACTCCTTACCACTATCTGAAATGCACATCTGACTATATGTGCTTCCTAGTGGATTAACTAAAACTATTCCTATCATATTATAGGGGAGAATATTTTTATATGATTTATATATAAACTTAAATGCTTCATACAAACCTTCACCTGAATTTAAAAGCGCAGTCAATTGAATCAACTTTTTTAGAAGATCAGCTACCACTTCCCATCATCTCCTCAAAATATAGAAAAACTCCAACATATATATCTGTTCATACTATGGTATACTGTGCATTTAGTTACATGATCCTATAATTATTAACTAAAATAAAGATAAAAATGCTAAAAAAATACCTTAGCCATAATTTACTGACTAGGGTATTTTAGCATTACTTAGAGTATTTTAAACATCCTAAATCCAATGAGTATAATTGCACTATCTGCAAGAATATGCACTATCCAGGAATTTATAAAATTCTCTGACTTTGTATCTATCCAATTAAATAAGAATCCTACAACAACAAGTCCGAAAAGAGCTAGAGCTATTAACCCTAGGTTAAACCAAGTTTTAAATATAGCAATATGATATAACCCAAAAAGTACAGAGGAGTAAACATAGGCTAATCTTTTAGATTTTAATTCATAAAGACTTAGAAATATAAAACCTCTGAAGAAAATCTCTTCTAAAAATGAATTCCCAAAAATTATATATAATCCTACGAAAATAAAACTTGTCGGTGTTATCTTAGATTTATTTTGAAGTTCTGATGCAATTCTAGAAAAATCGATATACTGTCCTAATAACAAATATGCAACTAGTATTATTAAGAATGAACTAATTCCTAATAAAAATCCCAGCTTTAGATGCTTTTTATCTAGTTTTTTAAAATTCAACTCCACTGCTACTGTAGATTTCTTTATTATTTTTACATACAAATATGGTATGAGAGTAAATAATATAACTTTCGCTAATGTCTTAACTACATAGTTTGCTCCTATTACTTGCTCAACAAAGTATAATATAATACATGTAGCTAATGAACTTATTATTATATACTTCTTATTCATAAATTCTCCTTTTACTGTAATAAATCATAGTAGTG
The DNA here is from genome assembly GCF_055755365.1 of Clostridium sp. X. Taxonomy (NCBI): domain Bacteria; kingdom Bacillati; phylum Bacillota; class Clostridia; order Eubacteriales; family Clostridiaceae; genus Clostridium; species Clostridium sp. X. The sequence continues at coordinate 559,321 of NZ_CM146912.1, forward strand.
ATTTATATTATAATAACCTTCACTACTACATGCTTTTTTCTATAAGAATTTTTATTTCATCTCTAAAGTCTTTTGATGTTAAAATATTTCTCGTCATGCCTCCTGATTCAAGCCAAAATGCTCTATTTACTGTTGTGCCATCTTTTAGATGAAACATAACGAAACATCTCTTCCCCACAGTACGAAACTCACTAATTGGAGACTCTAAAACCATATTTACTAAAGCTTCTACCTTTGTCTTATCTTTAATTGTAGCAAGTTCTGTTGTCCCATCTGTTTCACTATTTAATGAGATATACTCTACTTTACCTTTTATATCTAATAGATCTTTTCCTTTTTTAGCTTTTGGATTTGAATCCGCTTCATACACTACAAGCTTTTTATCAAAATATGCCGCTAGTCTAAACTCTGGTGAGTATCCCTTGATTGTATATACTTGTGTCCCCTTATTTAAAAATGCCCCATCTCCATTTTTTATCTTATACTCTGGGTCATTTACATTATCAGCAACTTTAAATTTTATCTTATCAAATTTAATACCAAGATCATCTTCTGTTAATTCCCGTCCCTGCCAATCAATTGATATATATGTTATATCATTGAACTTTATGAAGTTAACCCAATCTATTACTACATTAGGTTTATATGCATTATGCTTAAATGTTTCACAACCAGTAAATATAACTAGACTTAATATAATTAAGGATATTAATCTTCTCATAATGTATCACTCCTTATAATATTTTATTTAACCCATATAATATATACGTAGTTTTTAATAAGTCTGTCCTTAAAATATTCCCACCTGAATTAAGAATTTACTTCAATTTTATATGTTTATCAGTATAATTAATATTAAAGCAAGTTAGTAATCGGATAAACTCTACCGTTATAAGTTATACAATAAGGAAGGAGCATAAGTCATGTTAAGTTTCGTAGTTGCCGTATCTGAAAATAATGTAATAGGTAAAGATAATACCCTTCCTTGGTATCTACCTGAAGATCTAAAAAAGTTTAAGGAAATAACCTTATCAAAGACACATACAATTATAATGGGACGAAAAACCTTTGAGTCTCTTCCAGTAACTCTTGCTGGAAGAAAGCACATAATTTTAACTAGAAATAAAGGCTATATAGTTTCTAATAATAATGTAGAAATTATATATAATCTTGATGACTTGGAACCTTTTATTAAGGATGAATTAGAGTACTTTGTTATAGGTGGGGGAGAAATTTTTAAAATTCTCTTACCCTTCACTCAAAAAATTTATTTAACTATAATACATGAACATTTTGAGGGAGATACTTTCTTCCCAGAATATAACAGAGATGAGTGGAAAATTACTGAGCAATTTGAAGGTGAGGTGGATGAAAAAAATAAACATCCACACACTTACATTACTCTAGAAAGAATTTAATTATAAAAGGACATCGTTGTGATGTCCTTTTATAATTTTAATCTTCATTATAAAAATCTAAAAATGAATATTTCTTTCCGCTCTTTTCCCAACCTAAAATCGAATCCATGCTTACATTTTGTGCTGATTGGAAAATTGACTTCTCTACATCTTTAAAGTTTAGTTTAAGCTCTTTAATCATATCTTTTATTTCACGACGCTTACTTGAAGTTTTTTGTGCAGCAACTACACATCCACAGTTCATTGGGGAAATACCCGCATTTACTGTATATCTTTTAATATCATCCTCATGTATATAGTACATTGGTCGAATTAACTGTAACCCCTCAAAGTTTGTAGCTTTTAATTTAGGTCTCATAGTCTTAAAGTTTCCTGCATAAAGTACATTTAGCATTGTAGTTTCAATTACATCATTAAAATGATGTCCAAGAGCAAGCTTATTACAACCTAGTCTTTGAGCTTCTGCATATAGTGAACCACGACGCATCCTTGCACACATATAACAAGGATAGTCTTTAGCTATTTCATCTACCACTTCAAAAATCCCTGATTCAAACATCTTAACTGGTATGTTTAAGTACTCACAATTACTTAAAAGAAGCTGCTTATTGCTTTCATGAAAACCAGGATTCATTGCAATAAACTCAAGTTCAAAATTCATTTGTCCATGCTTCTTTAATTCTTGAAATAGCTTTGCCATCAAGAGGCTATCCTTTCCCCCTGAAATAGCTACTGCTATTTTATCACCATCTTCTACTAGCTTATAATCTCTTACCGCTCTAGTGAATTTTGACCAAATGTGTTTTCTATATGATTTTATAATACTTCGTTCTATATCTTTTAATGGTTTTCTTTCACTTAATGGGATTAGTAACTCGCATCCACTTCCACCAAGATTACTACTCATTTTATCACCTCGTTATTTATATGCCTATGTTTATTCCACATGGCTATCCTATATTTATTCTATTTTATAATAAATTTAATTTCAATTATTATATATTAGTTAATGATAATTAATGTATAAACTTTACTCTTGTCTTATATGTAACTTAGCTATTTTAAGCACGGCTTCAAAATAGTTGTTGTAATTTAACATATGTTCAAATAATTCTTCATGGGTAGGTTCCTTATATCTATGAGATATTCTATTTCTAATTAGCCTTGATTTTTCGAGAAACATATATAGATCTTCTTGTATTATTCCTTTTTTCTTTAGTATAATTAGACTCTCATGTAGTGTTATTCCTATCTTATATTTTTTTATTTCCTTAAGAAGTATTGATGCAAGCTCTTCTAATATAGTGTGAAAGCTAACAAATAGTTGTCTTAAACTTGATTTGGATAATTTAATAATAAGATCATCATTTTTTCTATTTTCTAATATGTCTAAACATTCATTTATATCTGCAATACACTCTTGCATATCTTCTATTATTTTTATTAATCTTTCTCGATTCATGATAACACATCTACCTTTCTAAAATATATAAAATTCTCATTTTCTCTATATATCTTATCAGTTTCATTATATAAAATATTTAAAGACTTTTCATTATCTGCAGAATAAATAACCTTTCCAGTATTCAGAATAGCTATCTTTACAAATAAGTCTAAGCTTTCACTATTTAGATCTAAAATATCTATCTCTCTATTCAAGAAATTTTCGAAAAATAATTCCATCTCTAAAATTTTATCTAATTCAACGGCTCTACAAGATAGAATCGCTAAGTCAATATCTGACTCTTCATCAAACTCATCATTAGTAATACTTCCGAACATAATCATAGTTGTGATATTATATTTGTTTGCAAGATCAGTTACCTCTTTTGAGTTTAACTTTTCTATTATTTCTGCTTTATCGTATACTCTATGCACTTATTAATCACCTACTTCTAGATATTATAATAATAATTTAATATCATAATACATTATATCAAATTACTTATTCTTTTACACTACGTAGTATTATAATTAAGCTATTTTGAATTTTTTTTAAATTTTTTTCCCCATATAAATCTATAAACAAATATTTTTTTAATACTTTACTCAGATGTTTGAAAAAAAATTAACAATACTACCTTCTTTTTATTACGAATCCATTAATAATCCCTTACTTCATAGTCATAATTATACAAATTTTGCAGTATAGTACCCCTATTGACTAGTGATTAGAATTTATTTATAATAAGATTAGTCAGAATATTAACAATCTTTTCAAAATTACATTCACCCAGGGAGGGAGTACAATATGATCATTAACAAAGAAATTACTTTACCGGATAAAAGTCTAGTTGCTTTCAATTTACTATTATTACTTTACAAGAATAATGATTTAATCGGAAAGTCATTAAAAACTGGGAAGGTTTATGAACACTTGGCTGACTTAATGAAATTATCAGCAGAGCAAAGAACCTTAAAAATGGAAGATGGAAGATGTCAGTGGTTTAATAGTGTAAAATATGCAAAACAAATGCTTATTGATAATAAATTAGTAGTTGATCCAGAGAACGGAGATTGGAGTGTAACTGAAAAAGGTATAGAAATTATAAGAAGCTTTGAAGCACTAAGTGCATAAAATTAGCTATTATAAGAGAAAAAACTAGAGGATTTGAACTACTACATATCCTCTAGTTTTTTATTCAATTAATTCTATGTTATTTAATAATATCCTTACTATCAACTTTTCCTTTAAGTAAATTCTTGTCTTGTAACCACTTAACATTCTTATTCCAATTTTCCTCATCTTGACTTAAGAATTTACCGCTCTCATTCTCCATAAGAGGCATTAATATTTCTAAGCTCTTCTTTTCTATTTCAGCATCAAGTGGGAAACTCTCACTTTGAACCTTTAACACTAAATCTAAAGCTTTATCAGGATTATTTTTAGTGTATTCATACCCCTTTTTAACTGCCTCTAAGAAAGCTTGTATCTTGTCATTATTATTCTTTACACCCTCATCACTAGCTATAAATGCTAATTCGTAATTGTTTGGTACTCCAAAGTCTACAGGATTAAAAGTATCTAAACCAATTCCTTGTTTTTCTAATATAATCTTTTCATGATTAATATATCCACCTATAATTCCATCAACTCTTTTAGTTTCAATACTAGCCATTAAATCATATCCCACATCTACAAATTCAACCTTTGATGGATCTCCACCAGCTTCTTTAACCATAGCCTTTACTGTTTCTTTATCAATATCAAAAGATGGATATCCTACTTTTTTTCCTTCTAAATCTTTTAATGTTTTAACTCCTACATCCTTACGAACCATAAGTTGATTCAATGAACTTCTAACTATGGCTCCAACTGATTTAACAGGAATCTCTTGTCCTCTAGCTAAAATAATTTGTTTTGGATAGCTTATAGCAAGATCTGCCTTGTTTGCTGCTACTAATGTAATTCCATCCTCTGTACCTGCTGGTGTAACTAAGCTAACATCTAGTCCTGCTTCTTTAAAATATCCTTGAGCTTCTGCTACATATAAAAATGAATGTACTGCATTTGGATACCAATCTAAAAGAACACTAACTTTTTGTAGCTCTTTAGGAGTATTTTTCTCCTCCTTAGTGGCAGAATTACTTGAACATGCACTAAATAATAAGCTAAATGACATAAGCATTACTAAAAGTACACTGACCTTTTTAAATTTCATAATTATCCTCCTTTATTCCTCTTCTATATTTTAATAAAACCTTTTCTAGCAAAACTCCTATTGAAAATAAAAGTAATCCTAAAAACGATAAAACCAACACTCCTGAAAAAACTGAATCTGATTGTAACATTCCTGCTGCTCTTTTTACATATATACCTAGTCCTTTTTCAGCTCCTAGCCACTCTCCTATGGTAGCCCCTGCCACACTATATGTAGCAGCTATCTTAAAGCTACTTAAAAAATTAGGCAATACTGAATTGATATGTAGCTTAAAAAATATCTGAACTCTATTTCCTCCTAGCGCTTTTAAAACATCTTCTAAATCCTTATCTACACTATTAAGTCCATCTAAAGTACTTATAACTATAGGAAAGAAGCAGAATAACACTACAACTGCTACCTTTGACCATATAGTATATCCAAACCACATAATCATAATAGGAGATAATGCTATGGTTGGAATTGTCTGAGAAAATACTATAATTGGATATAGTGTTTTCCCAACATTCCTCCAAAAATATATAGAAAAGGCACAGGATATACCTATAATTACAGATATACTAAGCCCTAGTAGAGCCTCTCCTAAGGTTACTAAGGAATGCTTATATAGTAATTGTCTATTAGTTAGTAGTGCCTCAATTACTTTAGAGAACCGAGGTAAAATATATTTAGGAACTTTAAAATATGGTATTAGGAATTCCCAAGCCAAAAATATAAACATTAGAAATATCAGAGGGAATATATAATCTTTAAGTTTCTTCATTTTACATTTCCCTCCTTCTTGTCTTCAAGGACATCAAGGATGTTTAATATATCTCTTTTCAATTCTACAAATTCACTAGTAAGAGTAGTTTCATAGGTTCTAGGTCTTGTAATATTAACATCTATAGACTTTAAGTTTTTATAGGGAAGCTCAGTGCAAATGAGTATTCTATCAGATAAAAGCAGAGCCTCTTCAATATCATGAGTTATCATAAATACAGTGTTCTTTTCTTTTTGACAAAGGTTTAGTAGCCATGCTTGCATCTTTCTTCTTGTTAATGCATCTAAAGAAGAGAATGGTTCATCTAGTAAAAGTAATGATGGATTATTTACTATAGCTCTTAAAAAAGACGCTCTTTGTCTCATACCACCTGAAAGTTCATGAGGGTATGATTTTTCTGTTCCTGCAAGTCCAAACCCCTCAAAATATGTAGCTGCTATATTTCTCGCTTCTTTCTTGCTATACCCATTTAACTCAAGTCCAACTGATGTATTATCTAAGATATTTCTCCATGTCATTAAGCTATCTCTTTGTGGCATATATCCCATAATGTTTTTATTATTTACATTTTCTATGTGTATATTACCCTTTTCCGGCTCTAATAGCCCTAAAATTAATCTAAAAAGAGTACTTTTGCCTGTCCCACTCGGTGCAATAATTGTAACAAATTCATTTTTATCTATACTAAAGGATAAGTCATCAATTATGACTTTATCTGAATCTCTATATTTAAAGGATAAATTATTAATTTCTAGTGCTTTCATTTAAATTACCCAACTTTCTGTTTTATAACATCTATCCTAAACATATCCATCTGCTGAGAATAATCTTTTTAAAAATACAAAAAACTCTTTTCAAATAGTATTCACTATACCAATGAAAAGAGTTAATAATCTAATTACTAATCTATAAAACTTTAGATTAAGCTTTTATATTATTCTACAACTTCCCTTCGCTGGCATTACCCAGTGCAGGTTTAAAGGGTCTGAATAAATTCATCTCAGCCATAATAGCTCCCCTAGTGCACAAATAAATTTTATATCTTATCTAAGACCATGTCAACACTTAATTCTTCTAAAGAGCTATTAATGAGTCTATAAATATATGGCTTGACTAACATATTCAAATATTATATACTTTTAAATAACTGAAAAAGAAAGCACAAAATGGGGTACACCACCGAAAGGGTGTAAGTCTCGTTTTGTGCTTTTTTTGTACAAACTTTTAAGGAGGGTAAAAAATGAAGTTAAATGGATGCACTATTTCATTAGCTACAACTGAAACTCTATATGACTTTTTAATTGCTCAAAACTTTGATGTTAACATCATTGCAGTAGAGCTTAATGGTGAAATTGTTCCTCGCACAACATACAAAGAAGTTATGCTTAAGGATGAAGATACCATAGAAGTTGTTAGATTCGTAGGTGGAGGCTGATTTATGAAAATAATAGTAAATGGAAAAGAAGTAGAGGTTGCTTCTAGTACAGCCTTTGAAGTAAGAAATAAAATTGGAAATGAAACTGATATTGTAATTTTAAATGGTTTTCAAATAGAGGATGACTTTGATATATCTGAAAATGATATATTAACTATAATAACTAAAGGTGCAATGCCTAAAGAAGAAGAGCTTGAGAGTATGATGATGTCAAGACATACTCCCAGTGTACATAAAAGCCTTAAAAAAGGTAAAGTTGCTATAGCTGGTCTTGGAGGTCTTGGTTCTAATATTGCAGTTATGCTTGCAAGAATAGGGGTAGGTCATTTGCTCTTAGTGGATTTTGATATTGTTGAGCCAAGCAATCTAAATCGTCAAAGCTATTACATTAGCCATTTAGGACTGCCTAAAACAACTGCTCTAAAAAAACAGATTAAAGAAATCAATCCTTTCATTAAGGTAGAGACTAAAGATGTAAAGGTAACAGAAGATAATGTTGTAGAAATCTTTAATGGATATGATATTATCTGTGAGGCTTTTGATAAGCCAAAAGCAAAATCTATACTAGTGAATATAGCCTTAGAACAGCTTAACGATACTAAAATAGTAGCAGCTTCTGGTATGGCTGGGTATGATAGTTCTAATTTAATAAAAACAGTAAATCCCATAAAAAATTTATATGTATGTGGAGATTTAGAAAGCAGTGCAAGAATTGGTAAGGGACTAATGGCTCCAAGAGTGCAAATTTGTGCAGGTCATCAGGCAAATATGATTCTTCGTTTACTACTTGGAATAGAAGCTATATAAGAGAGGGTGTATTAAATGAATAATAAATTAATAATTGGTGGACATGAGTTTAATTCAAGATTTATATTAGGTTCAGGTAAATTTTCATTAGATATGGTTAAAGCAGCTATTGAACATGGAGAAGTAGAAATAATAACACTTGCACTACGTCGTGCTAATATAGGTGGAGAGGAAAACATATTAGATTATATTCCAAAGAATATTACATTACTTCCAAACACTTCAGGTGCAAGAAATGCAGAAGAAGCAGTTAGAATTGCACGTCTTGCAAGAGAACTTGGATGTGGGGATTTTATAAAGCTAGAAGTAATCCATGATTCTAAATATTTGATGCCAGATAACTATGAAACAATAAAGGCTACAGAAATACTTGCGAAGGAAGGATTCATCGTTATGCCTTACATGTATCCTGACTTAAATGCAGCAAGAGCCCTAGTAAATGCTGGTGCAGCATCAGTAATGCCTTTAGCTTCACCTATCGGAAGTAATAAAGGTCTATCCACAAAGGATTTCATACAAATATTAGTTGATGAAATAGACTTACCTATTATTGTAGATGCTGGTATAGGTCGTCCTTCTCAAGCTTGTGAAGCAATGGAAATGGGTGTTGATGCAGTTATGTGTAATACTGCAATTGCAACAGCAAATGATATCGCCATGATGTCAAGAGCCTTTAAAGATGCTGTAGTGGCAGGTCGTACTGCATATCTTGCTGGTCTTGGTAGAGTGCTAGATCATAAAGCTGAGGCATCTAGTCCCTTAACTGGATTTTTGGAGGACTAATTATGGAATATCTAAGAATAAATCATATGGAATATTTAGATGGTATGGAGCAAACAGACTCAGACACCATGGACAAGGTGTTAAATCTAGTTAAAGAATATGACTATAATAAGTATACTGCTAAAGACGTAAAAAGAGCTTTAGACAAAGAATATCTTTCAATTGAGGATTACGCCGCTATATTGTCCCCTGTTGCTATGCCCTTTTTAGAGGATATGGCAAGAAAAGCAACCTTAAAAACAAGAAAACATTTTGGTAATTCTGTTTCTTTATTTACACCACTATATATTGCTAACTACTGTGAAAATGAATGTGTGTATTGTGGTTTTAATTGTACAAATAAAATTCAACGTGGAAAGCTTTCTCTAGAAGAAATGGAAGAAGAATTAAAGGAAATTGCGTCTACTGGCTTAAAAGAGCTCTTAATACTAACAGGTGAATCTCGTAATATATCTGGAGTTGAATATATTGGTGAGGCAATTAAACTTGCCACAAAATATTTTTCTACAATCGGTATTGAGATTTATCCATTAAACTCAGAAGAATATGCTTATTTGAATAAATGCGGTGCAGATTTTGTTTCTATCTATCAAGAGACTTATAACCCTGATAAATATGAACAGGTTCATTTAAGAGGACCCAAAAGAATTTTCCCATACCGTTTTAATTCACAAGAACGTGCTTTACTCGGTGGCATGCGTGGTGTTGCCTTTGGTGCCTTACTTGGATTAGATGACTTTAGAAAAGATGCATTTGCAGTAGGCTTACATGCATCCTTTATACAACAAAAATATCCTCATGCTGAAGTTTCTTTCTCAACTCCACGTTTAAGACCTTATATTAACAATGCTGACAATAATCCTAATGATGTTCACGAAAAACAGCTTTTACAAGTAATGCTTGCTTATCGCTTATTTATGCCTTTTGCTGGAATTACTATTTCTACAAGAGAAAGAGCAGGCTTTCGTGATAATGTAATAGGAATGATGGCTACAAAGATATCCGCAGGTGTATGTGTTGGAGTTGGAGGTCATAAAACTGAAGAAAAGGGAGACGAACAATTCGAGATCTCTGATTCACGAAGCGTAAGTGAAGTGCACAATGTAATTATCAGCAGAGGACTTCAACCTGTTTATACAGATTATATTAAGGTTTAGGAGAAGATTAATGTTAATTTGCATAACAAATAGAAAGCTTTGCAAAGATGACTTTCTAAGTAGAATTAATGAACTTGCAAAAGGAAAACCTGATGCAATAGTGCTAAGAGAAAAAGATTTAAGCCTAGATGAATATGAAGCTTTAGCTACTGGAGTAAAAAAAATCTGCCTCATAAATGAAGTTCCTCTTATTATCAATAGTAATATATCAGTAGCAAAAAAACTGGAACTTTCAAAGATTCATTTATCAATGTCAGATTTAAGAGTCTATAAAAATCAGCTAAGTGAATTTACCGAAGTAGGTGCCTCCATTCACTCTCTACTGGAAGCAAAAGAAGCACAAAACCTTGGAGCTTCTTACTTAATAGCAGGACATATATTTGAAACAGACTGCAAAAGGGGAATGACCTCAAGAGGTATACCATTTTTAAAAGAAATCTGTGAATCTGTCTCTATACCGGTATTTGCCATTGGTGGCATAACAAAGGATAAAGTAGAAACTGTACTTTCTGTAGGGGCAAAGGGTGTATGCATCATGTCTGAGGCTATGACTTCTTCAAATCCAAGCACTCTTAAGAAAAGTTTTCGCTTCTATAATACCTAACTTTTTCTAACTTAATAAAATTTATTGTAGCACCTCTAAGACTTTATCATACAATATAAGTGACAAGGGTTTGGAGGTGTTTTGATTTAATGTATATTAACCCAGTTTTTTATTGTCCTTATTGTATTAACCGCGATGTATGTTCCTTCTCAGGAAACTACTACAGAAACTATGCTGACACTTATGATGACTTCAGAAGTAATGATGACTTAAACAATTTTGATGATTTCGACGATTTTGAAGAATTCGAGGAATTTAATAATTTTTCTGATGATGATTACTTATTTGATGGTATGAGAGCTCCTCAGCAAGAAGTAAATAGAATACTAGCACTCCTTACTGTTCAGCAGCCTCAACTTTTTACTACTCTAGAAAGATACGGAGTACGCAGAGCTACAATTAATACTCAATTTAGGATAGCTATAAACTTTACTCTAGATAATGCTTCAAGTCATAGTGGAAACATAAATAGAAGAACAAATGCGATATTTAATGATTTCAGAAGAGATCAATCTTGGATATTCATCTCTCTTCGTGCTGCAGGAGTACCTAATAATGTAATAAACAGTACCTTTAGAAGTGTAATCGAATTTACTCTTAGAAATATGACTACTCCTCCTACTCCAGGACCTGGCCCTTCTCCTGATAGATGGAGTCAATGGGAAGATCTTGGTGGAGTTTTAACTTCAGGCCCTGCTGTTTCTTCTTGGGCGCCTAACAGACTTGATACCTTTGTACGTGGTACTGATAATGCTCTATATCATAAATGGTGGGATGGTTCACGTTGGAGCAACTGGGAAAGCCTCGGTGGAGTTTTAACTTCAGGTCCTGCTGCTGTCTCTTGGGGAAATAATAGAATTGACGTATTTGCTAGAGGTACAAATAATGCTATGTGGCATATATTCTGGAATGGCACTAGATGGAGTCAATGGGAAGACCTCGGTGGCGGCTTAAGCTCATCACCAGCTGTTTCTTCTTGGGCACCAAATAGATTAGACACTTTTGTACGTGGTACTGATAATGCGCTTTACCATAAATGGTGGGATGGTTCACGTTGGAGCAACTGGGAAAACCTTGGTGGAACTTTAACATCTGCCCCTGCTGCTGTCTCTTGGGGAAATAATAGAATTGATGTATTTGCTCGTGGTGAAAGAAACCGCTTATATCATAAATGGTGGAATGGCTCAAGATGGAGTAACTGGGAAGACCTTGGTGGAAACTTAACATCAGCTCCTGCTGTTTCTTCTAGAGGAAATAATAGACTTGAAGTATTCGCTAGAGGCACAAATAATCAACTAATAACTAAATCTTGGAACGGTTCTCGTTGGAGTGACTGGAGTAATGTTGGAGGAACTATAACCTCTGACCCTGCCGCAGTGTCTTGGGGACCAAATAGAACTGATGTCTTTGCTAGAGGTACAAATAATGCTATGTGGCATATTTGGAGAAACTAATATAAAACTCAATCGAGTAGGAGCTGAATAATTATTTTATTCAGCGACCTCTCACACCACCAAGCATACCGTTCGGTACTTGGCGGTTCAATAAGAATTACCTAATCATAAATACTTTTCAGTTAATGTTATAAATCCTTGTTGTCTAAGGTATTTATTAGATAAAGTTCTTGCTAAAATAGGGCTGTTGGATATCCTCCAGTAGCCTTTTCTTGTATTCGCATATTCCCAAGCTTTATATTCATCAATACCGAGTCTTTTGAGATTATCATGTTTTGTTTTAATTTTCTTCCATTGTTTCCAATAACATAAGCGAATCCTTCGTCTTAGCCACTCATCTAAGGTTTTAAGTGTACTTTTCATATCTGCTAATTTAAAATAGTTTACCCATCCAACTATAACTTGTTTTAGTTTAATTGCACGAAGTTCCATACTCATAGCATTACTTCTTCCAGTTATTTCTTTAAGCTTGCCTTTGAGTTTCTTAACAGAATTTTGATGTACTCTTATTCCCATCTCGCCTTTCTTTGGATAAAATGCAAATCCTAAATACTTCAAATATTGGATTTAAGACTTGAGCGATAGCTTGTTGTATTACTCGGTCTACAGCTGTTGGTATTCCTAGTGGTCGTTTCTTTCCATCGGGCTTAGGTATTTCTACTCGCCTTACTGGATTAGGTTTATATTTACCTTCCAATAGTGATTGCCGAAGGCTGGCGCCATTTTCTTTTAGGTATTGTAGAAGTTCATCTACTTTCATACCATCAACTCCATGACTTCCTTTATTTGCTTTAACTCTCTTAAATGCTTCATTTAAGTTGTTTCTGTCAATAATTCTTTCAAACAATCCATTGGTGTATTTATTTTCGGCGTTCTGTTGCTTTTCTAACGTCAATGAAATGCTGGGCGCACCTAAGTAAAAGGACTGCTTAAAATTAGCAGTCCTTTTACTTATCATTCATTTTTTTCTTTTACAACTCTAATAAAACAATTAATATTTTCACACTTAGTCACCCTTCTCATAAAATATAGTAAAGCTAGGTAGGAATTCTCTACCTTTTGCTTTCAATAACTAAAGATAAGGCACCTTTGAGACTATATGAATAAAAAGGGGTGATAAACAATGAGAGTTATTAACCATCCCATATTGGGAGAAGCCCAAGATAATAAAAAGATAATAATTTTCCTAGATGGTGAACCTATAGAAGCCTTAGAAAGTGATACTATTTCCTCAGCACTTTTAGCACATGGCAAAAAAATATGTAGGTATACAAGAAAGTACAATGAACCTCGTGGAGTTTTCTGTGCTATTGGCAGATGTAATGACTGTATAATGACCGTTGATGGTATTCCAAACATACGTGCATGCATAACCCCTGTTAAAGATGGAATGCAAATAAAAACCCAAATAGGAAATGGTACATGGGAGGGATTAGATGAAGAATGTTGAACTAGCTATCATAGGAGCAGGACCTGCTGGTTTATCTGCTTCTATTGAAGCTTCAAAGTATGGTGTTAAAACACTGATTATAGATGAAAATCTATTACCTGGTGGTCAACTCTTCAAGCAAACTCATAAATTCTTTGGGTCTAAGGACCAAATGGCTGGTTCAAGGGGCTATGAGATTGGAGAAAAACTATTATCCCTTGCAAAAGATAACAAGGTTGAAATTATGCTTAATACTAAGGTAATAGGCATTGATGAGAATAATACCTTAGCAACTATAAATAATGGAACTTATACTGAAATAAATGCAAAAAAGATTATATTATGTTGTGGGGCTACAGAGAAGCCCCTTACTTTTCCCGGCTGGACACTACCTGGCATAATGGGAGCTGGTGCTGCACAGACTTTAGTAAATATTCACAGAGTAGTACCTGGGAAAAAAATATTTATGGTTGGCTCTGGTAATGTAGGACTCATTGTAAGTTATCATCTGCTCCAAGCTGGTATTAAGGTAGAAGCTATTATTGAAGCTTCACAAAAGATAACCGGTTATAGTGTTCACGCTGCAAAGCTTCGTCGTTCAGGAATTCCTTTCTTCCTGGGATATACAGTAAATAGAGCAATAGGTAGAAATCAGCTAGAGCAAATTGAGTTAGTAAAATTAGATGAAAAATTCAACAAAATTCCTTCCACTGAGTTACTTCTTGATGCAGATACTTTATGTCTAGCTGTAGGCTTGTCTCCTTCTACTGAACTCACAAGAATGATAGGCTGCACTATGACTTATAATTCTAAACTAGGTGGATATATACCTGTAGTAAAAGAAAATCTAGAGACATCTATTAAAAATATTTATGCAGCTGGAGATATGACTGGAGTAGAAGAAGCATCTATTGCCATAGAAGAAGGACGTCTAGCAGGATTATGCTGTGCAATCGAACTGGGATATTGTGTAGATAAAGAGAATGCTGAAATGACAATGACCCATATTCGTAGCTATCTAGAACAATTAAGAGGTAAAGGGAGGAAGATATAATGAAAGAAGGAATAAAGTACACTGGCTACCCTTCAAGTGCAGAAATAGCCTTAGCTCCTGGAATACCTTCTCTTGAAGATCTTAATAAAAAACCTCTAGCAGTTATTGAATGCTTTGAATGTATCCCCTGTAATCCTTGCGAAAAATCTTGTCCTTTTGGTGCTATAATTATCGGAGAGAAGATTAATAATCTTCCTACTCTTAATCCTGAAAAATGCAGAGCATGTTCTGTCTGTATGACCCATTGTCCTGGTCTTGCAATATTTATTATAGATATAAATTTTACTCCTACAACAGCCTTAGTGAAAATTCCCTATGAATTACTTCCTCTTCCTGAAAAGGGTGATGAAGTTCAATGCTTAAATCGTAAGGGAGAGGTAATTACTCTTGGCAAGATACATTCAGTTAAAACTGGAGAAACCTTTAATAAAACTTATGTTATAGCTATAGAAGTACCAAAAGAATTTGCAATGGAAGTTCGGAATGTGAAAATATAAAGGGTGTGATAAAATGGACAATGATTTTATTATATGTAGATGTGAAGAAATTTCATTACATGAAATACAAGATGCTATTGATAATGATGCTATTACCTTAGATGAGATAAAAAAGCTAACTAGGTCTGGTATGGGATTATGCCAAGGACGTATATGTAGTACCATTATAATCAAATTATTAGAAGAAAAAGGTTATAATCCTAAAGACACTCCCCCTTCTCACAGCCGCCTCCCTGTAAGACCTGTTAAAATACAAGAATATCTAGGAGAGGATTCCGATGAGTAAACTTTTTACTGATGCTGTTGTAATTGGAGGAGGAGTTATTGGTACTGCTATCACCTACTATCTATCAAAAGCAGGGTTAAAACCTATACTGGTTGAAGATAAAAATTTAAATTCAGGTGCTTCCGGTGCTTGTGATGAAGGAATTATCTTGCAGTCTAAAA
The DNA here is from genome assembly GCF_055755365.1 of Clostridium sp. X. Classification (NCBI taxonomy): domain Bacteria; kingdom Bacillati; phylum Bacillota; class Clostridia; order Eubacteriales; family Clostridiaceae; genus Clostridium; species Clostridium sp. X. The sequence continues at coordinate 574,831 of NZ_CM146912.1, forward strand.
ACTCAGGAATTATGTTAGATATGGTTACTAAGAGTGCTGAAATATATAAGACTCTTCCTGAGGAACTAGACTATAATATAGGCTATCATAATGTGGGAGGAATGATCTTAATAAATGACGAAAAATATCTCCCAGTAATAGAGCGTTTTGTAAAAAAACAAAATAGCCAAGGTCTTAGTATATCTATGCTAGATTATAAGGATACCCACATGCAGCAGCCTGGACTTGCTAAAACTGTTATTGCAAGTGCTTACAATGAGTCCGACTCTAGTGTATACCCTTTCAATCTTACCTTAGGCTATATAAAAGCAGCTAAAAAACTTTGTGCTAGATTTCTGCCTCACAATAAAGTAATAAATTTATCCACAGAATCAGGAAAAATAACTAAAGTTATTACCAATGAGCATGAAATATCCACACCTATTGTTATTAATGCTACTGGATATAGTGCTGGTATAATAGGAAATATGCTAGGAATGGAAATCCCCGTCTTTCCTGTAAGAGGGCAAATAGTAATTACAGAACAAGTGCCTTTTATGATTCATCATCAGATTATGGATGCAAAATTTATCGTAGCTAAGCATGAACCTGAGCTTCTTGATGAAAACAGTATTATATCAAGCTTACATGTAGGGCTTTCACTAAGTCAGGCACCTACAGGGAATTTAATTATAGGTGGTTGTCGTGAAAATGCTGGGTATAATACTAATACTAATTTTGTGGCTATAAAAGAAATCCTTAAAAATGCAGTAAACTTCTTCCCATTCCTTAATAATATCTGTGCCATTAGAACTTTTGCTGGACTCCGGCCTACTTCACCAGACGGATTACCTATATTATGTGGTACTGATATATCTGGATTTTATATTGCTACAGGACTAGGTGGAGATGGAATTAGCCTCTCCCCAATAGTAGGAAAAATAATGTCTGAATTAATTGTAAATAGGAAATGTGATATTGTTGATATGAATGCACTAAATTTAGATAGATTCAAGAAAGGAGAAGATTAAATTCAATCTTCTCCTTTTCTCAATTCAATTTTCTACACATCTGCTATTTTTCTGTTGGAATTAGGTTTAAATAATCCTCTATTCCTCCATTATCTAGGCAGCACTGAATTATCTTCCTTCCTAATGTATCTAAATCATCAGTTAAAAATTTTTTTAGTTCATCCTTAAAGAAATTCTCAAGAAGCATTGCCCCATAGTCATATCCTTCTTCTCCAACCTCTGGTTGTAATCTTACATTTAGTAATTCTCTTGGTATTTCTGTTCCATCTATTTTTAACCTACTTATTGAAAATCCTAAGAGAGGACATTTTGATTCTACCAATCTATTAGGAGAAAACTTAACTCCACCTCTTCTTGCAAAATATTCCCTAGCAAGCCACTGAGGCATGAATCCTACTTTGTATGCACCAACATATTGATTTGGTACAAGAATATATCCAGTGTCGCTTGCATTAATAATCTGTTTTAGTAAAAGGTTCGCCTGATCTACTCTTCTTCCTGTAGAAAATGGCCAGTATGAACCTACCCCTTCACTATGCATTCCCTCTGAGTCAGTTATACTAGGATTTGCGTGACCTCTAGGTGATACAAGTCTCCATAACCAAGCTAAACTTGGAGGTAATATATGAAATAATCCTAATATACCATAAGTAGGATTCTCTTTTGTACACGGTGGTGTCCTTACACCAAAACTTCTTATATCAACTTTTACAGGTTCATGAATAATATTATCAATTAATCTTCTTGGCATTATAACCCTTGGATTAGGGCACGGTTTTCCTGATTCATCCATAATAGGTTCCCACAAAAGACAAGTTGATCCTGGAACACTATCATAGTTCAAGAAAATCAAAGGCTCTTTTGGCTTTATACATATGCTCTCAAGATAAGGATCTGTTCCATACTTAGTTATATGATCTGTTCTTATAAACCAACCATTTTCAGCATCTTTCGTAACTAGTTTTTTTGTTCCATTTTGAAGTTTTGGGTGGCAAAGCGCCATGTCATCTGTTACAGGGTTTAGTCTACAACTTTCATTAAGATACATATGAATTTCTTCATTGTTTACAATATTAGTTCCAATTAAAATACTACCATCCGGTTCTCTATGAAGTTGCTCAGTCATTTCACTCTTACCACTGCCACTAGCACCTTCGTGCATTATAATAACACTATTTTCATAAGGAGTTATTATCTTAACTGTTGATCCGTGCAAAGTTACCCAATCTTCATCTTCACCTTTTGTTAATAAGAATCCATAGACACCTTTTTTTGCACTGGGACCCGGGTATAAATTATATGCAAACATTTCATAAATATCATCGCATCTATTATGAACTACTATTTGTTTTCTATCAAAATGAGTATGCCTAAAAGGAGGTGCTAAATATATTACAGCTTCTATCTTAAAGCCTTCCTTTATCTCGTCAGCAGCTACAAATCCCTGCAAATCAGCAAGTGCTGCTGCAAAAAATCCTGCATTAGAAGGAGCTACTAGAATAGCAGGGTATCCAACTTCCTTTCCCCCTGCCATAAAAGGCATTATTATTAAATCCTGATTAGAAAGCCAGTTAATAGTCTCCTCTCTTGTTTTTGTAAAACTCTCACCATATCTATCATTATAATAATCTTTATCAGAGGGCTTATCATCACCTATGATCATGCAGTTTGGATCTCTTCGCCTTAAGTAGGTATCTGAATAGTTTACTACTACTCCATTTTTACACAGTGCCACAGTTGCTTCCACTTCTCTTCCCTTACCTGGAACATCATAAGCTACCTCAAAGTATTTATTCTCTGTGCCACCTAAAGCAAGCTGAAATAAGTGTTCTCTAGATCTCGGAATAATAATATTCTCACAACTATCTATTATTCTATTTAATTCTTCAGGAATCTTCATAGTCTTGATTATATCTCTCTCATTCATTCTCATGCCTCCAAATTCAGTCTAAGAATAATCACTTTTTAACTTTATATCCTCTATTCATAATATTAATATTCATAGATTATGTTTACAGCTTTTAATAGATCATCTACTGAGGGGCTATTGCAAGAATTATTTAAGCAAAAGAGCCGCGCCAATATAATCAGCAAGGCTCTTTACTTCTACTTAAAATAAAAAAACACTAAGCAAATGCTTAGTGTTTTTAGCTTACCTGGCGATGTCCTACTCTTCCACACCGTCTCCAGTGCAGTACCATCGGCGCTGTGAAGCTTAACCATCGTGTTCGGGATGGGTACGGGTGTATCCTTCACGCCATAATCACCAGATGCTGGTTTGTCAAAATCTTCGATTTTGATAACAAACCAGTACTCATCAGCTACGCTGAGGAGTGTCATTGAAAGAATTTTGTTCTCTCAAAATTGCACAGTGAATTTAATATTTAGATCAAGTCCTCGATCTATTAGTATTAGTCAGCTGAGTACATTACTGCACTTACACCCCTAACCTATCAACCTGGTAGTCTTCCAGGGATCTTACTAGCTTACGCTATGGGAAATCTAATCTTGAGGTGGGCTTCACGCTTAGATGCTTTCAGCGTTTATCCCTTCCCGACATAGCTACCCAGCTGTGCTTCTGGCGAAACAACTGGTGCACCAGAGGTCAGTCCATCCCGGTCCTCTCGTACTAAGGACAGCTCCTCTCAAATTTCCTACGCCCACGGCGGATAGGGACCGAACTGTCTCACGACGTTCTGAACCCAGCTCGCGTGCCGCTTTAATGGGCGAACAGCCCAACCCTTGGGACCGACTACAGCCCCAGGATGCGACGAGCCGACATCGAGGTGCCAAACCTCCCCGTCGATGTGGACTCTTGGGGGAGATCAGCCTGTTATCCCCGAGGTAGCTTTTATCCGTTGAGCGATGGCCCTTCCATACAGAACCACCGGATCACTAAGTCCGACTTTCGTCCCTGCTCCACCTGTATGTGTCGCAGTCAGGCTCCCTTCTGCCTTTACACTCTACGCGCGATTTCCGACCGCGCTGAGGGAACCTTTGAGCGCCTCCGTTACCTTTTAGGAGGCGACCGCCCCAGTCAAACTGCCCACCTAGCAATGTCCTGTGACCAGATTCATGGCCGCCAGTTAGAATTCCAGTACTGTCAGGGTGGTATCCCAAGGACGACTCCACGAAAGCTGACGCTCTCGCTTCTTAGTCTCCCACCTATCCTGTACAGACAATACCGAAATGCAATGCTAAGCTACAGTAAAGCTCTACGGGGTCTTTCCGTCCAACCGCGGGTAGCAAGCATCTTCACTTGCACTTCAATTTCACCGGATTTGCTGCCGAGACAGTGCCCAAATCATTACGCCATTCGTGCGGGTCGGAACTTACCCGACAAGGAATTTCGCTACCTTAGGACCGTTATAGTTACGGCCGCCGTTTACTGGGGCTTAAGTTCATACCTTCGCTTGCGCTAAGCATTCCCCTTAACCTTCCAGCACCGGGCAGGCGTCAGCCCCTATACATCAGCTTACGCTTTAGCAGAGACCTGTGTTTTTGATAAACAGTTGCTTGGGCCTGTTCACTGCGGCCTCCTCTCGGAGGCACCCCTTCTCCCGAAGTTACGGGGTTAATTTGCCGAGTTCCTTAGCAGCAATTCTTCCGACGGCCTTAGGATTCTCTCCTCATCTACCTGTGTCGGTTTGCGGTACGGGCACCAATTTGCTCCATAGAGACTTTTCTTGGCAGCGTGGAATCAGATACTTCGCCCATAGGGCTCCCCATCACACCTCAGACTTAAATTGAGCGGATTTGCCTACTCAACATCCTAAGTGCTTAGACGCACATCCAATAGTGCGCACATCCTATCCTCCTGCGTCATCCCATTTGTCAAACGCATTTTGGTGGTACTGGAATATCAACCAGTTGTCCATCACCTACGCCTTTCGGCCTCGGCTTAGGTCCCGACTAACCCTGGGAGGACGAGCCTTCCCCAGGAAACCTTAGATATTCGGCCAACAGGATTCTCACCTGTTTCTCGCTACTTATGCCAGCATTCTCACTTCTGCACTGTCCACCACTCCTTACGATATGGCTTCTACCTGTGCAGAAAGCTCCTCTACCACGTGTACGTAGTACACATCCATAGCTTCGGTGGTAAGTTTTAGCCCCGTTACATCTTCGGCGCGGGATCTCTCGACTAGTGAGCTATTACGCACTCTTTAAATGAGTGGCTGCTTCTAAGCCAACATCCTAGTTGTCTTAGAAATCCCACATCCTTTCCCACTTAACTTACACTTTGGGACCTTAGCTGATGGTCTGGGCTGTTTCCCTTTTGACCACGGATCTTATCATTCGTAGTCTGACTGCCGGGGTACCAGTATGTGGCATTCGGAGTTTGATAGGGTTCAGTAACTGTTGTCAGCCCCTAGCCCATTCAGTGCTCTACCTCCACTACTTAATTACCCGACGCTAGCCCTAAAGCTATTTCGAGGAGAACCAGCTATCTCCGAGTTCGATTGGAATTTCTCCGCTATCCACAGCTCATCCCATGGTTTTTCAACACCAACGTGGTTCGGACCTCCACGGAATTTTACTTCCGCTTCATCCTGGCCATGGATAGATCACCCGGTTTCGGGTCTACGATATGCAACTAGTTGCCCTGTTCAGACTCGGTTTCCCTTCGGCTCCGCACCGTAGGTGCTTAACCTTGCTACATATCGTAACTCGCTGGCCCGTTCTACAAAAAGTACGCCGTCACACATTAACGTGCTCCGACCGATTGTAGGCACACGGTTTCAGGTTCTATTTCACTCCCCTTCCGGGGTTCTTTTCACCTTTCCCTCACGGTACTGCTTCACTATCGGTCACTAGGTAGTATTTAGCCTTGGGAGATGGTCCTCCCAGCTTCCCACAAGGTTTCACGTGTCTCGTGGTACTCTGGAGTAGATCTACTTCTCTCTTCTTTTTGCCTACAGGGTTATTACCTTCTACGACAGAACTTTCCAGTTCTCTTCGACTAAAAAGATTGAAGCGTTATGATCTATCCGCAACCCCAGAAACAAAGTTTCTGGTTTGGGCTCTTCCCCTTTCGCTCGCCGCTACTGAGGGAATCGATTTTTCTTTCTCTTCCTTCTGGTACTTAGATGTTTCAGTTCCCAGAGTGTACCTCTATATACCTATGAATTCAGTATATAGTACATGATGTTTATCATGTGGGTTTCCCCATTCGGAAATCTACGAATCACAGGCTGTGTGCGCCTACTCGTAGCTTATCGCAGCTTATCGCGTCCTTCTTCGGCTCCTAGTGCCAGGGCATTCACCGTGCGCCCTTTCTAACTTGATCGTTAGACGCTTGTAAACATAAATGTTATACAAGACTTCACTCCTCAGATATACTGAGTGAGATTTATTACTAAAACTAATTACTTAGTTATAGTAGATTTCTTAATATTCACTGTGCAATTTTCAAAGAACAAAAGCAGACATCCAAATCTTCGATTTGTGATGGTCGCTTTGCCAAACACGTAGTGTTTAGCTTCCTAGAAAGACATTAGTCTTTCAAAATTAAACAGAATTAAGGATAAATTGTTTCCAGTCTATGAAAGCTGTGAGCTTTCATTTCTCCCTAGAAAGGAGGTGATCCAGCCGCAGGTTCTCCTACGGCTACCTTGTTACGACTTCACCCCAATCACCAATCCCACCTTCGACTGCTGGCTCCTTGCGGTTACCTCACAGGCTTCGGGTGTTACCGGCTCTCATGGTGTGACGGGCGGTGTGTACAAGACCCGGGAACGTATTCACCGCGACATTCTGATTCGCGATTACTAGCAACTCCAACTTCATGTAGGCGAGTTTCAGCCTACAATCCGAACTGGGACCGGTTTTTTAGTTTGGCTCCCCCTCACGGGTTTGCTTCTCGTTGTACCGGCCATTGTAGCACGTGTGTAGCCCTAGACATAAGGGGCATGATGATTTGACGTCATCCCCACCTTCCTCCTGGTTAACCCAGGCAGTCTCGCTAGAGTGCTCAACTTAATGGTAGCAACTAACGATAAGGGTTGCGCTCGTTGCGGGACTTAACCCAACATCTCACGACACGAGCTGACGACAACCATGCACCACCTGTCTTCCTGCCCCGAAGGGCTTCCTCTGTTACGAGTAATTCAGGAGATGTCAAGTCTAGGTAAGGTTCTTCGCGTTGCTTCGAATTAAACCACATGCTCCGCTGCTTGTGCGGGTCCCCGTCAATTCCTTTGAGTTTTAATCTTGCGACCGTACTCCCCAGGCGGAATACTTATTGCGTTTGCTGCGGCACCGAGGGTGGTACCCCCCGACACCTAGTATTCATCGTTTACGGCGTGGACTACCAGGGTATCTAATCCTGTTTGCTCCCCACGCTTTCGTATCTCAGCGTCAGTTACGGTCCAGAAAGTCGCCTTCGCCACTGGTGTTCTTCCTAATCTCTACGCATTTCACCGCTACACTAGGAATTCCACTTTCCTCTCCCGCACTCTAGATACCCAGTTTCAAATGCAGCGCCCAGGTTAAGCCCGGGAATTTCACATCTGACTTAAATATCCGCCTACATACTCTTTACGCCCAGTAAATCCGGACAACGCTTGCCACCTACGTATTACCGCGGCTGCTGGCACGTAGTTAGCCGTGGCTTCCTCCTTGGGTACCGTCATTATCGTCCCCAAAGACAGAGCTTTACAATCCGAAGACCTTCATCACTCACGCGGCGTTGCTGCGTCAGGGTTTCCCCCATTGCGCAATATTCCCCACTGCTGCCTCCCGTAGGAGTCTGGACCGTGTCTCAGTTCCAATGTGGCCGATCACCCTCTCAGGTCGGCTACGCATCGTCGCCTTGGTGAGCCGTTACCTCACCAACTAGCTAATGCGCCGCGGGTCCATCTCAAAGCGGATTGCTCCTTTGATTATCTTCTCATGCGAGAAGATAATGTTATGCGGTATTAATCTCCCTTTCGGGAGGCTATCCCCCTCTTTGAGGCAGGTTACCCACGTGTTACTCACCCGTCCGCCGCTAATCCGTTCCCGAAGGAACTTCATCGCTCGACTTGCATGTGTTAGGCACGCCGCCAGCGTTCGTCCTGAGCCAGGATCAAACTCTCAATTTAAAAGTTTAATCTGTTACTCATTACTTAAAGTTATTGACTGGCATTTTATTTACCTTAATTTCTGTTTAATTTTCAAAGACCAAGTTTTTTTCACCATCTCTCGACAGCTTATTCATTATATCAACCTGTAAACGTTTTGTCAACACTTTTTTAGTTGATGTCATCTTTCTTAAGAACCCTTAAATCCCTAACCCTTGGTATCTAATCACTACTTTATAAACTAATGTTTTAAAGCTGTTGATTCATACTCAGTGTCTGTTTTTTCTTTGCTCTCTCGAAGCGACAAGGAATATCTTATCACAGAATTATCGACAACTTTATGTAAATTTAGTCTTTAAATTAAAAGAATATCATACTTTCTTCAATATACTCATTAATACTTACTTTAAAGCATACTGATACACTAGGATATGTATGCTTGGCTACATTGAATATATACGACTTAATTGGTCAAATTACATAGCTTTTACTGCCAAAATAAAATTAAACGATTTTATTTCATATAAACAATTTGCATTTAGTCATGTTAAATATTTCAATAACTACACTATTTTGTTGTATAATTAAATTTAGATATAGCAAAATATAATTAGTCTTTTTAAAAAAATATCGGAAAACTAAACAGGAGGAGTTGGAGTGATGAAAAAGATTTTTATTACTATCATTATAATAATATTGTTTATATATACAACTGTTTACGCAGGGGATATACCAGAGTCACTTATGTTTGACAAACCAAAAGCACTCTTCATAGGAAGAATAACTAGTATTAATACAGATACATACAGCATCATCCCTTCTACCGTTATGACGGGAAGTATGGAAGATTCGAAAATTCAAGTTAAAAGATTTGATAAATATTATGGAACAAACAGTAAACCTACAGCTGGAAACTTTTTTGTAGCAGTTTTATTAAATGAAACTACCATTGATGATACTTGGGTATTCAAAACTACCTCTGATGATTATAAAACCTTAAAGCTTGTGAGCCAGCCATATAATATGGTACTTCGTTATGAAAAGTATATTAATGAAGGAAAATACTTTGAAACACAGGAGAGGATGACTGAAGATAGTGAAGTATCAATTACTTCTGCTGATGTCAGTTTAGATAATACAGAGAAAGTTAAAAATAATAAAGAGCAATCTTATTTAATTAATAAAAAATTGATACCATTATTAACTGTTATTATTTCTGGGTTAATATGTTTTTATATAGTTGGACTTAAGAAAAGTCATATCAGATGAATTAAAATATAGTGTTATGTTGGATAAAATGATTTGCTATCCTTCAACTTTGTGCCGTACTCGTAAACTTTTACTAAGCATAATATTAAGTTGATGTAAATCTACTATTATGCTAAACTAGGTAATAAGTTGCAACTGATAATTTACAAAAAAGTTTATATAGTTTAGTTTTCTAGGGTTCCGCAATTTATAACTGGCTGGTCCGAGAGAAGACGCACAGATAACTGTGTACACGGAAGGATAAAAGCCTGGGAGATATTCTAAAAATATTTCCTTGGGCTTTTTTATTTTATTTATTTTAGAATAGTGCTATGAAATATTATTAAGGAGGATACGGTAATGAGTGGTTTCAGTTATAAAAATATTTATATTGAAGATGGAAGAAGGGTACTGGAAGTAAATATACTGCCTGAAAAGCATTGTAACTTTGACTGTATATTCTGCCCTATTGGAAAATCATATAATAAAGTAGATACTCAACAGTCATTTGATGAAATGAATAATTCATTAAATGAACTAGAAAGTATGATAGAAAATTGTAAAGCAGCATTGGTTTATATTAATTCAAAGGGAGAGGCTTTTGTAAATAGCCGAATTAGTGATATTATTGATCTAATCAAAAGTAAGGGAGTACCTATAAGACTATTATCTAACGGATATTTATTGGCGAGAGATGAATATATACAAATAGCCAATAAGTGTGACGAAATTATTGGAGAGATAAAAGCAATTTCAGAAGAAGATTTTCAAAAAATTCAAAGGCCAATTGAAGGCTATACATTAGAAGAATATATTTCAAACATGGTTTTCTTTAATAAACAATATAAAGGAAGATTTCTACTGGAAATTACTATCATTAAGGGTTATAACGATGATGAAGAATCAATTCAAAAGATAAAAAATGTTGTTAATCAAATATCTCCTACTAAGATAATTATTTCCAGAATAGAGGATGAAAGATTCAAGAGAAAACTTGGTATAGATGATGACAGATTTGAGGAAATTTCAAATGCATTAATAAACATGGAGTAATACTAATGTATAATATTATTAAACGATCAATTATATAAGTTTAAATTAATGTTTTATTAGATTTCAAAATAGAAACATTATTAAATAAAAAATTTAAATTCTAAAGGAGATGTGTTAATTGAAAACAATTGGTTTAATTGGTGGAATGAGTTGGGAATCATCACTTGAGTATTATAAAATTATTAATGAAACTACTAAACTCAAATTAGGAGGACTTCATTCTGCAAAATGCTTAATGTATTCAGTTGATTTTCAAGAAATAGAACAATTACAGCACCAAGATAAATGGGATGAATTAACTGAGATCATGGTTAAATCTGCTGAGAAGTTAAAAAATGGAGGGTCTGATTTTATTATAATATGCACTAATACAATGCACAAAATGGCAAGTGACATAGAAGATAGAGTAGGAATAAAAGTCTTACATATAGCTGAAGTAACAGGTGAGAAGGTAATTGAAAAAGGAATGAAAAAAATTGGATTGATTGGAACTAAGTTTACCATAGAAGGAGATTTCTACAAAAAAGTATTAAAGGATAAATTTAATATTGACGTTGTTATACCTGATGAAGCTGATAGACAAATCATTCATGAAGTTATTTTCGAGGAACTATGTAAAGGCATAATAAATGAGACTTCAAAAGAAAAATATAAAGACATAATAAATAACTTAGTGTTAAAAGGTGTTGAAGGAGTAATATTAGGTTGTACAGAAATACCTTTATTGATAAAACAAAAAGATGTTAGTATTCCGATTTTTGACACAACAAAAATACATGCTATTTCAGCGGTTGAATTTGCTTTAGAGAAAGAGTAGCTACCTCATTAAAATACATTGCACAAGCCTTAACTGATGTGCATAAGTCAAATAAAATTTATACAAAAAAATAAAAAACACTAAGCATCTGCTTAGTGTTTTTAGCTTACCTGGCGATGTCCTACTCTTCCACACCGTCTCCAGTGCAGTACCATCGGCGCTGTGAAGCTTAACCATCGTGTTCGGGATGGGTACGGGTGTATCCTTCACGCCATAATCACCAGATGCTGGTTTGTCAAAATCTTCGATTTTGATAACAAACCAGTACTCATCAGCTACGCTGAGGAGTGTCATTGAAAGAATTTTGTTCTCTCAAAATTGCACAGTGAATTTAATATTTAGATCAAGTCCTCGATCTATTAGTATTAGTCAGCTGAGTACATTACTGCACTTACACCCCTAACCTATCAACCTGGTAGTCTTCCAGGGATCTTACTAGCTTACGCTATGGGAAATCTAATCTTGAGGTGGGCTTCACGCTTAGATGCTTTCAGCGTTTATCCCTTCCCGACATAGCTACCCAGCTGTGCTTCTGGCGAAACAACTGGTGCACCAGAGGTCAGTCCATCCCGGTCCTCTCGTACTAAGGACAGCTCCTCTCAAATTTCCTACGCCCACGGCGGATAGGGACCGAACTGTCTCACGACGTTCTGAACCCAGCTCGCGTGCCGCTTTAATGGGCGAACAGCCCAACCCTTGGGACCGACTACAGCCCCAGGATGCGACGAGCCGACATCGAGGTGCCAAACCTCCCCGTCGATGTGGACTCTTGGGGGAGATCAGCCTGTTATCCCCGAGGTAGCTTTTATCCGTTGAGCGATGGCCCTTCCATACAGAACCACCGGATCACTAAGTCCGACTTTCGTCCCTGCTCCACCTGTATGTGTCGCAGTCAGGCTCCCTTCTGCCTTTACACTCTACGCGCGATTTCCGACCGCGCTGAGGGAACCTTTGAGCGCCTCCGTTACCTTTTAGGAGGCGACCGCCCCAGTCAAACTGCCCACCTAGCAATGTCCTGTGACCAGATTCATGGCCGCCAGTTAGAATTCCAGTACTGTCAGGGTGGTATCCCAAGGACGACTCCACGAAAGCTGACGCTCTCGCTTCTTAGTCTCCCACCTATCCTGTACAGACAATACCGAAATGCAATGCTAAGCTACAGTAAAGCTCTACGGGGTCTTTCCGTCCAACCGCGGGTAGCAAGCATCTTCACTTGCACTTCAATTTCACCGGATTTGCTGCCGAGACAGTGCCCAAATCATTACGCCATTCGTGCGGGTCGGAACTTACCCGACAAGGAATTTCGCTACCTTAGGACCGTTATAGTTACGGCCGCCGTTTACTGGGGCTTAAGTTCATACCTTCGCTTGCGCTAAGCATTCCCCTTAACCTTCCAGCACCGGGCAGGCGTCAGCCCCTATACATCAGCTTACGCTTTAGCAGAGACCTGTGTTTTTGATAAACAGTTGCTTGGGCCTGTTCACTGCGGCCTCCTCTCGGAGGCACCCCTTCTCCCGAAGTTACGGGGTTAATTTGCCGAGTTCCTTAGCAGCAATTCTTCCGACGGCCTTAGGATTCTCTCCTCATCTACCTGTGTCGGTTTGCGGTACGGGCACCAATTTGCTCCATAGAGACTTTTCTTGGCAGCGTGGAATCAGATACTTCGCCCATAGGGCTCCCCATCACACCTCAGACTTAAATTGAGCGGATTTGCCTACTCAACATCCTAAGTGCTTAGACGCACATCCAATAGTGCGCACATCCTATCCTCCTGCGTCATCCCATTTGTCAAACGCATTTTGGTGGTACTGGAATATCAACCAGTTGTCCATCACCTACGCCTTTCGGCCTCGGCTTAGGTCCCGACTAACCCTGGGAGGACGAGCCTTCCCCAGGAAACCTTAGATATTCGGCCAACAGGATTCTCACCTGTTTCTCGCTACTTATGCCAGCATTCTCACTTCTGCACTGTCCACCACTCCTTACGATATGGCTTCTACCTGTGCAGAAAGCTCCTCTACCACGTGTACGTAGTACACATCCATAGCTTCGGTGGTAAGTTTTAGCCCCGTTACATCTTCGGCGCGGGATCTCTCGACTAGTGAGCTATTACGCACTCTTTAAATGAGTGGCTGCTTCTAAGCCAACATCCTAGTTGTCTTAGAAATCCCACATCCTTTCCCACTTAACTTACACTTTGGGACCTTAGCTGATGGTCTGGGCTGTTTCCCTTTTGACCACGGATCTTATCATTCGTAGTCTGACTGCCGGGGTACCAGTATGTGGCATTCGGAGTTTGATAGGGTTCAGTAACTGTTGTCAGCCCCTAGCCCATTCAGTGCTCTACCTCCACTACTTAATTACCCGACGCTAGCCCTAAAGCTATTTCGAGGAGAACCAGCTATCTCCGAGTTCGATTGGAATTTCTCCGCTATCCACAGCTCATCCCATGGTTTTTCAACACCAACGTGGTTCGGACCTCCACGGAATTTTACTTCCGCTTCATCCTGGCCATGGATAGATCACCCGGTTTCGGGTCTACGATATGCAACTAGTTGCCCTGTTCAGACTCGGTTTCCCTTCGGCTCCGCACCGTAGGTGCTTAACCTTGCTACATATCGTAACTCGCTGGCCCGTTCTACAAAAAGTACGCCGTCACACATTAACGTGCTCCGACCGATTGTAGGCACACGGTTTCAGGTTCTATTTCACTCCCCTTCCGGGGTTCTTTTCACCTTTCCCTCACGGTACTGCTTCACTATCGGTCACTAGGTAGTATTTAGCCTTGGGAGATGGTCCTCCCAGCTTCCCACAAGGTTTCACGTGTCTCGTGGTACTCTGGAGTAGATCTACTTCTCTCTTCTTTTTGCCTACAGGGTTATTACCTTCTACGACAGAACTTTCCAGTTCTCTTCGACTAAAAAGATTGAAGCGTTATGATCTATCCGCAACCCCAGAAACAAAGTTTCTGGTTTGGGCTCTTCCCCTTTCGCTCGCCGCTACTGAGGGAATCGATTTTTCTTTCTCTTCCTTCTGGTACTTAGATGTTTCAGTTCCCAGAGTGTACCTCTATATACCTATGAATTCAGTATATAGTACATGATGTTTATCATGTGGGTTTCCCCATTCGGAAATCTACGAATCACAGGCTGTGTGCGCCTACTCGTAGCTTATCGCAGCTTATCGCGTCCTTCTTCGGCTCCTAGTGCCAGGGCATTCACCGTGCGCCCTTTCTAACTTGATCGTTAGACGCTTGTAAACATAAATGTTATACAAGACTTCACTCCTCAGATATACTGAGTGAGATTTATTACTAAAACTAATTACTTAGTTATAGTAGATTTCTTAATATTCACTGTGCAATTTTCAAAGAACAGAAGCAGACATCCAAATCTTCGATTTGTGATGGTCGCTTTGCCAAACACGTAGTGTTTAGCTTCCTAGAAAGACATTAGTCTTTCAAAATTAAACAGAATTAAGGATAAATTATTTCCAGTCTATGAAAGCTGTGAGCTTTCATTTCTCCCTAGAAAGGAGGTGATCCAGCCGCAGGTTCTCCTACGGCTACCTTGTTACGACTTCACCCCAATCACCAATCCCACCTTCGACTGCTGGCTCCTTGCGGTTACCTCACAGGCTTCGGGTGTTACCGGCTCTCATGGTGTGACGGGCGGTGTGTACAAGACCCGGGAACGTATTCACCGCGACATTCTGATTCGCGATTACTAGCAACTCCAACTTCATGTAGGCGAGTTTCAGCCTACAATCCGAACTGGGACCGGTTTTTTAGTTTGGCTCCCCCTCACGGGTTTGCTTCTCGTTGTACCGGCCATTGTAGCACGTGTGTAGCCCTAGACATAAGGGGCATGATGATTTGACGTCATCCCCACCTTCCTCCTGGTTAACCCAGGCAGTCTCGCTAGAGTGCTCAACTTAATGGTAGCAACTAACGATAAGGGTTGCGCTCGTTGCGGGACTTAACCCAACATCTCACGACACGAGCTGACGACAACCATGCACCACCTGTCTTCCTGCCCCGAAGGGCTTCCTCTGTTACGAGTAATTCAGGAGATGTCAAGTCTAGGTAAGGTTCTTCGCGTTGCTTCGAATTAAACCACATGCTCCGCTGCTTGTGCGGGTCCCCGTCAATTCCTTTGAGTTTTAATCTTGCGACCGTACTCCCCAGGCGGAATACTTATTGCGTTTGCTGCGGCACCGAGGGTGGTACCCCCCGACACCTAGTATTCATCGTTTACGGCGTGGACTACCAGGGTATCTAATCCTGTTTGCTCCCCACGCTTTCGTATCTCAGCGTCAGTTACGGTCCAGAAAGTCGCCTTCGCCACTGGTGTTCTTCCTAATCTCTACGCATTTCACCGCTACACTAGGAATTCCACTTTCCTCTCCCGCACTCTAGATACCCAGTTTCAAATGCAGCGCCCAGGTTAAGCCCGGGAATTTCACATCTGACTTAAATATCCGCCTACATACTCTTTACGCCCAGTAAATCCGGACAACGCTTGCCACCTACGTATTACCGCGGCTGCTGGCACGTAGTTAGCCGTGGCTTCCTCCTTGGGTACCGTCATTATCGTCCCCAAAGACAGAGCTTTACAATCCGAAGACCTTCATCACTCACGCGGCGTTGCTGCGTCAGGGTTTCCCCCATTGCGCAATATTCCCCACTGCTGCCTCCCGTAGGAGTCTGGACCGTGTCTCAGTTCCAATGTGGCCGATCACCCTCTCAGGTCGGCTACGCATCGTCGCCTTGGTGAGCCGTTACCTCACCAACTAGCTAATGCGCCGCGGGTCCATCTCAAAGCGGATTGCTCCTTTGATTATCTTCTCATGCGAGAAGATAATGTTATGCGGTATTAATCTCCCTTTCGGGAGGCTATCCCCCTCTTTGAGGCAGGTTACCCACGTGTTACTCACCCGTCCGCCGCTAATCCGTTCCCGAAGGAACTTCATCGCTCGACTTGCATGTGTTAGGCACGCCGCCAGCGTTCGTCCTGAGCCAGGATCAAACTCTCAATTTAAAAGTTTAATCTGTTACTCATTACTTAAAGTTATTGACTGGCATTTTATTCACCTTAATTTCTGTTTAATTTTCAAAGACCAAGTTTTCTTTACTGCCTTTCGACAGCTTAGTTATTGTATCAACTTTAAGTTGTTTTGTCAACGACTTTTTTTAGTTGATGTCATCTTTCTAAGAGCTTTTCCTTCTCTAATCACAATTTCATTAAGTTACTGTTTAGCAACTATTTACTTATGATTAGCTGTTGTTTTTTCTGCTCTCTCCAAGCGACAAGGAATATCTTATCATGAACTTAACTCTCTGATTTTTAGTTATCTATCTTTAATATAATATACGTCAACATATCTAGCCAATTCTCCTTATAAATAGCTTTATCTTATGTTGATACGCATGGGTTAGTATATTACTTTTTTTAGTTTATCTTTAGACTTCAACATAACTCTGATAGGTCTGATAGATATAATACTTTCTTTAAAATTAAAATACCAGCGTCATCAAATATCTTCTAATATTTAATGGTGCTGGCATATATTTACTCTCTGTTAGCTTTATTACTTTCTATTTGATTTATCATTCTCTCCGCAGAAGAAACATATTGAGAATTTGGATAGTTATCCTTAACCCTCTGAAAAAACTCAATAGCTTTAGCATGATCGTTAGCTTCTTTATAGCAGTTTCCTATTTGATAAGTAATCCAGGGCATAAGATCTGGATCTGGTTTAACTTCATAAGCTATCTTTAACTTTGGTAGTGCTTCTCCATATTTTCCTTGCTTATATAAACTGTTTCCCTCATTGTATATATTCCATATATTATTTTTATTCATGTCTGATGGCAATTTATCAGTTTCTAATAAATCTTCGTCTTTATTATTCTCTTCTTCAAACTTTGTACTATCTTCTTTCTGAACATTTTTGATATCTTTATTTAATTCAGTATCTTCTTTGCTTTCATTATCCTTAGAAGTTTCATCTATTTTATTTTTGGATGAATCTACTGCCTTGCTAGTAACTTGGCTTTTTTTTGAAGTACTTTCAAGATTTATTCCGATTAAGTAGCTTATAGTAAAAACAGCTATACTAATGGCGATTGAAGCTCCTATAATAAATATTTTTTTATGATGTTCCTTAAAAGTAGTTTTATTATTTTCCTTATTATCAATTGAACTATCGCTAGAACTATTTTCATATCTTTTTATAGACTTCATGGTTTTGGACATAGTTCTTTCAATTATTGAGTTTTTTATATATTCTATTGCTAAATCACTATATAATTCGTATTCTGATAGCTCTTTAAAAGTTTTTTCTGCCCTTCTATATTCTTTATTATTAACATAACACAATCCCAAAAGCTTTATTCCTTCAACAAATTCGTCATTATAGGATAACGCCTTTTTTAAATCCTTTATAGCTGAATCTAAATCCTTTATTTTTATTTCAGCAACGGCTTTATTATATAGAATAACAGCCTTTTTAATATTGTCATTAGCTTCATACTGATTTGATTCCATATCTTCAATACTTATAGGTTGTACTTTTTTTATTTCTAAGTTAAAATCAATCAAATACCTTCCTCCTCAATATTATAGAGATTTATCTTTATAATATTACAAATTAATTACCACATGATCCATAGATTCTATAGCTATACTAAATCTTTAACTAAAATATACCCATGACTATGTTAATAAATTTTGAAGTACTTTTCAATAAATCCACCCAACTGTTCACCTAAAATTAACTATTGGAATCTAAAGTTCACAAATAGTCCAATAAAAAAAAACAGTATCAGGACTTTTAAACATTCTTGATACTGTTCTTTATCTGATAAAGGTTCAGATTTTGTTTCTTCAAGTCTTTTTATAAATACTTCACTTATAAATCTACCCATAATTAATGTTCCATCAACTGAACCTGTTTTATCACTCTTTAAAATTGAAGTAGCTATAATTATCAAAGGACTATTCCTTTTGTCGATACAAAAAAATTACAAAAAATATTAAGTTGATAAAGTTCAATGAATATGTGACTTTATCAACTTAATATCTTCTATCATTTGACTGTCTACTTTATAACAGGCAGTTTTTTTTAGTGCTTTTATCTTAATATGTAATAATTAATATATAATGGCTCCGCGAAAAGGATTCGAACCTTCAACCTATCGGTTAACAGCCGAGTGCTCCACCGTTGAGCTATCGCCGAATACATTATTTATATTATATGAAGATTACTTAAAAATATACTATTCTTTTAATCATTTTTCAAATATGATTTTTAGATTCAATTCTTTTGTATATAAATCGTTTATACTCTTTTATAAAATAAAAAAACACTAAGCGTTTGCTTAGTGTTTTTAACTTACCTGGCGATGTCCTACTCTTCCACACCGTCTCCAGTGCAGTACCATCGGCGCTGTGAAGCTTAACCATCGTGTTCGGGATGGGTACGGGTGTATCCTTCACGCCATAATCACCAGATGCTCTGGCTCTTTAAATCTATGATTTTCTAGAGCCAGAGTACTCATGAACGTTAGTTCAGGAGTTTCCTTTGAGATTGTTCTCTCAAAATTGCACAGTGAATTTAATATTTAGATCAAGTCCTCGATCTATTAGTATTAGTCAGCTGAGTACATTACTGCACTTACACCCCTAACCTATCAACCTGGTAGTCTTCCAGGGATCTTACTAGCTTACGCTATGGGAAATCTAATCTTGAGGTGGGCTTCACGCTTAGATGCTTTCAGCGTTTATCCCTTCCCGACATAGCTACCCAGCTGTGCTTCTGGCGAAACAACTGGTGCACCAGAGGTCAGTCCATCCCGGTCCTCTCGTACTAAGGACAGCTCCTCTCAAATTTCCTACGCCCACGGCGGATAGGGACCGAACTGTCTCACGACGTTCTGAACCCAGCTCGCGTGCCGCTTTAATGGGCGAACAGCCCAACCCTTGGGACCGACTACAGCCCCAGGATGCGACGAGCCGACATCGAGGTGCCAAACCTCCCCGTCGATGTGGACTCTTGGGGGAGATCAGCCTGTTATCCCCGAGGTAGCTTTTATCCGTTGAGCGATGGCCCTTCCATACAGAACCACCGGATCACTAAGTCCGACTTTCGTCCCTGCTCCACCTGTATGTGTCGCAGTCAGGCTCCCTTCTGCCTTTACACTCTACGCGCGATTTCCGACCGCGCTGAGGGAACCTTTGAGCGCCTCCGTTACCTTTTAGGAGGCGACCGCCCCAGTCAAACTGCCCACCTAGCAATGTCCTGTGACCAGATTCATGGCCGCCAGTTAGAATTCCAGTACTGTCAGGGTGGTATCCCAAGGACGACTCCACGAAAGCTGACGCTCTCGCTTCTTAGTCTCCCACCTATCCTGTACAGACAATACCGAAATGCAATGCTAAGCTACAGTAAAGCTCTACGGGGTCTTTCCGTCCAACCGCGGGTAGCAAGCATCTTCACTTGCACTTCAATTTCACCGGATTTGCTGCCGAGACAGTGCCCAAATCATTACGCCATTCGTGCGGGTCGGAACTTACCCGACAAGGAATTTCGCTACCTTAGGACCGTTATAGTTACGGCCGCCGTTTACTGGGGCTTAAGTTCATACCTTCGCTTGCGCTAAGCATTCCCCTTAACCTTCCAGCACCGGGCAGGCGTCAGCCCCTATACATCAGCTTACGCTTTAGCAGAGACCTGTGTTTTTGATAAACAGTTGCTTGGGCCTGTTCACTGCGGCCTCCTCTCGGAGGCACCCCTTCTCCCGAAGTTACGGGGTTAATTTGCCGAGTTCCTTAGCAGCAATTCTTCCGACGGCCTTAGGATTCTCTCCTCATCTACCTGTGTCGGTTTGCGGTACGGGCACCAATTTGCTCCATAGAGACTTTTCTTGGCAGCGTGGAATCAGATACTTCGCCCATAGGGCTCCCCATCACACCTCAGACTTAAATTGAGCGGATTTGCCTACTCAACATCCTAAGTGCTTAGACGCACATCCAATAGTGCGCACATCCTATCCTCCTGCGTCATCCCATTTGTCAAACGCATTTTGGTGGTACTGGAATATCAACCAGTTGTCCATCACCTACGCCTTTCGGCCTCGGCTTAGGTCCCGACTAACCCTGGGAGGACGAGCCTTCCCCAGGAAACCTTAGATATTCGGCCAACAGGATTCTCACCTGTTTCTCGCTACTTATGCCAGCATTCTCACTTCTGCACTGTCCACCACTCCTTACGATATGGCTTCTACCTGTGCAGAAAGCTCCTCTACCACGTGTACGTAGTACACATCCATAGCTTCGGTGGTAAGTTTTAGCCCCGTTACATCTTCGGCGCGGGATCTCTCGACTAGTGAGCTATTACGCACTCTTTAAATGAGTGGCTGCTTCTAAGCCAACATCCTAGTTGTCTTAGAAATCCCACATCCTTTCCCACTTAACTTACACTTTGGGACCTTAGCTGATGGTCTGGGCTGTTTCCCTTTTGACCACGGATCTTATCATTCGTAGTCTGACTGCCGGGGTACCAGTATGTGGCATTCGGAGTTTGATAGGGTTCAGTAACTGTTGTCAGCCCCTAGCCCATTCAGTGCTCTACCTCCACTACTTAATTACCCGACGCTAGCCCTAAAGCTATTTCGAGGAGAACCAGCTATCTCCGAGTTCGATTGGAATTTCTCCGCTATCCACAGCTCATCCCATGGTTTTTCAACACCAACGTGGTTCGGACCTCCACGGAATTTTACTTCCGCTTCATCCTGGCCATGGATAGATCACCCGGTTTCGGGTCTACGATATGCAACTAGTTGCCCTGTTCAGACTCGGTTTCCCTTCGGCTCCGCACCGTAGGTGCTTAACCTTGCTACATATCGTAACTCGCTGGCCCGTTCTACAAAAAGTACGCCGTCACACATTAACGTGCTCCGACCGATTGTAGGCACACGGTTTCAGGTTCTATTTCACTCCCCTTCCGGGGTTCTTTTCACCTTTCCCTCACGGTACTGCTTCACTATCGGTCACTAGGTAGTATTTAGCCTTGGGAGATGGTCCTCCCAGCTTCCCACAAGGTTTCACGTGTCTCGTGGTACTCTGGAGTAGATCTACTTCTCTCTTCTTTTTGCCTACAGGGTTATTACCTTCTACGACAGAACTTTCCAGTTCTCTTCGACTAAAAAGATTGAAGCGTTATGATCTATCCGCAACCCCAGAAACAAAGTTTCTGGTTTGGGCTCTTCCCCTTTCGCTCGCCGCTACTGAGGGAATCGATTTTTCTTTCTCTTCCTTCTGGTACTTAGATGTTTCAGTTCCCAGAGTGTACCTCTATATACCTATGAATTCAGTATATAGTACATGATGTTTATCATGTGGGTTTCCCCATTCGGAAATCTACGAATCACAGGCTGTGTGCGCCTACTCGTAGCTTATCGCAGCTTATCGCGTCCTTCTTCGGCTCCTAGTGCCAGGGCATTCACCGTGCGCCCTTTCTAACTTGATCGTTAGACGCTTGTAAACATAAATGTTATACAAGACTTCACTCCTCAGATATACTGAGTGAGATTTATTACTAAAACTAATTACTTAGTTATAGTAGATTTCTTAATATTCACTGTGCAATTTTCAAAGAACAGAAGCAGACATCCAAATCTTCGATTTGTGATGGTCGCTTTGCCAAACACGTAGTGTTTAGCTTCCTAGAAAGACATTAGTCTTTCAAAATTAAACAGAATTAAGGATAAATTATTTCCAGTCTATGAAAGCTGTGAGCTTTCATTTCTCCCTAGAAAGGAGGTGATCCAGCCGCAGGTTCTCCTACGGCTACCTTGTTACGACTTCACCCCAATCACCAATCCCACCTTCGACTGCTGGCTCCTTGCGGTTACCTCACAGGCTTCGGGTGTTACCGGCTCTCATGGTGTGACGGGCGGTGTGTACAAGACCCGGGAACGTATTCACCGCGACATTCTGATTCGCGATTACTAGCAACTCCAACTTCATGTAGGCGAGTTTCAGCCTACAATCCGAACTGGGACCGGTTTTTTAGTTTGGCTCCCCCTCACGGGTTTGCTTCTCGTTGTACCGGCCATTGTAGCACGTGTGTAGCCCTAGACATAAGGGGCATGATGATTTGACGTCATCCCCACCTTCCTCCTGGTTAACCCAGGCAGTCTCGCTAGAGTGCTCAACTTAATGGTAGCAACTAACGATAAGGGTTGCGCTCGTTGCGGGACTTAACCCAACATCTCACGACACGAGCTGACGACAACCATGCACCACCTGTCTTCCTGCCCCGAAGGGCTTCCTCTGTTACGAGTAATTCAGGAGATGTCAAGTCTAGGTAAGGTTCTTCGCGTTGCTTCGAATTAAACCACATGCTCCGCTGCTTGTGCGGGTCCCCGTCAATTCCTTTGAGTTTTAATCTTGCGACCGTACTCCCCAGGCGGAATACTTATTGCGTTTGCTGCGGCACCGAGGGTGGTACCCCCCGACACCTAGTATTCATCGTTTACGGCGTGGACTACCAGGGTATCTAATCCTGTTTGCTCCCCACGCTTTCGTATCTCAGCGTCAGTTACGGTCCAGAAAGTCGCCTTCGCCACTGGTGTTCTTCCTAATCTCTACGCATTTCACCGCTACACTAGGAATTCCACTTTCCTCTCCCGCACTCTAGATACCCAGTTTCAAATGCAGCGCCCAGGTTAAGCCCGGGAATTTCACATCTGACTTAAATATCCGCCTACATACTCTTTACGCCCAGTAAATCCGGACAACGCTTGCCACCTACGTATTACCGCGGCTGCTGGCACGTAGTTAGCCGTGGCTTCCTCCTTGGGTACCGTCATTATCGTCCCCAAAGACAGAGCTTTACAATCCGAAGACCTTCATCACTCACGCGGCGTTGCTGCGTCAGGGTTTCCCCCATTGCGCAATATTCCCCACTGCTGCCTCCCGTAGGAGTCTGGACCGTGTCTCAGTTCCAATGTGGCCGATCACCCTCTCAGGTCGGCTACGCAT
Organism: Clostridium sp. X; assembly: GCF_055755365.1. Lineage (NCBI taxonomy): Bacteria > Bacillati > Bacillota > Clostridia > Eubacteriales > Clostridiaceae > Clostridium > Clostridium sp. X. Next base: position 598,070 of record NZ_CM146912.1, read on the forward strand.
CGTCGCCTTGGTGAGCCGTTACCTCACCAACTAGCTAATGCGCCGCGGGTCCATCTCAAAGCGGATTGCTCCTTTGATTATCTTCTCATGCGAGAAGATAATGTTATGCGGTATTAATCTCCCTTTCGGGAGGCTATCCCCCTCTTTGAGGCAGGTTACCCACGTGTTACTCACCCGTCCGCCGCTAATCCGTTCCCGAAGGAACTTCATCGCTCGACTTGCATGTGTTAGGCACGCCGCCAGCGTTCGTCCTGAGCCAGGATCAAACTCTCAATTTAAAAGTTTAATCTGTTACTCATTACTTAAAGTTATTGACTGGCATTTTATTCACCTTAATTTCTGTTTAATTTTCAAAGACCAAGTTTTCTTTACTGCCTTTCGACAGCTTAGTTATTGTATCAACTTTAAGTTGTTTTGTCAACGACTTTTTTTAGTTGAAATTGTTTTTTCTTCGCTCTCTCGAAGCGACAAGGAATATCTTATCACATATAGTTTTAAGCAAATCTTCAATACTGCTTGTCTAGCTCAAAGAAGCTTATATTTCTTTTATTTCCTCTTTATATCATTGCCATGATTATATTGATACGCAAGGCTATGTATACTTCATTATACATAATATATAGGATTTGGCTCATGTGATAATCACTTCTAAATCAAAAAAGCCGCCCTGATCTACTCAGCACAGCTTTTAATTTACTATTAATATAGGTTATGTTATAACCTTACTTTTGAAAATATGTCTTAAATTTATCCATTCTTTAATGCTCTACTAAATGCACTACTGAATCTGCTATAGATTGATTTGTTTCAGTTATCTGCCCGAGACTTGCAGAAATGTTTGATATTGCACCATTAATAGTCTCCATTCTACTCTCAACCGTTGCCGATTGTTCTACAATTTTTAGAATAGAACTAAATACATCCTGTTCATCTGTCTTAGTAGATTCAGCTACATTTCTTGAGTTTTCTGCTAACTTCCTTACTTCATTTGCTACAACAGCAAATCCTCTACCCTGTTCTCCAGCTCTTGAACTTTCAATACTTGCATTTAGGGCAAGGAGGTTTGTTTGTTCAGAAATATTGACAATTTCACCTGTTGCACTTGAAAACTTATTAATCTTCTCCCTAACCCGTTCTATGTTTAACTTTAAATCATTAGATGCAGTAAGAGTAACTTCTACTTCATTTGTTATATTCTCAATTCCAGCCATTACTTCTTGACTGTCAGCATTCATTTCATTTATTGAGTTTAAAACTATGCTTACAACATTTTTTAGGTTTTCAACTTGGCCAAGCTTTTCTTCGTTCATAGCATTTACTTTATTAAGAATATCACCTAATTCATTATTTTTTTCATTTATCTTATCATGCTCTATTTCAAGCTCTTTTCGATTATAACGAATACAATTCTCATAGTTGTTTGCTCCATTATGAATTGCCTTTATCATGGTTTTGCAATCTCCGTAACCACAAGCAAAGCAGTTAATTTTTTCTTCTTTCTCTGAGTACTTATGTAGCTTTAAAAGTATATCTTTATAATCACTCTTTGAAGGCTCTTCCCATTTTTCTATATTTATAGATTTATTTGAGTATTTTCTCGTAAAATCATTGATATTCAGCTTTGAATCAAACAGCTTGTACATTTCATCAATTCTTTTTGTTAAAGGTAGTTTTCCCTTTGCACTTAACTTTTCTTTTTTCATATCATTGAATAACATATCAATATCATCTAAATCAACTTCCTTAGTAGTGCCTGTACCTACATTGCATCCAAAAGTACAATTTAGAATATCTACGAGTAATGGCAAAGGTTTATTTTTATCTAAACGATTCTTATAGTCTTGTAGATATTTATAAGCATGACTCTGTCCTTCAATTTGACGAACCCATGCTCCCTTAACTCTAGCCTCTACATTTTCTCTTAGTCCACCTGGTCTACTATATAATAAACCAATAGAACATCCCATATCGCTGAAATCTACATCTTTGTAAGAGCTTATATTAATATTATTATCTTCTATGTATTCCTTTAACTTTTTAAATGTTACGTTATATTCAATATGCTCATTTGTATTCTTATCCCTAATTTCATTAATCTTAGCTATACATGGAGATAAAAATGCAAGTGCATCATCACAACCTACATATTTTTTCAAATAAATTGAAGTATTTATCATAGGTGACTGAATAGGTGATAACTGCGGTATTAACTCAGCACTAAACTTTTCAATATAGTTAACTATAGCGGGACAGGGCTGTGCGATTACTGAGGTTAAGTTTTCTTCTTTAATTTTTTTGAGATATGCCCAAGTAGTAATATCGGCACCCAAAGATACATCGTATATAAGCTCTACTCCAAGCGACTTTAAATATCCAAATAGCTTCTTGTAATCACTAAAGTTAGCACGAATAGCAGGTGCCACTAGTAGAGATATCTTTTTTCCTCTTTTTAGATCTTCAACAAATCTAGTTATATCATCATAATACTGTCTAGCATTATGATCACAGGCATCAATACAAAGACCACAAGTAATACACTTCTCTGAATCAATCTGAATGATATTTTCCCCATTTATGATTTTTGATACATTTGCACCAGTCACTGGACATCCATTAATACACTTATTGTAGCCTACGCAATTTTCTTGCACTGTATAAATTATTTCTTTATTCATTTGTTTGCCCTCCTTTGATGTAATTACATATGATTTATATAAATTATTTAATATTATACACGCATGTTTTCAATTTTAGCCAAATCTATCCTACATTTCAAACAATATGCAGTAACTATTATACACATATTCCTAGGGGCTTTGTAAAGTACTTTAATTAAATTATCTTAATTAACCGTTTTCATCTATCCTGCTCTAATATATGTATAGGGAAACTCTAGCATTGTCACTTTCAAATTAACTCTTACATCTCTACTCTAATCTTTTAAACTGTTAACCTCTGTTAATTCTATAATGCCAATATTATTAAATGCTTCTTTTGTATCAACAGCAACTGAAACTACTTCTTCTGCTTCTTCTTTAATTTCTTCTTTAATTTCTTCTTTAATTCCTTCTTCCCCTAGGGGCTTATAAGCCCCTTGTTTTATTAGAAATTACATGGATATCTTTAAAAATCTCCTCCATAGGATATCCTAACTTTTCACACTGATTATAAAACTTATCCACAAATTCTACATTCTTAACTTCCTTTAACTCCTTATTTATACACATAATTGTATTTCTACTGTTGATAAAGTTGTACTTTATCCAGTTCAAGATCATTATCTCTTTTGTTTTTTCACAGTATTCTATTTTTCCATAGTTAATAAATCTTTCTAATAGCTTGTCTATAGTTTCTCTATTATATCCATTCTCATATTCAATAAGTCTTTTAGGAAGCTCAAAATTCCCCATTGTTTTGTGCTTGAGCATTGAAAAAGATAAATATAGAAAAACTTTTCTTCTGGTGTTAAATCCATCTCTCCAAAATGATAATTGTAATTGTCTATATAGTGCCATAGAAAGTCCCCCTCTAATATTTTATAAAGTAAATATGCAGATATAGAGAAATGTATAACAAGCGTTCTTATACTATAAATGTCACATAATTAAGATAAAGTTAGTAATATGTATTGTTAGCTATATACTAAAATGAATTAATTTTAGTTATGTGATATAATTACCATTGATTAATATCAATTATGAATCACTATGTTATGTTAGGAGTTTAGGGGGAGAGAATGGAAATGGAAAGAGAGTTATTAAAAAAAGGGGATAAAGTTGTGCTACATGATTGTAAAGAATCAGAAGGTAGGAACTGTGGCAAAATATGGACTTGTAGAACAGATGAAGTAATAACAGGTGAAGGTTATTACAATCAAGGAATAGTATTTTTAGAAGGCTTTGACGATAGTTTTCCAACTACTCATCTTCAAAAAGTTAACGTTAAAAGCCCTGCCTTTAAGTTAGATAAAATAGAAGTAGATTATCTTAAAGAATTTCTTAAAGTAACAGAAAAAAATGGAGTTTACAGTTTACTTTCTGCTTGTGAAAATGATGAGTTTTCAATAGTATCCTTAAGAGATATTATTTTAAAAATAGTTAATTCGTAATATAACTATAAAAACTGAACAATTATTTTTAACACCGTAATATTCAAATCTGAATATTACGGTGTTTTTAAGTCCTAATATAAATGAAGTTTAAAGTAAGTATTATAAATTAAGAATTATTATAAGTTTATTAGGAGATATTATTCTTAGGTGATTAGAATGCATTATACCGATAATCTAGATGAGATCTATAATATTTTTAATAATGTAAATAAGATGTTAATTGAGATATGGAAGGAAGAAATATTATTTAGTTGGCGTTGGTGGCTAGGTTTAATTTTAAGTATTATTCCCTGGATTATTTGGATTAAATTTAGAAGTAAAAAACATACAGTCAGGCTCCTATTTACAGGTATGATAGTTGTTATAACAACAAGCTTTTTAGATTTAATAGGAATTACCTATGGCGCTTGGCACTATGATTGGAAAGTGCTTCCGTTAATACCTATATTCATACCTTGGTATTTTACTTTATTTCCTATTGCTATAATGTTTTTCCTTCAATATAAACCTGCAATTAAAGCCATATATAAATCAATAGTATTTGGAGTCTTTTGTGCATTTATATTTGAACCCCTGTTCTCTTGGTTAGGATTGTATCACTCAACAGGATGGAATCACCTATATTCCTTCATAATATATATACCTCTATATTTATTTTATAATTATATATATAATAGTAAACTTTTTATAGGGGATATTAATTACTAAAGGAGAACTACTATAATGATTTACTTTCACATAACAGTGATGATTATATCTTTATTGATTTGCTATACGTGGGGAGATTGGAAACACTGGAATAAGTATTACTCAACAATTCAGTTTTTTATTATAGGGGATCTAATATATAACGTACTATTCCATAATACTACGCTTTGGAAATATGTATGCCCATCATTAAATCATACATTAATTAATATTTTAATAATGATTACTGTATTTCCATCTACAATTCTAGTATTTATACCCCACTACCCTAAAGATAGGTTTAATCAGGTAATATATATATCCTTTTGGGTGTCACTTTATATTGTTGTTGAATATATCTCATATATTTTAGGATACTTTCAATATGATAATGGTTGGAGTATAGTGTGGTCAGGCATATTTTGTATAATTATGTTCTTGCTGCTATATTTACATTATAGAAAGCCTCTTTTAGCTTGGTTTCTTGCAATAATAACACTTATTATATTTATAATAATATTTGAAGTTGATATATCGGGGTTAGCTTAACTAATTCTTAATTTAAATACCGTATTATTCAAAACTGAATTTTACGGTGTTTTTGCGTTGTAATATAAATGTGTTAAAACTAGATTTATTATCATATTACATGTTTAATAGATACCGTTATCAGTATAGGACATATATGGAGTATTATTTGAGATAAAAAAGAGGAGTTACTCCTCAGTTTTCTTGGTCTTGTAAGTTCTAATTAAATAGGTATGTTGCAAGTATTCAGTAACTGTCAACAACACAGATGTAAGTAATGCATCTAAGAAAGTTATATATACATTTCTAAAAAAGAATTGACTTAGGTAAACTATTGCAAATGCAGCAATAAAATCAACTATTGTACTAATCCAAAATGTTCCCTTTTTTAAAATTAAAACTTCCATCATATGAGCAGCAACGGCTAGAATAATACCAACCATAATAGCTTGTATAAATGTATATTGCAATCCAAAAATATAATTAGAAATAATTAAGGTAATAGGACAAATAATCAACTTCATTATTAAACCAATCATATAGCACCTCCGGCATAGAAACATTATATATTTTTAAAATAAAAGCCCCCATTATATTAGTTTGCAAGTAATAATTGGACCTGTTTTCAACAGGTGGGTATCTGCTTTTTGTCTCACGTACTTTAGAATGTACTAATGTACTTAAAAGTTTCATTACACAAAAAGAGTTAGATTCCCTTTCTTAAAAATGTTGGGCCAATATGTACTTGCATCAAATATATAATAGGAACTCTTATAATTATATTATGTTACATTATTTTAAAAATATAATATGAAGTCCTTATGTAATTATTGCTATTCGTGTAAAGTAGCTATATAAAATACTATGAATTATAAAACGATTATAGTTAGGGAATCTTAAAATGTAAGTAGCTATCAAGTGAAATCTTATTTAGAGAACAATAAAACATCTTACACTGACTCAAATCATCTATACATGTCAATGTTACACCACCTGTTTTCAAAGTAATATTTAATAAATGAGTATGACTAGTACTTCAATAATATACCTACTACATAACAAGCTGACTATTAATAATGAATTAACTTGAATTATATGATATAATTACCAATAAGTAATTCTCAATTGTAGTATCATGTAATAACACTATTTAGAGTAAGTAAACTCGGAGGTGCATTGACATTAAGTTCATTGTATTTTGTGGATTAATTGCATTATCTCTCTTAACTTCTTTTATGTTTAGTTGGGAAAGTCTTAAAAAACACCAAAACCCACTTACAACTATTTATAAATCAATTATAATCAATGTAATTATATTAGGATCAGGGAGTGTATGGTGGTTTTTAACAGAATCAGATGGCATAAGTCAAGGAATAGGAATAATAATTTATTTAGGTTCAATTATAATAATTTCACTAATCAATATTATTAGTATTTACTTTAAGTTTAAGATAGAAAAAAAGAGTTTTCAAAAACACACGTAGTAGTTTGAGAAGTAGTCACCTAAAAACAGGAGGTATAAAAAATGTTCTGTCCAAAATGTAAGAGTGAATATGTAGATGGCTTTGATACCTGTGCAGATTGTGGAAGTGGGTTAATAGAACAATTACCAAATGAATCTGAATCAGAATTTGAATATGTAGAACTTATAGCCATTGCAGAGACTAATAATTTAGGATTAATAGCACTGGCAAAATCAATTCTAACTTCCGAAGGAATAAAATATTATATAAACGATATGTATAGTTACATTCCAGGGCCTAGTATGTTTATAAAAATCCATGTACCAATAACAGAGTCTACAAAAGCAAAAGAATTATTAAAAGATATAGGATTATAAAAAATCAATCTTCATATCTATTATATTAGAAAAGGTGCAGCCTATTTCTAGACTACACCTACTTAAAATTATATTTATTTATTCTCTTCTTCTATCTTTCTACCCATTAATACACCCATTACAGATGCCATCATAAGTCCTCGTGTCCATCCACTTGAATCTCCTAGACAGTGAAGTCCTTTAATATTTGTTTCAAAGTTCTCTTTATCTACAGTGATTTTATTACTATAGAATTTAATCTCTGGTCCATATAGTAGAGTTTCTTTACCTGCAAAACCTGGAACCACTATATTCATAGATTTTATAAAGTTCAATATATTAACCATAGTTCTATATGGAATAGCAGAAGTTAAATCTCCAGCTACTGCATCAGGTAATGTAGGAACTACGTTTGATTGATCTAATTCATGTTGCCAAGTTCTCTTACCTTCTAATATATCACCGTATTTTTGAACTAGTATTTTTCCGTTTCCTAGCATGTTAACAAGTTCAGCTACTTTCTTTCCATATTGTATAGGCTGATTAAATGGTTCAGCAAAGTTATGTGAGCTTAGTACTGCTAAGTTTGTGTTATCAGATTTTCTCTCTTTATACGAATGACCATTTACAATAGCTAAGTCATTATCATAGTTTTCTTGACTAACAAAGCCTCCTGGATTTTGACAGAAAGTTCTTACCTTATCATTAAAAGGTTCAACGTGACCTACAAGCTTTGATTCATAAAGAGCTTCATTTACTTTTTCCATAACTTCATTTCTAATTTCAATACGAACTCCAATGTCTACTGGACCTGCACTATGTTTAATTCCATAAGTTGTACATATCTCCTTAAGCCAATCTGCACCTTTTCTTCCTGCTGCTATAACTACTTTATCTGCAAAGATAGTTTCTTCATTTTGCTTTGTTCTTGAATCTGCTATTACTACTCCTTTTACCATGCCATCTTCAACGACTATGTCTTTTGTTATCATTCCAAACTTAATTTCTACTCCATTATCTAATAAGAAGTTTTGTATCTTTAAATAAATCTCTTGAGCTTTTTCTGTTCCTAAATGTCTTATTGGACAATCTACTAATTTCAGTCCAGCTTCTATAGATTTTTTTCTTATTTCCTTAACTTCTTCAGTGCTATCTATTCCTTCTATCTTAGTATCTGCTCCAAATTCAAGATATATCTTATCAGTGTAATTAATAAATTCTTGTGCCTTTCTTACTCCTATTAATTGTGGCAAATCTCCCCCAACTTCATAACTTAGAGATAGCTTACCATCTGAAAAAGCTCCTGCTCCTGAAAAACCAGTTGTTATATGACAATAAGGCTTACAAGATATACATTCATTTGTTTTATCCTTTGGACAGTGTCTTTTATCTATACTCGTACCTTTTTCAACGATTAATATTTTTTTATTGCTATTTTGTTTAACTAATTCTAATGCAGTAAAAATCCCTGCTGGGCCTGCTCCTACTATAATTACATCATATTTCATAATCATCATCCCCCAGTCAATTATTTGCTATTTAGAAAACATGATAGTTATTTATCTAATAATTTATATAATTCTAGTTTACTTTAAACATTTATAATATTTTCTTATAATCTTATATTTACTTTTTCATTAAACACGTAAGTGAACATTAGTCTATATTTTTTAAATAAAGTTCGACTACATTCAAAGTTTATCTCAATTTATAGAAATTTGCAATACTTTTTATGTAATTTCACGAACCTTTTTTATTATTAGATTTATTATATTCGTAGTTTAAGAATTTTACGTCGTAAAATTCTTTTATTACTTCCACTTTTGTTTTATAAACCCTACAACAGCCGGTATCATAGTAATACATGTTACTACCATAATAGCCTTTCCAAGATTATTTCTTACTATTTCTAGATTGCCAAAATAATATCCAGTAAATAAAAATAGAGCAACCCTTAAAATTCCACCTATAGCAGCATAGCTAATGAATCTTATAAATTCCATCTCTCCTATGCCTGCAACGAAAGACACAAAACTCCTAACAACAGGAATAAACCTTCCCATTATAATAGCTAGCCTTCCGTGCCTTTCATAAAAGTCATGAGCTTTCTCCACATATTCTTTTTTAAAAAACCGTGGATTTTCCTTATGCAAAATTCTTTTTCCAAAAAACTTTCCTATATAATAATTTATAGTATCTCCCACTATAACTGCTACACAAAATATAAATAATATTAAATAAAAATTTAATATTCTAACAGAAGCTAATGTTCCGCTTAAAAATATCAAAGAATCTCCTGGCAAAAATGTTAATACAATTAATCCAGCTTCAGCAAATATTAATATAAATAATATTAAATAAGTAGCTCTTCCACATTGATTAATTATAATATGTATAAACTCCTCAAAGTTTGATACAGTGTTTATAATTCTACTAATGTTCATCCCCATGTTATGTTTCCCACCTTCTTAAGGCTTTTGTTGAAGAAATATTTCATAATATAATAAATCTCTTTATTAATATTTGCTATTCCATCTAATATATCCTTAGTATTTTATAAATCTAACTACTTATTAACTTAAAGGTTATTAACTGCATAAACTTACACAAAGTTCTAGATATGCATGTTAAAACATTTCCTTGTATTCTCTATATTCATCCAATATAATAATTAAATGTACAACTAATAAATATACACTTTATACAACTGTGCTAAAATTCTGACTTTTTATATGTTGTCCTATTACATTATATTATCAATATACTGGAGGTTTTTCAATTATGAAAAATGTTACAAATCGTTGGAGTGTAGTTCTTGGTGCTGTACTTTTACAATTGTGTACAGGCTCTATATACTCATGGAGCTTATTTAACCAGCCCCTCGTGGATAAATTCGGTTGGGAAAAAACTGATATTGTACTTGCCTTTTCAATTATTGTTTTCGTCTTTGCTTTTGTAACAATTTTTTCTGGTAGACTTCAGGATAAGATTGGTCCAAGGATAGTGGCAACTATTGGTGGAGTATTATACGGAGTAGGGTTAATGCTAGCATCTACCGCTACCTCATTAATCCAGCTATATATTTACTATGGGGTTATTGCTGGTATTGGTGTTGGATTTGTTTATGTTTGTCCCCTTTCTACCTGTGTTAAATGGTTTCCAGAGAAAAAAGGGTTCATTACAGGTATTGCAGTAGGTGCTTTTGGTCTTGGAAGTCTTGTTTTTAAGAGTGTAATACAATTCCTACTTCATTCTAAAGGGGTATCCCAAACCTTCTTTTACCTAGGTGTAATTTATATTACTTTATCTGTAATAGGCGCACAATTTTTAAAGAATCCTCCTACAAACTATAACAATACGAGTATTAAAAACACTTCTAACATTGGAAATAACTTTACAGTATTAGAAATGCTTAAGACTAGAGCCTTCTATTTAATTTGGGTTATGTTTCTATTCGGAAGCATGAGTGGTCTTTTAATTATAGGCAATGCTAAGGATATAGGTATTCAATTAGCTAGGTTAGAACCTGCTGTTGCTAGTAATGCAGTATCAGCTATAGCACTTTTTAATGCTAGTGGCAGACTTATATGGGGTACATTATCTGATAAAATCGGTAGAATAAAAGTAGTCTTCTTAATGTTTACTATTACTTCTATTTCTATGATTCTTCTCAGCGTACTTTCTCTAAACTATATCACATTCTTTGCCTGTGTTTCCGGAATTGCATTTTGTTTTGGAGGTTTCCTAGCAGTGTTCCCAATAATAATAGGTGATTTTTATGGTACAAAGAATTTAGGAGCTAATTATGGAATACTTTATCAAGCATATGGAATATCTGCCTTAGTAGGTCCTATTGTGTTTGCAGCTGTAGGTGGACTTAAACCTACCTTTATAATTTCAGCTATCCTAACTATAATTTGTGCTATAATGACATTCTTAGTTAAATATAATACACCTTCAGTTTCTAAAATAGAAGCTAAAGCTTGTTAAAAATGAAAGTAGACTGTTGATATATATTCTTTATCAAACAAGTCTACTTTTTTTATCACTATACTTCTTTTACTGCACTATTTTTAAATCTTGATTTATTAAAACTAGCTTTACTATTTTCCTTAACAAAGATAAGCTTATATAACTGTACAATTACTAATGGCATAAATGCTAATACATAAATTAAACTAAATTGTTGCATGGTAAGAGGTGAAACTTCAAATACACCACTTAAAGGTTTTATTATGATTACCGCATTTAACAGTACTAACCCAAGTCCGAAGGCAACCCATAAAGCTTTATTTGTAAATAAACCTATCTTATATATGGACTCTCTAGCTCTACAGTTAAATCCATGGAAAAGTCTTGCAAGGCATAATGTAGCAAAAGCCATTGTACTTGCAACTCCAGCATCTCCTGTTTTTAAGCCAAATCTGAATGCCACTATAGTACATATAGCAATTACAAGTCCTTCAACTAAAATCTCTATACCAAAATCCTTAGATAAAATAGGAGTGTTTATATTTCTTGGTTTTCTACTCATAATATTTGATTTATGCGGTTCTAAGCCTAATGCTATTGCAGGAAGACTATCCGTAAGAAGATTTATAAATAATAGATGTACAGCTGCAAAAGGTATTGGAAGTGCTGCTAGTGACGCATATAAAACCACTAATATCCCTGCGGTATTTCCTGATAATAAAAATTTAATAGAATTCTTTATATTCTCGTATATATTTCTACCATTAGAGATTGATTTTACTATAGTAGCAAAATTATCATCTGCTAAAACCATAGCAGCAGCATCCTTTGCAACCTCTGTTCCAGTTATACCCATCGATATTCCTATATCTGCTTGTTTAAGGGCTGGAGCATCATTAACTCCATCTCCAGTCATAGCAACAACATTTCCCTTTTCCTGCCATGCCCTTACTATCCTTATTTTGTGTTCTGGAGATACTCTAGCATAAACAGAGATATTTTCCACCTTGTTTTTTAACTCTTCATCACTTAGTTTGTCAAGTACATATCCTTCTATAGCCTCTGATTCATCTTCTAATATACCTATTTGTTTTGCAATAGCAGCAGCGGTAATTTTATGGTCTCCAGTAATCACAACTGGCTTGATTCCTGCATTTATACAGTCTCTTACTGCTTTAGCTGACTCTTCTCTTGGTGGGTCCATCATGGACACTAATCCTAAGAAAACTAAATTATTTTCATCTTGTAATCTTAATTCTTTATATATTTTTATTTCCCTATGACAAAAAGCTAGAACTCTAAGGCCATTCTTTGAGAAATCTTCATTTACCTTTTCAATGTTCTTTTTGTCCTTATCTGTTAAGGCCCTAACCCCTGCTGAGGTTTCTATTCTATCACATCTTTTTAATAGTACATCTAAAGCTCCTTTAGTTATCATAGTAACTTTATTATTTATATCATGTACTGTACTCATAAGCTTTCTATCGGAATCAAAAGGAATTTCTGCAACTCTAGGATATTCTTTTCTTATATCTAATTCCTTTAGATTATGGATTTTTCCAAGGTTAGTTAATGCAATTTCTGTTGGATCTCCTATTTCTTTATCCTCACTTGATATAGCATCACTACATAGTAATCCCATTAGAATAAGTCTTTCCTCCAAAGGATTATTCTTATCTATTTTATCTGAATCTATAGTTTTTCCATCTACATAAACCTTCTTTGAAGTCATTTTATTTTGTGTTAGTGTACCCGTTTTATCAGAACATATTATTGATACACTTCCTAGTCCCTCGACTGCTTGAAGCTTTCTTATTACCGCATTTTCTTTAGCCATTTTTTGAGTTCCAAGAGCAAGTACTATAGTTACAATAGAACTTAGGGCCTCTGGTATAGCCGCTACTGCAAGCGCTACTGCAAACATAAAGGAATCAATAACTTCGTATCCTCTATACATATTTAAAGCAAATATTAATGCACATATACCTAAAATTATTGTAGCAAGTTTTTTACCAAAGTCATCTAAGTTAACTTGTAATGGAGTTTTCTTTTCTTTAGTGTTCTCTAGTAGCGTTGCTACTTTTCCAAGTTCAGTGCTCATACCTATATCTGTAACTACTATGGCTGCTCTACCGTAAGTTACAAGACTTCCAGCGAAGAGCATATTTTTTCTATCCCCTATTGAAACATTATCTTCATTTATAATATTAGTTATTTTCAATACACTTTCAGACTCTCCTGTAAGTGAACTTTCATTAACTTGTATGCTGTAATTGTCAATAATTCTTCCATCAGCACTTATATAGTCACCAGCTTCTAAAAATAAAATATCTCCTAATACTACTTCCCGTGAAGAGATTTCTACTTTCTTTCCATCCCTTTGCACTCTTGCTATCGGTGAAGATAGCGCCTTTAAACTATTTAATGATTGCTCTGCTTTGATATGCTGAACTGTACCCAATACCGCATTTAATATAACTACTGCAAATATAACTAGTGCACTTTCAATATTTCCTAAAAACATAGATATAACTGCTGCAGCAATTAATATTAATACCAATAAATCCTTAAATTGATCAATAAAAACCTGAAAAATATTCTTCTTTCCCCCATCTTTTAATTCATTAAAGCCATGCTCTTCTCGCCTTTTAACTACTTCTTCTGTTACAAGTCCACTACTTGAAACATTTAGTTCACTCATAACCCCTTCTACAGACTTTTTATAAGATTCTTTCATTACCCTTACCCCTTTCATAATTTATTGATTATGTAATAATTCAAATTGTTAGGTCTTACATAATAAAAAAAGACCTTTAATATAATTCTAAATAATAATTAGAATTATATTAAAAGTCTCGTAACCAACTTTAATTGGCATATGACACCAGATTAGCTTCACTAATCGGGCATGTTGATGTCACACTTTATACTACTCCCTTTTAATAGGAAATGTAAGTATTTAATTTTATCTTATTATATCGTAACGATAACTACTTGTCAATAATACTTTACTTATTTTAGTAATTATAAACTTACCTCTTCATCACAAACAACTTTATCCTTTGCTTTTTCTTTCATAAAGTTTTTTATAAACTTAATATCATCATCAATAAATCTGTGTTCAAGTGTACTAAGTTCAAACTTCATAAGTTTAAATACAAATTGAATAGAATACCCTAGTGTACATGCTATAATTACAGTTCCAATTCCTATAGAACCTCCCAGTACATATCCTACTATAGAAGCACTTATTTCAATACTATTTCTTATAAAACGCACAGACTTTCCACTCTTTTTTGTAAGTAGCCTCATAAGTCCATCTCTAGGCCCAGATCCAAAGCCACAACTTATATATAAGTAAGTACCAAAGGCCATTATTATAATTCCTAAAATCATCATTACCGTTCCTATAATAGTACTTGATGCCACAGGGATTAATCCATTTAACATTAATATATCTATAAAAATCCCAATTAGAATCATATTAATTAGTGTACCCCAGCCAACCTTTTCTTTAAAAATGCTATTTATTATTACAATAACAATTCCCGTACTAATGCTAGCTCTACCCATACTTATCCCAGCGATTTTAGTAATTCCATGATGAAAAACATCCCAAGGAGAGAGTCCTATTTTAGCATTAATTGTAAGAACTATACCAACGGAACATAAGAAAAGTCCTACAAGCAACTTAATAATTCGAAAAACTACTTGTTTTATAATAACCCTCTCCCTCATCAATTAATTTAAAGTATTAGATTATCATAACACTAAAATTAGGAAATAACAATAATTAGAAAAAAAAATAAAAAAGCAAATCGCAATAAAACTTTAATATGATTTGCTTATAAAAATTTATATCTTTTAAATTAAAATTTGATTTAAAAACTTTCTGGCTCTTTCAGTCCTCGGACTTTTAAACAATTGCTCCGGTAGTCCTTCCTCTACAATCTTTCCTTCATCCATAAAAACTACCCTATCAGCAACTTCCCTTGCAAATCCCATTTCATGAGAAACAACAACCATAGTCATACCTTCTTTAGCTAAATCCTTCATTACAGATAAAACTTCACCTACTAGCTCTGGGTCTAATGCAGAGGTTGGTTCATCAAACAACATAATTTTAGGTTCCATAGCCAATGACCGTGCAATAGCTACTCTTTGCTGTTGCCCTCCTGAAAGTCTTGAAGGATACTCATCTCTCTTATCTAAAAGCCCTACTTTATATAGAAGCTTTTCTCCTAAAGCTTTAGCCTCTTCTATAGATATCTTCTTAACTATAATAGGTCCCTCAATAACATTTTCCAATACCGTCTTATGAGGAAATAAATTAAAGCTCTGAAACACCATACCAGTATTTTTTCTTATTTCTATAACTTTTTTCTTTTTTTCCTTATAGGACATATCTGAGTTTATTAAAGTTCCTCCTACTTCTACACTTCCTTTACTGGGATTCTCTAACCCATTTAGACAACGCAATAATGTAGTTTTTCCTGAACCACTTGGACCTATAATTACAACTACTTCTTTAGAATAAATATTAAAATTAATTCCTTTTAAGACTTCATTATTTCCATAGTTTTTACTTAAATTATAGACATGTATCATTTACTCACTTCCTCAGCATTAATACATTTTAGATAGTTTAGCTTCAATATGCCCTAGAATAATAGAAAATAAGGTACTCATAAGCCAATACATAAAAGCAATAGCAATGTAAAAAGGCATAACAACTAAATGTTTTGATATTAATAACTGAGAAGCTCGAAGAAGCTCCGTCACCGTTATTATGGATACTAGAGAGGTTTCCTTAAGCATTCCAATAAACGTATTCCCCATAGGAGGAATAGCTACTCTCACCGCTTGAGGTAGAATTATTCTTCTCATAGCCTGAAAATTGGTCATACCTATTGACATAGCTGCTTCCATCTGCCCTTTTGGTATTGATAAAATAGCCCCTCTAAATGTTTCAGATAAATATGCCCCTATATTAATACTTAGTGATATAAAGGCTGCTATTAATGGCGGAAGAATTATACCTACATCCGGAAGGCCAAAATATATTATGAAAATTTGCACAAGCACTGGTGTTCCTCTAATTATAGAAACATAAGCTTTTGCTAATTTAACCAACATAAAATTTCCCGTAAGTCTAGCTAGGGCAACAAAAAGACCAATAATAAGTCCAAAAGACATAGATACTAAGGTTATTATCATAGTGTAATATGCACCTTTAAAGAGTAAGTTTATATCTTGGAATACTAAATCCATGGTATTTTGCACCCCCTTAGATTTTAATTAAAGACTAGGCTCTACCCCAAACCATTTCATAAATATAGCTTTATAAGTTCCATCCTTTTTCATATCTTCTAATGCTTTATCTAAAGCAGCTAAGAATTCTTCATTTCCTTTTCTAATAGCTATTCCAGCAAAATCTTCCTTTATTGGATCTCCTACTGCTTTAATTTTTAAGTTACTCTTTTCAATCTGAGGTTTAATTGCAAATAGGTTATTTACTGTAGCATCTATTCTCCCAGTATTTAAATCAAGCAGAGTTGTAATAACATCGTTATAAGTTACAACCTCAAAGTTTCCAACCTTAGGCATAGCTACTTCTTTAAGATACTTCTCGTCGTTAGTCCCAAGTCCTACTCCAATTTTCTTGCCCTTAAAATCCTCTATTGATTTAATGTCATTATTCCCTTCACTAACAATTACATTAACTGTATTTTTAATATATGGCTGAGAGAAATCCATACTCTTTTTTCTTTCTTCTGTTATAGTCATTTGGCTTATTACAACATCAAATTTTCCTTTTTCTAACCCAGCAATCATCCCTGCCCATTCACTAGTAATAAATTCAGTCTTAATTCCTATTCTTTTTGCTACTTCCTTTGCAATATCAACATCAAATCCATCTACTTCATTTTTATCATTCAAGAAATTATATGGTGGATATGTTCCCATTAGACCAACACGCATTTTCTCTGATTTCTTAACCTCATCAAGTAAAGTAGCTTTTTTGCTAGTATCAGCATTTGACTTACATCCTACAAATATTGAAGCCGTTAAAGTAAAAATCATTAAAATTCCTAATAATTTTTTAGATAATTTCCTCATTTACTCTCCCCCTTGTATAATATTTAGAGAACTATATATTCATGGATTTTATAATAAATAGTATTGTTCCTAAGCATTATATGCTAGTAAATATCTTATGACACAAGTATTAATTGCCCATTTATTCATACTTTTAAATATATACTATTACAAAAATCGAGTAGGAGCTGAATAATTATTTTATTCAGCGACCTCTCACACCACCAAGCATACCGTTCGGTACTTGGCGGTTCAATAAGAATTACCTAATCATAAATACTTTTCAGTTAATGTTATAAATCCTTATTGTCTAAGGTATTTATTAGATAAAGTTCTTGCTAAAATAGGGCTGTTGGATATCCTCCAGTAGCCTTTTCTTGTATTCGCATATTCCCAAGCTTTATATTCATCAATACCGAGTCTTTTGAGATTATCATGTTTTGTTTTAATTTTCTTCCATTGTTTCCAATAACATAAGCGAATCCTTCGTCTTAGCCACTCATCTAAGGTTTTAAGTGTACTTTTCATATCTGCTAATTTAAAATAGTTTACCCATCCAACTATAACTTGTTTTAGTTTAATTGCACGAAGTTCCATACTCATAGCATTACTTCTTCCAGTTATTTCTTTAAGCTTGCCTTTGAGTTTCTTAACAGAATTTTGATGTACTCTTATTCCCATCTCGCCTTTCTTTGGATAAAATGCAAATCCTAAATACTTCAAATATTGGATTTAAGACTTGAGCGATAGCTTGTTGTATTACTCGGTCTACAGCTGTTGGTATTCCTAGTGGTCGTTTCTTTCCATCGGGCTTAGGTATTTCTACTCGCCTTACTGGATTAGGTTTATATTTACCTTCCAATAGTGATTGCCGAAGGCTGGCGCCATTTTCTTTTAGGTATTGTAGAAGTTCATCTACTTTCATACCATCAACTCCATGACTTCCTTTATTTGCTTTAACTCTCTTAAATGCTTCATTTAAGTTGTTTCTGTCAATAATTCTTTCAAACAATCCATTGGTGTATTTATTTTCGGCGTTCTGTTGCTTTTCTAACGTCAATGAAATGCTCGGCCCTCCTACATACTCTTCGAGTTCCACTCTATCCTTTTGTAAGTAACCTTCATTATAAAGTTGTCTGCTGTTATCACATTTCTCTGTGTTGTTCAAAGTTTCAAAACCTCCTATCGTTCAGTCCTTCACCGAAGGTTCATAACCCTTCTGCTACTATGACCTCTGCTGACTTCTTAGATTTCAGCTTTACATCACTGCAAAGGTTGTTATTTCAAAATTCATTTCTATAACATTTATCTAAGATCTCCCCAGGTAAGAATGCAATCTTTCACTCCATCTATCTGCTACATTTACACAGCCTGTTTCGGATAGTTTTGGGCTTGGATTTGTTAGGCAATCTTACCCACAGACATATGCCTTATATGTAGTTTCTATTCGTCAGACCAGAGTTTTGCCGCCGACTTCCTTCAGATTCCATGTCACCATGGACACCCTTGTCTTAAGCTATGCACTTGGCACTATCAACCCGTGCTCGGGACTTTCACCCGTTAGATTGCGCCCATGCTGGGCGCACCTAAAAAGCTGCTGATAAAATCCCCTTATCAACAGCTTCTAACTTTATACAGCTAGCTTATATTTAAATCTTCAAAATCTACTTCTAACTCATCAAGAGTTATTAAGCGAACATCGTATCTTTTGCTACTATCTAAATTATTTCTATCAAATGAAATGATACTAGATCCTTTTCTCCGTGGCATTCCTACAATAAAAATTTGATTATCTAAAATAGTTACTTCTTTAGGATTAAAGCTATATATAAGCAATCCTAATTCGTGATCTTCAATCTCTTCATAGCTCTCTTGGAATCCTATAAGTTTAAATAGATTTTCTTTACTTTCTGCATCTTTAGGAATTGCAAATATTCTTTGCATAGATTCTCTTGATTTTCTAGGTATATATATTATTCTTTCTTTACTCCGTTTTTCAGTTTTAGAATCATATACTGGTCTAGAATACTTTTCATTTTCATAATTAACCTTAAATTTAATCTGTGTCCCACTATCCCTCAGTCCTTTTCCCTTTTCCAATTTTTCTAAACTAGCTATGTATGAAAGCGAAGTTACCGAGTATTTTCTAGCTTGAGCACTGTCTAAGTTTATAAACACTAAAATCAATGCTAATACGGCTATAAACTTTTTCATTTTTCTTTATCACATCCTTTCCACTTATCTTTAGTTTCCCAAGCATTTATATAACTCATGTATAAAATCTAAAAATAATCTTAAAATATAAAAATAAAAGACCAGAAGAAAATGATATGCTCCCCTTAAAGTAGACAGATTAAAAAATAAAAATCTGTTACCAGAAAGGGGAGCATTTTTATGTCCAAAAGAACTAAATACTCAGCCGAAGAAAAGTATGAAATCCTGAAAGAGTATGAGGATGGAGTTAGAACGATATTAGAAATTACTTCTATATATAAAATTAATAGAAGTACTTTAGAAGATTGGAGATATAACTTCGAAAAATATGGTATAGATGGATTGAGAGAAATGATAACTTGGAAGAGGTATTCAAAGGAGCTAAAGGAACAGGCTGTAAAAGATTACCTTTCAGGTAAATACTCACAAAGAGAAGTGGCAAAGAAGTATGAAATATCAAATAAAAGTGTATTGTTAAAATGGGTAGACAAGTATAATAGTCATAGAGAAATAACGGCAACCACGAAAGGAATGAGTCAATCTATGATAAAAGGAAGGTCTACTTCTTGGAAGGAAAGAATTGAAATTGTATTATACTGTATTGCTCACAATAACGACTATCAACACACAGCTGAAACCTACAATGTTTCCTACCAACAAATATACCAGTGGGTAAAAAAATATGAACTAGGTAGAGAGGATGCATTAAAAGACCGACGAGGTCGTAAAAGAACTGAAGAGGAACTAACACCTGAAGATAGAGTAAATTTTGAAATGAAGAGACTAAAAGCAGAAAATGAGCGCTTAAGAGCAGAAAATGCATTCTTAAAAAAATTAGAGGAGCTAGAAAGGGGGCGATTTTAAGCCGTCTACGACAAGAAAATAGCTATAATGCGATTTTACAACTTCATAAAAAAGATAAATTTTCGATATCCTTATTGTGTGAAATAGCAATGATTCCACGATCCTCATATTACAAATGGCTAAATCGCCAAGAATCTGTTGCAGAATCCGAGAATGAAATGTTGATATCAAAGATTATAGAACTTTACGAGGAAGTCAATGGCATTTATGGTTATCGAAGAATAACTATGAATTTGAACCGAAGGTTGGGGAAGCTGTATAATCATAAACGCATCTATCGACTTATGAGACTTTCAGGTCTACAGTCTGTGATTCGAAGGAAAAGGAAACGTTATATAAAATCTACACCTCAACATGTAGCAGAAAACATACTTAATCGAGAGTTTATAGCAGATAGACCAAACGAGAAGTGGGTTACTGATGTTACTGAATTTAAGTATGGAAATTCTAAAAAGGCATACTTAAGTGCTATATTGGATCTTTATGATAAGAGTATTGTTGCCTATGTACTTGGACATTCCAACAACAATAATCTTGTATTCAAGACCCTTGATTTAGCTTTGGAGGCTTCACAAGGTGCAAGTCCAATGATTCATAGCGATCGTGGTTTTCAATATACCTCCATTGGATTCAAACAAAGATTGAATACAGCAGGAATGACACAAAGCATGTCACGAGTAGGTAGATGTATCGACAATGGTCCTATGGAAGCATTTTGGGGTATCCTCAAGTGTGAAAAATACTACTTGCACAAATATTATACATATGAGGATCTATCTAATGCAGTTGATGAATATATCAGTTTCTACAATACCAAAAGATTACAAGAAAAATTAAACGGCCTTAGCCCAATGGAGTTTAGGGCTTTAGCCGCTTAAATTGATTTTTATTATTTCCACTGTCTACTTGACAGGGTGCAGTTCAAAATTTCTGGTCTTTATCTATTTAACCTTATACTAGTTAAATTAAAACTATTTTATTGTAACTTAAAATTATTAACATCTTCTAGAGTTTTAGAAGCCATAGTAGAAAGCATTTCTGCTGTTCTCGCTACTTCTTCTGAAGAAGAATTTAGTTCTTCAGATGAAGCTGCTATTTCTTCTGAAGTTGATGAACTCTCTTCTGCTACCATTGATGCTGTTTCAATTTTACTTATAATCTCATTTTTATCTTTATTAGCCTTATTTATTTCTAAGTTTACACTTTCTATTAACGGAAGAATACTTTCTATTCCTTTAATTATTTCTTCAAAAGAATCTATGGAGTTGTCCACTGTAGTAGCTTGATTTGAAAGTTCCCCATTCACTTCAGTTGTAGTTTCCATAACTGCTTTAGTTTCTGATGAAATTAAAGTTATCAAACTATCAATTTCTGCTGAGGAGCTCTTACTTTGTTCAGCTAATTTTCTTATTTCATCTGCAACAACAGCAAATCCTCTTCCTGCTTCTCCTGCTCTTGCTGCCTCAATAGCCGCATTAAGTGCTAAGAGATTTGTTTGATCTGCTATACTATTTATAAGAGCTGTAATTTCATTAATTTTATTAACACTCATTCCAAGATCAGATATTTTAGTGCTTACATCTTTAAAAGATGAACTTACATTGTTAATAGATGTTACTAATTGTGTCATTTTATCATTACTTGTTTTCGCCATTGTATTTACACTCTTAGCATTTACATTTACACCTTCTACAGATGAAACAATATTATCTATAGCATTTCCAAATGCATCTAAAATATTTGTAATATCCACTAATTCAGCAGCTTGAGAAGCTGATCCCTGAGCTATCCCGTTTATAGCACTAGCCACTTCTTGTGATGATGATGTCATTTCTTCAGACACCGCCGACAATGATAAGGCTTGATCGTTTACAAAAACTGTACTTTTCTTAACTGACGTTAATATACTTCCTATTTCTTGAATAGTCACAGCTAAGTCTTTTTTCATAATTCCAAATTCAGTAGTTTCATTTTTTTCTACTTCTGCTGTAAAGTCTCCTGAAGAGATTACCTTTAGTATACCTGAGAATTCTTGTATAGATAATTTTATTCCACCAAGAATCGCTAAAGATAATGCAGAAACAACACCTATTAACACTATTATAATAATAGTAAATGTCGTTTTACTACTTTGATAGCTTGCTTTAGACTTATTATTAACATCTTCTGCATTCTTTCCATGATAGTCTACAAGTTCTCCTATTAATCTAGATATTTCCGTTCCAACCTCACCAGCTTCTAGTACTAAAGACGTCTCTATCACTTCTCCACGCTGTTTTTTTTCTCTTATGTTATTATATAAGTTCATATAAATATTGTATTTTTCAGATATAGCATTTATTATCTCTAAATCCTTACTCCCCTGAGCTGAAGCTTCGTTAAATCGTTGTAAGTGTTCTTTAATTGTCGCATCATTTTTTGCTATAGCTTGGACATTTTCTTCGTTATATGCTCTATCTATTACCTTTGTAAAAGAGTTTCTTAAAACACCCATTTCTCCATTAATTTGACCTAATCTTTGAATTTTTAAAAGCTGCTTCTCATAAACAGTATCAACGTTTTCACTAAGCTGACTCATCTGTCTTAAGCCTACAAATCCAATTAATCCGGTACTTACAATAGATAATATCCAAATAGTAATAATACCGTAAGTAATCTTTAGTTTTTTCAATTGTTTCAACACTTTTGCTTCCCCCTATTTTTATTTCTATTTATTTATATTTTGTTTATACTTTGTTTATACTTTATTTATACTTTGTTTAAATATTATTATCGTTTAACCTAAAGTTAACTTTATAATATTTACTTTTAATTTTAACTTATTAGAACATAATACCACAAAATACCTTAGTTTATCATACCACAAATAAAGAAAATTTCAATTGCTATTAAAATTACTATTAAAATTACTGCTATATATATATTAAATCATATTTATAGTTCCTCAAAGAACTAAATTATTCGAGATTTTTACATGTAGTTAATCCTTATGTTTTTCCCTTAATATAATAATGAAAAATTTATACTTATCTCGGAATTTCGCTTTTAAAAAACTGTAATTTAAGTTATACTTAATTTCAAAATACAGTATTATTTATAACTATTTTTAACTTTTATTTACCATATTAAAAAGGGGGCAGAATGGAAATGGACAATGTTCTTATAAAGATATTTGAAAAAGAACACCAAGATTATCTTAGAGATGAATCTCGTAAAGTTGGTGAAGCTGAATCTATATCTTTTCCTAAAAATGAAAAAGAAGTTATTGATATATTAACAACGCTAAAATCACATAAAAGTCTAGTAACTACTCAAGGAGCTCGTACTGGTATAACTGCTGGTGCTGTTCCACAAGGGGGCCATATTTTAAACCTAAGCCGAATGGATAAAATAACAGGTCTTCGATATGATAATAATGCTAATACCTTCTTTCTTAAAGTACAAGCTGGTACTATGCTAACACAAATAAAAGAAGCCTTAAAGAATAAAAAGTTTGATGCTGAAGAAAGCTGGGATAATGACTCTTTGGAAGCTCTTAAAGACTTTAAAGCTAGTGAGTCCTACTCTTTCTCTCCAGACCCTACTGAAACCACTGCAGCTATTGGAGGAATGATAGCCTGTAATGCTTCTGGTGCTTGTTCCTTTAAATATGGCCCTACAAGAGATCATATTGAATCCTTGCGTGTTGCTTTGATTAATGGGGACATCCTCTCTCTTAAAAGAGGGGAACATAAAGCTACTGATGGGCATTTTTCTATGACTACAGAATCAGGCAATATAATTGAAGGAAATATTCCTAATTATATTATGCCTAGTGTTAAAAATGCCTCTGGATATTACACTTCACCTGATATGGATCTAATAGATTTATTTATTGGCTCCGAGGGAACCTTAGGTATTATTACTGAAGTGGAATTAAAATTAATAAAATCTCCTGCTGTAACTTATGCTTTAACTGTTTTCTTTAGCAATGAAGAAAAGGCTTTAAAATTTGTTAGAAAAGTTAGAGAAGAATCTACTCCAACAGCTGTAGAGTTTTTCAATAGTAATGCTTTAAACTTACTTAGAAAAGGAAAAGAGACTATTCCTGCTTTTAGTAAACTTTTAGATCTACCTTCTCACTTTCATACTGCTGTTTATATTGAATATCAGGGTAAAGATGAGGACGAGGTTTTAGATATGATTATGAAAGCTGGTGAATTAATAGAAGAATGTGGAGGAAATGAAGATGATATCTGGCTTGCTACAAACCATCAAGCTAAAGAACAGCTTCACTTTTTTAGACATGCAGTTCCCGAGGCTGTAAATCTTCTTATAGATGATCGTAGAAGAACTTATCCTGAACTTACAAAGCTAGGAACTGATATGGCAGTTCCAGACCAAAATCTTGAGGAGATAATGAATATATATAATGAAAGCTTAGAGAAATCTAATCTAGAATCTGTAATCTTTGGACATATAGGAAATAACCATGTTCATGTAAATATACTTCCAAGGGATATGGAAGATTACGCTAAAGGCAAGGAACTCTATAACTTTTGGGCAGAAAAAGTTATCTCCATGGGTGGATCAGTTTCTGCTGAACATGGTATTGGTAAAATGAAAACTCATTTACTAAGTAAAATGCTAGGAGAAAACGGCATAGAAGAGATGAAGACTTTAAAAAATATTTTCGATCCTGAAAATAGACTAAATAAAGGGAATCTTTTTGAGGAATAGATGAAATCTTTATAATTAAGGAGAGTATAACTAGGTTTTAATTTACACAAAACTAGTTATACTCTCTTTCCTAATGATTAATATCTTTCTAAGCAACTATTATATAAAAACTCAAATATACTATCAGCTTCTCTTGTATTGTAGAATTCAACCATTAAAGTGTTGAACTGCAATCTATCCTTTACTTTTATATTGAATATTCCTTGACCATTTGATATTAAAATCATATTGGATACCAGTCTAGAAGTTCTTTTATTTCCATCATAATAAAATTTATTTAAAGCTCCCCATAAAAATATCTCAAAAGCCAACTCTGTTTTACTTTTACATCTTTCTATTAATTTAGGCAATTCACTTATAAAAATCATTTCTAATTCTTCAGCTCTTGGAGGAATAAATTCAGTACCAGCTACTCTAACTTGACCAGTCCTAAATGTACCACTAATTAAGGCTTCATCTTTAGCAACTATATCATTAAATTTATTGAAAATACTAATATCGATTGATACATTATTTTGTATAACCTTATCAAATAAATAATTCCAAGCATTTCTAACACTAAAAATTTGTTGTTCATCACTTACTTTATGCCCACCTATAGTAATTCCATCAAGTAAAGTTTGTACTTCAGGATAAGTAAATGGATTTCCTTCTAAACTAGCCATATTAAACACAACATCTGGCAATAATTTTTTAACCAACATTACTAACCTTTTAATATCTAATGCCGGAAGTATATCCTCATAAGATCTATTTCTATTAAATAACATAATAGACCTCCCCATTAAAATTACTTTTTATTATACCTATAATAGATTATTATACAATCCATATATTATTTATCTTTTAATAGTAATACATTAGAAATAAAACTTAAAATACCTCCAATTAATATTAATACTAACTCATACCAATTAAAGTGATATCCAAATTTACTCCAAAGTATAGAATAATATGGTTTTAATTGAATAATAGAAATAAGCATTATAACACTAACAAACATATTACTTAGATATATATCTTCTTGAGTTAATTTGTATTTTTTTATTATATTGAGTACCACTAATAATAATATTAATACTAGATTTATAATACTAACAAACAGCATCTCATTATATGTAGATATTACACCTAACATAGTAATACTATATCCCGTTAAGGATAACATAACATTTTTTTTCATAACTTATTCTCCTAATCTGATATATTAAACATACAACAACTTATCATTCAAATAAGCTCAAAATGAAGATGTTTTTTATTTAATATATTCTTTTTAATATTTTCTTAATAACGATAATATGAATGGTTAATTGTTTTATCTTTTGAAACATAAATCCTTGAAGTAGATTCACTACCAATTTTAAATCCTTGTGATTCATATGCTTCTTGAAGTTGTATATCTAATTCTCCTACTAATGAACCATTTATAATAAAATAAGCATTATTTCTATTTGGTATAGTAACTATTGGGTCGAAATCCTTAACAAACTTCACCCTTGAAATATTATCCACCTTACAAAATGCAGTACCCTGTACATATCCTGCTATTTCTTCGTTAAGATTAGGATAAAGTTGAACTTCTAATGCCATACCTGAAACTAGATCAAAGAGAGGTCCTTTAGTATCTCTCCATTTTATCACTTTGATATATGTTGATGCTAACGCAGATATTTCTGACGTGGTAAAATTGTTAAAATACTTATTTTTTAAATAGTTAACAGATTTTATATTATTTTCTTTAATCATTAAGTTGTAATAATCCTTAACAGAATATCCTTCCACTACTACATTATCAGATTGCTCTAATTCCGATAATGTACATACTTTAGAGTTAATATTTTCATTTGCTTCATTTTCATAAACCAAGTTAGTAAATAATATAGCTATCAAACAAGTTGATATAATAGCTAAGATTTTTAAAGCCTTTTCATTCATTATTAATCCCTCTTTTAAAAATATTGTTTTCAGATATTAGATAAAAAAGTTCAAAAAAAGTTTCACTTTTCTTCAATTTTTTATATCTAATTTATAGAAAGAACATATTTTTATGCTTAATAAATGACTTTTAGTTTTACCTCAACATCCTATGGGTGGGATTTTATCACCTTTCAAGTAGTTATTCATAATCAATAAAAAGAAAGTTCATAGCAACATATGATATACATATTGCTATAAACTTTAGATTTTACTTATAGGTATATTATACTACTCTTTACTTTTCTCAATTAAGATCTGGTACTTTAACACTGTTCTAAAAACTCTTTCTCCGAGGTGCTAGTACAATTATAGCTTTTTATATTTCTTCCACCCATCTTTGAAAAATAGTAAGTATCTCTTCCAGGTTGCTCGGACCACCATTCCCATGAAATGTATTATTACTAACATTACAATACATCCAATCAAGCTCACTTCGTTCAATATCTACTATTCTAAATTCTTTGTTTTCCAAACTAGTATTAGTTAAATCTATATCTACCATCCACCCAGGATTATCTAATGTTGATATATTAACTCCATAGCAATGTTCCCAATCTTCATCACAATTTTGTAAATACCAGTTTTGTATCCATTTTAGTATATTCAAATATTATCACCTCTTTAGTGGTATTTCCCAAGGTATTGGTGCTCTAACGTCACCAGGTACTGTTTTATCATGTACATGTGGAAGTAGTCTTTCTTTTGTTACCTTGTTAAAATGTGGTTCTCCTATTCCATCATATCTTTTCTGACTATCAACCCCAGTTGGATTCTTTTCATTTACAGTCCAAGTCTCATAATTCGTTATTTCTCCCGTTTTAGAATCTTGTTTAAATGTAGTATGATCCCCTTGTGCATTTGTATCTGGCACAAGTTTATTTTTTGACCTACCGCGTGTAGATGGTTTTGTTTGTTTTTGTTGAGGACTAGCTGTTTGCTTTTTTCCATCAGCTGTACTCTCAACATAGTTTATTTTGTTACTAACACTTGAAACTAATGGCTTAACAACTGTATGGTAAGCATATACAGTTGTTAAAGCTGCCGCAATAACAAAAATTGCTTTTACAGCTATAAATGCAAGAGTTATAGCAAATCTCCCATCAGAATCATACATATTTACTGGATTATTCAAAGAGTAGGTAAACATATTTGTAGTTAGTACTTCGCCAGGCACACCAACTATTCCATCCGCATTAATAAATCTTCCCCACTCCGAATTATAATATCTACTCTGCAAATAATACAACTCAGTCTCGGTATCATACCTATATCCTCTATATCTATAAGGATTTTTAACTCCTACACTGTCTTTCATCGTACCATTTATAGATACTAATTTACCCCAACTATCATAAACATAGCTTACAACCTGCACACCATCTTTATCATGTAGTCCTATTATATCTCCTTGAGCATTCCTTATATACCAATATTCTACCCCATTAAGGTTCATAGATACAAGGTCACTTGAAGCATCATAAGTGTAATATATCTTATCAGTACCATTATCTTCAAAGGTTACCTTGTCACCTACAAGACGATATTTTGTTGTTACTCCATCTACTTTCTTTTCAGTTCTTATTCCATCTACATTATACTTGAAGCTTATATTTTTGCCATTACCAGCAAATTTAAGGAAGCTCTGAAATTTTCATTCCAGAGCTAAGCGATTCACGCCAAATCATATATTTGGGTTCTCTGCTTATGTCTTCCTTCTTCCCAAGTGTATGTGTAGTTATCATAAGTTTTTGGATTTCCTATTGAATCATAAGTTATAGGTTTTCCATTATACTCTGTAAGTTTATCTTTCCAATTAGAGTCTTCATATTTATAATTAGTGTATATTCTGTCTTGAGTTCCATATATGATGTCTAGCTTTTGTGTTAGATTTCCACCAGCAGCATAACTATAGATTACTGTTTTATTAAGAACTTCATTGTCTTCTTGTATTAGCTGATTCAATGCATCGTAGTAGTATATTATTTGCTTTCCATTAGGATCACAAGTGTAGGCTATTTTCTTTGAGTTATTATCTATTTCTTTTACCTTTGCTGTTGTAGTGTTTGCATCAGTTCTAGCTTCAAAGCTGTATTTTGTTGTGAAATTAACTGATTCGCCTACGGCTGTTTTTTCTACTATAGAAAAGTTATATTCAATTTATATATTGCTCTGAAAGTTTTCATAATGACATGATTATTTCTAATAAAATTTTATAAGCCCTAACCCAAACTCCTACGGATGGTGATTTTATCAGCCTTCAAAAGGTCATACATGGTTGATAGAAAAAAGGTTCATAGCAACATATAAACACATATTGATATGAACCTTAAATTTTACTTATATACACAATCTAATTTGTACGTTTCTAGAGTAAACTGTGATACCTTGGCATCAATACTTAATTTCATTATATTTCCTTTGACTTTTTGTTCACAATCTCCGAGGGGCATCATAATATAAAGTTAAACTTTATAATCTACTCCTTCCTAACGCAAAAATCCTCTAAAATACATCTCTATATTTCTTCCAACTGTATTCCTTTTATATACCTTAACTTGTTAATCTCATCATCAGTATTATTTTCAATATAACTAAATTGTTCATGAGCAATATTTATAATCCAGGGATTCCTATCGTCTTTTAAAAAGCATAAATCTTCTAAGAGCATGGGTTCTATCCATGAGTATAGCCCTTTTGCATACTTTTTTATTATTTCCTTTGTTATGCCATTTAGTTTAAAGTAATACACTATAGCATATCCATCAGTCCTAGTTCCCGGCCAACTTTGTTGCTTTCTTTCTTCTACTAAAAAATTACTTAACTCTTTTAACAAGCTCTCTGAACTTTTACTTAAATTACCTTCTTTCCGTCTTACTAGAATAAATTCATTACATATCTTTGTAGCTAAATCAACTAATTCTTCATATGCCTGATCTTTTGGCTCAGTTGAAAAAATCCACATATTTCTCATCTCCTTTTAAATTTTAATAAATAAAGTGTATTTGTTTATTTATCAAAGAAAATATGTCCACCTACGCGACCTTTCAAATGATAGTGGTACTTATTTTCGGGATGCCAATCGTGTATATCAGGCTTATCAGGACTTCCATCCATACCACCTAACGTGCCTGCTAAAAAAACAGCATGTAACTGTGACACAGCATAAACATCTCCACCGGATAACACCCTCTCTTGAGCCTGATTAAGGTTTAAGGGCTCTCTAATGTCTATTCCTCCCCCTTTTTTTCTTACGGCTACAAAATAATCACTCTTCTTTTTTTCCGTCTTAGTGATAGGTATAGCAACTATTTTGGTTTTGGTTTTTGTTTTTACTTGTGTTTTTGACTTCGTTTTAAAAGTTGGCATTGGCAATGTAGTGGTTGATTTCGAAACTAACGGCTTAACAACTGTATGGTAAGCATATACAGTTGTTAAAGCTGCCGCAATAACAAAAATTGCTTTTACAGCTACAAATGCAAGCGTTATAGCAAATCTCCCATCAGAATCATACATATTTACTGGATTATTCAAAGAGTAGGTAAACATATTATGTGTCAGTAATTGTCCAGTAGCTCCTAATACTGAATCTCCATTTATAAACCTTCCCCACTCCGGATTATAATATCTACTTTGTAAATAATACAACCCAGTCTCGGTATCATATCTATATCCTCTATATCTATAAGGATTCTTAACTCCTAAACTATCTTTCATAGTACCAGTTATAGATACTAACTTACCCCAACTATCATAAACATAGCTTACAATCTGAACACTCCAGTAAGGTGGAAGTCGTAAAAAGTTACAAATTTTACAAAATTCTTAAAAACACTTCTAAAAAACTTTAAATATAGCTTAGAACAAATCAAAAATATTTGTCTTGCCAAGTTCAAAAGCATTTGATGAGAACTTAAATTTTATTCTACGGCAAGATTCCTATATGTATAGCCAAATACATGAAATTTGGGAATCCCAAACCCTTTTATTATATGAAAACCGCCCTTGTTTTTGCAAAGGCGGTAATAGGTAACTGTTTTGCTTTTTATTTTTCTCTTAATATCAATACCCAAATTCACTTACTAACTCTTTATTTTTTTAATTGCCTTTTCTGCTTCTTTTCTAATCCATCTTTTATCATGATGTAAAAATGGCTCAATATACTTTATTAATTCATCCTTCTTAAAATACCCTAAAGCCATAATAGCATGACCTACTACATCATCATCCTGTAGTAAATTAATAAGCGTTGGTATAGCTTTTTCACATCTTAGTTTGCCTAATAATATAACAATCATTTGTCTAGATGTTCCATTAGCCTTATCCTTTACCATTTTAATATATTTTTCTTCGAATCTTTTGTCTTGAATTGAATATAAAGCATCTCCTACAGCCCATTTATCTATTGTTATATTATTACTATAATATAATAATATCAAAGTTTCTGTAGCTTCATAGAATCCTTTGACACCAAGCATTCCTACGATAGCCTCTTTGAAATTCTCTTTTTCAAACACATATAAATATTTTATCAATATTGGAATAAAGTTCTTAATTTTTCTTTTCATTGCATTCAATTCATTAAAATCTTCTACATAAAAGCCCATATTATTAGCTTCTTCAATTAATTGTTTCATTAGCATTTCATCTTTATCCATTTCTATCCTCATTGAACTAATCTCCTATAAACATATGAATTATCTTGCCACTATCAATATATTGTTGAAGAGGCCCTGATATTTTTGTATCTGGACGTGTTTTCAAAATAAAATCGTAACCTTTTTCATCTGCCCAAAGACTGAAATCTTTGAGTTGGCTAGTTAACCCTTGAGATTTTACATTTTTAATTTCTGTTAATACTTTCTTTGATTTATCTAAAGCGTCTGGTATCCTGTACTTTGCAGTATTAGTTAAAGACTTTATTCGTTCAGTGTTTTTTATTATTTTAGCAGCCTTTTCTCCTTGTTGCCCTAATTTTCTTGCATTTTCCATCTTTTGAGTAGCTGTTGTTGCAGCCGTTCCAGCTGTAGCCATATTTCCTACTATAGCTTCAGATGCATATCCTAGCCCTGCACCTACCAATGCCCCTGCTGCTGCACCAGC
Organism: Clostridium sp. X; assembly: GCF_055755365.1. Taxonomy (NCBI): domain Bacteria; kingdom Bacillati; phylum Bacillota; class Clostridia; order Eubacteriales; family Clostridiaceae; genus Clostridium; species Clostridium sp. X. The sequence goes on from NZ_CM146912.1 coordinate 630,163, forward strand.
CAGCATATATTTCCAATTCCATCCTGTATTTACTCCTGTAATTACTGCTCCTGCTACAGCTCCAACTCCTGCTCCTATAATCCACCAAGCAATATTTCCTGTTGGATCTTCCATGTTTACAGGATTATTAAGACAGTATGAGAATACATTATGAGTTAAAAGTTTTCCTACTTCTCCACCTAATGAATCCGCATTCAACATGCGACAAAATTCAGGGTTATAATATCTTGAATTCAGATAGTACAACTTAGTCTCTGTATCATACCTATAGCCTCGATATCTATACGGATTCTTATATCCTACACTTGCCGTATTATTTGTTATGTCTGTACCACTACCATCTTTTATGGATATAAGCTTCCCCCAAGAATCATAGGTATAATATGAAATTATAGCTCCATTCTTATCAAGTAATCCAATAATGTCATTTTGAGCATTCCTTATATACCAATATTCTACACCATTAATATTCATAGATACAAGGTCACTTGAAGCATCATAGGTATAATATATCTTATCAGTACCATTATCTTCAAATGTTACCTTATCTCCTACAAGACGATACTTTGTTGTTACTGTTTCGTTGCCTATTGTAACCTTTTTCTCAGTTCTTATGCCATCTACATTATACTTGAATCTTATATTCTTGCCGTTGCCAGTAAATTTAAGTAAGCTCTGAAATTTTCATTTCAGAGCTAAGCGATTCACACCAAATCAGCACTCTGTGTAAGTGACTTGTATCAAATCAAAGATTTGAGCAATATACTTAAGATTTGGGTTCTCTGCTTATGTCTTCCTTCTTCCCAAGTATATGTGTAGTTATCATAAGTTTTTGGATTTCCTATTGCATCATAAGTTATAGGTTTTCCATTGTACTCCGTAAGCTTATCTTTCCAATAGGGTCATAAATGTAGACTATCTTCTTTCCGCTATTATTTATTTCTTTTACCCTTGTTGTTGTAGTGTTTGCAGCAGCTCCAGCTTCAAAGCTGTATTTTGTTGTGAAATTAACCGATTCGCCTACGGCTGTTTTTTCTACTATAAAAAGTTTATATGAAACTTATATATTGCTCTGAAAGTTTTCATATATGACACAGTTGTTTCTAATCATATTTTATAAGCACTTACCACAACTCCTACGGGTGGTGATTTTATCACCTTTCAAAATGCCATTCATAGTTGAGCAAATTTCATATTTTTAAATAGTTGATATAACTAATTTTTTTATAAATCAAAAAGGAGATTCACCCCAAATTGTTGAATATATTAAGTGCAAGCAAAATCACCAACAAAAGGAGTGAACCTCACTTATGTATATTCAACAACAATGTCTATTATCCTTTGAGGAAATTATAAAATATCAACCAAAAACAAAATTAGAGTTGATTCTTGCTCAATTAGATTTTACTAATATCTTGAATTTTTTATCTCCTAAAAGCGCTATGCGCGGCCCGAAAGGGCGGAATCCTTTAACTTTGTTATATTCATTAATTGCAATGCAGTTAGAGCAAATTAAAACAGTGAAAAAACTAGTCGATAGACTTAAAACAGATCCTGTTTTCAGATATACCTGCGGTATTAACATTTTGGATACTGTACCTTCTGCCTCAACATTTAGTAGATTTTTAGATAAAATATCTAGCACTAATGAGCTTGAAAGAGATTTTGAAGCTCTTATATTTAAAGCAAAAGAATTAAACATTATTGATGGTAAAAATGTTGCTATAGATTCTACTAAGTTAAATGCTTATGAAAAATCTAAACCATCATCTAAGCTTAAAAATGATGGAGTTTCTCCTAACTGGGGAGCTAAAAATGATACAGATGGCAATAAAATAAAGTGGTTTGGATTTAAATTACACATACTTGCTGACTGCAAAAGTGAATTGCCATTAAGCATATTACTAAGTCCTGCTAGTTATAATGATGGAGATATAGCTTTACCGATAATAGCTAAATTTAAAAACACCTATGGTCCGACATTTAAACCAGTGAATTACATTATGGATTCAGGCTATGACTATAAAAAAGTCTATGATTACATCACTCATATTATTAAAGCTCAACCTATAATAGCATTGAATACTAGAGGAGCATATGCCCCACCAGAAGGAATGAATGAGAACTTTCATCCAATATGCTCTCTTGGATATCCATTAGCGTATTGGGGAAAGGATGGAAACTATTTAAAGTTTAGATGTCCTCATGCAACTGATAAAGTAAACTGTCCCTCCGGGATGAAATGGTGTAGTAATTCTAATTATGGTCTATGCTATAAAGTAAATTATAAAAAAGAGAACAGATTTTATAGCTATCCTTTAAGAGATTCAAAAAAATGGCAAGATGTTTACAATAAAAGAAGCTCTATTGAAAGATGTAACTCTCGCTTAAAGGAATATCTGAGCACTGATAATATCCGTTCCAAAGGAATCCGTAAGGCTAAAATATTTGCTTTATTAAATTGTATTACATTAGTAGCAGCTACTATTGCAATTAATCAGCCTGACGGCTTAAAGAAAGTAGCGTAAAATAATTTTCAAAAATTAATAGGTTATCCACAGGCACGGTAGTGCTTAGCTTTGCTATTATCTTTTTTAGTGTTTTTAGTAATTTATTTTTATGAGTATTTAAAATCTAATTGTGCAATTTGCTCAGTTAATAAAAATAAAGTTCATAGCAAAATATGATACACATATTGCCATGAACTTTAAATTGTACTTATAGATATATTAAAATACTCTTTACTTTTCTCCATTGAGATCTGGTACTTTAGCACTGTTCCTTGAAGATTTTCCTCTAAGATGCAAGGTGATGACTTCAAGTCAACTTCTTGCTATTGATATTTTTTAATTACTTCATAGGCAAAATTATCTGCTTTTTCAAAGTCTTCAAATATGTCGAAAAGAAAATTTTCATTATTTATAAACTCCTCTGGACCCCAATATTCTTTCAATACAATACTGAAGTCATATTTTTTATTTTTCAACGTTGAAAACAATCCAAATTTTTTATTTATCCAATAACATGGAATAGAATTATCTATAATATGAAATAACTCTATTCTATACCAATCCAAATGTCCTCTACCAATTTTAAGCAAATAACATTTTTCAGTTTTAAATCTTCCTATTGAATATACTTCAAAAATATTATCTCCAAGTTCAACTCCAAAATGAGCATGAGTTTTTTCTAATTTATTTTTGTCGATACATGATACTTTCATTTTACTTACCACCTACTTTATTTTGAAATCAAAAAATATAGGAATAAATTTATGTCCAACATAGTGAACGTCTATATTACCACTTGGATTATCAAATTTCATACTATATTTTTGCCATCCCATCCAATACGGCATCCTACTATCATTCATCTTGATTTTATTCAACATATTTCCTGAACTTGGTGCCATTTTCGCTGCTTTTAGTGCTATTTGTTCATTTAAATTTTGAGGACTTTTCTTAGCTGTTGACGGATAAGAACCATATTCTAGCGAACTTCCTATGACCGTTGCTGCTAGATTTACAGTAGCTTCAAAATTATCATAATTTTTCTTTCCAAGTAATTTAGCCCCATAGTTTTTTCCACTTACTGCTTCACTTGCTCTATTAATACCACATGCCGCTACACCCGTGGCGACTGCAGCACATCCTACAGTTGCAATAGTAGACGCTGCAGTCATCGCACCTGCACCAATATACATTCCAGCAGCTACACCAGCCATGCCCGCTACAACTGGTGCAGCTGCAACAACAACCGCAACAGTAACTGCAGTAACAGCTACAATAGCAGCAGCTTTAAAAATCTGTCCTAAAGTTGGCCAATATCCACTAGGGTCTTCCATATTAATTGGATTATTAAAACAATATGCAAATACATTATGTGACAGAAGAGTACCTATCTTTCCACCTACTGCATCAGCATTGATAAATCTGCCCCATTCAGCGTTATAATAACGTGAATTTAAGTAGTACAGCTGTGTTTCATTATCATACCTATATCCACGATATCTATAAGGATTCTTAACTCCTACACTGTCTTTCATAGTACCAGTTATAGATACTAATTTACCCCAACTATCATAAACATAGCTTACAACCTGCACACCATCTTTATCGTGTAGTCCTATTATATCCCCTTGAGCATTCCTTATATACCAATATTCTACCCCATTAAGGTTCATAGATACAAGGTCACTTGAAGCATCATAGGTATAATATATCTTATCAGTACCACTTTCCTCGTAAATTACTTTGTCGCCAGCTAAATGATACTTTGTTGTTACTGTTTCGTTGCCTATTTTAACCTTTTTCTCAGTTCTTATGCCATCTACATTATACTTGAAGCTTATATTTTTTCCGTTGCCAGTAAATTTAAGGAAGCTCTGAAACTTTCATTTCAGAGCTAAGCGATTCACACCAAATCAGCACTCTGTGTAAGCGACCATCACCAAATTATAAATTTGGAATGTCTGCTTGAGATTTGGGTTCTCTGCTTATGTCTTCCTTACTCCCAAGTGTATGTGTAACCATCATAAGTTTTTGGATTTCCTATTGCATCATAAGTTATAGGTTTTCCATTGTACTCTGTAAGCTTATCTTTCCAATTAGAGTCTTCATATTTATAGTTAGTGTATATTCTGTCTGTGGTTCCATATATGATGTCTAGCTTTTGTGTTACATTTCCACCAGCTTCAAAGCTGTATTTTGTGGTGAAATTTACTGTTCCGCCTACGGCTATTTTTCCTACTATAAAATTTATATGAAACTTCCATATTGATTTGAAAGTTTTCATATACGAAACAATTCCCTTTAAGCATATTTTATAAGCACTGACCGCAACTCCTACGGGTGGTGATTTTATCACCTTTCAAAAGATCCTTCATAATTAATAAAAAAAAGTTCATAGCAACATATAATACACATATTGCTATGAACTTTAGATTGTAATTATAGATATATTATAATATTGTTACATTTGTCGAGTAAAATCTAATAACTTAGAATTGCTCCTTAATTTAATTACACTTCCGTTTAATCTTTGTTCACAACCTCCTGGGAGCATCGCCAAACAAAGTTGAGCTTGCCTAAAGAACATCTTCCATCAAGGATATATTCTATACAATTAAATTTTTCTAAACTATTTCAAATACAATGCTATAAAGATACTCTCCCACGTTATTCTCTGAATATTGAGAAATGTATTCAAATGCTCTTTTCCTAGTTTCTTCAAGAAAACTTTGATTCGCTGATTTATTAATATACCAACTATCATAAGTTGACTCTACTCCGTCTCCGCTAATTAAATAAACATCTCCTCCGAGAATTGCATAACCTTTACTAGTTAAAAAATCAATTACTTTTATGACATCATTTTTCTTCCATGCCATTTCATTTAAACCTATCAGTTCGAGGTTATATCCAACCCTAATTAGTTCTCTTGGTAAAGTATTTGAAAATCTAATATTATAATCTGACATAGTTTGCACCACCTTTATTATTTATTTGGTTTGAACAACCTATGGTTACAAGTTACTCCATCTGGCTCAATAATGTACTCAAATATACCATCCTTTCCCTTATAGGTACCTGGTATTTCTACTTTAGTTCTAACGATTTTATCTCCACCTTTTATTTTAGTTATTTTTCCATTAGCTCCAAATCCTTCAACACTCTTTGAAAAACTATGATAATCACCAAGCTTCATCTGAGCGTTTACTTTATCTGTAAACTTTATATTTTCTAATGGATTAGACTTTACTGCTCCCTTAAAAACATTATCAGCATTTTGAATAAATTCTCTTCCTATCTTTCCTCCTACAAATGGTATTACTGCACATACTACTGTTGCCACTCTTTCTTTTTTATTTAACTTTGTATTTGTTATATAATCTTTTCCTGTTATTACTTCTTGTATATCTTTAGCATCACCAATATAAGGCAACATAGAAGCTATAACCGATACTGCAGCTTTAGATTTATTCCAAATTTCAGATAAAGTCGGCCAATATCCATTCGGATCATCATAATTAATTGGATTATTAAATGAATACTGGAACATATTATACCCTTGGATATTTCCTATTTGTCCTACAGCTGCATCCGCATTAATAAACCTTCCCCATGTAGGGTTGTAATACCTGCTTTGTAGATAATATAACCTAGTCTCGGTATCATACCTATATCCTCGATATCTATATGGATTCTTATATCCTACACTTGTTTCATCATTTGTTATATCATTATTGTTTCCGTCTTTTATAGATATAAGTTTACCCCAAGAATCATAGGTATAACTTACAACCTGAGTTCCCGCTTTGTCAATTAAACCTATTATATCTCCTTGAGCATTCCTTATATACCAATATTCTACCCCGTTAAGGTTCATAGATACAAGGTCACTTGAATCATCATAGGTGTAATATATCTTATCAGTACCACTTTCCTCGTAAGTTACTTTGTCGCCAGCTAAATGATACTTTGTTGTTACTGTTTCGTTGCCTATTTTAACCTTTTTCTCAGTTCTTATGCCATCTACATTATACTTAAAGTCTATATCCTTATCATTGACGTCTATTCCTGCTAGTTGTCTTCCTTGCTCCCATGTGAATGTGTAGTCATCATAGGTTTCTGGATTTCCTATTGCATCATAAGTTATAGGTTTTCCATTGTAGCTTGTAAGCTTATCCTTCCAGTTAGAATCTGTATAACCATAGTTTAATGTAGATATTGGATCTCCTAAAGTTTCTGTTGTATATGCATATTCTGTTTTACTTAGAATATTTCCGCCAACATCATAGGAGTAAGTTATAGACTTATCTAGAACCTTATTGTCTTCTCTTATAAGCTGATTTAATTCATCATAATGGTAAGTTATTACTTTTCCATTTTCAGTAATTGTTTTTATATTACCATTTTGGTCGTAAGTGTAAGATATCCCTTTGCCATTATTATCCATTTCACTTACTCTTGTGGTAGTTATCTTTTCTTCTTTTCCAGCTTCAAAGCTATATTTTGTTACAAAGTTTTTTATTCCTGTATCTACTGTTCTATGGGTTAGTCTTCCTAAGTTGTCATACTTGAAATTCACTTTATTATTTCTACCTGCTGCATATATTGAGTTAATTTCTGCAGTGCTTAGGGATTTATTGTAAGTGCTTAGTCCTTCTAACTGTCCATTCAGCTGATAGCCTCCTGAGTTTGTTCCACCTAGTGCTGTTTTTGCTCCTGTGAAGTCCCTAATATTTGAAATACTTGTGTCTACTTTACTTGTATCTATTAAATACTCATTGCCATTTAGGTACAGTTTAGCATCTAGTTTGTCTCCAACTACAGCCCATGTAAAGGCTGCATAATTCCAAGTGTTTACTGCTACAGCTTCTTCAGAAGTTGTTAGAACATGCCAGTTATTAGTAAGATTCTTATTTCTTGTTGCTAGGACTATTCTATTATTTGAATCTAGATACATACTAATAAATGCAGAATCTTTTCCTTCTGATGCTAGGATATATCTACTTCCTGTACCTTCATTAGCCTTAAACCATACTCCCATAGTACCTTTATCTTTTTTTATTCCTAAGTCATAGAGAACTTTTGTACTTGAGTTAGTGGTAAATACTCTCTTTTGGTTTATATTTGGGTCAGTTACTGTAGTGTCCTTTGTATAACTTTCTCCTGTTATACTATAAGGCTTTGTTCCTCTTGAACCTATGGTGCTATTGTTTAGTGGGAAATATTCTGTCCCTTCACTATTCATTAATGGATTTTTGTAGTATATATCTGTTATTCTGTTATCTTTATCATAATCGTAAGAAGTTGTATATCCACTTCCATTTACTTTTTCTTGGAAAGTACTTAAGTTACTTCCTTTGTCATAGTTATAGGTCATTACGTTGCCATTAGATTCTTTTACTTTTACAAGTCTGTCTGAGGCATCATATAAATACCTATAATCTACACTTGTGCCACCTACTGTTTCTTTAAGATGCCCTAAGTTTCCGTTGGCATCGTAAGAATATTCATACTTCTTGCCGTCACTAGTTACCTTAGAGCTAAGCCTATCTTCACTATCATAACTGTAAGATATACTTGCCCCATTACCGTAGGTAGAGCTTTGAAGTAGTTTTGTTCTATCCTCAAATACATTAGTGATTAAGTTTTGACCTCCTATGCTAACCCCTTTATTATTACCTACATCGTCGTAGTTGAAAGTGTAGCTAAAGCCATTGTGTTCTACTGTTTTTATCTTATCATCTTTATAGGTATAAGTGTTTTTTATACTTGATGCTTCTTCTTCATAATTTCCTCTTCCATCATCACGTATATCACTTATTTCATCTCCTGTTAGAGCACTTCCTGAGTATATAAACTGATCCATTAATCCATTTACTGAGTAAGCTCCACTATTATGCATACCTAGAGAAGTTGTTGCTCCGGCAAAGTTTTTTATAGTGGTTGCAACTATGCCAGTTTTTGTATATACCTTATCATTTAAATATAAATTAAAAGTAAGTTTATTATCTGCACTTTTGCTCCAAGTAACAGCTACATAATTCCACGTATTTGTAGCTACAGCTATATTGTTATCTGTCCCTGATATAACTGGATTCCAACCATTATCACTACTATTTCTTACAGCTAAGTTTAGCTTATTATTTGTGTCTAGATATATACTTAAAACTGAGGAACTAGCTCCTTGAGAGTCAAGTATATATCTTGAAGTAGTGCTAGTGCCTGGTTTTACCCAAGTTGCCATAGTACCTGAATTTAGTCCAAGGCCTAGAGAGTATACGAGCCTTTTATTATCTATTGCCCTTAATACAAACTTTCCATTTTCGTCATCATCAAAAATAGCATCATTTATATAAGGGGTTGTACCCTTTGTTCCTGTTACACTTTCTGTAAGAGGAAATACTTCAAGTCCTTTAGTCTCTACCTCTGTTAATCTATCCATAGAGTCATAGGAATAGAATATAGAGTTTCCTCTTGCATCAGTAGTTTTAACTAAATTTCCTTTAGTTGTATCATAATTATAACTTACCTTATTTCCAGAGGAATCCTCCATTTCACTTAAATAATTTCCATCTGGTGTGTATTCTGCTACAGATTGTATAGTGATTCCACTTGGGTCTCCTATTGTTGATTTTGTAACATTTCCATTTCCACCTTTATCATATTCAAAACTGTATTTTACATTTTCAGCTGAAGTAGCTGTCTCTATATTGTGCTTTCCATCATCATAATATTTGTAGTTAAATTCTCCACCATTTATATTTGTTGATTTAATAAGATCATTATTACCTGAATACTGAAATTGTGATTTTTGCTTCGCTAAATCTTCAGTAGATACTAAGTTTCCTTTACTATCATACTGATAACTTTGACCAAACTCTTCTTTATAGAGCTGAAGTCCATCAAAGTATGCTGTGTTTTCATTTCCATAGTATAAGGCATAGAAGGTTATACTCTTATATGCAGCTGCTGTAACTATTTTCTTTGATACATACTGCCACTCCGTGGAATCCTCATTGAAAGGGATTACTTTCCATTCATAGGATCCATCTAGTTTTTCTATACCTACATCTAGTGCAAAGTGTCTATTTCCAGAAAGAGGTACAGAATCTCCCTTTGCCCAGCCCGATACAACAAATACATCTCCAGCATTACCTGATCCATTTATTTTTTGATATATATTTTTATTTAGTGATGCACTTCCATTAATTCTAAATACCTTTTTACTGTTATCTAGTTTTATAGGGTATGAAGGATCAGAAGAAGTCACCAAAGTATCATTGCTATCTGTATAAGGATTTTTACTCCAAAATTCTGGAGTACCTGTTCCATGAATAAAGTTAGGATTTTCTAGCATATTGTAGCGGTTAGCCAGTGCTCCATCTTCTAACTGAATGGCATCAAAATAAGCCGCTCCGCTTTCCTCTGCTATACCTGCATTTACTTCAACAGTAGCTGTTCCTGTTCCTTTTAAAGTAAATGTCACTTCCTGTCTCTCCCAATCATTGGTTCCCGAAACATAGTCAGAATATACAGTTTTTATATTTCCAGTTTCATCTTGGTAGGTTACAAATACTGCTGCACCTTTTTTATTATCATTTGATACATTGTCCGTCTTTATATAAGCAGATAATGTATAAGTCCTTCCTTCTTTTTCTCCTTTTTCTAGAGTTACTTGTTGCTTATGGAAACGTCTCTTTAAATTATCACTTTTTACAGTCTTTAAAGACTGTGCTCCTAGATACTTAATTGTAGTATCGTAAGTTGAAGAGCCATTAGTATTTCCATCATTTACTGCTGTCCAATTTCCTACTATTTCTGCATTATGGTTCTTTAGGTAATTCATTATTGATTTTTGGAGTTTTGACCCAAAAGAGAGCTTATTCTTTGTTGATTGATCTTTACCATAATCATAATAAAGGGCATTTCCTGCGTCGTCTCTTATGGCTATAGTGTTTCCAAAATCATTAAACTGATATATTTCCTTATTTCCTCTATGGTCATTATAGGTTGTACTATTATATCCATATTTAATATTTATTCCTTCTCCAGCTGAGGTATCTTTGTTAGTCTCTATTATTTGTTTTATACGGTAAGGAACTACGTCATAATATACATAGCTGATTTTATAACCATCAAAGTTTGTAACAGACTCTAAATTATTATTTGCATTATAAGTATAGGTGCTATACTTTTCATCTGGATAGGTTATTCTTGATAATTTTGTTCCATTGTAGGCGAAGCTTGTCCTTCTATTACTTGGATCAATTATACTTAGAAGATAACCATCTGCAATGACAAACTTAGTTATTCTACCTGACCCATCAGTTATAGATTTTAGAACTGTTCCTTGGTAGCTTAATCTTAAAAAGTTACCATTATTATCTGTAATCTTATATAAATAACCGCCATCTGTAAAAATTAGCTTATTATCTTTTTTATCTTTAATTACATATCTTTCATTTGTGCTAGAGGAGTTTATAGTCATAGTAATATCAATGCCTGTTTCATCTTTGTATACTTGTTCTGTAGAATTATATTTTAAATAATGCTTTGTTCCATCTTCATCTGTATAAGCATAGTATTGAATTCCTTCAATTGTTTCAGGCAATACTCTTTGACTTAAATTTAATCTCCATCCATTACCATACCCTATACTTGTAGCTTTTTCATTGCTATTAAATACATGGGATAAAGAAATAGGCATTCTATTTCCATTCATAGATAGATCATTGTGAACAAATATTAAATTACCATTATAGTCATTAACATAGCCTGTACCAGCTCTACCTACATTTTGTGAATGATACGTCCAGTAACCTTCAAGACCTGTACTATCAGTATAAACTATACTAGCTTTTGGTCTTCCTATTAAAAGCCCACTTTGGGAATCGGAAGAAATGAACTGACTATATCCAGTAGCTTCATTATGATTTTTAAGCATTAATCCATTGTTTATTCCTGTGGATGTCCACTCTTTAGCAATAGAGGTTATATCCCATTGAAATGGATCTCCCCCAGCAACTCCGCTTACAATAGCATAATCCTCTATCTTAGAATTAAATCCTGGTTTATTGTTCCAAGTTATTGTACTTGAATTCCATGCTGAGTTAACTTTATGAACATCTATTTGTGTTGGAGTTGAGTTTGCTTGATTTAACCATAAATATAAATAAGCCTTTGTAATTATATTTGTAGATTTTATAGTAGGTAAATTAAAAGATATATAAGACCTATTAGTTCCAGTAATGCTTCCCTTACCTACTTGTAAAAACTCAATTCCACCATAGTTATTATCTGGTACTCCCTCAGCTACATAGCTGTCTTTAATACTGTTTATATCTTGAGGCGTTCCTATGGTTGGATCTATCGTTATAGGGTGTACTCTTTTTTCACTATCTAGCCATTCTTTATTTGGTAAAAGAGTTAAAATATAATTATTACCTTTTTCCTCTAATATAACTTCTATATCTTGACTTAACTCTCCTATGTTGTCGTACATATAAGGTGATTCCATAGTGTATACGAGCTTCTTATTATCTAGGCTATCATAAAAGCTAATGCTTTTATCTTCATTCAATTTTGCAGTTAAATTCTTAGCTTTTAAAATAAATTCGAAGTTAGGATTGTCTATTTTCTCATTTAAGATTATAGATTCTTTAACTTTTTTAGATGTAACATTATACTCTAAGTTTACTTTGTCTTCTATATTCTCATACTTAATCTTTGAGTTTAGATTTTTTAATGTTTTTTTATCTTCTTCGCTATTTTTATCCTTAGTAAAATCAAATAGCGTAGTATTTTCCTCTACATCTATATTTGAAGATTCCACTTGCGCTTCTACTTCTGCAATAGGGTGTTCTTCAATTATAGTACTTTCTGCTGCTTCTGCCTTCGGCTCCTCATCTAGAACATGGGGAGCAACTTCTTCACTATCTCCTTCTGATGTAACGTCTTTCTTACTAGGTTTTTCCGTAGTTTTATTTTGTTCTTCTTTATTTTTTTTATCATCTTTTCTTTCACCATATTTTTTATTGCTTTTATTTACTTTCCAAGATATTTCATACTTGTCTTTGTTTATACTTACTAGTTTTTCTGAATTAGACTTTTTATCTATTTTAACCTTAAAGTCATTTTTCTTATTTTCAAGGACACTATTACCTTGTTTATCCTTAGCTTCAACTAATGAGTTATCTATATCCTGCCACTTACCATTTTCTTTGTAGTGAACTGGATCCTCATATATCACCGCTTCATATGTATTATCATCTAGTAGAAAATGTTTTATATTTTCTTCTCTTTTCTCTTTTACCTCTTTAAGTATTTTAGGTGGATTCTTTGAGTTACTAGCTTGTCCTTCCGTTTCATTTAACTGTGGTTCTATATAGGCTTGTTTACTTTGACTATTTAGTGTTTCCGCAAGTACCTGGGTGGGGAAAGCGGTAACAATAAAAACAGCTATAAGTAGCCTAGATATTAATCTCCTGTAACTGTTCACTATATTTCCTCCTCTTTTGTTAAATGTTAATGATTTATTAATTGAAGTGTATTATGAAATGTACACCTACTTCAAGGAGTAATATATGCCGTAATAGCTACTATGTCACAGTACATGATTATAGTGTTATAGGTTCCTTGTTATGTTAATTAATTAACCATTTTACTGTAAATTTAATTATTCCCTTAATATTTATTTTTGAAAGTTGTACTGATAAGATATATTACACTTATGATGCTTCAAGTAATCTTCTATCTATGAACCTTAATAGTGTAGAATATTGGTATATAAGGAATGCTCAAGGGGATATAATAGGACTACACGATAAAGATGGTGTGCAGGTTGTAAGCTATGTTTATGATAGTTGGGGTAAATTAGTATCTATAACTGGTACTATGAAAGACAGTGTAGGAGTTAAGAATCCTTATAGATATAGAGGCTATAGATATGATACAGAGACTGGGTTATACTATCTTCAAAGCAGGTATTATAATGCTGAGTGGGGAAGGTTTATTAATGCAGATGGATTAGTTGGAGTTACAGGTGAACTACTAAGCCATAACATGTTTATGTATTGCAATAATAATCCAGTTAATATGCATGACCCAAGTGGATATTTGGCATGGTTTATACCAATGGCTATTTTTGCAATAGATATAATTGCAATAGTAAGTGTGTTTGTTATGACTCAAGCACCTGCAATTTCACAAGCAGTTACGGCAATAACTCCACATGTTGATAAAATCGCAGCAGTTCAAGACAAAGTTGGTACTAGTAAAGATGGTGGGAAGAAAACACCTAAGAAAAATAATAAAAAGACTAATAAAAACACTAATAAAGATAATTTAAACCCTCAGCAGCTTAATCAGTATAAATCAAAAGTACTAGAGGGAAAAGATGTTAATTTCAAATCAAAAGAGCAAGCGGTAGACTTCGTAAAAAAGAAGTTTCCAGATTTTAAACAAGAAGTTGCACAATCGAGAAGTAGTCAAGGATGGCATTTTGATTCTCATCCTATAAATGGAAGTGCAAATCGAATAGATCATATAAATATATATAGTAAAAGTAGTACATTTAGAGTACACATAACTTGGGATTAAACAAAAGGAAGGTGGTAAAAATGAGTGAAATTTCAAGAGTAATACTAAGGAACAAAATATATAAGTCTTCAGAATTGCCAATTAGGATAGAAAACTTAAAGGAAGAAAATAATTTCAAAGAATTAACAGAATTTACTCAGAGGTATGGCATTACGAATCTTATAAATAATATTTATAACGAAGATATTATTGATGAAACTTTACAAAAATCATACATATATAGTAGGTATCTTGAAGTATTAAGCAGTGGAATTGAAAATGAAATGTTTAAAGTGGGATACAAAATAAGAGAAGATATGGTAGTAAGAATAACTAACCACATATATGTTTCCCGTATTTCAGAAGATTATATTGTTGATAAAAATAGAATCGTTCCATGGAATTGTATGGAATCAGAAGTTTATATAGCTGATACATGGTGGGAGGAGGATAAGGATATACTTAAAGATTTCGTGAATCTCTCTTATTTGGATTTTATTGTAAAGTACAAGATGTATTAGTAGCAAGGTCAACTTTTTTCGCAAACACAATTCATAGCCATGAAGCTAAGGAAGCAAGGAGCCGATTTCCAGTTACTTTGGAGCACCTCGGAGGAAGATTTTTAGGGAATAGTGCTAAGGTATCAGATCTTAATAGAGAAAAATAAAGAGTAGTATAATATATCTATAAGTACAATTTAAAGTTCATGGCAATATGTATATCATATGTTGCTATGAACTTTCTTTTTATTGATTATGAATAACCACTTGAAAGGTGATAAAATCACCACCCGTAGGAGTTGCGGTCAGTGCTTATAAAATTTGTTTAAAGGTAATTGTGTTGTATATGAAAACTTTCAAAGCAATATATAAGTTTCATATAAACTTTTTATAGTAGGAAAAATAGCCGTAGGCGAATTGGTTAATTTCACAACAAAATACAGCTTTGAAGCTGGAGCTACTGCAAACACTACAACAACAAGGATAAAAGAAATAGATGATAACTCAAAGAAGATAGCCTACACTTATGACCCTAATGGAAATATAAAAACAATAACAGAAGGTAATAATCAAATAATATACTACTACGATGCATTAAATCAGCTAATACAAGAAGATAATCAAGTTCTTAATAAAACTGTAATCTATAGCTATGATGCTGGTGGAAATCTAACACAAAAGCTAGACATCATATACGGAACCACAGACAGAATATACACTAACTATAAATATGAAGACTCTAATTGGAAAGATAAGCTTACAGATTACAATGGAAAACCTATAACTTATGATAACTACACATTTACATGGGAGCAAGGAAGACATAAGCAGAGAACCCAAATATATGATTTGGTGTGAATCGCTTAGCTCTGAAATGAAAGTTTCAGAGCTTCCTTAAACTTAAGTGGAAATGGAAAAAACATAAGCTTCAAGTATAATGTAGATGGAATAAGAACTGAAAAGAAAGTAGATGGAGTAACAACAAAGTATCGTCTTGTAGGAGATAAACAGAGTTCTTGGCTTCAGATAGGGTTTTATCTGAAGCTTAGAAATCGTTATCTAGGGACGTACCCACTCTTTACTCCCTATTTAGAAAAAATGAGAGTATTAGAGTGGGTAGTCATCAGGCAAGGTAACATTTGAAGATAATGGTACTGATAAGATATATTACACTTATGATGCTTCAAGTGACCTTGTATCTATGAACCTTAATGGGGTAGAGTATTGGTATATAAGGAATGCTCAAGGGGATATTATTGGTTTAATTGACAAAGCGGGAACTCAGGTTGTAAGTTATACCTATGATTCTTGGGGGAAGCCATCTCCAGAAGTGAAAGACGAAAGTGGAAATATTTTACCTACATCAGGGATAACTGGTTCATTAGCTAGCACTGTAGGAGTTAAAAATCCTTATCGTTATCGAGGGTATAGGTATGATACTGAGACGCAGTTATATTACTTGAATTCAAGATATTATAACCCTGAGTGGGGAAGGTTTATTAATGCGGATGCATTAGGAGGATAAGTAGGAAAGCTATTATCACATAATGCATTTGCTTACTGCATTAATAATCCAGTGAATATGAGTGACCCAAGTGGTTATTGGGGAATACCATTACTTGCTGCTGGAGCTTTAATTGGAATGGGTATTGGAGTAGCGGCTGAGGTTATGAGACAAGTAGTTTCAAAAGAGAAATTTACAATGAAAAGTATAGCTAAAATAGGGGTAGCCGCTGTTGCTGGAGCATTAGGTGGAGTGTTGATGGCTTCAGGAGTTGGTTATTTTGGAGCAATAACTGGAAATGCTTTAATTAACGCAGGTTCGGGAATATTAAATAATGCAATTGATAACAAAAAAAGTACTATTTCTAGTGTAGGAAAAGATGCTGTAATTGGAGGTGCATCAGGTTTCATTGGAGGAAGAGGAGCTCAGTATCAAGTAACTAAAAATGTTATGTTTCCTACAACAAAATATGCTTATACAGAATTAACAAAGGAAAGTAAAAAAATAGTAATAAAAGAACTGCATAAAGCTACAGCTAAATCTGGGATTACCGCAATTGCTAATATGGCGAGAGATGACAACTTTAGAAGTAACATTTCTAGCAAATTTTATACAGATAAATCTAAAAATCAATATTTAGGTGATGTTATACAAATTATGTAATTCAAAGAGAGGTATATAAATGCAGGTAGAATTATTTGAAATACTTAAAATATTTTCCATGTCATGGACAATAGGATTAATTTTTTCATGGGGTGAACATTCAAATAAATATATTGAAAATCAGTTTATGATAAGGTGTTTATTTATTATAAAAAATAAGCCAGTATCAATAATAGCTTTTTTATGGCAAGTATTAAATTGGGGACTATTATTTTTTGTAATTATAAATAAATTATTAGATATATTAACATACGAATACACTATGTATATATATTATAATGTTACGTACTACGGTATATATGTTATATGTGTACTAGCTATTATAGATGGAATAGTATATGAATTTATAACAGGGAGATAAAAACGAAATAATCACTTTAAATCTCAATATAAATATCTATCAAATATCTCAGAAGTAGCAAGTTCAACTTTGTGTTGCAACATCCCCGGGGGTTGTGAACACAATTTAGAGTTCACAACGATATTTACATTAAATATTGTTGTGAGCTTTCTTTTTACAAATATATAGATGAGTATAAAAGCTGAAAGCTATCAGACAAATTGAGCAGTACTGATAAGATATATTACACCTATGATGCTTCAAGTGACCTTGTATCTATGAACCTTAATGGTTTAGAATATTGGTATATAAGGAATGTTCAAGGGGATATAATAGGGCTACATGATAAAGATGGCACTCAGGTTGTAAGCTATGTTTATGATAGCTGGGGTAAATTAGTATCTATAAGTGGTACGATGAAAGACAGTGTAGGAGAAAAGAATCCTTATAGATATCGAGAATATAGATATGATACGGAGACTGGGCTATATTATCTTCAAAGCAGGTATTACAATCCGGAGTGGGGAAGATTCGTTAATGCGGATACTGAGTCAGGAAAACTAGGAGAATTATTATCACATAATGTATTTGCTTATTGTGCTAATAATCCCATTAATCGCTATGACCCAACTGGAAAATGGTATACACTTACGATGTTTACAAGTGCAGTTGTATCTGCAGTAGTAGTATCTTCTACTGTTGTTATAGCGACAGCAGCAGTAGGTTTTGCAGGCTATGTAGGTTATAGATATTACAAATCTACACATGGAGTAGCATCAAGTAGTTCGCATAGTTCATCTGGAGGGACTAAGACGAAATCTAAGTCGCGACCAGTGACTCAACCAACAGCCAAACCAGCGAAATTTCCTACTAAATCTCAGGAGCTAGACGATATTTTAGGCGTTCCTGGTGTGAAAGTTCCAGATGGTCCATTGACTCCGGGGATAGACAAAACCAAATGGAAGTTGCCAACTGGTAATGTAGTGACTCATGAAAAGCATCCATATGATGTTGGTGCACCTGATTTCCATACTCAGGAACATTATCATGTAGATGGCCCAGGATATTCACATCCTCGTTTTTCACCTGGTAACCCTATACCACCTATATTCTAAAAGATATTGTTTTGATTAAAGTATAATGAGTTCATAGTACTATAATTTGGTTATTGATAATTTATTACTTAGCTTCTTAAGTTGTAAAAGTTAACTTATTTAAATATTAGGAGATGATACAATGCAAAGTAGTGATTTTATTGGATATGTTGGAAATTACAAAGTACATGATAGTAAAGTAGAAGAGATAATTAGTAGTGGCAATGATGTTACAGTATTGCTTAAAAGTCAAGAAAAAGAAATTATTAGTGTTAAATTTTCAAACGTACAGCAAGTTATTGAAGAAAGACCAGTAGGGATGATTTTATATGCAATATGTGAAATGAAAGACATTGCACCATGTCGAAAGTTTGTATTTGCAAATACAGATGAGGAAGATGAAGCCTCACTTATAGTTGTCGCATACGAATATCAAATAGAATAATAAAAATATTACAATACAACTAACTATAAAAGTAGCTTAATCGTAAGCGTCAAAGTTTTAGCGCCTATTTTTGTAGTATTAAATGTATTAAAATATCCTAGTAAGGCTAAAAATTATGCTTTACTAGGATTAATTTATTTCATATCTTTAATTTTCATACTTTCAGGAATTTTATTAGACCAAGGCATAAGATTATCTAAGCTTTCGCTGTCAGATATCTCTATATTTGATAGATTATTAAATAGATAAACTAAGTACCTTTCTACAACAAGTTTATTAGCTTTTGCTGTTTCAACATAGTCAATAAAGTTATCTATAAGCGGAGCTAGTTTCTCAGCTCTTATTTTAAATCTAATATCATAATAATTTTCATCACCTGAATAATTTTCTCTAAGTTCTTTTAATTGTCCCCTCATCAATAATCTTTTGTTTTGATTTTATTAATGAGAGGACATATTATCTAGGTACTTAATTTTTTACGCTTACATATATACTTATCACACAGTTCACCTAGAACTATTTTTATGCTGTTTTTTTTCAATATACATTTTTTTATCAGCTAAACCTAATAGCTCATCAATAGATAGATTTGTGTTGCTACTAAATTCAATTAATCCATGACTTGTTTTAATACTATAAGGTTTTAACTTTAAATCATTTATTTCATTAAATTTATTTTCAATTTTTATCCATATTTTTTCAGCTTCTATTTCAGACTTTTCAGGAAATACTATAATAAATTCATCTCCTCCAAACCTAAAAATTATATCTTTTGTGTCTATAGTGTCTTTAATAACTTTACAAACTGTATTAATTAGATAATCTCCCTCATTATGACCATAATGATCATTTACATACTTTAATCCATCAATATCAATAAAACATATTGATGATATTTTGTTTGATTCCTTCAAGTCAAGAATTCTGCTAAGATACTCTATTCCTTTTCTTCTATTTAAAACTCCTGTAAGTATATCTATAGAAGCATGTGTTAATAACTCCTTCTCCATTTTTTTAAGTTCTGTTATATCTGTAACGTTAGTTAATATGCACTTCTCTCCCATATATTCAACAATTTCATAGTTTGCAATTACCCACTTTTTATCTCCAGAACTAGATTTCTGTTCAACAATATAGTCTTCTACTCTCATAAAGTTATTCAGCTTATTAAGCATTAAAATTCTATCAGCTTTATCTACATACAATTCATTTGCATAAATATTTTTAAATTCTTCTTTTGAATACCCAAAAAATACATGTGCTCTATCACTAGTTGCAACAATTTTACCATCGTGAAAACGACTAATAATCATCGGTGATGGATTTACATCAAACAATTTCCTGAAATTGCTTTCACTCTCACATAACTTGGATTTATTTATAAAGTCTTTTACTCTACTTCTATAGAGAGAATAACAAAATACTACTGCTGCTACTAACATGGTAGTTGAATTTATTTGTTTCGATACTACTAAATAAGAACCTCTATTTATTAATGCCAGTCCTATTATAAAAAATATATGATTTAAAATAAAAGAAAAAAACATAAATACAGGTTCTATTGGAAAAACTACTGCAATAATAAGAAGATCAACTATATATGCATCAATATTACCTGTTAGTCTCTGACTATTTATAGAAGTTACAGCTCCTCCAAATAAGTATATAAAAACATAAAATCTTATAATAATTTTTGAGAGTTTAATCTTTTCCTTATCATTTATAATCTTTGGATAAATTATAAAAAACCCTATAGACATGACAGTAAATGTTATGTGAACTGCTACTAGGGATAATCTAAAAATAGTATCATTAACCCCTTTCAGAGATACTAAATCTATATAGAAATACGGAATAGCCATAATTAAAAGAAAAATAGATATTATCCTTAATCTCCTCAGAGCAAAAAAGCAACTTATTTCCCCAAATTTCTCTTTATTATAATTCATATTAAATATACTTAATTTACTCCTAGCTTTATTTATTAATGATTCCATAATTTTAACCACCCTATCAAATAAACTAAATTATAACATACTTTTGGCATAGGTAATAGTCTGATTAATACACTCACTGGCTTCTGTAAATGTAACATTTCTAACTATCTCCTCTTTGTGAAATGACTCTTGTATAGTTATTTCATGAACAATTGTATACATTGCTATACTCAAATGTTCTTGTATTAGTTTTAATTTCTATGTTTAGTAGCTAAATTATTTATATTGTTTTAATTCACCTTTAGAATATTTTATTCAAGTAAGCGTCAAAGGTTTAGCGCCTATTTTTCACATAAAATTATGTTTTTCAAAAATCTTGTCAGTGATTTTAACTTATAACAAAAATTAAATCAATGTATAAATAACATATTATTTGCAAATATTAATTTTAGACCTAATCCTAATACTTAACCTTGTATTTAGGGTAATATCCATAAATACCTCTCCTTTCCTTAAATTTAATACCTTATTAGACCATCAAAGTTGATTTTATATCTACTTTAATGGTCTTTTATTTTTTATAATATTGTAGATAAATTTATTAACTTTTATTTACTATAAAACATATGATGTATTGTTAGTACTTAAAAGGAGTGTATCATATTGTATCCTTATGATTTTTATGAAATGCCTGATGATGAGTTAGATGACGAGTTAAATGATGAAGTATATGATCGTCAATTACCTCCTGGAAGACCTCCATTTGGATTTCCTGGTGGAGGATTTGGTCCTGGTGGACCTGGTGCCGGATTCGGCCCCGGAGGACCAGGCGGTGGATTTGGTCCTGGCGGCCCAGGAGGCGGATTTGGACCAGGCGGTCCTGGTGGTGGATTCGGTCCTGGTGGACCTAGTGGCGCTCCTATAGGACCTCCTCCTTCATTTACTCCATCTCAATCACAAGCTCAAATACTTGGTGGAGTGGGGATTCAGGCTGTCGACCCTGGTTCAATCAGGAATTGCTTATTTAGATTTACCTATATATGGCCAAGAAACGGACGTCCTTTCTGGGCATTTCCAACCTTCGTAGGAAGAAGATCTATAGCTGGCTTTAGATGGATGGGCCCTAGACGTGGTTGGGTTTACTTTGGATTAGATTTAAGAAGAATTAACAGCTTCGTTTGCTATTAAGATTCATTAAATTAAAAAACTATTAGGTTAGCATAACACTAACCTAATAGTTTTTCTCTTTATTGTTTTAAATGATTTATTTACTAATAAAAATCTTTTTCGCTGTAGGTTTAGGGTTATATTCAAAGGTATACCACTTTAGCATAGCTATTTTATCTCCTAATAAAACAGCTTCTTTGGGAAAATTATTATTTATATATATACTATAGGAAGTATTAAAAAGAAATACTCCATCTCCCCCAGCTTTATATATTTCTCCTGTCCTTTTCATATATTCATTTATAGTTAAGTATGTTTTATTGTGAACATATAAACCAGATTTAATGAGTTCTTCTTCTTCTTTGGTTAAATCATGTCCTTTTACATCTGCACAAATTCCTACATAAAGCTTAATCTTTGTTTTTCTCACCATATTTACAAAAGGTTTAATATCAAAGAAATCATCCTTGTTTACATTAGCAGGAATAAGTATATCTACCAGGCCTTCCTTTATCCAAGTTTTAAGATCATATCCGTAAGTAATATAATTATTATAAGGTATTCTTACAGCTATAGTCTTATCTGGTATCTCTTTTCTTACCTTTCTCATAAATTCATTCATTATCTTAACTTTCGTATCTAAATCTGCTTCTGATGTAATAACATCAGGGTATCTGCAATAGTCTAACGTAACTCCATCCACATTTTTAAAACTTGAAGCTTCCTTTAGTACATTTAATATATAATCTCTAGTTTTAGGATATAAATAACTAAGACCATTTTTATCATTTTGTTTAACATCCTTATAACTACTATAAATACTTCCATTTAGAAATCCATATCTATCTTCTGGATAAAATGTATTCATTCTCAAAGAAGCAAACACATCTAAATTTCTTTCCTCACCAAAGCCAGCTAAAAACTCCAATGGAGATTTACCTTCTTTTAATATACTAAGTACTTGCTCTTTAGCACTTTTGTCAATATTTCTGAGTTGTAATGGGTATTTATCAAAACTCTCGAAGGCCTTTCCTGCATACTTACTATTGTAATTTAAAAACCCCGTAGTTCCCAGACACCAGTTTAAAACACCTACGTTCTTTTCAGCTAAAGGTTTTACTAACATATAGTCTAGAGCAGAAGAGTTTGGAAATATTCCATCACAAAAACTAGAATATCCGTCACTATCGTACATAACTCTTTTTGTCTTCTCTCCTTCATTTGGAGTATTATATAGTTTTATTTCTTCCTCTTTAGCTCCTACAAACTTTATATAAGCTATTCTAGTTGTATCATAATAGTTAGTACTTAACACTAGTGACTCATTTTTAAAATTACTCATAAATGCAAACTTTTCATAAAGATATTGTTCTCCATAATTTTCCTTTGGAGTATAGCTAGAGCTATTAAAGACTTTTATATATCCTTTATCCAAATACTTTTTTACAGTAATGTTCTCTGTTCCTGATGCATACCCTATATAAACTTTAAAGTATCCCTTTAGCTTCAGAGGGACTTTTATACTAGAAATATCATTTCCATCTGTTTCTATAAGCTCTCCCTTTGTACCATCCTCATAGCTGAAACTTCTTACTACCCATCCTTTTGTGTCTTCTTTTATTAAATTTCTCATATTCTTATAAATATAGCTTTTCTCTGGCTTACTTACTATTCTCTTTAAACTGGTACTACACACTACTAAACTATCTTCTATAGTATCCTTATTAAGTCCAAAAGCACTTCCCGAATATAATATAATCATAAATATTAAAGTCAAAAATATTTTTACTTGTCTCAAACGTAGGCCTCCTAAATTATTTTAGTCTACATTAAGTATTATTGTTTATAAGGCCTAAATTTATTGAACTTTTATTTTATGTGGAACTAATTTATAATTACAGTGTAAATTTAACAAAGACCTATAGCTTTTCTGTGAAAGCCATAGGTCTTATAGTTTTTTATGTTTTTAAATAATAATATGCTATTTTAATATATACTTAATAAGTCAACAATTCCTTCTGCCTTTTTATCTGAATTGAACTCAGCCTCATCTATATAAAGAGAAACTACAGGGTACTCAGACTTTTCATAGTCAAATTTACCATCATTATCTTCATTAAAGGCATTAGGATTTCTTAATTTGCATATATCACTAGGTGCGTCTACAAAGATTTCTACAAAGTTTCCTTTTCCTATTACACTTCTTGCATATTCTCTATCTTCCTTAAATCTACTTACAGATGTTACTATTACTATTTCTCCACTATCTGCAAATAAGTTTGCTACTTCAGCAATTCTTCTTGTTTGTTCATGTGCATCAGCTGTAGTAAATGATAAGTCTGAGCTTAATCCAAATCTCAGGTGAGCAGAATCTAGATAGTATACTTTCTTTCCTAGTTCAAAAAGCTTCTTCTCAAGCTTTACTGCAATTTCATTCTTTCCGCATCCTGGTACTCCAGTAAGCCATATTACTTTACCTTTTTGTCCTAGTTTTTCTTCTCTATCTTTTCTTGATACAAGTCTTTTTCTAATAGAGATATTTTTACTTTTTACTTCTCCAACTTCTCTCTTTAAGGAATCCTCTGTTCCAGAAATTATTCCTCCACCACTTGTATTATAGTCATCTATAATTACAAACCTTCCCATAGCTTGTATGTTGCTAAACTCATCAAAGCATACAGGTACTTTTGTTTTAATAGTAACTTCTGCTACATCATTTTTCTTTATAGCATTTGAAGTTTCACTAGTTTTAAGAGTTGCTGCATCTATTACTTTATTTATGCTTATTACTTCAAACTCAGTTTCTTGAGTTGATATTTTCAACTTATATTTTTTGCCAGGAAGTAAATCATTTTTTCCAAGCCAAAATACATTTGCATTAAATATATTGGATGTTATAATATCGTTGTTCTTGTGGCAGATTACTTCTCCTCTTTTATTAAAGAATTCATCTTCTACAGTTATTCCTACAGACATACCAGCTGAAACCGTATCTTTTTTATCTTTTTCTTGCCAGTACTCAATAGATTTTACTCTTGTAGTTTTACCGCTTGGATATATAGCTACTTCATCTCCCACCTTTAGAGTACCTGATTCAATTCTTCCTGCTACTATCCTTCTGTTATCAAACTTATACACATCTTGAATTGGTAATCTAAGTGCTTTTTCTTCTATACCTTTATCTTTTTCAATCTTATCCATGTTCTCAAGAATTGTATAACCCTTATACCAAGGCATTTTTGAAGATTTAGAAGTAATATTCTCTCCATGGAATGCTGATATAGGTATATACTTTTCTGGGTATATGTTTAGATTGTTTAAAAACTCATTAAATTGATCTTGTATTTCATTGAATCTTTCTTCAGAGTAATCTACTAAATCCATCTTATTTACAACAACATATACTTTCTTTATTCCTAAAAGTGAAAGAATGTATCCGTGTCTTTTTGATTGCTCTTGAATTCCTTCTTCTGCATCTATTACTAAAAACGCTGCCTCTGCACTAGCAGCTCCTGATATCATGTTCTTTAAAAACTCTTTATGACCTGGAGCATCTATTATAACGTAGTCTCTTAGCTTAGTGAAGAATTGTATCATAGTTATATCTATTGTTATACCTTGTTTTTGCTCTTCTTCAAAAGCATCTAAAAGATATGCATATTCAAAAGATTTACCTTTTTCCCCTGATATTCTCTTCACCTTATCTATAGCACCCTCTGGAAGAGAGTTTGTATCAAATAATAGTCTACCTATAAGAGTTGATTTTCCATGGTCTACGTGTCCTACAACAACTATATTAAGTTTCTCTCTAGCATTATCCATATCTCCTACCCCCATTACATATAACCTTCTTTTCTAAGCTTTTCTAGTGCATGAGCATCTTCTTGATCTTGAGCTCTTCCTGATCTTTCAGTTTCCTTAGAAGCCTTAAGTTCTTCAATTATCTCATCTAAAGTAGATGCATTAGAATCTACTGGATTTGTGCATGGAGCACATCCAAGACTTCTGTATCTCTTTCCGTTCTTTGCAAAATATAGATCAACTACTGGGATATTTTCTCTTCTGATATACTCCCAAACGTCTATTTCTCTCCAGTTTATAATAGGATGTACTCTTATATGGTTACCTTTCTTAAAATCTGTTTTAAATTGATTCCAAAGCTCTGGTGGCTGATCTGCATAATCCCACTCTGAATCTGCATTTCTTTCACTAAATACTCTTTCTTTTGATCTAGAGCCTTCTTCATCTCTTCTTATTCCTGCAATAAGTCCTTCAAATTCATGTTCTCTAATTATTTGATTTAATCCCTCTGTCTTTAGGGCTTTGCAGCATACAAGTCTTCCATGCTCAGGTCCCATGCCTTCTTCAAGAGCTTGTGTATTTGTATTAATTATCAAGTTAAAATTGTACTGTTTTGCGATTTTATCTCTAAACTCAATCATTTCTGGCATTTTAAAAGTTGTATCTACATGTATAAGTGGAAATGGACAGTTACCGAAAAAGGCCTTTTGCGCAAGCCATAACATTACATTAGAGTCCTTCCCAATTGACCAAAGCATTCCAAGCTTCCCAAAATTTTTGTATGCTTCTCTTAAAATAAAAATACTCTCTGCTTCTAATCTATCCAAATGATCCATAATTTTTCCCTCCATAAATTAATACTTAGTTTTCAGTTAACCCAAATTTTCTATTTACTGTTTCTTGTATTTTATCAAAGACAAAGTTATCAAATAATAATCCTAATAATATAATAACAAGCATTACTGCAACTATTTGGTTTATATTACTAGCCTTTCTTCCTTCTCCTAAAATCTGCCCTAATCCATTCATAGAAGAACCTATCATTTCTCCTGCTATAAGTCCTCTCCAAGCGAATGCCCATCCTTGTTTTAAACCTGATATGATTACAGGTAATGCAGCAGGAATTATTACTGTTCTATAAAGCATATATCCTCTTGCCCCTGACATACTAGCTACTCTTAAATGAGTTGGATTCAGGTTCTTAATTCCCGATTCTGTTGCCATAGAGATAGCAAATACCGAACCAATTACAATAACAAATAATATTGCTTTTTCATTTGTCCCATACCAAAGTATTGCAAAGGGAACCCAGCATACATTAGGCATTGTCTGAAGTGCCCCTATTATCTTGCTTAAGCTCCTTCCAGAATACTTAAATTTTGTCATAACTATACCTAGTGGAAAACCTATTGAAAGAGATATAAAATATCCAATTATAAGTCTTTTTAAGCTTATAAAAATAGCTACTCCTAGAGTGTTATTTCCTGAAAGCCTTCTAATTTCTTCAACTACAATCAGTAGAGAAGGAAACCCTGCAAATCTATAAGCCAATTCCCATACCGCTATCGTCATCATATAAAAGATCATTACTCTTAATGCTCCAGTCTTTATCGTATTCAGCTTTTGCAACCTTCTCCACCTCCTCTTCTAGTTCCTTCATAATCCTAGAAACTGTATAGGTTACATCTATGTCCCCTATTTTTCTCGGTCTTGGAAGTTGTATATTAAACTCTTTTTTGATACAACCTGGATTTGTTGACATAACTACAACTCTATCTGCTAAAAGTACAGCTTCTTCAACACTGTGAGTAATAAAAAATACAGTCTTCTTTGTTCTCCACCATATTCTTTGCACCTCAGCTTGCAGCAAGGTCCTAGTCTGGCTGTCTAATGCTGAAAAAGGTTCATCCATAAGCAGTATATTTGAATCTAAACTAAGAGCTCTTGCTATAGCTACTCTTTGCTTCATACCCCCTGATAGCTGGTGTACAAGAGATTCTTTAAAATTCATAAGATGCATCATATCTAGATACTTTAAGGCTCTTTCTCGTCTCTCACTTTTAGGAATCCCTGCTACCTTCATGCCGAATTCTACATTATCTATAACGTTAAGCCATGGATAAAGTGCATGTTCTTGGAATACCACTGCTCTATCAGGACCTGGACTATTTATCTCTTTTCCATCAAGAAGTATTCTACCTTCTGTAGGCTTTTCGAATCCAGCAACCGCATTTAAAAGTGTAGACTTTCCGCAACCTGAGGGACCCAAAACGCATATAAATTCTCCATCTTTAACAGTTAGATTTATATTCCTAAGGGTTTGTAATTCCTTATTATTTGTTTTATAGGTTTTATATACACCTTCAATACTTAACCCCAAGCTAAATCCCCACCTCTTACTAAAATTAGTACTTATTTGACTCTTTTCTATTTGTCTTTATAACGGTCTCTGTGCCAGTCTTATCTACAATATGCCAATCTAAATCATCACTTTTTTCATCTACATATAGGAATGCTCCATTCCCTCCTATATCTGCACCTAAATAATATTTAATAGCTGCAAATTTACATTCTTTGAGACAAGCTGTGCATCCCCAACAATCTTTCTCATATCTTATATAAGCCTTTCCAGCTTCATCTTTGTATATTAAGTTTCCAGGACAGGCTTCTATGCATTTTTTGCATCCTACGCACTTTAATTTATCAATTTTTATGCTCATAGACTTCATTCCTTTCCACTATGTCCCTTAATATAACTTTTACAACTCCATCTTCATAAACAGAATTTACATACTTAAACCATTTATTATCTTTCCTATCGGGATAGTCGGTATTTTGCTGATAACATTCCCATCTAGTTTCAGTTCTAGACAGTAGGTGTATTATAAGAACCTTAGCTACATATAATCTATCAATTAATTCATAAATAAATAGAAGCTCATGTGGATTTTCTGCTCTAAGTTTCTTAGATATTTCTATTAATTCATCAATTCGTTTTTTCGCTATGTGAAGCTTTCTTTCTGTGTATTTATAATTCTGAGATATCCCACCACAATATTCATCCATAATCTTTTGCATTGCTTCCTCAACTTGATCAATTGTGTAGGTAGAATTTGTGTTTTCGAAAAACTTATTTACTTCTTCTAGTTTTTCTTTAATCTCATTCTCACTAATTGTTTCTAATTCTAGGTTTTCTATATACTTTAAGGAATCTTCTGCAGCTATTTCTCCTTCTGCAAAACATCCAGTTACATACTTCTTTGGACTTCCTCCCGCTACATCTCCAGCTGCATATAATCCTTTTAGAGTAGTTCTTCTGCATGTATCTATCCAATAGCCACTAGCTGTATGTCCTCCAACAATATAAGGTTCAGTGCCTTCAATTTCTACATTTTCAGTAGAAGGAGAGGTGTTATTTTCTATCCACTTTAAGGTTTGTGCTGGTGCCATGTTCAAATATGCCTTTAATAATTCCATCTCCTGCTCTTCACTTATGCCTTCAGTTTTAAGATAACATGGCCCTTTACCCTCTAAGTTTTCTATTACAGTAGAGTATAATCTATTTATTGTTGTTGGTTTCCCATACTTCTTAACATATAATTCTCCAAAGCTATTTACTTGTGGAGTTTTTACTCCTTGAGCAATTGTTCCTGTTGGAGCTATTGTATCTTTACATCTTAGAGCTATGAATCTCATTTCAAAGGTGGTCATTTCTGCTCCAGCCCTTATTCCCATGGCATAACCTGCACCAGTATTAAAAGGACTATACCACATCTTGTGTCTTGAGAAGGTAGGATTATTAGGTTTGTATATTCCTGCGGCTCCTCCTGTAGTGCAAATCACAGCCTTTGAGTATATCACATAAAATTTTTCTTCTCTTACTGAAAATCCATAAGCACCTATTACCTTATCATCTTTAGTAATATAATCTATTATATTAACTCTATTTATAACATCTATA
The DNA here is from genome assembly GCF_055755365.1 of Clostridium sp. X. Taxonomy (NCBI): domain Bacteria; kingdom Bacillati; phylum Bacillota; class Clostridia; order Eubacteriales; family Clostridiaceae; genus Clostridium; species Clostridium sp. X. Next base: position 659,662 of record NZ_CM146912.1, read on the forward strand.
TTTTCATACTCATCTAAAGCATTAGCTAAGATTGGTTTTATATTCTCTCCATTTATCTTTATGCTTCGTTTTCCTCTTGTTACATATTTTCCTTCATCATCTTTTAAGATTGTAAGTCCTTTATCTTCAATTTTTTTAGTTACCTCATTTAGTTTTTTAGCTATGGTATAAACTAAATCTTCTCTTATAACTCCATTGAATTCTTCACTTACATAATCTACAAAAGATTCTGGGGTTTCTCCTTCAGCTATATAAGCATTAAGTGCATTAACTCCTGCAGCAAGGCACCCACTTCTTTTAATATCTGCTTTTTCTGCTATAGTTACCTTTATTTTTGAATCTTTAGCGGCAGTTAGTGCTGCAAAACATCCAGCTGCTCCCCCGCCTATTATTAAAATATCTGTCTTTAAAATCTCAGTCTTTAATTGCATCTTATCTCCCCACCCTTCACTTATCCATTGAATTTATTAGTATTAAGATAATCTATGATAGAATCCACACATTCATCTATACTATTTAAGTGAGTTGATACTGTTATTTCTGGACTGATAGGCTTTTCATAAGGAGAATCTATTCCTGTAAAATTCTTTATCTCCCCTTGTCTTGCCCTTTTGTATATTCCCTTAGGATCTCTTTTTTCACAAATCTCTAAAGGACAATCTATATAGACTTCTATAAAATCCTCACCTAAAAGCTTCTTTACTCTTTCCCTATCATTTATAAAGGGTGAAATAAATGTTGTAATAGTTATAATCCCAGCATCCACGAATAGTCTCGAAAGTTCTGATATTCTTCTTATATTTTCTATTCTATCTTCTTCTGAAAAACCAAGATCTGAATTTAATCCATGCCGTACATTATCCCCATCTAGCAAGTATGTTAGCTTTCCCATACTATGCAACCTTTTTTCAAGTAAAGATGCTACTGTGGACTTACCTGAGCCAGAAAGACCGGTAAACCACAAAACAATGCCTCTTTGTTTTAGAAGTTTTTCTCTATCTTGTCTTTTTACATTCATATCATGCCATACTATATTAGTTGCTTTTGTTTCCACCGAATCACCTCATAACGCCTCTAGAGCATTTTTTATATCAAATAATATGTCTTCAATGTCTTCTATACCTACTGAGATTCTTAGTAAATCATCGTAAACTCCCATTGCTATCTTCTCTTCTTCTGTATTACTTGCACATATTGTAGAGGCTGGGTGTATAATTAGAGTTTTTGTATCTCCTATATTTGGTGTATTTAAAATTAACTTTAGGCTATCAATAAATTTAAATGCTTGTTCTTTGCTTCCAAGACGAAAAGTTAGAATTCCACCTACTCCGTCCTTATAATACTTTTTAACTAGTTCATAATTCTTTGAATCCTTTAAAGCTGGATAATTTACTGAAACTACTTTATCACTTGCCTTTAAACATTCAGCTACTTCTATAGCATTCCTACAGTGTTCTTTTACTCTTAGAGATAAGGTTTCAACTCCTGTAAGATTTAAAAAAGCATTAAAGGGTGATAAGGCTGCTCCTATATCTTTCCCAATTTCAGCCTTTAACTTAGCTGTAAATGCCATTTTTCCATACTTCTTTGCGTACTCAGTAAAATTATTAAATTTGCTGTGTTTATATTTTTCACTACCACCATCTATAATTACTCCACCAAGGGCATTTGCTGTACCATTTATATACTTAGAGGTTGAATGTATTACTACATCAGCTCCATACTCTAATGGTCTTATAAGATAAGGAGTAGTCACTGTTGAATCAACTATAAAAATAATATTGTTTTCCTTGCAAACTCTAGATACTTCTTCTATATCTAATATATTAAGCTTTGGATTTCCTATTGTTTCAGTAAATAAAATCTTTGTCTTATCAGTTACTACCGCATTTATATTAGCTTCGCTTAATTCATCTATAAACTTTATAACTATTCCAAAACTCTTTAGGTTATTTATTAGGTTATAAGACCCTCCAAATAAACTTGTTGAGGCTATTATTTCATCCCCAGTTTCTAATATATTTACTATAGCAAGGTATACCGCACTCATTCCAGAGGCTGTTGCTGTAGCAACTAGGCCTCCTTCTATGCTTGCCATTCTTCTTTCAAAGGTCGCAATAGTTGGATTAGATATTCTTGTATATGCATAACCCATACTATTTCCCTTAAATATACCTTCAAGCTTCTTTGCCGAATTATGGGAGTATGCATTTGAAAGGTATATGGGACTATTACTAGCCCCTGTTTCATCTATTTTAAAATTTCCATGAATAAGTTTAGTGTTAAATTTCATAGCCCCACCCCAATTTAAATATTAGAAATATACACCCTTATAACTCTCTATAACTTAGTCTATTTTTTTTCAACTACTAGTAGGTTATATCCTGTGTAATTAGTATCTGTAGATACTACCTTATGACCTTCCCCTTCTACACTCTTTGGAACATTTTGAATAGGCTCTCCATCATCTAGATAAAAACCTCTTTTTTCTCCAGATTTAATCTTTGATAGTTCAATTTTAACTTTTACAAAATTAATCGGACATTGAACTCCTCTAAAGTCTATCACTTCATAATCCTTAATATTAGATGTTTCTTCTGTAGAAGAGTTTAGATCTATTTCTATACTACCCTCTTTTGGAATAGTTATCTCAAGCTTTCCGTTTAGTGATTCATACATTGCTTTTACTTTCTCAATAACATATTCAACATCTAATTCCTTATTTGATATATCTTTTACATCCCCAAGTTTATAATCTATTAATGTATCTATAAGCTCTTTTACCTCTATTTTCAGATAACCAACATCAACAAAATTTTTAATAAATTCCTTAAATATCTCTCTATCTTTATTTACTTGTATTCCTTTAAGAATAAGCAGTGCTCTTGAAGCTGATAATGCTGCATCATATAATTCCCCAGATGCTTTAGAGTTTTTAAATCTTTCAAAAGAATTTCTTGCATTTGATAAATCAAGCTTTATAATATCAAATACTCCAGTACTACATTCCCCTGCTCCACGACCTTCTAATGAGAATCTATTACATGATCCAAAATCATTATAAAGATCAGGATTTTCATTAATATCCTCTATTGTAGAATACTTTGAAATTAATCCTTTTATAGCATCAACATTTCCACTTAAGAACTCATTAAAATCTTCTACTCCAGATTGAACCTTTAATGCTGCAAGTTCAATAAGAAACTTCGGTATTTTCTTAGCTGGAACATCTCCAAAATCTTCTCCTATTTTAGCTCCATCTTCTGAAACCTTTCCTCCAAAAGAAACAGAATAAGCTGGTACAAGACCATCACTTGATCTCTTAGCTCTTCCACTTAAACCTATTCTACCCTTCTGATGTTGACCACAAGAATTCGGGCAACCAGATATAAATATTCTTGGAAGTGAATTTTTTATACTCTTCTCTTCATTCTTAAATGCCTCTCTTATAGCACTAAGGAAGTTTTGTGATAAACAAAGTCCTAGTTGACAAGTAGATGCTCCTGCACAAGCTAGTGAGTTATCAATATCTGATGTTGATGAAAATTCTTTTATTATATCTAATAACTTAACTGCATCCTCTTCTTTTAAATCACGTACAAAGAAGCCCTGAGTGTTTGAAATTCTTATTGATGTTTCATATCCTAAGGTACTTAAAAAGTTTAATACCTTATCTAAATCTTTTGCATGAAGATTTCCACCTTCAGGATGTATATAAACTGAATAATACCCTAATTTCTTTTGACTAAATAAAACATTCTTATATTCATTATCTACTGATGAATTTCCCACGCTATCCTCATGAGCTTTCTCAGTGATTTCTATATTAAGGTCTAGGTTCTTCTCTTTTCTTACTTTTTCAAGCTGTTTATTAAATAGCTGAATAAACTTTTCTTCTCCAAGTCTTCCAACTATATATCTTATCCTAGCCTTATGCTTGTTACTTCTGTCTCCTTCTTTTTCAAAGACTTCCTTCATAGCTTGTGCATAGTAGAGAACATCTTTAGCATCAATAAAATCTGAAAGCTTTATTGATACTCTTGGATTTCCTCCAAAGCCTCCGCCTCCATAGACTACAAATCCTCTTTTTCCATCACTATTTACTTTTGCTATAAAACCTAAATCAGATATACTAGCATTTCCAGTATCCTCTGGGCTATTAGAAAAAGCTAGTTTGTACTTTCTTGGAAGATTCATAGTTGAAGAATCTTTTATCAAATAATCTGTAACTGCCTTAACATAAGGGGTTACATCAAATACATCATCTTTAGATACTCCACTTAGTGGAGAACACTCTACATTTCTAACTGTGTTACCACCTGTTCCTTTTGTTGTTATACCTACATTTATAAGACTACTCATTATTTCATATACTTCATCTAGGCTCTCTACATTTTGGAACTGTATACCTTGACGTGAAGTAATATGCATTTTTCCATTAGCATATTTTTTTGATAAGGCGCTTATAGTCTCAAGCTGTTCCTTAGTTATAACTCCTCCTGGAATTCTAGGTCTTGTCATATATGTTTCTTTTGCTCTTTGTTCATATATTCCCATAGAAACTCTAAATGCTTTAAATCTAACAGAATCTAATTCACCTTTTTTATATTGTTCTGCTTTATTTTTAAACTCTTCTACTGCATCAAAATGTTCTTTTAATATTTCAATCATCCCAATTCACCCCATATCCAGCTTCCACTAAATTTGAAACTTACTTTACATAATTTGATATTCGAGTATTTTTACATTATCCTTACGTATTTCAAAAAGTTTAAAGACTGGCTCTTCCTTTTCTAAGGATAGAATTCCATATACCGCATTTGGATCAAAGGCTAATCTTTTATCTTCCTCCGATGGTCTTGAAGGTGTATATGGATGTGAATGATAGTTACCTATCAATACCATTTCTTTACTTCTTATTTCTCTAATAGCATTAAATTGTTCTTTTGCATCCATAGAGAAATGTTCACTGCTCTCATCTATATTTCTTAAGGAAATTGCTTCTTTTATAAAAACATTTTCCCCTTCTTTAACTCCTGCAAGATAGCCACAACATTCTAGAGGAAATTCTCTTTTTCCCTGTTCTACTATCTTTTCATATTCACTCTTTAGTATATAAATCATATTGATCACCCCTGCATATTGCCTTTCAAGTCACAGGAAGGCTTCTCATAATCTATTAAGCTATCAATACTTGGATTCTCTCCACATACCCCACACTTTTTACTATGGCCAATTTTAATTTTTCTAAATTGCATAGTAATGGCATCATAAGTTAAAAGATATCCTGCTAGAGTTTTTCCAAGTCCTAAAATGTACTTTATAGCTTCTGTTGCTTGAAGAGTTCCTATAACTCCTCCCATAACTCCTAAAACTCCAGCTTCTCTACAAGTTGGTACAACTCCACTTGGTGGTGGTGATTGGAATATACATCTGTAGCAAGGTGTATTATTATCTGGAATATAAGTAGTAAGTTGTCCTTGGAATCTTATTATTCCTGCATGTGAAAAAGGTTTCTTTGCAAGTACACAGGCATCGTTGATTAAAAACTTAGCTGAAAAATTATCTGTTCCATCTATTATAAAATCGTAATCTTGATCTTCTATAATCTTTAAAATATTTTCAGAAGTTGCAAACTCATTATAAGTTATAACTTTTACATCTGGATTTAAATCATTTATAGTTTCCCTTCCTGATTCAACTTTAAGCTTACCAACATCTTTTGTTTGATGTATAATTTGTCTTTGTAGATTTGAAAGGTCTACTACATCCCCATCAACCAGACCTATTGTTCCAATTCCTGCTGCTGCTAGGTACATAGCTGCTGGTGCACCAAGTCCACCTGTTCCTATAATCAAAACCTTTGAATTTAATAGTTTTTCTTGCCCCTCTACTCCAACCTCTGACAGAATAATATGTCTTGAGTATCTTTCTATTTGTTCTTCTTTAAAATCCAATACTTCCACCTCCCATAAAGTATAAGAAATCTATTTCATCATTTTCCTTTAATATAGTATCTGAAAATTTCTCTCTATCTACAAACTCTCCATTTAATTGAACTGAAACCATATCAGGAGCTTCAACTTTTTCTACTTCTAATATCTCCGTTACTGTTATGTTGTCTTTAATATCTTTTAATTCTCCATTTACTCTTAATTTCATTTTTCTTACCCCCAATTAGTAATTGATTTAAATTATAGTAATCCTTTATAATATATTTTAATAACCTAGTATTTCTATAGGCTTTTCGTAATTAATTTTAAGTTATATATAAGTTACCACTTACTATAAGAGATGTCAATATAATTTTCTAGGATTATAATAATATATTTATCTATAATTCCATCATTTAAATTTTATCTTGTGACTGACCTCTCTAATCTTCAGCTGGAGTAAAACTATATGTAAATCCAAAAACTTTATTTATTATTATAAATTTACCTTGACTTATATAGTTACTTATAATATACTTAGAACATAGCTTAAGTAAATAACTACTTCAGTTATTACAATATCGCGGGATGGAGCAGCTGGCAGCTCGTCGGGCTCATAACCCGAAGGTCGTAGGTTCAAATCCTGCTCCCGCAACCATAAAAAACACTCTAATTATTATAATTAGAGTGTTTTTCTATATTCTATTTAATTTTTAACTTCTATAATAAATATGACATTTAATTAGGATATCTTATCTGATATTATATCCAGTTTCTTTAATACTTCTACAAATTTAGTAGTATCAATAGGCTTTGCAGCATATGCTTCACATCCAATTTCAAAAGCTCTATAAACATATTCAGTCTCTCCTAGAGCAGTAGTCATAATAACTTTCACTCTTTCTTTAGGCAAAAGTCCTTTTTGTTTTTCGAAATCTCTTATTGCTTTTAATACTTTTACCCCATCCACTTTTGGCATCATTATATCTAAGCATATAAGGTCATAGGGTTTTTCCTCTTTAACAGCCATTAAGTACGCGTCTAATGCTTCCATTCCGTCTACAACTAAATCACACTCTCCATACTCTTCTAATTATCTCAACGCTATCATCATCGTTAATTATATCTTCTGGAATAGAATTAAAATCCTCTGTTAATTCCTTTAGATTATGAAGAATAGTAAATGCTCGTATATTCTCCATTTCACAGCCTTCTAAAAAATGAATTACTGCCTTAAAAGCATTCTTTTCTATATCAACTTCAGCTTTATTTTGAGATATATAAAATTGTTGTTTTACGTCTTCATAAACTTCACTTTCCTGCTCTAAGGAGTTTTTTTCTTTTAAAAGTTCTAGAAAGTTTTTTATCTCTTTAATTATTGTGGAGGCATCTCCATCAACTTCGTCTCCATTTTTTATTTTCTCTAGTTCCACCTTTATAAAATTTTCAGAAATTACTCGTTTTATGTAGTATTTAATATAAAAATAGAAATTAATTAATATTTATGTAATAACTATAAAAAGCACCCTATACAGGATGCTTCTTAAATTTAATCTAATTTTCTTTTTTAGTTTTTATTCGATGACTAATTATAGCTTTTTCTCAAAACAATAAAAACTTCCTTTCCTAAACTTTACTGTTCCTACTGTTTTATATCCAAGCCTCTCGTAAAGATTACATGCCGGTTCGTTTTCAACAAATGTATCTAATCTTATAGCCTCATACCCCATCTCTTTTCCGTAAAGTTCAGTATAATTCATTATAGCTTTTGCAATTCCCTTCCCTTGAGATTCTGGGTCAATACATAGTCTATGTACAATCAATTGTTTTCCTGAATTAAATTCCCAGTCTAAGTTCTCATACTCCTTATCTTGATGTTCATTTAAAACAGTAATCCCTTTAATAACCCCTTTATCTTCATAAATATAGAGAGTATCCTTATTTAAATCACTATTAATAACCTTAGCATTTGGATAAATATCATCCCATTGATGAATGTTTTTTGACTCCATATCAATAACTACTTTTTTTATTAAATTCATTATTGCTTGTTGTTCATGTATACTTGCTTTTCTAATCATTTATATGCCCTCTCAATATTTATTTTTAATGGGCTGGAGAGTTTAAATACTCCCCAGCCCATTTGTTAAATTATATATTTTTACTCAATCTAAACAATTAAATTTTAAACCTCATAATGATTGTTTGTAGGTTCTGTGCTAAGTCTGATAGTGCCTCACTAGAACCTGCAATATCTTCTATTGAAGCTGTTTGTTCTTCCATAGAGGATGTTGTTTCCTCCGTTGCAGCGGCATTTTCTTCTGCGATTGCCGCAAGTTTTTCTAGTATATCTAATATTTCATCTTTTATATGTTCCATCTCTTGTCCTGAAACATTCAACTTCCTAACAGCTTTTTCTGATTCCTTCATTGCTTCTGAAATTAACACATATTTATCCTTACTATTAATTACACTGTCTGTTTGCTCTTTAGATATTGAAGATAATCTTTCCATTGTCCTTACAGCATCTTGAGCATTACTTTGTAATTCACTTACCACTTCATTAATATCCTTTGTGGATATTGAGGATTGCTCTGCAAGTTTTCTAATTTCTTCTGCTACCACTGCAAATCCTTTTCCTGCTTCTCCTGCTCTTGCTGCCTCTATTGCTGCATTTAATGCCAATAAATTAGTCTGCTCAGCTATAGATGCAATTACATCACTTGCTTGTCCAATTTTATTCGAACTATAATTTGTTTTTAATATAACTTCATAAATTTCCTTTGTAGCATCATTACTTTCTTCCGTTATTTTATATAGATTATCCATTTCATCTATTCCTTCATTAACAACATCTGTAACCTTGCTTGAAGCAATATTCAAATCTTTTACATATCCTTGATCTTTTTCAATAGTTCCTCCTAGTAAAATAGCCTTTGAGGAGCCTTCTTCTGTATTTCGTGCTTGTGATGATGCACTTGCTGATATGCTCTCAATTGTTTTTGATACATCTTCTGCAGCAGCAGCTGACTGTTGTGCAGTAGCTGTTAATTCTTCTGATGCAGCAGATACTTGTGATGAAGAACTACTAATATCTTTAATAATCTCTCTTAGACTAATAGTTATACTTTGTAAGGCTCTAGATAAAGATCCAATTTCATCTTTCTTTTCTAAAAAGCTCTCTGAAACATCTTCTGTAATATCTAAATTAGCAATTTTAGCAGAATGTTCTATTGTTTTAATAATTGGTGTTGCAATTGAATTACCAATTATATATGCAATAACAATACTTACTACTAAAGTTATAACCAGAACTAATATAATAGCTTTCTGTAATGCAGGCAGAGCAGCTAATACTTCTTTTTTATTAGCAGTAATAACAAATATCCATTCAGTACCTTCAATCGGTGCATATGCTGCATCTAAATCATTGTCGTTAAAAGAATAAGTATTGACTCCAGTTTTTTCTGCTAATATCTTTTCAAATAATGTAGCTAAGGATTTTAAGCTTTCATCTTTCTTTGATTCCTCTATTGGATTAAATCCATTTAATACCTTATTTCTATCTGGATGTCCAACAACTATTCCACTAGTGTTAATCATATAGCCGTATCCCTCAGTACCAAAGCCAGTATTATCTACAACATTGCTTAAAGCCATTCCATCTCTACGCCCTACTAAAGCTCCAACCACTTTACCATCTCGTTCAATAGGAGTAACATACATTAAAACAAGTTCCTTTGTTACTTTGCTAATTAATAAATCTGATACATTAGTCTCCCCTTTTAATGCTTTTTTTATGTACTCTCTATCTCCTAGTTTAGCGGTTGTCCCATTCGAGTAATAGGCAGTACCGTCTAATTTTACTACTGCAAGGTCAAGAAAGTTCGTTGCTTTTAATTGTCTTTGTAATATAGGTTGTTGCACTTTCCAATCCATACCTTGGATATCTATTCTACTTGCTATCATTTGTAAGGTTTTTTCTTGTGTTTCGATTCGACTTGCAGCTAATTTTGATGCTTCAACAGCTAGAGAAGCAAGAGATTTTTCTGCTTCTGCAGTAAGGATTTTACTAGACCTTTCTAAGGAAATCCCTCCTAAAGCAATAGATGATACTAAAATTAAGATAGAAAAATAAATAATAAGTTTTGATTTAATACTTTTCATTGTTAATACCCCACTCTAGTTATTTAAATTTATATTTTTATGCTCTACTTAAAAGACTATATATTAAAAGTTTTTTACATGATTTATCTATTTTCATGTATAAATTCTATTATATACCATATTACACTAATCTTTTTTACAATGCAATAAACTACGATTTTTTTATATCTATATTGATATTTTTTGCACTATATCAGCAATTCACATTAAAACTGACCTATCAGCTAGAGAATACACTATATTATCAAGAGATATATTGAAAAAACAACCTCTTTTTTTGATCTTTTTAATACAAAAATTTAATACATATTTAATATCTTTGTTTATTGTATAACGATAGATTTGAATTGGAAGAATACATACGTTAGAAAAAATAGGAGGTGACCCTATGAAACCACAAAATTTAGCATTACATGAAACAATGCAAATTCACGAGATGTTAAACTTAAAAACTGTTTCTATGACCACATCTAAAATGATGGAAGGTGTAGTCTTCGATCAAGACCTTAAAGCATTACTTGAAAAAGATGTTCAACAATCTATTATCGCTATAAATAACTTGCAAAATCTATTATCAAAGACTTTACCAATAAAATAACGGCTTAATAATTAATAATCTTAAGCCTACGAAAAGTGCTTCTAGGAGGTAACACTATGATTAATGATTATTTAGAAGTAAGAAATGCAGAGGGAATGCCTAAACTTGTTGATGGAACTATGTCTCTTGGATTTTTATTAAATGTTAAAAGTGGAGTAAGAAATTGTGCTATTGCACTAACTGAAGCTGCAACTCCAGAAGTAAGGACTATTTTACAAAATCAATTAAATACTGTACTTGACATGCATGAGGAACTTTCTAATCTCATGATAGCTAAGGGATGGCTTCACCCTATTGACTTAAATAAACAATTTCAAATGGATATAGAATCATCACAAACAGCTGTTCAAATCTCTAGTTTAAGTCTATTCCCCGGAGATACCAGTAGACTTGGAACTTTTGCAACCCCAGAAAAGTAATTAAATAAGGATAAGAATTAGTACTAATTTTAAAGATTATTAGAAATACAGGAGGTAACATATAATGAAGGCGGTCACATTTCAAGGCATAAAGAACGTGAAGGTTAAAGAAGTTCCATCACCTACAATTCATAAACCTGATGATATCATCGTAAAGATAACTAGTACAGCAATATGCGGATCAGATCTACATCTTATTCATGATATGGTTCCCAATCTTCCTCAAGACTATATTATAGGTCATGAGCCTATGGGGATTGCTGAAGAAGTGGGGCCTGCGGTTACAAAACTCAAAAAGGGAGATAGAGTAATTATACCTTTCAATGTAAGCTGCGGAGAATGCTTTTATTGCAAACATGATTTAACGTGCATGTGTGATAACTCAAATCCCCATGGTGAAAATGGTGGTTTTTTTGGATATTCAGAAACCTTTGGCGGGTATCCTGGAGGCCAAGCTGAGTATATGAGAGTTCCATATGCTAACTTTACTCCTTTTCGTATTCCTGACAATTGTGAAGTAGAGGATGAAAAATTATTATTAATGTCAGATGCTATGGCTACTGCCTATTGGAGCGTAGAAAATGCTGGTGTAAAAAAAGGTAATACTGTTATCGTACTAGGTTGCGGACCTGTTGGACTCCTCGCACAAAAATTTGCTTGGCTTCATGGTGCAGAAAGGGTAATTGCAGTTGATTATATAGATTACCGATTAGAACATGCTAAAAAATATAATAAAGTTGAAACAGTTAATTTTGAGCAACATAAAAATACTGGAGAATATTTAAGAGAAATCACTCATGGCGGTGCAGATGTTGTTATAGACTGTGTTGGAATGGACGGAAAAATGACCCCTATGGAATTTTTAGGTTCTGGCCTAAAACTTCAAAGTGGAGCACTAAGTGGTTTCGTTATGGCTACTCAGGCAGTTCGAAAAGGCGGTATGATACAAGTAACGGGAGTTTATGGTGGCAGGTATAACGCATTTCCTTTTGGAGATATAATAAACAGAAATATTAATATAAGAACAGGCCAGGCACCTGTAATTCCTTATATGCCAATATTATACAATTTGCTTGCTGAAGGAAAAGTTGATCCAAGTGATATTATTACTCACAGACTTTCACTTGATCAGGCTCCACATGGATATAATGTTTTTGACACAAAAACTGAAAATTGTATTAAGGTTGTTCTTAAACCATAAAGAAACCTTTAAAATTTAACTAAGGAGGTTAACGATAATGAAAGATCAATGTATTACTCCCGCTGAAACCCTTCAAATTCAAGAATTATTAACCTTTAAAAATCTTTGCTTAACAAAGTCAGTTACTATGTCACCTTTACTTTCTGATAGTGACTTAGAATCAATTTTAAAGCATGAAGTTATTACAACTGAGCAACATATAAAGGAATTAAGAGAGCTCCTAGAGCAATCAAGTGTTTCTCTTCCTGAACTTATAACATCTTAAATTAATATAGAAAGAAGGTGTCCTTATGAACTCATTAATAGAGAGCCTTACTGGCATGGATAAGCTTAGTGATCAAGTTATTGCTACTGATTTTTTAGTGTCTGCTAAAAGTGCTGTACGAAACTATTCAATTGCACTAACTGAAACAACTTCTCCCCAAGTGAGAGCAATTCTTAGAAAACAATTAAATGATGCTATTGCTACTCATGAAGCAATAGCAACTTACATGGAGAGAAAGGGTTACTATAATGCCTACGACCTACATGAACAATTTAAGGTGGATATGAAAGTAACTGATGCAGCTTTAAAGCTTTCTAAAAGTTTTATATAAAATTCTTTATACGCCAGTTAAATATAAAAAAAGAGTTAAGGCATCTACTTATAAGAATTCACCTTAACTTTTTTATTGTCTTTTTCTTTAAAACTATTGTAACTAGTTATTAAAATCAATGCAAAAGTCCCACCTAATGTATCAATTAAAACGTCCGTAAACCTGCCTTCTCTTCCTAAAACAAAAAGCTGATGCACTTCATCAGAACAGGCATATAAAAATGTTATTATCAAAGAAATTATTAGACCCTTCTTTAAAGAAAAATTCTTTTTTAAAGCATTGAAGACTAATAGATATAGTATAAAATATTCCATAAAATGAGCTGTCTTTCTAAGTATAAAATTAGCTAACTCTCCAAAAGCACTATTAAAATCTATACCTAAAGAATCTAATATATCTATTGCAAACCTACTATTCTTATCTGATGCTACTGCAGGTTCATTTGAAAATAAAAATATAATTATCATCCAAGCTATTACTAATATCCATTTAAAGTATTTCTTATTTTTCTCCATATCTTATTCCTCACCGTCTAATTTTCACAAACAGGAATTCTCTCTTTGTTAACCTATGCATATTATTTGAATGTACCTACTATAATAATCTGTACACATTATTTTGGTTTCTTCATTATAATAATATAGATAATTTAAGTTTATCACATTTATGTATCCTTTTACCGATAAAAATATAATTAAAACAATATGGATGTCAAATAAGATTTTCCAACTATTTCATTAAGTAAATTCTTGGTATTTTTCTTGTCTTTAAACAACTTATACATTATAATTAAGTTGTTACCTGATGTTTGTAAATTAAAATTAAAATGCTGAATCTTATAGAGCGGGGGAACCAAGTTAAACGGGGTGAATCTTAATTATATTAGGTAGGGTAGTTCCTTTCATCCGAATCCGTCAGCTAACCTCGCAAGCATCTAAAAGGAGGATATATTTATGATTAAGGTATGCTTACTTGGAATTGGAAGAACGGGGCAACAAATAGCCAACGTCTTGCTTGAACAAGATAATATTAAACTTGTAGGTGCAATTTGTAGTCCTAATAGTAACAAAATAGGTATGGACCTTGGAACTCTTCTAGGTAGAAATAACTTAGGCATAGAAATCTACTCTATAGCCGAACTTGAAAAAGTAATTTTCAAATTAAAACCCGATGTTGTTATTGATTTCTCAAATTTTGAGTCAACTATGAAGAGTGCTGAGATATTTGCTAAAATGAAAATTAATATGCTCATTGGTACTACAGGCTTTAGTGATGATAATATTAAAACTCTTCAAGCTCTTCCACGGAAATATCATAACGGTATTATATTTGCTCCCAATATTACTGTAGGTGTGAATGTTATGATGCTTCTTGCCAATATTGCTTCTGGCATATTAAATAATTATGATTTTCAAATTATTGAAACACACCATAAACATAAAAAAGACTCGCCTTCTGGAACTGCATTAAAGCTAGCTGGTGAGATTAAAAAGTCTTTAAAAAATGCTACTGCTAATTCAAAAGAAATACCTATAAGCGCCTTCAGAGTTGGTGGCGTTATTGGTAAACATGAAGTTCTAATAGTTGGTGAAGAGGATAAAATCGAAATTTCACACGAATCCTTTTCAAGAAAAGCCTTCGCACTTGGAGCAGTAAAGGCAGTTAACTTCATTTATAAAAAGTCTGGTTATTATGAAATGAAAAATGTTCTAAACCTTGAAAAAGTTCTATCTGATTATATAGATAACTCAGAAGACTTTGTTATAGAAATCTAGTATATAATAAAAATGTATTAAAGGTCCAAAATCATTAGCTATAAATGTAATCCCCTATAGAGTACACCTTAGAAAAGGGCTACTCTATAGGGGGTTCTTTAGTATAATAAATTACACTTCATCCTTACCTTTGTCGCTAACTGCATGTTTTATTAATGGAAGATTATATTTTTCTCTTATTAAATTTTCTATCTGATTGGCTAAATCAGGATTATCTTTTAAGTATATCTTAGAATTTTCTCTTCCCTGACCTAGTCTTATATCCTTATATGAAAACCATGATCCACTTTTTTCAACTATTTCCTCATTAACAGCTATATCTATAAGGTTACCTTCCCTTGAAATACCTTGATTATAAATTATATCGAATTCAGCTTGCTTAAAAGGAGGAGCAACCTTATTTTTTGTTACTTTTACCCTAGTTCTGCTTCCTAGAAATTCATCACCATTTTTTATAGTATCAATTTTTCTTATATCTAGCCTTACTGATGAATAAAATTTCAGAGCTCGGCCACCTGTTGTAGTTTCTGGATTACCAAACATAATTCCTATTTTTTCTCTTAATTGATTTATAAATATAACAATACATTTTGACTTATTAATTGCTGCAGTAAGTTTTCTTAATGCCTGAGACATAAGCCTTGCCTGAAGCCCCATATGGGAATCCCCCATCTCTCCTTCTATTTCAGCTCTTGGTACAAGTGCTGCTACGGAATCCACAACAATTACATCTACAGCATTTGATCTTACAAGGGCCTCTACTATTTCTAAAGCTTGTTCTCCAGTATCTGGTTGACTAACTATTAAGTCCTCAATATTGACTCCTAACTTCCTAGCATAAGCTGGATCTAAGGCATGCTCTGCATCAACAAAAGCTGCTATACCACCCTTTTTTTTGTGCCTCTGCTAATATATGTAGTGTAACAGTAGTCTTACCTAAAGACTCAGGACCATATATTTCTATTACTCTGCCCATAGGCACACCACCTACCCCTAATGCTATGTCTAGAGCTAGACATCCTGTTGGTATAGCCTCTATATCCATTGTTGCGCTTTCTCCAAGTTTCATAATAGAACCTTTTCCGAATTGTTTTTCTATCTGACTCATAACTACTTCTATTGCCTTAATTTTATCATTATTTATATTTATTTAGACCTAACATCCCTTCTTGATGTTGTTTTTGGTGAAGCTTTTTTCTTTTTAGCATCTAACTGTGCTATTTTCCTTTCTAATTCTGCTTCTTCACGTTCTTTCAACTTACTCTCTATCTCTAGTTCTATTTGCTCTTGATATATACGTAATTCTTCTTCTATGATTTTATCAACCTCTGGATTCAATATCTTTATAAATTTTTTAAATACTTCAGGATATACAAATACTCTTACTGTCGTTTCCCACTGAAATTATATCCATATTCTATTGCTATTTGCTTGTGTAATAATTCCAGACCCAAATTTAACATGCTCCACTTTTTCATTTAATATATTCATTTTCTACTCCCACTTAGAGTTAATAAAATTTAATATTCGTATCACTTTTGAGTAAACGTTTTTATATTCTCATTTAAAAAAATTTCACTCTTTATCTATTGCTATAGGAACTACTGCCTTCCCCATAAATAAAAAAACATCACTCGTACTTTTAGTATTTTAGCACATAAAAATAGAGTGATGTAAGTAAAATTTTTGTTACAATTTTTACTTTCTATAAATAGTAGCTACACTCTCTATATTCTTTTCAAGTTAACCACTACTAACTCTGGAGTATTCAAAACTCTTAAAGGAATAATACTATTTCCTAGCCCTCTACTGACAACCATTGATGTTACCCCTTCATTGTGTATTCCCTCTGTATACTTTGGAAAAAATCCTTGATTTGGTGCAACTACTCCACCAATAAAGGGAATTCTTACTTGCCCTCCATGAGCATGACCACTAAAGACTAAATCCATACTCGTCTCCTTATATACACTAAACTTTTCCGGTCTGTGTGATAATAAAATATTAAAATGTGTATCTATATCTTTAATTAGTTCTTTGATGCTACTTCTAACGTATTCACTACTATCATCCCAAAGATAGTCACTTTCCCCTTGCTGTATTGCAGGATCAGCTATTCCCATTAGTCCAATGTTATCTCCACTTTTATTTAATACTACATATGAATTATCAATGATTTCCACATTTAATCTTATTAATTCTTTCTTTAAGTTATCATATTCTACTGATAATTGTTCATGATTTCCTGTTACATAATATATAGGTGCTACGTTAGCTATTTCTTCTATAAATTTTACTACTACATCAATTTTAGTATTCCTTCTATCAATCAAATCCCCAGTAATTACGATAATATTTGGATTACTATCTTTAATTTTTTTAGGTAATCTTCCTTTAAAATCCTTGTTATGCAAATCAGAAACTTGAACAATTCTATAACCATCAAAACCCTTAGGAATTTTAGAGTTAGTATATTCATAGTTACTTATTCCGATATGGTTGTTTTGATATATAAAGGATATAGTTAGAGCTATTATAATAGAAAATATCCTACCTATAATCTTGATTTTTCTCGATTTAATCTTCATAAAAAACCTCACTAAATTAAAATACTATATATGTTAAATCTCCCTTACATTTTCATATCTTTTTCATAGAAGTAAATTGCTTTACCTTCTTGAAATTCAGAAGCTTTATCCTTAGTAATAACATTTTCTAATCTTTTACCATCTTCATATGTAATTGCAAATATAAAAAATGGCTGTTCAGAAACATTCCTTGTAAATGGGATAACATAAAAATTTTCGCATTTATCTTTTCCATCATAAATGGTCGACTCTGCCAATTCATCTATTGTTCGGACAGTAATCTCTCTAATTTTCTCATCAAAAAAAATTCCAAACAATGTTGGGTTTATATTTTGATTTTCATTCAGTAACTGTGCTGAAAAAAGAAAATCTTTACTTTCTTTAATATCACTATTGATATGTCCTCCACCACCTAGCCACTTATACCCTACTAGTGATTTCTTTACCATATCAACAAAATACATATTATCAGCTCTACTATTTACTTCACCTACTGAATATACCATAGTTCCATTTTCTGTTTTTTTAGTTGCAATAAATTCATAGTTTTTAACTCTATCTCTCATTTTATTTATAGGCTCAAATGGATGACTTCCTTTATTAATACTAAAATAAACAAAAGAGATTACAATAATAAAAAAAATTGTTACCCACGTATAACCTTTTTTAAACTTGTTTTTTTCCATTATTACCTCCTATAAAATTCATGTTGTTTCATATAACATAATATTACTGTAACTTTCTACCGCATTTTGAACAGTATATTAGTTTATGAGATTCTACTCTATAATCAAATATAACTCCACAAGAAGGACACTTATACTTACGTAAAAAATAAACTGCTATGGCAAAAATTATGCCTTAACTACCCCATTAAATGCAACTATAGGCATAGGAGTAAATAGCATTATTATACGCCCTATATTTTTATACTTTGTTGCTGTCTTAAACTTTTTCACGTACTTCATCATTATTCATATACCCTACCCCGTTTAAATACTCTCTTTATCATAAAAACATCTTCTTTTCTTAAAAGTATATATCAATACTATAACTGACCATGTTACATTTCCATAAAAAGGCTGTTGACTGTATTGATTAGACAAGATGACACTTACTACTAAAAAGTATATAGAATAAGTCATCATTAGCCAGTAACCCCACTTCTCAAGTCTTAAATATCCTGCGGCCATTACTAATGAAATCACTGAAACTATTACTGTCATTGCACTCTCTGGCATATTCGGAACTCCAAATCTCGCTGCAATTCCAAATTGATCTATAGTATTAGTAAACAATGTTACTATCAATCCCAAAGCACCAAAAACATAAAAAGCTCCAATTAAAGTGACTCCTAAAGGTCTTTCTTTACTCATACATATTCCTCCTGGTAAATTAATCATAGTATGTTATAGTATTAAATTAATCTAACATTATATATTAAACTATATTACACTTATATGTTATATCTTAACATTAATTAAGTATTATTTACAATATTAAACAAATATTACTCCAGATTTCCACAACAAAAAAAATCATGAGTATACAGTCTTACAGCTGCTATCTTCTCATGACTTTTAGATTATCTATTCTTATTAGGCTTTATGGATTAACTCCCTTAACCGATGGACATATCTACGAAAATCTTTTCGTTGTAATATATTATGGTAAGCTTTTACTACCATAACAGAACACTTTGTCTTTTCTATAATTTCATCTGAACGGAATCCTGTTGCATACTTTTTTATTCCCCAATCCAAAGATACTCCCATGATAAGTAAGTCATAATTCTTAGAGAATTTAACAACTTCATCTGTTAAAACTCCTTCGATAATCTTAATACTTGTATCTGAACCAAATTTATTTATAGATAAATTCATCTATTCTTTTAATTCATCTTCATTATACAACTCATCAACAATTCTCATCACAGTAATTTCAGCATCAAAAGCATCAGCAATTCTTTTTACAATGGGAGCTGTTAATTGTGAATACTTTCCTCCACCATATGGAAACAATATTTTCTTAACTTCTTTTAAATTATTGCTCTTTAATATACCTATATCTGAAGGAACCTTTTGAAGTAGTTTAGGTACTATACTTCCATGTACATTATGAGCTAATCTCGAAGCGTGCCATCCCATAATCATTAAAGATGCTTTTCCCTCTTCAATGCTAGATAGTATTCCATGAGAAATATCTCTAGAAAAAACAACAAGAGACTTCACAAAGGATTTATTTTTCATCTCATACTTATTCAGCTTATCTAAAATTATATCATGACTATTTATGCGTTCTTTTAATTCCTTATTTGCTGAATCCATTGGTGTAAAGGATGGTACATTTGTAACATATATTGGAATAACAGTTGTATTATTTTCTCTTTCAGCGATTTTTTGTCCAAAGAACAATAACGTATCTATCGTTTCAGGATTAGATACAGGAATGAATACTTTTCGGGCCTCATTATCTAATTCATCAGCGTCTATATCTAAAACCGGTATATCTAGAGATGAAATTCCTTTAGGAGCCTTCTGTAATTTAGGTATACCTATATAATAGTAAAGCAACCCTGAGAGAATAATACCAAAGGGAACTAATAATGCAATAAAATCCGAATATGCCAATTGTAAAACTAAAAATGCATTCAATACTATTCCTAAAGTTGGCGTAAGCGGATATAGGAGAACTTTAAATTTTCTCTCAGCATTTGGTTCTTTCTGTCTAAAAATTATTAATGCGACATTAACCAAACTATGTCCTGTTAAAGCAAGAATACTTGTAACATTAGATATATGTTTTAAGTCACGAATAGTTACAGAAATTAGTACAATTAATCCTGTTACTAAAATAGAGACTATAGGGGTTTTTGTAGAAGTATTAATCACTTTAAATATTCCAGGAAACTTATGATCTCTAGATAACGCAAAAGAAGTTCTGGAAGATGCCATAACTGTTGTGTTAATAGATGATACCGTAGCTAATATCCCCGCTAAAGCAAAGAGATATCCTCCTGCAACCCCACCTATATTTAACAGCCGTATCTGTCAAAGGAGTTTTTGTAACTGCTGGAATTAACGTTTTCCAATGGCTAATTCCACTTCCTACAAAGAAGGTTGCTGTTTTAATAAAAATAACAAATAGTGTAGAAATTATAATTGCTTTTGGGATAGTCTTTTTAGGGTCTATAACCTCTTCACTTACCGTTGTAATCATATCATAGCCTATGTAAGTCGTGTATAAAAATCCCATAGAATTAAGCATACCAGTAACTCCCTTAGGAAAGAATGGGAGTTGATTATTCAAATCTACATGAAAAACTCCATAAAAAATATATACTAATAATAAAATTATTAATCCTACCGTAATAATATCCTGAATTTTTCCTGACTTTTTTACTTCTTTAATATTTGTAAATATAACATAGGCAACTAGCAAATATGCACCTACCATTTGAGGAATAAATGGTAAAAAGCAGTTTAGGAATTTGCCGAATCCCATAGCAAAAGGTCCACATACTATAGCATACCCCATCCACACAAGAAACCTAATACACCATTGTCAGTAGCCTCACCAACATAAATATATCCCCCTCCTGACTTTGGAATAATTGTTACTAGTTCTGCAAAAGAAAGACCTGTAAAAAGAGCAGCAATACCTGCTAAAAATATGGATAAGGAAGCTGCTGGACCTGAAGTTTCATAACTAGTTCCTGCAAGCACAAAAATTCCCAAACCTATCATCGTTCCTACACCAATAGTAATACAAGAAAACATACCTAAAGAACGATCTAATTTTTGTTTCAAAGTATATCACCTTCTCTTAATTTAGTTATTGTTAAAATAGTATTATTTATTCATATTAACGTCAACTATGTATCTATATGTTCTCCAAACACAGAAGGAGAAAATCAGATATTCATTCTGATTTTCTCTCTATATTTTTGAATAAGTTTATTTTTTTTTGAATAATATGCATAAAACAATAACCCTATGCCATAATAAATTCAAATGAAAATACAGGTGGTGAGAAAATCATGATTAACAAGATAATTTTATGGTCATTACTAATTACTCCATGGTTTACTTTGCTCCTTATGAAAAAAGAGAGCATTAAACGATATATCGCTACTACAATATTTACTTCAATGTTAGTAACAATAGTTTATGAAATCGCCTATGTATATAAATGGTGGACTTTATTAGTGCCTATAGTTCCTTGGGGTAACATAACAAATGTGAGCTATGCATATGGTACATTTTTTATAGGGACATTGTGGATTTTTCACTTTACATATAGGAAATTCTGGCTATACATTTTAACAAATATAGTAGTTGATGGAGCAGATGCTTTTTTGATAAGACCCCTTATGCAGTCAAGGAATATTATTCATTATACAAATATAAGCAAATTAAATTTGTTTTTTGTGATGATTACCCTTGCTTTAATTGCTTATGTGTTTCAACGGTGGTATGAAAATGATTAAAATTTATCCCCAAACACAAAAAGAGAAAATCAGGTGTCTATTCTGATTCTCTCTATATTTTTGAATAAGTTTATTTTTATTTGAACAACTATTATTCAAGAGACACTATTCCCTATTCAACCGTAACTGACTTTGCTAAGTTTCTAGGCTTATCAACGTCACAGCCTTTTTCTATAGAAATATAGTATGATAAAAGCTGTAGCGGTATAACTGAAAGAATCGGTGCTACAATAGGCATAACTCTTGGAATATACATAGCCTCATCTACAGTTTTTTCAATTACATCGTGACCTTCCATAGCAATTGCTATAACCTTTGCTCCTCTTGTTTTTACTTCCTTGATATTACTTAGCATCTTATCAAATAAGTGTTCTTGAGTTGCAAGAGCAATTACTGTTGTATCATCTTCAATTAAAGCTATTGGTCCGTGTTTTAATTCTCCTGCTGCATACGCTTCCGAGTGTATATAAGATATTTCTTTAAGTTTTAATGAACCTTCCATTGCTACTGCATAGTCAAGTCCTCTTCCTAAGAAATACATATCTTTATCCATGCATATCTTCTTTGCAAATTCTTTTATCTTCTCTTTATCATTTAACACTTCAACTGTTTTTTCTGATAGGTTTAAAAGCTCTGATTTTATTTTTTCTATTTCTGTACTTCTAATACTTTCTTTACTTTCTGCAAGGTATAGAGCAATTATATACATTGCTATAAGCTGAGTCACATAAGCCTTCGTTGACGCAACTGCAACTTCTGGTCCTGCCCAAGTATATAATACATCATCTGATTCTCTTGATACTGCACTTCCAACTACATTTGTAACTCCTATAACTCTTGCATTTTCAGATTTAGCAAGTCTTAAAGCTGCTAGAGTATCTGCTGTTTCTCCAGATTGACTTATAACTATCATTAATGTTTTGTCAGTTATAAGTGGTTCTCTATATCTAAATTCTGATGCAACATCAATTTCTACTGGAATCTTAGCTAGCTTTTCTATAAGGTTTTTTCCAACTACTCCTGCGTGATATGCAGTTCCACAAGCAACTATATAAATCTTATCTATTTCTGCTATTTGCTCTTTAGTAAGTGTTATACTATCTAAGTTAATCTTTTGACCCTTAACAACTCTTGATGTCAAAGTATCTTTTATTGCTTTTGGTTGCTCATGAATTTCCTTTAACATGAAGTGTTCATATCCACCTTTTTCAGCTGCATCTGCATTCCATGTTACATGATATATTTCTTTATTAACTACTTCTTTTTTAGTATTATATATAGTTACTTTGTCTTCTTCTAAAACAACAAATTCATTATCTTCAAGTAAGTATACATCTCTTGTATGATTTAATACTGCAGGAATATCTGATGCTATAAAGTTTTCACCTTCACCAACTCCTACAATTAAAGGACTATCTTTTCTAACTGATACAAGCTTATTTGGTTCATCCTTACAGATTACCCCTATAGCATAGCTGCCTTCTAATCTTTTTATTGTCTTCATTACAGCCTCTAATAAATCTCCCTCATAATAATAGTCTACAAGATGAGGAATAACTTCTGTATCTGTTTCTGATTGAAATTTGTATCCTTCTGACATTAACCATTCTCTAAGAATTATATAATTTTCTATAATACCATTGTGAACAACAGCAATAGTTTCAGTTTCATTAGTATGTGGATGAGAATTTAAATCTGATGGTGCTCCATGAGTTGCCCATCTTGTATGGCCTATACCTATGTTCCCATTTAACTGCTGTCCTTCAAGTATTCCTTCAAGATTCAAAAGTCTACCTTTACATTTTTGAACAGTTACTGTTCCGTTCTCTATTACTGCAACACCAGCTGAATCATAACCTCTGTATTCAAGCTTTGATAATCCTTCTACTAAAACATCTGCTGCCTTTTTACTACCTAAATATCCTACTATTCCGCACATATTATTGTACTCTCCCTTTTGATGAAATTTTTGTGTAATCTCAGGGAAGCTTGTAATTGATGATGTACCTGACTAGATTTGTGCTGAAAATTGCTTTTCAGTTTTGCTAGTCTTTATCGGTAGTACAATACCGTGGGGCATCCGCCGAAACTTCGATACTCCCCACCCTCGTCAACTCATTGAGCTCTGGCGCTTCTATTTCTATTATACGAGTTTTGTCCCTCCTCTTAAATTTTCTTTTTCTAGACAAGCTTCCTATACATTATATTTTACATTATATTATACGTCAATGTATTTAATGTTGTTTCATATTTAATTCATTATTTGTTAAAAAATCCTGCATTCCTAATGATATATTTGAGATTTATTAAAGATATATTAAACTAATTTGAGTTTCAGCTTTATTTTGTATGTAATAATTGTTAATAAAAGCTTTGAGTAAAATTAAATAAGAGACTTAGCTAGACGTTTTAAAATTTTCGTAGAAGCCTCATGGAGGAGGCTTCAGCTTTAAGCATTAGGATGATGCATTTAAAGCGTTAGAAAATTTTAGATAAGTATAGCCTTAGTCTCTTTAATTTTACGAAAGTTTTTTGGAGGATTATCACATATATTTATTGCTGAAATTCAAATTAGTTAGCTTTCTCTTCAATCATCTTAGCTAAAGCATGTGCCACGTTGTCTAATTCTGCTTGGTCTTCCCCTTCTATCATAACTCTAACTAGAGGTTCTGTTCCAGAAGGTCTTATTAAAACTCTTCCACAGCCATGGAACTTCTCTTCAATTTTTTTTATCTCTTCAGCTATCTCTTTGTCCACTTCATGGATATTTTTCATGTTATTTGGAACCTTTGCATTAACTAACACTTGTGGTAATTTAGTCATCATTGAAGCCAGTTCTGATAACTTCTTTTCACTTTTCTTAACAACTGCTGCAATTTGAAGTCCTGTTACAAGACCATCTCCAGTTGTATTATAATCTAGGAATATTATATGTCCTGATTGTTCTCCCCCAAGTTTATATCCACCCTTAACCATTTCCTCTAAAACATATCTATCTCCAACTTTTGTTTTTATTGTAGATATCTGTTCTTTGTTAAAGGCTATATCTAGTCCTAAGTTACTCATAACAGTAACTACTATCATATCATCCTTAAGTTTTCCTTGTTCTTTTAAATGCTTTCCACAAATAGCTATTATAAAGTCACCATCAATAAGATTTCCTTTATCATCTACAGCAAGACATCTATCTGCATCTCCATCAAAGGCAAGTCCTAAATCACAACCTTCTTTTACAACATACTCCATAAGATCTTCTGGATGTGTTGATCCACAGTTCTTATTTATATTTATTCCGTCAGGTTTATTATTTATAACATGAACTTCTGCCCCTAGCTTAGTAAAGCATTCTACAGCAGATATGTATGATGCCCCGTTTGCACAATCAAGAGCTATTTTAAGTCCTTTTAAATCTCCATCTATAGTGGATTTAGCAAACTCAATATAATCTTCTAATGCAGTTTGTCCTAAAACCTTTCGCCCTAATAAAGCACCTGTTGGTGATGGAACACCTTCAAAATTATTTTCTATTATACTTTGTATTTTATCTTCTAGGTCATCACTTAATTTATAGCCGTTTCCATTAAAGAACTTAATTCCATTATATTCTACTGGGTTATGAGAAGCTGAAATTACAACTCCTGCATCTGCGTTATATTCTCTTGTAAGGTATGCTATAGCTGGTGTTGGAACTACTCCTACACATATAGCTTCTGCTCCCACAGAAAGAATTCCAGATACTAATGCAGCTTCAAGCATGTCTCCTGATATTCTCGTATCCATTCCAACTAAAATCTTAGGTTTATGGGCTCCTTCTGTTAATACAAAAGCACCTGCTCTACCTAGTTTATATGCAAGGTCAGCAGTTAATTCTTCATTTGCAATCCCTCTAACTCCATCTGTTCCAAATAATCTACCCATCTTGTTACCTCTCTTTTATGTTTTATACATTCCTATTAATTATATTACATAATTAAGCTTTTAACAATATGAGTAGATTTTCCAATATTATAATACTAAATTTAAATAGTATTAACTTTAAATTTTTAAATCATCTATCTTTACTCATATATCAAATATAATTTTTCCTTTAGCTATTACATTATTAATCTTTAGATCTTCCTTATTAATTATCACTATATCTGCATCATTTCCATTTCTTATTCTACCCTTTTTGTTAAGCTTTAAAATATCAGCTACATTTGAAGTTATAACTTTTATAGCCTTATTAATATCTATATTCTCCTGAAGAATAGCATCACGTACTTCATTATACATGGAGCTTACTTTTCCAACACCACTCCCTATACATTCTCCTAAATCATTAAATATAGGAAGACTTCCCTGTGCATCTGAAGAAAAGGTTATGTTTTTAATATCTACTCCCCTGTCTAATATCCTTTTAAGTCCTCTACTACATTTAACTTCTCCTTCAGCTAAAAACTGCGGAGTGGTACTTGTGGTTAAATCTATTCTTCCGCCTAGCTTTCCGTACTCTATTCCTTCATTAAATAACTTCTCATTTCTATTTATATGGGTAGGCAGAAATTGAGTTATAGGAATCTCTGTATTCTCCACTGCTTCTCTTAAATATTTAAGTCCCTCTCTACCATCCCCAAGATGAATATTAACAATACCAGCTTTTCCTGAGAGAATTCCTCCTCTTCTTGCTTCTGATGCTAGTTCTATAAACCTTTCTAGGCTTGGTTGTGACCCTCTATGATCTGATAGAGCAACCTCTCCAACCCCTATTATCTTATCTATTAGAATAATATCTTCTTCTATACTAGACATAAGTGGCTTTACTGGAATTTTATAAGATCCTGTATATACATAGGTACTTATCCCTTCTTCCTCAAGTCCTCTAGCTTTAGCAATAAGTCCTCTTATATCTCTTGTTATTCCATCAGTTCCAAGGCATCCAACTACAGTTGTAACTCCTCCTTCTATTATATCTTTAACATTGATTTCAGGAGTTCTAAACTTAAAACCTCCTTCTCCACCCCCACCTAAGATGTGAACATGAGAATCTATAAAGCCTGGAAAGAGAATTTTGTTTGTGCCATCTATAATTTCAATAGGTACTTGTTTTTCTGAAATCTCTATTTTATCCCCTATATACTCTATTTTATTTCCACATATCAACAGGTCTTTTACACCTAAATATTCTGGTGAGTATATTTCTGCATCTTTAATTAAAATCATTTTCTATAATGCCTCCAAAGTTTTTATATTCCGTATTCTGCTCCTTTTAAAATAGCTTTTTCATTTATATCATTAAATTCTTTCCTACCATAACTTCTCAATGTTTTTAAAATCTCTTCCATAGATACTATTTCTGTATTTTTAACTAAAGCCCCTAGAAGTATCATATTGGCTACCTTTTCGCTGCCTATATTTTCTGCCTCACTTTGAGCTGGAATACTTATTATTCTAATATCTTCTCTAGTAGCCTCTCTATCTATAATATCCTTATCCATTATTAAAAGTCCACCTGATGCTAGCATTGGTTCAAATTTATCTAAGGAAGGTCTGTTCATAACTACTATAGTTGATGGCTTTGTAATTATAGGTGAACCTACAGATTCATCTGATATAGTTACAGAGCAATTACAAGTACCACCCCGCATTTCTGGACCATAGGAAGGGAGCCAAGATACATTCATACCCTTATCCATTCCTGCATAGGCTAGAAATTTACCCATAAGCAGAATTCCTTGCCCACCAAAACCTGCAAATATAATCTCTTCACATCTCATGCTACTTCCCCTCCCTAGTTGAATCCTTTTTTATACCTAGAGGATAATAAGGTATCATATTGTCTCGAAGCCACTGCATAGATTCTACAGGTGATAGTCCCCAATTTGTCGGGCATATTGACAGTACTTCTATTAGTGAAAAGCCCTTACCTTCAAGCTGATTTTGAAAAGCTCTTTTTATAGCTATTTTAGCCTTCATTATATTTGGTACATTATCTACAGATACTCTCTCTACATAACACGCTCCTTCTAATGTTGCTAACATTTCTGATACTCTAATTGGATATCCTGATGTTTTTACATCTCTTCCATAAGGAGATGTTTCAGTTATTTGTCCTGGCAAAGTTGTGGGAGCCATCTGCCCTCCAGTCATTCCATAGATACAGTTATTTACAAAGATTGTAGTTATGTTTTCTCCTCTTGTAGCTGCATGAACAATCTCTGCTGTTCCTATAGCCGCTAAATCTCCATCTCCTTGATAGGTAAATACTATAGAATCTGGTTTGGCTCTTTTTATACCAGTGGCAACTGCTGGAGCCCTTCCATGTGCTGCCTGAAACATATCACAGGCAAAATAATCATAAGCAAGCACTGCACATCCAACGGGAGCTACTCCTATGGTTTTATCTAAGACTCCCAGCTCATCAATAGCCTCTGCTACTAATCTATGAATGACTCCATGAGTACATCCTGGACAGTAATGAGTAGGTACATCTAATAGTGCTTTTGGGCTTTCAAATATTATACTCACTATCTTCCACCCCCTATAATTTCCCTCACCTTATTTAATATGTCTTCTGGATGTGGAACCATTCCGCCTGCCCTTCCATAAAACACAACTGGTTGTCTACCATTTACAGCTAATCTTACATCTTCAACCATCTGTCCATGACTCATTTCTACTGTTAAATATCCATACTTTGTATTTTTAATAGTGTCCTCAAAAGCTTCTACTGGGAAAGGCCATAAGGTTATGGGTCTAATTAGACCTAGGTTTATTCCTTCCTTTTTCGCGCTCTTAATAACATTTTTGCATATTCTTGATGTAGTTCCGTATGCAACTAAAATTAAATCATTCTCTTCATGACAATTAAATTCCTCATACTTAACTTCCTTCTCTTTTATGTTTCTATACTTTTCAAAGAGACGCATATTATGCTGTTCTAACTTCTCTGGCTGAAGATATAGTGAATTTATAACATGGTGCTTTTCTCTTCCTCTAAGTCCCTCTGCCTTCCAGTTATCTTTACTAGGTAACTCTCTTTTTACTCTTTCCTTAAATTCTACTGGCTCCATCATCTGACCCAGCATACCATCTCCCATTATCATACAAGGTGTTCTATATATATCAGCTACATCAAAGGCTTCTTGTATTAAATCTACCATCTCTTGAATAGAGGCTGGAGCGTAAACTGGCATATAAAAATCTCCGTGTGCTCCTCCCTTTGTAGCTTGAAAATAATCTGATTGAGATGGTTGTATACTTCCAAGCCCTGGGCCTCCTCTAACTATATTAATAATGACACAGGGTAGCTCCGCCCCAGCCATATAGGATATTCCCTCAGCCTTTAAACTGATTCCTGGACTTGAAGAGGATGTCATGCATCTTGTACCTGTTCCAGCACAACCGTATACCATATGAATAGCTGCAATTTCACTTTCAGCTTGAAGAAAGGTTCTTCCAAGACTCGGCATTCTTCTAGACAAATAAGCTGCTACCTCAGTTTGAGGTGTTATTGGATAACCAAAGAAACACTGGCAATTTGCTTTTATTGCTGCTTCTCCTATAGCTTCATTTCCTTTCATTAAAACCTTGTCACTCATACCTATACCCCCTACTTTTCAACTGTAATTACGCAATCTGGGCACATTTTTCCACAAGAAGCACATCCAATACACTTAGTCATTGCTTCCTCTGTAATGGTAGCTGGATGATATCCTTTTTCGTTTAAAATCTCTGAAAATTTTATAATCTTCATAGGACATACATTTATACACAGTCCACATCCCTTGCACCTAGTTTCCTTAAAGGTAACTCTTGGCATAAATATCCATCCTCCTCTTATTTAATTTTTTTTACTCCTCCCAAGGCTTTTTCATAAAAATATTAATAGGGAATATTTCTCCCCTTACTTTTCCGCTTAATTTATCTGATAAATTTTCTTCGCATACTGTATACTTATAAGGAATATTTATTCTATTTGATAGTTCATTAATAATCTTATCTCCATCTAAAATATGTTCAGCCGTCGTCTCACTAGATAAATTCGTGTTTGAAATTAAATGGGTTATTTTAAGTCTAGAAGATTTTTCAATTTCTTTTATATATTCCTCTGTACTTACTGAAGTTGATGTAAAAGGACGATTATTATTCGCTACAAAATACATATTATATTCTTCTTCACAAAAGTATTTATAATATCGCCCTAGCACTAATGCACCTGCATCATCTCCCCCTACATCTATAATAATCTCTGAGCTTTTATCATTAAAAATTGTATTTACTTCTGGAGGTATTACCATAAGCTCTACATTCATATAGCTTGCTTTAGATGCTATTACCCTTATCCCCTTCTCTTCTAAAAGATCCTTTATCCCCCTTATGCAGAAGTATGGATTAACTATATCTAGATCTACTATAGTAACTTTTTTACCTTGCTCTCTGAGTTTTATTGCATAGTTAATTGATATTTCTGTTTTTCCACTACCAAAATGACCTACAAAAATTCTTATTCTGCTCAAGTTTTATCACCCAATTTCTATAAGATTAAAAGTATCCATTACTAAATATCTATACATTTTATTCATAAGTGTTACTTTAAGTAATCGTATATATTTCAAGTAATCGTATACATTTTAATTTATATAACCCCTTTTTTAAATTATATTATATATTACTTAGTTTTTATAATCAAAGTTCTTACATTTTCATATACAAATTTAAAGCCAAGAGATTGTTTTAATCTCTTGGCTTAGTTATATTCATCTTAATATTCTTTTATATTTTCTTTTCCTTTTAATACATTTAAAGCTCCATTAGCTAGGGCTAATAGTTCATCTTCTCCTGGATAAATAGTTAAAGGAGCAATAAATGCCACTCTCTCCGCTATAGACTTCACAACATTTTTACTATATGCAATACCACCTGTAAGAATTATCGAGTCTACTCTACCTGAAAGTACTGCTGCAAGCTTACCTATTTCTTTTGATACTTGATATATAAAAGCATCAAATATTAACTTAGCTTTAGTACTTCCTTCTTCAATCATAGCTTCTACACTTTTAAAATCATTCGTTCCAAGGTAAGCTACAATTCCGCCTCCCCCACTAATCTTTTTCTTTACCTCTTCTATTGTATATTTCCCCGAATAACAAGCCCTTATTAAATCTCCAATAGGTACTTCCCCACTTCTCTCTGGTGAAAATGGCCCTTCTCCATCTAAAGCATTATTTACATCAATTACTCTTCCATTCTTATGAGCACCTACAGATACTCCTCCACCCATATGGGTTACTATTAAATTTACGTCTTCATACTTTTTATTATTTTCTTCAGCATACCGTTTTGCAACTGCTTTTTGGTTTAATGCATGGAAAATACTTCTTCTCTTTATTTCTGGTAGTCCTGTTATTTTAGCTATTTCAATCATTTCATCTACTACAACAGGATCTACAATGAATGCAGGTATATTTAATGGCTTTGCTATTTCTCTAGCTAGAATACCACCTAAATTTGACGCATGCTGTCCTTGAATTCCTATTTTTAAATCCTCAATCATTTTTTCATTAACAGCATAGGTTCCACCTTCCAGGGGTCTTAAAAGCCCGCCTCTACCAACTACTGAATCTAAAGTATCTATCTTAATATTTTTTTCTTTTAATATATCTAGTATAACTTTTTTTCTAAATTCAAATTGATCATAAATATTATTATATTGACCTATTTCCTCTAAGGAATGTCTTATAGTTTCTTCTAATACTTGTTTTTCATCTTCATATATTCCAATTTTAGTTGATGTAGATCCTGGATTAATTACTAATAACCTATGTCCCACATTTGTTCCCCCTCTATCAATATTGTTTCTTATATATCAAGCTCAGAGTTGTTTTTGGACTTATTAAAAATGAATATTTATAAAATATGAAGTGATTTATTGTATTAATTGATATTCTTTGATACAAGTGCTGCTAAGGCAATAGAGTACATCTTAGATTCAGGAGTATCCGCTCTTGAAGTTAAAATAACTGGCGCCGATGCTCCTACTAAAATTCCACCATTCTTAGAATCTGAAGTATAAGTTAACGTTTTATACATTATATTTCCCGATTCTATATTAGGCATTAAAAGTATATCTGCCTTCCCAGCTACAGGTCCATCTATTCCTTTATGTTTTGCAGCTTCCTCAGATAGAGCATTATCAAGAGCTAAAGGCCCATCAATTATACATCCCTTTATTTGTCCTCTATCATTCATTTTAGATAAACTTGCTGCATCGACAGTAGCAGGCATATCTACATTTACAACTTCTACTGCACACACAGGAGCCACCTTAGGTTTTTTTATGCCAACAGCATGAGCTACCTTTACAGCATTCTCTATAATTTGAACTTTATCTTGCAGGGTTGGGTACATGTTAAAAGCTGAATCTGTTAAAAATAATAATCTATTTATCTTAGGATTTTCAAAAACAGCAACATGAGATATAAGCCTACCAGTCCTAAGTCCTAATTCTTTATTTAATACAGCTCTTAAAAAATCTGCTGTAGATATTAAACCTTTCATAACCATATCCGCTTTTCCAGTTGAAACTAGCTCTACAGCCTTTAAAGCTGCACTCTTATGGTCTTTCTCTTCAATAATTTCAAAATCATTTATATTCATTCCAATTTCTAATCCCAAGGAAAGTATCTCTTCTCTATCTCCTACAAGTATTGCATTTGCTATATTATTCTTTTTAGCATCTCTTATAGCTTCTAACACAGGCTTATCTTGTGCTACTGCCACTGCTACTGTTCTAGTCTGTTGTAATTTCAATTTTTCGAGAATTTCATCGAAACTATTAATCATAAACTTCTCTCCTCATATAAATGCTTATAGTTATTGTATATATTTATTTCATGACTCATTAATACGCCTCATTATAATGAGGCGTATTCTTTAATTATATTTTCAGCAGCCTTTATTCCGTCCACAGCTGCTGACATTATTCCTCCAGCAAAACCAGCTCCTTCTCCTGAAGGATATAAACCCTCAAGAGAAATACTTTGAAATTTTTCATTTCTTTCAATCTTAACTGGAGCTGAGGTTCTAGTTTCAATTCCAGTCATAACCACATCATCTTCTGCAAAACCACGAATTTTTCTGTTAAACTCTGTAAGTCCTTCTTTTAGAGTATCTATAACTCCTACTGGAAGACATTTTCTTAAATCTTCGAAGTGGTATCCTGGACTATAAGTCGGTTTTATTCTTCCGAGTTTTGTAGATACTCTATCATTTAGAAAGTCTCCAACTAATTGAATAGGGGCTATATGTCCTCCACCACCTAATTTATATGCAAGACTTTCATAGTGTCTTTGGAATTCCATTCCTTTTAAAGGAGTATCTCCACTAAAGTCTTTTTCACCAACAGTAACAACAATAGCCGAATTAGCATTTTCCTTATTTCTTGCATAATTACTCATACCGTTAGTTACAAGTCTTTCATCCTCTGAAGCTGCTGCTACTACCTCTCCACCTGGACACATACAGAAGCTATAGACAGCTCTATTTGTCTTGGTACTTGTATGTGATAATCTATAATCTGCTTCCTTAAGTCTTCTATGTCCTGCTAATTTTCCATATTGATTTTCATCAATAAAGCTTTGGAGATGCTCTATTCTAACTCCTATTGCAAAAGGCTTTGGAGTCATAAAAACTCCCCTATTAAATAACATTTCATAAGTATCTCTTGCACTATGACCTAAAGCTAGTACTAACGCCTCACATTGAATTTCTTCCCCATTTACAACTATTGCTGTAATCTTGTTATTCTTAGTTTTTATATCTTCTAGCTTGCTGTTAAATCTTACTTCTCCACCTAAGCTTATAATTTTTTCTCTTATGTTTTTTACT
This sequence comes from Clostridium sp. X, assembly GCF_055755365.1. Lineage (NCBI taxonomy): Bacteria > Bacillati > Bacillota > Clostridia > Eubacteriales > Clostridiaceae > Clostridium > Clostridium sp. X. The sequence continues at coordinate 693,296 of NZ_CM146912.1, forward strand.
ACTTCCTTTAATATATCTGTTCCTATATGAGGTTTACCCATATAGGCAATCTCCTCTGGTGCACCTGCGCTAATAAACTCACTTAAAACAAAATCACATCGTGAATCCTTAATTCTAGTTGTTAGTTTACCATCTGAAAAAGTTCCTGCTCCACCTTCTCCAAATTGTACATTTGACTCAGTCTTTAGCTTACCACTTTTCCAAAAGCTCTCTACATCCTTTGTTCTATCTTCTACTTTTTGCCCTCTTTCTATTACTATGGGCCTATAGCCATTTTGTGCAAGTACAAGAGCCGCAAACATACCTGAAGGTCCCATTCCAATCACTATAGGTCTTTGATGTAACTTCTTACTACCTTGCATAATTTCATCTACTATCTGCTCTTTTTCTAGCTTTACATCCTTGTCATTTGCTCTTTCAACTACTTTAACTTCATTTTCACATTCTACTTCTACACTATAAGTAAATTTGATAATATTCTTTTTTCTAGCATCTATAGATTCTTTTATTATTTTTAAACCTTTAATACTAGCTTTATCTATTCTTAACTTTTTCGCTGATTTTTGCTTTAATAAATCGATGTCTTCTTCTATATCTAAATTTATATTATTTATTCTAATCGACATATATATCCTCCATTATCATTTGTATATGATTGCTATAACTTTCTATAAAGATTATTTATTTTATTATTCCTTTACTTCTTCATCTTCTTTTTCATTTTCCTCAATAGTGACTTTAATAGTCTTAGGTGTTTGAGATACTATATTAACTATTGGAGAAATATCTATAATTACAGGTAAGTTATATTCTCCTTTTCCTAAAGTATCTAGATTAATATAACCTTCTAGCTTACTACTGTCTAATCTATTTATTGCATCTTTTCCCCCAGATACTAAAATTACTGTACTGGTGCCTTCTAGCTTAGCACTGAGTCCTTCTCTGAGCTTTACTGGCTTAACATTAATAGTGAAAGTTTTTTGAATTATTCTATCTAATATAACTTCGCCTTCAATAACATTATTATCTTCTACTAACTTTATATTATTAGGCAAATTTAATTTTACACTAATACTAGTTTTCTCATCCTGTAGTTTGCTAAGGTCAATGGCTTCTGTACCTATTTCATTAATACTATCTAAATATTTTGAGTCCCCAATTATCTGAACCCTACTTTTTACAAGATTAATAGATTTTAATGCTAAATCTCTAGGCAATTCTCCTGTAGTCTTAACCTTTATTCCAACTTCCTTTACTTTTTGAATTGTTACTATTATCTCAGCTTTTTCAGGACGTATCTTTACATCCTTTACATCTCGTCCAATCTTATCAGTAGCTTCTAATGGTACTGTAAGGTTTAAGCTTTTATCTAGATCATTTAATACAACTTCTGTTATAACTTGAGTTACTGAACTCACATATTCCTCTGCTCCACTTACTAATACACTTTCTGGTTTTATAATAGGTTTTTCATTATAAAATCCACTCTTAACATTTCCTTTTGTTTTTACTTGCACAGGTACTGTTTTCTCTATATAATTATCTACCTTTGCTGTTATCCACATATTATCATCATTAATAATATTAATATCTACTCCTGGTCTTTTTACTATAGTAATAGGAATTCTATTGTCTCCTTTTCTTAATGCATATACACTTAAGTCCGCTATTATTTTAAAGTGGTCAGGCTTAACCCCATAAACATCTGAAGCAGTTCCTGTTATTTTAAGTGACGTGCTAAAACTTTGATTTGGTAGAAGTGTTAATCCTGATTTTATTAAGTAATCTTCATTAATAATCTCAATAGGGATATTAGATATTCTGTAAGTTGTGCTTATATTATTATCATTTGATGTATATAACCATAGGACAAAAGCAGCAATAATACATAGTACTTTTATAATTATTTGTTGCTTGCCGTTTTGAACCAAGATTTCACCTTCTCCCTATATGTAACTTTTTTACTTTGCCTATATTTAATAATTTTTATTAATATATCTTTTAGTCTATCTTTTGTATAGTATCTAGTAAGATTACCATTAACTGCAAGAGAAATTACTCCTGTTTCCTCAGATACTGCTATAATCAATGCATCTGAAACTTCTGAAATTCCAATAGCTGCTCTATGTCTTGTGCCTAATTGCTTATTAATAGTATTGTTACTTGTAAGTGGCAAAAAACATCCTGCTGCTGCAATTCTATTATTTCTAATTACTGTAGCCCCATCATGTAGAGGTGTATTTACAACAAATATATTTTCAAGTAATGAAGTCGATATAATGGCATCTAATTTGGTACCAGTACTTATTACATCTCCCAAACCCGTAGTTTGCTCAATTATTATAAGTGCTCCAGTTCTACTTTTTGATAAACTTTCTACTGCTTCAGCTATTCCTGCTATTATTTCCTCTATTTTTCCTTCATCTTCGAATATATGTTTATCTATAAATGCACTTCTACCTATATGTTCTAATGCTTTTCTAACTTCAGGTTGAAATATAATAACTAAAGAAAGCACTCCTATTGTTATAGTTTTATTTAATATCCAATTTAATGTGGTAAGATGTAGTAATCTGCTTATTGGTATAAGTAAAATTATAAGTAAAATTCCTTTTAATAATTGTTCAGCTCTAGTCTCATACATTAACATATAAAACTTATAAAAAATAAATGATACCACTATAATATCTAATATTACATATCCATTAATGTTCTTTACAGTATTTATTAAGATATGAAATAACTCCACTGTTTTCACCCCTTTACTCTTATATATACTATAATTATACACCATTGTTATATTATTAATAATAACTATATGCTTTTGTTAATAAAATATTTAATAAAAGTTCTGTAGGAAACGTATACAAATTTATGATATACTAAGGTAATATTTACTCAAATTTAAAATACAGAAAGCTGATGAAGGAGTTGATATTTTGAAGTATCTAGATAAAAAAGTACTAAATATCATAATCATTGTGATTTCTGCTCTTATTCTAGGACTCGGGGTTTTTTATGGTACTTATCACTTTTTTATAAGTAAGTCTTATTCTATCTATCACGCTAAGGTGAAATCCGAACTAATCAATATACATAAGATAAATGAAGAGTCTAATAACTTTACTAAAGGTACTACTATTGATACACAGAAAATACTAGATAATATATCTAATTCTATTTCAACACTACAAACTTCTTATTCTAAGTTAAAAAATCTTATTACTGCTGATAAATATAAGGATGATCATAATATCCTACTAGCTGGACTAGATAATAATATAAAAATATATAAGGAAATCCTTAATATAGTTAAAGACACTAAGAATAAAGATTTAGTTAACTCAATATCTGAGCTGCAAAAATATAGAGATGACTGTTTAAATTATTATGCTTTAATATCAAATAAAGATCTAAATATAACTCTTCCTGAAGAAACTCTAGAGTTAATAAATAATACTGTCCTGTTTACTCAAAGACAAGTTAGATTAAATATTGATAAACAAATTTTAACAACTCAAAATAAAGATTTTTTTAAATCGCTAAATGAAATGCTAAATCAGTTTAATGAAATAAAAAAGGATTATATGCCTAGTGTATTAAATGCTAGAAAAAATATAGCTGGATATGATATTTTACTAAATAATATATCATTAGCGGAGTCTAAACTTTCAAACATTAAAACTAGTACTATAAATCTAAATATAACCAAAGAAGCTTTACCTATTTATCAAGCTTTTACAAAGTTATTATCTGATTATGATTTATATATGCAAAATTTGAAATATGCCATCAAAACAGAAAAACTTACCATTGCAGCTGATATATCAAATAAAGATTCTTTAGATAAACTTTATTCTCAATCAAATAACCAATTAAAGGTTATAGATGAAAACTATAAAAGCTTTACAATGCTACATAAGCAATTTGAAAATTCCCTATCTTCTAAATAATTTTTGTGTAACTATGTTTATAATTTGCTATAGAAACTTGCTAAATCATGGGATTTTAGCAAGTTTCTATTGTTAAAATTAATTATTTTTTGAATTATTTTTTTTACACTGGGTACAATATCATTAGCCTACTTAAACTAAAATTCCATAATTTTTATAAGGAGAGGGTAGTAAAAATGAAAAAATTTTTAGTTAGCATAACTATTATGCTTTCTATGTTGACATCTTCATTTTATTATGCCAATGCTAAAATGATATGTAATTCTGATCCAAAATACTTATACAAGGAAGAATCTCAAGTAGTAACTGTTTTTAATTCTGGCATCAGAACTATAAATGTTAAAAGTCAAAAGGAAGAATCTCAAGTCATAACTGTTTTTAATGCTAGAGGTAGAACTATAAATGTTACAAATGAAGATGTACATTTAATGGCACAGATAGTCTACGCTGAAAGTTGTGCCGAACCTTATGAAGGTAAGGTTGCTGTGGCATCTGTTATATTAAATAGACTTAAAGATGGAAAATTTCCTGATAATATTCAAGGTGTAATTAAACAAAAATCTGCTTTTTCTTGTGTTAGAAACGGAATGATAAATGTTACTCCAGACGAAAATTCTTATCGTGCTGTAATGGATGCTTTACATGGTAAAGATCCTACTGGAAATGCTGTATTCTTTTATAATCCAAAAATAGCAACCTGTTCTTGGATGAAGAATATAGATAAACAGAACTCTAAGGTCATTGGCAATCATGTCTTTTTCATAGTAAACTAAAATAGTATAAAATTTTTAATATAGATATTCTAAAAATACAAACACCAAGGTGAGCTGAAGTAGTAGATTACCTTGGTGTTCTCTATATTATAATTCTTCAACTGCTGTTAGTGCTGCTACCTGACCTTCTCCGGCAGATTTTATATACTGATAAGGCTTTCCAGTACAATCACCTGCAGCATAGCATCTCTTTATATTTGTTCTCATATGTCTATCAACTTTTATGTGATCATTTTCAATTTCTAATCCTGGAACTAATTGTCCTGGAGATATACTATCTCTTAAAACAAATATTCCATCTGTTTCTACTGTATTATCTTTTAATACTAACTTTGTAACTCTGTCATCCCCTACTATCTCCATAGGTTTATCACTTAAAACTTTTATATTAGAATTTAAACTTAAATCACCTTTATACATTGGAATATAGAATACATCAGATGCAAGTTCACTAACAAAATTTGCTTCCTCTTCTGCTTCTTTATTATATCCGATGATACTTACTTTCTTTCCTTTATATAATGGAGCATCGCAAGTTGCACAGTATCCTACGCCTTTTCCTAAAAACTCTTGCTCACCTTTTAGTAATTTGCCGTACTCAATTCCAGTTGCTATAATTACGGCTCTAGATTCATACATATTTTGATTTACCATTAGAGTGAAGTATTCTCCCATAGCATATACTGAGTCTATTCTTTCTTCTACTATTTCAATTTCCATGTTTTTAATATGTTCTTGAAATTTGTTCTTTAAATCTTCACCAGTTATATCATAGAAACCTAAGTAATTATTTATTTTTGGAGCCTTAAGTACTTTAGGACTAATTTCTTTACTACCAAAAATTATTACATTTTTATTTCTTATTTTAGCATTTATAGCTGCTTCAAGTCCTGCTGGTCCACTACCTATAATAGCTATATCATATCTTTCACTCAATTTATACACCTCCAAATAAGCAAAGCCGACAACACATATGTATTGTCGGTCTTGTCTTTATATATGCTTTCCAAGTATATTTACAAAATCTTGTTTTGGTCTAAATCCTACAACATTTTCAACAACTTCCCCATCTTTAAATACCATAATATTAGGTATACTAGCTACTCTGTATTTTTGTGCTATTGCAGGATTTTCATCTACATTAACTTTAAAGAAATTAGCTTTTTCTCCTATTTCTTCTGATAACTCTTCTATTACAGGTCCTAGCATGTTACATGGTCCACACCATGGTGCCCAAAAATCTATTAAAACAGCTTTTTCGGAGTTTATTACTTCTTGTATAAAGTTTCTTTCTGATATTTCTCTTACCATTTGCTATCCCTCCAATAATCTTTTATATACCTATAAGGGGTATATAATTATATTACAACTAATATTTTTTTTAGTCAAGAAATAAATCTAGACTATTTTATCTTATATTATTGTACCCAATAAAAATTCTTTTTAAATAGCAACTTTACAAATTAAATTTATTTCTTATCTAGTATATTCTTTATAACTGAATTATTGTATTGTGAATCAGGATAATTTATAGATAGTCTTCTAGCATATTCTTTAGATTTATTTAAATCCATATCTTTATTTATAAGAACTAACCTATATAATACTTCTTCCATATAATTTCCTTTTGGAAATTTATCTACATATTCTATATAATATTTAATAGACTCATTAGTATCTTTTTTATTATCATAAGCAGAGCCTAGTGAATAAAGTATATGTGGATAAAGATAACTACTCTTGCCATACTCATAAGCTTTAGATAAATGCTCTATAGCCTCATCATAATTTTTATTATTATTAGATTCATCTCTACCTCGAATATATAAATCTTTTATCTCTTCTTCATCAAGAATTATTTTCTCTTGTTTTGGCAATTCTATATTTTCTTCTTTTTTACTTTGCAATTTATCTTCTAACTCATCCTTAGTTGTATTACTCTCATTCGATTTATTTTCTACATTTATATTAGTAGGATTTTTAGCCTCTTGAATTTCTGGTATATCTTTTTTAAACTTGCCTATTCCAAACACAGAAAGACTTATAAATATACATGCTATTATCCCTATTAGTAAACTTTTATTCAAATTATTGCTTTTGAGAAACTTGCTTTTATTTACTCCATTTTTAATAAGATTTTTTCTATTACTAAGAGCTATTTCATTCTTTTTATCTATTTCTAAAGCTTCGTTTATATAAGTAATCGCTTCTTCATATTGACCTAAAGTTATATAGCATGTAGAAATAGCATTATTAATATTTATAGAGTTATAGTCGCTTTCTCTACATTTTATAAGTAGTGTTAGAGCTTCTTTTATATTTAATTCATTAATTAATGATATAGCAGAGGTGTACAGTGAAAACCTCTCTTCATCTTCCTTTAATCCTTGGAGATATCTTCTTGCTACTTCATCATTATTTACTTCATAGTTTAACTTCCAAAGAGAACGTGCTCCTTCTAAATCTCCCTTCAGATAATATAATAAGCCCTTAAGATTTATAACAGCAGTATTCCTCATGCTTAATGATATAGACTCTTCACATAAAGCTATTGCTTTATCAATATATCCACTTTGATATTTATTTAAAGCTTTTACATATAACTTCCTAGCCTTATCCATATAACTATTTCCAATCTCCCTAGGGTTTATTGTATATTTATAGTTTTTATTTCTGTGTGAGTTTTTATAAGTTCTTCATCATCATAAACTAGTATCTGCAGTTCTAGTTTATTATTATTTTTCTTAACTGATATTACTTGTTTTTTATGACTACCAGTATTATATATACTCACCACTTTTCCTGTCTTAACATTTATTTTATACAAATCTCCACCTACTGATACAGTTCCATAACCTAATCCAATTATGCTTACTATATTCTCATCATCTATCCATTCAATAGACTTTGGAGTATTTTGTTCTTCTCCTGGAACTATTTCTAATGCCCATTTTTCACCAGTTGATAACTCTTTTACAAATATTTTTCCTACGCCTTCTTCACTTGCATCAGGTCCTCTACCTTCTATAGCTGCGCTAAGTTTATTATTTATTGAATTAATAAATTTAGTAGAAAACTCTGGCTCATCACTCTTTTGTAATTTGTGTTTCACAAACTTAATTTTAGTAGCTGTTGGTTGAATATTTTCATTTTCTTCATTTTCTTCATTTGCTTTATTTTCTTCATTTGCTTTATTTTCATTATTATTATCTTCTACTTTATCATCTTCTGTTTCATTCTTAGTATTTTCTTCTGCATTAGGTTTCTTATTTGTCTCTAATTTTTGATTTTCATTTACTTCATTCTTCTTTGAACAACCAGTAAAGGTTATTGCAGAAAATATCATTAGTAAACACATACAACTAATTAATACTTTTTTATAAATAGGCTTTCTTATTTTGTTTTCCATATAATACCTCCACTAAACTCTTCTATACCTACTAATCTTCGGTAATGAAAAAATTATTTATCATATATCTTTCCATATAAGTATTATTTTTATTATCGTTCTTAACGTTACTAAGCTTAAGTTCAATATCTACATTATTAACTATATTTATATCTTCAACTTTTTTTAAATTATCTATTATCTTATATACTTGTATTGCATTGCCACTATTTATGTTCAAAACATATACTTCTTCTGAAGTAACCACATTTTCTTTAATTTCGTCAATTACTAAAAATAAATTTTCATTATCAGCCCATTTTATAAATCTAGTAAATACATTTCTATTTTGTAATTTTGTATCTAATGACCATACTTCTTTTTTCACTAGATTTTCTACGTAAATTTTTTCTACAGAGGTATATTCCTTTTTAGCTAATGAAGCCACTAATTTAGTATTAGGGGATTTTATCCCTTTATCTAAAGATTTACTTGTATTTCTATCTAAGCTGATCTCTCTACTAAAACTTATACTTTGCATTAAATTAATATTTGCACCTGTAAGAGACTTTATCGGTTCTTCCTCTTTACTGTCTCCTGTATTATCTAGTTCTTTTTCTGATAATACATAATCTGGTGCATCTAAATTAGCCATTTCTCCATTCTCTGATGAACCTTCAATATTATTTCCATCGTTATTTATATTATTAATAGAGCTATTGATGCTATTATCCCTTAATTCTTCTTGTAGAGATTCTGTAGTGTTTTCTACATTATTCAATGTTAAATTATTTTCCTGTGATAATTTAGAAGTTTCATCTTTAATACTTATCTCATAACTAATTTCATCTCTAATATCACTTTTCTCATCTGTATTTCTTGTTTGTACTTTTTGAGCCTGTTCAGTACTTAAAATATTATTTTTATCTTCTATAGCTATTTTCTCTAAATTTTCCTTTTTTCCTGCTGAAATTTCATCTATTACCTTAAATCTTGATATTGGATTTACTAACATTACAAATAATACAGCTGCCGCAAGGGGACCAATTATTTTAATATATCTTAATAAGCCTCTATCCGATTTCTTAGGTTCACAATTTTTGTACTTATCTGTATCAATTTTGCTCATTATTTCTTCTTTTTGGCTAGTAAAATTGATATCTTCTAAGGTTAAAGATTCTATAAATGCTTTTTCTATTAATAGTTCTTCTTCATAGATTTGTTTGCATGCATCGCATCTAAGCATATGCTCTTCCATTTGATATTTCATATTTTCTTCTATGTCTTCTTCTATGAACTTATTTAAATTCTCTGTGAATATACTACAGTTCATATTCACACCCCTTCTCATTAACTTCTATGTATTTTTTAAATTGATCTTTTATTTTATAATATCTTCTCTTAACAGAAGATTCACTTATTTGTAATATATTTGATATATCGTTAAAGGTTATATTTTGAGAATACCTTAGCGAAATTATTTGTTTATCTAATTGATTTAAACTTGATAAATATTTCTCTACTGATTCTTTTGTTTCATTAAATATAATTGTTTGCTCTGGTGATGCTTCCTTTGAACTTATATTAATTATTTCATCAATGTTATCCTCATTAAGTTTTTTATATTTCCTTACATAATCTATACATTTATTTTTTGCTATTCTTAAAATCCAGTTTGAGAACTTATAATTGCTATCAAATGTATAAAGCTTATTATATACAGAAATAAATACCTCTTGAGTTATATCTTCAGCTAATTGCTTATCTTTTATCATAGAATAAACAAATCTCACTACAACTATTTCATATTTATTTACAACATCTTCAAAGCTTTTTACATTTCCTGAAAGAACTTCCTGAACTAAGGTCACATCTTCTTCACTATTGAACAAGTGATTTCCCCCTTCCACCTGCCTATTAATCTATACGAATATTATACCTCAAAAGTTATATAAAAGAAAAATGTTCCTTGAATATATTTTGATCATCATAAAATTTCGACAAATTTATATTTTTTTTTAATTTTTTCTTTATTTTTTTTGTTTCTTAATATAAAATTAACATTGATGTGCTAAAATCTTAACGTAATTAACACTGCTTTAACAAAACTATTATACGGGGGATTGAGATTAAGTATGGATTTTATAATGATTTTTAAATTATTAGGTGGCCTCGGTCTATTTGTTTATGGAATGAAACTCATGGGTGATGGACTTCAAAAAACTGCTGGTGATAAACTAAAAAGAATTCTAGAAGCACTTACTAGTAATAGAGTTTTAGCTATTATAGTTGGAGCAGGTGTTACTGCAATAATTCAAAGCAGTAGTGCTACTACAGTAATGACTGTTGGATTTGTTAATGCTGGTCTTATGAGTTTATTTCAAGCTGCTGGAGTAGTTATGGGAGCCAATATCGGTACAACGATAACTGCCCAATTAATTGCTTTTAAACTAACTGATGTAGCTCCTCTTATTCTAGCTATAGGAGCAGCTATGGTACTATTTTCAAAGAAGAGAAAGACTAGAGATCTTGGAGATATTATTCTTGGATTTGGTATTTTATTCGTAGGTATGTCTATGATGGAAGGCTCCATGAAACCTCTACGTGAACTACAAGAATTTAGAGATCTTATATTAACTTTAGGAAAACATCCACTATTAGGAGTTTTTGTAGGAATAGGTATGACTGCTGTAGTTCAAAGTAGTAGTGCTACTATAGGTATACTTTTAGCTCTTGCTTCAAACAACTCACTTCCATTAACTGTTGCACTACCAATACTTTTTGGTGATAATATTGGTACTTGTGTTACTGCACTACTTGCAAGTATTGGAACTAATAAGAATGCAAGGCGAGCATCCCTATTTCATCTTTGTTTTAATACTATAGGTACGCTTTTATTTATGGCTGGACTTCCTTTTGTACTAAGATTTATACCTATGCTTGGAGGGGATATTCCAAGACAAATAGCAAATGCCCATACTTTATTTAATATAAGTAATGTAATAATACAGGCTCCATTTATAGGCATACTTGTTAAATTTGTAAATAAACTAATCCCTGGCGAGGATAAAGATCCTAATGCTCTCTCTCTAGAATATCTAGATAGAAGACTTCTTGAAACTCCATCTATAGCTGTTGGGCAAGTAGTTAAGGAAATTGTAAGAATGGGAAAACTTTCTCTAAATAATTTAGAGACTAGTATGCAATCTTTCCTTAATAATGATGAGAGTCTAGTTGAACATGTATTAGAAAAAGAAAAATTAATTAATTATCTTCAAAGAGAGATAACAGACTTTATGGTTTTCTTAGCACACACCAATTTATCTGAAGAACAATCTCAACTAACAACATCCCTTTTCCACGTAGTTAGTGACGTTGAAAGAGTTGGTGATCATGCAAAGAATATCGTAGAATTAACTGAACATAAAATAAAGGATAAACCAGACTTTTCTGAAGATGCTGTTGCTGATATAAAAGCTATGTATGCTCTTACTAAAAATGCTGTAGAAAGTGCTATTTCTGCTCTAGAAACTTTTGATTTTAAACTAGCTAAAGAAGTTATAGAAATTGAAGGTAAAATTGATAGCATGGAAGAACAGTTAAGAAAAGAACACATTGATAGACTTAATAATAGATCATGTAATGCCGCAGGCGGAGCAATCTTTGTTGACTTATTAACTAATCTTGAAAGAGTTGGAGACCACTCAAATAATATAGCTCAAATGGTGCTTGATCAAATATAAATTACATTTAATCTATAAATTAAAAGGAGTAGAAAACCTAAATTTTCTACTCCTTTTTTCTATGGAAACTCTCCATATATTCACTATACTTATTAACTATATACTTTACAATTTCATCTCGTTTATGTTTATCTTGCTCTATACATATCCCTGCATCATCACCACATATAAAACACTGACGAGGCTCATATCCTAGCTGCGTTCTGCTCAGTTTATTCATGTTAATATCAAACACTTCTATATTAACGCATTTGCCTAGAATATGTTTATCCTCAATCTGTATTGCTATATCTTTTAGTTCAACAGCATCTTTATTAATACTCATCAAGACTAGAGGCCCTTCTCTAGTAATTCTTAGTATTTTAAAATTTATAAATATACTAAAGATATCTGAGAGCAATTCATCTATACTTTCAATTATATTATTAGTTATATCATTATCTTTATTAATCCCAGGATAATTAACTTTTAAGATTAATAAAGGCGCATTATACTTTTTTATGATACTCTCTTGAAAATCATTGGACATGACATATAAGAAAAGATTAATATCTCTTCTATTCCCCCTTGCTATTATAGATGTTGAGTATATACTATTTTGTAGTATAATATTAAATACTTTATAATTAGTATAATGTTATTATATATCAATAGTTACTAATTAAATGCTTTTTAAATATTCTTTTTGTCCAATCTCATAAAGATTATTTCCTTTACTATCAATTATAACTACAACTGGTAAATCAACAACTTCAAGTTTTCTTATTGCCTCTGAACCTAAATCTTCATAAGCAATAACTTCTGAGTTAATAATCGATTTAGCTATTAATGCTGCCGCTCCACCAATAGCTCCAAAGTATACTGCGCCATTCTCTTTAATAGCTTCTATAACCTGAGGTGATCTTTCGCCCTTACCTACCATACCTTTTAACCCTAGATTCAATAATTTAGGCGTATATGAGTCCATTCTATAGCTTGTAGTTGGTCCTGCTGACCCTATAACTTTTCCTGGTTTTGCAGGTGTAGGTCCAACATAATATATTATCTGATTTTTAATATCTATAGGTAGTTCTTTTCCTTCTTCAATTAATTCCATCAATCTTTTATGTGCAGCGTCTCTTGCAGCATATATAGTTCCACTAATAAGAATAGCATCTCCCGCAACTAACGTATGTATTATATCCTCACTTAATGGTGTTGTTATACTTTTTTCCATCTTATCACCTACTTGTATAATTAGTTTTTATTATATTTCTTCTGTAGCATGTCTTGTCACATGACAATTAATATTTATAGCTACAGGTAATCCTGCAATATGTGTTGGATAGGTCTCTATGTTTACACCTAATGCAGTAGTTTTCCCCCCAAAGCCTTGTGGACCTATACCCATACTATTAATCTTTTTCAACAAATCATTTTCCAAAGCTTCATAATAAGGATTAGTGTTTCTAATATTTATAGGTCTTATTAAAGCTTTTTTAGATAGATATGCTACTTTGTCAAAGTTACCTCCTATACCTATTCCCACTACAATAGGTGGACAAGGATTAGGTCCTGCATCTCTTACCGCATCTAATACAAACTTTTCAATTCCCTCTACCCCATCTGAAGGCTTCAGCATTTTAATTCTACTCATATTCTCAGAACCAAATCCCTTAGGTGCTACGGTTAGTTTCAATTTGTCTCCTGGAACTATATCATAATATATCATAGCTGGTGTATTATCTTTAGTATTTATTCTACTAAGAGGATCTCTTACTATAGATTTTCTTAAATATCCTTCTTCATATCCCCTTCTTACACCTTCATTTATAGCCTCTTCTAATATTCCACCAACTACACAAACTTCTTGTCCTATTTCTACAAATACGCATGCCATCCCAGTGTCTTGGCAAATTGGAGATTGCTCTTCTTCTGCAATACTAATATTAGTATTGATTTTTTCTAAGATATTTTTACCTAATTCCCATGTCTCATCTTCATGAGCCTTAATCAATGCATCCTTTATGTCTTCAGTTAAATAATAATTTGATGTAATGCACATTCTCTTTATACTCTCTATAATTTGTGATATATTTATTTCTCTCATATGATTTAAACCTAATTGAAATTAATCAGGTTACCTCCCTTCATGTTCATAATATATAATATTACTTTATAATATATGTAGTTTTTAATCAATAACTCTTTTCTCTAAAATTATTAAGTAGTAATAAAAATACCTATTCTTTTACCTTATATTCTTTTCAATATAAAAGTTATTATTGTTCAATCATTTAAATATATACGACATATTTCCCTGGAAATATGTCGATTATATCTTATTGCTGTATTTTTGTATATATTTCATCTAATTCATCATATATGTCATTGTCATACACTTCTTCATTATGCTTTAAATCATTACCTATTTCTTTACCTCTTTTCATATTGAAAAACTCCTCAAGAGAATCTGCTATTGATTTAGCTATTTTCTCTTGATACTCATCACTTTTTAATTGTTCTTCTTCATTGGCATTTGATAAAAATCCACATTCAATTAAGACAGATGGGATATTTTCATGACATCTTAATAATTTATATGCTCCTTTTGCACATTTCTCTTTTCTGTTATTAGTTTTATCTAAGTCTCTTATTAAGTTTTGTTGGATTATATGAGCAAGTATTCCATCTTCCCCTTCTCTACCATACCAAACTTGAGCACCATGATATTGACTCTGCTGAAACATATTTAAATGTATACTAATAAATACACTTGGATTAACTTTTTCTTTCATCCCACACCTATTTCTCAAATCTTCATTTTTTTTATCTCTTATTCTTCCTACATCTGAGTATAATCCCATATCTGTTTCTCTAGTTAATATAACTTCAATACCTTTTTGTTCCAGCTGTTTTTTTAACTTTCTAGATATTTCTAAGTTAATATTTTTTTCGATAGTCCCTCGTTTTGAAACAGCTCCTCCATCAATTCCTCCATGTCCTGGATCTATCAGGATAGTTTTCTTTTCATTATTATTATCTACTTCCATATATGCTTTAACTGTTATGCTATTAATGCTAAAAAGCATCATAGCGATTATAATTGATATTATTATGTTAAATTCTATTTTTAATCTTCTTATTATCCTCATATTTACTCCTCCTAACATAGTGCTCTTTTTATTTTGTCCATTACTGTTATTAATTACTTTATGTAATTTTTTCAAAATAAAAAATTAATAATAAAATTATAAATAGCATAAAAATATCCATATTTTAATTATTTTATGTTAGGTATATAGAAAAGCTTAGAACTTACTATTCTTATATACTACTTCACTACCACTTACATACTCGGCAATGTTTGTAGCATGATCTCCTATTCTCTCAAAGTTACTTATGATATCTAAAAATATTGCTCCAGAATATGCATCACACTCTCCATCATTCAGTCTAGATATATGCTTTATTCTAAGTTTCTGTTCTAGCTTATCAATTTTACTTTCTATCTCTAGTGTTAATTCTGCCTTGTTAATATCATTTTCTTTGAAGCTAAGGATACTTGTACTCACTGCTTCTATCACATAATTATATATTTTATTCAACTCTTCATTAGCCTCTTTAGAAAAAGTAATTCTCTTATTTATTTTCTCTGATGCTAATTCAGCCAGGTTTTCACAATGGTCTCCTATTCTTTCAATATCATTTATAACATGAAACATATTAAGGACTCTATTTTTTTCTTGCTGAATTAATTCTGTACTAGCTAACTTAACTAAGAATATAGTAATTTCGTTCTCTAAAAGATTAATAGTCTTTTCATTCTCATACACTTTTTTTATTAATTCCTCGTTATCATTACTAAAAGCCTCTACAGCTATAATTAAATTCTCTTTAGCCTTATTACCCATGCTTATAATTTCATTTATAGCTTGTCCTACAGCAATTATAGGTGATTCTAGTATTCTATCATCTATATGTGTCATTTTTACACATGTATAATTATCATTTCCCTTTACTAATTTACCAGATAAAAATACTAAACCACTAATGAATGGAGTCATTATAATTGCATTTATTAAATTAAATGTTGTATGAATATTTGCAATTTGTCTTGATATATTATGAGGATTTACCTTAATAATTATATAAAGCATTGCTGGAATGAGTGGTATAAATATTATAGTTCCTATAACATTGAATAGTAAATGAATGTATGCCGTTTTACGTGCCTCTACACTTGTTCCTATACTGGATATTAGCGCTGTTGTACATGTACCTATATTATTGCCAAACAGTATAGGTACTGCAACCTCTATAGGTAATACACCAATCTCTCCTAAAGCTAAAAGTATTCCTGTCGTAGCTGATGAATTCTGTATTAAAGCAGTCATAATTATACCAACAAAAACTCCTAAAAATATATTTCCCTTTAGTGAAATCATTAAGTTTATAAAATAATCTGATCTACTTAATGGTTCCATTGTATCTTTTAGAAAATTCATTCCTAAAAATAATATACCAAGTCCTAATATAATTTTACCTATTTCTCTAGCTTTATCTTGTTTTGAAAAAAATACCATAAAAGAACCTATTCCGATAAATAGTAATAAAGACTCGCCTAATTTAAATGACATAATTTGAGCAGTAATTGTTGTACCGATATTAGCTCCAATTATAACTCCTGCTGCTTGATTTACACTCATTAAGCCTGCATTAACAAATCCAATAACCATTACCGTAGTAACACTACTGCTTTGTATGAGTGAAGTAATGCCGGCACCTGTTAATACAGATTTTATAGAATTGGAGGTTAGCTTATCAAAAAAAGTCTTTATCTTATTTCCAACTGCATTTTCTAATCCTTCTCCCATTAATTTGATTCCATAAAGAAATAGTCCTAATCCAGCAATGAATCCTATTATCATACTTACTATATCCATAACCTCCCCCCAATAAGTTCTTAGATTGAGTCAATTTAGTATTCTATGAAAAATAAAAAGCAAGAAAGAGTTCTCTTTCTTGCTTTGAATATAAACTTTTTATCTCTTTGAGAACTGTGGTGCTCTTCTCGCTTTTTTAAGACCGTATTTCTTTCTTTCTTTCATTCTTGGATCTCTTGTCATGAAACCAGCTTTCTTAAGTTCTGGTTTTAAAGTCTCATCTGATTTTACTAGTGCTCTTGATATTCCGTGTCTTATAGCTCCAGCTTGACCTGTGAACCCTCCACCATGAACATTTACTATTACATCAAATTTGTCTTTAGATCCTGTTAAAACTAATGGTTGGTTTACAATGTATCTTAGAGTTTCTAATCCAAAATAGTTTTCTGCATCTCTTTTATTTATTGTAACTTTACCATCTCCAGGTACAAGTATAACTCTAGCTACTGATTTCTTTCTTCTTCCTGTTCCAAAATATTGAACTTTAGCCATCTATATGTATC
Source organism: Clostridium sp. X (assembly GCF_055755365.1). Taxonomy (NCBI): domain Bacteria; kingdom Bacillati; phylum Bacillota; class Clostridia; order Eubacteriales; family Clostridiaceae; genus Clostridium; species Clostridium sp. X. The sequence continues at coordinate 710,581 of NZ_CM146912.1, forward strand.
CTCCTTTCAGTTCTTTATATTAGTATTTTAACTCTAAAACTTCTGGTTTTTGAGCTTGTTGATCATGTGTTGAACCTCTATATACTTTTAATTTAGTAAGCATTTTTCTTCCTAAAGGTCCTTTTGGAAGCATTCTTCTTACAGCTTCTTGGAAAACAAATTCTGGTTTGCTTTCTAATGCTTTTCTATAAGTTACTTCCTTTAATCCGCCTGGATATAATGAATGATGTCTTAACATTTTTTGATCTAATTTTTTTCCTGTTAATAAAATTTTGTCAGCATTTAATACTATAACAAAATCTCCAGTGTCAACACTTGGTGTGTATTCTGGTTTGTTTTTTCCTCTTAGAATTGTAGCCACTTGACTAGCTGCTCTTCCTAATGCTTTTCCTTCAACGTCAATAACATACCATTTTCTTTGAACTTCATTTGTTTTTGCAACGTATGATTTCATCATTTTCCCTCCTTGAACTTTTCCTATTACGTATATGTTTAATCTCTTCTATATCAAGACCAGGACTATGGTCTTATATAATATCTTATTATTTACAACAAAAATTATTATAATACAATTAGCCGGGTGTGTCAACACATCTTTTAGTAATAAATATTAATTTTTTTATAATTCTCTCATTCATTACTAATAGTACACTTGTTGCAAATATAATCCTTGTGCTGGAACAGCTCTGCCAGCTTTTGTTCTATCTTTTGCTGCAATTATATGTTTAATTGCATTTGGTGGAATTTTACCCATACCAACATCTAAAAGTGTACCTACCATAATTCTAACCATATTATAAAGAAAGCCATCTCCAGTTACCTGAATTTTAATATTCTGCTCATCTTTATATATATTTAAGTTGTAAATAGTTCTCTCCGTTGTTTGAACTGAACTTCCTATGTTTTTAAAAGAGTCAAACTCATGAGTTCCAAGAAAATATTTACTTGCCTCAATCATTAAATCTATATCTAAATTCTTATTAAAATGATAAACATAATCTCGATTAATTACTGGCCGTTCCTGCCTATTTAGTATGTTATACAAATAAGTTTTCCCTTTACTATGATAACGAGAATGAAACTCTAGATCTACTTTCTCCGAATTTAATATAACTATATCCTTAGGTAGCTTTTGATTAATTGCAAGCTTAAACTTTTCAGATGGTATAGTACTTTCAGTAATAAAGTTACATACAAATGCCTTAGCATGAACTCCTGAATCTGTTCTACTACATCCAATTACTTCAATATTTTCTCTGGTTATTTCTGAAATCACATCTTCAATCTTTTGTTGAATGGTCATGACATCTTTCTGCCTTTGCCACCCCGAATAATTTTTTCCATCATACTCGATAGTAAGTTTTATATTTCTTTTCACTTTTAACACTCCACTAAAATAAATATATCTAAGTAAAGCTTCTACTCAATATAGAAAGAACTACTAATATAATCATTATTGTAATTGCAATAAAATCTCTATTGCCTAATTTTAATATTTTCATTCTAGTTCTTCCTTCTCCGCCTTTATAACATCTAGCTTCCATAGCCATAGCAAGCTCATCAGCACGTCTAAAAGAACTAATAAATAATGGCACTAATAATGGAACCAAGTTTTTAGCTCGACTAAAAATGTTACCTGAATCAAAGTCAGCTCCTCTTGCCATTTGTGCTTTCATTATCTTGTCCGTTTCATCCATTAAAGTTGGTATAAATCTTAAAGCTATAGTCATCATCATAGCTAGCTCATGGGCTGGCAATCCAATTTTTCTAAAGGGATTTAGAAGTTTTTCTAAGCCATCAGTTAACTCAATTGGTGAAGTTGTGAGAGTAAGTAGTGATGTTCCTACTACTAGAAAAACTAGTCTAATAACCATAAATCCTGCTAGAATTAATCCCTGTTTATATATCTTTAAGAATCCCCATTGTAAGAGAGGGGCTTCTCCAGCAGAACCACCTGTCATAAAAATATTTAAAAGTGCTGTTATTAATAAAAGAATAAGTATCGGTTTTACCCCTTTATATATATACTTAATATCAACTTTAGAAATAATTATAGCAATAGCTGTAAATATTAAAATAAAACCATATCCTTGAAAATTATCTATAATAAATAGATCTATTATAAATATCATCGACAGCAATATTTTTACTCTTGGATCCAAATTATGAATGAAAGACTCGCCTGGTACATATTGACCTATAGTAATATCTTTAATCATTATTATTAGCTCCCTTTAAAAAATTCAATACTTCACTTTTGGCTTGCTCAATAGTAAATATATCTTCTGATATATTGAATCCTTTCTTTCTCAATTCCCGCACTAAATAAGTTACTTGTGGAACTGCAAGCCCTACTCTTTCTAATGTTTCTATTTCCTTAAATACTTCACTTGGTGTGCCATCTAAGATACACTTTGAATCATGCATTACTAATACTCGTGTTGCTAGTTTTGCAACATCCTCCATGCTATGAGAAACTAGTATTATTGTCATATTATACTCTGCTTTAAGTTCTCTAATTCTTTCTAAGATTTCATCTCTACCTTTTGGATCTAATCCAGCAGTAGGCTCATCTAGGATTAGAACTTTAGGCTCCATAGCTACAACTCCAGCTATAGCTACTCTTCTCTTTTGACCACCACTTAGATCAAAAGGTGACTTATCTTTATATACATCATAATCTAATCCTACTATTTTCATAGCTTTTTTTACTCTTTTATTTATTTCATCGTCATTCAATCCTAAATTTTTAGGACCGAATGCTATGTCTTTTTCAATAGTCTCTTCAAATAATTGATACTCTGGATATTGAAATACAAGTCCTACCTTCTTTCTAATGCTACTTAATTTTACACTTTTAGAAGCTATATCAATACCATCTATAATTATCTTTCCATACGTTGGCTTTAACAGGCCATTTATATGTTGTATCAATGTTGATTTTCCTGAACCTGTATGTCCTATTAATGCGACAAATTCACCCTCTTCTATACTTAGGTTTACATCATTTAATGCAACCTTTTCAAAGGGTGATCCAGGCATATATACATATTTTAAATTTTCTATACTAATTGACATAATGCATCCACCATCTCATTTATAGTTAATATATCCGAAGTTATATTAATTCCACTTTTATTTAACTCATAGGCAAGTTCTGTCATTTGTGGGACATCAAGTCCAATTTCTTTCATTAATGATACATTAGCAAAAATTTCTCTTGGGGTTCCCTCTTGTACTATCTTACCTTTATCCATAACTACTATTCTATCTGCTTCAACAGCTTCTTCCATATAATGAGTTATTAACACTATTGTAATTCCGTATTTACAATTTATTTCCTTGATAGTATTGATAACTTCTTTTCTGCCTGAAGGATCTAACATAGCTGTAGGCTCATCAAATACTATACAATCCGGTCTCATTGCTAAAATTCCAGCAATAGCTATTCTCTGCTTTTGACCGCCTGATAATAAATGTGGCGCATGCTTTATATATTGGTACATATTAACTTTTTTTAATGCGTCATCTACTCTAACTCTTATTTCAGTTGGGTCTATTCCCAAGTTTTCTGGCCCAAATGCTACATCTTCTTCTACTATAGTAGCAACAAGCTGATTATCTGGATTTTGAAATACCATTCCTGCTTTATTTCTTACTTTCCATATGTTTTGTTCATCACTAGTATCCATATCATCTACATAAACTTTTCCTTCAGTTGGAACTAAAAGTGCATTTATATGTTTAGATAATGTAGACTTACCTGAACCATTATGCCCAAGTACTACTAGAAATTCTCCTTTTTTTATGTCAAGACTAACTCCATCAACAGCAATCTTTACATCTTGATCATTTGCATTATATTTATATGTAACATTGCTACACTTCACCATATATTCGCTCATATACAAAATCACCCCTTTACATATTATAATCTCACATAATAGTAAAATGGGGACTAAGCTAGAAATACTTAATCCCCTTATAAAGTGATTATACTAATTCAAGTATAACTATTTCTGCTCCGTCGCCTCTTCTTGGGCCCATTTTTAAAATTCTAGTGTATCCACCGTTTCTTTCTGCATACTTTGGAGCAATGTTTGCAAATAGATCTTCAACTACTGCTTTTTCAGTAACATACGCTAAAACTTGTCTTCTAGCATGAAGATCTCCTCTTTTTGCAAGAGTTATCATCTTTTCAGCTATGTTTTTAGTTTCTTTAGCTCTTGTAACAGTAGTTTCAATTCTACCATTTTTTAAGAAACTAGTTACTAAATTTCTTAGCATAGCTCTTCTCTGATCAGTTGGAAGTCCCAACTTACGTTGTTGTGCCATGTTTCATCCTCCTTTACTCATCGGATTTCTTTAAGCCTAAACTTAATGCTTCAAGCTTTTCTTGCACTTCTTCAAGTGATTTTTTACCTAAATTTCTAACTTTCATCATATCATCCATATTTCTTTCAGTTAACTCTTGAACAGTGTTTATACCTGCTCTCTTTAAGCAATTATAGCTTCTAACTGAAAGATCTAATTCTTCAATAGTCATTTCAAGAACTTTTTCTTTTTTATCTTCTTCTTTTTCAACCATAATCTCAACATCATCAGCATGGTCTGTAAGAGTCATAAATAACTTGAAATGTTCAATAAGAATCTTAGCTGAAAGACTAATCGCTTCTTCAGGCTTAATAGTTCCGTTAGTCCATATTTCAATTGTTAATTTGTCATAGTCAGTAATTTGACCTACTCTAGTGTTTTCTACTGAAAAATTAACTCTTTTAACTGGAGTATATATAGAGTCAACTGGTATAGTACCTATTGGCATGTCATCTCTTTTGTTCTTACTTTGAGCAACATATCCTCTACCTCTACTTACGTTGATTTCCATAGATAATTTTGCATCATCGTCTAATGTTGCTATATGTAAGTCTTTACTAATAACTTCCATATCTGCATCACAGGTAATATCTGCACCAGTTACTTCTCCTGGTCCTTTAGCATCAATATATATTGTCTTTGGTCCATCTCCATTCATTTTCAATGCTAATCCTTTAATGTTCAGTATTAAATCTGTAACATCTTCTTTAGCTCCTAAAACAGTAGAAAACTCATGAAGAACTCCGTCAATTTTTATCGAACTTACTGCAGCACCAGGTAAAGATGACATTAATATTCTTCTAAGTGAATTACCTAAAGTTATGCCATATCCTCTTTCCAACGGCTCTATTACAAACTTTCCGTAAGTGCCATCTTCAGCTGCTTCTACACATTCTATTTTGGGTTTTTCTATCTCTAACATACGAACCCTCCCTTAATGGATTATAACATACTGAGGGCAACTGATTCCATTCTAATCACCATTCTTATTTGCTGTATAACTCAACGATTAATGTTTCATTTACTGGAACATCAATATCAGTTCTAGCTGGCTCAGCAATAATTTTTACTTCATAATCTGCAGTACTTCCTTGCATCCAAGCAGGTACTGTTCTAGGATTTTCAGCAAAAACTTTAAACTTTTCACTAGCTCTGCTCTTTTCACGAACACTGATAACATCATTTGCACTAACTTTGTAAGATGGTATATCTACCTTTTTACCATTTACTAAAAAGTGTCCATGATTTACTAGTTGTCTAGCTTCAGATCTTGAACCACCAAAACCTATTCTATACACTACGTTATCAAGTCTCATTTCAAGAAGTCTTAACAAGTTTTCACCTGTAATTCCTCTCATTACAGTAGCTTTTTCATAATACTTTCTAAATTGTCCTTCTAATACTCCGTAAATCTTTCTAGTTTTTTGTTTTTCTCTTAATTGGATTCCGTAGTTAGAAAGTTTTTTTCTGCTTTGTCCATGCTGTCCTGGAGCATAGCCTCTTCTATTAAACGAACATTTTTCAGTATAGCATCTATCTCCCTTAAGGATTAGCTTCATACCTTCTCTTCTGCATATTCTACATACAGGTCCCGTATATCTAGCCATTTAAGTAACACCTCCTGCTTTTATATATTATACTCTTCTTCTCTTTGGTGGTCTGCAACCATTGTGTGGAATTGGTGTAACGTCTTTTATTAACGTTATTTCAAGTCCTGCTGCTTGTAGAGATCTTATAGCTGCTTCTCTACCTGCACCTGGTCCTTTTACATATACTTCTATACTCTTTAAACCGTGTTCCATTGCAGTACCTGCTGCAGTTTCAGCTGCCATTTGAGCAGCAAACGGTGTGCTTTTTCTTGAACCTCTAAATCCTAATGCTCCTGCACTTGACCATGATAATGCATTGCCAACAGCATCAGTTAAAGTAACTAATGAATTGTTGAAGGTTGATTTTATATGTGCACAGCCGTGTTCAATGTTTTTTCTTTCTTTTTTTCTTCTAGTTTTTCTTGCTTTTGCTTTAGCCACTTATCATCCCTCCTTACTATTTTTTCTTCTTACCACTTATTGCTCTCTTTGGACCTTTTCTAGTTCTTGCATTAGTCTTAGTCTTTTGTCCTCTTAAAGGAAGACCTTTTCTATGTCTTATTCCTCTATAACATCCTATTTCAACTAATCTCTTTATATCAAGAGCGATTTTTCTTCTTAAATCTCCCTCAACAATAAGTCCATTACTGATGTAATCTCTTATAGTGTTTACTTCATCTTCAGTCAAGTCTTTAACTCTTGTGTCAGGATTAACTCCAGTCTTTTCAAGAATTTCACGTGATCTGTTAATTCCTATCCCATAGATGTATGTTAGACCTACTTCAACTCTTTTTTCTTTTGGTAGGTCAGTACCAGCTATTCTTGCCATTGGATTCTACACCTCCTACTTTCCAACTGTTATTCTTTTAATTTATCTTAGCAGCCGCATTTACCTTAATTTATATATCTTGCAATCATACTTATACATGATATTGCAATTTTGTAAATTTATCAACTGTTAAATTAAGTTTTTATCTTATATTAATTAACCTTGTTTTTGTTTATGTTTAGGATTTTCGCAAATAACCATTACTTTGCCTTTTCTTTTTATAACCTTACATTTTTCACATATAGGTTTTACTGATGGTCTTACTTTCATCACTAACCCTCCTTGTTATTTTGCTCTCCAAGTTATTCTTCCTCTAGTTAGATCATATGGAGAAAGCTCAACTGTAACTTTATCACCTGGTAAGATTCTAATGAAGTTCATTCTTAATTTGCCAGATACATGTGCTAATATTTTTTGACCACTTTCTAATTCAACTTCAAACATAGCATTAGGTAAAGCTTCTATAACTGTACCTTGCATTTCTATTACATCATCTTTTGACATAAGGCACTTAACCCTCCTTAATATCGCACCTATTTTCTAAGCACTTTCTTAGTTTAGAATTACTAAAGGTTTTTCCGGAAATAATCAACTCTTTAATTTCATTTATTACCTGATTGGTCACATTTAAATGTTTTAACTTTTTCTTCTTAGGCTTTTCGATTTTTCTTAAATCTCCATCTATAATATTTACATAATCTTTATCAATTATATTTAATATTATAGAGGGTTTGCCTGAATCTCTTCCAGCTTTTGAGTAAACAACCCTACCTATAAGTTCTTCGTACAAAATAGTCACCTCGATTAACCTAAATTAAAGTTAACATTTCCGGGCCATTATTTAAAATTGCCACGGTATTTTCATAATGAGCTGATAACATTCCATCTTTAGTAACTACGGTCCAATTATCCGGTTGTACTCTTACATAAAATTCCCCAATATTAATCATTGGTTCAATTGCAAAAATCATACCTTCAACTAACTTGGGTCCTCTTCCAGGCCGTCCAAAATTGGGTACTTCAGGAGCTTCATGCATTTCTGTACCAATGCCATGACCAACAAAATCTCTAACAACAGAACATCCTTGGCTTTCAGCATACTCCTGAATTGATGAGGATATGTCACTTAATCTATTACCTACAGTAGCCTTTTTAATTCCTCTAAAAAAGCTCTCTTCAGTTACTTTAATCAAGTTTTCAGCTTCCTTTGAAATATGACCCACAGCGAAAGTCCTTGCTGCATCACCATGATACCCATTAAGTTTAGCTCCACAATCAATGCTAATAATATCACCTTCTTGTAGTACTCTCCTTCCTGGTATACCATGAACAACTTCTTCATTAATAGAAGTACATATTGAAGCAGGAAAACCAGAATATCCTTTAAAGGATGGGATAGCATTATTCTTTCTTATATACTCTTCTGCTATTTTATCCAATTCACCAGTAGTTATTCCTGGTTTTACATATTCTTGCAATAAAGCTAAAGTTTCACCTACTACTCTTCCAGCATGTCTCATATAGTCTATTTCTTTTGCAGTTTTAATTATTATCATTAATTACTGCCTTCAATATAATTTGAAATGTCTGTAAACACTTGATCAATAGATTGTGTACCATCAACCACAAATAATTGATCTTTAGACTTATAGAATTCTGCTAAAGGTTGAGTTTGTTTTTCATATACATCTATTCTCTCAGATACGGTTTCTTCACTGTCATCTTTTCTTTGAACAATCTTGTTACCGCAAGCGTCACATATCTCATCAACTTTCGGAGGGTTGAATTTAATATGATAACTAGCTCCGCATACCGGACAAACTCTTCTTCCTGTCATTCTATCTAGTATAAACTCACTTGGAACATTTATAAGCAATGCAGTATCAATCTTTTCTTCTCTTGTTTTTAGAAAATCTTCTAAAGCTTCTGCTTGGTTTACTGTTCTTGGAAATCCATCTAGTAAAAATCCAGTCTTACAATCTTCATTAGTTAATCTATCTTTTACTATATCAATTGTTAACTCATCTGGAACTAACAATCCTTTGTCCATATATTCTTTCGCTTTAACACCTAATGGTGTCTTTTCTGAAATATTTTTTCTAAATATATCTCCAGTAGAGATATGAGAAATTAAATATTTTTCACTTATTAATTTTGCTTGTGTTCCCTTTCCTGCTCCAGGAGGTCCTAACAAAATTATTCTCATGCAACATCAACTCCAAATTCTTTTACACTTCTATTTAAGAAATCCTTTATAATGTCTTAACATTAATTGAGATTCAAGCTGTCTCATAAAATCTAGAGCAACACCAACTTGAATTAGTAATGCTGTACCACCAAAAGATATTCCTTTAAATGCCGTTAATCCTTCTATACCCATTGGGATTACAGCTATAAGTGCAGCAAATATTCCTCCAAGTATAGAAACTCTCATTAATACTTTTCCAATAAATCTTGCTGTCGGCTCTCCTGGTCTTACACCCGGAATAAATCCCGCAGATTTATGTATATTTTCAGCCATCTCATCTGGTTTAAACGTAACTTCTGAGTAAAACCAAGTAAAAAATACAACTAGAACTATAGTCACTATAACGTATGGTAACGTGTTATGCTTAAATATACTATATTTACTCATAGTTATAAATTTGCCGAATGCTGATTCTGGAATAAAGCTAGCTATAGTTGCCGGAAATTGCATAACTGACATAGCAAATATTATAGCTATAACACCAGATGAATTCATATTTATAGGAATGTGTGTTGACTGCCCTTTAAACATTCTTCCACCAGATTGCTTAGCTGCATATTGTATAGGTATTCTTCTCTCTGACAAATTAGTTGCTACAACCGCAACAAATAATGCAATTATTAATACTAGTAGCATAGCAACCTGCACAATACTTACTGCTCCTGTTGATTGAAAGCTCATAACTTGTGCAATTTGACTTGGAAGTCTTGATATAATATTTATAAATATTATAAGTGAAACACCATTTCCAATGCCTTTTACAGTAATTTGATCACCTAACCACATTAAAAATACAGATGATGTAGTTAGAGTGAGTACTATTAAGAACACATCAAATTTAGATACATTTGAAATTGCTCCATAGTTTCTTATTAGTGCATAAGTACCAAAGGATTGCAGTGCACCAAAGACTACTGCACAGTATCTCGTATAATTTTGTATTTTCTTTCTTCCTTCTTCACCTTCTTTTGAAAGTTGCTCTAATGAAGGAATTGCAATAGTAAGTAACTGAAATATAATTGATGAGTTGATATAAGGTATAACTCCCATAGCAAAAATACTAAAACTACTTAGTGCTCCACCTGACATCAAATCATAAAAACTAAATAACGTTCCCGCTTTTGCAAGATTCGATAGTGCATTAGTATCAATTCCAGGAACAGGAATATGATTTCCCATCCTGATAATTGCTACCATTAGTATTGTAAATAGTATTCTATTTCTTAATTCGGGAACTTTCCAAGCATTACGTAAGGTTGACAATTTATATCACCTCTACTTTTCCCCCAACAGATTCTATCTTTTCAACTGCACCTTTTGTGAACTTAGTTGCTTTAACTGTAAGTTTTCTTTCTAATTCACCATTACCTAGAACCTTAACACCATCTTTTATCTTACTGATTACTCCATTAGCTTTTAATAACTCTGGAGTAATTTCTGTTCCATCTTCAAATATGTTTAATCTACTTACGTTAACTTCAACATACTCTTTAGCGAATATATTAGTAAAACCTCTTTTAGGTAATCTTCTATATAAAGGCATTTGACCTCCTTCAAATCCTGGTCTTGTGCCTCCGCCTGATCTAGAATTTTGCCCATTGTGTCCTCTTCCTGCAGTTTTTCCTAGTCCTGAACCGTTTCCTCTACCAACTCTTTTAGCAGATTTCTTAGAACCTGCAGCAGGCTTCAATTCATGAAGTTTCATGTTTTACACCTCCTCTTATTGTACTTCTTCAATCTCTAATAAGTAATTCACTTTATTTATCATACCTCTTATTTGAGGAGTATCTTCGTGAACAACGTTTTTGCCTATTTTTTTTAATCCAAGAGCATGAACAGTAGCAATATGATCTTTCTTTCTACCTATAGTGCTCTTTGTTAGTGTCACCTTAAGCTTAGCCAAGGTTGATCCCCTCCTAACCTAGAATCTCTTCTACAGTCTTGCCTCTTAATTTAGCAATCTGTTCAGCGGTTCTTAATTTTGATAATCCTTCTAATGTAGCTCCGACCATATTTCTTGGATTATTAGAACCTAATGATTTAGCTCTAACATCCTTTATTCCTGCTAATTCAAGTACGGCTCTAACAGGACCACCAGCTAGAACTCCAGTACCTTCTTCAGCTGGCATAATAATAACATCGCCTCTTCCGAACTTACCTTCTATTCTATGTGGAACAGTCGTTCCAACTATTGATACTTCAACTAAATGTTTCTTTGCATCTTCAATACCTTTTCTTATTGCTTCAGGTATTTCAACTGCTTTACCCGTACCAACGCCTACGTGACCATTTTCATCACCTACTACAACAAGAGCACTAAATCTAAAGTTTCTTCCACCTTTAACAACTTTAGCAACCCTGTTTATGAACACAACTTTCTCTTTTAGGTTTAGCGTGTTAGGATCTACTCTCATAGTTTTCCCTCCTTCTCTAGAATTTTAGACCTGCTTCTCTCGCAGCATCAGCAAGTTCTTTTACTCTTCCATGATATACAAATCCGCCTCTATCAAAAACAACATCTTCAATTTGTTTTTCTAAAGCTCTTTTTGCTATCATAGATCCAACAACTTTAGCTGCTTCTTTATTACTTCCTACTTTTCCTTCAAACTCTTTATCTAGAGTTGAAGCTGAAACTAGAGTTACTCCAGCAATATCATCAATTAACTGAGCATAAATATTTTTTTCACTTCTGAATACTGCTAATCTTGGTCTTTCAGCTGATCCAGAGATCTTATTACGTACTCTCAAATGACGTTTAACTCTAGCTTTTTGTCTATCTTCTTTCTTGAACATTATATTCACTCCTTTCTGCTGTTACTTGTGTTACTTCTTGCCAGTCTTACCTTCTTTACGTCTTATAACTTCGCCTGCGTATTTAATTCCTTTTCCTTTGTATGGTTCTGGCTTTCTCCATACTCTAATATTAGCTGCTACTGAACCAACTAATTCTTTATCTATTCCACTAACAACAACTTTAGTTGCTTCTGGAACTGTGAATTCTACACCTTCAACAGACTTTATTTCAACTGGATGTGAATATCCAAGATTCAATACTAAATCTTTTCCTTTTAATTGCGCTTTGTAACCAACACCAACTAATTCTAAAGTCTTTTGGTATCCTTCCGTAACACCAACGACCATATTTTTAAGTAAAGCCCTTGTTAATCCATGTAGAGCTCTGTGTTGAGCAACATCACTTGGTCTTGTAACAACTATTAATGATTCTTCTAAAGCTATGTTTATATCTTTGTGCATAGCTCTAGTTAATTCTCCTTTTGATCCTTTTACTGTAACAACGTTATCTGGTGTTACATCAACTTTTACTCCATTAGGTATTTCTATTGGAAGTCTTCCTACTCTTGACATTACCACACCTCCTATCCACGTTAAATTACCAAATGTAACAAATAACTTCTCCACCTAAACCTGATTTTCTTGCTTCTCTATCCGTAACTATTCCTTTAGAAGTTGAAATTATTGCAACTCCTAAACCGTTTAGTACTTTTGGTATACTATCTTTCTTGCAATATACTCTTAATCCTGGCTTTGATATTCTCTTAAGCCCTGTAATTATTCTATCTTTTCCTTGATATTTTAAAGACATTCTAAGCATCGGAACTGCTCCATCTGCATACTCTTCTACATCTTTTACATATCCTTCTTGAAGTAATATGTTAGCTAAAGATTTTTTTACAGTTGATGATGGAACTTCCACAACTTCATGTCTAACTATATTTGCGTTTCTAATACGAGTTAGCATATCTGCAATAGGGTCTGTCATAACCATCTATTATGCCTCCTTTCCAATAATTATATTACCAACTAGCTTTTTTACATCCCGGAATTTGACCTTTGTATGCTAATTCTCTAAAGCAAATACGACATATACCGTATTTTCTTAAAACAGCATGTGGTCTTCCGCATATTCTGCACCTTGTATATGCTCTAGTAGCAAACTTAGGTGTTTTATTCCACTTTTCAATCATTGCTTTACGTGCCACGTTCTTCCCTCCTTATTATTGAGCAAATGGCATTCCAAGATACTTAAGCAATTCTCTTGCTTCTTCGTCAGTCTTGGCAGTAGTAACAAATATAATGTCCATACCTCTTACTTTATCCACTTTATCATATTCTATTTCTGGGAATATAATTTGTTCTTTAAGTCCTAAAGCGTAATTCCCTCTACCATCAAAAGATTTAGAAGATACTCCTCTGAAGTCTCTAACTCTTGGTAAAGCAACACTCATTAACTTATCCGCAAATTGATACATTCTTTCTTTTCTTAATGTAATTTTGCATCCAATAGGCATATTTTCTCTAACTTTAAAGTTAGCTACAGATTTCTTTGCCTTTGTTGTTACAGGCTTTTGTCCTGTGATTTGTTGTAAGTCAGCTACAGCTGCTTCTAATAACTTAGAATTATCCTTAGCTTCGCCCACGCCCATGTTTACAACTACTTTTTCAAGCTTTGGAACTTCCATTAAATTCTTATATCCGAACTTTTCCATTAGGGCTGGAACTACTTCATTATTATATTTTTCCTGTAGTCTATTCATCAAGTGAACCTCCTTTCAAATTCTATAGTACTTCTCCGCACTTTTTGCAAACTCTAACTTTTGTTCCATCTTCTAGTAATTTCTTGCTAACTCTTGTAGCAGAATTACATTTAGTGCAGTGTAACATTACTTTTGAACTATTTATTGCTGCTTCTCTCTTCACTATTCCACCTTGCATATTCGCCTTATTAGGTTTAACATGCTTAGTAACAATATTAACATCTTTAACTAATATTTTTCCATCTTTAGGGTATACAGCTAATACTTCGCTTACTTTCCCTTTATCTTTACCTGAAATAACAATTACTTTATCCGTTCTTCTAACGTGAACTTTAGCCATCACAGCCACCTCCCTTTTATAGAACTTCAGGTGCTAATGATAATATTTTGTTGAACTCTTTATCTTTTTCTCTTAGCTCTCTAGCTATTGGTCCAAATATACGAGTTCCTTTTGGTTGCTTATCATCTTTAATAACAACAGCTGCATTATCATCAAATTTTATATATGAACCGTCAACTCTTCTTGCACCTTTTCTTGTTCTTACGATAACAGCTTTTACTACGTCACCTTTTTTAACAACCCCGCCTGGTGTTGCACTTTTAACGCTAGCAACTATTACATCTCCAATATTACCATACTTTCTTCTTGAACCGCCCAAAACTCTGATACACATAATTTCTTTTGCACCAGTGTTATCTGCTACTTTTAATCGTGTTTGTGGCTGTATCATATAAACGACCTCCTTCCAACCATAAGATTACTTAGCTTTTTGCATTATTTGAACTAATCTCCATCTTTTATCTTTAGATAATGGCCTAGTTTCCATTATTAATACTGTATCGTTAATTCCTGCCTCATTATTTTCATCATGAGCTTTAAACTTTACAGTTTTATTTATAGTTTTTCCATACAATGGGTGACGAACTTTTCCTTCAACTGCAACTACAATAGTTTTATCCATTTTATCTGAAACGACTCTACCTATTCTAGTTTTTCTGTTACCTCTTTCCACAGGATAAACCTCCTTTCAGCTTGCTATTGCTCAAGAACTTGTAATTCTTTTTCTCTAATTACGGTTTTAACTTGAGCTATTGATTTTTTAACCATTCTAATTCTCATTGGGTTTTCTAATTGGCCAGTTGCTAATTGAAATCTCAAGTTAAATAACTCTGCTTTCAGATCAGTTAACTTAGCTAATAGTTCTTGAGAGGAACTTTGTTTTAATTCTTTTAATTCATTAGCCCTCATTTACTTCACCACCCATTTGCTCGAAATCTTTTCTTGTAACGAATTTAGTCGTAACTGGAAGCTTATGTGAAGCAAGTCTCATAGCTTCTCTAGCAACATTCTCTTGAACTCCTGATAACTCAAACAATACTCTGCCTGGTTTAACTACTGCTACCCAGTATTCAGGTGATCCTTTACCAGAACCCATACGAGTTTCAGCTGGTTTTTCAGTTACTGGTTTATCTGGGAAAACCTTAATCCAAAGCTTTCCACCTCTTTTTATATATCTATTTATAGCTATTCTGGCAGACTCAATTTGGTTGCTTGTTAACCAACCACATTCAGTTGCTTGTATAGCATAATCACCGTATGCAATGAAGTTACCTCTAGTAGCTTTTCCCTTCATTCTGCCACGTTGTACCTTACGATGCTTTACTCTCTTTGGCATCAACATAAATTATTCCTCCTTTCTTATTGGCCAACTTCTTCCATTTTAACTTTCTTTTTCGGAAGAACTTCACCTTTATATACCCAAACTTTAACACCTATTTTTCCATAAGTTGTATTTGCTTCTGCAAATCCATAATCGATATCTGCTCTTAATGTTTGTAGAGGAATTGTTCCTTCATGGTAATGTTCAGTTCTTGCAATTTCTGCTCCACCAAGTCTTCCTGCGCAAGCAGTCTTAACTCCCTTAGTTCCACTCTTCATAGCTCTTTGAATTACTTGTTTCATAGCTCTTCTAAATGAAATTCTCTTTTCTAATTGTTGAGCAACATTTTCAGCCATTAACTGTGCATCAGTTTCTGGTCTTTTTACTTCTACTATGTTGATTACTGCATTTTTCTCAGCTGTTAATGCTAAAATTTCAGTTTTTAAATCCTCTATGCCTTTTCCGCCTTTTCCAATAAGCATACCTGGCTTAGCTGTGTGAATGTTTATTTTAACTCTTTTTGGAGTTCTTTCAATTTCTATTTTAGCTATACCTGCTGAAAAACATTTATTCTTTATAAACTTTCTTATTTTATTATCTTCGATTAAGTTGTCTGCAAAATTTTTCTTATCTGCATACCATTTAGCATCCCAGTCTTTTATTACGCCGACTCTGAGGCCATGTGGATTTACTTTTTGTCCCACTAGATTTCCCTCCTTCTATGCTCTTTCTTTTACTACTAATGTAATATGACTAGTTCTTTTCATTATTGAATATGCCCTACCTTGTGCACGCGGTCTAAATCTCTTTAAAGTTGGACCTTGATTAGCATACGCTTCTGCAACATATAATTTATTAACATCTAAGTTAAGATTATTTTCCGCATTAGCTGCAGCTGATTTCAATACCTTATTAACTACGGTAGCTGAATTTTGTGGAGTATAATTCAATATAGCAAAAGCTTCATTTACATTCTTACCTCTTACTAAATCTAGAACAACTCTTACTTTTCTAGAAGAAATTCTTACATACTTTGCTATAGCTCTAGCTTCCATTCTGGTTCCTCCTTCCTATAACTATCTTACACGTGATGACTTTTCGCTTTTATCTACGTGACCTTTGAATGTTCTTGTTAAAACAAATTCACCTAATTTATGTCCTACCATGTCTTCACTTATAAAAACCGGAACATGTTTTCTTCCATCATGGACAGCTATAGTATGACCTAACATTTGAGGGAATATTGTTGAACTTCTTGACCAAGTTTTTATAACCTTCTTTTCTCCCGTTGCGTTCATAGCCTCAATTTTACTCATTAATGAATCTGCAACGAAAGGTCCTTTTTTAAGTGATCTACTCAAACTAGTGTCCTCCTTTCATATATTTTGAATGTGTAGGAAGAGAATAGATATTCTCTTCTTTAACACCTATATATTATTTTTGGCCTCTTCTCTTAATAATCATTCTATCAGAATACTTCTTATTCTTTCTAGTTTTATATCCAAGAGCCGGCTTACCCCATGGAGTAACTGGACCTGGTCTTCCGATAGGAGATTTACCTTCTCCACCACCGTGTGGGTGATCGTTAGGATTCATTACTGATCCTCTTACTGTCGGTCTCCATCCCATGTGTCTCTTTCTTCCTGCTTTACCAATGTTAATTATATCATTAGTTAAGTTTGAAACTGTTCCAATTGTAGCTCTACATTCGATTCTTACGTATCTCATTTCGCCACTTGGAAGTCTTAATATAGCATACTTGCCTTCTTTAGCCATAAGTTGCGCTGATGTTCCAGCTGATCTAACTATTTGGCCTCCTTTTCCAGCTTGTAATTCTATATTGTGTATAACTGTACCTACTGGTATGTTTAATAGTGGTAGTGCATTTCCAGCTTTTATATCAGCATCTACACCCGACACCAAAACATCTCCAACTTTTAATCCTGCTGGTGCTATTATATATCTTTTTTCACCATCTAAATAAGTAATTAAAGCTATATATGCTGTTCTATTTGGATCATATTCTATTGTACTAACCTTTGCAGGTATTCCATCCTTATCTCTCTTGAAATCTATTATTCTGTATTTTCTCTTTGCTCCGCCACCACGATGACGAACAGTTATTTTACCTTGTGCATTTCTTCCCGCGTTCTTCTTCAGTGAAACAAGAAGTGATTTTTCCGGCTTATCAGTTGTAATCTCTTCAAAAGTTGCAACTGTCATTTCTCTCAACGAAGGCGTAACCGGTTTAAACTTTTTAACTGCCATCTAGATTCCCTCCTTCTTATAGCTTATCTGGCTTACCACCAATAACTGCTTTTTTACAAACTACATTCCTTCAAAGAATTCAATAGTTTTGCTTTCAGTTGTTAATGTTACTACAGCTTTTTTATAGTCGGCTCTCTTACCTGTATGAACTCCAACTCTTTTCATTTTTCCCATTATTCTTGCTGTATTTACTTCTTTTACATTAACTCCGAACACTTCTTCTACTGCTCTTTTTATTTGTGATTTATTAGCATGAATATCTACAATGAAGGTGTATTTTTTGTCTGCCATTACAGACATGCTTTTTTCAGTTATTACAGGTTTTTTAATTATATCGTAACTGCTTAACATCATTATGCATACACCTCCTCAATTTTTTCAACTGCTTCTTTAGTAACAATAAACTTTTCATGTTTTAATATATCATAAACATTTAAGTTATTAACTGGTATAATAGTTGCACCTTCTATGTTTCTAACTGATTTATAAGCAATCTCGTCAGCTACTGGAACAACTATTAGTACTTTTTTAGCTTCAAATGCATTTAACATTTTAACTATTTCTTTAGTTTTTGGAGTTTGTAACTCTAAACTTTCAAGTACTAGTAAATTGCTATCATTAACCTTGCTTGTTAAAGCAGATTTCATTGCAACTCTCTTCATTGATTTAGGAATTGCCATTCTATAGTCTCTTGGTTTTGGTGCGAATACTATACCACCATGTATCCATTGTGGAGCTCTAGTAGAACCTTGTCTTGCTCTACCTGTTCCTTTTTGTCTCCATGGCTTCTTTCCACCTCCAGAAACTTCAGCTCTAGTTTTAGCTGATTGAGTTCCTTGTCTCTTATTTGCAAGTTGTGCAACTACAACTTGATGTAATACACTTGCATTAACTTCAACTGCAAATACGTTGTCAGATAATTGCATATCTCCAACTTTTTGTCCTTCTCTGTTAAATAAATCTACTGTAGGCATTCTTTATCCTCCTTTCTTCCAAGTCTTAAGCTTGCTTTACTGCATTTCTTATAACTATATAGCCTTTGTTTGGACCCGGTACTCCGCCTTTAATTAAGATTACGTTCTTTTCAGGCATAACTCTTACAACTTCAAGATTTAAAACAGTTGTATTTCTGTTTCCCATATGTCCTGGCATTTTTTTGTTTTTAAATGTTCTTGATGGATCAGAAGATGCTCCTTGTGAACCTACACCTCTATGATACTTAGAACCATGAGACATCGGTCCTCTACTAAAGTTCCATCTTTTTATTGCACCAGCGAATCCTTTACCCTTTGAAACGCCTGATACGTCAACTTTTTCTCCTGCAGCGAATATGTCAGCTTTTATCTCGCTTCCTACTTCGTATGCATCGATATTTTCTAATCTTAATTCCTTAATAATTCTTTTTAGAGCAACTCCCGCTTTTGCAAACTGCCCTTTTCTTGGTTTGTTAACTAACTTTTCTCTTATGTTCTCAAAACCTACTTGTATAGCGTTATATCCCTCTTTGTCTACAGTCTTCTTTTGAATTACTGGACATGGACCTGCTTCTACAACTGTAACTGGAACTACTCTTCCATTTTCATCAAATATTTGAGTCATTCCAAGCTTTCTTCCCAATATTGCTTTTTTCATTTCTTGCACCTCCTAAAATATTAGCGGATCGTCTCCGATCATAATATCCTGTTATCTCTATAATTATAATTTTATTTCTATATCCACACCTGCTGGTAAGTCTAATCTCATAAGAGCATCAACAGTTTTTGGTGATGGACTTAATATATCAATTAATCTCTTATGTGTTCTAATTTCAAATTGCTCTCTAGAATCTTTATACTTGTGTGTAGCTCTTAATATTGTAACTATATCCTTCTCAGTCGGTAGTGGTACTGGCCCAGCTACTTTAGCTCCTGTGTTTTTTGCAGTTTCAACAATCTTTTCAGCTGACTGATCTAATATGTTGTGGTCAAAAGCCTTTAATCTAATTCTTATTTTTTGATTTGCCATTATATTTCCCTCCTTTTCATTCCTCTTTAATAGGTATGTAACATCAGTGTTGAGTAAACTGTTCCAGGTGTTCCATGAATTTGTTTAAACCAAGAGCACAACAACACTGCCGCCTGATTCATGATCAAGCATGCTCAGCTAAGAAAACCTGGATAATCCAGCAACCTCTTGCTTCATCGCGTCACAACTCTTATATTGTATAATATTTTTTTTATTTTGACAAGTATTTTTTCATCTTTATTAAAAATTCTTTTCGTAGTATACAATATTTACAAAAGATTCATTTGCAAATAAAAAGAGAAGGGCGTCCCCTTCTCTTTCTACTTACTCTATAAAGGCCTTTATATTTGTAATCTTAACTATTCTAATATTGTAGTAACAACTCCTGAACCAACTGTTCTTCCGCCTTCTCTGATAGCGAATCTTAGGTTTGGCTCCATAGCTATTGTTGTTATTAATTCAACAGTCATGTCGATGTGGTCTCCTGGCATAACCATTTCTATTCCTTCTGGTAATGCGATTGAACCTGTTACGTCTGTTGTTCTAAAGTAAAATTGTGGTCTATATCCGTGGAAGAATGGTGTATGTCTTCCGCCTTCTTCTTTCTTTAATACGTATACTTGACCTATGAATTTTTTGTGTGGGTTTACTGTATTAGGTTTAGCTAATACTTGACCTCTTTCGATATCATCTCTTTGAACACCTCTTAATAATGCTCCGATGTTATCTCCTGCCATTGCTTCATCTAGTAATTTTCTGAACATTTCTATTCCTGTACATGTTGTTTTTGAAACTTCTTCTTTCATTCCAACGATTTGTACTTCGTCTCCTGTATGAAGAATTCCTCTTTCAACTCTTCCTGTTGCAACTGTTCCTCTTCCTGTGATTGTGAATACATCTTCTACTGGCATTAAGAATGGTTGGTCAATCGCTCTTTCTGGTGTTGGAATATATTCATCTACTGCTGCCATTAAGTCTAGTATACATTGATCATCGCCATCTTCGATTGCTTTTAATGATGATCCTACTACTACTGGACATCCGTCTCCGTCAAATCCATATTCGCTTAATAAGTCTCTTACTTCCATTTCTACTAATTCTAATAGTTCTGGATCGTCTACTTGGTCTGCTTTGTTTAAGAATACTACTATGTGGTTAACTCCAACTCTTGATGCTAGTAGTATATGTTCTCTTGTTTGTGGCATTGGACCATCTGCTGCTGATACAACTAAGATAGCTCCATCCATTTGTGCTGCTCCTGTAATCATGTTCTTTACATAGTCAGCATGTCCTGGACAATCAACGTGTGCATAATGTCTGTTTGCTGTTTCATACTCAACGTGTGCTGTGTTGATTGTGATTCCTCTTTCTTTTTCTTCTGGTGCTTTATCTATATCTTCATATTTTTGCACCTTTGCTCCACCTGATTTTGCAAGTGTCATTGTGATTGCTGCTGTTGTTGTTGTCTTACCATGGTCTACGTGACCAATTGTTCCTATGTTTACATGTGGTTTTGTTCTTTCAAACTTTTGTCTTGCCATTTCTTTTTCCTCCTAACATTATTAGCTATATTTTTATTATTTAGTTACTACTTTTTCTACTATACTCTTTGGAACTTCTTCATAATGATCGAATTCCATGCTATATACACCTCTACCTTGTGTTCTTGATCTAAGGATAGTTGCGTATCCAAACATTTCAGAAAGTGGTATAAATGAAGATATAATTTGAGCTCCTGATCTTGCAATCATTCCCTCAATTCTACCTCTTCTTGAGTTTACATCTCCCATTACATCTCCCATGTACTCTTCTGGTACAGTTACTTCAACCTTCATAATCGGTTCAAGTAATATTGGAGTTGCTTTTGCCATAGCATTTTTAAATGCCATAGAACCTGCTATTTTAAATGCCATTTCTGATGAGTCAACATCATGATATGAACCATCATAACATTTTACCTTAAAGTTTATAACAGGATATCCTCCTATTATACCACTTTGCGAAGCTTCCTGAATACCTGCATCAATAGCTGGAACGTATTCTCTTGGAATAGCACCTCCAACAACAGCATTTTGGAATTCATATTCCCCTTCGTGAGGTATCATCTCAATCCAGCAATGTCCGTATTGTCCACGACCACCTGATTGTCTTACAAACTTACCTTCAGCCTTAACAGCATTCTTGATACTTTCTTTGTAAGCAACTTGCGGAGCACCAACATTACATTCTACTTTAAATTCTCTTTGAAGTCTATCAACAATAATTTCTAAATGAAGTTCACCCATACCAGCAATAATTACTTGACCTGTTTCTTGGTCAGTATATGTTTTGAATGTTGGATCTTCTTCAGCAAGCTTAGCTAGTGCTATACCCATCTTTTCTTGTGATGCTTTTGTTTTAGGTTCAATAGCTACATGTATAACTGGTTCTGGGAATTCCATACGTTCAAGAATTACTGATGAATTCTCATCACATAAAGTATCTCCTGTAGTTGTATTCTTTAATCCTATAACAGCACCTAATTCTCCAGCATATAATTCTTCAACATCTTCTCTATGATTAGCATGCATCTTAACAAGTCTTCCAATTCTTTCTTTTTTGCCCTTATTACTGTTTAATACATATGTTCCGCCAGTCATAATACCAGAGTAAATTCTAACGAAAGCTAACTTACCAACAAATGGGTCAGTAGCAATCTTAAATGCTAGTGCAGACATTGGCTCAACATCTGAAGAATGTCTTTCCATTTCTTCTCCATCCAGACTTGTTCCCTTTATAGCTGGAATATCGATCGGAGATGGTAAATATGCTAAAACTGCATCTAGTAAATGTTGAACACCTTTATTTCTATAAGCAGTACCACAAAGTACTGGAACTATTTCATTAGCTATAGTTGCTTTTCTTAGCCCAATGATGATTTCCTCTTCAGTAAGTTCTTCACCTTCAAGATATTTCATCATTAAATCTTCATCAGTTTCTGAAACCGCTTCTATTAAAGCTGCTCTATATTCCTCTGCTTTATCTTTTAAATCTGCCGGAATCTCAACTTCTTCAAAAGTTACTCCCAATTCTTTATCAAAAATAACAGCTACATTTTTCACAAGATCGATATGTCCGTCATAATGATCTTCTTTTCCTATTGGAAGTTGTATTGGCACTGCATTAGCTCTCAATCTTTCTCTAACAGTGTTAACTGACATATAAAAATCTGCACCTAATATATCCATTTTGTTTACAAATATCATTCTTGGTACTTTATACTTATCTGCCTGTCTCCATACTGTTTCTGTTTGAGGCTCAACGCCGCCCTTTGCATCAAGTAACGTAACAGCTCCATCTAATACTCTTAGAGATCTTTCAACCTCAACAGTGAAATCTACGTGTCCTGGTGTGTCGATAATGTTAATTTGATGTTCTTTCCAGAAACATGTTGTTGCAGCAGAAGTAATTGTTATACCTCTTTCTTGTTCTTGAACCATCCAGTCCATTGTTGCTGCGCCTTCATGTG
This sequence comes from Clostridium sp. X, assembly GCF_055755365.1. Lineage (NCBI taxonomy): Bacteria > Bacillati > Bacillota > Clostridia > Eubacteriales > Clostridiaceae > Clostridium > Clostridium sp. X. The sequence goes on from NZ_CM146912.1 coordinate 733,618, forward strand.
TTTCACCTATTTTATGATTTTTTCCTGTATAGAACAATATACGCTCAGTACATGTTGTTTTACCAGCATCTATGTGCGCCATTATACCAATATTACGGAATTTTTCTAACGGGTATTGTCTAGCCACGGATCTTCCTCCTCTCAGTAAGTACACTATTAACTTTAGTTAAAGTGAAATTTAAAATTGGATAAAACTGTTTTGGAGATTCCAAAACAGTTTTATCTTTAAATTTTAATTTTAATTAGTATTTGTAATGTGCAAATGCTTTATTCGCTTCTGCCATTTTATGTGTGTCTTCTCTCTTCTTAACAGCAGCACCAGTGTTATTAGCAGCATCCATTAATTCTCCTGCTAATTGTTCTCTAGCGTACTTTTCTCCTCTTTTTCTTGCAGCGTCAATCATCCATCTTATGCCTAAAGTCTGTCTTCTTTCTGGTCTTACTTCTAGAGGCACTTGATAAGTAGCTCCACCTATTCTTCTAGCTTTTACTTCTAATACTGGCATAACATTGTTCATAGCTGCTTCAAAAACCTCCATAGGTTCTTTTCCTAATTTTTCTGAAGCCATTAAAAATGCATCATAGCATATTTTTTGAGCTACTCCCTTTTTACCATCTAACATTATAGAATTTATAAATTTTGTTACTACCTTACTATTGTACACTGGATCTGGTAATACATCTCTTTTAGGCGCGTTTCCTTTTCTTGGCACTTTTCTTCCCTCCTTAACATCATTATTTTAAATCATAGGTACTCGGCTATACCGCCGCAAAGTGCTCTCTTCTGCAAAATATTTATTAACAATAATCTATATAAATGCTGAAGACATAGCACTGTTTTCAAAAACTATTTTTTCTTTGGTCTCTTAGCACCATACTTTGATCTTCCTTGCATTCTGTTAGCTACACCTGCAGAGTCTAAAGCACCTCTAACTATATGGTATCTAACACCTGGAAGGTCTTTTACTCTTCCACCTCTTATTAAAACAACACTATGTTCTTGTAAGTTATGTCCTACACCTGGGATATAAGCAGTAACTTCATATCCATTTGTAAGTTTTACTCTAGCTACTTTTCTTAAAGCTGAGTTTGGTTTTTTAGGTGTTGTTGTTTTTACAACTGTACAAACCCCTCTTTTTTGAGGACATTGTTTTAATGCTGGTGCTGTTGATTTTTCTTCAACTGCTTTTCTACCTTTTCTTACTAATTGGTTAATCGTTGGCATTTTTCCACCTCCTTAGTTTTAATATTGCTATATAAATTTTTGTGATTAGCTAAGTATTATCTCAGCACTAGTGCAACTGCGGCTCCTACTTCAATTCCACACAATATTCCTAGTTCTTTGATCGTATCTACATAAGTAACTTCGAGTAAGTTTCTTTTTGCTAACTCTATAATAGGAGAAGTTAACTTAGTTTCAGCATTTTTCGCTACATACAAACATTTACCTTGACCACTTTTAATATGTTTTGTAGTCTGCTTAAGGCCAATAACTTTTTCTCCTTGAATTCTAGACACCATTCAAGAACCTCCTCAGAACGTTATGTTAGAGACAAGGATGCCCCTGTCTCTAATCATAAACAATACATACAAAATGTATTTTATCATTTTAACTTATCAATGTCAACAGAATCAGCATTAAGCTTCGTTAATATTTATTAACTCTTCTTCAATTTCTTCTTTATCTGTATTTAGTTTAATTGATCTATACCTTATCATACCTGTTCCAGCAGGAATTAATTTACCTATTATTACATTTTCTTTTAATCCTAATAACGGGTCAATCTTACCTTTAATTGCTGCATCAGTAAGAACTCTAGTTGTCTCTTGGAATGATGCCGCTGACAAGAAAGAGTCTGTAGCTAGTGCTGCTTTTGTTATTCCAAGTAAAGCAATATCACCCACGGCTTCTTCTCCTCCAGCAGAACGAGCTTTTTCATTCATTTCATCAAAATCGAACATATCTACTAAAGTTCCAGGCAACAACTCAGTATCTCCTGATTCTCTGATTTTAATTTTTCTAGTCATCTGTCTTATAACAACTTCAAGATGCTTATCATTTATATCAACACCTTGTAGTCTATAAACTTTTTGAACTTCTGACAATAAGTAGTTCTTAGCTTCTTTAGGTCCTTTTATAATTAAGATATCATGAGGATTAACCGAACCTTCTGTTATCTCATCTCCAGCCTCTATCCTTTGGTTATTAGTAACCTTTATTCTTGATCCAAAAGGTATATCGTAGCTCTTTTGTTCATTTTCTTCATCAATTACATGAACAATTCTTTTCTTTTTAGTTTCTTCCATCTTTACTACACCTGATATCTCAGATACTATTGCCAATCCTTTAGGTTTTCTAGCTTCAAATAACTCTTCAACTCTAGGAAGACCTTGAGTTATATCTGCTCCCGCAACTCCACCTGTATGGAACGTTCTCATAGTAAGCTGTGTACCTGGCTCTCCTATAGATTGTGCTGCTACTATACCAACAGCTTCTCCATTATTAATTTTCCTTGCAGTTGCCATATTCATACCATAACATTTTGCACAAATTCCATATTTAGATTTACAAGTAAATGCAGATCTTATTCTAATCTTTTTAATTCCAGTTGCTGTAATTTTTTCAGCTAAATCAATATCCATATAAGTATCTTTTACAGCTAAAATTTCCCCAGTTGAAGGATCTTTTATCTCTTCAGCTGAATATCTTCCATTAAGTCTTTCAGTTAAGCTCTCAATTATTTCATTTCCTTCTTTAATTTCAGAAACTTCATAACCTTCTTGAACTCCACAATCCTCTTCTCTAACTATAACATCTTGACATACATCAACAAGTCTTCTTGTTAAATATCCTGAGTCAGCAGTTTTTAAAGCTGTATCCGCATTACCTTTTCTAGCTCCGTGAGTAGATATAAAGTATTCTAATACATCTAGACCTTCTCTAAAAGATGCTCTGATTGGTAACTCTATGATTTTACCTGATGGGTTTGCCATAAGTCCTCTCATACCTGCAAGCTGCTTAATCTGTGACTTAGAACCTCTGGCTCCAGAGTCTGCCATCATGAATATAGGGTTAAATTTATCAAGATTTCCCATAAGTGCATTAGCAACATCTTCTGTAGTTTGAGTCCATCTTTCAATTACTTTTTCATATCGTTCATCTTCAGATATAAATCCTCTTCTATACATTTTTTCTATCTTTTCTATAGACTCATCCGTATCAGCTAATAGTTGACCCTTGTTTTCTGGAACTGTCATATCTGATACTGATATAGTTATCGCTCCTATAGTAGAGTAATGATATCCTTTTGCTTTTACATTGTCTAGCATTGTAGATGTTAGAGTAGAACCGTACTTATTGTAGCACTTATCTATTACTTTTCCTAAATTGTTTTTATTTACTAGGAAATCTATTTCTAATTTAAATTCATTTTCTGGTTTAGTTCTATCAACAAAACCTAAGTCTTGTGGTATAGCTTCATTGAATAGTATCTTTCCTGGTGTTGTTTGAATTATACCACTTACTAATTTCCCATCAGTGATTTTTGAAATCCTTACTTTTACTTTAGCATGTATCTCAATTACTCCTGAGTTATATGCCATTAACGCTTCATCTGGGCTTGAGAATATTTTACCTTCTCCTTTAGCACCATCTTTGTCTAAAGTTAAATAGTACGCTCCCAAAACCATGTCCTGCGTAGGTACACATACAGGCTTACCATCAGAAGGCTTTAAAATATTATTAGCTGCAAGCATTAAAAATCTTGCTTCTGCTTGTGCTTCAACAGAAAGCGGTACGTGAACTGCCATTTGGTCTCCATCAAAGTCCGCATTATATGCAGTACACACCAATGGATGAAGCTTAATTGCTCTACCCTCTACAAGTACTGGTTGGAAAGCTTGAATTCCTAATCTATGAAGAGTAGGGGCACGGTTTAACAACACTGGATGTTCTGATATAACTTCTTCAAGTACATCCCATACTTGTGGCATAACTCTCTCCACCATCTTTTTCGAACTCTTAATATTATGTGCTGCTCCGCTTTCAACTAACTTCTTCATAACAAATGGTTTAAATAATTCAAGAGCCATCTCTTTAGGAAGTCCGCATTGGAACATTTTCAACTCTGGACCTACAACGATAACCGAACGTCCTGAATAGTCAACACGCTTACCAAGTAAGTTCTGTCTAAATCTTCCTTGCTTACCTTTTAGCATATCAGATAATGATTTTAAAGGTCTATTTCCCGGACCTGTAACTGGTCTTCCTCTTCTACCATTATCAATTAAAGCATCTACAGCTTCTTGGAGCATTCTTTTTTCATTTCTTACTATAATGTCTGGTGCTCCTAAATCAAGCAGCTTTTTTAATCTGTTGTTTCTGTTTATAACTCTTCTATATAAATCATTTAAATCAGATGTTGCAAATCTTCCTCCATCCAACTGAACCATAGGTCTTAAATCAGGTGGAATTACAGGGATAACATCAATTACCATCCATTCAGGTTTATTTCTTGATTTTCTGAAAGATTCAACTACTTCTAGTCTTCTTATCGTTCTGATTCTTTTTTGTCCTGTATTAGTTTTTAGGCCTTCTTTTAATTCAATTGATAGATTTTCTAAATCTATTTCTTGAAGAAGTCTTTTAATAGCTTCTGCACCCATTCCAGCATCAAAAGCCTCATCTCCGTACTTATCGATGCTCTCTCTATACTCTTTTTCACTTAAAAGTTGTTTTCTTAATAGTGGAGTTTCTTTCGGGTCTAAAACAACGTATGATGCAAAATATAGTATTTTTTCTAAAGACCTTGGTGACATATCAAGAATTAATCCCATCCTTGATGGTATACCTTTAAAATACCATATGTGTGAAACTGGGGCAGCAAGTTCTATATGCCCCATTCTCTCACGTCTAACTTTGGATTTAGTTACTTCAACTCCACATCTATCACAAACTATTCCCTTATATCTAACTCTTTTGTATTTACCGCAGTGACATTCCCAATCCTTTATAGGTCCAAATATTCTCTCACAAAATAGTCCATCTTTTTCTGGCTTTAAGGTTCTATAATTGATAGTTTCAGGTTTTTTAACTTCCCCTCTCGACCATTCCCTTATCTGTTCTGGTGAAGCTAATCCTATTTGTAACGCCTCAAAATTATTTAATTCTATCAAGGGTAAATCCTCCCTCCATATTAATGTTCATCATTAAAATCTTCTAGTTCCAGTCCATCTTCTAGTTCATCTAGTGGCAATTCATCATAATCTATCTTTAATTCATCATCGAAACCTTCAATATCATCAATGTCATCTAATGCATCTTCTTCTTTAACATTTTCTATATCATCACTAGGCGAAGTCAGTAGTATATCTTCAGCACCTTCTATGTTTACTCCTAGGTCTTCCATTTCTTCTTCTACAGACTCTCTTATTTTTATTTCTTCATTAGCACCACTTAAAACTTTTACATTTAAGCATAACGCCTGCAATTCTTTTATAAGAACTTTGAAGGATTCCGGCACTCCTGGCTCAGGTATATTTTCACCTTTAACTATAGACTCATATGTTTTAACTCTACCTACTACGTCATCTGATTTTACTGTTAAGACTTCTTGAAGTGTATAGGCCGCTCCATAAGCTTCCAACGCCCAAACTTCCATCTCTCCAAATCTTTGACCACCAAACTGTGCTTTACCACCTAATGGCTGCTGAGTAACTAATGAGTATGGTCCTGTTGATCTAGCATGTATTTTATCATCAACCAAGTGATGAAGTTTAAGTATATACATGTATCCAACAGTAACTCTATTGTCAAATGGCTCCCCTGTTCTTCCATCGTATAGAACCGTCTTTCCATCACCATTGTAACCCGCTTCTTTTAATAGATCTACAATTTCACTTTCTAATGCACCACCAAATACTGGTGTAGCTATATGCCATCCCATTCCTGCTGCCGCCCATCCTAAATGCACTTCAAGAACCTGACCTATATTCATACGAGATGGAACTCCTAGAGGATTTAAACATATCTGAAGAGGTCTTCCGTCTGGTAAGAAAGGCATATCTTCTTCAGGTAATATTCTTGAAATAACACCCTTATTACCATGTCTTCCTGCCATCTTATCTCCCACAGATATTTTTCTCTTTTGAGCTATATAACATCTTACCAATTCATTTACTCCTGGTGGTAATTCATCACCATTCTCTCTTGTAAACACTTTAACATCTACGATTATTCCCGCTTCTCCATGTGGTACTCTTAGGGATGTATCCCTAACTTCTCTTGCTTTCTCACCAAAAATAGCTCTTAATAATCTTTCTTCTGCAGTAAGTTCAGTTTCTCCTTTTGGAGTAACTTTTCCAACTAGGATGTCACCTGATCTTACCTCTGCACCTATTCTAATTATTCCTCTTTCATCTATATTCCTAAGGGCATCTTCTCCTACATTTGGAATATCTCTAGTAATTTCTTCTGGTCCAAGCTTCGTATCTCTTGCCTCAGCTTCATATTCTTCAATGTGTATAGAAGTAAATATATCATCACGAACAAGTTGTTCTGAAATAAGCATAGCATCTTCGTAATTGTATCCTTCCCAAGTTACGAATCCCATACGAATATTTTGGCCTAATGCTATCTCACCAAAATCTGTTGATGGTCCATCTGCTAATACATGACCAGCTTTAACTTTTTCTCCCTTATCTACTATAGGTCTTTGGTTTATACAAGTTCCTTGGTTAGATCTCTTGTATTTTAAAAGCTTATATCTATCAATTCCACCATCTAAATCTCTTTTTATTTTTATTTCATTAGCACTTACATAAATTATAGTACCATCATTTTCTGCTTTCGGAAGTACTCCTGAGTCAACCGCTGCCTTATATTCTATACCAGTACCTACTATTGGTGCTGCTGGTTTTAAAAGTGGAACCGCTTGACGTTGCATATTAGATCCCATAAGCGCACGGCTGGCATCATCGTTCTCAAGGAATGGTATCATAGCTGTAGCAACCGAAACTATCTGTCTAGGTGATACATCCATTAAATCTACCTGTCCTTTTGGAACAACTATAACATCCTCACGTGTTCTTACTGTAACCCTATTATCTATAAAATGACCTTCTTTATCTAACGGTTCTTTAGCCTGAGCAACTAGATATTGATCTTCTTCATCTGCTGTTAGATAAATTATTTCATCCTTTACTCTTGTTTCTCTTTTATCTACTACTCTATATGGTGTTTCAATAAATCCGTATTCATTAACTCTAGCATAACATGCTAATGAATTAATAAGACCTATATTAGGTCCTTCTGGTGTCTCAATAGGACACATTCTTCCATAATGAGAGTGATGAACGTCTCTTACTTCAAAACCAGCTCTCTCTCTTGAAAGTCCTCCAGGGCCTAAAGCAGATAGTCTTCTCTTATGAGTAAGTTCTGATAACGGATTTGTCTGATCCATGAATTGCGATAACTGAGAACTTCCAAAGAATTCTTTTATCGCTGCCGCTACTGGCCTAATATTTATTAATGCCTGAGGGGTTATAACTTCTTGATCTTGAATGGTCATTCTTTCTTTAACTACTCTTTCCATTCTAGATAAACCAATTCTAAATTGATTTTGAAGTAATTCACCAACTGATCTTAATCTTCTATTACCTAAATGGTCAATATCATCTATATTTCCAATATCGTATGCTAATCCCATCTCATAACTTACAGTAGCATATATATCATCTATCACTATATGTTTTGGAATTAACTCATGTATGTTCTTTTTAATTTCCTCTTTAATAGTTTCTTCATCTGTATAATCTTCAAGAATTTTCTTAAGAGTTGGGTAATGTACATTTTCTTTAATCTTCAAATCAGATATATCAAAATCTACGAACTTATGTATATCTACAAAATGATTTCCTATTACTCTTATAACTTTATCTTCTATTTGTACATCAACAGAATTTATTGCAGCATTTTGAATTGCTAGAGCTTTTTCTCTATCAATAATTTCACCTTTTTGTACTATTATTTCTCCCGTAAAAGGATTAACAACGTCTTGAGCTGCTTGTTGATTAAGTAATCTTATATATATCGCTAGCTTTTTGTTGAATTTGTATCTTCCCACTCTAGATAAATCATATCTTTTTGCATCAAAAAATAAAGAGTTTATTAATGACATCGCACTATCAACCGTAGGTGGTTCACCCGGTCTTAACCTCTTATATATTTCTAATAATGCTTCTTCCTTAGTTTTAGTATTATCTTTTTCTATAGTAGCCTTAAGTCTTTCTTCTTCTCCAAAATAATCTATTATTTCAACATCGCTTCCTAATCCAAAGGCTCTAACTAGAACACTTATAGGAAGTTTTCTGGTTTTATCAATTCTTACATATATTATATCATTTGAGTCAGTTTCGTATTCTAGCCATGCTCCTCTGTTTGGAATTACTGTAGATGAAAAAAGTTTTTTTCCTGTCTTATCTACATTGTAATTATAGTAAGCACCTGGTGATCTAACTAACTGACTTACTATAACTCTCTCCGCACCATTGATAACAAACGTTCCCTGTTGTGTCATCAACGGAAAATCACCCATAAATACTTCTTGTTCTTTTACTTCTCCAGTTTCTTTATTTAGCAACCTTACTTTAACTTTTAAAGGTGCTGCATAAGTAGAATCTCTTTCTTTGCACTCCTCTACAGAATATTTGATGGCCCCTTTGTCTAAGTTATGATCAATAAACTCCAAAACAAGGTTTCCAGTATAATCTTGTATAGGATTAACATCTTCAAATACTTCCTTTAGCCCTTCCTTCCAAAACCATTCATAAGAATCTAGCTGTACTTCTATGAGGTTAGGCATAGGACAAACTTCATTAACTTTTGAGAAACTCATTCTTGTTCTTTTACCAATTTGAATAGGATGTACCATTAAAATTTCACCCCTTGCTTAAGAATAACAAAAAATGTAACAATCTAGGATTAATTCATCCCAGAATAAAGACACTCATCACATTAGTATAACCAAAAATTACAATTTAATTCACTAATTATAATTATTAACAACTTTTTTTTAGACTTTCATGCATTAAATTATATTATCATAATAGGTTAAATGTGTCAACATCCATTTTTTCTGGACATAAAAAAGGCACTTGTAACAAGTGCCTTTTTACTAAAGTCAAATTACTATTTTAATTCTACAGTTGCACCAACCTCTGAAAGTTTAGTTTTAATTTCTTCTGCAGCTTCTTTAGTTATAGCTTCTTTGATTGTCTTTGGAGCTCCATCAACTATTTCTTTAGCTTCTTTTAAGCCAAGACCAGTTAATTCTCTAACTACTTTTATAACTTTGATTTTTTCTGATCCTGCACTAGCAAGAACTACATCAAATTCAGTCTTTTCTTCAGCAGCAGCAGCTGGCGCTCCTGCAGCAGCAACTGGCGCTGCAGCACTTACTCCGAATTCTTCTTCACATGCTTTAACTAATTCATTTAATTCTAAAACTGACATTTCTTTTATAGCTTGAATAATTTCTTCTCTTGTCATTTTTAATAGCACCTCCATATTTTTTTAAAAGTTAATTATATACTTCATTTATTACAACTATTCAGCAGTTTCAGCTGAAGCACTTTTTTCTGCTATAGCATTTAATAAGTATGCAAGATTTGATAATGGAGCTTTGAAGCTTCCAAGTAATTTTGCAATAAGTACATCTTTCGGTGGTATTGTTGCAAGTTCTTGTATTTGAGCTTGATTGAATACTTCACCTTGAATTATACCAGCTTTTAGTTCTAATTTCTTATGAGTTTTTGCAAATTCATTAAGAACTCTAGCTGGAGCAGTTGAATCATCATATCCTATTGCTACTGATACTGGTCCTTCTAAGTATGTTTCTATACCACCCATACCTAGTTCCTTAGCTGCTAAAGCAACTAATGTATTCTTATAAACTTTATATTCTACACCAGCTTCTCTTAGTTTTTTTCTAAGTTCTGTATCTTCTTCAACATTTAATCCTTGGTATGTAGAAAGAACAACAGCTTCTGCTTTTTCTAGCTTTTCTCTTATTTCTTGAACTTTAGACTCTTTTAATTGTCTATTTTTACTTATCATAGTAGCCACCTCCTTCAACAAAAATCAAAGCCCCTTCGCAGACAGATGCAAAGAGGCTTAAAAATATCGACTCACCGAATATCTTAATCCTCGGTAGGTTGGTTCCCGTTATGCTCATCGCACCTACTGTCTACGGAGTGTTATCATATTAATTTTCACAACATGTCACATTATATCAGTTTGAGTTACCTGTGTCAAGATTAACCTAAAACTTTTGATGGATTAATTTTAACTCCTGGTCCCATAGTGCTTGATATTGATACTGACTTAACATATTGTCCTTTTGCAGCTGCTGGTTTAGCTTTAACTACTGCTTCCATTAAAGCATTAAAGTTATCAGCTAATTTTTCAGTTCCGAAAGATTTCTTTCCTATTGGAACGTGAACTATAGCAGTCTTATCTACTCTATATTCAACCTTACCAGCTTTGATGTCTGCTATTGCTCTAGCAACATCAAATGTAACAGTTCCTGATTTAGGGTTTGGCATTAAACCTTTAGGTCCAAGTACTCTACCTAATCTTCCTACTAATCCCATCATATCTGGTGTAGCAACAACTACATCAAATTCAAACCAGTTTTCTTTTTGAATTTTATCGATGTATTCTTCTGCTCCAACATAATCTGCACCTGCTGCTTCAGCTTCCTTAATTTTATCACCTTTTGCAATAACTAAGACTCTAACTGTTTTACCAGTTCCGTGTGGAAGAACTACTGCTCCTCTAACTTGTTGGTCTGCATGTCTTGGATCTACACCAAGTCTTACATGTAACTCGATAGTTTCATCGAATTTAGCTTTTGCAGTTTTTAAAGTAAGGTCTATAGCTTCAGATGGTGTATATAAAGCATTTCTATCTATAAGCTTAGCACTCTCTAAATAATTTTTACCTTGCTTTGCCATACTCTTACCTCCTCGTGGTTTTAGCGGTTCTGTACCTCCCACTAATTTAAACGCATATTATTCTTCAACAATTATTCCCATACTTCTAGCAGTTCCTGCCATCATACTCATAGCTGCTTCTATTGATGCTGCATTTAAGTCAGGCATTTTAGTTTCAGCTATTTTTCTTAATTGTTCTTGATTGATTTTTCCTACTTTTTTCTTATTTGGTTCTCCTGAACCACTCTCTAATCCAGCTGCTTTTTTAATTAATACTGCTGCTGGTGGAGTCTTAAGAATAAAACTAAAAGATCTATCTTGATATACTGAAATTATAACTGGAATAGTCATTCCTGCTTGATCTGATGTTTTAGCATTATATTCTTTACAGAAAGCCATGATGTTAACTCCATGTTGTCCAAGCGCTGGTCCAACTGGTGGCGCCGGAGTTGCCTTTCCTGCTGGAAGTTGAAGTTTTATCATCCCTACTACCTTTTTTGCCATAGTTTACACCTCCTCATATGTGGTAATGCGAGTTTAGCACTCTCCCACTTTATAAGACTTAGTCTTATAGTAGATTAATCTAGTTTTTCTATTTGATTAAAATTAAGTTCAACAGGAGTTTCCCTGCCAAACATATTAACTAGCCCTTTTATTTTTTGTTTTTCAGTATTTATTTCTTGTATTAATGCAACAAAGTTTTTCAATGGTCCTGAAACCACTTGAACACTTTCGCCTACTGAAACATCTACATTTATAGTTTGTTCTGATATACCCATATTTGCTACTTCTTCGTCAGTAAGGGCAACTGGTTTGGAACCCGGGCCTACAAAACCTGTAACTCCTCTTGTATTTCTTACTATGTACCATGATTCATCTGACATAATCATTTTTACAAGCACATAACCCGGAAATACCTTTTTCTGAGTTATCTTCTTCTTACCATCTTTAATTTCCACAACTTCTTCCATAGGGACTTTTATATCGTGAATTAGTTCTTGTAAGCCTCTATTTTCAATTGTTTTTTCTAAATTCACTTTAACTTTATTTTCATAACCAGAATAGGTATGAGCTACATACCATCGAGCTTTTTCTGCCATAACTTTAGGATGAGGATCTACCTCATTCCTACCTCCCTTTTTTTCATTATTTAGTGAAAATTAATCTATAAAGACTAGCGAATCCATAATCCATCAAGCCTGTCATTGCCGCATAAATACAACAAAAAAGCAAAACTATTATGGTAGATTTCTTTATTTGATCTCTTGGTGGCCAAGTTATTCTTTTAATTTCTGCCTTCATTTCTTTTAGGAACCTGCCTATATTTCTTGATGATTCTACAGGTTTTTTTTCATTCAAAGCCATTCTATTCACATCCCTATTAATTTAGTGAATACGAGCAACTATTTTGTTTCTTTATGAAGTGTGTGGTTGCGGCAGAATCTGCAATACTTTTGCATTTCCAATCTTTCAGGATTGTTTTTCTTATTTTTCATAGTATTGTAATTTCTTTGTTTACATTCTGTGCAAGCTAAAGTTACTTTTACTCTCACAATCTACACCTCCTAATTCTGCGTACACACACAGGCATTGCTACATTTATTTAAGTTAATGTTAAGCGCTTAATATTTTTTTGCGTGTTACTTAACAAATCTATCACAAGTTGCTGTATATGTCAAGTTTTTTATGTGATATAGTAATTTTTTAACTTCATATATAATATACTATATATTTTAATGATTTTTCTTTTAAAAGGACTAAGTTTTAAAACCTAGCCCTATTTGTTTTAACTATTCTAATATTGTAGTAACAACTCCTGAACCAACTGTTCTTCCGCCTTCTCTGATAGCGAATCTTAGGTTTGGCTCCATAGCTATTGTTGTTATTAATTCAACAGTCATGTCGATGTGGTCTCCTGGCATAACCATTTCTATTCCTTCTGGTAATGCGATTGAACCTGTTACGTCTGTTGTTCTAAAGTAAAATTGTGGTCTATATCCGTGGAAGAATGGTGTATGTCTTCCGCCTTCTTCTTTCTTTAATACGTATACTTGACCTATGAATTTTTTGTGTGGGTTTACTGTATTAGGTTTAGCTAATACTTGACCTCTTTCGATATCATCTCTTTGAACACCTCTTAATAATGCTCCGATGTTATCTCCTGCCATTGCTTCATCTAGTAATTTTCTGAACATTTCTATTCCTGTACATGTTGTTTTTGAAACTTCTTCTTTCATTCCAACGATTTGTACTTCGTCTCCTGTATGAAGAATTCCTCTTTCAACTCTTCCTGTTGCAACTGTTCCTCTTCCTGTGATTGTGAATACATCTTCTACTGGCATTAAGAATGGTTGGTCAATCGCTCTTTCTGGTGTTGGAATATATTCATCTACTGCTGCCATTAAGTCTAGTATACATTGATCATCGCCATCTTCGATTGCTTTTAATGATGATCCTACTACTACTGGACATCCGTCTCCGTCAAATCCATATTCGCTTAATAAGTCTCTTACTTCCATTTCTACTAATTCTAATAGTTCTGGATCGTCTACTTGGTCTGCTTTGTTTAAGAATACTACTATGTGGTTAACTCCAACTCTTGATGCTAGTAGTATATGTTCTCTTGTTTGTGGCATTGGACCATCTGCTGCTGATACAACTAAGATAGCTCCATCCATTTGTGCTGCTCCTGTAATCATGTTCTTTACATAGTCAGCATGTCCTGGACAATCAACGTGTGCATAATGTCTGTTTGCTGTTTCATACTCAACGTGTGCTGTGTTGATTGTGATTCCTCTTTCTTTTTCTTCTGGTGCTTTATCTATATCTTCATATTTTTGCACCTTTGCTCCACCTGATTTTGCAAGTGTCATTGTGATTGCTGCTGTTGTTGTTGTCTTACCATGGTCTACGTGACCAATTGTTCCTATGTTTACATGTGGTTTTGTTCTTTCAAACTTTTGTCTTGCCATTTCTTTTTCCTCCTAACATTATTAGTCCTAATTAATAAGTAAATTAATTTAATTAATTTCGTAAACTTGTCCTGGTGTGTTGTCATTTATTAAAAATTCATGGAGCCCACGACCGGGATTGAACCGGCGACCTCCACCTTACCAAGGTGACGCTCTACCTACTGAGCTACATGGGCATCTCCAAAGTGTTAGTCAAACTCTTAAGTTATCAACATTAATAACTCAATCTAAAAGCCCCTACACCAATTATCTATTTTACTAGTTTCACTTTTTCTTGTCAACAATTTTTCATGTTTTTATTTAAGCACTTTTCAAGCTTTCTCTTAACTCTTTGCAATGCATTATCAATCGACTTTGAATGTCTATCTAAATCACATGCAATTTCCTGATAAGACTTGCCTTGAAGGTATGAATTAAGCACCTCTAATTCAAGCTCAGAAAGAGCTCCTTCTATTTCACTTTCTATATTTGTAACTTCTTCTCTACTTATAATTAATTCCTCAGGATCCGAAACCTTTACTGTAGATAATATATCTAATAAGGTTCTATCTGATTCTTCATCATATATAGGTTTATTTAATGAAACATATGTATTAAGAGGTATATGCTTTTGTCTTGTAGCTGTCTTTATTGCTGTTATTATTTGCCTTGTTATGCACAATTCTGCAAAAGCCTTAAATGATGCTAATTTATCTAATCTAAAATCCCTAATAGCCTTATATAAACCAATCATTCCCTCTTGATAAATATCTTCCTTATCAGCCCCTACTAAAAAATAAGATTTTGCTTTGGCTTTTACAAAATTTTTATATTTATTTATTAAGTATTCTTGAGCTTGTATATCACCTGATTTAGCTTTCAATACTATTTCTTCATCTAAAACCGCTTCTATTTCTACGTTTGTGACTTCTTCACCAATGCTTATCTCATTTCCCAAGATAACCCCTCCACTTTTGTATAATCAAAATTAGATTATGTCCTATCATTGATTATACATTAACAGGAAATTTCCAGTCAAGAATTTTTAATCACTTCTTCTGATTTTTTCAAGTTTTTCTAGTATTTCCCTGGAGATTCTATCTTCTAGTAATGCTCTTTCTGATGCTATGTTTTTTTTTGTGTTAATTCTTATCTTCGCTTCAGTCGCTACTACATCATTATAAAATTCCATAGAGGACATCCTAATAGCTCCTCTTTGAAAAGTAAGTTGTTGCTCTAGAGAATCAGATGTAACAACACACACCTCAATTTTTCTACCTACTAAGTTTATATATCGTTCAATAAAGCTATCTGCTGTTTCCCCTTCTTTTGTAAAGATAACTATTACATTTTGTAACTTTTCTCGTTTCTCAATGCTACCTTTTACCATATGTGCATCAAATACTATAAAAATCTTATAACCTTTATAGGCTGCATAATTCTGAATAATTTCAATCAATTTAATGCGCGCAGCCTCAAAACTATAATCTTTAATTTTATTTAATTCGGGCCAACTATTTAATACATTATATCCATCAATAAATACGTTCCTCACGACTTAGCTTATTCCATTTTTTGTTTTAATACCTCATACATCATTATGCCAGCAGCTACAGATGCATTTAAGGATGTTATATTCCCTATCATTGGTATCTTTACAAGTACATCACACTTTTCTTTAGTTAGCTTTGATATTCCTCTACCTTCACTTCCTATTACTAATGCTATAGCTCCCGAAAATTTAGTTTGGAAACAATAACTTTCCCCATCCATATCAGCACCATATATCCATATATCTTTTTTCTTAAGCTCATCAATAACTGAATTTATATTTGATACCTTAGCTATTTTCATATACTCAATAGCTCCAGCTGAAGTTTTGTAAACAGTAGGAGTAATACCCACATTTCTTCTTTTAGATATTATTATTCCGTGAACTCCAGCAGTTTCAGCAGTCCTAATTATAGATCCTAAATTATGAGGATCCTCAATTTCATCTAGAACTAATATAAATGGTTTTTCTCCTTTTTCTTCAGCATAAGCTAAAATTTCTTCCACCCCAAAATATTTATAAGGTGTTACTATAGCAATAACTCCTTGGTGTGATCCTGTTACAGACATTGAATCTAGTTTTTTTCTATCTACTTCTTTTATTACTATGCCTTTCTCTTTAGCTATAGCAAGAACTACACTTATAGATCCTACTACGTCTCCCTTAGCAACTAATACACTCTCAATAGTTCTATCGCTTTTTAACGCTTCTATTACAGCATTTCTTCCTTCTATTAAATCTTCTCTTACTTCTTTATTAACTATTTCTTGTTTTAATTCTTGTTTCGGTTCTTGTCTTAGCTCTTGTCTAGGCTTATTCTTAGAATCTTGTCTTGGTCTTCCTTTAAAATCTTCCTTTGATTTTTCCCTAAAATCCCTTTTACCTTTATTGTTTCCATCCTGCTTTGATGTATTATTTCTTTTAAAATCTCTCATTGTTGTTACCTCTCTTATCTATCATTAGATTTACTTGCTAACTTTTCTTATATTAATTATTTCCAAAAATTCATTAAACAATCTTATACTTTTGAGTATTTCTCTTTAACTTCATTTATGCTTCCACATGTCATAGAGCCTTCTGGACATTTACCCTTAAGACACAGAGGACCAATATTCTTAAACAATATAGGAGCAATGCCAACTACAAGCTTTAACATTTCATCTGCCAAACTGTGAATCTCCCATTGAGCTCTGTTACAGCATCTATGCTGAAAAAAGTTTATTAAGCTTCTTGCATTCATAGTGATCATGACCTTAGTTTCACATGCATTAGGAAAAACATATCTCGAATCTTCAATGGCCTTTTTTTCAGCTTCTAGATTCTTCATACCTTTCACTATGTATTTTTCCTTTAATATTTGTACAAGTTTATCATAAGCATCCTGACTATCTTCCATAGATTTTATAAATATGGTCTTAGCATCTACGTCTTTTTCAATTTCTGGTGGTATAATATATTCAAACTGATCTAGTTTTACATATCTTTGACTTTGTTGAGAATAAGATGCTATTCTATGTCTCACTAATTGATGTGTTAACGATCTTGAAACTCCTTCAACGCCAAATGTGAAAGAAACATGTTCAATTGGCGACATGTGCCCATAGGACATTAGTCTATTTAAAAATTCTTCACTTTTTTCTTCACTTAGCGTTTCTATTATATCATCAATCCCTACAGCACTATAACAAAGTTTTGCAGATGCCGCAATAACCTTTTCAGGATTTGGAGTATGTTCTATTAATCTAACTTTCAACGCCACTTCCTTCTCCCCCTATACTAAAATTATTCTAATCCATAATTATCTTTAGTAATTCATTAAGCCTATCTACCTGTTCAGTTATATATAAAAAACCAATTAAAGCTTCAAAGCCAGTAGCTACCCTATATTCCTGAACATCTGCATTTTTAGGGACAGTTCCAGACTTTGCATTTCTACCTCTTTTAAATATTGCATGTTCTTCTTCAGTTAATATACTCTCAAGCCTTTTCATAAACTCACTTTGGGAATGAGCTTTAACAAATGATATAGCTTTTATATGAAGTTTATGAGCAGATATATTTCTATTTTTTTCAACTAAGCAAGTTCTTATAAAAACTTCATAGATAGCATCTCCAATAAAAGCTAATACTAAAGGATTTAACTGTTTTGCCTCATTTATAGAAAACTTATCTTTTAATAAATCAAATTCCATACTATTTTTTCTCCTCTATTAAAGCCTAATCATTAAACTAATAATACTATAATTTGCATGAATATAAAAGCACAGTATATGATTTTTAGTAGTATAATCCTATTTCTTTTTTACATACAAAAAGAAGTAGGATTATATAATAGTCACTACTTCTTAAAATATTCGAAGGATTATTCTACTCTTTTCCACCTTACTCCTTGTGGAGTATCTTCTAGTACTATTCCCTTATCTTTAAGTTCATCTCTAATCTTATCAGATAAAGCCCAATTTTTCTCTTTTCTCGCTTGTTGTCTTTGTTGAACTAACATATCTATTTCAGCATCTAAATCATATACAGTTGATTTTTGCAATATTCCTAAAGTTTTTCCAAGTTCTCTTATTAATTCTAAAGAATATTGAACTAACTTCTTAGATGAACTTATACTTACATTAGTATTAATATCTTTTACAAGATCAAATATTGTAGCTATTGCATCTGCGGTATTAAAGTCATCATCCATTTTTTCAATAAATTTAGCTTTATAGGCATTAAGAGTTTCTATATAAGTTTTTTCTTCCTCGGCTATTTCATTAACCTTAACCTCTTCTAAAAGCCTTTCTAAATTTCCTATTGCATTGTACAGTCTTTCATTTGATGACTTTGCACTATCTAGTAATTCTTGATTAAAGTTTAAAGGTGTTCTATAGTGTGCAGAAAGCATGAACAACCTAACTATTTCAGCATCATAGCGTTCTAAAATTTCTCTCGTTGTAAAGAAATTATTTAAAGACTTTGACATCTTTTTATTATCTATGTTTAAATAAGCTGAATGCATCCAATAGTTTGCAAAAGGCTTACCTGTTCTGGCCTCACTCTGAGCTATTTCATTTTCATGATGTGGGAATACTAAATCTGTACCACCAGCATGAATATCTATAGTTTCACCTAGCAATTTATGCGCCATACACGAACACTCTATGTGCCATCCTGGTCTTCCTTTTCCCCAAGGAGTATCCCAAGAAGGTTCTCCTGGTTTTTCACTTTTCCATATAGCAAAATCCATAGGTTCTTCTTTTCTTTCATCTACGTCAATTCTTGATCCTAGTTGTAATTCATCAAGATTTTGCCCAGAAAGTTTACCATAAGTTTCAAATCTCTTAGTTTTAAAATATACATCCCCGTTAACCTCATAAGCATATCCCTTATCTATTAAATCTTTTATAAAACTTACAATTTCATCGATGTATTCCGTTGCTCTTGGGTTGCAGGTAGCTCTTTCTATATTAAGTCCATCAGCATCCTTATAATACTCTTCTATATATTTATCTCCTAATTCTTTTACTGTTATATTTTCTTCATTAGCCTTTTTAATCATTTTATCGTCAATATCAGTGAAATTCTGGACAAAATTAACTTTATATCCTTTATATTCTAAATATCGTCTAACAGTATCAAAAACTAGGAATGTTCTCGCATTTCCTATATGAAAATAATTATATACAGTAGGTCCACATACATACATACGGACTTCCTCAGCTTTAATCGGAACAAACTCTTCTTTTTGTCTTGTCATAGTGTTAAAAATTTTCATCCTAGTGCCTCCTAATAAGTTATATCTATATCATATAAATTATATCGTAATTATTACTCCTGTATAAATAATATTCTTTTAAAGGTGGTTTCACCTCAAATGACTATATCGTTAATTTCTTTTCACCAACTTCTCTAGATTCTAATATAGTTTCACCAATAACTAAATCCTCTGGAGTTGTAATTTTTATATTGCTGTAACTTCCCTCATATAAATAGACCTTATGTTTACAACGTTCTACAACCATAGTATCATCAGTAACCTGAATCCCATCCTCCAAGGCTTTATTATGAGCTTCCAAAATTAAGTCATATTTAAAACACTGAGGAGTCTGAACCGAAAACAAAGTTTCTCGCTGAGGGGTATAACTAGAAAAGCCATCTTCATTCTTAATTTTTATAGTATCTTTTGGTGTTACACCACAGGCGCATGCATTATATACTCTAGCATAGTTTATCCCATCTTCAATTATACTATCATCTACAAAGGGTCTAGCCCCATCATGAATCATCACGATGTGGCTACCTTTTGCAGCAAATAGTCCATTCATAACAGAACGTTGTCTTGTATTTCCACCTTCTACTACACATTTTATTTTTCTAAAATCATACTTTTTTACTATGTTATCCATAGTAAAGTCTATTTCTTCCTTAGCTATTACTATGATTATATCGTCAACATTCTCATTATTTTCAAATGCCTTTATCGTATAATATAAAATAGGATTACCTTTTAATTCTATAAACTGCTTACTTATGTCAGATTTCATTCTAGTCCCTTTACCTGCTGCTACAATAATGGCACAGTTTCTCATTAACAAAACACCTCTTTAGCAGTTATATAATCCATCTAATCACTGTACTTCAATTATCTACCTTTTTGTTTTGCAAATATCATTCTACCTGCAGCAGTTTGTAGTACAGAAGTAACTATAACATCCATAATCTCTCCTATATGTCTCTTTCCACCTTCAACAACAATCATTGTACCATCATCTAGGTAAGCTATTCCTTGTTCCTGTTCTTTACCATCTTTAATTATTTGTATAGTCATTTCTTCTCCCGGAAGTACAACAGGCTTTACTGAATTAGCAAGTTCATTTATATTTAGAACAGGTACTCCCTGAACTCCTGCAACCTTATTTAAGTTATAATCATTAGTTATTACTTTACCACCTAAAAATTGAGCAAGCTTTAGAAGTTTACTATCAACTTCATCTATATCCGGAAAGTCCTTCTCTGTTATTTGAACTTCAACAGCCAGCTCCTTCTGGATTTTACTTAGTATATCTAGTCCTCTTCTCCCTCTATTTCTCTTTAAACTATCTGATGAGTCCGCTATATGTCTTAATTCATCTAACACAAAATGAGGTATTATTAAGGCACCTTCAATAAATCCACTTTGACATATATCAAGAATTCTTCCATCTATTATTACTGATGTATCCAAAACTTTAGGTATACCCTTGTTTTCAGTTTTAGTCTTTTTTTCTTTAATTGACCCTACTTTTTTTATGTTTGATATTGCATTAATTAGTTCTTCTTTTTTCTTTATAGAAATATCTACCGATATAGCAGTTATTATTAATACTATAATTACTCCAATAATTTTGCCTATAAGGACATCATTAAATAGGCTAACTATAGGTACAGATATTAACAGTCCCATTAAAGCACCAAATACTCCTATTAAAATTTCTATAGTAGGAACTTTTTGTATAGTATCCTCTAAATAGTTCATAACCTTAGATATTACAGAATTAAATAAAGGGGATATTAGATAAACTATAAGTCCAAAAGACAAAGTTGAAAAAGTTAAAAATGATACCCTTAAGATAGTTGTACTGTTAAAGTATGCTAGTTTGTTAATTTCCAACAACCATTGCCCTAATATAAATCCTAATATAAATCCTATTATACTAAACAGTCCCCTTAATATTTTATTAAACATTTCCTTTCACCTCCTTGATAATCTTTACATTTTATTTAAATCTTGATTAAATAGTATTAATAACAATATATCTCATTATATTCTTTATTTCAACTAACCTTAATACTATTTATAACTTGTTCATTAAAAAATAACATATTATACATTATCAATATATATT
The DNA here is from genome assembly GCF_055755365.1 of Clostridium sp. X. NCBI lineage: Bacteria > Bacillati > Bacillota > Clostridia > Eubacteriales > Clostridiaceae > Clostridium > Clostridium sp. X. The sequence continues at coordinate 754,986 of NZ_CM146912.1, forward strand.
CTAGTCCATTATTTAACTTTTTAATCCCCCTATCTATAAAAAACATATTGTTTTATTATATACATACACCATGTACCTCTAAATGTATCACTCTTGTTGACAACATTATCTAATAATAATTATAATTATTATAATAGCTATTATACAAATTTAGTAATTTAAGGAGCTGATTAAATGAAAGATGTTATTTTCGATAACTTTCAAAACGCAGTAGATGAGTGTCTTCTTCGCCACAGAAGTTTACTTGATATAATGACAAAATTACAAGAATCACAAGGAAGAATAAATAGAGCAATAGCCAAATCTGTTACTAATTGTGGTTGTATTAAACTTGATGCTACAAAACAACAACTCCCAAAAGGCGAAAGTATGGATATAGAAACCTTTAAACAGCATATAAATACACATCTAAAAGGAGAGATATGCGATAATTGTCGTGAGGTTTTCGAAAGAGAAATTGGAAATAACTTATTTTACTTAACTTCTTTCTGTAACTTGGTAGATTTAAACCTTTATGACATATTTTTAAAAGAATACGATAAGATTAGTACTCTGGGAAAATATACTTTCAGATAATAAGATAGCACAAAATAAGCAAAACTTATTTTGTGCTATAATTGCTTATCTATTATAACTTGTTCTCTAAGTCTACGAAGGCCATTCTTAATGGCTTTAGCTCTAGCTTCTCCTATACCTTCCACATTATCTAATTCTTCATAAGAAGCTTCCATAACTCCTTTAAGTTCCTTAAAATTATTTATTACATTATCAATTACATTAACTGGTATTCTAGGTATTTTACTAAGCATTCTATATCCTCTAGGTGAAATTAGAGTGTCCACTAATGGCACTCCACTATATCCTAAAGATTTAGATATAGTATCTAAGTCTAAAAGTTCTTCTGATGACATATTTTGAATCACTTCGTATACTTTACTATAATCCATGTTGTTTTGCGCATAGTCTCTAATTAAAAGATTTTCATCTTCCTCAACATTTCTCACAAGCTCACTTAACTGCATAGAAATAAGTCTTCCTTCATTTCCAAGCTCAATTATATTCATTTCTACTTCATCAACTATTCTCATGACCATCTCAGTTCTTTGAATTGCAGTCATTACATCAAATAAAGTTACTAAGTCTTGAAACTCAAGTAAATTGAGGTTGGCCATTACCCTATCTAAAACTGATACATATTTCTCTAAGGTCTGCACTGCTTGATTAGCTCTAGCCAATATAACACTACTGTCTCTTAATATATATTTAATATCACTTTTATACACAGTAATTATAGTCCTTCTTTGAGATATAGCAATCACAATACATCCCGTATGTTTAGTAACTCTATATGCAGTTCTATGCCTCGTTCCAGTCTCGTAAGTTGGTATTGATGCATCTGGTATTAATTGAGTATTAGCATAAAGTATTCTTTTCAAATCACTACTTAGAACTATAGCTCCATCCATCTTTGCTAGTTCATATATATATGAAGGGCTATACTCTGAGTCTATATTAAATCCTCCATCTACAATTCTTAAAATTTCTTCTGAATCACCAAGTATTACAAGTCCTCCAGTCTTCGCTCTTAAAATATTCTCAAGACCTTCTCTTAATTGAGTACCTGGTGCCATTATTTTTAATATTTCCATAAGTTTTTTATTCTTATCTAATCTCAAGGTTTTTCCTCCTTTCTCCTTTCATTTGCTACACATCTAGAAAACTTTATTCATTATTTCTTTTAAATATGAAATACCTATAATGTTTCCACCTTTTATCTGAAGTTTTTCTTTATTTCTTAATGGAATAACTATATTTTCAAACCCCATCTTTATAGCTTCATTTACTAGTCTCTCACACATAGCAATGGGTCTTACCTCTCCAGTAAGTCCTATTTCTCCGAACACTATCATTTTGTTTAATTTAAACGCTTTACCTTTCGCACTAGAAATTAAGGCTAATGCAACCCCTAAATCTCCATATGTACCTTCAATATTTAAACCACCTACTACATTTACATATATATCACAATTATAAAAAGGTATCTTCATCTTCTTTTCTAGAACTGCTAAAATTAAATTTAACCTTGAATTATCTACCCCAACAGCTGTCCTTCTTGGCATTATTGCCTTTGTTTCACTTACTAATGCTTGTATTTCAACTAAAATGGGACGTGTTCCTTCCATTATACCTATAACTACGGATCCTTCTGCATTAAAATTAGTTTCTTCCAAAAAAACTTCTGATGGATTTAATATTTCTTTTAAACCTTCCTGCCTCATTTCGAAGACACCAATCTCGCTAGTTGTTCCAAATCTATTTTTCATAGTTCTCAATATTCTAAACTCTTGAGTTCTTTCTCCCTCAAAGGAAAGAACCGCATCTACCATATGTTCTAAAACCCTTGGCCCAGCTAATTCACCCTGTTTTGTTACATGTGCTACGATAAATAATGGTATATTCTTTGTCTTTGAAATTCTCATGAGTTCATTTGAACATTCTCTAACTTGAGATACACTTCCTGGCGCTGATGTAATAGATGATTTAAATAGTGTTTGAATAGAGTCTATGATTATAAATACAGGACTTACACTATCAATATGTTTTTCTATTTGTTCTAAATTAGTTTCTGAAAGTATGTATAGTTGAGAAGATATATTACCTATTCTATCGCCTCTCATTTTTATTTGCTCTCCCGATTCTTCCCCTGAAACATATAGTACTGTTCCTACTTTTAAAGCAATATTGTTCGCTGTTTGCAATAACAGTGTAGATTTTCCTATCCCTGGTTCTCCAGATATTAGCGTAAGGGAGCCCTGTACAATTCCTCCACCTAACACTCTATTTAATTCAGTTATACCTGTATCATATCTTTCAAACTCTCCTGATTTTATATTTAATATACTCTCTGGCTTATTGTTGCTGCTAAGTCCTGTGCTTCTGGTTAAAATTTGAGGTTCCTTTGTTTCTTCAACCATACTATTCCAAGCAGAACATCCTGGACATTTACCAAACCATTTTGGAGCTTCATATCCACACTCTTGGCACATAAATATAGTTTTGCTTTTCGCCATTTCTATCATTCTCCTACCTAATCACTCAAATTAATATTATACAACACTTTCATATGAATTTGTAATAAAATACAAAATTTTTGCATATATAATAGTTATAAAAAAACCGTCAGCACAGTTTTAACTGTTTCTGTCGGTCTTTAATTTGTTTATTTTATTTTTTTATTCTTTCCTTTTAAATACTAGTTTACCTTCCTCTACTGTAGCGAACACACTATCTCCTTTTTTAATATGTCCTCTTAAAATCTCCTCTGATAAATTATCTTCTACAATTTTAGTTATAGTACGTCTTAGAGGTCTTGCTCCATATGCACTGTCAAATCCATCTTTTGATAATAACTCTTCTGTAGCTTCATCAAAATTAAGATTTATTTCTTGTTCCTTTAATCTACTTGATACTTCTCTCAGCATTAGCTTCACTATATATCTAAGATGCTCTTTTTCTAAGGAATGAAATACAATCGTATCATCTATTCTATTTAAGAACTCAGGTCTAAATGAACTTTTAAGTTCATTCATAACATTTTCTTTCATTTTTTCATATTCATTTGAAGCAGCATCTCCTGACACTGCAAAGCCTAATGCCTTTTGTTTCTTTATTGTAGACGCTCCAACATTTGATGTCATTATTATTATAGTATTTTTAAAGTTTACTGTTTTTCCTTTTGAATCAGTAAGTCTTCCATCTTCTAGTATTTGAAGAAGAATATTAAAAACTTCAGGATGTGCTTTTTCTATTTCATCAAATAATACTACTGAATATGGTTGACGTCTTACTTTTTCTGTTAATTGACCACCTTCATCATGCCCTACATATCCTGGAGGTGAACCTATAAGTCTTGATACAGCATGCTTCTCCATATACTCTGACATATCAATTCTTATCATATTATCTTCGTCACCAAACATAGCTTCTGCAAGTGCCTTTGAAAGCTCCGTTTTTCCAACCCCAGTAGGACCTAAGAATATGAATGAACCTATAGGTCGTTTTGGATCTTTCAACCCTACTCTAGCACGTCTTACTGCTTTTGAAATAGATTTTACTGCTTCCTCTTGGCCCACCACTCTATTATGAAGAATTTCTTCTAATTTTAATAATTTTTCTGATTCAGTTTCTGTAAGTTTCTCTACAGGTACGTTAGTCCACTTAGCTACTACTTCTGCTATTTGTTCTTCTGATACTGTTTGAGTGGCTCCATGGTTTTGTTTTTTCCAATCTATTTTATGGCTATCTAATTTTTCTCTTAATTCTTTTTCTTTATCTCTAAGAGATGCCGCTTTTTCAAAATCCTGTACTCTAATAGCATCTTCTTTTTCATTTACAGCCTTTTCAAGCTCCTCCTCTATTCCTTTTAGGTCTGGCGGAACTGTTAAATTTTTAATTCTAACTCTTGCTCCAGCTTCATCTATCAGATCAATTGCTTTATCTGGAAGGAACCTATCTGTAATGTATCTATCGGATAGCTCAACAGCTGCGTTTATAGCGTCATCTGTAATCTTAACTCCATGATGAGCTTCATATCTATCTCTTAGGCCCATTAAAATTTGAACAGCTTCTTCTTTACTAGGTTCTCCAATATTGACTGGCTGGAATCTTCTTTCTAAAGCTGCATCCTTCTCAATATATTTTCTATATTCATTTATAGTTGTAGCTCCTATACACTGAATCTCTCCCCTTGCAAGAGCGGGTTTTAAAATATTTGATGCATCAATTGCTCCTTCTGCCCCACCTGCACCAATAATTGTATGAATCTCATCAATAAATAAAATTACATTTCCGTCCTTTGTTATCTCTTCCATAACTTTTTTTAATCTATCTTCAAATTCACCTCTATATTTAGAACCCGCTATTAGTGACGAAATATCTAAAGTCACAACTCTTTTATTTCTTAATATTTCAGGGATGTTTCCACTAGCAATTCTTTGAGCAAGACCTTCAGCAACAGCTGTTTTACCTACTCCTGGATCACCAATTAAACATGGATTATTTTTAATTCTTCTACACAATATCTCAAGAACTCTTTCTGTCTCTTTATCTCTACCTATAACGGGGTCAAGTTTTTCTTCAGATGCCATTTGTGTTAAATCTCTACTGTATTGATCTAGAGTCGGGGTGTTATTTTTAGGTTTTGGACTTCCTTGATTCGTAGTTCCTTGTACAAGTTCCTGATTAAAGGTCTTTAACAGTTCTTTTTGAAGCTTTTCAAAGTCCAATCCTAAGTTATTTAAAATGGTGTAGGCAACACCTTCTGACTCCTTTATTAGTGCTAATAATATATGTTCTGGAGTAATATAGTTATGATTTAACTTTCTAGCTTCAAGTGAACTAAGTTCTAGTAATCTTTTTGTTCTTGGGGTTAGAGGAATTTCATTTTTACTTAGCTCTAATTCTCCCTTACCTTCATATTCCTCAATTAAACTTTTTACATTTTTTTCTGTTATATTCATTTCGTTAAGTAATTTGTTGCCAGGCCCTTCCGTTTCTTTTATAATGCCGAGTAATATATGCTCTGTTCCTATATATCCATGTTTAAATTCTTGTGCTTCTTGTTGAGCATAATGTAATACTTTTTGAGCTCTTTCAGTAAATCTACCAAACATCATTATATAATGCACCTCCTTAACTTATATGTGTATATCTTTAAATTTTTCTTTAACTAAGTTTGATCTATATAAACTTTTTTGTTTTTCATATCCTTCTCCGCCATAATTTTTTTGAATAGTGGCAGACTGAGTATCTACAAGTAACTTATTAAGCATAGTTTTATCAACATTTTTAAGTATTCCCATTTCTACTCCTAATCTTACATTAGAAAGTAAATTTAATGTTTCCTTTGAACTCAACATTAATGCTGACTTTAATATACCAATAGATCTATAAATCTTATCTTCTGTCTCAAGTCTATTTTTACTTAAAATTCTTTCTCTTGCTTGATTTTCTCTATTAATAATTTGATTAATAACTCCTGTTAAGTTATTTAAAATTTCATCTTCTACTAATCCTAATGTAAGTTGATTAGATATTTGATAGAGATTCCCTTCACCTTGAGATCCCTCTCCATTTAAACCTCTTATAGTCATTCCTACTTGAGTGAGAGCACTTAATAGTCCATTTATCTCTTTATTAACTGTTAGTGCAGGAAGATGAAGCATAACAGATGCTCTAAGACCTGTTCCTAGGTTTGTGGGACATGAGGTTAAAAATCCTAACTTAGGATCAAAAGCATATTCTAATTTCTCTTCTAATAAATCATCTAATTTAGTAGCATACTCTAGTGCCTCTTTTAAATTAAGACCGCCTGTTATACTCTGAAGTCTTATGTGATCTTCTTCATTTATCATAATACTAACTGTTTCATCTTTATCTAATATAAAAGCAGCTTCACTGCTATTCATAATAAGCTTTCTACTTATTAGATGTTTTTCTAAATAAGATTGATTAGATATATCATCATTTTGCCATAAATAAATAGTATCAAATCTTTCTTCTATCTCAGGTGATAAATAAAAAGCTTCCTCTACCTTTTTTACAATATCCTTACCCTGATTTTCATTTAATTTATTAGGAAAAGGATGATTTTTTATGTTTCTTGCCAATCGTATTCTACTGCTTAAAACTATATCTTCATTTTCCGTCTTAGCTTCTACCCAATTCCTCATTCCTTCACCTCCAGTTTAATTAATATCTTTTTCAATCTTCTTTATTTCATCTCTTATCTCAGCTGCTTTTTCATACTCTTCTAATGTAATAGCCTTCTGCAATTCTTCTCTTAATTGAAGCACTCTCTTCTTTTGCATTAATTCCTCACCAGACCTTTTAGGTATTTTACCTAAATGCTCTAAATTTCCTTGTACTCCTTTTATAACAGATAAAATAGCCGGTTTAAAATAATCATAACATTGGCTACACCCTAGTAATCCACTCTCTTTAAAGTCCTTATAAAGTAAATTGCAATTATCACATCTTAATTCTATATCATTATTATTTTTATGACTTTTATTAACATACTCCATTAATCCACTTAATATATTCGGAAAAGCAAATGGTGCCATAATATCCATATCTGAAACCAAATTTAAATTTTGATTTTTACTAGCACATTCATGACATAAATTAGCTTCTTTCTTAACCCCATTTGTTATCTTTGTAATATGAATAGTAGCATCGTTTTGCCCACATGATTCACAAATCATACAAATCACCCCTTGTATATATTCAACACTTATATATAATAAATTTCCTAGGTAATATTTTTAATTTATCAGTATTCTTTACATGTTTTTTAATCTTTATAACAATATAACATTTAGCATTGATCTTAGTATTTGTGCTCTAATATTATTCTTTTGTTCCGCAGGAGCAACTATAACTCTATCGTTAATTGCTACTTTCATTATACTAGCCTCTCTATCTGTTATTAATTCTCTTTCTGCTAAAACATCTATAATATTATAGGCACCGTCACAAGTTATATTATTTTCTATTTTTTCATTCATAGCTTTTAATAAATATTCATTTGTATATGATTCAATCTTTTTTATTTTGATAAATCCTCCACCACCTCTTCTACTTTCCACATAATACCCGCAATCTGCAGAAAATCGTGTTGTTAAAACATAAGTTATTTGCGAAGGTGCACATCTAAATTGATTAGCTAATTCATTTCTTCCTATCTCTAGTTCTCTAGTATTAGTTTCTTTTAAAAGATCTTTTATGAATTCTTCAATTATATCCGATAATCTAGCCACTATATCACCTCAACTGACTTTGTCTTTCTTTGACTTTCATTAATTTAATAATAATATTTCTTTTATTTATATTCAATTTCTGAATTTAATTGTTTTTTATGTATTTTTTTATTTAACTTCTATTATCTTCATTTTTCTTAACATTACTCACAATTTATTGAATATTTAATTCACCCTTACCTTTTCCAAGATATGTTCTAAATAAATATCTACTAATAAGTTAAAAGGTTGTTTTTGCATCTATTTAAGATACAAAAACAACCTCTTTGTTAATTCATCATAACAATTAAACAAGCAACAAGAACTACTCCAAATAAAGCTACTGAGTATGTTACACTATTAAATTTTCTACTCAGTTCAAGCAATCTTTCATTTAAACTCAGAAAAGGCTCCGAGTTATCCTTTGTATTGCTTACTACTCTTCCAGTTTTAACTTCTATACTTCCTACAAACCTCAGGCCATTACCAAGTACCCTTACTACAACTACAAGACACTGGTCTGCAACTTTTGATAGCCCATGGCTTACATCAAACAATACTTTACCTATAGGCATATATACATGTTTCTCAATACTGAACCAATTAGTAGTAACATTTTGGTAAGTCCACGTTTCTCCAACACGGATTCTTAAATACTTTCTTATAAAGAAAACATATATCATAGCACCTAAAGCTATAGTAGTAACTGACCCTTTAATATCTCCAAAAGTATAAAAATGTAATTCTGCAGGCTTTATTGCAAAATAAGCAAGTGCAGGTTTCAATATAGCTATTATACTTCCTGGTCTTACTCCTATATAAATTATAGCAGCAGCTAGAACCCCCATCGGAACTATTGCTTTAAGTGAAATACTTCTTTTTGCTTCAACGCTTTCTTCACCTTTCTCAACAAATACTGCTATAAATATTTTTAAAAGGTATGCAACAGTAAAGCTACTACTTAATTTAAACACAATTTCAGCAACTATGAAGATGGCCCCACCATACATATGATGAGCTTCAGCTAAAGCGTGGTGTATTAAATTTTTACTTACAAAACCATTAAATCCTGGCATAGCAATTATTCCAAACATCCCTATTAAAAACAGAATCTTTAATGGAGTGTTATTTCTTCCGAAGCCCTTGATTTTATCAATATCTAACTCATGCAACTTTATATATATAATACCAGCTATCAAAAATAATAGCACTTTAAAGATAGCATGATTAATTACATGATATAGAGTACCATAAGCAGCTAGTGCGCCGTGATCTTTTAACAAGCCTATAAGACCACTCCCCACGAGAATGTATCCTATTTGACTCATACTGCTATAAGCAAGTATCGCCTTAATGTTTTTTTGAAACATAGCTAGGAATCCACCTAAAAACATATTTACAAACCCTAGAACTAATATTATAGTAGCAACAATTAAGTCATCCTTCACTATTGTTTGAATAGTAATCAAGATACCAAATATTCCAGTTTTTAATAATATCCCTGATAGTATAGCACTTGCAGGTGCAGGTGCTGCTGGATGTGCTTGTGGTAACCATATATGAAGCGGAACAATACCCGCTTTTATACCAAAACCTATTGTTATTAGAAGTACTATAAGATATTTTATACTTCCCATATCTTTTACCGCCATTGGCAGTTCCATAATGCTTAAAGTATTTGTGTAATAGTATAGAAGGAATAATCCCATAAGCAGTATTAGCGCTCCAGTAAAAGCCATTACCTTATACGTATGTCCAGCATGATGACAATGATCATTTTCATCATGTATAACTAACGTATAAGATGTAAGAGACATTATCTCGAAAAAAGTAAACAGATTTATAAAGTTCTCAGATATAAATATACCTATAGTACTCCATAGAGTAAGCATAAAAAACAGATAGTATCTATTTCTATATTTGTACTTTTTTAAATATTCATTAGAGTAAATTGTAATTACTGTCCATGCAAAACTTGCAATCAAAACAAAAACATATCTAAATGCATTAATGGTTAAGTGTATTCCCATTCCCATAATATAAGGTATAGAAACGTCTACACTCCCCTGTCTAATATGCGGAAATAAAGCAATTACAGCTATTAAAACAATTACAGTCATGAAAATATTAAAAACATCTCTGAGCTTTTCGTTTTTCCTTCCAATAATAAATCCTATAAAAGACCCTATGAAAGGGAAAAGCATTATAAACATCAATATTGACTTTGGATTCATAAAATTCATCCCCCTTTATATTATCTCTCTCGCAATTTCCTCTACAAAGGAAATTATCGGATTAGGAAGCAATCCTAAAACTACTACAATCACAGTTATAATAACAATTGGAGCTAGCATCCTTTTAGGAGCTTCTTCTATAATGATATTTTCGTCATTTCCGCCTTTAAAAAATGCTGATGTAACTAAAGGAAAAAGATACGAGGCAGTTAGTACAGCACTTAAAAGTAGGGCTACCGGGAATAACATTTCACCTGCTCCGAGTCCTCCCTGAGCTAAAAACCACTTACTTACAAACCCATTAGTTGGAGGTATTCCTATTAACGAAAGTGAAACTATGGTAAAGCACCACATAGTAATGGGCATTTTTTTACCAATTCCTTTCATCTCACTTATATTTTTCTTGCCTGTTGTATACATTATTGCCCCAGCAATAAAGAATAACGTAATCTTTATAACTGCGTGATTTACTAAATGAAGTACTGCTCCAACAAATCCATTCTTATTCAATAAAACAATTCCTAACATTATATATCCTAATTGACTTATGGTTGAATAAGCCAATCTCTTTTTTAGATCATCTTGAAGAAGAGCAATAAAGGAACCTAATAAAATAGTTATAACAATTAATATTGTCATATATATATTTCCTTTAATCTGTCTTATTGCATCTACTCCAAAAATATAATAACACATTCTAATAAGAGCAAATATTCCAGACTTCACAATAACTACAGAGTGAATAAGTGCACTTACAGGTGTAGGTGCACCCATAGCTGATGGGAGCCAAGAATGAAACGGAACTAAAACCGCCTTAACTCCAAAACCTATAAACATACTTATAAATATTCCTAAATATAAGTTAACTTTATCCGCTGAAATAAGTCCTATTATTCCATGTGGTTGAAAACTTAAATTGTTGGTCATACTAAATATTAATATCATTCCTAACAAAACAAGTGTTGCTCCACCAACAGAATATACTAGGTATCTCTTTCCGCTTTCTAATGCTTCTTTAGTACCTGAATGAATAACTAGAGGAAATGTAGCTAAGGTAAGTAATTCATAGAAAATATATAGAGTAAATAAATTCCCCGAAAATCCTATACCCATTGTAACACCTAAAGTTAAAATAAAAAATGTAAAAAACTTGGTTTCCTTTCCTTCACGCTTCATGTATTCCATTGAATAGAAACTAGTGAAAATCCATAAACTAGATACCAAAGTTGTAAATAAAATTCCGAGTTTATCAATTTTAAAATATATATCTATAAATTCATTTAGTGTAAATAAGTGAACTTGACTTTCTCCTAGAAGGTAGAACACCCCCATAACTATCATAAAATTAACTATTATTACTGACCCTACAAAGAAGTTTCTTTGACTCTCCTTAAATTTTATTGCTGGAATCATCATAGCTACTAAGAAAGGAAAGAACACCGGAAGTAAAATTAAGCTATTCATTAATATCTTACCCTCCTATATTATACTAGTCTTTATTAAACTTATAATTTCACCTGAAGCAAATCCTATATAAATCATAGCCACTACCAAACAAATAATTGGAAGTAACTCTTTTATGGATTTCTCCCTAGTTTTGTACACTTTGTCCTGTAAATTTTCTTCTCCAAAGAAGAAATTGATTATTATCGGAAAATAATGAGCTGCATTTAATAAACTACTAACTAAAATAACTCCTACTATAATCACTTTATTTACCCCAATGCTTGCTAAAGCTAAATTCCACTTACTTACAAAACCCGGCAATAAGGGTATTCCTGTCATAGATAAAGCTCCTAATACAAATAAGGCAGAAGTAACAGGCATTTCTTTTCCAATACCTCTTAGTCCACTTATTTCGTTACTACCAGTTTTCTCAACCATAGCTCCAACAGATAAGCATAGTATTGATTTTGTAACCGCATGTCCTATCATGTGGAATATTGCTATTGTAACTCCAAATTCAGTACCAAGCCCAATTCCTAAGAAAACATATCCCATCTGTGCAACACTTGAATAGGCTACCATTCTTTTAATCTGTTTTTGGAAAATAGCAAAAACCGAACCCATTATCATGCTTAGACTTCCAAGAATTAATATTATGTCCATCACTGGTAATTGTCCTATTATATCCATACCAAAGGTTCTATATAAAACCTTAATTAGTAGTACAACAGGAGCTTTTAATACCAATGCAGATAATATAGTCCTTGATGACGGTGGCGCACTAGAGTATGCATCTGGAAGCCATGTGTGCAGTGGAAATGTAGCACTTTTAACTCCAAGTCCTATAGTAAATAAGCTTAAGCAAATAAGAATTGTCCTTGGATGTTCACTATATACATTTATCAGCTCTTTGTGAATAAGGTCTATATTTAATTGACCCGTTATGGAATACACCAAGGTAATACCAATAAGAACAAGTCCGGATCCCAAACAACTCATAATAAGATATTTAATAGTAGCTTTTTTATTATCTTCTTGATTTTGCACTACTACTATTCCGCATGAAGCTAGTATTAAAACTTCAATAAAAATAAAACCATTAAACAAATCATTAGTATAAACTACACCTAATAATGATCCAACTAAAATATTAATTAACAAATAGTATAAGGAAATTTTGCTACTACCAATTTCTTTATTAACTCCATAAACGGAGTACCATACAATCATTAAGGATACAAAGGTAAATACTACCCCCATAATAGCTTCTATATTTCCAATATAAAATTCCATACCTACAGGTCCATTAAAATAACCTAAACTATAGTAAAACTTTCCTTCCCTTAATACATAAAATGCTGTTCTAATAGATAGTATAAGTCCTAAAGCTATAGAAACTACACTCATTGTTTTCACTAACTTTCCACTCTTTATGAATGGCATCGCAAAAGCAGCTATAAATAATATAAGAATAATTATTAATGGAAAACTCTTAATAATCAATATTCGCATCTCCTTTCATGTTTATAATTTTGTCTAAACTCTATAATCCAATATTTCTTATGGATCTTCATCACTAGAAATCTTATTATATCCTGTTGTCACACCACCTTTTAATATATTAATCTATTTCTTCTAACAGAAGTCTCAACTGAACTTTTTTAGTAAACGTTGCCACATACAAAAGTCCTTATAATAGTACCCTGGCTTACCTTCCTTAGGTACCTATTACTAAAAGTTCTAAATATATCAAGATAACTTGAAATGTCATTTTAAATATCTCTTTTACTTGTTATGTTAACTTTATAAAGCAACTATCATGCCAACTATTCAATATCTTCTTTTTCTTTTTTCTAATATCTCATTTTTACTGGCTTTCACAATATATTTTTTTTTATTCCCATAAAAAAAAAGCAATTATATTTTAGTATAATTACTTTTTATGTTTCATTTTAAAACACTTCGACTATTTTTGTCTATTTTCATGTTTCACTTTGAAACTTATGTTTCATTTAGAAACACATTTACCCCTTAGATCTCGTCAATATTATATTTTTTCATCTTTCTGTACATGGTAGTTCTTCCTATAGCTAATATTTTTGAAGCTGCTGCAATATTACCATTGCATTTCTGTATAACCTTCTTTATATACTCCTCTTCAACTTCATCTAAGGTACTTAATTGTTTTCCAAAATCCATACCTTCTATAGAATCTTTCTCTATAATATACGATGGTAAATCATTAGCACTAAGTATAGTCTCATTATCTACCATATTTATAACTCTTTGCATTACATTTTGTAATTCTCTTACATTCCCTGGCCAATTATAATTAATCATGCTATTATAAAAACTTGCTGAGATTCCCTTAATTACTTTGTTAGTACTCTTACATAATTTTTCAACAAAATAATCTATTAATAATTTTATATCACCTTTTCGCTCTCTTAAAGTAGGTGTATATATAGGCATAACATTAATCCTATAAAATAGATCTTCTCTAAAGTTCCCGAGTTCAACTTCCTTCTTCAAATCCTTGTTAGTAGCTGCAATTACTCTAACATCTATTGGTATAACATCATGTCCTCCAACTCTAACTATAGTCTTATCTTCAAGAACTCTAAGTAAACTAACTTGTGCATCAAGTGGCATATCTCCAATTTCATCCAAGAATATAGTTCCTCCATCTGCCAATTCAAATTTTCCAGGATGTCCTCCTCTTTTAGCCCCTGTAAAAGCCCCTTCAATATATCCAAAAAGCTCACTTGATACTAATTCTCTAGGAATAGCTCCACAATTTAAAAATACAAAAGGATACTCTCTTCTATCACTTTCATTATGTACCGCTTGTGCAAACATTTCCTTACCTGTTCCACTCTCTCCTTGAAGTAATATTGTTGTATTGGTCTTTGCGGAGAGGGCGGCTAGTCTTATTGCTTTATTTATTACATCACTATTACCTAATATGTCACTAAAAGTAAACTTAGCATTAGCTCCTACGATTTTATTTATTAAGCTATGAACCATTTTTGTTTCTCTCAAAGTAATTACTACTCCTCCAGCTGATTTTATAGGAGTAATATTAACAATGCATGCTTTTTTCCTACCATTTCTAGTTTTGAAATTAACTTCTTCTTCATCATTACTTTTTGCATTAATAATTGCTTGAAGAATATCCTCTCTATTTTCTGAACTTAGTATAGTTTTAATATGTTTTCCAATAATATTAGTTTCACTCACCGAAAGCAACTTACGCGCAAACCTATTAATACTTATTATATTCCCCTTATTATCTACTCTAATTATTCCCTCTGAAATAGATTCAGTTATCTCATAAAATCTCTCATTTATTGCTTTCAACTCTTTATTGTATTCTTCTAATTTAATTTCTTTTTCTATAGCTTCTGCTGCCGCTACTACCATTCCTAAAGTATGAGGATGTACTAACTCACAACTTCCAGTCATACTTAAGACCCCTAAGATAACTCCATTTTCATCTTTAATAGGACAAGCTGAAGAGGTTAGCTTATGGTACTGCTGTAAGTAATGCTCTCCTCCCATAACTTGTATTGGCTCACCAGTAAGTAATACCATTCCAATAGCAGTAGTTCCCATTACTTCTTCCTTTATATTGTAGCCATCCTCTAATCCTAGAGGAAAATACATATTTGCTGTTTTCTCTTCCCCAATATGCCCTAAAACAAATCCATCTTTGTCTGTTAACCTTATTATAAAATCTGTATTTTTAACTATTTTATACAAACTACTCATAAAGGGCTTCGTTGTCTTTAATAATATACTTGAATCTTTCCATCTTTTCTTTAACTCATTTTCATCAATTTTTATAGTAAAATCCTTTGTATAAGGATCTATACCATAGGCTTTACTTCTTCTCCATGATTCTCCAATATTCTCTTTAATTATTTCTTTATCAAAATATCCTTTTTTAATAAACTTTTCCCATTCTCTTATGAATTTTTCATTTTGATTTATAAGTTTTTCATTTTGGTTTATGAGTTTTTTCACCGTCATCAAACCCCTCCAAATTAACAGAGTTCCTCACTATAAAATTTGTTTTTATTATTAATATTATACCATAATGAAATATCACTAGTATTTAATAATAAAAAAAACTGAATTCTATGAAAATTTCATAAAATTCAGCTCTACAAGTCCTACATTTAAAATCATACTTCCCTGTTAATTATATAACACATTAAATTCCTGACATATCCTTTTTATTACTTATCAAAATATCTATCTAACAATCCCTTAAATGCCATTCCATGTCTTGCTTCATCCTTACACATCTCGTGAACAGTATCGTGAATTGCATCATAGTTTAACTTTTTAGATAATGTAGCTAAATCCTTCTTACCTTGACATGCTCCATGTTCTGCATCAACTCTCATTTGAAGGTTTGTTCTAGTATTATTAGTAACAACCTCTCCTATTAATTCTGCAAATTTTGCAGCATGTTCTGCTTCTTCAAAAGCTATTCTTTTATATGCCTCTGCAATTTCAGGAAATCCTTCTCTATCAGCTTGTCTGCTCATGGCTAAGTACATACCTACCTCCGTACACTCTCCCATAAAGTTAGCCTTTAAGCCTTCTAAAACTTCAGGATCTACATCCTTTGCTACCCCTACTTTATGTTCGTCTGCCCACTCTAATGAATCACTTTCTTTCTTTTCTATAAACTTATCCACTGGTGCCTTACATTGAGGACATGCTGATGGAGCTTCTTCCCCTTGATGAATATATCCACATATTGTACAAATAAATTTTTTCATATTTTATTCCCCCTATATTATTTTAATTTATATTTTTTATTAAGTAATAATAATTATTAATTGCTATATTTATACTATACATTTTTTTAGTGATTTTTTCAACCTACTTATAAGTCATAAATGGCTAGTTTATGAATATAACTAGGTATTTCTTTAATTATCTTATCTTTACTATTATATTCTTTGTTTATAATTTACCTATAATTTATATTGACATCTCATTTTTATATTTTTTATAAACCTACCCGACAGGAATCTTAACCTTTAAAATCTTCAAAAAAATTAATTTTAAAACCAAAGTGCATTACTATAATTAATCACGTGGAAGTAGTTTCTTGTTTACAGTTATCTTGAGTAGAGGTAAAATTATTCATAGGATAGTATCATATGCTCCTATATCTAAAAAGAGGGGGAACTAGTAGTGGAAAATAACTCTACAATCAAAATATTAACTCCAGTTAATATAGTAGGATTCATACTAGTTATGATGGCGGGATGGATTAATACAGTTGGATTAAAGCTTTTTCTAAATGAAAGAGTTTCATTTATGACAGGTCGTGCTGCCGAACTCGGTGAACTGATAGCTATAGGAAATATAAAAGAGTTCTGGTTTGTAATGTTTATAGTTGTTGGATTCATTCTTGGTGCAGCTATATCAGCTAAGATTACTAGAAAATGGGGCCTCATAGGTGGCTTGAGTTTTTCAGGAATGATTTTAATGATTGCGGCGTTTGGTATATATGAAAGAGATATAAACTTTATATCTCTAGCAATACCTATGGCAATGGGAGGACAAAATGGAGCCACAAGTTTGACACCAATTAACCGTACCACTCACTTAACTGGTCCAGCTACTGATATCGGGATAAATTTGTCTTCTAGTAACTGGAATAATATTGTATTTTGGTTACTTAGGTTAATATCATTTCCAATAGGTTCATTTATTGGACTTGAGTTTATAGAAAAATTCATAGTACAAAATCATATCGATAGATCACTGACACTTATAATTCCATCTATTATAATTATTTCAACTGGTATTATTCAGAAAATTACTGTAGATATACCTTTACTAGAAAACATAATAAATGAGAATGAGCAGTGTGATTTTACAACAGAAGATGAAGTTATAGCCTATGAGGAAGTATTGAAGCTTAGAGATGAATTAGAGAAGTTAGTTCTAAAAGAAAGAACATTTATTAATGAGTATCACCTAATGGAGGTGGGTTATAGTGAAATAGCCGCAAATATAGATAAAACTGATTCTGAGGTGAAGCATCACTAATACTTAGACAGTATATATTATCTATTTCTAATTCTAACAACTAGTTAATTATATTTTACAAAAGGTATAAAACTTAAATATTAAAGTTTTATACCTTTTGTAAATCTTTGTAACATTTATATCCACCTATTTCATAAGAATTCTTGATTCCTCTTACAACGGCTTTTTCTATAACTTTTGCAGCCATAAGTCCCACTACATTTATATCCGCCTCAATTTTTCCTGTTGCCATAGTAAAAATAGTATCTCCATCATGCATTGTATGTACAGGGTAGATACTCCTTGCAAATCCATTATGAGCCATAGCGGCCACTTTGTTCGCCTCAGATTTACTTAGCTTTGCGTTGGTTACTACAGCACCTATAGTAGTATTTCCATTGAAAATTTTTTTCTTATTATTATACTGACTTATCATTATATCCTCTGTACTTCTAAATGAAGTTCTTTCTTCCTCTAGAACCCCTCCAATAACCTTCCCATTTTCACTATCTACTACATTTCCTAAACAATTTACAGCTACGACTGCACCTATCATTAATTCTCCTACTTTTACACTATATATACCAAGTCCACCTTTCATAGCATATTCTGGACCCAATATTTTTCCGATAGTTGCTCCAGTACCAGCTCCAACATTTCCTTCTTGAACTTCTCTATTATTAGCATTTACACAAGCTTTATATCCCATATCCTTGTTTGGTCTTGTTTTATAATCACCTATAAGCAAATCGAATAAAGCTGCCCCACATACTATTGGAACTTTAGTAACTCCTACATCAAAACCTACTCCTTTTTTCTCTAGATACTCCATTACACCCCCAGCAGCATCAAGTCCAAAGGCACTTCCCCCAGTTAGAAGTACTCCATGTATCTTATCTATCATATTTATTGGATTTAAAAGATCCGTTTCTCTTGTCCCCGGTGCTCCTCCCCTTACATCTACACCTGCAGTTGCTCCTTCCTCACATAAAATTACAGTACATCCTGTAACTCCATCTAGATTTTCAGCATGCCCTATTTTAATTCCTTCAATATCAGTAATTTTTATAACTTTCATAATAAACTCCTTTTACTAATTATATTAATATAACCCAATTTAGTTATTTTATTTCTGTATAAATAAAAGCAGTAAAAACATCACCTGTCTTTACTGCTTAATAATATTCAATTTAGTTTTTTCTTACTTTTTTTAAGGCCATGATTACACCAACTGTAATTATCACAGCTACAATAATTTCTGGAATTCCATTTGTCATAGCTACTGCAACCATTACTTTTGCTACAGTATCCTGTGAAATTTTCTTAACTACAGAGTATTCATTTGCATAAAGAAGGTACATCATTCCTAAAAACCCTATTGTATTAATTGCTGTACCAACAGCTGCACTTAATCCTACTCTTATCTTTTCATTTTTAATAGGTATACCCTTATATACATAATAAGCTACAACACCAATTAAAATTCTTGGCAATACCGATACTAATGGGTTTAAATATGCCACTAATAATAGATTTCCAGTAGTAATAGCACGAACAATACTTATAATACCAAATATAAATCCCATAATAGCACCTATAATAGGTCCTTCTAAAATTGCTGCAATAATAACTGGTATGTGCATTATAGTTGCTGGTACTGGTGGCACTGGTATAATACCAAGTGGAGTAAAGCCAAGTATCACTGAAATAGCTGATAACATAGCAAGTGTTGTAATTTTTCTTGTACTAACCTTATTACTAGTGTTTAACTTAATTTTTCTTTCCATATCTCTTACCTCCGCTCTTATTCCTTTTAGGATATAAGTCGAGTATCCGAAACTTAAATGTTGTAATTATATCTCTAATTTAAGTTCAGCTTCTATACTAGAATACCGACCAAGAACATTTTATCACCTTTTTATATAAAGTTAAAGAATTATTTCAAAAATTTTGTAACCATTTACATCCAATTAATTATTTAGCTAATTCATAGATAGCATGAGCATATATCTTGCTATTTTTTATAAGATGTTCTATTTTAATATATTCATTAGGTTGATGATCTAAGTCTGGTTCCCCAGGAAATATAGGACCAAATGCTACTATATTAGGCATCTCCTTTGCATAAGTTCCTCCACCAATAGAAAGAAGCTCTGCCACCGATCCCATTTGTTCTTCATAAACTCTCGATAAAACTTTTATAGTATGATGATCTTTTGGAAAGTATAGTGGTTTTTGATGTTCCATATTTTCTATTCTTATTTTTGTTCCTTTTATAGCTGAATCTATTCCTTGCATCATATCTTCATAATTACATGTAACAGGATATCTTAGGTTTAAGGTCATTCGTGCTAAATTATTCTGAATATCTATAACTCCAACATTGAAGGATAACTTTCCTGACACTTCATCCTGAAGTCCTACTCCAAATGACTCTCCATGAACTTCCATGCCGATATATTTATTCATAAATTTTATAAAACTTACTATATCACTCTCATTTAAAGAAAGTTCCTCTAAAAATTCAAACAACTGCATTATAGCATTTTTACCTAAATGAGGTAAACTTCCATGAGCAGACATTCCATAGGACTTTACAATAACTAATTCATCTTCAGGCTTTACTCTTATATCATATCCTGTTCTATCTTTAAATTCCTTAGCTAGATTTATAACAATATTTTGATCATTTATAAGCACTCCAGCTTCACAATAATCTGGAACCATATTTGCTTTTTCCCCACCTTTAATATATTTAATAGTACTTTCAGTTTGAGTATTCTCTAAGCTCTGCACTAAATCAAAGGTAGTTAATCCTTTCTCTCCATTTATAATAGGATACTCTCCATCTGGAGTAAATCCGGATATAGGTGGCTTCTCTGTTCTAAAATAATACTCTATTTCTTCTCCACTTCCACTTTCCTCATTAGTACCAAAAATTATTCTTACTTTCTTAGAAATCTTTAGTTTTAAATCTTTTATTGCTTTTAAGGCATAAATTGAAGCTATAATAGGCCCCTTATCGTCCATAGCTCCACGTCCATATATCTTATCATCTTTAATCATAGCTTCATAAGGTTTATGTATCCATCCATCTCCTTCTGGAACTACATCAACATGACCTAGAACTGCTACATATTCTTCCCCCTCACCATATTCTGCGTACCCTATATAATTGTCCATATTTACAGTTTTAAAACCAAGTCCCTTGGAGAGTTCTAAGCAATATTCTAATGCCTTCGCTGGCCCCTCACCAAAAGGCATTCCTTCTTTCGCCGCTCCAGCTACACTCTTAATTCTAACCAAATCTTGAGTAGACTTTATTATTTCTTCTTGCATTTCATCAATTATTAAATTTATTTCCATGTTTTTCTCCTTAAAAATCATACTAATTAAACAGTTATAATATATTATATTTATTTAACCTATGTTTTATTTATATTTCAATTATATCTATTAATAATTAAGTATTATTGTACCATAACTCCCAACATATTACTTGAAACTGGTTTAAAAAATCTTAAATTGTCAACACTCTAGGTAATATAAAATTTTTACATTAAAGGAGAGTCATATGGGAGATATTTTAGAAATACGTAAAGAAACTAAAATAAAAATCTTAAATTATATAGAAGAGGGCAAAAAACTATTTGCTCTTAATCAAATAGATAAAGCATTTGATAGATTCAATAAGGCACTTAAACTTAATAGTAACTATGCTGAAACATATCTTGTAAAATGCGAAGCTTATATAGAGCTGTTTGAATTTCAAAAAGCTAAGGATTGTATTAAAAAATATTTAAAACTTAGTAATGATACTTATAAAACTTATCTTAATATGGTAGAAATATATACTGCTAGTGGTGATTTTAACAAAGCTTTGATATTTTGTAATAAATTAATTGATCAAAAGCCTGATGATGCTTTAGCTTACTACAAAAAGGCTTGTTTATTAAAACAAATGAACAATATAATAGGTGCTATCGATTGTTATAGTACGTGTATAGAGCTTCAATCTGATCACTATGATGCCTATTGCGATAAAGCAGAGTTGTTAGTGGCTCTTTGCAACCACGAAGAGGCCCTTCTGCTTTACGCAAAAGCTATTTCTGTAGATAAAAGTAATTCTGATGCTTATATAGGGAAAGCTCTTGTATATATGGATCTACAAGATTACCCCTCTGCTCTTCCTCTTGCCAAAAGAGCATATGATTTAAATCCCTCTGATGATTGGTGTAAATGTTACTTCTTTATTATAAAAGATATGATTAACAATACCTCCTCACCAAAACTAAGAGTAATTAAATAGATACTTTTAAATATAATATCAGAATTCTTTTAAAATTCTATTGCAAATCTATTCCATAAAACATATAATATGTAATATATTTGAAATGAGTTTGTGCATTTGAGATTAGTCAGGGGGGGATCTATTATGGCAGATAAGCCTAAAGTTAAAGTTAAGATTAACAGTGAGGTTAGTAAACCTTCTAAGACAGATAAAGATATTAAGATAAAACATCCTTTTTTATTTTCAAAGGATATTATAGAAGATTGTCTTTCAACCTGCTTAGAGTAGCTTTTCACAGGTCAGTAGATAGATAGAACCTATGAATTAATTCATAGGTTCTATCTATAGTCTAATTATTAAGTTTAGAAATTCTTAATTTTTTTCATAATTTGTTATACTACTTACAGTATTATCTTCCCCGGCAAAAACTACTATTGGTTTATATTGTCTCGCTTCTTCTACACCCATTTCACAGTACGCCATAATTATGATTTTATCTCCAGGCTGCACACATCTAGCTGCAGCTCCATTCACACATATAACTTTGCTATCTCTCTCTCCTGGTATAACATATGTTTCAAATCTACTTCCATTATTTATGTCTACTATCTGAACCTTTTCATATTCTAAAATATCAGCTGCTTCCATTAATGTCTTATCAATAGTTATACTTCCTACATAATTTAATTCAGCTTGAGTAATAGTCACTCTGTGTATTTTTGATTTAAGCATGTGTAAATTCATTATTATTTTTCCTCCATTTCAAATGTAAAATTATCTATAAGCCTTGTTTTTCCTATAAATACTGCTATAGCTACAAGAATTGATTTTTCTATATTTTCAATAACTTTTAGCGAAAGACTATCCACTACTTCTATATAGTCTATCTTAGCTTGTACCTCACTATTTATTTCTTCTTCTATTGCAGTTCTTAAAATCCTTGTATCTCTTACACCTTCATCTAAAAGCTTCTTAGCTTTATTTAAGCTTTTAGAAAGTATCACTGCAGCCATTCTCTCTTCTTCAGATAGATACTTATTTCTGGAACTCTTAGCTAGTCCATCCTCTTCTCTTATTATAGGACAACCCACTATTTGTACATCAAAATTTAAATCTCTAACCATTCTCTTTATAACTGCTAACTGTTGAGCATCTTTTTCTCCAAAATAAGCCTTTTCTGGACTAACAATATTAAATAACTTAGAAACTACAGTACATACTCCACTAAAATGTCCTAGTCTTTTTGATCCACAAAGACCTTCTGTCAAACCATCTACATTTACGTAAGTAGCTGCCCCTTCAAGATACATTTCAGATGGCTCTGGATTAAATATAAGAGAAGCTCCAGCCTCCATACAAAGCTTTTTATCTCTTTCTATATCTCTTGGATATGTGCTTAAGTCTTCGTTAGCGCCAAATTGAGTAGGATTTACAAATATACTTACTACTACTTTGTCATTTTCTTTTACAGCTCTTTCAATTAAACTTTTATGTCCTTCATGAAGATATCCCATAGTAGGTACAAAACCTACAGAAAGACCTTCCTTTTTCCATTCTTTTATATGTGATCTAACCTCATTTATAGTAGATACTAAATTCATCTTAATCACGCAGTAGCTTCCTGCTTCCTCCCCACCTATCAATCTATTTTAATAAAGTTTATCTAACACTTCTTCATTAATCTTAAAAGAATGCTCTTTAGACGGAAATGTTCCTTCCTGAACTTCTTTTATATATCCTTTAAATCCTTCTCTCATGATATCCCCTACACTCGCAAACTTTTTTACAAACTTTGGTACTATATCTGTAAACATACCAAGCATATCTTGATACACAAGAATTTGACCATCACATTCTGCTCCTGCCCCTATTCCAATAGTAGGAACTGATACTTCCCTTGTTATAATTTCAGCTAACTTCTCAGGTATACCTTCGAGTACTATAGAAAACACTCCTGCTTCTTCTAAAATTTTAGCATCTTCAATAATACTTCTAGCCAACTCTTCTGTTTTACCTTGAACTTTAAAACCACCAAACATATTTACTGACTGTGGTGTTAGTCCTATATGCCCCATTACAGGAATCTGAGCCTTTACAATAGCCTTAATTTGTTCAGCGACAATAGCTCCACCTTCCAATTTAACTGCTTCAGCTCCTCCTTCTTTTATTAATCTTCCTGCATTTACTACAGCATCATAAACTGATGTTTGATAGGACATAAATGGCATATCCCCAACTACAAGTCCACTTTTTACCCCTCTTGCAACTGCTTTAGTATGATGAATCATATCTTCCATAGTAACACTTAAGGTGTCTTTGTATCCCAAACATACCATACCTAATGAATCTCCTACTAAAATTCCATCCACTCCTGATTCATCAATTAATTTAGCAGTAGAGTAATCATAGGCTGTTAGCATAGTCAGTTTTTTGCCCTTTTGTTTAGCTTCTTTAAACGTTGTTACTGTATTTTTCATTTAAAGTCCTCCCAAAAATTTTTGTAAATTCTCATAATTGGTTTGTGGATTTTTAATCTTAGAAAGCTCTATTAAATTCAAAGAAAGGGCCTTATATAATTTTAAATCCTCCCTAGGCATAGCTTCTATATGATGTTTGATTGTTCCTAGATCACATCTTTCCACGGGTCCTGTCAATGAATCAATGAAACCTTTACTTTTAATATTATTAATATTGTGCTGGATTAGTGGAAATAATCCATTAATAGCTTCTTCATGACTGATACCACATTCCTGAAGATAATTACAGCCTAAATTAATTAAAGATAGTGCTAGGTTTGATACCATTACATTTGATAAATGATATAATGCCTTTTTTTCACTATTAATTTTTATAACTATATTACCTAAACTTTCTAAAAAACTACATAGATAATCTAAGCGTTCTTCTTTTCCTTCAATGGTGAAGGATGCACTTTCTAAACTTTTATAGGAATTATATTTATCTGAGAAAGGAAACATAGGATGAATAGAATATCCGAATGCACCTGAATTGCTTATATTTGAAAAGACTTTAGAAGATAACGAGCCACTAGTGTGGCATAGAATTTTGCCCTTTATATTTAAAACACTGATTTTCTGCCAAATATCATATATACTATCATCGGAAATGGTTATAAAAATTGTATCACTATCTTTTATAAGGTTATCTAAATTTTTATACATCTTTGAGTTTGTAAATTTACTGGCTTCACTTGCAGACTTTTCAGTTCTACTATAATACCCTGTAACATTTACTTTATTTTGTGAAAAGTATTTTCCTAAAGAAAATCCTACTTTTCCAGCTCCAATAAACCCTATATCCAATAAGCATCACTTCCTTTAAAATATCTTTAGAAAATGATACAAAAAAAACCTCATGCTATATTGAGGTTCAATAATCTCTTATAGCCGTCTCATTCCGAATGATATGAGCAGAATAGTTATAAAGTTGAAATTCATTTAAATTCTAAATGTAAATATAATCAAAACGGTGTAGCTCACTATTGATACTACCCATCTTTTTGAGTTTATCACATTTATGTATATATAACAATGATTAATATTGCAAGAATAAAAAAAACCCCAAATTATCTTTGAGGTTTCCATACATATTCTCCACTTTTATCTATATATCCAAAGTTTTTACCTGATTGTACTAAAGCTAATCCGTCTACAAATTCATAAGCTTCATCAAATTTGGGTGTTATTATCGTTTTACCTTCCATATTCAAGTATCCCCACTTATTTCCTACCTGTACTCCTATCATTCCTTCGCTTACAACATCTACATTATCATATTCCAATGGAATAATCACTTCTCCATTCTTGTTTATATATCCAAACTTTTCGTCTTTACCTACAGCTGCGTATCCATTATAAAAATCATCAGTTTCATCATAGTTTGGATCTATAACTATTTCTCCATCTTTATTTATAAATCCAAGTCCTGATTTCACCTCAACTGAAGCGAGTCCCTCAATAAAGTCATTAGCCACAAGATACTTTGGCTCAATTACTATATTCCCTTTTACATCTATATATCCATACTTTCCATTTAGATCTACTGCTGCTAGACCTTCACTAAAGCTATGAGCATAATCATACTTAGGCTCTATAATTACATTTCCTTGCTTATCTATATAACCTTGCTTTCCTCCTATTTGGACTAATGCTAATCCATCACTAAAACTATATGCATCTAAAAATTTAAAAGGTATAACTTCTTCTCCCTTTACATTTATATATCCCCACTGATATCCAAATTGCACTGCAGCAAGTCCCTCAGAAAATTCATTTACTTCCTTGTATTTAATCTCTATTATTACTTCGCCTACAGAATTTATAAAACCTAAATTATCTTCTATCCCAACTATAGCTAGATTTCCTTGGAATTCTTCTGCATAATGGAACTGAGGCTGTATAACCATAGTCCCTGTTTTATCTATATATCCATATTTACCCTCAAGTAATACTGGATATAAGGTACTCATTTTTTCCATTTTTCTACCTCCTTAATTTATAAGTATATTTTTCTTCATATTTAATCTAAACTTTTAGAATATAGACCTTATCTATTATAAATACACTATTAATAATATTATCTTGTTATTTTACTTTTATATTTATGCTTTATTATTAATGTGTTAAACTTAACATATTAAATTATATTAAATTATATTAGAAGAGGTTTAATACCATGGAAAACAAAAATGTCAATTGCAGAGGGTGCAAGCACTTTTATATAACTTGGGATAAGCTATCTCCCTATGGATGTAAATCTATGGGGTTTAAATCTAAAACCATGCCTTCTGTTATAGTAACTCAAACCACAGGAAAAACCTGTTTAAGCTTCCACTCAAAGCCTAATATTAAGTAATATCTATTATATAATAAAATTCTAGACTTTTCTAATAAAATAAGCTAGAAGATAATTTAAACTTATCTTCTAGCTTATCTATATACTAAGTATTAATATCCATAGTATGGAGGATAGTATCCATAATCAGGTCTTCTTCTTCTTCTCCTTCTCGGTCTTCTCCTTCTATGATCTCGTCTTCCTACTAACTCATTTAAAAGGACTATTCCGATTAAATCATTTACAAATCCTCCACTATAACCGTATCCATATTGTAGTGGTATTCTATCATCGTCTCTATGCTTATTGTCCTTCTTATCATCATCGTCTTCTAAATCATCCTTTATTTTTTCATATATATTTTCTGTAATTTCTTTTATTTCTTCTCTCGTTGGTTCATAATCATCTCCATGCTTTAACTCCATATCACAGCAAAAATAACTCACCCAAGGATATATCTTACTATATATCGGAGGATACTTTTTCTCTAAATCATCGTCCCAATCTTCAACATTTTCTATTGCCTCATTATTATTGTAATCATAAGGATTAAAATACATATAAACCTCCTAAGTTAATTTAATTAATCTACATTTAATATACTATTCTGCAAACATAATATAGTTAATGTTTTTTCTAAATTATTTATATAAAATATCTAAAAGATTTTTATATTTTTATATGATAGAATAGTATCTAAGCTTATTTAATACAAATAATAAGTGATGAATAAGTTTAAACTTGACAAAAGAAGGTGATACTTTGAGTAGTAATTTACAAATAAATTTATCTGATGAAGCTTATTTAGAATTAAAAAAACTTTTAGAACTTAATAGTACTGATTATTCTTGTATTAGATTTTCTCATTATAAAAGTTGCTGTAAAGGTCCCAGTGTAGATGTATATTTAGATGACCTTATAGATAAAACTGAATATTATATTAAAGAGGTATCTGGTATTCCATTTATATTTGATAAAGATATAAACTCTAATATAAAAGAGATAGAATTAATATATAAAGATTCATCTCTTATGATTAAAGCCACCCTAATAGAGCCTAAAATTAAAGATTGTTCATCCTGTAGTGGTGGTGGATGTTCTTCTAAAAAAGACAGTAATTCTTGTGGTGGTTGTGGTCATCACTAATAAATTATAGATGATTTTTTAGGGGAGGGTTAGTTCTATGCACTTTCTTATTACTTTATTAAAATTATTAACATACTTAAATTTAATTTTTGCTCTTCTAATAATATTTTTTGAAAGAAGAAATCCTTCCGCAACTTGGGCTTGGCTAATGGTTCTAATCCTTATACCTGGTATTGGATTTATTTTGTATTTGCTTTTAGGACAAAATTTAAGCACTATAAAAATGTTTAATTTAAAAACAGAGGAAGATAGATTTCATACAGAACTATTATTGCAAGGGAGGCAACTCTCAGAGGATACACTAGAATTTCATGACAAAGAGATGATTAATTATAAAGATATGATGTATATGCATTTAATTAATAGTCAGTCTGTATTTACTCAAGACAATTCTATTGATATATATACTAATGGTCATGATAAATTTAAAGAACTATTTCGTTCAATCGAAAATGCTGAAGATCATATTCACATGGTTTATTATATAATAAAAAATGATAAGCTAGGAAATAGGCTTATAGAGACTTTAACAAAAAAAGCTTCTGAGGGTGTAGAAGTTCGATTTTTATATGATGGAATGGGTGGTATACGATTACCTAGAAATTTTTTTAGTAAATTAAAAACCGCAGGTGGAAAAGTTGCATGTTTTTTCCCCTCCCTACTTCCTTTAATAAATATACGTGTAAATTATAGAAATCATAGAAAAATTGCAGTAATAGATGGAAAAGAAGCTTTCTTAGGTGGTCTTAATATAGGAGACGAATATCTCGGTGAAAATAAAAGATTTGGATATTGGAGAGATACTCATCTTAAAATAGTTGGAAGTGCTATCAATTCACTACAGCAAAGATTTTTACTTGATTGGCGTTATGCTTCTAATGAAAAAATACCCTTTGATAAAAAATACTTTCCTCTACTTCAGTTCCAAGGAGAGAGTGGTATTCAAATAGTCTCTAGTGGACCTGATTCGGAATGGGAGCAAATAAAAAATGGATTTGTTAAAATGATTTCTTCTGCTAAAAAAAGTATATATATACAAACTCCATACTTTATTCCCGATGAAAGCATTTTAGAATCACTAAAAATTGCCTCTCTTTCTGGCGTAGATGTGAGAATTATGATTCCTAATAAGCCAGACCACCTTTTTGTATATTGGGCATCCCTCTCCTATATTGGAGAATTACTTAAAAGTGGTGTGAAAAGCTATAAATATGATAGAGGCTTTGTTCATAGTAAGACTATTGTAGTAGATGGTAAAATATCTTCTGTTGGTACTGCAAATATGGATGTTAGAAGTTTTAAACTTAACTTTGAAGTTAATGCTTTTATATATGATAGTAATATATCAAAAAGATTAAAAAGCATATTTGAAGAGGATATGGTATTCTGTACTGAAATAACCCATGAATTATATTATAGTAGATCTATTATAATAAAATTTAAAGAGTCTATATCAAGATTACTATCACCAGTATTATAAAAAGCTATGTTTATGTGGTTTGAATTTTATATTTCTTAACACATAAACATAGCTTATATTAATTTATAATTATTATAGATCTTCTACTTCTCTTCTCTCTTGCTTCTTATTTCCTATTTTCTGTCTTCTAACTTCTAGTTCCTCTACTACACTATCTAAACTAACCCCTTGATCTACCATAAGTACTAAAAGATGATACATTAAATCACATAACTCATTAACTAGTTCATCATTGTCTTTATTCTTAGCGGCAATGATTACTTCTGTACTCTCTTCTCCTACTTTTTTTAAAATCTTATCTAATCCTTTTTCAAATAGATAGTTAGTATAAGATTCACTTATTGGGTTTTCTTTTCTATCTTTAACTACTTCATAAAGTTCTCTAATAGCATCTATATTATTCAAATATACCCCCTCTTTCTTTTAAAACCTTTATTACTTTATAATTCTCTATAAAAACAACTTCTCTCTCCAGTATGACAGGCCGCCCCAGCTTGTTCTACCTTTATTAATATAGTATCCCCATCACAATCTACAGAAATACTCTTAACTTTTTGATAATGCCCCGATGTTGCACCCTTGTTCCAGAACTCATTTCTTGATCTACTCCAGAACCAAGTTGTTCTACTTGTAATAGTCTTTTCAAGAGATTCCTTATTCATATATGCCATCATCAAAACTTCACCATTTTCATAGTCTTGAATAATAGTCGGAACTAATCCCTCTCCTTTTTCAAAATCTATTGTATCAATAAAGTCCTGTGCATTCATTATTATCTCACCCCTTTGCTCACTTGATGTAGTACTGTATTCTAACTGATATTTAAATATAATCTCCGAAATTACAATCTAACCTCTATAGATTCTTTATGCAGGTGTTCCTTAACTTCACTTATACTAAGCTCTCTAAAGTGAAACAATGATGCCGCTAAAGCTGCATCTGCGCCACTTTCAATGAATATCTCGGCAAAATGCTCTAGCTTTCCACAACCTCCAGATGCAATTACAGGAATATTAACTGCCTTACATATTGCATCTGTAAGAGAAATATCATATCCTTGCTTTGTACCATCTGCATCCATACTTGTTAGAAGTATTTCTCCTGCACCTAGCTCTTCAGCTTTTTTAGCCCATTCAATGGCATCAAGTCCAGTATCAATTCTTCCTCCATTTATAAATACATTCCATCCTAAATTATCTTCTCTTTTCTTCCCATCTATAGCAACTACAACACACTGACTTCCGAACTTATCTGCAGCTTCTTTTATAAGCATTGGATTTCTTATAGCTGAAGAATTTATAGATATTTTATCTGCTCCTGCTCTTAAAATATCTTTAAAATCATCTACAGTTTTAATCCCTCCCCCTACTGTAAGAGGAATAAACACCTTCTCTGCAGTTCTTCTAACTACATCAATCATAGTAGCTCTTCCTTCGTGAGTTGCCGTAATATCTAAAAAGACTAGTTCATCTGCACCTTCTTTATTATAAAATTCTGCAATAGCAACAGGATCCCCTACATCTTTTAGATTTACAAAATTTACACCCTTAACTACTCTTCCCATATCCACATCAAGACAGGGTATTATTCGTTTTGTAATCATAAGCTTCACCTCTTTCTAGGTATGATTTTTACATAAGTACTACTTTCTTATTTCATTTCATCTATAATTTCTTTGACTTTTTTTATAAAAAACTCCATTTCTTCTTCAGAACCTATACTTACTCTTAAATAATTATCTATTTTATCTTTGCTAAAATATCTAACTAATACACTTTTTTCTCTTAGTTTAGAGAACAATTCACTAGCAGAGTAAATAGGATGAGTTATGAAAATAAAGTTAGCCTTGGAAGGTATAACTTTGAATCCAAGTTCTTCTAACTGAACAATAACCTTTTCTCTTGTATTTATTATCCTTGATGTACATTCCCTAAAATAGTCTTCATCTTTTATTGCTTCTACTGCAGCAGCAGATGCTACTCTATCTATTGTATAAGAGTTAAAAGAATTCTTTATTCTATTTAGTCCATCAATAAGTTCTTCACCCCCAAGAGCAAATCCTACCCTGATTCCTGCTAAGGAACGTGATTTAGATAATGTTTGTATTACTAAAAGATTAGGATAATCCTTTATAAGGGCTACTGCTGAAGTTCCCCCAAAGTCTATATATGCTTCATCAATTATAACTACCTTATCAGAGTTATAATCTAAAACTTTTTTAATTTCCTCTATAGGCATATATTTTGCTGTTGGCGCATTAGGATTCGGAATAACAACTCCGCCATTTTCCCTAATGAACTCATCTACTTGTATAGAAAAATTATCATCTAACTCTGCAAGTTTATAATTTATATTATATAACTTAGCATATACTGGATAAAAACTATAGCTGATCTCTGGAAATATAATTGATTCATTAGAATTAAAAAAAGCTAAAAATGCAAAGGCTAGAACCTCATCAGATCCATTTCCAATAAAAACTTGACTTTTGTTTAATTCATAATAGTTAGCAATAGTTTCTCTTAGTTCATCACAGTCAGGATCTGGGTATAATCTTAAATCACTACTAGCTACATTTTTTATTGCCTCCAATACTCTTGGAGATGGAGGATATGGACTTTCATTTGTATTTAATTTAATATATTTCTTATCTTTAGGCTGCTCCCCACAAACATAGGGTTCTATATTCTTAGTGATTTCACTCCAATATTTACTCATAATTAAAACACCTTCTATCTGTAATCTTCTTTAAATTATCTACATTCTTCTATAGCTTCTTTCAAATCTATATTACCTGAGTATATAGCCTTACCTGTAATTGCTCCGTGAATACCCATTTTATTAATAGCTTTCAAATCCTCTATATCTTTAATTCCTCCAGAAGCTATTATATTGCAGCTTACGCTTTTTTGAATATTATAAAGCTGCTCTAAATTAGGACCTTGCAGGGTACCATCCTTGCTTATATCTGTAAATATAATAGTCTTAACTCCTAATTTCTCCATCTCTTTTGCAAAATCTATATAGTTAACTTTGCTTACATTAATCCATCCATCAATAGCAACAAATTCATCTTTTGCATCTATTCCTATTGCAATTTTATCTCCATACTTCTTAACAGCTTCCTTTACAAACTCTGGATTATTAAGTGCTGCTGTACCAAGTATTACTCTACTTAACCCTATATTAATTAAAAAATCAATTGTTTCAATATCCCTTATACCACCACCAAGCTCAACTGGAATATTAACTTTTTTTATAATCTCAGAAACAATATCATAATTTACACCCTTACCTTTTAAGGCACCATCTAAATCTACCATATGAATAAATTCTGACCCTGCTGCTTTAAAGCTTAATGCAGTTTCTAAGGCGCTTTCTGCTACAACCTCTGACTTATCAAAATCCCCTTTATACAATCTTACACATTTACCATCTTTTAAATCTATTGCAGGTAAAATAATCATTTAACCATCTCCCCAAAGTTCTTTAGCATTTTTAATCCTATATCTCCACTCTTTTCTGGATGAAATTGTATTCCATAAATATTATCCTTACTAACTACTCCCGGAACCTTTACTCCATAATTTGCATAGGCATTTAAGTTTTCAGCCTCTTCAATTACCGCATAATAAGAGTGAACAAAGTATACGTGACTGCCTTCCTCTATATCCTTTAAAATAGGACTTTTAACTTCATAATTTAAACTATTCCAACCCATATGAGGTACTTTTAGATTCACTTGAAGTTTTTCTATTTTTCCTTTTAATAAACCTAATCCTCTACTACTAGTACCTTCTTCACTACTTTCAAATAAAAGCTGCATACCAAGACAAATTCCAAGCAGTGGAGTACCCTTTTTTACAGCTTCTTCTATTACCTTGTCTAAACCCAGCTCTCTTATATTATTAATAGCATCCGGAAAAGCACCTACCCCTGGAAGTATTATTCCCTTACTATTTAAAATATCATTTTTATCATTTGTAATCTTACAATCTATCTTTAATAAATGAAGAGCATTTTCTACACTCTTCAAGTTTCCCATTCCATAATCTATAATAGTAATCACAGTTTTAACACCACCCTCTTCTAGTAAACATTAGTCAGTTTTTAGTTTAGCTACTCAAAAATTATAGACCCACCAACTAATGGTTACTGATTCTATATACTCCCTTTTGTAGACATTACTCCTTTTATTCTTGAATCTATATCAACAGCCTCTCTAATAGCTCTTCCTAAGGCCTTAAATATCCCCTCTATCATATGATGATTATTCTTTCCATATATAACTCTAGCATGGAGAGTTATTTCTGCATTAAAGGCAAATGCTCTTAAAAATTCTTCTACAAGTTCAGTATCTAGCTCTCCAACTTTATCTGCAGTAAAATTAAAATCACATACAATGTAGGGTCTTCCACTTATATCTAGGGATACGGTAGTTAAAGCTTCATCCATTGGAACAAAAGAAGTTCCGTATCTTTTTATACTCTTTTTATCTCCTAAAGATTTTTTTAAGCACTGTCCTAAAACTATTCCTACATCCTCTACTGTGTGGTGTCCATCTACTTCTATATCTCCCTTAGATTTTATAATAAGATCTAAAAGTCCATGCTTTGCCATTAAATTTAGCATATGATCAAAAAATCCTATACCAGTATTAACTTCATAGTTTCCTTCACCATCTAGATTTAAACTTATATCTACTTCCGTTTCCCCTGTTTTTCTATATACTGTTGCTTCTCTTTTTTCCAAGGAAATCCCTCCTACTATCTACTTTCTGAGTTTATTCAAATCTTACCTTAATCGAATTTGCATGTGCAGTTAATCCTTCTGTATCCGCAAGAGTAATTACTTGGTCTTTAACCTTTGAGAGACCTTCTTCTGAATAATATATAAAACTAGACTTTTTAATATAGTCATCTACTGATAATGGTGAGAAAAACTTAGCACTTCCACTCGTCGGCAATACGTGATTAGGTCCGGCCATATAATCTCCTAAAGGTTCTGGTGCATATTTTCCTAAGAATATAGATCCTGCATTTTTAAGTTCTCCCATGATTGCAAAAGGCTCTTTAACCATAACTTCTAAGTGTTCTGGAGCTATTATATTAGACATCTCTATAGCATCTTTTATGTCTTCTACCACTATTATTCCGCCATAATCTTTAAGCGAAGTTAAGATAATGTCTTTTCTTGATAAAGTCTCAACTTGTCTTTCTAACTCTTTTTTTACCTCTTCTGCTAATTCTTTGGACGTAGTTACTAGTATTGATGATGCAAGCACATCATGCTCAGCTTGTGACATTAAATCAGCAGCTATATACTTCGCATCTCCAGTTTCATCAGCTATAACTAAGATTTCACTTGGACCTGCAATCATGTCTATATCAACAAAACCATAAACACTTCTCTTTGCCATAGCCACATATATATTTCCCGGGCCAACTATTTTATCTACCTTTGGTATAGAATCCGTTCCATAAGCAAGTGCTGCAACTCCTTGAGCTCCTCCAACCTTATATATCTCATCTACTCCAGCAATATCTGCTGCTACTAAAATATTGGGATTTATAGTTCCATCCTTTGATGGTGGTGTTACCATAACTACCTTGTTAACTCCTGCTACCTTAGCTGGAATTGTGTTCATTATAACTGATGAAGGGTAAGAAGCTGTTCCTCCAGGTACATATATACCTACAGTATCTAAAGCTCTTATTTGTTGCCCAAGAATTATGCCATCTTCCTTATTAACCATCCATGAGTTTTGTTTTTGTTTCTCGTGAAAAAACCATATGTTTTCTTTGGCTAATTTTATTGCATCTACAAATTTTTTATCCACAATTTTATAAGCATTTTTTATTTCATCCACAGTTACTTTAATATTCTGTGGGTTAACTTCTTCACTATCAAACTTATTAGTATATTTTATTACTGCTGAATCCTTATTTTCTCTTACATCCGCTAAAATACCCTCAACTGCAATAACTACTTCTTTATGCACAGTTTCTGCTCTATTCTTTAAAATATCAACATAATAACTTTTATTACTTTTATCTAAACTAACTATATTAATCATCAGTATATCCCCCTTTACTCTTGAAGCAACGTACTAATCTTCTCGATTATACTTGTTATTTCTTCTCTCTTAGTTTTCATACTAGCTTTATTTATTATCATTCTTGCACTTATAGGACATATTTCCTCTACAATAATAAGTCCATTCTCTTTTAAAGTAGATCCTGTCTCAACAATATCTACTATTGCATCAGCAAGTCCTACTATAGGTGCAAGTTCCACTGAGCCTTCTATTTTAATAAGTTCTACATCAAGGCCTTTATTTCTAAAATATTCTCTTGCTACATTTGGATACTTTGTAGCTATTTTTTTTCTATTATATCCTTCTTCCAATTTAAATTCAGGAAGTGCCGCAACTGCAAATCTACATTTACCTACTTTTAAATCAAGGACCTCATAGAACTCTTTATTTATCTCCATTAAAGTATCCTTACCTACAATACCTATATCCGCTGCTCCATATTCTACATAAGTTGTTACATCTGGTGCTTTAACTAAAAAAAAGTCTATGTTATATTCCTCATTTTCACAAGTAAAAATAAGTTTTCGCCCCTTATCTTGTAACTCTCTTATATCTACTCCAATGGACTTAAAAGTTTCTAAAGCGTGCTCCTCAAGTCTTCCCTTAGTTAATGCTATTCTTACTTTTTTCAAACTAACCCCTCCATCTGCCCTTATCTAAGCATAGTCAAAAATTTCTCTTTATTTAGAAAACTAAATTCCCCTAATTGAATGTTAAATACTTTCACATTATCCTCATCTAATATAGTTATCATCTTATCTATACTCGCTTCTCTAGCATACTCAAGTGACTTTTCTTCATCATCAAATAAACTTAGTTCACATATAAGTTCTTTCTGTCTAATTATCTTTTGTAATTCATAAGCCTCACTTATAAACTCTTCTTTATAAAACACACATACTTTTTTGTTTTCTTTTGAAGTTAATAGATTCTGCTTTTTAAGTGCTATAGTAATATTATCTACATTAATAGCAAAACCCGTAGCTGGAAGATTTATTCCAAACTGCTCAATTAAATTGTCATATCTTCCTCCACTTAGAATATAATCGCCGACTTCATCAGCATATCCTTTAAATATTACTCCTGTATAATAGTCAATATTTTGTACCATACCTAAATCAATAGTTATATAGTCGTTTAGTCCTATCTTTTCTATAATTCTATATATACCATGGATATTATCTAAAGCATCTATTGCCCTCTTATTTGTTGTTAAATCTCTAGCTTTATCTACAGTCTCTATATCTCCAAATAATTGAGGAAGCTTTTCTAATACCTTAATGCTTTCCTCATCTATATCATCTTGCTTATCCTTAAGAAAATTACTAAGAGTGATAAAATTTTTATTTTCAATAAGTTCCCTAAGTTTCTCAATTTCATATTCATCTAATTTAATGTCCTGAATTAATGCTTTAAAAAAATTAGCCTGACCTAATTCAATTTTAAAATTCTTCAGTCCTAAGTCCAATAGGGCATTTATAGCAGTAATTATTACTTCCGCATCAGCTTTTAAATTTCGTACCCCAATTATTTCTACTCCTGATTGAGTAATCTCACTCATTTTTCCATTTAAGTTCTCATTTATTCTAAAAATATTCGATGTATAGCATAGTCTTAATGGATATATACTATCTTTTATTTTAGTAGATGTTATTCTTCCAATAGGAGTAGTCATATCAGGCCTTAAAACTAGTATTCTTCCTGCACTATCAAATAACTTATACATTTTTTCTTGAGAAATAGACTGATTATTTGAATTAAATACATCATAAAATTCTAAGGTAGGAGAAATTATTTCAGAAAAACCACTATATTTATATACTTTTCTTAACCGCTCTTCTATAGTTAATTTAATATCACATTCTTCAAACAATATATCCTTCATTCCATCCGGTATATACCTTTTCCATTTACCCATTTGTCCCGCCCCCACTTTATTAATTTAACGCTTTACATTAGTAAACTATAAGAAAATGATAACTATTTTTTACCTATTTGTCAATATAAATATAATAACACAAAAAAACTTAAAGCCTCATATGCTATATCTCATATGAAGCTTTTTTTATTACAGTAGACTATTTCCAAGAACCTCTTTTAATTTTTCATTTCTATCGTAACTAGAAGCTACTGAATTTACTGTAGGAATATTTCCCTTGTATTCTCCCATAGTATAGTAATTTTCTAAGACATTGGCCTCATTCTTTTGATAGTAATGTGGGATTTTTATAACATTACCATTTGTTTCTTGCTGCATTGATCCATAGTTTTCCATCTTTATTTTCTCCTTCCTGATAAATATGAAAATTATTATTTTTTAACATATCATATATAACATCTGAATTTTCTATACTTTCATTGCTTAAGGTTATAGTGAACTTATCATTTACATCTACTATTCCCATATAATCATGTATCTTACTATAATCGCCTAAATTAATTTTGCTTAAAATATCTAGCTTATATTCTGACATTAAAATCTCCCTTTCGATCTAATTTATCTTATTTTTTGTATTTTTATATTAAATATACATAAGACTTTTATACTAGATATTGGTTGCATTATAATAACTACTTTGTTTGATATATGTACCCATAAATGTTATAATTTATTTAAAATCTAAACATTTATACAAGGGGGAGATTTAATGAAAAATCTTAAAGGAACTAAAACTGCTGAAAACTTAATGAAAGCTTTTGCTGGTGAGTGTCAAGCTAGAACTAAATATACTTACTATTCTTCTCAAGCAAAAAAAGATGGTTATGTACAAATATCAAATATATTTATGGAAACTGCTGAAAATGAAAAAGAACATGCTAAAAAATTTTTAAAATACTTATTAGAAGATACTAATCTTCATGGTTCTGCAATTAACATAAACGCTTCTTATCCCGTTGGATTAAGCGATACAAAAGCTAACTTAGGCTATGCTGCAAATGGTGAAAATGAAGAATGGAATGAATTATATCCAGCTTTTGCTGATGTTGCTGAAGAAGAATGCTTTGCTGATATTGCTTCAACTTTTAGAGTTATTGCTAAGGTTGAAAAAGAACATGAAGAAAGATATAGAAAATTACTTTCAAATATAGAAAACAATACTGTGTTTTCAAGAGAAGAAACTACTCTATGGAAATGTGGAAACTGTGGTTATATTCATGAAGATTTATCAGCTCCAAAAATATGTCCAGCTTGTACACATCCTCAATCTTATTTTGAAGCTGTATGTAAGAACTACTAAAAAAATAAACTCTCGAGCTAATAGAATACTCGAGAGTTTATTTTTTTATTATATAAATATTTATTCTTTAATAAAAACTTTTTTTATGATCTTTTCAGCCTCATGTTGTGGAAGCTCTTCATACCTTTCAAATCTCATTTCAAAGTTTCCTCTTGCCCCTGTTATTGATCTTAAATCTGTTGCATATTTAAATAATTCAACCATAGGTGCCTCTGCTATAATTTTTTGTTTTCCTTTTAGTGTCTCCATTCCAAGAACTCTTCCTCGTTTCTTATTAATATCTCCAATTACATCACCCATATATTCCTCTGGAACTTCTATTTCAATATGCATAATAGGCTCTAATAAAACAGGTTGAGCTTCCTGAATTCCCTTTTTGTATGCTATAGATGCTGCAACCTTAAATGCCATTTCTGAAGAATCAACAGGGTGATAAGAGCCATCATAAAGAGTTGCTTTTAATCCTATTACCGGATAACCTGCTAATATACCTTTTTTTAAAGACTCTCTTAATCCTTTTTCAACAGCAGGTATATATTGTCTTGGAACTACCCCCCCAACAATTTTATCTACAAATAATAAATCTTCTTCGCCATCATCTCTAGGCTCAAATTTTATTTTTACATCTCCATATTGACCATGTCCTCCAGTTTGTTTTTTATGTTTTCCCTGCACTTGAGATTGTTTTTTTATTGTTTCCCTATATGATACTTTTGGTGTTTGAAGTTCAACTTCAACTCCAAATTTAGTTTTCAATTTATTTGCAACTATTTCTAGATGTATTTCACCAATACCTGATATTATAGTATCTGCATTTTCAACATCTCTTGAAATATGAATAGTAGGATCTTCATCTAAAAGTTTAGTAAGTCCTGTAGAAATTTTATCCTCATCCCCTTTAGATTTTGTTAATACTGCCATAGAGATAGATGGTTTTGGGAAATCTATTTCCTCATATGCTACTGATGATTCAATCTCACATAAAGTATCTCCTGTATTAGTAAATTGAAGTTTTGATACAGCGCCAATGTCTCCTGCAATAACTTCTGGTGTTTGTATTTGTTCCTTTCCCTTTAAAAAATACATTGCTCCAAATCGTTCTATTTTTTTCTTATTTACATTATAAACACCTGAATCAGCTTTAGCCTTTCCTGTAATAACTTTAAATATTGATAATTTCCCTACAAATGGATCTGCAATAGTTTTAAAAACAAATGCAGAAAAAGGTTTATTTTCATCAATATCTACCTGCACATTCATATCCTTTTCTTTATCATTTGCGTTTTCAGATTTTACATTCTTTGGCGCTGGAAAACATTCTATTATATCTTCTAAAAATGTACTTATACCTATACCTTCATAAGCAGAGCCACATGTAACAGGCGCAATTTCTCCAATTTTTACAGCTTTAATTAGTCCACTATATATTTCTTCACTACTTAAGTCGCCTTCTTCAAAATATTTATCTAGTAAGACTTCATCAGTCTCAGCTACTGCTTCTATTAATATCTTTCTATATTCGTTAATTTTTTCTATAAGTTCATCTGGAATACTTGTAATATCCATTTCTCCAGTCTTAGAATTATATATTCTTGCTTGTTTAGATATAATGTTTATAATCCCTAGGAAATCGTTTTCTTTGAAGATTGGATATTGTATAGATACTACAGATGACCCAAACTTCTTTTTTAAGTCTAATAGTATTTTTTCATAATTATTATTTTCTTTATCTAATTTATTAATAAAGAATCCTCTAGGCTTATTGTGATTACTTATATAATCCCATGCTTTTTCAGTTCCTATCTTAATGCCTGATTTAGCTGATACTGTAATTATTGCTGTATCTGCTCCTCTTAATCCTTCAATCATTTCTCCTACAAAGTCAAAATATCCTGGCATATCAATTATATTTATTTTTACATCTTTCCAATTACAAGGTAAAATCGATGTAGATATAGATATTTTTCTCTTTTTCTCTTCAGTATCATAATCACTAATTGTATTACCATCTTCAACTTTTCCAAATCTATCACTACTTTTGGTGTAATATAATATAGCTTCAGCAAGTGTAGTTTTTCCTGAACCACTGTGACCAATAAGTCCTATATTCCTTATATTTTGAGTTTTATAATCTTTCATAATAACTCCCCCTCACTTTAACTAAAAATATTTATATAAGCACTAGAAAAGCAATTTATTTCTATTTTTCTATTATTAAATTCTATTATAGATTCCCTTGCTATATTACTTTAAAAATAAAAATAGCACTATACTTTCTAATGAAAGTATAGTGCTATAAATTTAACTATTATGTTATGTATATTTTGTTCAAAAAATAAAAATGGCTCCGCGAAAAGGATTCGAACCTTCAACCTATCGGTTAACAGCCGAGTGCTCCACCGTTGAGCTATCGCGGAACATTTACCTGGCGATGTCCTACTCTTCCACACCGTCTCCAGTGCAGTACCATTGGCGCTATGAAGCTTAACCTTCGTGTTCGAGATGGGTACGGGTGTATCCTTCATGCCATAATCACCAGATGCTCTAGCTCTTAAAATCTATGATTTTCTAGAGATAGAGTACTCATCAGCTATGCTGAGGAGTTTCATTACTTATTTGCGTTGACAAATACAAAAGAATGTTTGAATTATTCTTTCAAAATTGCACAGTGAATTTAATATTTTAGATCAAGTCCTCGATCTATTAGTATTAGTCAGCTGAGTACATTACTGTACTTACACCCCTAACCTATCAACCTGGTAGTCTTCCAGGGATCTTACTAGCTTACGCTATGGGAAATCTAATCTTGAGGTGGGCTTCACGCTTAGATGCTTTCAGCGTTTATCCCTTCCCGACATAGCTACCCAGCTGTGCTTCTGGCGAAACAACTGGTGCACCAGAGGTCAGTCCATCCCGGTCCTCTCGTACTAAGGACAGCTCCTCTCAAATTTCCTACGCCCACGGCGGATAGGGACCGAACTGTCTCACGACGTTCTGAACCCAGCTCGCGTGCCGCTTTAATGGGCGAACAGCCCAACCCTTGGGACCGACTACAGCCCCAGGATGCGACGAGCCGACATCGAGGTGCCAAACCTCCCCGTCGATGTGGACTCTTGGGGGAGATCAGCCTGTTATCCCCGAGGTAGCTTTTATCCGTTGAGCGATGGCCCTTCCATACAGAACCACCGGATCACTAAGTCCGACTTTCGTCCCTGCTCCACCTGTATGTGTCGCAGTCAGGCTCCCTTCTGCCTTTACACTCTACGCGCGATTTCCGACCGCGCTGAGGGAACCTTTGAGCGCCTCCGTTACCTTTTAGGAGGCGACCGCCCCAGTCAAACTGCCCACCTAGCAATGTCCTGTGACCAGATTCATGGCCGCCAGTTAGAATTCCAGTACTGTCAGGGTGGTATCCCAAGGACGACTCCACGAAAGCTGACGCTCTCGCTTCTTAGTCTCCCACCTATCCTGTACAGACAATACCGAAATGCAATGCTAAGCTACAGTAAAGCTCTACGGGGTCTTTCCGTCCAACCGCGGGTAGCAAGCATCTTCACTTGCACTTCAATTTCACCGGATTTGCTGCCGAGACAGTGCCCAAATCATTACGCCATTCGTGCGGGTCGGAACTTACCCGACAAGGAATTTCGCTACCTTAGGACCGTTATAGTTACGGCCGCCGTTTACTGGGGCTTAAGTTCATACCTTCGCTTGCGCTAAGCATTCCCCTTAACCTTCCAGCACCGGGCAGGCGTCAGCCCCTATACATCAGCTTACGCTTTAGCAGAGACCTGTGTTTTTGATAAACAGTTGCTTGGGCCTGTTCACTGCGGCCTCCTCTCGGAGGCACCCCTTCTCCCGAAGTTACGGGGTTAATTTGCCGAGTTCCTTAGCAGCAATTCTTCCGACGGCCTTAGGATTCTCTCCTCATCTACCTGTGTCGGTTTGCGGTACGGGCACCAATTTGCTCCATAGAGACTTTTCTTGGCAGCGTGGAATCAGATACTTCGCCCATAGGGCTCCCCATCACACCTCAGACTTAAATTGAGCGGATTTGCCTACTCAACATCCTAAGTGCTTAGACGCACATCCAATAGTGCGCACATCCTATCCTCCTGCGTCATCCCATTTGTCAAACGCATTTTGGTGGTACTGGAATATCAACCAGTTGTCCATCACCTACGCCTTTCGGCCTCGGCTTAGGTCCCGACTAACCCTGGGAGGACGAGCCTTCCCCAGGAAACCTTAGATATTCGGCCAACAGGATTCTCACCTGTTTCTCGCTACTTATGCCAGCATTCTCACTTCTGCACTGTCCACCACTCCTTACGATATGGCTTCTACCTGTGCAGAAAGCTCCTCTACCACGTGTACGTAGTACACATCCATAGCTTCGGTGGTAAGTTTTAGCCCCGTTACATCTTCGGCGCGGGATCTCTCGACTAGTGAGCTATTACGCACTCTTTAAATGAGTGGCTGCTTCTAAGCCAACATCCTAGTTGTCTTAGAAATCCCACATCCTTTCCCACTTAACTTACACTTTGGGACCTTAGCTGATGGTCTGGGCTGTTTCCCTTTTGACCACGGATCTTATCATTCGTAGTCTGACTGCCGGGGTACCAGTATGTGGCATTCGGAGTTTGATAGGGTTCAGTAACTGTTGTCAGCCCCTAGCCCATTCAGTGCTCTACCTCCACTACTTAATTACCCGAC
The DNA here is from genome assembly GCF_055755365.1 of Clostridium sp. X. Lineage (NCBI taxonomy): Bacteria > Bacillati > Bacillota > Clostridia > Eubacteriales > Clostridiaceae > Clostridium > Clostridium sp. X. The sequence continues at coordinate 798,342 of NZ_CM146912.1, forward strand.
GCTAGCCCTAAAGCTATTTCGAGGAGAACCAGCTATCTCCGAGTTCGATTGGAATTTCTCCGCTATCCACAGCTCATCCCATGGTTTTTCAACACCAACGTGGTTCGGACCTCCACGGAATTTTACTTCCGCTTCATCCTGGCCATGGATAGATCACCCGGTTTCGGGTCTACGATATGCAACTAGTTGCCCTGTTCAGACTCGGTTTCCCTTCGGCTCCGCACCGTAGGTGCTTAACCTTGCTACATATCGTAACTCGCTGGCCCGTTCTACAAAAAGTACGCCGTCACACATTAACGTGCTCCGACCGATTGTAGGCACACGGTTTCAGGTTCTATTTCACTCCCCTTCCGGGGTTCTTTTCACCTTTCCCTCACGGTACTGCTTCACTATCGGTCACTAGGTAGTATTTAGCCTTGGGAGATGGTCCTCCCAGCTTCCCACAAGGTTTCACGTGTCTCGTGGTACTCTGGAGTAGATCTACTTCTCTCTTCTTTTTGCCTACAGGGTTATTACCTTCTACGACAGAACTTTCCAGTTCTCTTCGACTAAAAAGATTGAAGCGTTATGATCTATCCGCAACCCCAGAAACAAAGTTTCTGGTTTGGGCTCTTCCCCTTTCGCTCGCCGCTACTGAGGGAATCGATTTTTCTTTCTCTTCCTTCTGGTACTTAGATGTTTCAGTTCCCAGAGTGTACCTCTATATACCTATGAATTCAGTATATAGTACATGATGTTTATCATGTGGGTTTCCCCATTCGGAAATCTACGAATCACAGGCTGTGTGCGCCTACTCGTAGCTTATCGCAGCTTATCGCGTCCTTCTTCGGCTCCTAGTGCCAGGGCATTCACCGTGCGCCCTTTCTAACTTGATCGTTAGATGCTTGTAAACATAAATGTTATACAAGACTTTACTCCTCAGATATACTGAGTGAGATTTATTACTATAACTAATTACTTAGTTATAGTAGATTTCTTAATATTCACTGTGCAATTTTCAAAGAACAATTGGTGGGTCTAAATGGACTCGAACCATCGACCTCACGCTTATCAGGCGTGCGCTCTAACCAGCTGAGCTATAGACCCTAATGGTGGAGATAAAGAGATTCGAACTCTTGACCCCCTGCGTGCAAGGCAGGTGCTCTCCCAACTGAGCTATACCCCCATATTATATAAATTTCTAGAATAACCTCTAGAAATTTCAAAAGACATTAGTCTTTCAAAATTAAACAGAATTAAGGATAAATTTTTCCAGTCTATGAAAGCTATGAGCTTTCATTTCTCCCTAGAAAGGAGGTGATCCAGCCGCAGGTTCTCCTACGGCTACCTTGTTACGACTTCACCCCAATCACCAATCCCACCTTCGACTGCTGGCTCCTTGCGGTTACCTCACAGGCTTCGGGTGTTACCGGCTCTCATGGTGTGACGGGCGGTGTGTACAAGACCCGGGAACGTATTCACCGCGACATTCTGATTCGCGATTACTAGCAACTCCAACTTCATGTAGGCGAGTTTCAGCCTACAATCCGAACTGGGACCGGTTTTTTAGTTTGGCTCCCCCTCGCGGGTTTGCTTCTCGTTGTACCGGCCATTGTAGCACGTGTGTAGCCCTAGACATAAGGGGCATGATGATTTGACGTCATCCCCACCTTCCTCCTG
>NZ_CM146912.1:802500-3105000 GCF_055755365.1 Clostridium sp. X
GAGCGCCTCCGTTACCTTTTAGGAGGCGACCGCCCCAGTCAAACTGCCCACCTAGCAATGTCCTGTGACCAGATTCATGGCCGCCAGTTAGAATTCCAGTACTGTCAGGGTGGTATCCCAAGGACGACTCCACGAAAGCTGACGCTCTCGCTTCTTAGTCTCCCACCTATCCTGTACAGACAATACCGAAATGCAATGCTAAGCTACAGTAAAGCTCTACGGGGTCTTTCCGTCCAACCGCGGGTAGCAAGCATCTTCACTTGCACTTCAATTTCACCGGATTTGCTGCCGAGACAGTGCCCAAATCATTACGCCATTCGTGCGGGTCGGAACTTACCCGACAAGGAATTTCGCTACCTTAGGACCGTTATAGTTACGGCCGCCGTTTACTGGGGCTTAAGTTCATACCTTCGCTTGCGCTAAGCATTCCCCTTAACCTTCCAGCACCGGGCAGGCGTCAGCCCCTATACATCAGCTTACGCTTTAGCAGAGACCTGTGTTTTTGATAAACAGTTGCTTGGGCCTGTTCACTGCGGCCTCCTCTCGGAGGCACCCCTTCTCCCGAAGTTACGGGGTTAATTTGCCGAGTTCCTTAGCAGCAATTCTTCCGACGGCCTTAGGATTCTCTCCTCATCTACCTGTGTCGGTTTGCGGTACGGGCACCAATTTGCTCCATAGAGACTTTTCTTGGCAGCGTGGAATCAGATACTTCGCCCATAGGGCTCCCCATCACACCTCAGACTTAAATTGAGCGGATTTGCCTACTCAACATCCTAAGTGCTTAGACGCACATCCAATAGTGCGCACATCCTATCCTCCTGCGTCATCCCATTTGTCAAACGCATTTTGGTGGTACTGGAATATCAACCAGTTGTCCATCACCTACGCCTTTCGGCCTCGGCTTAGGTCCCGACTAACCCTGGGAGGACGAGCCTTCCCCAGGAAACCTTAGATATTCGGCCAACAGGATTCTCACCTGTTTCTCGCTACTTATGCCAGCATTCTCACTTCTGCACTGTCCACCACTCCTTACGATATGGCTTCTACCTGTGCAGAAAGCTCCTCTACCACGTGTACGTAGTACACATCCATAGCTTCGGTGGTAAGTTTTAGCCCCGTTACATCTTCGGCGCGGGATCTCTCGACTAGTGAGCTATTACGCACTCTTTAAATGAGTGGCTGCTTCTAAGCCAACATCCTAGTTGTCTTAGAAATCCCACATCCTTTCCCACTTAACTTACACTTTGGGACCTTAGCTGATGGTCTGGGCTGTTTCCCTTTTGACCACGGATCTTATCATTCGTAGTCTGACTGCCGGGGTACCAGTATGTGGCATTCGGAGTTTGATAGGGTTCAGTAACTGTTGTCAGCCCCTAGCCCATTCAGTGCTCTACCTCCACTACTTAATTACCCGACGCTAGCCCTAAAGCTATTTCGAGGAGAACCAGCTATCTCCGAGTTCGATTGGAATTTCTCCGCTATCCACAGCTCATCCCATGGTTTTTCAACACCAACGTGGTTCGGACCTCCACGGAATTTTACTTCCGCTTCATCCTGGCCATGGATAGATCACCCGGTTTCGGGTCTACGATATGCAACTAGTTGCCCTGTTCAGACTCGGTTTCCCTTCGGCTCCGCACCGTAGGTGCTTAACCTTGCTACATATCGTAACTCGCTGGCCCGTTCTACAAAAAGTACGCCGTCACACATTAACGTGCTCCGACCGATTGTAGGCACACGGTTTCAGGTTCTATTTCACTCCCCTTCCGGGGTTCTTTTCACCTTTCCCTCACGGTACTGCTTCACTATCGGTCACTAGGTAGTATTTAGCCTTGGGAGATGGTCCTCCCAGCTTCCCACAAGGTTTCACGTGTCTCGTGGTACTCTGGAGTAGATCTACTTCTCTCTTCTTTTTGCCTACAGGGTTATTACCTTCTACGACAGAACTTTCCAGTTCTCTTCGACTAAAAAGATTGAAGCGTTATGATCTATCCGCAACCCCAGAAACAAAGTTTCTGGTTTGGGCTCTTCCCCTTTCGCTCGCCGCTACTGAGGGAATCGATTTTTCTTTCTCTTCCTTCTGGTACTTAGATGTTTCAGTTCCCAGAGTGTACCTCTATATACCTATGAATTCAGTATATAGTACATGATGTTTATCATGTGGGTTTCCCCATTCGGAAATCTACGAATCACAGGCTGTGTGCGCCTACTCGTAGCTTATCGCAGCTTATCGCGTCCTTCTTCGGCTCCTAGTGCCAGGGCATTCACCGTGCGCCCTTTCTAACTTGATCGTTAGACGCTTGTAAACATAAATGTTATACAAGACTTCACTCCTCAGATATACTGAGTGAGATTTATTACTAAAACTAATTACTTAGTTATAGTAGATTTCTTAATATTCACTGTGCAATTTTCAAAGAACAGAAGCAGACATCCAAATCTTCGATTTGTGATGGTCGCTTTGCCAAACACGTAGTGTTTAGCTTCCTAGAAAGACATTAGTCTTTCAAAATTAAACAGAATTAAGGATAAATTATTTCCAGTCTATGAAAGCTGTGAGCTTTCATTTCTCCCTAGAAAGGAGGTGATCCAGCCGCAGGTTCTCCTACGGCTACCTTGTTACGACTTCACCCCAATCACCAATCCCACCTTCGACTGCTGGCTCCTTGCGGTTACCTCACAGGCTTCGGGTGTTACCGGCTCTCATGGTGTGACGGGCGGTGTGTACAAGACCCGGGAACGTATTCACCGCGACATTCTGATTCGCGATTACTAGCAACTCCAACTTCATGTAGGCGAGTTTCAGCCTACAATCCGAACTGGGACCGGTTTTTTAGTTTGGCTCCCCCTCACGGGTTTGCTTCTCGTTGTACCGGCCATTGTAGCACGTGTGTAGCCCTAGACATAAGGGGCATGATGATTTGACGTCATCCCCACCTTCCTCCTGGTTAACCCAGGCAGTCTCGCTAGAGTGCTCAACTTAATGGTAGCAACTAACGATAAGGGTTGCGCTCGTTGCGGGACTTAACCCAACATCTCACGACACGAGCTGACGACAACCATGCACCACCTGTCTTCCTGCCCCGAAGGGCTTCCTCTGTTACGAGTAATTCAGGAGATGTCAAGTCTAGGTAAGGTTCTTCGCGTTGCTTCGAATTAAACCACATGCTCCGCTGCTTGTGCGGGTCCCCGTCAATTCCTTTGAGTTTTAATCTTGCGACCGTACTCCCCAGGCGGAATACTTATTGCGTTTGCTGCGGCACCGAGGGTGGTACCCCCCGACACCTAGTATTCATCGTTTACGGCGTGGACTACCAGGGTATCTAATCCTGTTTGCTCCCCACGCTTTCGTATCTCAGCGTCAGTTACGGTCCAGAAAGTCGCCTTCGCCACTGGTGTTCTTCCTAATCTCTACGCATTTCACCGCTACACTAGGAATTCCACTTTCCTCTCCCGCACTCTAGATACCCAGTTTCAAATGCAGCGCCCAGGTTAAGCCCGGGAATTTCACATCTGACTTAAATATCCGCCTACATACTCTTTACGCCCAGTAAATCCGGACAACGCTTGCCACCTACGTATTACCGCGGCTGCTGGCACGTAGTTAGCCGTGGCTTCCTCCTTGGGTACCGTCATTATCGTCCCCAAAGACAGAGCTTTACAATCCGAAGACCTTCATCACTCACGCGGCGTTGCTGCGTCAGGGTTTCCCCCATTGCGCAATATTCCCCACTGCTGCCTCCCGTAGGAGTCTGGACCGTGTCTCAGTTCCAATGTGGCCGATCACCCTCTCAGGTCGGCTACGCATCGTCGCCTTGGTGAGCCGTTACCTCACCAACTAGCTAATGCGCCGCGGGTCCATCTCAAAGCGGATTGCTCCTTTGATTATCTTCTCATGCGAGAAGATAATGTTATGCGGTATTAATCTCCCTTTCGGGAGGCTATCCCCCTCTTTGAGGCAGGTTACCCACGTGTTACTCACCCGTCCGCCGCTAATCCGTTCCCGAAGGAACTTCATCGCTCGACTTGCATGTGTTAGGCACGCCGCCAGCGTTCGTCCTGAGCCAGGATCAAACTCTCAATTTAAAAGTTTAATCTGTTACTCATTACTTAAAGTTATTGACTGGCATTTTATTTACCTTAATTCTGTTTAATTTTCAAAGACCAAATTTGCTTCATCATCTCTCGACGACTTAATTATATTATCAAGTCTTTAATATTTTGTCAACTACTTTTTAAAACTTTTTATTTTCGCTGATTTTGTGTTTTTTCACTTATATGTCAGCGATGTATTTTATAATAACAAAACAATATTAATAAAGCTGAATTCCCCTCACTTAATATGCAAATTTATCTTTAGTTTTCTTTTAATTATTATGTTTTTATCTCTTTTTCATATAATGACACTCCTGGTAAAGTATATGACTACTATTAAAACTTTCTATAATAATAGGGAGCTTAATAATTAATAAGCTCCCTATTATTACCACTTTTATTCAAGATACTTAATCTAACTTATTTCTATAATCTATAATTTTAATATAATCTCTTTAAACCTATTTCCTCTTAATTCAAAATTAGTAAACATATCAAAACTAGCACATGCTGGAGATAATGTAACTATATCTCCTGCTGTAGATAATTCTTTTGCTTTATATACAGCTTCTTCAAGAGTATCCGCAAGTAATATAGGCATTTTTTGATTATCTTTTATCACACGTTCAAAAGTTTCTTTTATTTTTAATTTAGTTGCTCCTAATAAAACTAATGCTTTAATCTTAGAATATCCTTCTTCTGCTAAAGGCTCAAAAGGTATTTGCTTATCATATCCTCCAGCTATAAGTATTACTGGTTTTTCAAAAGCTCTTAATCCAGCAAGAGTTCTTGTAGGACTAGAAGCTATTGAATCATTATAATACTTTACTCCATCAATTTCCCTAACAAATTCGCATCTATGTTCTACTCCTGTAAAACTTGTTGCAACTTTTTTCATATTTTCGATACTTACATCTTCAAACACTAAAGAAAATGCTCCTAAAAGATTTTCTATATTATGCATTCCTTTTAATTTAATATCTTCTACCTGACACACTTCTTCATCTCTTAATATTAATTTATTATTCCTTAAAAAAGCTCCTTCGTTAATCTCTTCTTTAATACTAAATTGTATTACTCTTCCTCTAGCTTCTTTTACTAAAGAATTAGTTATATGATTATCTTTATTCAAAACAAGAAGATTTTCCTTTTCCTGCATTTTAAAAATATTCTTTTTTGCTTCTATATATTCTTCCATACCTTTATGAACATCTAGATGATTAGGTGTTATATTTGTTATTAATGCACAATCAATGTGCACATTCATGGTCATTAATTGAAAACTTGAAAGTTCTAAAACAACTTTATCCTCTTTTTTTATTTCTTCTATATTAGCAAAAAGAGGATTTCCTATGTTTCCACCAATCCATGTTTTATACCCTTGATTCTTTAACATATTATATACTAAAGTTGTGGTAGTTGTCTTACCATCACTTCCTGTTATTCCAAAAATCTTAGCTGGACAATACTTTACGAATTCTTCCATTTCAGAAGTTATATAGGAACCTGTTCCTTTAGCTTTAATTAGTGCTGGATTATCTATTCTCATGGATGGTGTTTTAAAAACTACATCAAATCCAATTAAGTTATCTAAATAGTTTTCTCCTAACTCTAGCTTTACTCCTATTTTTTTTAGAACCTCTCCTGTTTCCCCTAATGTATGTTCATCTTTTTTATCAAAGGCTGTTACATTTGCATCTAGGTTAACTAAGAAATGGATTAAAGGGATATTACTTATGCCTATTCCTACTACTGCTACCTGTTTATTCTTTATAAAATCTTTGAATTCTTTAAAATCCTTTTTCATAAAGCTACCCCCAAATCACTATTTTACTTATCACATCATTTTAATTTAGATTATAACACTTTATATATTTTATTGTATATATTTTATGGATTTTTGACTCTCTTTAATAAAAATTAATAAGAGAGCCACTGAAAATTCAGTAGCTCTCTTATTCTTAAAACTCTAATTTTTCTTCAATAAACTTTTCTAATTCATCAATACTTATTCTTACCTGATTCATAGTATCTCTATCTCTTATAGTAACTGTATTATCTTCTAATGTATCGAAATCTATTGTAATACAATATGGTGTACCTATTTCATCTTCTCTTCTATATCTTTTTCCTATACTTCCAGCTTCATCATAATCAACATTAAACTTCTTACTTAGTTTAGCATAGACTTCTAGAGCTTTATCAGATAATTTTTTTGATAGTGGAAGTATAGCTGCTTTAAATGGTGCTAAAGCAGGATGCAAATGTAAGACTGTTCTCACGTCCCCACCTTCAAGCTCTTCTTCATCATATGCGTTAACTAAAAAGGCAAGAGCTACTCTATCCGCTCCTAGCGAAGGTTCTATAACATAAGGAACATATTTTTCATTAGTCGTTGGGTCTAAGTATACTAAATCTTGACCTGAATGATTCATATGTTGTTTCAAGTCATAATCTGTTCTATCCGCTATACCCCAAAGTTCTCCCCATCCAAACGGGAATAAGAACTCTATATCAGAAGTTGCAGCACTATAGAATGATAATTCATCGTCAGAATGATCCCTTAATCTTAGACTTTCCTTATCCATACCTAAATTAAGTAAAAAGTTCCAGCAGTACTCTTTCCAATATTTAAACCATTCTAAATCTGTACCTGGCTCACAGAAAAACTCTAATTCCATTTGTTCAAATTCTCTTGTTCTAAAAGTAAAGTTTCCAGGAGTTATTTCATTTCTAAAAGACTTTCCTATTTGCCCAATGCCAAATGGAACTTTCTTTCTAGAAGTTCTTTGAACATTTTTAAAATTAACAAATATACCTTGAGCAGTTTCTGGTCTTAAGAATATTTCTGCACTTGAATCATCTGTTACTCCTTGAAAAGTTTTGAACATTAAATTAAATCTTCTTATATCTGTATAATTCTTCTTACCACATTTAGGACATACTATATTATTGTCATTTATGTATTTTAATAATTCTTCTCCAGTCCAACCATCTGCGCTAACATCATCTGTTCCTTTTGATGCCATATCTTCTTCTACTAGTTTATCAGCTCTAAATCTTGCCTTACATTCTTTGCAGTCCATTAATGGATCCGAAAATCCTCCAACGTGTCCTGATGCTACCCAAACCTCTCTATTCATTAAGATGCTTGAATCAAGTCCAACATTGTATGGGCTCTCTTGAACAAACTTTTTCCACCAAGCCTTTTTAACATTATTTTTGAATTCTACTCCTAAAGGACCATAATCCCATGAGTTAGCTAAACCTCCATATATTTCAGATCCTTGAAATATGAACCCTCTTCCCTTACAAAGAGCTACTACTTTATCCATAGTTTTTTCAATCGCCATTTTTCCAACCTCCATTTTTAAATTTACGTATAAAAAAAAGACCTAGCTTACCTGAAAGGGACGAAATTTAAATTCCGCGGTTCCACCCTTTTTGGCAATTAGCCCTCCTTATAGTCTACTGTACTCCAAAGTTCCTTTTATAATAAGTCCTTAGTTGTTCACACCACCCACAACCTCTCTTGAAAACACTTATTATTACTCTTCTTTATCATCATACACTTATATATTTTTTCTTAAGAGTATTTTACCAAAACTAAAATACATGTCAAGATACTTTTACAAAAAATAAAAATGGCTCCGCGAAAAGGATTCGAACCTTCAACCTATCGGTTAACAGCCGAGTGCTCCACCGTTGAGCTATCGCGGAACATTTATTACAATACTAGTATAACACTTCTAAGTAAAAATACAAGGGGGTCTCATTTTTTTAGCTAACAAATTGCAAGGCAATTTGCACATTAATAAATAATCACCACTTTCCAATTACTAAGATTAAACTTAATAATTAGAAAGTGATGATCAGAACTATACACAAATTTCAATTCATAAAGTTAAAATTAAACCTAACTTTATACGGCTTATTGTTTTATTGGTTTCATTGTAGGAAATAATATAACGTCTCTTATAGAGCGTGAATCTGTTAAAAACATTGTTAATCTATCAACACCTATTCCAAGTCCACCTGTTGGAGGCATACCTATTTCTAAAGCATTAATGAAATCGTCATCCATCATATATGCTTCGTCATCTCCATGTTCTCTTTCTTTAAGTTGTTGTATAAATCTTTCCTTTTGAACTATAGGATCATTTAACTCTGAATAGGCATTACATAGTTCTCTACCATAAACAAAGCCTTCAAATCTTTCAGTAAACATCTCATTTCCTCTCTTTTTCTTAGTAAGAGGAGATATCTCTACTGGATAATCTATAATAAAAGTCGGCTGAATCATTTTTTCTTCAGCAAAAGCTTCAAATAATTCATTTAAAATTTCACCTTTAGTATAGTATTTTAAATCCTTTTTAAGTTCTAAGTGTTTTTCTTTTGCTATTGATTGAGCTTCCTCATCACTTTTTATTTCGTTGAAGTCTACTCCAGCATACTCTTTAACAGCATCTACCATTGTAATTCTTCTCCAAGGTGGCATAAAGTTTATTTCTGTACCCTCATAATTTACAGTGGTTGTTCCAAGAACCTTTTCGCATATATATGCTATCATATTTTCTGTAAGTTCCATCATATCATTATAGTCAGCATATGCTTCATATAATTCTACCATTGTGAATTCTGGATTATGTCTTACGGATGTACCTTCATTTCTGAAGTTTTTACCTATTTCATAAACCTTTTCGAAACCACCTACAATTAATCTCTTTAGATATAACTCTGTAGCTATTCTTAAATACATATCTATATCTAATGCATTATGATGAGTATTAAATGGTCTTGCCGCTGCCCCACCTGCAATTGGTGATAGCACTGGTGTCTCAACTTCAATATAATTCTTATTATCAAGATATTCTCTCATAGCCTTTATAATAGCTGTTCTCTTCATAAAGGTTTCCTTAACTTCTTGGTTCATTATTAAGTCTACATATCTTTGTCTATATCTTAAGTCAGGATCCTTCAATCCATGAAACTTTTCCGGTAACGGCTTTAAAGACTTTGCTAGTAGCTGAAAATCTAAAATATGTACACTTATTTCCTCAGTTTTCGTTTTAAAAACAGTACCAGTTATAGATACAAAATCTCCAATATCAAAGGTTTTATATTCTTTAAGTTTTTCTTCTCCTACATCATCTATTTTTATATATAGTTGCATTTTGCCATATCTATCATGAATATCTGAGAATCCTGCTTTTCCATGTACTCGTTTTGACATAAGTCTACCAGCAATCGTTACTGACTTTCCTTCAAGTTGGTCATAATTCTCTTTTACTTCATCTGACGTATGTGTTCTTTCTACTTTATATACATCAAAAGGATCCTTATTAGCTTCTTGTAATGAGGATAATTTCTGTCTTCTTTCTTTTATAAGTGCATTAAATTCTTCCTCTTGCTTTTCTTGAAGCCTCATTTCCTTTATTTCTTCTTTAGTTAATTGCTTTTCCTCCATGCCTTGATCCCTCCGTTTAAATACAATAATATTTATATTTATATTTTTATTTCCAAAATTTCAAATTTGCTAACTCCATCTGGAACTGGTACTTCAACAATATCTCCAACTTTTTTACCTATAAGAGTTTTTCCTACTGGTGATTCATTTGAAATTTTATTTCTTATTGGATCTGCTTCAGCGGAACCTACTATATGAAACTCCACTTCTTCATCGAAGTCGTAATCTTTAACCTTAACAATAGAGCCTACGCTAACTGCTTCTAAAGATATTTCAGTTTCATCTATTACAGAAGCATTTCTTAACATATTCTCAAGTTGTATTATTCTACCTTCGACAAACGCTTGTTCGTTTTTAGCTTCATCATATTCTGAGTTTTCACTTAGATCTCCATAAGATAATGCTACTTTTATTTTTTCAGTAATCTCTCTTCTTTTAACAGTTTTAAGATATTCTAATTCGTCTTCTAATTTTTTCACGCCTTCAGCCGTCATTATATATTTCTTTGAATCGCTCATTCTATACTCCCCTTTGAATATAATTTATGTTTAAGTTATTATAAAGCAGTGTGTTTCTTATGTCAACATAACAATTCTATTTTTTTCCATATGATAATATACCATTTCTACTAAATTTTGCTTCATCAAATAATATACCATTATCATTAAGAAGTCTATCTATATTTTTTTCATTATACTTATTAAATATCCCACCAATTAATTCTGCAGTAAGTTCTAACCCCCTTAACTTCCAAGGCGATGCAAATGTAACCTCATTAATTACTATATCTTTTGTTTTTGATGGAATATATATATTATCTAAACACCATAAAGGACAGTTAATTTCTTGTTCTAGGGGTCTTGATGTAACTATAAAATCTGAATGTTCAGTTACATAGTTAATATCGTTAGTAACTATAGGTGAAATTCCATAATTATAAGTTATATACTCACATAATCCTCTAACTTTATTTATATTATTAGATACTAGTATTAAATATTTACCTTTTTTAGATAATTCTATAATTATATGTTTATTTATTTCATCAGAAGCATCATACACTGCTATACAATCCTGCCTTATACTTTTATTTCTCGTCATAAGAATCAATTGGACACTTCTTACTACACTATATGCCAATACATTTTTCTGAAACTCAGTGTAAAAAGGATAATCTAAGTACCTATATGTTTTTAATGCCACAGCATTATTATGCTGTTTTTTTCTGAATCTTTGATATATATAATTTAGATTTTTTTTAAATTGCTTTTTATCTACATTAGGAGGCAGTTTAGCTCTATAAATTTTTGTATTTATCTCCTCTATAAACCGCTCCGCCTCAAACCTAGTATAAAATCTATCTTTTATTTTTGCCCAAATACTATCATCTTTATAAATTTTTTTCAAGCTACAATCTATATATATTACACTGTTCATCTTTTACTCCTGATTATCACTATATAATCAGTGTATTTTATGAAGCTTAAATACATTCCATAGGACTACTTAACTTTTTCTTTATATTCCTCTAATATTCGAATAACATTTTCACTACTTTTCTCTATATTGATTTTATTTTTAATATCAGTACACCGTTTTATTCCTTTTATATACCAAGCAATATGCTTTCTCATTTCTCTTACAGCTTTATTTTCTCCATGATACTTTAGAGCAAGCTTACAGTGCCTAATACACATATCTATTTTTTCTACATCAGTAGGATAGTTAACTTCTTTACCCTTTAGTGCAGAATTTATCTGACTAAATATCCACGGGTTTCCCATTGCACCTCTAGCCACCATTACGCCATCACATTTAGAAAGTTCTACTAAACTTAGAGCTGCTTCTGCTGAAAATACATCTCCATTCCCTATAACTGGAACGTTTACAGCTTCCTTAACTTTCTTAATTATATCCCAATCCGCTTTCCCCTCATACATCTGTGCTCTAGTTCTGCCATGAACAGTTATGGCATCTACTCCTGCTTGTTCCATTTCTTTTGCAAAATCTACAGCATTTATATTTTCTTCATCAAAACCCTTTCTAAACTTAACAGTTACAGGCTTTGATGATACCTTCTTCATTTCTTTAACTATCTCTGATGCACGTTTTGGGTCCTTCATAAGGGCGGATCCATCTCCATTTTTTACTATTTTAGGAGCAGGACATCCCATATTAATATCAACTATACATATGTCATCATTATAATTAAAACTTTCACAAGCCTTAGCCATTACAGCTGGTTCATTTCCAAATATTTGAACTGCTATAGGTTTTTCTTCATCACTTAATTTAAGCAATTCCTTTGTATTTTTATTATCATAGAATAATGCTTTGGCACTGATCATTTCTGTATATACTAGTCCACAGCCTAATTCTTTGCAGAATCCTCTAAATGCTATATCGGTTACCCCTGCCATTGGTGCTAAAAATACATTGTTTTCAAATTGCAAGTTACCTATCTTCATACATATACCTGCTCTTTATTCTTTTCATATATAATTCTAAGTCCTTCCAATGTTAAAAATGGACTTACTTCATCAATAGTTTTAGAGTCCTGTGCAATAAGGCTTGCAAGTCCCCCTGTTGCTAATACATATGGTTCTCCCTCACCTAGCTTCATCATTTCTTCTTTCATTTTTAAAACTATATAATCAACCTGACCAATATATCCATAAACTATTCCTGACTGCATACTTGAAATAGTATTTTTACATATAATATGAGATGGCTTTATCAGCTCTATTCTTGGGAGCTTTGCTGCTTTTTCAAATAAGGCATCTGCTGAGATTTTTATTCCAGGACAAATTACACCTCCTAGATAATCTCCTTTAACAGTAACTGCACAATATGTCGTAGCTGTTCCGAAATCTATTATAATAAGAGGTCTATTATATATCTCATGTGCTGCTACAGCATTTACTATTCTGTCTGCTCCAACTGATCTTGGATTATCATACTTTATATTGATTCCTGTTTTTACCCCTGCACCTACAACTATAGGGGTTATATTAAAATACTTTCTTATCATATGTTCTATAGAATACATGATATTAGGAACTACTGAAGATATAACAACTCCTTTTATGTTCTTAGGATCTATATTATTCTGTTTGAATAACTCTAGAACTTGAATACCATATTCATCAGCTGTTCTTTTAGCATCAGTTCCTATTCTACACTCCATAATAATCTTTTTCTCTTTAAAAATACCCAATACAATATTTGTATTTCCTGCATCTAAAACAAATATCACTATAATACACTCCTTAATAAAATTATAAGAGCAGTATAAGCACTGCTCTTTATAGTAAATTTATTTCACCGTTCCTACAACACTTTAATTTTAGCAACTAGTGATAATTTGTCAAGTGGAACTTACTTTAAAATAAACCTTCTATTGTTCCATCTTCTAGTATATTCATTTTATTTGCTGCTGGAGTTTTAGGAAGTCCTGGCATTGTCATAACTTCTCCTGTTATAGCTACTATGAATCCAGCTCCATTAGATAATTTTATTTCTCTTACATTAATTTTGAAACCACTAGGTCTACCTAGAAGAGAAGGATTATCTGAAAAGGAGTATTGTGTTTTCGCTATACATATAGGCAATTTATCCAATTTCAGTTTCTCTATTTCATCTATTTGCTTCTCTGCACTCTTATCATAATTTACTCCATCAGCTCCATATATTTCTTTAGCTATTATACCTATTTTCTCTTTTATCGTTAGATTTGTTTCATAAAGGCACTTAAATTTGCTTTCTTCTGTTTCTAAAACATCTATTACTTTACTAGCAAGATCTACTCCGCCTTCTCCGCCTTTTTCCCAAACCTCTGTAAGAGAAACTTTAACTCCTAATTTATTACAAAATCCTTCTATATATTCAATCTCTTCTTTGCTATCCGTAATAAATTTATTAATAGCAACTACTACAGGAACTCCATACTTTCTTATATTCTCCACTTGCTTCTCAAGATTTACAATTCCTTTTGATAGCTTTTCTACATCAGGAGTAGTTAATTTATCCTTTGCTGCTCCTCCATGATGTTTCAATGCCCTTATTGTAGCAACAATAACTACACAGCCTGGTTTTAATCCACCATACCTACATTTTATATCTAAAAACTTTTCTGCTCCTAAATCAGCTCCAAAACCAGCTTCTGTAACAGCATAATCACCTAACTTCAATGCCATTTTTGTTGCAAGAATACTATTACAACCATGAGCTATATTAGCAAATGGTCCTCCATGAATTATTGCGGGAGTATTTTCTAAGGTTTGAACTAGGTTAGGCTTTATAGCATCTTTCATTAAAAGAGCCATTGCTCCTTGCACTCCTAAGTCCTTGCAATATACCGGGCTACCTTCTAGATTATATCCTATAAGAATATTACCCATTCTTTCTTTAAGATCCATTAAGTCTGTTGCCAGACATAATATAGCCATAATTTCCGAAGCAACGGTAATCATAAAACCATCTTCTCTTAAAAATCCATTTATCTTTCCACCCATACCTACTACAATTTCACGTAGAGCTCTATCATTCATGTCTATAACTCTTTTAAATATGATTCTTCTTGAATCAATTTTAAGTTCATTTCCTTGATGTATATGATTATCTATGGCGGCGGATAAAAGATTATTTGCAGATGTTATTGCGTGCATATCACCTGTAAAGTGAAGATTTATATCTTCCATAGGAACTACTTGAGAATTTCCTCCTCCTGCAGCTCCTCCTTTTATTCCAAATACAGGTCCAAGAGAAGGTTCTCTTAAGGCAATTACTGCTTTTTTATTAAGTTTACATAACGCTTGCCCTAGTCCTACTGTTACTGTAGACTTTCCTTCTCCAGCTGGAGTAGGATTTATAGCTGTGACTAATATAAGTTTTCCATCTTCTTTTTCATTCTTTTGCTTTAGTACATCTAAAGATATCTTACATTTATACTTTCCATAAAGTTCTATATCATCTTCATTTAGCCCCAAGTTTTCTGCTATATCAATAATCTTGTTCATTTTTGCACTTTGTGCAATTTCAATATCGCTTTTCAAATTATAACACCCCTTAATAAAACTAACAGGAATACACTATACTAGTATAGCGTCTTCCTGCCCATATTTTACCCCTGAACTTTTTTCATAAACTCTTCACTATTTACTATGTATCTCCAATGAGTTCCTTCTCCGACTTTGCCAACTTCATCATGAGCTACTAATTCAAAAAATAATTTTTTACCTTCGATTTTTACTAATGTTGATTCACATCTTACCTTCATACCTATTGGTGTAGCTTTCATGTGTTTTACACTTATCTCTATTCCAACAGTTGAATATCCCTCTGGTAAAATATCTTTAACGCTACTTTGTGCTACATTTTCCATTAATGCAACTAATGCTGGTGTTCCATATACATCTGCTAACCCTGAACCTATTTTTCTTGCTGAATCTTGTTCTGATACAACAATCTCCATTGTTCCTTTAATTCCTTCATGTACATTAAAATCCATGTAATCACCTCGCAATAATAATTAATTTTAGTATTATTCTTATAATTGCCATATAATTTAGAAATTATTAGAATTTTCCCTAATATTAATAATTATAAATAAAAAAAAACAAAAAGTATAGAGCTTTTAAAAAACTCTATACTTTTTAACTAAATTTCTTCTTTCTTTTCTAAATCAACTACATCAACAGATTCTTCACGAATTTCCTTAATAGGCAACTCTCTGCCTTCAACTATAGCATTAAACTCTTCTGCTCCAATTTTCTCATTTTTAAGTAACGCATTAGCTACAGCATGAAGTTTATCAGTATGTTCTTTAAGTAAGTTCTCTGCTTTTTCATAAGCTTCATCTATTAAAGCTTTAACTTCTCTATCTATATCATGAGCAACTTCTTCACTATAGTTTTTAGATTTTGCTAAATCTTTACCTATGAAAACTTCATCATGACCACTTCCAAAAGTTATAGTTCCAATCTTTTGGCTCATTCCATATTCCATTACCATTTTTCTTGCAATATTAGAAACTCTTTGTATATCATTTGAAGCTCCTGTGCTAATATCACCTAGTATAAGTTGTTCAGCAACTCTTCCACCTAAAAGTCCTACCATTTCATCCTTTAACTTAGACTTAGAAGTATATGATGCATCCTTTTCTGGAAGATGCATTGTGTAACCACCTGCCATACCTCTTGGTATTATACTAATTTCATGAACTGGATCTGAATGTGGAGAAAACTTCATTACAATTGCATGCCCAGCTTCATGATAAGCTGTAAGTTTTCTATCTTCCTCATCTACAACTCTACTCTTTTTCTCTGGTCCTGCTATAACTCTTGTTATAGCTTCCTCAAGTTCAGTCATACCAATTTGTCTTTTACGATTCCTTACAGCAAGAAGTGCTGCTTCATTCATTAAATTTTCAAGATCAGCACCAACAAAACCTGGAGTTCTCTTAGCTAATACTTTAAGGTTAACCTCATCTGATAAAGGTTTAGCTTTTACATGAACTTTTAATATTTCTTCTCTTCCTTTTATATCTGGAGCACCTACTAGAATTTGTCTATCAAATCTACCTGGTCTTAAAAGCGCTCTATCTAGTATATCTGGTCTGTTAGTTGCAGCAACTAGGATTATTCCTTCATTAATACCGAATCCATCCATCTCAACTAGCAATTGGTTCAAGGTCTGCTCTCTTTCATCATGTCCTCCACCAAGTCCAGCTCCTCTTTGTCTTCCAACGGCATCTATCTCATCTATAAATATTATACACGGAGCATTCTTTTTAGCCTGCTCAAATAGATCTCTTACTCTTGACGCACCAACACCTACAAACATTTCAACGAAATCTGAACCTGAAATACTAAAGAAAGGAACACCAGCTTCTCCTGAAATAGCCTTAGCAAGCAAAGTTTTACCTGTTCCTGGAGGACCAACAAGCAGAACTCCTTTTGGTATTCTAGCACCCATTTCTAAATATCTTTTAGGATTTTTTAAGAAGTCTACTATTTCTTCTAATTCAGCTTTCTCCTCATCTGCACCTGCTACTTCCTTAAACGTAACCTTTTGTTTATCTGGACTAGCGAGTTTCGCTCGGCTCTTTCCGAAGTTCATAACTCCTCTACTTCCGCCTCCGCCTTGAGATTGTTGCATAAACATGAACCAAAAACCAACTAGCATTAATATCAATACTATAGTAGGTAGCCAATTCACCCATAGCGGTATGGTTGTAGGAGGTTCAAATCTTACTTCTACTGAAGGATTTGGATTTTCAACAACTAAATCCTCTATAAATAATCCTTCCGGTACTATAGTTTCAAATTGAGTCTTATTATTATCTTTAAGTTCCCCTATAATTGTTCTTCTATCTTGTTTAACTTGTACCCTAGATATGTTATTCCCTACCCAATACTTTTTAAATTGGTCATAAGATATTACTCCTGCATTTTTATTAGTTTCTACTAATGCTAATGCTGCTAAAATTACAACTATTAATACTATTATCCAGGCCGTTGCACTTGAGATCTTCTTCACATCAAAGCCCCCCATCTTTCTAGTAGTTTTATATTTGATTTTATCACATCAATTTTTCCTTTACAATAATACCAATTATTTATTTTTTGTAAACACGCTCTTTTAAAATGCCCACATATGGTAGGTTTCTATACTTTTCTGCGTAGTCTAATCCATAACCAACTAAAAAGTAATTAGGTACGTTATATCCTTGATACTTTACATAAACTTCAACTTCTCTTCTTTCTGGCTTATTTAAAAAGCACGCCACTTCGACACTCTTTGGATTTTTTGACTCTAAATATTTCTTAAGATATTTTAATGTAATTCCTGTATCTACGATATCCTCTACAATAAGTATATCCTTATTTTCAATTTCAAAGTCTAAATCTTTAAGTATTCTTACAACCCCTGAAGTTTCAGTAGAATTTCCATAACTAGAAACAGCCATAAAATCCATACTACATGGTATATCAATAGCTTTCATCAAATCTGCCATAAAAGGAACAGACCCTTTTAGTACACCTACTAATATAAGTTCTTTTCCATTATAGTCTTCACTAATAATTTTTCCTATTTCTTTAATTTTTACCCTTATCTCTTCTTCTGTAAATAGTATTTTCTCAATGTCGTTTTTCAATTTTATTATTCCTCTCTTTCGATTATAATTTTCAATATATTTTTAGTTTTTTCATCTATTTTAAATTTTTCACTAATTCTGTAACCTACAATCCACCCAATATCTTCTCCAAAAAGAATCAGAGGGATTTCATCTCTCTTATCCTTAGGGATTTTTAAGTCTATAAATAAATCCTTTAATTTTTTACTTCCATTCATGCCAAAAGGTATGAACTTATCTCCATTTCTTCTATATCTCAGTTTTATTTTACCATTTATTTTATCATAATCAAAATACTTAGTTAATTCTATATTGTTTGATTTAATTACATCTTGCCGTTGAGCTAGTTTAAGATTTATGCTTAATCCAAATTCATATAATTTATATTCATTATTAATCTCTAAAATATGCTCATTTTCATATGTATTTTTAAAACTTTCATAATTTTCATCATATAAAGAAATCTCACCGTAATTATTTAAAACTCTTATTCCTTCAGGCAACATTATAATCTTTCCAGTGCAACCCTTTTGGAGTTCAATAATATCATTTATATGTTTTTTATCTAAGTTATTTAGATTGCCTTTAAGTTCTTTTAATGCCATTCTAATTATTCTACTTAATATAGATGTATGTTCTTTAAATGCTTTACTACTAATTGTAACTCTATTCTTACTTTTATCACAATACATACTATAATATTGTTTAGAAATTTTACTTATATACTCACTATCTTCCTTCATATTTACCGACAATCTATTTAGAGTCTCTATTATATGAGGATTAAAGTTTTGTTCAATATAAGGAATTAATTCTAATCTCACTTTATTCCTTGTATATATAGTATCTAAGTTGCTTTTATCTATTCTAGGATTTAAATTATTCTCTTTACAATAGTATTCTATTTCTTTTCTTGAAATATCTATTATAGGTCTAACAAAAATATTATCTCTAATGGCCTTTATTCCAATTAACCCTTCCATACCAGTTCCTCTTATAATTCTCATAAGTACTGTTTCTGCTTGGTCATTAGCATTATGTGCTATAGCAACCTTACTCGCATGAATTTCCGTTAATATATGTTGAAAAAAATTATATCTAACTTCTCTACCTGCCATTTCTGTTGAGATTTTCTTTTCTTTTGATATCTTTTGAATGTCTTCTCTTTTGACAAAGCATTCTACTCCAAGCAAATTACAAAATTCTTTAACATATTCCTCATCTTTATCAGAATCATTACCCCTTAAACTATGATTAATATGAGCTGCTACTAAACTTATCCCTAATTCATCCCTTATAGTATGCAATACATGTAAAAGACAAATAGAATCTGGTCCTCCCGATACAGCGACAACTATCTTATCTCCTACACTAAACATTTTATTATTTCTTATTGTATTTAGAACTTTATCTATCAAGTTAAACACTCCCATATACTGCTATATTTATTTATTATAACATAAATATAGGCTATGTTTGTATAGAAGTTAATATCAACTGATATAATCTTCCTTTTACAAACATAGCTTAAAATCAATAAAGACTATATACTTTAGATACTATAGCTGTCATATCGTCTTTCGCCTTACCTCCACTTAACTCTTTTGCCTTTTCTATTATACCATCTACTAGCTCTTTTGGATTACTTATATTGGTTTCTGAAAGATACTTAACTATCCATTCAACCTTTCCTGCATTATTACTATCATAATCCAAAACACCATCACTTAACATTACTATAATATCTCCATTTTTCACTTTCTTATTTACTATATCTATATCAACCTTATCTAGAACTCCTATAGGTAAGCTTTTAGATTTTATAATCTCCACTTTACTTCCTGATTTTATAAAGCTAGCCACTGCACCAACCTTCATAAAACCTACTTCACCTGTATATAAATCTATACTACTTAAATCAAGGGTAGAAAACTTTTCATCCTCTGAAAACTTTAAGGACATAATGGAGTTTACCGTATTTATAGCCGTCCTTTTGCTAAGCCCTGCCTGCGTTAACTTTTCAATAAGTTCTATTGAAGCTTTGCTTTCTTGACCTGCTCTTGGACCTGATCCCATTCCATCACTTATTATAGATATATAACTTCCATCCTTTGCTTTACCAAAACTATAACTGTCCCCATTATGTTTCTCTCCACATTTACACTGTCTTCCAGCATAAGAAGCCACATAAAATTTAGGTGTTTCTTCAAAAGTAACAGTACATGAAGATGTCTTAGGATTAATAACACATCCCTCATCACTTATGCACATAGCCGTTCCTATACCTTCATTTATAAGTGGAAGTATGGATTTTACACAAAGCTGAGCTCCTCCGCAAGCTTCTAATGATAATCTAACTACCAGTCTATCATTCTTATCTCTAAAAGAAAAAACATCATTATACTTAAGTCCTTTTCTATCTAATAACTTTCTTATAATTTTTTCAGCATCACTATCTAACTTAACATCAGAATTAAACTCATTCATAACCTCTTTTAGAGAATCTGCCATACTATTAATTTGATTAGCAAGTACTTCTCTTCCTTCACTTAATCTTTTTCTTCCCATTTCATTTATTATGTATCCGTTAACAATTTCTTCTGTATTTTTTAATAACAAAGTTCTTTTAGTACACTTCCGCTCTATTTCTTTAGGTATGTTACTTTTTTTACCTTCTTCATAGCTTTGTATAAGTTCACTAAAAGCTGTATAGGTATAATAGGATTCTCTTTTCCAGCAAATAGAATTCATATTACATCCACTGCACACTCTATCAGC
Organism: Clostridium sp. X; assembly: GCF_055755365.1. NCBI lineage: Bacteria > Bacillati > Bacillota > Clostridia > Eubacteriales > Clostridiaceae > Clostridium > Clostridium sp. X. Next base: position 822,978 of record NZ_CM146912.1, read on the forward strand.
TAAATTTTCAATAAGAGCTGTACTTTTATTTTTCATCACCAACTTATCATTATCTGCTAAATTACTAAGAGTATCAGATATATTATACAGAACATGCGAAAAGCTTCCTAATCTCTTTAATAGCATTTCCTTTATTTTATCTATATAATCCTTATTTAAATATTCTTGTTTTCTCTCCCAATCCAATTCTAAATCAAGCTTATCATATATTTTATGAGGAATAATAAAAAATATAGCTATAGCAATAATCACCTCTATTAATTTAAACTCTAATCCCACATCTGAATACAGTTTTAATATTATAAAGGTTATAAAATATGAAAAGCCACTAAGAATTTTTCCGCTTTCCTTAAATATGCCCGATACTAAACCACACAATCCGTATACTCCAGTGAATATAAGTATGTTATTTGAGGATATACCTATGATTGCACCAAGAGCTATACCACTTGTGGCTCCTACAGTACTTCCATTTATGTAACTAATTATTACTACAAAACTTAGTGCAAGAATATTTCTTATGGAGAGCTGCGCAATATTTATTCCCCATGTACCAGACACTATCAATGATATTAATATAGTTATACTTATAATTTCCTCACTTGTAAATAAATGTCTTGTCTTAATTTCTTTAAGACATAATATAGATCTTTCTAGAATAAAATATAATGGTATTATACATATTATTTGAAGAAAAGATGTTAAAAAGGCCACTTTAAATGTCAAACTTTTTATAAAAATCTCACTCATTAAAAATCCAAGAAAGGTTGTCCCAAACATCATAGCAAGTACAACTTTCTTCGACGTTTTATTCAATAAATAACTAAAGACTGTTATAGTACTTACAACAATTAAGTACTGAGGCAAATTACTTAGTCGGCTATATATTAATATATAGCCGAGGAAACATCCTGACGAAATAGGAACTATATATTCATCCTTATATAAGGACATAACAATAAGAAAAGCTATTCCGAAAGGTGCTGTTGTACTTTCCATATTAAGTAATAAAACTCTACTTATTAGAATAGATATTATAAAGTAAACTATATTTCTAAAAATCCATAAATACTCTATTTGATTTTTACGCTTTTTCTTTTCATTTGTTTTCTGGGATCTTTGATATGGAAATATATCCGCTTCGTATTGCATTTATGACACCTCCAAATTCAGTAATAACTATTTTAAATTATATCAGAGGCATATGGAAATAATTGTAATTTCTTAAGACAAGCTTTATTGTTTCGTAAGACATATATCATAAATTTTGCGTATTTTTTTACTGACACCGATTTTTTTCTACTTTGTTATTAAATACTTTGACTATGTTTGAAGGAAATATGCTATTTATTCAAACATATCTATAAAATAAAAATAAACTCACAATATAATATTGTGAGTTTATCTTTATTGGTAGCGGAAATAGGACTTGAACCTACGACCCTTCGGGTATGAACCGAATGCTCTAGCCAGCTGAGCTATTCCGCCATGTCAAAAAATAAAAAAAACTAAAATGGTTGCGGGGGCAGGATTTGAACCTACGACCTTCGGGTTATGAGCCCGACGAGCTGCCAACTGCTCCACCCCGCGATATTTGGTGCCGGAGACCGGACTTGAACCGGTACGGAGTGTTAGCCCCGCAGGATTTTAAGTCCTGTGCGTCTGCCGATTTCGCCACTCCGGCGTAATTCCATTTTATTTTTTTATTGGTAGCGGAAATAGGACTTGAACCTACGACCCTTCGGGTATGAACCGAATGCTCTAGCCAGCTGAGCTATTCCGCCACATTATTTAAATGGTTGCGGGGGCAGGATTTGAACCTACGACCTTCGGGTTATGAGCCCGACGAGCTGCCAGCTGCTCCACCCCGCGATATTTGGTGCCGGAGACCGGACTTGAACCGGTACGGAGTGTTAGCCCCGCAGGATTTTAAGTCCTGTGCGTCTGCCGATTTCGCCACTCCGGCGTGTAAACTTCATTTCGAATCTTCGTCGCTATCTCTTGGCGACATAGATTATTATATCTCATTCTTTTTATACTGTCAACTAATTTTTAAAAGTTTTTTTAAAACAAAATTGAAATAAAAAAGTCGGCTACGCCGATTTTTTTCGCTAGGGGGACCTAGTCCCCCTTCGACGACGCTATGCGTCTGAGCACCCCCCTTACTACGGCGATGGGTTCCCCCTCTGCACACCCTAGTTTATAGGAAATTATAAGTTTATCCACAAAAGGATAAACTTATAATTTCCTATAAACTTAAAAAAGGACCTTTAAAAGTCCTTTTATATAGTAATTATCCTTTTTTAGAATATTTGCTTCCTTTTCCATTCTGATGCTTTTTTAAATCCTGAAATCGTTCTTCACTATCCTTTAAAAACTTAGATATAGCATCTTCAATATTAACAGCATTTGCTTTAGGTTTTTCCTTAGCCCAATCTATTTCTGATGGTCTTACTGACTTCTTAACAACCATAGCTTGTTTTATAGATAAACTTAATCTTCCCCCATCATCAACCGCTATAACTTTGACCTTTACTTTATCTTGTTCCTTTAGATGTTCTCTAATGTCTTTAACATAAGAGTCTGCTACTTCAGATATGTGTACTAACCCTGTCTTTCCCTCCACTTCTATAAATGCTCCAAACTTAGTTATGTTTACTACTGTACCCTCTAGGATACTCCCTAACTTTAAGGTCATGTTAATAAAATTCCTCCTTAGATATGTTTATATTAAATTATGAATAAGCAATGTTTAATTGTTTTACTTTACCGCATTCTTTTCTACTTCATTTCCTTCTACCACTACGCTTTCTCCTTGTTTTATAAACCCTAACCTTTCTCTTGCTAATTTTTCCACATACCTATAAGTCTTTGACATTTCTTTTTCATCTAACAATTGTCGATGTTCGTCATTCACTTCATTTAGTTCAGACATATATTCGTTTAACTGAGCCTTTTTATTCCTTATTGTTATATGTTGACTCACCAATATGTAGCAAACGTAAGTTAGTACAAAAATTCCAGCCACTGTTTTAAGTTTAGATTTCTTTTTCATATTCGTTTACCTCTAAAACTTTGTTTTTAGCTTATACTTATATTTTAGTTTTGTTTTAGGTTTTATTCAAGGAGTTTTTTATTTATTTTTATTAATAATTCTGTAAAATAGAAGATAAAAAGGATAAATTAGTACATTTCGCGTTAATCTTAGAAGCAAACCTACAGATTTAATAGCATTATACTGAATTCTAAGTAAATATTTACTTAGTAATTTCAAATAAAGATATAATCCTAATGCTATATATAAATAAAGATATAACCCTACATGTACATAACTACTATATACTAAAAATATAAAGACTAACAATCCAGCGAAAACCCAAAATAATATGTCCTCTATAAATGTAATTACCCTACTTGGATTTTCAAATCCTCTAATAACCCTATATAGATCAAATAATATTCCCGTTATGACTCCCGCTAATATGCTATGACAAACTAAATTAAATTGATTGTGCAAAGATATTATCATAATGCACTTACCTAAATAGTCTAGCTATTATACTATCTTTTTCTTTCTTACTTTGCATAGTACTATATACACAGGAATTTATAAGACCTACTATTATAACATCACCATTTTGCACATCTAATTTTTGCATTTTCAAATCTTGACCTTTTATTGTAAGCGCACCTAAGGTAGTGTCAAGGATTATAACTTTATCATCAAAACATATAACTTCAACTACCCCGGACAACACTAGTCTACTTCTATTTTCAAGAGTAATAGTACTCTTTTTGTTTTCTATTGGTTGTTTTTTTACTTCCATAACCACTCCCCCTTTTTGTATCTATATATATGCTAACTAAACATACAATATGATACAAATAAAGCGGAAAACTTTTCTGATCTTTATAAACCCATTCACCTAACTATTCTTTTTGAGCTTCATCAGAATTATCTAAAATAATTTCATACATAAGCTTTGCATCTGTTTTAGTAACATGATGAGATATATTTACAATCTTCGCCTTCAACGATCCCTTAGCGAACCTTACTTCAATAATATCATTTTCATTTACCTCTGAACTTGGTTTTGCAACCTTTTCATTTATAAGGACTCTACCACTTTCACAAGCTTCCTTAGCAATAGTTCTTCTTTTTATAATTCTTGATATTTTAAGATACTTATCTAATCTCATAATTTCCTCCTATATAAAAATAAAAAAACCTAGATTCTCACCCAGGTTTCTTATATGTTTTTTTATTTATTCACCATATCTTTAAATTCTTTACCAGCTTTAAATACTGGAACAGTTGATGCTGGTATAGTTATTTCTTCTTTAGTTCTTGGGTTTCTTCCTTTTCTTTCTGCTCTTTCACGAGTTTCAAAAGTTCCGAATCCAACTAATTGAACTTTATCACCTTTGCCTAATGCTTCTTCAACACTTTCTATAAATGCTTTTAATGCAACCTCTGCGTCTTTTTTAGTTAATTGACCTTTTTCAGCCATGCTTGTAATTAATTCTGCTTTATTCACTTTTGTTACCTCCCTTAATTTAACTGATAAGTTTTATAAAATCTAATTCTTCATTTAAATTAAAAATCCTCTTTTTATATGAACTTTTAATCAAAACTAGCTCATGATTTCTTTGACATCTCCCATAACTTATCCATTTCATCTAAAGACATCTGGGTAAGTTTCTTTCCCATCTCCATGCTCTTTGTTTCTATATAGTTAAATCTACTAATAAATTTATCTATAGTATAATTTAATGCTTCTTCGGGGTCAATGTCAAGAAGTCTTGCTATATTTACTGCACTAAATATCAAATCTCCTACTTCTTCTCTTATTTTTTCCTTGTTTTGGGATTTATATACCTGTTTTATCTCATCACACTCTTCAATTATTTTATCAAAAGCAGGATTTACATCTTCCCAATCAAATCCAACTTTTGCGGCTTTTTTCTGAACCTTTTCTGCCCTCATTAGAGAAGGAAGATTTCTAGCCACATGTTTTAATTCATCGGTATAAGTTTTTAAATCTTTTTCTGTTTTCTTAATTTCATCCCAATTATATAGGACTTCTTTAGAATTATCAACCCTAACTTCTGCAAATACATGTGGATGTCTTTTTATAAGTTTATTGCATATTCCCTTTATCACATCATTGATATTAAAATATCCATCTTCTTTCCCTATTTGAGCATGGAATATCACCTGAAGTAATACATCCCCTAACTCTTCTACAATTTTATCCTCATCCTCTTCATCAATAGCTTCTAAAACCTCATAGCACTCTTCAATTAAATATCGCTTTAAGGTCTTATGATCCTGCTCTTTATCCCAAGGGCATCCATCATTGCCTCTTAATTTATCCATTATATCGATCAAATCCTGAAAATCTTTCGTTGCTTCTAAAGATTTTGGAATATATATAGAAGTAAGATGATCTATATCTTCCTGCCTATCAAGTTCACACAAATCTATTTTTCGTATGCTTTCTATTTCTTTAACTCCAGCTGCTCTCACAAAATATATTTGTTGATCTTCGTTGTAGTATTCAAGCAACCTCAATTTCACCTCTGAAGCTATAAATCTATTATATACTTGAGTTACTATTGTTCCGATTCTTTTGTCTAAAATTTGATTTTGTATATCAAAAGCATCAATGACCTTTATTCCGTTTATAGGGTCAATCCTTAAGCTCTCCATCATAGCATCGATAAAGCTTATAGCAGGCAATATCTCAATATCTATACCTTCTCTTTCACATAGGTCTATTAATATACTAACAGACTTTTCCGCTACAAGTGGATGCCCTGGTACTGCATATACTATATCTCCATTTTCTTTTTCACTTTTAATGAGTTCTTTCGCTATAGTATCGTAAACCTCATCAAAATTCTGTAAACTTTCATAGTGCTTATCATAAGTTTCAAACTTAACTCCTAAGCTTCTTAAGTATTCTACATTAGGATGAATTTCTGTTCTGAAGAATACTTTTCTACTGTTTTTAAGCACTTCAAAGGTTCCCATAGTAATGGCTTCTTTACTTCCAGGCCCTAAGCCTACTACCTTAATCATATACTATCTCCTTTGTACTCGTTTAATTATCTTTTAATTCTTTTACCTATTAATTCATTATAATCTAACACCTTAAATCCCATAATTAATGCTCCATATACAATTACACCTATAAATATAGCTATCAAGCAAGAAATGGAATTACTCATTGTATAATTATAGGACTTTACATATGTAAATACAACTATAAATATCATTATAATAGACGCATATGCCGGTTTTATAAGTATTTGTTTCAAGTCCATCTGTATTTTTAAACGTCTCTTTAAGAGTAGTATATTTAAAATTACTGCTGTAGCATATGCAGCTATAGTTCCTATGATAGCTCCGTACACGTTTATGCTAGGTATAGGAACTAATACGTTAGTTACAATCATCTTTATTATGCAACCTATTAAAAGATGCAATATAGGCATTTTCTTTGATGTAGTTGCTTGTAAAATAACAGTTGTCGCTTGAGCTAATATTATTAGTGGAAGTGCTAAAGAAGAGTACTTTAATATTAAAGCGCCTTCTGCTTCACCTCTAAAAATTAAGTTTAACACTTGTGAAGATAAAAAGTATAATCCAAAAAGAGATGGTAAAGCTATAACTATGGATATTTTTATAGAAGATATTATATTTTTAGTCAGTCTACTTATATCCTTAAGTAGATATGCTTCTGAAATTATAGGAACTACTGAAGCACATAATGCTGCTGATAGGGTTAATGGCACATTGACTAAAACTGCTGCTTTTCCTGTTAATTGGCCATATATTATAGCAGCTTGTCTAGAGGTAAAGCCTGCCTCCAACAACTTTTGTGGTACCATAATAGAATCTATAACATTCATTATAGTTCCTACCGCAGCCCCTAAGGAAATGGGTATAGCGATTCTTAAGAGTTTCTCCATTACATCTGAACTAAAAGGAACCTTGATTTTTTTAAAATCTTTTTTTATAGTTATATACTTGCTGATTAAATACATTCCTCCTAGTATTCCACCAGCTGCAGCTCCTAAAGTCGCTCCACCAGCTGCATACTCTACCCCTTTAGGAAGTAACATTATAACTAATCCAATTCCAATAACCACTCTTGCTATCTGTTCTAAAATTTGCGATATAGCTGTAGGTCCCATATTTTGTAGTCCTTGAAAAAACCCTCTATATACACTCATTATGGCGATAAAAAATGGTGCAACAGATAACGCTACTAGTGAGTAATATGCTTTACTATCCCATCTAAAAATTCTCAAAAGTTGATGTGAAAATAAAAACATAATAACGCTTGTACCCAGTCCTAGAATACTCATCAGTAGTAAAGCTTCTTTTAAAACTTGAAAAATTCCAAATTCATCTCCCTGGGCATTTCTTTCAGATATCATTTTCGACATAGCTAGTGGTACCCCTGATGCAATGGCAATAAAAAGCATATACAATGGATAAGCTATCTGGTAATAACCTAAACCCTCATCTCCTACAAGTATCGTTAAAGGAATTCTAAAAAACATACCTATTCCTTTAGCAACGATGCCTGCAGCTCCTAGAATAAAGGTGCCTTTTAACAACGAGTGTTTTTTCAAAACAATACCTCCAAATTGATTACTAAATATAAATATTTATATTTATGTTTGGAAGATATTATTACTGAAAAAACAATGGCAGACAAGCTGCCATTGTTTATTCCATTTGTTTACCTAAGAATGATGCAGCTGTGTCTGCTAGTTTTAATTCTACCTCTCCGAACTTACCATTATCTTCTTTTGAAGCTATAATAACAGCTCCAATTGTATCTCCTTCTGCAATAATAGGAGCTACTACTTGTGCAAAATACTTACCTTCTATTTCTTCATCCTCTATTATAGAAATAATCTTATTACCTTCTCCAAATATTACACTTTTTCTCTCTTCCATTATTTTTTCAACTTCAGAGCTAATTTTTTTATCCATATATTCTTTTTTAGAGGTTCCACTCACAGATATTATGTTATCTTTATCACATATAATTACTATATTTCCTGTTGTAGCTTGTAGAGCTTCTGCATATTCCTTAGCGAAATTGCTTAACTCTTCTATTGGTGAATATTTTTTTAGGATAACACCGCCATCTCTATCTGTGAAGATTTCTAGTGGGTCTCCTTCTCTAATTCTTAACGTTCTTCTTATTTCTTTTGGTATTACTACTCTACCCAAATCGTCTATACGTCTAACAATCCCTGTAGCTTTCATCTAGCTTTTACCTCCTCAAAACTTTATTTAAAAATGTATTTATCAATAATATTATCCGTTCAAACAAGAAATTTTATACACAAATGTATAGGTTTAATTTTAATACTAAAAAAAGATGATACAATTGTATCATCTTTCCTAATTAAACTACTTTATCTTCATATAACTTAATATTTGCATTTTCTTTTACTTCTTCTAATTTTTTATTCCACGTTTCACTCTTCTTACTTTCTAATAAAGTTACCTTGATTTGTTCCTTTACTTCCGTAAAAGATTTTACAGGCTTTTCAACTCTCTTTGTACATTTAATTAAGTGATATCCAAACTGAGTTTTTACTACTCCTGAGGTTTCACCCTCTTTAAGCTGCATAGCTGCATCCATGAAGTCTTGGTCAAAATTATGATTGACTGTAGGAACCTCTCCTAAATCTCCACCCTTATCCTTCGTTCCATCTGTACCATATTTCTTAGCAAGGTCCGCAAACTTTGCTCCCTTATCAAGTTCTGCTTTAATTAACTGAGCTTGAGCCTCATCATTAACTAAAATATGCGCTAAAGTAAGTTTTGTTGGAGCTTCTTCCTTTTGTGGATATTTATCTTTTACTTTATTATAGTAGTCTTCAGCAGATTTATCATCAACTGCCACATTTTTAACTACTGAATCTTGAAGCTTTTCTAATATAATATTTCTCTTTATAATACTTGTTAGATTATCTAATGTAACATTTTCTTTTTTTAACATATCTTCAAGCGCTTTGTCATCTGCGATTCCTTGAGACTTCTTATAATCATCTAGTTTTTCTTTCACAGTCTTACTAAGTTCTTCATCTTTAGGAACAACTTTTAATTTTTCTGCTTCTTGAATTAATGCTTCTTCTATAGTTATAGAATCTAAAATTTGCTTTTTATAATCTTTTAATTGAGTTACTGCCTCTGCACTACTCATATAGTTTTCACCATATTGCTCTTTAAGCTGCGCAACAAGCTGCTGAGTTTGAAAATTAGAATCTAGCTCTCCTCTTGTTATTTTCTTATTTCCCACTTTAGCAACTACAGTTTTTGCTATAGCCTCTGGTGTCTTTTCAATCATATTACATCCAACTGTTGAAGCTGCAAAAACAAATATCGCTACAGCTGCAACTAGTTTCTTTATGTTTTTCACTTTTATTCCCCCGCTCTTATCTTATTTTGGCATAATCTTATTTTATCATAATCTTATTTGGTTTCAATAATTGTTTGTATATATTCCATGAATTCTTTTAGATAATCTATAAGTTCCTCTTTCTTATGTCCCTTTAGCTGATATCCTAGAATCGGATTATCACCCATTTTAAACATAATCTTGTTACTATACTTCTTCATTATTCCCTTTACTAACTCTTGGCTAATTATCTCTCTATTTTGAAATTTAATTTCTACTTCTAAGTTTCTCTCTTTTATTTCTTCTATACCAGATTTATTAGCTATAGCTTTTATATATGCTATATTTATTAAATTGTAAAGGGATGGTGGTATGTCTGAAAATCTATCTTCTATTTCCTCTTGAATATCCATCATACTTTCTTTTGAATCAATACTTGCAATCTTCTTATAAACCTCTATTTTCTGAACTTCATCCTTAATATATTCACTTGGTATATACGCATCAATTTTTATATCTACCGTAGTTTCAAATGGTTCTTTGTCTATTTCACCTTTAACTAACCTTACAGTGTCCTCTAACATTCTGCAGTACAAATCATACCCTACAGAAGCCATATGGCCATGCTGAGCTGCTCCTATTATATTCCCTGCTCCTCTTATTTCAAGATCTCTCATAGCTATCTTAAAACCTGAACCTAGCTGAGTAAAATCCTTTATAGCTTTTAATCTTTTTTCAGCTACTTCTGTTAATACCTTATCTTTTTTGTAGGTTAAATATGCATAAGCTATTCTATTTGTTCTACCAACCCTTCCACGAAGCTGATATAGTTGCGACAAACCAAAATGATCTGCATCATGTATTATCATTGTATTAGCATTTTGAATATCTAATCCAGTTTCAATTATAGTAGTACACAATAATATGTCATATTCATTTTTCATGAATTCTAACATAACCTTCTCAAGTTCTCTCTCTGCCATTTGACCATGAGCAATTGCAATTCTAGCACTTGGAACTAACTTAGATAAATAGGATGCCATTTCTCTAATAGTATTGACTCTGTTATATACAAAGTAAACCTGTCCGCCTCTATCAATCTCTCTTAATATAGCATCTGAAATTAGTTGATCATTGTATTCAACTACATAGGTTTGAACAGGATATCTTTCCTCTGGCGGAGTTTCTATAACACTTATATCTCTTATACCTGTAAGAGACATATGAAGTGTTCTTGGTATAGGAGTAGCCGTTAAAGTAAGTACATCTACATTCTTTTTTATGTTCTTGATCTTCTCCTTATGGGTTACTCCAAATCTTTGTTCTTCATCCACAATTAAAAGTCCTAAATCCTTAAATTGAACATCGCTCTGAAGTACTCTGTGAGTTCCGATAAGTATATCAATATTACTAGCCTTAACTTCTTGTAAAGTAGCTTTTACTTGTGCAGAAGTTCTAAATCTACTTATCATATCTATTTTTATAGGAAAGTCAGAAAATCTTTGTACTAAGTTATTGTAGTGCTGTTCTGCAAGTATTGTGGTTGGAACTAAAATAGCTACTTGCTTACCATCCATAACTGCTTTAAAGGCTGCTCTTATAGCTACCTCAGTTTTACCATAACCTACATCTCCACAAAGCAATCTGTCCATAGCCTTGCCAGATTCCATATCCTTTTTGATTTCCTCTATAGCATTTAACTGATCTGGCGTCTCATCATATGGAAACTCTTCTTCAAATTGCTTCTGCCATACAGTATCATTTGAAAACTTATGGCCTTTTAGAGTGGCTCTTACAGCATAAAGTTTTACAAGTTCCTCAGCTATTTCATTTATAGCTCTCTTAACTTTATTTTTAGCCTTGATCCAGTCAGTACCACTAAGCTTGTTTACCTTAGGCGACTTACCTTCACTTCCTATATACTTTTGAACCAAATCCAGTTGTTCCACTGGAACATACAGCTTATCCCCCGAGTTATAGCTAAGCTCTAAATAGTCTTTTTTATGACCTTGCACCTCAAGCTGCTTTATGCCCTTATAAACACCTATACCATGATTAGTATGTACTACATAATCTCCCGGCTTTAATTCACTAAAACTTTTTATCTTTCCTACACCTTTTTTATTAACTCTTGTAGCTTTCCTCTTTGATTTACCAAAAACTTCTTTATCAGATATTACACTAAGCTTTAATTCTGAATATTCAAATCCTTTAATTTGATTTCCAAAAGTAATCACTACTTGGCCGTAATCTATTTCATCTACTACATCTCTGTACACACTCTCTATTTCTCTATCCCTTAGAGTTTCTACTAGTCTTTCTCCTCTTGGCCTAGTTCCACTAAGTATTACAGTCTTATAGCCTTTTGATTTTCTACTTTTTATATCCTCAATCAGTAGATCCAGCTTGCCTCCATATCCATTTAAACTAACTTGTTCAAATCCTTGTTCAATGTCTGGTATAAAGTACTTATCATCTTTAATCATACTATTTAGCATAATTAGAGAAGATAGACCAAGTCTTTCTATAATTTCTTCCTTATTCACTACAAGCCTAGCTTGACCTAATAATATACTACCCCGTTGAAGAAGTTCTGCATAATTTTGTGTGAATTCAAAATGTATACTATTTAGTTTTCCCATACATCTTTGAACATCATTCATTATTATTATTGAGTCTTTCATATACTCTAAAAAGTTTGAAGTTTTTTCATAAAAGTAAGGAATAAAGCTATCAATATTTTCAAAATTCCAGTTTTCTTTTAAAAGTTCTAAGCTGGCTAGTGTTGAACTTTCTATTCTCTCTCTCGCTTCCTTATCTTCTCTTAAACTTTCTAATGCCTTGTTTAAGTCTTCTTTTATATTTGTATATCCTCGCTGAACATCTTCTTTTGACAAAATCATTTCTTTGGCAGGAAATATTTCTATGTTATTAAACTTTTCTATACTTCTTTGAGATTCCGTATTAAAACTTCTTATAGAATCTATTTCATCATCAAAGAATTCAACTCTATATGGTACAGACGATATAGGAGGATATACATCTAATATCCCCCCTCTTATAGAAAATTCTCCTTTACCTTCTACAATACTTACCCTTTCATATCCGCTTTGTATTAACTTTTCTACTAATATGTCTAACTTAACATTATCTCCCACAGATAAATTAATAGTATAGTCAATATACAGCTCTGGTAAGATATAGACTGATGCAATAGACTCTATAGATGCAACAATAATCTTTTTGCCTTCTCTTAACATTTCCCTAATAACTTTTAATCGTTCCCACCTAAGATCTCCTGAAATTGCATATACGTTGTAAAAAACTACTTCTTTGCTTGGAAAATAATATACATTAGGTATATAAAAGGATAAATCCTCATAAATATTCTTTGCCTCTACATCACTATTAGTTAAAACTAAAATAGATTTTGTATTATTTTCATATAATCCATCTATAAAATAACTTCTTCCCGAATCCGCAAGACCTGTAATTTCTATTGGAAATTTTCTTTTATTTATAGCACTTAGTACATTCTTAAAATTAGTGCTTTCTATTAAAGGGCACATCAGTCCCTTAAGTCTCATAAGTATTCACCTCTCATATAACTACTCCACTTTAAATCCATTAAACTTATTCATTGCTTCTACTGTTCCATTTTGTATAATAACTTCTATAGCTTCTACTGCAGCTTTAAAAGATTCATTAAGTTTCTCGTGTTCATCTTTTGAAAACCTTCCAAGTACATGTGACGCTAAATCGTCTTTAGAAGGCTGTCCCACACCTATCTTAATCCTAGGAAATACATCACTCCCAAGATGAGCTATAATGCTTTTAATTCCATTATGTCCTCCAGCACTTCCCTTACCTCTAATTCTAAGTCTTCCCACATCTAAACTAATATCATCATAAACCACTATTATATTTTCATTAGGCACTTTATAAAAACTTAATACCTCTTTTATACTCTCTCCACTTAAATTCATATATGTAGTAGGTTTTAAAACCAAGGCTCTTTCCCCTCCAATTATGCCATCCCCGTATATACCTTTAAATTTTTTCCTATTTGCCTGAATATTATACTTTTCACACAATAAATCTATAACATCAAATCCTACATTATGTCTAGTATGCTCATATTCCTTGCCAGGATTTCCAAGTCCTACTATTAACTTCATATTCATATTCCTCCAAGTATGTAATTTATATCAATTATGCACTTAAATATAATAACCTAAAAGTCTTAAATAATAAACAGAGAATTAAACGGCTTAAACCCATGAGATTTACACTCACGGGTTCATACTTTTATTTAACTTCTTTTATATCTGAAAGAATTATATTTAAATCAATAGTTTTGCCACTTCTCCAAATTTTACACTTAATTGTATCACCAATTTTATATTTTTCAATAATTTCTGCTATATCTTCAAATTTAGTAATAGTTTTTCCATCTAACTCTACTATAATATCTGTTGGTTTGATACCTGATCTCTCTGCTCCACTACCTTTTATTATTTCACTTACATATACCCCTTTAACTCCACTACCATCAAGAGATACAGCATCTCTTCCATATATCCCAAGGCGTGGTCTTGCAACCCGTCCATACTTCATGATCTCCTCTAAAATACTCCTTGCTTCATTTATAGATATTGCAAAACCTATACCTTCTACATTTTGAAGTTTGCCATCTCCTAGCTTTAAGCTATTTATACCTATAACCTCACCAGCTGAATTGCATAAAGCTCCTCCACTGTTTCCAGGGTTAATTGCAGCATCCGTTTGAAGCACCTTATAAACCGATCCTCCATATCGAATTTTTCTATCTCTTGCACTTATAATTCCTGCCGTTACCGTGCCAGCAAATTCTTCGCCTAAAGGATTTCCTATAGCTATTGCAAGATCTCCTACCTTAACCTTAGAGGAATCACCAAATTTAGCTGTAGGAAGATCTACAGCTTCTATCTTTATTATAGCTAAATCAGAAGTTGGATCTGAACCTACAATACGTGCTTTTAAATAATTCCTTCCGTTAGCTAACTTTACAAAAATGTTTTTACTACCTTCTATAACATGATAATTAGTTGCTATATATCCGTTAGCATCAAAAATTATACCTGATCCACTAGCTCCCTCCACCTCAGTAACACTATCTGTTAAAGAATTGACTATTCCTACAACGGCGGGGCCTACAATCTCCGAAACTTTTCCTATTTCATTTCCATAAGAATCTACAGTAGAAGTTGTTATTCCATTTTTCAGCTCTTTATCTGATTGGATTTCTTCTTTAATCTTATCATTCATAATTTCAGAATACTTCTTTTCTACAATATAACTAGAGGATATCGCTCCAGATATTACTGCTATAAGTACAAATGCGATACCTCTAAATATGCTTCTAATATTACTTTGACGTTTTCTAAATTTTATTTCCCCGCACTTAGACTCATTAATATTTTCCCAGCATGCATCTTGTACATTATCATCATTATGCAACTTTATCACCTCCAATACTATATAGATTTTTTAAGTAGCCTTTTTTAAAGAGAAGGTAAACCTTACTCCCTTGTTTTCTTTATTCTCAAACCAAATATCTTCCCCATGCTGATTAATTATCCTTCTCACTATTGATAGTCCTAGCCCTGTACTAACTTTAGATGTTCTAGATTTATCCCCCTTGTAAAATCTTTCCCATATATATTTTTCATCTTCTTCAGGGATATTCGGTCCATCATTGTATACAGATATGAGAACCTTTTGTCCCTTAATTTTAGTTCTAATATCTATATTCCCACCTTCTTCTGTATGTTTTATTGCATTATCTACTAGGTTAGTAATTACTTGTATTATCTTATCTTTATCTACTACTACGTATACTTCTTTATCATCTAACCACACATCTACATTCACTCTTTTAGATTTAATTGCAGTTTCAAACTTTAGAATAGATAATCGGATAATCTCATTTATATCATGATGTTGGATATTTAAAGTAAACTTTCCAGCATCTATAGCCGACAAGTCTAAAAGATCATTTATAAGCCTTGTAAGCCTTTGTATTTCCTCATGAACTATTGATAAATAATAACTATGTTTCTCTTTAGGAATAATTCCATCTAGTATACCACTTATAAATCCTTTTATAGACGTAATTGGTGATCTAAGCTCATGCGAAACGTTAGATATAAACGTCCTTCTATTATATTCTAATTCCTCTAGAGAATCAGCCATAGAATTAAATGCTTTAGCAAGTTCTCCTATTTCATCATCCGAATGTATATCTACACGTTTCCCTACTTCTCCTTTGGATATTTTATCAGCAACTTTATTTATCTTTCCTAAAGGCTTAACGATTATTTTCTGCGAAAAGTAATATATAATAAAACTTGAACATACTATTGCAAACACCGCTGATAACCAGATGATTTGATATACTCTTCTTAAGGGTTCCTTTATTTCATCCATAGTAGTATTCATAACTACTCCACCTCGAAAGTCTTCTTTATAAAATATGGGTACCTCATAGGTATGGACTGCTTCCTTAAAGACATCATCAATTATATCTTTCTTTTCTATACTCTTACCCTTCCTTAACTCCTCCAAATCTTTGGTCAAGAGCTGAGTACCTACGAGCTCTTTATGTTTTGGATTGGATACTGCATACACATACCCATAGCTATCAAATAGAAATATATCAGTATATGAATAACTGGAGATATACTCCAAAATATTATTAGTTGTATCTATAGATGAATTCCCATGAAGATATTGTATTGAAGCATTAGCTACAATTTGAGCCTCCGCCAAAAGTTGACCTTTACGTTGTTCAAAATAATATCCTTCAAACCAAAAGGATAGGAAGGTTGCTAGAATGATAAAACTAATGGTTATTATTAAAGTATAAGTTGCAACCATTTTTGAGAATAAACCCTTTTTTATCATTTATTTCACCTCAAACTTATATCCTACACCCCAAACTGTTTCTATTTGCCAATTAACTCCGCCTGGAATCTTCTCTCGTAGTCTTTTTACATGAACATCTACAGTTCTCGAATCTCCCGGGTAATCGTACCCCCATACCTCACATAATAACTGCTCTCTTGTAAAAACCTTGTTCTTATTGCTAGCAAGATGATACAAAAGTTCAAATTCTTTTGGTGGCATCTTCAATTCATTATTTTCATATTTAACTATATATGAGTTTATATCAATTGTAAGTCCAGGGAAACTAAGTATTTCCTTATTTTCCCCTTCTATATTGTATCTTCTAAGAACAGCCTTAACTCTAGCTACAAGCTCTTTTGGTTCAAAAGGCTTAACTATATAATCGTCTGCTCCTAATTCTAATGCTAAAACTTTATCGAAAGTCTCACCCTTTGCGGTTATCATGATAACCGGAGTTTCGTACTCTTTTCTTATCCATTTTAGTACATCTACACCGTCCATATGCGGAATCATTATATCTAATAAAACAAGGTCAGGTTTATATTCCAAAAAATCCTCTTGGACAGTCTTCCCATCATAACACACTTTAGTTGAATAGCCTGAATTATCTAAATACATTTTTATAACTTCACATATATTAATATCATCATCTACTATTAGTACTTTACCTAACATTCCGTCCATATAGTTATCTACCCCCAACTTTTTTTACATGAAGAATCTATCTTAATCTTATTTATTAATCTTTTCTAAAATCATTTAATTATACTCTATCATATTTCCTTTGATTTTAAATACATAAGCATGTAAATTAAAATAAAAGTTACAATTACACAATAAAAAAAACAAGACTCCCAGGAGTCTTGTTCAGATTTTAATATAAATATCTATCTATACAAATAATTTGCTTATGGAAACATCCTCATATATTCTCTTAATAGCTTCTGCAAATATTGGAGCTACTGATAATACTTCGAATTTATTACTTACCTTTTCCTCTGGTAACCCTATTGTGTTAAGTACTACTAATTTCTTTATAACACTATTTTCTATTCTGTCAAAAGCTGGTCCTGATAAAACTCCGTGTGAGCAACAAGCATAAACTTCTTTTGCTCCTCTTTCAACTAAAGCATTCGCTCCATTAGTTATTGTACCTGCAGTGTCTATCATATCATCTATTAATATAACTGTCTTATCTTTTATATCTCCAATTATATTCATAACTTCAGACACATTGGCTCTTGGTCTTCTCTTATCTATTATAGCTATAGGCGAATTTAATCTTTCTGCAAAATCTCTAGCTCTAGTTACACTTCCAAGGTCAGGAGATACAACAACAACATCATCTCTTTCTCTAAATCCTTCTTCAATAAAGTACTTAGCTAATATTGGCGCTCCTATTAAATTATCCACTGGTACGTTGAAATACCCTTGAATTTGAGCAGCATGTAAATCCATTGTAAGAACTCTATCTGCTCCTGCAGTTGTAATTAGGTCTGCTACTAATTTTGCAGTAATTGGATCTCTAGATTTAGCTTTTCTATCTTGTCTTGCATATCCATAGTAAGGTATAACTGCTGTTATTCTACCTGCTGATGCTCTTTTAAAAGCATCTATCATAATTAATAATTCCATCAAATTATCATTTACTGGTGCATGAGTTGGTTGAATAACAAATACATCTGTTCCTCTAACAGTTTCATTAGTTGTTACTGATATTTCTCCATCACTAAACTTACCTACCTTAGAATCACCAATACCTACACCTAAACAGTCAGCAATTTCCTGAACTAGCTTTGGATTTGCATTTCCTGTAAATATTTTAATGTTTTTACCGTGAGTTATCATGTGTACTCCTCCTTAACCTTTTTCTCTTTAATGTAATTCTTATTTTTTATTTCTTGGGCTTTTCTTCTCTACCCAACCTTCGATGTTCACTTGCTTTGCTCTTGCAACTGCAAGGGAACCACTTGGAACCCTAGTAGTAACCGTCGATCCAGCTGCTACATATGTGTTATCTTCTATTTCCACAGGAGATACTAAGTTTGCATTACATCCTATAAAAACATTATCTCCTATAGTCGTCTTATGTTTGTGCTTACCATCATAATTTACAATGACAGTACCGCATCCAAAGTTACAGTCACTGCCTACTTCGGCATCTCCTATATAAGTAAGATGAGATACCTTTGTATTATTTCCAATTGTAGACTTCTTTATTTCAACAAAGTCCCCAATTTTAACATTATCCCCTATACTACTGTCTGGGCGTATATATGCAAATGGTCCTACTGTCGTATTTTTACCTATGTGACTTTCTAATATAACTGAGCTTTCAATATTAACTCCGTCTTCAATAATGCTATCTTTTATTCGTGAATTGGAGTAAATAGTACATCTTTCTTTAATAACCACATTACCTTCCAATACATTTCCTGGATATATAATTGTGTCACTTCCTATTTGAACATCTATCCCTATATATGTTGATTTTGGATCTATAAGAGTAACTCCATTTTCCATATGTTTATTATTTATCCTGCGTCTCAATATTTCTTCAGCCTCAGCAAGTTGAACTCTTGAATTTACACCCTTAATCTCATCTTCATTTACATCTATAGCTCCAACTTTACATCCTTTGTTTCTTAATATTTCTATTATATCAGTTAAGTAATATTCATTTTGTGAATTATTATTGTTCAACTTATCAAGGTTATCTAATAATTCTTTTATATCAAAGCAATACATTCCAGAGTTTATTTCTCTGACACTCTTCTCTTCTTCGCTACAATCCTTATCTTCAACTATTCTTTCTACCTCTCCAGCTGTATTCCTTATAATTCTACCATAACCAGCAGCATCTTCTACTATTGAAGTTAATATAGTTGCTTTAAACTTTTTACTTATATGAAATTCAATAAATTTCTCTACTGTCTCTTTAGTTATGAGTGGTGCATCTCCTGTAAATACGGCTACAATTCCATCCTTATTACTTAGAAAATTCTTAGCACACATAAGTGCATGTCCTGTACCTAACTGTTCCTCTTGAATAGAATAAGTAACTTGTCTAGATTCCGTTTTTTTTACTACTTCCTCTGCACCATTACCTATTATTAAGTTTATATCTCCTATATTACACTCTCTTAAAGTATCTACAACTTGATTTACCATCTCTTTTCCACAAACCTTATGTAGAACCTTTGGTAATTTAGAGTTCATTCTTTTGCCCATACCTGCGGCAAGTATTACAGCACTTTGATACAAATTCAACACCTCTTATACTGTATAAATTATCATAATTAAAGCTTATATATTGTAATTTAACATTTACGCCCATTACATTATATTTTATATATATATTTTTTTCAACCCAATAATATACTATAATATATGATATTACTCTAACTAGTGCAAAAAAATAATAAAAAGGAGCTTTCGCTCCCTTTTATTATTCAACTTCAATAGCTATTTCTTCACTATTTTCATCGTTAATCTCAATGTTTTTTACAGCCTCATACTCATCTAAAATAGCTTGTTGTATTCTGTGCCTTGTGTCAGTGTTTATTGGATGCGCTATATCTTTAAACTCCCCAGTAGGAGTTTTTCTACTAGGCATAGCTATGAAAAGTCCATTTTGTCCTTCAATAACTTTTATATCATGAACAACAAATTCATTATCAAAAGTTACCGATACAATAGCTTTCATTTTTCCTTCAGCAGAAATTTTTCTTATTCTGACATCTGTAATTTGCATTGAATTCCACCTCCAAAGATGCTTTACATATAGTATTCTGCACGTTTTATCTTTTTCCTTCTTATAAATAATATAAATTTTTAGAAAATTTTATTTTTTATGAATTTTCTCTGGATATAGTATAGGATTTTCATTTTCATCTATCCCACTAAACTTAATTATAGAAACATAATCCTCTACCAATTTCTTATCAATATTAATATTATCTATTAATACTCCTATACCCAAAAGCTCACTTTCAAACTCTTTAAGAAGGTTAATTACGCCTAAAGCTGTTCCCCCTGCTTTCATAAAATCATCGATGAATATACACTTACTTCCTTTATGTATAGATTTCTTAGAAAGAGACATTGTTTGTATTCGTCTACTTGATCCCGAAACATAGTTAATGGACACAGTTGGTCCTTCCGTAACTTTATTTCCTCTTCTTACTATTACAAGATTAACACCTAGCATTTTAGCAACCTCATAAGCTAGGGGTATTCCCTTTGTTTCAATTGTAACTACATAATCTATATTACTTGCTATAAATTTAGACGCTAAAATAACTGCTGCTCTTTGAACTATCTGAGGGTTATACATTATATCACTTATATACATAAACTCCCCTGGAACTATTCTTTGCGTATCTTGTAAAGTTATACATAATTCTTCTGCAAATTTGTTGGTAGCTTCTTCCGAAATTCCACAAACGTATTTTATACCTCCTGCTGCACCGGAAATAGTTTCGATATTGCCTATCGATAACCTTTGTAAGGTTTCTCGTACTACAACAATATCTTCACTAACTGTAGACTTAGCTGCATTAAACATATCAGTAAACTTATTTAAATTAATAACCCTATTAGGATTTTCTATTAAAACTTTTGTAATTGCTGTGATTCTTTGATTTCTATTAAATTTTTGCATATCTTTCTCCTAAATTATATTTTCCGAATTTTAACCCTTTAAAATTTCTTATTATTCACTATTCTAGTCTAATTAATTTATATTATCAACCTTAAATTTCAGTATTATGCCTGTATAATGTATATTTTATACAAAAAAAAATTTATTGTTTTTAATATGTGTTCCTTTTAATGAAAATTGTATATAATGATTAAATAGAGTTATTTTATCAAGTCTTAAGGAGCTGATTAATTTGTCATTTGATTTTTTAAAAGATAAGGATAAAAAGATACATTTTATAGGTATTGGAGGCGTAAGTATGAGTGGCCTCGCTGAGATTCTTTTAACTAATGGATATAAAGTATCTGGTTCAGATAGAGATGCTTCAGAGCTAACCCATAATCTTAAAGAAAAAGGCGCAGAAATATACATAGGACATAGCAGTGCTAATATTAATAATGTTAATTTAATTGTATACACTGCAGCAATCCCTTCCGATAACCCAGAATTATTAAAAGCAAAAGATTTAAATATACCTACAATGGATAGAGCAGAATTTCTCGGTCATGTAATGAATGGCCATAAATATAATGTAGCCGTTGCTGGAACTCATGGTAAAACTACTACAACTTCTATGATTTCTCATATATGCTTAAGTGCAAACTTAGACCCAACTATACTAGTTGGTGGAAACCTGGATGCAATAAGCGGAAATGTTCGCGTTGGTCAAAGCGAATATTTTATAACAGAAGCCTGTGAGTATAAGGCCTCTTTTTTAAAGTTTTATCCATTTATAGGAATTATTCTAAATATAGAAGCAGATCATTTAGATTTTTATAAAGATATAGATGATATACAACAAACCTTTATTAAATTCGCACATATTATTCCTGAAAACGGATATTTAATTGCAAACGGAGATGATCCTCGCTGTTTAGAAGTTTGCACCCAAGCAAATTGCAATATAATTACTTTCGGATTTAATAACGGAGATGTAAGAGCTAAAAATGTAGTATTCAATAATGGCTCTCCAACCTTTGATGTATACTATAAAGATAATTTATTATTCAACTTAACTTTAAATGTTCCAGGAGACCACAATATTCTCAACGCACTAGCTAGTATTGCTACTTCTATCGCTTTAGATGTAAATCCATTATTAGTTAAAGATGGTCTTTACAGCTTCCACGGAACGCATAGACGTTTCGAATTAAAGGGAAAAACAAATGGCGTTACTGTTATTGATGACTATGCTCACCATCCTACTGAGATAAAGGCAGCACTTAGTGCAGCAAAAAAGTTTCCCCACAATAGAATATTTTGTGTATTTCAACCTCACACATATTCTAGAACAATAACTTTATTTGATGAATTTTCAGATTCATTTTTCCAAACAGATACTCTTCTTCTAGCTGATATCTATGCCGCTAGAGAAAAGGATTCAGGAATTATAACCTCAGATATTTTAGGTAATAAAATTCGCGAAAAGGGAGTTAATTGTAAAAATTTTCATAGTTTTAATGAAATAACCAGATTCCTAAAGAGCGAACTAAGAGATGGGGATTTACTTCTAACGGTTGGAGCTGGAGATATATATAAAGTAGGGGAAATGTATTTAGGTAATGCGATTTAACCATTATATTATTTTAATTTTTTAAAACAGATGATATTACTTTGATAATATTATCTGTTTTTTATTTGACTTAAATTAAAATCTTAATAGCTTGGTAAAATAAAGTGTAAAAAATAAAAAGTGGGAAATACTATAAACGAGATATTTTTAGGAGGGTGGTATTATGTCAACTTTTTTAACTTCCGTAATAATTGACATCATATTAATATTTGTTTCTTACTTCATATTCAAAGCAGTTATTAGTGGTCCCACTAGACACAGAATATATGAAAAGTATTTGAGCTCTTTTGCAAAGTTCGTTATATATGTATTTATTATTACAGTATTAATAACAGGTACTAGTGCTTTTATTCTTTATAGAACTCATTATTTAACTTACCTTGATATTATTGCGCCTGCCATAGTTTCAGTTATGGTTGGTTTTATAATCTCCCTAGTTCCTACACGTGGTGCTGGAGATAAAGAAAAAGACATGTGAATTTTTAAAAAAAATTTGAAGTGATTAAAATTAGAATTCAAGATTATATACCATAATATAATATTATGGTATATAATCTAATATATATTCTAATAATTGAGTTTATACTGTAATAGCTAACATGTTAAACTTATTCTTAACATTGTTTTATTTTGTTAGAAATTTTAGGACAAGGAGAACCGCTTCCATGATGGATATAATAAATATTGTGGCAAGTATACTTTTAGGCATGAGCATAATTGGGACATGTGCTTGTGTATTACTATTTATAATAGTGAAACTATTTAATATAGAATCACTCATTAAAACTTTATCTAAACTATGTATCTTTTTTGCAGTGACTTGGATACTTAATATAGTATGTAATGTATTCGTTCTCTTAACTACTCCCGATAGTGGAATGGCTAAAGTTAGCAAAAGTGTAGTAAAAGATACAAAACCTGGAACTGTTGTTCTTAGTAACGATACATCACTTCCTCAAAAGGATCACATTATTACATTAAATACTAAAAACCAAAGTATCGACATATCTATATGGGACTTTGCAGAAGAAGATGGGGATAGTATTGAGATTTTATTTAATGGACAACCTATCTCAAATCTAGTTCAACTGAAAAATTCACCTAAAACTATTTCTATTCCTACAAACGGTACACTTCAAATTAAAGGTGCAAAAGATAAGGTACCTAGTATAACCTACGCTATATACATTCCAGAAACTAAAAAAACCTATCTAAATTCAGTGTTTGTAGGTACAAGTAATACTTATACAATAAAAAATAAAAATTAATTATAAAATCTATTGACTTTTAAATCTAGGAGTTATATAATATTAATTGCTGACGGGGTATAGCGCAGATGGTAGCGCGCGTGGTTTGGGACCATGAGGCCGCGGGTTCGAGCCCTGCTACCCCGACCAAAAGAGTTGTTTAAACAACTCTTTTTTTATTTTTTGTATATATTTTAAATGTATTGAGAAAAATAACCTTAACTGTCTTAAAGTAAAATTTAACCTTTACTAGAGTTAAACTTATTTTCTAAGTTAAGGAGAATTGCTCAATGAATAAACTAAATAACTCTATATTTAAAAGCTTAGTTAAAGCATACTATGATAATACCTTTGAAGAAACTGTAACAAACCTTATGTCTACTGATACAGATAATGAGAAGTTAAGTAAAATTATATCTTTCCTTTGTGGAGTGGATGCAAAATACGATAATGATTTTGTAAAAAACTTGAAAGCTTCTATCGGCAAATATGAGATTCGTCATAAGATAGTACATAAAATTCATGAATGTTCTATGGATTGCAAGGATGAATCCGGGCAGACTATGTGCCAGAAATCTTGTCCTTTTGATGCAGTACTAGTAGATAAGAATACCAATAAAACTTACTTATCTTTAGATCATTGTACTGATTGTGGATTTTGTGTAGACGGTTGTCCTAATGGCAACATCTTAGATAAAGTAGAGTTTATACCTTTTATAGATCTTCTAAACAAAGAAGATATCGTTATCGCTGCTGTAGCACCTTCCATTATGGGTCAGTTCGGTAATGATGTATCCATCAATCAACTCAGAGCTGCTTTTAAAAAAATAGGCTTTACCGATATGGTAGAAGTAGCTTTTTTCGCAGATATGCTTACTATCAAAGAAGCAGTAGAATTTAATCATCTTGTAAATGAAGTTGATGACTTTATGATTACTTCTTGTTGTTGTCCTATGTGGATTGCTATGCTAAAAAAAATATTCGATGACTTACTTCCCCATCTATCTCCTTCTATATCTCCGATGATAGCTTCCGGAAAAGTATTAAAAGAATTAAACCCAAATTGTAAGGTTGTTTTCATAGGTCCTTGTATAGCAAAAAAATCCGAGGCTAAAGAGGAAGATCTTATAGGCATTATAGATTATGTGCTAACCTTTCAAGAGCTTAAAGATATATTTGATGCTCTCGATATTATTCCCGAGGAAATGGAAGAAGACTTAGCCACAGAGTATGCATCTAGAGAAGGTCGTTTATACGGGCGTACCGGCGGTGTATCTGTAGCTATATCTGAAGCTATTACAAAATTATTTCCTGAGAAAAGTCAAAAACTAAGACCTATTCAAGGCAACGGCATAAAAGAATGTCGTGAAATTTTAACTAAACTAAAGAACTCCCAACTAGATGCTAACTTTATAGAAGGAATGGGTTGTGTTGGTGGCTGCGTCGGCGGACCAAAGGTAATTATACCAAGTGAAAAAGGAAGAGATCTACTAAATAAATTTGCCGATGATTCAGAAGTATCTGTTTCTCTCTATAATCACTGGATGAAAAATATACTAGGAAAAATCGATATAAATTCATTAGAAGATTTTAAAGACAAAGGAAAAACAAAGATTTTCTCAAGAGATTTCTAAATTCATATTATGCTAAATTCTGTGTACTTTAATATAGTGATTATCTGTGTTAAAATGGTATCATTAAAGTAAGTTATAAAATTCAGATGTGAATTTTCTACCATCTGAATTTTCACAACTGCATACATTAGACAAGCTACCCCATTGTTTTGGTGAGCTTACGTCAAGTTATGGGAGGGATACCATTTTGAACTCAATCTTACAAAAAATTCAACGTAGAGATATAACTATATTAAAAGTAGTAAACACATCAATGAACTGCAGACTTTTAGATTTTATTATGACTCCTATAACTTACTTAGGGTCAACAATCTTTTCAATACTTTTTTGTCTTACTGCTCTCTTTCATCCCAACGAAACTATAACTGCATTAGGACTTAAAACTTGCATAACTCTATCAATTAGCACTTTGATATCTAGATTTATAAAGACTTATGTAAGTCGAGTTAGGCCCTTTATAAAACTTAATAATTTAAATATAAAGAAGATAGGTATAGATGCACATTCATTTCCTTCTGGTCATACTACAGCAGCCTTTTCTATAGCTACAACGACGTCGTTATTTTATCCTAATATTTCTATTATAATTATACTTCTAGCTTCTTGCGTAGGTATTTCTAGAATGTATCTAGGTGTTCATTACCCTACTGATGTACTCGCTGGAACTTTTCTAGGTACTCTTACTTCATTTTTCACATTCTATATAATATAATATTATATTATGTATATTTATAATATATTTTAAGAGGTGAAGCTAATGCTGACCAATGTAAAAGCCGTTATATTTGACTTAGACGGAACTTTAATTGATTCTATATGGGTATGGGAAAAAATAAATGTAGAATTCCTAAAAAAGCGTAACCTTTCTTGTCCTAAGGATATAGGTGAAGATTTAGGACATTTAAGTTTTGAAGAATGTGCTATATATTTTAAAGAAAAATTTAAAATATGTGAAAGCACTGAAGAAATATGTAATGAATGGAATGCTATGGCATTTAACGAATATACAAATAATGTGAAGCTTAAACCTGGAGTTAAGCGGTTTTTAGACCTATTAAAATCTCTTGGAATTAAAATAGGACTTGCTACGAGTAATTGCCAATTACTTTTAGAAACTACCTTAAAATCAAACAAAATACTACATTACTTTGATTCCATTACCACAACAGATGAGGTTTCTAGAGGCAAATGCTTCCCTGACGTTTATCTTTTGGCCAGTGAAAGATTAGGTGTACCTCCTGAGAACTGCTTGGTATTTGAGGACATACTTCCTGCAATACTAGGTGCTAAATCAGCTGGTATGAAAGTCATTGGTGTACATGGCAATTCTTCTACTCATCAATCTGAAAAAATAGCAAATCTTGCTGATAGGTATATTTATAGCTATTCAGACCTTATATAAGATATTATATAGAGTTTAATATATAACTGTACGAATAAATAGGGTCATAAGATACCCTATTTATTGTAGTTCATACCTTGATATAGATTCTCCTCTTTTAACTTATTATCAATAGCATTTAGTACTTCCCACTTCTTCAAACTCCACATTGGCCCTAAAAGTAAATTTCTTGGCGCATCTCCTGTAAGTCTATGAATAACTATATGCTCTGGCAATAATGTTATAGCTTCAGTAATTAAATCTATGTACTCTTGTTGTTCTAAAAATTTAAGTACTCCATCTCTATATAAGTTAACCAAAGGAGTTTCTTTAAGAAGATGTAAAAGATGTATTTTTACTCCCTGTATATCTTTATTAGATAAATACTTTATAGTATTAAGCATATCTTCCTTAGTTTCTTTTGGAAGTCCAAAAATCACATGAGTCACCACATCAATTTTCTTAGCTCTTAACCTATCTATGGCATCTTTAAAAACATCTATAGTATATCCTCTATTTATTAATCTAGCTGTGTCCTCATTAATAGTCTGAAGTCCAAGTTCTACCCAAGTGTATACCCTTTTATTTAACTCTGCCAATAGTTCTATTATGTCATTGTCTAGACAATCAGGCCTTGTAGCTATTGCAAGTGCCACTACTCCTTCTTGATTTATAGCCTCTTCATACTTTTCTCTCAAAACATTTATGTCTGCATAAGTATTTGTATAAGCTTGAAAATAAGCTATGTATTTTCCCTTCTTCCACTTCTTATTCATCATCTCTTTAATGTCTTTGAACTGACAATCTATAGAAAAATTTCTGTTTCCAGCAAAATCTCCTGACCCTCTCTCACTACAGTACGCACACCCCCCTTTACTTATAGTCCCATCTCTGTTAGGGCATGAAAATCCTGCATCTAAAGATATTTTAAATACCTTCTCTCCAAATCTTTGTCTTAAAAAGTAATTTAAGTTATTATACTGCTTATCTCCCCACATCTTTTTCATTAATATCTCCTAATTCAAATATAATATATTGTAAATATATTATATTATATTTATAAAAGTGTACATAGTTATTCTATCACTCTGTACACTTCTATAATTACATTTTTTATTTAGATTTTAAAATTTTAAAGGTTTTAAGATCTAATTCCCAGTCTCCTACATATTCATTATTCTTTTCCTGATCATTTTTTGGCATTACCTTATAAAGCATTTTATCTTTTTTAAATTTTGTATATATTACATTGACTTTATTTAAAGGATATTCTTCATCAAAGTTTGTCTTAATTAACTCACCGTTTCCAACTCCGTATACTCTAATGCTTTTCATTTCACCCTTTGTATATTGAACAACTATAAGCTTCTCATCTTGAGAAAAAACCATATTCTCTATTTTCCCACCCTTTATAACATCTAAAGAAACAAATTTCTGTCCTATAGGTTTTTCCTTCATTAATTTTAATTGCCCACCTTGCCCACCTTGACCCTCTCCACCTTGGTTTCCTCCTTGTGAACTACCTTGTGTGAAAGCAGACTCATCAAAGCTCAATATACCTATATAAGTTCCCTTTCCTAGAGTTGATATAGCCGCTAAATCCCCTGAATAATTAAGAGTTGCCATTCCGTACTCATTAAGAGGCACTTCTTCACTATTCATTTTTCCATTATCGCCTTTGGCATATGCATACTTAGGCAATCCTTTAAAGTTTGTTAATAAGTATGTGTCTACCTCGTCCTCTTTTCTTAACCTTATTTCATCAAGTTCTTTGTATACTTCTTTAAAATTAGAAGCATTAACTTCACTTATCTTATAATCAATACCATCCTTTACTACCTTAATTCTATATTCTACAACTTGGGCTTCTGGTCTAACTATATTTGATTTAACAACTTTAACTCTAAAATTACCTTCTCCTACACTTTCATTCAATTCTTCAATTCTATAACCTTTAATCTTTAAATTATTTGGCTGTATATTCTTAACATTGCCTTTTACATTTTCTAATAAGACCTTATTAGCCCTTTCATAACTTTCTGATGAAATATCATCTAAATACTGCTCTACAAGAGTATTTGCAGCTTTAAGATCAAAAGCATCTTTTTCCTTTACATTTTCAGCAGTTTTTTCTCCACACCCGATGAGTATGGCCACCATAACTAAAATCATTATATAGCTTATATATTTTTTCATAATATCTATCACCTATCTTTAAACTAGATTTCTTTTTATTTTTCCACTAAAATAAAAAATTAATATATATAATCATTATTTTAAATAAATCTTATATATTTATACAAAGAAACTTTTAATTAATATAATGGAGGTATTATCTTGAAAAAAAACCTTAGCCTAACTTTTCAGATAGCAGCTGTCTTCATCGGGACTATTGTAGGCGCTGGCTTAGCATCTGGTGAAGAAATAACCTTATTCTTTACAAGATATGGATATAAAAGTTTTATAGGAATCACCCTATGCCTTATAATCTATATATTTATGGGATTTAATGTTATACATATAAGCATAAAATATAACTTAAAATCTTATAATGAGTATGTGAAGAAAGTAAGTCCAGGATTTTTAGGGCAAGTCATTGACATAGTTACTTGTTTTTTTTGGATATGCAGTGCTTCTATAATACTTGCAGGTAGTGGTGCACTTATAAGTCAGTATTTTCATATATCTAACTGGTTTGGAACAGTATTAATGTGTTGCATGTCACTATTTGTATTGCTGAAAAATACAAAGGGCCTTATAGAAATAAATTCTTTTATTGTTCCTTGTTTACTTATTATAATTACAACAATTTTTATATTATTTATAAACTTATCAAAAGAAATTGTTAATGTCTCTTACATAAAGGCTATTCCTAAAACCAATAATAATTGGCTTATATCTTGCTTGCTATATGGAGGCTTTAATACACTGTCATGTAGCGGTGTTTTAGTTCCTCTTAGCTCAGAGATTAAAAATAGGAAGGCTTTAAGAGGCGGTATTGTACTCGGAGCTATTGGCCTTACACTTGTAGGTCTTATAATTAACTTTATGCTTCTTCTTAATGTTCCAAATATTTATAGATATGATATTCCTCTTCTTTATGTTGCCCATAGATTTGGAGTTTTAATTCAAATAATGCTACTTGGAATAATATGGTTTGAAATGTTTTCAACTCAAGTATCCGATATTTATAGTTTAAGTAAAACTTTAGAAAACGCTTTTAAGATACCCTATAAGAAATGTGTAGTTATTATCATGCTAACTACAATACCAATTTCTAGACTCGGTTTTGTAAAGCTTATAAGTTATGTTTATCCTGTATTTGGGGTAATTAGTTTAATTTTTATAATACAGTGTATTACTTTTAGACTTAAAGAGAAAAACAAAAAATATGATTATCATAGTTGACATCTTTTATTATTACATTTAAATTGAAGATAAAGGATGTGACTATATGCTAAAAAATTGTACTTTATGTTGTAGAAATTGTGAAACCAATAGAGTAATTGGTGATTTAGGTTTCTGTGAATCTTCTGCCAATGTAAAAGTTGCTAGGGTTTCTTTGCATCATTGGGAAGAACCATGTATTTCTGGGACCAAAGGCTCTGGTACAGTGTTCTTTTCAAACTGCAACTTAAAATGTGTGTTTTGTCAAAACTATGCCATAAGTAATAATGGTGTAGGAAAAGAAATCTCCATCTATCGACTTGGCGATATATTCCTAGAGCAACAAGAAAGAGGCGCTCATAATATAAACTTAGTTACTCCTACACAATTTGTTCCACAAATAATTGAAGCCTTAACTATAGCTAAGGCAAATGGTCTAAAAATTCCTATTGTTTATAATACAAATAGTTATGAAACTGTAGAAACAATAAGATCACTTGAAGGTCTTATAGATATATATATACCTGATCTTAAATATTTCAAAAATGAATATGCTATAAAATACTCTAATGCTCCTGATTATTTCAAGAAAGCCTCTATAGCCATTGAAGAAATGTTTTCTCAGATTGGTGAAGCCAAATTTGACAAATATGGAATGATGAAAAAAGGAATAATAGTAAGACATCTTATGCTTCCTGGACTTCTTTTTGATTCTAAAAAAATAATAGACTATCTTTTCAATACTTTTTATGATTCTATATATTTAAGTATAATGAATCAATATACCCCTACTTATAATTCCTTAAAATATCCCGAAATAAATAAGCCTATAAACCAAAAGCACTATGAAGCATTAATACAGTATTGCCTCTCTATAGGAATAAAAAATGCTTTTATTCAAGAACAGGGAACTGTATCTGAAAGCTTCATACCTAAATTTGATTATAGAGGCGTTTGATTTTTATTAAATAAAAAAATATCTCTAGTAGATTACTCTACTAGAGATATTTTTTCATTATCTAATTTACTCTTTAATATATATTTTTCAAAGAAATTTATTCCTATATATAAAAGGCTTCCTAAGACCATCGCTGCAATTACATCTGAAAAATAATGTTGTTTTAAAAACATAGTAGCTAAAATTATAAGTGTAGCTATTATTGCACAAATAATCTTTGCAAATTTATTTACTTTAACCGATTCTGTAATATAAATAACAACTAAGAATGAATTTAAAACATGTATACTAGGCCAACAATTATATGGGTTATCTCTTCTATAAATCCATAATACTAGATTGCTAAAAAGATCTCTTCCCTGGATAAAAGGTCTTTCTACATATGTTGGATAAAAATAATATATAACATAGCAAGTGAGCATTCCTAGAGTAAGACTTATTAAAAGTTTAAAATATTTTTCTTTATCAATAAAGCATAATATAATCAAAAAAGCAGCCACAAAAGGATACCACGAAACATAGGGCAATATAAAGAATTTACTAAAAGGAATCATATCATCTATAGGTAATTTCACTATATTTAAATTGCCTCTATACCTATTTAAAATAGGATAAAACATACTTACCAATGGTATAATAAGACAAAATGAAAGTCTCTTACATATTTCTTTTATACCATATTCTTTTCGCTCTTGTACTTGCTCCATTTAACTCCCCCCAAACACTAATATTAATTAAATCTTATACGTAGATAACTGAACCTTAAATTCTTCTGTCAATTTCTTAAATTGTGAGATACTTTCAATAAGGTTTCTTATCTCATTAGTATAGTTTGAAACATTTGCACTAACCTCTTCTGAGGATGCAGAATTTTCTTCCGCTATTGCAGATAAGGATTCAATATTATCATATATCTCTGATATAGAATTAGCCTCTTTATCAAGCTCATTTATTGTTTTTATCATAGATGCTGCTACAATTTGAACAGACTTAGTAGCATCTAGGCTTATTGCTCTAACATTTTCAAGATTAGAAGTTTCATTTTGTAAAACTCCATATTGGATTTCAATCTTATCAACTAATATATTTATCTCATTTACAAATTGAGCTAAATTAGAATTGATATCCTCTACAGCATCTTGTGTTTCCTCTGCAAGTTTCCTTACCTCTTCAGCAACTACCGAAAATCCTCTTCCCGCTTCCCCGGCACGTGCCGCTTCAATGGAAGCATTTAATGCTAAAAGGTTTGTTTGCTCAGATATTTGGCAAACTATAGAAACTATACTTGTAATATTATTAGCTTTTTCTTCTAATTCAATACCTTTATTCTTAACTTCATTAAACTTTTCTAGTGTGTCCACTATATTTTTACTTGTATTCTCTACATTTTTATAGCTATTATTTATCTTTTCTAGTGCTGTTTCAAGTTCTTTTTTATTATCATTTTCACTCTCAACAATACTTTTTAATGTTTCAATATTTCCATTAAGTATAGACGCTGCATTTTGTGTATTTTCCGCCTGACTTACAGCTCCATCTGCAACTTGTTCAACTACTCCTGATATTTCTTCTGAAGTTCTCATCATTGAATCTGATATATTGTTTATATTTCTAACAAAGGTATTCATCTCATCTGTTACACCCTTAAAACCAACAAAATCTGCTCTTACAACTTTCCTATGCTGTTTTAATAAATTATATATCTCTTCAAAAAAATCTCCTGTAACAATCTCTCCATCTTCAGTATAATCACTTGTATTTATCCTTCTGATTTCCTGCTCAATAATTTTTCTAGGCCTTAGTATCATTGAAATAGCTATAAAGGTTGTAACACTAGGCACTATAGATGTAAGTATATATTTAAGTATATGATCAGTTCCTATTAAAGGAATATTAACTAATGCAGAAACAACTGCTGTAACCATTCCAATTTTTAATGGTATACTTTTAATACCACCAAAAGATAGCAGCTTGTTAAACGTGTAAGTTTTTTTAAAGAATATATCCTTATCAAATGTTATTTCAAGCTTTAAAATTCCTTGACCCTGTTCCATTATCCTATAAGTTATCTTTTCCTTAAAAAATTCAGCACTACCATCTAATAATCCAAGAAAGTAATCATACATTTCTCTTTTAGAATTATAAGAAAAAATAGCTTTATTACTTGATATTGGCTCAATATTTACAATTGGTGGTTTTGCTCCAGGAAATTTCTTAACCATTTCAACATGGATATCAAATAAAGATTTTAAAAATGAATATAAATTCTCATGTTGAAAAAATGCTGGAAAATCATTAAAGAAAGAATTTATATTATCTTGTCCTATTTTTCTCCATAGTTCATTTACCGGTATCCCCTGAGCTTTAGCTATATATTCAATAACATTTCTAACTTCATTGTCA
This sequence comes from Clostridium sp. X, assembly GCF_055755365.1. NCBI lineage: Bacteria > Bacillati > Bacillota > Clostridia > Eubacteriales > Clostridiaceae > Clostridium > Clostridium sp. X. The sequence goes on from NZ_CM146912.1 coordinate 856,645, forward strand.
TCTACATTATCTGCTGGCGAAAATATTCTTGAACTTTTCCATCCTACCGAGCTCATGGCTTTTTCCACTACACTTTTATCATAAATTTTTCTACAGGTTCTAAGCCATGTAGCAACTACAGTTCCCTTCATATCTATCCTCCCCATAAATTGAATACATACTTCACCAATCTTTTCTACGGACTATATTATCTTCTATTATATATCATTACTGTAAATTTGTTAATTATATAAATTATTTTTTCTATTACATTATTGTAATAAATCTGAAAATACTGGATATGATTAAAACATAATCAATTCTTTCTTATGAGGTAAAAACTATGAAAAAAATACTAATCTATATAACTGCCCTAATACTATCCATAATGGTTATTTTATTCTATCCAAGAAAAGTAACTCACGGGGTTCTTCTAGAGTCCTACTCAACTCATTCCATAATGTACATTAATGGTAAACCTAAAGAAGTTAAAATTCCTAATTTAACCTTCAATAAGCACACTGTAGTTAATTTTAAATATAATATTTTAGGAATTTTTGCTGTGGAAGAAGTCAAGTCTATAAATAATAGAATAATGATAAAAGATGCTAAGAGCTATGAATTAGAGTCTCTAGGTATTAAATCTTTATCTAACTCTCCTAAATACTATAAATTTGATAAAGATAATAATTTAATTTTAGCTACAAATCGAGATATTATTGTAGGTAAAACTAATGTTAAGAGTTTTCTAGATAAATCAAAGCTAAAAACTTTTATAATTTATCCAATTGATTACTATAATACTAGAGTAGGTATATCAACTACAGATTTTGAATCAGTTTATCACAACACTATAGAAATAAATTCAACTTCCACAATTGAACTATATAGCCTAATTGATAAATTTTCTTTAAACATTCCTAATAATACCCCCTTATCATTTAATATAAGAAATAAAAAGATTACAGTATCCACAGGGTCTTTTTCAAAAACATTTGATGAGAGAATTTATCTAAAAGGAGGATCATTTAATATTCCTAGTATAAAAAGAGGCTATCCTTCTTTTACACCAAGCTACGAGGGTATTTTAGAGATTTATCCAACAAAAAATGGAATAATTCTTATAAATGAAGTAAATCTTGAAAACTATCTGACTAAGGTGGTTCCCTCTGAAATGCCATCTTTTGGTGGTCTTGAATCTTTAAAATGTCAAGCTATCGCAGCAAGAACTTATGCTATTTCTGATATGCTTGGAAATAGATACGCAAATTTAGGCTTCTATGTAGATGACAGTACCAAAAGTCAAGTATATAATAATATAAATCCTATTGAACTTTCTAATAAAGCCATTAATGAAACTCAAGGACTTATAATGACTTTTCAAAATAAACCTATAGATGCTAAATATTACTCTACAGCTCCTGGTACTGGTGTGAATTACGAGGACATATGGTTTAAAAGTGATGGAAGTAGTGATTATAAACCTTATTTAAAAACTTCTAGTTATTTAGAAGGAAATGAACCCCTTCCAACTTCTGAAGATAGTTGGCTTTCATTTTATAAAAACAACAATATCAAATCTTTTGATAATAAATCTTCTTATTATAGATGGGAATTATCCTTTACAAAAGAAATTCTCGAAAAAAATTTAAATATAAACTTAGGTAAACTTTACGAATCAGCTCCTGAATATATAAATATTTTTGCAAACAATGATAAAAAAAAGAAACTGAAAAAATTTCCAAAGGAACTTAAAAACTTAACAAGTATAGAAACATTACAAAGAAGTGTGGGAGGAAATCTTTTAGAAATATCCTTCATATTTGATAATGCCATAGTGAATGTAAAAAAAGATTCACATATTAGAAGAGCCTTTAGTAATAGTTCTAATCTAGCGAAAATTGATATCCTTCAACATACTGGAAAGACATTAGAAAAGTGGTCTACTCTGCCTTCCTCTTTTTTCTCCATAAAAGAAGTAGATAATACTTTTACCATATATGGTGGTGGTTATGGGCACGGGGTTGGTATGAGTCAATATGGTGCTATGTACTTAAGTCAGAATAACATAGACTATAGGAACATACTTAATATTTATTATAAGGATATAGAAATTGACTATATATATTAGAATATGATAACTTAAATTCTATATCGTTAATTTTCCTATTACCTCATAAAAACCAAACAAAAAGGAGTATTAAAATGACATTTATTTTACTAATTATCGGTTTTACTTTACTAATTGTAGGTGCAAATTACTTTGTTGATGCTTCCTCCAGTATCGCAAGAATATTTAAAATACCATCCATGATAATAGGTCTTACTATTGTAGCCTTTGGTACTAGTTCTCCAGAACTTGCTGTAAATATAAGTGCTATATTAAAAGGTTCAACTAATATAGCTATAGGCAATGTAGTAGGTTCAAACATTGTAAATATACTTTTGATACTAGGTATCACCGCAATAATAAAACCAGTTAATCTAAGCACTAATACATTAAAAAAAGAGTTTCCATTTTTACTTATATCCACCTTAGCGCTATATATACTTTCTTTAGATATATTTGAAGTTGGCCCTATAAGCAAACTTTCAAGATTTGATGGAGTAATACTCCTTATATTATTTTGTATATTTTTCTATTATTTAATAACTTCCACAATTCGTTCTAATCAAAGCTTAGAAAATACAAAAGAGGAACCTATAAAAAAAGCATCTCTACCAAAAAGTATATTTCTGTCACTATTGGGTCTTGCTGGAATTATACTTGGAGGGGACATAGTAGTAAATCAAAGTGTTATAATTGCTAGAAATTTTGGAATTAGCGAAAGGATTATAGGACTCACTATAGTAGCACTAGGAACCTCTCTTCCTGAACTTGTCACCTCCGTTATTGCAGCTACTAAAAATGAAAGTGACATTGCAGTAGGTAATATACTAGGATCTAACATATTTAATATATTATTTATTTTAGGTGTTTCCGCTTCAATTAAAGTTCTTCCTGTTGATAGTGGAAATTACCTTGATATTATTGTTCTAGTCTTAGCTACAATAATAACTTATATCTTATCTATTACTAAGAAAACAGTTTCTAGATATGAGGGTACATTTTTATCTCTATTTTATATTGCATACATTGCATATATATTGATAAAATCTTAGTACAAATAAAGCTATTTTGCATATGTTAAGCAAAATAGCTTATTAATACTTAACTAATATTTAATTTTAACATACTAAACTTTTGAAAATGATACACAACAGCTATTTATTGGAGGTTTATGATGAGAATTATATGTATCGGTGACAGTTTAACATATGGATATAGAGTAGATGAAGAAAAAAAATGGACATATCTTATTAGTAGAGAGCCTGGTATAGAACTTATCAATAAGGGAGTCCTTGGGGATTCAACATCTGGTATTATTATGCGTTTTTTCTCTGAGGTGGTCATTCTAAAGCCTGATGCTGTTTTTATTATGGGTGGAAGTAATGACTTTTTAATGAACCGAAGCCTAGAGAGCGTACAAAACAATATAAAGCAACTAATAAAAGAAGCAAAACAATTTAATATAAAAGTATTACTAGGTGTACAGCCCCCAATGATTTCTCACTTAGCTAAAGAATTATGGGACTCTACTGTAAACTTCGAAGATATAAATAAAAAAATTAACATCTATGGAGAATGGGTTAAAAATTATTCTATTGAGCAATCTTTCTCATATATAGACTTTTTTAATAAGTTTATAAACAACATTTCTACTAATCACTTAAGTGAGTATTACTTAGATGGAATACACTTAAATATAGCTGGTCATAAATTCATGTATAAATGCGCAATAGACGTCTTTAAATGCTTTAATTATTTTTAATACATAAATATATTTTTATTCTTATAAATCTGTGATATGATAAAAATATATTTCTATTTTTACAATTGGTTAATAGTAGTCATTTTACTATATGCGAGGAGAATTATTAACTATGAGAAAAATTTCTATTGATCAAATTAATGGTAATGAGGTATTATCAAAAACTATTTACGATCCTTCGGGAAGAATACTATTAGCCAAAGGTTCTATTTTAAAACCTGGATATAAGATGAGATTGACCCAAATTGGCATATTCTCTATATATGTAGATGATGAATATTCACTAGAAATAGAGGCAAGGGATTTTATTAATGAAAAAACTAGACAAAATACAAAAGAAATTATTTATAGAGAGTTTAAAAAGTTTACAAATAAACAATCTCCAAATCTAGATGAAATATTTAAAACTATTGATTTAATAATTGATGATATATTATCAAGAGAAGAGGTTCTTATAAACATTACAGATTTGAGATCTAAAGATAACTATCTTTATGAGCATTCAGTAAATGTGTGTGCATTATCTGTAATGATGGGACTAATCTTAGGATATAGTCACACTAATGTAAAAGAGTTAGCTGTAGGCGCACTTTTACATGACCTCGGTAAACTTCTCACTCCTCAGGACATTCTTGAAAAGTCTAGGACTGGTGAATTGACAAAAGAAGAGCTTGAATCTATAAAAACTCATCCTTTAGATGGGTATGAGATCTTAAATCAAAAATACGATATCAGCTATATATCTAAAGCTATAATATTAATGCACCATGAGAGTTGCGATGGAAGTGGATTTCCTATGGGGCTTTCTGAAGATAAACTTCACGAGACGGTTAGACTAGTATCTATATGTGACACCTTTGATAATCTAACTTCTGATTTTAGTGGACATGATAAAATGGAAGTATATGAGGCTTTGGAATATCTTATAGCTATGAGTGATACTAAATTCGATAAAACCATAGTAAATGCATTTATAAAAAATGTTGCTGCATATCCTTCTGGTAGCATAGTTAGACTTAATACAGGAGCTTGTGGAATAGTTATAAAACAAAACAAAGCTTTTCCTTTAAGACCAATAATTAATTTAATTTTTGATGAGTCTGGTGATAAATTTTCTGAGCCTAAGCAAATGGATTTATCCCTAGAAACTACTTTATTTATAATAGAAACAGTTGATACTATATAGTTAAATTAAATAAGCGGTGGAAATATTTTATTTATTTCTACCGCTTTTAGAATTCCTATAGAATTTCGAAATCTACCTTCTCTATTACTGCCTCAGTATTTTCTTCAATGTAGTTAACAACATTTTGCAAAATACTGTTAGCTAATCTAGAGCTATTGGTTACGCAAGCTATTCCTATAGTAATGGATTGATGATAATCTTGATTCTCAACTTCTGCAATAGATATATTAAACTTATTCTTTGTCTTTGCCATAATGCTTTTTACTATCATTCTCTTTTCTTTTAAAGAGTGAACCCAGTTTGCATGTAAGGATATCTTTGCAGCCCCTATAATCATATTACCACCTCATACTATTTAGCGTTAGCTGGTTCTATATTAATTCTCTTTCCTTTAATTGTGTTATCTTTCATTATATTTAATACATCTTTAGCATTTTCTTTTGGAACTTCAACAAAAGTAAATTTTTCATAGATATCAATTTTACCTATTAACTTACCTTGAATTCCTGTTTCACCTGCTATTGCTCCTATAACATCTTTAGGTTGTATATTTTGACTTCTACCAACATTGATAAATAGTCTTACCATTCCTGATTCTGCACCAGTATCACCAATTTCATCAAAAGTATCGATTTCTTCTCTCTTATCTTCTGATGTCACAGTAGCCATTTTGAAAAGTGCTGCAGCTATATCTATAGTTGAATAATCTTCTTCTAATAATTTTTCAATAGAGTCTATGTATTTTCCTAAGTGTCCTTCATCTACGGTACTCTTTACTTTATCTAGGAAAATATTCATTTTAAATTCTTCTACATCATTAGCTGATGGTACTTCTGCTCTTTTAATTTTAGTCTTAGTATAATTTTCTATATCTCTTAACTTACGAACAGCTTTTCCTGCAATAAAAGTATATGCAATTCCCGCTCTTCCTGCTCTTCCTGTTCTTCCTATTCTGTGAACATAATACTCTTCATCTTGTGGAAGATCATAGTTAAATACAACTTCAACATCATCAACGTCTATTCCTCTAGCAGCTACATCTGTAGCAACTAAGATTTCTATAGTCCCGTTTCTAAACTTACCCATAACTCTATCTCTTTGTTGCTGTTTCATGTCTCCATGAAGACCTTCTGCGAAATGTCCTCTTGATTGAAGTTGAGATACTACCTCATCAACTCTCTTCTTAGTATTACAGAATACTATTGCTAATTTAGGATTTCTTATATCAATTAATCTAGATAATACTTCTAATTTAGCACTTTCTTTTACTTCTAAATATTTTTGTTCTATACTTGGAACAGTTAATTGCTTATGAACAACTTTTACTAGCTGAGCATTTTTTTGATATTTTTTGCTTAGTTCTAATATAGGCTTAGCCATAGTAGCTGAAAATAAAATTGTTTGTTTGTTATGGGACATATCTTGTATTATTGTTTCTATATCTTCTCTAAATCCCATATCTAACATTTCATCAGCTTCATCTAAAACCATCATTTTTACACTCTCTGTTTTTAGAGTCTTTCTGTTCATATGATCCATAATACGTCCTGGAGTACCAACAATTACATGAACTCCTCTTTTTAAAGCCTTTATTTGACGGTCTATAGGTTGCCCTCCATAAACAGCAAGAATACTAATTCCTTTTTTGTATTTTCCAAGTTTGCTTAATTCCTCTGTAGCTTGAATTGCAAGCTCTCTAGTAGGGCATAATATCATAGCTTGTAGAATATTTTCTTCAACATCAACCATTTCTAATACTGGTATTCCAAAAGCAGCAGTTTTTCCTGTTCCTGTTTGTGCTTGCCCTATTACATCCTTACCTTCTAATATTAGTGGGATCGCTTGCTCCTGAATAGGAGATGGTTCTTCAAATCCTATATCTGCAATTGCTCTCTTTATGTCCTCTGATATTTTTAAATCTTCAAATTTAACTTTTTCCATACTAACTTCCTTCCAAATCTTAGTTTTTTTTTCCTTAACCTTATCATTATATATGTATTATGCACAATATGCAATTAAATATATCTTATGTAAGCGTTTTATTATATTTTTTTTTAATTATTATTCAAATAATATATGCTATAATTATATGTGATAGATTAGGTTATACACTCTTAAGTTATAACTAACTATAATTACATGATTTCTAATTTTTTAGTAAACTTCAGAGGGGCGGTATTATTAAATGCATATTAATGAAACAAAAATAAAGGTTAGATATGTTGAAACTGATAAAATGAACGTAGTTCATCATTCTAATTACCTAATATATTTCGAAGCTGGAAGAACAGAATTTATTACTAAATGTGATATGTCCTATAGTGATATGGAGAAACTTGGAATATTGATGCCTTTAGTTGAAAGTAATTGTAAATATCTCCAAGGGGCAAAATATGAAGATGAATTACTGATTAAAACTTGGATTAAAGAATTAACCCCTATAAAAGTAGAATTTAATTATTTAGTTATCAGAGATAAGGATCAAAAGGAGATTGCTAAAGGTAGTACACTGCATGCTTTTGTTAGTAATGACTTTAAAATAATAAATTTAAAGAAGAAGTATCCAAAGATCTTAGGAAAATTACAGTCATTATTATAAAATACTAAAATACATTTACTTGTTAAATATAAGAGATATTATCAAAAATAGATAATATCTCTTATATTTTTCCTAACCTATATCTTAAACTGCATTATGAACAAATGCAGCAATTCTGTCTATTGGAATATCTGCTACTGAACCAACTGTATTTCCTCTGCAAGTAAATCTACCAGTATCGCCTATATTGCCTGTGCCTTCACATGGATTTTGATATTGGCCATCAACGTCATTAACTCCACCTACAGGCCCTACTCCATTAACTCTCTTTTGTCCATATTCTTTGCAACAATTTCCAAGTGCGCATCCTGGTGCAGTTCCTATTTGAGTTATAAGTCTTACAAAAGAATTATTTACACTTAAAAGAACACCTGTAAAGCCTTCTCCTGATTCTCCTCCACTAGTTGTAAATATTGTTACGGTTTCTCCTATATAGTTAGCTAGATGATTAACAAAGTTTAATCCATCCACGTTATTTACCTCCCAAATTAATAATATTTTTGCAGACTACTTGTCCTTATTTATACTATTCCCACCTATTTGTAATTGGTACTAAAGAAATAGAGTTTTACAATATTTTTTAATCGCTATTCTTTAATTATTACAGTTTAAACTTCTCATTACATTATATTTCCTCCATATAAATAGCCTTTTGTTTTTTTACCCTTTAAGCTTTTATACTGCATTGTGAACAAATGATGCGATTCTACTAACTGGAATATCTGTTACTGAACCAACTGTATTTCCTCTGCAATTGAATCTACCAGTATTACCTATATTATTTTCATATTGATCATCTATTCCAGCACTTCTAGGATAGTCTTTTCCATGTTTTTCACAGCAATTTCCTAATGCACATCCTGGCGCAACTCCAATTTGAGTCACAAGTCTTACATAACAATTATTTACACTTAATAGTACTCCTGTAAAACCTGATCCTGAATCTCCACCACTAGTTGTAAATATTGTTACTGTTTCACCTATAAAGTTAGCTAAATGATCAACTAAACTTAACTCACTCATTTTATTCTCCTCCTAAAAATTAATATTTTTGAAAATGCATGTCTACATTATGAATTAAGTGGAGATAGTAAGGAATATAAATACGTATTAACCTCTTAACTTTCTCCACTTTTAATATAGTATTCTAAATTGATCATTTTCTTCATCATAACCATTTTTTCTAGAATAAAGGTTGTCCTACCATAACTCTTTAAACTGCATTGTGAACAAATGATGCTATTTTGCTGATAGGAATATCTGTTACTGCGCCAACAGTATTAAATCCACAATTAAATCTACCTGTTTGTCTACCAAAAGCATTATCTGCTACTCCTCTTAGAGGACCTGTACAACAGTTACCTAATGCACATCCTGGTGCAGGGCCTATTTGGCTTATAAGTCTTACATAGCAATTATTTACAGATAAAAGAACACCTGTAAAGCCTGATCCTGACTCTCCACCACTAGTTGTAAATATTGTTACTGTTTCTCCTATAAATTCTGCTAAGTGGTTAACTAAATTTACTCCATCCATCTTTTCTACACCTCCTGCATTCTAAATAGAGAATTTAATGGACTAGCTCGTCCTAATAAATATAGTATTCGGTGACATACAATTTTGTTACTTTTTAAATAAAAATAAAACCTTATTGTGATTAAGTGGAAGTGTCAATCAACCATTCACAAGGAGGTTTTATAATATTCTAGAGTGAAAAGTATATTATCTACAATGAAAATTCAACAGCACTTGATATATTCCCAATTTTCAGTTCATCTTAATCTTTACATTCTATACAAACTAATATATCTAGGATTCTTTATATCTAACCAACTTTATAATTAAAGAACCATTCTCAAATTTAACACTAGCCTCATCCGTCATAATTCCAACTAGATTAAATTCCTTATTACATTCATCTTCTCCAACCAACTGCCAATAATGCCCTTCTACTTCCCTTTGTCTATTAGTTTTCAAAAGTTTTGTTATTTCATTAATTTGTTCCTGAGTACATTTTACGTCATCAGACTTAGCTATTATCTCAAATCTGTCTTCTTTATTTTCCACTGTTATATGAGTTTTCTTCGAAGAATTTAAAAAATAAAAATTTAATATTTCGTGAACTATCTTAGAGACTTTTTGAAGCTCATGTTTCATTATCTTATTCTCCCTTCTTAAATGCATCTACAAGAGGTACTAATACTCCAGCTAATATTCTGACCCACCATCCATTAGCTCCTACTATTGGTGCTAATGTAGTTCCAACTGTAGTTTAAATAGGGAATTTCATAGACTAGCTCATCCTAATAATATAGTATTCCGTGGTGTATATTTTTGTTACTTTTCAAATAAAAAACAAAACCCCTTTGTAATTAAATGGAAGTGTCAATCAACCATTCACAAGGAGGTTTTTTAATGTTATCTAAACCTTTACACTCTATACAAACTAATTATATCTAGGATTCTTTATATCTAGTAAGCTTTATAGTCAGAGAACCATTTTCAAATTCAACGCTAGATTCATCTGTCATAATTCCAACTAGATTAAATTCCCTATTACGTTCATCTTCTCCTGCTAATTGCCAATAATGTCCTTCTACTTCTCTTTGTCTATTAGTTTTCAGAAGATCTCTTATTTCTTTAATTTGCTCCTGAGTACATTTTACATCATCAGATTTAGCTATTATTACATACCTATCTTCTTTATTTTCTACTGTTATATCAGTTTTCGTTGAAGAATTTAAAAAATAAAAATTTAATATTTCGTGAACTATCTTAGAAACTTTTTGAAGTTCATGTTTCACTTATTTACTCTCCTTTCTTAAATGCATCTACAAGAGGCACTAATACTCCAGCTACAATTCCCCCTGCAAAACCATTATTATATAAATTCATTCCTCCATGCAATACTCCAACGTTCATAACTACAAATGAATGTATAAAACCTGCTAGTATTCCCACTATAGGTCCATGTGCTCCTGCTATTGGTGCCAGGGTTGTTCCAAATAGGCCAGAAATTATAACCGCCGTAGAATTTAGATCCCATATATTAACTATACCCCCAATAAAAACTCCAATAAATATAGGTATTGTATTTTTAGGATGCTTACCAAAAGCTGCAAATCCGACTATAGTAAGTATTCCTCCTACTACTGGTCCATTTATAGTTCCACCTAATAAGATAACAAATATTATTGATAGTATACCCATTATACCCATATTAATATAAGTAATTCCATACCCATCTATACTTGTAAAATCAGAAACTACTCTTCCTGACATTTTTAGAATCTTACCATAGTTTTTAAAGCTTTTATCATTAAGAAGGTATCCAATAACTATTAAAAACAATGAGCACGCTATTAATGATATCATTAAGAAATTATGATACTCAAAAGATAAAACCTTTTTTGGTCCTATAACTACTCCAAATCCTCTTAAAAGAGCTGCTATGACTGTTCCTAGTATACCTGCGGTAAAACCTATATTATATAAGTTATATCCATCATGTACCTTTAATAAATGAGCCGCTAACGGTGTTACAACGAAGCCACAGAATGCTCCAAATAATATTCCTAGTGGAAGTCCTATCATAATAGGAAGATTCATGCCAAAAGCTACTTGACTTACTAGTGGAGCTAAACTAGTACTAAACATGATTACTAAAATTACATTTCTTATGTCTAGTTTTTGATACTTTACATATAAATATCCTCCTAAATACAGAGGCCAAACATTAAGTAAGCTCTTTCCGAAGTACGAGAACCCCATAACAGTATATACAGCTGCAATTAATACACCATTTATTCTTAATTTCAATTTATGTATTATATAAATATTGATAAGTGTAAGAATAGATGAATTTACAATGGCAGCTCCTATACCCCCTACCACTATATAGTCAGTCAATAATATATCTGTAGAGATAGCTATATCATATAATCCATGTAATATATTTGTAGGTGTATCTACTATAAATGCTAGTATCAACATAAAAACTGGTAAAACCGACAAAATTATTAATTGTTCTTTTGTACTATTGGTCCTATTAGATATTAGTCCCAAAAAACTCCCCCCTTTAAAATTATATGTAGTTTAATTATATATAACTTTAACTCTTTAAGTCAATATAGCTTATCTATTCATATTCTTTATTAACCGCCTTTCATCTTGATTATACATTAATCTATTTTATAAAATTATAAAATTTAAATTCTTTTAACAAGTAATATTCTCTCTTTAATTATTTTTAATGCATTTTAAAATTTTGTTCTTTTTCACTTACACACATTTTTTGTTAATTAATATACTATTAATGTACCTATAATTAGAGAGGTGAACAGCGTGTACCAAAATTTTAATCCTTATTCAGATCCAATGTATATGCCTTTTTCTAGAATGCCTATGCATATGCCTCAAGCCCCTGAATTAATGCTAGTTCGTGCATATGTTATTGATCAACCTTATACAGGTTTATTACCACTAAACGAGGCATTAGAAAAAGGGACTCTTTTCCCTAATCTTGTAGTGCCTTTCCCAAAGCAAAGATAATTAATAGGAGGACTTAGTATGGATGGAAAGTTTAAGAGTGACGTTTCTCGTGTAGAAATGTTAAGAAAAATTCAACAACTTGAATTTGCTGTTGTGGAACTAAATTTATATTTAGATAACCACCCAACAAATACAAAAGCTATAGAAGATTTTAATAAATTTACTGAACAATTAATGCATCTAAAGAAAGAATATGAAACAAAGTTCAGAATGCTTACAAACTTTGGATATTCTAAGGCAGATCCAGATTGGTCATGGGTAAATGAACCTTGGCCTTGGGAAAAGGGAGAATAAATTAGAGGGGAGAATATATACATGTGGATTTATGAAAAAAAATTAGAACATCCTGTTAAGGTAATGAGTAAAGATCTTAGAATGGCTAAGGTTTTAGTTGCACAGTATGGAGGACCTGACGGCGAACTCGCTGCTGCACTTAGATATCTAAATCAACGTTATACTATGCCAACAGGAAAAACTAAAGCATTACTTAATGATATAGGGACCGAGGAACTAGCTCATGTAGAAATGATTGCTTCAATGATCTATCAGCTAATGAAGGATGCTACTATTGAGGAATTAAAAGCTGCCGGCTTAGATTCTCATTATACTCAACATGGTAGAGCACTATTTCCTACAGATGCTAATGGAGTACCTTTTACTGCAGCATACTTCCAAGCACTTGGTGATCCTATAACAGACTTGCATGAGGATTTAGCAGCAGAACAAAAAGCTAAGGCAACCTATGAACATCTCATTGCACAAACTAACGATCCTGGTTTAATAGATGCGCTTAAGTTCTTATGGGCAAGAGAAATTGTTCACTATCAACGCTTTGGAGAAGCTCTTCAAGACGTATATGCAATATATGGAGATAAGAGATAGTTTATAAATATGCCCCCGTAGATAGATTTAATCCACGGGGGATTTTGCTTTTCTGAAGCCCTTCTATTACTTTTCAATTATCTAACATATTCTAGGAAACATTTGAAAATCTAAGTTGCCTATTATCCTTTTTCCCCCAAATGAGTTTTCCATGTATACTAATCTTTCTTTAGTTGTGAAACTCCCAATTATTTCAGCATCTTTACAGCCGCCCTGAATTATTAAGCTATTTCTTATATCCATGGCCATGCTTTTACTACAAACAATTATCATTCTTCCCTCACTAGCTAAATATAAAGGATCTAATCCCAACATTTCATTGATCCATCTGACTTCTTCTCTAATAGGAATACTTTTTTCTATTAATCTTATTCCAATTCCACTACTTTTACATATATCATTTAAAACTTGTCCTATTCCTCCTCTTGTAGGATCTCTCATAAGTTTTATATAATCCTTATAAGCTAATAAAGAATCTAATAAATGATTTAGTGGTTGGCAGTCACTTTTTATGTCTCCCTCTACCTGTAGTTCATACCTATCTACTGCAATGCTAGTACCATGTTCTGCTATACTTCCTGTTATTATTATGCAGTCTTCATTCTCTATTATCTTTGGCTTGTAATTATCTATAACTCCAACTCCAGTAGTATTTATAAAAATCCCATCTGCCTTTCCCTTTTCTACCACCTTCGTGTCTCCTGTTATTATCCTTATATTAGCCTCTAAAGAGGTTTTTCCCATGGAGAAAACTATCCTCTCTAATTCTCTAAGTGAAAAACCTTCTTCCATAATAAAACTGGCACTCATGTACAATGGCTTTGCTCCACATACCACAAGGTCATTTACAGTTCCACATATTGATAGCTTTCCAATGTCTCCTCCTCTAAAAAACAAAGGTTTTACAATAAAAGAGTCTGTAGTAAGAGCCATAGTTCCTTTATTTACATCAAACACTCCAGAATCAGCCTCTTGAAGTAGAATATCATTCTTAAAACTTTTATAAAATATATCCCTTATAAGCTCTGAGGTGTACTTTCCTCCATCTCCATGAATTAATTCAATTCTTTCCATGATATATATCTCCTTACATATAAACTATCTGTATCTATAATAGGCTGAACATGCTCCTTCACTAGATATCATACAAGGCCCACAAGGTGCTTTTGGAGTACACTTTTTACCGAATAACTTGCACTTATCTGGTTGGATTTTACCTAAAAGAACCTGACTACAGAGACACGTAGTTGTAAACGCCTCACTTATATCTTTATATTCAAAAAACTTTTGTAAATTGAACTTTTTCACTGCATCAAATTTCTCATATTCTGTATTTAAAACTAGTCCTGAATTGTCTATTACCCCTATACCTCTCCATACTGAAGGCATTATATTAAAAACTCTATTAACTAGTTCTCTAGCTTTCTCATTACCTTCAGTACGAACATATCTTTTATATAAGTTCTCAAATCCATAACTTTCTAAACCACTTATATCTTTACTTATATGATTGACCAAAAAACATATTCCACTTATTATATCTTTGTCTTCAAACCCACAAATAGCTGCTGGAACTTTAAACTTCTCATATATAAATTTAAAGCTGCTCTCCCCCGTAATAACTGCTACATTGCCTGGGCATATAACTCCATGAATATCCTCTGTTTTATCCAATACAGTCTCAATAATAGGTGACATTATTTTCAGGGAAATAAGAAAGAATAAATTACTAAGTTTCAAATCCTTACTTCTTCTTATAACAGTTGCTATAAGAGGAGTTGTGGTTTCGAAGCCTACTCCTAGAAATACAATTTCTTTATATTTATTTTCTTCTGCTATTTTTATAACATCATATACGGAATATATAATTCTTATATCCTTTCCTTTTGACTTTTCACCTAAAAGATTAGTATATGTTCCTTTTACCCTCATTAAGTCTCCAAAGGTGACAATGATAACCCCAGATCTTGATAGCTCTATAGCTGCATCTATATAACTTTCGGGGGTAACACATACAGGGCACCCAGGTCCTGATATTAAATTTATTCTATTATGTAATACATTTTTAATGCCAATCTTAGCTATTGCATTCGTATGAGTTCCGCAGATCTCCATAATATTTATTTTTTCAATTGGAATTTCCTCGCACATAGCATTAATATTTTTGATAATCTTACCTAAAGCTATGTCTCTACTCATCCCAATCTCCTTTAGCCATGCTTTCTATTGTCTCATCTAAATAATTGAAGTACTCTTCATCTATTTTCTGTATAGCAAATCCTGCGTGAATTAACACATAGTCTCCTATCATAGGATTCTCCACTAGCTCAACATTTACTTTTGTTTCTATTCCATGTATATCTACGTTTGCAAAAGGTAATTCTACTGATATTATTTTTCCACTTATAGATAGACACATTGAAACATCACCTCTTATTCTGAAATCTCATCACATATAGCGACTTGTCCAAAAGAAATACCACTATCATTAATTGGTATAATTTTATTATAATAAGCCTGAAAGTTTTTTTCTGTTAACTTATTTATTAAATTAATTAATAAATATTCATTTTCAAAGACTCCACCACTCAGAACTACCTTATCTAAACTATACTTATTCCCTAATTTACATACAATATGAAGAGTTAATTCTATAATAGTATTATGAAATTTAGCACTTATAATAGAACTATGGACATCGCCCTTAATATCCTCTAAAATTCCTTCAAAAATATTATTATAGTTTATAATAATATTTTCTTCCCCATATATTTCGTAGTTATAATAATCTGAAACATCCTTAGCTGCTATTGCTTCTAGCTCTATGGCTCCCTGCCCATCATAACTTACCTCTTGTCTAACCCCCAAAATCGCTGCCACTCCATCGAATAACCTTCCTATACTAGAGGTTTTATAGCAATTTATATCCTTTTCTAATGACTTACATATAAGTCCTACATCTCTCTTTGATAGCTTCTTTATTCTATCTAATCCCCAGTTTTTCAGCTTAGAATTATCTAAAGAATTTAAATAACTAACCCCTATTTTCCATATATGCTTTTGCGCAAAATCTCCTCCTTGGATTTTTACATATTTAAAGCTTCCTACCCTTTTAAAAGCTCTTCTATCTCCTATTAAAAATTCTCCACCCCATATATTATTATCTAATCCTAAACCTGTACCATCATATATAACGCCTATTACCTTATCATATAGGTTATGCTCTAGCATGCAGCTTGCCATATGTGCATGATGATGCTGTATTTTAATCTTTATCCCTTCCTGCTTCTCGCCATGTATGCTGGACATATAACTGGGATGCATATCCCTTGCTATAACATTAGGTTTGAATTGAAGTATCTGACTTAACTTTTCAGTGGACTTCTTATACTCATTGAAAGAATCTAAGTTTTTTAAATCTCCTAAGTACTGACTTCCGTAAACTATACCATCTGTTGAAAATGCAAAGGTATTCTTCATCTCTGAGCCTGTTGAAAATATTTTATTTTTTATATCTTTTACCATAGATAAAGGCGCATAGCCTCTTCCCAGTCTAGTCACAACTTCCGCTTCCTTTATTACCTTAACTACAGAATCATCTATAGGCATATTTATTTCCCTATTATGCAATAAAAAGTAATCTGCTACCCCTCTCAAATTTTTTACTGCCTTAGAGTTCTCATACTCTATAGGACACCCACTTATATTTCCACTAGTCATAACTAAAGCTTCTAATCCTTCATGGAAAAGTAAATAATGTATCGGAGTATAGGGAAGCATAATGCCGAATTTGTTTACATTTGGAGCTATGTTATTAGCTAGTTTACTATTTAATCTTTTATTTAAAATTACAATAGGTCTCTTACTAGAAGTTAGAATCGCTTCTTCTTTATCACTCATAAAGCAAAATTCCTTAGCTATTTGTATATCTTTTACCATTATAGCTAAGGGCTTATGCGGTCTTATTTTTCTAACTCTAATCTTACCTATAGCTTCTTCATCATAGGCATTACAAACTATATGAAACCCTCCAATACCCTTAATAGCAATAATATTTCCTTCCTTCAAAAGTCGTATACTCTCCTTAATCTCATCGTCACACTCTACTCTTTGCCCTCTACTATCAGTAAGCATAAGCTTGGGACCACATTCATTACAACAATTAGGTTGAGCATGAAATCTTCTTGTATCTGGATTTCCATATTCACTTTTGCAGTAACTACACATCTTGAAATTATTCATAGTCGTATTTACTCTGTCATAAGGTAATCTTTTCATTATAGAATACCTTGGTCCACAATCAGTACAGTTTGTAAAACTATATCTATATCTTTTAGAATTCTTATCAAATATATCTTCTACGCATTTTTCACAGGTTGCTACATCTGGAATTAAAAACTTCAGTCTTTCTCCGCTAGAAGTACTGTTTTTTATTGTGAAATCTACATATCCAATAATATGCTTCTTTTCTATTTTAGTTTTTTCTATTCTAGCAAGCTTTGGAGGATTTTTAATAATTCTTAATAAGAATTCCTTTAAATCTTCTACACTTCCCTCTATATCCATAACAACAGATGAGTCATTATTACTGACCCACCCATTTACATTTAAAGATTTTGCAGTCTTATATATAAAAGGTCTATAACCTATCCCTTGAACTATTCCAAATACCTTTATACAATACCTTCCAAACTCATTCTCCATTTTATTTACCTACTTTTCACCCTCAACTTTTTTTATCTCTGCCACTTCATCTGGTATATTTTCTAAAACCACATTGGCTATAGTTGTATTATCAATTAATCCTTTATTCATGTCTAAAAGATGTTCTAACAAATTCTTTTCATTTATAGGACTCTTTTTATTAACGGCTATCTCTAGTCTTGTAATCTTTTTTATTCCATTATCCCTACAAATTTCATTTAAACTTCCCGAAATGTTTTGCATTAAAAGAGAATCATGCACTACTTACCCCTCCTTAATTTTATGAAATCATAAACTTTAGACTTTATATCATCAAACCTAGCTTTAATAATATTACTTAGCTCAATTCCAAAATCTACCTCTAGAACCTCGATACCTAATATATATCCTGAAATATTTTTCACATTACAAATACCTATTAACTTTACAAGACTTATTTGATGCTGAGAATACTCCTCTTTTGCATAAATTTTTTCTTTATTTATTTCTTGTACTGTTAAAGTACCTGGTTCTAAACCATATAGCGTAGCATCTATTATAAATAAAAAATCACCATCATCTATAAAGCTTAGGCAATATTCCACATCTGTTTCCCCAATTATCACCTCAACTCCTAGATTTTCTAAGGCTTCTTCTAAACTCTCCGCTATCATTACCCCTATGGCATCGTCTGTCATTATCCTATTCCCTATTCCTATAACCTTCATTCCCATAGTTTACACAACCCTTATATTCATTGCTTTATAATTATCACTTAAAACATGAGTTGCACATGATACACATGGATCAAAAGACCTCACTACTCTTCCTATTTCTACTGGATTTTTAATATCCTCAACAGTAGTACCTATTAAGGCTTTTTCTACTACTCCATATGTGCCCTTGTCATCTTTACAAGAAAGATTCCATGTACTAGGAGTTATTATAGTATAGTTATTTATGAGGCTATTTTCTATGCTAATCCAATGAGCTAATGCCCCCCTAGTGGTATCTACTAATCCTTGTCCCTTAGCACTTACTGGTATACTGTACTTTTTCTCTATTACTGGAAGGTTCTTTAAATCCCCTAATATTTCTAACATTATCTCTGATATCCTTTGAGCTTCTATTACCTTCGCTATAAGTCTATGCATTACAGATATGCTTTCTCTATACTCCCCGTTTATATATAATCTAGCTAAAGCACCAGACTCCATAGCATGCCCATCATACCTAGCTGCTTTTATCCAACTATAGGCAGTTTCTTTAGGATATTTTGCTTCCCAATTGTTATCAAGTGGTTCTAGCTTTTCTTTATTTGCTTCATACCATGCTGAATATACATTTTCTGATATTTTTTTAGGATCTAAAGTTCTCATTTCTCCATTAATTATAACTCCTGGCTTTACATAGGATTTACTACCTACATAATTTTCAAAAAGTCCATAGCTCATAAGGTTGGCATAGCCTTTTCCAATAGAAAAATAATCCTTGTAATACTTAGAAATTATATATACATCATCAATCATTCTATTTGCAATAAAGCTTCTTATTTCAGTGACATAAGACTTTAGTTGTTCTATCTTTTGAGCTGTAATCTGAGAAGTTACTCCTCCTGGAACTATTCCATGATTATGGGGCACCTTTCCCCCCAGCACTGCTAAAGCTTTATGTGCCGTTCTACTATATTCAATGGAATTGTAATAGTCCTCCCTAATTCTTTTGCTTATATCTTCAGGAATTCTATAGTCCTTATGAGTAGCAGTTACCATACCTTCTTCAAATCCACTTACATAGTCTGGTATAACATACTGATAAAAATATCTTAGGTGATTTTGCAAGAATTCTACCCCATGCATTATTTCTTGTAAGCCTTTTTCATTTCTGTTACTACTTATCCCAAGTGCATTTTCTAAAGCTTTAGTAGAGGCTACAGAATGAGCAGTAGAACAGATACCGCATATTCTCTCTGTAAAATAAATTGCATCTAAAGGAGGTCTTCCCTTTAACATCTTTTCAAAACCCCTAAACAGCAATCCAGAACTTTCAGCATCCACTATTTTATTTCCCTCTACTTGTGCTGTTATCTCTAAAAAACCACTTATTCTCGTAATAGGATTTACCACAACCTTTTCAGGCATAAACTCACCTCATCTACACATTAATAAAAGGCTCCATTCCATCTGGAAACCCCTTTTGAGCACAGCCTATACAGGGAGTATTATCTCCTATTGGCCAATTCACCCTTTCGTTCCATTGTCTTGTAGGACAATCTGTCCTTGTTACAGGTCCTCTACATCCTAATTTAAACATACACTCTTTGTCTCCTAAAGCCTCTGCAAATATTCTATTATCAAAGAAAGATCTCCTTGGGCAATGGTCGTGTATAGTAACTCCATAGAAAATAATTGGTCTCCCATCACTATCTAACTCTATATCATCGAATAATATAAGTTGTGCAACAGTTCCCATAATCCAGTCAGGATGAGCTGGACAGCCGGGTACATTTATTACTTTTCTGTCTAGATATCGTGACACTGGAATACTTCCACTAGGGTTAGGCCTTGCAGCAGATGGTCCACCATAACTAGCACAAGTTCCTACAGCAAGCACATGCTTAGCCTTTTCTCCCCCTAACTTCACTGCCTCTGCCCCTGTTATAGCTCTTCCTTCATGTCTTGCTACCATATTGTAAACCCCATCATCTTTTAGAGATACCGCTCCTTCTACCACCAATATGAATTCTGTATCTAAGGTATTTAAAAACTGCTTATAAGCGGCCTCTCCTTGTGGAACCATTAAGCTATTATCATATCTTACATCTACCATCTCTCTAAAGAAGTAATTTACATCAGGGGCATCCCCATCTAGAAGAGATATTATATTTCCAGAGCACCCACAAGCCTCTAGCCATATTAAATTTACTTTTTTTCTATTCCCCTGTTGAATTTCTCTACTTACTTCATTAATTAACCTTTTGGCTGTGACGGCTTTAGCTTGTGTTACAGGACAATTCCTTTGGCTCATTATTTCCCCTCCTATTGATTTAATATGCCCACTCTTTTTAGTTTATCTAGTATTCCTTGAGCACCATGACAAGAGTTAAATTGAGCTGTTAAATCTTTTCCTGCAGTAAGTCCAAAGTGAGTTCCTGCAGCCCAAGTAGCTTCATAGGTTATATCATATACAACACCATTTACTGATATATAGGCTGCCTTGCCGTCTCTTCCTGTATACTGAGATAGTTCTTCCAGTGTAAATACTTTTTCCTCTCTACTTTGTCTTAATATCAAATCAGCTTTTTCAGTATTTCTTACGAATTTTTCAAGAACAACTTTTTTGTACATCTCTTCTGCAACTAAGTTATCCCAAAACCTCTTTTCATTCATATACCTTGATCTAAGTCCCATCTGCTGAAGAGCTATTATATTATTCTCCATATCTTTTATAATCTCTTTATAATCTTTTTTACTCATAAAACCACCTAATTTAAAATAGCTACCATAAATAATATGATAGCTACTTTTCTTATATACTGTTTATTATCGATTGGTAAATAAAAATCAGCCCCAATAAAATAATAAGACCCCGAAGATTAAACTTTATCTCCAGAGGTCTTATTGTTTTAACTTATAGCGAGTACTAGCTCTCTTAATATTTTACATGCAACTGCATTTGAAACCCCTGAAGGGTCATAGTGTGGAGATAACTCTACTATATCAGCTCCTACTACATTTAAGTTCTGCATGTCTTTTATAGCTTCCATCATTTCGTTGAAAGTGATTCCACCAGCTTCTGGTGTACCTGTTCCTGGAAATATGGACGGGTCTAATACATCTAAATCAATAGTTATATAGACTGGATGATCTCCAATCTCTTTAACAGCGTCTTTAAGTCCATCAGTGTTGAACTTTGTTAGCTTAGAATGCTTTTCAGCCCATCTAAACTCATCTCCATCACCTGATCTTATTCCGTAATGATACATTCTACCATCGCCTACAAAATCCCATACTCTTCTTAGAACAGTAGCGTGAGATAGTTTTTCTCCTTTAAATTCATCTCTAAGATCTGTATGAGCATCAAAATGAATCACTCTTAAGTCTTTATACTTTTCAAATACAGATTCAACTGCTGGATATGTAACTAGATGTTCTCCACCTATCATAAAAGGTATCTTTCCATCTGCTACTACTTCTTTTGTAAATTCTCTTATTGTCTTTAATACCTTTTCAGTATTTCCAAAAGAGAATTGTAAATCTCCAGCGTCAAATACATTTACTTCTGTTAGATCTTTATCAAAATAGGGACTATATGTCTCAAGTCCATAAGATTCACTCCTCATAATATCTGGTGCGAATCTTGTTCCTGGTCTAAATGATGTAGTTCCATCAAAAGGAGCTCCAAAAACAACTATATTTGACTCTTCATATTCATTGTCAAAGCCTACGAATGTCGATACATTTCTAGCTCTCTGCATCCTCCAGCATCTCCTTAACGTAATTTGGAAGTAAAAAAGCACCTACATGTATATCTGTATTGTAATACTTAGTTTTTAAACCCAAACCATTCCATCTATCTGCATTTAAGTCTTTTGTAGGGTCTAATGCCTTAGATGCAAATCCAAACATCCAATGTCCTGATGGATATGTTGGTATATGATATTGGTAAGCTTTAGCTATAGGGAAAATCTTCTTAATCTTAGCATGAGATCTTTTCATTTCTCTTGCATTATGAGAATAATAAGGACTTTCACCTTGGTTTACTAATATGCCTTTTTCTGTAAGTGCATTATAACAATTTGTATAGAATTCAGTAGTAAATAATCCTTCTCCTGGCCCAATTGGATCCGTAGAATCTACAAGAATTAAATCATATATATTTTGTTTGTTTTCTACAAATTTTATACCGTCTTCAAAATATAAATTTACTCTTGGATCATCTAATTTAGCTGCTGTAAATGGTAGAAATTCTTTTGAAACTTTAACAACAACTTCATCAATTTCAACCATATCAATTTTCTCTATGTTACTATATCTAGTTAATTCTCTAACGGTTCCGCCATCTCCTGCTCCTATAACTAACACATTTTTAATATCAGGATTTGTTGCCATAGCAACGTGTGTTATCATATCGTGGTATATAAACTCATCTCTTTCCGTTAACATTACTACACCATCAATAGTAAGTAGTTTTCCAAACTCCTCTGTATCAAAAACATCAATTTGTTGAAAAGGACTCTTTTCTGAATGTAACTGCCTTTGTATTTTCACAGAGAATTGTGCATTCTCAGTATGTTTTTCTGTAAACCATAATTCCATAATATTACCCTCCTAAGCTTTATCTGAAAGTATTAATTATATAGCTTTATCCCTTAAACTTTTTATATAAACTATATAATTATAGTTTAACTTTACTTATAAAAAATACACCATTTTTTTCTTAATTGTCAACAAGTTTCTAGTATTTATTTCCTATAAATAAATTAGCTAGGTTACATTCTCTTAATTGCGAATTCATATACTCTTCTACACTTATAATATAAATAGAAAGAGATAAATCTAAAATCGTAAATTTTAGACCTATCCCCTATTTTTGTCAGATCCCTAAAACCTTTATATTCTCTACACTTGGGTCTTCTGTATCAGTAATAATACTGTGTTGATTTTTTATAAACCCAATATAGTTTATTATTTCACTACTTATTCTTTCCCCTGGGGTAACTATAGGAATACCTGGTGGATATGCCATAATAGATTCTCCACTTATTTCTCCCTCAGCATCTTCTAATTTAACAATCTTCTTATTAGAATAGAATGCATCTCTTGGAGAAACTATAATCTCAGGATTCTGCAAAACTACCTTTCCAAATTTCATTTCACTTGTCTTATATTTTAAACTCATATCTTTTAATGCATCTATAAGAGCTTTAATTGATTCCTCATCATCTCCTACACTCACAACAGCAAGTATATTAAACATATCCCCAAGCTCTACTTGAATATTATATTCATCTCTTAATATATCATATGCCTTAAATCCCGTTATGCCAAGGCCTGCAATATTAATGCCTAGTTTAGTTCCATCAAAATCAAAAACTCCAGGTTCTCCTACTAATTCCTTACCAAAAGCATATAACCCATCAATCTTATTAATGTCTTCTCTTGCACGGCTTGTTAATTTAAGTATCTTAGTAAAAATTTCTTTTCCTCTTGTAGCTAATGCCATTCGTGCTACATCTAAGCTAGACATTAGCAAATAAGATGCACTGGTTGTCTGGGTCAAATTTAAAATAGTTTTTACATGACTTCTTTCTACAAACCCTTCATTTAGTAATAAAGCTGAGCTTTGAGTCAAAGATCCCCCTGTCTTGTGCAAACTTACTGCAGCCATATCAGCCCCAAGTTCCATAGCTCCTATTGGTAAATCTTCATGAAATCCAAAATGTGCTCCATGAGCTTCGTCTACTAAAACTGCAACTCCATGCTTATGAGCTGTTTTAATTATTGACTTAAGATCAGAGGTTACTCCATAATAAGTTGGATTAATTATGAATACCGCCTTAACATCTGGATTTTTTGCTATAGCTTTTTCAATACATTCCAATGATACTCCCATAGCTATTCCAAGCCTATCATTAGTTTCTGGTTGAACATAAACAGGTACTGCCCCACTTAATATAAGCCCATTTATAGCAGACTTATGCGCGTTTCGAGGCATTATAATCTTTTCTCCTGGGTTACATACACTCATGATCATAGCTTGAATGCCAGAAGATGTTCCATTAACTAAAAAGAAAGCATGATCACAATAATAGGCATTAGACATTAGTTCCTCGGCTTCTTTTATGACACTAACCGGGCTACATACGTTGTCTAAATCCTTCATAGAATTTACATCTACTTCTAAGACTTTTTTCCCTAAAAATTCCGTAAACTCTGGTAATCCTTTTCCGTGCTTATGACCTGGAACATCGAAGGAAATTATATTTTTTTTACTGTATTCTTTTAATGCGGTAAATAATGGAGTTTTATTTTGATTATGTAACATTCTCAACCACCTTTTTCTCTATAAATTATCAGTTCTAACAATGTAAAATTTATATTATGACATGATTTTTTTATTATTAAAATACTATTAATCTTATAAACATAAAAAATAAGAGTATTGAACTTTTATTAAAGTTCAATACTCTTATGCTTTCCATTTGTTTTATTTTTACTCTAACTTTTTACTCTTTAGTAACATCTCTGTACACTCATCTTTTTCCATAGGTTTACTAAAGTAATACCCTTGTATCTCATCACAATTTCTTTCTTTTAAAAAGTTTATGTGTTCTATTGTTTCTGCACCCTCAGCAATAACTTTTAGATTGAAGCTCTTGGCAAGTTCTATTATTATATTTGCTATAGACCCATTATCACTATCTGGAATACCCTTTATAAAGGATCTATCAATCTTTAGCTTATCTATCTGGAACTGCCTTAAATAGCTTAATGAAGAATATCCTGTTCCAAAATCATCTATAGCTATACTTACTCCTATTTTTTTTAGTTCAGATAATATTTCTATTGCTTTATCTACATCTTCAATTAATATACCTTCTGTTATTTCTACCTCTAAATATTTAGCAGGTAGTTTAGTGTTTTTAAGTATATCTTTTATAGTCTTCGCTAAATCTCGCTTTTTAAATTGCATTGCTGAAAGATTAACTGAAACCATTAAATTGTTATAACCTTTATCGTGCCATTCTTTATTTTGCTTGCAGGCTTCTCTTATAACCCATTCACTCATAGGTATGATAGTTCCATTATTCTCTGCTAAAGAAATGAACTTGTCTGGATATATTACTCCTAGTTTAGGATGATCCCATCTAATTAGTGCTTCAAAACCTGTAACATCTCCACTATATAAGCTTACTTGTGGCTGATAATGTAGTATGAATTCTTCTCTCTCCTCTGCATGTCTAAGAGAAGTAATCATCTCTAAAGTCTCATATGCATCCTCATTCATTTTCTTAGAATATATTTGATAATTGTTTTTTCCATTTCTCTTTACATGATTCTGTGCAGAAATCGCATTCATAATCAGGGTCTCTGCATAAATACCATGAACAGGGTATATACTTATACCTATACTAGCAGTTATGAATAATTCTCTATTCTCAACCATAAAAGGTGTGGAGAATATCCTTAAAATATCATTAGCTGCATTTGTAACTTCTGAAATATCTTTTATGTTATCTAGTAATACAGCAAATTCATCTCCTGTTACTCTGGCTAATATATTCTTATTATTTGTATATTCCTTTAATCTATTTGATATTTGAACAAGTAAAATATCTCCTGCTGAATGTCCTATAGCTTCATTTATAAATCTAAAATCATCTAAACCTAAAGTCATTATTCCAACAACTCTACTTATATTTTTATTATCATTTATAATATTATCTAGTTTACTTATAAATAAGGCCTTTTGAGGAAGTGCCGTTAATGTATCGTATTCTTTTAGGTAATTTATACTTTCCTCATTTTCTTTTATAAGTGTAAGATCTTGAAATGCTCCAATATAGTAATTTTCTTTACTATCTTTTCTTTTTATAACTCTTATAGAAAGTAAGATAGGATATCGATTTCCATTTTTATTAATTGCATAGAGCTCTTTTGAGCACGTATCCCCTTCACCTAGTTCTCTCATCGTCTCTTCATATATATTATACTTACTGTTAATAAATTTATCGATAGTACTATTTAATACATCTTCTTTAGAATATCCTGTAATGGTGCAAAAAGATTTGTTTATGTAAGTAGCTTGTTTATTATCATCTGCAATAAAAATAGCCTCTTTTGAATTTTCAAGTATCTCTAAAGTTAATAATAGCCTATTTTCTACATCTCGCCGTTCTTTAATTTCAGATGCTAGTAATATACTTTGTTCATTTAATCCTTTAAAACTATCTAGTAATTCGCTATTCATATTATTTATAGCCCTAGCTAGTACCCCAATTTCATCATTTTGTTCTAAAAGCTTGTCTGATATTACTATACTATATTTATCATTTTCTACTTTTCTAACATGATTTAATAAATCAATAATAGGATTAGCTATCTTATTTGATAATATAATTATTATAAATACTCCTATAGTTATACATATGCCGAGAGTATAAATTAACCCTTGCCACATTCTTTCTGCTCCACTATTAAAGCTAGACATATATGAACTTCCACTTATATACCAGCCCCAATTAGGATCTAATTTGGTATATGCTATCTTTTCTTCAATCTTATTCGTTCCTGGTACTTCCCAATAATAATATGTAAATCCCCCACCTTGATTTGCTTTATTTATAAAATCTTTTAATAGATAAAAACTATTCTTTTCCTTACTTTTTTCATTTAAAAGATTTTTTCCTTCCAAAGAAGGATGAGCAATCCCATATCCATCTTTATTGTATACAGCAAAATACCCACTATCTCCTAAGTTAATTTTGCCATCTAACTTTCTTGTATTATTTTCTTTATTTTTTCCCCCAATAATAAATGTTTTTATTTGCTCTTCTGCCTCTTCTTTAGTAATATTACCTTTATCTATTTCTTTTTGTTTTTCATCTATTAAATCAATTGCTAAATCTACTGCATTTTTTAATACTAGTTTTCCTTTTGAATCTAATTCAGATTTTGCATAATTATAATCTTTAATACTAAGGAATACAGTTGGAACAACTAGCAGAATAGTCGCTACAATAAACAACTTCATTTTGATACTTAGATTTACAATCTTTGTAGTACTTCTCATAAATTCCCCCTGATAACACTTAATACTAAATACTTTATATTTATCTTATTATATCATAATTAATTTCTCGCATAGCTATATTTTTTCGAATAATTTTTGCACTTATCTATAAATAACTCCACATTTTCCTCTTCCTCTCTAATTTTAACCCTTGTCATATCTCCTCTTCCTAATCTATCACATAAGGTTAATAGCGCTATTTCATCAATAGAAACTTCTGATAACATAGTTTCTATATCTGCAAAAGGTAAGTCTTTAACTACAAAAAGTGCTTGCATATGCCATCTTACCAGAGTCATAACTTTATTAATAGTATCATTATCTTCATGAAGTTCTTGTAAAAACTCTTTAGCCATTCTAGCTCCTACCTTATCATGGTCATAAGAAGTTATCTTTCCTTTTCTATTTTTAGTTGTAGGTGGTTTTCCTATATCATGTAGTAAAGCTGTTAACATAAGTACTTCTGGATTTTCACTTAGCATTCTTCGTTTTGCCGCATTATCAACTACCATCATAGTATGATTCCATACATTACCTTCTGGATGATATTTTAAATTTTGCGGTACATTCTTTAATTCTGCAATTAATTTAAATGGGTAATTACTATTAAAACAATCTTCATTTACTAAATTATTAAGATACTCTGAAGGCTTTTCATCTTCCATCAAGTGTCCATATATCTCTTCATATAATATTTTTTTATCCATAAAACAAGTCCCCTCCTAAATATATATTTGATATTATTATCCCACTAAATAAAAAGGATAGCCCTAAAAAACTATTCTTTATTTTGAAGAATAGCCCACTTACATTAACTTCCTCTTGAATTAAATTAATCTTAAATATATAATCATTATCATAATGCGATAACGATATTAGATAATTATTGTGTATTTAGGAGGAGAATACTTTGGAAGAAAAGATACTTAGAAAATTATTTTTAGGTTTTATTCAAATTCATATACTCCATCATGCAAAAAAAGAAGCTTTTTATGGTTCATGGATGATGACAGAACTTCAGGAACATGGATATGATATGAGCCCAGGAACCTTATATCCTTTATTGCATAATATGGAATCCAGTGAATTATTGAAAAAAGAAGACAAAATTGTAGATGGAAAAGTAAGAAAGTATTATAGCATAACGGATAAAGGAAATATGATACTGTTAGCAGCTAGAGACAAAGCTTATGAATTATTTAAAGAAATCAAAGATTAATATTATAAGGGGGTTTTGAAATGTTTTATCTTAAAGATATTAAATATAAGAATGTATTAGATATAGCTGAATTAGCTATTCCACCTAAGGTAGTAACTTGTATTGTTGGTCAGAGTGGCAGTGGAAAGACTACTCTATTAAGACTTCTAAATAATTTAATTAGTCCTGACAAAGGGGAAATTTTTTATAACAATAATCCCTTAAATACTATAGATTCTACAAATCTACGCCGAGAAGTAGTGATGTTATCTCAGTCACCTGGAATATTTCAAGGAAGTATAAAAGATAATCTACTAATAGGCTTAACTTTTTCTGAAAAACCTCCTGTTGAAGATTTAAAGTTAACTAACATGCTAAATATGTTAAAACTTAATAAGGATCTTGATGAAGATGCTGAAAAGTTGTCTGGTGGAGAGAATCAAAGATTAGCTCTTGGAAGAATTCTTCTAATGGAACCTGCTGTCTTGCTTCTAGATGAACCTTCTTCAGCTCTAGATGAAGACACAGAAAATATTATAATAGAATCTATTATAACTTATGTAAAAAGTTCTAATAAAACATTAATTATGATAACTCATTCATCAAAAGTAGCAGAAACTTATGGAGACAATATTGTTAAAATTCATAGTGGGAGTATCTTAAAATAAAGGTGGTATGAATTAAATGAATGGTGTACTTAATCTTAGTATAGCTCAACTAGCTTCTGCTTATATTTTTGTAATTATTTTATTACTTATAGTAAGAATAAGAGGAATTAATAGAGAACGAGAAATTCTTATATCTACTATACGTATGACACTTCAACTGGTACTCACAGGATATGTTCTTTCCTATATTTTTAAAAGCTCTCATTTTATTTATACTATTATTGCAATAGTACTCATGGAGATCTTTGCAATTTATAATACATTTAAACGAGTTAAAATTAACCTATCCTCAAGACTAAAACAAGTTATTGCTATTTCTATGCTACTGGGCACTTTAGTAAGTCAGTTTTACTTTATTCTAGTAGTTATGAATGTCTCTCCTTGGTACGATCCTAGATACTTCATACCTATCGCTGGAATGATTATAGGAAACTCTATGACTGGTATCTCTTTAGGAGTAACTAGACTTACTGACGGAATAAATGCCCATAGAAATCTTGTAGAAACAGCTTTAATGCTTGGTGCTTCACCTAAGGTAGCATGTAAATCAATTGTAGATAATGCCTTTGATGCTGCAATTCTTCCTACTATCAATTCCATGGTAGGCATGGGGATTGTATTTTTGCCTGGGATGATGACTGGTCAAATTTTATCTGGTATATCTCCGACTACAGCTATCGAATATCAGATAGCTATAATGCTTGGTATATTAGGAAGTGTAGCATTAACAGTAATTGTATTTTTGCAATTAGGTTATAAAACTTTTTTTAATGATAGGCAACAACTTAATATATAAATGTTGCTATTATGTTTGCAGTGATTTCTATTTGTCCTGCTTGAATAGGTGTATCTGTAGCTACCAATTTTAAGGTAGCCTGTTCATAAGCAGGACCTATATGAATCTTTTCTTCTATTATTCTAATAGGAGTTTTATTAAAAGGTTTTCCTAGAGTTATTTCTATAGCTTTTGCTTTTTCTATAGAATCTTCAATAGCATGTCTTAATGCTCTATTATAATATATTGATTCATCACTTACAGTAAATCTAATATGACTTACTATATTAGCCCCATCCTCAACTGCCTCATCTATCACTTGTCCTACTCGATCTATATCTCTTACTATAACCTTTAAAATGTTCCTAACCCTATATCCTTTAAAAATCTCTTTTCCTTCTATATAATCATATTGTATATCAATATTATAGTCCTGAGTTTGTATATCCTCTTCTCTAATCCCTAATCTCTTTAGTGTACCTGCCACTTTTGATGCCCTAAGAGCATTCTCTTCTTGTATATTTTTTAATTCTTTTCCTTCTGTGCTCACCCCCAATGTAACGATAGCTATATTAGGTTTAACCTTAATGCTTCCTTTACCATTTATTTTTGCAGTATTCCATAAATATGGTTGATTGTATGAGCCGTAAATCATATTGATATCCTCCTTAAACATAATAGTATTATATAATATTATTATGTTTGTAGATAAATAACTAAAAAAGCTATCTCAAACTTTAACACTTGAGATAGCTTTCTTATATTTATTCTGTGATCTATTAAATTTTAAACGAACTTTTTAATGATACTATTCTATTAAATACTATCTTATCTTCAGTTGTATATTTAGTATCTACATTAAAGTATCCATGTCTTGTAAACTGAAATTTATCTTGTGCTTTTACACTCTTCATATTTGGTTCTATAAACCCTTGTAATATTTCTAATGAGTTTGGATTTATTTGATCAAGGAAAGTCTTACCTTCCTCTTCACTGTCATCTAAAATCAATGAGTCGTAAAGTCTAAACTCTGCTGGAAGTGCATTGTTTGCTTCTACCCAATGGATAGTCCCTTTAACTTTTCTTCCAGTAAATCCGCTTCCACTCTTAGTTTCAGGATCATAAGTGCAGTGTACTTCTACTACATTTCCATTTTCATCTTTTATGAAATCTGTACATGTAATGAAATAAGCATTTTTTAATCTAACTTCATTTCCCGGGAATAATCTAAAATATTTTTTAGGTGGGTTTTCCATGAAGTCTTCTTGTTCTATATATAGTTCTCTTGAAAATGGAATTTCACGAGTTCCCATTTCAGGCTTATCTTGATTATTTTCTGCTTCTAACATCTCTACTTGGCCCTCTGGATAGTTTGTAATTACTACCTTCAATGGTCTTAATACCGCCATAGTTCTAGGTGCCTTATCACTTAAATCCTCTCTTACAAAGTGCTCCATCATTTGATAGTCTACTGTACTGTTACTCTTTGCAACTCCTATTTCTCTACAAAAGTTTCGAACTGCATCTGGAGTAAATCCCCTTCTTCTTATACCAGCTATAGTCGGCATACGAGGGTCATCCCATCCATCTACAACTCCTTCATCTACTAGTTGCTTTAACTTTCTTTTGCTCATTACTGTATTTGTTAAATTCAATCTAGCAAATTCAATTTGTTTAGGTTTATCCTTCATATCACATTCTTCCACTATCCAATCATATAACGGTCTATGATCTTCAAATTCTAAAGTACAAATAGAATGTGTGATTCCTTCAATAGCATCTTCAATAGGATGTGCAAAATCATACATAGGATATATACACCATTTATCTCCCGTATTATGATGCTCTGCATGAGCTATACGATATATTATAGGATCTCTTAAATTAATATTAGGTGAGCTCATATCTATTTTAGCTCTTAAAACCTTCTCTCCATCTTTAAATTCTCCATTTCGCATACGATGAAATAGGTCTAGATTTTCCTGAGCACTTCTATTTCTATAAGGACTTTCTGTACCTGGCTTAGTTAATGTTCCTCTATATTCTCTTATTTGCTCTGCTGATAAATCACAAACGTAAGCCTTCCCTTTATTTATTAATATAACGGCACGTTTATACATTTCTTCAAAATAATCAGATGCAAAATATAATTTATCCCACTCAAAACCTAACCACTTAACATCTTCTTTAATTGATTCTACATATTCAGTGTCTTCTTTTAATGGGTTTGTATCATCAAAACGCAAGTTTGTTTTACCTTTAAATTCATCTGCTAATTCAAAGTTTAAAACTATTGATTTTGCATGACCTATATGTAGATATCCATTTGGTTCTGGTGGAAAACGAGTTATTATCTCTTCATGTTTTCCTGACTGTAAATCCTCAACAACTATATTTCTTATAAAGTTTGATGAACTGCGTTTTTCCTCCATTGTTGTTACCTTCCTTCTCTACTGGTTAATCTATGTTTTCCTTAATCATTGAAACTAATATATCATAAAATATTATTTATTTCCATGTTACTATAGAATTTTGTTGATTTTATTGTACTCTATGCTAATCTTTCTTATATTTTTCTATTTTTTCAAGAAACTCATTCGGTATTTTAACTACCTTTTTATTAGGATAATAAAAAGTAACTATTTTAGTATATCCTGATATTGCCTCTTTATCATCCTCTTGCTTAAATACTGAATAATTCATTATAAAGGATGCTTCTTTAATATCTGATATTGTTATAAAAACTCTTACATTATCATTTAAGAATATCTCCTTTTTAAACTTTAAATATGCTTCCCCTAAAATTATTCCTGTGTCTTCTCCAATGTTTAATTCTGAATATCCTAGTGAGCGAAAGAAAGAAATTCTAGCATCCTGAAAAAGCAAAAGCGCCTTGTCATTTCCCATATGCCCCCCATAATTGATATCTCCAATTCTAATAGTAAAATACTCTGTAATAAACTTATTTCCCATAACCTAAACTCCTCTTTCAAATATTATTAGGAATAAAAAAGGTCTGCATACTGCTGACCTTTTTAGCTATTATCCTAAAACTTTTTCCACACATTTAATAAGCTCTGTTACTACATATTCAGCATTTTCAAGTGTAAGTGTTGAATATAGTGGTAATGTTATTTCATTTGCATATTGTGCATAGGCATTAGGGTAATCTTCCATTCTGTATCCTAAATTCTTATAAAGAGTAAACATTGGAAGAGGCCTATAGTGTACATTAGTCGCTATTTCTTTATCTGCTAACATCTGAATTACTTGATTTCTTTGTTCTTCCCTAAAATTCTTTATTCTTAATAAATATAGATGATAACTTGTTTCTATATTTCCATCTTGATTAAAAGGAATTATTGCCCATTCCTTTTCTCCAAGTACTCTACTATATGTATCGAATATAGCTCTTCTTTTTGTAAGCATCTCTTCGTATCTTTCAAGTTGGATAAGCCCTATAGCTGCTGATATATCTGTCATATTGCATTTTAATCCATCTGTAATAATATCATATTGCCATGCTCCTGCTTTCATCTTTGAGAGAGCATCCTTTGATTGACCATTTACTGATGAATATTTTAATTCTTTATATAAATCATTTTTGCCATAAAAGTTATTGTTATTATATGTAATTCCACCACCCTCAGCAGTAGTAAGATTCTTTACTGCATGATATGAGAATACATGAAAATCCATTTGTCCTCCAACTTTTTGCCCTTTGTATGAAGCCCCAATAGAATGTGCTGAGTCAGAAATAAGAACTATATCTTCTCGTTTTTTAGCCTTTATAACTTCTCTAACTGCATCATAATCTACAGGCACTCCAGCAACATCAACTGTCATTATAGCCTTTGTCTTAGGAGTTATTGCATCATATAATTTTTCTATATCTATTAAGAAATCATCTTTTTTTACGTCTACAAAAGTTGGTTTTGTCCCTCTATGTAAAATTACATTAGATGTAGATGCATATGTATATGGGGTGGTAATTACCTCATCGCCTGCACCAATTCCTAAAGCCTTTAATACTAATTCCATTCCAGCAGTAGCACTTGATACTGCTACTGAATGCTTAGTTCCGCAATACTCTGCTATCTTTTCTTCAAACTTAGCAGTTTTAGGTCCTGATGTAATCCATCCTGATTTCATAACTTCTATTACAGCATCAATTTCTGCTTGTGTTACATCTGGAGGCGAAAAAAGTATTTTTCTATTATTCATAATAAAATCTCCTTTATATAAATTAAATATGTTATTCTTCCTTTGCAATTAAACCTTTTAATATAACTAAAAAAATCTTTGTCAGTACATTTTTTACTAATATTATATACATATCATTGACATACTACAATATTATCATGTATATACAATTTTGTTAATGTTTTTTGTAGCTTCAATCCATAGTACAATAAATTCTATTAACAGTATAAAACTCAAATATTAATATATATTTTGGAGGAGCGCTTGTGGACTTAAAAAACAAGATAAAAAACCTACCCTCATCCCCGGGAGTATATCTTATGAAAGATTCTCTGGGCAATATAATATATGTAGGGAAATCCAAAAACCTAAAAAGCAGAGTTGGATCATACTTTCAAAATTTAAAGTCACATTCTCCTAAGGTTATCAAATTAATTAAAAATCTTAAGGACTTTGAATATAGACTCACTGATACAGAATTTGAGGCTTTTATTTTAGAATGCAATTTAATAAAAGAGATTAAACCTACATATAACAGACTAATGAAAACCCCTATGTCTTACGCTTATATAAAAGTTAAAATTCATGAAGAATATCCTGATATTGAAATCTCAAATGAATACATTGAAAATGACGGAAATATTTATTTTGGCCCATATACAAATAGCAAAGCATTAGAAAGAGGACTTCAAGGTATCCGGGAATGTTGTAAAATTCTTTGTAATAACTTTTCACGTAAGACTTCATCATGCTTAAATTATTCCTTAGGCCTATGTATTGGCATATGCTTAGATAACATATCAAGAGAGCAGTATATTGATATATTTAATAAAATTCTATCTCTTCTTAATGGTACTGATAAAAGTATTCTTAATGAAATGGAACGTAAAATGAATTCTGCAGCAGAGAAATTTGATTTTAAAACTGCTGCTAAGTATAGAGATTATATAACTTCTGTAAACTATATACTTGATAAACTAAACGTTGTAGAATTTTCAAATGAAAATAAAAATATTGTTATGCTAGAAAGTCTAGATAACAATATTTTTAAGCTTTTTATCATTAAAGGAAATAAAATAATTTTTAGTGAAAAATATAATCTAAGAGAAGTTTCTTTAGAAGAATTAAAGGCTATCTTTAAATCTAACATTAAACATTACTTTAGTAATATCTCAGTAAATAGCTCCTTTGCTATTGGAAAAGAAGACTTAGATGAAGCCCAAATAATTTACTCTTACTTAAAAAGTAACTCTAGTAATTGTACACATACAATAATTCCAGAAAAGTGGCTTCATGCTGAGACTAATTTAGATATTAATAAAGTAGATAAGTTACTTACTCATTTGTTAAACAAATTCATAAAACTGAAACTATCATAATTAAACAAACCTTTAGGTGTTATCTTTATATGAGGAATTACAGGCAAGGACATAAAACTTAATGTAAGAAAAATATCATGTTCTTTCTCCATACTAAATTCATTTAATATGGTCCTTAAATTCCTCAATTCTTGTGCTACCTGTTCTATTGGAGCGTCTTTCATTAATCCTCCCATAGGCAATTCCAGTATGCCTTTTATCTTGCTTTCAGCTGCAATTGCTATACCCCCGCCAGCACTTATGAGCGAATTAACGGCAACTACCATATCTTCATCATTTTTTCCTACAACTATTATATTGTGAGAGTCATGTGCAATGGTTTGAGCAATTGCACAATCTTTAATGCCTAATCCTTTAATATATCCTACATAATAATTACCTGTACCTTTGTGTCTTTCGAATACAGCTATCTTTAGCACGTCTTCACACTTTACATACTTTACAATTCCATTTTCTTCTTCAAAATTGCAGACTAAAGTATTAGTAGTTAAGGATCCCTTTTTAACTTCTATAAGATTGATAGTACTTCCTTCTACTTTTACTTTAAGTTGCTCAGACCTCACAGTGTTAATATTCATGCTATTATTATGAATTCTACTACTGCTATCTTTTATACTAAAAGCATTATATAAAGTATTATCTTTTAAATAAGTAATCTTACCATTTTTTATCACATATTGTAGTTCTAATTTATTAATATCATTAAATATAATAAGATCTGCTTTAAATCCTGGCGCTATTGCGCCTAAACCCTTTAAATTATATGCATTTGCAGCGTTAAAAGAAGCTATAGTCAATGCTCTTACAGGATCTAATCCAAGAGCTATGGCTTTTCTTACTACATTATCTATCGATCCTTCTTCTAGCAAGTCATCTGCATGCCTGTCATCAGTGCAAAATAGAAATCTATGAAAATTTAAATCTGTTACTACCCCTAGTAATTCTCTAAGATTTTTGGCTGCTGATCCTTCTCTAATAAGTACGTACATTCCTCTTCTTATTTTTTCTAGTGCTTCTTCCATATTAGTGCACTCATGATCTGTTTTTATACCTGCCGTGATGTATGCATTTAGCTCTTTTCCTGATAATAGTGGTGCATGCCCATCGATAGCATAATCCTTAAAACTCTCAAGCTTTTTAAGCATACTTTCATTACAAGAAAGAACTGATCCTACATCCATAACCTCTCCAAGTCCTAGTATGCTCTTATGCCTCTTAAGATAATTTAAATCTTCAGCATTTAATTCTGCCCCATTATCTTCAAAGAATACAGCAGGAACACAAGAAGGTGCCATATAGTAAATATCTATAGCACAGTTCTCCGATTTCTTTATCATGAACTCAATACCCTCAATGCCAAGAACATTTGCTATTTCATGAGGGTCAGCCATAATAGAAGTTACCCCTTTTCTTAGTAATGCCTTCGAAAAATATATTGGAGTCAGCATTGAAGATTCTACATGTACATGAGAATCAATTAATCCTGGTGACGCATACATTCCTGTACAATCAATTTCCACTTTGCCTTCATATTTGCCAACTCCCACAACTTTACCTTCATGAATTGCTATATCTCCCTGATCTATTTCCTGTGTAAATACATTAATAATGCCTATATTTTTTATAACTAAATTCGGCTTTATGTTCTCATTCGCTGCATTTATTAATGAACAGATATTATACATAATCTATCACCTCACTAAATTATTAACTTTTACATGAAGCTTTTCATATTTTCTTGTTTAAATATATATTGTTATAAGTTATAACTTATAACAATATATATTTAACTATCGTATGGAATGCATTTATAACATATGACTACACTACAACTTATCATATATAAAACTATATCGTTATTTCTTGTAAAAAAAGAACTGCCTTTTCTGATTTTTATCAGAGATGGCAGTTCTTATATTAGTTGTATAACAGATATTACTTTTCTATGCAAACATTTTAGAATTCTTATTAGTTAGTGTTTTTTGCACTTGCTCTTGTCAGAACAACTACTACCACAACTACATTTATTATTTTTAGCATCAGTATAAACTTTCTTTAATGCAAATATTAAAATACTAGCAAAGATTAACCCAATTACTATATTTGCCATTATACCTCAACTCCTAATTCAAGACGTTTAGAATCTGATTTTTTAATAGTTATAATAAGATAAATTACAGTAACAACAGCTACTACTATAGCAGGTATAAATCCTACTGCCGGTTCCCCATATACGATTAATGAACCAACTTGAGTTACTATCATTGCTAAAATGTATCCAACCCCAAATTGGAACCCAAGAGCTTTAAATAACCATTTTTTCGAACCCATTTCAGAGTTCATTGCTCCAATTGCTGCAAAGCAAGGTGGTGTAAACAGGTTAAACATAAGATACGCAAGTGCAGTTACCGGAGTGAAAAACTGTGTTATTGCACCTCCTGGTAAATGTAATGCCTCCTCTGAAGTTACTGATAAAAGTACTGCAAATGTAGCAACAACATTTTCTTTTGCAATAAACCCAGTTATTGCTGCTGCAGCAAGCTGCCATCCAACAAATCCAAGTGGAATTAATATCGGTGAAATTACTGTACCAATAGAGGCAAGAATACTTAAACTCTGATCTTCTACCGGAGTAAGGCTCCAGCTATACGCTTGTGCAAACCATACTAAAGTATTACACACAAGTATAATAGTTGTAGCTTTATAAATAAAGCCTTTAGCTTTGTCAATCATTTGAGAAAACGCATATTTTAAACTTGGCATTTTATATTCTGGAAGTTCCATAATAAATTGAGATGAACTCTCCCATACAAAAATTTTCTTTAATAAAAGTCCACCAAGTACAATCATTATTATTGCAACTACATACATACTAGCTCCAACCCAAGAATGCTCTGGGAAAAATACTGCTACAAAAAGAGCTATAATTGGAAGTTTAGCACCGCAAGGTACAAAAGGAGTAAGAATTGTTGTCATTCTTCTTTCATTAACATCTTCAATTGTTCTAGTAGCCATAACACCCGGAATTGCGCAACCAGATCCTACAATCATCGGTATAATTGATTTTCCAGACA
The DNA here is from genome assembly GCF_055755365.1 of Clostridium sp. X. Lineage (NCBI taxonomy): Bacteria > Bacillati > Bacillota > Clostridia > Eubacteriales > Clostridiaceae > Clostridium > Clostridium sp. X. The sequence continues at coordinate 895,490 of NZ_CM146912.1, forward strand.
ATCCAATTTTCTTAAAAAATCTATCCATTAACACTGCAACTCTAGCCATATATCCAGAATCTTCAAGTAGTGATAAGCAAAAGAATAATACCATAACTAGTGGCAAAAATCCTACAACAGCTCCAACTCCACCAATTGCACCATCTACTATAAGCGCTTGCAGTAACGGACTAATTCCTAACCCCTCTAAAAAAGTGTTTGCTGCATTTGGCACTAGTTCTCCAAAGACTACATCATTAAAATATCCTGATAGATATCCTCCAAGCCCTTCAATAGAAAATGAGAATACTGCCCACATTACAAAGAAGAATATAGGTATTCCTAACCACTTATGTGCTACAACTCTATCTACTTTATCAGAAAAATTGACCTTACTAGCATCTCTTTTCTTAACCTGACATTTTTTAATAATTGAATCCACAAACTTTTGTCTTAACTCATCAGATTCTTCTGAGTTTTTACCTTGAAAGTCCGGTGCAACTTGAGGCTTCTTTTCCTTACCTGCTTGAATAGCTTCATTCATTAAGTTTAGTAATCCTTCCTCTGAAGTTGCAGTAGTAGCAATAATTTTGCAGTTTAAGGCTTTACTTAAAGAATTTTGATCTACTATATCTCCTCTTCTAGATACAATATCATTCTTATTAAGAGCAATAACTACCGGAACCCCTAGCTCTAGAAGCTGTGTTGTAAAAAATAGACTTCTACTAATATTAGCTCCATCAACAATATTAATTATTACATCTGGATTCTCTTCTAAAATAAAATCTCTAGTAATTGCTTCTTCACCACTAAATGGTGAAATAGAGTATGTACCCGGAAGGTCAACAATTTTAACATCAAGTTTTTCTAAGTTATACTTTTTCTTAAGATCAGCTTCCTTCTTTGCCACAGTAACACCGGGCCAGTTTCCTACATTTTCAGTCTTTCCTGTAATTGCATTATATAATGTAGTCTTCCCTGAATTCGGATTACCTGCTAATGCTATTTTCATATTTACTCCCCCCATTTTCCAAAACTTTTTCGATACTGATAATCATTATCACTATAAGTTCAAATATAATATGCTATAATCCTATAGCATATTATTATTTTAATGTTAAGTTTAAGTAATTAGATATTATAAATTATGCTTCAAGAATAATAGATTTTGCCATATTTTCATCAATAGCATATCTGCTATCTTTAATATTTATAATAAAGTTTCCTGCTAATTTAGAAATAAGGGTAACCTCTTCTCCTTCAAAGCATCCTAATGAAAAAAGAAACTTTATTATTTTTTCTTTGCCTTCAACTCTTTTAATCTGAAATGTTTCACCGATTTTTGCTTTTGATAATAACATAGACTCACCTACTTTACATTAATAATAACACTTCTTATTGATAAAGATTATCATATTCAAGACAATTTGTCAATAGCTTGGAAATCCTAATTGCAATCAATTCTTATTAACAAGATTATTATTTAAATTGCAATTGAAAATAGTTTTCAATTGCTTTGTATTTTCTATAGATTTTCGACAGTGTATATATTATGATAGATACAAATATATATATAAGGTGGTATAAATATGTCGATTTATGCAATTACTTATCATTTAATAGAAGACTCTAATTCTCATAATCATTGTTGCGAAAGTGATGCTCATGACCATCATCACCATGGCCGTGATGACTATGAAATCACTAACCAAATTAAAACATTAGGTCCTTGGGCACACTTTATGCCTACTAGCTTTTTAGTTAAAACAACTTTAACAGCTGAAGAAATGCTATCAAGTCTTAAGAATTGCGTTGAAGATAAAGATATGATTTTCATTACTAAAGTTGATAAAGATTCTGTGGCTTCTTTAACACCTGCTGTAATTAGCTGGATAAATAAAATGTAACCTTTATTAAGCAAATTAAAATAGGCTTCACCTTTCATGAAGCCTATTTTTGCTTGAAAAATTTTTTAATTAAAGTTTAAATCTCTTTGTTTGATTTAGCATATCACTTGTCATGGTACTTAAGCTATTTGCCGTTTCAGCAACCTCTTGAGTTGAAGCGCTCATTTCCTCTGCTGAAGCTGATACTTCCTCTGATACCGATGATGCAGTTTCTATTTTTTCTAAAATTAAGTTCTTTTGTTCATTTACACTTTTTGATGTTGAACTTACACTTTGTATCTGTGGTATTATCTCATCTACAGATGTAATAATCTTTTTAAATGAAGTTATGGCTATATTTATGTTTTCAAGTTGATTATTAAGCTTACTGCTCATAGTTTCAGAACTATTAACCATTATAATAGTTTCATTAGATATATTTCCCATTAATACACTTATATTATTTGAGTTTTTATCTATATCTTTTATTGCACTTACAATATCATCTAATTTATGACCAAAATATCCTAATATATCTAAGTTATCTGATAAATCCTGTGCCTGTGCGCTTATACCACTAGCAACATCTTGTATTGCACTAGATACACTTTCTGATGAAATTGACATTTCTTTAGAAACAGAAGCTAGTGTTTTAGAACTACTTTGTAATTGCTCTGATCTCTCCTTCATATCCTGAATGAGCTCTCTCATATTAGAAGTCATTTGATTTACATTATCTGAAATTTCCTTTATTTCATCTTTAGAGGTTACAGAGCTTTCTTTACTTAAATCTCCTAAAGATACTGCCTTTAATGTTTCTAGTATCTTCTGTATATTCTTATTGATGCTACCTGCAAAAATAAAGGATATTATAATAGCTATACCTGTTATTCCTACGTTTATATACATTAAACTATTTATCTTAGAGTTTACGCTATCTTTTTCTACTCCTGTAAACCAAATACCTACAACTTGTCCACTTGAAACTTTTGTTCCAACTGATAATACTCTTATCCTCAAATATAAAAGCCTGCGTCCTCCTTTAGCTAACTAATTTAATTGTAGTTATTTAAAGGTTTACACAGACCTATTTGCAATTTTATAAATATTTAAACTTTATTATAATCTTCTTTTTTATGATATGAACTATATTTCATATCACCGGATAGACAAATTTGGATACGCAGTCCATAAAGTCATCTGCCAATTCATCACTTATACCAATCCTATATGGTAGATACTCTTTATTATTTTTATCAAAATAATACTTTACAAAGCTATATGAATAGTTTGATCCTTTTTCAGTATTTTTGTCTTCATTTATAACTTTATAATAACCATTATCTCCACGCCAACAACCTCCACTAAAACCGTCTGGTAATTTTATAACTGTTATTGCATAATTTCCTTTTCTGCCTTCTAACTCAAAATAATGAAAATCTCCAACTTTGTTATGTGTTGTTAACTTAGGTAACGTCATTCCTAGTCCCCCCCCTTTATACTATCCTGAAATATATATATTCGTTATTTTTCAACTTATGTCTTAGGTAATATAAAAGGCTTCCTTCTATCTGTATATCATCTTTTAGTACTAGTATGTGATATAATATTTTCGTTAAGAAAGTATTATATTTAGATTGGAGACAAACCTATGAGATTAATTAATAAATATATACACGAAAATTTTAAAACAGCCATTTCTCCTACAGTTTTTGAAAGAATAGCTGCTAGAGGAATTATATTAGATAATACAGATATTTTAATGATATATACAAAACGATATAATGATTATAGCTTCCCTGGCGGCGGAATTAATGAAGGGGAAGATATAAAAGACTGTTTAATCCGAGAGCTTCAAGAAGAAACTGGAGCGAACACCATTAAGGTTCTAAGTTCTTTTGGTTACTATGAAGAATACAGACATACTTATTATGATGGATATGATTTTATTCACATGATATCACATTTTTTTGTATGCACTGCTGATAGAGAACTTGGAGATTCACATCCAGAGGATTATGAAATTAATAATGGCTCTGTCCCTGTTTGGATCAACATCCATGATGCAATAGCTCATAATAAACAGGTTATTTTATCAAAAGAAGCCTCTATTGGACTATCTATTGAAAGGGAAACCCTTGTTCTAGAACTTATAGCTAAAGAGCTTCTATAGATATAATGTCAGTAATACTTTTTTACTGACATTATATCTTTCTCATTTCAAATATTAGATAAAATCATTAAATACATTTAGGAGGAAACAATATGTACAGTTTTAAAAACGACTATAGTGAAGGTGCTCATCCTAGAATATTAAACGCCTTATTAGAATCAAACCTTGAACAAACTGATGGTTATGGAGATGATACTTATACATTAAGAGCGGCTGAACTTTTAAAGGAAAAGATTAAATGCCACAATATTGATATTCACTTTTTCTCTGGGGGAACTCAGACCAATCTTACTTCAATTTCAGCATTCCTAAAGCCTCATGAGGCTGCAATTGCAGCAAATACAGGGCATATTTTTGTACATGAAACAGGAGCCATTGAAGCTACTGGCCATAAAGTAATCTCAATTGAAGTAAGTGATGGCAAACTTACTCCTATTAATATTAAGTCTGTTCTGGATGCTCACACTGATGAACATATGGTAAAGCCTAAGCTAGTTTATATATCAAATTCAACAGAAGTGGGCTCAATATATACAAAAGCTGACCTTGAAGCGATAAGTAATTTTTGTAAGGAAAATAATCTTTTTCTATTTATGGATGGAGCAAGACTAGGCTCTGCTTTATGCTCTAATGAAAATGATCTAGAACTTTCAGATCTAGCTACACTATGCGATGCTTTTTATATCGGTGGTACAAAAAATGGAGCACTTCTTGGAGAGGCTCTTGTAATCTGCAAAGACTCTCTAAAAGAAGATTTTAGATTCTATATGAAACAAAAAGGTGCACTGATGGCTAAAGGAAGAATTCTTGGCATACAGTTTTTTGAGCTATTTAAAGACGATCTTTATTTTGATCTTGCAAGCCATGCAAATAAAATGGCTACCCTACTAAGTAAAGAAATTAGCTCAATGGGTTATACATTTTTAATCCATTCACTATCTAATCAAATCTTCCCAATCTTGCCAAATGAAATTATTGAAAAGCTTTTAGAAAAATATTCATTCTACGTATGGTCACAGGTGGATGACTTTAACTCCTCTGTTAGACTTGTAACCTCATGGGCTACAAAAGAAGAAAAAGTTAAGGCTTTTATTGAGGATTTGAAAAAACTTACATAGTCACTACTTTATATAATTAATAAATTTTATTGTACTCTCCTATCCCTTATTGGGAAATAATTGCATATAATTCTCTCACTGAGGGATACTTATTATGATTATATTATTAAGGATTTTGAAGGAGGTACATAATGGATCCAGTTCAGAAAAGTAAAGCTCCTATAAAAGAGCAAAGTAAAGATGATCAATTATCAATCTTTCGTGTAAACCATGCTGACAGTAACCTTACTACTAATCAAGCTGTAGGTGTATCTAATACTAATGATTCACTAAAGGCTGGTAATCGTGGACCAACTCTTATGGAGGACTTCCACTTTAGAGAGAAACTTACTCACTTTGATCACGAAAGAATTCCTGAACGTGTAGTTCATGCCCGTGGGTTTGGAGCACACGGTTATTTTCAAGCTTACGAATCTATGAATGAGTTTACAAAAGCAAAATTTCTTCAAGATCCCTCAGTAAAGACACCTGTTTTTGTTCGTTTTTCTACTGTAGTAGGTTCTAGAGGTTCTGCCGATACTGTAAGAGATGCACGTGGATTTGCTACTAAGTTCTATACTGAGGACGGAAACTACGACCTAGTAGCTAATAATATTCCTGTATTTTTCATTCAAGACGCAATTAAGTTTCCAGATGTTGTTCACGCTCTTAAGCCAGAGCCTCATAATGAAATACCACAGGCCTCTGCTGCTCACGATACTTTTTGGGACTTTGTAGTTAGCAATACAGAGACTGCCCATATGATTATGTGGCTTCTTTCTGATAGAGCTATTCCAAGAAGTCTTAGGATGATGGAAGGCTTTGGAGTTAATACCTTTAGATTAGTTAACGATGAAGGCAAAGCCCGTTTTGTTAAATTCCATTGGAAGCCTATTCTTGGAGTTCATTCTCTAGTTTGGGATGAGGCACAAAAACTTGCGGGTAAGGATCCTGATTATCATAGAAGAGATATATGGGACGCTATAAATATGGGTGAGTTTCCTGAGTACGAACTTGGAGTTCAGATGATAGACGAATCAGAAGAGTTCAATTTTGATTTTGATATTCTAGATGCCACTAAAATTTGGCCTGAGGAACTTATTCCAGTAAAAATAATAGGGAAAATGACACTAAATAAAAACGTAGACAATTTCTTTGCAGAGACTGAACAAGTAGCTTTCCATCCTGGTCATGTAGTACCTGGAATAGATTTTAGTAATGATCCCTTACTACAAGGACGATTATTTTCATATTTAGATACACAACTTATAAGATTAGGTGGACCTAACTTCCATGAGATTCCAATAAATCGTTCAGTAGCTCCTGTTCATAACAATCAACGGGATGGTTACCATAGAATGACTATAGATCAAGGAGCTGTTAGTTATTTCCCAAACTCTATACAAAATAACTCTCCAACTCCAGTGCCAGGTTCTCAAGGTGGCTATGAACACTATGCTGAAAAAGTTGAAGGAGCGAAGGTTCGTGAGCGCAGCCAAAGCTTTGCAGATCATTTTACTCAGGCTACTCTCTTCTGGAACAGTATGTCTGATATAGAAAAACAACATATTATTGATGCCTTCCACTTTGAGGTTGGAAGCGTTATGGATAAGCAAATTAAACAACGAGTAGTAGAGATGTTCAACAATGTAGATGGCAATCTAGCAATTCAAATTGCCGCAGGAGTAGGTGTAGAAGCACCAAAGACTCCAGGCCCTACTGGTAGCACTATTACATCCCCAGCGGTAAGTCAGACTAATACAGTAAAAGATGCAAGAACAAGAAAGATAGCTATCTTAGCTGACAATGGCTTTAATTATAAAGAACTTACTGATGTAATGGATGCTTTAAGAAATGCTGGTGTACATTCAGAAATAGTGAGCAAAAATTTAGGCATGCTAACAAGCACTGATGGAAATCAATTAGAAGTGGGTAAAAACTTCTTAACTACAAGTTCTGTAAAATATGATGGACTTTATATAGCTGGTGGAAAACAAAGTGTAGATAGTTTAGTTATGCAAGGTGATGCTTTACACTTTGCAAATGAAGCCTTTAAGCATGCGAAGGCAATAGGAGCTTCTAGTGAAGGTGTAGACTTACTAATGGCCTCATCTGTAAAGAACGTGGCTATGGCAGGTCCAGATACTCAATCACAACTAGTTAATGAATTAGGTGTAATTACTATACGAAATGCTAATAATATGAGTGATTTCAGTACACAATTTATATCTAATATAGCTCAGCATAGACATTGGAATCGTCAAAATCAAAAAGAGATGGTACCAGCTTAATTAGTACTATACTTATTAAAATTCCTATATGATCATATAAAAAACCATAGGGTTCATAAATTGTGGACTCTATGGTTTAAAATCTAAAATTCTTTTATAGATTAAGTAATTTAGTTTTATATAATTCATTACCTTCTGCTATTATTAAACCATTCAATTGTTGCTTTTTCTACATCCTTAGGAAGTTTTTTATTATATACCTCATCATATAACCATGCTAATGTCTTATTATTTAAATATCTTCTCATTTCATCTTCAGCTTCTAACATTACTAGTTTTATTAAACAAGGACATTTAGTATGTGTCTCTGGTAGATTATTTTTATCTAATAATATATTGTTCTGTCTAATTTCTGCACATTGAAAGAATGCCTCACTTCCTTCTACTGCCTCAATAACATTCCAAAATGTTATCTCCTCTGCGCTACGCGCTAATGCATACCCACCTTTTACACCTGGTATAGATTTTATAATTCCTGATTTACTTAATTTTGCATATACTTTTGATAAATACGTCTCTGAAATACCCTGAAATGTTGCTAAATCCCTTATTCCCACAGACTTACCCTCTTCTAAATTTACCATATATAGTAAACAATGTAGTGCATATTCTACTCCTACTGAAAACTTCATTTTATTCATACTCCTTTAATATTTTATGGTCATCTTTTATAATATCCTATTATTTATTCCCATTCAATACACTCATCTAACATCAATTATATACCTCATTATAAAATATTTAATTGACAGTATAATAAAAGTATTATACTATAATAATAGATAATATATGTCGACGATATTATCTATCCATAATTTAGAGGGGGAATATAAATGTTTTCAGAAAAATTTTTCGAAGTGCTAAAGTATGAAGGTGTAGTTTCTATTGTAACTTGTGCAAATAACGAGGCTCATGTTTCTAATACATGGAATAGCTATTTAGTTATATTAGAGGATAATAAAATTTTAATTCCTGCAGCTGCTATGCTTAAGACTGAAAAAAATATTAATGCTAATCCTAAAGTTAAACTAACTCTTGGCAGTAAGGAAGTAAAGGGATATAACTATATGGGCACCGGATTTTTACTTGAAGGAACAGCTAGATTTTTGAAAGACGGAGAACACTTTGATATGATGAAAGAAAAATACTCATTTTTAACAAGAGTATTAGAAATTACAGTTAGTTCTTGCAAACAAACATTATAATTTTAAAATTCCAGAAGAATTTACGTATGCTCTACACCTGTTTAATCAAAAATATACTTTCTACCAAATAATAAAGGCTATGTTAAAACTAATTCTAACATAGCCTTTATTATTTAAATGTCTTGGTGACTAGCCACAATACTCAGTGCTTCTTCAAATCGCTTTGTCTTCATATTCTTTAAAACTTGGTCCATGTGAACCCATGCATACTCTAACTTAGCTTCATCAGAGGCTAAACTGATTTCACCTGACCATATACGGTCATGAAAGTTTGTAAAATCTGATCTCTTCATATTTAAATCCACAGGCTTACCTTTAGATGCAAGTGTCATAAAAACAGCCACATAAAACATGTGCATCAATTAACTCATTAGAAAAAATCGTGCATGCCTATATTCATTTACCTCTTCTCCAAAATAGCTTCTAAGATATTCTGCTTCATCATTATCATTTCTTATGACAAAATTCCCAGTTAGTTCTCTGATATCTTCAAATTCACTTACGTCAAAGGCTTCCTGTAGAGCTTTTTTAACGGCATTTAATTTTGTTTCTGGAATCATAGATAATTTACTCCTTTCACTCTGAACACTAACATACTCTCCACCTTAGAGAAAATAATCAAAATGTTGCTTCTTTAAGAAGTGGTGTAATTACCCCTGAATAATATACACATAAAACATGAAGGGCTCTAGTACATGCTGTGTAAAGTAATAACCTTTCCTCATCACAACTATAATTTTCATTTCCTGCATTATAGATAATGGCCACGTCAAATTCTAGTCCTTTAGCAAGATAAGCCAGGATTACAAGAGTATCACTTACATATTCATCATCATCCTTCATTATAGCTTTAACCTGCACCTTATCTTTTAAGAAATTGTATACCTTATCTGCTTCTGATGCAGTTCTAGTTATAATTCCAATAGATTTATATCCTTTTTCCTTATATAGTTTTATGTCCTCAAGAAGTCTGCCTTTTATATCTTCTTCAGTTTGAAAGCCAAGAATTAAAGGCTCCTCTCCACTTCTTTCTACACATTCATCTGTAATTTCCTTATTGAGCAGCATTCTTGAAAATTTGGTAATTTCCATTGTAGATCTGTAACTTTTAGTTAAGTTTACTATACATGTATTATTTCCCGGGAATATATGAGAAATGCTATTATAATCTCCTCGGTTCATAAACGGGTTTATGGATTGATTCAGATCCCCAAGCATTGTTATATTAGCATGCTGGAAGAGCTGATAAAAGATTTCATACTGTAGTGGTGTATAGTCTTGAGCTTCATCAATGATGACATATTTTATCTCTGATGTTTTAGGAAGATCTCCTAGAGCACCTTTCAAATATAGAAGAGGCGGTTGATCCTCATAATTAAGCTTTCCAGCCTCCAGATTTTCTAAAGTGTAACTTTTAATTTCATCAATTTTCTTACTGCAAAATTCAGTGTTTAAAGTTTTATGAAAAATCTCCAGTTTCTCAAATAGCTTTTTATAGATATCTATAAAATTAAATTCTGTAATTCTATTTATTTCATCATATATATCCTTTATTTCATGTTTTATACTTGCTGTGCTTCGCTCCATAATTTCTACTTTATCTATATAAGAACCAGATGCCTCAAGTTTACTTCTTTCTTCCTCTATAAATCCTTTTTCATGTGGTTCTAAAAGGAACAAAATTCTTTCTCTAATCTTCTGAAGTCTTCTTTTCAGCGGAAGCTTAATGTAATCTTTATAAAACAATTCTTCTAAATCTTTTGAGGATATTATTAACCTATCTCTGAAGATAATATCCCTAAAATTTCTATCTGCCTTTTCAATAAAGGTTACATATTCTTTTAATACATCTAAAAATTCCATGGAAGACTTATATTTTATATTATTAATTCTATTTTCATAGCTTGGGTTCTTCTTTGAGGCCAGTATATATTCCATCATTTCGCAGTACTCTTCCTTCACAAGTTCACTGCCTAATGCTTTATGCATATATTCCTTAAATGTTGTCTGGCTCATATTGTCTTCTCCAAGTTGGGGTAATACATTAGAAATATAATCATTAAAAATTTCATTAGGAGAGAATATCACTATATTTTGAGGAGTTATTTTATCTCTGTGCTTATATAAAAGATATGCAATTCTATGAAGAGCAACAGAGGTTTTTCCACTTCCTGCAGGTCCTTGAACAATTAGATTTTTGTACTCTTCATTACGAATTATTTTATTCTGCTCTCTTTGAATGGTGTTTACTATAGCTTTCATCTTAGTATCAGTATTTTTACTCAAGATATCTTGAAGCATCTCATCGTCAATTTTAAGATTGCTGTCAAACATATACTCAATTTCACCATTATTAATTTTATACTGTCTTTTCAGAGTTAGTTTTCCATCAACAGTTCCTTCCAAGCATTTAAACTCTGCTTCTCCAATTGCATAATCATAAAACATACTGGAAACTGGTGCTCTCCAGTCGTATACAAGAATATCATAATCATCATTAACAAGATTTGATATTCCGATATAGTACTTTTCAGCTTTCTCATCTCCTCTTTCAAGAAAATCAATTCTTCCGAAATAAGATGAAGAAAGCATTCTCTCATATTTATCCTGAAGTTTTCTGCTAAGCTCATGTCTTCTCTTTTGTATCTTCATAGTAGTGATGAATTCCATAAACTCTACAACTTGATCCAATCCATTACTTATGGAAAGAGGCCCTAAATCCTGCCACAGTTGCTTTTGTGTTTCAAGAGCATCCTTTTTAAAGTTTTCTTTCATATGACGTTTTTCATTTAACTGTTTTCTAACCTCTTTAAGAACATTCTGTAACCATTCATATTCAAGCTTCCATTCATGGTGATTTCTATTCATGAATACCCCTCCTATAACTCCAAAATCCTGAGTTCAAAATAGCAAAAGATTATGATGATTACTAAATTGTAGCAGTGGTTTTGAAAAAGAAACAGTCTATATTTAGAATTTTACATATGGTATAATTAAATTAGGGAAAGGACTTTCCTCATAATTAAGTATACAAAAAAGGATGACATTTCTGATTACAGCTAATGTCATCCTTTAAATATATTCTATAGATTTTTTACAAAGGAAGTGAATCCATGTCAAAAATAGTTATTATAGAAGATACGGCTACTATTAGAGAAGAACTTAAAACTTTTCTAACTAGATACGGTTATGAAGTTGTAGCGCCAACAAGCTTTGAAAATATTATTGAGTATACCCTAGGTGAAAAACCAGATTTAATACTATTAGACATAAACCTGCCTATGTTTGATGGATATCACATATGCAGAGAAATTAGAAAAAGCTCTGATGTCCCAATAATAATTGTTACAAGTAGAGACAATGAGATGGATGAGCTTATGAGTATGAACTTAGGTGCTGATGATTTTATTACAAAGCCATATAACACTCAAATTCTTTTAGCAAGAATTGCGTCTATATTAAGAAGAGTTCATGGCTCAACCTCCCAAGATACTCTTTCTTATAATGACTTAAAGCTTAACTTATCAAATAGCTCTGTTACCTACAAAAGCAATACCATAGAACTAACTAAAAATGAGCTTAAAATACTCTCATATTTAATTAAAAACCAAGGAAAGATAGTCTCCAGAGATGATCTAATGGATTTTATGTGGAACTCAGACATTTTCGTAGATGATAATAATTTATCTGTTAATGTTACAAGACTAAGAAAAAAGCTTAATGAATTAGGGATGAGTGAAAATATAGAAACTAGACGTGGACTAGGATATATACTGCCATGAACATAAAAGATTATTTAAAAGATAGAGCCTTATTCTTATTAATTAATTTTATATTATTCATTATCCTGTGTGGTATTATGTTACTGGTCAATCTTGGAACTAGTTTAATTATGCTACTCTTTCTTATATGGTTTTTTCCCCTTCTTTCTTTCATGTTGGCAGAATTTATTAAGCTAAAAAGATTCTATGACGAGCTATATAATACTATGGATAATTTAGATAAAAAGTACCTTCTTTCTGAAATTATTAAAGAGCCTGAATTTATAGAAGGCAAGTTTATATATGATTTATTGAAACAGGCTAATAAGAATATGCACGAACATGTAAAGAAATATAGAGATATGCAGAGTGAATATAGAGAATATATAGAAATCTGGGTCCATGAAATAAAGACACCTATTGCATCAACAAAACTAGTTATAGAAAACAACCAAAACGAAGTTACAAAAATTATTAATTATGAAATAAAAAAAATTGAGGATTATATTGAACAAGTACTTTATTACTCAAGAAGTAATACCGTAAGCAAAGATTATATTATTAAAGAGTTTTCTCTAGCTACCCTTGTTAGAACAGTTATAAAGAAAAATTCCAGAGATCTTATAAATAAAAAAATATCTATCGATATAGAATCAGTAGAAGGCACTGTATATAGTGATGCCAAATGGCTGGAATTTATACTAAATCAAATAGTGGGAAACTCAATTAAATATTCTAAGATAAAGAAAAGCAGAATAAGAGTATATTCTGTTAGAAATGAAAACAATATTGTACTCAATATAGAGGATAATGGTATAGGGATTATAGATAAAGATATAAATAGAATCTTTGAAAAAGGCTTTACTGGAGAGAATGGGAGAAAGTTTGGTAAGTCTACTGGAATGGGCCTTTACTTATGCAAAAAACTTTCCGAACAGCTTGGCCTTGGACTTACTTTAACTTCAAAAATAGGAGAAGGAACAAGAGTAAGTATTATATTTCCCTTAGGCAAAGTTAACTTAATAGATTAACTAATCTTATAATAACGGGTTTATGGCTACTTCATATTGTCTTAGCTGCAAATCCGTTATTTTTTTTCTAAAAATCTCAGTATGTGTCTAATCTTGCAAAAATGTAACTTTAATAAAATGTAAACCAATATGTATCTGTAAGAATTCCTAGTAAAATAATAAATGTAATCAAGATAATAATAAATTATTAGGAGGAGTTTTTAATGAAAAAATTATTAATACCTGTAATTGTAGCCATTGTTATAATAGTTGGAGGTGGAAAAACTTATAAATACTTTAACGGTCCTAAAATCATCGATGGAACTATATCCAAGAGTGTAGATGATATGGGAGAACCTACAAATATAACAACTACATTTTCACCAAAAGATACTGTTTACTTTTCTGCAAAAGGCAAAAAGTTCTTAGTAAAAAAAGCAACTGTTGTATGGTATAAAGGTAAAGTTGCTACAGTAAATAGATTTAAAGTTCAGGAAGATATAGATATGAGTAGCGATAGATATTTTTCTGCTAACTTATCAGTTCCAGAAGGTCTTCAAGAGGGTCATTATAGCGTTAGTATTTATGCAGATGACAGTGAGATCATACAAGCTCGTGGAGAATTTGATGTAAAAAAATAATTATATAAATATATACAGTAACTGTCTCTAGCACACATAAAATAATGGGGGAAATAATAAATGGAAAGCATACTAAGTGTAGAAAAAATTGAAAAATACTATGGTAATAAAGGTAATATAACAAAAGCTATTGATAATGTAAGCTTTAAGGTTGATAAGGGTGAGTTTGTTGGAATAATGGGTCCTTCTGGAAGCGGTAAAACTACCCTACTCAACTGTATTTCCACTATTGATAGCGTCTCAACTGGTCACATTATCATAAATAATAAGGATATTACAACTCTTAAATCAAAAGGTCTAGAAGAGTTTAGACGTGATGAACTTGGATTTATATTTCAGGATTTTAATCTTCTAGATACCCTAATTGCTTACGAAAATATTGCTTTGGCATTAACAATACAGAATAGAAAAAGTAATAAAATAGATAACCTAGTTAAAAAAGTTGCTGAGAAGCTAGAGATATTAGATGTTCTAAATAAATATCCTTTTCAGATGTCTGGAGGTCAAAAGCAAAGAGTAGCTTCTGCTAGAGCCTTAGTTACTGAGCCTTCACTTATCCTTGCTGATGAACCTACTGGAGCCTTAGACTCTAAGTCTTCAAGATTACTCTTAGACTCTTTTGAGAAGCTGAATAAAGATTTTCAGGCTACAATACTTATGGTTACTCATGATGCTTTTACAGCAAGCTATACTCGTAGAATTTTATTTATAAAGGATGGACGAATCTTTAATGAATTAATACGTGGAAATGATACAAGAAAGGAATTCTTCAATAAAATAATTGAAGTTGTAACTTTACTTGGAGGAGATGCAAGCGATGTTTTCTAAAATAGCAATAAATAATGTAAAAAGAAGCTTTAAAGATTACTCTATATATTTTCTTACACTAACCTTTGCAGTATGTATATTTTACAGTTTTAATTCTATTGAAGCTCAAAATTCAGTACTTGAAATAGGTAAAAGTACTAAAGACTATATGGTGACCTTAAATAAGCTTATATCTGGAACCTCCGTATTTGTATCCTTTATTTTAGGTGGACTTATAGTTTATGCTAATAACTTTTTAATAAAAAAGAGAAAAAAAGAATTAGGTATATATATGACCTTAGGTATGTCAAAAGGTAAAATTTCAAGACTATTAATATTTGAGACTTTTTTAATCGGTTTATTGTCTCTAGTTGCTGGACTTTTACTTGGAATTATAGTTTCACAAGGCTTATCAGTTATTACAGCTAAGCTTTTAGCCGTTAATATGAGTAGCTATAAGTTTATCATATCAATAAATGCAATAATAAAATCTGCTCTATATTTTGGAATAATATTTATTCTAGTTATGATATTTAATCAAATTATTATTTCTAAATATAAGCTAATAGATATGCTAAATGCAGCAAAGAAAAATGAAGATATAAAGCTACGCAGTCCTATTCTTTCAATGTTTGTATTTCTTTTAGCTGTAGTATTACTAATAGCCGCCTACTATCTAGTATTAAAGGTAGGACTAGCCCCTGATAGCTTTGAATTTATACTCTCTATTTTACTTGGAATTGTAGGAACTATATTATGCTTTTTTAGTCTATCTAGTTTTTTTATTCAAGTTGTTCAAAAGAACAAGAAAGTATATTTTAAAAACTTAAATATCTTTGTATTAAGGCAGATAAACAACAAGATAACTACTAATTTTCTATCAATGTCTGTAATATGTCTCATGCTTTTTTTAACTATCACACTTTTATTTACCATGTTTGGCTATAAAGGTAGCTTTGATAAATTGCTAAAAGGAAATACTTCTTTTGATGCTTCAGCTCAGCTTTATACTGATGATAATAATGAAAAGACAAGAGATATTAAAGACTATTTAGATAAAATGAACTTTAAATTTGCTCCCTCTGAAAAACATACATTTTTTAATGAATATCAACTTAATATTAAATTAAGCGACTTATTAAACAAGTATTCAACTGAGCAAGAAAAGAAAGATCTTCAAGAACAATATATGGACGGTCCTATATCAGCTGTGAAAATATCTGAATATAATTCAATAAGAGAGCTTACGGGACAACAACCTATTGAATTAATTGATAACGAGATTTTAATTGTATCTAACTATGGTGAGTTTAATAATGCTTTTGCTAAGTTTATAAAAAATGAAACATCTATAGTTATAGAGAATAAGCCTTATAGTATTAAAAATGAAATTCCTATAAAAGAAAATATAATTACAACAGGTTCTCGTCTAAACTTCTTTTACATCATAGTTCCTGATAACTTCACCGGAGATTTAAAACTATATTCTACAAACTTTAATGTAATGTTCCAAAGCAATAATTATAAAGAATCCCAGGAGAAATTTGCAGATAGACTTAATGATGTATTTAAAAAGAGAGATAATGGTGAATCCTTTATACCTTTCTTTGGAGATACAATAGAACAGGTTCATGTAAGAGTATACGGTTCATCAACAATGATTGTATTCATTGGTATATATTTAGGTATAGTATTTTTGATATCTAGTACTGCAGTACTAGCATTACAACAGTTATCAGAAGCAAGTGATAGCCTAAATAGATATAACTCACTAAAAAAGATAGGCGCCACTGAAAAAATGATAAATAAATCAATACTAGTACAAAACCTAATATACTTTATGGCCCCTTTAACTTTGGCTATTATACACTCAGTAATTGGAATAAGCGTAACTAATGAACTGTTTAGCACCTACAATAAGAGCTTTCTTGGAAGTTCTATCCTTGTGATATCTTTAGCACTTATTGTAATATACGGCGGATACTTCTATGCAACTTACGTTGGCTTTAAAAATATAGTGAAAAACAACAATTAATATTTAACTTATAAAATAGGGTGCAAATGTATCCTATTTTTTCTATATATATTAAATTCTTTCAAATTATGTATAAAGTCTTTAATTAATATGAAAAAAATACTATACTTAATAAGGAGAATATATTAATTAATACCTACAAATAGAAAAGAATAGATTGAGGGGTTTATATATGAGAAAAAAAGATATACTTGAGTTAAAGAGACGTTACAAAAAAGATCATTGCACCTTCTCTAAAATGTGTGGATGCTATGTTAGTGGAGAAAAACATATTATTTTAAAATTTAGAGAAACCTTCCTAAATCTAGAGGAAGATGACTACCATAAGTATTTAGAAATTGCTAAAAAAGTATTGTCTGGAACTGTTGGAAATAATATTTTAGAGCTTAACTTTCCACTTAATGAAGAGCTTACAAATGAAAGACAAGTCTCTCTTATGCAGCTTAAAAACAGTCAATTAAAGGATGATAATATTCTTGATGCTTTTTATGATTCCATTATAGATAACTATGATTATACCGGTAACTTTATAATACTTCTTTTTCATGACTCTTATGATGTTATCACTAAAACCAAAGATAATCTAAAGATAGATGAGTCTGAAGAAATATATGAATATGTATTATGTGCAATATGTCCTGTTTCTCTTTCACAACCAGGTCTTAGATACTTTGAAGAAGAAAACAAAATAAGAGCACGTATTAGAGATTGGGTAGTTGATGCCCCTACCAACGGCTTTGTGTTTCCCGCTTTCATTGATCGTGGTGCAGATGTTAACTCTATTATGTATTACACAAAAAATGCAAAGGATACTCATCCAGAGTTAATGGAAAATGCTTTAGGTTGTTATTCAAAACAGACTGTTACTATACAAAAGGAAACATTCCAATCAATTATTAAAGATTCCTTTAGTGCTGATGAAGAGAAGGCTGATAAAATCTTTATGGAAATACAAGAAAATCTAAATACTATGATAGAGGAATATAACTCTACCTATGAAGATACAGATTGTGAACCTATAACCTTAACAAATCAGGTTGTACAAAATCTTTTAATAGAGAGTGGCGTTCCTGAAGAAATTACCACTAAGATTGAAAAATCCTATGTAGAAAACTTTGGTGAGGATCTTCCTTTAGCCGAAAACTTAATTGATACAAAGGCGCTTAAGGCAAATGAGCAAAGAAGAAGAGAAGAAAACCTTCTAAAACAGGTAAAGATACTGGAAACTAAACTCGAACAAGCTAAGCAAGAGGTTGCTGCTGATAATGAAAAGACCCTACCTACAGAGATTAATGACGACAATGTAGCTTTAGAACAAACTTCAGAAACTAATTTAGAAGAAGCTTTCTATACAAATTCAGAGAATACTGAAGTTACTCCTGACTATGACGTTGTACTTCAAGTAAAACCTGAAAAAATACCTCAGATAAAATCTCAAATAATTGATGGGCAAAAATGCATAATTATTCCTATCAATGAGAATGAACAAACTACCGTTAATGGCTTAGATGATTTAATTTAAGATATATAAATTAGTAAATTGAAAATAGCAAACTCAAAAATAGAGTTTGCTATTTTATTTATTTTGATGAAAGATTTCCTAGTAAATACTGTACTTTAAAGTGTCTTTGTTATATTTTAATAACTCCGGTATGTAGTTATTAAGTACTTTTGACTTAAAAAATAAGTTACTTACTTTATGAGAACAAATAGCTTGAGGTTATATCTATTAGAGCCTGAGCTTTAAGATTTGGGTATTTTTCTATGATACATTTTTTGTATGCTTGTGCTTTTTCTTTATTATTCTTATTTTCACTATTTGTCTTCTTAAGACTTTCACCAGCATCTTTAATGTACTGTATCAATTCTGCAAATACTTTATTTGTAGTTGGAGCACCATGCCCACCTAATACTAATGCATAGTTATTTCCTTTTAATTCTTCTAAGGTTTTAATCCAATTAGCTCTGTCGTTATCATTTTGAGCTAAAAATACATGACAATCACTATAAACTACATCTTGAGCGATTAAAACTTTGTCTTTTGGTATTTCTATCATAGCAATTGTTTGTGCTTCAGTTCCAGTAACTTTTTTAACTACCATATCTAGACCATCTATAGTAAGCTGTCCTTCGTCAAGAATATTGTTTGGAACAGTTTTCTTAACAGGAACAAGTGGTGCTGCTTGGTTCAGAAATTGATAATTTTCAATAATAATATCTCCTGCTTGTTCTATTTCGGCTTTAACTTCTTTTAATGCATAAATTTTTGTATCTGCAAATAATTCACTTCCAAACCAATGGTCAGGATGGCTATGAGATATAATTAAACACTCAATTGGTTTATTTAAACTGTTTATATAATCTCTTGCCTCCTTAGCATGGGGTAGGAGAAATTGAGCATCAATAACAATTAACTTATTTTTTGTCTCAATAATTTGAGTGTTGTCTAGTCCACCTTCCTCTGGGGATGTATAAGTGTGAATTGAATAATCTTTAAATTTATTAATCATAATAACTACTCCTTTATATAATTATTTTGTTCCTTAAATTATTACTTTGTTATCTTAAAATGTGTATACTTCTCCATCAGCTGGTATTAACACATTAGAAGAAATTCCTTTTTCATTAGAAAAGCTTTTTAATTGTACACTTTAAAAACCAGATTCTCTCAATTCTTTAGCATCCTCTTCATTTTGTACAAACATCTTCATATATTTTGGTAATATATCTTTAGCAGCTTCATCTAAGTGGTCTGGATGTAAATGAGTCACAATTACATCCCTTTCAATTCCAAGTTATAGTTTTGTAACTGATGATACCCTTTGGCAACATCCGGACGCAATCGAAGTACTGTATAGTCAGGATCTGTAACTCCACCTGGAAAAAATATTGTCCAATTGTCATGCTAGAGAGCCTTTTTTATATCCATATCAGTTACAATCTCCATTACTCCACCTAGCATAAGGGCTCTTTGCTCATCTTCTTTACAATAATACAAACATACTTTTGGATTTTCCATGATACTTTTCATTTTCAATGATGATGTATTCGTTGTTAAATAGGTTACTAAACTAGATTCGTTGAACAGATTAACTAAGCCTGGAAACTGTTTAGTATTCCTAAGATTGAGCAACGCTCGCGTTTCAGGAAAACCTTCACTATTTACTGTTGATAAATATACCACCTCTGTAATGTTCATTAGGTTAACACTTAATTTGATTGCCTGGATATCATTCATTTAATTACACCACCTCATAAAATATTTCTATATAAAATATTACCATATAGTAATATTACTATATGGTAATATTCTTGTCAACAACTACTTAAGAAATATACATTTCTAGAATCAGATTTCTTAAATGAATAGTATAAAAACATTTCCATGTTTATTGCTTTTCAAATACTATCTTTTATTCATATGGTTTAAAATTAAAAAACAATAAAAAAGAAGAGTAGAAACATCATAATTTACTATGTTCTATCTCTTTTTCTACAATAGTTTATATCTTTATTCAGTTTAGTCATCGAAAGTCTTTAGGCAATTCTTGAAGCATATTTTCTTCTCCCACGATATTAAGAAGCATTTGTTTCATAAAAACGGGAATATTTTTTGCTTTCGCCTGCCCAGCAATATTTAAAACCCACGCTTTGTCAGCAGTAATTTTCCCCTTACGGTTACCTGTTTCTGTTCCAATTACAATCCAACCGATTCCGTCTAAATCAAGGCTTCCAAGTTCACCAAACAATGGCTCAAATGCAATAAAGTAATTATTAACCTTGATATTTTGCCGCATAGCAGCAACTCTATCCTTGTCACTTTCAGACGTTATCGTTACTCCCATCCATACATTATTAAGGTGGCTTTCAAATTGTATGCATTCTGGCCGCTTGGTCAAGAACAAGTAAACGTGCTGAGGGTTTTCACCCATTTTCTGAAAAACCAGTGTGCGCCACTCATCTTTCCAGTCAGAAAAATCACTCATACTAGTCATGAGATAAGTATTGGATTTCTTAGTATCAATTCTTTTTAATCGTTTCTCCACGAACTCGGGAACGGAGAAATCAGATGTTATCTTAAAACGATTGTTAATTTTTCGTGCATAGCAATAACTACACCCTAAGGTACATCCACTTACAGGATTTAAAGTTTTAATAAGTTTTCCTATATCTAAAATCTCCATAGGCTCAATCCTTTTCTCTTTCATTTAGGTTTTTTAATATCCTTACCAAATAATTCTCAAACTGTGATATTTCATCGTCATTGAAACCTTGATAGTAGATTTCACTGATTTTTGATGATACTTCATCATAGTCTGTTCTAAGTGTATGAGCTTTTTCAGTTAAAACAATCAAAATTTTTCGCCTGTCACCTTTGTCAAGAGTTCGATTTACAAGCCCTGCAGCCTCCATTCGGTCAAGCATACTAGTAAGTGTTGTTAGTGCCAACCCAGTTTTTTTAGACAATTCCTTGATAGGAATTGAATCGGCTTGCCAAAGTACATATAAAATTCTTCCTTGAGGCCCATTAAAAGCATCTATGTTTTTTTCAGCAAGTATTTTTTCAAAAATTCTCCCACCAATCTGCTTAATTTGGGAGATTAAAAATCCACCTTGTGAGTTATCTATCAAAATTACCACATCCTTCTATATGGAATATTACCATATAGAAGGATGTGTGTCAAGAATAAGAATTACTTCAGTTTCTTCCTTCTATCTATCTCTATAAGATTTCAATAAAGTTCTAAAGTCTAATTCATCATTTTGAAAGTAAGACTATTTGGTAATTAATTGTAATATTTTTTTATTAGCTAGAATTATGTTTAAAAATTCATTTAGCGTATAATCTCAAATTCCTGCATTCCCATAGGTGGAGGAGCTATTTCACCTTTGTCAAATGAAATTATGACATTACCGTTAGAATTAATATAGAATTTTAGATAATCTAAAATAAACTCTATATCCTCGTCACTATCATAATACATCAATTGCCTGTCCTTTTCAGTACGTTCTTTGATTTGCTCCTTGATGCTTTGCGTGACAATTTCCTTATAATTTTCACCAAGAATATCAGCGAGTGTAATTTCTTTGCCTTTATCTAAATTAATATTGTAAAAGGTTTGATAGGTATAAGTATTTGCAAAGGATTCCGTATGATTAATAACAAATGATAATATACTTTCATTACTACTCTTTATTTCGTAGTCAACCTCAACTATAAAATATCCCAAGTCTGCTTCTGTTCTTCCTTCATCTATAATCCGTTGTCTGTTTTCCTCAGCACGCTGTTCAGCATTTTTAACAATAGTGTCAATTTTAGATTGAATCTCCTTATTAATTCGCTTTTCCAAATCCGTATACCCTGTACCCTCTATAGCTGGTGCTTTAATATTTATATAATAAGCTTCATCGGATTTATTATATTCCCGAAAGGTAAATACACGAGCAACATTGCCAATAACAGGAATATCATACATACTTTCCGCAAATACCTGATTAGCATTTAACATTACTACAAACAAAATACACATTGAGGCTGCCATACAGATAACGGGTTTAAACCATACATGAGATTTGTGTTTCCTATTCATTGCTGTATCAATAGCAGAATTTACAATTTGATTTAGCTCTATAGGTGCCTCTATCGATTGATATATCACTTTTGCCTTCTCAATTCTTTTACTCAAGTTCATCACTCCCAATTATATTTTTTAAAATATTCAAGCTTTTGTATAGTCGTGACTTAACAGTATTTAAATTGGTTTTTGTAATTGTTGAAATTTCTTCCAGATTCATATCTTCAAAGAATCGCAATATTATTATTGTTCGAAGCTTAGGTTCTAATTGCTGAATGGCATTATAAATACTGATTTCTTCCGCAATGTCTTTATCTTCATATAAAAGATTATTAGGTACGGTTTCATCAAGTACAATATTTTTTCTCTTACGTATCCAATTAATACTTTCATTAACTAAAATGCGGTAAACCCACGTTTTTAAATATGCAGGATTTTTAAGTGTACGAGCATTTGCAATAGCTTTGTAAATAGCTTCTTGAACTATATCTAGAGCATCATCACTATTTTTGGTATAACTGTATGCCAGACGATAAAAATCCTGCTGATTCGATTTAATATATTCCTTGATAAATTCAATTTGCTCTTCTTTTTTATGTAGCAATGTATATTCCTCCTATATTACAAATCATTATGCTGGAACTTTGTTAAGGAATTCCTTTTTTGTGGTTCTACTTATTAGACAAAGAATAGATTTAAAAAGTTGATGAATTTAAAAAATATTTTACTATTAACTAGAACTTTTCATTGAGTTTTTTCCAAATAAAAATCTATCATAAGTGATAACCTAATAATCTTAGTGACTGTCAGCATAATCTAAATTCATAATAATCTATAGATTATTAAAAGTGTATTTGTGGCAAACTAGATAATAATTCATTTAATCAAAGGATGTGCTATATATGGGTTTTTTACAGAGTCAGGAAACACTTACTTCTATTGAATGGATATTAAGAGCTGTTATCGGTTTTTTCTTTCTAGTGCTTGTAGCTAAAGCTTTAGGTCAGCGTTCTATGTCCCAACTAAGGCTAATTGACTTTGTTATTGCTTTGGTTATTGGAAACATTATTGCGCACCCATTATCAGATGAGCATTTAGGAATGAAAGGATCTATTATTACAACAATTGTATTAGTATTGTTGTATATTAGCGGTGTTTTCTTGATGCTTCGCTATCCAAGATTGAGGAGGCTCATTGATAGCAAGCCAATTATGCTTGTTCAAAATGGAGAAATCCTTCAGGAAGGGTTAAAAAAAGCAAAGATATCCATTGATACTTTACTAGAAGAGTTACGTGAAGGAAAAGTGAAGGATGTAAAAAACGTAGCATTAGCTTTTTGGGAAGCAGACGGAAAAATCTCCTTTTTTCTTGATCCTAAATATGAAACAGTAACAAATTCATCCCTCCAAGTTGAAACAGATTCCTTCGACTTTCCAAGAATAATCATTAAGGAAGGTATCATAAATTACAAGGAGTTACAACAAATTGGGAAGGATGAAAATTGGGTTATTTTCAAATTAGAAAGTTTATATCAAACTGAGGTAAGAAAAGTCCTACTGGGTACCCTTGATAAGAAAGACAGCTTAAGAGTTTTCTTATATAATAAATAGAGGCCTAAAGTGTATTTCCAGGCCTCTATCTCTATTTGTGTTAGTGTTCAACGAACAGTGCTATTGGAGGTTTCCATACCTATCAGGACTAAATAATGTAGTATTTTTTTAAACACGTTCACTCGAATCCACTTACCATTTTTTATTAGTTAGGTAATTAAAATTGATATTATTATTCTACTCTAGCTGTAACTCACCATAAAATTACTCTTGCACACCACCAAGATTCTTTTATATTATAAATTGAATCAGTGTTTCTTCGTGTTTAATTATTATTTCCTCAAAATCTTATCCATGGCTTTTCCCTTTGATAACTCATCGATCAGCTTATCCAAATAGCGAATTTCCTGCATTGTTGGTTCTTCAATGTATTCCACTCGGACACCGCAGACCACACCTTTGATCAAAGCCCGGGAAGGATTAAGCTTAGGAGCTTCCGCAAAGAAGGTCTCAAAGTCTATCTGTTTTTCTAGTTGTGCTTCTAACTCTTCCTTGCTATATCCTGTTAACCAACAGATGATTTCATCAACTTCTGTTTTCGTACGTCCTTTTTTCTCCGCCTTCGTAACATAAAGGGGATAGACTTTTGCAAAACTCATTGTATAGATACGATGTTTGGTCATGATACATCCTCACTTATATAATTTTCTTTATTATATCACCACAAATAATCGGATTTAAACGAAAGTTACACAGTTCACCGTAACGAATAAAACTAAGATTTTTAAGAACTATTCTTAATAATTTCTCTATCTAAATTCATAATAGTCTATAGATTATTCTTAGTGTGTTCGTGGTAAACTAGATAATAATTCATTTAATTAAAGGATGTGTTATATATAGATTTTTTACTGAGTCAGTAAACACTTACTACCATTCAATGGATATTTAGAGCTGTTATTGGCTTTTCCTTTCTAGTGATTATAGCTAAAACTCTAGTTCATCGTTCTATGTCCCAACTAAGGCTAATTGACTTTGTTATTGCTTTGGTTATTAGGAACATCATTCTCCACCCATTATCAGATGAGCATTTAGGAATGAAACCAAGAGCAATCATTAAGGAAGGTATCATAAATTACAAGGAGTTACAGCAAATTGGGAAGAATGAAAATTGGGTTATTTTCAAATTAGAAAGTTTATATCAAACTGAGGTAAGAAAAGTCCTACTGTCTCCCCTTAATAAGAAAGATAGTTTAAAAGTTTTCTTATATAATAAATAGAGGCTTAAAGTGTATTTCGAGGCCTCTATCTCTATTTATAATACGGTTCACCGTATCGCTAGTAAATGATATTTTATCTATTAAATTTTTATACATACCATCCAGTTAAACTAAATAATATTTTTCTAAAATACATCTTTTCTTCTTATTATTTGTGATATTATCATATGATTCTATAATCTTATTACTTTTACATCTTTTCTTGGTACAGTTCTTTTATATTTTACTCTTGGGTATCCAATTAGCATACAAGCTACAAATTCTTCACCTTGTTCTATTTGTAATAATCCCCTTATTTTAGGATTAACTGATAAAGCTCTTTCCAAAAATCCACTAAAATATGTTCCAAGCCCTAAAGCATTTATCATAAGTTCCATTTTTGCTGCTGCTAAAGCCCCATTTACAACTCTATTTGCCTTTATTACTATTAATAAAGGTGCTTTAAAGAATAATCTATCTTCACCATCTGGATTTTCTAAAAAGTTTTTATACATTTGTTTCCACATATGTGCGTATGTAATAAGTTGTTTTAGTGTATTTTCACCGGATATCATTTTATCTGACATTTCATTTAATGTTTCTAGAACTATTTGTCTAACTTCTTGAAGTTTATCTTTTACAATAACATAAGAAACATCTTGAGTATTACCACCGGTTTGCGTAAACTTGCCTACTTCAATTATTTTTTGTATTTTTTCTTCTTCTATATCATCTTTTTTAAATAATCTAACACTTCTTCTAAACTTCATGAAGTTCATTAAATTCTCTGGGTCTATATCAAAACTTTCCTTATTATATTCCATTACTTCATCCATTGAATATTCTTCTTCATCATTTGAAGATACTGCTTTAACTGGACAAATGGCAATACAGTGACCACACTTTATACATGATTCATTTTTTATATGTGACTTTTCATTAATTACCTCTATATCGCTTACTATACAATCTTGTTTACATAAAGTACATCTTATGCATTTATCTGTATTTACTATCATTTTAGTCTCTCCTATGTTTATATTTTTTTCTATGGTAATTATACAACTTAAATTATATAGTTAAAATCTAAAGATTTGTTTCTGTATATTTTTCTCATTCGCTACAGTC
Organism: Clostridium sp. X; assembly: GCF_055755365.1. Classification (NCBI taxonomy): domain Bacteria; kingdom Bacillati; phylum Bacillota; class Clostridia; order Eubacteriales; family Clostridiaceae; genus Clostridium; species Clostridium sp. X. The sequence goes on from NZ_CM146912.1 coordinate 921,888, forward strand.
GTTGGCTTACTATGTTCAGAATATAGTATTGTGTTATCTGGCAATGAAAAAATCTTCTGCACAATTCCTATAAACAGCTGAATTGCATTACCTCCGTAAAAATCACTACGACCTATACTTCCTGCAAATATTGTATCACCAACAAATGCAATATTTTTATCTACGCTATAGTATACTACTGAATCTAAAGTATGCCCTAGTACATAAATTACTCTTAATATAATATCGGGATTTACTTCTAATGTAATGATATCATTGTCTTTTAAATATTTTACATCCTCTAGTGTAATATTCCTTCTACAGCTTCTAGATAGGTTTCATACAGAATTTGTAACATATTTATTTCCTTCACTATGCATATAAATGAAAACATTAAGTTTCTTACTAATCTGCTTTGCATCACCCATAAACTAATTTTTCTTTCTTTATGATTTGTAATAACTTATCTGCCTCAGCACCTGGATCAATCAAAAATCCATGATTTATAGTATCATCAATATAAAAATATGCATTTGTCCCAAATACATCTCTAACTGATATTTGTTTTATCATACCTATTCTCCGCTAATGTGACATCCATCTGATCCACATACCATACCATCCATAGTTTTATGTAATTCAGCTTTCTCTTTTTTTAATAATTCTTCCAATGCTTTTCGAATTAATTTAGTAGGCTGCGCTCCATATATGGAATATTCTCCATTTATTAAAAAATATGGTACTCCATGAATTCCATATTATCTGTAAAGTATGCCCTAAATAACTTTTCAGATATACCTTTCTTTCCTTTACTTTCTGCAAACTTTGTTAAACGATGTGCATCAAAAGTATTCGTATATCGTGTTGATATATACCTAAAATCGATTCCTTCTTCTATTGCAATATTTGTAATTTCATCTATTCTTTGTTTAGCCATCTCTTCACTTAATCCATATTTTTTTGCAAACCTCTCTAGTGTAGTTGATGTCATCTCATAACTTGCATTAGGATCTAATTCAAAACTTCTCATAATGACTTCAATTTCATTTTTATTATCAATCTCCTCCAATGCTTTTTCTAATCTTATTTCTCCAATATAACAATATGGACATGCATAGTCAGACCATAACTCAATTTTCATAATCTACCTACCTCTTTCTTTTTTAATTTCTATCAATTATTATAATTATATATTCCATATAAACAAGTACGCAAAAATAATATAGATACTATATAAAAGTATAGTAATAGGAAATATAGTTCAATAATGTATTAATTTTTTAGAAAGCGGTGAAACAAAATGACAGATTCAAACGAAAGGTTTACTGACTGTCCTCTCGAATATACTACTAGTCTCCTTGGCGGTAAATGGAAAATCAAGCTTATTTGGATTATTTATGATGCTGAACACATACGATTTAATCAATTAAAACGTAAGCTAGATGGAATTACAGATTTAATGCTTACTAAAATACTAAAAGAGTTGGTAAACGAGAACATTATTAATAGGAAGCAATACAATGAAATACCTCCTCATGTTGAATATTCTCTAACAGATAATGGGTTAAAATTAATTAATGCTCTTGCTGAAATACGTAAATGGACAATAGATATACAAAACAATGAAGCAAGATAAGCATATTACTTATGATACGGTATTTCGGGACATAAAAGCAGCCCTAGGCATTGATATTACTTGCATAAGGCTACTTTTAGCATTTATTTATGATACGGTTCTCCGCAACAGTACTAACGGAGGTTTAATCATATAATTCTCTATATTCTTATTTGTATAACTCCTAATCTCATTATTAATTACCTTTATTCTGTACAGGTGTAAAACTAAAACTTTCAATAAGACTATAAGAATCCTGAATACAGTCTATTGACATCTATGTAATTATATTATCAATGTTAGTAAGTACTTACATTTACAGATAAGTATTAAGGGAGGATAATTTGATGTTTAAGTTCCTGTCAAAAATCATAACAAACTGGCCTGTAAAGGCTCTTTCAACCACATTGGTTCTGATGCTTGTCTTCGCTGTTGGTGCTACAAATATTAGATTGGCAACCAGCAACGATACTCTTATAGAAACCAGCAGTGAGGTTTATCAGAATAATCTTAGCCTTGAATCTGAATTTGGCGGAGAGGCAATCATTGTTTTATTTGAGGGAAAGGAAGCAACGGATCTTCTGACTCCAGAAGCAAGCACAGCAATTAAGTCAGATAAGCACTCAACTTTTACAGTTGTCAGAGAAAATGACTACGATTTCTCAAAACAGTGCTGCCCTCCCTACTGTTCCTGAAAACACTATTACAGGCCTTAAGGGGATTAAAAGCAATCTAGGCAGCAAGCTAGGTGGTATCAAGGATATGAATGAAAGTCAAAAGGAGCAATTAGCAAATTTAAAACAGCTTGGAAGCGGACTGTCTGAAATGGGAGGCAACTTAATAACCATTAGTGAGAATTTAGGAACCATGATATCCTACTCAGATGCCAAAGCACCCTCTATCCCAACTACTCAAAGAACTATAGACAAGATGCTCTATGATGATAATGGACAGCTTAGATCCATATTTAATGGATTGATTACTGAAGATAAATATATGACTTTTATAGTTAAGCTTAAAGGTAACGTAAACGACACAGCCAAAAGCAATATATCCGCTTCAATTAAAGACTTTATTAAGGCAAATCCTGTAAAAGACGTTGAAGTGTTATTAAATAAATTCACACGAAAAGTAATCTCTATAAAATGGATTATAATACTCCTAGCTCTTACTACTACCGGCTTTGGAATTTGGGGAGATTTGAGAGTTGGAGTTGAAACCGATATCGAAAACTTCATGCCTCAGAATGTTCAGGAATTAAAGGATATTCATAAGCTAAGAGATGTTCTAGGGGCTACAGACCAGATTTCTATCCTTATCAGTGGTGAAAATGTTCTTAGCGAAAATTCTCTCGCTTGGGTTGATAAAATAACCGAAGCTTTGGGTAAAGAATTTCCCTCTGTAGTAGTTGAGACTAAATCCCTCACCTCTGTAATGAGACAGACTAATGACAACAAAGCCCCGACTGTTTCCGAAACTAAAGATTTCATAAAGGATATGCCAGAAAGCCAGCTGAAGCTTCTCCTGAATAAAGAAAAATCAAAAGGAGTTATTACCGTTGGAATAAAGCATCTTGAGGCTCAGGAGCTAAAAAACTTCATTGAGAACTTAAATGACTATATATCAAACAATAGTTCACAAGAATTAAAAATTACTGTTACAGGAAAATCTGTATTGGATGTTGAGATGATGTCTGCATTGACAACAGGACGGTATAAAACGACTCTGCTTGGAATGGCTGCTGTGTTTCTTAGACTATTGTTCATCTATCGTCATCCTGTTAAAGCCTTTATTCCACTGCTCCCTATAATTTTTATAGTAGGCTGGTCCGGAGGAATAATGTACCTGTTTGACATCAAATATACGCCACTCACTGCTACACTTGGAGCTCTTATTATCGGTATAGGAACAGAATTTACTATTCTAATAATGTAGAGATTTTTTGAAGAGAATGAAACTTTAGTAAGACTATTAATTTCTGAGAGTATTATGGGTAATTTGCCTGAGGATATGAATTTTACAAATTTAATATTTAACAGCTTGAAGTCTGCGCTTCAGATGCATTTTGACCGCTTGGGACAGGAATATGACGCTGAATTTTATGCGAAACAGATAGGAAGTCTGCTGCTCGGCCATGCAATACTTCCTTCTTCCTACCCCTTCCACATGCTCAGCTCTAAGGAGAAAGAATGTCTAATTTCAAAATATATTCGCAGTCTTAATGCAAACTTATAGGAGAGACATCTCTCCTTTTGTTTTTTGTATTAAAGTATGAACTTATTTTGCATAAGTTTTGATAAGAAGATAACAATAGGATTAGAGTAGATAATTTAATAAATGGAGTTGAGCAAAATGTATTTAAAATATTCTTTAGGCTTTTTAATTGCCTCGTTAGCACAGGCAGCTGTAGTTGCCTTGACAGAATTTATGAATATTTCTTCATTAGGTGTCAATATGACTTTTTCCCAGCTATTAATTCACGTTATAGCCGGCCAAATTGCAGGATATATACTCTTGCTTACTATGCGAAAGATAGAGTTTATCAGAAATGCAGGTACTTTACCAATAGGAATTACATGGGGTATAATTGTTTGGGCTATTATTATCCCTATTAATTCAGCTCAAGGGAAAATAAATGCTCCTTGGTTAAATACACCTACATTGTTATTTAGCATTATAGCATTTATCTTATTTGGTATAATTTCAGCAAACACGATAAAAATGATTGATTTTAAAGAACAAAAACTATGATAGTCTATCTTTACTAGTAATATTACAACTAATTTAATCATCAATAATTCCAAAACCCTCAACAGAAATGTTGAGGGTTTTGTAGTGAAATCCTTTCATTATAAGCCACGGCATAAAAACCTCCGTTACTTATGATACGGTTCACCATTAATTATCCTGAACCCTCTATAAACCTGCTCAAGTAATATAACCCTCATAAGCTGATGAGGAAAGGTCATCTTGGAGAAAGAGAGCTTATAGTCAGCTCTATTTAAAACTTCCTTAGATAGCCCAAGAGAGCCTCCTATAATGAAAGCAATATTACTATTGCCTCTTATCCCTTGCTCCTTTATAAATTCCCCTAGTTCTTCTGAAGATATCATTTTACCTTCTATAGCTAGGGCTACTACAAACATATTATCTTTAATATTTTTTAGTATATTTGCTCCTTCTTTTTCTTTTATAATTAACTCCTCTTTCTCAGAGGCATTGTCAGGAGTCTTTTCATCATTTAGCTCAACTATATCTAATTTGCAATATCTGCTTAATCTTTTGCTGTATTCATCAATGGCAGCTCTTAAGTACTTTTCTTTTAACTTCCCTACTGAGATAACTGTTATATTCATATTTTCTCCATTCTTTTGAAGTTATTTATTTTTTCAATTGTTTCTTGTCTAGCTTTTAGAATCAATTCTTCTTTATTTCTTCCATCATTAGGATAGTTAACAAAGGTACACTCTAAGTAGTAAGGCTTAAGAATTTCAGTACTTCTTTTTAATTCTTCAAATAATTGTCTAATTTTTTCTTCTATAACCTTTTCTTCTTTGTTATCTACACTTCTAAAAGCTGCTATAAAACTTTGAAAACCATATTTAGTTAATACCTCTGGGTCCTTTAATGTCTCTTTTAACTTAGGATATATAATATCAGCTACAATTTTATATTCTCTTTCTAATTTAACTGTAAATTCTTCAACTTTTTTAAAAAATGTTATCATAATTATAGATAGATTGTTCTCTTGCTTATTTACTATAACTTCAGGTTTAAACGGAGATATTTCTTTATTCTTTAGTTCTTTCACATTACTTACGGAAACCTTATTTCCTTGAATTATAAATTTTCTATGAGCTATTTTATTTTTACCCTCTTGAATATTTTCAAGTACTCTTTTAACTAAAACTTTATCATTAAAGGGCTTTAGCATATAATCAACAACTCCAGCCTTTATCCCCTTTACAAACTGTTTTTTCCTATTTTCTGTGGTCAATATTAATACAGGTATGTTCATTCCTTTAATGTTTAATTTGCTTATAATGTCAAGTCCATTCTCGTTACCTAAATTAATTTCTAATATTATAAGATCTATATCATAATTCAATTGAGCTAGTATAGTGAAAAGCTGCCTAGAACTGGTAGCTTCATATATATTAATTCTATGTTCTTCTAGTAGCTCCTTAATTCTATTTCTGATATATGCTTTATCATCTACTATTAATATATTTGCCATAATAAACATCTCCTTATAATTAATTTATCGTATGGCCAAGTACAAGGATGATAAGATTTTATAAATTAATATAAAAAAGAATCGACAGTGTCGATTCTTACCTATATTAATTATGCATTAGCACCACAACATTTTTTATGTTTTTTGCCACTTCCGCAACTACATGGATCATTTCTTCCTACTTTATCTTCTTTAACTACTACTTTAGAAGCTCTCCATGCTTGAGTTATTTCTTTTCTCTTTTCTGCTGAGAATATGCCTTCCCATTGTGGAAGAGTATATAAATAATCAGCTTTTGCATCTATCATATTAAAGTATAGCTTCTCAAAATCTATATTTAACTCAACTACAGTATTCTTTTCTGAATTCTCAATGTCAAATGGTTCTACTAAACTATCATTTATTCCATCTAAAAATCCTACAAAAAACTTTATATCAGTATTAAACTTGTTTGACAATTCTTCAATAGGTCCCTTAACTGTCTCATTGTGATTTGCTAGTATTTTTGCATATATACTCTTTTCCATATCGCCGTATTCTCTCCAGAAAGCAGCTTCTCCTTTGTGTTTAACATACTCTACAACCATATCTGTCCACTCTTTGTACAAATTCATTGTTCATTCTCCTTCTGTAAATTACATTTAACTATAATCTCATCCATATTATAATAAATATTTACTTTTTTTTCAATTAGAATTTATTTCCTCATGCTATTAATATCATTAATGTCAAATGGCTTTTCAATGTTAAAATTACCACCTAATGTTCCTATGTTTTTATTTTCAACTACTATTTTCACCTTTTCTACAGACTTCAATTGAGTTAATGACAATACTATACTTCTAAGGCAAGCCTCTTCTCTAGCTATGGTCATATTATAATTTACATCTGAACTTAAATTAACATAGGCAATTTTATCTTTAATTGAAAAACTCAAAAGTTTAGCTTCCTTTGGAAATATAGGCTTTAATTGACTTTTAATAGATGGTCCTTTAATAAGTTCTTGCATTATAACCTCTCCTAAAAGTTCCTCCTCTTTAATAACCCTTTCCTCTTTCATAACCTCTGCTTTCTTTTCATCTACTGATCCATCAAAATAAACTTCGATATTAATCCAATCTTCATCAGAATTTACTAGTTTCAAGTTCTTAATTTTTTCATTACTCTTTACAATTGGCTTATCTTGCTTACCACATCCTATAAGAGTAATTAAAGTTGTCACTATTAATATGGCTAATAATAGCTTGAACAATCTTTTCATATTATTATCCCCCTTAAAACTCAATGTAATTGCTAGGCATATCTCTCTTAGCCATACTAATACATACATCTTCCTGTATCTTTATGTCATTTTCTCTGAGTACACTTATTACTGTTTCATAGGCGAGTTCTGGATAATTATTTGTTTTACTTAGATGCCCTAATATAATTTTTTTGCTATTATTTTTAATCATACTAACTATAGCTTTACCACAGTCATAGTTAGATAAATGACCATGATCACTTAATATTCTTCTCTTTAGTGGGTATGGATAAGGCCCAAACTTTAGCATTTCTACATCATGATTGCTCTCTAACAATACTATGTCTGAGCCCATGATTGCCTCTTCTACTTCCTTAGAAAAGTACCCTAAATCTGTAGCTATACTTACTTTATTCTTGCCACAGCATACAAAGTACCCAATAGGATCTGCGGCATCATGTGGTATAGAATAGTTAGATATACATAGATCCTTTATAACAACTTCATCACTATCTAGTATCTTTATATTATTCTCTTTAATCTTTCCTATACCTTTTCCCATACCTTCCCAAGTTAACTTATTGGCATATATAGGAATATCATATCTTCGTGATAATACTCCAACCCCTTTAACATGATCACTATGTTCATGAGTAATAAAAATTCCATCTATATCATTAGGATTCTTATTAATACTGGCTAGAGCATTTTCTATGCTTTTACCTGGCAATCCTGCATCTACTAAAATACTACCATACTCCGACGCAACATATATACTATTTCCACTACTACCACTGTATAAAGGGCAAAATATCATCTTGGATTCTCCAATCATTTAAATATCTTTTAGCTTTCAGTGACTCTTGTTATCTTAGCCCCAAGTCTATTAAATTTCTCTTCGATAAATGGATATCCTCTGTCTATGTGTTCAATATCTATTATCTCAGTAATTCCTTCCGCTACAAGTCCAGCTATAACCATAGCCGCGCCTGCTCTTAAATCTGTAGCTCTTACTCTAGCTCCTGTGAGTTTTTCAACTCCCTCTATAATAGCTAGATTATTTTCTACGCTTATCTTAGCTCCCATTTTCTTTAGCTCATCTACATGTTTAAATCTACTTTCCCATATGCTCTCATTAACTATTCCTCTTCCTTTAGCTATGCTTAAAAGAGTAGTCATAGGTTGCTGAACATCTGTAGGAAATCCAGGATAAGGTAATGTTTTTACATTTACTCCCCTTAAGTCTCCTGTACTTTCTACTGTAATACTATCTCCATGCTCAATTACATTAACACCCATCTCTATAAGCTTTGCTGAAATAGATTCTAGATGCTTTGGTATAACATTATTTATCTTTACTCGTCCTCCACAAGCTGCTGTGGCAATCATGTATGTACCAGCTTCAATTTGATCTGGAATAACACTATAATTACATCCAACTAATTCTTTTACTCCAGATACTTTAATTACATCTGTTCCTGCTCCCTTTATATCAGCTCCCATAGTATTCAAAAAGTTTGCAACGTCTACTATATGTGGCTCTTTTGCTGCATTCTCAAGAATAGTCTTTCCCTCTGCAAGTGTAGCTGCAAGCATTACGTTTATAGTAGCTCCCACACTTACTACATCGAAATATATATTAGTACCAATTAACTTATCTGCTTCTATAACTACTGCTCCATGTTCTATCTTAACTCTTGCCCCAAGTGCCTCAAAGCCCTTTATATGTTGATCAATAGGCCTTACACCTATAGCACATCCTCCTGGCATCTCAACTCTAGCCTTTTTAAATCTTCCTAAAAGAGCTCCAATCAAATAATAAGATGCTCTCATTCTTCTAACATCTTCTGTATTTGCATCACTGCTATGTATAGTAGTACTATCTATAGTTACAGTATTTTTATTTCTACTTACTGTTGCTCCTAGGCTATCAATTATTCTCTCTATGCATTCCGTATCACTAATTTGCGGTATATTCTCAATAGTACAAATTCCTCGGCTAGCCATTATAGCTGCAGGTAAAATAGCTACTGCTGCATTCTTTGCACCACTTATTTCTATATCACCATTTAAAAATTTGCCTCCATCAATAATCAGCTTATCCATATGATTATCCATCCTTATTATTTATTTTATTGTATACTCTAAGTATAATATTCTTCATCTATGTAAATTTTATATCTTAAATATCATAATTAATATGTTACAGAAATTATTATAGCATAATCCTAATTATTTTTAATACTTATTTTTTTATGTAAGTATAGTATAAAATTTCTACTATATAAATATTTATAAGATTACTGTAGAATTTATACGTAAATTCCTATATATTTGCATATTTATAAGTTTAAAATTTACAATTATAATAAATATGATATAATAACAATAAACATTATTGTAGTCGGGGGATAACCATGAAATATAATTTAGTTGCATTATTTGATAATAATTCTAACAAACTAATAGAAGTTACCCAGAAAAATCTTTGCAGAAAATACAAACTTCATAAGATTAATCAACACCAATTTTTTATTCCTATACAAACAGTGATAGACCCTGATATAGATAAATTTAATAAGATTATTCTTGACACTTTAGCTCCATACAAAAAATTCAAAGTTAGAATAGCTCCTAATATTTGTTTAGATAAATCCTTAAAGACCGTTAATCTTAAGATAGATAGTAAAGGATATATAATTAGAATTGCGAGAAATATATCTGAAACTCTTTCTTTAAGTGGATTTAATATAAAACCTGATTATGAAAAAGAATTACAAATAGCACTTGCAAGTTCTAACTATAACATAAGAAAATCCTTCACCCAAGATGAACGTACGACTGCTATAGATAAAATTGAAGAGGTTTCTTATGACTTTGCAAAAATAACTCATCTTCAACTTTGGAAATCAGTTAGTAATAAAAAAGAAATGTTAGTTCGTGACTATCCGTTAAGAGAATACTAATTATAATTTTAAGCAATCGATTTCAATTTATATATTACTCCAAATAAATTAAATTTTTCTCCAAAAAAAAATGTAAACGATTTGCCTCTCTTCCAATATTTTTAAAAATATTATAAAATGTACTTATGCGGAATGTGAAGAAAGGCGGTACTACACCATGAATCTTACCAATCTATTTGAGTTACAACGAGATCTCGATATGAGAATAATCAAAGAACACGGTTTACATAATCAATCTCTATGTTTAAAAAAAATTCTAGCCCTTCAAGTTGAAATAAGTGAACTTGCAAATGAAACTAGATGTTTTAAATTTTGGAGTACTAAAGGTCCATCATCAAAAGAAGTGATTTTAGAAGAATATGTAGATTGTTTACACTTTATATTAAGTTTAGGTCTTGAAAAAAACTATTCCGATATAGATATTGAATTAAGATATGATGAATCAGAATTGACTGAAAAATTTGTAAATATACATATAGACATTAATGATCTGATCATTTGTCCTTCTATGGATAATTATAAAACCCTGTTTGAAGATTTTTTGTCCTTAGGAGTATCCCTTGGTTTTTCTGTGTCTGAAGTTGAAAAAGCCTATCATGCTAAAAATGTAATAAACCATAAAAGACAAGATACTGGTTATTAAGAATGATCCAATACACCTATCCATCTAGATTAATAGAACCTATATTTTAGGGTACACTAGCTATGGAGGGTGATTTTTTTATGTTTGGATTAATTTGTTCTATTCTTGCAGGTGTTTTTATGAGTTTACAAGGTGTATTTAACACTCGTCTTTCTGCCAAAATAGGTCTTTGGGAAACTAATACTTTAGTACAAGGTATCGGATTTATACTAACCCTAGCTATTACAATGTTTATAGGAAAAGGCAGCTTTAAAGAAATAGGTTCGGCAAATAAATTATATCTTCTAGGTGGTCCTCTTGGATCTGCTATTATTTTCACTGTAATGTGCGGTATTTCGAAACTTGGGCCTGCTTATGCCATTGGTGCAATATTAATTGCTCAGCTTATCTCTGCGGGCCTTATAGAAGCTTTTGGACTATTTGATTCTGAAACATGTAGTTTCGGTATGAATAAAATATTAGGTATAGGTATAATGCTATTAGGTATATTAGTATTTAAATGGAAGAGATAAGAGCTAGAGAGGATACTTTCTAACTCTTATCTTTTTATGTTTTAAACTACTTTTTTATATTTACACTCTTTATAACTTTTATGTAACTAATCAGCACTATTATATCATATTATTTATTAGCTTTAGAATTAACATTTAAGTCTCTATAAAACTATATTATATAATAGAGTATTGTATTAGGAGGGTATTTATGTTTTCCCTAAAAAGCAAATTAGAGCCAAATTTAAAAAGCGCTTTAAAAAATAAAATATATAAAAATTATCGTGTTATAATACATTGCACCTCTCTTCAAGAAAAAGTTGAGAGTAAAATTCTAAATTCAAGATGTACTATTATACGTTCAATTCCTTATCTAGGTTGTATTTCGGCCTCCTTACCTTTAAATATTATAGAAAAGCTTATTGAATATCCTCAGGTAGATCATATTTGCTTTGATAACTATGCTTTACTATGTGGAAGCAGTGTTCTTGGAGCTAATGGAGTAAAGTTAGAAGGAAAGTATAAGCTAACTGGAAAGAATGTATGTATCGGTGTAGTTGATAGTGGTATATATCCTCACACTGACTTAAAGAAACCTAATAATCGAATTATACAATTTGTAGACTTAATTAATAATCTAAATCACCCTTATGATGATAATGGCCATGGCACCTTTGTTAGTGGAATTATCTCATCAAGTGGTTTTAGCTCCAATGGAATGTACAAGGGGGTAGCGGAAAAGAGTAATATTTACATGATTAAGGCTTTCAATAGTTTAGGACGAGGTTTTATTTCTGATATATTATATGGCATTAATCAACTAATAGATGAAAGCGAAGAATATAATATTAAAATAATTTGTCTTCCTTTTGAAGTTATAGATTATGATGAATTTACATTATCCCTATTTTCTAAGCTTTTTGATAAATCCATAGAAAATAACTTAGTTATTATAGTTTCAAGCGGTCATAATACAAACGTAGAGGGTTCTATGAGAGGAATTGCACTATTAAATAACTGTATAACTGTTGGTGGCTTAGATACAACTGGTATCAAGAAGCCTTACGTTGGTTCCTCTGCAGGACAAAGCGGCAAGCTAGAGAAACCAGACTTGTCTGCTGCTTGCGTAGATATTTGCTCATTAAACTCAGATATAAATTATATATCTGAAAAAGAGGGACAAAAAATATACCCTAAACCAATAGATAAGCTTTATACCTCTTACACAGGAACCTCTTGTGCAGCTGCCTATATAAGCGGTATTTGTGCCTTACTTTTTGAAAACAATCCTAACCTAACATATAAAGACATAACTTCTTTACTTAAAACCTCATGTACTTTACTGAATATGTCAAAGTGTGTTCAAGGTTCAGGAATTATAAATATAAGCAAGCTTCTTCCATAGCATTAATGTATTTTCTATTGTTATAGTGTAATACTACTTATTATGAACTATTAATGCACTATAAGGAGGAAAAAATGATAAGTGAACAACTTTTTGAAAAATTAAATAGCCAGATGACCTTTGAGTTTGAATCAGCTCACATTTATCTTGACATGGCAGCATATTGTGCTTCGCAAGACTTAAGTGGGTTCACTAACTTTTTTAAAGTACAATCTGAAGAGGAAAAATTTCATGCCATGAAATTTTTTAATTATATTGATGAACGAGATGGTGATATTAAATTAGGCTCTTTAACACTTCCTAATAATAAATATACATCAATTCTTAATGTGTTTGAAAAGGCTCTTGAACACGAACAAGAAGTTACTAGAAGAATATATGAGCTTTCGGATATTTCTTTAGAAGAAAGAGAACACGCTACTATGAGTTTTTTAAAATGGTTTATAGATGAGCAAGTGGAAGAAGAGTCTACATTCAGTGATATTATTAAAAGATTAAAAAGAATAAATAACGATAACACTGCCTTATATATCCTAGATTCAGAGCTTGCTCAAAGGGTCTTTACCCCACCTGCAACTGAATCTGGTGCTTAATTACTTTAACTGCATATATTTAATTAACCAGGTACTACATTGTACCTGGTTATTTTTTAAGAAAAGTGTAATTATTCTGTAACTAATAGTACTATATCTGCGTATATAATTATAATTATATTTATATTACATAATGCAACTCTATAGAAAGGAGAGATCTAATGTATAGTCAAAGAGCATTGCTAAAACACACTGAGCTTTCTGGTAATATGAAAAATTTTAAAAAGAAAATGCTACTAATAAAAGGTCTGACATTATGTATTTTATCTTTGATAATATTATTTTCCTATACAAGTCATTTGTTTATTACATAAGTTTTTTAATATAAAATCAAAAAGTCGGCTATGCCGATTTTTTTCGCTTAAAATAAAAAAAGAACATACAAAATTGAATTATATCAATTCTGCACCTTCTACTTTTATTACCTAAAGTACGCCCCCGTAGCTTTAGATATAGCCCCTATGGTACTACCTATAATTATGCCCCATAATTATCTTCGGTATGAAGCCCATTTTATATTGTGAAGCCCCCTTTTTGTCATCTCCCTGTGTTTCTATAGCGTACAGTTGTCTTTTATTTAAGTACATTAAGATAATATCACCTTTTATATACTCTGTCAATGTCAAACTTAGACAAAAGCTGCAGAAACTTCATCATAATATTATAAGAAGTATAAGCGTTATAAGAGCAAAAAACTCCCTCTAACACTTATACTTCTATTATTTTATTGTTTTATTATTTTATTAAACTTTTTAAAATCTCTCTTCTTACCCATTCTAATGTTCTAGTAACTGTATTATTTCTTATTCTTTGTCTATCTCCTACTAAGTTGAACTCCTTTGTCTTTATCTCTCCTTTAAAGTAAAACCCTACATACACAAGCCCTACTGGCTTTTCTTCACTTCCGCCTCCTGGGCCTGCAATTCCAGTAGTAGATATTCCAATATCCGTTCCAGTTACCTTAGCGATACCCTGTGCCATCTCTGCTGCTGTTTGACTACTTACTGCTCCAAACTTTTCTAGAGTTTCTTTCTTCACTTTAAGTCTTTTAATTTTGGACTCATTAGTATAGGTAATTGCTCCTTCTTTAAATACAGCTGAAATACCTGGATAGTTTATTATTCTTCCTGCTAAAAGTCCTCCCGTACAAGATTCTGCTGTAGCTATACTCAAGTTATTATCAACTAACATTTTCCCTAAAACTTCTTCTATAGAAGTTTCTCCTTCACCATATACCTGATTTCCTAACCTATCTCTAATAGATTTTTCAACAGGGAGAACTAACTTTTCTGCCTCATCTTTATTTTTAGCCTTAGCAGTAATTCTTAATATTACTTCTCCTTCTTTCGCATAAGGAGCTACAGTAGGATTTGTAGAATTATCTATAATATCTTCTATCATCTCTTCTACCTGACTTTCTCCAATTCCAATAATTCTAAGTGTCTTAGAGAAGAGGACACCGTCTTGGAATTTTGATAGATAAGGAACTAGGCTTTCCTCAAACATAGCCTTCATCTCTCTTGGGGGACCTGGCAATACAGCTAAAACCTTATTATGACTTTCAATTATACATCCAGGTGCTGTACCATTATTATTAGGCATTATAATAGCATCCTTTGGAAAATAAGCTTGTTTTTTATTGCTTTCTCCCATCTCTACATTCAATCTTTTGAAAAAACCTTCTATATTTTTTAATATGTCTTCATAGAGAATGGATTCTTTTGTAAAATAATCAAAAGCCACTTCTTTCGTTAAATCATCTTTAGTAGGTCCGAGTCCTCCAGTAGTTATTACTAAATCTGCTCTTTTAAAGGCTAAATCATATGCTTGTTTTAATCTCTCTTCATTATCTCCAACAACAGATTGATGATACACATTTATTCCAAGTTCTGCTAATCGATTAGCTATATATTGACCATTGGTATTAACTATATTTCCTAATAAAATTTCAGTTCCAACTGCTAAAATTTCAGCTATCATTTTTTAACCTTCCTTCTCTTTAATCTACTCTACATTATATGAAAAAAATTAAAGGTTCATCATGAACCTTTAATAACTATACTATTCCTTATAGGTATATTATGCAATTTTAATTTTACTATCTAAAATAATTAACTCATATCTATAGGTTTTGTTCTTTACAAAGCTATTATTTTTCGCCATCTCATTAGCTTCTTTTAGATCCTTTGCTTTAAATAAAAAGGAACCTCTGTTCTTGTTAAAGAAACCTCCACCGATTAAGTATTTTCCTTCTCCTTCAGTGCCCATAGTTGTTATATGTGCACCTGTACAGTTACCTTTTGTATTTTTACCATCAATAGAATAGTTTACTCTTACAAAGAAATTAGCTCCGTTTTGCATAAATATACCCCCAATAATCAAATATACCAATTAATTCTATATTTTGATTATACAGAACACCCGTTCGCTTGTCAACATTTTCTGATTATAAAATGTATAAATGTATAATATATCCATTAAAACGACATTATATTTCAACCTTCTTTAATATATTATCGCTCCAAAACTCTTTAGTGATTTCTTCTAAATTCTGAGCATTTTTTATATTAATTACAGGATACCATTCCCTAGGAAATAATTTATAATAACTTGGATAAGAAAATCTTTCATCAATTAATAATACTACTCCTCTATCCTTCTCTGACCTAATTACTCTGCCTGCTGCTTGCATTACTTTGTTCATACCAGGATACATATAAGCATACTCAAAGCCTTTATTATTTTTATCTGAAAAGTAATTGCTTATTATATTTCTCTCTAGTCCCACTTTTGGAAGTCCTACTCCTACGATTATAGTTCCTATTAATCTATTTCCCGTTAAATCAATTCCTTCTGAAAATATGCCTCCCATTACTGCAAAGCCTACTAATGTTTCTGTATTTTTTTCAGAAAACTTATCTAAAAATATCTCTCGCTGTTCTTCATCCATTAGATTTGTCTGACATTCTATTTTCAACTCTGTATTCTTTTCAAAAAATCTTGAATAAATCTCATTCATGTATTTGTATGAAGGAAAAAAAACAAGATAATTACCTAGTTTACTTTTTATGATAAGCTCTATATCATTTACGATTTTATCATATGTAAATTCCCTATTTTTATAAGTAGTTGATATTTTATTGTCTACCATTAAACATAAATTTTCCCTATCAAAAGGAGATTTCAATTTTATTTTATACGAAGTTTCATCTCCACCTAGTATATCAATATAATAATCCATAGGCATAAGTGTAGCTGAAAATAAGATTGATGCCTTCCCTCTCTTCATTGCTTCTTTTAATAAATGAGATGGTTCTAAACAAAACAGTTTTAATTTAACATCTTCATATAGGATTTCTCCATACGTTGTATACTTCTCATTGTAGTCTTCCGAAGTTCTTATAAATGATAATACATTAAAATAGAATTCCATAAGAGAATCTTTAAAACTAGTATTGTTTTCTTTATTTTCTAGAATCCACTTTTCAGCATAAAATGTAAATTCTCTTAATAGTTGCACTAACTCGTTTGGAAGATCCTTTTGTATATAGTGATTATTACTTTCATCACATAGCTTTTTTATGTTAACCATATAGGAGTTAATCTTGTTAAGAATTTTTGATACTTCCTTTGCAGAAACTTTGCTATCCTTTTTTAGTTGTAATACTTCCTTTTTATTAATCTCTGCTGAAAACATTTCTCTTGATCTATCTACTAGATTATGGGCTTCATCAATTAGAAATGTAAAGTCTGTACTTCCTTCCATAAAGAATCTCTTTAAATATACCCTAGGATTAAATACATAGTTATAATCACAAATTATACAATCTGCAAAATTACATAGTTCCAAAGAAAATTCAAAGGGACATACCTTATGTTTCAATGAATATTTCTCTATTAATGTTCTTGTAAATTTATCTTCATTAAATATGTCCTCAACAGCTCCATTTATTCTATCAAAGAACCCTTTTGCAAATTCACATTTTTCAGTATCACATCCACCATCTGAATTAAAACATATTTTATCCTTAGCAGTAATGGTTACGTGCTTAAATTTAAGTCCTAACTCTCGCATACCTTCTACTGCCTTTTCTGCAGAAGTTCTAGTAATTGTTTTTGCTGTTAGATATAATATTTTTGAAGTGTGACCTTCTCCCATAGCTTTTATACTTGGAAATAAAGTAGCTACAGTTTTTCCTATCCCGGTTGGCGCTTGGGCAAACAGTTTTTTCCCCTCTAATATGGTTTTATATATAGAAACAGCTAGTTTTCTTTGACCCTCTCTGTAATCTTTAAAAGGAAATTCTAGTTTCTTTATAGAAGTATCTCTTGTACTCACCCATTCCTGCAGAGTTTTTGCCCAATTTATATAACTATTAACCAATGTATTAAAAAACTCTTCTAACTCCTCATAAGAGAATGTTCTATCAAGTCTCTTGATTTCTTTTGTCTCCATTTGATAATAAGTAAGTTGTACTATTATATCTCTCATACCTTTATCATGTGCATATATAAATGCATAGCATTTAGCCTGTGCCCAATGAAGCTTATTAAAATCCTCATCTATAAGCTCTAATGGAGCCATTGTTGTCTTTATTTCATCTATAATAACCTTATCACTATATTCAATTATTCCATCTGCTCTTCCACTAATCTCTAAATTTATATCTTTACTTTCAAAAATATAGGATAACATAATCTCTGCTTTATATTCCTTTGGTGCAGCCTTTTGTATTTTTTGATGCGCCCTTATGGCATCTACATTTCTTGAACTACTTATAAAAGTAGATATTAAATCTCCAGAACGAAGTATAAATTCCACTAAATTTCTTACAGAAATTTTAATGGTTTTATTAGTACTCATAGCTTTAACCCTTTCCTTACTCTTGTATTATAACTTATTATAACTTATTTCAATGAAAGTCACTATGATCATGAAATATAAAAGTTAGCTAAAAAGCTATGCATCTTTTGAACTATTGTATAATATATTATTAGATAGTATATTTTAGAAATGAGGTTAATATTTATGGAAAATTCTCAATTAAGAGCTTTAGCTCGAAAACAACTTAGTGGTAAATGGCTTAAATGTATTTTACCATTATTAGTTTACTTAGCTATTATGAGTATACTTGCTGCAATACCAATATTAGGGGTAATTGGAGGCATTGTCGTAGCTGGTCCTTTTATGTTAGGATTAACGGCCTTCACTCTTAGAGTAAAAAGAGGCGAAACTCCTTCTGTTGAATCACTATTTGATGGATTTAAAAACTTTTTAACTTCCTTTGTATTATATCTGATTATATCTATATTTACTTTTTTATGGTCTTTATTATTAGTTATACCTGGAATTATAGCAGTCTTAAGCTATTCAATGGCATTTTTTATTCTACAAGATAATCCACATCTATCTGCAATGGAGGCACTAACTGAAAGCAAGAAAATGATGAAAGGGTATAAAGGAAAATTATTCTTACTCTATTTGAGTTTTATAGGATGGATGCTTCTAACTGCTCTAACCTTTGGAATAGGATCCTTATGGCTTGCTCCTTATATGGGGGTTTCCTTTGCTAACTTTTATGATGATTTAAAAGGCAATACTCCAAATGATAAACCTACTTATGAAAAAGAAGAGCCCCTGTTCAGAGAAAATCCAAGCATATAAGTGACTCATTGGAGGAACGAGAATGAGTTTCTTCTTTACATTAAGAAAGAGCTTACACAAATTTTTGTGTTAAGCTCTTTCCTAATGATATTGATTCCACATTCAAACTACTCCCAAGTCTTCCATATATCTGGCTCATATCCTACTGTAGCTTGCTTTCCATTACGCACTATTGGTGTTCTATATAACTTAGGATTATTTAAAAGAATTTCCTCTTTAACACTAGCATTTATAATGTGCTTCATATTAGATTTTTCATATTCCTTAGAATCTTTATTAATTAAGTTTTCTAATCCTACTACTACTCTAACTCCTTCAAGCTCTCTTTTACTTAAAGCCTTTTCAGATAAATCAATTAATTGATATTTAATTTTTCTTTCTTTGAAATATCTTTCTGCTTTTTTCGTATCAAAACATTTCTTCATCCCAAAAATTTGAATGTTCATGTATTTCTTCTCCTCTTTGCCTTTAGTATATATTTTATCCTACCATAACTTTAATAATAGTTCACCCTTGATTATATATAATAACTTAGTGTCATTTTCTAACTTTAATCATCCTTTATCCTATAAATATATACTTTCCTTATCTCTTTATCTTGAAATTTACTTAAATATTCATATAGTGATACATATAGGCGATTTTCAGTATGCTGAGCCATATATAAATCATATCGGTTAGTTCTCCAGTTAAATCCCTTATCATGTATTACTTGTGTATGATAGGGATGGTCATTATCATTTGGCTTTCCATATTGAATTACATCCCCTTCTTTTAGTAAAGTATACAGCCTATCAAAATTATCCAAAGCCTGTTTCGCCGTTATAGTTATAGCTACTGCTGCTCTATTTCCCCCAAGCCCATTTTCATTAGCCCAATGTCTTCTAAAGTAGCGTGCAGCTCTCCAAGTAATAGATATACTTTTTAGATCCTTAAAGCTCTTAGTTCGGCAAAACCAAGCTTCTAGTTTATCCCATCGTGTTCCTACTTCTTTTATTCCTCCAGCTTTTAAAACTTGAGATATAAAATTAGCACAATCATCCTTTTCAAAATATGGATACTCCCCTGTATTTGGAGTTAGTGCGTATTTTTCAGCATACTCTTTTGCTAACTTTCGATCATAAGTTAAATTCCTATCTGACATTACTTCTCTCTCATAATAATGTTTGCTCATACAAATCCTCTATAATTATTGATTTCACTATATAAATATAAATTATACCTATAATTTATGCAAGAAACAGACTTATATATAGTCTTCTTCAATAAAAAAACACCTTGAACTTTAAATAGTCCAAGATGTTTTTTTTATTATTGTTATGTCTAATACCCCTTAAATGACTATTTATAATACTTTACTTAAAAAGTCTTTTGTTCTATCCTTTTTAGGATTTCCAAATATCTCTTCTGGAGTTCCTTCTTCTAAAATAACTCCTTGATCCATAAATAGAACTCTATCTCCAACTTCTCTTGCAAATCCCATTTCGTGAGTAACAACCACCATAGTCATACCCTCCTTTGCAAGCTCTTTCATAACCTCTAAAACTTCTCCAACCATTTCAGGGTCTAGTGCAGAAGTAGGCTCATCAAATAGCATAACTGCTGGTGACATAGCAAGGGCTCTTGCTATTGCTATTCTTTGCTTTTGTCCACCTGAGAGCTGTTTTGGATATGCATTAGCTTTATCTTTAAGTCCTACTCTTTCTAAAAGACTTACTCCGATCTCTTCTGCCTTTTCTTTTGAAAAATTCTTTACCTTAGTTGGTGCTAGAGTTATATTATCTAAAACACTAAGATGTGGAAATAAGTTAAACTGTTGAAAAACCATTCCCATCTTTTCTCTTTGCTTGTTTATATCATTTTCCTTTAGAGTTATTGATTGTCCGTCAAAAATGATTTCTCCATCTGTAGGCTCTTCCAAAAGGTTAAGACATCTTAAAAATGTACTTTTTCCTGAACCTGAAGGTCCTATAACAACAACAACTTCACCTTTTTTTATATGATTATTTACTCCTTTTAAAACCTCTAACTTTCCAAAATATTTATGAAGATTATTTACCCTAATCACTAGCCTTCATCCTCCTTTCAGCAATTCCTAATAATTTTGATAAACTAAAAGTTAATACGAAGTACATAACTGCTGCTGTTATTAGTGGCGTAAATGTCATATAGGTTGAACCCTGTACTGTCTTTGCACTAAACATAAGCTCTCTGATTCCTACTACTGATACTATTGCAGATTCCTTAATTACAGTTATAAACTCATTACCTAGAGAAGGTAATATACTTTTTATAGCTTGAGGTATTATTACATATATCATAGACATTTTATGTGTTAATCCAAGTGACCTAGCCGCTTCCATTTGTCCTTTATCAATGGACTCAATTCCACCTCTTATGATTTCTGCAATATAGGCTGTACTATTTATTGTCATGGCAAAAACAATAGATATAAAACTCACTAAATCATTACCTAAAAATTGTATCTGCGGCATAGCATATCCCAAATCTTGAATCACTTTCGCTACTCCAAAAAAAAGAATAAACACTTGAACTAGTAAAGGGGTACCTCTAACAATTTCAATATATACTGTAGCAATGCTCTTTAAAGCCTTACTCTTCGATAACTTCATTAAAGCAAACAGAGTACCTGTTAAAGATCCAAGTAACACCGTAAAGAAAGACAATGCAATAGTTATGCTTGCTCCTTCAATAAAATACCCTAGATACGTGGATAAAAACTCTATAATTTCTCCCATGTAAATTCCTCCTAATATAGAAATAAATATATAAAACTTTAAAACTCAACAAAAGATAATGGTGTTAATCCATTATCTTTTATCACTAATCTTTATTAAATTCAAAATTGTTATTTATTGTTTAATCTGAAGTTATTATTGAAGATTAATTGCATCTGTTACAAATTGATCAATTTTTCCTTCTGCTATTAATCTATCTATTGTTTTGTTAATAGCATCAACGAAGTCTTGTTGTCCTTTTTGTACTCCTATTGCAGAACCACCATCTTCATCTCCAACTTTAATGTCAGCTATTGTTAAATCTGAATTTCTAGATACATGTCCTTTTGCTACTGGGTTTTCCATTATTACTGCATCTACTTTATCAGTCTTTAAGGAAATAACTAATTCTGGAATCCTTGCTAATGACATAACCTTAGCCTCTTTAACCTTTTCTTTAGCTATTTCTTCTTGAATTGAAGTTGTTTGAGCTCCAATTCTTATCCCAGTTAAACTATCTACTGAGTTATATTTATCTTTATCTGTAGCTCTAATAACTACACTTTGTATTGCTTTATAATATATATTTGAGAAGTCTATTTCCTTCTTTCTCTTTTCTGTTGGAGTCATTCCTGATATAACAAGGTCTATTTGACCAGTTTTTAGTGAAGGAATAAGTCCTTCAAAATCCATGTTTTTAATTTCAAGTTTTACTCCTAAATCCTTTGCTATTTCCTTAGCAAGTTCAATATCAAAACCTACTATCTCCTCTTTTCCATCCTTCATTATAACAAATTCATAAGGCGGATACTCAGCAGAAGTTCCAAGAACTATTTTTCCTGATTTTTTTATTTGATCAATCTTCGTAGTTTTGTTACCACTACATCCAACTAGTGTAGCACCTAGGCATACTGTTAAAGCAAGAACTAATGCTTTTACTTTTCCTTTTATCTTCATTTAATATTCCCCCTTGTAATCATCTACGGCATAATTATACATCACTCTTTATATTTATTCAACTATTTTGCATAAATACTTATGGCTATTTTTAAGGATTTTAAATCTGATTAAAACTTATTATAATTTTTATATTAAATTTCAATTAGATATCATATATTTCTATGTAGTTTACTTTTAATCTAATCAAATTACTGTAAGTCTCCCAGAAAAAACAGGAGGTACCTATTTCATGCTTTCAATTAAATTTTTATTTGATCTATCTATTATACTACTTTGTACAAAATTATTTGGGCTTATCACACGAAAAGTTCAAATGCCTCAAGTAGTTGGCGCACTTTTAGCAGGTATTATATTAGGCCCAGCTTGCTTAGGAGTAATTAGCGAAACTGATTTTATTTCTAAGCTAGCTGAACTCGGTGTAATAGTCCTTATGTTTCAAGCCGGCTTTGAAAGTGACTTTAAAGAATTGAAGAAATGTGGAAAAGCTTCTCTTCTAATTGCCTTGCTTGGCATACTCGTTCCTCTTGCAGGAGGCTTTCTACTAGGAATGATCTTTAATAATGATGGCAGCATATTTATTATAAGTAACAAGAAATTCCTTGAAAATATTTTTATAGGTTTAGTGCTTACTGCCACCTCTGTTAGTATAACTGTAGAAACTCTCCAAGAGATGGGTAAACTAAAAACTAGCTCTGGAGTTGCTATTATGAGTGCTGCTGTTATTGACGATATAATAGGAATTATACTTCTAACAGTTATAACTAGCTTTAATAATCCTTCCATACACATAGGCCTAGTTCTATTAAGAATATTAATATTTTTATTATTTTCCATTTTCATAGGCTTTATAGCAAGGGAACTATTTTCTATTTTAATTGCTCAACATGGAGCTAAAAAAAGAATAGCCATATTCGCCTTTTCATTTTGCTTAATACTATCCTTCTTAGCTGAAGAATATTTCGGTATTGCAAATATAACAGGTGCGTATATTGCTGGAATAGTCTTTTCTAATCTATACCACTTAGAGTATATAGAAAATAAGATTGATACCCTATCCTTCATGTTACTATCTCCCGTATTCTTTGCTAGTATAGGAATAGGAATTACTCTTGAAAGTACTGATGCTAGATTGATGCTATTTACTATAGCTTTAGTGATTATAGCCATAATGACTAAAATATCTGGTTGCAGTTTAGGTGCGGAATTATGTGGCTATGATAAAGATGAGTCTCTTCAGATAGGCATAGGTATGGTGTCAAGAGGGGAAGTGGCACTTATTATAGCCAATAAAGGTGCTATACTTGGGTTACTCTCTAAGCAGTATTTTACTCCCATAGTTATAATGGTTATTGTAACTACACTTGTAACACCAATTCTATTAAAATTCGCTTTTTCAAATAGAGTATATGGAGTTCGGAGACTTCGAAGAGGATAAAAAAATAAATAAAGTGAACATCACAAAATTATAGGCTTTGTGATGTTCACTTATTTATTTTATAACTAAATCTGTTCCATGTACTGTCCTATAGCTCTATATTTAGAATATCGTTTTTCTATAGTTTCATCTATATTATAAATAAGCTTATCAAAAGGTATTTTTAGTAGTTCTTCTTTTATAGTTTCAGCCATTTTGTCTGCATCTCGATGTGCTCCACCTACTGGCTCTTGTATAACCTTATCTACTATACCGTAGCTATTTATATCTTGTGCTGTTATCTTCATAATTGCAGCTGCTTCTTTAACTCTAGAACCGTCTTTCCAAAGTATACTAGCAAAGCCTTCTGGTGAAAGTACAGAGTAAACAGAGTGTTCAAGCATCCAAATTTCATCACCAATGGATAATGCTAATGCTCCTCCACTTCCGCCTTCTGCTATTACTATGCATATTATAGGAGTTTTTAGTCTAGCCATTTCCATTAAGTTTCTTGCAATAGCTTCTCCTTGACCTCTTTCCTCAGCTTCTATACCTGGGTATGCTCCTGGAGTGTCTATAAAACATATTACAGGTCTTTTAAACTTTTCAGCCTGTTTCATAAGTCTCAAAGCTTTTCTATATCCTTCTGGATTTGGCATTCCAAAGTTTCTTTTAACATTTTCCTTCATGTTTCTTCCCTTTTGTTGTCCTATAACTGTTATAGGCATGCCATTAAGCTTCGCTATTCCACCTACTATACAAGGATCATCTTTATAGTATCTATCTCCATGAAATTCTATAAAAGAATCAAAAATTCTTTCTATATAATCGAGAGTTGTAGGTCTCTCTAACATTCTAGATAGAGTAAGCTTATCAAAAGGTGATACATCCTTATATGCGTTTTTTTCAAGCTCTTTCAATTTTTCTTCTAATGTATTTATCTCTCTGGATAGATCTAAATCCTTAGTTTCAGAAAAACCTTTTAATTCTTGTATCTTCTTGCTAAGCTCTTCTATTTTCTTTTCACATTCTAGCACTTTTACACCTCCTTACTTGGCCATAAAAAATCTTTATTAATGCATATCTAAGATCTTATATAAAACCTTTTTCATCTCTGATCGATGAACTATCTTATCTAAAAATCCATGTTCAAGTAAAAATTCAGCACTTTGAAATCCTTCTGGTAGCTTCTGCTTTATGGTTTGGGCTATAACCCTCTGTCCTGCAAAACCTATAAGAGCCTTTGGCTCTGAGATAATTATATCTCCAAGCATAGCAAAACTTGCAGTTATCCCACCAGTAGTTGGGTCTGTAAGTATTGGTATATATAAAAGACCGGCTTCATTATGACGTGCAATAGCACTGCTAGTTTTAGCCATTTGTAAAAGAGAAAACATTCCTTCTTGCATTCTAGCTCCACCTGATGCTGTAAATAGAATTATAGGAAGTTTTTCTTTTGTAGCTCTTTCTATAGCTCTTGTTATTTTTTCTCCAACTACAGATCCCATACTACCCATCATGAATCTACTATCCATAACTCCTATTATTACATCTTTACCATAAAGCTTTCCATATCCAGTTACAACTGCTTCTCCGAGCTCTGTGTCTCTCATTGAGTCTTTGATCTTATCTTCATAACCTTTAAAATCTAAAGGATTTACAGTTGCTAGATCTTTGTCCAATTCTCTAAAGGTTCCTGTATCAATAATAAGTTCTATTCTTTCTCTAGAACTCATTCTGCTATGCTTGTCACAACTTGGACAAACTTTATTATTATCCTCTATATCTTTTTTATATAATGTTTTTCCGCAGGAATCACATTTAATCCATACTCCATTAGGGATAGCTGGAGCATTAGAAATATCGCTAATATCACTAATATTCTCTTCTATCTCATTATTCATCTCAACATTAGACTCATTTTTCAGTGTTATATACTTAGTTTTTTTGAATATAGGATTAAATTTAAACATACAACTCACCTACCTTAAAAACAGCCCTTAAATACTGTTCGAGACTGCAAAAATTAATAATTAAACTCTTTACCTATAAAGCCAGTGTCATAAGCTCCCTTATCAAACACCTCATTATATAGTATTTGAAGTTGAAATTCAATATTACTATCGATACCAGTTATAACGAACTCTTCTAAAGCTCTCTTCATTTTAGATTTAGCTTCTTCTCTATCACTACCATATACTATCAGCTTTGCTATCATAGAATCATAAGTTGACGGAAGTTTATACTCTTGATAAATTGCACTATCAATTCTTACTCCATTTCCACCAGGCAAATGTTTAATCTTAATAGTTCCAGGTGATGGTCTAAAACCCTTCTCTGGATTTTCTGCATTTATTCTACACTCAATAGCATGACCTCTCATCACTACTTCTTCTTGCTTTAACTCTAAACTACTTCCGTCTGCAATTTTAATTTGTTCTTTTACTAAATCAACACCAGTTACCATTTCCGTAATAGGATGCTCTACTTGTATTCTAGTATTCATTTCCATGAAATAGAAATTATCCTTATTATCTAAAAGGAATTCTATAGTTCCTGCACCCTTGTAATTTGCAGCTTTTGCTGCTTTAACTGCTACATCACCCATTTTTTTTCTTAATTCCTCGGTCATAACAGGACAAGGTGTTTCTTCAAGAACCTTTTGATTTCTTCTCTGTATTGAGCAATCTCTTTCTCCTAGATGAATTATATTTCCAAAGTTATCTCCTAGGATTTGAAATTCTACATGTCTTGGACCTTCTATGAACTTTTCTATATACATAGTATCGTCTCCAAAGGCTACTCTTGCTTCTCCCTTTGCAGTATCAAAAGCCCTTTTTAAGTCATCTTCATTTCTTACGATTCTTATTCCTCTTCCGCCACCGCCGGCAGAAGCTTTAACCATTACTGGATAACCTATAGATTTTGCTTCTTCTACAGCCATTTCTATAGTATCTACACTGCCTTTAGTTCCTGGGATTACTGGAACTCCTGATGCTATCATTATCTCTCTTGCTTTAGACTTATTTCCCATACTTTCTATAGTGTCTATATCCGGTCCTATGAAAGTTATGTTGCAGTCTTTACACATTTGTGCAAATCTACTATTCTCTGAAAGAAATCCAAAACCAGGATGAATAGCCTGTGCACCTGTTAAAACTGTAGCGCTTATAATGTTTTCCATATTAAGATAACTTTCTTGAGGCCTTGCAGGTCCTATACATACAGCTTCATCTGCCATATTTACGTGCAAAGCATCCTTATCTACTTCTGAATAAATAGCAACAGTTTGTATTCCAAGTTCTCTACAAGCCCTAATTACTCTTACTGCTATCTCTCCTCGATTAGCTATTAATACTTTATTAAACATAGCTCCTCCTACTTTCCTACCGCAAAAGTTAATTCAGCTTCAACTGCTGTTTCTCCATTTACTGTAGCTATACCTTTTCCTACCCCTATAGGGCCCTTCATTTTAATTATTTCAACTTCAAGTCTTAGTACATCTCCTGGAATAACCTTTCTTCTAAACTTAGCCTTACTTATTCCACCAAAGTAAGCTATCTTTCCCTTGTACTCTTCCACACTTAAAAGGGATATTGCCCCTACTTGTGCTAATGCTTCAATTATAAGTACACCAGGCATTACAGGTTCTTCTGGAAAATGTCCTGCAAAGAAATATTCATTCATAGTAACATTTTTATATCCTACAGCTCTTTTACCTATTTCAAGCTCTTCTACTTTATCAACAAGCAAAAATGGATATCTGTGGGGAATTATCTCTTGAATTTCTTTTATACCAAGCATTTCTCTTACCTCCACTTAAGTTCTAAAGTTTCTTAACTCTAAAAATTTCTTGACCATACTCTACCATATTTTCATTTTCTACTAACACTTCTACAATTTCATAATTGTCTTCCGCTTCTATTTCATTCATAAGTTTCATTGCTTCTATTATACATAGTACATCTCCTTTTTTAACTTTACTTCCTACACTAACAAAAGGAGCATCCTCTGGAGATGAAGCGTTATAAAAAGTTCCAACAATAGGTGATTTTATAGCTATTGTATTTTCAAGTGCTTTTGC
This sequence comes from Clostridium sp. X, assembly GCF_055755365.1. Classification (NCBI taxonomy): domain Bacteria; kingdom Bacillati; phylum Bacillota; class Clostridia; order Eubacteriales; family Clostridiaceae; genus Clostridium; species Clostridium sp. X. The sequence continues at coordinate 949,921 of NZ_CM146912.1, forward strand.
CGCTTCCTTTATCTCTGGTTTTTTATCTATAATTACTTCTTCAAGACTAACTTCATCTAATACCTTATCTATATAGTTCGATTTTTCTTCAACCTTATAGCTACTAACTAAATTTCCTTTTAATTGAGCTTCTTCTTTTTTCATCTTAATATGAACTCCATCAGTTTCAATTTCTAAAGATGTTAATTTTGAGTCACTCATTACTTTAATAAGTTCTTGAATATTCTTATAATCCATGCTATTACCTCTCATCCCATTTCTTTAAAACTATTGTAGCGTTATGTCCGCCAAAGCCTAAGGAATTAGACATTGCATATTTTAATTCTGCACTTCTACCTACATTCGGAACATAATCTAAATCACATTCTTCATCAGGTACTTTATATCCTACAGTTGGAGGCAAAAATCCTTCTTCTAAAGCCTTAGCACAAATAATAGCTTCTATTGCACCTGCTGCTCCAAGCAAATGTCCTGTCATAGATTTAGTTGAACTTACTGGAATCTTATATGCAGTATCTCCAAATACAGTTTTTATTGCAGCAGTTTCAAACTTATCGTTGTATGGAGTACTTGTTCCGTGAGCATTAATATAAGATATTTCTTCTTCTTTTATTCCAGAGTCATCAATAGCTAACTTCATAGCTCTTGCTCCACCCTCTCCGTTTGGTGATGGAGAAGTTATATGATAAGCATCACAAGTAGATCCATATCCAGTTATCTCTGCATATATTTTTGCATTTCTCTTTAACGCATGTTCTAGAGATTCAACAATTACTATTCCAGCCCCTTCTCCCATAACAAATCCATCTCTTTCTTTATCAAAAGGAATGGATGCTCTATTTGGATCTGAGCTAGTACTTAAAGCTGTAAGAGAAATAAACCCTGCCATTGAAAGAGGAGTAATTGAAGCTTCAGCACCTCCTGCAATTATTACATCTGATATTCCATTTCTTATATTATGAAAAGCATCTCCTATAGCATTAGTTCCTGTAGCACAGGCAGTAACTACTGTAGTACAGATTCCTTTAGCACCATATTTTATAGCTATATTTCCTGCTGCCATATTGCTTATTATCATAGGAATAAAAAATGGAGATATTCTTCCTGGTCCTTTTTCCATAAGCTTTTTATGTTGTTCTTCTATAGTTGCTATACCACCAATTCCAGAACCAACGATTACTCCAAATCTTTCATTGTTAAAACTTCCTTCGTTTAATCCTGCATCCTTCATAGCTTCATCTGTAGCAACCATAGCAAATTGTGAAAACTTATCTAGTCTTCTAGCTTCTCTTTTATCTATATATTTAGTTACATCAAAATCTTTAACTTCTGCCGCAAGTTCAACCTTATAATCACTTGCATCAAAAGCAGTTATCTTATCAATTCCACACTTACCATCTTTAATACTATTCCAAAATGTATTTACATCATTACCTACTGGAGTAATAGATCCCATACCAGTAATAACTACTCTATTTTTCAATTTAATTACCTCCCTAAATATACATTCCACCATCAACACTTATAACTTGACCTGTAATGTAGCTTGCCATATCTGATGCTAAAAATGCTGCTGTATTAGCTATATCTTCTGGACTTCCTAATTTTTTTAAAGGAATATTTAATTTAACTGTTTCTTTAACTTTATCTGATAACACCTCAGTCATATCAGTTTCGATATATCCTGGTGCTATAGCATTTACAGTTATGCCTCTACTTGCAATTTCCTTTGCAACAGATTTTGTCATACCTATTACTCCAGCCTTTGCTGATGCATAATTAGCCTGACCTGCATTTCCTGAAAGCCCAACTACAGAAGAAATATTAATGATTTTGCCACTTCTTTGCTTCATCATTATTGGCACTGTATGCCTAATACAGTTGAACACTCCTTTGAGATTAACTTCTATAACTTTGTCAAACTCTTCCTCTTTCATTCTCATGATAAGAGAATCCTTAGTTATACCTGCATTATTAACTAAAATATCAATAGAACCTAGCTTTTCAATAGCCTCATCAATGATTTTCTTTGAATCCTCAAAGCTACTTACATCTCCTTGAATTGCTACTGCTTTAACTCCTTTTGCTTCTATTTCCTTTATAACTCCATTAACTGAATTAACATCACTTCTATAATTTAAAACAACATTAGCTCCTAAGTCTGCAAATTTAAGAGCTATTGCTCTTCCTATTCCTCTGCTAGCACCAGTAACTACTGCGTTTTTACCTTTTAACATCATTACTTAAAATCCTCCTAGTTGTTACCTATAACTTCAATTTTTTCTGTATTTAATGCTTTAATAGTAGCATTTAAAGAATCAAAATCTTCTACATTTAAAACTTTTACACTTTTATCTATTTTTTTAACAAATCCACTTAATGCTTTTCCTGGTCCAATTTCTATGAAAACATTTATTCCGTCCTTTATCATGTTTTTCACTATATCTTGCCACATTACTGAACTCATTACTTGTTTTCTTAAAATTTCTTTTATGGAGTCCTTATTTTCTATGTAATTACCTGTAACATTTGTCATCACAGGGACCTTCATATCTCCAAGCTCTATACTCTCAAGTTCCTTATAAAGTCTATCTCCTGCCTCTTTTAACATAGATGTATGAAAAGGAGCACTTACTGAAAGTGGCATAGCTCGTTTTGCACCGAGTTCCTTTGCTTTAGTGCATGCTGCATTTACAGCCGCTATTTCCCCGGCAATAACTATTTGAGAGGAACAATTGTAATTAGCCACCTCAACTATTCCAGCATCTTTTACAGCTTCACAGGCTTCTCTTACCTTATCTCCCTCAAGACCCATAATTGCAGCCATTGTACCAATTCCTTCTGGTACTGCTTCCTGCATAAACTTACCTCTTTTTTTAACCAATCTCACTGCATCTTCAAAGTTAAAAACTCCAGAGTACACTAAGGCAGAATATTCTCCAAGACTAAGTCCTGCTGCTATCTCTCCTTTAACTCCATTCACCTCAAGAGCTTTTAGCAAAGCAATACTAGTTGTTACGATAGCTGGTTGAGTATTTTCTGTTTTATCTAGCTCTTCTTTACTTCCCTCAAAACAAAGTTTACTTATGGAAAAACCTAATGCTTTATCAGCTGCTTCAAAGACTTCTCTACACTCATCGATATTATCATATAGCTCTTTTCCCATACCCACATACTGGGCTCCTTGACCTGAAAAGATAAATGCTATTTTATCCATAATTAACCTCCACTTAAATTAATATATACAAACTAAATATTAAAACATTTTTACCTTTTTAGTTTCCATAATTTCTCTTGCTTCATTGAACATTTCTTCTATAATCTCTTTACAGTTTTGTTCTTTATTAATTAAACCTGCAATTTGTCCTGCCATTACTGAGCCCATATCTATATCGCCTTCTTTAGCTGCTTTTGGAAGAGCTCCTCTTCCTAGTTCATTGAATATTTCTAGATCAAATCCATTTTTCTCTAAAGATGCAATTTCTCTTGAAAGCTTATTTCTTAAAACTCTTACAGGATGGCCTGTTGCTCTTCCTGTAACTACAGAATCAATATCCTTAGCTTTAAGGACTCTATCCTTATAGTTTCTATGAACTGTGCATTCATTAGCTACTAAAAATCTAGTTCCAACTTGAATTCCATCTGCACCTAACATAAATGCAGCTGCAACTCCTCTTCCGTCACCTATTCCCCCTGCAGCTATTACCGGGATATTTACAGCATCAACTATTTGAGGAATAAGAACCATAGTTGTAATCTCACCAATATGACCACCAGCTTCACAGCCTTCAGCTATTACTGCATCTGCGCCACTTCTTTCCATTCTTTTAGCTAAAGCAACTGAAGCCACAACTGGTATTACAGTTATTCCATGGCTTTTCCACATTTCCATGTACTTCCCTGGACTTCCCGCCCCAGTAGTAACTACTTTAACTTCTTCTTCACAAACAAGTTTTGCTATTTCATCTGCATTATCGCTTAAAAGCATTATATTTACTCCAAAAGGCTTATCCGTTAAGGCTTTTGTCTTTCTAATTTCTTCTTTTACATACTCTACAGGAGCATTTGCTGCTGCAATAATTCCAAGTCCTCCAGCATTTGAAACACCTGCTGCAAGTGAACTGTCAGCTATCCAAGCCATTCCTCCTTGAATTATGGGATATTTTATTCCTAAATTATCAAATAAAGCACTTTTGCTCATAATATCCTCCTTATCAAAATAAGACTGCTAGTATAGAAGCAGTCTTGTATTGTAAATACCCTTATCTATTCAGCTCTTGAACCTATGTATTCAACTAAATCTTGAACTGTTTTTATATTTTCAAGGTCTTCATTAGAAATTTCTATATTAAATTCATCCTCAAGGTCCATAATTATTTCAAATATTTCTAAAGAATCAATACCTAAATCATTTTGAAAATCTGATTCTAACTTTATTTCATCTTCGCTTATACCTAAATGTTCTGCCATTGCTTTTCTAATCTTTTCAAATACCACAATAACCCCTCCTAAAATTTACTCATATATCTAAGTCTTTTATTTATGTTCTAAAATGTTCATTAATTCCATTGTATAAGTTGAGCTCCATAGGTAAGTCCACCACCAAAGCCAACTAATATAATCTTATCTCCCTTATTTAAAAGTCCTTTTTCATTCATTTCATCTAAGGCGATTGGTATGCTTCCAGCAGATGTATTTCCATATTTATCTAAGTTTAAATAGAACTTAGACTTATCTAGTCCGAGTTTTTTCGCTGCAAGATCAATTATCTTTTCATTTGCTTGGTGAGGTATTACATACTTAATATCCTCTAATTTATACTGGCTGTCTTCTAATACCTTATTTATACAATGAGGTATTACTCTTGTTGCGAACTTAAATACTTCTCTTCCATTCATACTTAAAGTATTGCTTATATCCTTTACTTCTTCAAGGTAAGGATTTTTTACAGGCACTGTATTGCAAAGTAAATGCTTTCCTCCAGATCCATCTGCTCCTGTATATTGAGATATAATTCCTATCTCATTACTTCTTTGAAGTATTGCTGCTCCAGCTCCATCTCCAAATAATACACAGGTGTTTCTGTCTTCCCAGTCTAATATCTTAGATAGAACCTCTGAGCCTATAACTAATGCATTTTTGCTTTGTCCTGTTTTTATAAATTGAGTAGCAATGGTAATTCCATATATAAATCCTGTGCAAGCAGCATTTATATCAAAACAAATAGCATTTACGGCTTTCAAATTATCTTGAACAATACATGCTGTAGAAGGTACAAAACAATCTGGTGTAGCTGTTGCAACTATGATTAAATCTAATTCTTCTGGATTTAATCCTGAGTTTTTTAAAGCTTTTTCCCCAGCCTTTGTTGCTATATCAGAAGTGTTTTCTCCCTTAGAAATTCGTCTTTCTCTTATTCCTGTTCTTTCCATTATCCATTCATCACTTGTATCTACAATCTTTGATAAATCATTATTTTTTATAATATTCTCTGGTGCACAACTTCCAGTGCTTAATATCTTAACTTCAAACATAATATTATTCCTTCTCACTATTATTTATTAATATATTTGCTTTTAAAGAAATCATTAAGTTTAGTAAGAGCTGCTGCTAATAACTCTTCTTCGTCCTCAGTTAGCCCATCAATAGTAGCTTTAATCATCTCTGCATGAAAATGTTCATGCACTCTGTATGCAAGCTTTCCACATCTGGTAAGAGTAACCTTCACAACTCTTCTATCTGCTTCATTTCTTCGTCTCTCTACATACCCTTTTTTGACTAAATTGTTTATAGCGGTTGTAAGAGTTCCTACTGTTATTCCTAGATCACTTGCCACCTCCGACATAGTCCTAGGTATATACATTCCTATAGCATTTATAGTGTGAATTTCTGTTACAGACAAATCATTTAGCCTTCCTGATTTTAAAGCTATTTGTTCTATTGTTAATATATCATTAAATGTATCTACTAGTAGTTCATTTAATATAGCTTTTATAGATTTATCCAACACACCACACTCTTTCTATCTGTAAAATCTCGCTCAATTTAAATATGTTTCGACTGTCAAATATTTTGATAATCAAAGTATATATTATTAGTATATCTATGTCAATCCCAAAATTTGAGAATTTATATGTTTTAAAATTACTACTATAGTAAGATTTATTCATACTATAAAACGCATTATAATTATATATATTTAGCTGGGTTTTCAGCTACTCCATTAATCTTTACTTCAAAATGAAGATGTGGTCCTGTACTTCTTCCTGTACTTCCTACATCCCCTATATGGTCACCTCTACTAACATTATCACCCTTTTTAACTTTTAAAAGATTACAGTGTCCATAGATTGTTTCTAGTTTATTTCCATGATCTATTACTATAACTTTACCGTACCCTTCCATCCAACCTGAATATGTAACTACTCCATCCATTGCAGCATAAATAGGCGTACCTATAGAACTTGCTATGTCTAATCCTTTATGCATCTTTCCCCATCGCATGCCAAAGTTAGAGCTTATTTTACCTTCACTAGGAATAAGCAATTTTACTTTACTACCTAGTACCGACTTATCAGTACTAGCAACTTTTTTATTTGAAGCCCCTTTGTTGGATATATTAGTATTTGCTTTTACAGTTATTTCCTTAGTTACTTTATCCTTAGGTTCTAATTCCTTCGACTCCTTCTTAACTTCCTTTTTAATTTCCTTAAACTTAGATTTACTATTATCTATTATTATCTTCTTTATTTCTTCATAAGAATATATGTACTTAGAATCAATATGTATCTTGCTCCATGTAAATCTATCTTCAAACTTAAAGTCCTCAAATCCTTTATTAAGTTCTGCTTGCCAATTTTTTAAATTCTCCTCAAAGGCATTTTTATCTTCTACATAAAAAGTATATTCTCCGTTCATTTTTATCTCATAAGCATTCGGTTTATATAAAACAATTAATGCCCAGCAAATTATAAATGTACATATTATAAGCATAAGATTTAATGCTTTCTGATTTTCCTCAATATATTCCAAAGTTACTGCACTCCTTTCACCATATACTAATATTCCCTAAGTTTCATAAAATATAATTCTATAAATATATTTTTCATTTAATTAATCTGAATTATTGTATATAATATAGTTTGACACGATTCATCTTTATTAACTTCATAAATTAAGATGATTTCTATATTTTGTTATGATTAATCACTATGTATACTATATATAGTGCGATATTAAATAGAAAGGTAGCGATTTCATGAGCACATTCATGTTTAAAAACAAGAATACTGAGTATACTCATATAAGCAATGTATTCATAGATAAATTTATGCCAAAGGCTCGTGGAGAATATATTAAAGTTTATCTTTTAGGATTACGTTATTGTCTCTCTGGCGAACTTGGCGCTAATTCCTTTAATATAGCTAATACCCTAAATTTACTTGAAAGCGACGTTATGAATGCTTGGAACTACTGGCACGATGAGGGAGTAATTAAAATTGATCAAATAGATACTATGGGTAATTATTCTGTAGATTTCTTAGAACTTAATATTTCCGCAGCAGAACCGAAGGAAAATATTAATCTTTTAGCCGAGTTAAAGAATGACTCTATAAAAGATATGATGGAGGATATAGAAAAGCTTTTATGTAGGCCATTATCTAGTAAAGAGATGACAATGTATTTAAGTTGGCAAAAAGATTTTAATTTTTCACCTGAATTAATACTACTTTTAATTCAATATAGCGCATCAAAAGGGAAAACGGACTACAGATATATTGAAAGAATAGCTATTTCCTGGCATGATGCTAAAATTAAAAATATTGATGAAGCTCAAATATTCATAAAGGGTCGAGAGGATAAATGGCTAAATATTAAAAAAGTATTAAAGTATCTAGGTATTCAGAATATGGAGATTATGAAACCTCAAGAACAGATGATTGAAAAATGGCTTGATATATATAACTTTTCTCTAGAGATGATATATAAAGCTTGCGATATTTGTTTTGAGAGAATAAATAAATCTGATTTTAAATACATTGATGGTATTTTAAATAGCTGGTTTAGAAATAACATAAAAACTCTTAGGGATGTAGAAACAAAATCTAAACCTAAATTTAATAAGAGCAATACCTATAATAATAATTCCTCAAACAATACCTTTACCAATAGAAAGCAAGGGTCTTATGATATAGATGAAATAGAAAGAAACTTATTAGGATGGGATAATAATGATTAAAGGTTATAAATCTCAAATATTAAATAATTATGAAACTATTAGAAGAGAAGAACAAGATTCTTTAAAACAAAGAAGAAAAGAAATTGAAGAAAAACTTCCTCAGGTTTTTAAAATCGAACAACAGATAAATAAATTATCTATTGAATTATCTTTATCTTCCTTTAAATCTATAAAAAATAGAGATGAGTATATAAAAAACCTGCGAGAAAATATTAACGATTTAAGAATTAAAAAGTCTGAGATTCTTGTATGTAACAATTATCCTATGAATTACCTTACTCTTCATTATAAATGTCATTTTTGTAAAGATACAGGCTTTATTGGAATAAAGCCTTGTAGCTGTTTTAAAGAGAAGCTTTCTCATATTTACTATAATAATTCTGAACTTAAATCAATTTTGGCAAGAGAAAACTTTGATAACTTTAATATCAACTACTTTTCTAAAGAGCGTAGTGAAGAATATCCTTCTAGCCCTAGAAAGAATTTAGAAAACATATTAACTAGTTGCATGACTTTTATTAATTCCTTCGATTCTAATAAGGATAATATGCTATTCTACGGAACTCCTGGAACGGGCAAGACTTTCTTGACCCATTGTATAGCTAAGGAATTATTAGATAAAGGATTTTTAGTAGTCTATAGAACAGCTAACGGTTTAATGAATGATTTAAGAAAAATGAGATTAGGAAACGATAGTGACTTAGAAGACTTGCTAATTAATTGTGATCTTTTAGTTATTGATGACTTAGGTACTGAACAAATCACTAATTTTACTCTAACTGAATTGTTTAATTTAATTAATGAAAAATTATTAAGAGAGAAAAAGATGCTGATTTCAACTAACTATTCTTTAGATGAAATATTAAAAACTTATTCAGACAGAATAACCTCTAGATTGCTTGGAAACTTTATAGTTCATAACTTTTACGGAAATGATATACGAATAAGAAATAATTACACGAAAAAGAACATTCCACTTAAGTAATTATAGATATAGACTTCATTAAAATTATTTTAAATAGGTAAGGGTGATACCATGGCAGACGAGCATATAGAATTAGAAAGAGTTATTAATTATTATACAAGAGAAATCTGTGATAATAGACAACAAATAGATACTATAATTAAAAACTTTTCAACTAAAGTTGACTTATCAGTGATAATGTTTGCTATAGATTATGCAAAGTTAAAAAACAAAGGTGAAATAAGCTTTATTATAGATACCTTGAACGAGTGGATAAGATTTAACCTTAACACTGCTGATAAAGTTAAAGAGCACCTTGGCTTATCTTCTGAATTTAGCACTTCTAACAATAATAAAGATGAGAGTTCTTTTATGGCACAAGATATAGAAAAAGAAGAAATAATAAGAGAGTTTAAAAAAAAGATAGGAAATAGAATAGGTATTGAAAAAGATATTACAGAACTTTTCAAAGAGTTAGAGCCTAAAGTAGTTAAAATGTGTATAGACTATTGTAGTTCAAATAGAAAAACTGATCTCCCTTCTTTTATGGAGACAATAAATGAGTGGAAATCTTCTGGATTAAATACAGCTACAAAGGTTGAATATTTCTTTAAAAAATCTAACTTGAATTTAGCACCTAAAACTGTGACTTCTAGTAATACTAATAGCAAAACCTTTGATTCTAAAAGTCCTAAATCGTCTATGAATAACACAGATAATTTAAAAAGTATTCTTAATAGTTCTAGAACAAGACACAATAATAATAAGATACTATTTAATGAAGATTCTTTTAATCAGATAGAGTATTACTATCGAAAGTATTTTAACGATGATGATACTGAAGTGAAGAATATAAGAGATTTTTGTGAGCAAATAGATAATAGTATTGTATTTAGATCCTTATTGTATGCAAGGAATACAAATAAGAATAACTATAAATATCTAGAGAGCTTCTTCCAAAGATTAAAAGAGAAAAATATTTCTACTTTACAGGAACTTAATAATTATCTTACATAATTAAAAACCTTTATGATGTAATTGAAAAAAGATGCATCATAAAGGTTTTATATTAATTATAAATTTGCAAATAAAAAAACTTAGATTAATATCTAAGTTTTTTTGGTGCTGGCATCAGGAATTGAACCCGAAACCTACTGATTACAAGTCAGTTGCTCTACCAATTGAGCTATGCCAGCATATGGCGACCCAGAAGGGACTCGAACCCTCGACCTCCGGCGTGACAGGCCGGCACTCTAACCAACTGAGCCACTGGGCCATATTTAAAACAATGGTGGGAACAACAGGGATCGAACCTGTGACCCCCTGCTTGTAAGGCAGGTGCTCTCCCAGCTGAGCTATGCTCCCATAAATGGTGACTCCTAGGGGAATCGAACCCCTGTTACCACCGTGAAAGGGTGGTGTCTTGACCGCTTGACCAAGGAGCCTTATTAAATTTTAAACTTAAATTTCAAATGGTGCTGGCATCAGGAATTGAACCCGAAACCTACTGATTACAAGTCAGTTGCTCTACCAATTGAGCTATGCCAGCATATGGCGACCCAGAAGGGACTCGAACCCTCGACCTCCGGCGTGACAGGCCGGCACTCTAACCAACTGAGCCACTGGGCCATATTTGAAACAATGGTGGGAACAACAGGGATCGAACCTGTGACCCCCTGCTTGTAAGGCAGGTGCTCTCCCAGCTGAGCTATGCTCCCATAAATGGTGACTCCTAGGGGAATCGAACCCCTGTTACCACCGTGAAAGGGTGGTGTCTTGACCGCTTGACCAAGGAGCCTTATTAAAATTTAATTCTTCATCAAGTGCTTCACATCAATTTGTTTGTCACACCCGACGAAGAATATAATATAACATTTTGAAGAAAGAGTCAACATGTTTTGCAAACTTTTTTCAAAAATTTTTATTTTCTTTATAAAAAACCTTATATTTTACCTATTATCGACTTTATATCCGAAGCTTTCCATAATTATAAGAGCTGTATCCTCAATTGCTCTCTTTGTTACGTCTATAGTTCTACATCTTAATTTTCCCATAACTTTATCTGCATATTCTAATTCTTGTAATACTCTTTCTGCATTTGCATATTCAATTTCTTTATAAGATGTTGTCACACTACCTAATCGATGTTTTCTGATTTCCATAAGTTGAATAGGATCTATAGTTAAACCAATTATTTTTTTTCTATCTACTTCATATAATTCTTCTGGTAATGGAATCTCTGGCATTAGAGGTACGTTTAATGCCTTTATACCTTTATTGGCTAAATACATACACAAAGGGGTCTTAGATGTTCTTGAAAGTCCAACTAATATAATATCCGCATGTTTTATTCCGTTATGATTCTTACTATCATCATATTGAATTGCAAACTCCATAGCTTCAATTTTTTTATAATACTCATCATCCATTCTCCATACAGCCCCTGGCTTATATTCTGGATTCTTTCCTATCATTCTAGATAACATACTAATACAAGGTCCTAGTATATTAATTATGTTTATTCCCTTTTCAACACATCTTTGAACAAGGAACTCTCTTACATCTACTAAAACTATTGTCGATACAACAAGTGAATTTTTAACGTCTTTAATATTATTTATAAATTCTGATGCATCCTCTGCGCTTTTTATATATGGTACCCTTTGTACATGGATTTCATCACTAAATTGTGTAGCCGAAGCTCTTGCTACTAACTCTGCTGTTTCCCCTATTGAGTCCGATACTGCATACACGATTAACATTAAATCACCCCTTACTTAAAAACGCTCTCTAATAAAATAATAAATCTCTTTTTATTATATTACAATATGATAAAATATATATATTTGAATCCTAAAGAGGAGGGACCATTTTGAATCATAAAATTATAATAGTAGGTGGAGGAGCATCCGGAGTTATAGCTGCAATAACAGCAAAGAACTTAGGACTTGATGTTGCAATATTAGAAAGTAATAATAGAATAGGAAAAAAACTCTTAACCACAGGTAATGGACGATGCAACATATCAAATAGTAACATAACCATGGATAGATATCACAGTGCTAATCCTAATTTTTTTGAGCCTGTTCTAAATTCTTTTTCACTCTCTGCTACCATAAGCTTTTTTCAAGAACTTGGATTGCCACTAATATCACTAGAAGAAGGTAAAATGTATCCTATGTCTCTTCAGTCCTCTTCTGTTATAGATATCTTAAAAGCCTCAATAGAAGAAAAACAAATTCCTGTATATCTAGATACAAAAGTCACGGATATAAAAAGACTATCTGGTGCTTTTAAGTTATATACTAATACCTCTACTGAGTATGAATGTGAAAAACTTATATTATGTTGTGGCGGTAAATCTGCTCCTAATACAGGGTCAGATGGTTCAGGGTTTTCTCTTTCTAAAAAACTGGGACACAATATTATAGAACCTATACCTGCTCTCGTACAATTGAAACTTAGTTATCCTAAGCTAAAAGCCTTATCTGGGGTTAAGTTTGATGGTATGGCTGAAATCTATATTAATAATAAACCTTTCAAAAAAGAATTGGGAGAGATTTTATTCACAGATTATGGTATATCCGGTCCTCCTATACTTCAGCTCAGTAGAGAAGCCTCTCATTCTTTATTACAATGTAAAAATGTAACCTTAAAAATAGATTTAATGCATAATTTAAATAAAGATGATCTAAAAGAATTTCTCGAAAATCATTGGGGAGTATTTGGTTATAGAAGTGTTCATGATTCTTTTATCGGTATAATAAATAAAAAAATAATCCCTGTTCTTCTAAAAGAAAGCGGTATAGAAAACATACACAAATCTTGCTGGGATCTAACTTGGAATGAAAAACAAAATATATATAGTCTTTTAAAAGAATGGAAATTTGAAGTTGTAGGCACTAATGGATTTAATAACGCCCAGGTTACAGCCGGTGGAGTAAATACACTAGAAATAAATCCTAGTACTCTTGAATCCATTATAGTACCTAATCTATACTTTTGTGGTGAAATTCTTGATGTAGATGCTGATTGTGGTGGTTTTAATCTACAATGGGCATGGGCCTCTGGGGTAGTTGCAGCGAGAATGCTTCGGTAAAATAGCCATTTTAGCTAACACGCTTTATTAAAGTTCATTAGCTGCATATAATCCTTAAAAAGAAAATTGACCTGCAATTTTCTTTTTAAGGATTATCTTTTTTCCAAGTAGTTTCACCTAGTGTAATTTCTTCATCATCTTTAATAACTTTATGAGTTACTATACTATGATTGTTCTCATGCTCTACATGACTTAATACTTTTATAACTTCCCCATATTTACTTTCTTTCTTATAAGTGATCTTTATATTAATAAGAGTACAGCTTAGCACTATTTCTAAAGGGACACTTTCAATTAACCAAGCTGCATACTTTTCATTATTTACATGACCATTAGTATCAATATCACTATATCTTATTTTAAATTCTACTGAGTTATCTACCTTTTGTAAATCCTTTATGTTGGGAATTTTTAAAACTTCATTGCTATCCTTTGTTAATCCATAAGTACTAATTAAGTGCTCAGTTACCCTAATAGGCTTTCGTTCTTTGATATCAATTAAAAGCCATGCAGAGCTTGCAGATGCTATAATTTGTCTATTAGAGTCTAGAACCTGAAACTTTCTATACCCATAGAACTTTTTAAATGCACATGGTTCTGTGATAACTATAATCTTTTCTCCATACTTTGGATATTTTTCTATACTGATATCCCACTTATACAATATCCAGGCCATACCATTTTCTATCATATAATCAATACCGATTCCAAGCTTCTCACTCTGAAATGTGGCTATATCATTAAAATAACCCATTAAGCTCGTCATAAATGCTCTTTTCTTATAATCTACTTCATAATAATGTATTTCATATTCCTTTTCTTCTATCTTTCTATTCATACATAATCCCTCTTAAAGCTTATCCGCCATATTTTGTAATACCTTAGCTGTTTCATTTAGTTTTTCAATTGAAGACATTATTTCCTCAAGAGCTACAGCTTGAATTTCTCTTAAATATACAATTAATATAATTATATATCTTTTTTGTAGCAATTTCCATAATTTTCGGAATTATTACATTTTATTAATAAGAAAACAGGCACAACTATTTTAAATATAAATAATTGTGCCTGTTTCTATGTTCTTTTAAAAGCAATATATTTAACTTTATTCTTATTTATTTAAAGCTTCTAATAATTTTTCTATATCCATTCCATGAACCATAGCAGCTTCTTCTAAAGTTTCTCCTTGTGCTGATGGACATCCTACACAACCCATACCAAAGCTCATTAATACTTCTGGAGAGTGTGGGAAATTTCTAACGATTTCTCCTATTGTCATATCCTTAGTTATTTTCACTTCAATCACCTCACTTAATATATTTTAGTCATATTGTAACATATCGGTTGAAATCCATGCAAGTTCTTAATTTGCATGGATATTATTTTGCCCTATATGAATTTTATTATTTATTTTATAGTTCACTAATTTCTATAGTTTGATCTCTCTTTGGTCCAACAGAAACTATAGCAACTTTTGCACCTGTAAACTCTTCTATTCTCTTTAAGTATATTTTTGCATTTTCATGTAATTCTTCGTAACTTCTAGCATCTGCTATGCTATCATCCCATCCTTCAAACTCTTCATATACTGGCTCACATTTTGCTAAATCCTCTAAAGAAGCTGGGAAATAATCAATAATTTTATCTTCAAATTTATATCCTGTACAAACTTTTAATTTGTCAAAACCAGCAAGAGTATCAATTTTAGTCACAACAAAACTAGTAAGACCAGAAATTCTTGCAGTACTCTTTAAAATAACAAGATCAAGCCATCCACATCTTCTTGCTCTACCTGTAGTAACTCCATATTCATGACCTTTTTCTCTTAGTAGATCTCCCATTTCATCAGTAAGTTCTGTTGGGAATGGACCCTTACCAACTCTTGTAGTGTAAGCTTTAGCAATACCTACAGCCCCAGTTATTGCAGTTGGTCCAACACCAGCTCCTGTACATACTCCTCCTGCTATAGTGTTAGAAGAGGTTACATATGGGTAAGTTCCGTAATCTATATCTAATAAAGATCCTTGAGCTCCTTCAAACACTACATTCTTGTTATTCTTTATTTCGTCATAAATTCTTACGGATATATCAGCTACATAAGGTTTAATTCTCTCAGCATATCCTAAATATTCATTATATATAGTATTAAAATCTAAAACTTCTCCGCCATAAAGTTTTATTAACTCATTTTTATCTTCAATACTTTGTTTTAGTTTTCTTTCTAAAACTTCTTTATTTATTAAATCACAAACTCTAATTCCACTTCTTTCAGCTTTATCTGTATAGCAAGGTCCTATTCCTTTTCCAGTAGTCCCTATATCATCTTTTCCTCTTGCCTTTTCCTTTAAACCATCTAAAACTCTATGATATGGCATAATTACTTGTGCTCTATCACTTACTAAAAGCTTTTCTGGAGTAACTTTTATTCCTAAATCTTCTAAATAGTCAATCTCCGTAAACATAGCTTTAGGGTCAACAACAACACCGTTACCTATTACATTTAACTTATTATCATGTAATATTCCTGAAGGTATTAAATGAAGTTTATACTCTTTATCTCCAACTACAACGGTATGTCCAGCATTATTTCCTCCTTGAAATCTAACTACTACATCCGCTTTTTCTGCAAGATAATCGGTCATTTTTCCTTTTCCTTCATCTCCCCATTGGGCTCCTAATACCACAAATGCTGACATAACATTTCCTCACTTTCGTTAATATATTAAAATCCTTTATTCCGTATCTATTCTTCCCTTATTTATAGTACCAAAGGGGCTTTATTTAGTCAATATTAAATCCGAATCATTACTATGTTTCCACAATAAATATTCGTATAGAATTAGTTGTTGATACTTTTATGCATTCACATTTACTTACTCATATTTTTAGCTTTTTCTATACATTTTTCCATGGCCTCAATAACAGCTGCTCTGAGCCCACTCTTTTCTAATGAATATACCGCCTCTATAGTTGTTCCTCCTGGTGAACAAACTTCATCCTTAAGTTCCCCTGGATGTTTCCCTGTTTCTAATACCATTTTCGCAGAGCCATATACTGCTTGTGCAGCCATTTTATAGGCCTTATCTCTCGGAAGCCCTTTTAGTACAGCTCCATCTGCTAATGCTTCAATAAACATATAAACGTAAGCAGGTGACGAACCAGTAAGCGCTGTAACTGTGTCTATGTAACTCTCTTCAATTATTTCAACCTTACTAAAACATTTAAATATATCTGATATTATGTTTATCTCTTCTTCACTTATATATTCATTAGGTGATAAGGCACTCATTCCTTCTCCAACTAGTGCAGGAGTGTTAGGCATAGTACGAACTAACTTTACTTTTTTTGAAAAATACTCTTCTATTCTACTTTTAGTTATTCCCGCTGCTATAGTTATTATAATAGTATTCTCAGAAATACTATCTCTTATTTCCTCAATTATATCTTTATATTTATTAGGTTTAATGGATAAGAATAATATATTAGAAAACTTAGCTACTTCTAAGTTATTAGTAGTAATTTTAATATTAGTTTGATTCTTTAGATCACTAAGTTTTTCTAAATTTGGATCGCTAGCCATTATATTTTCAGATTTAATTAGGTCAGATTTAGTAATTCCTTTAATCATTGCACTAGCCATATTTCCAGAACCTATAAATCCTATTTTATTATTCATAATATTCCTCCCGCAAAATTGAATTAGATATTACTTTCATGATATAATTTGTTAAATTAACAATATTTTTATTATACACCTTTATAGCTAAAAATGAACAATGTTAAATAATTTAATATAAGAAAGGGGCTAAACTGTATAACAGTTGAAAGAGCATGAATAATGATAGAAAAGAACATTTAAAACAGGTTAAAAGGATAGTTGTTAAAGTAGGTACCTCCTCTTTAACACACTCTACAGGACTTCTTAACTTAAATCGGATAGAGAACTTAGTAAGACAGCTTTCTGATGTACATAATCGTGGAATTGAGGTTATACTAGTCTCTTCAGGAGCTATTGCAGCAGGTATAGGTAAGCTGGGACTTAAAACTAGACCCAAAACTATTCCTGAGAAACAAGCAGCAGCTGCTGTAGGTCAGGGAATACTTCTTCATATGTATGAAAAACTGTTTTCTGAGTATGGAAAGATAGTAGGACAAATTCTCCTCACAAGAGAAGACGTGTCTCACAGAATGAGGTACTTAAATGCAAGTAACACCTTTTATGCCCTATTAGAGCAAGGGGTTATACCTATAGTCAATGAAAATGATGCTATAGTTGTTGAGGAAATAAAATTCGGAGATAATGATACCCTTTCAGCTATGGTAGCAAGCCTTGTTAATGCTGATTTATTAGTTCTTCTTACAGATATAGATGGATTATATGATTCTAATCCTAAAAACAATCCAAATGCAAAATTTATACATTATGTAGATGAGATTACTGAGGATATAGTAAATGCCGCTGATGGTGCTGGAAGTTCCCTTGGAACTGGTGGAATGATAACCAAGATTAATGCAGGGAAAATAGCAACTTCTTATGGTTCATCTATGATTATTGTAAATGGAGATGCTCCAAACATTCTAAATAATATATTGGACGGGAAAGATGTTGGTACCTTCTTCAAAGGTCATAAACAACCCCTTCAAGCTCGAAAACATTGGATGGCCTTTGGAACAAAGACTAATGGTTATGTTATAGTTGATGCCGGAGCAGAAACTGCACTAATTAAAGGTCATAAAAGTTTGCTTCCTAAAGGCATCTTATCTATTCAAGGTAGCTTTTCTGAAGGTGAAGTAATCTCTGTACTTAATATAAATAAAGAAGAGATTGCTCATGGTGTTACAAATTATAACTCTACGGATATTGATATAATTAAAGGGGTAAACTCTTGTTGTATTGAAGAAAAATTAGGCTATAAAAATTATGATGTAGTAATTCATACAAACAACTTAGTACTGCTTAAATAGTATTTTGTTAAGGTTTTAATATATTATGTTTTTATTTATAAAAAGGAGGGCTAAATATGGATATTAAAGATTATGTAATAGATAAAGCTAGTATAGCAAAAAATGCTGCTAGAAAAATGGGGATTATAAGTACAGAAACTAAGAATAAAGCTTTAATTGCTATGGCTGATGCTCTAATAGCGAATATAGATATTATACTAGAATCTAACTTGAAAGATATGGATAATGGGAAGGAAAAAGGTCTATCAACTTCTCTTTTAGATAGACTTATGTTAGATGAGAAAAGAATTACCTCCATGGCAAAAGGATTAAGAGATGTTGCCTCTCTTGATGACCCTATAGGTGAAGGAATTAAAAGCTGGAGAATGCCTAACAACCTTGAAATTAATCAAATTCGTGTTCCTCTTGGAGTTATAGGAATAATATACGAAGCAAGACCTAATGTAACTGTTGATGCAGCAGCTCTTTGTATAAAATCAGGTAATGTAGTAATTCTAAGAGGTGGTTCAGAGGCTATACATTCAAATAAAGCAATAGCTGATATACTATCATCAACTGCTGAAAAACACGGACTTCCTACTGGGGCTATCACTCTTATCGAAAATACAGACAGAGAAGCTGTTAATATAATGATGAAGCTTAATCAGTATATAGATGTGCTAATCCCAAGAGGGGGAGCAGGACTTATTAATACTATAGTACAAAATTCTACAGTTCCTGTAATTGAAACTGGAGTTGGTAACTGTCACGTATTTGTTGATGAATCTGCAGACTTAGATAAGGCAGTAGATATAGTTATAAATGCAAAAACTCAAAGACCTGGTGTTTGTAATGCTCTTGAAACACTTCTTGTTCATAAAAATATTGCAAATGAATTTTTAAATAAACTTTCAGCACATCTTAATACACTTGGTGTGGAAATGAAAGGTTGCCCAGTTACTCAAAGCATAGTGACTGAAGCTAAACCTGCTACTGAAGAAGACTGGTCAACTGAGTATCTTGATTTAATATTAGCAACAAGAGTAGTTGAATCACTAGATGAGGCTATAGAACACATATATAAATTTGGTACTAAACATTCAGAATCAATTCTTACAAACAACTATATGAACTCTAAAAGATTTTTACAAGAGGTTGATGCTGCTGCTGTATATGTAAATGCCTCTACTCGTTTTACGGATGGTGGAGAGTTTGGATTTGGAGCAGAAATTGGAATAAGCACTCAAAAACTACATGCAAGAGGACCTATGGGTTTAAAAGAGTTAACTTCTTCTAAATATATTATATATGGTGAAGGGCAAATACGCTAAACAGCTTATACAACTAAAAAACACCCCTTATATATTTGAGATTTTAATATATAAGGGGGTTTTTATATTACTAATATATTGTACTTTATTATTTGAAAATATATTATAGTGACTCTTCTAGATAATAATTCCCATTTTGAGTTACTTCAATATCAGCCTCTTTATATACTTCATTCATCATGACACTTCTTCCTTTAAATATAGCTCCTTCTGATATAGAAATGCTTTTAACTTCTATATCACCTATAAGTTTTCCAGTAGGCTCTATTTGGAGTAATTCAAAGCTAACTACATTTCCTTCTACCTTTCCTGATATACTCACTTTGGCTGCTTTAATATTTCCTGTAACTACTCCATTTTCTTCTATAATAACATCACTACTTGTAAATATCTCACCTTTAAAATTTCCTTCAATTTTTACTGTACAATTTGAATTTATATTCCCTTCTATATTTGTATCTTTACCTATAACTGTATCTGAGGTCCTATTCTCAGTAGGAATCATTCCCTTTTCCTTTTTTAAATAAAATGCCAATCTATTCTCCCCCTTAAATCTACTATTTAATTTCCGACTCTTCATTTAATATTGCTTGTTCTTCTAATACCTCTTCTTTAGTAGCACTTTTTAGATAAGCTGGTAACTCCATTCCTGCCACATCAAATACATCTTGGAAAGGTGGAATTGATTTTAACATTCCTGACAAAAAGTTTGCCGTAGTTGGAGTACCATTACCCCCTGAACCCATAGTATCCCATACTGTTACCTTATCAATTTTTATATTTTTAATGGCTTCAACTTGTAGTTTAACAATCTCAGGTAGTTTATCTGCAATCATAAGCATTACAGCATCACTTGAATTATTGCCTGCAGCTTCTACAATCTTTTTAAATCCTTCTGCTTGATTACTTAATATCTCCATTGTACCTTGCGCCTGAGCTTGCATTTTAAATAATATTGCATCAGCCTCACCTTTTGCTTGGCGTCTAATTCTTTCTGCCTCTGCCTCTGAATTCAATTGAATCTTTTCTTTATCTATTTCTGCTTTAACTATTATATCAGCTACACTTGTAGCTCTTTCTTTTTCTGCACGAGCCTTTTCTGCATTTTGTTCTGCATAATATGCTTCTTCTAATGCTTTAGCCGCTTGAACCTTTTCTGCTGCTATTGCACCTTTATTTGCTTCCGCTTCTTTTTCACGTCTTTCTGAATCTGAATTAACTACCGTAATTCTTGCTTGGTTTTCTCCTTCTATAGCCTCTGAATTTGCCTTAGCTACTCTTACTCTCTCTTCTCTCTTAGCTTCTGCTTCTCCAATAGCACCATCTCTATTCTTTTCAGCCACAGTTTTCTTTGCATCATTTATAGCCTTTGCTGCTGCTTCTTGACCTAATGAGGAAATATATCCTGATTCGTCCTTGATATCTGTAACATTTACATTAATAAGTCTAAGACCTATCTTTTTAAGCTCTGCTTCCACATTTTGCGATACATTATCTAAAAACTTATCTCTATCTGAGTTTATCTCTTCAATATCCATAGTTGCTATTACAAGTCTTAGCTGACCAAATATTATATCTTTGGCAAGCTCCTGAATACTTTCCCTTTTCAATCCCAAAAGTCTTTCTGCTGCATTATTCATAATTCCAGGTTCAGTAGAAATTCCTACTGTAAAAGTAGATGGTACATCTACTCTAATGTTTTGTTTACTTAATGCTTTTGTCAAATTAACATCTATAGCTATAGGTCTAAGTTCCATAAACTCATAACCTTGAATTACAGGCCATATAAATGCAGCCCCACCATGTATACATCTTGCAGATCGGCTACTCCCATCAGCTGCCTTTCCTGTCCTACCATATATAACAAGTATTCTATCAGACGGACATCTCTTATATCTAGCAAATAATGCAATTACAATCACAAATATAGCCACCACAATTACAGCCATTAAAATTACAGATGAAAATTCAAACATAATTAATTACTCCTCCTTACTTATTCTAGTGCTTTAACTACTAGACAATCTTCTTCAACTCCAATTACAATCACCTTTGTTCCAGTAACAATTTTATTTCCATAGGTAATCGCATCTAACTCTTTTAATGAGCTTTGAAATATAACTTGAACTTTGCCTCCCTTCTTCTTATTTTCTGGGATAGTCAAATAAACTTCTCCGCTTACCCCTATGGCATATTTTAAATTCATATTTCCACTTTCAGTAAGCTTTAATATAAATTTGAAAACAATACTTAGTAAAATTACAACAGCACTTCCTAAGAAAAATCCTAAAATTAAGGTAATTGGTTTGCTATAATTATTTCTAATTCCTGCGATCCCTGCCCAAGAGAATATTGTAAAGAATATAGTTATATTTCTTAAAGTAATTAATCTTAGCGGAACATTTGACTCTAAAACAGAGTCATTATACTCACTTATATCTAATTCATGATTGACATCTAAGTTTACATCATCATATATATCTGATATATCTACAGAGTCATCTATTCCAATAATCAGAAGTAATATTTGAATTATAAATAAGGCTGAAAAAGGTATTGCTAACATCCAAAAAAACTGTTCAAAGTTGGAAAGATTATTCCACCATAATGACATATATCCTCCTCCTTTTTTCAATCCGAATATATTATATTTATTTATACAAATTAAGAATCATTCCTATTTGTACTAATTTATATTGTAAAATAATTTTTATAACTCTTTTATGTACACTTATTGACATTATAAAATTATTATTGTAAACTATTTTTAACGTTTTAGTTTACAATAAAAAAAGGAAGTGTATTTATGAAGATTACTATTAAAGATATGATTTTAGTTTCACTATTTACTGCGTTGACTATAGTAGGAGCATTTATTAAGATTCCTCTGGGGGCTACATCCCTAACATTACAATTTTTGTTTACAGCTCTTGCTGGAATAATGCTTGGTTCAAAACTTGGTGCTTTATCTCAACTTATCTATGTATTTATTGGACTTATAGGAATTCCTGTGTTTACAAAAGGTGGAGGACTATCATATATTTTTCAACCTTCTTTTGGATACCTAATTGGATTTATTTTTGGATCTTATGTAATAGGTAAAATTATTGAATCTTCAAAAGATGTTAGTTTCATAAAGATTTTTATGGCATCAGTTTTAGGACTTGCTATTATTTATATGATAGGAGTGCCTTATTTATATATAGTATTAAAAACTGTAAATAAGGTCCAAATTACAATGTACGGTGCTTTGAAATCTGGGCTGTTACTTTTTCTACCAGGGGACTTTATTAAGTGTGTAGTTACTGCCATTATTGGTGTTAAAATAGTACCAGTACTTAAAAGACAATTATCATTAAGATAAAATAAAAAAATAGAAGAAAATTGCTGTGCAATTTTCTTCTATTTTTTTATTTACTTATACATATCCGAATATTCCCCTTACGGACACTTCTCCTGATATTACCTCTTCAACTTTTCCATCATTATGTTGGACAATTAATTTTCCTTCTTTACTTAAATCTATAGCCTTACATTTAGTTTCATTTCCCCTTTCAATTAGTTTTATATCCTTGCCTATCAATGCTGAATATTCTCTACAAATTTTTATGGACTTATCTATACTCTCATTTGATATAAATTCTTCATATAAATCCTCAAAATTATTAAGTATCATAGATACAATCTTTTTTCTTTGTATAGCTTCACCTTGTTCAATTTTAAGGGATGTAGCTATTTTTTTTACTTCCTCTTCAAATTCTTCTGCTTCTATATTCACATTTATACCAATTCCAACAACTACATAGTTAACTCTATTAATCTCAGCACTCATTTCTGTGAGAATTCCACAGACCTTCTTACCATTTAATACTATATCATTAGGCCATTTTATCAATGCTTTTACATTCATATCTAATAATGACTTAGAAACTGCTGCTGCTGCTATTTGAGTTATTTTAGATACATATAAGGGATTTATATCTGGTCTTAGTATAATTGACATCCATATACCTTTATACTTAGGGGATACCCAGTGCCTTCCTAGTCTTCCCCTTCCCATTTTTTGTTCCTCTGCTATAATTACAGTTCCTTCATTCTCATTAAGATTTGCTAATTTTTTAGCTTCATTATTTGTAGAATCTATAGAATCAAAATATACTATCTTTCTTCCTATATATTTTGTATTTAAACTAGGTTGTATCTCCTCTAAGGTAAGTAAATCTGGAGATGAAATCAGTTTATATCCTTTTCTAGAAACAGCTTCTATTTCATATCCGTCTTCTTTAATAGCCTTCATATACTTCCATATAGCTGCACGAGTAATACCTAAGTTCTCACTAATTTTTTCACCTGAAATAAAATGGTTTTCGTTTTCTTTAAGTAGTTTTATAATTTCTTCTTTCAACTGTATTCCCTCCTCTATTTCATTATTATATCATTTCTTAAGATATCAATGTAATTATTTGCCTTTAATAATAACTAATTATAATCTATAATTAATTATTATCAATTTATAAATTTCTATAGAATAAAATATATAGGAAATACTAACTATGAATATAAAGGAGGTTATACTATGCAAGCAAAAGAACTGCTTAATTATGAAAACTGGGTTGTTATTGGAAAGGTACTTGACCCTGAAAGATTTCCATATAAAATATTAAAATCTCTGGAACAAGGAAATTACAATGTAGAAGGTGTGTATCCTAAAGACACTACAGGAGAGGTTTACAAATCTTTAAAAGATGTGCCTTACAAAATTGATGTTATAGATTTATGTATAACTCCAGCTCTTGGCCTTGATGTTGTAAAAGAAGCAAAAGAGCTTGGAATAGATAAGATATTAATCCAACCTGGTGCTGAAAGTACTGAGATATTAAATTATTGCAGAGAAGAGGGTATAACAGCTATAGAAAACTGTGCTCTTGTACTGCTATCAAATCACCGAAATGTAAAAACTTATCATTAATAATGGAAAAAACTTAAAAGCCTAACCTCAAGGCTCTTAAGTTTTTTCTCTTTATATTAATAAATTTTTTATATTAAGTACTTACTATATATTTAAAAATTCTTTTATCTTTAATTCTAATTCATCTTTTTTGCATATATTTTTATGCATAATTTCTCTGTTTTCCATTTCCTTTATGGCACTTGGTTCTTCTTTTCCAAGTAAGTTACTCATTTCTTTAACTAGTTGGAAATCATTATAATTTTCATACTTGCTATCTAAAGAATTCATAACTGCATAAGTAAATTTATATGGACTTGCAGTAGATACTATAACAGCTTTAGATGAGTCCTTAGCTTGCTCTGTATATTTTTCATTAACATTATAAGCAACAGCTGTATGAGTATCCATAAGATATCCTTGCTTTTTATAAACACTTTTTATAGATTCTTCTGTTTCCTTTTGTGTTGCAAAGTTTCCATAAAAATCTTTTAAATTTTTTCTCATATCATCTGATATTTCATAGCTTCCTACTGTATCTAAATTGTTCATAAGTGCTTTAACTTTAGCAGAATCATTATTACTTATTAGATAAAGCAATCTTTCTAAATTACTAGATATAAGTATATCCATTGATGGAGAGTTTGTTATAATAAAATCTCTTGATTTATCATAAGTTCCTGTAGTTATGAAATCATATAAGACTTTATTATCATTTGATGCACAGATAAGCTTATTTATTGGAATACCCATTTCTTTTGCATAATAAGCAGCTAATATATTTCCAAAGTTTCCAGTAGGAACTACTACATTAATTTTTTCATCTTCTTTAATTTCAGACTTTTTATAAAGATTCAGATATGCATGAAAGTAATAAACGATTTGTGGTAAAAGTCTTCCTATGTTTATAGAATTTGCAGAAGAGAATATGCAATTATTTTCTTCTAATAGTTTTGCAAAATTTTCATCTCTAAAAATCCTTTTAACCCCACTCTGAGCATCGTCGAAATTACCTTCAATTCCAACTACAAAAGTATTGTTACCTTTATGAGTAAGCATTTGCATTTTTTGTATTTGACTTACTCCCTCTTCTGGGAAAAATACAATAATTTTAGTTCCATCTACATCTGTAAATCCTTCAAGAGCTGCCTTACCTGTGTCTCCTGAAGTAGCTGTAAGTATAACTATTTCTTTATCTAAGTTTTGTTTTTTAGCTGAGGTGGTAAGCAAATATGGCAATATTGATAAAGCCATATCCTTAAATGCTAAGGTTGGTCCGTGAAAAAGTTCTAAAAAGAAATCCTCTCCAACCTTAACCATAGGTGCTACATCTTTTGTATCAAACTTATCATCATATGCGTTCTCTATACAATATTTTAGCTCTTCTTCTGTAAAGTCAGTTAAAAACTTACTTAAAACATAATGAGCAAGTTGTCTATAGTTCATATCACTTAGCTCTTTAAAATCCTTATCAATCTTTGGAATTATAGTTGGAACAAATAGTCCTCCATCATCTGCTATTCCTTTTAGGATAGCTTGTGATGCCGTTAATTCACCCTCTAATCCTCTTGTACTTCTATAATAAATTTTATTCATGTATTCCACTTCCTTTATCCTCTGTATTTATTTATCTATTTTTTCAACTCTAATAATATTTTCTATCTTTTTAACACTACTCAAAGCATTGATTTGTTCAACAGATCTATTTATATTTCCTTCTAATGTTTCATGAGTAACAAATACTAAAGAAACATAATCCTGCCCTTTACCTTTTTGAATTACAGATAGTAAACTTACATTATTTTCTCCAAGTAGACTAGATATCTTTCCTAAAACTCCTGGCTCATCTTTTACTGTAATTCTTATATAGTATTCAGAACTAGTATCTTCCATATTACTAATTTTCTTCATACTACCACATTTGCTTTTTCCTGGTTTATAAACAGAATCTGTATCATTTCTTAATATTGATATAATATCTGCAACTACTGCACTTCCAGTAGGTAAGTCTCCAGCTCCTCTACCATACATCATTAGATCTCCTACTGCATTTCCTCTTATAAAAATAGCATTAAAGGAGTCATTTACATTTGCAAGCGGATGTCTTGCTGGAACCATTGTAGGATGTACTCTTATTTCTAAAACATTATCTACATCTTTTACAATAGCTAGTAGTTTAATTACATATCCAAATTCTTTTGCATATTCAATATCTATAGGCTCTATATTTCTAATACCTTCTCTATATATGGAATTTACATTAACCATTTTTCCAAATCCAAGATAAGTTAAAATACTTAATTTGTACATAGCATCATAACCATCTACATCGGAAGTTGGATCTGCCTCTGCATATCCCTTATCTTGAGCTTCCTTTAAAGCTGTATCAAAATCCATATTATCTAAGTACATTTTTGTAAGTATATAATTTGTTGTACCATTTATTATTCCTATAATTTCTTCTATTTTATTACCTGTTAAGGTTTCATTTATTACATTTATTATTGGAATCCCTCCAGCAACACTAGCTTCATAGCATAATCTCACATCTTCTTCATTAGCTATCTTTGCAAGCTCCGCTCCTGATGTGGCTATAGCAAGTTTATTTGCTGTTACTACATGCTTTTTGCTCTTCATAGCTCTAATCATATAGTCTTTTGCTGGATCAATTCCACCCATAACTTCTATAACAATTTTTATACTTTCATCATTAAAAATTTCATCTGGATCAGTTGTAATGATCTCTTCTGGAACCTCTAAATTTCTTGCCTTATTAGGGTCTCTAACAAGGATTTTTGAAACTTGTATATCATACCCTGAGCGTTCCCTTATTTCTTGTTCATTAGCATTTAGTATTTGCCAAACTCCTTTTCCCACATTACCTAGTCCTAGTAAAGCAATATTTACCTTATTCATAATTATTAATAACCCCTTTCTTTACAATTTGCCCCATTGTAATCTTTTTACCTTTATAATATAGGTATCAATATGTACAAATAAAAATCCTATATAAGGTATTATTATACTTTTATTTATAAAAATAATAAAGTCCTTATAATTACTTTATTATTTTTATTTAGAATACTTATATTATACATCAGCTATTTAGAAAAACCTAATATTACAATATAATAAAAACCCTAGAATTTATCTAGGGCTCCATCTTTTAAAATCTATTAACTTTAAAATTATAATACAGTATTCTAAAATGCTATGACTATTCCACCGTCATCAGCATAAGTTGAACTCAATCCTGCCATTTGTACCACAAGAATGTCCTTAAATTTATATCTTTTTAATACTTCTTTTTTAAATTCTAATGCCTTATCTAAGCAATTACAGTGAGCAATTCCTAGAATTTTTTCCTCTAGATTTACCCCTTCTTCACCAACTATCTCTACAAATCTTCTAAATGCCTTTTTATCCCCTCTAGTCTTTTCAACTAGTTTGATAGTACCTTCCTTTGTAGCTCCCATAATTGGTTTTATTGAAAACATGTTAGCTACCTTAGCAATTACAGGGCTTAATCTTCCAGCTTTAGCTAAGTGATCTAAGCTCTCTAATAAAAAGAAGGTCTTCATTTCACTAATATATCCATTTACTTTTTCTACTATTTCAATTTCTTTTAAATTTATTTTTGATAATTCATTAATTTTTAATGCAATTAGCGTTTCTGCTACAGAAGCACTTAGAGAATCAAATACGTGAATAAACTTAGCTCCTATTTCTTCTAAAAATAAACTTTTAGCCAAAACTGCACTATTATAGCTTCCACTTAACTTAGAGGATAGAGTTACTACAAACACACTTTCTTCTCCCTCATACTTTTTCATGTACTCTTCCGGAGAAGGACAAGATGTTTTTGGAGCAACTTCACAATTCCCCATATTCCTAATATATTCTTTTACATCTAAGTTATTGTCATCAACATATTCTCTATCTTTTAAATGCATTGTTAATGAAGCTATATCTATATTTATTTCTTTTTTTATATCTTCATTTAAATCACAACTACTGTCCGCTATTATTTTAATTACCATATATTAACTCTCCTTTTTTTCATTAGTTTATTCTTTTTCATTAAGAAAAATCAATGCGATAGTTCCAGGACCAGTATGTGCTCCAATTACACAACCAATGGTACTCATCATAATGTTTTTACAGCCATAGTTCTCCTTAAGCATCTGAATCACCATTTCTGCCTCTTCTATACAATCTCCATGAGATATTCCAATTAGCTGATTTTCTAGCTTTACTCCTCTTTCTCCTACTATTTCAACTATTCTTTTTAAAGATTTTTTTCTACCTCTAGCTTTTTCTCTAGGTACAAGCTTTCCTTCTTCTATACCTAATATGGGCTTAATATTTAATATTCCCCCTATAAGAGCTGCTGACTTGCTAACCCTGCCTCCTCTAAGTAAATATTCTAAATTATCAACTGTGAATATATGGTTCATATGATTTAAATTAAATTCTATATTATTAATAATTTCTTCCTTTGTTTTACCTTCTTTAACTGATTTAGCTGCTTTATATGCTATTAATCCTACTCCAAGCGAGGCACATTTTGTATCAAATATATGTAAATCAAAATCTGGATATATATCTAAAACCTCTTGCCTTGCAATGGTGGCTGATTGGATTGTTCCTGATAATACTGAAGAAAATCCTATATATATGCATGTATCATTATTTTCTGCTGCCTCTAAAAATGCCTCTTTAAACTTCCCTATACTTACTTGAGCTGTTTTGTACACTTTTCCTTCTCTCATATTGTTATATAACTCTCTATACTGTATAGTTTCTCCGTCTAAGTATTCCTTATCATCTAAATATACGAAAAGAGGAAGTACTTTAATATTATATTCTGTAACAATCTCTTTTGGTAAATCACATGCACTATCTGTTATTATTTTTATTGCCATATACCCCATCTCCCTTACTTATAATAATTATTTACTTATTGATCTGCATAAATCTTTCCATATAATATAAAAATACTTGATTATAATTCCCTGGGAAATAGAGATCACTTCCATGAGAACCTAAAGTCATCCATAAGATGATACAATTCTTATTTCCTTTTTTATAATAGATATCTTTGAATTCTTTAGATACTTCCTGTGGGACTAATCCATCTCTTGTACCTTGATATATCAAACAAGGTGGGCTATTCTTTTGAACTAATGTTTGTGGCCTTATTAATCTACTATCTCCTCCAATCCTACCTAGATTAGGTAGGCCATTTGCTGGATAGTATAATATTAATCCTTTTATTTTGATTTTCGTGCTAAATATATTCTTATATTCTTCATCATTAGCACATAACCCTGCTGCTGCTGCTAAATGTCCCCCTGCTGATCCTCCAGATAAGAATATCTTTTCTAAATCAACTCCATATTCTAATTCATGCTTTTCAATATATTTTGTGAAAATTCCAATATGCTTTACCATATCATCAATTTTAAAATTGCCTTTTACATAATCAGGTTCTCCTAATTCTATAGTAAAATCGCTATTATTACATAGTCCATATTGAATATCAAATACTGCATATCCTTGTTCTGCTAAATATTTATTCATTTGAAGTATATTTAATTCTCCCTTATCTCCTGCAACCCAGGCTCCCCCATGAATTCTAATAACGGTATATCCTCTGCCTGGTAAATCTTCCTTAGTCTTATCTGGCAAATATGCGTCGAAATATAATTTTATTTTTTTCCCATCAGCATCCTTTCCCTCATAAAACAAAACCTGTTTTTTTAATAAATAATTCTTAGTTTCAATTCCTAGAAAGTATGCTGGAATACTAAATTGTGTTTTGAAAAAATTATTTTCATAATTTTCATTAATTCTACTTCTCCAACTTTGTCCATAAACCTCATTAAAGCTTTTCTCTGCCTTCATTATTATAGAAGGGGTCATAATTAAGGATGTCATACATACTGCACTAACTCCTATACCAATTATAGCTACTATATAATAGCTTATTCCCATCTTATAGCTTTTTAAGTTTAAAAGCATAACAGTAATGCTTAAAAAGATAAAACCATAAAATATAGCAAATGGAGCTAAAAAAATTTCCATATTCCATGTATATTCTTTACTTAAGATTACAAATGCTACGAGAATTCCAAAACATAAAAATAAATAACATATAAATTTAGAAATTCCTCTTATTATTTTTCTTTTCTTTGTTTGTTTCATCTGGCTATAGTTTCTCGTATAATCTAATGTATTTAGATATGCTACAATTCCTCCTATTACAAATATAATAAAATAGCTAAAGTAAATTATATAATATAAATTTATATTATATTTTATATCACTGTAATAGGAATTTGATAAAGTAAAATTTCCTACTAACATATTAAACATAGCAATTATTATAATAATTAAATAAACATATCCCAGTGTCCTAATATACCTTATTACTTTTGATTTTATATTTAAATTTCTTCCATTTAAATATATTAAAATAAAGTTTAAAAATAACGTAATCAATATAATAATTCCATATATATTCCATAAGCATGATGAACTTTTATGTATTATATAAAAAATTCCCAAAACAATAACTATTATATTTAAACTTAAAACTATATATCCTAATTTATAAATATACATTTTTCTATAGTTATTATTATTTTTAATTAAATAATCGTTGCCTAACTTCAATTATTAACCACTTCCCCTACTATAATAAAACCTTATGCTCTGACTATTTCATTTATATTATTATGTCCTAATTTTTTTCTAGTATCTCTGTAACACTTTTTAATAAAGAGAATAATATATTATTATGTCTCTGAAAGAAGGTTAGACAAGCTATGTTTGAAAATCAAAATATAGGTGGATACAGACCAAATCCTAATCCACAACCAACTTGTCCGAATCCATGCGGAACTGTGCTTCGCATATGTATACCTGCTGGGGGTGTAATTAGCATATTAAACCTTTTTGAAATCTCTTCTCCAAACGGAATAAATTTAATAGTAAGAATTCCTTTATTCTGTGGAAAAGCTGGACTAGCATCTATTATGGAAACTATAAAAACTGCTGGTGGTAGCGTAGAAGTATTATAGGACAAACATTAAAATTTTAATAAAAAAGCAAGTGCTAACTAGGTTAGTACTTGCTTTCCTTTATTTATATAATTTATATTATAGGTTTTTTTCGTATGACTCAACCATTTTCTTAACCATTTGTCCGCCTATTGATCCTGCTTGTCTTGTAGTTAAGTCTCCATTATATCCTTCATTTAATGGTACTCCAACTTCATTTGCAGCTTCCATTTTAAATCTGTTTAATCCTTCTCTTGCTTCTGGTACTAACACTCTATTATTTCTTGACATTTTAAATTCCTCCTTTGTCTAATTAATTATTAGTTATTAATTGAACACTAATAGTATGTGCGAATACTTATCATCTACTCTATTAAATTACAGGTAGTTAAGGCTTAAATTTCTATGAATAGTTTAATTTTCTCATTCAGATTATAATTTCAAAAAAAGAATAAGAAGATGTAGATTAAACCTACATCTTCTTACTCCTGATGTATAATATCCAGTCTTCCAAACTTACTATATTGTCCTAACCACGCAAGTTTAACGGTTCCTACTGGACCATTTCTTTGCTTTGCAATAATGCACTCTGCTACATTTTTATCTTCTGATTCCGTATCATAGTATTCATCTCTATATAAAAACATAACAAGGTCAGCATCCTGCTCTATAGAACCCGATTCTCTAAGGTCTGATAACATAGGTCTATGGTCTGCTCTTTGCTCTGGAGCACGTGATAACTGTGATAATGCTATTACTGGACAATGCATTTCTTTTGCTAATGCTTTTATAGATCTTGATATTTCCGATACTTCTTGTTGTCTACTTTCTGTGTTACTTCCACTCATAAGTTGGAGATAATCTATTACTATTAAATCTATACCGTACTCTATTTTAAGTCTCCTGCATTTAGATCTCATTTCCATTACTGATACTCCGGCGGTATCATCTATATATATCTTAGATGTAGCAATAGGACCTGATGCTTTAGCTATTCTTTCCCAATCACTATCTTCTAAATTACCTGTTCTTAGCTTCAACATATCTATGTTAGCTTCAGCACAAAGTATTTTAAAAGCTAATTGCTCCTTAGACATTTCTAGTGAAAATACTACTACACTCTTTTTTTCTCTTATAGCTGCATACTGAGCTATATTTATTGCAAATGTAGTTTTACCCATGGAAGGTCTTGCAGCTATAAGTATCATATCTCCTGATTGAAGTCCTGAAGTCATAGAATCTAACTCTGGAAAACCAGTAGGAACTCCTATAACTTCACCCTTGTTATTAAACATTTTTTCAATTTGCTCAAAGCCTCTTTCAAGTACAGTACTTATTGCTTCAAAATCATTTGAAGTTTTCTTTTCTGCTATATCAAAAATTCTTTTTTCCGCTCCATCTAATACTTTTTCAACGTCATCCTGTTTAGTATAACTCTCTTCCATTATATCAGCTGAAGCTTTAATAAGCTTTCTTAATAGCGATTTATCTTCAACAATTTTGATATAGGAGCTTAAATTTATTGTAGATTCTATTGAATTACCTAATTCAGATATATATGTCATACCTCCAACATCTTGGAGTCTTTCTGTAGACTTCAAATGTTCTATTAATGTTACCATATCTATAGGCGTATCTCTTTGATACAATTCCAAAATAGAATTAAATATAATCTTATGACTTTCTCTATAAAAGTCATCTCCCTTTAAAGCTTCGGCTGATTGTCCTATAGATGTCTTATCTTTAAGCATGCAACCTAGTACTGTTTGCTCAGCCTGAACGTTATGTGGCAAAACTCTAAGCTGTGTTTCCATTTAAAATCTCCCCTAGTTATCTAATAAAAGTTTTTTTAGAAAACTATCTCTATAAGTTCCTCTATATTATCTACTGCTTTAACCTGAATATCTTCTAATCCTACTGGTACTTCTTTCATATTGTCCTTTGGAACTATAGCAAGCTTTATTCCTTTTCTTCTAGCTCCATATATTTTTTCAAATATACCTCCAACAGGCTTTATTTTTCCTCTTAAAGATATTTCTCCTGTTATTGCTATATCTTGTCTTAATGGTTTATTTAAAAGTGCACTTATAATACATACAGTTATTGCAGCACCAGCTGAAGGTCCGTCTATTCGTCCTCCCCCTATTATATTAACATGAATATCATAATCTTTAATATCCTTATCTGTTATTTTTCTTATAACAGATGCTGCATTAAATACTGAGTCTTTTGCCATACTTCCTGCAGTATCATTAAATCTTACAACACCTTTTCCTTTGTCTTTTGCCTCAAAAGCAGCTGTTTCTATTTCTATAGTAGAGCCAATATATCCACTAACTCCAAGTCCATAAACATGACCAACTTCATATTCATGCTCACTTAAAACTTGTTCAAAAGGAGTTATTCTGCTTATAGATATTACTTCTTCAATATCCTTTTTAAATATCTTTATTTTATCTGTATTTTCAGATTTATTATTATATAATACATACCCATATGCATCTGATAATATATTTATAGCTTTTCTTCCTTCTATAGTGTATCTACTTATAAGTCTTGCTACTCCATCTTCTAAATCAATATTTAACTTGTCAGACGCATTATTAACTATATTCTCTATATCTTTAGGAGATAAAGGTTCAAAGTATACTTCTGTACATCTTGACCTTAGTGCAGGATCTATATCTTTAGGATCCCTAGTTGTCGCACCAATAAGTATAAAATCTGCTGGTGCACCATTATCAAATAAATATTTTATATACTTAGGTACATTTTCATCATCTGGATCATAATAAGAAGACGAAAACTCTACTCGTTTATCTTCTAAAACTTTTAAAAGTTTGTTTTGAAGAATTAAATCAAGCTCTCCTATTTCATCTATAAATAAAACTCCTCCATGAGCCTGTGTAACTAGTCCAGGCTTTGCTTCTGGAACTCCTATTTCTGCTAAATCTTTTTTACTTCCTTGATAAATAGGATCATGAACTGAACCTAATAATGGATTAGTTATTTCTCTTGGATCCCATCTTAATGTAGTACCATCAACTTCTACAAACTTTGCATCTTTATGAAATGGAGTATACTTAAGCTTCTTTGCTTCTTCTAAAGCAAGTCTTGCCGCTGTTGTCTTACCAACTCCTGGTGGCCCATAAAGAATAATATGCTGTGGATATGGTGATGCAATTTTAGATAATAAAGATTTTATTGCTCTTTCTTGACCAACAATCTCTGAAAACTCCTGTGGTCTTAGAAGTGCTTGAACATTATTAGTTAATTTTCTTGTATCTAACATTTCTAATTTAGCATATTTTTTAAGGGTCTTCGCATTCTCTGGACCCTTTCTTTTTCTTATTATATTAAGTCGAACTTCATCAATATATTTTTCTTGTTTTTCTATTACTGCATGTTCAACTTCTCTTTCAATATTACTTTCAATATATTTTTTTGCAACAACATCTACAAGTAACTTATTCGTGCTATCTATGACATCATAAATATTTTGTTTATCAGGTACTGTGTCTATCCCTTTACCTTCACTTACTATTTTGTTGATAGCATAAATTTTCTTAAATATATCATTACCGTGTAGATGTTTGTTTACTTTATATTTTATAATTCTTGCTCTTATTGTTTTTTCATCTATAACTTTTCTCATTACCTCATCTAATGTATCAACTTGTGTATCTAGAGGTATGTTATCTTTTAAATGCTCAATTGAGTTCTTTAACTTATCATCTAACATTGAGTATTTCAATATTATTTCCCTCTTAGAAAACCTTATTTAAAGGCATATTCTCAGAGGTATCCCCCCTTCGTCTTATCCTAATTTGTTATTCTGCTACAATAACAACCTTAACCTTAGTGGAAATTCCAGGGTATAGCTTAATATCTATATCATATGTCCCTAGGGTTCTTATTGTATCAGAAAGTATTTTCTTTTTATCTATATCTATCTTGTACTGCTTATTTAATTCACTAGCTATATCTTTACTTGTTATTGCTCCAAATAGCCTTCCACTTTCTCCTGCTTTACCAGATATTTTTACTTCTTTATTTCTCAATTCTTCTGCTACCTTTTGAGCAGCTTCAGTTTCTGCTAATTTCTTCTTTCTCTCTGCTTCTTGTTGTTTATTTAAAATGTGCATATTAGCATCTGTAGCTTCTTTAGCTAATCCTTTTGGTAATAAGAAGTTTCTTGCATAACCATCTGATGCATTTATAACCTCACCTTTTTTGCCTTGTCCTTTTACATCTTTTAATAATATTAATTTCATTATTCTTCACCTTCCCCTAAGTATTTATCAACAGCCTGTTTAAGTTGCTCTTTGGCTTCATTTATAGAAATATCTTTTATCTTAGATCCAGCTATAGTCATGTGGCCTCCACCGCCTAATTCTTCTAATATTACCTGAACATTTATATCACCAAAAGATCTGCCACTAATAAATACTTCATTATCTATTTTAGCAAGAACAAATGATGCTTGAACACCTGTAATATTTAGTAATTCATCCGCTACTTGTGCAGCTAATACATTATCTTTTATATCTGGTGGGCATATGGCAATAGCTATATCATTATTAACCTCTGCAGCACTCATGATTTCAGCCTTTTTAAGATAAGTTTCTAAATGACCAGCAAACATCTTTTTAACATCTATTATATCAGCTCCTAGCTGTCTTAAGTAAGCTGCTGCTTCAAAAGTTCTAACTCCAGTTTTAAAATAAAAGTTTTTTGTATCTACGTATATTCCAGCCATCATCATCTCAGCTTCAAGAGATCCTATGTGTTGTTTTGGATTACTTAGCATGTATTGTAACATTTCAGTAACTAACTCACAAGTAGATGATGCATAAGGTTCTATATAACTTAAAAGTGCACCATCAATTGCATCTATGGATTTTCTATGATGATCTATGATAACTAGTTTTCCTATTCGTTCTAATATCTCTTTATCTTGAACATATTCCTTACTATTTACATCAACTAATATAAGTAAACTATTTTTATCATATGTAGCTATACATCTTTCCCTAGATATAAATATCTGATTATACAATTCTCTCTTTTTAATTCTCTCTACAGGATTTTCTATACCACTATTAATCTTATCTAATATAATGTGACTTTCTTTCCCCAGACCTTTAGCTACACTATGAATTCCAATGGCTGCTCCCAGTGAATCTATATCTGGATTTGAATGTCCCATAATATATACATTACTACTTTCATTTATTAAATTAACTAAAGCATGGGCTATAACCCTAGCTCTAACCTTAGTTCTTTTCTCAACTTCCTTAGTCTTGCCTCCAAAGAATTGTAGTTTATCATTTATTTTAATAACTACTTGATCCCCACCCCTACTTAATGCTAATTCCTTTGCTGTTGTTGCAAATTCATAATTCTGCATTGGTGTTTCTCTTAAACATCCAACGCCAATACTTAAAGTAACTGCTAATTTATTTCCATAATTTATTTCTCTTACTTCATCTAAAATATCGAAGTTTTTTCCCATTTCTGACTTTATATTTTCGTAATATGTAACTACAGCATATTTACTAGATGAGTATTTAATAATCATTGCTTCTAGGCTTTGAGCGTAATTTTTTATTGTTCTCTCTATTTCAGCTGAAAGAAGAAGTGCTTTATCTGTCTCAGTAGTTTTGAGTACATCATCTAAATTATCTACTTCTATAAGCATAATAGAATCTTTTTTGTTTTCTCTCTCTATATTAATTTCCACTTCTTTAGTCACATTATAAAAATATAAAAGTATAACGTTGTCTTTTATACTTTTCGCTGAACTATCATTTATATTTACAAAAATATTGTAGTATTTTTCACCTATTTTTAATTGCTTAAAAACCCTTTTTTGTCTATTTACAATTTTGTCTATACTAATTTCATTTGTTATCTGTTCTACACTTTTTCCTAATATATCTTTATATTCTAATTCATCAACAAAATTTTGATTGTACCATAATATATTTCCTTCCATGCTCACAATAACTAAAGGAAATGGTGAATTTACTAGTACAGTTCTCATAGAGACATCCATTTTAGAGGAAAAATCCTCTAAGAACTTTTTCCATTCAGATTTTTTCGTTTTAGAAATTTTTATATTATAAGATATAAAAAATACATAAAATACTAAAAATAAGCTGCCAATGTAATAGTGTGCTAATATAAAAAATGTACTTATAGATACTGTTAAGATTAAAATATATACTTTAATATTAGGCATAAAAAAGTTATTCTTCATATTATTTCCTCGATTTAATTATTCTGATAGGGTTAGGATCTAGCTTTCTCAAATTAAATATTATATCCATCAATCCAAGTATTGAAAATGCATTTAAAAACATAGGTATAAATGACAATATTACTAATATTATTGAAGCTAATTTCTTTCTCATCTTAGCTCTCTCTATTAGCAGATATGCAAAATGGGCCATACCACTAAGTATGAAAACACCTTGAACAGCTATAGCTCCTATAGTCGCCATATACTCTCCAATACCTATTTCTCTTGAATATAATATTATTCCAATACACTGAATAATAATAAGTAACGCTGCAAATTTATTTGGTATATAAATCCTACTAAAAGGAATTATCTCCCTTACTTCAAAATTTAATCTCTTTAAAATCTTTTCTGTTATTAAATAATTTAAATAGCCTGTTACTAATCCTAATACTATTAAATACATCGGTAAAAATATAACTACATTTTTTAATGTAATCGCTTCTTTAAATTGCTCCACTACTTGAATTATTTCTGGCGATGCATTCATACTTATATATATTTCTTTTACTAAATCTGTTTGCTCTCTAAATTCATTTATAAATAGATTTATAGCAGCTATAATGCTTTTATTTAATATAAGCGCAGCATAAATCATAAATGTTACTATATTTCCTACTGCTGAAGCAATAGCTACTGTTATTATAGAAATAGTGCTACTTTTATTATTCTTAATACTATAACCTAAAGCATTTCCTATGATTCCATATGTAATACCCGAAGTTACTGCTGTTATAGGATCTAATATAAAAGATGTTAGAATAATACTCATAACCACAGAAATTAATGCTATTTTATATCCATGCTTTATATATAGCACCGTAATAGGGATAGGTAGTATGAACATCCCTAAACTCGATAATACTGGGATATAAGATGTCATAATTACAATTAAAAAGATTATTGTAAACATTAATCCTGTCTCAGCTATAACCTTTGATGAATATTTTGATTCTTCCATTTTCCCCTCCATTATCCCCTATCTTTTATATGATTATATAACTTGCTTAAATCCTTACTTTCTTTTTCAATAAAATCCTCTTCTGTTATTCCAAGCTTCAACTTTCTTTTTATATCTTCATCTACAGATAGATAAGAATAGCCTAGTCTCTCTCCTAACAAGTATAAAACTATTATCGCCCCTGAAATACATTCTAGAATTGCATCTTGTGCAACATTACTTCCCTTTGCTAGTAGTCTAAAAAAGTCTCCTATTATACAAATAAGCTCAGCCTTTAGATTTTCAATAATTTTAATGTTCGACATAATATTAAAATCTTGATTTTTCATATGATATCATCCCCTATGTAATCACGAATATAACCTATTTTAAAGGTCTATATATATATTTTAGTTATTTTTCATCTATTGTGCAACTTAGTTTTTTTATTCATAAACTTATAATTTTCTATAAACTAAAAAGCAGTGCCTTTATTGACACTGCTTTTAATTCACATTAATCTGTTGTGAATGGTAGTAAAGCTATATTTCTAGCTCTTTTAATAGCTAATGTTATTTCTCTTTGATGCTTAGCACAGCTACCAGAAATTCTTCTTGGAAGTATTTTTCCTCTTTCTGTAACGTACTTTCTTAATTTATTGATATCTTTATAATCTATTGTTCCTGTTTTATCTGCACAGAAAGAACAAACTTTCTTTCTTCTTTTTTTCATAGTTTTCTTATTATTGAAAGCCATATGTTTTCCCTCCTTACCTATGTTAATTAAGAATTAGTTAAAATGGTATATCACCATCATCAATTGGAGTAATATCATCTTCATATCCTCCTGATTGATTAAAATTACCGAATTCGTTTGATGGGTTAAAAGTATTCATTCCTGAATAAGATGGTTCTGGTCTGTTTTGGCTAGCATTTTTAGGTTCTAAAAATTGTACTTCATCAGCAACAACTTCTGTAACATACCTTTTAGTTCCATCTTTAGCATCATATGACCTAGTTTGAATAGTTCCACCCACACCTATAAGCTTACCTTTACCTACATAGTTTGCTGTATTTTCAGCTGTCTTACCCCAAACTACTACAGATATAAAATCTGCTTCTGGTTGACCTGGACTTTTAAACCTTCTGTTTACAGCTAAAGTAAAAGTTGTAACGGCTTTTCCTGTACCAGGAGTAAACCTTAACTCTGGATCTTTTGTTAGTCTGCCAACTAAAACAACTTTATTCATTTTGCACCACCTATTTTTCTGGATTAACTACTATAAATCTAATAACTCCATCTGTAATTCTGTATACTCTTTCTAATTCTTTAGGTAATTCTGGATTAGATTTAAAATTAATTAAAGTGTAATATCCATCGTTAACTTTTGCTATAGGATAAGCAAGTTTTCTTTTACCCCATTCATCAACGTTTTCTATTACTCCTCCACCATTTTCTATTACACCTTTGAATTTAGTTATGCTAGTTTTTACAGCTTCTTCATCTAAAGATGGGTGTAATATAAATATTGTTTCGTAATTTCTCATTGCATTCACCTCCTCCCTATGGACTAACGGCCGTAGATAATCAAAATGAGTATCACAGCAGGGACCACATTTCTTTATTTTATCATCGCAAACTTTAAAAATCAAGCAATTATTTCATTTTATTTTTTATTTCTTCAAGTTTCTATTATTCTTCAACTACATTTTTCTTTATAATCTTTTTTACTCCTTTTTCAAATTTACTTCTAGGAATCATTACTATTCTATCACAGCCCAAACATCTTATTTTTATATCTGCGCCTAATCTTGTTATTTCCCAATTTTTACTTCCACAAGGATGTACCTTCTTCATTTCGACTATATCACCTAATAAAAAATCATTTTGCATATAACTCTACCCCTTTATACTTATATATTGTTACTTTAAATACATCTTCATAATAAACTACATTACACTATTATATAATATAGATAATGTATTTATATTTATCAATAATATCTAGATAGCTATATTATTTCATCATAAAATTATATTTTACTATATAATTTTGTCACTTACACCTATATTTATATATTAAATACTATTATATCAAATTTTCAAAATATATAATTTAATATAATAGATTAAATTATATATTTTTTAAAAACTATATATAATTTCAAATTATTTAATACCTATAAATATAATACTTGTACTAAGACTGTGTATTTAATATAATGTTATAAATTTTTTACAAACTAATAAAATAAACAGAAATTTATGGAATAATAACTTCTTTTTTGGTAAATAATTCATAAAAAGGAGGTTTTATTTTGAATAAACATGTTATAAGTTCTATGGAAATAGATTCAGTGTATAAATTAAGAGACGCACTCTCTGCAAGAATCATTAAAATTCTAAGAGAAAATCGTCAAATTATTTTTTTATGTATTGGTACAGATAGATCTACAGGGGATAGCCTTGGACCATTAGTTGGAGAAAAGTTAAAAACTTTTATTAATGATGGCTTTAGTATTTACGGAACCTTAGAAAACCCTGTCCATGCTAAAAATTTATGTTCAATAATTGAAGAAATTAATTCTCGTTATAATAATCCTTACATAATTGCTATAGATGCATGTTTAGGCGCCATTCAGAATATTGGAAATATCATTGTAGAAGATAAGCCTCTATCACCAGGTGCTGCAATGAATAAACAACTTCCTAAAGTAGGAAATTTAAGTATAACAGGTATCGTAAATATTTCTGGAGCTTTAGAATTTATGGTACTACAAAACACAAGATTATTTACAGTAATGCATATTGCAGATATTATTTCTAAGGGAATTTATCATTCTATTTTAAAAACAGTTGGTCATAGAAAAACTTCTAATTTTCATCTTAATCTTTCCAATGCAGTATCAGAGCTAAAATAGGGATATTAATAAAAATATCCTAAGAAGATTTAACTCTTAGGATATTTTTATTAATTATATCTCTGCTTAACTGCATTATTTAATACTTCTTTCTCTTCTTCCGACAAATCATATCTTGATATACCTTTATCTATAGGTTTAGCATAAACAGTGCTATCATTTCTAGCATAGATTCCAGTTAGTATAATTCCATCATTATTATAATCTAATAATGCAACTGAGAAACTTAAGTCACTTCCCACATCTTCAAATGCCTTATATCTTATTATAGACACCTTCTGCATACAACCTTTTATTCTATCTTCTATTTGTCTATGTTCACTTCTTATATTTTCTGTTAGTGATTTTATTTCATCCATACTATCTAAATACTGAACTATTATTTCTTCTAGATTTTTATTATTTATTCCTCTTGTTAATTTTCTATATCTAGATTCTAGTCTATTAAGTGCCTTAAAAATAATTAATACTATAATTAGTAATATAAATGTAATTATAGACAGTCCAATTACTATATAAGGTTGTACATTATTTAGTAATGTCATAATATTACTCATTATGTCTTTCCTCCTCTAATGTTTCACGTGAAACATTATATCTTTAATATTTCTATGATTCTTTGTAGATCTTCTTCTGAATAGTATTCAATCTGAATTTTTCCTTTATCTCCACTATGATTAAATAAAACCTTTGTATTAAATAGATTTTCTAGTTTATATTTTAAATCATTGTAGTATGGACTAGTGTCTTCTATCTTATTTTTTATCCTATTAAGATTATCTGTCTTTATATTCTTTATTAAAGCTTCTACTTGTCTAACACTTAACTCTTCATCTATTATTTTTT
The DNA here is from genome assembly GCF_055755365.1 of Clostridium sp. X. Lineage (NCBI taxonomy): Bacteria > Bacillati > Bacillota > Clostridia > Eubacteriales > Clostridiaceae > Clostridium > Clostridium sp. X. Next base: position 992,521 of record NZ_CM146912.1, read on the forward strand.
GTGATATCTCATATTGAAGATTCTTATCTTCAATAGCTAGTAGTGCTCTCCCATGACCTTCTGTTATAACATTATCCACTAAATATTCTTGAACTCTGCTATCTAAATTAAGTAATCTCATACAGTTAGATATTGATACTCTTGACTTTCCAATTCTTTTACTTAATTCTTCTTGAGTAAGTGAAAAATCTTCAATTAATTTCTTATATGCAATAGCCTCTTCTATAGGATTTAAATCTTCCCTTTGTATGTTTTCTATTAATGATACTTCTAAAAGCTTTCTATCATCTAAATCTAAAATAACCGCTGGTATTTCTTTAAGCCCTACATGTTTTGCTGCTCTCCATCTTCTTTCTCCTGCAATAAGCATATAAATATCTTCTTCTTTTCTAAGTACTACAGGTTGAATAATTCCATGTTCTTTAATAGAATCTGCTAGCTGAATTATCTTTTCTTGATCAAAACTTTTTCTAGGCTGATCATTATTTGGTTTTATTAAGTTCATATCTACTTTTAAAATAGATTCTTCCTTTTTTACTTCCTCTGGTATTAATGCACCTAAGCCTTTGCCTAATCCAAATTTCTTATTCATACTCTCACACTCCCTGTTTGCTTAAAAATTCTTTAGTCAAATTTTCATAAGCTTCAGCACCTTTACATTTATCATCATAAAGCATTATAGGAAGGCCAAAGCTCGGAGCCTCTGCTAATCTTATATTTCTTGGAATGCTAGTCTCATAAACTTTATTTTTAAAATATTTACTGACTTCTGTTGCAACTTCATTACATAACTTTGTTCTAGTGTCATACATGCTCATAATAACACCTTCAATTTCTAAATCCTTATTCAAAGACTTTTTTACAAGTTGTATCGTATTTATAAGTTGTCCAACTCCTTCTAACGCATAAAACTCACATTGTATTGGTACTAATACACTATTTGCTGCAGTCAAGGCATTAATTGTTAAGAATCCTAAGGATGGTGGACAATCAATAAATATATACTCAAATTTTTCTTGTATCTTTTCTATTTTTTCTTTTAAAATGATTTCCCTCTTATCTTTATTAATTAACTCAATTTCAGCACCTACAAGTTCAATATTTGAAGGGACTATATAAAAATTATTTATTAGCTCACTTTCAATCATTGCCTCTTCTATTGAAATTTCAGATGCTAATACATCATATATCGAATATTTTAATTTCTTTTTATCTATCCCAAGTCCACTAGTAGTATTTCCTTGTGGATCTATATCTATAGTTAAAACTCTATGACCATTCATAGCTAAGTTTGTACATAAATTAATATTCGTTGTGGTTTTACCTACTCCACCTTTTTGATTAAAAATACATATAACTTTCATATTCCTACCTCCCTTACTATTTTTACTTATGTTAGTAAATAATAACTTAATTTATGTAGATACATTATTTTATAATTATTATATATACATTATAATCTCTAATGTTATATTTATAAACATGTTTCAATAAAAAACACCTAAAATTTTAATGAATTTTAGGTGTTTTGTTTCACGTGAAACAATTATAAAATTAATAAGCTATTTTTTAGGTATTGTTATTACAATTTGTACCTTTTCATCAGACTCCTGAGTCTTATACATAGCATGTACTCCAAACTTATCAAAAACTTGTTTTACAGTATTCATGTAGACTCTAGGGCTGAAAATTCCTTTTATTTTTTTCTTACCATCAGCAGCTAACTCTTGACCGTTTATCTTCAATAATTCCTTATCTATAAGTTGTTCTGTATTTTTAACATTTAAGTTTTTCTTAATTATAACTTTTAGAATCTTCTTTTGAATTTCTATTGTAGGCAATTTTAAAAGGGCTCTGGCATGTCTTTCTGTTAAATTACTTTTCAAAACCTCTGCCCTAATACTTTCATCCAACTTTAATATTCTCATCTTATTTGCAATTGTTGATTGTTTTTTTCCAATAATATTTGCTAATTCTTCTTGTTTATAATTATGTTGTTTTATAAGATTATAATAAGCTTCTGCTTCTTCTATAAAATTTAGGTCTTCTCTTTGTATGTTTTCTAATAGTGCAATTGCAGCCGAATCTTTATCATCAATATCTATAATAATAGCTGGTACTTTATCTAATCCTATTTTTTTAGCAGCTCTGAATCTTCTTTCTCCTGCTATTAATTCATATCTATCTTCCTCTATAAGTCTTACAGAAATTGGTTGTACTATTCCATATGCTTCTATAGATTGTGCTAACTCATTAATACTCTCATCATTAAAGTATTTTCTTGGTTGATAAGTATTAGGAATAATTAAGTCAGTAGAAATATATTTTATATGGTTTTGCATAATTCCCCATCCCTCTACAAAATTAATATTTAGCCTTACACTAAAGGATTTTTAGTAATACTACCTGCTTTTCGTGGATATTGCTTAGGAGTATTCTTTACCTTTTTGATTATAACTAAATTATGATTTAAATCACTATCTTCTATTTCTATCTCTATAATATCTTCTAACTTTCCGCCTAATAAACTAATTGCTTTTTTAGCTTCTTTCACTTCATCATTAACAGAAGGCCCCTTTAGTGCTACAAAATATCCTCCAACCTTTACATAAGGAATACACAGTTCTGATAATACAGTTAAGTTCGCAACAGCTCTAGATACTACTGCATCAAATTTTTCTCTATAAGGTAAACTTTGAGCAAACTCTTCTGCTCTGCCATGTATTGTATCTACATTTTTAATACCTATATTAGTTAATATATCTTGAAGCACGTTTATTCTCTTTTTTAATGAATCTAATAAAACCATCTCTACTTCTGGCCTTAGGATTCTCATAGGTATTCCTGGAAACCCTCCACCAGTACCAATATCAATAATCTTATTTGCTTGTTTTAGTGGTGCAAACTTAAATATTTTCATAGAATCAATAAAATGCTTCTTTATTATTTGTTCATCTTCAGTTATAGCTGTCAGATTTACTTTTTCATTCCACTCTTTTAGTAAATCTTTATATTTTATAAACTGATCGTATTTAGTTTTGTCAAATGTTAATCCTATATCATTAGCAGCAATATTTAATATATCATAATACTCATTATCTATATCCAAAGGATTTTAAACCTCCTCTTTACTAAATTGTCTATTATGCTGATCAAGAGCTATTAAAAGCACAGATATATCTGCTGGAGATACACCAGCAATTCTAGACGCCTGACCTACATTCAATGGTTTCATTTTATCCAATTTTTGAATTGCCTCAGTTCTAAGTCCTTTTACTTCTCTATAATCAAATTCACCTGGCAATAATTTACTTTCCATCTTTTTAAACTGCCTTACTTGTTCTAACTGCTTTTCTATGTATCCTTCATATTTTGACATTATATTTACTTGTTCTTGAACATCTATTGGAAGTTCTGGTCTATTTTCGTCTAATTCACTCACTGTAAAGTAGTTAATCTCAGGTCTTTTTATTAACTCATATAAGCTTATTGGCTTTCTTAATGGAACTGAATTTATTTCTTCTAAAAATTTGTTAACTTCTTGCTTATTTGTTATTTGCAACCTTTTAATTCTCTCTATTTCATTCTCTATAGATGTCTTTCTATTTATAAACTTATTATATCTCTCTTCAGTTACAAGACCAGCTTTATAGCCAAGCTCTGTAAGTCTTAAATCTGCATTATCTTGTCTTAATAATAGTCTATACTCTGCTTTAGATGTCATAATCCTATACGGCTCTTCAGTTCCTTTAGTAACTAAATCATCAATTAAAACTCCAATATAAGCATCAGATCTTCTTAGGATTAAAGGCTCTTGATTCTTAACTTTTAATGCAGCATTTATACCAGCAATTAGTCCTTGAGATGCTGCCTCTTCATATCCTGAACTTCCATTCATCTGTCCTGCTGAGAATAGTCCATTAATATTCTTAAGCTCTAAAGTAAGCTTTAATTGTGAAGGATCTAAACAATCATATTCAATAGCATAAGCTGTTCTCATCATTTCCGCATTTTCTAAGCCTGGAACAGTTCTTATCATTTTAATTTGAACTTCTTCTGGAAGAGAACTTGACATTCCTCCTATATATAACTCCTCAGTATCTTCCCCTTCTGGTTCAATAAATATTTGATGTTGAGGTTTTTCCGGAAACCTCATAATCTTATCTTCAAAAGATGGACAATATCTTGGTCCTACACTCTTAATTGATCCATTATATAATGGTGACCTATCTATATTATCTATTACCGTCTGTTTTGTTTCATAGCTAGAATATGTTAAATAACATGAAATTTGATCTCTATCTATTTTTCCACTCATAAAAGAAAATGGTACTATTTGTTCATCACCTTTTTGTTCAATCATCTTAGAAAAATCTACAGATTTTCTATTAATTCTTGCAGGTGTACCTGTTTTAAATCGTCTTAATTTTAAACCATGTTTTATTAAATTATCAGATAAAATATTAGCTCCTGAAAGTCCACTTGGTCCAGATTCATAACTAACTTCTCCTATGATTATCTTCGACTTTAAGTATACTCCGGTACATAAAACTATAGCCTTTGTCTTATAGTAAGCTCCAGTTCTAGTTAAGACTCCTTTAACTTTAGTATCTTCTATATCTATTTCAACAATTTCTGCTTGTTTTAAATCTAAATTATCTGTAGTTTCTAAAATATGTTTCATTCTTCCTGAATATTGCTTCTTATCAGCTTGTGCACGTAATGAATGTACTGCTGGCCCCTTTGAAGTATTTAGCATTCTTGATTGAATGAAAGTATAGTCAATATTTATTGCCATTTCACCACCTAAGGCATCAATTTCCCTCACTAAATGTCCTTTTGCAGTTCCACCTATATTAGGATTACATGGCATCATAGCTACACTTGCCAAATCTGTAGCACATACTAATGTCTTCATTCCCATTCTAGCACTAGCAAGTGCAGCTTCACAACCAGCATGACCGGCACCAACTATAACAATATCATATTCCCCAGCAAAGTAACTCATATTTTCCTCCCCTTATTTACCTAAACAGAATTTAGAGAATATTTTATCAATTATATCCTCTTCTACAGTATCCCCTGATATTTCTCCTAAATGACTCCATGCATTTCTTAAATCAATAGATGCAAGGTCTATTGCAAAGGTATTATCTAATGCATTAATTGCAAATTTTAAGCTCTCTTCAGCCTTTATTAATGCTTCTTTATGTCTTGAATTAGTGACCATTATCTCTTTTGCTTTAACTTCACCCTTAAAGAATAATTCTTTTATAACTTCTTTAAATCTATCTAATCCTTCTCCGCTCTTAGCTGAAATATTTATTATGTATTTTGAGTTTAATTCTTTTATATCTTCTTTATTTATTTTAGACTTTAGATCAATTTTATTCAATAAAACAATGTAGTTTTTATTTTTAATAAATTCTATTATGTCTCTATCTTCTTCGCTAAGTTCTCTACTTACATCTAAAACTAAAACTACAAGGTCAGCACTGATTATTTTTTCTCTAGATTTTTCTACTCCTATTTTCTCTACTAAATCTTCAGTACTTCTAATACCAGCTGTATCTATTATCTTTATAGGTATTCCTTCAACATTTATATACTCTTCAATTACATCTCTAGTAGTCCCTGGGATATCTGTAACAATAGCTCTAGTTTCCATCAGTAGCTCATTTAAAATAGATGACTTACCAACGTTAGGTTTACCTACAATAACTGTACTCAATCCTTCTCTTAAGATTTTTCCTTCATCAGCATTGCTTAATAAATTTTGTATATTTTCGATTATAGTTTGTGTTGAAATTTTAGCTCTATCTGCAGTTACTTCTTCTAAATCATCTTCTGGATAATCTACTGTAGCTTCTATATGTGCAATAACTTCTAATAATCTATCTCTAATTATAGATATTTCCCGGGAAAGTTTCCCACCTGATTGCTCTAATGCAGACTTTGCACTCAATTCTGTTTTTGCAGTTATAATATCTATAACTGCCTCCGCTTGACTTAAATCAATTCTTCCATTTAGGAATGCTCTTTTTGTAAATTCTCCTGGTAAAGCAAGTCTAGCGCCAGCCCTCACTACTTCTTCAAGAATTCTTTTAGTAACTATAACTCCACCATGACAATTAATTTCTACTGTATCCTCTGCTGTAAAACTTCTTGGTGCCTTCATATAACTTATAATAACTTCATCTAACTTTTCACCATTTTCTATATCTATAATAAATCCATATCTCATAGTATAAGTTTTCATGTCATCTAAACTTCTACCATTTTTACCTCTAAATATATTATTTACTATACTTAAAGACTTATCTCCAGATACTCTTATAATTGATACTCCGCTTTCCCCTAAGTTTGTTGCTATAGATGCTATTGTATCAAATTCCTTCATCCTTTACATCCTTTCCATGATTACTAAAATTTTTTATATGTATATTACGCATTTAGGCAATGACCTCTTACTAAATCAGTAACTAGAAAGCTTTTTATCTTTATTCTGAAGTTATTACTGTAAATAGCAAGAGATAAAATTAAAGGAAAGCCTCTTAGGCTTTCCTTTTTAAGTCAATAATAACTTTTCTATGCGGCTCATCACCTTCACTATATGTGATAATTGATGAATCATTTTGTAGTGCAGAATGAATTATTCTTCTCTCATAAGGATTCATAGGTTCTAGCTTAACTGCTTTACGATTTTTCTTTACCGTTAAAGCTATCTTACCAGCAAGCCTTTTTAAAGTTTCTTCTCTTTTAGCCCTATAATTCTCAGTATCTATTGTAACTTTTTTATATACTCCTTCATTGTTCTTATTAACTACTAAACTTGCTAAATATTGAAGGGAATCTAACGTTTCTCCTCTATATCCTATTATTAATCCCATATTAGGTCCTGTAAGATTAATATTTAATACATCATTTTCTTCTGTAATATGTATTTCAGCAAGTATATCCATTGAATTTAGTATATCCGTTAAAAAGTTTTTTATATCATCCTTATAATCATTTTTTACTATTAATTCTACTTTTGCGTCTTTACCTTTAAATAGTTTAAATAAACCTTTGCTACCTTCATTAATTATATTCACTTCTACTCTATCTTCAGTAACATTAAGTTCTTTTAAACCATTTTGAATTGCTTCTTCTACAGTTTTACCTGTTATTTCTATAGATTTCATATTTATCAAAGACACCTGCCCTTCCCATTAATTAAATAAGGCAAATTTCTAGTATATCATACTGCTTCCTTTGTAACTGGCTTCTTATCCATTTTTTTCATGAGTAAAGTTTGACTTACTTGCACTATACTATTAGTTACCCAATATAATACTAATGCTGTTGAAAATTTAAAACTCATAAATGTAATCATTATTGACATACCTATAGACATAGTTGCAGTTTGTTTTTGCTGTGCACTATCTGCATTTTTAGATGTCATTATTACAGTTGAATAATATGTTAAAGCTCCAGATAATAATGGAAGAATCCATGTTGCAGGATTGTTCATAACTGCAACTCCCATTAACTTAAGTCCTAAAAAAGTTGCATTAGCTATTTCTGGTTCATTAGTTCCTAAATTATTAAATACATAATATAATCCTATAAGAATTGGCCATTGAAGTAATAGTGGTAAGCATCCACCTAATGGATTTACCCCATTTTCTTTATACAATTTTGCTACTTCTTGTTGTTGTTTCTGAGGATCTTTTTTGTACTTTTCTTGAACCTGTTTAAGTTGTGGTTGTATCTCACTCATTTTAACTTGTGATTTGATTTGCTTATAATTTAATGGAAATAATACCAATCTTATAATTATTGTTACAAATATAATTGTTAATCCGTATGAAATATTAGGATTTGCAATTAAACTTTGAACTCCTCTATGTATTAAACTAAAAAATTCAACTAGTATATTGTTTAAAAAATTAGTTTTAAGAGCAGCCATTGCGGGGCTTATAAAAAAAATATCCAATTGAAAACCTCCTTAAAATTATTTAACAGGGTCATATCCACCTGGATTAAATGGATTACATTTTAGAATCCTTTTTATAGACATAATGCCTCCTTTTAATACTCCATACTTTTCTATAGCTTCGATGGCATATTGAGAACAGGTTGGATAGAATCTACAACTAGGTCTCTTTAAAGGAGAGATATATCTTCTATAAAATTTTATTAGATTAATAAAAATTTTTTTCATATTTAATTATATAAACCTGCTTTCTTTAATAGGTTTATGAGGGAATTTTCTATCTCAATATAATTTTTTCCTTTTGTTGTATTTCTAGCGATAAAAACTAAATCATATCCATTTTTTAAGTTATTAGAATTTAATCTATAACTTTCACTTATTAATCTTTTAACTCTACTTCTAACTACGCTATTTCCAACTTTTTTACTAACAGATATCCCAATCCTAGTCTTATCTATATTAAAATTGTTTTTAAATATATACAGCACTAATAAATAATTAGAATATGACTTTCCTTTTCTATAAACTCTTCGAAATTCAATATTCTTTCTTATTTTCTGTTCCTTCTTCATTATTTAAAAGCTCCTTTTTTTCTGCAATTGCAGAAAAAGGGCACTAAAGCGGCCCTTTTATGCTGTCAATTTCTTTCTTCCTTTTTGTCTTCTTTTTCTAATGATGTTTCTTCCTGATAAAGTTCTCATTCTTTTTCTAAAACCGTGTTCTTTTGATCTTTGTCTTTTCTTTGGTTGATATGTCATCTTCATGAGTATCCACCTCCTTAAAAATATTAATTGCAACTTTACTCTTTTATATATGATGTTTAGATAAATTCATATCTTTCTAAAAAGTAGTTTTACTATTAAATTATATATATCAACCTTAATTATGTCAAGATTATGCTTAATTGTTGATACTTTTTTATTTAAAAACTTTTTTTTGTGGATAACTCCTTGAATACAAGTTATTCTTTTGATATTATTAATCTTGAATTGTTGATAACTTTTTTAGGATTTAGTTATTAACAGGTTGTGGACAATTCTGTTGATAACTTGTTCAATTTATTTTATATCACTATTTTACTCTTTTGATTTTTGACTATTTTTCTGATTTTATTCATATTTTATGCTGTTAATATATACATATTTTTTCTTGTTGATATTTTTATTGTTTAAATATTTTTCAACAACATTATAAACATGTGAATATTTATTTGACTATTTGTCAACAACCTATAATATAAGTGTATAAGTTGTTAACAAGTTGTTTATTTCATATTTATTATCTATATTATATTGGCATATTTTTATAAAAAAATTTTTATTTTTTTATTTTATAGACTGGAGGCCACAAAATGGATGCCCAACTAGAACAACTATGGATAAAAACCCTAAACATAATTAAGGGGGAACTTACAGAGGTAAGCTTTAATACTTGGATTAGAAGTATTATACCTATTTCTGTAGATGATAATACTATACAATTAGAGGTTCCTAATGATTTTACAAGAGGCATTCTTGAAAGTAGATATAGGGATTTAATTGTTAATGCAATTAAGCTTATTACATCTAAAAAATACAGTATTGTCTTCTTAATTGCATCTGAAGATACTTCTGAAAATGAAAAAACTGCTACTAACCAAAAACAAAAAAATTCTAATATAGTAGTAAATGATGAAATGTCTTCAACTTTGAATCCTAAATACACATTTAGTTCTTTCGTCATAGGTAATAGTAATAGATTTGCTCATGCTGCATCACTAGCAGTTGCTGAAGCTCCAGCTAAAGCCTATAATCCATTATTTATATATGGTGGTGTTGGTCTAGGAAAAACTCATTTAATGCACGCAATTGGTCACTACATATTACAAAATAATCCAAAATCAAAAGTAGTATATGTATCATCTGAAAAATTTACTAATGAACTTATAAACTCTATTAAAGACGATAAAACTGTTGAGTTTAGAAATAAGTATAGAAATGTAGATGTTCTACTAATAGATGATAGCCAATTCATAGCTGGTAAAGAGCGTACTCAAGAAGAGTTCTTCCACACTTTTAATGACCTTCACGAAGCAAACAAGCAAATTATCCTATCTAGTGATAGACCACCAAAAGAAATTTCTACCTTAGAAGAAAGACTTCGATCTAGATTTGAATGGGGTTTAATTGCTGATATACAAGCTCCTGATTTTGAAACTAGAATAGCCATTCTAAAAAAGAAGGCTGATGTTGAAAATCTAAACATACCTAACGAAGTAATGGTCTATATTGCAAATAAAATTAAATCTAATATTAGGGAGTTAGAAGGCGCTTTAATTAGAATCGTAGCATATTCCTCATTAACAAATAAAGATATTAGCGTAGAATTAGCAGCTGAAGCTTTGAAAGATATTATTTCTAATGAGCAAAATAAACCAGTTACCATAGATCTAATTCAAGATGTAATTGCTAATTATTTTAGTCTAAAAATAGAAGATCTTAAATCTAGCAGAAGAACTCGAAATATTGCTTATCCTAGGCAAATTGCAATGTATTTAAGTAGAAAATTAACTGATATGTCTTTACCAAAAATAGGCGAAGAATTTGGAGGAAGAGACCATACAACAGTTATTCATGCTTATGAGAAGATTTCTAACTCTTTAAAAAAGGATGAATCTTTAAAAAACGTTATTAATGATTTAACTAAAAAGATAAATAATAAATAACTAACATTTGTTTATAATATAAGTTTAATTCTATGTTGATAAAATTAAAACGTAATAGTTATACAAATTATTGTGGATAACAGTGCTTTTTGACACCTTACTTATCCACAATAATTTTTGCTTTAATTTTGGTGCTATTACTAGGCTTGAACTACTTATCAACATATTCACACTCCCTACTACTATTACTACTATATTTTTTAATTAATATCTTATCTATTTAAACAAATATTACATGTGGATAAAGGAGGTACTTTATTAATGAAATTCATATGTACTAAACATAAATTACAAGAAGCTATATCAATAGCTCAAAAAGCTGTTACAGGTAAATCACCAATGCCAATATTACAAGGAATTTATATATCTGCTAAAGACAATCAACTTACATTAATAGGGTCAGATATAGATTTAAGTATTGAAACTAAAATTGAAGTAGAAGTTACTGAAGAAGGAAGCATAGTTGTTGATTCAAAAATATTTGGAGAAATAATAAGAAAATTACCTAATAGCACTGTTCAAGTAAGTACTAGTGAAAATAATTCTATTGAGATCATTTGTGAAAAATCTAAGTTTAATCTTATACATATGGATGCAGAGGAATTTCCTAATCTACCAAAGATTAATGAGAATATAATATTTACTCTTTCACAAAAGACTCTAAAAAATATGATAAAAGGCACTATTTTTGCAATAGCTCAAGATGAAACTAGACCTATACTTACAGGAATATTATTTGAAGTTAATAATGAAAAACTCAATTTAGTGGCACTTGATGGATATCGATTAGCACTAAGAAGTAATAATATAACAAATGAAAATACGATAAATGCTGTTATTCCAGGAAAAACATTTAGTGAAGTGGCTAAAATATTAAGCGAAGATGATGTGAATGTAAATATAACATTTACACCTAATCATATCTTGTTTAATTTAGGCGAAACTAAGATTATATCAAGATTATTAGAAGGAGAATTTATTAAGTATAACTCCATAATACCAGAAGAATATAATTTACAAGTAACTGGAAAACGTACAGACTTATTAAATTGTATAGAAAGAGCTTCACTTATGGCAAAGGACGGAAATACTAATTTAATCAAGTTTGATATAAAGGATGATGCCTTAGTAATCACATCCAATTCTCAATTGGGAAGAGTTAGGGAAGAATTAAGTATATTATTGCAAGGAGATGAACTTCAAATTGCATTTAATTCAAAATACCTTATAGATGTTCTCAAAATTCTTGAGGATGATGAGATAGTGTTAGAGTTTTCAAGTAGTGTAAGTCCGTGTGTAATTAAAAGCAAAGAAAATAATGGATATACTTATTTAGTACTACCAGTAAGACTGTTAAATAATTAACAGGATAATTATTGATTATGAAGGAGCTTGTTGAATTATGAAAGAGATTAAAATACAAACAGAATTTATAAAGTTAGATGCTTTTCTAAAATGGGCTTCAATTGTATCAATGGGTTCAGTTGCAAAAATGGTCATTCAAGATGGAGAAGTTAGTGTAAATGGAGAAATAGAAACAAGAAGAGGTAAAAAATTAATTAAAGGTGATACTGTAGAGTTCGACGGAGAGAAATATATAATTGTTTAGAGATATAACATTTAAGTTAGAAATAATATGGTATAATTGAATAGGTGTATTTATGCATGTTGAAAAGTTAATTCTAAAAAACTTTAGAAATTACGAAGATTTATCATTAAACTTAGATAAAGGTATAAATGTTTTTGTAGGAGATAATGCTCAAGGTAAAACCAATATTGTTGAGGGTATTTATTATTGTAGTCTAGGAAAATCCCATAGAACAACTAAAGATAAAGAACTTATAAAATGGGGAGCTAAAGAATCATATATTAGCTTGTATGTTTCAAAAGAAAGACTAGATAAAAAGATAGATATCAAAATATTCAAAGAAGGTAAAAAAGGAGTAAGGATCAATTCTATAAAGCTAAATACAATATCTGATCTTATAGGTGTATTTAATGCTGTAATATTTTCGCCAGAAGATTTAAAAATAGTAAAAGAATCCCCATCTTATAGGAGAAAATTTTTAGATATTGAACTATGTAAATTAAATAAAAAATATTATTATAATTTGGTTCAATACAATAAGGCGTTAAATGAGAGAAACTCTGTTTTAAGAAAATGGGTAAGTGGCAAGGATATTATAGAAGTATACGATAAGCAAATGAGTAAGTTTGGAAGTTATATCATAAATGAGAGATTAAATTACTTAAAAAGTCTTAATGAAAAAGGAAAACTTATTCATAGAGAAATAACCTCAGAGAAGGAAGAAATAAGTTTTGATTATATTTCTCCAGTAAGAGAGTGCAGTAGCATTGCTGATGAGCTTTTCAAACTTTTAAGTGAAAATAGACAAAAAGATATAGAAAAAGGAATAACCTCATTAGGTCCACATAGAGATGATTTTTTAATAAGTATTAATAAAATTGATACAAGAAAGTTCGGATCACAAGGGCAACAGAGAACATCTGTGTTGACAATAAAGTTTGCATCACTAGAGATAATAAAAGAACAAAGTGGAGAGTACCCTGTGCTGTTATTAGATGATGTATTGTCAGAACTAGATTTAACTAGACAAAAATATATATTAAACTCTATTAAAAAAGTTCAAACCATAATAACAGGCACTGGAATATTTGATATTAACAATTATTTAAAAGATGACATAAAAATATACAAAGTTAATAACGGAACGGTTATTTTAGATACTTAAGGAGGATATATATGTTTTTACATTTAGGGGAAAATGTAGTAGTTCCATTAAAAGATATTATTGGAATATTTGATACAGAAACTACCATGTATAGTACAGATACTATTCAATTTTTAAGAATGGCTGAAGAAGATGGTTTTGTGGAAAGAATAACAAAAGAAAATCCAAAATCATTTGTCGTGGCAGAGGTAGATAAAAAGAGTAAAATATATCTATCCCCAATATCTTCTTCCACTTTGACTAAGAGAACAGAAAATATGTTCTATGAACCTAGAGAGTAAGTTAGGAGGATGTTCATGGAGAATAAGCAAAGTTATGATGAATCACAGATACAAGTACTGGAAGGATTGGAAGCTGTTAGAAAAAGACCAGGGATGTATATCGGGACAACAGGCTTAAGAGGGTTACATCATTTGGTATATGAAATTGTAGATAATAGTATAGACGAGGCTATGGCTGGTGTTTGTAAGAACATAAGTGTGTTTATACATAGAGATAATTCTATCACAGTTGAAGATGATGGAAGAGGAATGCCGGTAGGAATTCATCCAAAGATGCAAAGACCAGCTGTAGAAGTAATAATGACTGTACTACATGCTGGTGGAAAGTTTGGTGGAGGAGGATATAAGGTATCTGGTGGTCTTCACGGAGTTGGAGCATCTGTTGTTAATGCTCTATCAGAGTACTGTAAAGTAGAAGTAAAACGAGAAGGACATATATGGTCACAAGAGTACGCAAAAGGTAATGTAATGACGGATCTGGAAATTATTGGAGATTCTGATGACCATGGTACTGCAGTTAATTTTAAACCAGATAAAACAATCTTTGAGGAAACTGAGTTTGACTATGACACATTAGCACAAAGATTAAGAGAATTAGCATTTTTAAATAAAGGAATTAGAATTCGCCTCGCGGATGAAAGAGCAGAGAAAGAAAAGAAAGATGAATTTTACTATGAAGGTGGAATTAAGTCTTTTGTATCTTACTTAAACAGAAATAAAGAAAAGATACATAATGAGCCTATCTATGTAGAAGGAAATAGAGAAGAGTATATAGTTGAAGTTGCACTTCAATACAATGATACTTATAACGAAAATATATTCTCCTTTGCAAATAATATTGATACTATTGAAGGGGGAACTCATCTATCTGGATTTAAGACAGCTCTTACAAGAATATTAAATGATTATGCTAGAAGATATGGTTATTTAAAAGAAAATGACAAAAATCTATCCGGAGATGATACTAGAGAAGGTCTTACTGCAGTAATATCAGTTAAGCTTACTGATCCTCAATTTGAAGGTCAGACAAAAACTAAATTAGGAAATACTGAAGTTAGAGGTATTGTTGATTCAATCGTAGCTGAATCAATAAGTAGCTTTTTAGAGGAGAATCCTGGAACAGGTAAAGTTATCATAGAAAAATCGCTAACTGCTGCAAGGGCAAGAGAAGCAGCTAAAAAGGCTAGAGAACTTACAAGAAGAAAGAGTGTTTTAGAAAGTACAACTTTACCTGGAAAACTTGCTGATTGTTCATCTAAAGATCCAAAAGAATGCGAGATATATATCGTCGAAGGAGATTCTGCGGGAGGTTCAGCAAAGCAAGGAAGAAATAGAAGATTTCAGGCTATTTTGCCTCTTAGAGGTAAAATATTAAACATAGAAAAACAGAGACTAGATAGAATATTAGCTTCTGATACAATAAAATCTATGATAACAGCATTTGGTGCAGGAATAGGAAAAGATTTTGATGTAGAGAAGATAAGATACGACAGAATAATAATAATGACCGATGCTGATGTAGATGGTGCCCATATAAGAACTCTTTTATTAACATTCTTCTATAGATACATGAAAGAATTAGTTGAGAAAGGTCATGTATTTATCGCTCAGCCACCTTTATACAAGATACAAAAAGGAAAACAAATTAAGTATGCTTATTCAGATGATGAACTTCAAAAAGAATTAGAAGAAATGGGCGGAAAAGATAAGAATACTGATATTCAAAGATATAAAGGTCTTGGAGAGATGGATGCAATACAATTATGGGAAACTACTATGGACCCTGAAACAAGAACATTGCTTAGAGTAACAGTAGAAGATGCTATGATGGCAGATGAGATATTTACAATCCTTATGGGAGACAAAGTAGAACCAAGGCGTGAATTTATACAAGAAAATGCTAAGAAAGTTGTTAACTTAGATATATAAGGCAATGAAGAGGTGTTGAAATGAACAACGAAGGTCATGTTTTACCGATAGATATAAGTTATGAAATGAAAAAAAGCTATATAGATTATGCTATGAGTGTTATTGTAGGTCGTGCTCTTCCAGATGTTAGGGATGGTTTAAAGCCAGTTCATAGAAGAATACTTTATTCTATGCATCAATTAGGATTAACACCAGATAAGCCATATAGAAAATGTGCCAGAATCGTTGGCGACGTTTTAGGTAAATACCATCCTCATGGAGATACAGCTGTATATGATGCATTAGTAAGATTAGCACAAGATTTCTCAATTAGATATACGCTAGTAGATGGTCATGGTAACTTTGGTTCTGTTGATGGTGATGGAGCTGCTGCAATGAGATATACCGAAGCTAGAATGCAAAAGATAACTGCTGAAATGCTTAGGGATATAAATAAAGAAACAGTAGATTTTATACCAAACTTCGATGAAGAAGAATTTGAGCCTGTTGTGCTTCCGTCTAGATTTCCAAACCTACTTGTTAATGGTTCATCAGGTATAGCTGTTGGTATGGCTACCAACATACCACCTCATAACTTAACAGAGGTTATAAATGGAATAAATATGCTTATCGATAATTCTGATGTTACTATTTCAGATTTAATGACAGAAATAAAAGGACCTGATTTTCCAACTTATGGAATGATAGTAGGTAAATCAGGAATACGAGAAGCCTTTGAAACTGGTCGTGGAAAAGTAATAATGAGAGCTAATGCTGAAATAGAAGAACATAATGGCAGAAATAAAATCATAGTTACAGAAATACCATATCAGGTGAATAAAGCTAAGTTAATTGAAAATATAGCTGATTTAGTTAAAGATAAAAAAATAGTTGGAATCTCAGACCTCAGAGATGAATCAGATAGAGATGGTATGAGAATAGTAATAGAGCTAAAACGTGATGCTAATCCAAATGTTATATTAAATCAATTATATAAACATACAAAAATGCAAGATAGTTTTGGAATAATAATGCTAGCACTAGTTGATGGGGAACCACAAGTATTAAATCTAAAACAAATATTAGAGTATTATATAGAATTTCAAAAAGAAGTTATAAAAAGAAGAACTCAATTTGATTTAAATAAAGCTTTAGCAAGAGCTCATATTTTAGAAGGACTAAGAATAGCACTAGATCATATTGATGAAGTTATAAAGCTAATCCGTAGTTCAAAAACAACTAGTGATGCAAAAGAAGGCCTTATGAGTAAATTTGGACTTTCAGAAAAGCAAGCTGTAGCTATTCTTGATATGAGACTGCAAAGACTTACTGGACTTGAGAGAGAAAAAATAGAAGAAGAATATAATGCTTTAATGGAGCTTATAAAGTATCTTGAAGAAGTATTATCAGATAAAAACTTGTTATTAAAGATAATTAAAGATGAGTTAAATGAAATAAAAGCAAAATATGGTGACGAGAGAAGAAGTAAAATAATAGCTGGTGAAGGTAATGGTATAGATGATGAAGATCTAATACAAGAGAAGGATGTAGTAATAACTCTAACTCATGCTGGATACATTAAAAGGCTTCCTATGGAAACTTATAGTTCACAAAGACGTGGTGGAAGAGGCATACAGGCAATGACAACCAAAGAAGATGATTTTGTTGAACATATAATTACAACTACTACTCACAATAATATCTTATTCTTTACAAATCTAGGTAAGGTATATCAGCTAAAGGCTTATCAGATACCAGAAGCAGGAAGAACAGCTAAAGGAATGAATTTAGTTAATCTAATACCTTTAGATGCAAATGAAAAAATTCAAGCTGTTTTATATATAAACGAATTTGCTGAAAATAATTATCTTATCATGGGAACTAAGAAGGGACTTATAAAGAAAACGTCACTTGATAAGTACTCATCCATTAGAAAAAATGGACTAAATGCTATAAACCTAAAAGAAGATGATGAACTTATAAGTGTTAGAGTTACCACTGGAGAATGCCAAATTATCTATGTAACTAAAAATGGATATGCTATAAGATTCGATGAAAATGATGTAAGGCCAATAGGAAGAACTGCATCAGGAGTAAAAGCAATTGATTTAAGAGAAGATGATGAAGTTGTTGGAATGGAAGTTGCAGAAGAAAAGCAAGAGCTTCTAGTAGTAAGTGAAAATGGATATGGAAAAAGAACTCACATAGAAGCATATACTCTTCAAAGAAGAGGTGGAAAAGGAGTTATAACTTATAAAATTTCTGATAAAACAGGAAAAGTTATAGGAGCTAGGATTGTTAGTGATGAAGAGGAAATTATGCTTATAAACACTAATGGAATAGCTATAAGAATAAATGTATCTGGAATCTCAAGTACTAGCAGAAATGCTATGGGAGTAACATTGATGAAAACTACAGAAGATGAAAAGGTAGTTACTATGTCAAAAGTGAATATAACTGGAGAAGATATAGAAGATACATTAGATGATGAAGTAAAGCATAATGAAACAGAAGATAGCGAAGCTAATTCTGATATTGCTATTATAGAAAATGATAGTAATGAAGAAAATGAATAATTAAAAAGTTGTATAGTAAAGAGGGTTTTGCTTTAATGCAAGGCCCTTTTTAATTTATATAGAATTTATAAATCCATTATATAATTAAGAATTTTACATTAAATGGTATGATTTATATATTAATCATACGTATACATTGCCTGGAGTATCTATATATGATATAAGAATATAATTAGAGGAATATAAAGAAATAGCTATATAATTTCACTAAATGAGATAAAAATAAAAAGATGATTGAATAAATTTTGATAAGATATTCCTTGTCGCTTCGAGAGAGCGAAGAAAAAACAATATCAGCTAAAAGAAAGTTGTTGACAAAACAACTTGAAGTTGATACAATAACTAAACTGTCGAAAGACAGTAAAGAAAATTTGGTCTTTGAAAATTAAACAGAATTAAGGTAAATAAAATGCCAGTCAAAAACTTTAAGTAATGAGTAACAGATTAAACTTTTAAATTGAGAGTTTGATCCTGGCTCAGGACGAACGCTGGCGGCGTGCCTAACACATGCAAGTCGAGCGATGAAGTTCCTTCGGGAACGGATTAGCGGCGGACGGGTGAGTAACACGTGGGTAACCTGCCTCAAAGAGGGGGATAGCCTCCCGAAAGGGAGATTAATACCGCATAACATTATCTTCTCGCATGAGAAGATAATCAAAGGAGCAATCCGCTTTGAGATGGACCCGCGGCGCATTAGCTAGTTGGTGAGGTAACGGCTCACCAAGGCGACGATGCGTAGCCGACCTGAGAGGGTGATCGGCCACATTGGAACTGAGACACGGTCCAGACTCCTACGGGAGGCAGCAGTGGGGAATATTGCGCAATGGGGGAAACCCTGACGCAGCAACGCCGCGTGAGTGATGAAGGTCTTCGGATTGTAAAGCTCTGTCTTTGGGGACGATAATGACGGTACCCAAGGAGGAAGCCACGGCTAACTACGTGCCAGCAGCCGCGGTAATACGTAGGTGGCAAGCGTTGTCCGGATTTACTGGGCGTAAAGAGTATGTAGGCGGATATTTAAGTCAGATGTGAAATTCCCGGGCTTAACCTGGGCGCTGCATTTGAAACTGGGTATCTAGAGTGCGGGAGAGGAAAGTGGAATTCCTAGTGTAGCGGTGAAATGCGTAGAGATTAGGAAGAACACCAGTGGCGAAGGCGACTTTCTGGACCGTAACTGACGCTGAGATACGAAAGCGTGGGGAGCAAACAGGATTAGATACCCTGGTAGTCCACGCCGTAAACGATGAATACTAGGTGTCGGGGGGTACCACCCTCGGTGCCGCAGCAAACGCAATAAGTATTCCGCCTGGGGAGTACGGTCGCAAGATTAAAACTCAAAGGAATTGACGGGGACCCGCACAAGCAGCGGAGCATGTGGTTTAATTCGAAGCAACGCGAAGAACCTTACCTAGACTTGACATCTCCTGAATTACTCGTAACAGAGGAAGCCCTTCGGGGCAGGAAGACAGGTGGTGCATGGTTGTCGTCAGCTCGTGTCGTGAGATGTTGGGTTAAGTCCCGCAACGAGCGCAACCCTTATCGTTAGTTGCTACCATTAAGTTGAGCACTCTAGCGAGACTGCCTGGGTTAACCAGGAGGAAGGTGGGGATGACGTCAAATCATCATGCCCCTTATGTCTAGGGCTACACACGTGCTACAATGGCCGGTACAACGAGAAGCAAACCCGCGAGGGGGAGCCAAACTAAAAAACCGGTCCCAGTTCGGATTGTAGGCTGAAACTCGCCTACATGAAGTTGGAGTTGCTAGTAATCGCGAATCAGAATGTCGCGGTGAATACGTTCCCGGGTCTTGTACACACCGCCCGTCACACCATGAGAGCCGGTAACACCCGAAGCCTGTGAGGTAACCGCAAGGAGCCAGCAGTCGAAGGTGGGATTGGTGATTGGGGTGAAGTCGTAACAAGGTAGCCGTAGGAGAACCTGCGGCTGGATCACCTCCTTTCTAGGGAGAAATGAAAGCTCACAGCTTTCATAGACTGGAAATAATTTATCCTTAATTCTGTTTAATTTTGAAAGACTAATGTCTTTCTAGGAAGCTAAACACTACGTGTTTGGCAAAGCGACCATCACAAATCGAAGATTTGGATGTCTGCTTTTGTTCTTTGAAAATTGCACAGTGAATATTAAGAAATCTACTATAACTAAGTAATTAGTTTTAGTAATAAATCTCACTCAGTATATCTGAGGAGTGAAGTCTTGTATAACATTTATGTTTACAAGCGTCTAACGATCAAGTTAGAAAGGGCGCACGGTGAATGCCCTGGCACTAGGAGCCGAAGAAGGACGCGATAAGCTGCGATAAGCTACGAGTAGGCGCACACAGCCTGTGATTCGTAGATTTCCGAATGGGGAAACCCACATGATAAACATCATGTACTATATACTGAATTCATAGGTATATAGAGGTACACTCTGGGAACTGAAACATCTAAGTACCAGAAGGAAGAGAAAGAAAAATCGATTCCCTCAGTAGCGGCGAGCGAAAGGGGAAGAGCCCAAACCAGAAACTTTGTTTCTGGGGTTGCGGATAGATCATAACGCTTCAATCTTTTTAGTCGAAGAGAACTGGAAAGTTCTGTCGTAGAAGGTAATAACCCTGTAGGCAAAAAGAAGAGAGAAGTAGATCTACTCCAGAGTACCACGAGACACGTGAAACCTTGTGGGAAGCTGGGAGGACCATCTCCCAAGGCTAAATACTACCTAGTGACCGATAGTGAAGCAGTACCGTGAGGGAAAGGTGAAAAGAACCCCGGAAGGGGAGTGAAATAGAACCTGAAACCGTGTGCCTACAATCGGTCGGAGCACGTTAATGTGTGACGGCGTACTTTTTGTAGAACGGGCCAGCGAGTTACGATATGTAGCAAGGTTAAGCACCTACGGTGCGGAGCCGAAGGGAAACCGAGTCTGAACAGGGCAACTAGTTGCATATCGTAGACCCGAAACCGGGTGATCTATCCATGGCCAGGATGAAGCGGAAGTAAAATTCCGTGGAGGTCCGAACCACGTTGGTGTTGAAAAACCATGGGATGAGCTGTGGATAGCGGAGAAATTCCAATCGAACTCGGAGATAGCTGGTTCTCCTCGAAATAGCTTTAGGGCTAGCGTCGGGTAATTAAGTAGTGGAGGTAGAGCACTGAATGGGCTAGGGGCTGACAACAGTTACTGAACCCTATCAAACTCCGAATGCCACATACTGGTACCCCGGCAGTCAGACTACGAATGATAAGATCCGTGGTCAAAAGGGAAACAGCCCAGACCATCAGCTAAGGTCCCAAAGTGTAAGTTAAGTGGGAAAGGATGTGGGATTTCTAAGACAACTAGGATGTTGGCTTAGAAGCAGCCACTCATTTAAAGAGTGCGTAATAGCTCACTAGTCGAGAGATCCCGCGCCGAAGATGTAACGGGGCTAAAACTTACCACCGAAGCTATGGATGTGTACTACGTACACGTGGTAGAGGAGCTTTCTGCACAGGTAGAAGCCATATCGTAAGGAGTGGTGGACAGTGCAGAAGTGAGAATGCTGGCATAAGTAGCGAGAAACAGGTGAGAATCCTGTTGGCCGAATATCTAAGGTTTCCTGGGGAAGGCTCGTCCTCCCAGGGTTAGTCGGGACCTAAGCCGAGGCCGAAAGGCGTAGGTGATGGACAACTGGTTGATATTCCAGTACCACCAAAATGCGTTTGACAAATGGGATGACGCAGGAGGATAGGATGTGCGCACTATTGGATGTGCGTCTAAGCACTTAGGATGTTGAGTAGGCAAATCCGCTCAATTTAAGTCTGAGGTGTGATGGGGAGCCCTATGGGCGAAGTATCTGATTCCACGCTGCCAAGAAAAGTCTCTATGGAGCAAATTGGTGCCCGTACCGCAAACCGACACAGGTAGATGAGGAGAGAATCCTAAGGCCGTCGGAAGAATTGCTGCTAAGGAACTCGGCAAATTAACCCCGTAACTTCGGGAGAAGGGGTGCCTCCGAGAGGAGGCCGCAGTGAACAGGCCCAAGCAACTGTTTATCAAAAACACAGGTCTCTGCTAAAGCGTAAGCTGATGTATAGGGGCTGACGCCTGCCCGGTGCTGGAAGGTTAAGGGGAATGCTTAGCGCAAGCGAAGGTATGAACTTAAGCCCCAGTAAACGGCGGCCGTAACTATAACGGTCCTAAGGTAGCGAAATTCCTTGTCGGGTAAGTTCCGACCCGCACGAATGGCGTAATGATTTGGGCACTGTCTCGGCAGCAAATCCGGTGAAATTGAAGTGCAAGTGAAGATGCTTGCTACCCGCGGTTGGACGGAAAGACCCCGTAGAGCTTTACTGTAGCTTAGCATTGCATTTCGGTATTGTCTGTACAGGATAGGTGGGAGACTAAGAAGCGAGAGCGTCAGCTTTCGTGGAGTCGTCCTTGGGATACCACCCTGACAGTACTGGAATTCTAACTGGCGGCCATGAATCTGGTCACAGGACATTGCTAGGTGGGCAGTTTGACTGGGGCGGTCGCCTCCTAAAAGGTAACGGAGGCGCTCAAAGGTTCCCTCAGCGCGGTCGGAAATCGCGCGTAGAGTGTAAAGGCAGAAGGGAGCCTGACTGCGACACATACAGGTGGAGCAGGGACGAAAGTCGGACTTAGTGATCCGGTGGTTCTGTATGGAAGGGCCATCGCTCAACGGATAAAAGCTACCTCGGGGATAACAGGCTGATCTCCCCCAAGAGTCCACATCGACGGGGAGGTTTGGCACCTCGATGTCGGCTCGTCGCATCCTGGGGCTGTAGTCGGTCCCAAGGGTTGGGCTGTTCGCCCATTAAAGCGGCACGCGAGCTGGGTTCAGAACGTCGTGAGACAGTTCGGTCCCTATCCGCCGTGGGCGTAGGAAATTTGAGAGGAGCTGTCCTTAGTACGAGAGGACCGGGATGGACTGACCTCTGGTGCACCAGTTGTTTCGCCAGAAGCACAGCTGGGTAGCTATGTCGGGAAGGGATAAACGCTGAAAGCATCTAAGCGTGAAGCCCACCTCAAGATTAGATTTCCCATAGCGTAAGCTAGTAAGATCCCTGGAAGACTACCAGGTTGATAGGTTAGGGGTGTAAGTGCAGTAATGTACTCAGCTGACTAATACTAATAGATCGAGGACTTGATCTAAATATTAAATTCACTGTGCAATTTTGAGAGAACAAAATTCTTTCGAAAAAGTGTTGACAGATATAAGTTATAGTGATATAATTTAATACTGTAAGGATACTCCAGAGTAAAACTTACGAGTAATCAATCAGCACAATATCTGGTGATTATGGCGTGAAGGATACACCCGTACCCATCCCGAACACGATGGTTAAGCTTCACAGCGCCGATGGTACTGCACTGGAGACGGTGTGGAAGAGTAGGACATCGCCAGGTCTATGGATCTTTAGCTCAGTTGGTTAGAGCAACCGGCTCATAACCGGTTGGTCCGGGGTTCGAGTCCCTGAAGGTCCACCATATGGGGGTATAGCTCAGTTGGGAGAGCACCTGCCTTGCACGCAGGGGGTCAAGAGTTCGAATCTCTTTATCTCCACCAAAAGAACAGTCTTGTTAATTACAAGACTGTTCTTTTTTATTTATATAAAAATAATATAATATTTTATTGATATATTTGGAAAATTATAAATATATGATATCATGTAGGTAAATGGAATATACATTAGAGGCTGGAGTAATTATGTTATATAGGTTAAAACAATTTTATTGGGGTCTTATTTCTAGGATAAAAAAATCAGATAAAGAATTTATAGAAATACATTTAAATAGTCATGAGTTAGACTTATTTAGGTTGCTAAATAAAAATGAACAGCTACATTCAATTAGAACAGCAAGAGATGTTAAAAAGCTTATTAAAAATAAAGAGGATGAATATAGATTAGTTAGAGCTGCTTTATTGCATGATATAGGTAAAATAGAAGTAAGTTTAACTGTAATTGATAAATCACTTTTGGTTTTATTACATAGATTTACTAAAGGTAAACTTAAAAAATTTATAGGGATTAAGAAAGTTGATGTATATTATAATCATCCAGAGAAAGGTTATAATATTTTAAAAAATTATTTAGATGATGAAAGAATTTTATATTTAGTTAGAAATCATCATAATAAAGAAATAGTTAATGATGATGAGTTAGAAATATTAAAAAAATGTGATAGTAAAAATTGAGGTGATATAAATGATTTCCAAGACAAGAAGAGAATATATTAAAGACTTATTAAATAAAGACAATATACCTAAGAAAGGTCAAGAATTAGCTGATGAGTTAGGAGTTACTAGACAGATTATAGTAAAAGATGTAGCTATATTAAGAGCAGAAGGTATTAATATAATAGCTACCCCAGAAGGATATATGATTCCGCAGAAGGAGATTTTAGGACTAGAAAAAATTATAGCACTTTCTCATGGAAGAGAAGATATCGGTGATGAGTTAGAATGTGTAATTAAGTATGGTGGCATAGTGAAAGATGTAATTGTAGAACATGCTCTATATGGAGAAATTAAGGCTATGTTAATGATAAAAACACCATATGATATCCAGAGCTTTACAGAGAAAATAAAAGAATATGATGCAGAACCTTTATTATCCCTTACTAGAGGGATTCATTTGCATACTATATGGGTAGATAGTAAGGAAAATCTAGAAAAAATTATTATGGAATTAAGAACTAAGGGATATCTTATTGATTAATTATTAATAACGATTTAATCCGTATATAAAGAGGGAGTGGGGATATGAAAAGAAAAAGGCTACTTATAAATAGTTCCTTAATACTAATTTTGTTTTTGTTTTTCTTAAGTCAGATAGTAAATATAATTATTGACTTAAAATGGTTTAATCAAGTTGGATACTTATCTGTATACTTAACTAAAATAACAGCTACTATAAAGTTAATGTTGCCTATATTTATACTTTGTTTTATATCGATTTGGTTCTATATAAAAAGTATTAAAAAAAGTATAATCAGATGGAAAAAAGTTATTGATGTAAATCTAATAAATGAAAAAAGAGAAAGAAAGATAATTTTGGTTTTAAGTACTGTAGTGTCATTTATAGTATCATTTATGTTTGCATCAATGTACTGGTATAAAATATTGCAGTTTACTAACTCAACAAGTTTTAATGTTAAAGATCCTATATTTAATATGGATATATCATTTTTTATTTTTAAGTTACCTTTAATAGAGTCTCTTTATAGTATAATACTATCTCTTTTAATATTATTTGCAGTTATAACATTTACAATATATATTGCACTGATTACTAAAGATAAAGTAGTGTATGGAAGAGAATCTTTAGGAAACCTTAAAGAAGTTATTAATTTTAAAAGTGGAATAACTAAGTTTGCAGGTAAACAGTTAGCTATACTAGCAGCAATTTTACTTGTATGTATAGGAATAGGACATGGGTTAAAGGCATTAAATTTAGTATATTCTCCTAGAGGACTAGCTTTTGGGGCTAGCTATACGGATACAAAGATAACTCTTAGATTTTATCAAGCTATAGTAATTGCTTCTATATTATCATCTATAGTTGTATTTATTAGTATCTTAAAATCTAAAACAAAGCCAATAATAATTTCAATAATACTTATATTTTTACTTATTGTTTCTGAAGGTGTTGTAGCAGGGGCATGGCAAAAGTTTATAGTAAAATCTAATGAGAGAAGACTTGAGACGCCTTTTATAGAATACAATATGGATTATACTAAAAAAGCTTTTAAGTTAGACGATATACGAGAGCAGATGTATCCAATATCAAATAACCTTACTAAAGAAGTTATAGATAGAAATAAAGCTACTATAAAAAATATAAATGTAAACTCTGTAGTACCAGCTCTAGAGTTTTATAACCAGGTTGAAAGTAAAAAGAATTATTATGGTTTTAACGATATAGATATAGATAGATATATTGTAAATGGAAAATATACTCAAGTATTTATAGCACCAAGAGAAATAATGTATGATAAGCTACAAGATAAAGCAAGTACTTGGCAAAATAAACATTTAACTTACACTCATGGATATGGTGTAGTTGTAAGTAAAGTTAATTCAGTTACGCCAGAGGGTAAACCTGATTTTATAGTAAAAGATATGCCTTTATTAAATAAATCAGATATAAAAATTGATGAACCAAGGATTTACTTTGGGGAGAAAACTAACGAATATGCTCTAGTTAATACTAAAATAAATGAGATGGATTATCCTAAAGAAAATGGAGAAAATGCAACTAAGAATTACGACGGTAATCTTGGTATAAAGATGAACTTTTTTAATAGACTACTTTTCGCCATTAATCAAAATGATATAAAGTTTTTATTGTCTGGAGATATAACTAGTGAAAGTAAGATTTTAATAAGAAGAAATATAATAGAAAGAGCAAAGGCTGTAGCTCCTTTCTTAACATATGATAAGGATCCATATATAGTTATAAATAAGGGAAAGCTTTATTGGATATTAGATGGATACACTTCATCTAATAGGTATCCTTTCTCAGAGCCTATAAATAATGTTAATTATATTAGAAATTCAGTTAAGGTTACAGTGGATGCATTAGATGGTACTATGGACTTCTATTTAGTTGATAAAAATGATCCTATAGCGGTTAGTTACTCAAAAGTATTCCCTAAACTATTTAAAGATATAAATAAGCTTCCAGAAGGCTTTAATGAGCATTTAAGATATCCTGAAGACATGTTTTTGATTCAATGTAAAGTCTTAGAAAAATATCATGTGAATGATGTAAATTCCTTCTTTAGTGGTCAAAATGTATGGGATATATCTAAGAGTCAAAAGACAGTCGAGGGAGAAGATTCTATAAATGAAGCCTCTTATGTAACTATGAAACTCCCAGGAGAAGAAAAAGAAGAGATTTTATTACTTGAATATTTTAATCAAAATCAGAGAGAAAATATGGTAGCTATATTTGGGGCTAGAATGGATAAGGATAATTATGGTAAAATGGTACTATATAAATTTCCCACTACAGAAAGTGGAACTGTAAATAGTCCGATTTTATTTAAACAAAAGATAAATCAAGATACAACTATATCAAAGGAAATATCTTTATGGGATGCTAAGGGATCAGAAGTTCAATTTGGCAATACTATGATTATTCCTATTGAAAACTCTTTATTATATGTAGAACCTCTATATTTAAGGGCGCAGGGAGAAAAAAGTATACCAGAGATGAAAAGGGTTATAGTATCTTATGCAGATAAGATTATATTAGCCGAAAATATAGATGAAGCCCTTAGAAAATTATTTAATTATAAAGATAATAATGATATAAAGGAAGATAATAATGGAGTTATTATAAAAACACCAGATGAAATTAAAGAGGCTAAGGATATATATAATAACGCACTAGAGGCTCAAAAGAGCGGTGATTGGGCTAAATATGGTGAGTATATAAAAGAATTAGGAGAAGTGTTAAATAAACTAAGTGAATAGTCATAAGATAAAGAGACTTACTTTGGAGGATTAGTATGGATTATGATGTTCTCATATTGGGTGGAGGGCTTATAGGGTGTGCAATAGCATATGAGTTATCAAAATTTAGCTTAAATATAGCACTTATTGAAAAAGACTATGATATAGCTGATGATGTGGCACTAGTAAACTCCGCTATAATATATGATGGAATACAATGTGAAGATAATATAATGTCAAAGCTCGAATTTATGGGAAATGATATAATAAATAGCTTAGCTTTAAAATTTGATATTCCTTTTGTAAGAAAAGATTCCATAATTGTTGCTCAAAATAGTAAACAAGAAGAAGAACTGGAATCAATGTATGAAATAGCTATTAAAAAGAATATTCCTAATATAGCTCTTTTAGATAGTAAAAATATATATGAAATGGAGCCTAATTTAAATATTAATGTAAAAAAGGCTATATACTCTCATAATACAGGTGTAATATGCCCTTATGACTTAGGAATAGCTTATGGAGAAATTGCCTTTGATAATGGGGTATCCTTTAAGCTTGAAGAGATTGTTGAGGGTATTAGCAAAGTAAATAGAGGATTTAAAGTTATTACCAATAAAAATAAATTCACATGTAAGATGGTTATAAATACTACACCTGAGGATTATAATGTTGACGGATTTAAGGAAGCAATGAATGATAAAAAGGGTTATTTAAGTTATTTCTTAATAGAAAAAACATTTAAGGGGTGTTTTAATAATATAATATTTAGTTCCAATGGAAATGAAGAAATATATATACATCCAACAGTACAAGGAACCTATATTGCTGCTGTTAAATCAAGTGAAAGCATTACTTACGAGGAATGTTATAAAAAGATTGGTTCAATAATGCATGGCATTAAACCAGAAGATATCAATACTTATTATCAATCACCCTATTATAACGATTCAATAGTAATTGATGATAGTTTAGTAGATAAAGGCTATATTAAGATAACAGGAAAAAATTATGCGGAGGTTACAATGACTCCTTCAATAGCTAAAGTTATTGGAGAAACTGTTGAAGTTAATCTAAAATGTAGATTAAAGAGTGATTTTACAGATAAAAGAAGAGATATATATAGATTTAGAGACATGACAAATGAAGAAAGAAGTTCAATAATAAGGGTAGACAAAAAATATGGAAAGATGATTTGTATGTGTAATAAGGTTACAGAAGGAGAAATTATAGATTCTATAAGAAGGCCACTAGGTGCAAGAACTTTAGAAGGTGTAAAAAGAAGAACCGGAGCGTCATTAGGTAGCTGTAAAGGAGCATATTGTACAAATAAAATAGTGTCTATATTAGCTAGGGAAACTAATAAAAGCATGACAGATATAGTTAAGGATTCAAAAAATTCTAAGATACTGTTAAATAGAATAAAAGAATTTAATCATATGTAAAGGGTGTACAGGTGGTGTAAGTATAATGAAAGATGATAAAAAAATTTTTACATCTATTGTGAGAATAAAAGGGGCAAATTGTAGTGTAGTACCAGTAAAAAGTAATAAACCCATAGATAAAAAATTATTAATTGAATGCTCTAAGGCTCTAAGTAGGATACATGTAGGAGCTCCTATAAAATGTGGAGATATAATATGCAGAAATATACTAAATACAGGAGTAGACATAGTGTGTACTAAATCTATACATTATTAAAAACATTATATATATTAAAAGATTGATATATCATAAATAATTTATTGACAATTTGTTATATTATAATTATAATAGTTTAAAAATTAATATTTAAACCATTGAAGAGGATAGTAACATAATATATTGTTTAAGAGAGTGAGTGGATGGTGTAAACTCATACTTTATATAATGTGAATCCGCCTCTGAGGGATTGTGATGAGCAATACGGCAAAGGTCGTTAAATTTATAAGAGGGTTTATTTATAAACCAATTAGGGTGGTAACGCGGAGTCTTTTCGTCCCTACTTTTTAGTAGGCGAGAAGACTTTTTTTGTTTGAAAATAATCTTTTTAAAATATATTTATACTAACAAGGAGGAAAATCATAAATGTTAGATCTAAAGAGAATAAGAACAAATACAGAAGAAATTAAAAAAATAATGGAGGGTAGAGGAGAGGACTTTGACTCTAACTTAATAGATAATGTAATTGCTCTTGATGAGAGAAGAAGAGAGATACTAGTACAAGTTGAGCAATTAAAAAATAAAAGAAATAATGAATCTTCACAAATAGGAAAGCTAAAAAAAGAAGGAAAAGATGTAAGTGGAGTAATGGAAGATATGAAAGAGCTTGCAGATAAAATTAAAGAATATGATGTAGAACTAAGCGAAGTGGATGAAAAAATAAAATACATAATGCTTAGAATACCTAATGTTCCTAATCCTAATGTACCTGAGGGTAAAACTGATGAAGATAATATAGAGATTAGAAAATGGGGAGAACCTAGAAACTTTGATTTTGAAGCAAAAGCTCATTGGGATATTGGACCTGATTTAGGTTTATTAGATTTTGAAAGAGCAGGAAAGATAACTGGTTCAAGATTTACTCTTTATAAAGGACTTGGTGCTAGACTAGAAAGATCTATAATAAGCTACTTCTTAGATACTCATACTTTAGAAAATGGATATGAAGAGATACTTCCACCATATATGGTTAATAGAGATAGTATGATAGGAACAGGGCAACTTCCTAAATTTGAAGAAGATGCATTTAAAGTAGAGAATAACGGATATTTTTTAATTCCTACAGCAGAAGTGCCTGTAACTAATATGTATAGAGATGAAATTTTAAGCGGAGATGAGCTTCCTATAAAACATGCTGCATATAGTGCTTGCTTTAGAGCAGAAGCTGGTTCATCAGGAAGAGATACAAGAGGACTTGTACGACAACATCAATTTAATAAGGTTGAACTTGTTAAATTTGCAAAACCAGAGCAGTCTTATGAGGAACTTGAAAAGCTAACTAATGACGCTGAATCAGTTCTTAAAGGCTTAGGACTTCCATATAGAGTAGTTAGAATATGTAAAGGTGATTTAGGCTTTACAGCAGCATTAAAGTACGATATAGAGGTATGGATGCCAAGTTATAATAGATATGTAGAGATTTCAAGTTGTAGTAATTTTGAAGACTTCCAAGCAAGACGTGCTAATATAAGATATAGAGAAGACGCTAAAGCTAAACCAGAATTTGTTCATACGCTAAATGGTTCAGGAGTAGCTATAGGAAGAACTGTTGCTGCTATTCTTGAAAATTACCAAAATGCTGATGGAACAGTTACAATTCCAGAGGTATTAAGACCGTACATGGCAAATAAAGATATTTTAAAATAATAATATATAAAAATGTTGACAATACGACGGTATCTTGTTATAATTAATATCGTCGTAATACGGAGAGATGGTCGAGTTGGTTTAAGGCACCGGTCTTGAAAACCGGCGTGCGTGTGAGCGCACCTAGGGTTCGAATCCCTATCTCTCCGCCATATTTTATATTTTTAAAATAAAATAAAATAGTATTGACAGACTTAAGAAATTATATTATAATACTTAAGTATGACACGGAGAGATGGTCGAGTTGGTTTAAGGCACCGGTCTTGAAAACCGGCGTGCGTGTGAGCGCACCTAGGGTTCGAATCCCTATCTCTCCGCCATTATTTTCTTAAATGTAAGCTATGGAGAAATACTCAAGTGGCCGAAGAGGCGCCCCTGCTAAGGGCGTAGGTCGGGTAACCGGCGCGAGGGTTCAAATCCCTCTTTCTCCGCCAAAACACTCAAGTAAAATTGGGTGTTTTTTAATAAAAAGTTATATTATATGCGGCGGTAGCTCAGTTGGATAGAGTAGCTGGCTACGAACCAGTTGGTCGGGAGTTCGAATCTTCTCCGCCGCACCATAAAAAGGCTTTCCGAGTTTCGGAAAGCCTTTTTTGTGTTCTTGTAAAGTTAATAATTATGAATGTAGAATTAATATAATGTTGTTTTTATCTCAGGAATTTTTAAAAGTAAACTATTCATAGCATCAAAGCTTTTTACTGAAAGAGTGTCTTTTACATAAGGAATAATAGTATATTTACCAACTTTACTTGGAGTAAATGAAAACTCAGTAGAAGATTCTAAAGCTTTTTCTTCTAGGAAAGCTCCATTGAGATAAAGCTGATATCTTATTTCATATCCAGAATTGCTACCGGGTTTAATATCTGATGCTATGTTTATAGGAGTATTAATGAACATTTTACCTATAGATTTAGCTGAAACTATTTGTTGAGAGGCATAAGCTTCTAAGGTTATCATGGATATATTAGTATTTATAACATTAACAAACCTAGATTGCTTCTCATCAAAGACTAGAGAAGAATACTTGTTCTTTATATAAGAAACTATCTCATAGTTTCCAGGGCCGTGGCAATAGCCTTTCCAATTGAAGGTATAGACATTAGTTCCGGAATCGTAGACAACATTATACATGTTGCTCGGCAGACCAAGGAAAGTACGAGTTTTATCCCTAGTAGCTGACTTTGTTCTAATTGTTCCAGTTGAATCGCCATAAATAATATCAATGCTTGCAACTCTCCCGCTAGTAAATCTAGTGATAGAATAAAGATCCAGCCTAATAAACGTGTCTGTAGATAAAAGCCAACCTCTAGATTTTAATGTAGAATCTACTTGGGCACTTGTAAAGATTCTGCTTCCATTTGGACATGAATCACTTTCAAAAGTATCTGCCTTTGATTTTAAATAAGTTACTGAATTACCCCATACATTGACGGCATCTTCAGAATAGCCACCATGTCAGGCTGAATATAAGGCTTCAATTAATTTATCGTTATGGAGTAGAATGATGAACCTAGTTTCATTAACAGCTCGGATAACATTTTGAAGTTTATCATCATATCCCTTATAAACCTGATACATTACTGTATCATCAAAGTCGTATCCCTTTGCAGACTCAGCTCCAAGCTTGAATAAGGCATAATTCCTTTCAGCTACTGCCTGGGCTTTGAGAGCTGCTAATGGAAAATAATCAGACATTTCCTAACCAACAACACCTTTTAGATAGATTTCCATGTCTAATGAGTTTACAGGAAGTATCTTTCCAGAATTTATTTTAAAATAAAATTTTCCTTGATATTTATAGGTTATAGTTTCACTGGTAAGAGTGATAAGGTTAGAAGATGATTAAGGAATCAGACTAACTTATGAATAGTCTATACCGTTTACACTTATTATACCTCCTTATTAGAATTTTACCTGAATTATAGTAACTCACATATTATATATTCTCAAAGTATTTTTCCACATATGGATAAATTTTTAGTGGAAACTCAGGAAATATAGGAAACATAATATAGAAAATAGTAATATTGCATAAGTAAATAGACGTATAAGTATAGAATGTAATATTATTTATATAGAGTGTTAATCCTAAAAGGATAAATTGAACATAATAAGACTATGTAAAGTAAATTTATGAGAGGAGAAATTAAAATGAAGATTACCGTAATTGGATATTGGGGAGCTTTTCCAAAGAAAAATGAGGCAACAACAGGATATTTATTAGAAACATCAAATTATAATATCTTAATAGATTGTGGTTCAGGAGTACTTTCTAAGGTTCAAAACTACATTGATTTATCTAAAATAGATGCTGTAATTTTATCACATTACCATGCAGATCATATGTCAGATATATTCTCTTTTCAATATCAAGCTTCACTAGCATTAAAATTAGGAATGAGGGAAAAGCAACTAGAGATTTATGCACATAATTTAGACGCAAAGTTTAATGATTTAAATTATAAAGATGGAAGTATAGGAAAGAAGATAGATGAGGACACTGTACTCAATTTTAATGATTTAAGCATAAGTTTTAAATGGATGAAGCATCCAGTACCATGTTTAGCAATGAGGTTTGAAGAACAAGGAAAAGTTTTAGTCTATAGTGCAGATACAGAATGGTGTGACGAGCTAATTAATATAGCAGATAAGGCTGATTTGTTTATATGTGAAACTAGTCTTTTTAATAAGCAAAAAGGACAGATAGACGGCCATCTTACAGCTGGAGAAGTAGGTAAGATAGCCAATATATCTAAGGTTAAAAAATTAGTATTAACTCATTTTCCTCACTATGGAAATACTGATGACTTAGTAAAAGAAGCTATAGGAGAATTTAATGGTGACGTATGTAAGGCTGAAACGGGAGTAGTATTTAAGTTATAACTTAAGGCCTATCTGTTCACCAATATGTACCTTACACTCAAAGCCTCTTCTAGTCTCTTCTATTATATCCTGATCAATAGAAATCTTATTCTTTTCAAAGAATAAGATAATAGTAGAGCCACCAAATTTAAAGTATCCTTTTTCATCCCCCTTATTGATAGCAACATTAGGAGTATATGTTTGAATTATTGAACCAACACAGGTAGCACCAATATCAACATATAAGACATCACCAAAGTTATGAGAGTGGAAGAGACTATATTCTCTTTTGTTCTCACAAAATAACTTTGGTATTTTATTTAGTGCAATAGGATTAACAGAATAATATAAACCTTTAATCTTTACTCTTTTCTCGCAAATACCATTATCTATAAAGTGAAATCTATGATAATCTATTGGAGCAAGTCTTAATATAAGACAGACACCATCATTATATTTTTCTGCAAGAGAGTCATTTTGAACTAGTTCTCTTAAACTATAGGTTATACCTTTTACTTGAACTAAATTATCAATATCAATATTTTCATAAGCAAAGAGTCTCCCATCTCCAGGAGAAATTAATATATCAGAATCAAATTTAATTGGCCTAGCCTCTTTAGCTAAATTTCGTGCAAAAAAATCATTAAAGTTTCTGTAATGAGACTTATCATGTTTAAAGTCGTTTTCATCTATTTTAAAATCATCTATAAATTTTTGGATTTTTCTTTTACTAAAAACTGAATCGCAATACTTTCCATAGGCTAGAGTGAAAGCCTTTTTTTTAACTATAAGATCAAGAGACTTCATACCTATAGGAGAAGAATAAGTCCACTCTAAATATTTCCCACCAGCTACTTTTTCAACTTCATAAGCGTTTGTTTTTCTATTAAAATACTTAATCATAAACAATCCTCACTAATAAAATATTTTTTATAACAATAGTTATAATGTACTAAGAATATATTACCATAAAACTAAGATAGTTTAGAGTATTAATGTTTTTATAGGCAATTAAAAATATACTTTTCTTCTAAAAGGAAGATATAGAATTAAGAAAAGTATGCATATTCCTATAATAATAAAAGGAGCAAAGAAAATAGGATCATTAGGCAAATAATCAAGGGGTGTAGCATATGGCCTATATCTCAAATAGCAATAGTTACCATCAACTAAATAGTTTATAGGTATAGTTAATAAGAAGTATATTAAGGTCCAATTTAAAGCTCTTATTAGTGAATTTAAGTTTGGAGTATATCTATATACAAACATCATAAAAAATGTTGCAATTAAAATGAATCCATGAGATATAAAAAATTGAATAAATATATAGTGGGGAAATGGATATAATGAGGTATCATGAAAAATTAGTGCTATAGTTGCCCCACCTAGTCCCCAAAAGTAAACTATATCAAAAATTTTATGGCTTTTAGTAAAAATCATTATGATACAAAGTATAATTGATATCCTGCACAGATACAGGGGTAAAGATTCTTTTAAATTAAGTCTGTTATTAGTAATATACCAAACATAAATAGAAATTTGGTGAAGTATCAAAGTAAATCCAATAATATATGAATAAACCTCTTTATATACTGAGTCATGTATAGCATCTTTAAATTTATATATAAGTAAAATTATAGAAAAGATTATAACTAGACTTATAATATGATAAATTGAAAAAGGTTTAGATATATGATTTTCTGTGTTATCTCGCCAAAACATATCTAAAAAGTTCATACGATTCACCTCTTTTATATTTTTCCAGACCGTAGTATAGATATAAGAAGTAACAATCCCATAAAAGCTGCTATGGCAAAGCCAGATAGCCCAAGTAAAGATATATTATAATGCTTAGGCCCTACATTTGTATTTAATACTAGAGAAGAACCTATTATCATGGAAGATATGACAAGACTAATAATTAGTCTATTAATCATTTTGTGTAGTTCATTTATAGTTTTATTCAAGTTTTTATACTCTAGCTGTATTTTGGCTCTTCCTTGCAGTATGCTATCACTAAGTTCAATAAGCTTAGTAGGAAGTCTTGAAGAATCCTTAGTAAAGCGAAAACCTCTAATTAAAATTTCATTTAGATTAATATCACTTATAGAAAATTTATTATTATTCTTCACATAAGAAATAACAACATCTATTATCTGAATATCAGGAGAGAGTTTGACTATAACACCTTCTATTATAAGTAGACTTCTTATAAGCATAGTAAAGTCCTTTGGAAGTCTTATATTGTTTTGTTTTGCTGTATCTAAAAGATCCTCTAGTAGTGAAGAAATTTTTATGTTTGAAAGAGAAGTAGACAAATAACTATCCATAAGATAATCTATATCTTCAAAAAGTTTGTTTCTATTTACATACCCTCGTTTAATCCCTATTGACATAATAACTGATACAAGTTTGTTAATATCCCTTGATGCTACTGCGAACATCATATCACTTAAGGCAGACTTTAATGATTTAGATAATGTACCCATAATACCAAAATCTATGAAACAAATTTTGCCATTTGATATGAGAATATTTCCAGGGTGAGGATCACCGTGAAAAAAACCATCTTCAAAAACTTGTTTACAATAGGAGAGGGCTATTCTTTTACCTATATCTGATAAGTTATATCCTTTTTCTTTAAGTTTTTTTGAATTACTAACTTTAATGCCATCTATTTTTTCCATTGTTATAACTCGTTCTTTGGATAAATCATGAACAACATAGGGAGCTACTATAAATTCCTCATCTTTATTTAGTTTTCTAAAGCATTCTATATTTTTAGCTTCATTTCTAAAATCTAACTCTTGCTCTGTGGATATTTTAAGTTCATCTAAAGCTTCATCTAAATCTATTATAGAATTACCAAGCTTTGATTTAGCGAGTTTAGATATTTTATAGAGAATAGATATATCTAATGCCATTTTTAAAGCTATCTTAGGACGTTGAATTTTTACTATAACATTTGTTCCATCTCTTAAAATAGCCTCATGAACTTGAGCCATAGAGGCAGATGCAAGGGGCACTCTATTAAATTGTTTAAAGACCTGATCTATAGGCTTATTAAACTCTTCAATAAATACAGTTTCAATGTTTTTAAAAGGTTCACTAGCTACGTTATCTTGAAGCTTAGATAGTTCATCTATATATTCTGGTGAGAGCAAGTCAGGGCGTGTACTTAATATCTGACCTATTTTAATAAATGTAGGACCTAAATCTTCAAAAGCTTTCCTCAAGTTTTTAGGATTATTTTTGTCATTTTTTATTTTGTGACCTACGATATATCCATAGCCATAAAAGGCAAGAGTTTTAACTATTTCTCTAAATCTTTGCACTGAATTTTTGGACATATTATGTACCTCTTAGAAGTTTAGTATTGTAAAATAAATAATTAATATTAGTAGTTATTGTGCCTATTTAAATATATATTTATAAGTAATATAATTCTAAGTATAAAGATGAATTTTAAAAATTATAGTTAATAAATTTTTATATTAGGTTGACATTGTTAAAAAATTGAAATAAAATATTAAAGTAAAACATAATAAGCATCCATAGCTCAGTAGGATAGAGCGTCCCCCTCCTAAGGGGAAGGCCAGGGGTTCGACTCCCTTTGGGTGCACCATATATAAAACATATAAAATAACCATCTAAGAAAATCTTCTAGATGGTTATTTTTAATGTCAAAAGTTTTATATCTCATAATACTAAAAAATATAATATATTTTCTTATATTGCAGATACTAGAATATATAAAATACTAGAAAAGAGGATAGTATTTGCCATGAGAGAAAAAGTAATAGGACCTGATTATAAAAGTCTAAAAGAGAATTATGTGTCTGTAAATGTAATAGACAATGAAAACTTTATAAAAGAAATACTTAGTAAAAGTGATGATTTAAGATTTAAGAAATTAAATTACGGAAGCGAAAATAGAGAAATATTATTGGTGTACATAGAAAGCGTTATCGATGATAAGATAGTTCAAGATTATGTGATTGCCCCCCTTATCTCAAATATGAATATAAATACCAATACAGATACAAATACAAATGCAAATGCAAATAATACAAGTAATAATAAGGATACAAATAAGAGTAAAGACGTAAATACAAACACAGATATAAATAATAAAGATTTAAGTATAAATACAGGTGATATAAGTATTTCAGAATTAAAAAATAGAGTATTACAAGTACTTACCATAAATGAGGTAAATACTTTTGATGTATTGATTTTAAATTTATTGTCTGGAAGTACATTACTATTTTTACAGGGAAGTTCTACTGCTTTAATTATAAAAAGTAAAAGTGAAAGAGAAAGATCATTAGAAACTCCTGAAACTGAGCAGACAATAAGAGGATCAAGAGTTGGACTTACAGAAAATATTAATACTAATATAACTTTAATAAGAAGACAAATAAGAGACCCTAACTTATGTGTAGAAATAGTTAAGCTAGGGGAAAGAAGTCAAAAGGATATAGGAGTAATATATATAAGTGGTGTTGTCGATAAGGAAATACCTAAAGGAATAATACAAAGAATAAATGAGATAGATAGGGATGGAGTTATAGGTTCTGGACAGTTAGAACAAATTTTGCAGAAACCCAATTGGTTAATTTTACCTCAAATGTTAGCTACAGAAAGATTAGACACAGTAGTAGGAAATCTTCTTGAGGGAAGAGTTGTAGTAATTGTAGATGGAACTCCTATTGTTTTAATAAATCCTGTAACCTTTAATATGCTCATTTCATCTCCAGATGATTATTTTCAAACTCCTCTTATAAGTACATTACTTCGTTTAATAAGGTATATGAGTTATGTTATATGTACATCACTTGAAGGACTGTATTTATCACTGGTATCATACCAGACAGGTATGATACCTACTCCACTTGCACTATCCATAACTGGCTCAAGAATAGGACTTCCGTTTCCAGTAATATTAGAAGTAATTCTTATGGAACTTACATTATATGTGATTCAAGAAGCAGCAATAAGACTTCCAAATGCCATGGGTACAACAGTAGGTATAGTTGGTGGTCTTGTAATCGGCCAATCCGTGGTTCAGGCAGGGATAGTAAGTCCTATTATAGTAATTATTGTTGCAGGTTCGGCTATAACCTCTTTTGCACTACCAAATTATAATTTTACTCTTGGATGTATTTTAATAAGAATCTTTCTGTTAATTATGTCATCTATACTTGGATTATATGGGCTAGTTATGGGATGGATAATTTTAATAATTCATCTTGCATCTTTAGAAAATTTTGGAGTAAGATTTTTGAGCGATTTCTCACCTTATACTATAGGAGCATTAAAAGATGGCATGATTAAAGTTAATGAGAAAATGATATATAAAAGACCACCAAATCTAAAATCAGAAGATGATATAAGAGGCAATAGTAATATTAAGGTAGATGATAGTTATGACAAATGGTAAATTAAAAGCTATAAGTATGATGAGTATAGTAATACTTACAATGATACATGTAACACTAATAAACTTACCTAAAGATGTAATTAAGTATGCAAAGACTGATGCCTGGATATCAATAATAATTCTCGCTATAGCTGCCATGGCATGTGCGTATGCTTTTTATTCAATGTCTATTAAATATCCTAGAATGAATTTTGCTGAAATTAATACTAAAGTATTGGGAAATTTTTTTGGTAGATTATGTATTATAATAATAACTATTTACTATATAGTGTTTATTAGT
The DNA here is from genome assembly GCF_055755365.1 of Clostridium sp. X. Taxonomy (NCBI): domain Bacteria; kingdom Bacillati; phylum Bacillota; class Clostridia; order Eubacteriales; family Clostridiaceae; genus Clostridium; species Clostridium sp. X. Next base: position 1,032,116 of record NZ_CM146912.1, read on the forward strand.
ATATCTATAAGATTATTTCAAGAAAGTATAGAAGCCTATTTATTAGATAGAACACCAAAAATTGTAGTCATAGGTGTATTTATTTATGTTTGTGCCTATTGTCTCATAAAAGGAGTTAGGACTACTAGTATTTTATTTGATATTCTTCTACCAGGTGTACTAATAATAGTTTTGGGGATATTATTAATGACCTATAAAAATGCAGATTTTAAAAATATTATGCCTGTTATGCATAATGGCTTTAAACCAGTTATAAGAGGCTCAGTTGAAGGAAGTGATACTGTACTAAGCTGCTGCATAATTTCTTACATTATGCCTTACTTTGAGGATGCAAAAAAGACAAAAAAGTGGATATTAATAGCTGTGGGAATAGCCATGTTTATATATTTTCTTTTAATATTAATGAGCTTAGCTGTATTTGGAGTAATAGAAGTTGAATATTTAAATTTCCCAGCAGTTTCATTAGCTAAAACTATAGAAATGGAAGTAGAAATATTTGAGAGAACAGAAAGTTTCTTTATGGCTGCATGGATTCCAAATGCCATTACTTCAATTATAGTATTTTATATTATAACGACTTTAAATATTAAAGAATTATTTAAAGTTAAGAGTAAAAAAGGTATTAACAGAATTATTTTATTTCAAATTCCTATTTTTTTAATAATTGCTTTAATACCTAAAAACATAATAGAACTTTATAAGTATTTATTAATAAGCAATAAGTTTGCCGTGGGTTTAATACTAGGTTATCTTCCAATATTTTTTTTGATAACAACAATAAAAAAAGGAAAGGGATGATAACATGAAAAAAATACTTAACAGATATATAATTATAATTATAATTTTTCTAACTACAAGCTTACTTTCAGGTTGTTGGGATTATACTGGGATAGAAAAAAGAGGTTATGTTTTAGGATTAGCAGTTGATTTAATAGAGGAAGGAGAGGTTAGAAGTAATAAAATAGAGACAATAATGACAGAGACGGATGTTCCTAAATATGCGTATACAATACAACTTCCAATAATAGCTAAAGGTAAAGCTGTTTCTGGAACAGGAGTACATGGTGGAGGTGATACAGGAATAAGAGCAAAAACATGGAACTTAACAATACTCGGAAACTCATTTTTTGAAGTGAATAGAGAGTATTCAACAAGACTTGATTATCCACCCTTTTATGAACATCTTAAAGTAGTAGTAATTAGTGAAGCTGCTGCAAGAGAAGGTATGTATACTGCTATTGATTTTATTATGAGAGATCCTGAAATGAGACGAAGAACAAAGATTTTCATTACTCCAGGGAAAGCCTCTAAAGTTTTAGAAGTAACACCTAAAATAGAAGATTATGCAAGTCTTTATTTAAAAGCATTACCTAACAATGCAATAAGAACCTCTAGAATGCTTCATAAGACAGACCTTGGGCAAGTAATGACAAATTTACATAGTGGTAATGACTTTGTACTGCCTAGAATTGTGCCAAGTAAAACGGAGATAAGGGATGCTGGCAGCGCTATATTTAAAAAGGATAAGATGGTAGGGTGGCTTGATGAAATAAAAACGAATTATCTAAAATGGATATCAGGTTATGCATTAGGAAGTACATTAACAATAGAATCACCAGATGATCCTAAAGGTATAGTTACTCTAGAACAAAGAAGTTTAAAAACTGAGACTAAACCAGTAGTTGAGGGAGAGGAGATAACTTTTAATATTAATACTAAGGTAGTTTTTAATATTGCAGAAATTAATCATGATCATGGTAAAAGAGCCTTTGATGAAGATTTTATAAAGGAAGTAGAAAAATTAGCTGAAAAAAAGGCAGAGAAACAAATGAGGGAAACTATTGAGTATGTTCAAAAAGAGTATGGTACTGATACATTTTTCTTTTATGAGGTTATGCAAAGATATGCACCTGACACTTGGGATAAAGTAAAAGATGATTGGGACAATGTATTCCCTAAGGTAAAAACAAATATAAAGGTAAGTGTTAAAATTGAACAGGTTGGATTAATAAAATAAATTTCACCTGACCAATTTTGTGTAAGTCTCCCATACGCTCTATGAAAGCTATCATCAGTAAGAACTTGCTTCAGTATAAGATTGAAAATTATTTTTATAGCTGATATAATCGGTGAAAGTAAAGAGAAAATTAAGATTATATTGGAGATAATTATATGAATAGAGAATTTATGAAAATTGCTCTTGAAGAAGCAAGGCTTGCGGAAAAGCTCAATGAAGTACCAGTAGGAGCAGTTATAGTAAAGAATGATAAGGTTATAGCAAAGGCACACAATCTTCGGGAAATACTAAAAGATCCAACAGCTCACGCAGAAGTACTTGCAATAAAAAGAGCCTCAGAAGTTTTAAATAATTGGAGACTTAATGAATGCGAAATGTATGTTACACTTGAACCTTGCCCTATGTGTGCAGGAGCAATTATTCAGTCAAGAATAAGAAGATTGTATATAGGAACCTTTGATCCAGTTTCGGGGTGCTGTGGCTCTGTCTTAAATATGACTGAAAATGAAGCCTTAAATACTATGATTGATGTAAAGTGGGCTTATGATGAGGAATGTAGTAATATACTACAAGAATTTTTTAGAAAGAGAAGAAAATAACTCATATGATTTTTAAAGTCATATGAGTTATTTTCTTAGGCCTTTAAGGGCTATCACTATAAGTAGGGTAGCAACTGAAGTTAAAGCGATTGTGCCTCCAGGAGCACTATTTATATAGTAGGATGAAATAAGTCCAATCATTATGTCTATGAACCCAAAAAATATAGAGTAAATGAGAGTCAGTTTAAAACTCTTATTTAGTTGAAGGGCTGTAGCAACAGGCACTGCCAGCATTGAGGATAAAACAAGAACTCCTATTATTCTTATAGAAATAGATACTGTTGCACTAACTAAAAGGGCAAAAATATAATTTATAATCTTTACTTTAATTCCTGCAATTGTTGCACCTTCTTCATCAAAGGTTACATAGACTAATTTATCATATAAACATATAAGTGTTATAACAGATACTACACTTAAAATTAAAACTGTTAATAGTTCTTGAGTAGATACAGTTAAAATGCTCCCAAATAAGTAGGAGTTAATATTTGCTTTAGCATTACCTGAGCTTATAACTGTTATAGCTATACCTACACTTAAAGTGAGTACTATTACAAGAATTAATTCTGAAAATTTCTTATAGTAAGACCTTAAAAGTTCTATAAAAAAACTACAAATAGATGTAAATACAAATGAACTTATTATAGGATTTAAATTAAACATAATTCCTATAGCAACACCAGCAAGAGAGCTGTGAGCTAAAGTATCACCCATCATAGAGTGTCTTTTTAGTACTAGGAATACACCAATAAAGGGACATAGTATAGAAATAAGGACAGATATCATTAAGGCATTTTGCATAAAGCTATACTGTAACATTAGAAATAACCTCCTGATATCTTTGTTTATATTCGCCTATAGACTGTAATAGACCATTTCCAGAGTTAAGTTCTAGTATATAGTTAGAATTTATTAAAGCTGCTTTTAGGTTATGTTCAATAGATATTATGGTAATCCTCATATCTAAATTAAGTTTTTTTATGATTGAGTATATTTCTTTTTGACTTTGGACATCAATTCCAGTAGAAGGTTCATCTAGGACGATAAGCTCAGGATTCCCCATAAGAGCTCGAGCTATAAATACCTTTTGCTGTTGGCCTCCAGATAGATTTCCAATAAGAGAATTTTTATAGTTTTCCATTCCTACTTTTTCTAAACTTTTTTGTATACAGCTAGTATTTTTAATTTTAATTGCTTTTCTATGAGAGTTAAGTACTTCAGATACAGTTATAGGAAATTGTGAATTAAAACTATCTATCTTTTGTGGCACATATCCAATTTTATTAGTATTAATTGTTATATCGCCACTAGAAGGTTTTAGTATTTTAAGAATAAGTCTTATAAGTGTACTTTTACCACTTCCGTTTTCTCCGAGTATTGATATATAATCCCCTTTATTAATAATTAAGTTTAGATTACTAAGTACATATAGGGGAAGTTTATTATAAGAGAAATAGAGATTGTTAATTTGAATCATAAATTGCCTCCGTAAAATTGTTAAATAATCAAGAATATGTAAAACATATTGACAAGTGTAAAATATATGTTTATTATATACCTAAATGCAAATAGTTTGCAAGTAAAAAAGGAGAGATTATATGTATAAAAAGATTATTGCCCTAATTACAACCTTTCTAATCATAATTTCTGTGTCCGCTTGTGGAAACAAGAAGTTAAATGAAGTAGGAGCAAATACGAATGATGTAAGTAATTCCACAAATGATAAAATAGATGTAGTAGTAACATTTAATCCTTTAAGAGAATTTGCCGAAGCAGTAGGTAAAGATAAGGTAAATGTAAAGACTTTAATAAATGAAGCAATAGAACCTCACGATTTTGAACCAAAGCCTAGAGATTTAGAAAATATAAGCAAAGGTAAAGTGTTTGTTTATAATGGAGTAGAAATGGAGCCTTGGATAGATAAGGTTATAGAAACTATAAGTAATAAAAGTTTAATATTAGTAGATTCCTCAAAGGGAACTAATCTTATTAAGACAGAGAACGATGAAGAAGAGGAAGAAAATGAAGAAGACCATGAGCATGGAGAATATGATCCACACATATGGCTAAGCCTAAAAGAGGCAAAGGTTCAAGCAAATAACATAAAGGAAGCTTTGATTAAAGTAGACCCAGCAGGTAAAGATTATTATGATAAAAACTATAATGAATTTACTCAAAAGCTTGATAGTCTTTACAATGAGTATAATGAAAAAATAAGTAAATTAACTAATAGAAAATTTGTTACAGGACATGCGGCTTTTTCATATCTTTGTAGAGATTTTAATCTAGAACAAAACAGTGTTGAAGATGTATTTGCAGAAGGAGAGCCAAGTGCAAAGAGGCTTAAAGAATTAGTTGAATACGGAAAGAAAAATAATATTAAAACTATATTCTCAGAGGAAAATGCAAGTCCAAGAGTGTCAGAAACTTTGGCAAAGGAAATAGGAGCAAAAATAGAGAAAATATACTCTTTAGAAAGCAAACAAGATAATAAAAACTATATAGAGAGTATGAGAGAAAATCTAGAAAAGATATATATTAGTTTAAAATAGAACATATTTAAAGTTAAAGGCAGGTTAGGTATATCTAATCTGCCTTTAACTATTAAATTTATATGCTGTGCATTAAATCTGATGCAGATAAATATATATTAGTAATTATGTTTATAGTATTCATTTATTGAAAAGGGGGGAGAAGTTCTTTGGTAAAAAGTAATAAACCAAATGCTAATTTATTATTCATATTAAAAATAATATTATTAAATTTAATTTTTTTTATTCTAATCAGTACTGTTATTACATATAGAAATAGTTCTGTAAGCAGAAATGCAGTAGTTGAAAATTTTGCAACTATATTTTTAAGTATAATTCTTGAAGCATTACCATTTATAATAATTGGATCAATAATATCCTCATTAATACAGGTATTTATATCAGAAGAAACAATAGCTAAAATAGTTCCTAAAAATAAAATAATAGGTTTATTTATAGCATCAATAATGGGAATAGTATTTCCAGTTTGCGAATGTGCAATTGTACCTATAGTGAGAAGGCTTATAAAAAAGGGAGTTCCTTTAAATATTGCTATAACATTTATGCTTGCAGTACCTATAGTAAATCCTATAGTATTAGCCTCTACTTATTATGCATTTTATAGTATGCCTATTATGGTAGTTTTAAGAGGAGTGATGGGTTTAATTGGTGCATTAGTTATAGGGTATCTTATAGGGTGGCTAGAAGAAGGGCGCAATCCATTAAAAGAGTCAAATAAGGTAGCAAGCTTACATGTAGGCTGCAGTTGTGGACATGATCATAGTGGTCATCATCATGAACATAATCATAATCACAAGTCTAAAATCAAGGAAATAATTGAGCATACAAGCTCAGAACTATATGACATAGGTAAATTTTTAATACTTGGAGCTTTTATAGCTACAGTGTTTCAAGTATTTGTTTCAAGAAGTTATATATTACAACTAGGAACTAACAAAGTATATTCAGTATTTGCCATGATGATATTTGCATATATTATATCCTTATGTTCAGAGGCAGATGCTTTTATAGCAAGAACTTTTTTGAATCAGTTTACTACAGGATCTATAGCAGCCTTTTTAGTATTAGGACCTATGATAGATATAAAGAACACATTAATGTTAGCTTCAGGTTTTAAAAAGAGATTCATATTACAGCTTACACTTCTAATTTTTGCTGTATCTTTCCTTATGAGTGAGATTGTAAACATAATAGGTTTATAGAAGGGAGAAGACGTATTGTTAAAAAAGTTTAATATAAATGAGGCTTTATGGTTTATTATACTCCTAGGTTTTGCAAGTTACTTTTTCTATCTATTTATGTCAGGAAATATTGAAATTTTTATTCATCCAAGAATGAAAAAGTATGCTATTTTTGCTTTTTTAGTATTTTGTATTTTAGCCTATTTTCAAATAAATAAGCTTTTTAGTTATAATGAAAATAATCAAACTATTAGAAAAGGTTATCTTATATTTTTAATTCCAATTTTACTAGGATTTATAGTTAATCCTAAAGGATTAGATCCAAGTATAGCTAATAAAAAAGGCTTAAAGTTAGTAGGTCCAAGTGGTGAAAATATAAGTATATTTAAAAACAATGAGAGTGATGATAATAAGTCTAGTGAAGATGATGTAATTGAAGTTAATGAGAAAAATTATTTAAATGTAATACAAGATATGGAGAACAATATAGATAAATATAAGGGAAAGAAGATTGTAATTAGTGGATTTATTTTTAAGGAAGATAGTTTTAATGAGGATGAGTTTGTTGTAGCTAGAATGTTAGTATCCTGTTGTGCTGCAGATTCTGAATTCATAGGTTTAATGTGTAAGTGGGACGGCTCAAAGGAATTAGAAGATAACAAGTGGGTTAAAATCCAAGGTACAATTGATGTTACAAACTATAAAGATAAGGAAAATGATAGAATAATACCTGCTATACGAGTTAACAGTATAGAAAAGATAGATAAACCTAAAAATGAATATATTTATCCATAAGTGAAGTGTATGGATAAAAAAATGGAAGAGCTAATCCTCTTCCGTTTTTTTACTACAATTATTACAATAGCCATATAATTCAAGTTTATGATCGGTTACTGTAAAACCGCTGTTATTAACTTTAGAGGCAAATTCTTTTAGTGGACAGAAATCTATAGTCTCTGTCTTTCCACAGTTTTTGCATATAACATGATGATGATGATGGTCACTACAAGTAAATTCATAACTTGAAGAAGAGCCATTTATACTTGTTTTATGAACAATATCAATAGCTTCTAAAACTTCCATATTTCTATATACTGTAGATAAGTTAGTTTTCTCATATTTATTTTTAGATCTTAAATATATCTCTTCTACGGAAAGAAATTTACCGCTATTTTCAACAAGAACTTCTAGTATAGATTTTCTTTGCTTTGTAAGTTTATATCCTTTTTCCTTAAGTGCATATTCTATTTTATCCATATTAGTCATATATAACACTCCTAGTACGATTTAATCATATTTTACAATACTAATTCAAGGTATTCAATGATTAATAAATAATTATCTATAACATTTAATCATAGGATGTGTTAAAAGATACAATAATATATGATAAAACTTATCTAGTCTATTTATTATAATTTTAAAGCTAAAGAATATAATAATGTAAAAAAAGAGTATAATAATTAATAAAATGATTATCGCAATAAGGAAATAGGTAATAAATACATAAAAAATAAATAAAAAAGTTATTGATTTAATAAAAAGGTTTATGTATAATAAGAATAAATAAAATTAGTATTGTTAAAAACGATGAGAGGGAGAGTACTTATAAATGGATTTCTAGAGAGCTGAGGACGGTGGAATCTTAGCATGAAGTTTATAAAGGAAGAACACCCTTGAGGATCTAATCGAAATTTTTAAAGAAAGTAGATTTAGACGGAAGTTCACCGTTAAAGGAACTAGGTATCAATTAGATATATTTATTTAATTCGTACTTATTTAAGTGAGCAGAAATGCTAACAAGGGTGGCACCGCGAATATAATCGTCCCTATACAACTTAAGTTGTATAGGGATTTTTGTTTTTTAAATTATGACTAAGAATAATGGAGGAATTAATATGGAAAGAGTATTTATAAAAGATTTGATAAGTGAAAAACAAGATAGAGTATTAGTTAAGGGATGGATTCATAAAATCCACAGTTTAGGATCAATTAGTTTTGTGCAACTTAGAGATAGAACGGGAATAGCTCAAATTATAGTAGATAAAGAGAAGATAAATGATCTTAGAGCAGAGGCATCTGTAGAAGTTATTGGAGAAAAAGTTCTCAATGAAAAAGCACCACAAGGAATAGAAATTCAAGCAGAAGAAATTAGAATAGTAGGTAAAGCTAGTTATGACATTCTGCCTTTTGAAATCAATAAAAGAGATATTAATGCAGCTCTAGAAGTGCAGTTAGATAATAGAGTAATGAGTCTTAGAAAACCTAAAGTTAGAGCAGTATTTAAAATACAAGAGGAGATAGAAGAAGCTTTTAGAAAGTATTTAAGAGATAGAGGCTTTTCACAAATACACACACCTAAAATTATAGATTCTGGTACAGAAGGTGGAAGTGAAATGTTTACTGTAGACTACTACGGAAACAGAGCTTTTCTTGCACAAAGTCCACAGTTTTATAAACAAATGATGGTAGGAGCTGGATTTGAAAGAGTATATGAAGTGGGGCATGCATATAGAGCAGAACCGCACAATACTTGGAGACATCTAAGTGAATATGTTAGTCTAGATGTAGAAATGGGCTTTATTAAAGATGAAAATGATATTATGGATTTAGAAGAGGGGTTTTTACAGTATTTATTTAAACATCTTGCAGAAACTTGTAAAAGAGAGTTAGATATGTATGGAATAGATTTAAGTGGTATGCCAAGTATACCTAGAATAGCTTTAAGTGAAGCACAAGATATTATATTAGATAAGTATGATAAAAGATCTCCTGTAGGAAACTTAGATGCAGAAGGAGAAAAGTTATTCTCTAAATATGTAAAAGAAGTGTATAATAGTGACTTTGTATTCTTAACCAAGTATCCTATTTCAAAAAGACCAATGTATACAATGCCTTGTGAAGAAAATGTAGGGGCTACAAGAAGCTTTGATTTAATCTATAAAGGTGTTGAAATTACAACTGGAGGACAAAGAATACACGAATACGATATGTTAATAGAAAATATAAAGAAATTCGGATTAAATCCTGAGGACTTTAAGTTCTACACTGATTTCTTCAAGTACGGAATGCCACCACATGGAGGCTTTGCTATAGGGCTTGAAAGACTTACAATGAAGATATTAGATTTACAGAACATAAGAGAGGCAACACTTTTACCAAGAGATTTAAAAAGAATGACACCATAAAAGGAGTGATAAGAAATGAAGGTTAGTGTTAATGATGTTCAGTATATTGCGAAGCTTGCAAAGCTAAAATTTAGCGATGATGAACTTGAGAAGATGACTAAGGAATTTGAAAATATATTAAATCATTTTGAGGCAATAGATAATGTAAATTTAGATGATATAAACTTAAATGAATTTGATAAGGTAAATACGGAATTTAGAAAAGATGAGGTTGTAGTTTTTGAGGATAAGAAAAAATTATTTAGCAATGTAAAGTCCATGAGAGGAACAAGTATAGAGGTACCAAAGGTTATAGAATAAAGGATGGTGAAATTTATGAACATAGAAAAATTAACGGCTTTTGAAATAAAAGAAGGTATTCAAAGTGGAGAATTTTCTTGTGAAGAAGTAGTTAGAAAATTATACGTAAAAATAGATGAAGTAGATAAAGATGTTAATGCTTACTTAACTTTATGTGAAGAAGATGCTTTAATTCAAGCAAGAAAAATTGATAGTAAAGTAAAAAATGGAGAGAAATTAGGTAAACTAGCTGGAATACCTATTGCGATAAAAGATAATATCTGTACTGATGGAATTAGAACAACTTGTGCATCAAAAATGTTAGAGGATTTTATTCCTCCTTATGATGCTACTGTAATTAAAAAGCTTAAAGAAGAGGATGCAATAATTATAGGAAAAACTAATATGGATGAATTTGCGATGGGTTCTTCTACAGAAAACTCAGCTTTTAAAATTACAAAGAATCCTTTTGATTTAGATAGAGTTCCAGGTGGTTCTTCAGGAGGATCCGCCGCAGCAGTAGGTGCAGGGATTGCTCCTTTATCTCTTGGATCTGATACAGGTGGTTCTATTAGACAGCCAGCAGCCTTTTGTGGTGTTGTAGGATTAAAACCAACCTATGGATTAATATCAAGATATGGACTTATAGCTTTTGGTTCTTCTTTAGATCAGATAGGTCCAATGGCGAGAAGTGTAAAAGATTGTGCTCTTTGTCTAGATGTAATTAAGGGAGAAGACCCTATGGACAATACTAGTCTTAAGCAAGATGAGGATTTAAGTTATTTAGAAGGAATAGATGATGGAATAAAGGGCATGAGAATTGGTGTTCCAACAGAATTTCTAGGTGAAGGTCTTAATCCAGAAATAAAGAAATCAATATTAGACAGTGTTGAAAAGTTTAAAGCTTTAGGTGCAATAGTTGAGGATATATCTTTCCCTATTTCTGAATACGGACTTTCTGCCTACTATATTATTTCCTCAGCTGAAGCAAGTTCAAATTTAGCAAGATATGATGGTATAAGATATGGATATAGAACTAAGGAATATGATGATGTATATGAGATCATGGAGAAAAGCAGAAGTGAAGCCTTTGGTGAAGAAGTTAAGAGAAGAATAATGCTTGGAACTTACGCATTATCTTCAGGTTATTATGATGCGTATTATAAGAGAGCATTAAAATTAAAAAAGAAGATAAGTAAGGATTTTAAAAAGGTTTTTGAAAAATATGACCTAATTTTAACACCAGTATCTCCAGTTCTTCCTTTTAAGGTAGGAGAGAAGAAAGCAGATCCATTAGAGATGTATCTTGCAGACATATATACTGTAAATGTTAATCTATCAGGACTACCTGCTATTTCAGTACCATGTGGGCAAAGTCAAGAAGGATTACCTATAGGACTTCAGCTTATAGGAGATTATTTTAGTGAAAAGAAAATGTTAAGAGCTGCACAAGCTTTTTCAGGAGGTGCTAGTTTATGAGTTTCGAAACTATAATTGGACTTGAAATACATGCCGAATTAAAAACAAAAACAAAGATATTTTGCAACTGTTCTACAAAGTTTGGGTCAGAGCCTAATGAGAACACTTGTCCTGTATGTTTAGGAATGCCTGGAACTCTTCCAGTAATGAATGAAGAGGTTATAAGGCTTGCATCAAAAGCAGGTACTGCTGTAAATTGTACAATAAATAAGTTAAACAAGATGGATAGAAAAAATTACTTTTATCCCGATTTACCTAAAGCGTATCAAATATCACAATTTGATCTACCTATATGTAGTGGTGGATATATAGATATTAATAGTAACGGGGAAGTTAAAAGAATAAATTTAAATAGAATACATGTAGAAGAAGATGCAGGTAAACTAGTTCACGTAGAATATGAGCCATACACATTGATAGATTATAATAGAGTTGGAGTACCTCTTGTTGAAATAGTTACTGAGCCAGATTTAAGATCTGTTGATGATGCAGTAAATTTCTTAAAAACACTTAAAGAAATTTTAGAGTATGCTGATATATCTGATTGCCGTATGGAACAAGGTTCTCTAAGATGTGATGCTAATATTTCACTTAGAGAAGTAGGAAGTAACAAATTAAATACTAGAGTAGAAATTAAAAATTTAAACTCTTTTAAAGAGCTTCAAAAGGCATTAGAAAAAGAAGAAAAAAGACAAAGGGAACTATATACATTTGGACAGGAGTATAAGATAGTTCAAGAAACAAGAAGATGGGATAGTGCTAAAGGAAAGACTGTACCAATGAGAAGTAAGGAAGAAGCACATGATTATAGATACTTCCCAGAAGCAGACGTTATACCTATTGTTATAAAGGATGAAATTATTGAAGAAGTTATAAAAGATATTCCAGAGCTTCCAAAAGCCAAAAGACAAAGATTTACAGAAACATATAAGCTAGGAGAAAAGGAAGTAGAAATTTTAGTTGGAGATAAGAGTCTTTCTATGTATTATGAAGAGTTAATTCTAAAGGGATCAGATGTAAAGGTAGCTTGCAACTGGGTGCTTTCAGAAATACTAAGAGTAATAAATGAAAATAAAATTACTGTTGATGAGTTTTCTATAAAACCTGATAGAATGCATGGACTTTTAAAATTTGTTGAGAGTGGAAAGATAAACAACACTGCAGCAAAAGAAGTTTTTGAAGAAATGTTAAATAGCGATAAGATGCCAGAGGATTTAATTAAAGAAAAGGGACTGATGCAAACAAGTTCTGTAGACGATATTAAGCCTATTGTTGAAGAGATCTTAAAACAAAATTCTAAAGCAGTTGAAGAATATAAAAACGGTAAGACACAAGCTAAAGGATTTTTAGTGGGTATGGTAGTAAAAGCAACTCAGAAGAAAGCGAATCCTAAGGTTATAAATGAAATTTTAGAAGAAATGCTAAATAGTTAGAGTTATAATAATTAAAAGAGGTGCCTATCTTGAATAATATTATATATAATACTATGTCTAAAATGATAAGTTACTTTGAAGGGGACGTGAGAAGAATAAATCACGCCCTCAAAGTACATAATCTTGCTAAAAGTATAGGAGAACTTGAAAACATATCAAAAGATAAACTTTTTATACTAGAATTAGCAGCTATACTTCATGATATAGGAATAAAGGAAAGTGAGAGGAAATATAATTCTCATGCAGGTAATTATCAAGAGATTGAAGGGCCTCCAGTGGGCCGTAAATTATTAGAAGAATTCAACTTAGACCACACACTTTTGGATAGAATATGTTTTCTTATAGGAAGTCATCACACATATAGTTCTATAGATGATATAGATTTTCAAATACTTATAGAAGCAGATTTTCTAGTGAATATATTTGAGGATGGAATAAAAAGAGAAAAACTACAGAGAATAAGAGAGGCATATTTTAAAACTAAGAGTGGAACTAGATATTTAGAAAGCATGTATATGAAATCGTAACAAAGTTACTAAATTTTAAAAATATATGTTTTTGCTAAAACTAAATTATTGTTCATATAATAGAATATAGTATATTAATAACTAATAAATACTAGTTACAAATATTTATATTTGCCTTGAAATAAATATGAATAGATAGTATAATAGTTTTTACTTGGTGATGCCAAGTTAAATATTTAAATTTATGGAGAGATGTTCGAGTGGTTTAAGGAGCACGCCTGGAACGCGTGTGTAGGGGCAACTCTACCGAGGGTTCGAATCCCTCTTTCTCCGCCATAGTCGTGCTAGACGGGAAGTTAGCGGTGTCCTGCACCTGCAATCCGCTATAGCAGGGTTGAACTCCTCGTCGAGGCTTTGAAGTGGGAGGTCTGGCTTATACAAGTGGCGTTGATAACTGGGCCCCACGCAACGGAAACTTATGAACCCCGTCAGATCCGGAAGGAAGCAGCGGTAAGTAAGACCTTTCGTGTGCCGTGGGCAAACCTGGTTTGAGTTAACTGTATAAGTAACGCTCTTACTTCACTGTCGACACGAGGTGCACGACTTTACATATGATTATAAGACGCATAATGTTGCGTCTTTTTTTATTTAATTTATTAAAATTTATCCGATGACTATCTGCCGTAATACTCACATCGCACTCTGCGAAAGCGATTCACACCAAATCGCAGATTTTGGATATTTGCTTAAGTGGGATATAACGGCAGCTACGTCCCTGGATAACGATTTCTAAGATTCAGGTTGAGTGAAAAACTCCACCTGAAGTCAAGAACTCTGTTTATTTAAATATGGTATGATATAATAGTAGTAATACATAGAAAAAAGAGTAAGAGGTGTTTCAATTGGCATATACCGCTTTATATAGAGAATGGAGACCTAAAACCTTTGATGAAGTAGTTGGTCAATCACATGTAACTACTACTTTAAAGAATCAAATAAAAAATAATAGAATAGCCCATGCTTATCTCTTGTGTGGTACAAGAGGAACGGGAAAAACCTCTACTGCAAAGATATTTGCTAAAGCAGTAAATTGCCTGGATTCTAAAGATGGAGAGCCTTGCAATGAATGTGAGATGTGCAAAAAGATAACTAATGGTCTTGCTATAGATGTTTCAGAAATTGATGCTGCATCTCATAATAAGGTTGATGATATAAGAGATCTTATAGAGGAGGTTAAGTACCCCCCAAGAGAAGGAAAGCATAAGGTTTATATAATGGATGAAGCTCATATGTTAACACAAGGAGCTGTAAACGCATTTCTAAAAACCTTAGAGGAGCCACCAGAAAAGGTAATCTTTATACTGGCTACAACTGACCCTCAAAAGCTACCTATAACTATTTTATCAAGATGTCAAAGATTTGATTTTAAAAGGATAAAAAGTGATGATGTGTTTGAAAGGCTTGTTAAGATAACTAATGAGCAAGAAAGTTCTGCAGATAATAAGAGCCTGCAGCTTATTGCAAGAATGTCTGATGGGGCAATGAGAGATGCTTTAAGTATATTAGATCAAGCAATATCTATGGGAAACGGCACGGTTGATTACGAACAAGTAATTAATATGCTGGGACTTGTAACTAACGAAAACTTACTAAAATTAGCAGATAATATAATAGATAAGAATGTAGAAACTTCAATGAGAATTATTGATGATATAGTATATGGTGGAAAAGACATCAATCTTTTTATAAAGGATATGATACATCATATGAGAAACCTTATGATGGTTAAGATTAGTCAAAAACCAGAAGAAGTACTAGACATGTCAGAAGAAAATATAGAGCTAATAAAAAAACAATCGGCAAAAATAAGAATTGAAGAGATAATGAGATGTATTAGGATATTTCAAGAAAGCGAAGAGCAAGCTAAGTGGAGCAGTCAAAGCAGAATATACTTGGAGCTAGCTGTAATAAAAATGTGCAAAGTAGAGTATGATACATCTAAAGAAGTACTGCTAGCTAGAATAAATAAATTAGAAAATATGATTAAAGAAGGAAATATACAAGTAAAACTAAATAATGTAGAAAGTACAAATAATAAACCGGATGTTAAAACTGCAAAGGCTCCTATATTAAAGAGCAAAGTAAGTAAGGAATATGAACCTGTTGCAGAAATGAATACGGATTCTAAACTTACAGTAGAAGATATTAAAAAGTCTTGGAAGGATATTCTAGAGGTTTTTAAGGCTAGAAGGCTTATGGTTATATATGCATCCTTAATAACAGGTAGGATTGAATCCTGTATTAATGGCATTATAGAGATAAAATATGAGCAACAATATGCTTTTAATATTAGTAGACTTCAAAAAGATGATAATAGAAAAATAATCGAGGATGTTTTCTCAGAGGCACTAAAAGAGAGAGTAAGAATAAAATATACTGTAGATAAAAATGAAGAAAATGAAAAAACTCCAGAACAAATTTTAAAAGAAACTTTTGGAGAAGATTTAGTAGAAATAATTGATGAATAAGAATGTAAATGGTAAAATATTAAAATGATGAAGTAAAGTTTATAAAGTTAATAGTATAATTTAGGAGGTAATATTATGGCAAAAGGTGGATTCCCAGGAATGGGCGGAATGAATATAAACAATTTAATGAAACAGGCTCAAAAAATGCAACAAGACATGGAAAAGGCACAAGCTGAACTTGAAAATAAACACTTTACAGCAGCATCAGGTGGAGGAGCAGTTAAGGTTACAGTTAATGGTAAAAAGCAATTTTTAAATATAGAAATAAATCCTGATGTAGTAGATCCAGATGACGTTGAAATGTTACAAGACTTAGTATTACTTGCATGCAATCAAGCATTGCAAGCTGTAGAAGAAGTTACATCAGATCAAATGAAAAAGCTTACAGGTGGACTTAATATGCCTGGAATGTTCTAGGTGACAGTATGAGTAATTTGGATTTTTATCCTGTAGCAATAGAGAAGTTAATAGAAGAGTTTGCAAAACTACCAGGAGTAGGATATAAAACGGCACAAAGACTTACGCTTCATGTATTGAATCTTCCGGGTGAAGAGGTAAATGAATTTGCTCAAGCCTTAGTAAAGGCTAGAGGGACTATAAAATACTGTTCAGTTTGTGGAAACTACACAGAGAAGGATCCTTGTGCAATATGCTCTAATCCTAATAGAGATGATAGTATTATATGTGTAATAGAACAGCCGAAAGATATTATGTCTATAGAAAAAATAAGAGAATTCAATGGGGTATACCATGTACTGCATGGAGTAATTTCTCCTATGATGGGTAAAGGACCAGAAGACATAAAACTAAAAGAACTTATTAGAAGAGTTAATGATAATGTAAAAGAAATCATTGTAGCTACTAATCCAAATGTTGAGGGAGAAGCTACAGCAATGTATATATCAAAGATTGTAAAACCACTAGGAGTGAAGGTTACAAGAATTGCTCATGGGATTCCAGTAGGTGGAGATCTAGAATATGCAGATGAAGTAACTCTATCGAAGGCTTTAGAAGGAAGAGTAGAACTTTAGATATATTATAAATGAAATTTAGAGTAAGGATATCGTAAGATATAGCCTTACTCTTTTTTTATTTATATTTTGCATATAGTTATGGAATATATGGAAAGAATATAAAAAAAGACATTATTAAAGGAGCTAAATATGCCAAGGTTAAAATCCGGTAAACCATCTTCAAGAAGAGAAATAGCCTATCTTAGTTTATCAGGGACAACGCAACTACATATAAGAAATCCATTTGTGATTGCTGCTTGGTCATTAACTTTTCCAGGCATGGGACATCTTTTACTATCAAAGTATTCAAGAGGGTTTTTCTTATTTATATGGGAAGTAGTTATAAATTATAAAGCAAAAATTAATTTATTGATATTCTATTCTTTTATAGGTGATTTTGAAAAGGCAAAGGCAGTTACAGATATACGGTGGATGTCTCTTTATATACCTACATATATTTTTGCAATATGGGATAGTTATAGGACAACGGTTGATTTAAATAATATATATAAATTAGCAGCAAGAGAGGATGCAGAAATAAAACCCTTTAAAATAGGGGCGCTGGAGATAAATTATTTAGATAAAAGAAAACCTTGGGTTTCACTATATGGTCATTATTAATTCCAGGTTCAGGGCAATTATATATTCATAGACTTATTACAGCAGGTTTTGTTATTATGTGGTGGATTGCAATATGTTACTATTCTAAACTGTTGCCAGTATTTCATTATAGCTTTCTAGGAGACTTTGAGAAGGCGAAAGCAGTAGTAGATATGCAGTGGTTTTTAAATATACATTCTGTATATTTCTTTTCTATGTATGATGCTTATGCAAATACAGTAGAAAATAACAAATTATATGAATGGGAACAATCAAAGTTTTTTAAAAGAGAATATCAAAATTCGAATTTTGTAATGCCATTTAAAAGGAATATAAGAGGTGACAGGATGTATATTGTTTCTACCTTTGAACATTCAATATATTTAGAACTAGCTATTACAGCAATTGAGATGAAAGGAATCAAAAAAGAGAATATTATGGCTGTTCCTATGGATAAAAGAGGAGAGGATAGAATGTTATTTGACTCCATTCATAGTTCTGATGGCTTAAGTTTATTTGATTTACCTGCTATTCTTGCAGTCATTTTAGGAATATTTGGGAGTGTATACGGGATGATTTGGAAGTGGGGGCCTTTAATATGGGGGTTGATAGCTATATTAATAGGTGCTACATTAGGGTTTATTATTAAAATGATTATAACAAAAAAGCATAATAGTAATAGGCAGAGTAATAAGAGAGGAGCAGAAGTTGTTCTTATAATAGAGTGCACTGAAGGTCAGGTGGATATGGTAAAAGATATGCTTTGGGCGAACCAGGCGCTTGGAGTGAGAAAACTAGATATACACAATACTTAATTGTATTTTATTAAATTGATGTTGAAATGGAGGTATGATCTTGAGCAAAGAATATATAATTAGTATTGTTGAGATTATTTTAATAATATTTGTACTATATAAATATGTTCCAAGGGACAAAATTCGTGAAGCACATGTAGCTTATTTGTTTAAACAAGCAATAACATGGTCAGTAGGATTAATAGTTGCAGAATATAGACTCATTGAATATCCTTTTAGACTTTTTCCCTATGCTAATAAAGCAAGTTTTTTGTTTGAGTTCTTTTTCTATCCATCTATTTGTGTTATATTTATAGCTAATTATCCTGAGAAAAAAAGTTTATTTTCTCAGTTTATGTATTACTTTTATTATTGTACTATCTTAACTATTATTGAAGTGATTCAAGAAAGATATACAGATGTTTTAGAATATAGACATTGGACTTGGTATGTAACCTGGATTACATTTTTTATTACATTCTATATGTCAAAGAAGTATAATGAGTGGTTTTTTAAAAATATTACAATGAACAATAAGTAATATTATTAGACTGTTAAAAATAGATACAGGATATGAACTATAAGAAGAATAGTTTTAATATAACTCTAGCTTTATGCTTAATGAAAATAAGGCTAGAGTTTTAGCGCTTATAGAAAAATGTTCATTATAGATATGGAATAGTAATATTTATAGTAGTTATATTAATAAAATATATTAATAAGTAGGATTACGGAGGGTTAGTATGGAATATATGATATATTTTTTAGGTGGGATTATTTTATTATTTGTATTAGTAAAGCTCTTGGCTTGGCCTATAAAAATTTTATGGAAATTAGTTGTTAATGCGGTATTGGGAGCTGCTATTTTATTAATTGTAAATATAGTTGGAGGATATTTTGGGATTAACATAGGGATAAACCCTTGGACAGCACTTATAGCAGGATTCTTTGGATTGCCAGGTGCAGTATTTCTAATTATATTTAAATTGTTTCTATAGTATTTTCAGACATAGGAGTTAAAAATATATAGTAATAGTGTTAATACATATTTAGATATATTCTCATAGTTAATAATGGGTTCTAATATATTAAAATTTGTTAAATATAATAAATTAGGTGTAGTTTAAGTTATTTATATAATATATAATTTAAAACAGAAAGGTACGAAGGAGGGAGATTATATGACTAAATTTCTAAATAGAGTACTAGTAGTAGCTTTAATAGTTTCCCTAGTATTAAATGGAGTTATTATTCTTAAATTCAATAATGTAAGTGAAGATGTTGGTAGAAATTATGAGAAGTTAAATTATCTAGAAAGAAGTGTAAACAATATGTCTAGTGATTTGACAAAGCTTGCATCTAAACAAGATTGGATTAGTAGCAAAGAATATAAGATATTAGAAATAGATAAAGATTATAAGAATGTAAAAATACTTATATATGGAAATTTAAAAGAATTAGAGAATAATGCAAAGCTATACCTTTTATATGGAAAGGTGAAAAAAGATGAAAAAGAAGATATAGAATGGATTAAAACGCCTTTAAGTATTTCTTACGGATTAAAGTTTACTAAAACCTTACTTCTACCCTATAAAGAAGACTATAAATTTAAACTTTTAGCTGAAGGACCAAGTAAGCTAAGAAGTGAGGATTTGTTACATGCTTTTTTTAAAGAGGAATTAGAGAGCAGAATATACACTCATGTATTTGCTAATGAAAATTCAAAGGATAATACAACACTAGATATCAGTATAGATAATAATTTTAAAGGACAAGACAAACTTAAGATTAAAAATATTAAAGTAAATGCATATAATGATAAGGGGTCATATAGTACTACTGAAGTTTATAAAGAAGGTAAGGTTGTTGTAAGTGATAATGTAATAGATATTCCAATAGAAGTTAATGAAGATAAAGAAATTCATGAAGAAGATACTAATATACAAAGGTTAAATTATAATGTAAAAGTAAAGAAGGATTCTAAAGAGAAAGCTAAATTAAGATTTGAGGTAGTAATAGAGGACTATATGGAAGAGCAGTTTAAAGAGGAATATCAGGAGTAATATAAAAAAGTGAATGGCTTCGTAGAGAGTTTTTACTCTTTATGAAGCCATTTGTCTTTAAAAAGTAATACTTTAACTACAGTTACTATTAATACTTTGCCGGGTGTATCAATATGAGAATTAGATAGGAAATAAGAGATAAATAGAATAAATGGAGTCATATTTGGTTTAATGGTGGATTATAGGTTTTTTATGCATAGCATTTATGATAAGATATTCCTTGCCGATTCGAGAGAACGAAGAGAAATGATTGATAACAGATAATTTTTAATCTCTAGAAGTATTTTAACATAGATACAATGATTAGAGATTAGAGATTAGATAATAGATGTTAAAAAGTTCTTAAAAAAAGATAATATCAACTAAAAAAAAGTGTTGACAAAACAATTTAAAGTTGATATAATGAATAAGCTGTCGAGAGATGGTGAAAAAAACTTGGTCTTTGAAAATTAAACAGAAATTAAGGTAAATAAAATGCCAGTCAATAACTTTAAGTAATGAGTAACAGATTAAACTTTTAAATTGAGAGTTTGATCCTGGCTCAGGACGAACGCTGGCGGCGTGCCTAACACATGCAAGTCGAGCGATGAAGTTCCTTCGGGAACGGATTAGCGGCGGACGGGTGAGTAACACGTGGGTAACCTGCCTCAAAGAGGGGGATAGCCTCCCGAAAGGGAGATTAATACCGCATAACATTATCTTCTCGCATGAGAAGATAATCAAAGGAGCAATCCGCTTTGAGATGGACCCGCGGCGCATTAGCTAGTTGGTGAGGTAACGGCTCACCAAGGCGACGATGCGTAGCCGACCTGAGAGGGTGATCGGCCACATTGGAACTGAGACACGGTCCAGACTCCTACGGGAGGCAGCAGTGGGGAATATTGCGCAATGGGGGAAACCCTGACGCAGCAACGCCGCGTGAGTGATGAAGGTCTTCGGATTGTAAAGCTCTGTCTTTGGGGACGATAATGACGGTACCCAAGGAGGAAGCCACGGCTAACTACGTGCCAGCAGCCGCGGTAATACGTAGGTGGCAAGCGTTGTCCGGATTTACTGGGCGTAAAGAGTATGTAGGCGGATATTTAAGTCAGATGTGAAATTCCCGGGCTTAACCTGGGCGCTGCATTTGAAACTGGGTATCTAGAGTGCGGGAGAGGAAAGTGGAATTCCTAGTGTAGCGGTGAAATGCGTAGAGATTAGGAAGAACACCAGTGGCGAAGGCGACTTTCTGGACCGTAACTGACGCTGAGATACGAAAGCGTGGGGAGCAAACAGGATTAGATACCCTGGTAGTCCACGCCGTAAACGATGAATACTAGGTGTCGGGGGGTACCACCCTCGGTGCCGCAGCAAACGCAATAAGTATTCCGCCTGGGGAGTACGGTCGCAAGATTAAAACTCAAAGGAATTGACGGGGACCCGCACAAGCAGCGGAGCATGTGGTTTAATTCGAAGCAACGCGAAGAACCTTACCTAGACTTGACATCTCCTGAATTACTCGTAACAGAGGAAGCCCTTCGGGGCAGGAAGACAGGTGGTGCATGGTTGTCGTCAGCTCGTGTCGTGAGATGTTGGGTTAAGTCCCGCAACGAGCGCAACCCTTATCGTTAGTTGCTACCATTAAGTTGAGCACTCTAGCGAGACTGCCTGGGTTAACCAGGAGGAAGGTGGGGATGACGTCAAATCATCATGCCCCTTATGTCTAGGGCTACACACGTGCTACAATGGCCGGTACAACGAGAAGCAAACCCGTGAGGGGGAGCCAAACTAAAAAACCGGTCCCAGTTCGGATTGTAGGCTGAAACTCGCCTACATGAAGTTGGAGTTGCTAGTAATCGCGAATCAGAATGTCGCGGTGAATACGTTCCCGGGTCTTGTACACACCGCCCGTCACACCATGAGAGCCGGTAACACCCGAAGCCTGTGAGGTAACCGCAAGGAGCCAGCAGTCGAAGGTGGGATTGGTGATTGGGGTGAAGTCGTAACAAGGTAGCCGTAGGAGAACCTGCGGCTGGATCACCTCCTTTCTAGGGAGAAATGAAAGCTCACAGCTTTCATAGACTGGAAATAATTTATCCTTAATTCTGTTTAATTTTGAAAGACTAATGTCTTTCATTAATTGTTCTTTGAAAATTGCACAGTGAATATTAAGAAATCTACTATAACTAAGTAATTAGTTTTAGTAATAAATCTCACTCAGTATATCTGAGGAGTGAAGTCTTGTATAACATTTATGTTTACAAGCGTCTAACGATCAAGTTAGAAAGGGCGCACGGTGAATGCCCTGGCACTAGGAGCCGAAGAAGGACGCGATAAGCTGCGATAAGCTACGAGTAGGCGCACACAGCCTGTGATTCGTAGATTTCCGAATGGGGAAACCCACATGATAAACATCATGTACTATATACTGAATTCATAGGTATATAGAGGTACACTCTGGGAACTGAAACATCTAAGTACCAGAAGGAAGAGAAAGAAAAATCGATTCCCTCAGTAGCGGCGAGCGAAAGGGGAAGAGCCCAAACCAGAAACTTTGTTTCTGGGGTTGCGGATAGATCATAACGCTTCAATCTTTTTAGTCGAAGAGAACTGGAAAGTTCTGTCGTAGAAGGTAATAACCCTGTAGGCAAAAAGAAGAGAGAAGTAGATCTACTCCAGAGTACCACGAGACACGTGAAACCTTGTGGGAAGCTGGGAGGACCATCTCCCAAGGCTAAATACTACCTAGTGACCGATAGTGAAGCAGTACCGTGAGGGAAAGGTGAAAAGAACCCCGGAAGGGGAGTGAAATAGAACCTGAAACCGTGTGCCTACAATCGGTCGGAGCACGTTAATGTGTGACGGCGTACTTTTTGTAGAACGGGCCAGCGAGTTACGATATGTAGCAAGGTTAAGCACCTACGGTGCGGAGCCGAAGGGAAACCGAGTCTGAACAGGGCAACTAGTTGCATATCGTAGACCCGAAACCGGGTGATCTATCCATGGCCAGGATGAAGCGGAAGTAAAATTCCGTGGAGGTCCGAACCACGTTGGTGTTGAAAAACCATGGGATGAGCTGTGGATAGCGGAGAAATTCCAATCGAACTCGGAGATAGCTGGTTCTCCTCGAAATAGCTTTAGGGCTAGCGTCGGGTAATTAAGTAGTGGAGGTAGAGCACTGAATGGGCTAGGGGCTGACAACAGTTACTGAACCCTATCAAACTCCGAATGCCACATACTGGTACCCCGGCAGTCAGACTACGAATGATAAGATCCGTGGTCAAAAGGGAAACAGCCCAGACCATCAGCTAAGGTCCCAAAGTGTAAGTTAAGTGGGAAAGGATGTGGGATTTCTAAGACAACTAGGATGTTGGCTTAGAAGCAGCCACTCATTTAAAGAGTGCGTAATAGCTCACTAGTCGAGAGATCCCGCGCCGAAGATGTAACGGGGCTAAAACTTACCACCGAAGCTATGGATGTGTACTACGTACACGTGGTAGAGGAGCTTTCTGCACAGGTAGAAGCCATATCGTAAGGAGTGGTGGACAGTGCAGAAGTGAGAATGCTGGCATAAGTAGCGAGAAACAGGTGAGAATCCTGTTGGCCGAATATCTAAGGTTTCCTGGGGAAGGCTCGTCCTCCCAGGGTTAGTCGGGACCTAAGCCGAGGCCGAAAGGCGTAGGTGATGGACAACTGGTTGATATTCCAGTACCACCAAAATGCGTTTGACAAATGGGATGACGCAGGAGGATAGGATGTGCGCACTATTGGATGTGCGTCTAAGCACTTAGGATGTTGAGTAGGCAAATCCGCTCAATTTAAGTCTGAGGTGTGATGGGGAGCCCTATGGGCGAAGTATCTGATTCCACGCTGCCAAGAAAAGTCTCTATGGAGCAAATTGGTGCCCGTACCGCAAACCGACACAGGTAGATGAGGAGAGAATCCTAAGGCCGTCGGAAGAATTGCTGCTAAGGAACTCGGCAAATTAACCCCGTAACTTCGGGAGAAGGGGTGCCTCCGAGAGGAGGCCGCAGTGAACAGGCCCAAGCAACTGTTTATCAAAAACACAGGTCTCTGCTAAAGCGTAAGCTGATGTATAGGGGCTGACGCCTGCCCGGTGCTGGAAGGTTAAGGGGAATGCTTAGCGCAAGCGAAGGTATGAACTTAAGCCCCAGTAAACGGCGGCCGTAACTATAACGGTCCTAAGGTAGCGAAATTCCTTGTCGGGTAAGTTCCGACCCGCACGAATGGCGTAATGATTTGGGCACTGTCTCGGCAGCAAATCCGGTGAAATTGAAGTGCAAGTGAAGATGCTTGCTACCCGCGGTTGGACGGAAAGACCCCGTAGAGCTTTACTGTAGCTTAGCATTGCATTTCGGTATTGTCTGTACAGGATAGGTGGGAGACTAAGAAGCGAGAGCGTCAGCTTTCGTGGAGTCGTCCTTGGGATACCACCCTGACAGTACTGGAATTCTAACTGGCGGCCATGAATCTGGTCACAGGACATTGCTAGGTGGGCAGTTTGACTGGGGCGGTCGCCTCCTAAAAGGTAACGGAGGCGCTCAAAGGTTCCCTCAGCGCGGTCGGAAATCGCGCGTAGAGTGTAAAGGCAGAAGGGAGCCTGACTGCGACACATACAGGTGGAGCAGGGACGAAAGTCGGACTTAGTGATCCGGTGGTTCTGTATGGAAGGGCCATCGCTCAACGGATAAAAGCTACCTCGGGGATAACAGGCTGATCTCCCCCAAGAGTCCACATCGACGGGGAGGTTTGGCACCTCGATGTCGGCTCGTCGCATCCTGGGGCTGTAGTCGGTCCCAAGGGTTGGGCTGTTCGCCCATTAAAGCGGCACGCGAGCTGGGTTCAGAACGTCGTGAGACAGTTCGGTCCCTATCCGCCGTGGGCGTAGGAAATTTGAGAGGAGCTGTCCTTAGTACGAGAGGACCGGGATGGACTGACCTCTGGTGCACCAGTTGTTTCGCCAGAAGCACAGCTGGGTAGCTATGTCGGGAAGGGATAAACGCTGAAAGCATCTAAGCGTGAAGCCCACCTCAAGATTAGATTTCCCATAGCGTAAGCTAGTAAGATCCCTGGAAGACTACCAGGTTGATAGGTTAGGGGTGTAAGTGCAGTAATGTACTCAGCTGACTAATACTAATAGATCGAGGACTTGATCTAAATATTAAATTCACTGTGCAATTTTGAGAGAACAAAATTCTTTCAATGACACTCATTCAATTAATTTGGATGTTAGGTCATCTGGTGATTATGGCGTGAAGGATACACCCGTACCCATCCCGAACACGATGGTTAAGCTTCACAGCGCCGATGGTACTGCACTGGAGACGGTGTGGAAGAGTAGGACATCGCCAGGTCATGTGGCTCCTTGGTCAAGCGGTCAAGACACCACCCTTTCACGGTGGTAACAGGGGTTCGATTCCCCTAGGAGTCACCATTAACAACTTAAAATGTGCAGGTGTGGCGGAATTGGCAGACGCACTAGACTTAGGATCTAGCGCCTTTGGCGTGGGGGTTCGACTCCCTTCACCTGCACCAATTTTAAAAATTTTATAATAATATGCGGGTATGGTTCAATGGTAGAACGTCAGCCTTCCAAGCTGAACACAAGGGTTCGATTCCCTTTACCCGCTCCATTTTTGCGTCTTTAGCTCAGCTGGATAGAGCAACGCCCTTCTAAGGCGTGGGCCAGGAGTTCGAATCTCTTAAGACGCACCATGATATTGGGATGTCGCCAAGCGGTAAGGCATAGCACTTTGACTGCTACATGCGTAGGTTCAAATCCTGCCATCCCAGCCATGTTTTGCATTAAGAGTTCTTTTATTAAGAGAACTCTTTTGTGCAATTTAAAATGAGTATACAAATATGGCTCCTTGGTCAAGTGGTTAAGACATCGCCCTCTCAAGGCGGGGTCAGGGGTTCAATTCCCCTAGGAGCTGCCAAAACGTTTCAATATTTTATTGAAGCGTTTTTTTATTTAATAAAATATTGATTAAATTATTAAATATTAATCAACAGTTGTGGATTAATATTTAATATTTAATTTAGAGATAATTTATAAAAATATTAATGTTATGCACAAGTAAAGACAAAACTGTGTATATATCTGTGGATAATGTTGATAACAATTGTGATTATGTTGAATAAGTGGAGGAAATTAATGATATATAATAGCATTATAACAAAAGGTGAGTTTATTAGAAGGCCTAATAGATTTATAGCCCATGTAAATGTGGATAATATAGAAAATATAGTGCATGTACCTAATACAGGTAGGTGTAAAGAAATATTAGTGCCGGGAACTACTGTAATATTAAGGGAAGGAAATAATCCTAATAGAAAAACTAAATATGATTTAATAGCAGGATATAAAAATAATAATCTTATTAATATAGATTCACAAGTCCCTAATGCAGTTGTACAAGAAGCTCTAAAAAATAAAAAGATAGATATTTTAGAAGATTATTCTACAATACTAAGAGAAAAAACTTTCGGGGATAGTAGATTTGATTTCAAGCTTTTAAAAAAAAATGGTGAAGAATATTATCTTGAGGTTAAAGGAGTAACATTTGAAGAAAATGGGCACTGTATGTTTCCAGATGCACCTACAGATAGAGGGAAAAAGCATCTTTTGGAATTAATAAAAGTCAAGGAATCAGGAAAAGGTGCAGGTGTATTATTTTTAGTACAATTTAAAGGAGCAAAAAAGTTTTCACCATATGATGATATGGATAAAAATTTTGGAAATGCCCTAAGATTAGCTAGTAAAAATGGTGTAGATATTTTAGCTTATGACTGTAATGTAGGTGAAAATTATATAGAATTGGATAAAAATATAAAAGTATTTCTATAATGAAAATTTCATTAATAATTGGGTAAAATAATAATTATGTACCAATAAAGATGTTTGGGATATAATTAATAATATAGGGTTATTTTAGGAGGAAGAAATATGAAATATAAATTTTGTCCTAAATGTGGTAAAAAGTTAATTATGAGAAGTTGCTGGGATGAGGGTGAAGTTCCTTACTGTCCAGAAGATGATATTATGTACTTTAACTTACCTAAGCCATGTGTTGTAGTTGCCGTAATTAAGGATAATCAAATACTATTAATGAAACAAAGTTATATATTTAAAAATTCTAAGGTTTTGGTATCAGGGTATGTTACTAATGGCGAAATGGTAGAAGATACAGTTATAAGAGAAGTTAAAGAGGAAACAGGAATAACAATAAATAATGTAAAATACCTAGGAAGTGATATAGTTCCAGGAGCAGATTTATTAATGCTAACATTTATGGCCGATTATGTAGAAGGACAAATCTGCAAATCAGATGAAGTTGAATGGGTAGATTGGAGCAATATAGAAGATGCTCTTCACGAAATGAAAGAAGATGAAGTAGGCAAAAAGGTAGTTAGAAAAGTTATAGATGAGATAGGGTGTTCTAGACCAACGGCATATAAATAATTGTATCATTAAATGTTAAACTAAAAGTTAAGTAAGAGAAGTCACCTTGAGTCTATTAAGGCTAAGGTGGCTTTTATATAGAATATTAACATTATATGGAGGAATAATTATGATAGATATTAAGGATAATTGTAGTAAATGTATAGAGTTTATAGATAAGGAATGTGATGGAAAAGCTGAGGACTGTATATGTAAACACTGTCCTAGAAACTTAGGACAATGTATTGTTACAAAGTACTGTAGAGAGACTGAATCTATTATATATTAGTAAAATTTACAATATTAGTAAACGTACATAGTTATGAATATGAGGAATAGTGTAATCATTCAATGATTACACTATTTTTATTTTTCAAAATAAAACAATAATGAATTATGTTAGAAAAATTGAGAAAACTATATTAGAAAAATATTATAAGGTCGGTGTATTATATGATTTCTAATGAACTTAAGATGGTTGTTGCACAAAATTGTACTGAATATGAGTCTAAATATTTGATAAGTTTACTTAGTATGAGCAATTTCTCAGGAAGTTGTGATAGTTGCCAGAATTACATGAAAGGAAAATGTACCAAGGAATTATTTGATGATATCATGGGAATAATAAAAAGGAACTAAATTAGTATTAAGGAGGAAATAATATATGACAAGAAAAGACCTAACGAGTTTAAGTCGTGCTAACGATACAATAAACGGAACAGCTTTAGAAAACTCAACTATAAAAGATACTATAAATAAATGTCCTAGTCCAAGTAATGAGATGAATATGGCAGTAGCAATGAATTGCCCTGGGTATGAGCCATTAGTTAGTGGTACATTTACTAATTCTTGTACAGTTAGTTGTAACAGTTGTCACAATTTCCAAAACAATAAATGTGTAGTAAATTTATATGATAAGGTATTAGCTGGGATAGATGATAGTAAATAAAAAAACTAATTAATACTTTTTAATTAAATAGTATTAATGAAGATCATAATTATAGCGTATAAGAACAAAGATATATTTTATTATCTTTGTTCTTATATTTTTGGTATTATATTATAATTATTGAATATATATATAGTAATACAGTTATTAATTTTATGTAGGTCTATTTTATGTTGCTTTAAAACAGAGTTTAAAGGAAAAAGTTATTTTCTTATAAACATAATCTTAGAGATGCGGTTTTGGAAATATGGTTATGGAAAAGTTAGTAATTGTATAAGTCTTATATAAGTCTCCTACGAAAAAAGAATATAGGGAAAAGGTAGAGCTTATTAACTAGATTTATAACTCCTTTAATTCTGTTTTATATATTATAAAAGTTTTTTTAGTTTTAAGTTACCATGTAACAATAGTAACAAGTTTTAGGCTGTGAGATTATTCTCGCAGCTTTTATATTTTATAAATAAGTATTAATAATAATTTTTTATTACAATTATGTATCTTCATTATTTTGGTATAATAATATAGATGTTAATTTTAATTAATTGAATAAAATAATGAGGAGATTAATATATGAATCATTTCTTAACTAGGACTGAAAGAATAATAGGTACAGAAAATGTTGAAAAGATAAAAAGTAGCAAAGTAGTAATATTGGGAGTTGGAGGAGTAGGAGGATTTGCTACTGAGGCCATTGCACGTAGTGGAGTAGGAACTATAGTATTAGTAGATAAGGATGTAGTTGATATTACTAATTTAAATAGACAGATAATAGCTACTAATAAGACAATAGGAAGAGAAAAAGTTGAAGTTATGAAGGAAAGAATATTAGACATAAACCCTAGCTGCCAGGTTAAAACCCATAGAGTATTTATAAATGAAGATAATATAAATGACATTATAGAAAAAGATACAGATTATGTAATAGATGCTATAGATACAATATCTTCTAAAATATCAGTAGCGGTTTGGTGCGTGGAAAACGACATAAAGCTTATAAGTAGTATGGGAACAGGAAATAAGTTAGATCCTACAAAGCTAAAGGTTTCAGATGTATTTAAGACAAATATTTGTCCATTAGCAAAGGTTATGCGACATGAGCTTAGAAAAAGGAATGTGAAAAAGTTAAAAGTTGTGTATTCAGAAGAACAACCAATGAAGCCAATGATAAGTCCAGAAGAAGCTACTATGAGAAAGATAGCTCCAGGAAGTGTAGCCTTCGTACCATCGGTAGCTGGCCTAATAATTGGGGGAGAAGTAATTAGAGATATAATAAAGAGTTAATTAAAATAATTAGTATAAGACAATAGTAAGGTATAGTTAATTATTCTTTAAATATGGAAGTGATAACAAGGTGAGTAAAAGAAGTAGGACTATGTTGATAATATATATTTTCTTTGTAATGTTTTTATCAGCAATGTGTGATAATGTAAAAGGACCTTTTGTACCAATTATAAAACAAGAATTTTTAATAAATAATAGAGGAATAGCCACTACTCTAATAATAAGTTCCTTAGGGTATATGATATTTACATTTATAGGTGGAATACTTTGTGAAAAGATAGGTCAAAAGAAGGTTTTTATACTTGGGTTTATTCTAGTAACGGTTGCATCAACAGGATTATATTTTTCAAATAATTTTGCTATGTATTTAATAGAATTATTTCTATTAAACATGGGACAGTCGTTTATAGGTATAGCCACTAATACAATAATACCCCTACTAGCTATTGGGTTTGAAGCTATACTAATGAATCTTACTCACTTCTCCTATGGGGTAGGAGCAACATTTACCCAAAGGTTTGCAGGAATGCTACTTTATAATGGTGTGACATGGAGAGAAATATATCTTATAATAGCTATCATATCGTTTCTTATGTTAGTAGGGTTTGTATTTGTTAGAGTTCCTAAATCTCATTTATTTAAAGAAGATAGAAAAATAAATTATAAGGAGATATTTACAAATAAACTTATATATCTATATATGATGGCACTAGGATTTTATGTAGCTGCAGAACTGAATACAGGTAATTGGCTAATAAATTATTTGAATAGTAGCTATAAATATAACGAGAATAAAAGTTCTATATATGCAGCATCATTCTTTGGAATGTTTACTACTGGAAGATTGTTTGGTGGTTTTATAGTAGAAAAGGTAGGATATTTAAAGAGTGTTTTATTTTCTGTAATTACAGCATGTATTCTCCATACATTAGGTTTAATATTAGGAGAAAGCGGTGTTGTAATAATCTCAATTTCGGGATTATTTTTTGCAATTGCCTTTCCAACCATAGTACTTACTATAAGTAAAGTATTTAGAAGTAATACTTCATATATAACAGGTATAATAATAACATCAGCTTCATTTATATCTCTGTTAATAAATGTTATAATTGGCATATTAAATGATTCCATTGGAGTATATAAAGCATACTATACAATTTCAATAAGCTTAGGATTAAGTGCTATATGTATTTACATTATATACATAAATACAAAGCATACAAGTAAGAAGACAGGAGATTAATATATGATCAATGAAGAAAAAGAAAGTATAAAAATATTATCAATAAAAGAAAAAGAGTACATAATTCAAGATGCGGTGGGAATCACTTTAGGAAGAATTTTTATATTAGAATTAAATCATGAAAGTAAATACTGTTGTTTTAGAATAAAGTTCTACAAGAATGATAAGGTACATGAGGCAATACTTAAAAAAGCATTAGAATTAATAATAAGATCCTTATTTAGAAATCAGAAGCTCTATAAGTTAAACATTATAACAGATGAGGATATAATAGCAGGTCCTTTTATAGAATTAGGATTTGTTTTAGAAGGAATGCTTTGGGGAAGTCTTGTATCTAATAACGTAAGAAAAAATGAGTTCATATTTGGTATAGATGAAGATGTATTAAAAAATCGCAATAGTATTAATGTTTTAAGATTAGAAGGAGAAAACATAGAGCTAAAGATATCAACTCCAGATGATGCAGAAGCATTTCTTGAATATTATATAAAGAATAAAGAATATTTAGAGCCTTTTGAGCCTATACGTGATAAAGCCTTCTTTACTATGAATGGGCAAGTGCATGATTTAACAGAAAATTATAAGCAATTTCTTAACGGAACGGGTGTAGGATTCGGAATATATAAAGATAAAAAATTAATAGGAAAGATACGATTAAGCAACATAGTAAGAGGAGTGCTTCAAAATGCTTTTGTAGGATATTCTATAGAAGAAGAGGAGCAAGGCAAAGGGTATATGAGAGAGGCATTAAATCTTGTTTTAGATTATGCTTTTGAAGATCTGGAACTACACAGAATAGAAGCTAGCACTTTAGTAGATAATGAAAGATCTCAGCGAGTATTAAGTGGATGTGGATTTAAAGAGATTGGAATTAGTGAAAAATATCTATTTATAAACGGTAAGTGGAAAGATCATAAACTCTTTTATAGAGTAAATGACTAATAGCAGTAGTATATACTGCTATTTTTTATGTATACTTGTCCAGGAGTGTCAATATATGATAAAAACAGGATTTAAGAGATATTTCGACTAAATGTGATATAATTTGATTTAATATTGTATAACAGTATAATATAATATATTTTATTTTGATAAGATATTCCTTGTCGCTTCGAGAGAGTAGAAAAAACAACAGCTAATCATCAGTAAATAGTTGCTAAACAGTAACTTAATAAAATTGTGATTAGAGAGGAAAAAGCTCTTAAGAAAGATGATATCAACTTAAAAAAAGTTGTTGACAAAACAACCTAAAGTTGATACAATGAATAAGCTGTCGAGAGATGGCGAAGAAAACTTGGTCTTTGAAAATTAAACAGAATTAAGGTAAACAAAATGCCAGTCAATAACTTTAAGTAATGAGTAACAGATTAAACTTTTAAATTGAGAGTTTGATCCTGGCTCAGGACGAACGCTGGCGGCGTGCCTAACACATGCAAGTCGAGCGATGAAGTTCCTTCGGGAACGGATTAGCGGCGGACGGGTGAGTAACACGTGGGTAACCTGCCTCAAAGAGGGGGATAGCCTCCCGAAAGGGAGATTAATACCGCATAACATTATCTTCTCGCATGAGAAGATAATCAAAGGAGCAATCCGCTTTGAGATGGACCCGCGGCGCATTAGCTAGTTGGTGAGGTAACGGCTCACCAAGGCGACGATGCGTAGCCGACCTGAGAGGGTGATCGGCCACATTGGAACTGAGACACGGTCCAGACTCCTACGGGAGGCAGCAGTGGGGAATATTGCGCAATGGGGGAAACCCTGACGCAGCAACGCCGCGTGAGTGATGAAGGTCTTCGGATTGTAAAGCTCTGTCTTTGGGGACGATAATGACGGTACCCAAGGAGGAAGCCACGGCTAACTACGTGCCAGCAGCCGCGGTAATACGTAGGTGGCAAGCGTTGTCCGGATTTACTGGGCGTAAAGAGTATGTAGGCGGATATTTAAGTCAGATGTGAAATTCCCGGGCTTAACCTGGGCGCTGCATTTGAAACTGGGTATCTAGAGTGCGGGAGAGGAAAGTGGAATTCCTAGTGTAGCGGTGAAATGCGTAGAGATTAGGAAGAACACCAGTGGCGAAGGCGACTTTCTGGACCGTAACTGACGCTGAGATACGAAAGCGTGGGGAGCAAACAGGATTAGATACCCTGGTAGTCCACGCCGTAAACGATGAATACTAGGTGTCGGGGGGTACCACCCTCGGTGCCGCAGCAAACGCAATAAGTATTCCGCCTGGGGAGTACGGTCGCAAGATTAAAACTCAAAGGAATTGACGGGGACCCGCACAAGCAGCGGAGCATGTGGTTTAATTCGAAGCAACGCGAAGAACCTTACCTAGACTTGACATCTCCTGAATTACTCGTAACAGAGGAAGCCCTTCGGGGCAGGAAGACAGGTGGTGCATGGTTGTCGTCAGCTCGTGTCGTGAGATGTTGGGTTAAGTCCCGCAACGAGCGCAACCCTTATCGTTAGTTGCTACCATTAAGTTGAGCACTCTAGCGAGACTGCCTGGGTTAACCAGGAGGAAGGTGGGGATGACGTCAAATCATCATGCCCCTTATGTCTAGGGCTACACACGTGCTACAATGGCCGGTACAACGAGAAGCAAACCCGTGAGGGGGAGCCAAACTAAAAAACCGGTCCCAGTTCGGATTGTAGGCTGAAACTCGCCTACATGAAGTTGGAGTTGCTAGTAATCGCGAATCAGAATGTCGCGGTGAATACGTTCCCGGGTCTTGTACACACCGCCCGTCACACCATGAGAGCCGGTAACACCCGAAGCCTGTGAGGTAACCGCAAGGAGCCAGCAGTCGAAGGTGGGATTGGTGATTGGGGTGAAGTCGTAACAAGGTAGCCGTAGGAGAACCTGCGGCTGGATCACCTCCTTTCTAGGGAGAAATGAAAGCTCACAGCTTTCATAGACTGGAAATAATTTATCCTTAATTCTGTTTAATTTTGAAAGACTAATGTCTTTCTAGGAAGCTAAACACTACGTGTTTGGCAAAGCGACCATCACAAATCGAAGATTTGGATGTCTGCTTTTGTTCTTTGAAAATTGCACAGTGAATATTAAGAAATCTACTATAACTAAGTAATTAGTTTTAGTAATATTGAAACTCACTCAGCCAAGCTGAGGAGTACTGACTTGTTACGAAAATCGAAGATTTTGACAAGTCATGTATCTAACGATCAAGTTAGAAAGGGCGCACGGTGAATGCCCTGGCACTAGGAGCCGAAGAAGGACGCGATAAGCTGCGATAAGCTACGAGTAGGCGCACACAGCCTGTGATTCGTAGATTTCCGAATGGGGAAACCCACATGATAAACATCATGTACTATATACTGAATTCATAGGTATATAGAGGTACACTCTGGGAACTGAAACATCTAAGTACCAGAAGGAAGAGAAAGAAAAATCGATTCCCTCAGTAGCGGCGAGCGAAAGGGGAAGAGCCCAAACCAGAAACTTTGTTTCTGGGGTTGCGGATAGATCATAACGCTTCAATCTTTTTAGTCGAAGAGAACTGGAAAGTTCTGTCGTAGAAGGTAATAACCCTGTAGGCAAAAAGAAGAGAGAAGTAGATCTACTCCAGAGTACCACGAGACACGTGAAACCTTGTGGGAAGCTGGGAGGACCATCTCCCAAGGCTAAATACTACCTAGTGACCGATAGTGAAGCAGTACCGTGAGGGAAAGGTGAAAAGAACCCCGGAAGGGGAGTGAAATAGAACCTGAAACCGTGTGCCTACAATCGGTCGGAGCACGTTAATGTGTGACGGCGTACTTTTTGTAGAACGGGCCAGCGAGTTACGATATGTAGCAAGGTTAAGCACCTACGGTGCGGAGCCGAAGGGAAACCGAGTCTGAACAGGGCAACTAGTTGCATATCGTAGACCCGAAACCGGGTGATCTATCCATGGCCAGGATGAAGCGGAAGTAAAATTCCGTGGAGGTCCGAACCACGTTGGTGTTGAAAAACCATGGGATGAGCTGTGGATAGCGGAGAAATTCCAATCGAACTCGGAGATAGCTGGTTCTCCTCGAAATAGCTTTAGGGCTAGCGTCGGGTAATTAAGTAGTGGAGGTAGAGCACTGAATGGGCTAGGGGCTGACAACAGTTACTGAACCCTATCAAACTCCGAATGCCACATACTGGTACCCCGGCAGTCAGACTACGAATGATAAGATCCGTGGTCAAAAGGGAAACAGCCCAGACCATCAGCTAAGGTCCCAAAGTGTAAGTTAAGTGGGAAAGGATGTGGGATTTCTAAGACAACTAGGATGTTGGCTTAGAAGCAGCCACTCATTTAAAGAGTGCGTAATAGCTCACTAGTCGAGAGATCCCGCGCCGAAGATGTAACGGGGCTAAAACTTACCACCGAAGCTATGGATGTGTACTACGTACACGTGGTAGAGGAGCTTTCTGCACAGGTAGAAGCCATATCGTAAGGAGTGGTGGACAGTGCAGAAGTGAGAATGCTGGCATAAGTAGCGAGAAACAGGTGAGAATCCTGTTGGCCGAATATCTAAGGTTTCCTGGGGAAGGCTCGTCCTCCCAGGGTTAGTCGGGACCTAAGCCGAGGCCGAAAGGCGTAGGTGATGGACAACTGGTTGATATTCCAGTACCACCAAAATGCGTTTGACAAATGGGATGACGCAGGAGGATAGGATGTGCGCACTATTGGATGTGCGTCTAAGCACTTAGGATGTTGAGTAGGCAAATCCGCTCAATTTAAGTCTGAGGTGTGATGGGGAGCCCTATGGGCGAAGTATCTGATTCCA
Source organism: Clostridium sp. X (assembly GCF_055755365.1). Lineage (NCBI taxonomy): Bacteria > Bacillati > Bacillota > Clostridia > Eubacteriales > Clostridiaceae > Clostridium > Clostridium sp. X. The sequence goes on from NZ_CM146912.1 coordinate 1,068,005, forward strand.
CGCTGCCAAGAAAAGTCTCTATGGAGCAAATTGGTGCCCGTACCGCAAACCGACACAGGTAGATGAGGAGAGAATCCTAAGGCCGTCGGAAGAATTGCTGCTAAGGAACTCGGCAAATTAACCCCGTAACTTCGGGAGAAGGGGTGCCTCCGAGAGGAGGCCGCAGTGAACAGGCCCAAGCAACTGTTTATCAAAAACACAGGTCTCTGCTAAAGCGTAAGCTGATGTATAGGGGCTGACGCCTGCCCGGTGCTGGAAGGTTAAGGGGAATGCTTAGCGCAAGCGAAGGTATGAACTTAAGCCCCAGTAAACGGCGGCCGTAACTATAACGGTCCTAAGGTAGCGAAATTCCTTGTCGGGTAAGTTCCGACCCGCACGAATGGCGTAATGATTTGGGCACTGTCTCGGCAGCAAATCCGGTGAAATTGAAGTGCAAGTGAAGATGCTTGCTACCCGCGGTTGGACGGAAAGACCCCGTAGAGCTTTACTGTAGCTTAGCATTGCATTTCGGTATTGTCTGTACAGGATAGGTGGGAGACTAAGAAGCGAGAGCGTCAGCTTTCGTGGAGTCGTCCTTGGGATACCACCCTGACAGTACTGGAATTCTAACTGGCGGCCATGAATCTGGTCACAGGACATTGCTAGGTGGGCAGTTTGACTGGGGCGGTCGCCTCCTAAAAGGTAACGGAGGCGCTCAAAGGTTCCCTCAGCGCGGTCGGAAATCGCGCGTAGAGTGTAAAGGCAGAAGGGAGCCTGACTGCGACACATACAGGTGGAGCAGGGACGAAAGTCGGACTTAGTGATCCGGTGGTTCTGTATGGAAGGGCCATCGCTCAACGGATAAAAGCTACCTCGGGGATAACAGGCTGATCTCCCCCAAGAGTCCACATCGACGGGGAGGTTTGGCACCTCGATGTCGGCTCGTCGCATCCTGGGGCTGTAGTCGGTCCCAAGGGTTGGGCTGTTCGCCCATTAAAGCGGCACGCGAGCTGGGTTCAGAACGTCGTGAGACAGTTCGGTCCCTATCCGCCGTGGGCGTAGGAAATTTGAGAGGAGCTGTCCTTAGTACGAGAGGACCGGGATGGACTGACCTCTGGTGCACCAGTTGTTTCGCCAGAAGCACAGCTGGGTAGCTATGTCGGGAAGGGATAAACGCTGAAAGCATCTAAGCGTGAAGCCCACCTCAAGATTAGATTTCCCATAGCGTAAGCTAGTAAGATCCCTGGAAGACTACCAGGTTGATAGGTTAGGGGTGTAAGTGCAGTAATGTACTCAGCTGACTAATACTAATAGATCGAGGACTTGATCTAAATATTAAATTCACTGTGCAATTTTGAGAGAACAAAATTCTTTCAATGACACTCATTCAATTAATTTGGATGTTAGGTCATCTGGTGATTATGGCGTGAAGGATACACCCGTACCCATCCCGAACACGATGGTTAAGCTTCACAGCGCCGATGGTACTGCACTGGAGACGGTGTGGAAGAGTAGGACATCGCCAGGTTACATGATCCACTAGCTCAGTCGGTAGAGCACTTGACTTTTAATCAAGTTGTCCGGAGTTCGATTCTCCGGTGGATCACCAAAACGCACTTCATATGAAGTGCGTTTTTGATTTTTTGATTAAATATGAATATAAGTTAATAAGAAGTACATATTTTATTAAACATTTCATGGTTGAGTAAGCATTAGAAGTCTATTAGAATAGAATATGAGACATTATATTGGGAGGGATCATAGATGAATGAAGCGCAAGCAGTTTTTCAAGATACTATTGAAACAGTACATTTTTTAGGAAATAAAGTAAATGAAAATACTTTAAAATACATAGGAATAGCAGTAGCGATATTTTTAATATTTTTATTTCTTAGAAATATATTCACAAAATGTATTTTATCCTTCTTATTGAAGCTTTCGGGAAAAGGTAAAACGGAAATAGGTACAAAAATTATAGAAGCTTTTCAAGGTCCTATAAGAGCTATTTTTATTGTTTTTGGTATTTACTTTGCAATAATATTTCTAGGAAAAGCCTTTACATATAATCTTTTAAGAGAGCCTTTTTTAAATCATATGTTTAAGTCTTTAAATATTATATTTATTTCATGGGGGCTTTATAATTTAACGGGAGAACAATCCCTATTGTATGAGGAACTATCTGAGAAGTTTAATTTTAAGTTGGATAAGATTATTTTCCCTTTTCTATCTAGAATACTTAGAATTGTTATTATTGGATTAACAATATGTGTTGTACTAGGGGAGTGGGGATATAATGTAAATGGATTTGTAGCTGGACTTGGAATTGGAGGATTAGCTTTTGCTCTTGCAGCACAAGAAACATTAGCTAATATTTTTGGTGGATTAGTGATTATATTAGATAAACCATTTTCTATAGGAGACTATATAAAGACTCCTAATGTTGAAGGTATAGTTGAAGATATAAATTTTAGGAGCACTAGAATTAGAGCTTTAGATAAAGGATTAGTTACAGAACCTAATTCTATTATAGCAAAATCAACTATTACAAATTGGACAAAGAGAGATATCAGAAGAATCAACTTTACAATAGGATTAACCTATGGGACGACAAAAGAGGAAATACAGAAATGTATTAATAAAATTAAAGATATGTTAGTAGAAAATGAAAACATAATAGAAGAAGGAATAATAGTAAGTTTCAGCAACTTTGGAGCAAGTAGCTTAGATATACTTATAAATTGTTTTGCAAATACGGCTGACTTTGCTAGTTTTATGAACATAAGAGAAGATATAAACTTTAAAATTATAGACATACTTGATCAAGAAGGAGTATCTATAGCCTTCCCAAGTACTAGCCTATATTTTGAAACTCCATTAATAAGAAAATAATATTTATAGATACATTACAAAAAGCATGCAGAGATTATACAGCATGCTTTTTCTATTAAAAAATTAATATTTATGATAGAATTATCCTAATGTATACTACGTTAGGGGGATAATTATGAATAAACTTAAGATAGCTCTAGGTATTCTTTGCATTTCTATGTTAATTCCAGCATGTAGTAAGAATGATATACAGAAACGAAATATAAAATTAGTTGGAACACCTAAAACTGTGGAAACTTCAGATAAAGAAAAAACAAATCCTAATAACAAGGATAATTCCACGAAAGAAATAAAGTCTACTAGCTTAGAGAATAAAGATCAAAAGCCTAAGGAATTAAAAGATAATAAAAATAATGTAGTTGAGGCAAGTAAAAAGGTAGAAAATAAAAGTACAAGCACAGTAACTCCTAAAAAAGAACTACCTAAAATAAATTATAAGATTAAAAGTAAAATAATAGTTATTGACCCAGGACACGCAAATAAAGCTGACACAGATAAGGAACCAGTATCCCCTAATTCATATATTCTTAAATATAAACAAACAGGTGGAGCACAAGGGGTATCTACAAAAACACCGGAATATAAAATAAATATGGATGTTGCTTTAAAGTTAAAAAGCGAATTAGAAGCTAAAGGATTCGTTGTGATAATGACTAAAATAGATAATAGTAAGACTATGAGCAATATAGAAAGAGCTAAGCTTGGAAATAAGGCTAATGCAGCTCTTGTAATAAGAATACATGCAGATTCTGCTGATAATAAATCTGCAAAAGGAGCATCTATGCTAGTTCCTGCAAATAATGAATATACAAAAGGCTTTTATAACGAAAGTAAATCTTTTGGACAAGTAATACTAAATACAGTGATAAATAACGTTGGAATGAAGAATAGAGGCGTAATTGAGAGGAACGATATGACAGGATTTAACTGGTCTACTGTGCCTGTTGTTTTAATTGAGATGGGGTTCTTATCTAATTCGGAGGAAGATAGGAATTTAAGTAATGCTACTTATCAAGAGAAAATAGCTAAATCTATTTCAGAGGGTGTAATGCTATTAAGTAATATGTAGTATTAATAGCAAGATCACAATAGAGATAATATCTTTAAATAAAAAAGAAGCCGCGCGTAATTCAGGGGGGAGTTAGCACCGCAGCTTCTTTTTTATTTAGTTTCATTTTAATTATGCCCGGCAAAAAAGAAAATATACATATTTAGTAAATAATTATTGAAGTTTTTTGGAATAATTTTATAGTACACATATATGATAAAAGAATTAATGTATAATAACTAATGTGGAATATAACTAAATAGGAGGAGAAGATGGAGAATAAGGATTTATTAAAAAGCTTGTGCTTAGCGCATGCTCCAAGTGGAAGAGAGCATATGATTTATTCATTGATAAAAGAGATTTTTAGTCCTTTTGGAGAAGTTAATATAGATCACATGAATAATATAATTGTTCATAAGAAGGGAAAAGGGAATAATAGTATAATGCTAATGGCTCATGCAGATGAGATATTTTTAATAGTGACAGACATTTATGAAGATGGATTTATTAAGTTTAGGGCGGTAGGAGTGGATCCAAAAGCATTAGTATCTCAAGAAGTTATTATACATGGTAAGCAAAGCATATTAGGGATTATAGGAATAAAAACCTTGTATTTACAAGATGATAATGAGAGAAGCAATACTGTAAATACAGAAAATTTGCTTATTGATACTGGATACAGTAAAGAATCTCTAGAGAATATAGTTAAAGTAGGGGATTTTATAACATTAAAAGGAGAGTTTGTAGAACTGTTAAACAATAATGTTTCTTGTAAGACTATAGATAATAGAGCGGGGATTGCAGCTATGTATCAATGTGCCAAAGAGCTAGAGAATATCGAACATGATTTAGATGTGTATTTTATATGCTCTTGTCAGGAGGAAGTCGGCCATAGAGGTGCAAAAATGATTAGTTATAATTTAAATGCTAATATAGGAATTGCAATAGATACAACTTTTGATAGTGGGCCAATTGGAGATACTGAAAGAGAAAATATATTAGGAAATGGTCCTATTGTATGTATTGGGCCTAATCTACATCCAAAACTAAATAAAAAGCTTATGAATTTAGCTAGAGAATATAAGATTCCCTATGGGGCAGAAGTAGAACCAGGAAATACGGGTACAGATGCGTGGGATATACAAACTACACGATCAGGAATACCAAGTCTATTAATATCTATTCCAATTAAATATATGCATACAAGAGTTGAACTTGTTAATATGGATGATATTAAAAATACGGGGAGACTAATAGCAAGCCTTATAAAAAATTTAAAGGATGAGGAGTTGGATGAAACTTTATGCTTCTAGAAGAACTATGTAATGCTTCCGCTCCAGTTGGTTATGAAGGGGAAGTTAGAGAAATAATTAAGAATGAAGTAAAAAATTATGTTGATGAACTTACAATAGATAGAATGGGAAATATAGTAGTTCACAAAAAAGGAAAGGGAAAAAAAGTAGTATTAGATGCCCATATGGATGAAGTAGGATTTATTATTACAGGTTATAATGAAGATGGAACACTAAAGTTTAAAATACTTGGCAATATAGATAATAAAACTATACCTTGTAAAGTTGTAAGTATAGGTGAAAAGAATATTTCCGGGGTAATAGGCTTAAAGCCAATTCATCTTCAAAGTAATCAGGATGATGATAATTCAAGTAAATTATGTATAGATATTGGAGCAAAATCTAAAGAAGAGGCTAAAGAAACTGTAGCATTAGGAGAATGTGCAGTTTTCACAACAAAATTTGAAGTTTTCGGAGAAAACTTCTTTAAAGGAAAAGCTTTTGACGATAGGCTTGGATGTGCTATTTTAATAGATCTGCTAAAGAATAATTATGATTGTGATTTATATGGAGTTTTTTCTGTTCAGGAGGAAGTGTCTGCAAGAGGAGCTTATATAGCAGCTTATGATATTAACCCAGATATAGCAATAATATTAGAAGGAACTGTATGTGGAGATATGCCAAATAATTCGGAAGCTAGAAAAGCTACAGAGATTCAAAAAGGACCTGCAGTTTCTGTAATGGATACAATGAGTATATTTGATCATACAGTAATAGAAGAGATTAAGAAAGTTGCTATAAAACAAAATATACCTTATCAGATAAGAAACTCAGCAGTAGGTTATAATGATGGCGGTGCTTATATGATGACTGGAAAGGGTACAAAAGTTGTAACTATCTCAGTACCATGCAGGTATATTCATTCTCCAATATCAATATGTAGTCAGGAAGATTATAAGAATGTAATTAGACTAACAAGAGAATACTTAAAAACTCTATAACTTTATTTGTTATATTTAAATTTTTAAATAAGTTTAATGAGAGGGTTAGTTAAACATGGTTATGAAAGGATGATAAATCTAATGAATAAATTATTAGAAAAGCTGTTTAATGCTTTTGGGGCAAGTAGCAGAGAAGATGAAATACGTGGCATTATAAAAAGTGAAATAGAAGCCATTAAAGATAGTACTAAAGCTAATATTAATATTGAAAAAGATAATATAGGAAATCTAATTGTAAAAATTGGTGAGGGTATAGAGAAGCTCATGGTATGTACTCATATGGATAAGCTAGGCATTATGGCAACTTTAATAGAAAATAGCGGATTTATAAGATTTTCTCCTATCGGCAATATAAAACCAGAAAAGATGGTAGGGATGCTTATTAAGTTTCAAAATAACGTTGTTGGAAGGATAGACTCAGTTAAAAGTAATCCTTTAGTAGAAGATTTGTTTATAGATATAGGAGTTAATAGTAAAGAAGATGCTAAAAAGCAAATTAAAGAAGGAGATATAGCTGAGCTTATAGGGAGTAAGTTTGAGATGAATGGAAGAATTATTGCACCTAATTTGCACAGTAATCTCTCCTCTTATATATTACTTCAGATTATAAGAGAAATTAGTAGTTTGAATAATTTAAGTAAAGAAATTTACTTTGTATTTTCTGCTCAATCTTATATGGGGTTTTTGGGATCAAGAGTAGCTGCTTTTGAGATAAAACCGAATGTAGCAATAGTTTTAGATGCATTAGAAGCTAAAGACTACACTGGTGGAAAAGGTGACATAAAGTTAGATGGTGGGCCTATTATAAATATATTTGATAAGAGCCTAGTTATACACCATGAAGTTAAAGAACTTATAGAAAGTTCAGCTGAAAATCTTAATATAAAAGTTCAATATTATATAGGATCTGGAAAAAATGAAGGAGGATTAATACATAAAGAAGTTGGTGGTATTAAAACTGGCATGATTGGGATTCCATGTAGATATATAGATACTCCAGAGGAAATGATGTCATTAAAGGATGTTGAGGATACAAGAAACTTAATAATTGAATTTATTAAGAATATTAATAGTGAAGAATTATATTCTGAGCTTTAGCACCAATGAAAGTATAATATGAAAAAAGCTTTGAAAACTAAAGGGTTTTCAAAGCTTCTTTTAGTTTTAGCCAGTCTTCTTCATAGGTACCCTTAAAAGAGCCATCTCGATTATAAGTTAAAGAAGATGGATGATACATGGGGAATATATGCCGTTTTAGTTCTTCATTAAAAAATAGTTTACCGTGGCATTCACCAATAGTGGAGAAGTTAGTCAATCGCTTCAAAGGAACATTTCCTAAGGTTATTATAATTTTTGGATTTACAAGAGATATCTCATCATCTAAAACTTCTTTAAATAACTTAACTTCAGAGGTCTTTGGAGGTCTATTACTTATTGTTGTTCTACCAGTTTTACCTATTTTCTTTTTTATAGGTCGGAAAAAACAAGTATTAGTAATTCGTATCATGCTTCTGTTTAACCCTATGGAATTTAAATAAGTCTCAAAGGTTTCTCCAGCCATACCTACAAAAGGTTTTCCTGTTTCAACTTCTGTTTTACCTGGAGCTTCACCTACAAATAAAATATTACAAGGTATAGGGCCATCCCCGGTAATCCACCCACCAATTTCATCAGAACTATAATTTTCTACTATTTCTTTTATTCTTAAGCGTAAACTTTCTAAATTATTTATATTAAAAACCCCCTTAGTAACACTATTAAGTATATTATATACTTTTTTATGAAAAGTTACTTATGCACTATAGAAATGTTATATGATAAAGTTTCTATAGTGTATCCATACACTAGTATAAAAGTTTTATCTGGTGCTATAATTCTAAGATGATAAATAAATTAAGAGCGGGGGTAAAAAGATGAAAATTCCTTATGTTATGACTCCTGGACCAACTGAGGTTAGGGAAAATGTTAGATTGGCAAGGGCTATGGAGACTACTAATCCAGATTTAGATTTTCAATTTTATGACTTTTATAAAGAAACCTGTGAAAATATAGGTAAGGTAATGGGTACTAAAAATGAAGTAAGAATTTTATGTGGAGAAGGTATATTAGGGCTAGAAGCAGCTTGTGCATCGCTTACTGAGCAAGGGGATAGAGTTCTTATAATAGATAATGGTATATTTGGAGAAGGTTTTGGCGATTTTGTAAAAATGTATGGGGGAGAAGCTGTATATTTTAAAGGAGATAGGCAAAATGAAATAGATATAAAAGATCTTCAAGACTTTTTAGAGAAGGATAGCAATTTTAAATATGCTACAATAGTACATTGTGATACCCCTTCCGGTGTATTAAATAATATAGAAAAGATATGCCCTCTCCTAAAGAGTAAAGGAATACTTACTGTAGTTGATACAGTTGCTGCTATGGTAGGGGAAGAGTTAGAAGTAGATGAGTGGAAAATTGATATTGCCTTAGGTGGTTCTCAAAAAGCTATATCAGCGCCACCAGGATTAACTTTATTAAGTATTAGCAAAGATGCTTTTAAGGCAATGAAAAATAGAAGGACTCCTATTGCAGGATTTTATTGCAATCTATTAATATGGGAGGATTATTATGAGAAGAAATGGTTTCCTTATACAATGCCAATTAGTGATATAGTAGGTTTAAGTAGAGCCATTGACAATATATTAGAAGAGGGCATAAAAAATGTAATTGAAAGACATAAAAGAGTAGCAAATGCTACAAGAGATTCTGTAGAAGAGGGAGGACTTAGTCTTTATATAAAAAGAGGATGTGCAAATACTGTAACTGTATTTGAAGTTCCAGAGAGTGTAAGGAGTGAAGAATTATTAGTATATTTAAAAAAGAAGTATAATCTACTTATATCAGGCTCCTTTGGATATCTTCAAGGAAAAGTTATTAGAATCGGACATATGGGGGAAAATGCTAGAGAAGAAAAGATAGTATATGTACTTAAGGCGCTTCAAGATTCACTAGAAGCGTTAGGGTTTAGCGTCAAGGTAGATATGACCCATGTATTTTTAAATAAAGTAAATAATTAAAGGAAGCCTCGGAGTAGTTTACTATTTTGAGGCTTTAAACTTATATACATTAATGATAATTAATTTAAAAAATTTCAAAATACATATATTTATCTAGTTTTACAAAGTATGATAATGAGGTAGAATAATAAGTGGGGAATAGTGTATATAAATTTCCTATTATAGTTTATTGTGAGGAGGAATGTCTATGGAGAAGGATATATTATACAATATACTAATCGTTGATGATAATAAAAATAATCTTATATCACTAAGAACATTGATAAAAGAATATATAGATGCAAATGTAATAGAAGCAATCTGTGGAGAGAACGCTTTAAAAGAGTTACTTAAACAACCTGTAGATTTAATAATATTAGATGTTCAGATGGAAGGTATGAATGGATTTGAACTAGCTACACTGATAAAGAGAAGAAAGAAAACTGAAAATATTCCTATTGTATTTTTGACAGCAATGTATACAAATGAAGAGTTTAAAAAGAGGGGTTTCCAGGTAGGAGCAGTAGATTATCTTACCAAACCTATTGATGAGTATCAGCTTATTAATAGAATTAATGTTTATTTAAATATGATACAAAAGGAAAGAACAATGAATATAGTTCTTGAGCAAAAGGTAAATGAACAAGTTAAAGAACTGAGGAAGGCAAAAGAAATAGCAGAGGAACTAAATGAAGCTAAAAGTACATTAATAGCTAATATTTCTCATGAACTTAGAACTCCACTTAATATTTTGCTTAGTACAACTCAGTTAATTAATATGTACTTAAAAGAGGATTCAGTTGTAGATGTACAAAAAATACAAAGTAAAATTAATATGCAGACTCAAAACTGCTACCGATTATTAAGACTTGTAAATAACTTAATTGATATTACAAAAATAGATGTAGGTTATTTTGAACTTAAATTAACCTGCTGTAATGTTATTGAAATAATTGAGGATATTATAATGTCTGTAGTTGAGTACATAGAAGATAAGGGAATAAATTTAATTTTTGATACAGATATAGAAGAACAAATAATGGAGTGTGATCTTGATGCAATTGAGAGAATAATGCTAAATTTATTTTCGAATGCTATAAAATATACTCCAAAAGGAGGAACTATATTTGTAACTGTAAATGGTTTAGGAGACTTTGTACAAATATCAGTAAAAGACACGGGAATAGGAATTCCTAAAGATAAAGTAGATTTAATTTTTGAGAGATTCAAACAAGTGGACAACCTTCTTACAAGACAATGTGAGGGAAGTGGTATTGGATTAAGTCTTGTAAGGTCATTAGTAGAGATGCATAATGGAGAAATTTCTGTTAATAGTGATTATGAGAAAGGTAGCGAATTTATTGTGAGGTTACCAACGAATCTAAAAAGTGAAGGAGATCAGATAGTAGGTCATAACTCTTTTATTGATGGAGATAGTATAATGCAGAGAATACATGTTGAGTTTTCAGATATATATTTTTAAAATTTAGATATAAATAAAAATCTGTGTTAACAAAAGATAAATAAAATGATGAGGTGATGAATTTGATTAGAAACTTAAGCATAAAAACACGGTTAATGAGCATTCTTGCATTTAGTTTAGTTATACTTATAAGTTTTGGCATTTTAGCTATTGTTGAAATGCAGAAGTTAGGTAATGTAACACAGGGTATATATGACAATTCAATGCAAGTATCTAATGCTGCCCAGGAAGTAAAACTAGATATTAATAAGATGCATAGAGAGGCTAGAGATTTAATAATTGCAAATGATGAAGCTAAAATTCAAACTTATGCTAATAATATATATGATTTTAAAGATAGCGCTTCTCATAAGTTAGAAATAATTAAAACAAAGACTAAGCTTGAGGAAGTAACAAAGCTAGAAGATGAAATAAGAAGTATTATGGATAAGTGGGATGAAGATAGACGACGCGTAATTGATTTGGCTTTAGAAGGAAATATCAATGAAGCTACAAAAATATCTCAAACTAAAGGGTTAGGATATGTCAATTCTATTGAAGAAAAGCTAGATAATATATATGAGTTAGAGGGAATGTCAGCAGAAGATATGACACTTCATGCTAGGAATATAGTAAAGTCACAAAGAATTGTACTTATTAGCTCATTGATAGTTCTCTCTTGTATAATAACTATATTATCAATATTAATTTCTAAGAGTATTTTAGATCCTATAAGTATATTAAAGAGAGCAATGAAGAGCAGTGTTAATGTTGGTGAACTTGTAGACGTTAAAATTCAGGGGAATAATGAGATTGTAGATATGGCAAGCCACTATAATTCTTTAATTAAGACTCTTAAGAATCAATTTTGGGTAAAGGATGGCCAGCATAGGCTAGGTCAAGATCTCTCCGGAAACTATGATATAAATGAAATTACTCAAAGGTCTATTAGTTTTTTATCAAGATTTTTAGAAGCAGGAAGTGGAGTGTTTTATCTATATGATGAAGAAAATAAAGATCTGAATTTAAATTCCTCTTTTGCTTTTACAGAGAGGGCTACTTTATCGAGTTGCTATGTATTAGGAGAAGGAATTATAGGACAAGTCGCCTTAGAGAAAAAAGCAATTCTGTTAAAAAACATAACAAAAAAAGACGCGTTAGTGACTACGGGTATAATTAGTGAAAGTCCTTTAAATATATATGCATTTCCGTTAGTTCATGAAAAGGTTCTATACGGAGTGATAGAGTTGTCTTCCTTTGAACCATTTACTGAATTAAAACAAGAGTTTTTAAAAGAATGTAGTGATATTATATCAATAAATTTATGTTCATCTATACAAAATGAAAAAATTAAGCGTCTTCTAATTGAGTCTGAAAAATCAGAGCAAAAAGCTCATCTTGCTGCTGCGGAGCTTCAAAAGGCTAATACTACTCTAGAAGATCAACAGAGATTACTACAGATGCAAACAGAAGAACTTCAACAGACAAATGAAGAACTTGAGGAACAGCAAGCAATGCTTCAACAACAGAGTGCAGAACTTCAAGAATCTAATAGTATATTAGAGGAACAACAACAGCAGTTAGAAGAACAATCAAATATATTAAATATCCAAAATCAACAACTAAAAACTTCAAGACAAGAGTTAATTCAGAGATCGAAACAATTAGAATTAAGTAATCAGTATAAGTCAGAATTCCTTGCAAATATGTCACATGAATTAAGAACACCATTGAATTCTATTATATTATTATCAAAGCTCCTAATAAATAATGAAAAAGAAAAGCTAGATGAAGGTCATGCTGAAAAGATAGGTATAATTTATAAGTCAGGAAATGAATTATTAAGGCTTATAAATGATATCCTTGATCTTTCAAAGATTGAATCAGGAAGGATGAACTTAGATGCTACTATATTTCATTCGAAGGATTTAATAAAAGATATAAAGCGTATCTTTAAGGAGTTTGCAGAAGAAAAAAATATTGAATTAATTAAAGAAGATAGAGTTAATACAGAATTATATGGAGATAAAGAAAAGATTTCTCAAATCTTAAGAAATTTACTTTCAAATTCATTAAAGTTTACGGAGAGAGGTTCTGTAGCTTTAAAAATTGAGAAGGATAGATACAACAGTGGGATAGTATTATCTGTAAAGGATACAGGTATTGGAATAAAAAAAGAGCAGTTAGAAATGATTTTTGAAGAGTTTCAACAGGGGGATGGATCTATATCTAGAAGATATGGAGGTACTGGTCTTGGACTATCTATATCTAAGAAGCTAATTGAACTTATGGGCGGAGATATTAAGGTAGAAAGTACAGTAGGAATCGGAAGTGAATTTACGGTATTTATTCCTAACATTATTAGAAAAACAGAAGAAGATGCGAATAGGTTAGTTGCATGCGCTACTAACGATGATTTAGAAGAGATAGCAGTAGATAAAGATAGCTCGTTCTTAGAGCAAGTTGAAGAAGGTAAAAATAATGATAATTGCTTGATCCATAGAACTAATACTGAGTATGCCCTTAGTTTAAGAGGAAAACAAATACTTATTGTAGATGATGACCCAAGAAATATCTTTGTGTTAGCAACACTACTTGAAGACTTTGGAGCAGAAGTAATTGAAGCTGAAAATGGACAAGTTGCTATTGAAAAATTAAAAAGCAGTAGTGTAGACTTGATTCTAATGGATATCATGATGCCTATTATGGATGGATATGATACTATTAAGTGCGTACGAAATGATGAAAAGACAAAGGAACTTCCTATAATAGCCTTAACAGCTAAAAACCTAAAGGATGATAGAGCAAAGTGTATTGAAGCAGGTGCTGATGACTACATATCAAAACCTGTAGATTATGATATTTTTTTAAGATTAGTAAAAGCATGGATAAGCAAAAAAGGATAGATATAGTATGAGGAGTATAAATGGGGATTAGCATTTATTCTATAAAAGACAAAGTTAAACATATTAAGGTAAGTGGAGAATTATATGAAAAGGAAGAAATAACACAATTGATAGAAATACTTAACGCTATTGAAGATGGAGAACTCCAAATAACTTTTGTAGATGCTTCAATTTTACCAGTTCAAGTTATTCAGAAACTAATAATTATTCAGAAACTTAGAAAATGTAATGTTTATGTTGTTAAGCCATATTTATATTCTTATATGTACAAGCTGGGTATACAGTGCCGTCTTATAAATAAAAAGGCTGATAGGCAACAAAATGATTTAATAAAAATCAGGTTTAGTACCTTAGAATTAGATAAGCTAGAAATAGCTGATTTTCTGAAGAAAATAAATAGTAAATATGGATATGATTATACTGACTATCAGATTGATAGCATTACACGAAGAATAAAAATATCTATGTTAAGAGAAAATGAAATTAATTTCTATAAGTTTCAAGAGAAGGTATTAGAAGACTACAGAATTTTTGAACAGTTATTTCTTGACTTTTCTATTAACACTACTAAGTTTTTTAGAGACCCTGAAGTTTTTGCAGCATTAAAGGATAAAGTATTTCCACATTTGAGTATATACCCACATATTAGAATATGGTGTGTTGGGTGTTCAACAGGAGAGGAACCCTATTCTTTAGCGATTTTATTAAAAGAGGCAGGATTATTAGATAAAACTCAAATTTATGCTACAGATATTAATCCTTATGTTATAGAAGAAGCAAAAAATGGATTATATTCTATTAGGAATATTGAAGAAGGAATTAGGAATTATAGGAGAGCGTCAGGGACAGCTATGCTAACTAACTATTTTAAATTAGAGGAGCAATATGTAAAAGTTAATGAGGATTTAAAGAAAAATATTCTCTTTTTTCAACATAGTCTTTTAAGTAATGCTGTTATTAGTGAAGTTCAATTAATACTATGCAGAAATGTATTAATGTACTTTAATCCTAGTTTACAAAAAAACGTAATTAAGGATTTATATAAATCTTTAGATAAGTGCGGATTTTTAGTGCTAGAAAAAAGTGGTGCTATGATTCAGAATAATGGATATGAATATTTTAATAAATATGATGACTTAAATAAGATTTATAGAAGGAAAGAGTAATTAAAGAGGAGATGTATATATGAAAAGATATACAGATTTTGAAAGTATAATAGAAGATATATTGGGAGGGATTAAACCTGGGACAATTAATTGTATAGATTTTATGAAGCCAAGATTAATTGAATATATACCAGGAAAAAGTTTAACTATGGCTTTCCCAGTTTTAGAGGAATTTCTGAATCCGATTAGAAGTATGCAGGGAGGATTTATAACTGCTACTTTTGATAATACATTTGGTTCCATTTGTCATTATGAAACTAAAGGACAGCCAATGGCAACTATCGATATAAGCACTACATATCAAAGACCAATATTCATGGGAGACGAGCTTATAATTACTGTTTGGATAAAGTCCATGGGTAAAACTGTTATTCATATGGTGGGAGAAGGTCGAAACAAAGAAGGCAAGTTAGTCGCTACAGCAACTACTAATTTTATACTTTTAAACAATAAAAATAGATAGGACTGTGGTTATGTAGGTTTGTTAAAAGTAGAATTAAAAATAAAGAGCGTAAAACTATTTATAGAAAATATAGATAGTTTTGCGCTTTATTTATTTTGAATATACAAGAACAAATGCTTGGAATGAAGGTGTGATAATAGCTCTTTTCTCTGGTATAAGTGTAGCACTTTTCGTAGTAACATTAGTATTTGCATTTCATTCATTTAGAAATGAGATTTATGAAGATAGAGGGTATTTGACATTTACAATACCTATAAGCGGAAGGGAAATTGTTATTTCAAAGCTGATAACAACGATAATTTGGTTTGCTATAGCAAGTATTATTTCATTTATCTTTATTAATATTTTTATTAAGGTGTTATTTGACCAAAATATGATGAAGGCAATTGATGCGTATATTAATACAAAGGCGGTTGCCCTTATGTCAGTTTTGTTTAGCTTAGTAAACTTAATAATGTTGCTTTTAATGATATACTTTTCTATAACTATTACAAGGGTAGCGTTTAAAAGAAAGAAGCTTAGTAAGGCTTTAGGGTTTGTAATATTTATAGTACTAAATATTATAATATTTTATATCCAGCATGAAATAAGCTCTATTTTTCCTCAAACTATAAGCTTTCATTTTGATTTCCTTAAGAATAGTGCTCAGCTTAACGGAGAATATATGAATATTGATGAACAAGCGATGATATCTATAAGGAATTCAAGCTTAGATGTGAATATAGCAGCTGTAGTATATAGTATAGCAGTATATATAGGATTATTTCTTGGAACTGGGTATTTAATAGATAATAGTATAGATATATAGAAATGTTTTGATTAGGAAATTTATATTTAGTATTTGTAAAAGTGATTGTACTTTAAAAAGTATAATCACTTTTTTGCAATAAAAATAATGAAAGTATATATAAACATAAAGATTAATATTATAGTTGTAGAATACAGACTTTTAATTTTAAATAAAAGGCGGGGAGGGGAAAAGTTGATGAGATTGTTTACCAATAAAAATAAAGAAATAAGATCGGGATTTAAGATAGCTTTAGTTACTATTTTGTATACAATACTTAGTGTTACATTAGGGAGTTTTCTCTTAAGTATAATATACAGTATTGCAAACATACGTAATCCTATAGAGAGTAAAAAGATAGAAGAATATCTCTATAGTACAGAAGTAGGAGTTTTCTTATTACAATTGTTTGGTTTTATAGTTATGCTAATGAGTATGTTTATTGTATTAAGAATTATAGAAAACAAAAGATTTAAGAACATTGGATTTAACTCTATTAAAGAGAATGCAAAAGGATTATTAATGGGACTTATCTTAGGGTCAGGATCAATGACTGTAATTTTTATGGTTTTATTAATTTCAAGAAATATAACATTAAAAGAGTCATTAATGAATCCTAACTTTACAAGTAATGCTTTATGGGGAATAGCATTATATATTATTGTTGCATTAAATGAAGAGATTTTATGTAGAGGATATATACAAACGACTTTGAATCAAATGGGAAAACCATGGTTATCTGCAATTATAACTTCTGTTACATTTTCAGCTTTACACTTAGGTAATCCTAATGTAAAAACTATTGGTTTATTAAATATATTTCTAGTAGGATTATTATTTTCTTATATGTATATTAAAACTAAAAGTCTCTGGATGCCTATAGGGTATCATTTCACATGGAATTACTTCCAAGGGAATGTATTTGGTTTTCCTGTAAGTGGGACGACTCAATCTAAAGGAGTATATAATATTGAGATAGTAAGAGAAAATATATTAACCGGTGGTAGTTTTGGACCAGAAGCAGGTATACTTGCTACTATAGTTATAATGATAGGTGCAATCATAGTGTGGAAAGTGGCGAGCTATAAGAAAATTGCATAGCGATTTTCTTATAGCTCGTATACATTGCCAGGAGTATCAATATAAGGAAAACATACATTATAAAAGAAAATGAAAGTATATATGATTTAATTTGAGTTTAACAAAAGATTGAGCAAAATACAAACAAGTTATTCTGATAAGATATTCCTTGTCGCTTGGAGAGAGCAAAGAAAAAACAAACACTAATAATAAGTGACTAGTTCTTAAACAGAAGTTTATAAAGTAGTTGATTAAGTATTAGAGTTTAGTAGTTTAAGAGTTCTCAAAACAAGATGACATCAACTAAAAAAAGTTGTTGACAAAACACTTTGAAGTTGATACAATGAATAAGCTGTCGAGAGATGGCGAAGAAAACTTGGTCTTTGAAAATTAAACAGAAATTAAGGTAAATAAAATGCCAGTCAAAAACTTTAAGTAATGAGTAACAGATTAAACTTTTAAATTGAGAGTTTGATCCTGGCTCAGGACGAACGCTGGCGGCGTGCCTAACACATGCAAGTCGAGCGATGAAGTTCCTTCGGGAACGGATTAGCGGCGGACGGGTGAGTAACACGTGGGTAACCTGCCTCAAAGAGGGGGATAGCCTCCCGAAAGGGAGATTAATACCGCATAACATTATTTTTTCGCATGAGAAGATAATCAAAGGAGCAATCCGCTTTGAGATGGACCCGCGGCGCATTAGCTAGTTGGTGAGGTAACGGCTCACCAAGGCGACGATGCGTAGCCGACCTGAGAGGGTGATCGGCCACATTGGAACTGAGACACGGTCCAGACTCCTACGGGAGGCAGCAGTGGGGAATATTGCGCAATGGGGGAAACCCTGACGCAGCAACGCCGCGTGAGTGATGAAGGTCTTCGGATTGTAAAGCTCTGTCTTTGGGGACGATAATGACGGTACCCAAGGAGGAAGCCACGGCTAACTACGTGCCAGCAGCCGCGGTAATACGTAGGTGGCAAGCGTTGTCCGGATTTACTGGGCGTAAAGAGTATGTAGGCGGATATTTAAGTCAGATGTGAAATTCCCGGGCTTAACCTGGGCGCTGCATTTGAAACTGGGTATCTAGAGTGCGGGAGAGGAAAGTGGAATTCCTAGTGTAGCGGTGAAATGCGTAGAGATTAGGAAGAACACCAGTGGCGAAGGCGACTTTCTGGACCGTAACTGACGCTGAGATACGAAAGCGTGGGGAGCAAACAGGATTAGATACCCTGGTAGTCCACGCCGTAAACGATGAATACTAGGTGTCGGGGGGTACCACCCTCGGTGCCGCAGCAAACGCAATAAGTATTCCGCCTGGGGAGTACGGTCGCAAGATTAAAACTCAAAGGAATTGACGGGGACCCGCACAAGCAGCGGAGCATGTGGTTTAATTCGAAGCAACGCGAAGAACCTTACCTAGACTTGACATCTCCTGAATTACTCGTAACAGAGGAAGCCCTTCGGGGCAGGAAGACAGGTGGTGCATGGTTGTCGTCAGCTCGTGTCGTGAGATGTTGGGTTAAGTCCCGCAACGAGCGCAACCCTTATCGTTAGTTGCTACCATTAAGTTGAGCACTCTAGCGAGACTGCCTGGGTTAACCAGGAGGAAGGTGGGGATGACGTCAAATCATCATGCCCCTTATGTCTAGGGCTACACACGTGCTACAATGGCCGGTACAACGAGAAGCAAACCCGCGAGGGGGAGCCAAACTAAAAAACCGGTCCCAGTTCGGATTGTAGGCTGAAACTCGCCTACATGAAGTTGGAGTTGCTAGTAATCGCGAATCAGAATGTCGCGGTGAATACGTTCCCGGGTCTTGTACACACCGCCCGTCACACCATGAGAGCCGGTAACACCCGAAGCCTGTGAGGTAACCGCAAGGAGCCAGCAGTCGAAGGTGGGATTGGTGATTGGGGTGAAGTCGTAACAAGGTAGCCGTAGGAGAACCTGCGGCTGGATCACCTCCTTTCTAGGGAGAAATGAAAGCTCACAGCTTTCATAGACTGGAAATAATTTATCCTTAATTCTGTTTAATTTTGAAAGACTAATGTCTTTCATTAATTGTTCTTTGAAAATTGCACAGTGAATATTAAGAAATCTACTATAACTAAGTAATTAGTTTTAGTAATAAATCTCACTCAGTATATCTGAGGAGTGAAGTCTTGTATAACATTTATGTTTACAAGCGTCTAACGATCAAGTTAGAAAGGGCGCACGGTGAATGCCCTGGCACTAGGAGCCGAAGAAGGACGCGATAAGCTGCGATAAGCTACGAGTAGGCGCACACAGCCTGTGATTCGTAGATTTCCGAATGGGGAAACCCACATGATAAACATCATGTACTATATACTGAATTCATAGGTATATAGAGGTACACTCTGGGAACTGAAACATCTAAGTACCAGAAGGAAGAGAAAGAAAAATCGATTCCCTCAGTAGCGGCGAGCGAAAGGGGAAGAGCCCAAACCAGAAACTTTGTTTCTGGGGTTGCGGATAGATCATAACGCTTCAATCTTTTTAGTCGAAGAGAACTGGAAAGTTCTGTCGTAGAAGGTAATAACCCTGTAGGCAAAAAGAAGAGAGAAGTAGATCTACTCCAGAGTACCACGAGACACGTGAAACCTTGTGGGAAGCTGGGAGGACCATCTCCCAAGGCTAAATACTACCTAGTGACCGATAGTGAAGCAGTACCGTGAGGGAAAGGTGAAAAGAACCCCGGAAGGGGAGTGAAATAGAACCTGAAACCGTGTGCCTACAATCGGTCGGAGCACGTTAATGTGTGACGGCGTACTTTTTGTAGAACGGGCCAGCGAGTTACGATATGTAGCAAGGTTAAGCACCTACGGTGCGGAGCCGAAGGGAAACCGAGTCTGAACAGGGCAACTAGTTGCATATCGTAGACCCGAAACCGGGTGATCTATCCATGGCCAGGATGAAGCGGAAGTAAAATTCCGTGGAGGTCCGAACCACGTTGGTGTTGAAAAACCATGGGATGAGCTGTGGATAGCGGAGAAATTCCAATCGAACTCGGAGATAGCTGGTTCTCCTCGAAATAGCTTTAGGGCTAGCGTCGGGTAATTAAGTAGTGGAGGTAGAGCACTGAATGGGCTAGGGGCTGACAACAGTTACTGAACCCTATCAAACTCCGAATGCCACATACTGGTACCCCGGCAGTCAGACTACGAATGATAAGATCCGTGGTCAAAAGGGAAACAGCCCAGACCATCAGCTAAGGTCCCAAAGTGTAAGTTAAGTGGGAAAGGATGTGGGATTTCTAAGACAACTAGGATGTTGGCTTAGAAGCAGCCACTCATTTAAAGAGTGCGTAATAGCTCACTAGTCGAGAGATCCCGCGCCGAAGATGTAACGGGGCTAAAACTTACCACCGAAGCTATGGATGTGTACTACGTACACGTGGTAGAGGAGCTTTCTGCACAGGTAGAAGCCATATCGTAAGGAGTGGTGGACAGTGCAGAAGTGAGAATGCTGGCATAAGTAGCGAGAAACAGGTGAGAATCCTGTTGGCCGAATATCTAAGGTTTCCTGGGGAAGGCTCGTCCTCCCAGGGTTAGTCGGGACCTAAGCCGAGGCCGAAAGGCGTAGGTGATGGACAACTGGTTGATATTCCAGTACCACCAAAATGCGTTTGACAAATGGGATGACGCAGGAGGATAGGATGTGCGCACTATTGGATGTGCGTCTAAGCACTTAGGATGTTGAGTAGGCAAATCCGCTCAATTTAAGTCTGAGGTGTGATGGGGAGCCCTATGGGCGAAGTATCTGATTCCACGCTGCCAAGAAAAGTCTCTATGGAGCAAATTGGTGCCCGTACCGCAAACCGACACAGGTAGATGAGGAGAGAATCCTAAGGCCGTCGGAAGAATTGCTGCTAAGGAACTCGGCAAATTAACCCCGTAACTTCGGGAGAAGGGGTGCCTCCGAGAGGAGGCCGCAGTGAACAGGCCCAAGCAACTGTTTATCAAAAACACAGGTCTCTGCTAAAGCGTAAGCTGATGTATAGGGGCTGACGCCTGCCCGGTGCTGGAAGGTTAAGGGGAATGCTTAGCGCAAGCGAAGGTATGAACTTAAGCCCCAGTAAACGGCGGCCGTAACTATAACGGTCCTAAGGTAGCGAAATTCCTTGTCGGGTAAGTTCCGACCCGCACGAATGGCGTAATGATTTGGGCACTGTCTCGGCAGCAAATCCGGTGAAATTGAAGTGCAAGTGAAGATGCTTGCTACCCGCGGTTGGACGGAAAGACCCCGTAGAGCTTTACTGTAGCTTAGCATTGCATTTCGGTATTGTCTGTACAGGATAGGTGGGAGACTAAGAAGCGAGAGCGTCAGCTTTCGTGGAGTCGTCCTTGGGATACCACCCTGACAGTACTGGAATTCTAACTGGCGGCCATGAATCTGGTCACAGGACATTGCTAGGTGGGCAGTTTGACTGGGGCGGTCGCCTCCTAAAAGGTAACGGAGGCGCTCAAAGGTTCCCTCAGCGCGGTCGGAAATCGCGCGTAGAGTGTAAAGGCAGAAGGGAGCCTGACTGCGACACATACAGGTGGAGCAGGGACGAAAGTCGGACTTAGTGATCCGGTGGTTCTGTATGGAAGGGCCATCGCTCAACGGATAAAAGCTACCTCGGGGATAACAGGCTGATCTCCCCCAAGAGTCCACATCGACGGGGAGGTTTGGCACCTCGATGTCGGCTCGTCGCATCCTGGGGCTGTAGTCGGTCCCAAGGGTTGGGCTGTTCGCCCATTAAAGCGGCACGCGAGCTGGGTTCAGAACGTCGTGAGACAGTTCGGTCCCTATCCGCCGTGGGCGTAGGAAATTTGAGAGGAGCTGTCCTTAGTACGAGAGGACCGGGATGGACTGACCTCTGGTGCACCAGTTGTTTCGCCAGAAGCACAGCTGGGTAGCTATGTCGGGAAGGGATAAACGCTGAAAGCATCTAAGCGTGAAGCCCACCTCAAGATTAGATTTCCCATAGCGTAAGCTAGTAAGATCCCTGGAAGACTACCAGGTTGATAGGTTAGGGGTGTAAGTGCAGTAATGTACTCAGCTGACTAATACTAATAGATCGAGGACTTGATCTAAATATTAAATTCACTGTGCAATTTTGAGAGAACAAAATTCTTTCAATGACACTCATTCAATTAATTTGGATGTTAGGTCATCTGGTGATTATGGCGTGAAGGATACACCCGTACCCATCCCGAACACGATGGTTAAGCTTCACAGCGCCGATGGTACTGCACTGGAGACGGTGTGGAAGAGTAGGACATCGCCAGGTTTAATATGGCTCGATAGCTCAGTCGGTAGAGCAGAGGACTGAAAATCCTCGTGTCCCTGGTTCGATTCCTGGTCGAGCCACCAGGAAAACTCTAATTGCGTACGCAATTAGAGTTTTTTTATTTGCTTAAATTACTTATCATTAATATGATAGTAATATTAATAGTGTTATCTAGCTTAGATTAAATACAGATTATAAGTGTTAATACAAAGAAATTAATTATTTCATATATATTAAAATTTAAATATAAAAAATGTGTTGACAAGTTATAATATGGCTGATATAATAGCTATTGTGCTTAGAGATAAGTAGAAAACTTCTCAGTACAACTGATGAGTACTAAAATTCTTAAGGACAAGGAAACTCGCTCAACTGATATTGAGGAGTAACCGACCATCACAAAATCGAAGATTTTGGATGTCAGGTCATCTGGTGATTATGGCGTGAAGGATACACCCGTACCCATCCCGAACACGATGGTTAAGCTTCACAGCGCCGATGGTACTGCACTGGAGACGGTGTGGAAGAGTAGGACATCGCCAGGTTATATGATCCACTAGCTCAGTCGGTAGAGCACTTGACTTTTAATCAAGTTGTCCGGAGTTCGATTCTCCGGTGGATCACCAAAACGCACTTCATATGAAGTGCGTTTTTTATTTTACTACTAAATAATTATTTCATTAATATAGTGTTTTAAAAAGTATTACGTATACAAACCTTTGTATGTTATTATAGATTGGTAAGCTTTAGGCTTTCAAATATCTTTAAAGGAGTTTATGTATGAATAACAAAATATTAGCTAAAGTTAATGGAAGAGAAATAACAGAACATGAAGTTGAAGCTTCAATTGGGAAGTTTCCTAGAGACAAACAAGCATATTTGTCTACAGAACAAGGTAAAAGACATTTAGTTGAGCAATTAGTTTCATTTGAGTTGTTTTATAACTATGGAAAGGATAATGGCCTAGATAAATCAGAAGAATTTATGGAAAGGTTAGAAATGTTAAGAAGAGAAGCACTTACTCAAATGGCTATAGATAAAGTGATTTCTGAAGTGAGTGTGACAGATAAAGAAGCAGAAGAGTATTATAAAGCTAATAAGGATATGTTTAATGCTGGAGGTAAAGTATCAGCAAGTCATATTCTTGTAGATTCAGAAGAAGTAGCTAATGAAGTAGCTGAAAAGATAAAAGGTGGATTATCATTTAAAGATGCAGCAGCAGAATATTCGACTTGCCCATCAAGTGCTGAAGGCGGGAACCTAGGACAATTTGGTAGAGGACAAATGGTTCCAGAATTTGAAGATGCAGCATTTTCTTTAGAAATAGGTGCATTAAGTGAACCAGTAAAAACTCAATTTGGATACCACTTAATAGTAGTAAATGATAAAGTAGAGACAGAAGTGCCTTCTTTTGATAAAGTAAAGGATATGCTGAAAGCTCAACTATTACAAGAAAAACAAAATAATAAATATATGTCTTTTGCAGAAGAATTAAAAAGTAAGTATTCAGTAGAAATAAAATAATGATATAGATTATATAAAAAAGGAGAATATGATAGATTATATTCTCCTTTTTTATATAATCTATCATATTCTCCTTAAGAAATAAGTTACTATAATCATATACTTTACCAGGAGTGTCTTGTACCGTAAAATTGAATAAAGTATGTGATAAGTAAAGTATAAATGATATAACATTGTATAATAGGCTTTTCATAAGAACATAATATATTTTATTTTGATAAGATATTCCTTGTCGCTTCGAGAGAGCGAAGAAAAAACAATTTCAACTAAGAAAAGGTTGTTGACAAAACAACTTAAAGTTGATACAATAACTAAGCTGTCGAAAGGCAGTAAAGAAAACTTGGTCTTTGAAAATTAAACAGAAATTAAGGTGAATAAAATGCCAGTCAAAAACTTTAAGTAATGAGTAACAGATTAAACTTTTAAATTGAGAGTTTGATCCTGGCTCAGGACGAACGCTGGCGGCGTGCCTAACACATGCAAGTCGAGCGATGAAGTTCCTTCGGGAACGGATTAGCGGCGGACGGGTGAGTAACACGTGGGTAACCTGCCTCAAAGAGGGGGATAGCCTCCCGAAAGGGAGATTAATACCGCATAACATTATTTTTTCGCATGAGAAGATAATCAAAGGAGCAATCCGCTTTGAGATGGACCCGCGGCGCATTAGCTAGTTGGTGAGGTAACGGCTCACCAAGGCGACGATGCGTAGCCGACCTGAGAGGGTGATCGGCCACATTGGAACTGAGACACGGTCCAGACTCCTACGGGAGGCAGCAGTGGGGAATATTGCGCAATGGGGGAAACCCTGACGCAGCAACGCCGCGTGAGTGATGAAGGTCTTCGGATTGTAAAGCTCTGTCTTTGGGGACGATAATGACGGTACCCAAGGAGGAAGCCACGGCTAACTACGTGCCAGCAGCCGCGGTAATACGTAGGTGGCAAGCGTTGTCCGGATTTACTGGGCGTAAAGAGTATGTAGGCGGATATTTAAGTCAGATGTGAAATTCCCGGGCTTAACCTGGGCGCTGCATTTGAAACTGGGTATCTAGAGTGCGGGAGAGGAAAGTGGAATTCCTAGTGTAGCGGTGAAATGCGTAGAGATTAGGAAGAACACCAGTGGCGAAGGCGACTTTCTGGACCGTAACTGACGCTGAGATACGAAAGCGTGGGGAGCAAACAGGATTAGATACCCTGGTAGTCCACGCCGTAAACGATGAATACTAGGTGTCGGGGGGTACCACCCTCGGTGCCGCAGCAAACGCAATAAGTATTCCGCCTGGGGAGTACGGTCGCAAGATTAAAACTCAAAGGAATTGACGGGGACCCGCACAAGCAGCGGAGCATGTGGTTTAATTCGAAGCAACGCGAAGAACCTTACCTAGACTTGACATCTCCTGAATTACTCGTAACAGAGGAAGCCCTTCGGGGCAGGAAGACAGGTGGTGCATGGTTGTCGTCAGCTCGTGTCGTGAGATGTTGGGTTAAGTCCCGCAACGAGCGCAACCCTTATCGTTAGTTGCTACCATTAAGTTGAGCACTCTAGCGAGACTGCCTGGGTTAACCAGGAGGAAGGTGGGGATGACGTCAAATCATCATGCCCCTTATGTCTAGGGCTACACACGTGCTACAATGGCCGGTACAACGAGAAGCAAACCCGCGAGGGGGAGCCAAACTAAAAAACCGGTCCCAGTTCGGATTGTAGGCTGAAACTCGCCTACATGAAGTTGGAGTTGCTAGTAATCGCGAATCAGAATGTCGCGGTGAATACGTTCCCGGGTCTTGTACACACCGCCCGTCACACCATGAGAGCCGGTAACACCCGAAGCCTGTGAGGTAACCGCAAGGAGCCAGCAGTCGAAGGTGGGATTGGTGATTGGGGTGAAGTCGTAACAAGGTAGCCGTAGGAGAACCTGCGGCTGGATCACCTCCTTTCTAGGGAGAAATGAAAGCTCACAGCTTTCATAGACTGGAAATAATTTATCCTTAATTCTGTTTAATTTTGAAAGACTAATGTCTTTCATTAATTGTTCTTTGAAAATTGCACAGTGAATATTAAGAAATCTACTATAACTAAGTAATTAGTTTTAGTAATAAATCTCACTCAGTATATCTGAGGAGTGAAGTCTTGTATAACATTTATGTTTACAAGCGTCTAACGATCAAGTTAGAAAGGGCGCACGGTGAATGCCCTGGCACTAGGAGCCGAAGAAGGACGCGATAAGCTGCGATAAGCTACGAGTAGGCGCACACAGCCTGTGATTCGTAGATTTCCGAATGGGGAAACCCACATGATAAACATCATGTACTATATACTGAATTCATAGGTATATAGAGGTACACTCTGGGAACTGAAACATCTAAGTACCAGAAGGAAGAGAAAGAAAAATCGATTCCCTCAGTAGCGGCGAGCGAAAGGGGAAGAGCCCAAACCAGAAACTTTGTTTCTGGGGTTGCGGATAGATCATAACGCTTCAATCTTTTTAGTCGAAGAGAACTGGAAAGTTCTGTCGTAGAAGGTAATAACCCTGTAGGCAAAAAGAAGAGAGAAGTAGATCTACTCCAGAGTACCACGAGACACGTGAAACCTTGTGGGAAGCTGGGAGGACCATCTCCCAAGGCTAAATACTACCTAGTGACCGATAGTGAAGCAGTACCGTGAGGGAAAGGTGAAAAGAACCCCGGAAGGGGAGTGAAATAGAACCTGAAACCGTGTGCCTACAATCGGTCGGAGCACGTTAATGTGTGACGGCGTACTTTTTGTAGAACGGGCCAGCGAGTTACGATATGTAGCAAGGTTAAGCACCTACGGTGCGGAGCCGAAGGGAAACCGAGTCTGAACAGGGCAACTAGTTGCATATCGTAGACCCGAAACCGGGTGATCTATCCATGGCCAGGATGAAGCGGAAGTAAAATTCCGTGGAGGTCCGAACCACGTTGGTGTTGAAAAACCATGGGATGAGCTGTGGATAGCGGAGAAATTCCAATCGAACTCGGAGATAGCTGGTTCTCCTCGAAATAGCTTTAGGGCTAGCGTCGGGTAATTAAGTAGTGGAGGTAGAGCACTGAATGGGCTAGGGGCTGACAACAGTTACTGAACCCTATCAAACTCCGAATGCCACATACTGGTACCCCGGCAGTCAGACTACGAATGATAAGATCCGTGGTCAAAAGGGAAACAGCCCAGACCATCAGCTAAGGTCCCAAAGTGTAAGTTAAGTGGGAAAGGATGTGGGATTTCTAAGACAACTAGGATGTTGGCTTAGAAGCAGCCACTCATTTAAAGAGTGCGTAATAGCTCACTAGTCGAGAGATCCCGCGCCGAAGATGTAACGGGGCTAAAACTTACCACCGAAGCTATGGATGTGTACTACGTACACGTGGTAGAGGAGCTTTCTGCACAGGTAGAAGCCATATCGTAAGGAGTGGTGGACAGTGCAGAAGTGAGAATGCTGGCATAAGTAGCGAGAAACAGGTGAGAATCCTGTTGGCCGAATATCTAAGGTTTCCTGGGGAAGGCTCGTCCTCCCAGGGTTAGTCGGGACCTAAGCCGAGGCCGAAAGGCGTAGGTGATGGACAACTGGTTGATATTCCAGTACCACCAAAATGCGTTTGACAAATGGGATGACGCAGGAGGATAGGATGTGCGCACTATTGGATGTGCGTCTAAGCACTTAGGATGTTGAGTAGGCAAATCCGCTCAATTTAAGTCTGAGGTGTGATGGGGAGCCCTATGGGCGAAGTATCTGATTCCACGCTGCCAAGAAAAGTCTCTATGGAGCAAATTGGTGCCCGTACCGCAAACCGACACAGGTAGATGAGGAGAGAATCCTAAGGCCGTCGGAAGAATTGCTGCTAAGGAACTCGGCAAATTAACCCCGTAACTTCGGGAGAAGGGGTGCCTCCGAGAGGAGGCCGCAGTGAACAGGCCCAAGCAACTGTTTATCAAAAACACAGGTCTCTGCTAAAGCGTAAGCTGATGTATAGGGGCTGACGCCTGCCCGGTGCTGGAAGGTTAAGGGGAATGCTTAGCGCAAGCGAAGGTATGAACTTAAGCCCCAGTAAACGGCGGCCGTAACTATAACGGTCCTAAGGTAGCGAAATTCCTTGTCGGGTAAGTTCCGACCCGCACGAATGGCGTAATGATTTGGGCACTGTCTCGGCAGCAAATCCGGTGAAATTGAAGTGCAAGTGAAGATGCTTGCTACCCGCGGTTGGACGGAAAGACCCCGTAGAGCTTTACTGTAGCTTAGCATTGCATTTCGGTATTGTCTGTACAGGATAGGTGGGAGACTAAGAAGCGAGAGCGTCAGCTTTCGTGGAGTCGTCCTTGGGATACCACCCTGACAGTACTGGAATTCTAACTGGCGGCCATGAATCTGGTCACAGGACATTGCTAGGTGGGCAGTTTGACTGGGGCGGTCGCCTCCTAAAAGGTAACGGAGGCGCTCAAAGGTTCCCTCAGCGCGGTCGGAAATCGCGCGTAGAGTGTAAAGGCAGAAGGGAGCCTGACTGCGACACATACAGGTGGAGCAGGGACGAAAGTCGGACTTAGTGATCCGGTGGTTCTGTATGGAAGGGCCATCGCTCAACGGATAAAAGCTACCTCGGGGATAACAGGCTGATCTCCCCCAAGAGTCCACATCGACGGGGAGGTTTGGCACCTCGATGTCGGCTCGTCGCATCCTGGGGCTGTAGTCGGTCCCAAGGGTTGGGCTGTTCGCCCATTAAAGCGGCACGCGAGCTGGGTTCAGAACGTCGTGAGACAGTTCGGTCCCTATCCGCCGTGGGCGTAGGAAATTTGAGAGGAGCTGTCCTTAGTACGAGAGGACCGGGATGGACTGACCTCTGGTGCACCAGTTGTTTCGCCAGAAGCACAGCTGGGTAGCTATGTCGGGAAGGGATAAACGCTGAAAGCATCTAAGCGTGAAGCCCACCTCAAGATTAGATTTCCCATAGCGTAAGCTAGTAAGATCCCTGGAAGACTACCAGGTTGATAGGTTAGGGGTGTAAGTGCAGTAATGTACTCAGCTGACTAATACTAATAGATCGAGGACTTGATCTAAATATTAAATTCACTGTGCAATTTTGAGAGAACAAAATTCTTTCAATGACACTCATTCAATTAATTTGGATGTTAGGTCATCTGGTGATTATGGCGTGAAGGATACACCCGTACCCATCCCGAACACGATGGTTAAGCTTCACAGCGCCGATGGTACTGCACTGGAGACGGTGTGGAAGAGTAGGACATCGCCAGGTAAGGTTAAAACACTAAGCATTTGCTTAGTGTTTTTATATTTTTTGAGTTCCTATATTAATAGTAGATATAATATGTTTTGGTGTATAATCATATTATAAGAATTTACTTAGGAGATGGTATAGAATGGAGAATATTAATCAACTTAAATTAATAATTAAAGATAGTTCAAATATTGTATTTTTTGGAGGAGCAGGCGTATCAACAGAGAGTAATATACCAGACTTTAGGTCAACTAATGGGATATATAAAACTAAAAATAACTACTCTCATTCTCCAGAGATTATGTTAAGTCATAGTTTTTTTATAAGACATACAGAAGATTTCTTTGACTTTTATAAAGCAAAAATGATATATAAAGAAGCTAAGCCTAATGATGCTCATATAGCCCTTGCAAAGCTTGAAAACATGGGTAAATTAAAAGCTGTTATAACACAAAATATTGATGGACTTCACCAAATGGCAGGGTCTAAAAATGTATTAGAACTGCATGGTTCAGTACTTAGAAACTATTGCATGAAATGTAATAAAGGTTTTAATTTAGAGTATGTTATGGATAGTAAAGAACTTATACCTCATTGTAGTGAATGTGATGGAGTTATAAAACCAGATGTTGTATTATATGAAGAAGCTCTAGATATGAATATTATGGAGAATGCTATTAGACATATTAGGGAAGCGGATACTTTAATTGTAGGTGGAACATCCCTTATAGTTTATCCCGCAGCAGGGTTAATAGAGTACTTTAATGGAAAAAACTTAGTTCTCATAAATAAGGAAGCTACGTCTTTTGATAATAAAGCAGATTTAGTTATTAATGATAGTATAGGAAAAGTACTTAAATCCATAATTTAATTAGCAAAAATGTAGAGGCTATATAAATCTCATCTACTTAAGAGATTTATATAGCCTTTACTTATTAAGTATTATCCTTTTGAGTAGTATCATTTTTAGCATTATAATCATTCTTTAAATCATCAGTTGAAGTAGTTGTTGACATAATATTTCTGCCATGATTTAACTTATTGTATTTTTTACAAATATACAATATTACTAAAACAATTAGTGTAAAAGCAACCAAAAATGGTAATATAATTGATATAAATATTAAAGAAGCCTGAAAGAATATACCTAGTTGCTTTATAGAATTAGTAAACGCATAAGCCATTCTCTTTAATAATCCATTAGAGTTTTCAGGAGCGATTTTTGTAACTTCTTTAACTTCTTGAATTTGTAACGTTATAGTTGAAAAGGTTACTAAGTTATCCCACTTTTTTAAGCTGCCTGTGAGAGAATCTAGTTGATATCTTATTTCAGTTAAATGTTTTTCAAGCTCAATGATATCTGAAAGTTTATCTGTTTTCTTTAATATATCTAGTATTCTTTCCTCTTGAATAAGTAAAGATTTTACTCTTGCTTCTGTATCAAAATATTGCTCAGTTATATCGTCTCCTTTTGATTCTTGATATGTTATTGTTCCATATATCTTAATGCTTGTAAAAAATTTAGAGTGTTCATTTTGAGGCACTCTTACTGTAAAAGTACCATGGCGTTTTGAAGGAGCATTATTAATATCAATTCCTTTTCCTTGAATAGACGAAGATTGGACATAACCACCTATAGAATTAACATAATTCTGAACACTAGTTATTGTTTCGTCAAACTTTACAGTTTCTAAATTTATTTGACCTGTTTGAATAATTTTATGTCCCGTTTGAACATTAGAATTAGTAGATGGAGGAGCTAAAGATTCTGATTCTTTTAAGAAGACAGAGTCTTTATTCTTTTGATAAGATGGTTCTGATGTAGGAACGCTTTCTGTAGAACCTACCATATCAGAGGTAGAGTTTTTAGATGATCCGCAGCCTACTAATGTTAAAAGTACTAAAAATGTAGCTAATACTAAACTTAGATACTTAAAATAATCTTTATTAGTTTTTGATTTAATCATTAAATTGCATCCTTAAAATACTATTAAGTAATTTAATCTGACTAACTTGCAGTTTTAAAAATGACTTCAAAACTATATACGAAGCTTGTAGTAGGTTAGTTAGTATAACAGTATTTTAATTAAATAATGTAATGGAAATATGATAAGAAATTATAAAAGTTTAAAATATAAGTGTATATAAGCTAGGATAAATTGACCACTTACTTTTTACTAAAAAATATTGTATAATTAGATGATTATAATTATCAAGTGAAGGAAATACTGCACTTTCAAACGGAGTAGATAATTTTTAGGAGGAATAAAAAAATGGAAAAGAATAAAGGAAGAGAAGGCTTTTCGTCGGCACTAGCAGCTTTCTTTGCTACCTTAGGATCGGCTGTTGGTTTGGGAAATATTTGGAAGTTTCCTTATGTAGTAGGCCAAAATGGAGGAGCCGCATTTTTATTAGTTTACTTTTTAAGTATAATTTTTATTGGACTTCCAATTATGGTTAGTGAATTCTATACAGGAAGAAAAACAGGTAAAAATGTTATTGGTGCTATTGAAGAACTAACACCAAAGAAGCAATGGAAGATTATAGGTATTTTTTCGATTTTAAGCGCTTATTTTATATTGTTTTTTTATAGTTCAGTTGGTGGATGGGTTTATTCATATGTGTTTAAAGTTATAAGAGGAGATTTTAATAACGTAACAGCAGAATCAGCAGGAGAGAAATTTGGAAATACAATTTTAGGGGTTACATCTCCTATTATGTGGCAGATTATAATGATAGTTGTTGTTTCTACTATTTTAATATTAGGAGTTAAAAATGGAATAGAAAAAATAACAAAAACACTTATGCCTGTGCTATTTTTATTAATTATAATATGTAATATTAGAGCTTTAACTCTTCCAGGTGCAAGGGAAAGTCTTAAATTCTTATTTAAGGTAGACTTTTCTGCACTAAGAGCTGAAGGAGTACTTATGGCCATGGGTCTAGCTTTCTTTAAGTTATCTCTAGGTATGGGATGTATGATCACTTATGGAAGTTATTTTACTAGAAAGGATAACATGATGGGAACAGCAGCTAAAGTTGCCATATCAGATACTGTAGTGTCACTTTTAGCTGGAATTGCAGTATTCTCAGCAGTATTTTCATTTGGAATTGAGCCTACAAGTGGGCCAGGTCTTTTATTCGTAACTATTCCTCTTGTATTTAGTAAGATTCGATTTGGTAGTGCATTGCTGTTAGCTTTCTTTGTATTAGCTTCTATAGCTGCTACAACAGCTATGACATCTATGTATGAAGTTGTAATTGCATATTTTTCAGAGCAAAGAGGGATGTCAAGAAAGAAGGCAGTAATTATAAATTCAGTAGTTATAGTTATGATAGGAGCACTTGCTGCTCTCTCAGCTGACTCAGCAGGAGTTCTTGGGGGAATAACTATATTTGGAAAGACTTTCTTTGATTTGTTTGACTATATTTCTTCATATATACTTTTACCTTTAGGTGGACTTCTGATAGCTATATTTGTTGGATATAAGTTACCTAAAGAAGACATAAAAAGAGAGCTTTCTAATGAAGGAAAACTCAATTTAAGTAAGTTGATTGATTTCTATTATTTTATATTAAAATATGTTACTCCAGGACTGGTATTTATAGTATTCTTATCATCAATTGGAGTACTGGATAGGTTAATAGAAATTTTAAGAGGAATCATATAAAGAACACATATAAGGTACATGTAGTATAGAGCTGTGAAATATAAAAATAGCTTTATACTACATGTATCTTATTTTTATTAATAGCTATTTTACTACGGGATCTAATATAGTGATTTCTCCTATATTACAATCAATATATGCTTCTACTCCTATAGGAAGAGTAAGTTTAGGATAATCGTGTCCAGACATAAAGTTAGATAGCGTAGGTTTATTTAGGGAGAGTATTCTATCTAACATTATCTCATTTATAGTTAGGCTTCTTTCATAGTTTGGAAGAGAACAATCTGTAAACTGCCCTATTATAAAACCCCTACATTTTTGAAGCTTACCAGCCAGATGAAGATGAGTTAAAAGTCTATCTATAGCATAAGGCTGTTCACCGATATCTTCTATAAACAAAATGTTGTCTTTTGTATCTATTTCATAGGGAGTGCCTATAGTTGATGCAATTAAAGATAAATTGCCACCTACAATTTTCCCTTTAGCCTTACCACGTATATTACATATAATATTTGTATTTAAGGGATTTAATAATCTGTAAGGCATATAACCATTCATTAAAGTGCTTAAAAAGCTACTTAATGTATCTGTATCTGTAAAGTCAGAATTTCCCATGGGTCCATGGAAGGTTATAAGTCCACAATATGATGAAAGTGTGTTTAAAAATACAGTTATATCACTATATCCTATAAAAATTTTAGGGTTATCTTGTATAACATTGAAATCTAAATAAGGAAGTAATCGCATAGAGCCATAGCCACCGCGCATGCATAGAATCATATCTACTTCATTATCCTTAAACATATCCATTAAATCCTGTGCTCTATCCTCATCTTGACCTGCTAGATAACCCCATTTATCATATAAGTGTTTACCTTCTTTTACTTTAAAACCTTGAGATCTTAAAAAACAAATGCTTTTTTTTATCTTATCTGGATCCTCTGGACTAGCTGGAGATATAAGTCCTATTGTATCTCCATATTTCAACCTCTTACCTATCATAATACCACACCCAAAAATTACTATACTATATATAATATAGCATTGATATATGGTATCTGATACTTTAAATTATAACTAGGCTCAAAAAATTATTATAATTAGATAGAATTAAATAATCTAAAACGAGTGTAAAATGACTATTAGTTTTTTATACAATGCAAAACCAAGATAGAGTGAAAAATAGTATAAGTATGGCACGTGAAACCATTTACATTCAACTAAAACGCTTTATATTGGACTAAAACTGTCGAAAAAGGGTTTGTACTATTTTAAAAAAAGCGAGTATAATTGCTATGTAATTTCAATTAATGGACTGGAGGCAATTTAGCTATGTATAAGGAAATAGTAGAA
Source organism: Clostridium sp. X (assembly GCF_055755365.1). Taxonomy (NCBI): domain Bacteria; kingdom Bacillati; phylum Bacillota; class Clostridia; order Eubacteriales; family Clostridiaceae; genus Clostridium; species Clostridium sp. X. The sequence continues at coordinate 1,102,200 of NZ_CM146912.1, forward strand.
AGAAAGAGAATAGCTAGTATATTTATAATATTATGTTCTTTAGTTCTTTATATAGTTATATCCGATGTAATTCGAAACTTAAGAGTTAGTAATTATACAGTTGGAGGGTATTTAACTATTTTATTAACTCTTGTTGTAGTAGTATTTACAATAAGTCAAATAGGAAAGTGTAAAGTGAGATATAAATATTCTATAATAGCTGATGAGCTTACTATTTATAGAATTAAGGGTTCAAAAGAAGAGGCAGTTGAAAGTATAAAAATTAGAGATATTGAAAAGGTAAAAAAATCAGGATTGAATATTAGTTTATTAATTGCTAAGAAGTATGGATGTATATGTTTTGGCAATGGATTATATATATGTAAGTATAAAAATGGACACGGAACAAGCAAGTTTTACTTTGAACCAAGTTGTAAGCTAGTAGATAAATTAGATGTTCTAAGAGGTAGAAAAGCTTGTTAAAAACACTAGGTATTTAATTTACCTAGTGTTTTTTTATTTTTTATTGAGTTCTAATCTTGCATCGGAAAGTAGTTCGGATTTTTGTATAAAATCTAACCCAGTAAAAGCAAGTACCTTAACAGCATCTAAGATTTTCTCACGAGCAAAAGAAGAAATAGTTGCAGCTCCGAAATCCTGTGATGCATATTTTATAGTATCATCATCTGTAATTTTTATAAGAAATCTAAGACAAGGAACTATTTTACTTACATTTCCTAAACTTAAACCGTATGGTAGAGAGACATCTTCTTCTATGTTAATGATTCCTACTTCTTTTAGGTTATGAGAAAAAACCCTTGATAAGGTTTTATTACATTTAAAGCTATCATAAGGAACTCCTGATAATGTTACTTCAGCATTAATACTTATTAACTCGTTTAGACTAGTAGTAAGTAAGCAAAGCTTTTTGCGAATATACTCTCCTTCATTTAAGCTTGGAGATTTAATGGAGAAAGAAACTTCTGCACAATTAGTTTCAATTCGTGGATCACAATCACCATTTATAGATACTCTATCTATGTGGCAATCCTTAGAATATCTATTAATAATAGTATTTATAGAATTTAATGTATATAAGCATGCATCAAAAGCCGAACATTTAAATAGCTCATTACAATCAACAGGTTCTGAACAAGAGTATTTGATTTTAAGTGGTAATATAGCAGGAGAATTACAACAATTAGCAGTAATTACACTAGGTTGAGCCATTAATATAATATCTAGGTCATCAAATGCACCTTGTTTCATCATAGTGACCTTAGAGCCACCTGAGAACTCACCAGGACAACCTATTACTACTACCGATCCACCATTTTTTTCTATAACCTTTGATAGACCAAGAGCTGCTCCAATTGACATTGAAGATACTAAATTACTACCAAGGATATGACCCTGTTTACAGGAACAATCATATTCACAGATGTATGCGATTTTTGGATGGCCTTCTCCAAATTGTGCTCTAAAAGCAGTAGGAATATCTAAGAAGTTTTCTTCTATATTAAATTTGTTATTTCTAAGAATATTGATTAAGTATTCAGAAGCTTTATATTCACAAAAGCTTTCCTCAGGATAATCATATAAATATTTAGATAATTTATAGAGGTCCTCTTCAATAGAAACTAAGTATTTAATTATTTCCTGTTTCATATATAATCTTCTCCTTAACTGAAGTATTAGTTATTAGTATGCCCTTATATAAACAAAAAATATATTTTATATATAAATTTAAAAATAATTAGTTTTGTTGAAAAAATCTATTAAAAGAATTATAATTATCAATGTAGCTTATGGTAAAAAATGTATATAAAGAAGGAAGAGGGATGGGGTATGGCAAAAAAGATAGTAAGATTAGGAGCAATAATTTTAATAATGGGGTTATTATTAATTACTGTCTGCAAAGTTCAAATCGTATATGCAAATGATTTGATACTGAAAGTGGACAAGATAGTAAAGGAATATGATTCGATTTATGAAGGAGACCCCCAAATCTTAGATATACTAATTAAAGGACGAGAAAAAGTTCAATATAGGGTTTGGCTAAATAATAAAAATACTGGTGAATGGAAAGATATAACTAATGGATTCACTTCAGTAGTTGATAGTAATAGGGTTTATAGTATAACTACTCCAAAACTTACTGAAGGGGACTATAATGTATCAGTGTGGGTCAAAAGGGCTGGTAAGATACCTCAAGACAAGAGAGGTTTTGATACTTATTCAACTATAGATTTTAGTTGTCTTAAAAATGAAGGACAAGCATCTAATATAAGTATTGGCGAATTAAAAAACAACTACGCAATAGGAGAAATGCTACAAATTAAAAAAGACGAAAACAAGCAATATTTATATAAGTATAAAGTAATTAATGCTATAAATAATAAGGAGTTAGTATCTTATAAAAATTATATAGATAGCGTGTCTTGGAAGGCAGCTAGCCAAGGTCTATATTTAATGCAAATAGATATAAAATATATAGAAAAAGTTGAAGTACCTAAGCAAACTCAGGAAGATACTGAAATAAATAAGATAAACACGGATTCAGAAGAAAAAGATGAGACTTTAAATGTTGAAGATAATCCAGATGATAAGGATGATGATATAACTAGTGATAGTAATTATGAATTAAATGAAGATAATAATAATAGTGTCATTGATGAGCCGAAGAAAGAAATTGAATATAAAGAAATTGAAAAAAAAGTAACGATAACTAAGTTAATAATGGTTGGAGATCCCTTTAAGTATGTAGGACCAGCTCTCCCATCTAACCCTTCTATAAATTCTCTAGTAGTTGGAAACGTAGGTGAGGGACAAATTATATACATTAAGACACAACCAAGCTCTAACTCAAAAAATGTTGGATATATATATGGAAGCTTGCAAGGAGTTAAGATATTAAAGCAAGTTGACAAGTTCTATTATATAGAGGCAAGAGATTATGATTCTTTAAAGATAGTAAAAGGATATGTGTATAAGTGGCAACTAAAAACAGTAAAACCAAGTGGAGCTTATTCCTTAGTAGTAGATTTAAGTGATCAAAGAGTATATGTATTTAAAGATAAGAAGCTTTTTAAAACTATAATTTGTTCCACAGGACAGGATTGGACGCCAACTCCTACAGGAACTTATTTAGTAGGTTATAGAGGAACTCACTTTTATACTGGATATAAAAATTCAGTTATTTGCTATAACTGGGTAAGATTTAATAATGACTTTTTATTTCATAGTGTATTATTTAATACAAAGGGAGAAATAATTCAGTCTGAAGCAAAGAAGCTTGGAAGTAAAGCTTCACATGGATGTATAAGACTACCTCTAAAGGATGCTAAATGGATATATAATAATATTCCAAGAGGAAGTTTAGTTGTAGTACAAAATTAATTTGATAAGTAAAAAAACGCCAAATGGCGTTTTTTATTTATTAAATTAATGATTGCTGTTATCTAGGAATAACTCTGTTGAATATTTCTTCTATTTCAGCTCCGAACTGAGATAAAGGTCTTCCACCACGTATTCCATTCCCTACATTAGTTATTCTTCTAAAGATGTCTGGGTCAGCACTTACAGCTACCCTTGTAATATTAGGGTCAGCATTTTTAACGGCTCTTTCTACATTAGATCTCATTGTAGTAGTATCATTTCCAGTAGTTCTAGCAGGCATATCTATCCCAACTAAAGCCCTATTGTTATTTACAAGTACCTTAGCGCCTGTAACACCTGCAACAGAATTTACAGCACTTTCTATTCTTTCTGCTCTTTGGAAAGAATTATTATCATCATAGTCATCTCTTACTGTACTGTTTTGGAATCCTTCATTTCGGCCTGTTATGTTCTGATTATTTTCAATAGCTGTATTTAGTCTATCGTTTGTATTAAAGCCTGTATTAGGATTGTTAGGATTTAAACGTGCGTTAGTATTGTTTTGTGTTGTAGTTCCATCTGGATTTAGCCCCATAAGATCAGTGCCTCTGACATCATTTTGGGTAATGTTACTGCGATATTGAGTTCTTCCGTCAAGACCAGGTTGGCCTGCATCAGCAGCTTCATTTCTAGTAGTAGTTCCCGTATTGTTGTTTGTGGAAGTACCAGGTGCGGGTGGATTTACATTTCGTCTATCACATCCCACAATTGCTAATGATAAAGCTAAAACTGTAGTCATAGTTAGTATAGTTTTTTTAAGTTTAAAATTCATATTTATCACCTCGATTACTATTATGTGTAGTTTAATTATTATCTATTATAAATTTGTTTGTGTAAGTTTATCCTTATGAGGAAATATTCATGAAATATTTTAAAAATATTTTTGTGGACAAAATAAATAAGTGTATATGTTTGAATAAAATATACTATAAGAGGCGAAAATTCAAATATCTCTTATTAAATCTTTTAAGGAGGTAAAAATGCAAAAACGAAAATGTATTATATGTGGAAAGCCTCTAAACAATGGTATAATGATAAATGGAAGAGGGATATGCAAAAACTGTGAAGATAGAATAGCACATTCTGAAAGTGGTACAGATTTTTATGAATATTATAAGAGTTGCATTAGAAAGAGAATAGTTCATTACATGATAAGAGGAGTGGAGTACAATTGTCAAAATTACCCCTTGTAGAAGGAGTATTAAAATATATAAAGGAAAATAACTTGAGATTCTCTATGCCGGGGCATAAAGGTGGAAAAGGGTTTAAAACTACTGATATGGGCAGAGATATGTATAATAATTTTATAGATGCAGATATAACGGAAGTAGAAGGTGTAGATAACCTTCATAATCCTAATGGTATAATAAAGGAATCTCAGAAATATCTAGCAGACTTTTATGGAAGTAAGAAATCTTATTTTTTAATAAATGGTAGCACTAGTGGGAACTTAGTTATGGTTTTTTCTTCATTTAATGAAGGCGATAAAGTCATTGTGGAAAGAAATTGCCATAAGTCTATATTTAACGCCATTATATTAAGAAAATTGAAGCCCATATATATAAAAAATAAAATACATTACAAGTATAATGCTCCTCTTTCAATAGATGAGGAGTATTTTTTCAATATATTAAATGAGAATAAAGATGCTAAAGGTATTATCCTAACTTATCCTAATTACTATGGGATATGTCCAGATTTAAAGTTTATAATAGATGAATCTAAAAAAAGAAATATGAGGGTATTAATAGATTCGGCCCATGGAGCACATTTTGGACTATGTAAAGAGTTGCCAGAAAGTGCTGTAAAACTTGGAGCTGATATGGTGGTTATGAGTTCTCATAAAACATTGCCAAGCCTTACTCAGACTGCTTATTTGCATGTTTGCGGTAATGTAGATATAGATAAGGTAAATTTTTATTTAGGCATGTTCTTAAGTACTAGCCCATCTTATATTTTAATGTGCTCTATGGATTATGCTAGATTTTATTTAGAAGAACAGGGTGAAAAAGATTATATAAAACTTATAGATATTTGCAAGAGATATAGAATTAAAATAAACAATATCAAAGGTTTCAATATAATAGGAAAAGAAGATTTAGAGGATAGTAGTCTTGATATAGATGTAACTAAGTATATAATTAATTTAGAGAGAGGATATAGTGCATCAAAACTTTTAGATTATTTAAGAAAAAATCATATTCAATCAGAGATGAATGATAGTCAAAATGTGGTGCTTATATTTTCACCTTTTAATAATGAAGAGGAATTTAAAAAGCTTTATGAAGCACTTAAGAAGTGCCCATTAGACAATTTAAAAAATGAATATTATGATATATTAAATTATGATATTCCAGAATCTAAGTTAATACCTCATGAAGTTATAAATAAAAACACAAAATACATAAGTCTTGAGGATTCACAGGGAAAGGTGTGTTCTAAAGCTATTGTACCTTATCCACCAGGAATACCCTTAGTTACATTAGGAGAAGTAATAAGTAAAGACATAATTAAGGCTACTCAATACTATTTACAAAATGGTACTGATGTTATGGGAGTAAATAAGATGGATAAAAACTATATGGTACAAGTCGTAGATGAATAAGTATATTAATTAAAATTTTAAAATTAAATTAGGGGAGTATTTTACTATGAGAAAAGGAACATTTATTACATTTGAGGGACCTGATGGTTCAGGAAAATCTACCACAATAGAGAAGGTTAAAGAATATCTGAGTGAAAATAACATTGATTATATATCTACAAGAGAACCAGGGGGTATAGATATATCAGAGCAAGTAAGAGAGATTATATTAAATAGGAATAATACTTCTATGGATAGTAGAACAGAGACTCTATTATATGCTGCATCAAGAAGACAACATCTTATAGAACGAGTAATACCAGCTTTAGAGGAAAATAAGGTTGTCATTTGCGATAGATTTATAGATTCCTCCTTAGCTTACCAAGGATACGCAAGGGGCATAGGAGTAGATGAAGTAATGAGAATAAATGAATTTGCTATTGATAAGTATATGCCTAATTTTACATTTTATCTTGATATAGAACCAATTCTTGGAATAGAAAGAATATCTAGAAGTGATAATAGAGAAGTAAATAGGTTAGATTTAGAAAAGATAGATTTTCATAATAAAGTAAGAGAGGGATATCTAATGCTTTTAGAGAAATATCCTAATAGAATAGTAAAAATTGATGCTAGTCAAGATATTGAAAGTGTATTCTTAGATGTAAAAAAACATTTAATGATTATTTTAGGAATTAAGTAGGAAAATAAACATATAAAACTTAAAAACTCTGTTCTTTAATTATTAATAAATATGTTAAAATATAATTATATAAGGAATAAAATAAATTTGACACAAACAATAACTGTGAAGGGGGAAGATTAATGAAACTTATAATAGCTGTTGTTCAGGATGATTATGCTGATGATCTTGTTGATGTAATTACCGACGCAGGTTATGGAGTGACGAAACTGGCTACAACTGGAGGATTTTTAAAATCTGGAAACACTACTTTAATGATAGGAGTAAAAAAAGAGGAAGTTGACAATGTAACTTCAATCATAAAGGATATATGTAAAAGAAGAAATCAAATTGTTACAACACCTTCAACAGTAACAGGGTCAACAGGAATTTATGTTCCGTATACACTAGAAGTAGAAGTAGGTGGGGCTACCATATTTGTAGTAGATGTAGATGAGTTTATAAAGATATAAGCAGGTTTCATACATGATTTTATATAGAAAGTTATAGATAAGAATCTGGAGGTAGGAATGAGCTTTGATAGTATAATAGGTCATGAAATAATTATAGATCAAATGAATATTATGATAGATTCAGGAAGATTTTCACATGCTCATCTCATAGTTGGAGAAGATGGCCTTGGAAAAAGTATTATAGCTAAAGCTATTTCATTAAAGCTTCTGGGAAAAACAGAAGATAGAAGCTATGTTGATATCTTAGAGTGGAGAGTAGGAAAGAATAAACAATCTATCGGAGTAGATGAGATAAGAGATATAATAAAAGAGGTAAATAAGAAACCTTATGAAGGCGATAAAAAAGTAGTAATAATTTATGAGGCACATAAAATGACCACAGAAGCGCAGAATGCCTTCTTAAAAACAATAGAAGAGCCACCAAAAGGGGTTACTATTATTCTTCTTAGTGAAGGATTGAATTCTATATTAGAGACTATAAAGTCTAGATGTCAGGTGTATAAACTTAATAGATTAAATGTTAAAGATATAATGAAGTATATGAGACGAGAGTATCCAAATTTAGAAGAACAAGAATTAAAACAAGTTATAGCTTTTATTGAAGGCGTGCCAGGGAGAAGTAAAATTTATTTAGAAGATGATACCTTTAAAAATGTAAGGAATATAACCATAAATATACTACTTGAACTATGCAATAAAGATAGATATATGATTAAGAAATATGAGGAGTTTTTTGATAAAAATAAAGATTTTTGGAGAGAAATTTTAAGTTGTTTTATTTCTTATATAAGGGACATTGTTATTTATAAAGAAATCGGAAAAAGTGAGCTAGTTATAAATAATGATAAAATAGAAGAGATAAAAAAGCTTTCAAATATATATTCACTAAGAGAGCTAGATAAAATGGTTAACGAGATAAATAAGACTAAAGAAAGTTTAGATAGAAGAGCAAATGCTGAATTAGCTCTTGATATAATGTTGTTAAATATGCAGGAGGTTTAATATGATAACAGTTGTAGGAATTCGATTTAAAAAATCGGGTAAGATATACTATTTTAGTCCAAATGAGTTAGAAGTAAAAAGTGGAGATAGTTTAATAGTTGAAACTGTAAGAGGTATAGAGTTTGGTGAATGTGTAATAGGACCTAAAGAAATAAAAGAAAGTGAAGTTGTAACTCCACTTAGAAATGTTATAAGAAAAGCTACAGCGGAAGATATACAAAAACATACGGAAAATAGAGTAAAACAGCAAGAAGCTTTTAATGTATGTACCGAGAAAATATTAAAGCATGATCTTCCGATGAAACTTATAGATGTAGAATATACCTTCGATAATAATAAAGTTATCTTTTATTTTACTGCAGATGGTAGAGTAGACTTTAGAGAGCTTGTAAAAGATCTTGCAGCTATATTTAGAACAAGGATTGAGTTAAGGCAAATTGGAGTTAGAGATGAGGCGAAAATGATAGGGGGACTTGGAACTTGTGGAAGACCTATGTGTTGTTCCTCATTTTTAGGAGATTTTGTTCCAGTATCTATCAAAATGGCAAAAGAACAGAATTTATCCTTAAATCCTACTAAAATATCTGGTATCTGTGGAAGACTTATGTGTTGTTTAAATTATGAGCAATCAACTTATGAAGATATTAAAAAGGAACTTCCTAGAATTGATTCTATTGTTGAGACACCTTTTGGAAAAGGTATAGTTATAAATAATTCAGTAGTAAAGGAAAGTGTTAAAGTCAGAATTACTGTACATGAAGGTGAAGATATAATAAAAGAAGTTGGAATTAAAGATACAAAATTAATTTCAGGAGACTATGAATATATTGGGGATAAAATAAGTGAAGATGATATAAAGCTAGAAGTTACTGATTTAGATGATAAATCAATTAGTGATCTTTTAAAGAATGACTAGGGAGGATACAATATGAAAGCTGTAATAAAGGTTTCAAATATACGTTCTCAAAATGACGTAGTCAACATTAGAATGGCACTTGGTAATGCAGAAGGGGTTATTGCATGCCAGATTAAGAGAGAAGAGGGGGAAGTGGAAGTAGTATACGATAGCTATTTTATTAATGAAGACAATATATATGATATATTGGAGGACATTGGATATACAATTATATAAAAATTCACTTTCAAATCTGATAAAAACATGTTAAAATAATAAAAGCATGTACATAAAGTTTAAAACATGCATTGAAACTTGAGGGAGGTGTTTTTTCATGGCATTTGTAATTAAGGATTCATGTGTAAGCTGTGGAGCTTGTGCTTCTGAATGTCCAGTTGGATCAATCAGTCAAGGAGATACTCAATTTGTAATTGATGCAAACACTTGTATCGATTGTGGAAACTGTGCTAACGTATGTCCAGTTGGATCTATATTTCCAGAAGAATAAGTCTAAATAAAAAAAGTCGTCGAAAAGACGACTTTTTTTATTGGATAAAGTATTTACGAATTTAAACTATAATTATATATGAAACTTAGAAGTTGGACTAAAAAAGTTATTATATATTAATATATAAAAAACTACATACTAATGATGATAGACTTTAGCTTTAAGATAATAAATTTAATTTAAAGTGGTGATAAAGATGACTGAACATTTATTAAAAGTGGGAGAAACTTTAGATGATTTGCAGATAAAAGGTATCCATGTAATACAAAAAGAGGTAGGCTTCAGATTTGGAGTAGATGCTGTATTGCTTGCTAACTTTGCAGAAGTAAAAAAAGGAAATAAGGTTATAGACTTATGTAGTGGTACAGGAATAATTCCATTTATAATATCAGGAAAAACTGAGGCCAGTAGTATAATAGGTATTGAAATTCAGGATGAAATGGTTGAAATGGCAAATAGATCTGTTGCTTTTAATAAGTTAGAAGAAAAGGTGAGATTTATAAATGGAGATTTAAATAATATAGAGCTTTTAAAGAGTCTACATAAAGCAGATGTAGTTACAGTGAATCCGCCGTATAAGTTATATAATTCTGGAATTATAAATCCAAGTGACAAATTAGCTATAGCTAGACATGAGATATGTTGTACATTAGAAGATGTAATTATAGCTTGTAGAATTTTGTTAAAGGATAGTAAAAGAATGTATATGGTACATAGGCCTGATAGATTAGCTGACATTATAACTCTTATGAGAAAACACAAAATAGAGCCTAAAAGAATACAAATGGTTCATCCAAATGCAAAAAAAGCAGCTAATATTGTTTTAGTGGAAGGGCAGAGAGATGGAGGATCATTCTTAAAATGGGAACCGCCTATTTATGTTTATGATGATCAGGGTAATTATTCAGATCAGATCAATAGAATTTATGGGAGGGATTAAAGTGGCTGGTAAGTTATACGTAGTACCAACACCTATAGGTAACTTAAAAGATATAACGTTAAGGGCATTAGAGATTTTACAAGAGGTAGATTTAATAGCAGCAGAGGATACAAGACAAAGTTTAAAGTTATTGAATCATTTTAATATAAAAAAATCTCTTGTAAGTTACCATAAGTTTAATGAAAATAGTAAAAGTGAGGATATTATTACTAAATTGCAAGAGGGGAAAAATATAGCTTTAGTTTCTGATGCAGGTACTCCGGGTATATCAGATCCAGGAAGTGTAATCATAAAAAGATGTATAGATGAAAATATAGAATTTGAAGTTCTGACAGGGGCTACTGCAGTAACCACTGCTCTTGTGTACTCAGGATTTGATACTACTAAATTTTTGTTTAGAGGTTTTTTCCCAAGAGAAAATAAAGATAAGAATGTTATTATGGAGGAGCTAAGAAATAGACAAGAAACATTAATTTTCTACGAATCACCACATAGGCTATTAAAGACATTAGAGTTTTTGTATGATAGTTTAGGAGAGCGAAGGATAGCTATATGTAGAGAACTTACAAAGCTACATGAAGAGATAATTAGATTGAAATTAAATGAAGCCGTAGAATATTATAATAATAATCAACCAAGAGGAGAATATGTACTTGTAATTGAAGGTAAGAGCCAAGAGGAAATAAAGATAGAGGAAGAGTCTGAGTGGAAAGAGCTTTCAATAGAAGACCATATTAGAAAATATATAGATGAAGGAATAGATAAGAAAGATGCTATAAAAAAAGTTGCTAAAGATAGAGGAATCTCGAAATCAGATATATATAAATATTCTATAAATTTATAGCATTTTATTACAAAATCGCTTTTAGTTACTGATAATAGAACTTTAAGCGATTTTTTTCATTGTTAATAGTCTTTATTTAATGTTATAATATATTGTAGCCTAGAAAAAAATTTACATTACAGTACAAAGGGGATGAGAATATTGCATAAGAAGGTAGTCTCAGTGGTTACCACGGCAATTTTATTAGTTGCTATGAGTACGACTGTTATTGCAGATCCATTATCGGACAGGCTTAGAGAACAGCAAAATCAGCTTAATGAAAGTAGCAATCAGTATAGAAGTGCACAAAGAAGAGTAGATGAAATAGAAAGACAGATAGAGCATTTTGATATTCAAATAGAGAGCTTGATGGGTCAAATAGAAGATAATAAAGCACAAATAAAATTAATTCAAAATGACATAGAGATATTTGAAAAAGATATTATAAAAGCTGAAGAAGATATTAAAGAAGAACAAGAGCTATATAACGAAAGAATGAGAGCTATGTACATGAATGGCTCAGTTGGATATCTAGATGTAATTCTTGGAGCAGAGAACTTAAGTGATTTATTTGAAAAGGTTGAAGCTGTTAAGAAGATAACCGAATTAGATAAACAAATAGTTAAAGAATTAAAAGAAAAGCAAGAAGCATTAAGACAAAAACAAGAAGAACTTAAAAAAACACAGGACAAGCTCGTATCACTAAATAAATCTCAAGAAGAAAAAGTAAAAAAATTAGAAGATGATAAGAAATCTCAAGACAGTCTTATAGCAGAAGCTAGGGCTAGTGCAGCAGTTTATGAGGAAGCATTAAAAGAAGACAAAGCTAAAATAAAAGAAACAAAGAAACTTATCGAGCAAATGAAAAAGAATATATCAAAAAATACAACAAAAAATACAACAAAACCATCAAGAGGGACAGGTTCTATATCTTCAGATGAAGTAGTTGTTTATGCGTCTAAGTTCTTAGGAACACCTTATGCTTGGGGAGCTAATGGAACGGAGTACTTCGATTGTTCTGGATTTACGAAGTATGTCTATGCACATTTTGGCGTAAAACTTCCAAGAGTTTCTAGAGATCAAGCTCAAACAGGAACATATGTATCACGAGGGAATTTAGAAGCTGGCGATTTAGTTTTCTTTGGATCACCAACACATCATGTAGGCATATATGTAGGTAATGATTCGTATATACATGCGCCAAGAACAGGTGATGTAGTAAAAATAAGTTCTTTATCAAGTAGATCAGATTTTACACACGGAAGAAGCGTTAAATAATAAAAATCATACATAATAGACATCGATAAATTCGATGTCTTATTTGTTTAAAGAAAATGCAAATATTTTTGTGTAAATTAATAGAACCCTCATGAAGTTACTTCATGAGGGTTCTATTATATTTTAACTATTTATTATCTTGTTTTAATGATTCAAGGCAAGTTTTACAAATGTTTTTACCTTTGTAATTTATAACATTTCTAGCATCGCCACAGAAAATACAAGCTGGTTCATATTTTTTAAGAATGATTTGTTCCCCATCCACGTAAATTTCTAAAGCATCTTTTTCAGCTATATCTAAAGTTCTTCTTAATTCTATTGGAATAACAATTCTTCCTAATTCGTCTACTCTTCTTACTACTCCTGTTGATTTCATTAATTTGTCCTCCTTAAATTTTCTTATATTAATCAAGTTAGATGACTTTACATTCTTCGACAACATTATACTTAAATAGTACCAAAAGTGACAAAAGAAGTCAATGCATAAAATGATTTTTCTAATAACAAGTTACAAATTTCTTATTAAATTCCATCTATAGTTAATATACTACCAAATTATTCAAAAGTCAATAGTAAATTTTTGTAATATAAAATCATTCAATATCTTGATAAAGTCAATAAAATCAAGGATTTAAGTATAAAATATATAATAAAATTATAAAAAGTTTAAGTGTAAAATATGGGAAAAAAAGTATCGATAAATCACGAATAAAATAGTAATTAAATGGATAAGAAAAAAATGAATGTCGAAAAAAACGATGTATTCTAGCAAAAATTCAACAAAAACTATAGGTAAAACGACAATTGTTCAATAAAATGTATTATATTCCATATAAATGTATTATATCTATAAATAGATATAATACATTTATAGATAGATTCAAAAATATAAAATTTATTTATATAGAATGAGAAGTAGTTTTTATTATTATGATATAATTTAGAATAAAATTTAAAGTAGGTGAACATTTGGATATCATTATAGAGATTATAAAGGAAGTTTTAAAAGATACTAGGGGATCCATATACATAGTTGGAGGATATATTAGAGATAAATTAATGGAAACTAATGAAGTCTCGAAAGATTTAGATATGGTTTATGAAGGAAATATCCAGGTCTTTGTAGAAGAACTAGAGAAAAGAGAATATAGAGTTTTTTGTTTGAAAGAAAATATGGGAATATACAGGGGAGTTATTAATGGATGTATAGTAGATATAATAAGAATGAAGGGAAATAATATAGAGGAAGATTTAAGGGAGAGAGACTTCACTATAAATGCAATAGCATTAAGATTAATAGATAAGAAGATAATAGATCCCTTTAACGGAAGAGACTTTATAAAGACTAAGATAATTCATGAAGTGAATGAGAATAGTATAAAAGATGATAAAATTAGAATTTTAAGAGCCTTTAGATTTTCTTTAAAATATGGAATGAATTTTAGTGATGAATGTAAAAAACATATAAAAGAAAATAGTGCTTATATAAAAGACTATCCAAAAGAAAGAATTTTTAATGAATTTATAAAGTTAATTGAAGAGGATAATGAAGGAATAGTTTTTCAATTGTTAGAAGAATATGATGTACTTCAAGAGTTAATTCCTTATATAAGTGATTTGAAGAAAATAGGAAAGTGCAAATATCATATTGAGGATGCCTTTACTCATATGAATTTAGCTTATAAGACCTATAAACAGCTTTTAAAAGAAATGTTTAGTATGTTAGATATAGATATAAAAATTCTTAATGAAAATATAGGAAGCACATCTATTAAAAGTTATATAGCTTTTGCAGCATTTTGTCATGATATAGGAAAGAGTAGTTGTTATAAGAATATAAATGGAAAGATAAGCTTTATTGGGCATGATATTGTTGGAGCTAAAATTATAAGTAGAGTATGTGAAGAATTGGGATTTCCTAAAAAAGCTGGGGAATTTATCGCAACTCTTGTTGAAGCCTATATGTATCCTCTAGGTATTTATAAGAGTAAAGTTAAAAATTATAAAAAAAGCTTTTATAAATTTTTTTCAAAATATAATAAGTATATACCATATATCTTATTAATATCCTATTGTGATATTAGTGCCACTAAAAAATTATATGATCCTGATAATGAGGAGCAGGTGATTAAGGATTATATTAATAAACTTTTAAGAGAATATAAAAGGTACAAAACAATCAAAGAAAACAGATTACTAAATGGAATAGAAATAATGGCATTGACAGGAGCAGAAGGTAAAAGAGTGAAAGAATTATTAGAAGAAATAGATAGAAATGTATATTACGGTAAAATCACTAATAAAGAAGATGCCATTAGATTTTTAAAAAAATAAATGTTGTATATTTTTGGTATAAATGTATACTAAATCATATAACTTTAAAATATAAGAAAGGGGCAAATTATATGAAAATATTTATTGATACTGCAAATGTAGATGAAATAAAAAGGGTAAGTAAGTGGGGAATTCTTGACGGAGTAACGACTAATCCTTCTTTAATAGCAAAAGAAGGAAGAGATATTAAAGAGGTTGTAGAGGAAATATGTTCTATAGTCGATGGACCTATAAGTGCTGAGGTTATAAGTTTAGAATGTAAAGAAATGATAGAGGAAGCTAAACAACTATCAAAGATACATAAAAATATAGTAATAAAAATACCTATGTGTGAAGAAGGTATAAAAGCTGTAAGTGTATTATCAAAAGAAGGCATAAGAACTAATGTAACTTTGATTTTCTCACCTCAACAAGCATTGATTGCTGCAAAAGCAGGGGCAAGTTATGTGAGTCCTTTTGCAGGGAGACTTGATGATATAGGGACAGATGGTATTCAAGTAATAAGCGATATAGCTGAAATTTTTGAAATATATAATATAGAGACAGAAATAATAGCAGCTAGTATAAGGCATCCAATACATGTGCTAGATGTAGCGAAAAGTGGAGCGCATATAGCAACTATACCTTATAAAGTACTAGTACAAATGTTAAAGCATCCTCTTACAGAGAAGGGAATAGAGATATTTTTAGAGGATTATAATAAGAATAAGTAATATCCATAAGAGATAGAGTAGATGAAATAAAATCTACTCTATTTTTATTGTATTTAATTAAGAAAATGTTAAAATAAAATTGAAATCTTTTCTAAAAGGTAGTAATGAAAAATTATCATAAATAGTAAAAACAATATAATCTATAAAACAACAGAATTATACAAAAAATGAAATAAGAATTGCAAAAAAACTCGATTTGTTCCACATTGTTTTAACAACTTATCCACATGGACATGTGTACAGTGTGGATAAAAAAATAATATTTAAGTGACTTATCTAGATAAAATCTAGGATTTAAGCAAATGTACAAGTTATGCACAGAAACTGTGTATAACTTGTACATAAGTGTGGATAATTCTAAAAGATATCCACGTTTATATAGTTTTGCAATTTGTATTTCAAGAAAAATTAACATATTTAAAAATCTTAACTAGAATTACAAGAATCGACGTTAGTAATATGAAAATTATCTCTACAGATGTACAAAGAGAACATATTAGCATTAAAACTTGTAATAAGGTTATCGATACCTTATAATATTATTATCTAATAAATATTTAATTTAAATAATCTATATAAAATTGTAAATAAATTACAAGATGTAGTAGCTTTAGTAAAAGCGGTTATATAGAAATATTGTGGAGGTAATGCTAATGAAAGAAAGTAAGTCTATTTTAAAGAATATAAATGATATAGCTAAAGAAATATCAGAGAGTACATTAGTAGCTTATGAAGATTTACCTGAATATGACCTATTTTTATCTCAAGTTATAGATTACTTAAATAATAGATTTGAGGAAGAAAAGTATACTAGCAATATAATACAAAATTACATAAAAAATGGAGTTATTTCAAAGCCGGAAGATGGAAAAAAGAGAGGGTATACTAAATTACAATTAGCACAATTAGTACTTTTAAGTTATATGAGACCTGTACTAACCACTGATGAAATCAGGAAGGTGTTTGCGCTAGCGTTTAATGAAATCAATGATAGAAGTGATGATATTATTTCCTGGGAAAAAGCCTATAAAATATTTGATAAAATACAGGTAGAAAGTTTTGATAGTTTCTTAAATATAGAATTTTTTAATGAGGAAAAACTTAATCATTTTATAGAAGGTAGTAATTTAAAGGATGAAGATAGAGATAGGATTCTTGTATTCCTCGTTGTAATGAGCTTGATAGCACAAGCTAGTACTATTAAGAAACTAGCTAAAAAGATTATTGATAAATATGGAGATGTATAACTAAAGTATATAATTAAAGCCTTTATGCATATTTAATGCATGAAAGGTGGTGATATTTATGGATGCTTTAGTTGAATTAATAGGTAATGTAGGATTTCCTATAGCTATATCTATTTACTTATTAGTAAGAATAGAAGGAAAATTAGAAAGTCTTGCATATAGTATTAATACCTTAGCTAATGTATTAAATAATATACCAAATAAGTAAGAAGAATAGGCTATTAGCGAATATATAATGATTAGTTAATAATCTACTAATAAAATAATAATAATTTATAACTAGGTACTCTCATTATTATACATAATTCTAGGGTTTATCTGGTTTTTTCTTTTTTTGATATGATTATTGACAAGAATATAGATAAGGCTTACCATTAAATTGGGTGTTTGATGAGTGTTATATTACTTGATATTATAATATATTAAGGAATTATAGGGGGTTATTTTATGATTAATTTGAAAGGTAGAAGTTTATTAACCTTAATGGATTTTACTAAAGAAGAAATAATGTACTTATTAGATTTGGCAGAAAAGTTAAAAAAGGATAAAAAAGAGGGTATAGAGTGTCAAAAATGTGTAAGAAAAAACATAGCATTGCTATTTGAAAAAGATTCTACAAGAACCAGATGTTCTTTTGAAGTAGCGGCCTATGATCAAGGGATACATCTTACATACATAGGTTCAACAGGAAGTCAAATGGGGAAAAAAGAATCTATAAAGGACACTGCAAGGGTTTTAGGAAGAATGTATGATGGGATTCAGTATAGAGGGCATGGTCAGAACATAGTAGAAACTTTAGCAAAATACTCTGGAGTACCGGTATGGAACGGACTTACAGATGAGGATCATCCAACTCAAGTTTTAGCCGATTTTCTGACTATAAAAGAACACTTTAATAAGCCGCTTGATAAAATTTCTTTAGCTTACTTAGGAGATGGAAGAAATAATGTAGCTAATGCGCTTATGATAGGAGCTGCAAAGGTTGGAATTGATTTTAGAATTGTATCTCCTGAAAAGTTGTTTCCAAGTACAGATTTAGTGAATAAGTGCAATGAAGTTGCAACAGAATCAGGTGCAAAGATAACTATTACTTCTAATGTAGAAGAAGGAGTTAAAGATGCTGATATAATATATACAGATGTGTGGGTATCTATGGGGGAACCAAAAGAAGTTTGGAAAGAACGAATAGAGATGTTAAGTCCTTATAGAGTAGATATGGCTTTGATAAAAAAGACTCATAATCAAGATGTAAAGTTTATGCATTGTCTTCCAGCCTTTCATGATTTGGAGACTACTGTAGGCAGAGACATATATGAACAATTTGGATTAGAGGGAATTGAAGTTAGTGATGAGGTTTTTGAGAGCGACTACTCTATTGTTTTTGATGAGGCTGAGAATAGAATGCATACAATAAAAGCTATTATGGTAGCCATGTTGTAAAATGATATAAAAACTATTAAAGACCTAAGATTATTTAGGTCTTTTTTTATTTATAAAATAAAGATTATAAAATTGAATAAAATTATAAGTGAAGATTGCGAAAAAAATAGAAATATATATAAGTATAGTATTATGAGAATATAAGTCATATAATGTATAAATATACAGACTGCATATATAAATAGGGAGGAAATACAGTGAAGAATAACAGAAGAAGCTTATATAAACAAATAGTAACTTTAATAATTGTAGCAGTCTTAGTACCACTAGGAGTTGTTTGAGGAGTAAGTTATTATACCATAAGTAAAGATATTAAAAACAATTTTCAGGCAATAAGTAATGGACATTTAGTTCAGATAGTAGCAAATGGTTTAAAAGTAGTCTAAAATCATTTTTAGATTCCCATAAGGATGTTTCGGCTGTATATATGGGACTTACAAATGGAGCATTTATTTTAATGCCAGAACAAGAATTGCCTAAAGGCTTTGATGCTAGACAGCGAGGCTGGTATAAAAAGTATCTGGAAAATAAAGGAATTATAATAGTTACGGATCCATATAAAGATGCATTAGATAATAAAAAGTATGATGTAACTTTTGCAAAAACAGTAGAAGATAGCTCAGGGAATATAGTAGGAGTAATATGTATAGATATAGCTTTAGATAAGCTTAGTAAGAAGGTTTCGGATATAACTATTGGACAAGAAGGGTATGCATTAATTATTGATTCAACAGGGAGCATTATAGCCCATAAAGATTCAGAAAGAGTAGGAATGACTTTTAAAGAAGATAAGGTTATAGAGGAAGTATTAAATAATAAAAATAAAGTATTTGAACAAGATATTGACAATGAGATATTTATAGTATTAAAGCGAGTAGATGAGAATACAGGATACACTATATTAGGGCTTGTACCTAAAAAGGAACTTACAAGTAAAGTTAATGGTGTAGTACTGATTAATATAATATCAGCCATAGCATTATTAACTATAGCTGTAATCATAGCAAGTAAATTTACTAAAGTTAAAATAATAAATCCTATTAAAATGACTGTAGATGCATTAGAAGAAATGAGCAATGGAAATTTCACTATTAGAGTAGAAAAAACTAAATCCATGACAACAGAATCAGAAGATATAGTTGATGCAATAAATAATACAGTAATGAAAGTAGCTAATATACTTAGAAGCGTTGATGATGCTTCCAATCATTTAAAAGAAAGTTCAGAATCATTATTATCAATAACAGAGGAATCTAGTGCTATCGGAGATGAAGTTGCAACATCAGTACAACAGATAGCGGATGGAGCTATTCATCAATCAGAAATGTTAAGTGATAGTTCTAACATAGCTGAAGGATTAGGAGAAAAGGTAGAAGTATCTATACAAAACTCTAAATATATGATGAGTGCAGCAAAGGAAGCAAAACAATCAAGTAATGAAGGTGCTATGTTGGTGAGTAATTTAACTGAAGCATTTGATAATATGTATACCGCTAACCTTGATGTTGTAGAAAAAGTTCAACAGTTAGAAGTAAAATCTAATGAAATAGGTGCAATTACAGATGTTATGAAAGGTATTACAGAGCAAACTAATCTTCTTGCACTTAATGTATCAATTGAAGTTGTAAGAGCAGGTGAGGCAGGCAGAGGATTTGCTATAGTTGCAGAAGAGGTAAGAAAGCTAGCTAAACAGTCTTCGGATTCTGCATTGAAGATAGAAAAAGTTATATTAGAAGTTAAATCTAGTGTTAGTGGAGTATTTGAAAAATTAAAACTATCAAAAGAACTAAGTGATAAGACTGCTATAAATGTACATGCTACAAATACCAGTTTTAAACTCATAGAAGAGACTATTGAAAAGTTAGAATCAAATATTGAAACAGTTACTAATTCCTTAGAGGGAATTAGAGAAGATAAAGATGAGGTTATAACTAATATTTCAGAAGTTTCAACAGTAGCACAGGAGTCAGCGGCAACTTCAGAGGAAGTAAGTGTATCTTCAGAAGAACAAGCATCAGGACTACAAGAAATAGTAACTTCAGCAGAAAAATTAACTACACTTTTAGAAGAGTCAAAAGATATAATTTGTAAGTTTAAAATTTAGAATAATAAGACCTCTGAGTTAAACTTAGAGGTCTTATTATTTGTTGAGATATTTAACAGACTATAATTAAAATGGACACTTTAATTTTTAATAATGATGTTAAAATTATCTATAATAAAACTAGTTAATATGTGACAAAATAAGGCTGACTAATTATATTGATCTTATTACTTTAAGTAGGTGAATTTATGGAATGCAAAAATTTAATAAATTTAGTAGGTAAATTTAATGAACACAACATAATAGCAGCTTTAACTCTTAACCCAAAGAATATAGTCTTTCTATATGAGAATTGTAGTGAACAAATAAAAGCTTTAGAGAATATAAGTAGTTATCTAGAAAATAAGCTTCCTAACATGACTATAAGCAGAATTATAGTAGATAAAGATAATTATAAAAACATACATGAAACAATTGCAAAGTTTGATAGTAAAGATACATTACTAAACATATCAGGTGGAAGTAAAACACTAAGTATAATTTCATATGAGTTAGCTAAGAAGTTTCAAATAAAATCAATATTTGTTGATATAGACTATGAAAAAATTGTTATAGTTAATGATGATAGAATAGAAGAGTCAGGTATCGAATTTAAAAATTTAGTGGTTAAAGATTTTATTGAAAGTACAGGGGGAGAAATTATATATGATTCCACCTGTCTAGGTAATAGTAAACAAATACAAGAATATGTAAATTATATTATTCAAAATCTTGATATATGGGATGATTTAAAGAGAATTTTAAAAGATCCAAGTATAGTTATTCATGATAAGGCTGTATTAGATACAGTTATAATTAAATTAGATGGTATAGATGAATATCACATAAAAAGATTTAAGGGATTTTTTCATAAATTAAAGGAACTTGACTTAATTCATGTTTTATACATAAACTCATATGAATTAAGTATAAAGTTTAAAAAGATAGAAGCAAAAACTATTTTATTTAAAACAGGAACATGGTTAGAAGTGTTAATATACAAACTTATTAAACAAATAAAAGAAGTAAAAGATGTAAAAAGTGGAATAGTATTTTTGTGGGATGAAGATATAAGATATGTAAAAAATGAAGTAGATGTAGTAGCATCAGCAAATTCACAATTAGTTTATGTATCTTGTAAAGATACAGAGAAGTATGATGAGAATACACTAAATGAGCTTCAGGTATATGCAGGAAAATTAGGTGGAGGAGAGGTTAAGAAGATACTTGTAGCAACTAAAGAGCCTGAAAAAAGGAGTCTAAGATTAAGAGCTGACGAAATGGGAATATATTTATTGGTATTTAATGGAGATGTAAAAGAACTACTGGAAAAACTCAGTAGAGTAATAGTTGGATAGGTAAGAATAAAAAAGAGAAAAGGACTCAGTCCTTTTCTCTTTTTTGGGAATATTTTATTGGGTATTTATGAAGTTATTATAATTATTAACGGGAGTTTTAGAAAATATACATTTAGATAACACAAATTTTTATATGTAGTTACTAAATAGAATGTATAATAGAAAGATGCATAAAGAAACGTAAAAGTTGAAATCATAAGGGAGAAATATATGAAACATACTAGGAATAAAAAATGGTTAGAAGATATAAATAAGCTAGCTTATGAACTTCCTAAAAAACATAAAAGCTTATTTTTTTATAAAAGTGAGAAAGAATTTTATAATGACATAGAAGATTTAAAGAAATATGTTAAATATTATGATGATTATGAAATGCAGATAAGATTAGCTATGCTTGTGGCATCCTTTATGGATGCCCATACTTCATTAAAACCTATAGTTAAATGGATACTACCCTTTGAGCTTTATTGTTTTTCGAGTGGTATATATGTTACAGCGGCCTTAAAAGAATACAAAAAGGCTGAACATTGCAAAATTATAAGTATCAATAATGTTGATATAGATGAAATTATAGAAAAGTTAAAATTAATGATATCACATGAGAACGAATGGCATCTTAAGTCTCAACTTCCAAAGTATTTACAAGCAATGGATTTGCTATATGGACTAGAGGTTATAGATGAAGTTGATTATGTAGATATTGATTTTCAAGATATAGAAGGTAACGTAAAGCGATTAACAGTAAAGACGTTTTCTATTAGAGACGTAAATGAAAGCTTTAAATTAAATAATAGCAATTTATCCGAGAATGACGAGTTACCGATTTACAGAAAAAACGCTGATAGATATTATTGGTTTGAATATATTAAGAGTTTTAAAATATTATATTTCAAATATAACGCTTGCAGGAATATGGAAAATGAGACAGTTCCTCAATTTACAGATGAATTAATAAGTTTTATTAAAACAAATACTATAGAAAAGCTTGTAATTGATATAAGAAATAATTTTGGTGGGAACTCAACTCTTTTAGATCCATTTATTAATAGTATATCAGAGCTAAAAAACCTTAATCATAAAGGTAAACTATTTGTAATAATAGGACAAGAAACTTTCTCTTCAGCTGTATTAAATGCTATTTCACTAAAAGAAAAGACGAATGCAATATTTTTAGGGGAACCTACAGGAGGAAAGCCAAATTGCTATGGAGAGGTAGAGAGATTTAAATTAGATAATTGTGGAATTGAGATATCCTTTTCTACTGAATACTATAAGACAATTGAGGATGATGAACTTTTAGCTTTTATGCCTGACGTCCATATTGATATAAGTATAGAAGACTATATAGAAAAAAAAGATCCCTGCCTAGAATATCTATTGACTTCATCAATTAAGTAATATATTATTTTAATTAAGCAGTTACTTAATTAAAATCTTGTGAGGGAACTATGGAAGAGATAGTACAGATTTTTAAAGCACTAGGAGATGAAACGAGATTAAAAATATTGATTATAGTTTCCAAAAGAAGAATTTGTGCTAAAGGAATAGCGAAACATTTAGGCATTTCAGAGGCAGCAGTATCTCAGCATTTAAGAGTTCTTAAAGAGGCTGCAGTTATTGTTGGTGAAAAATCAGGATATTATGTTCACTATAACCTGCAAAAGCCACTTCTATCTGAAGTAACAGAGATTATTAAAGCAATAAGTGAAGATGAAGCACTGGACAATTGTAAGCTAGGAGTACATATTCCTAGTGATTGTAATGTACTATGCAAAGCAAATAAGAATAGATGTTGTCAAAAAAAATAAGTTTGAAAGGAGAAAAATTATGAGGATTTGTATTCCAATTGAAGAAAACAAAGGACTAGATAGTATTGTTTTTAATCATTTTGGTTCTGCACCATTTTTCTTAATCTGTGAGTTAGAAGGAGAAGAAGTAAAGGTTATTAAAAATGAGGATTTACATCATGCTCATGGCATGTGTCAACCGCTTAAAGCACTTGGAGGAGAGGTGGTTGATGCAATTTTAGTAGGTGGAATTGGTGCTGGAGCACTAATGAAGTTAAATAACCAAGGAGTAAAAGTATATAAAGTTTCCAATGATACAGTACTAAATAATATAGAATTACTAAAGAGTAGTCAACTGCATGAGTTCTCTGTAAATAATACTTGCGCTGGTCATGATTGTAGTCACTAATATAATTAAAGCCTTTCCTTAACTTTATAGTATGGAAAGGCTTTATTTTTAATACTTTTAGATAATATTTTATATGTTTTTGTATATACAGCACTTGTATCTTTTACAAGTCTGTCTTGTATATCAATAAGCAAAGAATAAGTATCACGTTCTAAATTAAGTGAAAATTTTAAGAACTCTTTAACATTTTTTATGAATAAAAAAGTAATAAATAAACCTTTTAATATAATTTTTTTAGGGAATTATATTAAAAGGTTTATTTATTTTACGAAAAGGGGAATAATTCATGGAACAGTTTTATAGAAAAGGGATAGAAGAAGTTATAAAAAGTTTAGGAGTTAACCTCACTCAAGGATTAAATGATGATGAAGTAAAAGAAAATAGGGATAAGTATGGCTTTAATGAACTAGAAGAAGGAAAAAAGAAGAGTGCAGTTCAAGTTTTTTTTGAACAGTTTAAAGATTTTTTAGTAATAATATTAATTGCAGCAGCAATTATATCAGCTTTTCTTGGAAAGCTTGAGAGTACGTTAGTTATATTGATTGTTATTTGTATCAATGCTATTTTGGGAACTGTACAGCATATTAAGGCAGAACAATCCTTGAGTAGTTTAAAAGCATTGTCCTCTCCCACAGCTAAAGTTCTGAGGAATGGAAAAAGAATAGAGATACCTTCAAAAGAAATAATAGTTGGAGATATTTTATATTTAGATGCAGGAGATTATATAAGTGCAGATGGAAGAATTATTGAAACTTATAGTCTTCAGGTAAATGAAAGTTCTCTTACTGGAGAATCAGAAAGTGTACTAAAAGTAATAGATCCAATAGAAGGAGATCATGTAGCCATTGGAGATAGAAAGAATATGGTCTTCTCAGGAAGTTTTGTTACCTATGGAAGAGGAGTAGTTGTTGTTACTGGAATTGGGATGAACACAGAAATAGGAAAAATAGCTAATCTTCTTGAAACCGCCCAAGAAAAGAAAACGCCATTACAAGTGAGTTTAGATAATTTTGGAAGAAAACTTGCGATTGGAATATTAATAATATGTGCAATTGTATTTGCTCTAAATATATTTAGAGGATATGACCTATTAGAATCTTTAATGTTTGCAGTATCTTTAGCTGTAGCAGCTATACCAGAAGCATTAAGTTCTATTGTCACTATTGTATTAGCTTTAGGAACACAGAAAATGGCAAAGGAAAATGCTATTGTAAGAAAACTTCATGCTGTTGAAAGCTTAGGAAGTATTTCTGTTATATGTTCAGATAAAACGGGAACCTTAACTCAAAATAAGATGACTGTGCAAAGACTTTTTGTAGATGATGCAGTTATAGGAAGTAAAGAAGTAGATTTAAATAGGTATCTAGAAAAAAAGTTAGTACTTATGTCATTACTTTGTAATGATGCTGTAACTTCAAAAGAGAAGGATATAGGAGATCCTACGGAGATTGCACTTATTAATTTAGGAGATATATATAAATTAGATGAGTTAGAAATAAGAAAAAAATATCCTAGATTAGGTGAGATTCCCTTTGATTCAGATAGAAAGCTTATGAGCACTTTAAATAAGCTTGATGGTAAAGATACAATGCTTACAAAGGGTGCCCTAGATGTAATGCTTAAAAGAGTTATTAATATTGAAAAAGCAGATGGTGTTAGACTTATAACAGAGAGCGATAAAGAAAAAATAGAAGATATGAATAGGGAGTTTTCAGAGAGTGGTCTTAGGGTTTTAGCTTTTGGGTATAAAGAGATACAAGATGGAGAAGAGATTAATTTAAAAGATGAGGAGGGCTTAACCTTTGTAGGATTAATTTCTATGATGGATCCTCCGAGAGATGAGTCAAAAGGAGCAGTAGAAAGTTGTATAAGTGCAGGTATTAAGCCTGTTATGATAACAGGTGATCATAAGATAACAGCTTCTGCTATAGCAAAACAGATAGGAATTCTTGAAAATGAATCAGAAGCCATGGAAGGATATGAACTTGAATCTCTAAGTGATGATAAACTTAGAGAAGTAGTAGAAAAAATTTCAGTATATGCTAGAGTATCCCCAGAACATAAAATAAGAATAGTAAGAGCATGGCAGGATAAAGGAAATATAGTTGCTATGACAGGTGACGGAGTGAATGATGCACCTGCTCTTAAACAAGCAGATATAGGAATAGCTATGGGGATTACAGGAACAGAAGTAGCTAAAGATGCAGCAGCTATGATATTAACAGATGATAACTTTTCCACTATAGTAAAATCTGTTTCTAATGGTAGAAGTGTATATGCTAATATTAAGAATTCAATAAAATTTTTATTGTCTGGAAATACAGCTGGAATTTTAGCTGTAGTATATACAACTATTGCTGCGCTACCTATACCATTTTTACCCGTACATCTGTTATTTATAAACTTAGTTACAGATAGTCTTCCGGCTATTGCTATAGGACTTGAACCCCATAATGAAAATATAATGAAGGAAAAACCAAGGGCAATAAATGCTCCAATACTAAGTAAAGAATTTGGAATTGAGATATTGATAGAGGGTATTATTATATCCATAAGCACTATGATAGCATTCCATATAGGGCTAAAAGATGCTAATAATACTTTTATACCAAGTACTATGGCTTTTTCTACATTATGTCTTGCTAGATTAATACATGGGTTTAATTCAAGGTCTAGAGAATCCATATTTAAAATAGGAGTTTTCTCTAATAAATTTGTCTGGTACGCTTTAATAATTGGTGCTGCATTAATTACTTTAGTGCTTACAGTAAGTTCATTTATGAGAGTTTTCGAAGTTGTACCACTAACAAGTACTCAATATGGATGGATAGTTGGTTTATCCATACTTCCTCTTGTGTTAATACAATTATATAAATTAATATTTGTTAGATAAGTACTTAATATTAACATGGTTATATGAAATAATTTAGGCTGTTGAAATGATTATCAACAGCCTTTAAAATAAATTTCAAAGTTTTTAACAAGATATCTACTTAATTAAATAAAGGGTTTAACTATATAACTACCTAGTCTAATAAAATCAATTTTAGTTTTATCACCAAAAGCCCATTTATTAACTCTTTTAATCAAGGCATTATCTAGATTTCTTACGCAGAAGTCAAGATTAGAATCACTAAGCTTATCTGTAAATTTTCTTAAAGCAAGGGAATAGTCATAGTTTCTATATAAAGATTTAGTTAGCATTTCATAAGAATTTAATCCACAAATATCCTGTGCTGCATATATTCCTGTTAATATAGATGTAAATTGACCAAATCCAAAGGCAGGGGTTAAAGAACCAAAGCAGTTTCCAACAAAGTAGGTGTTGTTTACTTTAGGACGAAGGCTTCGTCCCATCATATACCTAGTAACTTCAAAACTATCAGTCACTTTAAAATCTTGATTTAAATCCTTAGATAATTGATTTAAGAATTGATTCCACATTGAATTTATATCTTTTTCTATATTTTCTTTATAGTCAGGATATCCAATAACTACACTAGCTTCCTCACTAGAAAATGGCAATAACCAGGCATATCCTTTTGGTGAAAAGTCATGATTAACCCAAACATCTGCTCTATTTGGTGTAAAGTTTCCTTCGATAGTACATCCTTTTAAAGTTACAGTAAAATCGCACCTATAATTTCCTAAATGAGATGCGTAAGCGCCATCTTCTGTGGCAAGTATTATATGTGTAAAATCTTTTTTTAGGTCTTCATAAGTACATTCAGAGTTGAAAACTATATTAGAGCGTACTTGACTGGCTAACTGAGCTACAAAAGAGTCTTTATGGCGTCCGCGAATATTAAAGGCTCCCATATTTGCTATAATGCTTCCAGAGTGATTTATAGAATGAAATACAGTTTCTTTTATTGGGTTTAATGGCTCTAATAATATACCGTAGTTACTTCTTAGATAGGTCAGACAATGATTTATAGGTCTATTTATAATATTCTATACTGATTCTCCATTAACAAATCTATCATCTACTGTACTTCTACGCTCAAATATGGTTGGAGTTACGCCATGTTTTTCTAAAATTATTGCAGAACTAAGGCCAGCTAAGCCTGCTCCTATAATAATAACCTTCATAATTATCTCTCCTATATAATGATATGAATTATAAGTTATAGTAGGTAGTATTCCATAATATAATATTATTAGCCTAATTAAACTTTAGGAATTATATAGGTATATTTCTAAGTAATTTATGGGAATAATCTAAAATAGTGAACAAAATATATATGTTAAAAAAATATGAGGTGATTTATATGACAGTTAAAAATGCTATGACAGCTGATTTTCTACGTTCAGCTTATGGTGGAGAAAGCATGGCACATATGAGATATTTAGTGTGGGGAGAGGCAGCTGAAAAGTCAGGATATCCTAATATAGGAAGATTGTTTATAGCTGTTGCACATGCGGAATGGGTTCATGCTAAAAATCATTTTACAGTGCTTAAAGAACAGGTTGGAGATCATACAGTTCCAGCAGGGGCAGTATTTGGAAATACTGATATAGTAGAAAATTTACAAGGTGCTATAAATGGAGAACTTCATGAAATTGACCAAATGTATCCTGTATATCTTGAAACAGCAAGATTTCAATCAGAAAAAGATGCGGAAAGATCTTTTCATTATGCAGTAGAAGCTGAAAAGAAACATGCGGAGCTTTTTCAAAAAGCTCAAATACTTGCTAAAGAAGGAAAGGATATGGAAGAGAGTACCTTTTATGTTTGTCCAGTTTGTGGCTATACAGTAGAAGAAGAATTACCAGAGAAATGTCCTATCTGTGGGGTTAAAGGAGATTTATTTCAAAAGTTTTAATATAGCACATATTGATAAAGCATCTTAAATTTATAAGATGCTTTATTTTTATTTGAAATTAAGAAATTCAATAATATATGAAAAGTATACAGAAAAGTAATATTAATCAGTTACTATTATTATGTTCCTTCTTGGATGATGCAGGACCTTGATGGCTAGATTTTGGTCTTTTGCAATAAGGGGGATTTTTTGAATCTTTATGATATTCAATACACTCACTACATTTACCGTATCTTATACAGCTTGTCTTTTTACAATTACAAAAATCACTTCCATTTTCCAACATATATGTACACCCCCAAAAATAAAATTTAGTTATACAGCAATATATTATACATTATAAAGTGCCTACTAGATATAGGAATAAAATACCTGAAAGTTAAGATTTAAAGGGAAGACCTATAACTTATATTATATTAGAAAGAATATTAGAAAGAATATTAAGATATGATAGCAATAGTAAAAAAATACCAAAAAAGTATTTACTATTTTTACCAGTTAAATTATAATAGAACAAGATGGAATAAACTTACAATATATTATATTCCAACACAGTAGAACATACTTTAAGGGAGGAACTTTAAATGACTAAAACTAATAATATTGTTGATACTTTTTCTGTGCAAGTAATTGATGATGGATATGCTGACACTAAATCCAGAGCAGAGGATAGTGAAATGTTTATAACTCCGTCCTATGTTACGGCATGGAGACCTTCTTATAATAAGGATAATGATTTAAAGGAAGCTCAAGGAAATCCATTAAGTAGGATAGAAGTAGAAGTAAACGGATCTAGATTTTTGGTGGGAGAAAGTGCAGTAAAGCAAGATAGAAATATGCAATGGAATGGAGCTTCTGATAAACATAATGATACTTCTTTTGATATATTGTTAAAAACTCATTTAAGTCTTATGTCAAAGAAGCCAATTAGTCGAGTTAAGCTTGTTATGGGATTACCAGTAAAGTCAAGCTTAGATAAAGAAAGAGTAGAAAAGATGAAGGCTAAAGTAATAAGACAACATAACCTAGGAATAAGATTAGCTGGGCAAAGAGACTTTGAAAATAGAATTATAAAGGTTGAAGATTTAATAATTAAAGCACAACCACATGGTACTTTATGTGATTTAATATTAGATGCTAGTGGCAATATAACAAATAAGGATATGGCAAGAAAAGTAAATGCAATTTCTGATATAGGTGGGAAGACTCATAACCTTTATTTAGTAGATGCATTAGAGCCTCTTGCAGATTTCTGCGAAACTAAGAATAGTGGCATGTATATAGCATATATGTGGATTAAAGATTATATAGAACAGGAATTACATTTAAATGTATCCGATGGACAAATTCAATATATAGTTGCAAGTGGTCAAATTAAAGGATATGATTTAACTCCTGTAATTCAAAAAGCTTATAGAAGTTTAGCTAGAAAGATAATATTAGAAATACATACAGTTTGGGAAAATGCATTTCCGTTTATTGATAATATTATATTTACAGGTGGTGGTGCTACAATTCTTAAACCATATCTTGAAGAAGAGTTTAAGAATGCAATGTATTTAAATAGAACTCAAAATCCATCAGGGTTATTTAAACAAGGAATTAGAAAGTGGAAGAGAAAGGCAGTTTAAGAGGGGGAGATATAAATGCAGATTTCTCTATATATAGGAGCGCGAAAGAAAAAAGATAAGATAGTAAATGAGGAGCTAGTTAAGTTCATAGAAGGGGACCGTAGTGATAGAATAAAGGATTTAATATTAAAAGGTCTTATATTTGAAAATAAAAAAGGTATAGATGAAAAACTTCTTGATATGAGATACTTGTACGATTCTAATAATCTTACAGCGGCAACTATAGATGATACTCTAGTGGTACAAGCCGTACCAAAGATTAAGGTATCAGAATTAAAAGATATAGAGGTAGAAACACCAGATTTTAGTCATCTGAAGGTCTCTA
Source organism: Clostridium sp. X (assembly GCF_055755365.1). Lineage (NCBI taxonomy): Bacteria > Bacillati > Bacillota > Clostridia > Eubacteriales > Clostridiaceae > Clostridium > Clostridium sp. X. The sequence goes on from NZ_CM146912.1 coordinate 1,132,955, forward strand.
AAACTATAATTGTAGATGATGATTTAGAAGACAGAATATAGAAGAAAATAATAAAATTTATAATAATAAAAAATAGTTGCCAAATTGGTAGCTATTTTTTTATGGGTGCATATCTACTAAATGAAAGGAGTTGGTAATAATGATAAATTCAACAAACATTAAAAGTGCATTAGTAATTAAATACCTTGGAGGACAGGATGAAAATGGCAAGGATATATTTAGAACCCAAAGATTTTCCAATGTAAAACCTGCAGCTTTAGATGAGGATGTGTTTGGAGTTGCTACTGCTTTAGGTACACTTTTAGAGATCTCAAGTGTAGAAGTTCTAAGAGAAAATGATAATTTAATAGTTAATGAATAATTAAATCAGAGGGGGAATTAGATTATGAGTAAGACATTAGTCATGAATTTTTTAACGGATCAAGGAAGGAAAGTATCTATAAGATTTAAAGAGGTTAAAGAAGATATAGATGAACTTTCAGTTGTTACAGTTATGGATACTATTATAGAAAAAAATGTTTTTGCAACTACTTCTGGTAATATAAAGATAAAGGATTCAGCACAGATAGTTGATACAACTGTTGAAGAGCTAAGTATATAAGAAAAATGAGAGGTATGGATATAATTCCATACCTCTCATTTTTTATTAAAGTTATAAGATGATTTAACGAAGGTATGAATAGCGAACTAGTTATTATTGGTGTGAGATAAGTATTTGTATTTATACCTGAGAGTGATAAAGGGAGAGATGAATAAGTGATGAAGAGGGTTTTAATTGTAGATGATGCAGATTTTATAAGAATATCTCTTAAAGCAATGTTAGAAAAATATCATTTTGAAATAGTAGGAGAAGCTTCAAATAGGTTAGAGGCTATAAAACAATATAATATATTGAAACCAGATATAGTAACTATGGATATAACTATGCCTGAAATGGATGGGGTAGAAGCTTTGAAAATTATTAAAAGTATAGATGCCAATGCGAAAATTATTATGTTATCTGCCATGGGACAAAAGAGTATTGTACTAAAAGCTATTAAAGAAGGTGCAGTAGGATTTATAATAAAGCCATTTAATGAGGTTCATGTAATTGAAACGTTGAGCAAAATATAATAATCATATAAACAAGAACATAAATCTGATTAAAGTATATAATTAAATTATATTAGTATATGGCTTTGGTATAGATATAAACCAAAGTCTTTTTTATTTAATCAATGTATTTTTATAGAATATATAAATTAACATGGATATTAATCTTAGGCAGAATAATTATAAGAAATGTAATAAGGAACTAGTTTTAAGAATAAGAGTAAAAATATAGCATATTTGATTGACATAAATGGGATAATTAGTTACTATTTAGTTAGATAATGTATTAATTTTATATTCTATATTATATCAATAATCTAATCCTTGTGAAAAATTAAATTTACATAGTTAGCAATAGATAATATGAAAATGATTACATCAGTGAATTTTTAATTCTAATACAAATATCCTAGTATAGGTAATAGCTTATGGTTAATATGAAATTAACTAAATAATAAGTTTTAATATACTAGGATATTTTGTTATCTTATAGATTTAGTAAAGAAGTTGAGGTGAGAATATTGAAGTTTAAAATACTAAGATTATTTATTTTTACTTTAATAATAGTATCAATTAGCTATAAAATTTCATGGGCATCAGATATGAAAAATATATTAGTAATTCATTCTTACAATGAGGGTTTTTTGTGGACAAATTCTATTTCAAAAGGTATTGATGATGTATTTGATTTAAGCAATAAAGATATAAATGTAGTATATGACTATATGGATTTAAAAGAAGTGAAAAGTGAAGATTATTTTCGTAAATTTCATGATATCCAAAAAATAAAATATACGGATAGAAAGTTTGATGTAATTATTGTCTCAGATAATGGTGCTATGGATTATATTATGAAGTATAGCGAAAATCTATTTATAGACACTCCTATAGTATTTTGCGGAGTAAATGAAGCTAGTTTTGTAAACTACCAAGATAATATTAGATATAAGTTTGTTACTGAAGGGAAAGATATAAAGGCAATGATAGAGAATATACAAACTATAATGCCTAATGTAAATACAATAAATGTATTTGGAAATACTACACCTGCAGGTAATGATGATTTAAATGATTTAAAGAAGTTTCAGGAAAGTTATAAATCTAATATAAAATTTAATTTTTATGAAGGATATACTATAGATGGAGTAAAAGCTAAAATAGATAGTGCAGATAATAGTACAGCATTTTTATTTAGTACAGATCCTTTTGTAGATAATAGCGGAAAATATAGATACATTAATAATGTAAAAGAAAGTATATTTAAAGATAGTGAAGTTCCCATGTTCTCATTTTGGGATTTTGATATAGGATATGGTACTATAGGAGGAAAAGTTACTAGTGGATATTATCAAGGAGAAAGTGCCGGGAAGATAGCTTTAGAAATATTAAACAATACTTCTTTGAATGATATAGATACAAGAACAGAAGGGTTAAATAAATATATATACGATTATAATCAATTAAAAAAGTTTAATATTAGTCTTAGTAGTATTCCAAAGGAAAGTACTATTTTGGATAAACCATTCTCTTTTTATGAAAAGTATAAAAATTTAGTTATAGGTACTGCCATAGTGTTTTTTCTTCTGTTAGTTATAATTATATTATTAGGTTTAATGATAAACCAAAAAAGGAAAAATGAAGAGGAATTAAATAGGAATTATGAAGAACTATCATCAGTGTATGAAGAATTATCAGCTACAGAAGAAGAACTTAGAGCTCAGTATGACGAGTTGCAACGGAATGAAGAAATATTAAGAAATAGCGAAGAACGTTATAGGCTAGCTGTAGAAGGAGCAAACGATACCATCTGGGAATGGGATATTAAAAAAGATAATTTAGTTATATCTGAAAAATGGATAGAATTATCTGGATCTAATAAGACTATCAATATTAAAGAAATATATAATAATTTTATTTTCGAAGAAGATAAGATTTTTGTAAAGAATGCCTTTGAGGACACTATTAGTAATGGCAAAATTCTTATGAGAGAATTTAGAATTATAACAGTAGATGGCTCTATTAAGTGGGTCTTAGCAAGAGGTAATGTACTTAGAGATTTAGAAGGGGATCCAGTTAAAATAGCAGGTTCTATTACAGATATTTCAGAGATTAAGAAAAAGGAAACTCAAATAAAGCAAATGGCATATTATGATTCTCTCACCGGACTGCCAAATAGAAATCTTTTTATATGGAAAGTAAAGGAAAACTTAAAAAATTATAATTCTTATATATATAATGCAGCTGTAATTTTTTTAGATATTGATGATTTTAAAAGAATTAATGATACACTTGGACATGATAAGGGCGATTATTTATTACAGCGTATTGCAGATAAACTAAAAGAATGCTTACCAAAAGAAGCATTAGCAGCAAGATTTGGTGGAGATGAATTCTTAATTGAAATACCTGAAATTAAAAAAATAGGTGATATAAAAGATATATGTGATAATATATTAAATATATTTAAAGAGCCATTTATGATTGATGGGATTATTAATTATATCACTACAAGTATTGGTATATCTATATATCCTGTAGATGGTAATAGTTATGAAACTCTTTTAAAGAATGCGGACACAGCAATGTATAGTGCTAAAGAGAAAGGAAAAAATCAGTATTGCTTTTTCAATTATGATATGGAAAGAGATTTGTTAAGAAAAATAGTCTTAGAAAATAATCTAAGAAATGCTATAAAAAATAATGAGTTTAAATTATATTATCAACCACAAATAGATTTATTTAATGGAACCATTGAAGGGATGGAAGCTCTTATACGATGGGAAAATAGTGAGCTTGGAATTGTCTCTCCAAATGAATTTATAAAAATTGCAGAAAAGACAGGGTTAATAATTCCTATTGGAAAGTGGGTTATTGAAACAGCATGTAGACAAAATAAGATATGGATAGATAAAGGATTTAAATATAATTTTATAGGTGTTAATGTCTCATGTATTCAATTTATGCAAAATGAGTTTATCGAAAATATTATAAAGATTTTAAATGATGTAGATTTACCAAGTAACTTTTTAGATATAGAGATAACTGAAAGTTTGCTTATAGATTCCACAGAAACTAATATAAATAAGTTAGCGGAGCTAAGAGACTTAGGGATTAGTTTATCTTTGGATGATTTTGGTACAGGGTATTCTTCGCTAAATTATTTAAGACAACTACCTATAAATACATTGAAGATAGATAAATCATTTATAGATGAAGTTTGTTATAAAGATGAACAAAGACATATTATTGAGGTTATAATAAATTTAGCCCATAGATTAGGTTGTAGAGTGGTTGCTGAAGGTATTGAGGATAAGGAGCAATTTGAGATACTTAAAACTATGAGATGCGACCTAGGCCAAGGGTATTATCTTAGCAAACCAATATCAGCAGAAGAAATGGAGAAACTACTTAAAGAAAATTTAAAAGATTTATAAATTTTTCTTAGTAGATGATAATAGTATATAACAATATAGAAGATTTATATAAAAACTCAGATTTCTAGTCTGAGTTTTTATTTTGTCGCAAATATTATCTGTAATCATATAATAGATTAGGCATCTTTAACAAAAGGAGATGAAGTTATGAACGGAGGCACTTTGAAAGATAAGTATCTAATATTCTCTATAGGAACTGAGGAGTATGGCATAGAGATAAAACATGTTTTAGAAATAATAGGAATGAATACTATAAGAAATATACCAGGTTTGCCATCTTTCATAAAAGGAGTTGTAAATTTAAGAGGGAATACAATTCATGTAATTGATGTAAGAGATCGATTTAAAAAAGAAAAAGAACAATGCAATTGTAGAACATGTGTTATTTTAATAAGTGTAAAGGGCGAATCAATAGGATTTATTGTTGATAAAGTTATGAAAGTTATTGATATAGATGAGGAGCAAATAGTTATTCCTCCAGAATTTAAATCTATATATAAAAATAGATACATTAAAGGAATGTACAAGGATAGAAATACTTCTAAAATGATATTAGACTGTGAAAGATTTATAAACTATGAAGGTAAAACTGTTGATAAAGCTTTTAAAGAATAAATAGTAAAAGGGGTGTTAACAGAACACTCCTTTTACTATTTATATCTTATTAATTAGGCATATACTTTGACTTGATATACCTTTACCTTCACCAGTAAAACCAAGTCCTTCCTCTGTAGTAGCTTTAATGTTTATACAATCTTCATCAACCTGAAGTACATCAGCGATATTTTTTATCATCTGAGGAATATAAGGTGCCATTTTAGGTTTTTGAGCTATTATAGTAGCATCAATATTTAATAATAAGTAACCTTTATTATCTAAAAGCTTTTTTACTTCTTTTAAAAGGGATAAACTAGATATTCCTCTATATCTAGAATTTGTATCAGGAAAATGTCTTCCAATGTCTCCAAGAGCAGCGGCCCCAAGTAGACTATCCATTATAGCGTGAAGAAGAACGTCAGCATCAGAATGGCCGAGAAGACCAAGTTCATAGGGAATTTCAACACCCCCTATAATAAGCAATCTGTTTTCTATGAGTTTATGTACATCGTAACCCATCCCGACTCTCATAATGAAACCTCCTAAATAAATATTTAATTTATATTATAGTTCAATATATAAAAAAAAGCACCAGGTGCTTTTATAACCAGTGCTTATGACGAGATAAGTCATTATTAAAAGATTTATCTTTCTTAAATATGCTAAGTAACTTTTTAAACTGCTCAAATATTTTTGTAGTAAAGGATTTCTTTTTAGGTATAGGGAAGGGATCTTTAGTATTAAAAGCATCATTAGAATTTGATGATTTAGAGGCTGCCTTGAAATCTACATATATAACTTTTTTATTCATGAAATTGCCTCCTATTCATAATTATATAAAATAATTGTAACATAAAAGTGAAGAAAATACAGAAAATTTAGACGACTTATTATAGTATATTAAAGTTTTTGGAGTTTGTGACTTAAACTAAGGATTAAATGTTTTTAATTTTTGATAAAAATGTTTAAGTTATGCACAAGTTATACACATAACTGTGGATAATGTGTATAACATAGATAAAATAGTGTTGAATTTTCAGTTAATTTTTATGAAATATATTGGAATATAGCACTATAAATTATAAATTAACATAAAATGAACAAGTTAGTCACAGGGTACTTGTGGACAATGTGCATAAGTGGATTAATTAAGTGATAATAAAAATCAAAAAAAAATTGATTTTACATAAAATGTATTACATAATTATAACTGGAAATCATGAGGAGAGAGTATTAAAATGTATTAACATGGAATTAACACTAAACTAACAAGTTATACACATAGGAATTGTGGATAATGTGTATAACCAATTAAAGATATATGTAATATGTAATAGAATATATTAGAATATGTTGCCAATATAGGTATATATATGATAAATATAAATTAAGTGATGTTAGGTATGAATAGTATTAACTAAAGACAAGAGGTGGAATAAATGCTTTATGTAAAAGATGTTTTTAAAGAATATGATAGATTGGAACAAAGTTTATGCAAGATTTTAATGAATATATTTATAACAGGTATATTGTTTTTTTGGGGAATTAAAATTGCATTATCTAATTATCTTTTGTTTCATATCAGTATTGAAATGTTTTGTACTCTTATATCTTTCGGTATACTGGTTATAACATTAAATGCTTCTTCAAATTCCAAAAATGCTTCCTATATTTTTTTAGGAATAGGTTATGGGTTTGTGGGATTTATTGATATTATACATGCTTTATCTTATAAGGGAATGGGAATCTTCGAAGGCGTTATAACATCTAACATTACAATCCAACTTTGGATTGTGGGAATGTATATGGAGGCTGCCACAATACTGATATCCTTTATATTAGCGTACAAGCCTTCTAAAAGCATCAATTTAATGAAGGTATTTTGGAGCTTTTTTATAGTTACAGCAATAATTATACTGACAATATTTAAGTCGAATGTATTCCCAAGATGCTTTATTGAAGGAGTAGGGTTAACAAGTTTTAAAATAATCAGCGAGAATATTATAGTAATTCTCCTTATTTGTAGCATTGTGTTGTTATTTAAGATAAGGAAACGTTTAGATTCTAGTATCATTGTATTCATGGCGCTATCAATTATTTTCACAGTCATTTCTGAATTATGCTTTATGGCTTATAATGATATATATGGCATAGTTAATATATTAGGACACAATTTTAAGGCAATATCTTTTTATTATATATATAAGTCCATAATTGAAGTAGGATTAAAGAATCCATATAAAACCTTATTTGATCAGTTCAACGATGTAAATGAAAAGCTTAAAATAGAGTTTAATCAAAGAATGAGTTGGGAAGAAAAAATTCTAGAAAACAGTGAGTGCTATGACCTTCTTATAGAAAGTTCTAAGGATGCTATTTTTATTCATGTAAATGGAAAAATAATATTTGCAAATGATGCACTTATAAAGCTTATTGGAGCATCTAGCCTTAAACAAGTAATAGATAGGGAAGTAATTATGTTATGGCCAAAAAATATAAGAGAGAACATTAGGAAGCATATAAGGGACCGATGTAGTGGGAAATTTCCAAAGGCTGTATATGAGACAGAGATATTAAAGTGTACAGGAGAAGTCATAGATACCGAAGTGAGGGCAACTAGCTTTAACTATAAGGGAAATGATGCAGTTCTTGTTATATTTAGAGACATAACTTCACAAAAACAAGTGGAAAAATTAAAGATTGACATATATGAAAAGGATAAGAAGCTGAGAGAAACAGAAGAATTTAACAAACTTATAACAGAGTTTTTCTCAAATATATCTCACGAATTAAAAACACCACTAAATGTAATACTTGGAGCAGTACAAGTAATGAAGCTTAACTATAGAGATGAGGATCATCATTATAATAAGCAGAATAATTATTTAAACATAATAAAACAAAATTGCTATAGACTACTTAGATTAGTTAATAATATTATAGATTTATCTAAAATAGACTCAGGATTTCTTAACCTTAATTTAAGTAATCATAATATTATAAATGTAACAGAAGAGATTACCCTATCAGTAGCAGAGTACATAGAAAGTAAAGGAGTAGCCATTATCTTTGATACAAATGTAGAAGAAAAAGTAATGGCAATAGATCCAGATAAGATTGAAAGAATTATGCTAAACCTTCTTTCAAATGCTATAAAGTTTACAAACACTGGAGATGAGATTAGAGTGAATATAGTAGATAAAAATGATAGAATATTCATATCAGTAGAGGATACAGGAGTAGGTATTCCAGAAGACAAATTACAGATGATTTTTGAAGGATTTGGACAAGTTGAAAAGACTATAAAAAGAAATAAAGAAGGCAGTGGAATAGGATTATCTTTAGTTGAGTCTTTGGTAGATTTGCATGGAGGTAACATAAGTGTTAGGAGTAGACTAGGAGAAGGAAGTGAGTTTGTTATAGAACTTCCTATAAAGCTAGTAATTGATGAAGAGAAGAGTAACAATCATAATATGCTATATGAAAGTAAAGTAGAGAGAATAAATATTGAGTTTTCAGATATATATTCTTAAAAAATTATAAAATACCTATTGCATTATTATTTAGAGTTTATTATAATAATACAAAAGCAAAAGCTATGAAAGGTGATAGTAAATAAACTTTCATTTTCAGAGAGTAGATGGATGGTGAAAATCTACATTGAAATTTATTGAATCCGACCTGAAGCTGCATAGGAGTAACAACCTATGCCGGAGTTATCCGTTAAAGTAGAGAGGCTGCAAAAGCAGTAAACTAAGGTGGTACCACGTTGATTATTAAGTCTTCGTCCTTGAATTATTCAAGGAGAGGGCTTTTTTTGTTACTGAAAAAAGGGGGCAATTTATTATGGAAGAAAAATTACTAATGACACCAGGTCCTACTAACGTTCCACAAAGAGTTCTTAATAAAATGGCTGAGGCTGTAATACACCATAGAACTGTGGAATACGGTAAGCTTTTTGGAGAAATGAATGAAAGAATTAAGATGGTCTTTCAAACTAAAAACCATGTATTGACTTTTCCAGCTGCAGGCACTGGAGGACTTGAGTCGGCTATAGTTAATATGTTCTCAGCTGGAGATAAGGTATTGATAGTATCTATAGGTGTATTTGGAGACAGATTTATAAAGATAGCAAAGATATACGGCTTAGAGGTAGATGAAATAAATGTTCCTTGGGGCAGAGGAGTAACAATAGAAGAGATAAAGGAAAATCTTCGAGAGGATCATAAGGCATTAATAGTAACGCATAATGAGACTTCTACAGCAACTACAAACCCTATAAAAGAAATAGGGGAGTTTATGAAGAATAAAAAACAACTTTTCATAGTTGATGGAGTAAGCTCTATAGGTGGATTAGAAGTTAAGATGGATGAATGGAATATAGATGTTTTAATTACTGCATCTCAAAAGGCACTTATGACTCCGCCAGGGCTTGCATTTGTTGGGGTTAGTGATAAGGCATGGGATGCAGCTAGAAAATCTACTCTTCCAAAGTTTTATTGGAATTATTTAAATGCTAGAGAATATCTAGATAAGCCAGTTCCAGAAAATCCATATACACCAGCAGTATCTTTAATTGCTGCAGCAAATGAAGCTCTAAAAATGATTGAAGAAGAAGGACTTTATAATGTATATAAAAGACATGAAATTTTAGCTGAAAAGATAAGACAAGAAACTGAGAAAATGGGACTAAAGATATATACAGATAAGAAATATAAATCAGATGTTGTTACAGGATTTGTATTTGAAGAGGAAGGAATAGCTTCAAAGATTAAGAAAAAAATGGAGAATGACTTCGGTATAGTAATAGCTGGAGGACAAGGAAAACTAAAAGGAAAAATGATAAGAATAGGTCACATGGGGTATGTGACCGATGAAATGGTTGATAGAACACTAAATGCTTTAAGACAATGTTTATAATATAAAAGGGGGTTTTTAATATGAATAAGGGTAAAGTTTTAATAGTTGAAAGAATCGATGATGCGGGGGTAGCACTTTTACAAAAAGAGCTAGAGGTAGATTTAAGAATAGGTATAAAAAGAGAAGAACTCTTAGAAATAATTCATGATTATGAAGGTTTAATAATAAGAAGTGACAATAAAGTAGATAAAGAGCTTATGGAAAAGGCTACTAAGCTTAAAGTTGTAGGTAGGGCAGGAAATGGAGTTGACAATATAGATGTTGAGGAAGCGACAAGAAGAGGTATTATAGTTGCGAATACTCCAGATAGTAACTCAATTTCAGCTTGTGAACTTGCAATTACGCATATATTAGCAGGAGCAAAAAAATTTACTTTTGCTGATAGTTATCTAAAATCAGGAAATTGGGACAGAGATCTTTTTATGGGAAATGAAGTTTATAACAAAACTCTTGGAATAATTGGACTTGGTAGAATCGGAGCTCTTGTTGCTACAAGAATGAAAGCTTTTGGACTAAAGCTAGTAGCTTATGACCCATATATATCTGATGAAAGATTTAAAAGATATGATGCAGAGAAGATGGAGACTTTAGAAGATTTACTAAAAGAAGCAGATATAATTACAATTCATACACCAAGAACAAAAGAGACTATAGGAATCATAGGAGAAAGAGAAATTTCTCTAATGAAGGATGGAGTAAGAATTGTAAATGCTGCTAGAGGAAAGCTAATGGAAGAAACTGCATTATATGAGGGACTTAAGAGTGGAAAAATAGCAAGTGTAGGATTAGACGTTCATGATGATGAACCAAGATATTCTGCTTCATTATATGAATTTAATAATGTAACTGTATCACCACACATAGGGGCAACTACAGTAGAAGCCCAAGAAAATGTTGGAGTTACTATAGCTCAACAGGTTATAAATGGAATTAAGGGAGGAATTGTACCTAACGCTGTTAATCTTCCAGGAATAAATAGAGATGAGCTTAAAGAAATTAAGCCATATATTGAGCTTATGGAGAATCTAGGAAAGGTATATTATCAATTAAATAGCGAACCTGTAAAACATGTAGACATAGTATACTGGGGAGATTTAATGAAATATGACACAGAAATGCTAGAACTTGCTTTCTTAAAAGGATTATTCCAGCCTATTAGTAATGAAAGAGTAAATTATATTAACTCTAAGATTTTAGCAGAAAGAGGCGGTATAGGAATAAGAATAGAAAAAATGAATGAAGAGTATGATAATTACTCTAACTTAATTACAATAAAGATTACAAATAATAACGGTAATGAATTTACTATTGCGGGAACAGTTTCTAATAAGCAAGAGGGAAAATTTGTTGAGATCCAAGGCTATGAAATAGATGTAAAGCCAAGTCAGTATATGTTATTTGTTCAAAATAAAGATGTACCAGGAGTTATAGGTCAGGTAGGTACCCTTATCGGAAAAGAAGATATAAACGTTGCTACAATGCAAGTTGGAAGAAAAACAAAGGGAGAGCTTGCCTTAATGGTACTTAATGTGGATAGCGAAGTATCAAAAGAATCTCTTGAAAAATTTAAGCAACTTGACAATGTTATAGAGGTAAAAACAACTATATTATAAATACAATGATAATTTTATAAAGACCTGTTTTCATTAAGTAAATTATTTAATGAAAACAGGTCTTTATTTATTTAAGAAATGATTTTTGGCAAGAAAATTGCTTGTATATAATTGTAAAAAGCAAAGGAGGTTGGTTCACTCTTACAGAACAGAGTTCACAATGAAAAATTATCATTTATGAGACAAATATATAGTTAGCAAAATAAGAAAGAATAGATTTCTACTGGGTTCAAGATTAGAAAGAGGTATTATCAGTTTTGAGACAATGATTAAAAAATGAGAAGATGGGACTTGCATTTTAAAACTTAATATTTAGGAGGTCGTTATATGGATTTAAATTTTACAGAGGAACAATTAATACTACAAGAGCTTGCAAGAGAATTTGCAACAAAGGAAGTTGGACCTATTGCAGCTGAAATTGATGAAACAGGAAGATTCCCAAGAGAAACATTTAATAAGATGGCTGAAATAGGATTTACGGGAATTGGAACACCTACAGAATATGGGGGTTCTGATGGGGATGATATCGATAAGGTTATCATCGTTTCTGAGATTGCTAAAAAGTGTGCGGCTACAGCGGCTATTCTATCAGTACACACAATTTTTGCTCAAGTAATTCAGAAATTTGGTTCAGATGATCAGAAACAAAGGTATTTGCCACAGGTGACAGAGGGTGGATGTCTTGGTGCTTTTGCTTTAACAGAACCTAATGCAGGTTCTGATGCAGGAGCCGCTAGAACAAGGGCTATTCTAGATGGAGATGAATATGTTCTAAATGGAACTAAATGTTTTATTTCAGGCGGAGGACAGGCGCAGTACTTACTAATTTTTGCATTAACAGATCCATCAAAAGGACTTAAAGGTTTATCTTGTATTATTCTAGAAAAGGGAACTCCAGGATTTACAGTAGGTAAAATTGAAAGTAAAATGGGTATTCATGCTTCAGAAACAGTAGAGCTTATATTTAATGACTGTCGTGTTCCAAAAGAAAATCTTGTAGGTGAAGAAGGTAAAGGGTTTATGATAGCTATGGCTGCTCTTGACGGAGCTAGAATTGGTATTGCAGCCCAAGCACTTGGAATTGCTGAGGGTGCTTTAGAAGAAAGTGTTAAGTATATGAAGAAAAGAGTTCAGTTTGGAAAACCCCTTACAGCATTGCAAGGACTTACATGGTATATATCTGATATGGCAACTAAAATTGAGGCTGCTAGATGGTTAATTTATTATGCGGCACACTTGAGAGTAACTGGAAAACCTCATACCAAAGAAGCAGCTATGGCTAAAATTAATGCAGCAGAGACAGCAAGATTTGTGACGAATCTCGCATTGCAAATTCATGGAGGATATGGTTATATGAAGGATTTTCCACTAGAGAGAATGTATAGGGATGCTAAGGTTACTGAGATTTATGAGGGTACCTCTGAAATTCATAAATTAGTAATTTCAAGATCAATATTGGGTTAGTTTAAAGAAGTTAATAAAAAAAACTTTAATTTTAATATAATACGATAATAGGGGGTAGTAAGTATGAGTGCTATGATTGATGATACTAGCTTAAATATGAGTGGATATAGTATAGATGAAATGTATATAGGACAAAAGGCTAGCATAAGTAAGACTATTACTGAATCAGATGTTAATACCTATGCAGGACTAATTGCAGATTTTAATCCTGTGCATATAAATGCTGAGTATGCAAAAACAACAAGATTTGGAGAGAGAATTGCTCATGGAATGTTAACAGCGTCCTTTTTTTCAACAATAGTAGGAATGTGTATTCCAGGAGCTGATGCGATTTATCTAGGACAAAATCTAAAATTTATAGCTCCTGTTAAAATAGGGGATACAATTACGGCTACTGGGGAAGTAACTAAGATAATTAAAGAAAAAAGAATTGCATACTTAAGAACAACTATTATTAATCAAAGAGGAGAAGTAGTTATTGATGGAGAAGGGACTGTAATGGCTACAAAGTAAATATATTTCAGTAATTTACTTGAAACATATAATAAACCAACAATAAATTGAATAGATATTAATAGATGAGTAAATAAATAGGCAGACTAAGGAGCAGTCTGCCTATTTACATATAAATTCATAAATGTGTAGAGGTGTAATAGTTATGAATGATGATTTAAGAAGGTACAAATACATATTTGATGAAATACTTACAATGACTGATGATGGATTTATTGTTATTGATAAAAATGGAATTGTTACAGATATAAATGACCAGTATTGTGATTTTTTAGGGACAAGCAAAGAAAAAGCTATAGGAAGAAGTATAAGAGAAATAATATCAAATACAAAGATGATTGATATAGTAAAAAATGTTTATAGAGAAGAAGGGACTATACATAAGTTTGTAGATGGTGAGACTAAAGAAAGTGATAATAGTTTTTTGTTAGTTAGTAGATCCTGTGTTCTAGATGAAAAAAAGGAAGTGATAGCAGGGGTAGCACAAGTAAAGTTTAGATTGAAAACACTTGATTCTGCTGAAAAGCTAATGAGAGAATACTCAGAACTTCAGTTTTATAAAGAAGAATACAACAAGTTGTGCTTAAATCAATACTCCTTTGATGGAATAGTGGGTAAGAGCAAGGGATTTTTAGATATTAAAAAGGCAGCTATGAAAGCATCTAAGAATTCTTTTTCTGTTTTGATAACAGGAGAAACAGGAACTGGTAAGGAGGTTTTTGCTCGAGCCATTCATAATAATAGTTATAGAAGTAAGAAACCTATGGTCAGCATTAACTGCGGAGCAATTCCGGGAGACCTCTTAGAGTCAGAATTATTTGGGTACGAATCAGGTTCTTTTACAGGTGCAAAAAAGTCTGGGAAAGACGGAAAGTTTATACAAGCTGATGGTGGAACTATTTTTTTAGATGAGATTGGTGATATGCCAATGAATATGCAAGTTAAGCTCTTAAGAGTATTGCAAGAAAAAGAAGTTGAAAAAATAGGTGGAACTGTTCCAATTCCTGTAGATATTAGAGTAATAGCAGCCACAAGACGAAATCTTATGCAGATGATAGAAGATGGAGAATTTAGAGAAGATTTATACTATAGACTTAATGTTATTAATATTGAAATGGTTCCATTAAGGGAAAGAAAAGAGGATATACTTATATTCGCAAATTATTTTCTAAATAAAGTTAATATCGAATATAAGACTTCTGTTACATTAAGCAATGAAGTTCAGCTATGTTTTCAGAATTATTCATGGCCAGGTAACGTGAGAGAATTAGATAATATAATTAAGAGTTCTTATGCATCATGTGATGAATTTATGATACAGTTAACGGATTTGCCAGCTAAAATGGTTTCAAGTCACAAGGCAAACTGTACTTCATATTCTAACAAAAAAATGCTAAAGTATATGGTAGAAAGCTATGAGTCCTCTATAATAAGAGAAGTTATAGAAAAATGCAATTGGAATTGTCAGATAGCTGCTAATGAACTTGGAATTCATAGAAGTCTTTTATATAAGAAAATGGATAAGTTTGGGATGAAGATTAAAAAAACAATTTAAGAGTACATATTATTTTATATAAATTAGGAATATCTTACAATATAGGGGATACTCCTAATTTTTTTTCTACATATATTAAATTAATAAGAATTAATATATAATACATTTATATTAGGAGTGAAGTTTAAGAATATTTTAGGGGGCGATTTTATGAAAATAGGGTATGCAGCATCAGCTGGTGAAAAGGAAATATTTGATACTATAAATTATGCATATAAAAATGATTTAAGTGCGGTAGAACTTAATGTAAATATGCCTATATTCTTTCCAGAAAAATTTAGTAAAGAAGAGAGAGAAAAAATAAAGGAATGTAGTAGGGAAAAAAGAGTAGAGCTTACTCTGCATGCTCCAGAGGATATTTCACTTCTTCAATTACAAAAGGAAGTAAATAGAGCAGGAATTAGTAGATTAAAAGAAGTAATAGATTTTGGATATGATATAGGGGCAACTAGGATGACTATGCATATTGGACCTGCAGTATGTTTTACATTAACAGATAGAAAGACCTATCTAGATGAGATTTATTATGAAGAATACAGGAAGGTTTTAGAAGAGAATTTGAAGGAGTTAGTGGCTTATTCTAAAAACAAAATAAAGCTGTGTATTGAAAATTCAGGAAGATTTCCAGTTAAGCTAGTTCAAGAAGTTTTAGAGAAGTTACTAATGGTGGAAGAAGATTTATTTTTAACATGGGATATAGGGCATTCTTATGAAAATAAGTATAATGAAGTAGAATTCTTTTTAAAGCATGTTGATAAAATAAGAACTTGCCATGTTCACGATAATAATGGAAAAAGTGATCATCAAATTATTGGAGAAGGAAATGTTGATTTTAGTTGGCATTTTGACAAAATGAAGAATAGAGACATAGTCTATATAATAGAAGTAAGACCAAGAGATAATGCAGTGAATTCAGCAAAGTTCCTAAGAAATATAATTTAAGAAGCAGAAAGATTAGAAGACTAAAGATAGAATAGGTACAGATTCTATGCCATCTAGATTTAGTCTTTTATAAAGATTTTAAAAATTAACGATTATTTAATATTGTAAAATATGGAGTTGTCTAAAATATAATGGTACAATTAAATAAGCGTATATGAAACATGGTAGTAAGTTCCTTAATATTTATAGTCTGAATGTACTTGAATTTTTGATATTTTTATCGATAATAAAGTAAGAAAAATTTCAAAGGAGGGTGGAGGAATGAGGAAAATATTTAGTATAGCTAAAGTTATAATTATTACAACATTATTTCTATGTAGTTATACACTGGCATTTGCAACAGGGATACAGTTTAACGAATTGCCTTCTCAACAAAATAAAAATATAAACAAGCCATGGACTGTTAAATTTAATTTAGAACTTGATGGAAGTACCATCAATAATACCAATGTAATAGTTAAGAGTAGTAATGGTAAACAAATGAAAACAACTATATCACTAGGCAAAGATAATAAGTCCTTAGTAATATATCCGCCAGTTGGAGGATACATTCCAGGAACAACGTATTCTGTAGAGTTAAGTACCGAAGTTAAAAGTAAAGATGGTAAGAAATTGTCCAAGCCTACTAAAATGAGTTTTACAACTTCCAAAGTATATGAAGATTCTACAAGTTATGTAGGACTACCTGTTATTAAGACTGTTGATATACTTGAAAAACCTGTTTTGAAGAATACTAAGACAAGCTTTAAAATTACAACAAATTACTTAGGAGATGTTCAGTATAGAATTTTTGCTTTTAAGTATCCAGATGAAGTTTATGATAATCCAAATACATATATTAATTCTCCTACATACAATGAAATAACAAAAGGATATACAACTGCTATAAGTGCAGCTAATCCATACACATTTTTAAAGTCAGAGGGTTTTGAATTAGGCAAATATAAGATTCTGATTTATGTAAAGAATAAGGGAACAGTAGGGCAAAATAAAGATGCTAATACGGATTATGATAATTATTATTCTACATATTTTAGAGTACTTTCAAATAACATATTTGAGAGTAATTTGAGTAGTATAGCAAGTACAGATAATACAATAATACCTACTATTTCATATACAAGCTATGACAAGAGCTTAGATGAGGCTGCTTTAGATCAGCTTAATGGGGCGCCAACCTATAGCGAAGGAAATTCATGGATGATACCAAGTAAAGAGTTAATAAAATATTACATGAATCCAAATAATTTTTTAGATAACACTTATAAATATAAGTTTTTAAATTTAAATTATATGGAGGGTGTTACTGAAGCTGACTTAAACAATATATTAAAAGGTAAGGGTGCCCTAAACGAAAAAGGAGCTGTATTTTTAAAGGCTGCTAAGGATAGCAATATTAATCCTTTATACCTAGTGTCACATGCCTTACTTGAAACTGGTAATGGAACCTCTACACTAGCTACTGGAATTCTTGTAAGTTCAGTAGGAGGAGTTAAGGTAGAACCTAAAACAACATATAACTTATTTGGAATAGGCGCAATAGATTCTGCTCCAGAAAAAGGTGGTTCAGAACGAGCTTATAAAGAATGTTGGTTTAGTGTAGATGAAGCAATAATAGGAGGAGCTAAGTTTGTAAGTACTGACTATATAAATAGTGAAAAGTACAAGCAAAATACACTTTATAAAATGAGATGGAATGTTAGTGTAAGATGGCATCAATATGCTACAGATACTGGATGGGCTCGGAAACAACTTGCAAGAGTGAAATTTGAAGAGCTTATGGCACAGGTTACGTCAGCAAAGCCAGTCTATGAAATTCCTAAATTTAAATAATGTACAAGCTACTAAGAAAAAAAATAAGTCATATAAGATTAGTTAAATCTTATATGACTTATTTTTTTTAGTTTATAGAAAATTATAATTTTATTCTTTTGTGGATAAACTTATAATTTTCTATAAAATAGGGTGTGCAGAGGGGGAACCCATTGCCGTAATAAGGGGGGTGCTCAGACGCATAGCGTCGTCGAAGGGGGACTAGGTCCCCATAGCGAAAAAAATCGGCGTAGCCGACTTTTTTATTCAATAACATAATCTGAACCTTTATTATTTATTTGTAAATTTAACTTTCTATCTTTAGTATAGCTTTGAAAGGAAGTCAGATTAATTGTTTGATTAGTTTTGCCAGAAATATATATAGTAATGGCATGTCCGCTATCTATATAATTTTTATTTATTACATTTTTTTTAGTGGCTTCTTCAATAATTAGTTCTAAACCTTTAGTTACATGTAGATTTTTTAAATCCAACTCAGATAACAACTTTCTACCAGAGGTACTAGTAGGTTCAATGGATACTATCTTATTCCATTTGTTTACTTTTAATTGTATAGTGGGAGGGATACTTATTATAACGGAACACGAGGAGCTGAAGTAGTAGTATATATGCCTACCAAAAATAATTACACCTGCTAATATGGCAATGAATATAAGGCGCTTTATAATAATAGGTCTTGGAATTGAAATGGTTCCAGAGTAAATATCACCTATCTTTGGAGTATTTCCTTGAAGCTTTAGGTTGAAAAATTCACCATGTACAGTCCGCACACATATAAAATCTGTAGCAACCTTAACTACTACACCAGTTTTTCTTTTCATATAGTCCTCCTAAAATCAACTTACTTATCTTTATGTTCTTTACTTTTATTATTTTTAGAGTTATTTTTCTCATTATAATTACTGGATTTAGGTATGTTTTTTTCTTTATCTTTTTTATCGTTTAAATCTGAATTTATATTTGCATTAGAATCCTTAACTTCAGCTTTTGAACTATTTTTAGGATTCTCATAAGACTCATCTATATTATCTTTTTTATTATTATCTTTATTATTTTTCAAATTCTTATTAGATTTAGAAGGAGTAACTTCCTTAATATCAGTATTAATATTTTCCTGTTCTTTTTCTAATTCTTTTCCATTTTTTATTATATCATTCTTAGCATTGTTTTTACTATAGTCAATTTTAATATCTATTTTTTTAGAACCAGCTTTTTCTTGGAGTTTAGGTAAATTTAGTGAAGTATCTTTGGAAGAAGTAACACTTAAAGAAATGTATTGTTCTTCTTTAAGGTTATCTTCATTTATAAAGTGTTCTTTTTCGGCTTCATCTAGAATTATTGTAAGTCCAGTATCAATATCTTTATTTTTTATATCTATAGAACTAGCTAATTGCTCACCAGTTTTATTTAGCGGTATAGTTTTTATTATTTTATTCCATCTATTTAATTTAAGTTCAAGAGACGGATTTATATCAACCACTACAGAAGTAGTTGGTGTATAGTAAGCATAAGCAGCTCCCCCAATAGAGGTGAAAAATGCTAGGCAAGCTGCACTAGCTATATATTTGTAAAAGTTAGGTCTTTTATAAATTTGTCCTGTATAAGTACTTCCGATAGATGGGAGGGTATCATTAATTGTAACGTCTACAAACTCACCATTAGGAGTCATTAAGAAGGCTCTTTTGTTTTTTATTTCCATAACAATTCCTGTTCTGCTATTCATTATTTTCACCAACCTTTATATTTAAATAAGATTTTATATAAGGATAATTTTTACTTGAAAGTATCAGTATTAAGGTAAGTAAATATCTGCGCCATTTTTCTAGATATCTTTTTTTGCAATTAGTAAAAAGAGCTATTTGGCTTATAGGGAGTAACCTCTTACTTTTTATA
This sequence comes from Clostridium sp. X, assembly GCF_055755365.1. NCBI lineage: Bacteria > Bacillati > Bacillota > Clostridia > Eubacteriales > Clostridiaceae > Clostridium > Clostridium sp. X. The sequence goes on from NZ_CM146912.1 coordinate 1,152,811, forward strand.
TAGTTTAATATATCCTCATTACTAGAGCAGAGCAATGCTACATTTAATAAATTATTTCTAGTATCAATATGAGAGGGTGAAGAATTTATAAGTTCGTTAAGACTTAGCTTATATTTAGCAAGTTCCATAGAAAATTCAGCAATTTCCTCTGATCTTTTAGCATTTTCACAGTCAAGTTCATATTGATTTAATGATATTTTATAATCTATATACTCAGTAGTATTAATGTCATCATTATCGTTATTGAATATAATATAGGGTGTATTCCCTGTCTTTCTAAAAAAATCAATAAGGGAATTTTTTATTATAACAGAGGCATAACTAAAGAAGTTGCCCCTATCTTCACTATATTTATCACAAGCAGTATTAAAGGAGATAAGAGCAATGCTAAGTTCATCATCGTTATTCCAATCTAGCTTTCGTTTACATATTTTATAGGCAATGCCATATATAAAGTTTTTATTCTCTTCTATAAATTTAGTTCTATTATTATAAATAAGATCTGTTACATTCATTGCATCACCTCTCTGTCACTTCATATATATATATACGTATTGTACCCTATATTTAAGATGGGGTGTATCTTAAGATATTACCAAAATAAAATTATAGTTTAAAAACTTTTTTATCTACCCCTTAAAAATCAAAAGGTAGGTGCGTACATATATGCAGAAAAGAAAATAAAACATTTTGAGGAGGATGTACCGATGAAAAAATTAAAAATATTTGTGGTAACAGTAGCAATGCTTGCTAATATTGGGGGAGCTGCTCTTGCAGAAGGGGTGGATTCATTAGCAAATTCAGCTGGAATCAAACCAGATAGTATATTCTATGGCGTAGATACAGCATTAGATGATGTAAAGATAGCACTTGCTTTTAATGAAGAAGCAAAGGTTGAAGTTATTACTGATGTTGCAGAAGAAAGGCTTGGAGAATCAGAAGTTATGGTTGAAGAAGGAAAAGAAGACCTAGCTCAGACTGCTATTGAAGAATACAACAAAAACATGGAGACATCTAATGAGATACTTCAACAAATTATTCAGGCTACAGAAGGGGAAGAAGTTATAACAGAAACAGAGATTACTTTAGAAGATCAAGAAGGAACAGTTCTTGAAAATTCAAATCAAACTGAAGAAGTAGCAGCTGAAGAAAATGCTGTTATAGAAAATACTGATACTACAGAAGGTACAACTGTTACTGAAGAAAATACTACAGTTGAAGAAGTTACAACAACTACTGAAACTTCTACAGAAGAAGATGCTACAGCTACAGAAGAGAATACAAATGTAGATGAAACAAATAATACTGAAGAAACTGTTGAAGAAGAAGTTACTGAAGAAGCAGTTCAAGTAGATGAAAAAGATAATGAGAAATTAAAAGCTTTAGAAGCTAGAATAGTTGCAAGACATAAAAAATCAATCGAAGTATTAAAAGCAATACAAGAAAAGGTTTCAGAAAATGCTAAAGAGACTATTGCAGCTGTAATTGAGATGCAAACTGCAAGACAAGAAGCTATGATAAAAATGGTTGAACAAAGACATGAATTTAATACCGTAAAACAAGATGTAAAGGAAACTTTAGTTAAGCTTGAAGAAGCAAAACAAAGTGGAGATGAAGTAGCAATTAAGGAAGCAGAAGAAGTAGTAACTGCTAAAAAAGAAGCTTTTGTTGAGGCAAAGAGTGAATTTAAAGAAGCTTTTAAAAATAATATGGTTGTAAATAAAGCTATCAAAGAAGTAAAGAAAGAGCTTAAAAAAGAACTAAAAGTTGAAGTTAAAGCAGGAAACATAACTAAAGAAGAAGCAAAAGAAGCAGTAAAATCTATTGATACGAATAATGGACAAGGCGTTGTAAATAGAATTAAGGATAAAGCTGAAAAGGTTAAAGATGAAGTTAAAGAATTAGAAGATAAAGAAGGCAAGGAAGAAGTAAAAGAAAAAGAAGAAAAAGCTAGAGAAGAAAGAAAAGAAAATGAACAAAAGGGAAAAGAAACAGCAAAAGAAGCAAAAGAAGCAAAAGAAAAAAGTAAGAAATAAGATGGGGAGTAAAGACTAACTTTGCTACCAAATAATAAAATCAGGAAGAAACCTATAGTTTGATGGACTATAGGTTTCTTCTATTGATGTTATATAAGTAATACTAAAATACCTATCAAAAGATTTAAAATACTTATGTTATAATAATGAACATAAGCACATATTTATGATTAGATATAGATTTTGGAGGTAGGTAGATGAAAAATCAATTTAAGATAGCTATAACTATAATACTTATTATAGCTGTAGCAGGTATATATTATAGTAAGAATATTTATGGCAAGAAAGATAAGTTGGAGACTAGTATTACTAATAGAATAGAAGATATTATGAAGGTACATAATGGAGAACTTAAAAAGCTGGTTATTATGCAGTTATCTACAAAAACCTGCCCTAATTGTGTAGAAATGTATCCTATAATGAATAGTATAAATGAAAAGTATGGGGATAGGGTTATTGTTGGTGTTGTATATTTAGATGATAAGAAGATTTTAGATACGGCAATGAAACTCGCTAGAAAATATGAGGTTATGTATGTTCCAACAATAGTGTTTTTAGATAAAGATGGCAGGGTAGTGTCAAAGAAGGTTGGAGTCATGACAGAGGAAGAAATATTAGATATATTAAGTAAAATGGAAGTGATTTAATGGGAGAACTACTAAGGGATTTTTCAAGTATAATCTCAAGTAATGTGTATTTAGCGCTAGGTTTATCTTTTATAGCCGGAATAGTATCTTCATTTAGCCCTTGCGTATTATCTAGTATTCCACTTGTAGTTGGATATGTTGGAAAAGCAGGAGTTAAAGATAAGAGCACAGCTTTTAAATATTCATTATTTTTCTCCGTTGGAGTAGCTATGACCTTTACAATAATTGGGGTAGTTGTTGCAAGTATTGGACGCTTTATTAATTTAACTGGGACATCGTGGTATCTAATACTAGGAGCTATAATGCTCTTTGTGGGATTGAAGCTTATAGGTGTAATTGGAGAGGGAACTAGTAGCTGTAAGGTGCCAAATAAGAAAAGAGGATTATTTGGGGCATTTTTTCTAGGTATTGTAGGAGGAGGATTATCATCACCTTGTGCAACTCCTGTAATGGCCGCGATCTTAGCATATGTAGCTCAGCGAGGAAATATAGTAATTGGAGCACTAATGCTTCTATTGTACTCTATTGGACACTCTATACTAATACTTATTGTGGGAACTTCAGTTGGATTTGCCCAGCAACTAAGCATGTCAAGTAAGACTAAAACTATTGGAAATATAATAAAGATTATGTTAGGTATTATTGCTTTATTAATAGGGTTATATTTATTCTATCTAGGTTTTTGATTATTATATATTAAATTTATGTTTGAACTTTTATCCGATGACTACCTGTCGTAAGACTCCCATCTTAAGGAAGTTTAAATAAAAAAGGAAATCCATTTTGGATTTCCTTAAAATATTTATGCATGTTTTGCTTCGTCATAGCAGTAGAAATTTTTCTCAATAACAACAGGGTATTGAAGATCTCCTTTAAGCTCTTTATTCTGTTCTACTATAACATTTTTGTCTATTATTACTCTAGAGAGTTTAGCGTTTTCTTTGATTTCACAGTTTTGAAGTATTATGCACCCATCTAGTTCTGCACCTTTATGAATTATTACTCTTCTAGATATAATGCTATTCTTTACTGTTCCTTCTATAATGCAGCCATTAGCAATCAGTGAGTTGGAAACATTGGACTCGTATGAATACTTAGTAGGAGGAGCATCTTGTACCTTTGTATAAATAGGTCCTGCACCTAGAAATAATTCTTCATTCACTTTAGGGTTTAACATATCCATGTTTACTTTATAATATGAATTTGTAGAATTTATACATTCTAAGTAACCTTTAAACTCATAACCTTTTATTTTGAAATTCAAGGTATTTGCATAGATGCAACTTTTAATTGACTTATAGCATCCAGTAGATACACATTGATTTATAATACTTAATAGAATAGATTTTTTCATTATAAACATGTCCATTGATATATTATTAATAGATTTAACACCTATGTTTTTTCCAACACTTACAACATTATTGTTATCATCTAGATTCAAGGTATTACAACCAGAAAAACTTGAATCTGCATTATGAATATTTTTATATATTATAGTTATATCGGAACCGGATTTTTCATGATATTCTATAGCTTTAGTATAGTTTATATTACATATCATATTTGAAGATGAGAAAATAACATTGCTATGCTTACTTCTATATAAGTAGTCCACATTATCTTTAAATAAGTCCATATCATTCGTTTTTCCATCAGCAAAGTTAAAGTTAAACATAAAAAGTCCATTGATCTTTCTATCTAAATCCCATGGTTTACCAGATTCTAAATGATGTAGTAGAGATCTAGATTTGTCTTGGGTGTATATACCTATATTAGTCAACCCTGCATTTACCATATTAGATAGGACAAAATCAATTACTCTATATCTTCCGCCAATAGGGATTGCCGCTAACGGTCTGCTACTAGTTAAATTTTTTATGTGCTCATCATCCTCGTTTAAACTTATAATTCCCATATAGTCTTTAAGCATATTTATCCCCCTTGAATTATTTTATTATAGAGTTAATTTCAATTTTCTCATGATCTCCAACTACAGTTATACCTTGAGAATTTCCTATTATACTATTTTTGTGTATTTCACTTTCAGAACCAATGATACATTTTCTTACTATTACATTGTTTTCAATCTTAGTATTAGACATAATTACTGAATCCTCGATTATTGTATTTTCTCCTACATAAACACCAGGGAAGATTACAGAATTATTGACAGTTCCAAGAATACTACAGCCCTCAACTATTAAAGAGTTATTTATTTTAGCATTTGTACCTATATATTGAGGAGGTTTTGCTGGAGTTACAGAATATATTTTCCAATCCCTATCATGAATATTTAGTTCATTGTCGGGATTTAATAAATCCATATTAGATTCCCATAAGCTTTCAATAGTACCGACATCTTTCCAGTAACCTTTAAAAGGATAGGCATATAAATTATAACCAGAATTTAATAGTGAAGGGATAATATTCTTTCCGAAGTCATGATGAGAATGTTCGTCACGAGAGTCAGTAGTTAAGAACTTTTTTAAAGTTTTCCAGTTGAAAATATACACACCCATAGAAGCTTTATTACTTTTAGGATTTTCAGGCTTTTCTTCAAATTCATATATTTTGCTATCTTCATCTGTATTCATAATTCCAAATCGATTAGCTTCCTCGAAAGGAACATCTATTACCGCTATTGTTGCATCAGAACCTTTTTCTTTATGAAATTTTAGCATTTTAGAGTAATCCATTTTATATATATGATCACCTGAAAGTATAAGAACATGTTCAGGTTCATATCTATTAATAAAATGCATGTTTTGATATATAGCATCAGCTGTACCAATATACCAGTTACCACCGTCATTTCTAATATGAGGTGGTAGAATTGTAACTCCACCTTTATTTCTATCTAGATCCCAAGGGCTTCCTATACCAATATGAGCATTTAATATATGAGGTTGATATTGAGTTAAAACTCCTATAGTATCAATTCCAGAATTAGAACAATTACTTAAAGTAAAATCTATTATTCTATATTTGCCACCAAAAGGTACAGCTGGTTTAGCATTATTTGTAGTTAAAATTTTAAGTCGTGTACCTTGACCACCAGCAAGAATCATTGCTACTATTTCCTTTTTTAGCATTTATTTCACCACCGTTTATATTTGTAATAGCTTATCTTATAAATTGTATTAATGTTTGTATGAATATATTCAGGTTAATATATAAAATAGTTTATTATAATGTATTTAGCGCATATAAGTATATTACAATATTTTACAGTTAATTTCAATAATAAAATCCTAAAATTACCAAAAATAAAGTTTTAGGGATTTGAAATTTTAAATTTCAATATAATATTTATAGTTTTTCTAGAGAGATTTTCATTATAATACTTAAATATTTAAATTAATGGAACAATAACATTAAGAAAAATTTTTAGGAGGGAATATAATTGAAAAAAAGATTAAGGGTTTACATATTATTCCTTTGTGTATCTTTATTGTTTAGTGGATGTATAAATAAATCAGTTAACATGCTAATAAAACTAAAAAAAGGTGATTCATACAAAGTTGAAGTAGATAGCAGCGAAAAGATTATCCAAACAATAAAAGGTGGAGACACAGAAGTACAGTCTAAAATTAGAATAGGGTATTTATGCCATGTAACTAATATAGATGAAAATAAAAATGCGGATATTACGGTGAGCTTTGATACTGTAGATGCAAAATTCACCACAAGCAATGGACAAAGTTCTAATAATAAATCAAAAGGGGACGGTGGTGAAGAAGACAATGATGAAGAGAAAGAGCAAGAACAAAGTAATAGTCAGAAACAACCACCTTCAGAAAATAAAGAAGCTCTAGCTCAAGGAATGGATAAGTTTTCAAAGATTTATAATGCTCTAGTAGGAAAAAGTTTTACTATAAAAGTAGGGGAATATGGTAAAGTGAAACAAGTGGTAGGAATGGATGAAATAGTAAATAAACTTTTTACTGAGATGAATATAAAGAGTGAAAAAGATAAGGAAGAAATCAAAAAGGTTATGAAAGATAAGTTTGGAAATGAAGCAATAACAAAAAAGATAGAGAGAATAACTGCAGTATATCCCAATAAAAATATTAAAGTGGGAGAAAGCTGGAAAGAGGATAGAGATGTTTCGAATGAATTTCCTATAGTGACAGAGAATAACTATACTTTAAAAGAAAGTTCAGATGGAACATCAAGTATTACTGTAGATTCAAAGATAAAAGGTAAGGAAGAGGCTGAACCTACTATAGTAGATAATATAAAGATCAACTATGAGGATATTAAAGGAACTCAAAAAGGAAATATTAGCTTAAATGAAGAAACTGGTGTAATTAAAATGGCAGATATGGAGAGCAAATTTGATGGAAAAATGAAGTTTATATCAGATGATCCTAATATGGGGAGTATGATATTTCCTATATCTGTGGAAGAGAAAATAAGGGTTAATGTACTAAGACAGTAATGATACTTAAAATAGCTTTATAAACTTTAAGGATTCTAGAAAAGACAATGAATCCTTAAAGTACTCTATAAGATAATGGTGCTAAAATGGTAATGATGATTGTAAATATATTATGTTAAATTATAATATAAATGTGGGTAATTTTTGAAATTGACTAAGCGAAAATAGAATTGAAAAATTTATAGTTAAGGAATAAAGGAGGATGTATTATGGAAGGGGTAGTAGAACGATTTTTAAAATATGTTAAATATGATACAAGCTCTAGTGAAGAAACTGGAAAAGTACCAAGTACAGATACACAAATGATATTAGCAAAGGAATTAAGAAAAGAGTTAGAAGAAATGGGTATGAAGGATGTATCTTTAGATGAGAATGGGTATGTAATGGCTACACTACCTTCAAATACAAATAAGACTGTTCCAACAATAGGATTTATAGCACATATGGATACATCGCCTGATATGAGTGGAAAAGGAGTTAATCCACAGATTATAGAGAACTATAAAGGGCAAGATATAATAATTAATAAATCCAATAATATAGTATTAAAGATATCAGATTTCCCGGAATTAAAAAGTTATATTGGAAAAACATTAATAACTACAGATGGAACTACACTATTAGGAGCAGACGATAAAGCAGGAATTGCAGAAATAATGACTGCTGTAGATTATCTAATAAAACATCCAGAAATAAAACATGGAACAATTAAGGTTGGATTTACTCCAGATGAGGAGATAGGACAGGGAGCAGATCACTTTGATGTTAAGAAGTTTGGGGCAGATTTTGCTTATACTATGGATGGAGGCCCTATAGGAGAGCTTGAGTATGAAAATTTTAATGCAGCAGAGGCTAAGATAACTATACAAGGTAGAAATGTTCATCCAGGATATGCAAAGGATAGAATGATTAATTCAATACTTATTGCAAATGAATTTATAACAATGCTTCCACAGAAAGAAGTTCCTGAAAAAACAGAAGGGTATGAGGGCTTCTATCATCTTAACTCTTTTAATGGAGATGTTGAGGGCACAGTTCTTCAATATATAATAAGAGACCATGATATGAATAAGTTTGAAAATAGAAAAAGTACTATTACGAATATCATAGAAAATTTAAATAACAGGTATGGTGAGGGAGCAGTTACATTAGAAATGAAGAATCAATATTATAATATGAAAGAAAAAATTGAACCAGTGAAGCATATTGTAGATATTGCTTTTAAGGCTATGAAAGAGGTTGGAGTAGAACCTAAGGTAGTACCTATAAGGGGTGGAACGGACGGAGCAAAACTTTCCTTTATGGGACTTCCTACACCAAATATATTTGCAGGAGGTCATAATTTCCATGGGAAATATGAGTATATACCTATCTTTGCTATGGAAAAAGCAGTGGAAGTAATACTTAAAATAGTAGAATTATATGAAAAAGTCTAATGTAATGTGAAGATTTTAGTACAATAAAAATCAGCAGTTATTTTTTAAAAATTATGCTGCTGATTTTATTATTAGCATGTGCTTTAGTTAATATAAGAATAGTATTTATTTAAACTAGTGCATAGCCCTTTTGGCTGTTTTAAATAACTCATCCTCTATAAATGGAGCACAAAAGCTAAAGGATTTTTCATGGCCACATTCAGAACAAACACATATGCAGATATCATGTGGGATATTATCTAGCACATGAATCTCTAAAGATTCCGCTATAAAAGATCCTCCGCAAGCTTCACAAGGAGTAGAATTAATAATGCCATATTCACTTTCTATATACTTCATAATATCACGCAATATCATTTTTCTCCCCCAAATCGTATAAAGAATTATATAACCACATTTAATAGTATCATTTAACATGTATAATTTCAATAAGGTTATAGAAATATAGGACAGTCTCTTGATTTTAAGGTTAAGGGACTGTTTTTCAGTAAATATTTTAATTATTTTCATATGTTCAAGGTGATGGCTATATTGATAATTACATATACATAGATTATTGGAACTTACTTTTTATAGGGGTGGTAGATTTGATAAATATAATATGGTTTTTCTTAGTAGTTTTTGGAGTGATATTTGGACTAGCTACTGGAAGAGGAGAGTTAATTTCAAAATCAATTATGGGATCAACAGAAGCTTCAGTAAAATTAATTATTGCATTGATGGGAATGATGTGTCTTTGGTGCGGAATAATGAAGATTGCTCAAAAAAGTGGAATAACTGATAAATTAGGTATCGTATTAAGACCAATACTAAAGATATTATTTAAGGATGCTCAAAAGAGCCAAGAAGCTACGGGAAGTATACTTTTAAATCTTACATCTAATATGTTAGGACTTTCAAATGCGGCTACTCCTTTTGGCATAAAGGCTATGGAGGAACTACAAAAAATCAATCCACGTAAAGATACAGCAAGTAATGATATGGTACTTTTCTTGGTACTTAATGCAGCATGTATTCAACTTATTCCAACATCGATTATTTCTATGAGAGCAGCATGTGGATCTGCTAATCCAGGAATTGTAATTATTCCAGCTATAATAGCTACCGGGATAGCTGCATTTATGGGAGTTATATATTGTAAAATACTACAAAGATTTTTCTGAGTATATAAGCAATATGAGATTAATTTTAAAGTGTAATTCTGTTTTGTAGAGGGGGAGATGGTTTGACGTATTTTATAAGTTCACTAATTCCTATATTGGTAGGTTCTATAGTTGCCTATGGAATGTTTAAAAAAGTAAAAGTATACGAATGCTTTATTGAAGGGGCAAAGGACGGTCTTAAAGTTTGTTTTAATATTTATCCTTATTTATTAGCTATGCTTATAGGAGTAGGAGTATTTAGAGAATCAGGTGCTCTAGGGTATTTTATAAAAGGTGTACAGCCAATAGTAAAGTTTATTGGTCTTCCACCAGAGGTAGTTCCTCTTGTGATGGTAAAACCTTTATCAGGAAGCGGAGCACAGGGAATATTCATGGATATTTTAAGTAGGTATGGAGCGGATACATATATAGGACTTGTAGCATCAATTATAATAGGTTCTACAGAAACTATATTTTATACTCTTACAGTATATTTTGGTGCAGTAAATATAAAAAAGATACGACATACATTGTGGGCAGCAATTTTAGCTGACCTGACCGCTGTGATAGCTGCAGTAAGTATTGCAAAGATTATGTTTAAATAAAGTTAGGTGGCTGTTCATGTAATTAAATTATAGAACAGTCGCCTAACTTTATTTATTTAAATTACATGACAAAACTAGGACATCGGATTAATTATATATGAACAAATTGGAATGAATTTGTGGTGTTGAATAAACCTTTGAGGTATAATAAATAATTAATATTATTAAAGAACTAATTATTTAAAAGGAGTAAGTTATGATTGAAATTTTAAATGTAAATAAAAGTTACAATAATGTAGTAAAGGCTGCGGATAATTTAAATATAACAATAGAAGATGGAGAGATTTTTGGCTTTCTAGGCCCAAATGGGGCAGGCAAAACAACTACCATTAAGATGATAACAGGTATTTTAAAACCCGACTCTGGGAGCATAAAAATAAATGGCATAGATATACAAATGGATCCGTTAAAGGCTAAGGAGCAGTTTGGGTTTGTACCAGATAGTCCAGACATGTTTTTAAGATTAAAAGGAATAGAATACTTGAACTTCATGGCAGATATTTATAATGTATCTAAGGAGATTCGTAAAGATAGAATAGATAGTCTATCAGAAAGATTTGAAATAAAGGATGCACTTGGTGATCAAATTCAAAGTTATTCTCATGGTATGAGGCAAAAAATAATAATAATGGGAGTGCTTATACATGAACCATCAGTTTGGATATTAGATGAACCGATGACAGGATTAGATCCAAAATCCTCATATACATTAAAGCAAATGATGAGAGAGCATGCTGATAGTGGTAGGACCGTTTTCTTTTCAACTCATGTTCTTGAAGTAGCAGAAAAGATTTGTGACAAGGTAGCTATAATAAATAAAGGAAAGATATTATTTTTCGGAAGATTAGAAGAGCTAAAAGAGCAGGCTAAAGGAAATGAGTCCTTAGAAAAAATGTTTTTGGAGATGACTGGAAATGAGTAGGTTTATAGCCTTAACAAAGGTATTATTAAAAACTAATGGAGAATCCTTAGGAAAAAGTAGAGGTAAAATAAAGCTAAAGGGAGTAGGCATTATATTATTTTTAATAGCATGCTTTATGCCTTTAGCTATAGGCTTAGGAGCTTTTGTTAGTAAAGTTTATGAGGCATTAGCTCCAATAGATCAACAAGGAGCGCTGCTAGGACTTGGACTTTCTGTGGTAAGTATGATTATATTTTTCTTTGGCATATTTTATGTAATGGGAACATTCTACTTTTCTATGGATATAGAGTATCTATTACCCCTTCCTTTTAAGGCATCACAGATAATGAGTGCTAAATTGGTGGTTGTTTTAATTTATGAATACTTAACTGAAATAATAATTTTAGCGCCAATAATAATAGCCTACGGTATTAGTGATAGTGCTGGGATTTTATATTATATATTTGGGATATTAATATTTCTAATCCTTCCTATAATACCACTAATAATATCATCTATAATAGTAATGGTAATAATGAGATTTACTAGTATAGCAAAGAATAAAGATAGATTTAAGACGGTTGGCGGTATATTTGCAATGTTTATCGGTATAGGAGTAAATATATTTATGCAAAAAACTGCAGCAAGTCTTACAAGTCCAGAACAAATTCAAAAAATGTTTGTGGAGGGAAATAATTCTCTTATAGATTTAACTTCAAGAATGTTTCCAAGTGGAAAACTTGCTGCCTTAGCTTTAGTGGAAAATACTTCACTTATTGGAGCTTTAAATCTAATCCTATTTATAGGAATAACTATACTAGCAATAGCTATATTTATTTTATTAGGTGAAGGACTGTATTTAAAAGGAATTATAGGAATTTCAGAAGTTACAACTAAAAGAAAAGAATTAAGTAGTGAAGAGTTTTCTAAAGTAACAATTCAAAATTCCTCATTTAAAGCATATACAATAAAAGAAATTAAAATACTCTTTAGAACTCCAGCGTATTTTATGAACTGCGTAATAATAAACTTTTTATGGCCAGTATTTATATTACTTTCATCAGTTTTGAATCCAGAAGAGGGAAATAGTTTAGAAATGATAAGTGGTCTTGTGGCTCAATCAGACAAAGCACCAATTATACTTGCAGGAGCTATTGCAGCAATAGTATTTATATCTAGTTCAAATGCTATTGCTGCAACATCAATATCTAGGGAAGGGAAAAACTTATTTGTAAATAAGTATATACCTATGAATTATAAGACACAAATAATGTCAAAGGTATTCTCAGGATTTATTATGGGAGCAATTGGAATGATTATGCTTATCATAGTACTAATAGTGTTCACTCCTACCCCTATGTTATTATTAATTCTAATTAGTACTATTGGATTATGTGCTATTCTATTTACAAACTTTATTGGTATACTAATAGACTTAATTAGTCCTAAGTTACATTGGGATAATGAACAGAAGGCAGTAAAGCAAAATATGAATGTCCTTATAAACTTAGTGTTAAGTATAGTAGTATCAGGAAGTCTACTTTTTATTATATATAAATTTAAAGTATCTTTTACTATAACAGCTATATTTTTGTTTACAGTATATAATAGTATTAATTTAATTCTATACAAAGTAATATTAAGAAGAGGCACAAAACTGTATGGTAATTTATAATTGATAAGAAAAATAATATAAAAATAATTAAGAGTCAGGTGAAAATCTGACTCTTAATATATTTAATAGTGGTTTTAAAATTTATAGCGGGATATGTATTAAATATATGAGTATAGTTCCTAATTTTAATGCTTGAAAACACTGATATAGTATGATATTATTATGAAAATCCTTAAATAAAACACATATGTAATCTTGGAAAGAACAATAAATGGCATTATTTAGATTAAGAGTATTAAATATAATAATTAGTTTAGATAAAATATAAATACTGATTTAGTACGTGGCTCTAAAAAGATGAGGGGTGTATATTATGATAAAGGTAAGAGTGCCTGCAACTACGGCAAATATGGGACCGGGATTTGATAGCTTTGGAATGGCTTTGAATCTTTATAATGAGATAACAATAGAGAAAATTGAAAATGGAATAGAGTTTCTAGAAAATGGACAAACATCTGAAATACCATTAGAGGAAAATTTAATATATAAGTGTTTTTCTGATACAATGAAAAAAAACGGATATCCTTGTGATGGTTTTAGAATAAATATGATTAAATGCGATGTGCCTATGTCTAGAGGGCTTGGAAGTAGTGCTACTTGTATAGTAGCTGGAATAGCTGGAGCAAATGCATTTATGGGTAATATATTAAGTGAGGAAGATATAATAAATGAGGCGGCAAAGATAGAAGGACATCCTGATAATATAGTTCCAGCTGTAGTAGGGGGCATGGTTATATCTCTTGTACACAATAATAAGGTAGAGTACTCAAAGGTTAATGTGCCTGAGAATATAAGTATGTTTGTTATGGTGCCAGACTTTAAGCTAAGTACAGAGGATGCAAGAGGGGTATTACCTAAAACATATACAAGAGAAGATTGTATATTTAATCTTTCAAGAACGGCAATGTTTGTTAATGCTATGAATAATAGTGAGCTTGAAAAACTTAGAGTAAGTATACAAGATAAAATCCATCAAGATTATAGAAAAGGATTAATAAGAAATACAGATAGCATATTTAAGGAAGCAGAGAAAAATGGAGCTCTAGCAGAGTTTATAAGTGGATCAGGATCTACTCTTATAGCCTTAATAGATGATAATAATAAAGAGTTTTATGAAAATATGAAAAAGTTTTTAGACTCATTAGAGGATAAATGGCAAACATATACACTTAAAGCGGACTTTGAAGGAGTTAAGGTTTATAAATAGGTAAGGGATAGTTCTCATTTTTGAGGACTATCTCTTAATTATTTTCCAGAAATTTTATATTGATGTTTGTTTTTATAGGAACTTAGTCTAAAATGATTAATATAATATATTTTCATGTAAATTTTGTAGAGGTGATCATTTGATTTATATAGATGAAGGAACTATTAAGAATTTGACTAGTAGAGTTATTTATGATAGAGGGGAGAGTCATTACTTAGATGGCAAGGTTTTAGAAGTGTCATCTAAAAAGGTAAAAGAAGATACTACTGGAGAAGAGTTTACATTGATTAAAGGAGTTATTGAATCAAGTAGTAAGGATAGAGTCTATAATTCAAGAGCATTCGTTACTGAATATGGAGGAATAGTAAATTCCAAATGTGATTGTCAGCCCTTATCTAATTATTTTTCTGCAATAGGAATTTGTGAGCACGTTGTGGCTTTACTGTTAAAGCAAGTCAGAGAGGAAAGAAAGATTATTCAATTTAGTAAAGGATCAAGACAAATTAAAGATTTATTACAAGAGCTTAATGTAGGAATTTTAGTCAGAGATAATATAAAAAAGCAAGTGAAGTTACATTATACAATTCACCAAAAGGATATTTTTTCAGAACTATCTTCTATAGAATTTAAAATAGGAGAAGATACATTATATGTAATAAAAGATTTAATTGAGTTTTTGGATGTTGTTCAAAATAAAGATAAAAATATTAACTTTGGAAAGAACTTTATTTATAAGCCTAAAGAGCATGTATTCTCTCCAAATGATGAGAAGAGTATAAGTATACTTATGGAGATTTATGAAATAAATAAGAATCTTCAAAGTTTTGATAAGGGATATAGACATAATAGATTATTAAAGGGAAAAAAGGCATTATTAGCAGACAATCAATTAAAGCGAATTTTATATAGCTTAAAGGATAAACCTATTGAATTTAGATTCAATAAAGGATATTCAATTACTACAAATATAATAGAAGAAAAACTACCTTTGGAGTTTGATATATATGAACAACAGGGATATATATATATGAAACAAAAAGGAGAATCGATTATATTTTTAACTAAAGACGGTGAATATGTAATATATAATAATATGATATATCATATTACAAAAGATAAGGCTAAGATATTTAAAGCCTTTTATAATTTATATGATACTAAGATAAACAATACTATAAAGTTCAATATGGAGGACAAGGAAGAACTGGGATCTTATATATTGCCTAGTTTAAGAGACATAAGTTCTAATATAAATATAGATCCTACTATATCTGACGAATTTTATGAGGAGCCCTTAAGGGCAGAAATGTATTTTGATAAAAAAGGTAATGGAGTTACTATAGAAGTAAAGTTTAACTATGGAGATATAAGTATAAATCCTCTAAAGGACAAAGAAATAAGAAGTGGGGATAGTATACTTATAAGAGATATATCTCAGGAACTTAAGATAATTCAAGAATTAATAGATAGCGGATTCCAAAAAGAAGACTATAGGTTTGTTATGAAAAAGGAAGAAAATATTATAAGCTTTATACAAAACAAAATTGAACATCTATCTAATTTAGGAGAAGTTTATTACTCAAAAGAATTTAAGAATATAAAAATATACAATAATCCTACTATAGTATCTAATGTGAAAATAAATGAACATAACTTACTAGAATTTGATTTTAATATAAGTGAAGTTGAAAGAGAAGAACTTAAGGATATATTTAATGCAGTAAAAGAAAAGAAGAAATATTATAAGCTTAAGAAAGGTGGGTTTATACCACTTGAATCACAAGAACTGCAGGATTTTTCTAATATGATTAAATACCTAAATATAAAAGATTTTGATTTGCAAAAGGAAAAAATTCTTTTATCTACTTATAATGCTTTATATATAGATGAACTTGTAAAAGATAAGCAAGTATCAGTAAAAGCCCATGAGAGCTTTAACAATCTTGTAAGTAATATAAAGTCTGTGAAAAATATCGAATTTAAAGCTAGTGAAAATTTAGATAAAGTTATGAGAGAATATCAAAGATTTGGATTCAAGTGGCTGAAAACTCTTGCAGGTTGTGGACTAGGAGGAATATTAGCAGATGAGATGGGACTTGGTAAAACTCTTCAAGCAATAGCTTTTATTGAATCGGAAATAAAGGATAATAAAAGAGTACCAACACTAGTTATTGCTCCAACATCTTTAGTATATAATTGGAAGGATGAAATAGAAAAGTTTGCACCTAATTTAACTACTTTAATAATATCAGGTGATAAAAAAGAGAGAAAAGTAAAGCTAAAAGAAGCTGAAAATTATGATATTATAATTACGTCTTATCCATTAATAAGGAGAGATGTAGAAGAATACAAAGAAATTATTTTTAAATATTGTCTACTAGATGAAGCACAAAATATAAAAAATCCTAGTTCTATAAATTCAAGAGCTGTTAAAGAAATAAAGGCAAAAGCTTATTTTGCTTTAACAGGAACTCCAATAGAAAATTCTCTTACTGAGTTATGGTCTATATTTGATTTTATAATGCCAGGATATTTGATGAATCATAATAAGTTTTTGCAAAATTATGAAGTTCCTATTGTAAAAGATAATGATAAATTAGCATTGCAAGAATTGAATAGGCACATTAAACCTTTTATATTAAGAAGATTAAAAAAGGATGTGTTAAGTGAACTACCACCTAAAATTGAGCATAAAATATTGGTAGAAATGACTGATGAACAGAAAAAATTATATGCTGCATATTTAAGTCAATTCAAAGAGGATTTAGCTATAGAAATAAAAGAAAAAGGCTTTAAGAAAAGTAGACTTAAAATATTATCTATGTTAACACGATTAAGGCAAATTTGTGATGATCCATCTATATTTATAGAAAATTATAAGGGTGATAGTGGCAAGATGGAAACACTTCTAGGTATTTTAGAGGAAAGCATATCTTCAGAGCATAGGATACTACTATTTTCTCAATTTACTACTGTCCTTAAAAATATAGAAAAGATACTTATAAAAGAAAAAATAGATTATATGTATTTAGATGGTAAAACAAAGATGGAAGATAGAGTGACTATAGTTAAAGATTTTAATAATGGAAAAAGTAAAGTATTTTTAATATCTCTAAAGGCTGGAGGGGCAGGGCTTAATTTAACGGGAGCAGATACTGTAATACACTTTGACCCATGGTGGAATCCAGCAGTAGAAGATCAAGCAACGGATAGAGCACATAGAATGGGACAGAAAAGCACTGTAGAAGTTATAAAACTGATTACAAGAGGCACCATTGAAGAGAAAATATATAATCTTCAACAAAAGAAAAGGGAAATCATAAATAATGTTATAAACTCAGATATTTATGAGGAAAACTTAATATCCGAGTTAAGTGAAGACGAGGTAAGAGATTTATTTGTATAAAAGTATGTATTAAAAAATGCTGTAAAGTTATTCTTAAATAACCTTACAGCATTTTTATATTATTAAACTTACTCGGCTAAAGTTTTAAACTCATAGCCTTCAGACTTTAAAAATTCTATTATTTCAGGAAGAGAATCAGCGGTGGTGCTTTTACTTCCAGTATCATGCATTAGGATAACTACATGATTTTTATTTTTGGGATTCATATTATTTACGGAGTTTTTTAAATTTTGTACAAGTTCTGCTGAAGGGATAGTGCTTCTTTTAGAATCAACAGCGTCGTTATTTAAAGCATTCCAATCTACGTATGTGTAACCAGCTTTAGTTACAGCCTCCTTATAAGCAGTTCTGCCAAAAGAACCACCAGGAAAACGAATAATTTTATTATCAAAGGAGCCTAATATAGAGGCTAAAGCTTTATTGCTTTTATCTAAATCAACTAAAAAGTTATTAGTTGAGCTATAGATAAATTTATAGTCATGAGAATAAGTATGATTAGCAATTAAGTGTCCTGAATCATGAGTTCGTTTTGTTAGTTCAGGATACTGTTCAGCATTTTTTCCAATAACGAAAAAAGTAGCTTTAATATTATAATCATCCAGAATCTCTAATATTCTTGGAGTCACCTTAGAGCTTGGACCATCATCGAAAGTTAAAAAAACTTCTTTTTTATCTGGAGCAGCATCTGATGGTTTAACATTTTCTGGTGGTTTATTAGGTGTAGTTAGATTATTATTAGAATCTTCATCATTATTCCCATTCTGATTATTCTGGTCGTTAGGCTTGTCTACGTTTTCATCAGTAGAATTATCTTTATTACCTTGTATAGGAATATTGTTTTTAACTTGATTTTTTGTAGGGTTTTTTAAAAATTTCATTCCTAGTGTAAATCCCATGGCAAATATAAGCATAAAGCTAAGTGTTACAATAATTATTTTCTTTATATTTTGTCTCTTTCGTGAACGTCTCAAGATTATCCCATCCCCTATAATTAAAATATCTACAACAATCTTTAAAAAGATTTTATTAAGTATTAAGTTTGTATGTACTTTATTATATCACTTTATGTTAGATTTGGTTAAACAATTTGTCCATAAAAGTAAATAAAACTTGTTATACATAAGAAACATAAAAATTATTTTCATAGGAGATAATAATATTGACATATTAACCTATTTATCATAATATTTTATTTAGAAATTAGTATATTAAATGCATTGAAGAGAAGAGTAACAAATGAAGTTGTCTATAAGAGAGCTAGGTTAGGTGAAAGCTAGTGACACAGAAGTTTGTGAAGATGGCCTTGGAGCATACTATTCGAAATTTTTAGGGTAGTACGGAAGCAACCGTTATATTGTAGAGTGATAGAATTGCTTATATTATCTGGCAAGGAGTCACTTATTGAGGTTTTTGATGAGAGTCAAAAACAAATTAGAGTGGTAACACGTAAACTACGTCTCTAGGCAGGATAAAGCTTGCTTAGAGGCTTTTTATTTAAGTAAATTTAATGGAGTTGAGTATTCTATAGAATTTCTCAGCAAAAGAAAATGGAGGAATTAAAATGAGCAAAGGAAATTACTACATAACAACACCAATATATTATCCATCAGCAAATTTGCATATAGGAAATACGTATACTACGGTAGCCGCAGATGCTATTGCTAGGTTTAAAAGGCTAACAGGCTATGATGCATATTTATTAACGGGAACAGACGAACATGGACAAAAGATTCAAAGACTTGCAGAGGCGAAGGGAATTACATCAAAGGAATATGTTGACGAAATAGTAGCAGGTATTAAGGACTTATGGAGTATAATGAATGTAAGTTATGATAAGTTTATAAGAACTACAGATGATTATCATATAGAAACAGTGCAAAAGATATTTAAACAGCTCTATGATCAAGGAGATATCTACAAAAGTGAGTATGAAGGCTTATATTGCACTCCATGTGAATCGTTTTGGACAGAGACACAGCTTGTAAACGGGAACTGTCCAGATTGCGGAAGACCAGTTGAAAATACCAAAGAAGAGGCTTACTTCTTTAGGATGTCAAAGTATGCTGATAGATTAATAGATCATATAGAAACACATCCAGAATTTATACAACCAGAATCTAGAAAAAATGAAATGTTAAATAATTTTTTAAGACCAGGACTTCAAGATTTATGTGTGTCAAGAACTTCATTTGATTGGGGAATTCCTGTTACATTTGATAATAAACATGTAATATATGTATGGATAGATGCCCTTGCAAACTATATAACAGCCCTTGGTTATAATCAAGATAATGATGAACTATATCAAAAATATTGGCCTGCAAATATTCACTTAGTGGGAAAAGATATTTTAAGATTCCATACAATTTATTGGCCAATTATGCTTATGGCTTTAGAGTTACCACTTCCAAAGCAAGTTTTCGGGCATGGATGGCTTTTAGTTGATGGTGGCAAAATGTCAAAATCTAAAGGTAATGTAGTTGATCCAGTTACCCTAGTGGAGCACTTTGGAGCAGATGCAGTAAGATATTATCTTCTTCATGAGATACCATTTGGGCAAGATGGACTATATACAAGTGAAATATTTATAAAGAAAACAAATTCAGATCTTGCAAATGATCTTGGAAATCTTGTAAATAGAACAATTGCTATGATAAATAAGTATTTTGATGGAGTTATTCAAGAGCCAAATTCCAAAGAAGAAGTAGATGAAGATTTAATAAGGGTTACCTTAGGGTCACCATCAAAGGTAGAGGGAAGAATGGATGCATTAAAACTACCAGAAGCTTTGGATGAAATCTGGACAGTTGTAAGAAGAAGTAATAAATATATTGATGAGACTATGCCTTGGGTGCTTGCTAAGGATGAAGATAAAAAAGAAAGACTTGGAACAGTTTTATATAATCTAGTTGAGAGCTTAAGAGCAGTATCAGTAATGCTCTCAGCATTTCTTCCAGAAACAAGTGAAAAGATAAATAAACAATTAAATATAGATGTATGCACTTGGGATAGTTTAGCTTCTTTTGATGGAACAAAAGCTGGAACAACGGTAGGGGAAGGAGAAGTTATATTCCCAAGAATAGATGTAGAGAAGAAACTTGAGGAACTTGCAGCGCTACAAGCAGAGAAAGTAAAGATAGCTGAAGATTCTAGCAAGGTTGAGATGAAGCCATTAAAAGAAGAAATTACAATAGAAGACTTTGAGAAAATTGATTTGAGAGTAGTAAAAGTTATAGATTGCCAGCCAGTGAAAAAGGCAGATAAACTTCTTAAGTTAAAGGTTGATTTAGGAGGAGAAGAAAGACAGGTGATTTCTGGCATAGCTAAGTATTATAAGCCAGAAGATTTAATAGGAAAATACGTTGTTTTAGTAGCAAACTTAAAACCAGTAAAATTAAGAGGGGAATTATCACAAGGCATGATTCTTGCAGCCTCAGATGATAAGGAAAAATTATTTGCAGTAAATCCAGGAGAACTTCCAACAGGAAGCGTTGTAAAATAATAATTAGAATAATAAAAAAATAGGTATTATTACTTACAACTAACTAGATAAAGGAGACAAGAGCAACTTGTTTCCTTCTTCAAGTTTTAGCAAAGAGAAATAAGAAACAATGGAGGAAGGATTAGTTATGCAGTATAAAGAAATTTTATTTACAGCTATAATAGGCTCAATAATAGGATATATAACAAATTGGTTAGCTATAAAAATGCTATTTCGACCACGAACAGAAAAAAGGATATTCGGTATTAAAGTGCCATTTACTCCAGGACTTATTCCAAAGGAGCAAAAGAGGATGGCAAGTAGTATAGGAGATGCAGTAGGAAATCACTTGCTTACAACTGATACTATGATTCAGGCTATAGAAGATAATGGAATTGATGAGAAGTTTGGGAGATGGGTCGAAGCTAAAGTTTTGGAGTTAGAGGCAAGTAATGAGTCTTTAGGAGAACAAATTAAACATATAATTGGAGAAAAATATAGTTCTTTTAAGAGTTATATAAAAATTAAGGTAGCAGGCTTTGTATTAGGAACTATAAAAAAAGAGAAATTTAAAAAAGAAATGCAGAAGATGTTGTTGCAAGAAATAAAAAATGAACTAAATAATAGTCCGCAGACTATATTAGACAGTCAGTACTATAAAAAAATTAGAAGTAATCTATTAGAGAATGTCAATGAGTATAAAAACTCAGACGATTTCAAGAAAAATATTCAAAATATAATAGAAACTAAAATGAGTGAGTTTGAGAAGGATAATAAGACGTTAAAAGAAATTCTTCCGGCAGACTTTGTAAGTACATTAAAAGTATACATATATAGCAAGAACTATGATATAGCAATGACTATAAAGCAAATGCTAAAAGATGAAAATATACAAATCAAAATAAAACATGCATTATCTGATATGATAAGTAGTAATTTAAATTCTATGGTAGCTATGTTCTTAAATCCAGATATGATATATGCTAAATTGCTACCTGCAATTGAAGATTATTTAGACAAAGAAGATACTCATAGAGAAATTGCTCTTCTAATAAATGAATTAATTGATAAGGGACTAGACAATAGAGTATCAGATATTTTTTATAATCTTTCTGAAGAAGCAAAAAAGAGAAATGCAAGGAATATAAGTGAAGCAATATCAGAAAAGCTAATAGATGATAAGTTAATAGAAAACTTAATTTTAGATCTAGAAGAAAAGCTAAAGGATAGTAACACTATTGAGGAAGTTTTACAAAAGTTAGATATAGACTTAGAGGAACTTATAGAGAATTTCATTGGTGAAAAAATAAGTTGTACTATAAACAGTAAGGAAATCGAAGATAAGATAGAGATGTATGTTGATGATTTTGTAAAAGATGTCTTGAATATGCCTTTGCAGGATATGTTTAAGGGAAATAAAAAAAGTATATCAAAAGCTGCTGCAGAATTAGCGGAAGAAGTTTTTGAAACCTTCTTAAAAACTAGAGGAATAGAGTTTTTAAATGCTTTTGATATAAGTAAAATAGTTGAAGATAAAATAAACATTTTTGATATTACTTTTACAGAAAATCTTATACTTACAATAGCTAGTAAAGAATTAGAGGCCATAACTTGGCTTGGAGCCCTACTTGGTTTTGTAATGGGATTAGTATCGGCAATACTTTCTAGACTATAACATATAAATACAATTATAAATTTAATATAATATAGAATGGTGAGTAAAAATTTTAAAATATACCATAAACATCTCAACATAAATCATCTGTTTAGTGAGAAGCTAAAATAGGAGGTGATTATTATGAGAAAGTGGAAACTAGCGCTATTATCAATGCTAATGATTATATTCTTTTCTTCAAATATTGTTTATGCTAAGTCGATTTTTGAAACTACAATGGAAAACCCTCATCATGAAGAACATGTTAAAGAAAAGAGAGATATGATTAAGCATCACAAAAAGATGAATAAAAAGTTAGAAAAACAAATTGATAAGAAGTTAAAAGAAGTAGAAAAAATATTTATAGAGCTATCTAATAATAATATCGTAGCTCAAGAAGAATTTGAAAAAAATCTAGATAAAAAAATGAATGTAATTATGAATGAACTTATGGAGATTAGCGAAGTAGAGATGTCTATGTGGAATACACTAAAAACAGCAAATAGACAACTTAAAGCTGGAAATCATGAATCAGGAATGAAGAACTTAAATAAAACTATTGAGCAGTTAGAAAAGAAACATGAAATGCTTGTTAAGTTTAGTCAAACTTTAGATGAATTTATCATATTTTTAAAATCTGTACAGCATAAGTAAGTTAGATGCCATTTTCTAATATATTAGAAAGTGGTTTTTTAGTTAGTTTATTATCACATAAAGTCTAAAATTTGCATTAGTATATAAAAATGATATAATAAAGTTTGGTTATATATTAATAAAATTTCTATACTTGGAGGAATTAACATGATATTTGATTCGCATGCACATTATGATGATAGAAGATTTAATGTAGATAGAGAACAACTTATAAAAGAATTAAAAGAAAATAATATAGTAGGAGTACTAAATTGTGGGGCATCTCTAAGAGGAGCGAGAGAATCTTTCAAACTAGCTAAAAAATATGACTTTTTTTATGCTGCTGTAGGCATTCATCCAGGAAATGCTACTGAACTTACGGATAAAGCATTAGAAGAGATAAAAGAGATGACTAAGAATCCCAAAGTTAGAGCTATAGGTGAAATTGGGCTTGATTATTATTGGGAGCATAATCCACCAAAAGAAGTTCAAATAGAGGTATTTAGAAAACAAATGCAATTAGCAAAAGAGTTAAATTTGCCAGTGGTAATTCATGATAGAGATGCACATAAAGACACTTTAGATATAATGAAGGAGTTTCCAGAGGTTAAGGGTGTTCTTCACTGTTTTGCAGGTAGTGTAGAGTTTGCTCGTGAATGCTTAAAACTAGGATATTATATAGGATTTACCGGAGTTGTTACTTTTAATAATGCAAAAAAAGCTTTAGAGGTGGTAAAAGAAGTTCCACTAGAAAGAATTTTAGTTGAAACAGACGCACCTTATATGGCACCAACTCCCCATAGAGGAGAAAGAAATAGATCTGACTACATAAAGTTTATAATAGAAAAAATAGCAGAAGTTAAAGGATTATCAGTAGAAGAAGTAGAGCGTAGAACAATAGAAAATACCAAGGACTTGCTAAGAATTAATTAATAGTGTAGAATATAACTACGCTACTGGAAAAAAAAGTAAGTAGATAACTAGTGATAAATTTTCAACCGTATGTATAAAAGGTTACGAGGTTGGCAATGAATTAACATAAGTATATAAATACAATCATACTAATTGTATATAGGTACTAAAGATTAACAACAATATGCAAAGTATGCATTTTATTAACTTATTAAAAGGATAAAAGGAGCCCAATTTGACGTAAACTGCAATAGAGGGTATAATGGTTAAGGCGCTTTTGTCAGGGAGGTTTATTTATGTTACAAAAATTTAAAAGCAACATGAGAGCCTACTTATCGAACGGACCTAAAACAGCTCTTATAGTTATGCTAATTCTTATATGTGTAGGCATAGGGGTATTTAGCATGGAGAAGAGCATAAACATTTTAATTGACGGTGAAGAAATTAGTGTAATGACTTATAAGAGTAGCGTAGAAGATGTCTTGAAAAAGAATAGAATAATATTGGGTCCAAAAGATATTGTAGAACCACAACTAAAGAGTAAGTTGAAATCAGGAGATACTATAAGAATAGAAAAAGCTGTTAATGTTGAGCTAGAGATAGACGGCAAAACGAAAGCTATTCTTACTAATGCAGACAGAATTGAAGAGATGTTCTCAGAAGAAGGTATACAATTATCAAAAGAGGATAAAATTTCTCCAGCTAAAGAAGAAAAAATTAAGAACGGTCTAAAAATTGTGGTTACAAGAATTAATACTAAAATTGAAAAGAAAATTGAATCAATTCAATTTGCCACAGAAATAAGAAAGAATAATTCATTAAAGGATGGACATAAACAAGTTGTGCAAGAAGGAACAACTGGCGAGAAAGAAGTGAACATAAAAGTAATATATGAAAATGGAAAAGAAGTATCAAGAGCTGTGGTAGCAGAGAAAGTCATTAAAAATCCAAGCAATAAAATAGTGGCGATGGGTACGTTAAAGACTATGAATCTTTCTCGTGGAGGAGACATAGCTTACGCTGAAAAGATCAGAATGAAATCAACGGCCTATACATCAAGTTTAAAAGATACAGGCAAAAGACCTGGGGATAAATACTTTGGAATGACTGCATCTGGTACAAGAGCAAAAAGAAATCAGGAAGGTTACAGCTCTGTAGCTGTAGATCCTAATGTTATTCCACTTGGAACAAAATTATATATAGATGGTTACGGCTATGCTATCGCCGAGGATGTAGGTGGCGCTATTAAGGGAAACAAAATTGATGTGTACCTTGATTCGGATGCTGAATGTTACAGGTGGGGAGTAAGATATGTAGATGTGTACGTTGTTAAATAGAGCGATTACGCTCTTTTTTTTTAGTTTACAGGAAATTAGAGCGTGCGCAGATGTATAGTGTCGTCGAAGGGGGACTAGGTCTCCCTAACGAAAAAAGTCGGCGTAGCCGACTTTTTAGCTTGACATAATAACCTATATGGTTAAAAATATTATGTAGAGTATTGAGACCTATTAAAGATTTATTTACGATCAAATAAAGGGGTATATTGGAGGCTTTTATTTAGCATGATGATAAAGGAAGTTATTGTAGTTGAAGGTAGAGATGATATAACAGCTGTTAAAAGAGCAGTAACGGCTGAAATTATAGCTGTAGGTGGATTTGGAATAAATGCAGAGGTAATAGAAAGAATAAAAGAAGCTCAAAAAAGGCAGGGAGTAATAGTATTTACTGACCCAGACTTTGCGGGAGAGAAAATAAGAAGAATTATATCAAAACGAGTAAAAGGCATAAAGCATGCATATATAACTAAAAAAGAAGGACTTAAGGATGATGATATTGGTGTAGAGAATGCGTCTCCAGAAGTCATAAGAAAAGCATTAGAGAATGCTAAGTGTGAAGTTAAGGAAAAAAGAGAAGAGTTTAATGCACAAGATATATTCTTTTTTAATTTAACGGGAAGTCAAGAGGCAAAACTAAGAAGAGAAGCATTAGGTAGAGAAATTGGTATAGGCTACTGTAATTCTGCACAATTTATAACTAGATTAAATAACTATGGTATAAGTAAAGAAGAATTTATAAAAGCTCTAAATAAAGTTAATAAGGAGAAGTATAATGGAAAAAATGACAACTAGAGATGTTGTAAAAAAGTACGATTTTAAGTTTACTAAAAGTCTTGGACAAAATTTTTTAATAGATGATGGAGTTTTAGATGATATTGTAAAAGGTGCAGAAATTTCAAAAGAAGATTACGTAATAGAAATTGGACCAGGAGTTGGAACTCTTACTCGGGAATTATTGGCTAAGAGTAAATCTGTCTGTGCTATAGAGCTAGATTCTGATTTAATACCAATTCTAAATGAAGAGCTTAAAGACTTTAGTAATTTTAAGCTAATACATAAAGATGTACTTAAAGCAGATTTAAATGAGATAATAGGGGAAGAGAAAAATGTAAAAGTAGTAGCGAATCTTCCATACTATGTTACTACTCCAATAGTAGCAAAGCTTTTAAAAGAAGATTATAAGTTTAATTCTTTAACAATAATGATCCAAAAGGAAGTAGCGGAAAGAATGAATGCAGAGCCAGGTGGTAAGGATTACGGAGCACTAACGATTTTGGTTCAATATTACTGCAATACAAAGATTATAAGAAGAGTACCACCTACTGCATTTGTACCACAACCGAAGGTAGATTCTATAGTGATAAGATTAGATAAGTTAGATAAGCCTAGTGTAGATGTAGAAGATGAGGAATTATTTTTTAAGATAGCAAGACAATCATTTAATATGAGAAGAAAAACACTTAGGAACGCAGTTAAAAGTCTTGGTATACTCACTCCTGAACTTATGGAAGAAGCATTTGCTATATCCAATATAGATCCTAAAAGAAGAGGAGAAACACTATCACTTCAAGAATTTGCAACTTTAACAAATAATATAGATAAGTTTAGAAAAGAAGTATTGTAAGATATATATCTTACAATACTTCTTCTTTTTTTTATGATTTTGTTCATTTTTTGAAAAACTAACATATATTATAATAATGAATATAATTGCTAATTAAATCGAATAAGTTGTATGGGGGGAAAATCAGTGTCGGCTAAGAGAAGTTATAGTAGGTACTTTATAATATTACAAGAAGATGAAAAAGGCTATTCAACAGATAACAATAAATTTCCTACAGGATATGCAAAAGTTGAAAGAAAAAATGATAAATGTAAGGTATCTTATTATGTTCAAAATTTGAAGAAAAACAAGGAACCTTATTATATGGTTCTTATCTGTGATAGAAAAACTGATAAAAGGTTGGTTAATTTAGGTGCTATAAATATAGATGATTACGGTAGAGCTGAAATAGCTTATGAGTATAATGTAGAGAGTGTAGCTAATAGTAATATACCTATGGAAAATATAAAAGGTGCAGCTATAGTTAGGATGAATCCTTCAAGTGTAAATGGAGTTCTATGTGGGTTTGTAAGTGGAGTTAAATTAGAAGATTGGAAGAGCTATGCCATAATTGATAGTAAAGAGAGATCTAATGTAAGTAAAGATGAAGTAGATTCTAAAAATCAATCCAATACTAAAGAAGAGAAGAAAATACAAGAAGAATCAACTGATGATATAAATGAAAGTGTTGATTTAGGAGAAAATAATGCATTTGATGAATATGAAAAAAACATAGAGAATGCTAAGAACATAAATATTAAAATTGATAGAAATAGTAATGATGAAGAATTTAGTGAAGATAAAATTAATGAAGACGAGATTAATGATGACGTTGATGTAAGGGATGAAATAGAAGAAATAGAAGAAACTTTGAGCAGAGAAGATAGTGACTATATATTAGAAGAAGTTGATGATGAAACTGAATTTGATGAAGAACAGGATGACAGACACAAGAAGAAAAAAGATAAGGATTGTAATAAAGATAAACATGATAATAAGAAAGACAACAATAAAGAATCTAATAAAGATAAATATGATAATAAGAAAGATGACAATAAGGATTGCAATAAAGACAAACATGATAATAAGAAAGATGATAATAAGGAATCTAATAAAGATAAATGTGATAATAAGAAAGATGATAATAAAGAATCTAATAAAGATAAACATGATAACAAAAAAGATGATAATAAGGATAAATATGATGAGGATGATATAGAAGACTTAGAAGAATTCTTTGAAGATTTAGTAGATGGCTTTGAAGAAGTAAAAGAAATATGTCCTGAATTAGGAAAGTGTAAATGGTATAAGATTGATTCAAAAGAGCTAGAGAATATAAAACCTAATATAGAATTTAATAAGTATACAATGGTTTATTATCCAATGTTTAGCTACCATCCATATATAAGAAGACGTGGACATTATTTAATGGGTCATAAATGTGACTCAAAGGGTAAGGTTAGATATATAGTATATGCAATACCAGGAACTAAAAATATACAAGATCAACCATTCGGAGGAGCTACGGGATTTGTAACGTGGGTTTCTAGGAGTCATAGTGAAAAAGACAAAAATATAGGATATTGGGTTATGTTCTATGATTTCAAAAACTCAACAGTTGTTGTTCCGGTTAAAAAATAAATCCTCAACTAACTGCTTAATTTTAAGCAGTTAGTTGATATATTTTTTGGTGTGTATCATATCAAGTGAAACTTAATCCAGGTGTGGGTTGAAACCACATCTGAATGCTAGTTGAATTTTATAGGTTATGGGGAGGGTAGTATGAAGATAATAATAATGAACAAAAAGAAATTAGAAGTCTTTTTAACACTTATAGTACTTATGGCTATTTTATTTGGAGTAGGTAATGTTATAAAAGGCCACTTAAAACCGGTTAGTCTTATGCAAGATAATATAAAATCTTTAAAAGAATATAAAGTATTAGAGGGAAGCTTTATTTATAAATTACCTGAGGAATGGGGTACTGGGGTTAAAAGTTTTCCAGGGGATCAAATAATATATCATAATGATTTTACCTCAGATGATTTGCTAACAAGTGGATTTGTACAAGTGTGGAAGGAACAAGAAAATTTAAAGGAGTTTCTAGATAGAAGTAGAGAGATTTCAGAGAAACAAAATAAACTTGAGAACTATAAAATAAAGAGTACAAAAATAAAAGATAGAGAGGCATTTTCAATAAAATATAACATAATTTCTAAAGAAGTATCCTATATTGCTCATGAATATTTTATTAAACATAATAAAGGATTTATAAGATTTGCTTTTTTTAGTAGAACAGATAAATTTAAAGAAGATAAAATCAAGTTATATGAAAGCATATTAAATACAATATCTTTACAGTAAAAACTACTGCTACATAAGTTAATCATATAATTTTATTATAAATATAAAAGAAGCCTAGTGCTTCTTTTTATTATTTATTTATATGATATAATTTATAATGTAAAAATATATTTACTTATGATAAATAAGTAGAATAGTTTTCTATAAAAGAAGGGACTTGAGGGGGTAGCAATGTGCTAAGAGAGAGAGGGCTTTTTAAGGCATTATCTATAATATTTATAATAAGCATGCTAATGGGATGCAGTAAAGTTGATACTATGAAAGTTAAACTAGGTATCATAAATAAGGATTTTGAATATATTAATGAAGGAAGGATAAATAAAGTTATTATACAAAATATAAGAGATAAGGGATTTACTTTTATTGTTACAGATAAAGAAGCAATAAAAGACCTTTATGATATAATGTCTAAGGCTAAAGAGGTTGAAAATAAAATAACGCTAGAGCCAGATTATGAGTTAGAGTTTCACGAAGGTGTAAACAAAGTACATAAATTTAGCTATGTTGCAGGGCTAGATAAGAAAGACGCTGGTAACTTATATAGTAGTGATAAGATTTATGTAGTTTCTAAAAGATTAGATGATGATATTATAAAGAATTTTTGGAATATAAGAAGTCCAAGAGAATTTAAGGATGTATACTATAATTCTATACTTAAAGCAGTAGAAGATTATAGAAAGAGTGTAGGTGAAAGTAAGAAAATAGGAATAGATATAAATGATGATGATGTATCTAAATTTATACTTACAATGGATTTGGAAGAGTTTAAAGAAAAACTAGATACTAATACAGAGATGATTAAAAATGATGATAGAAATAATTATGAAATTATTGGAGAAGTAAAAACAGAAGGCTACAAAGCTAATTTATATAAAAGTGTTATAACTTTTTATGATAAAGAAAGTAAAAAGGAAACCAAGTATTATTTTGTAAATAAATATGATTTTATTTCATGGAGTTTTAATTTTACAAAGGATAAAGCGCCAGAAAACTTTTAGTAACATCAGTCTTAGTGAATATTATAGAGTGAAACTAAAAGATACAGAAAAGTAAAGGAGCTATAGATTTTTCATGAATTATTATGATGTATTATTGAGATTAAGTATAGCTATTATTGTAGGCGGAATTATAGGATACGAGAGAGAGTATACAAATAGACCAGCTGGGCTTAGGACTCACATTTTAGTATGTATAGCATCTACTGTGATTTCTATTATACAGATAAGTATTGTAAATGATACATTAAGTATGATTCTAAAACATCCGGAGCTACAAGACGCACTAAAAGCAGATATCGGGAGACTTTCAGCTCAAGTAATATCAGGTATTGGATTTTTAGGAATGGGTACTATAATTCGAAATAAAGGCTCTGTAAGAGGACTAACTACTGCAGCCAGTATTTGGGTAACAGCTTGTATTGGAATTGCTGTTGGTATGGGATATTACTTCTTAAGTTTTTCATCAACAGCAGCTGTGTATATAGTTCTAGTACTTATGAAAAGAGTTGAACTTAAGTTTTTTGAGAGAATAAGATCTGTAAAATTAGATATAGAATACTATACTAAAGGAGATTTAAGAGCTAATCTGGATAGATACTTTGGGGCTAGAAATATTAATACTAAGGAAGTTGTCTTTAATGTGGGGAGTGGAGAAGAACACAAACCCTTTAGAAAATGCACTTATACTATATTAGTCTCAAAACATGCTAATTTACGTAAAATAGAAAAGGATGTTAATTCTTTAGATGAAGTTATTAAAGCAACAATAGGTTGTTAATAAAAAGGTGTTTATGAAAAATTTCATAAACACCTTTTTTGTAGTACTATTGGCTAAGTCGGCTTTCAAAGTCCTTTTGTATTTCATGTAATCTTTTTGTGCCGTCTACACGTTTTTGTTTTGCTTCATTTTCAATTTGTTTTGTCTCTTCGATACCTTGAACGATAGTTTGCCATGTCTTTTCTAAAGTTTCGATTTGGATTGAACTTCCTGACGCAAGTTGTGCAGTCAATTTAGATTGAAGAGCAGTGTTTTGAGCATTTCTAATTAATAGCTCATTAGTTTTTTCATCTAATGCTGCCATTGCTTTAGCTTGAACTGCCTGTCTTTTTAAAGTTATAGCTTGAGTTAAACATTGCTTAAATATTGGAATGGTAACAATAAATGCAGAATTTATTTTTCTAACTAGATTATAGTTACCCTTTTGTATAAGCTTTATTTGAGGCATTGTTTGAAGAGCTACATTTTTAGCAAGTTCTAAATCATAAACTCTTTGCTCAAGCATTTCAAGTACCTGCATTCCATTAGAAAGATTAATTTGATCTATTTGTTCTATGGAAGTAGCAGCTTTATTTTGAAGCTCTGGCAATACAGTAGTTTTAAAGTTTTCAATTACCATATTACCTGCAAGGATATACTGCTCTAAAACTTCATAGTATTCTATATTCTTATGAAACATTTCTTGTAAGTTCTTATTAGAGGTATTAATCTCAGATTCATACTTTTTAAGTTGAACATAAACCTTATCTATTTCTCCGCCCATAGTGTTATACTTTTGAAATAGAGCTTCTATTGAATCTTTCGCTTTTTTCATAAATCTAGAGAAAAAACCTTCTTTTTTTTCTTCAAAGTCTTTAACATCAAACTTATCCATTATTTTATTAAGTTGAGTTAATAGAACTCCTGAATCTTCAACAGAGGTTGTTTGTATTGCATTAAGTATTTGATCTGCAAAACGAGAGATTTCTGTTGCAGTATCTTTACCAAAAGCCATTACAGAGTCAGCACTAGAGGTATCAAGTTGCTGAGCTAGAGCAACTACTTTAGGTGAATTTTTTACTTGTAGAGCTATCTCAGCGGTTTCTTTTTCAAGATTCTGTTCCTCATATTGTAATTCGTTTATTGAGTTTGTTTTATTCAACATATAAATTTCCCCCTTTTATTTAAATCTAGACCAAAATGAATTTGTCTTATCTTTATTTTTCCGAATAGAGTTTAAGTTTGGTATATTAAGATTAAAGTTGACATCTTCTAATTTATGAGTATCGTAGTAGGTTTCTGGTATTCTTTGTTCAATATTATTATAGCCTGTAGGAGTAAATATGGCTATATCAAAACCCATAAGGTTTAAGAAGGCTATAATAATAGAATCTTCTTCACTAAATATTTCTTTATTGTTATCATAAATTAAAAGTTTAGGAATCTTAAAAGGATAATCAAACTTTTGGATTAACTCCAGTAACTCTGAATCTATAGATAAAATACTCATTAGTATTTTAAGTTTAAAATCCGTATTTATAGGATTTGTAAACATAGGCAATTTAATTAATTGATTTATTTTGTCTATTATACCATCTTGAAGAGGAGTTTTTAAGTAAGAGAATTTATAAAGCTTATTTTTAAAAAGAGCCTCTTTATTTATTAAACCCTCTTTAAAACAATACTCTAAGCTATATAAATCATACCGTGAATAGTTACTGTTAGTAAAAGGAACCTTATGTATAAACATAATATTATGAATATCTTTGAACTCCTTAAATTCATTCCAGTAAGTATTTAGGTCATTGTGAACTCCACTTATCTTGGCAAAGAGATTAGGAATATAAACTACTCCATTTTCAATCTTAAAGCCCGGACGCATTCTAGCTTCTTCTTTCCAAAGAATTCGTAATTCATCATAGGTTGTTTTTAAAGTAAGAGGGTAAGTTTTATAGCTCTCAAATTGCCAAGGTCTATATAATCCATCCTCAGTATTATAAATTACACTACTGATTTCTCTTGAAGCCCTAAAAGCAGTTGTTTCATGTCTTATTATGATTTCTTCTTTTGGAAACTCTTTTAGTTCCGTTATTTCATCAAGTTCAATTAAATTAGTAAATTTACATTCCTTATCTATAACTGAAAAGGTCTTATCTTCTTTAGAATGAACATATAGAATGTCACAACCAAGCAGAGATAAGAAAATCAAAAAATATGCCTCATGTTTTTTTATATCACCATAATATAGTATTTTAGGGTTATAGACTTTTGCTGTAGAAGTTTTTAAATAATCAAATTTTTTAAATAGATTCGGAACATATTTATATGTCCACATCAAAAG
This sequence comes from Clostridium sp. X, assembly GCF_055755365.1. Taxonomy (NCBI): domain Bacteria; kingdom Bacillati; phylum Bacillota; class Clostridia; order Eubacteriales; family Clostridiaceae; genus Clostridium; species Clostridium sp. X. The sequence continues at coordinate 1,186,390 of NZ_CM146912.1, forward strand.
CTTCAAAATAAAATTCTTAAGTTTAGCAGTATTTATATCAAATTCTTTGCTCATGTATAATTCTAGTATAATATTAAAACTTTTTATTAAAGATGAATTTATTATATCTTCTCTAAGATTAGGAAAAGCATCACATTCTATTAGATGTTGCATTAAAGTAGCTCTATCAAGGACAGAAGTTTTCCAAAGCTGAGAAGTTTTATTTACTAATTCTATATTAGCTTCTACTGGAAGATCCCTTGTAATTTTCATATATAATGAACCATACGATGAAAGCTGTACATCTATTTTATATAAGTCGTTAAAGTACTCATCATAATTATCTTTTATGCCTATATATCTGTAAAAATAAACTGGAATCAAGGGCATTGGTTTACCAACAAACCCACTTCGAGTAGTTAAAGGAAGAGTAAAATCCTTAAATATGTTAGTAGACACTTTGTAAACAGGAGTTATAGAATTTTTATATTTATCTATATTAAAGAGTTCCTTTGGTACAGTAACTAAATCAATTTTATTAGTATCACCAGGTTTTGGTAATCTATCTATTATTAAGTTTGATTTATTAGAAAGCTCTAGAATCTTTGAATAATGACCATTCTCATCAATAAGTGGAAAATCACCGTGATTGAGGGAGTTAATATATATAACATCGCAGCCAAGTCTAGATAAAAATATTAAAAAGTATACCTCATGTTTCTTGATATCACCCAAATAAACAACCTTTGGATTGATGATGTCTTTGTTTTTTTCACCTTTAATATCAAAGGATTGAAGTAAACTCGGAATAAATTCATTTATCCATGAGAGTAGCTTTAGAGTGAAATTTTTTATTTTTGTAGAATTTAAATGAGGTTCCTTTTTTGAATAAAGATTCAATGTATAGATTAAGCTTTCTTCCATAGAGGAATTTAGAAGCGAGTTCTTAAGTTCTGGAAGAGAAGCATTCCCTTTAAATAATGTTATTAAGGATTCAATTTTTGATTGATTAAAGAGTTCTAAATTGCATCTGTCCCAAACATATTGAATTTTATCAATTAAGGAAGGATTATGTTTTAATGGTATATTACCTATAAAATTTAGGTATAAATCATTTAAATTAGATAAATCTTTATCTAATTTATTTAATCTATGATAATATTCCTCTTCGTTATCAATACCTACATACCTATAAAAATATATAGGTACAATTGGAGTAGTGCCATTTATAAATCCAATTCTTCTATTTAAAGGGAGGAGTACATCATTGAATATATCATTAGAAGTTTTAAGAGATGAATTTATAAATTTTCTTATGTTAATCATTTAGCATGCCTACTTTCAATTAGAATCTCTTTAAATAATTAATTATCCATAATAATATTATACAAAAACAAGATGAAATATAGCAAGAATTGAAGTTAAAGTATATGAAATTATTTACATAAAACATATAATATTCAATCAAATACTAATTTAAGTATTAATTTGAATTTTGAATACAATTAAAAAAACATATGTTTTAGTATAAGCGTATTCATCTATTAATCGATAAATATATAATTATGTATTTTCATGTAAAAACAATGCATTAATAGAATAATAATATTATAGAAAAGAGATTTTATTGATAAATAAAAAGCTTTATAGAATAGACAAAACCTATAAGCTTAAGTTAACGGGGGTACATTATGGTTCCAAGAGATAATTATTATAATGAAGAAGATAAGAATGATGCTCGTAATTTTGAAAAGTTAAATCCCCAAAAAATAGCCTTAAAAATAGCTTGGTATTATTTTATTATAGGCTTATTGTGGATAGTTTTGTCAGACAAAATTATTATAAATTTAATTAGAGACACAAATAATTTAGTATTAATTAGTATTTATAACAGCTTTTATTATATTTTATTTAGTATTTACCTCCTTTAAAGGAATTAAGAAAAAAGGAGAGGAAATAGAAGAAAGTTATAAGAAATTAGAATTAGCTCATGAAGAATTAGAAGCAGCTTATGGACAACTTGGTGCTGCAGAAGAAGAATTAAGGCATCAGCTTGATAAGTTAATTGAGAGTCAAATGAATCTATTGGAGAGTGAAGAGCGATATAGGTTAATATTTGATGCAGTTAACGAGGGTATATGGAACTGGGATATTAAAAGTGGCAAGAAATACATTTCTGATAGATGGTATGAGATTATGTCATATCCTAAAGATAAGTTTAGTAATGTAGAGGAATGGTATGAACTAATTCATCCAAAGGATTTAGATATATTATTCAAGAATATGGAGGAACATATAAGGAATAAAACTAAGTATTATACTTGTGAGTTTAGATTTATGACAGGAAAAGGAGAGTATATATGGGTATTATCTAGAGGTAAGGCATTATTTGATGAGAATGGAGTAGTATATCGTTTAGCTGGTTCTCACAATGATATAACGGATGTTAAAAATTACCGAGATCAATTATACTATTTAGCCTATAATGAGTTGTTAACAGGATTACCTAATAGACTATCTTTATATGAAAACTTAACAAGTCGTATTAATAGAAAAAGAGATATTAAGCTAGGAGTAATTTTTATAAATATCGACAAATTTAAATATGTTAATGATACTTTAGGATATATTTTTGGAGATAAAGTTATAATAAAGGTTGGAGAAAGAATAAACACTCTAATAACAGATGAATGTTCTCTTTATAGTTTAAATGGAGATGAATTTATAGTAACTATAGATAAGATCAAAGGAACAAAAGATGTAGAAAATCTATGTGAGCATATATCACAGGGTTTTAAAGAACCTTTTAATATTGAAACAAGTACTTTACATATTCATGTTAGTATGGGTATGGCATGTTACCCAGATAATGGGGAAGATATAGAGAAACTGCTAAAATGTGCTGATTTAGCGGTGCATAAGGCTAAAGAGCTAGGTGGAAATAAATATGTAGTCTATAAAAAGCCTATGTATGATACTGTTATTGAAAGAACTAGTATAGAAGAGGGACTAAGAATAGCTCTTGAAAAAAATGAGATGGTAATTTACTATCAGCCACAACTTGATATAAAATCTAATAAAATAACAGGTTTTGAGGCGTTATTAAGGTGGAATAGTGCTAAGATTGGACCTGTATCACCTTTAAAGTTTATTAAAGTAGCTGAGGATACACATCTAATTATTCCTATAGGTGCGTGGGTATTGAAAAATGCATGTAGTTTTTTAAGAAAACTTAATGATACGGGATATAGAGATATTACAATATCAATAAATATTTCTATATTACAGCTTTTGCAAGAAGATTTTGTATCATTAGTAATGAATACGATTAACTCTACTAAAATTAATCCAGAAGAAGTAGAACTTGAGATAACAGAGTCTGTGCTTATGGAGTCTTTCGAAGATATATTGTGGAAATTGGGTGAATTGAAAAATCAAGGTGTTAAAATAGCTCTTGATGATTTTGGAAAAGGATACTCTTCTTTAAGCTATTTGAAGCAATTACCTATCTCGACTCTAAAGATAGACAAGGCATTTATTGATGATATATCTATATCTCAATATAATAAAACATTAACAGGACAAATTGTAGCTATGGGTAGAATAATGGGAATGACTGTAGTTGCTGAAGGAGTAGAAACAGAAGAGCAGTTAGAATATCTAGCAAAATACAAGTGCAACAAAATTCAAGGTTATATTTTTAGTAGACCAGTACCAGAAAAAGAAGCTATTAATTTACTGAAATTAAAGCAAGATAAGATAATGCTAAAGTAAATCTGTTATATCTTAATATGTTATAATAGAAAATAATGTTAATTGAGGGAAATGATCTTAATATAAAGGAGATGAGTACATGTTTAACTTTAGAGTTCATCAAGAATTAGCATGCGCAGCAGAAGGAGAAGGCCAATTTTACGCAAGAGTAGGAGCTATGGTGGCAAGTAAGGGGAGCTTTACTGCTGAGAAAGTACTTCTTGATCCTAATCAAAATAGGAGTATTTTAAATTCGGTTATGAATTTAGCAGCCAGGAAATTAACAGGAGAAAATATACCCATAATGAAAGTTACGGGAAAAGGAACTTATTACATGGCTAGCAGAGCACAACATGTCAGCATTATTAAACTTCAACAAGGACAAAACATAGGGGTTGAAGGGGAGAACCTACTTGCTTTTACTGAAGATTGTAAATATGGAGTTAGATTTGTAGGTACAGGTGTATTATCTCAAAAGGGAATGTTTACATCAAACCTTACAGGTATAGGACCTAATGCTCATGTTGCTATAACTACAAATGGAAATCCTATAATACTTGAAACGCCTTGTACGGTAGATCCAGATGCGGTAGTTTGCTGGACAGGCCATGATCCAAGTTTAAGATCTGATGTAAGCTGGAAAACATTATTAGGACAAACTTCTGGGGAGTCGTATTTATTTGAATTTAATACTTACGGAGAAGTAGTCATAGTTCAGCCATCAGAGAGAAATTCAGGATTACGTGTGGGAATAGATTAGAAAGAGTTTGGCAGATACTAAAAAGAAGGGAGGTAAAATATGAATTTAAATATAAATAGGGAAAGTACAGACATTCGAAGCTCTCAAGATAAAAGATACGGAAATTTAATTATAAATGCAACTTTTAGAGAAGATAAAGGTATTATTGATTTGAAGGAGCCTATAGATTCAAGTATCCAATCAGTAACGGGTACACCTATAAAGCAAAGTAAGAATATTAGCCTAAGAAGTACTATAAATATAAGTGATTCTGTTAAAGTTATGAGAGGTCAAAAATTTAGTATAAGTTCACAAATACAAGATTCATCTAAACTAATATTGGCATTGGATTGGGATGTGAATGCAGGCGGAAATAAAAGTTTGGAATTGGACACTTCTTTATTTATGGTAGATGAAAAGGGGAAAACGGCAGAAGAAGATTTTGTGTTTTATGGAAATCCAAGAAGTAGAGATGGTGCTTTAGTTATTAGCGGAGACTATAATTCAGGGATAAAAACAGCATATGATGAGTCCATTGAATTAAATCTAAATTCAGTTAAAATGAATATAGAAAAATTAGCTATTACAGTAACTATATTTGAAGGAGAAAAACGAAATCAGAGTTTTTCACAGATATCTAATGCATATATTAGAATTATAGATGCTCAAAGAAAGAGGGAACTTTTACATTACAGATTTGATGAAGGACTAAAATTTGAAACAGCTGTAGTGGTTGCTGAGATATATAGGTATAAAAATGAGTGGAAGATAAATCCTATAGGTAATGGATTTAATGGCGGATTAGATGCATTATGTAGTAATTATGGAATAGAAACAGAATAGAAATATAAGTTTTATTCTGAAGGGATAAAAACTCTTTTTTACTTTCATACTATTATTGATAAATAGATAAAATGAGAGGAGCGTATATATGAACACAATACATTGTAATGTTTCAGGCCTTGCTAATTCTCAAAGTAAAACTCAATTACTTAACGCATTAGATAAAGTTGAGGGAGTTCAAGAAGTTGCAGTAGACCTAGCAAGAGGAACAGTTGAAGTAGATTATAATTCACCAGCAAGTGAGAGTCAAATAAAGATGTGCATTGAGAATACAGGATATAAAATTCAATAAAATAATTAAAAAAGGTCAGCGAATTTCGCTGACCTTTTTTCTTTCATAAAAAAAGGAACAATCTATTGGTAAATTAATAAAAAATAGTGTATTATATTATTAAATATATAATTAATTGAGCAATATGGTGATTAATTATTAATAAAAATTAATGGGATTAAAATATTTAAACATAATTAAGAAAGGAGGGAGTTTTATCAGAGTAGTTGATAGATTCTGATAAATAGAGGATGGATATGAAAATTGCAGTATTTTTAGATAATAATAATAAGACAATATCCTTTGATGAAGCTGGAGTGGTTAAAATTTATTCAAAAGATAAAGAAGAGTGGAATGTAATAAAAGAAATTCCATTTAGTATTATTAACTTAAGTAGTACAAAGGAAATTCGTGAAAGTGTTATAAAGATGATTAATAATCTTGATGATTGTAAGGTTTTTGCAGCAACTGAAGTTAGAGGAATTTCCTTTACAATTCTTGATGGAATGAAATTTAATAGTTATGAGGTGGAAGGTAAGCCAGATGATTTTTTAGAAGATATTTTCCAGGGTGAATTAGAGGATAAACGTAATGAGTTTAATGAGAATAATGATTCAGAGACTAAATCAATACCAATGCCCTTAGAGGGTGAAGAAGAGGGGAAATATCATATTGATTTAAAGATGATTTTACAAAGTAATAAAAAAGTTACTTCAAAACAAATATTATTATCTTTTCTTAATAATATGAAATTTAATGAATTAGAAATAATATGTGGACATGTGCCGCCTTGGTTTGATAAAGAGTTTAAAAGATTAAATTTAAAATCAAATATGGATGCTATAGAAGATGGTTTTATAGTAAAAGTATATTCTGGGAAAGCTTAATGTTTTCTTAAGCCATGATAATATGTTAAAAAACATTTTCTATGAGAGGAGGAAGGGTATGAAGGATATAATAAAAACTAAATATGGTGATTTGATACCACTATATGAGAATGATGACCCAAGGCGTAAAGATATAGTAGCACTTTCTTTTTATGAAGATGGAAATTTAAAGAGTATTTCCCTTCAAAAACAAACTGAAATAGAAACTTCTTTAGGAAGATTAAAGGCTGAGTACATCATTTTTTATAAAAACGGAAATATTAAACGAATATTTCCCTTGAATGGCAAACTTACTGGCTATTGGAGTGAAGATGATGAGTATTCTTTGGCAGAAGAATTTAGTTTTGATTTTTCTTTTGCAAAGTTTAAACAAAAAGTTATAGGAGTTAATTTTTTTGAAAATGAGAAGCCTAAGAGTATTACTTTATGGCCAAAGGATAAAATAACAATAGAGTCACCAATAGGAGCTGTAGACGTTAGAATAGGCTTTTCACTTTATTCTGATGGAACACTTGAATCTTTCGAACCATATATGCCTATAGAAGTAGAGACACCTATAGGCAAGATAACAGCTTATGATAGGCAGGCAATTGGAATTCATGCTGACTCAAATTCTATAAAATTTTCTCAAGATGGAAAATTAGAAGCTTTAACAACTTCTTTAAATGAAGTTGAAATAAGAGATAAAAATGGATTTAAGACAGTGTATAAACCTAAATTACAACCCAGTCAAATTGATGAAACAGTTATAGATATTATTCCCATGAAGATTGAATTCCTGTATAATAAAGTTAGATTCAATAATAGTGAAAAGGAATATATCATTGATGATTATGAATTCTTGATAAGAATGACATCTTTAAATATTGGAAGCTCTTGTTCAAGCTGTTCAAGTTGTTCGGGGTGTTTTTAAAGAGAATTTTAAGCTATTATTGTTTTTAAACAATAAAAATAATTAAATTATTTAGTTAGGAGGGTATTGTAATGAAATATATTACAATTAGTGATGAAGGCTATAAAGAATTTAAACAATTACTACAAGATAGTAATGTTACTGATGAGGGGTTAAGAATTAGATATCTTGGAAATCAATGCAGTGGACCTGTTTTTAATATTGGTATTGGAATAGAAGGAAAGGGAGACGTTGTAGAAGAAGTTAAGGATTTAAAGTTTATAATGCATCAGGAATTAATAGATGAATTTGGTGGATTTATAATATTATCTAGTGATGAGAATGATGGGCAAGGACTTATGCTAAAACCAGCTATTGAACCAGCAGGTGGATGTGGTACTTGTTCAGGCTGTTAGTTTTTCCGGTATAAGAAAGACATAATGTATATGTATTAGCCTACAACAAAAAAACTGTTGTAGGCTAACTTTGTATAGTTTTATTTTAGAGTTACCTATTTAGAGAATTTAATTATTAATTATTGGGTAATTATAATATAATTGTAATTAAAATAAAGATATATTCAACTTTGGAGGATTATATATGAAGAAGAAAATTGTTATTGTATTGGCTCCAGATTCGTTTAAGGAAAGTATGACGGCAAAAGAAGTATGTATGGCTATGGAAAGAGGAATAAAAAAGGTTAATGATGAAGTTACTTGTGTCCATGTACCAATGGCTGACGGAGGAGAAGGTACTGTACAGTCTTTAGTTGATGCTACTGGAGGGCGTATACATTCATTAATGGTAACTGGACCTCTTGGGGACAAGGTAGAAGCTAGTTATGGTATTTTAGGAGATAACGAAACAGCTATATTAGAGATGGCTAGTGCAAGTGGAATTCATTTAGTTCCTACAGAGAAAAGAAATCCATTAATAACAACGACTTATGGGACTGGGGAACTTATAAAAGACTGTCTAGAGCATGGTGTGAAGAAAATATTAATAGGTATTGGAGGCAGTGCAACTAATGATGGGGGAGTAGGGGTTATTCAAGCTTTAGGCGGAAAATTGTTAGATAATGAAGGGAATGAACTGGCTTTCGGAGGAGGAGAGCTGGGGAAATTAGCCCATATTGATTTAAGTAATTTTGATAAAAGATTACATGATGTTGTTATAGAGGTTGCTTGTGATGTTTCTAATCCTCTTTGTGGAGAGAAAGGGGCTTCAAAAGTATTTGGACCTCAAAAAGGAGCTACTCCAGAGATAGTAAAGGAGCTTGATAGTAACTTAGCACATTATGCACACATAATTAAAAAGCAGCTTAAAAAAGATATAATTAACGTGCCAGGAGCTGGTGCAGCTGGAGGGCTAGGAGCAGGATTAATGGCATTCTTAAACGGAACATTGAAAAAAGGCATTGAAATGGTAATAGAATACACTGGTCTTGAGGAAAAGATTGAAGCGGCAGATATGGTATGGACAGGGGAAGGAAGTATAGACTTTCAAACTCAATATGGAAAGACTCCTCTGGGAGTTGCTACTATAGCAAAAAAATATAATAAACCAGTAATCGCATTAGCTGGTAAAGTTGGAGAAGATGTAGAAGTGTTATATGGTAACGGAATAGATTCTATCTTTGGAATAATGCAGGGTGTAACCTCATTGGAAGAAGCTTTAAAAAAGGGAGCCGAGAATACAGAGAAAACCTCTGAAAATATAATGAGATTAATGAAATCTATATTTTAGTTAAAATATGTAAACTTTTATTAACAATTACAAAATCTATTACTAAGTCGTTGATTTATCTGATAATATATAAATAAAGATAAATTATCGACTTTTTTTAGTTTGTTAACTTGGAGGGTAAAATGAGGTTTTTCAATGATTTATTGCCAAAGGACAAAAATCGAATTTTTTATAAGGAACCAGTAGAGATAACTAAAAAGACATCAAAAGATCATTTGGCTTTTGCCTTAGGGGCAACGCTTTATATTCCTGCCGTTAAAGAAGAAATTCTTGAAATTATTTTAAATAATAAATACAAAAGATTAACCTCTCTTGTACTTTGTTTGGAGGACTCAATCCCAGAGGATAAAGTTAAAGAAGCAGAGGATAATTTAGTTAGAGTATTGATAGCCTTAAGAGATGCTATAAAAGAAAAAAGATGTGATGAAAAAAGTATTCCTCTAATTTTTATTCGTATTAGAAGTACAAGCCAGTTAAAAAATTTTTCAAAAAAGAAGAAATTGTTCTTTAATGTAACAGGTTTTTGTTTTCCTAAATTCAATTCAGAGAATGGTGAGGAATATTTAAAAATCTTAGATGAATTTAATAAGGAGAGTCCATCACAATTATATGCTATGCCTATTTTAGAAACAAAAGGAATAGCATACAGAGAAACAAGACTTGAAGAACTTATAAGAATAAAACAAATTTTAGATTCTAATAAAGAAAGTATACTAAATGTTAGAATTGGGGGTACAGATCTTCTAGGGTTATACTCCATAAGACGTCAAATGGATAATAGTATATATGATATAGGAGTAATTAGAGATTGTATCTCAGATATAATAAACATATTTGGTAGAGCGGAAGAAGAGTATATTATATCGGGACCTGTATGGGAGTATTTTAGTAGTAATTCAGATAATAGAATATTAAAACCTCAATTAAGACAAAGTCCCTTTGTTGAACATTTAGGACAAAATGGTCTTAAGAAAAGAGAGTATTATTTAGAAAAATGCATTGATGGTCTTATTAAAGAAGTGGTGTTGGACAAGGCTAATGGACTTATAGGAAAGACTATAATACATCCAAGTCACATTTCTATTGTTAATGCTTTGTATGTTGTATCTAAAGAGGAATACGAAGATGCATTATCTATTATAGAAACCGAAAAAAGAGGAGCATATAAAAGTAGATATAACAATAAAATGAACGAAGGAAATCCACATTTAAATTGGGCTAATAAGGTACTAAAAAGAGCCCAGGTTTATGGAGTGTTCAACGAAGACTTAAATTGCATTGATTTATTCTAAGGAGAGAAAAGTATGAAAAATAGAGTAACTATTTTAGAACATATAGCTGTAGATGTTGAAGTATCAGAAAATCCGTTTAACTTTCAACTTCAAGAGCTGTTTTTAATGGCAGCAAGAAATAATATTAAAAGGGCATTTTTATTTGTAAGTAAGTTACTTGGAAAACATATACCAGTAAATCCCAAGAGGGGAATTTTAACTGGAAAACTGCTAGGCTTTTTAATAAAGGGAAAAGTAGAGTCAAGGGGACATAGCTACGAACAAGATAATGAGAATAACTATAGACTCCAGCTCGTAGCTACAGCATTAAAAGACGATAACTACATAGAGGAAGCAATGGAGTATTGCAATAACAATATTCTTTCATTAGATAAAGATACCTTGTTTATAGCTTTTGCTGAGACAGCTACAGCCCTAGGAAATAGTGTGTTTTCACAATTTAAAGGAGAAAATATTTTTTTTATACACACTACTAGAGATGAGCTTATTGAGTGTATATCAGTTTTTGATTTTGAAGAGGAACATTCTCATGCAACTAGTCATTTTTGCTACCTTCTTAGGGATGATATATTAAACAATTATGAAAGAATTGTTTTAGTAGATGATGAGATAACTACAGGGAAAACAGCACTAAATCTTATAAATGCTATAAATAATAAGTACTCAGGTAAAGAGTATGTAATAGTTTCTATACTAGATTGGAGACGAGAAAAACATATTAAGGAATATGCAGAGTTAGAAAGGGAGCTGGGAATAAAGATTCATGAAATCTCATTACTAGACGGAGAAGCTTATTGTGACAGTCCATCTATAAAAGAAATAGAACTTCAATATCAAAATCTTCATGATATGCCAAAGAGAAAAAACATATATGAAGAATTTTATATGAAAGGAGAATTGTATAAGACTTCTGGAATATATATTGATTCGCAAGATAAAAGTGAAGTTATAGTAAGAAACTATTTATTCCCTTGGGAGAAAACTAGAAAGTTCACAAGAACGCTTACTAACGGAGAGTTAAAGAGTTATGAATACTTGGAATTAAGCGGAAGGTTTGGAGTTAAAGCGGATGAGTTACATGAGATAGAGAATTATATAGATAGTATGTTATCGAATATTAATGAATTTAGTAAGAAGACTCTTGTCTTAGGAACAGAGGAATTTATGTATATACCTATGCTAATAGGAAGTAAAATTAAAGGAGCTAGATATCAATCAACCACTAGAAGTCCTATATACACAAGTGATGAAAAAGGGTATGGAATAAAGTGTGCATCTATATTCACAAATCCCTTTGATAAAAAGGTGATTAACTATATATATAATATAGAAAAAGGCATTTATAATGAAGTTTTGTTTATAACTGAAAGAGAAATAGATAAAGAAAGCAAGACAGAATTAATAGATTTATTTCAATCAGTTGAAATAAATAAAATAAATTTTCTTTATTTTCTAAAAACTGATGAAGAGGAGTAGTATAATGAAGTTAAAAAACATAAGAGAACCTGATATTATAGGAAGTTACTCCAGGGAGGATGTAACGTTCTTATTGAAAGATATATCAGATATAATACAAGAACAAGATAATGAACAAAGAGAGGACAGAGTGCAGAATGGTGGCCATTACTCAGAGATGCTTCCTATTGAGTATTTTCCTACTGAAGAATATATGGATATATTCTATAAGACTCTAATAGATACAAAGGAAAGGGTGGCTAAGGCAACTGCAATTGTAGCAGAACTTATATATAAAGAAAAAGGGGAAAGTGTAGTTATAGTTTCCTTAGCTAGAGCAGGAACACCCATTGGAATATTGATAAAAAGATATTTGGAGTTTAAATACAATATTAAAGTGTCCCACTACAGTATTTCAATTATAAGAGGTAAAGGAATTGATGAAAATGCATTAAAATATATTATAAACAAACATAACTCAGAAAAGATTCAATTTATAGATGGGTGGACAGGTAAAGGAGCCATAAACAGTGTCTTAAATGAAGCAATTTTAAAGTTTAATTATGAGTATGATACAAGGATAAGTGATAGATTAGCAGTGATAGCAGATCCAGCCTGCTGTGTAGAACTATATGGTACTCGAGAAGACTTTCTGATCCCATCAGCATGCTTAAATTCTACAGTTTCTGGATTAGTTAGTAGAACAGTATTAAGAGATGATATTATTAGCAAAAATGATTTTCATGGAGCAAAGTTTTATAAAGAATGGTTAGACAAGGATCTATCTAACAGTTTTATAGAGACTATAACAGAATGCTTTTCGAATGTTGCAGTAGATAAAAGTTACTTAGAGTTGGTAGATAGTAAAATATATAATAAAGGAATTAAAGAGGTTAAAGAAATAAAAGAAAAATATAATATAGAGAATATTAATCTCATTAAGCCAGGCATAGGAGAAACAACTAGAGTTTTATTAAGACGTATTCCATGGAAGATATTAGTGAGTGATGAGAACAATCCTGACTTGAAACATATATTAGTGCTTGCACGAGACAAACAGGTTCCAGTAGAAATTTATAAGGATATGAGTTACTCTTGTTGTGGACTTATAAAATCCAAAAAGAAGGAGAATATAGAATGATTTTTGCCTCCGACTTAGATCGTACTTTAATTTATTCAAGAAAGTTAATAGAAGATACTGATAATGAAATTATATTAGTGGAAAGATATGATGGAAAAGAACTTAGCTTCATGAGGAAAAGAGCGCTTGAGAGGTTAAAAGGGATCTCAGAAAAGATGCTATTTATTCCTGTAACAACAAGAACTATAGAACAATATAAAAGGATATTTATAATAGAAGATTATATAAAACCAACTTATGCTATTACAAGTAATGGAGGGAATATACTAAAAAATGGCGAAGTTGATGAACATTGGAGAGAGATAATAAATAATAAAGTAAATAGCTTAACTCCACATGAGACTGTTAAAGAGAAGTTTTTGAAAAGTTTTTCCCATATTTCATGGATTAATAAAATGATTTTGAGGGATAATTTATTTTATAGTGTCCATTTTGAAAAACAAACGGATATTAATCTTACTGAGTTAGAAGGGTTTAGAAAATGGGCAGAAGATAATCACTGGAAGGTATCACTTCAAGGTAGAAAGTTATATATTGTTCCTGAACCAGTTAATAAGTGGGATGCGGTCTTATATATAAAAAATATAGAAAATAAAACTAAAGTTATTTCAGCAGGAGATTCTTATCTAGATTATCCTATATTAATTAATGCAGACCATGCTATATGTCCATCTCATGGAGAATTGAAGCTTTTAATTGATAATAAAAAAGTTAAAAAGAATCATATTAAAATGACAATTAGTGAAGGAATCGGGGCATCAGAGGAAATAATGGAAATAGTGAGAAAATTGGCTTAATTACAGGATTTGATTTTTAAATTTGTAAACTCTATAATATATAATATAAGGAATTATGTAATATATTGATAAAATGGAAATAAAAAAGTAACATAAACTAAAAAAGAAGGAAGGTATTTTAAATGGCAATTAGTTTATCAAAAGGTCAAAAGGTAGATTTAACAAAAACAAATCCAGGATTAACAAAAGTAATAGTGGGACTTGGTTGGGACACCAATAAGTACGATGGCGGAAATGATTTTGATTTAGACACTGCTGCTTTTTTGCTTGGAGGTAATGGGAAAGTAAACTCTGATTCGGATTTTGTATTCTATAATAATTTAACAGACCCTTCAAGCTCAGTAACTCACCTTGGAGATAATCGTACTGGAGCTGGAGATGGAGATGACGAGCAGATAAGAGTTGAGCTAAATAAGATTCCAGCAAGTATTGAAAAGATAGATTTTACAGTAACTATTCATGATGCACAAGCAAGATCACAAAACTTCGGCCAAGTTTCGAATGCCTTTATAAGAATAGTTAATGAAGATACTAACGAGGAATTAATTAGATATGATTTAAGTGAAGACTACAGCATAGAAACTGCAATAGTTGTAGCAGAATTGTATCGCCATGGTTCAGAGTGGAAATTTAATGCTATAGGAAGTGGTTTTCAAGGTGGACTTGGAGCTCTTTGTGGAAACTTTGGAATAAATATAGGATAATATTTTAAGGCTTATTAAATTGTTAAGGTTAGATGGAGGGATAATACATATGGGAATTAATTTATCTAAAGGTCAAAAAATTAGCTTATCAAAAGAAGTGCCTGGATTAAAAGAAGTTATAATAGGACTTGGTTGGGATACAAAAAGATATGATGGCGGAAATGATTTTGACTTAGATGCATCCGCTTTTTTGGTTGGAGATAATGGGAGAGTAAATAATGATGCAGAGTTTGTATTTTATAATAATTTAACAGATCCAAGTGGAGCTGTAACGCACACAGGAGATAATAGAACTGGTGAAGGAGATGGGGATGATGAAACTATCATAATAGATTTCCCTAAGGTTCCTCAAAATATAGCTAAAATAGCTATTACTGTTACAATTCATGACGCATTAGCTAGGGGACAAAACTTTGGTCAAATATCAAATGCATTTGTAAGAGTAGTAAATAAGGAAAATGGAGAAGAAGTACTTAGGTATGATTTATCTGAAGATTTCTCTATAGAAACAGCTTTAGTGTTCTGTGAATTATATCGTCATAACGGAGAGTGGAAATTTAGTGCTATAGGAAGTGGATTCCAAGGTGGACTTGAGGCTCTTTGCAAAAACTATGGATTAGATGTATAAGATGTATTTTCAGATATAATAAAAGCATAGGGGGACAGTATAATGGCTATTAATTTACAAAAGGGTCAAAGAGTAAGCTTAACAAAGGATAATGCTGGTTTATCTAAAATAATGGTAGGCTTAGGTTGGGACCCTGTAGCTCAAGGTGGTAAGGGTTTACTTGGAAGTTTATTTGGATCAAGTGCTCCAAATATAGATTGTGATGCATCAGTATTCTTGATAGATACAAATGAAAAGCTTAAATCAAAAGAGAATATAGTTTATTTCGCTAATCTAAAACATAAAAGTGGAAGTGTTCAACATATGGGAGATAATCTTACTGGAGATGGCGATGGTGACGATGAGCAAGTTATGATTGACTTATCAAAAGTTCCCCAAGATATAGCTAAACTTGTTTTTGTGGTAAACATTTATGACGCTGCAAAACGTAAACAGCATTTTGGAATGATAAGAAATGCCTTCATAAGAATTATAAATAATGATAATAAACAAGAGATGCTTAGATTTAATTTAACTGATGATTATTCAAATAAAACAGGATTGTTTGTAGCTGAAATTTATAGAAACGGAAGCGAATGGAAATTTGCAGCTATAGGAGAAGGAGATACTTCTACAAGTCTTGGAGAAATGATTAACAGATATAAATAAGTATAAGAGAATTTTTTTATAAACATGTCCCAGGGAATAAATTTTATCCCTGGGACATGTTTGTGTGGTTTATTGTACATGGTCATGAGATTTTAAGTGATCCATACAGTACTCATAGTCACCATTACATTTAGAACAGTATCTAAAATCCATATCAGGATTATCTTTTTCAGTTATTCCACAAGTAGTACACTTATGAATAGTCGCTTTAGTAGGCATACTAGCCTTAAATTTTTGTCTTGTATGATAAGATTTCCTTGAAGTATTAGTCCTATTTATAATATCTTTTCCAAAGAATATAAAGTAGTTAATTATAGAGGCAATAGGAGCTAACTTATAGGGTATTGGGAGTACCACAATGGAATATCCTATAAAAAGCCAGTTAAACCATGCTATATATTTCATTTTTACAGGAATTATAAAGTATATTAGTATTTCAAAATCTGGATAGAGTCTAGCAAAAGCTAAAAATAGAGATAAATTTATATATGTTGCTGACACAGGTATTCCAGACACAAAGGCTGCAATAGTAGTTCCAAGCATACCCATGAAATAATATAGGTTAAATCTAAAGCTACCCCATTCCTGTTCAAGTGCATTTCCTATCATGTAGTAAAAATAAAGGGCAATTATAATCCATAGTAAGCTATTTGTAGGAGGAATAAAGATATAGGTTATAAGTCTCCATACTTGCCCTTTAAGTACTAACTCAGGTACTAGGATAAACTTATTTGTAATATTATGAGCACTAGCAGGAGAAAAGCGCATCAAGATAAATATTACAGCATTAAGTAATACTATATAGTTTATAAGTCCCGGAATTGCTACTCTTCCAAATTTTCTCTCCAGTTTATCAAGCCAATTCATTGTAAACACTCCTTTAGTATTTTCATTAGAAGTAATTAGTATATATCTCTTTTGAATTGTTTAAACCATTCACCTTGATAGATGAGTTCACCTATGTCACCTTCTGCTAAAAGGCCGTATTCTTTTCCGCTTAGAGTAAGTTCCATTCTCTGACCTGCATCAGTTTCAAAAGTTGCATAATAATAGGTACTAGAAGAATGCATATGATTATTATCATTATTGTGGTGATGATGACTTACTTCTGTGCGTTTTGTTATAACTTTTGAATGTTCAGTTAAAATTGGAGATGTAGCATTTCTATGATAGTTTTTAGCTGACGTAACTATTGAAAAAATCATAAACCCCATAATAAATAAGAAAAATATCATAAAGAACAGGGGCATACCAAGGAAAAAGCCTCCTCCGAAACCGGGATCCATCATAAATCATCCTCCTTATTATATCTACTAAGAATTACTATATTGGTAATTCTATACTATTATTTTACTATATGAAGAGTTAAAATGCTAATATTTACTATGTAATTTTTGTTTAGATGTAACTTTTTACTATATGTTTTTTTATATTTTTAGAAAAACTTATTATTTCTATTAAGAAATCTAAATACAATTAATAATCAATTAATAAAGAAAATTAATATGTAAAATCTGAACAATTCTTGTTTAAATTTTTACATAAATGGTTTATTATATTATAATATGACATATTAAGTTAATATAAGATATTAATGGATATAGGGTTTAGGAGGACTTAGAGGAAGATGAACTCAAATAGGATAATACAGAATATAGAGCTCAGAAATGTACTTTTAGCAGATTTAATAGAGAAATATATATGGGAATTTAAATTTGGTACTAATGAATTTTATGTCTCTCCATATTGGAATAGATTCTTAGGATATGGACCAGAAGATGTAAAAGAAAGTAAAAACTTTTGGCTATCTGTCATCCATCCAGAAGATATTCAGATTTTAAAAAAGAAAATTCAGGAGTGCAAGCAAAGAATTGTAGATATATTTAGCGCAGAATATAGAGTAAGGTCCAAAAATGGCATATACAAATGGATTTTTAGTGAGGCAAAAATTCATTATGATGAAAGAGAAAATCCAGTATTTATGATTGGATATAACTTGAATTTAAGCGATTTGAAAGAAAAGGAAGATACTAGAAGTAGAAAGATAGTTGAAATGGCACCAACTGGGGCGATTATATATGAGAATAATATTATTACGTATATTAATAATGCAGGAGCAAGATTTTTAGGGGCTAGTTCTAAAGATGAACTTATAGGAAAAGAGATGACATCAATCATACACAAGGATTATTGGCAGATTGCAGAACAGAGAAGAGCATCCATAAAGTGTGGAAAAATTCCAGAACCTATGGAAATGAATCTTGTACGTTGTGATGGAAGAGTTATATGTGCAGAACTATACACAATGCCTATAAATTTTAAAGGCAATATAGCTGGACTTAGTTATATAAAAGATATAACTGAACAAAAAAGAATTCTTGAAAAGAAACAAAAGTTACTAGAAAACACCTTGGAATACGATAGAATAAAAACAGAATTTTTCTCAAATATATCTCATGAGCTTAGAACTCCCCTTAATATTGTTTTGTCTAGCATACAGCTATTGAATTCTGTATATAGAGATAAGCATATTAAATCTGAAAGGTTTTATAGTACCTATGAAAAACATGTTGGGGCTATGCAACAGAATAGCTATAGGCTTCTTAAACTTATAAATAATTTAATTGATATTACACGAATAGATGCAGGTTTTATAAAAACTGAACTAAGAAATCAAAATATTGTAGATACAATAGAGAATATTTCAATGTCCGCTGTGCCTTACCTTGAGTCAAAAGGTATTTCATTAGTTTTTGATACAGATATAGAAGAAAAGATTATAGCATTTGATGAAGAAAAAATGGAAAGAATTATTTTGAATTTACTTTCAAATGCTGCTAAGTTTACTGACCTAGGAGATGCTGTACATGTAATTATTAAGGATGAAGGGGACAGTGTTAATATAATAATTAAGGATACAGGATATGGAATTCCTGAGGATAAAGTTAATATCATATTCGATAGATTTAGGCAGGTAGATTCCCTTTTTACAAGAAGAGCTGAAGGAAGTGGAATAGGACTATCTTTAGTTAAGTACCTTGTAGAAGCTCATAAAGGGAGCATTTGTGTTAATAGCATTCTTGGTAGAGGAAGTGAATTTATAATAACTCTGCCAGCAAAAATAGTAGATAATAATATCGAATCATATAAATCTAAGCATGAAATAAGAGATAATGAGAGTAAAATAGAGTTAGTAAATATTGAGTTTTCAGATATATATAAATAAAACCTGCATATTAGCAGGTTTTATTACGTGTAGCATATAGTCTTATCTAACTATAATTTTATACTGGAGTATTGGTTAAGAAACTGATACCTATAGAAATTAGTAGGAATATAATTATAGATACATAAATAGGTACTGTAAAAACTTTTTCTTTTTCCGAACAGGTATCTATATTAGGCAAATAGTTATTGTTTTTCTTCAGTGAGTCAATCAGAAGTACTAATAAACCAATAAATATAATCATTATGGTAAAGTTAGTTAGCAAAAAGTTAACTAGTTCACCAGGAGCATAATCTGATAGAGATTTAATAGGTTCAAGGGCTTGCTGTGGAGAATTTTGCACAAACCAAGTACCAATTGCACTAGGACTATTAAAGGTAAAATGAATTATCATAGAAGAAAATATGGAGTTAGTTATAGATACAGTATAAGTTAGAATGATTCCTAATACAAAAGTATAAACAAATTGATTTAAGTTCATATGAAACATTCCAAAAAGAAATCCATTCATTAAAGCAGCCTTTCTCAAGCTGATACTTTTATATCCGTTTAAAACTACGCCTCTCATAAAAATTTCTTCACATATAGTAGGAGTTAGAGCTAAAATAGCAATCCAAGCCACTAGAGGCATGGATGGAAATTTAGATACACTATCCTGAATATGGTTATGAAATACTAATTCAGAAAGGCTACCTATAGTTCCTACTAGTGGAATAGAGCACATTGCTATAAGTAAGCTAATAAGAGCACTTTTTTTAGTTAATTTATTAAGTCTTAAGGAAGATTTAATAGAGGATTTTGAAAAAACTAAATATAATATTGACGGAAATAATATAAATAAAAATTGAAAAATTACGGTAGATACATGTATAGGTAGAGTAGGAAAAACTAAATATAAGAAAATTTCACCTACTAAAAGAACTATAATAACTAACATATATAATAGATTAGCATTTTTATACTGTTGTCATTATATATTGCTCCCCTCGGAAGAGTTAAATTTCATACTCTACTATTGTACTATAAAGTAGGACAAAAATAGTACAGTAAATAATGTATTATACTGTATGTTTTAAGTAATGAGGAATATATGTCCAAAACATGTTCATAAAGTATATAATTATTGTAAGCCAGGACAAAAGTAAAACCAGCTAATTTAATTAGCTGGTTTTACAATATGTATTCTTTTAAAGTTTTGATTAAATTATTATTAAGGTTCTACATAGAATATAGATTGAATTTCTCTCTCGCCAGTAGATTTATAAGGATTACTTATAACATCACCATTGTAATACATAGTAGAGGAGGAACCACCGTCTAAATTCACAGCATTATATGCACCATATTCATAGAGGATATCTTGTAGTTCTCTAAGGGTTACTGCAAGTCTACCTATGTATTTGCCATCAACAACTAAGAATAATATACTGCCATCTTTTCTCTGTCCAATAGCTGTTCTAGGTGCAGTACCCCATCCACCGTCCCCGGAGGTTATAGTTTTTTCACCATTTACAATAAGGCAAGGACCAAAAGATACCGCATTCATTACTTGAAGTTTAAGCATTTCTTCCATTCCATAATCGCCTACTAGTAAAACACCATCCCTTGTTATACCTGCGATACATATTTTCTCGTTTATTTTTAGACTGTTATATAATACTTTCCCATTAGATATAAGAACTCCACTAGGATTGCCTAACTTGTTACCTGAGTCATTTACTAAATCTTCATTAGCTGCAAAACCACCAGCATTTATTGCTGCAAAAGTATTATATCTTGTAGCCATACTACTTGTAGTTTCTCCACGTTCACCTAACATTTCACTATATCCAACTCGAATTTTAGTAGGATTTTTTATAACAAGTAAATAACCTGTGAACTTATCACCATTTATAACATACTTTTCGACTTCGTTATTATCTTTCGTTCCATTAGTAATTTCTTTTTTAAGTTCATTTATATCAGTTTGGACAATTGTATTTATCTTATTTTTACTCATTATTTCATCTATACGTTTCATAGATAAAAATGTGGTTGCAATCCACTGATGAGTAGAAGTGGTCATTGCAGATCCAACTACCATAGCTTTAACATTTTCAAAAGGTCCGTAGTATAGTAGAAATGGCGCTGTAATAATAGAAAAAACTATTTCAAATATTATAAAGAACTTTTTTGGAAAACTATTATTTCGTGACTCTTTCTTTAACATATATACCACCTTTATTTATTCTTAACTTAAGATATATAATTTATGTAATAGGGAATAGTAAAAATAGTACTACTTATATATTATATATTTTATGTACGATTATACAAACATAATCATTCGACTAAAAAACCTAAATAGCCAATAACATTTAATATTATATCATGATATTGTTTATTATATGATGAACTTAAGAATAATTTAAGAAATAATTAATAAATTAAGATAAGAAAAGCTTCCAAAATAAATTTGGAAGCTTTTCACAAGGGAATATCAAAAAAAGAAGAAATTAGCGAAATTTAGATAAAACTTTTTCAAAAATATTTAGAGCTGAGTCTATTTCTTTAAGGGTAACATTTAAAGGAGGAAGTAAGCGGATAATATCCTTTCCTGCACTTATAACTAAAAGCCCTTCTTTTAAGCATTCAGCTATAAAGGTTTTAGGGTCAACGTTTATTTTGATTCCAATGAGAAGACCCATTCCTCTTATATCATCTATAATTGAATATTTAGATTTTAGCAAATTTAATTTATCAACAAGATAGCTACTTTTCTCATCTACTGAATCTATTATTCCACCCTCAGTTAATTCTTTTACAACTGCAAAAGAAACAGCACATGCTAATGGATTTCCACCATAAGTAGTTCCGTGATCTCCAGGTACAAGAGAAGTGGAGCAGCGAGAGTTTGCGATAATAGCTCCGATAGGGAAGCCACCACCTAAGGCTTTAGCTAAGCATACAATATCAGGAATTACATTGAATTTTTTATAAGCAAAAAGGCTTCCTGTTCTTCCCATACCGCATTGTATTTCATCAAATATTAATAAGGAATCAAATTTATCACAAAGCTTTCTGGCTTCTTTTAGAAAATCAATATTAGCAGATATGATTCCACCTTCACCTTGGATAGGCTCTAAAATTACTGCGCATACATTCTCGTCAAAGGCATTATTTAATGCATCTATATCATTAAAATCTATACTTATAGTTCCGCCTATAAGAGGAGCGAAGGTTTCTTGATATTTACCTTGTCCTGTAACTGAAAGTGAACCCATACTTCTTCCATGGAAAGAATTATTCATATATATTATTTTATGCTTATCAGGAGAGCCAGTAAGTCTTCCATATTTTCTTGAAAGCTTTAAAGCAGCTTCAACAGCTTCGGTTCCGCTGTTACAGAAGAATGCTTGCTCGTGATCACTATTTTTGCATAAAATTTCTGCTAGTTTAATAGCCTCAGGACTCCAATAATAGTTTGATATGTGCATTAATTTAGAACTTTGTTCCTTTAAGGCATTCACTATGATTGGATGAGAATGTCCAAGACAGTTAGTAGCAACCCCTGAAACGAAGTCTACATACTCATTATTATCTGTATCATATATTTTACATCCAAATCCTTTTTCAAAAGTTACATCAAATCTTCCATAAGTACTCATTACATTGCTTCTTGACATTTTAAAACTTCACCTCTCAAGCTAATTCTAGTTCCACAATTAGAAAAAATATTTTTAATTAAACAGTGGTCTTCTCTTCCATCTATTAAATGAATATCTTTAGTACCACTTTCTAAGGCTTCTATACAACATTCCATCTTAGGAATCATTCCACCACATATAATGTTTGTTGATATATAGTCTTTTATTTCTTTTACTGTTATAGAGTTTATTAACGAAGATTTATCATTAATATCTTTATACACACCTTCTACATCTGTAAGAATTATAAGTTTCTCAGCTTGTATAGCTGAACTTATAAAGGAAGCTGCATAATCTGCATTAATATTATATTTATTTCCTTCACAGTCACAACCTACAGGAGAGATTACAGGAACATAATCATCAGACAGAAGATTTAAAATTAAATCTTTATTTATAAACTCCACTTCTCCTACATAACCTATGTCAATTGCGTTATTATCTACATTAAGATATTTTTTCTTTGCAGTTATAAGCTTATTATCACTTCCACTTATTCCTACAGCTTTGACACCTTCATTACTAAGACAAGATGCAATATTTTTATTTACTTTTCCGGAAAGAACCATTTCTACTATTTCTATAGTAGCTTCATCAGTTACTCTAAGGCCATTTATAAACTTGCTTTCTAGACCTATCTTGTTTAGCCACTTAGATATTTCAGGACCTCCACCGTGAACTATAACAACATTTATGCCTGCAAGCCTCATTTGTAGTATATCTTCAAAAAATGATTTTTGAGCGGACTTATTTTCCATAGTGCTTCCACCATATTTAATTACAAATGTTTTGCCTTTAAAGTTTTTTAAATAACTCTGTTCCTCCATAATGTTGCACCAGCCTTTATAAAGAATTTTATTACTGAATAATTATACTATGTATTTTATAAATATGCAATATAATTTATAGTAAAATAATTTAAAATATACATGGAGCCTTGCGGTTTTAATTAAGATAATATAAAAAAATATAAATAAAATATGTTGAATAATTATTGAGTATTATGTATAATTTCTTATATTAGATTAGTGGGGTGATAATATGATTAAAGTAGGAATAATTGGTGCTACAGGATATGCTGGCCAGCAAACTGTATGGTTTTTGCATAATCATCCGAAGGTTCAAATAGAATTTTTATGTTCTCATAGCTATGCAGATGTTGAATTTTCGCAAATATATAATAATTATTTAGGTTTTATGAAAGAAGTTTGCATAAACATACAAGAAGCAGAAAATAGACTAAAGGATATAGATGTACTCTTTATAGCCCTTCCTCATGGTAAGTCTTTTGAAGTTACACGAAAGGCACTAGAGCTTGGAGTTAAGGTTATAGATTTAGGAGCTGATTTTAGGTTAAACTCATCAGAAGTATATAGCCAGTGGTATGGGCTAAATAATGATGCTAGTGAATTATTAAAAGAGGCAGTATATGGTCTTACAGAAATATATAGAGATGATGTAAAAAATACAAAGCTTCTAGCTAATCCAGGATGCTACACAACGGCAAGTATACTAGCTTTATATCCATTGTTAAAAGAAAAATTAATAGATGTAGATTCTATAATAATAGATGCTAAATCAGGAGTATCAGGAGCAGGAAGAGCACTAAGTATACCGTCTTTATTTGCAGAGTGTAATGAATCTATTAAGGCTTATGGAGTAGGTACTCATAGACATACTCCGGAAATTGAGCAAGAGTTATCAAAGGCAGCAGGAGAAGAAGTAGTTTTAACATTTACTCCGCACTTAGTTCCTATGAATAGAGGAATTTTATCTACCTGTTATGGAAAGTTGAATAAGAAATTAAATCAAGATGAGATTTATGATATATATAGAAACTTTTATAATGGGGAATACTTTATAAAAGTAATTGATGAGTTACCTGAAACTAAAAATGTTAAGGGAAGTAACTTATGTCATATAGGAATAAGAGTTGATAATAGAACGGGAAGAGTTATCGTAGTTTCAGCTATAGATAACTTAATAAAGGGTGCTGCAGGGCAAGCTGTTCAGAATATGAATGTAATGTTTGGATTTGAAGAAACGGAAGGTATTAATATCTTACCTATGCAAATATAAGATTGAAGGAGAAATTATCATGCAAATTTTGGAGAATAAATTTATTGAAGGCGTTAAAGGATTTAAAGCCGCTGGAATTGCAGCTGGTCTTAAAAAGAGTAATAAAAAGGATTTAGCTATAATTTATAGTGAAAAAAAAGCAGTATCTGCTGGAGTTTTTACAACTAATAGAGTTAAAGCAGCTTGTGTACTTTTGAATATGGAGAATGTAAAGAGTGAAAACACTCAAGCCATAATAGTTAATAGTGGGCATGCTAATGCATGTACAGGAGAGAGTGGACTTGAAGATGCAAAGAAGATAGTAGAAATCACATCAAAAAAACTAGGACTAAATCCTGAAGAAGTTTTGCAGGCGTCAACTGGAGTTATTGGGGTATCCATACCTATGGATATTATAGAAAAAGGAATCAATGAAATCTGCGATTTAGCTTCAGTAGATGGCGGAAATGAAGCAGCAGAAGCTATAATGACTACGGATACAATAAGTAAACAAATTACTGTAGAGATTGTACTTGATGGAAAAAAGGTTTTAATAAGTGGGGCGGCAAAAGGTTCAGGAATGATTAAACCGAATATGGCTACTATGCTTAGTTTTGTTGTAACTGATGCAAATATAAGCAAGAAAATGCTTGACAAGGCTATAAAAAGTAGTGTTAAAGATTCATATAATATGATTTCTGTAGATGGAGACGTAAGCACCAATGATATGCTAATTGCTCTTGCTAATGGTGCAGCAGAAAATAAAATTATTGATGAGGAAAATGAAGATTATAAAATCTTTAAAGAGGCCTTTGATTTTGTAAACATGGAGCTTTCAAAGAAGATAGCAAGAGATGGAGAAGGAGCAACAAAGCTTGTAGAAGTAGAGGTTGTAAATGCTAAGGATGAAGAAAGTGCAAAGCTTTGTGCTATGTCTGTAGTGTCTTCTAATCTTGTTAAAGCAGCACTATTTGGATGTGATCCTAACTGGGGAAGAGTAGTGTGTGCTCTTGGATATTCAGGAGGAGATTTTGATCCTAATAAAGTGGATTTAACCTTTAAAAGCTCAGAAGGAGAAATAAAGGTTTTTGAAAAGGGCGTAAATATAGAATTTGATGAAGAGAAAGCAAGTAAGATATTAAGTAATGAGAGCATAGTATTATATGCAGATTTAAATGATGGAAGATATAGTGCAAAGGCATGGGGCTGCGATCTTACTTATAAATACGTTGAAATAAATGGAGAGTATAGAACATAATATAATATGATATCTAATTAATAGTTACTAAAAGTGTAGGCAAAGACTACACTTTTTTATTTTCTATAATAAATCTAGCAACTTCTGTATTAAACTTTATGTATATGATAAAATTATAATTAACTATATTTCAAGTAATCGGAAAGGATGAAGAAATTGACCAATATATTAAAAGATTTATCACCAAGTTTAGTATTTAAGTATTTTGAAGAGATAAGTAATATTCCTCGTTGTTCAGGAAATGAAAAGAGAATAAGTGATTATTTAGTTAATTTTGCAAAAGAAAATAATCTTGAAGTTATACAAGATGATTTATTAAATGTAATAATAAAAAAGAGGGCAACTAAAGGATATGAAAATGCTCCTACAGTAATATTACAAGGTCATATGGATATGGTATGTGAAAAAAATGGAGGCACAGAGCATGACTTTGATAAAGATCCAATCAAGTTAAGAATAGATGGAGACTTTATAAAGGCTACGGAAACAACCTTAGGGGCAGATAATGGAATAGCAGTAGCATACTGTCTAGCAATACTTGCAAGTAATGATGTGCAGCATCCAGCTTTAGAGGCTCTGATTACAACTGAAGAGGAAACTGGAATGGGAGGAGTTTCTAATATAAGTCCAGAAAGATTAAAGGGTAAGATATTAATTAATATAGATTCAGAAGAAGAGGGAGAACTTTTGTCATCTTGTGCTGGTGGAGTAAGAAACAGAGTAAGTCTTACAGTAGAAGTGGAAGAAAGAAGAGATGGATTTACTCCTTATAAGATTAATGTCAAAGGATTAAAGGGTGGCCATTCTGGTATGGATATTCATAAGGAGAGAGGAAACTCGAATAAGCTTATGGGAAGAGTGTTAAACGACATAAGTCTAAAAATGGAGATGTATATATCAGAAATAAATGGTGGCGCCAAAATGAATGCTATACCAAGAGAAGCAGAAGCTATAATTTTTATTAAAGAGAATGCTAAATCACATCTAGAAGAAGCAATTAATGAGTTAAGTAAAAGCTTTAGAAATGAACTGAGAGTATCAGACCCAGGCGTTACTATAGAGTTAACAGAAGGAGAGAAAAGAGCGTACAGAATTTTTTCAAGGGCATTAACAGATAAAATAGTAGCTTTACTAATGCTAATTCCTAGTGGAATAAAAACTATGAGTATGGACATTGAAGGACTTGTACAAAGTTCTACGAATCTAGGTGTAGTTACGACAAGTCAAGATGAAATTACCTTCGAAAGCGCTGTAAGAAGTTCAGTAAGTAGCTTAAAGAAAGCTATAGTGAAAGAAATTGAGGTAGCAGCTAAGGTTGTTGGAGCATCTATGACACTAGACTCAGATTACCCAGCCTGGGAGTATAATGCTAACTCTTATATAAGAGAGGTATTTATAAATACTTATAAGGAGCTGACTGGAGCTCAGCCAAAGATAACAGCAATACATGCAGGGTTAGAATGTGGAATATTAAATAACATTCTAGGGGATTTAGACATGATTTCCTTTGGGCCTAATATGTATGATGTCCACACACCAGATGAAAAGTTAAGTATTTCTTCAACTGAGAGAACTTATAAATATCTAATAGAAGTGTTAAAAAATATTAAATAGTTTCAGAAATGTCATATGGGTTGTTTGCTTTATTTCATACTCTCTTAAACCTGAACTATATATTCATTACTAAAAAGATAGTAACTATATTTTAGATAAATCATATTATAAGATTAGTGAGGGTGTAGAGGGGGGTGTTTTTATGATAGAGTACCTTTCACAATACAATGTCGTCTTACTGGGACTTTTGGCTAGCTTAGGAGCAGGATTAGCCACTGGAATGGGTGCACTACCAATATTCTTTACAAGAAATGTTTCCAAAAAACTCCTAGATGTTTTATTAGGGATTGCCGCAGGAGTTATGCTAGCAGCTACCTCCTTTAGTTTAATTGTTCCTGCAATTGATAAAGGCGGTGGAGGCGTTAGGGGAGCTACAATAGCTTTAATTGGTATTTTATGTGGTGGTGTTTTCCTTGATTTTATAGATAAACATTTCCCAAATACTAATTTACTTGCTAATGCGGTAGATGGCGACAATGATACAGAAAATAATATTACCAGTGTTGATATAAAGAGAAAAAGTAGGCTAAGGAAAACCTGGCTATTTGTTCTTGCTATCACTATACACAACTTCCCAGAAGGATTAGCAGTAGGTGTAGGCTTTGGAGATGGAGATATTGCTAATGGATTAAGTCTTGCTATTGGGATTGGTCTTCAAAATTTTCCAGAGGGTTTAGCCGTGGCATTACCACTTATTAGAGAGGGATTTTCTAGAAAAAAAGCCTTTTTAGTAGCTCTTGGATCAGGTTTAGTTGAGCCTATTGGAGGATTAATGGGAGTAGGACTTATACAGATATCAAGACCAATATTACCTTTTGCCCTTGCATTTGCTGCAGGAGCAATGTTATTTGTAATCAGTCATGAAATTATTCCAGAAACTCAAAAGAATAAGGGACATTCTAAGTTAGCTACACATGCTTTATTAGTTGGTTTTGTTATTATGATGTTTTTGGATAATACATTAGGGTAATAAGAGATAATTAGAATAATAGATTAATTCTTTTATATAAATTAATAAAAAATAAATGTTAAGAGGGGGGACTCTTAACATTTATTTTTTAGTTTATAGGAAATTATAAGCTTATCCTTTGCGGGATAAATTTATAATTTCCTAACTATATTATTAAAGTATTTTTTAGCTTCATTTAAATATTTAATATCAAAAGAATATTTAAATTCAGGGTTAGCAGCTTCAACAAAGGCAGCTATCCAAGACTTACGTAGCTCATAAAAATTAGCAGCATTTCCACCAACTCGTTCCCAGTAGTCGCCGTGAAGGTCTATAACAGTTATCCATTCTATTATATCGGATTCATTTTTTGTCACACTATTAGCGTTATCACAAGGCATTCCTTGAAGAATATAATTATTTAAAACTTTAAATAATTCATCTGGAGTCGATACGTCATATTTTTCAGCAGAATCCTTACCACAAAAACTACCTTGAGATGAGTAAGCTTTTTCAATTAGTTTAAAACCCTCATCTCCAAATTGTTCAATTAATTTAGTAATAAGATATGCCTGCCTAGTTTCAGCTACAGATATTCTATTTTGTAACCAACCGTGTATATTACTTGTATCGATGATATCTTCGATAGGAGTATCATCTAATGGTGGTTGAAATTTGCTGTTTATATCTTCTAAAATATTACTGATATCAGTAAAGTTGTTAAGAATATCTTTTTCAAGAGATTCATAAAGCTTTATTTTGTTAAATAACCAAGTGTGGATTGGGGCTAGAAATTTACTCATTTAAAACACCTCTTTTAAAAAATTTGTAATCTTATTTTAATATCATGACTATATTATTGGCGTACTTAAGTTCATTCATACTAGAATAAATTTGATCAACTTTATATAGGTTATTTTATAATAGTACAAACATTAAAACAGTAACAAATGTTACTATAATAGGGTAAATATAAAAAATAAAATAAACTAAATAAAAGAACTAAACAAAAAAAGATAAAGCATAAAAAGTATGCTTTATCTTTTTTTATATTTATTTAAGTTTTATTAGCAGTTGACCAGACTTAACTTGTTGACCGTCTTTAACTAAAATAGATTCAATAGTTCCAGCAGTTGTAGCAGTAATAGTTGTTTCCATCTTCATTGCTTCAATTACGATTAAGCTGTCATTTTCAGCTATCTCATCGCCTTCTTTTACTAGAAGTTTTAAAACTGTTCCTGGAATACTTGCACCAATTTCAAGAGGATTATCTGTATCTGCCATTTCAAGTGCAGTAGTTTGAGTAGAAGCTATTAAACTACTCTTATCCTTTACCTTAATTTCATGTCTATTTCCATTAACCTCAAAGTATAAAGTTCTATTTCCTTCATTATCTAACTTACTCATCTCTATAAGTTTAATAATCATAGTTTTTCCTTCAGCAATTTCAATCTCGCAAGTTTCACCTTCGGATAGACCATGGAAGTAAATATCACTTCCAATTCTACTTAAATCACCATTTGTCTTAATATATTTTAAATAATCTTTGAATACATCAGGATATAGTGCATAGCTTAATAGATCTTGTTTAGTAGGTTCCATATTAAAGAACTTTCTTAAGCCTTCAGCTATAAAATCAAAATTTTCAGGAGGAAGAAGTTCTCCAGGTCTACAAGTTATAGGTTCTTCTCCTTTTAAAACTATTGTTTGAAGGTCTTCTGGGAATCCACCCTCAGGTTGACCCATCATACCTTTGAAGTATGATACAACAGAATCAGGGAAAGCTAAGTCTTTTGCTTTTTCTACTATGTTTTCAGCAGTTAAACCATTTTGAACCATAAATATTGCAAGATCCCCAACCATTTTAGAAGAAGGAGTAACTTTTACTATATCTCCAAGTAAAATGTTAACTTCTTGATACATTTGCTTAACTTCATCGAATCTGTGGCCAAGTCCAAAGCTTTCAATTTGTGGTTTTAAATTAGAGTATTGACCACCAGGTATTTCATATTTATATATTTCAGTAGATCCAGATTTTAAGTCAGACTCAAATGTTTCATAAACAGGTCTTACTGCACCCCAGTAATCAGAAAGTTTTTGAACTCCATCTAAATTAATGCCAGTAGCTCTCTTAGTATTTTCAAGAGCCGCTACTACAGAATTTAATGCTGGTTGACTAGTTAATCCTGACATACTATTAAGTGCAGTGTCAACTATATCAATACCAGCTTCAGCAGCCATTAATAAAGTAGCTACACCATTACCAGTAGTATCGTGAGTGTGAAGATGTATAGGTATAGAAACTTCTTCTTTAAGGGCTTTAACAAGTTTATATGCAGCATAAGGTTTTAATAGAGCTGACATATCTTTTATAGCTAATATATGAGCACCCATTTTTTCGATTTCTTTTGCTTTCTTTACATAGTATTCAAGAGAATATTTATCTCTTGTAGAGTCTAGTATATCACCTGTATAACATATGCAAGCTTCTGCGATTTTATCTTTTTTAAGAACTTGGTCTATTGCAACCTCCATACCTTTTAACCAGTTTAATGAATCGAATATTCTAAATACATCGATACCAGAATCAGCAGATTCATTTATAAACTCTCTAATAACATTATCAGGATAGTTTTTATATCCAACCCCATTTGCACCTCTTATAAGCATTTGGAATAGGAGATTAGGAATTCTTTTTCTAAGTTCTTGAAGACGAGTCCAAGGAGATTCTTTTAAGAATCTATAAGCTACGTCAAAAGTTGCTCCACCCCACATTTCAAGTGAGAAAAGATCTTTTTCAAGAACAGCGGTAGCTTTTGCAGCTTTTATGATATCAATGTTTCTTAATCTTGTAGCCATAAGAGATTGATGACCATCTCTTAAAGTAGTATCTGTAATAAGTAGTTTTTCTTGAGATCTTACCCAGTTTACTAAGCCTTCAGGACCTTGTTCATCTAAAATTTGTTTTGTACCTCTTAAATCATTAGGTACAGTTATTTTTGGAAGAACAGGAACATCAAAATCTTTTTTTGCTCCGTGAGTATGATTTACAACTTTTTCACCTATAAATTTAAGAACGTTAAGTTCTTTATCTGCTTTTACTGAAATATCTAAAAGTTCAGTATGCTCTTCTATGAAGCCTGTTGTGCAATCACCAGCGAGGAAAGTAGGGTGATTTAAAACATTTATTAGGAAACCAGTATTAGTTTTAACACCAGAAATCTTAAGCTCTTTCATAGAACGTAGAGCTTTTCTTACAGCATCTTCAAAGGTTCTTGCCCAAGTAATAGTTTTTACAAGTAAACTATCATAGTATGGACTTACTACAGCACCAGTAAAGCCGTTTCCGCCATCAAGTCTTACTCCAAAGCCAGAACCAGTTCTATAGACATCTATTTTTCCTGTATCTGGTGCAAAGTTATTTGCGGGGTCTTCTGTTGTTATTCTACACTGAATAGCAAATCCTCTAGGTTGAACATCTGCTTGAGAAGATATTCCTATTTCAGGGCAAGATAAAGGATAGCCCATTGCTACAAGTAATTGGCTTTGAACAATATCTATACCAGTAGTCATTTCGGTTACAGTATGTTCAACCTGGATTCTTGGATTCATCTCTATGAAATAATGATTTCCATGCATGTCAACTAGGAATTCTAATGTACCAGCACTTCTATAATCTACTGATTTTGCGATTTTTAATGCATCTTCACAAATAGCTTCTCTTCTTTCTTCAGGAAGAGAGAAAGCAGGTGTATACTCAACTACCTTTTGATGACGTCTTTGAATAGAACAATCACGTTCATATAAATGTACTATATTTCCATGTTTGTCTCCTAAAATTTGAACTTCTATGTGTTTAGGTCTTTCTAAGTATTTTTCAACAAAAATATCATCTATACCAAAAGCTTTTTTTGCTTCATTTTTAGCACTTCTAAAAGACGGTAATAATTCTTGTTTATTTCTTACTATTCTCATACCACGTCCACCGCCACCAGCAGCAGCTTTAAGCATGATAGGATATCCACAGGACTCAGCAAACTCGATAGCTTCATCTTCAGAAGCAACAGGTTTTTCTACTCCAGGAATAGTTGGAACTCCAACAGCTTGAGCAACAATCTTAGATTTAATTTTGTCTCCTAGCTTTTCCATCATATCGCCAGTAGGTCCAATAAATTCGATTCCAGCTTCCGCACACTTTCTTGCAAATTCAGCATTTTCAGAAAGGAAACCATAACCAGGATGTATAGCATCTACTCCTTTTTTTAGAGCAAGACTTATTATCTCATCTATGTTTAAATAAACTTCAATAGGTCCTAGGCCTTTTCCAATTTGATATGCTTCGTCTGCTTTGGTTCTAAAAAGAGCATATTTATCCTCTTCAGAGTATATAGCAACCGTTCTAATACCTAACTCGTTACAAGCTCTGAATATTCTAATAGCAATTTCACCCCTGTTTGCTACAAGAACTCTTTTAAACTTTTTAACCATTTCATTCACTCCCCATTTAAAATATATATAAATAAAAAAATATAATCATTGCAATAAACGTGCTTAAATAAATTCAAAAATAAAGATAAGAATATTATATATGAGATAAAACATTATTGCAATTGCATAATTAAAAAAAACCACTTGCAAATTTGCAAATTATTAATGACAATGTGTAAGATTATTAAAAGACGTAAATTTTATATATTGTTTGTGTTTTTAAAAATAATATATAAGAAGAATTTATTATATTATACTCTAAAATGTGTGAAATTAAAGATATAGTTAAAGCTTTATTATAGAAAAGAGTCATATAAATTAAGTTATTTAAAAATGTTAACGAAAATGTAACTATCTATTTTTGATTAATACATAATATAGAGTTATAATTTTAAATAGAAGACTAATAACTAAACTATAAATACAGGATAAGGGAGATGAAGTATGAACATTGCATTTTTTCTTACACCTAAAAAAGATGTTGTATGTGAAAAGTTAGATTCTACTATGAGACAAGCTTTGGAGAGAATGGAACAACATAGATATACAGCAATTCCACTGGTGGACCCAAAGGGCAAATATGTTGGGACACTTACAGAGGGAGATATACTTTGGAAGCTTAAAAATACACCAGAACTAAATTTTAAAAATACAGAAAAGATATTACTTGGAGATATACCAAGACATATGAAAAACGATTCAGTAAATATACATTCAAATATTGAAGACCTTATTAGTCTTGCCATAAATCAGAACTTTGTACCTGTAGTAGATGATAATCATATATTTATAGGAATAATTAAAAGAAGTGATATTATTAATTATTGTTATAAGAAAGCATTTAATAAGGAGGAGTTAAGCAAAGCTTAACTCCTCCTTATTTTAACTATATACACTAAATACTAAGTTTTATATCCAGTTAGATATCTAAAAGATTTCTAGTATAGTCTGCATAAAGTGCTTTTAACTCACCAATTTTATCATCCATTTCAATTTGAAGAGAGGAAACAGTTGCGAAGTCTTCAGCTTCAACAGCTTCGTATATTTTTGTAAATAGAGATTTAGTGGAGTAAGAATCTTTCATAAGATAAAGTCTTAGCTCATTAACTTTTTGCCATCTAGTTACATCAATATCTTGAGCTTTACTAACATCATGTAGCATTTTATAGTTTCTAATTAGCGCAGAGTAGTTTGGAATTATT
Organism: Clostridium sp. X; assembly: GCF_055755365.1. Taxonomy (NCBI): domain Bacteria; kingdom Bacillati; phylum Bacillota; class Clostridia; order Eubacteriales; family Clostridiaceae; genus Clostridium; species Clostridium sp. X. The sequence continues at coordinate 1,220,646 of NZ_CM146912.1, forward strand.
CTGCTAGTTATTTCTGTTATCCATCTTCTATTAACTGTTGTTTTGTAGCTGTCAATTAATTTATCAGAAAATACATTGCCGGATTTTAACATTTCTAATTTTGTAGGATAAGTATCTAATCCGCAAAGATTTTCATATACAGTTGCAGGAGCTTTTCCAAATAATCTAGATCTTTCTTCCTCAGAATAATCTTCAAATACATCATGCTCACTTCTGTATGCTCTGTCTTTTTCAAGATAATCAGTTTCAACTCCAGCTTCTTTTGAAAGTTCTGCTAAAAGATCATCCTCTGTTTTGCCATTAGTTATAGCATAAGTTATACCGTCATTACATGCCATAAATAAAGCAGCTAAAGCTAAATAAGTATTTGTATGAGGATTTGGTGATCTTAATTCAAATCTAGTTCCAAGAGGAGACATAAGATCACGTATAACACCTACGAGTATAGTTCTATTTCTTGAAGGTATATCTACTGAATGACCTATAGAAGTAACTATACACACAGGAGCTTCAAAACCAGGTTTTAATCTTTTTAATGAATCATTAGTAGCAGATACAAAAGGGTTTATAACTTCGTAGTTCTTTAATACACCCATTAATGAAGCATATCCATAGATACTTAAGAAGTGGTTTCTGGTAGAAGCGAATAAGTTTATTCTCTTACCATTCTTTAATTTTAAAGCTATGCTCAAGTGAGTGTGTTCACCATTTCCAGCAACGCCTTCTATAGGTTTTGCAAGGAAAGTAACATCAAGACCATATCTTCTAAATGTTTCTCTAATTAATATTCTAACAAATAGTTCATTATCAGCCGCTTGCACAGCATCTGAATATTTCCAGTCTATTTCAAGTTGTTCCATTATATGAGTTAAGCTTCCATCTTCTCCAAGAGTAGCTTTTACCCCACCAACTTCTTTATGACCCATTTCAGACTCAAGTCCATATCTATCCATTAAAGTTAATGTTTCCTCAAGAGCAGTTCTAACACAACCCTTAGTTCTCGTCCAGTATTGTTCTTGAAGGACTTGAGATGTTGAAAGTTCTTCTATGTGGGCTTTTTCTTCAGGAGTTTTAACCCAGAACTCTAATTCAGTTGCTGCAGTTGCAACTATATCATCTATATCATCTACAGTTATGCCATGTTCATCTAATAGTGCAGGATATTGTTTATAAAGATTCATAAGGTTGTTTTCTATATTAGCTATTGAAGATTTAAGAATATGTCTTGAATCGATAGCTTTACCTTCATGAATTAAAAAACAAGGCATTCTAAGAGTTCCAATAGGTTTTCCAGTTTCTTCATCAATGTTTTCAAAGTTATAATCAATAAACCAGTTAACATCGACGTCAGGAATCATATCCACTTTTGCATTATTAATAGTAGCTATTCCAGGGAATGCCACTGAAGATCCGTCAGTTTGTGTTGATCCCTTTAAAAATCCTTCGATATCCTCTAAGAATATTCTTACTGGGATTTTTTCATCAGTATCATTTCCAGCTAAATCAATACCAATAAGAGATACAAACTTTACTTCAGGATGTGCGTTTAAAATTTCTTTTAAGATTTGTTCAGAATGATCGGCTTTTGGTATTGTATAAATCAAATCACTAAACATAAATATCCTCCTAATTTTATTTAATTTTAGTATAAATGCTAAATAATTCACATGAATTTTACATTTATTATTTTAAAAAGTCTAATTTATTTCAGATTAGATTTTAACATATCTATTAGTATATTAATTAAATAATAATTTATATGCCTAACTAAGTCAATAAAGTAGAATGGTTTATTATAAAGTTTATGAAAAGGTAGGATTAATTCGCATTAATATAAATAGAAAAAGAGTACCTGTCCTAATTATTTTTAAATAATTAGGACAGGTACTCTTTTAAAGCATCTTATAGACTAAATAGTAATTCTCCATAAGTTGGTAATGGCCAATATTCTGCATCTACAATAGTTTCAAGTTTATCTGCAACTTCTCTTAACATATTCATTTTTTCGAATACATCAAATTTATATGAATAAGCAATTTCATAACAATCTCCTGAAAGAGCTTGAACTTTTTCTAATGAAGCCTCTAATTCAGATATTTTACTCTTTAATGAAGTTGCTAAACTAGCTACTTCGCAAAGTAATTCTGTTTGAACTGTAGCATCTACGCCAGCAGCTTTAACAGCAGCAGCAGAGGTAGCTAAGTTAGTTTCAAATTTGATAACAGCAGGTAAAATTTGACGTTTTGCTATAATAAGTGCTGTTTCAGCTTCTATATTTATAATTGTAGAATAGTTATCCAGATACACTTCATAGCGTGAATGCATTTCTGTTGGACTTAATACATTATGCTTTGCCATTAAAGCTATATTCTTTTCAGAAGTTAGAGATTTTATAGCTTCAACAGTAGTTTTTATGTTTGGAAGCCCTCTTTTTTCTGCTTCAACTACCCATTCATCTGAATAACCATTTCCGTTAAATATGATTTTCTTATGAGTTTTAGCAATTTCAGTAAGAATAGCTTGAACTTCAGCATCTACATCTGATGCTTTTTCTAATCTATCTGCAACTTCAGAAAGTACTTCTGCAACAGCTGTGTTTAGAACAGAGTTAGCACCAGCAATATTACCTGAAGATGGTACCATTCTAAATTCAAATTTATTTCCCGTGAATGCAAAAGGTGATGTTCTGTTTCTATCAGTAGCATCTTTCATAAGTATAGGAAGTGATAAAGCACCAAGAGATAGATTTCCACCACATTTTGAAGAAGTAGCAGTTCCATTTTCAAGTTGTTCTATAATATCTCCTAATTGTTCTCCTAAGAATACTGATATAATTGCTGGAGGAGCTTCATTAGCACCTAAACGGTGGTCGTTACCAGCATTAGAAGCAGAAAATCGTAATAAATCTGAATATTCATCAACAGCTTTTACAACTGAAGCTAAGAATAATAAAAATTGAGTGTTTTCATGTGGTGTTTCACCTGGCTCGAGAAGATTATGACCATCGTCAGTGCTCATTGACCAGTTGTTATGCTTACCAGATCCATTTATGCCTGCAAAAGGTTTTTCATGAAGTAAACAAACTAAACCATGTCTTACTGCAACTTTTTTCATAATATCCATTGTAAGTTGATTGTTATCAGTTGCAACATTTGTTGTACCAAATATTGGAGCTAATTCAAATTGTCCTGGAGCAACTTCATTATGTTTAGTTTTAGCTGGAACTCCAAGTTTCCAAAGTTCTTCATCAAGTTCTTTCATGTAAGCGGAAATTCTTTCTTTTATTGTTCCGAAATAGTGATCCTCAAGTTCTTGTCCTTTTGGAGGTTTTGCGCCAAATAAAGTTCTACCAGTGAATACTAAATCTTGACGCTTGTTAAATAATTCTTTATCAACTAAGAAGTATTCTTGTTCAGGTCCTACTGTTGTTACAACTTTTTTAACAGTAGTATTTCCAAGAGCTTTTAAAACACGAACAGCCTGTTTTGATAAAGCTTCCATAGAACGAAGAAGAGGAGTCTTTTTATCAAGTGCTTCACCTGTATATGAAGTAAAAGCAGTTGGTATATATAAAGTTCCATCTTTTACAAAAGCAGGCGAAGTTATATCCCATGCAGTATAACCCCTAGCTTCAAAAGTAGCTCTGATTCCGCCAGAAGGGAAAGAAGATGCATCAGGTTCACCTTTTATTAATTCTTTTCCAGAAAACTCTAATACTGCTTTTCCATCTCCAGTTGGAGCGATAAAAGAATCATGTTTTTCTGCTGTAGTCTCAGTTAATGGCTGAAACCAGTGAGTAAAGTGAGTAGCTCCTTTTGCAAGTGCCCAGTCCTTCATTACAGAAGCTATTACATCTGCTGAATCTAAATCAAGAGAAATACCTTCTGCTATTGCTTTTTTATAAGCCTTATACGTAGCTTTAGGAAGACATTCCTTCATAACTGCATCGCTGAATAAATTTGAACCAAAATTTTCGATTAAAGTACTCATTATAAAATCCCCTTTCGATATGAAAAAATAATATATTATATAGCCCAAATAAAAACATACGGTAATATCTAAAAAATCGTAATTTATTATTTTTTAAGTATAATTTTAAAGATTATACAAAAATTTTATTATAAATTTGATAGATTGTCAACGAAATTATGATAAATTAATAAAATGTGAAAAGGTTTAAATAAAATATAACAATAAAATGTGGAGTGAATAACTAATTAAGGTAAATGATTATAATAATTTATAGAGTTTTGATTTATAGATAGTTTTTATAAAGGTTAGATATAGCCATACAAATATTTGTGAAGTATAATTTTAATATACAATTTTAGAAAAATATTAAATACCTTTTACAATTAGTTGTAGTGATTGGAGGTGAAAGCTGCTTTCTAATAATGTAATTATAGAGCAGCATGGACATATGGAAAAAAGACCTATAGGTTTTTTTGATTCTGGAGTAGGGGGACTAAGTGTACTCAAAGAAGCAAAGAAGTTAATGCCTAATGAAGATTTTATATATTTTGGAGATTCAAAGAATGCCCCTTATGGTATGAAAAATGTTGATGAGGTTAAAAAATTAAGTATACAAGCATCAGAGTTTTTGCTGAGTTATAATGTTAAAGCAATTGTAGTAGCATGTAATACAGCAACTAGTGCAGCTATTGAAGATTTAAGAAGGATATATAAAGATATACCTATAATAGGAATAGAGCCAGCATTAAAGCCAGCGGTTGAATTAAATCATAGTGGTAAAATAGTTATTATGGCTACACCTATGACTTTAGCTGAAAGAAAGTTTAATAACCTTATGGAGAAGTATAAAACCACTTCAGAAATTATACCACTACCTTGTCCGGGACTTGTTGAATTTATAGAAAGAGGTGTACTAGAGGGAGAAGAAATAAGAAGCTTTATTAGAGAAAAGTTTTCTTCAGTAGTACATAGTAAAATTGCAGCGGTAGTACTCGGATGTACTCATTATCCCTTTATAAAAAATGAATTATACAAAGTATTAGGAAATGAAGTTACTATAATAGATGGAAGTAGGGGAACATCAACTCATCTAAAAAGAATGCTTGAAGAGAAAAAGTGGATTAATAATCGAAATGAAAATGGAAAAGTAATGATATTTAATTCATCAGAGAAAGATGAGTTAATAAAAATATCAGAGTGGTTATTAAAGGCTTAATTAGATGGTGCATAACGGTAATAGAATAAATTATTATATAATTGATAGTTCACATATCACCTAAAAAAAAAGTGAGAATAAATTAGTAGTAGAGGTAACTCTAATACAATAGAAATAAGGTGATGAAAGTGAAAGTCTTTGCTGTTAAAAAGGAGAAAGAAGAAATAACAAATGAGGCTGGAGAAAAAGTATCCTATATTACGCTGTTTAATGAAAACAAATTTAACTATATAGTTATAAAAAACCCTTCAGATAGTAATGAGATATATACAATTAAAGATATTAAGATATTGAATGTAGATAACACTAATGAACTATGTCTTATGCAAGGGGAAGATGAAAAGCTAAAGGAAAGCGAAGAAATAAGAGCAGTTGATAAGGTAGGAATACTTAATATAGAGAGCAGACTTCAGGAAATTGAAGATAATAAAAAGCTTCAGCTATGTCGAAATCAGCTTGTGGAAAACAAGGAATGTGATATACTAGATGATTCAGTTTTGATAGTTCTTCCTAAGGGATGTCTATTTATGAAGCTAGATAATGAAGTGACTAAGTTAGATGTAAATATAAAATGGACAAGTGAACCCATAGGGTGATCTTATGGATCATACAAAAGTATTTATCATAAATGTGTATACTGTGGTATAATTTAGTCTATGCTATTAAATAGCTTTAATTAATAAACGAAGGAGGATAAATTAATGAACCCTATTGTTACTATTAAAATGCAAAATGGAGATCAAATGAAACTGGAGTTATATCCAGAAATTGCTCCTAATTCAGTTAATAACTTTATAAGTTTAGTGAAGAAAGGTTTTTATAATGGAGTTATATTTCATAGAGTAATTCCAGGATTTATGATTCAAGGGGGAGACCCAGAAGGAACAGGAATGGGTGGACCAAACTATTCAATTAAAGGAGAATTCTCTGGAAATGGCTTTAAAAATGATTTAAAGCACTCTAAAGGAGTATTGTCCATGGCAAGATCAATGAATCCAAATTCGGCTGGAAGTCAATTCTTTATAATGGTAGAGGATGCTCCACACCTAGATGGTCAATATGCAGCTTTTGGAAAGGTTACAGAAGGCATTGAGGTAGCAGATAAAATTGTTAGTGTTAAAAGAGATCGTAGCGATAGACCTTATGAAGATCAAGTTATGGAAAGTGTTACAGTAGATACTTTTGGAGTGGAGTATCCAGAACCAGAAACAGTTTAATTAGAAATTGAGGTATAATACATGAGTGCTGAGAGTGAAAAAATCTTATTGATATATGGATTTGATTATAATGAACAGCTAAAGCTTAGTGAATTATTAAAAGAAAACAATTTACCTTTATATAGGGTAATAGATGAAAGCGTGGTTAATTTAACTTTAGAGGATATACTGAGTAAAAAAGCTACAGATATGTGTTCTAGTGATTTACAAAAAGAAAAAGTGATTTTATTTAATCAATGCAGCGATGATGATATAAAAACTACTATGAGAGTTGTAAGAGCTAGTTACAGTGAAAAACCTATTTTTGCAGTAGTTACACATACTTCGATTAACTGGAGATTTAATTATCTCTTGGAACATCTTATAGAAGAGCGAAGTAGGTTTGAAAAGACACATAGAAACTAAAGTTAAGTCGGAGGCATTTATATGAGCAGGATTGGTGGGAAGATAAAAGAAGCTAGGTTAAGCGCAAATTTGACAGAAAAGCAACTAGCTAAAAAGAGCGGTGTTGCAGAGAGCTTTATAAAGGAAGTTGAAACTGGTAGAAAAGTAATAAATGAAAATGTTATAGAAAAGATATCTAAAGTTTTAGGCAAAGATTTAAATGATATAGGAATGTCTTTTGAAGAAGAAAGTTTCAAAGAAGAAGTGTCGAAGCCTAAAAAGACTCTAGAGGCTGTACAGGATGTATGGAGTGATGCCTTTAGCTCAGTGTTAAAAACTGTTCCTATATACAGATATGATCTAAGTAAAGCTTTAGGTGGAAAACAAATGCCTATTTTAAATAATAAGATAGAAGGCTATAGCAAAGATAAAGTATTATTTCTACAAGTTGAAAATGATGATATGATAGGTTTTAGAATAGGTAAAGAGGATCTAGTATTTGGACATATATCTCATGAAGTAGAAAACAATTCTATATGCCTTATTGAAAATAATGGTGAGAGATTTATAAGACAAATAAAAAGACTAGATAATACTAAATTACTTTTAGTAAGTAATAACGGAATTCTTAAAACTGAAACAGTTGGAATTAAAGAGATTAAAGTTTTAGTAAAATTAGAAAGAGTGGAAATAAAGTTATAGCAGCAGATATAATATCTGCTGCTATAACTTTTGTAGTTAATATATTAAATGCAATTATAACAAGCAGTTGTCAATGTTAGTAAGTATATAAAAAACGTATTAAAAAGAAGAAAAATAAACCAGGTATAAGGTATTAATTTAATTCAGTATATTTAAAGATTGATAATAAAAATATTGTGGAGTATAATATCCAGGTACAATATGTTGTGTCTGGAGGTAAATGGTATGCTATATGTAGTGAAACGAGATGGAAGAAGAGTTCAGTTTAATTCTATAAAGATAATTAATGCTATAAAGGGGTCAGCGGAAGAGATTGCTTTTAATTTAAAAGATAGCGAGGCTGTAGAGCTTGCTCAAAAGGTTATGGAGAAAATTGAAAGATTAGATTGTGAAGAGATATCAGTAGAGGATATTCAAAATATAGTAGAGAAGGTTTTGCCAGAGAACGGACATGAATTAATCGGAAAAACTTATTCTAATTATAGAAGTGAGAGAACGAAGATTAGAGAAAAGAAGTCAGACTTGATGAGGGCTATACAGAATATAGGGATTGAGACTGATAGAGATAATGCTAATGTTGGAAATAATTTCAGTTCAAAACTTCTTAGAATAGCAAGTGAATCTAACAAGTGGCATAATTTAGGGATGATGCCAAAGCATTTAGCAAAATTACACGAGAACGGAGATATATATTTTCATGATTTAGATTCATACAATTTAACTATAAACTGTTTAAATATTGAAACAGGAAAAATATTATCTAGAGGTTTTAATACAGGATATGGCACAATTCTTCCCGCAAAGAGAATAGAATCAGCTGCTGAATTATCATGTATATTGCTTCAAAGCGCACAAAATGATATGTTTGGGGGACAATCCCATGTAAACTTCGACAATGATATGGCTCCTTTTGTTAGTAGCTCAAGAGAAGAAATAAGAAAAGAGTATGAAGGTTACTTTGGAAACTTTGATAAATTAGATGAAATAATAGAAGAAAAGCTAGAGAAAACAGTTCGTCAATCAATGCAAGGTATAGTTTATAATTTAAATACAATGCATTCAAGAGCAGGAAGTCAAGTTCCCTTCAGTTCTATAAATTTAGGACTTCCTCAAAGTAAAGATGCTGCTATGGTAGATAGAATATTCTTAGAGGAATATGAAAGAGGACTTGGAAAAGGAGAGCAACCAATTTTCCCTAATATAGTATTTAGAGTTAAGGAAGGGGTTAACAGAGAACCAGGTGATCCGTATTACTACCTTTACGAACTTGCTTGTAGAGTAGCTAGCAAGAGAATGAATCCTATGTTTATGAATCTAGATGCAGACTTTAATAAAGAATACTATGATAAGGGCGTAATTGCATCAACTATGGGATGTAGAACTTATATAATGTCAAATGTAAATGGAGAACCAGGTCCAGAAGGAAGAGGGAATATATCTCCAGCTACCATAAATTTACCAAGAATCGGAATTTTAGCTAAAGGAAATGTGGATAAATTCTTCTCACTATTAGATAATAGACTAGAATTATTAAGAGAATCCTTATTACATAGATATAGTGTTTTGAAAAATTTAAAAGTTAAAGATTTACCTTTTGTTGCAGGGGAACATTTGATGCGTGGTTCTGAAAATTTAGAAGCTGAAGATTCAATAGATCCAATCCTAAGACAAGGAACATGGGGAGTTGGATTTATAGGAGTTGCAGAAACTTTAACTGCATTACTTGGAAAACATCATGGAGAAAGCAAAGAAGCCTATGAATTAGCTATAAAGATAGTATCACATATTAGAGCATTTTGTGATAAGTATAGAACTATAGATAAGCTTAACTGGTCATGTTATGCAACGCCAGCAGAAGGGCTTTCAGGAAGATTCATCCTTCAAGATAAAGCTATATATGGCAATATAGAAGGGGTTACAGATAAGGAGTATTACACAAATAGTTATCATTTACCAGTGTACTATAAATCTTCTATTAAAGATAAGATAAACTTAGAAGAGCCTTTCCACAAGATATGTAATGGAGGTCACATAACTTATATTGAAATGGATGGGTACCCAGAGCCAGAGGATGTGAAGGCTATAATTGATTATTCATATAAGAACACTAATATAAATTATATAGGTATTAATTTTCATATGAAGTACTGTAAAGAGTGTGGAGAACGTATAGAAGCACTTGAAGAAGAGTGTCCTAAATGTGGAAGCACAAATATACAAGGTATTTCTAGAGTTACAGGATACTTGTCCTTAGATGAAAGATTTGGGGCAGGTAAGGTAGCAGAAAGAGCAGATAGATTATCACATAATGATGATAAACATATAAATAATTATTTCTGTTAGTGGAGAGAAATGACATGGAACTAAAAGTAGCTGGATTTTTAGATAACACAATGGTAAATGGTGAAGGATTAAGGAGCGCACTATTTTTATCAGGCTGCACGCATAACTGTGAAGGATGTCACAACAAAGCTATGCAGGATTTTAACTATGGAGATTATGTACAAGTTCAACAAATATTAGATAGGATAAATCTTAATCTACCCTTAATAAAAGGAGTGACCTTTTCAGGGGGAGAACCTTTTGAACAAGCAAAAGAGTTAAGAATTCTTGCAGAGAAATTAAGAAATTATAATTTAAATATTTGGTGTTACACTGGATATACTCTTGAGCAAATTTTAGAGAGTAAAGACAAGAATAAGTTAAAATTATTGGAGCATATTGATGTACTTGTAGATGGAAAATTTCAAAAAGACTTGATAAAAGGTGCACTAAGGTATACAGGGTCTAGGAATCAAAGAATTATTAATGTAAAAGAAAGCTTAAAAAAAGGAAATGTTATAAACTATTTTAAATAATATTTAAGTAACTAGTAAGTCTTATAAATACTAATTACTATTAAAAAAAAGAAAATTGCTCAGCAATTTTCTTCTTTTTTAGTTTATAGTAAATTATTACTGAAGAATAGGGTCAAGTATTTTTACTATGTTTTTATCTTGTAGTTCGACCTCAATTACTAGAGTAGAGTGGGAAATTCTATCACCATTTTTCATATTAGTTATAAAGGTCTCCACACCGTCTATTGGGAAAGATATGTAAGGAGTTTTATAATGCATTGGAATTACTATATGAGCATTAATAGATTTTGCAATAGAGGCAGCTTCTTTTCCATTTATAGTAAAGTTTCCACCAACAGGAATTAAAAGAATATCTATATCTCCAATTTTACTTAGATATTCCTCAGAAAGATTATGACCTAAGTCTCCTAAATGACAAACTCTATAGTTATCTATTGTCATTATATAGATTATATTCTCACCTCGTTTAGCACCCTTAACATTGTCATGATAGGATATAATACCTTCTATAGATATATCGCATTTATTAAAAAGTCCAACCTTATCTACAATTTCAGGATTACCTTTTACATATTGAAGACAATCATGATCGAAGTGATGATGACTTATAATAACCAAGTCAGCCTTATCATCATATATTTTATATCCTACTGTTTCATCAAAGGGATCTGTAAGAATTCTTTTTCCGCTAGAATCTTTAATCAAAAATGAAGAGTGTCCAAGCCAAGTAATTTCCATTTAAAACACTTCCTTTAAAATAATATTTTTATATTATAATTTTAACCTTAAAATTATAATTAAAACTACGAATATATAAATGAGCAAATTGCACAATTAGATTTTAAATACTCATAAAAATAAATTACTAAAAACACTAAAAAAGATAATAGCAAAGCTAAGCACTACCGTGCCTGTGGATAACCTATTAATTTTTGAAAATTATTTTACGCTACTTTCTTTAAGCCGTCAGGCTGATTAATTGCAATAGTAGCTGCTACTAATGTAATACAATTTAATAAAGCAAATATTTTAGCCTTACGGATTCCTTTGGAACGGATATTATCAGTGCTCAGATATTCCTTTAAGCGAGAGTTACATCTTTCAATAGAGCTTCTTTTATTGTAAACATCTTGCCATTTTTTTGAATCTCTTAAAGGATAGCTATAAAATCTGTTCTCTTTTTTATAATTTACTTTATAGCATAGACCATAATTAGAATTACTACACCATTTCATCCCGGAGGGACAGTTTACTTTATCAGTTGCATGAGGACATCTAAACTTTAAATAGTTTCCATCCTTTCCCCAATACGCTAATGGATATCCAAGAGAGCATATTGGATGAAAGTTCTCATTCATTCCTTCTGGTGGGGCATATGCTCCTCTAGTATTCAATGCTATTATAGGTTGAGCTTTAATAATATGAGTGATGTAATCATAGACTTTTTTATAGTCATAGCCTGAATCCATAATGTAATTCACTGGTTTAAATGTCGGACCATAGGTGTTTTTAAATTTAGCTATTATCGGTAAAGCTATATCTCCATCATTATAACTAGCAGGACTTAGTAATATGCTTAATGGCAATTCACTTTTGCAGTCAGCAAGTATGTGTAATTTAAATCCAAACCACTTTATTTTATTGCCATCTGTATCATTTTTAGCTCCCCAGTTAGGAGAAACTCCATCATTTTTAAGCTTAGATGATGGTTTAGATTTTTCATAAGCATTTAACTTAGTAGAATCTATAGCAACATTTTTACCATCAATAATGTTTAATTCTTTTGCTTTAAATATAAGAGCTTCAAAATCTCTTTCAAGCTCATTAGTGCTAGATATTTTATCTAAAAATCTACTAAATGTTGAGGCAGAAGGTACAGTATCCAAAATGTTAATACCGCAGGTATATCTGAAAACAGGATCTGTTTTAAGTCTATCGACTAGTTTTTTCACTGTTTTAATTTGCTCTAACTGCATTGCAATTAATGAATATAACAAAGTTAAAGGATTCCGCCCTTTCGGGCCGCGCATAGCGCTTTTAGGAGATAAAAAATTCAAGATATTAGTAAAATCTAATTGAGCAAGAATCAACTCTAATTTTGTTTTTGGTTGATATTTTATAATTTCCTCAAAGGATAATAGACATTGTTGTTGAATATACATAAGTGAGGTTCACTCCTTTTGTTGGTGATTTTGCTTGCACTTAATATATTCAACAATTTGGGGTGAATCTCCTTTTTGATTTATAAAAAAATTAGTTATATCAACTATTTAAAAATATGAAATTTGCTCAAATAATAAAATTATACAAACTTTTGGAAAATATGATACTATTTTAATATATAACCGTAATTATTATTATAAAGGATAAAAGATTAAGCCATCTATATTATAACTTTTTAAAAGTTTATTGGTTTTATTGAATTATTTATCCATATGAAATAGAATTAAATTATATATGTCGTTTGGGGGGGATATTTTGAACACATTAAAAAAAGTTGCAATATTTTTAGTTCTCATGCTGTTCATGGGAATAGGGACACCTATTCAGGCTTTTGCGTCTACATATAAAGATATGGGAAGCAAACTAGGGGTCAAAGCTGATGAAGTACGGATAATAAGATTTAATCAAGATATTAACGGTACAACCATTAGTGGAAACGTAGTAGTATTAAATGACAAAAATGTAGAGGTGCCTATTAAGGCAGAACTTAAAGATTCAAAATCTATTGTAGTTACACCTGTAAGTGAGTATGAAGAGGGAAAGACTTATAGTTTGATTGTGAAAGATGGAATTAAGGGAAAGAATGGAGAAAAGATTAAAAGTCCAGCAAAAATGATATTTACTGTAGAAAGTAAGATACAAAACCCAACAGCACCAAAGGGATATATAGTTGCTTTAGATGCTGGACGTGCAGCAAATGATATTGGTGCACAAGTTGGACCAACGGGAATATTGGGAAAAGACATTAATTTAGCTGTAACACTAAAGGCAGGAAAGATTTTAGAGGCAAATGGTATTAATGTTATATATACAAGAACAGGAGATGCAGTTTCTTGGAGCAAAGATCAAAGTATTGATGCTAGAAGTAAGATAGTAAATGATGCAAAAGCTAATATGTTAGTTAGTATACATTGCAACGCATCAACTATTACCACTGCATCAGGATCAGAAACTTATTATTTAACAGGAAATAATGAGTCTAAAAAATTAGCTTCATATGTACAAGCTGAACTTCCAGTAAAGACTGGATTACCTAATAGAGGAATAGTTGAAAGTAGCTTAAAAACTTTAAGTAGTGTGAATGCTACGGCAGTTTATGTGGATTTAGGTTTTATAACAAATCCAACCGAGGAAAAAATATTAAATAGTGAAAACTTCAAAACTAACAGTGCAGAGGCTATAGCAAGTGCTGTCATAAAATATTTATATATTAAACAAAGTACATATATAAAAGATGTAAAAGATATATCAGCATTGCTTTATACGGGGGAGAGTTATAACCTACCATCCACTATAAATGCTGTTATGAGTGATAATACAGATACTAAAGTTCCAGTTAAGTGGAACAAAACTTATGTGGATACTTCTAAAGAAGGAACTTATTATTATAGTGGAACGGTTGCGGGATATACAGGTACTGTTAATCTAAAAGTTGTGGTTGTTCCTAAACCAAATTCAAGCACTTCGCAAATAAGTAAAGTTGCTATAGACCCATCAAGTGCTGCAAATTTATTAGGATCTACAGGGCCGACTGGGATTAAAGAGAAGGATGTAAACTTAGCGATAGCCCTTAAACTTGGAAAAATTCTTCAGGATAAAGGAATAGAAGTAGTTTATACAAGAACGGGAGATAGTGTGTCTTGGTCAGAGAGCAGTGATCCTGAACAAAGAAGTAAAATTGCAAATGATTTTGGAGCTCAACTCCTTGTAAGTATTCATACTAATTCTTTTAGTACTCTTTCTGCTAATGGAATAGAAACTTACTATATGCCTGGTGATAATGTAGGAAAAGCCTTAGCACAAAGTGTTCAGACAAATATAGTAGCTGATACTTTAGGATATAACAGGGGAGCTAAGGAAAAGAGTTTTAAACTTTTAGAAGGCTTTAATGGAACTGGAATATTAGTTTATCCAGGATTTATAACAAATTCAAATGAGGAAATACTTCTTAATACTTCCAGTTACCAAGATAAAATTGCCGGAGCTATAGCAAGAAGTATAATAGGTAGTAATGATGGAACAACTGAACAGATTAAATCAGTAAATGATATAACAGCTTCAGTTATTCAAGGAATTAACTATTCTTTACCTACAAAAGTATCAGCTATAACTACTGATAATAAGATAGTGCAAGCAGATATTATATGGGAGACTAATTCTGTAGATACAAGTAATACTGGAACACAGTTGATAAAAGGAAGAGTTGCAAATTATAGCGGGGAAGTAGTCTTAACGGTAATGGTATTACCAAAAAACACGACAAAATATAAAGTTGCTATAGATGCAGGCCATGGAGGAACTGATCCAGGAGCCATAGGTGTTAATGGAACTAAGGAAAAAGATATAGTATTAGCTATTAGTTTGAAACTAGGAGATATTCTTGTTGAAAATGGTGTAGAAGTAGTATATACAAGAACTAGTGATAATCCTACTTGGTTAAATAATAAGGATACAAGACTTCAAACGAGAGTTGACATAGCAAATAATGCTAAAGTAGACTATTTTGTTTCTATTCATGCAAACAGTATAAGTGGAAGTCCAACTACATCTGGAATAGAAACTTTTTATGATAGGGATAAAACTAACGGAATACCACTCGCTACAAATATACAAAAACAGCTTATACAAGAATTTGGAGCAAAGGACAGAGGTGTTAAGTCAAGTGGACTTTTTGTAGTTAAATATACAACTGCACCATCTGCACTTATAGAATTAGAGTTTTTGAGTAATCCGGATAAAGAGAAGTTGCTAAAGGACCCAGTTTATCAACAAAGATATGCAGAGGCAATAGCAAGAGGTATAATGCAAACTTTAGGTAAGTAAAAATTATACCCACAATATAATAGTAAATTTCTTTAAAAGTAAAGGAAGAGATAGAAATATTACAAAAGTTAGTTGTAATATTGAATCTCTTCCTTTATTATAATAATATTAGATTATTTATGGGCAAAATGAATAAAAGGGGTCAGTTTAATGAGTAATAGAAAAATCATTCAGTCCAATTTATTTGCACTAATTTTATTAATACTATATGCTATAGCGCCTCAAGTATTAATACCTATATTTAAGATAACAAAGCTACCACAGATAGCTTATTTAGTGTTACCACAATTGCTTTTACTTATAGTTCCAACTCTAGTTTATTTTATAATAACTAAAAAGCCCTTAAAAGAAACTCTAAGGTTGAATGCAATAGGAATTAGAACTATAGTGATTGTTATTGCAATAGGGTTTTTATCTCAACCTATAGCTATGTTCTTGTCATTTATAACTCAATTTATATTTCCTAATAGAATAAGTCAAGTTGTAGCATCTCTTAATGAAATACCACTTATTATAAGAGTAGGAGTCATTGCGTTGGTGCCTGCAATATGTGAAGAAATAACTATGCGGGGAGTAGTATTAGCGGGTTATAATAATATAAGTATAAAAAAATCAGCTGTTATGACAGGTGTTTTTTTTGGAATGTTACATTTAGATGGAAACCAACTGTTATATGCATTTGTACTAGGAATAGTCTTTGCGTATCTAGTTAGAATTACAAATTCTATATACTCTTCTATGATATGTCACTTTGTTATTAATGCATCTCAAGTGGTGTTGCAAGAAATATCCACCAAACTATTAGAACTTTCAGGACAACAAGTAGAACTAGCGCAGCAAGCAGGAATATCAGCATTTACTACAGGGCAATTAATAAATACATTTTTTGTTTTATTAACTGGAACCATAATTTGCATAGGTCTTATAGTAATGTTTATACAAAAGTTAAGTAGAATTCACGATATGAAGAGCATAAGTAACATGATAAGAGGGATAGATAATACGGCGGAAGAAATAATAAATTCAAATGAAGATAGTATAGATTTTAATGAAGAAAATAATGAAGTAAAAATATTTAATTGGCCTGTATATATTTATTTTATAATTTATATTATATTTATAGGGTTTCAGCTTAAGGAAATATATTTTTAATAGGGGCGTAATATTATTAGACAGAAGCAAGGGGGAATAATTAATGAAGCAGAACGTAATAGAAGTAAAAAAGGAGGACTTCAAAAAGCTTGAGGACTTTAAAAAGATTATTGAAGAAAGTAAACAAGAAATTCATAGTGCTTTAAATGAATATGGTAAATTAATAAATAAAAAGTTACAAGCTAATGAAGAGATAAAGTCTATAAAAAAGAAAGCATATAATATAAAAAAAATATATAGCTATGTATCTTGGGTAAATGAGCAAGCAAAGATGAATGATAATGCATTAAGAGATATTAGGGCTATTCCAAGAAGAGGAGAAGTATGGACCTGCGAACTTGGTCAAAACATAGGTTCTGAAGAGAATAAAATTAGACCAGTTATAATAATTCAAAATGATACTGGTAATAAGAATGCTCCAACAACCATAGTAGCGCCTATATCTAATAGACCTAAAAAAATTGCTGTACATATAGAACTTAGAGAAAGTGATTATAAGTTAGAAAATGGAGAAAAGAGTCATATAACGGGGACAATACTTGCAGAGCAGATAAAAGTAGTTTCAAAGGTAAGATTGGGAAGACATATTGCTACTTTAAATAAAGATTTCATGGAACTCTTAGATTCTAAGCTTAGAATCTCTCTAGATTTGTAATAAATTCCATCAAGTTGAATATAATATATTATAATATGTAGAAGTTTAATAGAAAATAAAGAAAAGATTAAAAAACTATTGATTTACTTTATCATTAGTGTTAGAATAAGAACGTCGATAAGGGAGTACATACCTAATTACAGATTAGGAGACCATATATCATATTATCCCTGTTATTTATTGTCACATACCTAGTATAGGCTAGGAGATTATATAACATAACTAAATGACATATTAGCAAAGAAGATTGGATTAAACCAATCTTCTTTGCGTTATATGACAAATTGACAATAAAAGACTATTGTAATATAATATAGCTTAAATTGATATTTACTAAAATTAAATTAAGTATTTAAGAACTGAGAACAGGAAAAGTATTTAAGCTCTATGTTTGCAGAGAGTGGGGTGTATGCTGAAAACCCCATAACTAAGGTTTAGAGAATATCACCTGGGAGTTGAAAACCTAAAGGACCTTAGTCTAATTAAGTTTTTCCGTTATTTCGCGTTAAGAAATAGAGTATTTTAGTACTCGAAATGTTTCACATAGGTGGTTTATAATACTGCGTCCTTATGGATGCAGTTTTTTTATTTTACAAAGTATATTTACAGAAAGAATAAGAAGTAGTTTATATAAAGAAAGGGGAATAGACAATGTATAAGAAAGTAGAAGCTTCTGCAAATTTTGTTGGTATGGAAAAAAATATCGCAAGTTTTTGGAATGAGAGAAGTGTAATTCAAAAAAGTTTTAATAGAAATGAAGATGGTGAATATTTTACATTTTACGACGGACCTCCAACAGCAAATGGAAAGCCTCACGTGGGACACGTTCTTACAAGAGTAATGAAGGATTTAATTCCTAGATATAAGGTTATGAAGGGATATAAAGTTTTAAGAAAAGCAGGATGGGATACACATGGTCTTCCGGTAGAGCTTGAAATTGAAAAGAAGCTTGGAATATCAGGTAAACCTCAAATTGAAGATTATGGTGTAGAAAAATTTGTAACAGAATGTAAAGAAAGTGTATTTAAGTATACTAGCCTTTGGAAAGACATGTCAGAAAAACTAGGATTTTGGGTTGATATGGATAATCCATATGTAACTTATCATAATGATTATATAGAATCTGTTTGGTGGGCACTTAAGAGAATGTGGGAAAAAGAACTCCTATACAAAGGACATAGAATAACTCCATACTGTCCAAGATGTGGAACGGGACTATCTTCACATGAAGTTGCTCAAGGATATAAAGATGTAAAAGAAGCTACAGCTTTTGTTAAGTTTAAAGTTAAGGGGGAAGACAATAAGTACATACTAGCATGGACGACAACTCCTTGGACATTACCAAGTAATGTGGCTTTAACAATTAACAAGAAATATGACTATGTGGAAGTACTAAAAGATGGAGAAAATTTAATTCTTGCTAAGGATCTATGTGGAAAGGTATTAGGAGAAGAATTTGAAGTAGTAAGAGAATTTAAAGGTGAAGAATTGATCGGAACAGAATACGAGCAATTATTTAAGTTTGCAACTACTGATAAAAAAGCATTCTATGTAGTACATGGTGACTATGTAACATTATCAGATGGTACAGGGGTAGTTCACACGGCACCAGCTTATGGTGAAGATGATGCTCAGACAGGAAAGAAATACGATTTACCACTTATTAATTTAGTTGATGCAGAAGGTAAATTCATAGATGCAGTTGAACCGTGGAAAGGCCTATTTGTTAAAAAGGCTGATCCTAAGATTTTAGAATATATGAAAGAAAACGGAATGCTTTATAAGTCAGAGAAGTTTACGCACTCATATCCACACTGCTGGAGATGTGATACACCACTTCTTTACTATCCAAAGGATAGTTGGTTTGTAAGAATGACGTCTCTTAGAGATAAGCTTTTAGAAAATAATAATAAAATAAATTGGTATCCAGATAATATTAGAACGGGAAGAATGGGTAAATTCCTTGAAAATGTTGTTGATTGGGGTATTTCAAGAGATAGATATTGGGGAACTCCGCTTCCGATTTGGGAATGTGAATGTGGTCATAGAGAGTGTATTGGAAGTATTGAAGAACTTAAAGAAAAGGGAGTAAATGTTCAAGAAGGTATAGAACTTCATAAGCCATATATTGATCAAGTTAAATTAACTTGTCCTCATTGTCAAAAAGAAATGACAAGAACTCATGAAGTTATAGATTGTTGGTTTGATTCAGGTTCAATGCCTTTTGCACAACATCACTATCCATTTGAAAATAAAGAAGTATTTGAAAAGACTTATCCAGCACAATTTATATCAGAAGCTGTAGACCAAACAAGAGGATGGTTCTATTCATTACTAGCAATATCAACAGCTATATTTGATAAGGCTTCTTATGAAAATTGTATAGTGCTAGGACACGTTCTAGATAAACAAGGACTTAAAATGTCAAAATCAAAGGGAAATGTAGTAGATCCATTTGATGTATTAAATAATGAGGGAGCAGATGCTACAAGATGGCATTTCTACACTGCTAGTGCACCATGGCTTCCAACAAGATTCTCAGAGGATGATGTAAAAGAGACTCAAAGAAAATTCTTAAGTACATTATGGAATGTATATTCCTTCTATGTTTTATATGCAGAGCTTGATAAATTCAATCCACTTGAGTATAAAGACTTTGTATCAGAAAACGTAATGGATAAGTGGGTAATGTCTAAGTTAAATACATTAATCAAAAATGTAGAAGGAAATTTAGATAACTACAAAATTACAGAAGCTGCATTAGAACTTGAAGACTTTGTTGATGAACTTTCAAATTGGTATGTAAGACGTAATAGATCAAGATTCTGGACTACAGAGCTTACGGAAGAGAAGATTGGAGCATACACAACACTTTATAAGGTTCTTACAACTATAATTCAAGTTGCAGCACCATTTATACCATTTATGGCAGAAGAAATCTATCAAAACTTAGTGGTTAATTTAGATAAAGATGCTGTAGAAAGCGTTCATCTTTTAACATGGCCAACATATGACCTAAGTGTTGTAGATAGTGAACTTGAATCACAAATGGATTTAGCATATAAAATAGTTAAGCTTGGACGTAGTGCTAGAAATGGAGCTAATATTAAGAATAGACAGCCACTTGCAGAAATGCTAGTTAGTACAAAATCACTTCCAGAATACTATGGAGATATAGTAAAGGATGAACTTAATATTAAGAACATAGTTTTTGGAGCAGATCTTTCAAAGTATGTTAATTTTGAAATTAAACCAAATCTTCCAGTGCTAGGAAAAGCTTATGGTAAGCATATTCCAGCAATAAAAAAAGCTATAGCTGGAAAGAATCAAATGGATCTTGCACAAACAATAAATAGAGGTGAATCAGTATTCGTTGATATTGATGGTTTGGATGAGCAAATAATGTTAACAGCAGAAAATCTACTTGTAACAATGCAAGGACTTGAAGGATTTGCTTTCTCAGGAGAAGGTGAAGTAGGAGTAGTTCTTGAAACCACTATTACAGATGAACTTAGAGAAGAAGGTTTTGTTCGTGAAATCTTAAGTAAGGTTCAAAACTTAAGAAAAGAAAGCGGATTTGAGGTTGCAGATAGAATAAGACTTTATGTAACGGGAAATCAGATGCTTGAGGAGATAGTTAAGAAGTTTGAAGAGCATATAAAGAAAGAAACTTTAGCTGCAGAAGTAGCTTATAATGAAGCTAAAGAATACAATGATTTTAAGATAAACGGAGAAAATCTTGAAATAGCTGTTGAGAAAGAAGATTAATAATTAATAAGAAAAGCACCTACTATTTACTGTTACGGTAAGTAGTAGGTGCTTTTTAAGTACGAAATATTCTTTGTCCATTTTGACTCGGTGATTTTAGTATGTTCTTAAAAGTAGTTTTTCAGCAACTTCTCTTAATACTATTTTATAAGGATTTTCAGGAAGTCCATTTATTAATTTAAAGGCTTTTTTTGTATACTTATCAGCAAGAGTTTTGGCACTTTCTATACCGTTATTTTTCCTTATTAGAGCTATTATATTTTTTACATCCTCATCTGAAAAATTTTCTTTTTGAAGATATTCTTCGAAGGAACTCTTATGTTTTTTTACAGCATATATAAAAGGTATTGTAAATATTCCTTGTTTTATATCATTTCCTATAGGTTTTCCTACTAAATCGTTAGTTCCTACATAATCTAAAATATCATCTATAATTTGAAAAGCCATTCCAATATTGTGGCCTATTCTCCAAAATTGTCTAGATAAAGAATTGCTACAACCACTTTCAGCGGCTCCTGTGTATAAGGATAAAGAGAATAGTTCCGCAGTTTTTCCAGAGATTCTAGTTAAATAGTTTTTAACTGAAAGTCTACTGTCAAATTTAGAGTTTAACTGCTCTAGTTCTCCTAAACAAACTCTAGACATAGAATTGCTATCTATTTTTATACTTTGAAGAGTTGAGGAAGAAGCTAAGATTTTAAAGCATACACAGAAAAGAAAATCTCCAATATATACAGCATAATCCTTGCCATACTTTGATTGTACAGTTTCTTGACCACGTCGCAACTTAGAGTCATCTATAACATCGTCATGAACTAGAGTAGCCATATGAAGTAATTCTATTACTGCAGCTAGAGATCTAGCTTTGTTAGGGTCATAGCTTCCAAAATGTGAAGATATTATGACAAAGGAAGGTCTTAGCATTTTCCCCCCAGAGTAGATTAAATCTTTAATAGAATTTTCTACTTTTTTATCTTTACATTTAACACTTTTCTCCATAAGGGAAACTACAGCTTTTAATTCATTTTTTATGTCATCATATTTATCCCATATTTTATCCATATTATCAATCCTCTACGTTAAATTTTTTTAAAATAAGGTAGTTTTACCATATGACTAATGGCATAGTTTGCTGTGATACCTATAAAGATTCCTGTACCGATACCTGCTATGGATAGAACAGGCAAATACAACATAACATTTATATTTCTAACTATAGCGGAAGCTATAAGTAATTGACCAATATTATGAAAAACAGCACCAGAAGCACTTACTCCTATAATACTAAGATTATCTTTTCCTATGTTTTTTGAAAATATCATTATAAGATAACTAAGAATTGCACCAGAAGCACTGTACATAAAAGATGAAAGATTACCACCAAGCATGGTAGACAATATAAGTCTTAGGATGATTACTAAAAAGACTTGTTTATTATTTCCGAGAGTATATAGTGCAATAACTGTAATTAGGTTTGCAAGTCCAAGCTTTGCACCAGGAGTAATAAAAGGCACTGGAATCATACTCTCGAATATATAAAGGACTAAAGCTTGAGCAACTAAAAGTGATATATAAACCATTCTAGACGTGTTCTTCATTAAATTCACCTCAATACGGTATGATAATATCGTCATTATCTTTATTGCCTTTTATCTCTACCATTAATTTATGTGGAAGACAAACTAAACTTTCGCCAGGTTTTGATATGAAGCTAGGTCTCATACAAATTTTATCAGGACAATTGGCATCTATTATAGCAATGGAATCATCTTTTAATGCAACTAAGTTATATCCCTTTGCAGTTTTAATTTTAAACTCTTCTTCTCCGCGGTGCTCAGATAAAAGTATTTTTTTATAGAGATTGCCTTCGATAGTTATTTCAGCGTAAGTGTTAGTATAGTCTCTACCAAGCATAGTTCCTAGAATTATTTCAGGAATGAATGAGAGAAGCATTAAGAGGACTATAACAATTATATCCCATTTTTTAAACATAGAGTTACCCCCAGTTAATTCTATTAGTTTAGAGTATAATTACTAAATTAACTTTCAAATAATCATTAGGTAGAGTGAAATTCACTCTACCTAATGATTATTATATAAATTAATGTTTTATTATTTTTTAATAAAAAAATTAAATCTATTGTTTATAGATTGGGACTCTTTTTCCGAGCCACCAATTTGAAGCTTTCCTATTTATCCATGGTATAACCCAGTAATCTAAGCCAAATGTTCTTCCAGCACCACCCATTAGAGCGATAGATCCAAAGAAGTACCAGAATATATCCCAACCAGCCATTGCAGAAAGTATGAAGTTAACAACCATGAATGCAGATGCAGCACTTGCAAGGAAAGTGAATAAACCTGCAAGTAAAGCGAGGCCCATTCCTATTTCAAGAAGTACAACCATCCTTTGGAACCAAACTGCCATTTGGGCATTTGGTATCATAACTTTCATTATTGAAGAATAAAAACCTGGCATACTACTTAGTATTGGTTCAGCATAAGTAGTAGCAGCCTCAGTACCTGATTCAGAAGCACCAGAGTTAGCGGCTGTATATAGCCACTCAAAAGGCATTTTTATATTTCCAGATTTAATCCAACTATCTTGACCTGGTCCGTAAAGTAGAGATTTAAAGCCTTCCTCAGCCCAGGTTCCTTCACCGATAAATTTCTTTAACCCCTCTAGTAACCAAATTAGTCCTATATATAGCCTGAGTGGTACAAGCCATAATCTATTCCCTTTAGAGGATAAGTGTCCTCTCATTATACTTCTCTTATCTTCTATTGAAAAAAATTCATGAATTAAATAGTGATAACAAGCATTAATACCATTAACTCCCCATAGATAGTGAAGATTAACAATATGCTTCATCACCATAGCAAAAAAGCCAGATAACTTCATGCCTGAAAGGTTAGCTACGCAATATCTTCCACCAATTGAAACCATAAAACCATGATAACTTGATTTAAACTTTGTCATTTCTTTCTTTTCTATTGATGCAACTATGTTTTTAACTATAGTATCACCAGTTTGTAGAGCTGCTTCAACTATTTGAGGAGTTCCTTTACCTGGCTCTTCTTCGTAGTAAGTAAGATCACCTACTACAAATACATCTTCTTTTCCTACTGCTTGCATATACTCATTTGAAAGAAGTCTTCCAGCTCTTCCGTTTTCTAATCCGTATTCAGATACTTCTTGATTCGCTTGTATACCGCAAGTCCATATAAGGGTATTAGTTTGAATCTCAGTTCCATCTTTCAATTTTATTGTATTTGGAGTAACTTCCACTATTGGAGCTTCCTTTAATAGTTCAATTCCATTCTTAGTCATATATCTTTCAGCTTTATTCGCTTGATCTCTATCAAGCATATTTAAAATTGTAGACATCGCTTCTACTACTAAAAGCCTGACTTCATCATGATCAACATTATACTCCTTAGCTAATTTCTTCTTCCACTCAAGAAGTTCTCCAGCCATTTCAATTCCGGTAAATCCAGATCCTGCTACGACAAAAGTAAGCATTTCTCTTCTTTTTTCTTTGTTTCTTTCCTTGGCAGCCTTAGAAAACATGAGTTGAATATGTTTTCTAATTGTTATAGCATCTTCAAATGACCAAAGAGTGAATCCATTTTCTTTTACACCAGGCACACCAAAGAAGGCAGGCTCTGATCCAGTACCTATTACAAGATAATCATATTCATATTTGCCATAAGTAGTAACGACTGTTTTTTTATGAGTATCTACTTTTTCTATATAATCTGTAACTACTTTAACTTTTGTTTTATTAAATATTTTACCTAACTCAATTTGAACTGATTCTGGAGGAACTCTTCCGCCAGCTACTTCATGAAGTTCTGTCATTAAAGTATGAAAAGGATTTTTATCAATTAGCGTGATTTCCACAGATGTATCGCTCTTATATTTCTTCGATAGTTTCTTAGCTACATGTATTCCGCCATATCCTGCACCCAAGATTAGTATCTTTGTATTACTTGACATATACTCACCTCTCATAATTAAAGTTTAATAAAATTATAACAAAATTAATAATAGCATTAATTAAAGTTTATCTCTAAATCTGAAAAATGTCTATATATATATAAGGTAATTTACTTAGTATAAATAGTGATAAAATAGAGTATAATATATAAAAATCCCAAAAAAGGTTATTGTTTTTTTATAATATTTTCCATAATAAAATAATAATATTAAAACATAGGTAGAAAAATATTACACTAGTGTAGTATAATGTAATTAATGAATAAATTACCAAAAACATACTGGAAAGTTTGTGCAAATCTTAACGAAATCGGGGGGAGTTTAATAATGAGAAGAAGATTATTATCAATAATGTTAACTACTGTTATTGTGGGAGCAGGTTTATTTACTGGATGTAAACAAAGAGAAGCAGCTCCAACAAATAATGCTTCTACTGAAACAACTAAAGCTGATTTAAAGGATGGAAAATTTAAGGCAGAAGCTTCAGACTTCGATGAAAGAGGATGGAAGCCATTTGTTGAAGCAGATGTTAAAGACGGGAAAATTACTGCAGTTACTTTTGATTATATTAATAAAGATGGAAAATTCAAATCAGAAGACGCTGAATACAATAAAAATATGGAAGCAAAGGTTAAGACAGGTCCAGCTAAATTTACTAAGGAATTAGAAGATGCATTAGTTGAAAAGCAAGATGTTACTAAAATAGATGTTGTGACAGGGGCAACTCATTCAACAGATAACTTTAAGACACTTGCTACAAAAGTTATGGAAAATGCAAAAGCAGGAGATGTTACAGTAGCAAAAGTTGTTTTTGAAGAAGCTAAGACAGCTCTAAAAGATGGTAAATATAAAGCAGAAGCTTCAGACTTCGATGAAAGAGGATGGAAGCCATTTGTTGAAGCAGACGTTAAAGACGGAAAAATTACTACAGTTACTTTTGATTATATTAATAAAGATGGAAAATTCAAATCAGAAGATGCTGAATACAATAAAAATATGGAAGCAAAGGTTAAGACAGGACCAGCTAAATTTACTAAGCAATTAGAAGATGCATTAGTTGAAAAACAAGATGTTGCTAAAATAGATGTTGTTACAGGTGCAACTCATTCAACAGATAATTTTAAAGCAATTGCTGTAAAAGTGGTTGAGAATGCTCAAAAAGGGGATACAACAGTAGCAAAGGTTACTATAGGTAAATAAATTCTAGACATATAGATATAGGATATATATAATATGACCTTAGGTGGATAAAACCTAAGGTCTTTTAACTAGATGATATAAGGAGGAAAACCTATGAAGATTAATAAAAAAAGAGGAGTTCTCATATTAGGGTTACTTATCTTTAGTTTAAGTATTATAGGATGTAGTAAAAATGAGTCTAATAAATCTATTAGCCCAGTAACAAAAACCAATTTCTTTATGGGAACAGTGGTTAAGATTTCAATATATGAAGAAGGAAAAGAAGATATAATTGAAAAAGGTTTTAATAGAATTAAAGAAATTGAAAATGAAGTAAGTATAAATATAGAAGGTACAGAAATTGATAAAGTAAATGATGCAGCAGGAAAAATAGCTGTAAAAGTAGAACATGACGCATTTGAGATAACGAAAAAAGGGTTAGAATATTCAAAGTTATCGGAAGGTAGCTTCGATATAACTATAGGACCTATAGTAAAGCTATGGAGTATTGGTTTACCTGAGGCTAAGGTGCCAAATAAAGAAGAAATAGATGAAAAGCTTACCCTTGTGGGATATGAAAGGCTTCAAATAAATAATGAAGATAAATCTATATTTTTAAAAGACAAAGGAATGAAGATTGACCTTGGAGCTATTGCAAAAGGATATACAGCAGACGCTGTTGTAGAGGTACTAAGAGAAAATGGTGTAAAAAGCGCAATTATAGATTTAGGTGGGAATGTATTTGCAATAGGTAATAAGCCTGACGGGAATGCTTGGAAGATAGGCATTCAAGACCCTTTTGACCAAAGAGGAAAAATTGTTGGTGTCATTGAGGTAAAAGATAAATCTATAGTGACATCAGGAATATACGAGAGGTTTATAGAGAAGGATGGCAAGAAGTATCATCATATTTTAAGTCCTTTTAATGGATATCCTTATGATAATGAAATTGCAGGAGTAACAATAATAAGCAATAAATCTATAGATGGGGATGCTCTTTCAACTGCAGTATTTTCTAAAGGATTAAAAAGTGGAATGGAATTTGTAGAAAATATAAAAGATATTGAAGCTATCTTTATTACTAAGAATAAAGAGGTATATATAACCTCAGGCCTAAAGAATAACTTTACGATTACTAAGGATGAATTCAAACTTACAAATTAATTAAGGGATGAGGTAAGAAAAGAATGTGGCTAAAAAGATTCTTTTTGTTTGTTGAGATTCAAACTAAAGTTGCTAGTATTATTCCGTTTATATTAGGGACAACATATTCTTTATATAGATATGAAAGTTTTCAGTTTAAGAACTTTATAGTTATGTTTATAGCTTTAATAAGCTTTGATATGGCTACTACAGCTATTAACAATTACTGCGACTATAAAAAAGCAGTTAGAACTATGAATAAGCCTGATAGTGACCTGAATAATACAAATAGTAATGTAATTGAAAGATACGGAATGGAAGAGTCAACAGCTCTAGGTATAATATTTATACTACTATCTATTGCAACTGCATTTGGAATTTTATTAACGTTAAATACAAATATAACTGTTCTTCTTATAGGGATGATTTGTTTTATATCAGGGATTCTTTATACTTTTGGACCTGTGCCGATTTCAAGGATGCCTTTAGGAGAAATATTTTCAGGTATATTTATGGGATTTGTAATTCCATTTCTAGCTATATATATTCACGTATTCGATCAAAATATTATCACTTTAACATATGAAAAAAGTATGCTAAATCTTAGCATAAACATAATAGAAATGTTTTATATGTTTCTAATTTCTTTACCACTTATAAGTGGTATCGCAAATATAATGCTTGCAAATAATATTTGCGATATAGAAGAAGATGTTGTAAATAGAAGATATACTCTACCATATTATATAGGAAAAAAAAATGCATTAGTGTTGTTTAGTGTTTTATACTATTTGGGGTACTTAACAATAGTAGTATCAGTATTGTTAAAGATTCTACCAATAGTTACTCTGCTTGTACTGCTAACTGTAATTTTAGTAAATAAAAATATAAATTTATTTACTGAAAGACCAGTTAAAAGTGAAACCTTTGTCTTAGCTGTCAAAAACTTTGTAATAATAAATCTATCATATATTCTTTTGATGAGTATAGCAATCATAATAAATTGAATTAAATATTAAGAGGTTCACTCTTAACATTTAGATAATTAGCCACTCCTATTAAATTATAATATGTGTGGCTATAATAAATTAGTAAATATCTATATTAATAAAATTCATTATAAATAAGAACAATAAATATATAGATAAACTAGGAGGAATAAGAATGAAAAAGAGTAGCGTTTTATTAGAGAAGCAGAAGGTAAAGAAACTTGTTTTTAACAATAGATACGCGTGTGCACCATTTGATATATCAAAAGCAACTGAAGAAGGCCTCATTACTGAGGAGCTATTATCAATTTATGAAAAGCGTAAAGGGCCATCTTTAATTGTTGTTGAGCAAGCTGCCATAAGAGCTGATGGTCAATATAGAGAGAACTTGATTTTTGTAGATCGAGATGAATGCATAGAGGGACTATCTAAGCTAGTGGATGTTATACATAATAATAACCAAGTAGCAGTTCTGCAAATTAATCATGCAGGAAGTGCTGCTGATACAAGTTTAACAAAAGTGGAAGCTGTAGCACCTTCAAGCATAATACATCCAGTATTTAATAGGTCTATGCCAAGGGAGCTTACTATAAGTGCCATTCATGATATTAAAGAAGATTTTATTAAGGCATCTCTCCGTGCTAAAAAGGCTGGATTTGATGGCGTAGAGCTTCATAATTGTCATGGGTTTTTGTTGACGCAATTTCTTTCTCCTCTTACAAATTTAAGAACTGATGAATATGGTGGTAGTCTAGAAAATAGAAGTCGTCTACTAATGGAGGTAACTAAAGCAGTACGTGATGCAGTAGGTGAGGATTGCCTTCTACTTGTTAGATTAGGATTAGATGATCTTTTACCTGGAGGACTCACATTAGAGGAGGGCTGCCAAGTAGCTGAGAAGCTAGAAAAGATAGGAATTGATATTCTTGATATATCTACAGGACTTATGCCACCCCTAGGATTACCAGGACCTGCTATGTTAAGGGATATGCTTAGGACTGTTAAAGGACATGTTAATATTCCTGTCATCGGGGCAGGAGAGCTAGCAGACATTGAAATAGCTGCTGATATGGTATCAAAAGGAGAAGTAGATTTCATTGCTCTTGCTAGACCTATAATGGAGCAACCCAATTTTGTAGAGAAATTACTAGAAAAGATAAAAAGCTAATCTTAGTAGAGTGATAAAAAGCTATGAATTATCTTATAATAAATGTTATAATTGTAGTTTAGGTTTAAAATATATAGTGATAGTAGAATACAAAAGAAGGTGTAGAGCATGAGTGATAATAAGTTTTTGCCAATTAGCAAGCAGGATATGATAGATAGAGATTGGGAACAGTTAGATTTTGTTGTTGTTACAGGAGATGCCTATGTAGACCATCACAGTTTTGGAGCTGCGATAATCTCGAGGGTTCTAGAAAATGCAGGATATAAGGTGGGAATAATAGCTCAGCCAAAGTGGAAGGATGCAGAGGATTTTAAGAAGCTTGGAAGACCAAGACTTGGATTCTTAGTAACTGCAGGAAACATGGATTCCATGGTTAATCATTATACTGTAAGCAAACGACTAAGAGATAAGGATCTTTATTCTCCAGGTGGAGAAATGGGATTAAGACCAGATAGAGCAACTATTGTTTATTCAAATAGAATAAGAGAAGCTTATAAAAATATTCCTATTGTAATTGGTGGAGTGGAAGCAAGTTTAAGAAGATTTGCTCACTATGATTATTGGAGTGACAAAGTAAGAAAGTCTATTTTAATTGATAGTGGAGCGGATTTACTTTTATATGGAATGAGCGAAAAGCAAATCATTGAAGTTGCCAGCAGCTTAAATGATGGCTTTGATGTAAAATATATAAGACATATACTAGGAACATGTTATGTTGTAGACGACTTAGAAAATATAGATGATTATATTGAAATACCTTCCTATAAAGAGGTAGCAGAAGATAAAATAAAATATGCAAAAGCATTCAAAGTACAATATGATGAACAAGATGCTATAAGAGGAAAAAATATAGTACAAAAGCATACAGACAAGTATCTTGTACAAAATAAACCTGAAATGCCTCTTAGTAGGGAAGAACTTGATAGAGTTTATGAATTACCTTATCAAAAGAACTATCATCCTGTTTATGAGAAGATGGGTGGTATACCTGCTATAGAAGAGGTTAAATTTAGTATAGTTAGTTCAAGAGGATGTTTTGGAAGCTGTGCTTTCTGCGCTATAACCTTTCATCAAGGAAGAGTAGTTCAAAGTAGAAGTGAAAAAAATATATTAGACGAAGCAAGAGAAATTACAAACCATGAAGACTTTAAAGGGTATATTCATGACGTAGGAGGACCTACTGCAAACTTTAGGCATCCTGCCTGTGATAAGCAGCTTAAAGTAGGTGCATGTAAAGATAGACAATGCTTAAGCCCAAGCCCGTGTAAAAGCTTAAAGATAGATCATAAAGAATATTTAGGATTGCTTAGAAAGTTAAGAGAACTACCTAAGGTTAAAAAGGTTTTTGTACGTTCAGGATTAAGATATGATTATATTATGGCAGATAAAAATGAAACATTTTTCAAAGAACTTATCCAGCATCATGTAAGTGGTCAACTTAAGGTAGCTCCTGAGCATGTATCTCATAAAGTTTTAAATTATATGGGAAAACCGGCAGGAAAAACTTATGATAAGTTTAGAGAAAAGTTCTATAAGATAACTAAGAGTATGAATAAAGAGCAATATTTAATACCTTATTTAATGTCTAGCCATCCAGGAAGTACTCTCCAGACCGCTATAGAACTAGCTGAATATCTAAGAGATACTAATTACCAGCCTGAACAGGTTCAAGATTTTTACCCTACGCCAGGGACATTATCAACAACTATGTTCTACACTGAACTGGACCCACTTACTATGAAGGAAGTATATGTTCCTAAAACTAGACACGAAAAAGCTATGCAAAGGGCATTACTTCAATTTAGAGATCCAATGAAATACGACTTAGTACATGAAGCCTTAGTAGAAGCTCATAGAGAAGACCTAATTGGCATAGGACCAAAGTGTCTTATAAAGCCAAGAGGAGTTGGAAAAGGAAGAAGAGTAGCAGGTCAAGGAAGCGGTAAGTCGAATAGTAGCTTTAAAGGGAATTTTAAGAGCACAAGAGGTGAAGAAAAATCTACTGGAAAACAAAGTAGAAGTAAAGATAAGCCTATTGGAAGAAATGGTAAAGTGAAAGATAAACCTGTAGGTAAACAAACTAAGGTTAGTGGTAAGCCTTCAAATAGACAAAATGCTGGTAAAAGTGTAGGCAAAAGAGATATTGGAAAAGGTAGAGCTAAAAAAAGTAGATAGATTAGAAATGGATCTTCATTTATAAAATGGAGGTCTATTTTTTTTATCCTTAATTATTAAAAAGGAAGATGAGATTTCAAAAACAAACTGATATAGAGCCATAACAAATGCTTAATTATAAACAATAAGTTGGCATATATGTTATAATTAGTTAAAATAAATCTACTTAATTTTGTATATAAATTTTATAAATAACAAATAAAATAGTTAGTAGATTGATGTGGAGGAAATAAAGTGATGGGAATAATTTTGAGTTTGGCAATTTTTCTATTTTTTATTATTTATTTTTCTGTAAGGTTAGCAATTAGTCCATTGTTAAATAGACACGATAAAATTATTGAAGATAAGCAAGACTTCGGACTAGTTAAGTTACGAGATATAGAGTTGTTAAGTGATACTGAACTTAAAGAAGTAATGGAACTATATCAGAATAAAAGTGACAGAGAAAAAAATTATGAAGTATATAAAAAATATGCAAAAGTTCTAAATGAATTGAAAGAAATGGGATATCTTGCTGACGAACAGTATTCTATTAGATTAAATAAACTTAACAAGTATTTCAATGTTGATTAGTATTTAGTACATATTTTTGTATACAGGAGAAAGGACAGGGTTATGGAGAATAACATTAAGGAAGGTTCTTTTATAAAAGGCAAAGACGAAAAAGAGATTTTTGTGTATTGCTGGGAAAGTGTTTCAGAGCCTAGAGCAGTTATTCAGATTTTTCATGGTATGGCTGAACATGCAGGAAGGTATAAAAGGTTTGCAGAGTATTTAAATGCTCAGGGTTTTATTGTATATGCAAATGATCATAGGGGGCACGGAAGGACTGCTGGCTCTGTTGAGGAACTTGGATACATAGGAGAAGATGGTTTTAATGCTATTGTAGAAGATGAGTATATAATTAGTAAGTTTATAAAGGAAAAGCATAAAAATTTACCTATTATAATTTTGGGGCACAGTTTTGGATCTTTTGTTGCACAGGAATATATAATTAAGTATGGAGATAGAATAAAAGGAGTAATACTCTCAGGCTCAGCGGCAAGAACGGGATTAGATGTTAGAGTAGGGAAATTTATAGCATCTATTGAAAAAAGTATATTTGGAGATAAGAAAAAGAGTAGAGTAATAGATTATTTAAGCTTTAGTGGTTACAATAAGAAAATAAAGAATGATAAGTATAAATTTCAATGGTTGAGCTGTGACTTAGAGGAAGTTAAAAAATATGAGGAAGACCCACTTTGTGGAACTGTATTTACTACAGGATTTTTTTACTGGTTTTTTAAAGGGATTTTAGAACTTTACAAAAAAGACAGATTAATTAAAATACCAAATGATTTACCTATCCTTATTGTTTCTGGATATGAAGATCCGGTAGGTAACTATGGCGATTTAGTAAAAAGGCTTTATGAAATTTACAAAGCTATAGGCATTAAAAATTTAGATATAGAACTTTATCTAGATAGAAGACATGAACTAATAAATGAAATAAATAGGAATGAAGTATTTACAGATTTATCAATGTGGATTGATAAATGTATAGAAAAATGATTATGAGAGGAGAGTTTAAATGAGTTTTTTAGATTTAGCAAAGAAGAGGTATGCAGTAAGAAAATTTCAAGGAACAAAGGTTGAAGAAGAAAAATTATTAAAAATTCTTGAAGCAGGTAGAGTTGCACCTACAGCTGCAAATAGTCAGCCACAAAGAGTAATTGTAATTCGTGAAGAAGAAGGACTAACAAAACTTAAAAAAGTAGCGAATGTTTATGAAGCACCATTAGCACTTATTGTGTGTGGAGATCATAAAAGTGTATGGCAAAGGCCTATGGATGGCAAGAACATGGTGGATATTGATACAAGTATTGTTACTGATCATATGATGTTAGAAGCTACTGAACTAGGGCTTGGAACAGTTTGGATATGCTACTTTGACCCTGATGCAGTAAGAAAGGAATATAACATACCTGAACATATAGAGCCAGTTAATATATTAGCTGTTGGGTACAGTGCAGAAGAAGCAGCTTTACCAGATAGACATGAAGATACTCGTAAACCTATGAACGAAACTGTATTCTATGAAATGTTTTCTAGTAAATAACATATCTTAATAAAACAGTCAAGAGAGTAATTACTTGATCTAAATTAAAGGGAGTGTAAATATGAATATGCCCTTCACACTAAAAAAGCATTATAAATTAAAGATTTCTAAAGCAGTAGTAATAATTTTTTTATTAATTGCTACAGGAACTTCATATCAAAAAGCCATGCTAGATCAAGAGAATAAATTATATAAGTCGCCAGGTAAATTGATCGATGTGCACAATCATAAAATGCATGTGTATAGTGAAGGGATTGGCTCACCCACAGTTATTTTTACAGTAGGATCAGGTACTCCAAGTGCATATACTGATTACTACTTTATACAGAAGGAAATATCAAAAATAGCAAGAACAGTATCCTATGATAGGTTTGGATATGGTTGGAGTGAAGCTACATCTATAGCAAGAACTATAGATCAGCAAGTTAATGAACTACATGAGCTGCTAATGAAAGCAGGAGAGAAACCCCCATATGTTTTAGTGGGACATTCCCTTTCTTCTTTAGAGATTATACGTTATGCGCAAATGTTTCCCAAAGAAGTAGGCGGAATATTATTAATCGATGGAGGAAACCCAAAATATTATGCAGATTTTAACGAAGGAAGTAGTGTAGTATTTAGCTATCTTTTAGAAGGTTTAAGAAATTGTGGATTTATGAGAGTTTTGGGCAATGTAGGGATAATGACTCCATTACTTGCTGAAAACAAGCGAACTAAATTGCTCCCGGAAACATTAAGTAAAGTAGATAAAGCATTATTCTATAAAACTTTATCAAATAAGACTAATAGAGGTGCATTAAAAAATATAAATGAAAATGGAAAAACTGTCATAGACAATGGCACACTTGGAGATATACCACTTATCATTTTAACTGCAGAACAAAATAAGGTTAGTAAAGCTATTTCTAAATGGGAAGAAAGTCAGGTAGAGCTTAAAAAGTGGTCTAACAACAGTAAACAAGAAGAGGTAGAGGATGCTAGCCATTATATACATTGGGATAAGCCAGAGGTAGTAGTTGAAAGAATAAAAGAGTTAATAAAGAGTATTAGACTTTAGGAGGCTGACTTTTAACATTGTGTTTTACGAAACATTTCCTAGAAAATAATATATATTAACAAAGCAGTCAAGTAGGTACTTGGCTGTTTTGTTTTTGTGTGCCCAGCATGGGCAACAACTTGGCGGTGAAAGTCCGCTGTGGGCTTGGTAGTGGGAACCACTAGCCAATGGCAAGGGTGTCCATCGTGAGGTGGAATCTGAAGGAAGCCGGAGGCAAAATCTCGGTCTGAGGTACACAAACTATATGTGAGGCTTACTAGGGATGGACGAGTTTGCAAAACAAAACAAAGTCCAACACTATCCAAATCCTTAGAAGTATATATAGCAGATATATGAGAGGAAGGTTGTTGTTCTTACCTGGGGAGGTCTGATAGATACATCATGAATAAAGATGAATTTCTAAAGTGATAACCTACATAGTGATATGTAGCTGAACTATCAGAAGTCAGCAGAGGTCATAGTATCACGCTAAACGCGTTAGCGTGGGAAGGACTGAACTTTAAGGAGGTTTAGAAATTTTGAAAGTTTCGCAAGATAATCAAAAATTGCAGAAAACTAAATATGTAGGCTCTAGTGCGGAAAATAGAGTGGAACTTGAAGATAAGCAAAGAGTGCATAGAGAATCTTCGGCAACTTCAAATGGAAGAACCAATGAATTTGAATATGGCTCACTAGAAAGAATTTTATCTAGGAACAATATGTTCGCTGCTCTTAAAAGAGTTGTCTCTAATAAAGGTAGTCACGGAGTGGATGGGATGAAGGTTCATGAACTTGAACAATTTCTTAAAACAAACTGGCTACGCGTTAGAGAGGAGATTTTTAATAGTGAGTATAGACCAATGCCGGTTAGAAGAGTTGAAATTCCAAAATTAAGTGGAGGAACTAGAAAGCTAGGTATTCCAACAGTTTTGGATAGACTTATTCAACAAGCTATCGCTCAAGAACTAAACATAATTTACGATGAAGGTTTCTCAGATAATAGTTATGGGTTTAGACCGAATAGGTCGGCAAAAGATGCTATAGAGAAAGCTAAAAGTTATATAACGGATGGTTATAGATGGGTCGTAGATATAGATTTAGAAAATTTCTTTGATAGGGTTAATCACGATATTTTGATGTATAAACTTTCCAAAGATATTAAGGATAAAAGAGTACTTAAATTAATAAGAAGGTATCTGCAATCAGGAATAATGATAGGTGGTATAGTAACTAAGAGTGAAAATGGAACTCCGCAAGGAGGACCACTAAGTCCACTACTTTCTAATATTATGCTAGATGAACTAGATAAAGAATTAGAAAAAAGAGGACACAAATTCTGTCGTTATGCTGATGACTGTAATATATACGTTAAGAGTGAAAGAGCAGGTAAAAGAGTTATGGATAACATAAGTTCCTTTATTGAAAATAAGCTTAAATTAAAAGTTAACGTAAATAAAAGTGCGGTCGAAAGACCTTGGAAGAGAAAATTTCTAGGGTTCTCATTATTCCTAATGTTTGGTAAAGCAAACGCAAAAATATCTGAACAATCAATTAAAAGATATAAAGATAAAATCAGAGAAGTTCTATCAAGGTCAAAACCTATGACATTAGAACAAAGAATAATTAAATTAAACCAAGTAAACGTTGGGTGGATTAATTATTATGGAATAGCTAAATGTAAGGGAGTGACAGAGCAGTTAGATATTTGGATAAGGCAAAGATTAAGAATGTGTATATGGAAACAATGGAAGAAGGTTAGAACAAGATACAAAAACCTTAAGAAATTGGGACTGAGTCACTATCGAGCAATAAAATTCGCCAATACCCGGAAGGGATACTGGCGAACAGCTAATAGTGCTATTTTAAACACAACACTAACAAATCAATTTTTCTCGGACTTAGGATTAAAAAGCCTAACACGTCAATATATTAAAATTCATTCTACTTAAAGAACCGCCGTGTACCAGGCCGGTACGCACGGTGGTGTGAGAGGACGGAAAATAAAATAATTATTTTCCTCCTACTCGATATATGTAAAGTTTAGTAGATTGTATAGATAGCAAAACTTAAAGATAGATTCATATATGGTATAATATAACATAAGAGAGAGGTAGATATTGAATGGTTAGTGAAAAAGAAAAGAAAGTATATGAGGTTTTAGATAATTTAAATATAAACTACAAAAAATATGAGCATGTACCTGTGTTTACAATTGAAGAAGCTAATGAGTTAGATATAGATATTAATGGACATCACTGTAAGAATCTTTTTATTAGAAATAGAAAAGGCAATCAGCATTACTTAGTAATTATAGAAGAATCAAAGAAAGTAGATTTAAAGGAATTAGCATTAAAGCTAAAAAGTACACCTTTAAGTTTTGCATCAGAGGATAGATTAGATAAATTTCTAGGGCTTACTCCTGGGTCAGTTACTCCTTTTGGACTAATAAATGATACAAATGGAGAAGTAATAGTAGTAATTGATGAGATCTATAGGAGTGAAGAAGGCATTTCTATATGCTTTCATCCAAATATTAATACTGCAACTATTGAGTTAAGTCTTGAGGATTTTGATAAATATTTGCAATGGTGTGGGAATAAAGTATTATATGTTGAGATTTAATTGTGGGGGTGCGGCTTGAGAATTAGAGATTTTGTAAGTTTAAGTATATTTGGAATTAAGACTATTTTATTTAAAATGCGAAAACCTATTTTAGGGACAATAATACTTACGGATTATTGTAATTTAAGCTGTAAGCATTGTGCTGTAAATAATATAAATAAAACAATGTGTAGTTATGAAGATATAGCTGAAGAAATGAGAAACTTCTATAATGAAGGTATAAGAATATTATTCTTTTGTGGTGGAGAAACCTTGACATGGGAGGATAAGGATAAAACTGTTAGAGATTTAATAGTAGAGGCAAAAATTATGGGATTTTTAATTGTAAATGTAGTGACTAATGGAACTATAGATTTAAATATTCCCGAGGCAGATGTAATCTTTTTGAGCTTAGATGGAGGTAAGGAGAAACATAACATTATCAGAGGAGACACCTTTGATAATGTTATGGACAATGTATCAAGGGCAAATAACTCAAATATTTGTGTATATATGGCGGTAAATAATATAAATCATGAAGATATTGAAGAGGTATACTCTTTAGTAAAAGAAACACCCAACTTAAACTCTATTTCTTTTAACTTCCATACTCCTTATAAAGGAACAGAATATTTAACACTGAGCAGGGATAAAAAGGTAGAAGCTATAAATAGGATTAAAACCATGATAAAAAGGGGTTATCCTATATTTAATTTATACTCTGCCCTAGATTATTATTTAGAAGGTAAGTGGGACAGGCCTTGCTATCAGTGTATTGTATCTGAAAATAAGAAAAGATATATATGTGGTAGATGTATAGAAATCGAAGGATTATGCGAAGAGTGCGGATACCTCTTTGCTATAGAGTTTTCATTGTTATGCAGAGGGAATATAAGAGTCATATTGGATATGATAAAGACCTATTTAAAATATGTATAGGAGAAAATAAGCATGATTACAAATATTTTAAGAATACTTCTTACAAGATCTTTTAAGCCTTTAGTTTTTAAAGAAAAAGAAGATTATAAATTGAGTTTAGATGTTAATAGCACTGGGATATATGTACATACTCCATTTTGTACAAGCCTTTGTTCATTCTGTCCTTATAATAAGGTTCAATACCAAAAGGAGTTAATAGAACCTTATAAAGAAGCTCTAATAAAAGAAATAAATCTAGTAGGAAAGCAAGATGGAATTACAAGAACTATAAGCAGTATATATTTTGGAGGGGGTACACCTGCTCTTATGCTAGAGGAGCTTGAAGAGATTATAGCTGCTCTAAAGAATAACTTTAACATACACAGCAATATTGGCATAGAGCTCCATCCACGGGATATTACGAAGGAAATGCTTATCAAATTAAAAAACATAGGTTTTGATATGGTAAGTATAGGTATACAGTCTTTTAATGAGAATTGTCTTGAAAAATTAGAAAGAGAGTATGTTGATGGAGCTAAGAAAGTGAAGTTAGCAAGAGAGATAGGTTTTAAAACCATCGATGTTGATCTGATTTTTGGTATAGTAAATCAAAGTCCGGAGAGTTTAAAAAAAGATTTTAAAATTGCTTTTGAATCAGGAGCTACTCAGGTTTCTACCTATCCATTCATAGACTTTTCATATGCTAATAATAAAAGCAAACCTCTAGGTAAAAAGGAGAAAAAATATCTTCTTGAAAGTCTCGAAAGAGTTAGCATAGAAATGGATTGTGATAGAACTGCTGTATGGACCTTCGGAAAAAGAAATAATGATAGATACTCATCAATTACACGAGATACGTTCATTGGTTTTGGTCCTAGTGCTACATCATTAACAAGAGAGTTATTTAAAATCAACACTTTTTCAGTAGAAGAATATATTAAGTGTATAAATAAGAATAGTATTCCTACAGCATTAACTATGAAGTTTAATAAAAGAACTAGGGCACTTTACTGGTTATTTTGGAATGCATATACTCTAAA
This sequence comes from Clostridium sp. X, assembly GCF_055755365.1. Lineage (NCBI taxonomy): Bacteria > Bacillati > Bacillota > Clostridia > Eubacteriales > Clostridiaceae > Clostridium > Clostridium sp. X. The sequence goes on from NZ_CM146912.1 coordinate 1,259,963, forward strand.
ATTAAATAACAGTCAGTTCAAAGAGCTTTTCGGAGTTAATTTAGAAGATATGTTTGGTGTTGAATTAAGGTTAGGCAGACTATTAGGTTTATTAAAAAAGGTAGAAGGTGGATATATACTAACAAAGAATGGAACTTACTTATATCATCTAGCTGAACAAAAATATACTAATCAGTATATAGATAAAACATGGAGAGCCGCAAAAGAAAATCCATGGCCAGAGGAAGTTGAACTTTATTAATATATAGATATTTAGTATTATAATTAAGAAACAAATGGAGGACTAATATGGCCACTATTGTTAAAAATAAAAGAACAAATAAAAAATATATTTTATTAGGAACTGGATTAGGAGTATTTAAAGCTATTAGACCAAGCTTTCTAGGAGGAAACTTAATTCCTCACGAAGAAGAAGGCAGGGTTACCGAGGTAGCAGTTTGTGATTATAGAGGAAATATAATTTGGATAAGTTTTGATGATATACAGGTATTAGAAGTAGATGGGGTTAGTATTTCAGAGATAAGTATATTCGAATGTGATAGAGAGCCAGAAAGAGCTGCTAGAGAAATAGAAGAGCTAGAAAAAACACAAAATTATAAATTAAATTGCCCAGTATGTGGAAGAGAAACAGAGGGTACTGAAAAATATTGTTATGGTTGTGGTTTTAACTTTCTTGAAAATGAAGAATAATAAAAAGATTATTTAAGAGAAAATCAAATTATAATTAGGAAAGGAGCTATAACATGAATTACGTAAAGTATATACGTGATAGAGTTGGGCATGATGAAATAAACCTTACAGGGGTAAATGTGCTTATAATAAATGAAAAGAATCAAGTATTACTTCAAAAGAGAGGAACCTTTCCATATAAGTGGGGATTAATTGGAGGCATTACTGAACTAGGAGAATCTCTTGAAGAAACTGCAGTTAGAGAAGCAAGAGAAGAGACAGGATTAGATATTGGGAAATTAAACTTATTTGGGACTACATCTGGAAAAGAATGTTACATAGATTTTCCAAATGGGGATAAGGCATATTTTATAAGTGTTGGATATTTTACTAAGGAGTTTAGTGGAGCATTGAAGATAGATAATTTTGAAACTAAAGAGTTAAAGTTTTTTAGCTATGAAGGATTACCTAATGATATACCAAATAGCCATAAACTAATGTTAGATAAATATTATGTTAATTAGATAAAGCAGCAAATTCACTAGTGAAATTTTACAAGGGGGATGAATTATGGAGAACGGTAAGAGAATTGATTTTTCAGTTAAAGCATTCATAGTAAATGAAGGTAAATTTTTAATTATGCATAAAAATAAAGAGAAAGGAGATCTTTGGGAGTTACCAGGAGGAAGAATGGAGTTTGGGGAAAGTGCTGAGGAGACTTTAAGAAGAGAATTATTGGAGGAAACTGGACTTTTGGTTATCCCAGTTAAAGTACTAGATACATGGAATGTAGTATACGAAAAATACCAGGTTACTGGAGTAATATATTTATGTAAGATTGATAACACGGAAGTTAATTTATCCGATGAGCACGATAAATATAAGTGGGTAAACGTAAGTAATGAGTCTTTAGCTAATATGTATGAGGCTTATAAGAAAAAAATGATGAACTGGAATTGGAATGATTTATAGGGGGGATTTTTATGAAGTATAAATATGTTTTATTTGATTTAGATGGAACACTTACTGATTCAAAAATAGGAATAACAAAGTCTGTACAATATTCACTAAAGAAATTTGGAATAGAAGAAGAATCTTTAGATGATTTAGAAAAGTTTATTGGACCTCCACTAAAAGAATCTTTTATGGAGTTTTATTCTTTTGATGATAAAAAGGCAATAGAGGCCATTAAGTACTATAGAGAATATTTTAGAGATAAGGGTATCTTTGAGAACGAGGTATATGAAGGAATACCTGAATTATTAAGAGATTTAAAAGACAGAGGTTTTATACTTGCTGTTGCAACATCAAAACCAACAGTATTTGCAGAGATTATTATTGAGCATTTTGATCTAAAGAAATATTTTGATATAGTTGTTGGCAGTAACTTAGATGGAACTATGATAAGCAAGGCAGAGATTATAAGCCATGTAATAGATTCATTAAAGATTGGTAATTCTGAAGAGATTATTATGATAGGTGACAGAAAACATGATGTAATAGGAGCTCAGAAGAATAGTGTAGATTGTATTGGAGTTTTATATGGTTTTGGACCTAAAGAAGAATTAGAAATAGTTGGGCCTACTTATCTCGCAAACTCAGTGAGAGACATACATAAGTTAATAATTAATGGTTAATATATGTTAAAGAATAGTGAGGACTATTATGTTAGCTAAAAGAAATAGATCTATTTATAGTATTTTAACAGTAACTACTATGATTCTTGGGTTAAGCACCAGATATTTTAGAGTATATTTACCGAAGTGGACAAACCTATATTTAGGAGATGCTTTATGGGCACTTATGATTTTCTTTTTATTTGCAATGCTATTCAGGAATAGGAAAGCTACGTTTATTATGGTACTAGCGATATTATTTTCTTTTGGTATTGAAATAAGTCAATTATATCATTCACCATGGATTGATACTCTAAGAACTACAAGATTAGGTGGATTAGTTTTAGGATATGGATTTTTGTGGAGCGACTTAGTTTCGTATTGTGCTGGTATTAGTATAGGAATGCTTGTTGATAGACAGCTTAATCCGAATATTTAGAATTAAAGGTTAGATTATATAATAATATATTATAAGGTACTAAATATTTGATAAAAATCATCAAATATTTAGTATCTTTTTAAAGGGAATGATTAGTAAATAATTCTTCTTGGTGTTACAAAACGACTTTCCCAATAAGAAGTAGATATATCCGTGGTTTTTACTACATCTCCTGATGAAGGACTGTGTATCATTTGATTATTTCCAATATATATACCTACATGATTTATATTATTTGTTCCTTCAAAAGAATAGAAAACTAAATCACCAGGTTTCAGAACCTCCTTCGCTAAGAGATTCGCCACCCCAAACGTAAGGAGTCCCAAGTAAAGATTTTGCATTAGAAATCACTGTAATAATTTTCTCTTGAATATTATTTAATTTCAAATAAGAGCTACTAACCCAACCAACTTTTTCATTAGACAATTGAATTTTATACCAGCCACTGGATTGACCTATAACTTTAACTCTATTTCCCTTCCATATCTCTAACTAATTTATATCCAGTATACCAGTCCATATTAGTCCTCCTTAGTAAAGTCAAAGGTTAAAAAAACTCATAGATATAGAATTTCCAAATTTGAAATTAATATTGATTACTGTATATATGTTTAAAACAAACTTCCATAAGTACCAATTTAAATCTTTATAAACAATAAATGTAATGATAAAATGATTAAAATGATTAAAATGATTAAAGTATTATTTGTTATATTTTTTATAAAAATAATATATAATAAGGGGATATTTTAGAAATATGGTTAACTTTAAAGAATTGATAAACATTGAATCATTGAAAAAAATTGCTGAAAATATTTATGCAATTACAGGAATTACTATGGCATTTATTGATACTGATGGAAGAGTTGAACTTATTTTGGGGCTACAAGATATATGCGGCAAGTTTCATAGAGTACATCCAATTACCTGTAATCGTTGTTTAATTAGTGATAAATGTGGTAATGAACATATACAAGAGGGTGAATACATAGTTTATAAATGTTTAAATAATATGAGGGATGTTGCTATACCTATTTTTATATCAGGTATTCATGTAGGTTCAATTTTGATTGGCCAATTTTTTTATGATGATGAAGTTATAGATATAGAATATTTTCGTGCACAAGCACTAGAATTTGGATTTGATGAAAAAGATTACATAGAAGCATTAAGCAGAGTACCTATTTTTTCAAAAGAAAAAGTTAGACATATAATAGAATTTTTCAGAGCATTTGTTAGCACACTAGCTGAAAGTGGTTTAAAACAGTTACAATATAAAAATGCTCAAAAGGAACTTAAAAAAAGTCAAGAATACCTAAATACAATTTTTAATTCAGTAAATGATGCTATATTCGTTCATGATTTATACGGAAATATATTAGATACTAACAAAACTTCAACTGATATGTTTGGGTATAGCAGAGAAGAGTTAATAAATATGAATATAAGGAATATTGTGCCGAGAGACAAACTGGATTCTAATTTTAAAATGATAGATTTTATAAAAGATATTAGAAAAATAAAAATTTATATTTTTGAATGTAAGTGTAGAAACAAAAATAATAGTGAGTTTTTGGCAGAAGCAAATATTCGTATTGCAAATATACATGGAAAACAAAGGGTTATAGCAGTTCTCCGGAACATTACAGAGAGAAAACAGGCTGAAATAGCATTACAAAATGAAGCTTTTCAATTAGAAAAATTAAGGACAGAATTTTTTGCGAACATTTCGCATGAACTAAGAACGCCTTTAAATATAATATTAGGCGCAATAAAAGTTACTTCTATGCACCTTGAAAAAGAAAATATAGATAGGGAAAAAATCATTAATAATATTAATATGGAGAGGCAGAATTGCTTAAGATTGCTAAGATTAATTAATAATCTTATTGATTCAAGTAAATTAGATACAGGATATTTTGAACTTAATATGGTAAATTGTAATATTGTTAATATAGTTGAGGAAATTACATTATCTGTCGTTGAATATATAAATAGTAGTAATTTAAATCTTATATTCGATACCGACATAGAAGAAAAGATAGTAGCTTGTGATTTAGATAAAATGGAAAGGATAATACTTAATCTCTTGTCTAATGCTATAAAATTTACAGATAAAGGTGGAAATATATTTGTAAATATATATGATGGAGAAGAATTTATTACTATTTCCATTGAAGATACAGGCATAGGAATACCAGAGGAGAAGCTGGATATTATATTTGATAGATTTAGACAAGTAGACAGATCATTTACAAGAAATCAAGAGGGAAGTGGAATAGGTCTATCCCTTGTAAAATCACTAGTTGAAATACAGGGGGGGACAATCTCTGTAGAAAGTAAATGTGGAGTGGGAACTATTTTTATTATAAAATTCCCAGTAAAGCTAATAGATGATAGAAAAAGTAAAGAAAATGGTAAATTACTTGATAACAATTTAAACAATCAAGTAGAAAGAATAAAGGTCGAATTCTCGGACATATATACGTTGTAGTTTAGTTTTTCTATTAAAAATTTGAAGTATGAGTAAAATTAGTTATAATGACAAACTAAAAAGGATGTGCCATAGGCACATCCTTTTTAACGTATATAATAAATATTATTTAATTGGTATATATATGTCAAACTCACCATTATTCATAAATCTCTCGTCATATAATTCAAATTGAGGTCTATAATCCATTTCACAGCCTGAAACAGGAAGCCACTTAGCAAATATATTATTATAAAATTCACCTAAATCCTTTAAGTTTCCACTATAAGTGTATATAAGATAATTACCCTTTGGAACAACTTTTACATTCATACCTTCAGGTACAGCTTCAAGGCTATCTACTTCTGCACAAGCAGTGTAGTGAAATCTGCCTTCAGAATCTGGTTCATCAGCACATATACCATAGCATAACATAGATTTACTTTTGTGTGGTATACTCATGTAGCTTTTATTAAATGCCTCCCAAAGATTTGGAATTTCTCCATGTTGATTGTTTCCAAAGTAAGTTATACCAATAGCTTTAAAGCCTTCAATGTTTGAAACTCTTCCTTCCATAATTATTATCTCCCTTCATTAATTTGATAGGTTAATTATATCAAGCAATTGTTGCCAACATTATGTCATGAATTATTTGTAATTATATAAATTTAAGATTTTTTTTGTTTTGGTAAGGATATACTCCCTCAGTTCAATAGGTTCTAAAACTTCTACTCTATCACTTAAAGGAAAAATAATACTACAGGCTGTTTCAAAACTTAACATATCTATAGTATAAATCCACTCATTCTCACCTTGACTGCAGGGCTGTATGTAGAAACCTTCAAGAAGTTTCTTTTTTTCTTCATGTAATTTAATTTTTACAATGTAGGCATTATGTGCATTTGTATAATTTGTGTCATCTACAAATTGCTGTTTGCTTTTTCGCCAAAAGTCTTCAAGATAAAAGTTATCAGGCATACTGAAGGTATCCTCTAAAACCTCAACCTCTTGAATTCTACTGCACTTAAAGATTCTAATATCATTTTTTAGTTCGCAAAAAGCTATTACATACCATTGAGAGTTTTTAACAACTACTCCATAAGGTTTTATAATTCTCTCTGACACTTCATCAGTATATTTTTCATAATGTATTTTTATCTTTTTCAGCTGCAGTACTGACTTTTTTATTACATCTACATATTTATTTTCTATTCTTTTGCCCCACCAAGGATCAGAATCAATAAAAAATTTTTCTTTAGCTGTAGCAATTTCTTTCCTATGTTCTTCACCTAAAGAATTTTCAAGCTTAATAACAGCATTTTTTAACTTTTGAGCTGTTTCAGTATTCTTTTCAGCCTCTATCCCCATACTTGAAAATAACAGATTAACAATATCATTACTTTCTAGTACATTTGAATTAATTCTATAATCCTCCATGAAAGAATATCCTCCATTAGGACCTTGGATAGATGCGATAGGAAGACCAGCTTCACATAATATATCTATATCTCTATATATGGTTCTTTCAGAAGTTTCAAGTATTTTAGCTAAATTTCCTGCTTTCATTATTCCATGTGAATCAAGTAGCATAATAATTCCTAAAAGTCTGTGAAGTCTCATGAAATCACACCTCTTTTCTGATTTCTTCTCTAATTTACTAAAAATAAGAAAACCACCTATATATTTATGGGTGGTTTATAGGTTAATCTAAATTTTTCAATAACAGCTTAAGTTTTTCTCTTAATTCTGAGGCATCCTCAAGAGACATATTAGTACTACAAAATACCTTTGCAGGTATTTCAAAGGCATCTTCTTTCATTTTCATTCCTTTTTCGGTCAGCTTTACAAATACATTTCTTTCATCTTCAGTGTCCCTTACTCTTTCAAGTATTTCCATAGCCTCAAGTCTTTTTAGTAAAGGTGTTAGAGTACCAGAATCTAAATATAGTTTTTGACCAAGTTCTTTTACAGTAATATTATCCTGTTCCCAAAGGACTAAAAGAGTAATGTATTGAGTATAGGTTATGCCTAGTTTATCTAGGAAGGGTTTATAAGTTTTTATTACAGATTTAGAGGCAGCATACAAAGCAAAACATAATTGATTATCTATTTTTAAGTGCTCATAATTCATAACTCTACCAGTCCTTAAATTTATTTTGATTTTTCTATTAATGTCTCAATTGTACCTTTAAGTTTTTCAGGTGATGTTGTAGGAGCGAATCTATCTATAACATTTCCTTCTGAATCAACAAGAAACTTTGTGAAATTCCATTTTATATTTTTACCTATGATACCAGGTTTTGATTCCTTAAGATACTGAAATAGAGGATCTGCATCCTTTCCATTGACATCAATTTTCTGAAATAAAGGAAAAGATACATTATAGGTAAGAGAGCAAAAATTTTTAATCTCACTAGCATCTCCAGGCTCTTGATTTCCAAATTGATTACATGGAAAGGCTAGTATTTCAAATTTTTCATTACCATATTCATCATAAAGCTTCTGTAAGCCTTCATATTGTGGAGTAAAGCCACATTTACTTGCAGTATTAACTACTAAAAGAACTTTTCCTTTATAGTCATTTAATGAAATTTCATTTCCTAAATTATCTTTTACATTAAAATCGTAGATATTCATATCTTCACCTTCCTAATATAATTAATATGATTGCTTGAAATTAAATTGCACACAATTGAACTTATGTAATTATAATAACTCTATTCTATGTAACATGTCAATGGATTATTTGAATTTATACTTATAGAAATTTAGTTGTTTATAGTATAATTAAAATACAGACATGAATTTAAGGAATTAATATACAAAATGTTAAGAGTTATTCTCTTAACATTTTATTACCAAGGAGTTTCTAATTAGTATAAGGAGGTATAAAGGTGCACTTAGGGAAATCTAAAAATATAGAAAATAGTAATATAGATGAAGTTCATAGAGGAAAAAGGCTGAAGAAAAAGCTATTTAAAATATTAAAGATAAAACTTGTAATTATTATTTTTATAGCTATTGGAGGATATATTTTTATGCAACAACCGCAATTTGGAAAACAACCTACAGGAGCGCGACTAGAAAAAATAAAAAATTTACCTAATTATAGAAATGGAAAATTTCAGAATCTTGAGGCAGTGCCGCAGCCGAAAGAAACTAGTAGCTTTTCTACAAAGATCAATGATATTTTACTAAGTAGAAGTAAGAGAAGTAGACCTTCAGCTGCTTTGCCATCAGTAAAGACTGATTTGAAAAGTTTAAAACCAGAGGAAGATATTATAGTTTGGTTTGGTCATTCTTCATACTTCTTGCAAATCGATGGTAAAAAAATTCTAATTGATCCTGTACTAAGTGAAAGCGCATCACCTATAAAGTTTTATAATAAAAGTTATGAAGGAAGCAACATATATACGGTTGAGGATATTCCTAATATAGATTATCTTTTAATTTCACATGATCATTATGATCACTTGGATTATGATACTATACTTAAATTAAAATCTAAAGTTAATAGGGTTATTACAGGACTTGGAATGGGAGCTCATTTTGAATATTGGGGATATGATAAAAAGTTAATAATAGAAAAAGATTGGAACGAAACGGTAGTATTAACGGAGGGGTTTGAGGTAACTCTTACCCCAGCAAGACATCGTTCAGGAAGAGGCTTAAAGTCTAATCAAACCTTATGGGTATCCTTTGTAATTAAAACACCTAATAAGAAGATTTTCTATAGTGGAGATTCAGGCTATGGGACTCATTTTAAAGAGATAGGTAATAATTATGGTCCTTTTGATCTTGCAATTATGGAATGTGGGCAGTATAGTAAGTACTGGAAAAATTCACACATGATGCCGGAACAGGTAGTGCAAGCTTCACTAGATATAAGAGCGGGAAAACTTATGCCTGGACATTGGTCAAAATTTTCTCTTTCCTTGCATGATTGGGATGAGCCAATAATCAAAGTTATAGAAGAAAGTAAAAGAAAAAATTTGCAAGTACTATATCCGATGATTGGCGAAAAAGTGGATGTAAAAGATACAATTAGCAGAGAGGCTTGGTGGAAAAAAATTAAATAGTCTAGAAATAGTCTTTATTTTAGCCGTCTACCTAATTTAGAAGACGGTATTTATTTTAATTTGAAATCATAGGAATATATATCTAAATGAATAATATAAAAGGAAAAATTGTAATTATAGTATAATGGTGGTATAATCTTGAAGTGTAACCATTTACATTTTTTTAAAAAGAGGGGGAATAAAAAAATTATGAAGAAGAGAGTATTGTCAGTAGTTATGGCATCTGTCTTGGCTATTTCAGTGCTACTTACAGGCTGCGGTAGTAGTGGGAAAGATGCTAGTGCTAGCAAAGCAAAGACATTAGTATTTGCGCAAGGGGCTGATCCAAGAGGATTAGATCCTGCTTTTGTAGATGATGGTGAATCAGCAAAAGTAATCGCTAATGTATATGACGGATTACTAAAATACAAGAGTGATTCTACAGAATTAGAACCAGCATTAGCTACAGAATGGAATATAAGTGAAGATGGAAAAGTATATACCTTTAAGTTACGTGAAGGTGTAAAATTCCATGATGGTACAGAATTCAATGCTGATGCAGTTAAATTTAGTATAGATAGACAGTTGCCTCCAAATAGAACAGATGACATGCCTTATGCATCTTTCACTTTTGGACCGGTAGAAAAGGTAGAAGTAGTAGATAAAAATACAGTTAAGATAATTTTAACAGAAGCATATACACCATTTTTATCAAACTTAGCAATGGCTCTTGCAGCACCAATAGTAAGTCCAGCTGCTGTAAAACAACATGGTGATAAATTCATTGAAAATCCAGTAGGAACAGGTCCTTTTAAATTTGTAAAATGGGACAAGAGTCAATCAATACAACTTGAAAAGAATAATGAATACTGGGGAGAAAAAGCAAAAGTAGATAAATTAATTTTCCAATTCACAAAGGAAAACTCAGTAAGAGCAACACAGCTTATGACAGGAGCAGTAGATATCATAGATGGTGTTGATTCTAATAATGTAGCAGAGATAGAAAAAGCAGGAGCAGTAATGGCAGAAGATGAAGGCATGAACATAAACTATATGGCATTTAATGCTGCAAGAGCTCCATTTAATGATTCAAAACTTAGACAAGCAATAAGCCACGCTATTGATAGAGAAGAGCTTGTTAAATACTTATATCAAGGATATGCTAAGGTTGCAAATAGCTATATGCCAAGCTTTATACCAGGATTTAATGACAAGATAGTACCTTATGAATACAATCCAGAAAAATCAAAAGCTTTATTAAAAGAATTAGGAAAAGAAAACTTAGAAGTGAAAATGGTAGTTTATTCAAATCCAAGACCTTATAATCCAGCAGGACAAAAGCTTGCTGAAGCTATTCAAGGATACTTATTAAAAGTAGGTATTAAATCTAAAATAGATGTTTACACATGGACAGAATATAAGCAAAAACTTATACAAGGTGAAGGGGATATACTATTCTACGGATGGACAGGAGATAACGGTGACCCTGATAACTTCTTATCATTACTTGACTCAAATGAAATTGAATCAAGCTTAAACGCAGCAAAGTATAAAAATGAACAAGTTGATAAATTACTTAAAGAGGCAAGAGGAACTGCAAATGGACCAGCAAGAGATAAAATTTATCAAGATATTCAAGAAATCTTAACTAAAGATGCAGCATGGCTTCCAATTTCTAATGCAAAGAGCATGGCTGCACATTCTAAGAAAATAACAGGTTTTAAATACCACCCAACAGGTGTTATATTCTTTAGTGGGGTAGATAAAGAATAATCTACCATCATAAAATATAGGAAATGGAAAGCCTTTTGGATTTCCATTTTCTTTATTTAAGATAGGAGGCTCATAAATGTTTAAATATACAATAAAGAGGTTATTAATGCTTTTGCCAGTTTTGTTTGGAGTATCTGTAATAGTTTTTGTAGTAATGCGCGTATTTGCTTCAGACCCAGCAAGCATAATTTTAGGACAACATGCTACAACTGAGCAAATAGCAAGGCTTCGTGAGGAGCTAGGGTTGAATCAACCACTATACATACAATACTTTGACTTTTTAAAAGGAATTTTACAAGGCAATTTAGGAAGTTCCCTTATAACAAAAACATCTGTAACAGAAGAGCTTGTTGCAAGATTTCCGGCAACTGTTGAGCTTGCTTTGGTGTCTATTATATTGGCATCTATATTTGGAGTTATAATAGGTGTTATCTCAGCTGTGAAGCAAAATACTATAATAGACTATATAAGTATGATAGTATCACTTTTAGGAGTATCTATGCCTATATTCTGGCTTGGACTTATGCTTATAGTTCTGTTCTCTGTAAACCTTGGAATATTACCACCAGCAGGAAGAATTCAAATAGGAATGGAGCCTGTTCGTATAACAGGGTTATACTTATTAGACAGCTTAATTAGTGGGGACATGGAAGCCTTTAAGAGTTCATTAAGTCATATCATTTTACCATCAGTAGCACTGGCTTCTTATTCTACTGCTATTATAGCTAGAATGACTAGATCTACAATGCTAGAGGTAATAAGACAAGACTATATACGTACAGCACGAGCTAAAGGTGTATTTGAGAATGTAATTATTTTAGGGCATGCACTTAGAAATGCTTTAATACCTATAGTTACGGTAATAGGACTTCAACTTGGTTCTCTTCTTGGTGGAGCTGTTCTAACGGAAACAGTTTTTGCTTGGCCAGGAGTAGGAAGCTACACTATAGAAGCAATATTAAAATCAGACTATCCTGTAGTTCAGGGATCAGTTATGATGCTTGCGGTCATATTTGTTTTAATGAATCTATTTGTTGATTTACTATATTCACAATTAGACCCAAGAATAAAATATTCTTAAGGGAGATCTGAAAATGGAGAATAATATAGAAGAAGTAAAAGTCTTAAAAATTGAAAAAAGTAGTCAAAAGACATCTCGATTCAAGGAAATGTGTGGATTACTAGTACAAAATAGAGCAGCGCTAGTAGGAATGATAATAATATTAATTCTTGTTGTTATAGCAGTTGTAGGCAAATATATCGAACCGTATGACCCTAATATTGGAACGTTATCAGAAAGTTTACAAGCGCCATCTTCTACACACATACTTGGTACAGATGAACAGGGAAGAGATATACTAAGTAGAATTATAGATGGTACAAGTATTTCTTTAAGAGTTGGAGTGACATCAGTAAGTTTTGCATTAACTATAGGAATTGTATTAGGTTCTATAGCAGGATATTATGGTAAAAAAGTAGACATGCTTATAATGAGATTTATGGATATGATTTTAGCGTTCCCATCTCTACTGTTAGCTATTTCATTTATGACAGTACTTGGCAGAGGTATTGATAAAGCTATAATAGCAATAAGTATAGTGACTATACCTGAATATGCAAGAATAGTTAGAAGTTCTATCTTGGCCATAAAGGAAAGTGAATATGTTCAAGCTGCTAGGGCAATAGGAAATAGTGATTCAGCTATAATATTTAAACATATTTTACCTAATGTAATTTCTCCTATTGTTGTACGTGCAACCCTAGGAATTTCTTCAGCTATTTTAGATACGGCTGCTTTAGGATTCTTAGGACTTGGAGTACAACCACCGGCTGCAGAGTGGGGAAGTATGCTTGGATCAGGAAGAACCTATTTTTTCAATGCACCTCATATTGTACTATTTCCAGGAATAGCTATAACAATTACAGTGCTTGCCTTTAATTTATTTGGTGATGGAATTCGAGATGCTCTTGATCCAAAACTACGTAACTAGGGGGGGATTAGAATGTTATTAGAGGTTAAAAACTTAAAAACGCAATTTAAAACAAAAAATGGTATAGTAAATGCAGTAAATGATGTAAGTTTCTCAGTTAATCATGGAGAAGTAGTTGCGGTAGTTGGAGAATCAGGAAGTGGAAAAAGTGTAACCTCTCTATCTATAATGCGACTTATAGATAAACCTGGAGAAGTAGCAGGAGGAGAAATTCTATTTGAGGGAACGGATTTATTAAAGAAAAGTAAGAAAGAAATGCAGGATATTAGAGGAAATAAAGTTTCAATGATATTTCAAGAGCCTATGACTTCTTTAAATCCTGTGTATACAATAGAAAAACAGCTTTGTGAGACTTTACTAAGACACAAAAAATTATCTAAAAAAGACGCTTCTAAAGAAGCTGTAAAGATGTTGGAACTAGTAGGAATACCTTCTCCAGAAAGTAGAATAAAGGATTATCCTCATCAGATGAGTGGAGGTATGAGACAACGTATAATGATTGCAATGGCACTTGCATGTAATCCAAAGCTCTTAATTGCAGATGAACCTACTACAGCGTTAGATGTAACTATTCAAGCGCAAATTTTAGATTTAATGCTAAACCTAAGGGAAAAGTTTAAAACATCTATTTTGCTTATCACTCATGATTTAGGAGTAGTTGCAGAGACAGCAGATAAGGTTGTAGTAATGTATTGCGGTGAAGCTGTAGAAAAAAGCGCAGTAAATGAACTTTTTGAAAAGCCACTTCATCCATATACAGAAGGACTTCTAATGTCTATACCAAAAGTAGATGAAGAAAAGAAGAAACTATTCATGATAGATGGAATAGTACCAAATCCACTGGATTTACCTAAAGGTTGTGCATTTAGTGAAAGATGTATAAAGTGCATGGATATATGTAGAGAAGAAAAACCGAGGTTAGTTAAGGTTGGAGAAAGAGAAGTTAGATGCTTTCTATATAGTGAAGAGGGGGAGATAAAACATGCGTGAGGTTTTACTTCAGGTAAAGAATCTAAAAAAACATTTCCCTATAAGTTCAGGAATTCTAGGTAAGGTTAAAAATCATGTAAAAGCTGTAGATGATGTAAGCTTTGATATATATAAGGGAGAAACCTTAGGCCTAGTTGGTGAATCAGGATGTGGAAAATCAACTACTGGAAGAATGCTTGTAAATCTACTTGAGCCAACTAGTGGAGAGATAATATTTAATAATGAAGACATAACAAAGGCAAATAAAAAAAGAATAAAAGAACTTAGAAAAGAAATTCAAATTATATTTCAAGACCCATATGCATCATTAAATCCTAGAATGACCATTGGAGATATAATAGCTGAACCTATTAAGGTAAATAAGATTGCTGATAGAAATAATGTTGAAAAAAGAGTCAAGGAACTATTAGAATGTGTAGGACTTGCTTCTTATCACAGAAATAGATATCCTCATGAGTTCAGTGGAGGACAAAGACAAAGAGTAGGTATTGCAAGAGCATTAGCTGTAAATCCTAAGCTAATTGTATGTGATGAACCAGTATCCGCCCTTGATGTATCAGTTCAAGCGCAGGTTTTGAATCTATTAGATGATCTTCAAAAAGAATTTCACTTAACATATTTATTCATAGCACATGGACTTAATGTAGTTAAACATGTTAGTGATAGAGTTGGAGTTATGTACCTTGGTAGATTAGTAGAGATAGGGAAGGATAGTAACCTTTACGGTAATCCTAAGCATCCTTACACTCAAGCATTATTATCTGCTATACCTATTCCAGATCCAACTAAAAAAAGTGATAGAATTATCCTAACTGGTGACGTTCCAAGTCCTATAAATCCACCAAAAGGCTGCTCTTTCCATACAAGATGCAATAAGTGTATGCAGATATGCAAAGAGGTAGAGCCTACTATGAGAGAATTTGAAGATGGTCATTTTGTATCTTGTCACCTTTATGACTAATTAAATAGCAAATGAACAGTTTAAAAGTGCTTTTGGCACTTTCTCAGATTGTTCAAAAACCCTATGCAAATGCATAGGGTTTTATAATTAAATATCACATTAGTTAATAGTACTATATTGAAAATTAAAGTCATATTTAGTTCAAGTAATACGGTGGAGTAAGATATTGAATAAAATTAGATTAGATGATTTGATACAAATATTAAGTAATGATTTTATAAGATATAACCACAAAAATCAAAATAGCCCACTACTAAAAGTTAATGTTCTATAACCTTAAAAGATAAGATTTTCAATGATAGAAACATGGAGCGCAAAAAATCACATTTATATAAATACAACATAATATATTATTGAATTATTATTTCAGGAGGAACTTTTAGTGTATATCAGATCAAATGCAGAGAATTCGATGATGTATAATTCTCAGTTACAGGATGCGCTTGAGGGCATAAAAGCAGCAGTTCAAGGTGAAAGAGAAGATGAAC
This sequence comes from Clostridium sp. X, assembly GCF_055755365.1. NCBI lineage: Bacteria > Bacillati > Bacillota > Clostridia > Eubacteriales > Clostridiaceae > Clostridium > Clostridium sp. X. The sequence goes on from NZ_CM146912.1 coordinate 1,275,421, forward strand.
TTTTTTATGACTATCTTATAAGTGTGGCACCTACAAGAGAAGAGAAAGATATTATAGGTTCTATAAGAGATGATGAACGCAGACATAATAGATTATTTAGAAAAATTTATAAAGACTTTACAGGTATGGAAGTACCTCTTAGTGGTGAAGAAACTTTTGAAAGACCAAGATCTTATATAGATGGTATTAAAAAAGCTTTATTTGGAGAGCTAAGAGCAGTAGAAAAATATAGAGCTATTAGAAGCGCTCTTCCTATTGGACCATACAGAGATATATTATTTGATATAATTACAGATGAAATAAAACATTCTTCAAAATACAATTATCTGTTTACCCTAAACAGTAGTATGAATCCTAAAGCTATGAATAGAAGTCCTATACAGGATACATCTAAATTCACCCCAGATGACTGGGTGAGATATATAACACCATTAGTAACTCGTGCTTTAGCAGAAGCTAAAGCAGGAATTAACCCAGAACACTTATATCAAGAATTTATATTATCAGGAGTGCTTGTTGGACTGGGAAAGACTCCTATGGAAGCTATAGAACAAGTTGAACAGTGGGAAAGTGATGGTACATCCCAACTGCTTGCAATGAGTAAAATGGCAAGAGGTTACTATTAATAGAATGTAAAAAAATGTGATAGCTTAGTATTTAAGTTATCACATTTTATTTACATAATTCTTATACTTATCCTTTAAGTATGCCAACCTTAGGAAGCTTATCTAGTTTACTTGCTACTCCATGGCAACTTTTAAAATGTGAGCTTAAATCTTTACCAGCAGTTAATCCATAGTGTGTAGCTCCACTCCATTTTGAATTACCGCTTACATCATATACAATTCCGTTAACTGCTACATAAGCAGGTTTTCCCATTGTGCCATCATACTGAGAAAGCTCATTTAAGGTAAATTCCCTGGTTTGTCTGGGATTTCTTTGTTCATTTTGATAGTAGTAACCGCGGTGCTCTTCAGCGGCTTCTGCCTCAGCTTTAGTTACATGAACTGTACCACGTGGGTGCTGAGGAGGAGCATAAATAGAGTACAATTTAATTGGGTTATTACCTGTATTGATTAGATTATGCCATTTACCAGCGGGTATGATAAATACAAAATCATCATAGACTCTTTTTTGAAAATCCAAGTAATCTTTTCTATCTCCCATTTTTACAATGCCTTGACCTTGTTCAATACGTATAAATTGATCAAGGTTAGGGTGGATCTCTAAACCTATTTCTCCTCCAACAGGGATGCTCATCAAGGTAAGTTGCAAATGACTTCCTGTCCATAAAGCAGTACGAAAAGTAGTATTTTGCTTAGTAGCCTCCTCAATATTAATTACAAAGGGTTGAGGTCCATAATCTTTCAATTGAATTTTCGGAAAAGCTGAGTTATTCATTGGTGTATTTACCCAGTAAGGGCAGCGAAACGTGTTGTAAGCATTATACATAATGTCTGAATTATACAGTGGTGTGTTCATGTAATAAGGACAGGGATATGTTTGATAAGCATTATACATATTGCTCATTCCTTTCATAGACTTACAATACCATCATATGATTAATGTTTAGATAAGGTGCTTTGATTCTATAGGGTACAGAGATTGAATGAGTAGTTGGATAAATAATAATACATTCCGGTTAAGGTTGAAGTTTCACCTTAATCGTATTTTATAGGCTTGGGATTTAATTGTTATAAAGGAAATAGAAATATACATAAATGTTAAGATTTTTAAGTTTGGTTAATAATAGTAACTTATATGAGAATTAATACATGATGTAAATATTACGCATTATCATATAAAAGAGGTTATCGTTATCAATTGATAATAAATGATATTTTTATAAATCATTAACAATTAAGCTTTGCGAGGATATAATGAAAAGTATAATGTATTATCAATTGGGAGTGGTTTGAATGGAAAGTTATAAATTAGGCACGAAGGTATCTATAGTTACTTTGATAGTGAATATTATACTATCTATATTTAAATTAATTGCAGGTATCTTCGGAAAAAGCTCTGCAATGACTGCAGATGCGGTTCATTCGGTATCTGATGTATTTACAACGGTAGTAGTGATAATAGGCTTAAAGATATCATCAAAGGGAGAGGATAAGGAGCATCCATATGGGCATGAAAGGTTGGAATCTGTATGTGCTAAAATAATAAGTGTAGCACTGCTTTCGGTTGGATTTACAATTGGGTATAAAAGTATAGTAAACCTTTATGAGGGTAATGTAACTACTCCAGGAAGTATTGCGCTATGGGCAGCAGTGGTATCAATCATAGTTAAGGAAGGAATGTACTGGTACACAATTGTAACTGCAAGAAAAATAAGGAGTATTGCAATGGAAGGAGATGCATGGCATCATAGGTCTGATGCTTTTTCATCGGTTGGAACTTTTCTAGGTATTCTAGGAGCCAGATACGGCTATACCTTTCTCGATCCTGTTGCAGGTATGATTGTAAGCATATTAATAATTAAGGTTGGAGTTGATCTATATATTAGAGCAGTAAAGGAACTTATTGATTCATCTGCAGATAAAGAAACACTAGATAGGATAAATAATAGTGTACTTTCTATTGATGGAGTCAGGGCTATAAAGAGTCTTAAAACCAGAATATTTGGAAATAGAATTTATGTTGATATCGAAGTATTTGTGGATGAAGAACTTTCTGTCAGGGAAGGTCATGATATTGCTGAGGTAGTTCATATTTCAGTAGAAAATGAAATTAATGCTGTAAAACATTGTATGGTTCATATTGAACCATTTACTAGCTAGTCTTTATTGGTTGTAGTCGGCAAGCCTGGTTCCATTTTACATCAAAAGTATTATTTTTTCTACTTATAGCTAAAAGTATTTTAAAATCCAATGTAAATGCATAGAGTTTTAAAATAATCTGTGAAAGTGATTTTAGCATTTTTTTTTTCAGTATATCTAATTTAGGGATAGCATTTATTATGTATACAAGTGTAAAAATATAATCTATAATCTAATTATTATACACGATAAATAATAATTAGATTATAGATGTTAACAATAAATATTTTAATTATAAGGATAATTATATACTAAAGGGCTATTTAGAAGGGGTGAAAAAATGAATTACAAAATAGAGGAACTTAAAGCATCAGACTGGGAACAAGTAGCAGCTATTTATTTAGAAGGAATAAAGACAGGTAGGGCAACATTTCAGACAGAAGTACCAAATTGGGAGAATTGGGATGCGGGACATATTAAATCATGCAGATTAGTTGCAAGATCAGGGAACAACATATTAGGTTGGGTAGCACTAAGCCCTACTTCAAGTAGATGCACTTATGTGGGAGTAGCAGAAATGAGTATTTACGTAGGAGAAAAGTATAAGGGACAAGGTGTAGGTACAGCTCTTATAGAAAGTGTAATTAATCTATCAGAAGAAGAAGGCTTTTGGACTCTTCAGTCTGGAATTATAATAGAAAATACTCCAAGTCTTAAATTACATAAAAAGTGTGGTTTTAGAGAAATTGGCATAAGAGAAAAAGTGGGAAGAATGAGTAATGGAATATGGCATGATGTAATTTTGGTGGAGCGCAGAAGTAAAATCGTTGGTAAGTTATGATAGGGTTTTATAATTAAGAAGAAGTTTAGTGAGGAGCTAGGAATTAATGAGAAATAATTGGTTTAAGATTCTCATATTTATAATTAGTATTATTTTAGCTTTTGGAGTCATTTATATTTTAAGAGATAGAAAAATGATAGGAAAAGAAATAGATAACTATAAGAATGTAAGTATCTATCATAATGGCATAATGTACACAAAAGCATATGGTAAAAATTATAGTGAAGATGGATACTACTATGGGCAAAAGTGGCAATGTGTAGAATTTGTTAAAAGATTTTACTACCAGTCTAAAGAACATAGAATGCCTGACGTATATGGACATGCAAAGGACTTTTTTAATTCTGATTTAAAGCAAGGAGAATTAAATAAACGAAGAGGCTTAGTTCAATATGTTAATGGGGGAAATATTAAACCTGAACCAGATGATTTAATGGTTTTTACAGATACTAAGTTTGGACATGTTGCAATTGTAACACAAGTGACAGCTGACTATATAGAGGTTATTCAGCAAAACATTTATGGTAAAACAAGAGAAAAATATAAAATTATTAATGAGGATAGCCAATACTATATTGGAACAAAACGTAAGCCATCTGGATGGTTGCGAAAGGAATGATTTCATTAACTATATAGTGATGAAATAATAGTTAAATTTGGATAAACATATTAACATTTAAAATTTATTCAAGAGATTATATGGATGAAAAAAATAAGAAAGTACTAGAAAATTATCTTGAAAAAAAGGCTGAGGTAGAAATAGGTGCTGAGATTGTAGATTTAAAAGAACAGCTTGGTGTTATGGAAAATACGCTAAATCAACTTAAACAAACAGCTATGAGTACTTCAACGACTAATTCAATTTCTGGAAATCAATCTCAAATGACTCAACAAAGTCAACAAGTTGCAAATCAATTACAAAAGCAAATTGGGCAATTTAAGTCGCATACACAACAACAACAACAAACTCAACAACAATTACAAAGCAATATTTGTCAGGCAATAGATTCATTAAATCAAGCTAGCCAACAACTTCAATCACATCAAGCACTTGTACAAATGAATCAATTAATTGATCAAACACAACAACAATTAAATCAAATGAGTCAGCAAAATCAGCAAAGTCAACAAGGCCAATCAAGCCAATCAATGCAAATGGGTTCAAATCAAATGCAATAAAATCTACTAGTAGTGCATTTGTAGGGAATTACCAGTAAGGTAATTCCCTTTTTTATTGGCAATTTAAGTTAAAGTCACTTATAATATATATTAGGAATACTAAGATTAAGTGTTTAATTACAATCGATTTTAATTTAATAATAGAGTAAAACAATTTAAAATATAAATTTATAAGAAGGATGTGTTTATATGCAATTTTTAGTTACTGGTTATGATGGAAAAGATGAACAAGCATTAGAGAGAAGATTAGCAGCTCGTGATGAGCATTTAAAGCTTGTTGAAGAAATGGTTGAGAAGGGAAAATACTTATATGCTACTGCAATACTTGATGAGGATGAAAAAATGATAGGTTCAGTTTTAGTTGTTGAATTTTCTTCAAGAGCTGAATTAGATGAGTGGTTAAAAATTGAACCGTATGTTTTAGGAAATGTGTGGCAAGAAATAGATATTAAACCTTGTAAGGTTCCACCTACTTTTCTAGGATTACATAAGTAGAGATTCAAAAAAACTATAATAAATTGCTCTTTTATGAGAAGTAATTTATTATAGTTTTTTTACTTTGTAAGTTCCCCCCAGTTATTCATAATCTCATATAGTAATGAGAGAGTACTTGATTTATCTTTAACTAGTATAGAACCTTTTATTTTAGCTATATTCATATTAATATTGTATACTTCATTTATTTCAACACCAAACTGAATTCTAGGGGAAATTTTTTTCCAGGCATTTTCTAAATTATCTAGGTCTTTATTAGTTTCATCCCAATTCTCATAACTTACATGAGTAATAGCTTTTTTTGCAAATCCAATTACATCTTCCGAAGGATTTCTAGGTTTCTTTAAATATTCTCCGCTTAACATAATAACTACAAAAAGTAATAATGTAACTACTGGAATAAGATACTGAATAAATTTTTTCATGGCTATACTCCTTACTTTTTTTGAATATGATCTTTATAAAGGTCTATATATAAACTATCAGGTGGAGTAAATGTAGCTACGAATACTTCGGAAGGATGCTTTACATTATGTTTTTTTAATTGTTTATGTAACCACGTAGAATTTTTGTTAATAGATTTAAGATTTTGTGTTATTACTACTCCATCATAAATAATCTCTGAACCTAAGTTTGTTTCAGATGGATTCAAATTTAAATCTGATGGAGTTACAGGTTCAAATTGTGATTTTTTAAGTATAGAAAGCTGACCGTCCTTTTCTAAGATGGCAAAGGCTACTTGAGTTAAGTCAAAAACACCTTTATCACGTAGTTGTTCAAGAAGATCACTAAGTCTATAGCGAGCTTTTCGCATTTCATTTTCTAAAAATTTTCCGTTTTGAATTACAATAGTTGGTGTGCCATCAAGATACTCAGAGGCAGTTTTTGATTTTAGTGTAATAAACTGAAGTAATATTGATAATATAGTCCAAGTAAGAAGTCCTACCCAGTGAGGCCAAGCTCGACTTGTTAAATCAGTAGTTAAAGAAGCAGCTATAGAACCTATAGTTATACCTAATATATAATCAAAAAAGGTAAGCTGACTAATCTGTTGTTTTCCAAGTACTCTAGCAAAAATCAATAAACTGAAAAACCCAATTACTCCTCTAACTAAAACTATTAGTCCTTCATTCACTCAGATCACCTCGACATTAATATGTTTATAAGGTTAGTATAACAAAAACAAGGTATTTAATTCTAATATGAGATAAATACTAATATAGTATACATGTGTTGTTAATAAATATAGATAATGAATATTAAGTATAAATAAGTATGAGGATTGATTTAAAGATAGCTTGTATTTTATTTAGCTTATATTGTATAATGGATAAAAATAAAGAAAGTGGGAGTTGGTAATATGGCAACTTCAATAAAAGATGTCGCTAGAGAAGCAAACGTATCCATTGCCACCGTATCAAGGGTTTTAAATAATGTTGATGTAGTTAATGAAGATACTAAGAAAAGAGTTTTAGATGCTATTGAAAAATTAGATTATAGACCAAATATAGTTGCTAGAAGCTTAAAAACCCAGAAGACAAAGACTATAGGAATAATAATACCAGATATATCAAATCCAATTTATCCTGAAATCGTTAGAGGAGCTGAAGATGTTTCTAACATATATAAATATAATATAATGTTATGTAATACAGATTTAGATCCTAGTAAGGAAGTTGAGTATCTAAAAGTACTTGGAGAAAAAATGGTAGATGGAGTTATTTACATAAGTAACTCATTAGAAGAAAATGTTTTAAAAACAATAAAAGGTAGCAATACACCATTAGTGTTGATTGAAACTAATGGAAGAAAAACTGACTTTCCAAGTGTAGTTATTGATAATATACAGGCAGCCAATGATGTTGTAGAATACTTAATCAAAAAAGGCAATAAGAGAATAGCATATATAGGAACAGATAAGCAGTCTGTGAATGCTAGTGCCCTTAGATATAAGAGCTATGAAAATATGCTTCAAAAATATGGAATTGCTTATGATGAAAATTTAGTGTATTTCTGTAAATACTCTTTAAAACCTGAAGACGGATATAAAGCTATGACAGCTATTTTATCAAAAACTAAGGATATAGATGCGTTATTCTGCGTAAATGATGAAATTGCTATGGGTGCTATAAATGCCCTAAGAGATAATGGGTTAGATGTACCTAAGGATATAGATGTTGTAGGCTTTAATGATACCCATGGAGCAGAGTTTTTTTATCCAAGACTTACAACTGTAGCACAACCCTTGTATGATATGGGTTCTGTAGCAACAAGAATGCTTATTAAAAAAATAAATAATGAACCTCTTGATAAGAATCTATACATTTTACCTTATGAATTTGTTGAAAGAGATTCATGTAAGTAAAAGTAAAGAAATGTATGTCGAAAAGGCATACATTTTTTTTGTACCATTTTATGGAATTAAATGATATAATCAAATAGAGAATAAGGTAAAAAATGTAAGAAAATAAATGAAATGTAAGCAATTTTATCATGGGGGGATGCCTATGAATAACAGGGATAAGATAATGAATGTAATTTCTTATCTAATTAGTGTAAAAAATTTGGGTTTAAAAAGTATTACTGATATTTGTGAATATGAAAAGGTATTTTGGCAAAAAGAGTTATTAGAAGATGGATGTGATATAAGAACTAAGAAAGATAATGAGCAATGGATAGAAATAAATAAAAGTAGCGGTAGTGTATATGATGAATTTTTTAAGTTATATCTGAAGCTACAAAAAAGTGATGAGCAGTTAGAAATTGTATTTGGGTATGGATTCTTACTTTGGGGAAAAAGCAATAAAAAAATTGCCCATCCATTGTTTACTGTAAAAACTGAATTGATTTTTGATAGAAAAGATACAAAAATAATTCTAAAACCTATTAAGAATAAGATTAATCTTGAAGTAGAGATTTTAAAGGGATTAGATATAAAAAACATAGAGCATATTATGAAAATTAAAACTGAAATGGAGAAGTGTAATGTAGACTTATGTAATGTAAAGCACTTGGAAAAGTTTTTAAAAGATATAATAGAGTGTTTAGATTCCTCAAATATGGAGTATAAAAAGATAGAAGAAGACTGGGTAGGAATAAGTAACTTGCCTATCGATAACAAGCCTATTTTTTATAGTGAACCATTGGTGTTGATACGAAAAGTAAATAATAGACCATGGAAAAAAGAGCTTATCAAAATGTTGGACAAGGTTGGAAAAGGTGAGGAGATACCTCCAAGTATAGAGGCTCTAGTAGATGAAGGTTTCTCTGTGAATAGTAATACTTACACTGATGAATGGAGTAAGATAGCTGATAATTTGTTATTTCCACTTCCATATAATAAGGAGCAAGGAGAAATAGTTAAAAGGTTATCAGAAAACTTTGGGGTGGTAGTACAGGGTCCTCCAGGAACAGGAAAGAGTCACACTATAGTAAATCTAATTTGTCATCTTGTAGCTCACGGAAAGAGAGTATTAGTTACAAGTCAAAGAGAAAATCCATTAAGACTTATCTTAAATAATGTTCCAGAGAATATTAGACCTTTATGTATGAGTTTAGTAGGTAATGAGCTAAAATCATTAAATCAATTAGAGTATTCTATAAAAAAAATTACTGAGAGTTTACATTATGATATTTATGATTTGAAAAAAGAGTGGGAGGATCTTGAAAAGGACTTAAAAGATTGTAAAAGTAGACAAAAAAGTCTATATATAAAGTTAAAAGAAGAAGAAGAGGTAGAAAATGGAAACATAAATTATGGAGGTAAAGCTCATAAACTTTTAACTATAGCAAAATGGTTAAAGGAAACTGAGGTGCAGTATGATTGGATAGAAGACAGTATAGATACTAGTAAAAGGCCTCCTATAACTGATGCTAAGTTTTCAAGATTGCTTTATCTAATAAGTAATACTAATAAAGAAGAAATGATGGCATTTAATCAAATAGGAGGATTTCTTTATAGTATACCTAATTACAATGAACTTTTAGAAAATATTAGAATAATCATCTATATACAAAGTAATTATAACTATTATAAAAGCAATGTTAAAGATTGGTCTATATCCTATAACTCAGAGTATGATTATGATCATATAACAAGACTTTTAGAAAATACAAAGAATTTTCTAAAAGAAATAGAGGGTACATGGCTTAAAAATGTATTGAATTGTGTTAAAAAAGGAGAATTTACTAAGGCTGTTTTCCAGCAGACAATATTAAAATGTAATTATTATATAAAGAAAATTTTAAGTATAAAGAAAGAACTGAGTGGACATGCTGTTGAAATACCAAAAGATATGGATATGTTTCAGCTCGCTGAAAAAATGGATATAATATATAATCAATTCAAAGAGAAAGGTAAGATAAATAAGTTTTTTAAGATATTTCATAGTGATTGTCAAGAAATTTTAGAAAAATGCTCTATAGACTTAAAACCTATAGAAACAAAGGAACAATGCAAGTTAGTTAAGCTGTATATTGATCAATATTCTACAGAAATTAGCTTGAAAAATATATGGAATAGTACAATGAGAGAGTATGAGTGTGAAGAGATAGAAAAATTAGACCTAAACACCTTAGCTTCCTTAGAGGATGAAATAAATAAAATTGATATAATTGCTAACTGGAATAGTAAAGTTAAGGCTAATATAATAATAGCTATGAAAAAAATTGCTTTCTTAAATGAACTGGATTGGTATTCTAAAGAAACTTATGATTATTTAAAGAAAGGTCTTTTAAGCATTAAATATATAAGTCAATATGAAAATTTAAAGGCTGACTTATCTAATTTAGAGAGAATCATATCTAATGTTAAAGGATTTGAGGAAATAGTTATAGCTATAAAAGATCTTGATATACAGCTACTTTCTAGTTCTTATAAGAAAATAACGAAACTTAAAGAGAATGCAGATAACATAAGAGAGGTGCAGTATCTTCTACAAATAATTTATGAGGATTGCCCAATATTGGTTGATAAACTTATAAATGATGAGGATAGATTAAATATGCTAACGAACTATAAAAAGTTTAGCATAGCCTGGTTATGGAAGCAATTAGATACTATTCTAAAGAAGGCTCATAGATTTAGAATAGAGGATATAGAGAAGGAGATAAACAAAGAAAAAGAAAATGAAAATAAAATTGTAAGAGAATGTTTATCGAAAAAATCTTGGTACAATCAGATAATTAAAGTAGAAGAAAATCAAAAAAGAAGCTTATATTCTTGGATGGAGGCTATAAAGAGGGTTGGCAAGGGAAAAGGCAAGAATAGTATTAACTATATGAAGCTAGCTCAGAAGGAGATGGAGAATTTTAAGGATATAGCTCCAGTGTGGATTATGCCTATAAATAAAGTAATAGAAAGCTTTAGTCTATCACAGAATATGTTTGATGTTGTTATAATTGATGAGAGCAGTCAGTGTGATATTTTTGCTATATCAGCTTTATTTAGAGCTAAAAAAGCAGTAATAGTTGGTGATGATAATCAAATAAGTCCAGAAGCTATAGGAGTTGATAGTAATAAAATTCAAGGACTTATAGATATGTATTTAAAAGATATACCTAATAGTGAATGGTTTGACATGCAGACCAGTCTTTATAGTACAGCACTTAGAATTATGCCCAATAGAATCATGCTAAAAGAGCACTTTAGGTGTGTACCTGAAATAATAGAGTTTAGTAATAAACTTTGTTATTCGGGAGAAGTTATACCACTAAGAAGATCAAATATCTATGAGAACCTAGGAGCCCCTATAAAGGTAGTTAAAGTGGAGGGCAATAGGGATTTATCAAAGTCTATTAATGTAAAAGAAGCAGAAGCATTAGTAAATAAGATAGAAGAATGTTGTCTTGATGAAAGGTATAATAATATGACTATGGGAGTCATATCTCTTTTAGGAGATGCTCAGTGTGAATTAATAGAGAATCTACTTAAGGAGAAAATAGGGGAGAAGGAAATTATTAATAGAAAACTCCTATGCGGAAATGCCTATTCATTTCAGGGAGATGAAAGGGATGTAATGTTTCTTTCAATGGTTATATCAAACAATGTTAAGTTCACTGCTCTTACCAAGGAATCAGATATTAGGAGATTTAATGTAGCAAGCAGCAGAGCTAGAAATCAAATGTGGGTTTTTCATTCTGTAGATTTTAAAAGCTTGAATGAAAAATGTGTGAGAGCAAAGTTTTTAAATTACTGCATGAACTTTGGAAAAAATAATAGTAATAAAAGCATTAATTTAAAAAGTATATTTGAATCTCAACTTCAAAAGGATGTATATAGAGCAATAAAAGAAAAAGGTTATGATGTTAAACCTCAAGTTACTATGGGTAAATACAAAATGGATTTTGTAATAGATGGGCTCAGTAATAAAATTGCTATTCAATGTGATGGCGATAAAATGGATTCTGAGAATTGGGAAGAGAAATATCAAAAAAAAGCCTGTCTTGAGAGAGTAGGTTGGGAGTTTTTGACGGTAAATGGAAGTGAGTTTTATAGAAGGCCAGAAGAAACTATAAAAGGCTTATTAGAGAAAATCGAAAAGATAAAGAATAAGAAAGGCATTGCGTAAATTATTTGCATAAATGGGGGCTTAAAGATGATTTGTTATACAATTGGACATTCTACGAGAAAACTAGAAGAATTTATTAATATTATAAAAGGCTACGATATTGACTGTGTAATGGATGTTAGAAGTTATCCATATGCGTCTAATGATTACCATAAGCTCTATGATAGAGAAGAGCTAGAGAGAAATATAAAGCAAGCAGGTATTAATTATATTTACATGGGAAAAGAGTTAGGAGAAAATAGGAGCGAAGCCGAAGAGTTAGATGAGAAGGGAAAAGTTGATTTTGATAAGGTTATCGAGTGCCTAAATTTTAAAAAGGGAATAAATAGAATTGTAGAAGGAATTAGAAGAGGGCATAAGATTGTTCTTATGTGCTCAGAGAAAAACCCTTTTAACTGTCATAGAAGTATTTTACTTGGATACAGTCTAATGAAGAATGGAGTAACCATGGAACATATAATTGATGAGGGAAAGACAAAATCACAAAATAGAATAGGAGAAGAACTATTTATAACCTATGAACCAGTTTTAAAAGAAGGTTTTTTAGAGTTAACAATTCAAGATGTATTAGATAAGGATAACTATGATAGTATAAATCCAAAAGAGATAAAAATGAAAGTCATTGAGGAAGGCTACAGAAAAAAATTAGAATGTCTTTGCAAAAAATGCTGATATGTATTAAAACAAAGCTAATAAGCTGAACTAAAAGTCCTAGATTAATCTAGGGCTTTTTTCAATTTGTACGATTTAAGTGAATAAAATATGTGTGATTGTTCAATAATAAACAAATGTAGAATTAGGATTTAGAAAATTAAGGAGGAATTACATGAAAGTTGGAATTCCAAAGGGACTTTTATATTATAAGTATTATCCCTTTATACAAACTTTTTTAGAGGAACTTGGAGCTGAAATAATAGTTTCTCAAGACACAAATAAAAAAATATTAAATGAAGGAGTTAAATATGCTGTAGATGAAGCATGTCTTCCTATAAAGGTTTTTCATGGACATGTGGCAAGTATAAAAGATGAATGTGATGTAATTGTTATACCTAGAATTATGACCATTAGAGAGAGAGAATTTATATGTCCAAAGTTTTGTGGGCTTCCGGAGATGATAAAAAACTCTATACCAGATATGCCTAAGATCACTGAAGTGCCTTTATATATGAACTCAGATAAAAGCATATATGATTGGTGTAAAAAGCTTGGAGAGATGATAACAAGAAGAGGTTATGGGATAGAGAGGGCATACTCAAAAGCATTAGCTGTACAGAGAGAATTTAAAAGCGGTATAAGAGATGAAGGCTATGCCATGAATATAGCATTACTAGGCCATCCTTATAATATATATGATGAATTTATAAACATGAATTTAGTAGAGAAGTTACATCAATATGGAGTAGGAGTTATTACCGAAGAAGTTGTGTCAGAAGAAAAAATAGATGATGAAGTAGATAAACTATTTAAAAGACCATTTTGGAGTTTTGCTAGAAATTCTTACGGAGCAGCAGCAAACTTAGTGTCAGAGGGATTGATAGATGGAATTATATATGTATCCTCTTTTGCATGTGGTATAGATTCAGTTGTTATGGAACTTATTAAAGAGAGGATTGGAGAATTTCCTTTATTAATACTTAAAATAGATGAACAAACAGGTGAAGCTGGATTCAATACAAGAATAGAAGCATTTATTGATATGATAGAGAGGAGGAAAGAAATTGAAGGTAACCTTTCCGCACATGGGTAATGTATATATTGCAGCTAAGATATTTTTTGATAGTCTAGGTATAGATTATGTAGTACCACCAATTAATAATAAAACAGCACTAGAAATAGGAGTAGCACATTCACCAGAGGAGATGTGTCTTCCTTTTAAAATAATGATAGGGAATTATATTCAAAGTATAGAGCAAGGAGCAGATACTATACTTCTTGTTGGTAGCTGTGGACCTTGTAGATTTGGAGAGTACTGTGAGATACAAATGCAGATATTAAAAAAATTAGGACACAATTTAGAATTTATAGTAATGGATTATGCAAAGGATATTGGGAAAAAAGAATTAATGAAAAGAGCTAACTACCTAGTCTCAGAAAGTCCAAAAAGTTCTGCAGAAAAGGTGATTGGAGCACTTAGAGCTCTTAAGGCTATAAATCTAATAGATAAGATAGAAGAAAAAGTACACTACATTGCAGGATATGAAGTTAAAAGAGGAGAGTGTAAAAAGCTTTTTAACAAATGCAAAAGAGATGTATTTGCTACTGATGATCCAGCAGAAGCAATTAAAATTCTGGAAATGTATAAGAAAATGATAGATAAGATTAAGATAGATAAAAATAAAAATCCAATAAAGATAGCGGTTATTGGAGAAATATATACTGTAATAGACCCTTTTTCAAATCTTAATATAGAAGATAAGTTAATGGATTATGGTGTATCTAGTAAAAGAAAGCTAACTCCTAGCTGGTGGGTTAAGGATGCAGCTATGAAAGTACTTAATTTAAATTCTTTAGATCTTAGACGGGCGTCAAAGGAATATCTGCCCTATTATATAGGGGGTCATGCAAGAGAATGTATTGGAGAAGCAATGCTTGCTCAAAAGAGTAATCTTGATGGAGCAATTCAGATATTCCCTATGGGATGTATGCCAGAAATTATAACCAAATCAATATTGCCTTCAATAGCTAAAGATAAGGATTTTCCTATTATGAGTCTTGTTGTGGATGAAATGACAGGAGAAGGTGGCTATGTTACAAGAATAGAGGCATTCTTAGATTTACTTGAAAGGAGACAACAAAATGTATTATATGGGAGTTGATGTAGGTTCTGTTAGTACGGATATTGTACTTTTAAATAAGAACCTAGAGGTAGTAGAAAAGCTATACTTAAGAACAAAAGGTAGGCCTATACAAGCGGTTCAACAAGGGCTGAAGATATTACAAGGAAAATATAAAAGTGATGAGATAGAAGCAGTAGGGGCAACAGGAAGTGGTAGACATATTGCAGCGGCCTTACTTGGCGGAGATGCAATAAAAAATGAAATTACAGCGCATGCTATTGCAGCACTGCATGTAGATAAAGATGTTAAAACTATAATTGAAATAGGTGGGCAAGACTCTAAGATAATTACTTTAAATGGTGGAGTGGTTACTGATTTTGCTATGAATACTGTATGCGCTGCTGGAACAGGCTCTTTTTTAGATAGGCAAGCAGAAAGATTAGAAATACCTATAGAAAAATTTGGAGATTATGCTCTTATATCTAATGTACCGGTTAGAATTGCAGGTAGATGTGCAGTCTTCGCTGAATCTGACATGATACATAAGCAGCAACTAGGTTATAATGAAGCAGATATAATAAGAGGCTTATGTGAGGCTTTAGTTAGAAATTATCTTAACAATGTAGGTAAGGGTAAAAATATACAAAAGAAAGTATTCTTCCAAGGCGGAGTTGCTGCAAATAAAGGAATTAAAAAGGCTTTTGAAGAGGCATTAGGATTTGAAATCTTTGTACCAGAGCATCACGGTGTTATGGGAGCAATAGGTTCTGCTATTATTGGCTCAGAAGCAGTAAGAAAGATAGGAAAGACTAACTTTAGAGGTTTTGAAGTTGCAGATGCTAAGTTTATTTCTAATAGCTTTGAGTGCAAGAGTTGTCCTAATAGATGTGAAGTTGTAAATATAAAGGATGGAGCAGAAGTAGTAGGATGTTTTGGAGATAGGTGTGGAAAATGGAGTGAGAAAATGGTTGTATAATATAATCCTCTAGAAATTTAGACAGTTTATGTTATAATCATAGTTATGTTTATGATTATAAAGTAGTAGTGGAGGGTTGCACCATGGGTGAACGAGTAGAGATGCCCAGATATGTGAAAATAGCAGTAGATGTGGCAAGCAGAATATATAAGGGTCATTTTCGAGAAGGCGAAAAGCTTAGAGGAAGGTCTGTTTTAGCTGGTGAATATAATGTTTCTCCAGAAACAATAAGAAAATCTATGAAGCTTCTTGAAGATAAAGGAGTAGTAGATGTAAATATAGGTAGTGGAATTATAATAAGAGCTTCAGAAAAAGCCTATCAATTTGTGGAGAGTTTCAAGGAGAAGGAGAATATTGGGTCTCTAAGAGGCGTTATGAAGAAGCTACTTGAGGAAAGAAATAATGTAGAAAAACAAATACAAGAGTTGAATGAAAAGATAATAGATTATTCTTATAGATTTAAAAATACAGATTTAGTAGAACCACTTGAAGTAGAAATTCCTGAGAATTCACATATATTCGGAAAAACTATAGGTGAAAGTGAATTCTGGCATAACACTGGTGGGACTATAGTAGGAGTTAAAAGAGAAGAAAAAATACTCATATCTCCAGGACCTTACCTAGAGTTTACAAAAGGAGACAAAATACTAGTAGTAGGGGATGAAGGAGTAATTTATAGGATAAAAAGATATTTAGAAGAAGTGTAAGGTTATAGAGAAGTATCAGCTTGAAATTTAAGCTGGTACTTTTTTTGTGTAATGAATTTCCTTAAAATTGACAAGTAACAACTTGTATGATAAAGTAGAATTGTTATAAAGTACAACTTTACCTAAACATAAAATTGTCGGTATGTGTATAATATAATAATTTTAAGGACGGTAATAGTTGAGGAGGTTTAGTATGGCGAAATTAGAAGTAAGAAATATATATAAAATATTTGGGAAGAATGCGAAGAAAGTTATTTCTCTTTTAGAAAAAGGGCTAAGCAAAGAGGAGATACATGAGAAAACAGGAAACTCTGTAGGTGTTAATAATGCAAGCTTTGAAGTGAATGAGGGAGAATTTTTTGTAGTAATGGGACTATCAGGTAGTGGTAAATCTACCCTTATAAGATGTCTAAATCGTCTTATAGATGCAACTAGTGGTGAGATTTTTATAGATGGAGAAGATATTTTAAAAGCTAATGAAGAAAAGTTAAGAGAAATTAGAAGAAAAAAAATAGCTATGGTGTTTCAGAACTTTGCATTACTTCCTCATAGAAATATTATAAATAACGTTGAATATGGCTTAGAATTGCAAGGAGTAGATCATAGTGAGAGAAGAGAAAAAGCTAAAAACGCTTTAGAATTAGTAGGATTAAAAGGTTATGAAGAAAGTATGCCAGATGAGTTAAGTGGTGGAATGAAGCAAAGAGTAGGACTTGCTAGAGCACTAGCTACAGATCCAGAAGTTTTACTTATGGATGAAGCCTTTAGTGCATTAGATCCTTTAATACGTAAAGAAATGCAAGAAGAACTTTTACAGATGCAGTCAAAAATGCATAAGACTATTATATTCATAACTCATGACCTAGATGAAGCTTTAAGGCTAGGTGACAGAATAGCAATAATGAAAAACGGAGTAATAGAACAAATAGGAACCTCCGAAGATATATTAACAAATCCAGCTAGTGACTACGTAAGAAAATTTGTACAAGATGTAGATAGAACAAAAGTAATTTCTGCGTCAGCTATTATGGAAAAATCTAAAGCTATCAATTTTGAAAAAGATGGTCCAAAAGTAGCAGTAAGAATTATGAAGGACGAAGGGATAGCAAGTATCTATGTTACTGATAAGGAAAGAAAGTTAAAAGGAATAATAAATATAGAAGAGGCTATAGAACTTTCAAAACGAGGGATTCCAAGTATAGAAGAAGCGCTTATAAAGGAATTTCCTATAACTTCACCAGATGTATCAATTGCAGAACTATTATCTGTAGCTACAAATACAAGATACCCAATTGCAGTTGTAGATAATGATAATACTTTACTTGGAATTATAAAAAGATCTACTATAATTGCAGGGATAGCTGGAGGTGAGATAGAACATGACTAAGTTTCATATAGGTCAATATATAGAAGTTATTATAGATTGGTTAACAGATAATCTAGAACCCTTCTTTGATGTGGTAAAATTTGTGAATGAAAAACTTATTAATGGTATAGAAGAAGTATTTTTATTTATCCCTACTATTCTATTAATTTTAATATTTTCAGCAATTGCATGGAAACTATCTGGAAGAAAAGTAGCTATGTTTACTCTTATAGGGTTAATGTTTATAGATGCGATAGAGCTATGGCCACAAACAATGGCCACACTTTCTTTAGTTATAGTTTCAGCATTTATTTCATTGTTGATAGGAGTGCCCCTTGGAATTTTAGGCGCAAGACATGATAAATTAGATAAGATCTTAAGACCTATACTTGATTTTATGCAGACAATGCCAGCCTTTGTATACTTAATACCAGCTGTTTTATTTTTCGGAATGGGAAAAGTGCCAGGAGCCATATCTACAGTGATTTTCTCAATGCCTCCTGCAGTAAGGCTTACTAATCTAGGAATTAGACAGGTGCCAGAAGATGTAATAGAGGCTGCAAAATCCTTTGGTTCAACAAAGAATCAAATGCTATATAAAGTACAACTTCCTATTGCATTACCGACAATACTAGCTGGAGTTAATCAAACTATTATGCTTTCTCTTTCTATGGTTGTTATATCAGCCATGATAGGTGCGGGTGGACTTGGTAGAGAGGTATTATCTGGTATTGGTCAGATGGACGTAGGTAAGGGTTTTGAAAGTGGACTTGCTGTTGTGATTTTAGCAATGGTATTAGATAGAATGACCCAATCTTTGGGTAAAAATAAATAAAATTTATAAGGAGGATGAACAATGAATAAGAGATTGAAGAAAGTTATTTCCTTAGTTTTTGCAGGGATGTTAACTATGGGAGCATTAGTAGGTTGTGGAAATAGTGGAGAAAAAGGCGCAGCAAAGAGTGAGGTAAAAGGAAAAGTTAATTTAGGATATGTTAATTGGGCAGAAGGAATTGCAATGACTAATTTAGCAAATTTAATTTTAGAAGAAAAGATGGGTTACGAAGTAGAGATGAAGCAAGGAGAGGCAGGTATGGTATTCACCTCTCTAGCGGGTGGAGATATGGATGTATTTATGGATGGATGGCTACCAACTACTCATAAAGACTATATGGATAAATATAAAGATAAATTAGATGACTTAGGATATAACTTTGAAAATGCTAAAATAGGTTTAATAGTTCCATCATATATGGATATAAAGAGTATAGAAGAGTTAAATAAAGTTAAGAGTGAATTAAAAGGAAATATAACAGGAATTGAGCCAGGCGCAGGAATAATGAAAGCTACTCAAAATGCAATAAAAGAGTATAATTTAGATTTAGAATTGCTTGAAGGTAGTGAAGCTACAATGTTAGCGGTACTAAAAAAAGCAATAGATAAGAAAGAGGCTGTTGTTATAACAGGATGGAGTCCTCACTGGAAGTTTGCACGTTGGGATTTGAAATTCTTAGAAGATCCAAAGGGCACTTTTGGAGCTGCAGAAAATATTCATACAATAGCAAGAAAAGGTTTTGAAAAAGATATGCCTGAAGTTGCTGAATTCTTTAAAAACTTTAAAATGGATGAAACACAATTAGCAGGGCTAATGGGAGATATACAAAACAGTGATAAAGAGCCTTTAGAAGTTGCAAAAGAATGGATGGACAAAAATGAAGAGTTAGTGAATAGCTGGATTCCTAAAAAATAATGCTTAAATAATTACACCCCTAGGGTAAAATACCCAAGGGGTGTTGTATTTATATTAACAGCAGAACCAATCAAATAATGAAGAACAATTATTTTGAGGACAACAGCGAGGTTGTTGTACTGGATAGCATTGACAACAATATTCTTCACATTTATGATGTTTGTGGTGTTTATGATGTTTGTGATGATGATCATCACAACAACAAGGATCACAGCAAGGTTTGCAAGAAGGTTTACAACAAGGTTGGCAACAATTAGAGCCATAACCTTGACCATATCCGCGATTATAACCGCCGCGACCTAATCCTCCTAAAAATAATAGTGGGAATAAAAAAGAGCCTATCATACTAGTCACCTCCATCTTTAGGATCATGTAGCTTGTCTAGGGTGGAGATTTTGTGGACTTAATATAGTATATTACGATAAGTGGAAAAGTGTTAAAGAAATTTAAGATTTTTATTTGTTTATATTGACATGGTCGAAAATAGTGATATAATTTAACACAATAAGTAAATTTGCAATAGATTTATTGGAAAATTTCAGTTTTCAGAATTAAAGATAGTTATATAATCTTATACTTATAATATTTTGGAGGTAGGACTCATGAATAATTCTATTAGAAAGGGAATAGCAAGAGAATATGGTTTTTACTTTAGCAACTGGGGCTATTATTATTTTAGCGCTGGCTATTTTTCTTGCAAAAAAATTAAAGAGTTACTTTCTAATGAGTTATATGGTGTAGCTACTAAGAGAAGTCTTAACTAGATTTCTAAGATATGCTGAATTATACATTCTTTAAAGATATTTAGGGAAGACTCATTGCGGGTCTTCTTTTTTTATATAAATTTTTAAATAGGGGGTTATTTAAATGATTATTATTATGAAACCAAGTGCATCAAAAGAAAGCATAGAGAGCATCAAGGATGAAATTACATCTAGAGGTCTTTCTATACATGAATCTCAGGGAGAACACTACTGTATACTCGGATTGGTAGGGGATACTAGTAAGATAGATCCACAACAAATAGAGGCAAATGATGACGTTGAAAAGGTACTTAAGGTGCAAGAGCCGTACAAAAAGGCTAATAGACTATTTCATCCATGTAATACTACAATTTCTGTTGGTGGTCAGCTTATTGGGGGCGATAAGATTGCTGTAATGGCAGGACCTTGTTCTGTAGAAAGTGAAGAACAGATAATTAAACTTGCTGAGGATGTAAGAGGGGCAGGAGCAAACTTTTTAAGAGGGGGAGCTTTTAAGCCTAGAACTTCTCCATATAGCTTCCAAGGTATGGGATATGATGGACTTGAGCTTTTAAAGATAGCCAAGGAAAAGACAGGGCTACCTATCGTTACTGAAATAATGGCTGCAAAACATTTAGAAAAGTTTATTGAAGATGTTGATGTTATACAGGTTGGAGCTAGAAATATGCAAAACTTTGATCTTTTAAAGGAATTAGGCAAAACAAATAAACCTATACTACTTAAAAGAGGATTATCTGCAACAATTGAAGAATTCTTAATGTCAGCAGAATATATAATGTCAGAGGGCAATGAAAATGTAATTTTATGTGAAAGAGGAATAAGAACCTTTGAAACATACACAAGAAATACACTAGATTTAAGTGCTGTGCCAGTTTTAAAGAAGCTAAGTCATTTACCAGTAGTAATAGATCCAAGTCATGCAGGGGGATTATGGTGGCTTGTAGAACCATTAGCTAAGGCAGCAATTGCAGTAGGTGCAGATGGTCTTATGATAGAAGTTCATAATAATCCAGCAAAGGCTATGAGTGATGGGGCACAATCTTTAAAACCAAATAAGTTTGATACTCTAATGCAGAGTTTAAAAGTAATTGCAGAGGCAGTAGGTAGAGAAATATAAGGGGTGTAAAAATGAAGGGGCTAGATTTAAATATAACTATTGTTGGACTGGGGCTTATAGGAGGTTCTTATGCTTTAGCTTTAAAGGAGTTAAAGCCTAAAAAGATTTATGCTATAGATAAGGATGAAGAAGCTCTAAGATTTGGGGAAGAGCTAGGAATTATAGATAAGGGCTTTACTGATGGGGAGATTCCATTAAAAGATTCAGATTTAGTAATTATTTGTGTATATCCAAAACTAGTTAAAGACTTTGTAAGAGACAATATAAATAATTTTAAGTCAGAGGCAGTAATAACAGATGTAACTGGAATAAAGACTGAATTTGCAAAAGAAGTTAATGCTATTTTAAGAGATGATATAGATTTTGTATTTGGTCATCCTATGGCTGGAAGAGAATTTAGTGGAGTTAAATATGCCTCAAAAGAAATATTTAAGGGGTCAAACTATATAATAACCCCAACTGAGAGAAATAAGGAATACAATATTAATTTAATAGAGAATATTGCAAAAAGTATTGGATTCAAAAATGTTGAGAAAGTAAGCCCGGAGCAGCATGATAGAATTATAGGTTTTACAAGTCAACTTCCACATGTTATAGCAATATCTTTAGTTAATAGTGATAATTCAGGGTTAGATATGGGAAAGTTTACTGGAGATAGCTATAGAGATCTTACAAGGATTGCAAGAATAAATACTAAGCTATGGTCGGAGCTTTTTATGGGAAATAGAGAAAATTTAATTAATGAGATTGAAGAATTTGAAAAAAACATTGGGGAAGTAAAAAAGGCAATAATAGATACAGACATTGAAAAGTTATGCCAGGTTCTAGACAGCGCAAGTAAAAAGAGAGAGGAGATGTCTTAATTGAAGGAGCTTAGGGTTAATCTTACAGAAAAAAGCTATCCTCTTTATATATCTAGAGGGCTTATAGAGAATATAGGAGAAGAAATAAAAAAGATTTATGGAAATAAGAAAATAGCTATCATAACAGATAAAAATGTAGATTCTTTTTATGGTGATAAGGTACAAAAAAAATTAGAAAGTAATGATTTTGTAGTTAAAAAGCTTGTGCTAAAGCCAGGTGAAAAAAGTAAGTCTATAGAAGTTTTACTCCAAGTATATGATGAACTTTTAGATTTTGGAATTACAAGAGGAGATTTAATTATTGCACTTGGAGGAGGAGTTATAGGGGATTTAACAGGTTTTGCTGCCTCTACTCTCTTAAGAGGGATTCCCTTTGTTCAAATTCCAACCTCGCTACTAGCTCAAATTGATAGCAGTATAGGCGGCAAAGTTGCAGTGGACTTGCCAAGAGGAAAAAATTTAGTTGGAAGCTTTTATCATCCTGAAGCAGTGTTTATAGATCCAGATATGCTAGTAACTCTAGATAAGAGATTTTTATATGATGGTATGGCGGAGGTTATAAAATATGGTTGTATAAAGGATGCAGAATTATTTAATAAGCTATTAAGCTATAAAAATGAAGAAGAGCTTCTGTTTAATATGGAAGATACAATTTATAAATGTTGTAGTATAAAGAAAGAAATAGTAGAAAGAGATGAAAAAGATAATGGAGATAGAATGCTTCTGAATTTTGGGCACACTATAGGGCATGCTATAGAAAAGTATTTTAATTATGAAAAATATACTCATGGAGAAGCTGTTGCACTAGGAATGTATGCAATAACTAAAAGAAGTGAAGAGATGGGTATAACTCTTGAAGGTTCAGCAGAACTAATTAAAAAGATTTTAAATAAGTACAATTTAAAGTATGAAATTAAGCTAGAAGATAGTGAAGAGATACTAAATTCAATAGCTTTAGATAAGAAAAGTAAGGGAGAATTTTTAAATATAATTCTTATTAAGGAAATTGGGGAGAGCTTTATACACAAAATTAGAAAAGAAGAAGTGAAGAGTTTCATATAAATAAATCTTACAAAGGAGATGAAAATATGGAGAATGTAAAGATTACACCTTCAAATCTAAAGGGTGAAATAAATATACCTCCATCTAAGAGTTTAGCACATAGAGCGGTTATATGTGCTGGTCTTTCAGAGGGGCTAAGTGAGGTAGAAAATATAATATTTTCTGAGGATATTAAAGCTACTATAAAAGGTATGGAAAGCTTAGGGGTTATAGTTGAAGATATAAGTGAAGATACAGAAAATCTTGAAAGAAGAAAGCTACGTGTTAAGGGATGTAGCGAGTTAAAGCTAGTTAAAGATACTATAGATTGCATAGAATCAGGTTCAACTATTAGATTTTTAATTCCACTATCCTTATTAACTGGGGGAGAAGTTACATTTAAGGGTAGAGGAAAGCTTGTATCAAGACCATTAAATATATATTATGATATATTTGAAAAACAAGGAATAAGCTACAAAACTAATAATGGAGAACTTCCGTTAACTGTAAAAGGATTATTAAAACCAGATACTTTTTATGTTAAGGGTAATGTAAGTTCGCAGTTCATAACAGGGCTTATGGTTACACTACCATTTTTAAAGGGAGATTCAAAAATTGTTATGACTACAGAACTTGAGTCTAAGGGATATGTAGATTTAACCCTAGACTGCTTAGATAAGTTCGGGATCAAAGTAGAAAATAAAGATTATAAGGAATTTGTTATAGAAGGAAATCAAAAATATTCAAATAGAGATTATAGAGTAGAGGGAGATTTTTCTCAAGCGGCCTTTTGGATAGTAGCAGGGATAATCGGAGCTAATATAAAATGCAAAGATTTAAATATTAATTCTCTTCAAGGCGATAAGGCTATACTAGATATAGTTACGGCAATGGGGGCAAATTTAGAAATAAGTGAAGATTACATAGAAGTTAAAGCATCTAAAACTAAGGGTGTTGTTATTGATGCTTCTGAATGTCCAGATTTAGTTCCTATATTATCAGTACTTGGAGCTTTAAGTGAGGGAACTACAAAGATAATAAATGCCGAAAGAGTTAGAATAAAGGAATGCGATAGACTAAATGCAATGGCTACTGAACTTAGAAAAGTAGGAGCAGATATTGAAGAGACTCATGATGGTTTAATAATTACAGGAAAACCTATGCTAAAAGGTGGAATAGTAGATAGCTGGAATGATCATAGAATAGCTATGGCTATGGCTGTAGCTTCAATTAGATGTGAAGAGCCTGTAATTATAACAGATAGTAAGGCAGTAAAAAAATCATATCCTCAATTTTGGAAGGATTTTCAGATGTTAGGGGGTGTAATTGATGAGTGGAGTTTGGGGAACTAAGATAAAATACTCTATTTTTGGGGAATCTCATGGCAAAGCTATTGGAATTACAATAGATGGACTTCCATCAGGTGTAGAGCTGGATTTAGAAGAAATAAATAGAGAAATGCTAAGACGGGCACCAGGTAAGAATAAACTATCTACCCCACGTCAAGAAAAAGATCAATATGAAATTGTAAGTGGATATTTTAATGGTAAAACTACAGGAACACCATTATGTGCAATTATAAGAAATAGTGATCAACATTCAAAAGATTATGAGAAAACTAAAGATCTTATGAGACCAGGTCATGCTGATTATACAGGGTTTATAAGATACGGAGGGTTTAATGACTATAGAGGTGGAGGACACTTCTCAGGTAGAATAACTGCACCTATTGTTTTTGCTGGGGCTGTAGCAAAGCAAGTTTTAAGTAAAAAAGAAATAATCATTGGAAGTCATATAAAGAGCATTAGAACTGTAGAGGAAGACTTCTTTAGTGGAGTAAATATAAATAGAAGTATTCTAGAAGAATTATCTCATAAAGAGTTCCCAACTTTGGATGATAAAAAGGGTCTAACTATGCAGGAAGAAATACTAAAGGCTAGAGAAGAACTAGACTCTGTAGGGGGAGTGGTAGAATGTGCAATCTTAAATTTACCCCCAGGGATAGGATCACCTTTTTTCGGTTCTGTAGAAAGCATTTTAAGTAGTCTTTTATTTTCAATTCCAGCTGTAAAGGGTGTGGAATTTGGGGAAGGCTTTAATATAGCTAAAATGAAAGGCTCTGAAGCTAATGATGAGTTTTATTCAGTGGGAGATGAAATAAAAACTTATTCTAATAATAATGGAGGAATTCTAGGTGGAATAACAAGTGGTATGCCAGTTGTATTTAGAGTAGCCTTTAAGCCGACTCCTTCCATAGCAAAAGAGCAGAAAACTGTAGATATTTCAAAGAATGAAGATGCTATAATAAAGGTAGAAGGAAGACATGATCCATGTATTGTTCAAAGGGCAGTACCAGTTGTTGAAGCAGTGGCTGCCATGGGAATCTTAGAAATGCTTTAAAGAAAAAGGGGGCAGTTTGATGTACACTTTAGAAGATGTTAGGAATGAAATTGATTTAATAGATAGTCAGTTAACAGAGCTATTTGAAAGACGAATGGAAGCTTCATTAAAGGTGGCACAATACAAAAAAGAGAATAATATTCCTATTCTTAATAGAGCTAGAGAAGATGAAGTTATAAAGAAGAATGTGAATAGGCTAAAAAATAAAGCTTTCAAAAATTCTCAAGAAGAGTTTATGAAAAGCATTATGAGTATTAGTAGAAAACTTCAGGCAAGAGAGATTTTTGAATATAATACCTATGATCAAGGGGATAGACAGAGCCCGTTAGAGTATACAGTATGTAGTGAGGGGGCATGTGTTCCAAAGCGAGGGAAGATAGCTGTAGGCTTCCAAGGGGTCCCAGGATCTTTTAGTGAAGAGGCTCTTCTAGAGTATTTTGGTGAGGAAGTCACAAGAAAGTGTGTAAAAGAGTTTGAAGATGTTTTTATAGCATTAAAAAATAACGAGATTGATTACGGAATACTACCTATTGAGAATTCTTCTACAGGAGGAATATCGGATGTATATGATCTTCTAAGAAAGTATGGTTTTTTTATAGTAGGAGAGAGAGTTATAAAAGTTAACCATAACCTTTTAGGAATGAAGGGAGCAAATATTGAAGATATAAGAGAAGTGTACTCTCATGCACAGGGAATTCAACAAAGTAGTGAGTTTTTAAAGGCTTATCCTCAGTGGAAGTGTATTCCTTATAGAAATACAGCAGCTAGTGCTGAACTTGTAAAAAATGAAAATAATAAGGCTAAAGCAGCAATTGCTAGCAAAAAAGCAGCTCAATTATATGATCTTCAAATACTAGAGGCAAATATAAATTATAATGAAAATAATTATACTAAGTTTATAATTATAGGTAAAAATCTAGAGTTACAAGAAGATTACAATAAAATAACTACTATTTTATCGCTTCCTCATAAAGCAGGAGCTCTATATAATATTCTAAGTATCTTTGCAGAGACTAATTTAAGTATGGTTAAAATTGAATCAAGACCTATTATAAATAAATCATTTGAATACTTTTTTTATATAGATTTTGAAGGGAATTTAGAAGATAAGGTAGTAAAGGAAGCTATTAGAGCCATTCGTGATAATAGTTGTGATTTTAAACTTCTTGGAAATTATAAGGCTCATAACATTAATAATGTAATTTGATGAGAAGCGAGGTTTTATAAAATGAAAGGCTTATATGGACTTTTAGGAGAAAAACTTAGCCATAGTTTTTCACCACAGATTCATTCTTTAATATTTCAAGCTTTAGAAATAGAAGGACACTATCAATTATTTGAGGTTAATAAAGAGAATCTTAGAGACGCAATAGCAGGATTTAAAGCATTAAAGGTAAAGGGAATTAATGTGACTATACCTTATAAAGTAGACGTTATGAAATACTTAGATGATATTTCACAAGAGGGAAAAAATATAGGGGCTATTAATACAATAGGTTTTAAGGATGGCAAGACTATAGGTTACAATACAGATTATTATGGGTTTGGCATGATGATGAGGAAGTTTAATATTGATATAGAGAAGAAAAATGTAACTATACTAGGCACTGGAGGTTCAGCAAAAGCAGTTCTGCAATACCTTATAGATAATGGTGCTAGAGATATTAGCTTTGTCACTAGAAATGTAGAAGAAGGTAGGAATAAGTTTAAGGATTTTAACATAGTAGCTTATGAGGAAATAGGATCTCTAATAGATCAAGACATAGTAATTAACTGTACACCTAGTGGAATGTATCCTAAGTTAGACAATTCTCCTTTAGGAAAAGATGAAATTTCAAGGTTTAAAGTAGCCGTAGATTTAATTTATAATCCAAGGGAAACTTTATTTCTAAAACATGCAATAGAACAGGGGCTGCAAGGAGTTAATGGACTTTATATGCTTGTAGGTCAGGCAGTAAAGGCGGAAGAATTATGGAATTGTTTAGAAATTAAAGCGGATATTGTGGATAAAATCTATGAAGAAATTTCTAAATTATTTTAAGGGTGGAGTAATTTTATGATAGAAGTAAAGAAAAATATAGTACTTATAGGTATGCCAGGTTGTGGAAAAACAACTATTGGTAAAGAACTCTCAAATATGCTTAATTTAGAGTTTTGTGATATAGATGAATACATAGTCACAACACAAGGTAAACAAATATCCGAAATATTTGAAAATGGAGAAGAGCACTTTAGGCAAATTGAAACCAAGGCTGTTGAGGAAGTTTCAAAGACTTTCCCTAAAATAATATCTACAGGCGGAGGAGCAGTTAAAAGAGTTAAGAATATAGAGATTTTAAGGGAAAATGGAATAATAATATTCATAAATAGACCTATAGAGAATATTGCCTCAGATGTAGATATAAAAAGTCGACCACTGCTAAAAGAAGGTTCAGAAAAGCTTTATAAGCTTTATGAAGAAAGATATCCGTTATATGAAGCTTATTGTGATCATAAAGTTGAAAACATTAATATGGAAGAATGTATAAAAAAAATCATGGAGGTGATTTTTTGAAAATATTAATTATAAATGGCCCTAATATTAATATGCTTGGTATAAGAGAAAAAAGTATATACGGAAGTACTAATTACGAAGATATGTGCCGAGAGTTAAGTGAAAAGGGCAAAGAGCTTTCTCAAGAAGTAGATATAGTTCAGAGTAATATAGAGGGAGAAATCATAAACTATATTCAAAGAGCTTATGGTAAATATGATGGTATTGTAATTAATCCAGGAGCATACACTCATTATAGTATTGCTATATATGATGCTCTAATGGCTGTACAAATTCCAACTGTTGAAGTGCACATAAGTAACATTCATAAAAGAGAAGAATTTAGGCATAAATCTGTTACTGCTCCAGCATGTCTTGGACAAGTTGCTGGTTTTGGAGTATATGGATATGTTATGGCCATGATGGCTTTAATCCAAAACAATAACAAATAAAAATTAGGCATACCCATAAAAGGTATGCCTAATTTTTATTGCATTTCAGGAACGAAAGTTGCGCAATCAGTTTCTTGTGTGCTATTAGCATTTTGAGGTTGTATTTCTATTTTAGAAGCACTACAATGATCTCCTTGAACATAATAGTGACAAGTGTTTACAATACATTTTACGCCAGCAAGTGGTTGGTTTTTCTTTTCAACTCTTCCTTCCATAAAGAAGTCCTCCTTCAAGTATTAAAATTAACTACTAACATAGTTTAAACATTTTTGCTTTCTTTATACTGAGTTACAAAGGAAAGGTTTTTACTGTTTTTTTAAATTGCGGTTTAAAAGAGAATTTTTCAATGTATAATAAGTATTATCTTATATTGTATAAAAATACATGATAGTTAAGGAGATAAAAGATGGAAAAACAATTAAGAAAATTTCAATATAATGCCCCAGTAACTTTGACATTTTCATTTGCATCCCTTGGAGTATTATTGCTAGGCATGATTACAAACCAAAATAGCACTAGATTTTTATTTTCAAATTATAAAACTTCATTTTTAGATCCTCTGCAATATATTCGATTATTTACCCATATTCTAGGTCATGCTAATTGGCAGCATTATAGTGGTAATTTTTTAATTATCTTACTTTTAGGCCCTATGTTAGAAGAAAAGTACGGATCTAAAATTATATTTCAAATAATTTTAGCTACAGCATTTATAACTGGACTTCTAAATATAATACTATTTGATACGGCTTTACTTGGAGCCAGCGGTATTGTGTTTATGATGATTCTATTAAGTTCGTTTGCTAATGCAGAGCTTGGAAGAATACCTCTTACGCTTGTAATAGTAGTTATAATTTTTATTGGTAAAGAAGTAGTAAGTGGAATATTCCTTCAGGACAATATATCCCAAGTCACTCATATAATTGGAGGATTATGTGGAGGGATTTTTGGATATAAAAGGGGAACAAGAAAATAATGAATAAATAAAGGATATAAGTGCACAATATAATTAAACACTAATAAAAAAGGTTTAATTCTCTTAAAAGTAGGAGGCGACAACAATGGGATTATTACGTTGGATAGGTGGAATTGTAGTATTCTTTTGGGCTTTAGGATTAATATTTAGAATAGGTGGAACACTAATACATTGGTTACTAGTAGTTGCAGCTATAGTATTTATTTATGATGTTTTAACTGGAAGAAAAAAAGATAGAACTTGATAAAAAACTGTTGGCATTTTGCCAACAGTTTTTTATTTTTTTTATATACAAGCTTACTAAAAATAATATACTATAGAGTATATACATATAATAAAATTATTGATTTTATAAGGAGATAATAAATGGCTAGCAAAGAGATAAGAATAGCATTACTTAAAGAAGAGATAGAAGAGTTTAAAAAGAGTATGGAGTATCAGTATGGGGAAGGTTACATGGATTATCCAGAAGTTACAGCAAGAATAAAAGTTATGGAAGATATGATACAGATCATAAATGATCAAGAGTAATTTAAATAATATAATAAGAAAAAAACTAACGGTGAGGATTTGTAACTCACCGTTAGTTTAATTTTAATGATTTAGTAATTTTTGATTTGTACATTAAATCTTTATTTCTTAGAGCATAAGATAAATTTATCAAGTTTTTAGTATTATTTTCTCCTTCTATTACGTGAAAGAAATTTTGTTGAGGAGTTTGTGGAAAATATAATCTTAAAAGTCTATCTTCTAACTCAGAATGAGTCTCTCTCTTCCCATCTGGAAGTATATGAACTACAGAATACCCTTCACTTACTAATATAGGTGAGATTAAAATACTACGATGGCAATCAAGTGGATCCTTTTCAGCACACATAATAGCTATCTTATAGCCATTATCAACACCAGATTTTAGTCTATTTATACCTTTAATAAAGAATTCGGTTTCACTTAATTTATTAAAATCTAAATATCCGTCAGGGTGAAATAGCTTAGAATCTTCTTGAATAAGACCGAATTCTCTTGCCATGTAAACATAATAAATATGATTAAGATTTAAAAAGTTTTTAATTTCATTTTTATTAAAATTAGGAACATATTTAGAGAATGGTACACTTCTTATATCAACTACAGAATTAATATTAAATTTTCTAAGAAGGTGTAAAAAGTAGTCGCTAGTATGAGAAGAGTGACCTATTGTATAAATCTCCTTCATAATAGCAAATCTCCTATCTGAGCAAATTGCACAATTAGATTTTAAATACTCATAAAAATAAATTACTAAAAACACTAAAAAAGATAATAGCAAAGCTAAGCACTACCGTGCCTGTGGATAACCTATTAATTTTTGAAAATTATTTTACGCTACTTTCTTTAAGCCGTCAGGCTGATTAATTGCAATAGTAGCTGCTACTAATGTAATACAATTTAATAAAGCAAATATTTTAGCCTTACGGATTCCTTTGGAACGGATATTATCAGTGCTCAGATATTCCTTTAAGCGAGAGTTACATCTTTCAATAGAGCTTCTTTTATTGTAAACATCTTGCCATTTTTTTGAATCTCTTAAAGGATAGCTATAAAATCTGTTCTCTTTTTTATAATTTACTTTATAGCATAGACCATAATTAGAATTACTACACCATTTCATCCCGGAGGGACAGTTTACTTTATCAGTTGCATGAGGACATCTAAACTTTAAATAGTTTCCATCCTTTCCCCAATACGCTAATGGATATCCAAGAGAGCATATTGGATGAAAGTTCTCATTCATTCCTTCTGGTGGGGCATATGCTCCTCTAGTATTCAATGCTATTATAGGTTGAGCTTTAATAATATGAGTGATGTAATCATAGACTTTTTTATAGTCATAGCCTGAATCCATAATGTAATTCACTGGTTTAAATGTCGGACCATAGGTGTTTTTAAATTTAGCTATTATCGGTAAAGCTATATCTCCATCATTATAACTAGCAGGACTTAGTAATATGCTTAATGGCAATTCACTTTTGCAGTCAGCAAGTATGTGTAATTTAAATCCAAACCACTTTATTTTATTGCCATCTGTATCATTTTTAGCTCCCCAGTTAGGAGAAACTCCATCATTTTTAAGCTTAGATGATGGTTTAGATTTTTCATAAGCATTTAACTTAGTAGAATCTATAGCAACATTTTTACCATCAATAATGTTTAATTCTTTTGCTTTAAATATAAGAGCTTCAAAATCTCTTTCAAGCTCATTAGTGCTAGATATTTTATCTAAAAATCTACTAAATGTTGAGGCAGAAGGTACAGTATCCAAAATGTTAATACCGCAGGTATATCTGAAAACAGGATCTGTTTTAAGTCTATCGACTAGTTTTTTCACTGTTTTAATTTGCTCTAACTGCATTGCAATTAATGAATATAACAAAGTTAAAGGATTCCGCCCTTTCGGGCCGCGCATAGCGCTTTTAGGAGATAAAAAATTCAAGATATTAGTAAAATCTAATTGAGCAAGAATCAACTCTAATTTTGTTTTTGGTTGATATTTTATAATTTCCTCAAAGGATAATAGACATTGTTGTTGAATATACATAAGTGAGGTTCACTCCTTTTGTTGGTGATTTTGCTTGCACTTAATATATTCAACAATTTGGGGTGAATCTCCTTTTTGATTTATAAAAAAATTAGTTATATCAACTATTTAAAAATATGAAATTTGCTCATCTATATAAATTTACAGTAAGATATATTTAGAATTAGATTTTTTATAAATATTTATACTTATAATAATGTTACAAGGAATCATTATTATTTAATATTTTATGAATATATTAAAAAAATATGGTGATAATAATAAAAGATGAGATAAAGTTAATATCAATATCTTATAAAAAGCAGAAAATACTTATTTATTGACAAAAGTATTCACCTTATGATAACATTAATTTACTACATGTCATTGTACACTATACATAGCAAAGTGAAATAAATAAGTTTCGCAAAAGCATAATACATGTAAATTTTGAACTAAAACTTAGCACTAGCTGTTTCAAGTTATAAGCATTACAAGTATCCTCCATTAAATGTATGAACTTGGTTTTAAAGAATCAATGTATCAAGTAGGA
This sequence comes from Clostridium sp. X, assembly GCF_055755365.1. Classification (NCBI taxonomy): domain Bacteria; kingdom Bacillati; phylum Bacillota; class Clostridia; order Eubacteriales; family Clostridiaceae; genus Clostridium; species Clostridium sp. X. Next base: position 1,308,102 of record NZ_CM146912.1, read on the forward strand.
AGAGATTGTTTTTGGTTTATGATTCAAGTTCTTTGTATTAAAGAATTAGATTTGTATGATATTCAGTTAGAAACTAAGATTTAGTCTTTATTTATTACATTATGTAAGAAATTTTATTTAAACTTTTGTTAAATAGGATATTCTGCATATAGAATAATAAACTCAATTTGTTTGTTCATTGATTTTTATATCTTAAAAGTATAATATGTAAAATATTATGACTTTTATGGTTGCAAGATCTTTGTTCATATATTAAGAGAAATTTTTAGGAGGATTTTAAGATGAAAACAGGAACAGTAAAATGGTTTAACGCAGAAAAAGGATTTGGATTTATATCAGTAGAAAACGAAGATGACGTATTTGTACACTTCTCAGCTATCCAAGGAGAAGGATTCAAAGCTTTAGAAGAAGGTCAAAGAGTTGAGTTCGAAGTAACTCAAGGAGCTAGAGGACCTCAAGCTGCTAACGTAACAAAACTATAATTAGTATTCAAATAGATTATTTGAAACATAGACAGCTAAAAGTGATATTCTTATGAATATCACTTTTTTTTAATACTATTCTTTATTAATATATATATCTGAAAATTCAATGTGTATTCTCTCTACATTTGATATGATTTTTGCATCAGGAACTGTAGAATCTTCATCTACAAGCTTTGCTGGAAGTTCAATGACAAATTCGCTACCTTTATTTAGCTTGCTTTTTACATATATAGTTCCGTCATGTAGTTCTATAAGGGATCTAACTAGGGATAAACCAATACCAGAGCCTTCAGATTTTCGTCTAAGCGTATTATCAACTTGAGTAAATCTATCAAAAATTGATAGAAGTTTATCTTCTGGAATTCCTATACCAGTATCTTTGACAGATATAATAACACTTTGATTCTTATCGTATACATTTACCTCTATAGTTCCGGTTTCATTTGTGAATTTTATTGCATTTGATAATAGATTCAGCATAATTCTTTCAATCATATCTAAGTCAAATGCCATTATTTTTTCTTCAACCTCTGTATCGAATATAAGATTTATATTCTTTAGTGATGTGTATTCAACAATGGAGAGAGTAATGTCTTCAACTACCTCTACGATATTAGCATTAATAGGATGTATATTAAAGTAATTTACTTCAGCTTTATTAAAATCGATTAGATTATTAATTAATCTTAGTAACCTATAGCTATTTTGTCTCTGCATTTTTAAGTATTTTGTAAAAGAATTAGTAAAGGAATCTTTATTAATATCTAGTTTTTCCATTAACTGCACACAACCTAGAATGATGTTTAATGGGGTTTTTAGTTCATGGGACATAGTTGATAAAAACTGAGTTTTTAATTTATCATATTCCTCCACTTCTGCTAACTTTTTATTTAAGCTATATGTTATGCTATCAAAGGCTTCGCCTATATCAGAGAAATCATGGTCTTTAGGAAAATTAACTTTTGCATGAAGGTTTCCATTAATAATTTCTTGGGACACCCTCTGAAGCTTTTTAACGGATACTAGAAAACGATTTCCGAGGATAATTGCTATTAAAAAAGACATAATATATACTACTGAAAATAAACAGATATCTTTTCGTAGAGCGTTTATTTCATCTGATAAGAGCTCCTTCGTAGAAGTGGTAACAAAACAGCTCCATCCAATCTCAGAGATAGGATAATCAATTCCCATCTTTTCAATTCCATCAAAGTCTGAGTATCTAGAATAAGTTTTTATAACTTTACTCTTAAGTGCTTTTCTAGAAGGAGAATCTTCTTTGAGTGTTCTTTTCTCAAGGGGAAGGTCTATATTTATATTCGAGTAAACAAGATTTGCGTTTTTATCAATTAATCCAAAGTTACTATTTTTTCCTAACCTTTTTATAGGGAAAATAGACTGTAGACTATCTACATCTATTATGGCAACTAAAATACATTTTATCTCATTATTAATTTTGATTTGTCTTGATAAGGGTATTATTAAGTTTTTATTATTAAATTCAGGACGTAAGTTACCTATGCTTTTTTCACTTCCGTTTAATATATCTTGTACATATTCTCTATAGCTCATGTTTTCCCTATTAGCTCTGGAAGAGTACTAGAGATTACATTAGCTTTAGAATCAATCCATGAGTATCTTATAACTATGTTATCTTGAGGAAGAATGCTTTCTAAATACTTTGTTATATCAGCTTCTTTCCATTGGGGGTTAGTAGCGATAGCCATGCCTATTGCGTACTGATTTGTCCAAGTTCTAGTTAGGAAATTCATAAAGGATATATCAATTGCTTGGGCAAATTCTTGATTTGATTTTAACTCTGCTTCTATGTTGAGTTTAAAGGTATTTTTTATTTCTATAGCTTTAAGTAAGAGAAGAGGAATTAGGGTAATAAATATTAAGATAATCATTTTACTTCGTATTTTATTTTTCTTCATGTGTACACTACTCCTAAGATTATATAAATAAAATAATTATAGCAATGTTGGTTATTTAAGGCTATAAAATTTTTAAAAATATATAGGATTAATGATGAGAGTGTAGTATAATTATACACAATATATTTTTTTGATATGCTATATTGTTTGATGTGATTTATTTATAGTGTATATTTATACGATTAAAATGAAATTAATTTAAAAAATAAAGAAATACTATATTTATTGCAAATAGGAGGACTTATGGAAAGATTAATGAAAGTGTCAAGAGAAGAAGATGTTTTTGAGAAGTACAGAAATACACCTATAGAAGCATTACTAAAGTATCACAACCTAAATTACCCTCATGAAACATATTCAAAAGCTGAATTATTAGTGGGAATGTGTATGGATAATCGTAAACACCTTGTAATTCCAGATAACTTTTCCTTTATTATTCGATCAGGAGGAGGAAATCTAAGATATAGCGAATTTAAAGTTTCTTATGCTATAGCAGTAGGTGGGGTAAAAGCTATAGCACTTATTGGACATAATAATTGTGGAATGGTGGATTTAGCATCAAAGAAAGACAAGTTTATTGAGGGATTAGTTAACAATGCAGGATGGGAAAAACAAAGCGCTGAGGAACATTTTATGCATTTTGCTCCTATGTTTGAAATAGGGAATGAAATAGATTTTGTTTTAAGTGAAGCAAAGAGATTAAGAATAAAGTATCCAAATGTTTTAGTTGCTCCGTTATTATATAATGTTGATGATAATAAGTTGTATTTAGTTAATGAATAGTAATTCATAATAAAACCCCATATAGCTATGGGGTTTTATTATGCTATAGTATATTATTTATTTTGCTTATTTTCACTACTTTCATTATTTTGTGATTGACCGCCTGTCATACCTTGAACTGAACCTTGTAGTGGATTTTGTTGACCTTGCATTCCACTTAAGTTACTAGCTCCTTGTGTCAGTGAGGAAAATACTTGTGGTACTTTATCTATTAGTTGACCCATGTTACCTTTTTCAGATACAGGAAGCATAGATACTCCATTTTGTTCTACAACTACAACAGCACTTGTAGAAATTTTAGCGCCTAAACCTATTCCGTTTGAAGCATTACTAGCTGCTGTTTGTTCAACTTTAGTTCCCATCCCTGCACTTCCGTAGCCTAAAGTTACTGACATTACAGGAACCAATGTTTTATCACCTACAACTAATGGGTTTCCAAGAACAGACTCTGTTTTCGTAAAGTTTTGAAGATCTGAAAACAATGTATCCATATTTTGTGTAAAATCTGTGCGTGCGTTCATAATAATTTCCTCCTTTTATTTGATTGGATGTAAGTTTTTTGTAACGTTATTATCTGTATCAAATTTTATTAGTGTTGAAAATAATGATAAAATATCCATTTCTAGAATCCCATCTAATTCAAAATAATCATATTCAGCAGTAAAATCAGGATTATTATATAGACTATCTAGTTTAATATATTGAGATAGTATATTAATAGCTGCACATGTTACTCCTGTAATAGAGATGTCTTCAAATCCATAGGATGTTTTAATTTGAACATGATTAAGCTTCAGACTCTTTATAAGATTTACCTTATCCATATATTCAATATTTTTGTTTTTAAGCCTTTTACATAAAACTCTTCTTTTAAAGAGATTTATTGAAAGTATAAGCTCATTATTTTCTGGAACTAAAGTTCCTGTAATAAAAGGATTTAACCAGGAAAATACAATTTGAAAATCTGGTAGTCTCTTAGAATTAGTTGTAAATGCAACTTTTAATGGAAATATAACTAATAGAACTATCATTAATAAAATTAAAGCTAGTATAATTGTAAAAATATACATAAATATGCATCTCCAATACATACAAAGGATTTTCCTTGTATATATAGTATGAGAATTATGATTTAAAGTATTAGTTGTAAATTATCCATAAATATATATAATTTATATTGCATGTAAATTTTTGTGATTGAATAAATTTTAAAAACATAAAAGAGAATAATTTGATATTAAGAATATTTAATATTAAATTAATAAGAAATAGTTAGAATAATTGATGATATAATTATACTTTATAGTAACTTAATGGTTAAGAAAATATTATAATAGTTTTTGTAGGGGGGATAAAATGTTTAAATGGAATGAAAATTATGAAACTGGGGTAGAACTTATAGATAATCAGCACAAAAAACTATTTGAAATTGGTAACAGAGCTTATGAACTTCTTAAAAACAAAATGTATGTTGATAAATACGATAAAATTTTAGAAATAATTATAGAACTTAAAGAATATACGATATTTCATTTTCAAACAGAAGAACAACATTTACTCCAAAAAAAATGTACAACTTTTTTTTCACACAAAGTAGAACATGATGATTTTATTAAAAAACTTAACGATATTGATTTAAAGAATATAGATGATTCTCAAGAAGAATATATAGTAGAGCTAATGACAATGGTTTTTAAATGGATTGATGGACATATATTACAAAAAGATAAGTTTGCTGTTCCATATTAATTTTAAAAAATATAAGGTTTCCGGATTAATTAACAATAAATGATGATTGTTAGCTAATCTCGAAACCTTATTTTATATAATATCATCAAGCATTCTATCTGTAAGATTTAGCTTAAGATCATTTGCATAGATTTTTATAAATATTCTCTGTATACTTGCAGGTATAGTTTCATTATTCATTTTTATAATAAAATCTTTTATAAGGATTAATCTGTTTTTAAATTCGTAAATACTCATACATTATCCTCCTATTAACAAATTATAGTTACATAATTTACTTATACGCATTAGTAAAGAAGTTTAGAAGTAAAATTTTCATAGTAAATTATGGTATTAGTTTATAAGTGATTTACAGGGAAAATTTATTTCTAATTATATTTAAGCTTTTATAAAATATGTATATGTAAAATTGGGTAAAATAGCAGCAGTGATATTATAAAGTATGTATAGATTATGTTATTTAAAAATAGGAGGAACTTATTTAATGAAACATGGAGAAAAAGGATTATCTGCAATACAACTTGCTATGATGGCTTTAGGAACAGTAATTGGAGGATCTTTCTTTTTAGGAACAGCAATTGGAATAAGGGCTGCTGGACCTTCTATTATAGTAGTATATTTATTTGTAGGATTACTTGTTTATTTTATACTATATGCATTATCAGAAATGACAGTAGCAGATCAAAATCCAGGTTCTTTTAGAGCTTTTGCAGAAAAAGCTTTTGGTCCAGGAGTTGGATTTGTTGTAGGATGGGTTTATTGGACGGGATTAATTTTAGCAATGTCAAGTGAAGCCACAGCTGTATCCGTATTTTTTAGGGTGTGGTTTACAAATATGTCTCTGCCTATATTAGGAAGTATTGTAATTATAATTGTAACTTTATTAAACTTATTAGGAGCAGAGAAGCTGAGTAAGTTAGAAAGCGGACTTGCGGCTATTAAGTTCTTCGCTATTGTAGGCTTTATATGTATAGCTATTGCGTTACTTACAGGAGTAATGAAAAGTACTGCTACCGTAGGCTTAGAAACCTTAAAACAGGAAGCCTTATTTCCAACAGGAATATCAGGGGTGTTTGGAAGTGCACTAATTGTAATGTTTACTTATGCTGGTTTTGAGGTTATTGGCCTTGCATCCTCGGAGGCAAAAGATCCACATACTACTATACCTAAAGCTATAACTTATACTGTTGTAGGATTAGTTGGATTATATTCTTTTGCAATTGCACTACTTTTACCACTAATTCATATTAATAAAGTAACAGAAGAGGTTAGTCCATTTGTAGAAGCGTTACAATTAGGAGGAGTGAATTGGGCAGCGGGAGTCATGAACATCATATTAGTTATTGCCATACTATCTACTATGTTAGCTGCAATGTTTGGACTTGGAAGAATGATGCGTTCTTTAGCAGAAGAAGGATATGCGCCTAAAATATTAAAAGATAATACTGATGTGCCATATAGAGGAATTATATTTTCGGGAATAGCTATGCTTATTGCTTTAGGATTAGGCTTTATGCTACCAAAGCAAGTATATATTTTTCTAATAAGCTCAGGTGGATTCGCTCTTTTATTTACGTACTTTATAATTTTAATTACTCATAATAAATTTCGTAGACAAAATGGTTGTCCCCCTAAGGGAAAATGTAGATTTCCAGGATATCCATATACATCATGGATTTCAATAATAGTAGTAATTATAATTATAGCTTCTATGCCTTTTATCGAGGGTCAAGGACTAGGATTATTAGCTGGGTTAGCATTAGTGGTATTATACTCTTTAATATACTTTATTTTTAGAGATAAAATAAAGAAGACTATTTAGAATAAGCAGAGTATTTTCAGTTCTAGAATTCAGAGGGAGCAAAACTACCCATCAAGATTTTAGAGCTTATTCCAATTTGATAGGAGTGATTAAACAATATGAACAGAGAACAACTTATGGCAATGGACAAAAATATATTGCTAAGTCTAATAAATATGAAATTACGCGATGAATTTAGAAGTCTTGAGGATCTATGTAAGGAATATGATATAGATGAATTTGATATAGAAAATAAACTTAAGTCAATAGGTTATAAATATAATAAAAACATTAATCAATTTATTAGTGTAGAGGTGTAGGAAATTAGGAGTGAGAACTATTGATTAAATATAGTATAGGAGTAATTTCAGATACTCATAGTCTTATAAGAGAGGAGGCATTAGAAGCTCTTAAAGGGTCAGACTTAATTATACATGCAGGAGATATTGGAAAGATAGAAGTTATTGAGGAACTTAAAAAGATTGCGACAGTTCATTGTGTTATAGGAAACTGTGATAAGGGAGAATTAAAAGAAGTATTTCCTAAAAATCATGTTGTAGAAATAGAAGATACATTAATATACATACTACATAATATAGATGAATTAGATTTAGATCCAGAAACTGCTGGATTTAGTGTAGTTATAACGGGGCATTCTCATAAACCTGCCATAAGTAAAAAAGGAAATGTTTTGTATTTAAATCCTGGAAGTGCAGGACCCAAAAGATTTAGTTTACCTATCTCAATTGCAAAGATTGATATAGAAAATAAAGAAGTTAAAGCTAATATAATAGAATTATAGATATAGTATTCATAATCATAACTAATAGTTACTATAATAGTACTACAATAACATAAAAAGGGGTTATGATATGAATATATTAAAAGTAGATGGAAAGAGAAATATAGGAGCACTCTTTATAAGTATTCTACTTTCAGAAGGAGTTAGTGCATTAAATATATTTTTAGGAATTGAAAGTCAAAAGATGTACCAAAGTCTTAAAAAGGCAATTTTTTCACCTCCTATTTGGATATTTCCTATTGTATGGAGTATTCTTTTTCTTTTTATGGCGTTAGCAGCTTATAGAATATGGGTTAAAGGTAAGAATGAACAAAGTTCAAGAAAAGCTTTAAAGCTATATTCGATTCAATTAGTTCTAAACCTTCTTTGGGCAATTATATTTTTTAAGTGTACACTTTATGGACTAGCAACTATAGAATTAATATTATCACTAATTTTTGTATTAATTACTACCTTTAAGTTTTTTAAGATAGATAAAAAAGCTGCTTTTATGATGATACCATATATTTTATGGATCTCTTTTTCAGGAGTTTTAAATTATGTGATATGGTTATTAAATGAAGCGTTATTATAAAATATAATATAATTAAATAGAAGTGGAGTTACAAGGAGGAGTAAAATTTGGGAAGTCCTAAAGAAGAATATAATAAACGAAAAAAGTATTATGAAGGTTTACTTAAAAAGCAGAATAACAAAATTAGATTTATTAGTAATTTAAGATTGTTAGTATTTCTAGCTGGGGTAGTATTAGCATTATATTTTTATATAATTAAAAGTTATTATATTGGAGCTTTAACAGCACTGATTTTTTTATGCAGTTTTATATATCTAGTAATAAAACATAACAAGATTATAGAACAAAAAAGTTATTCAGAGGCTCTGTATAATATAAATGATTCATCTATTAAGAGAATCCATGGTGACTGGAAGAGTTTTAAGGACTCTGGTGAAGAATTTATAGATGATGAACACGAGTATTCTAAGGATTTAGATATATTCGGAAGAGGATCTCTGTTTCAGTGGATAAATACTACAGTAACTTATTTAGGTAGACAAAAGCTTAAGAGTGTTCTGGAAAATCCATATAAAAGTGCAGATGAAATAAGAGAAAGGCAAGAAGGGATTAGTGAACTTGCTGATGACTTAGATTGGCGTCAAGAATTTATATCAGAGGCACTGGTTACACCAAATAGTGTTAAGGATATTCAGGAGTTACTAGAATGGTCTAGAAATACAAAATCATTCTATAAGAGATTTAGTATACTAGTTGTGGCAAGAGTGATTCCTGTATTTACAGTAATTATAGTATCGCTACCTTTTGTAAATAGAAACATACCTTATTATATACCAACCATTGCTATAGCAATCAATATATTAATACTTATGTGGAAGAATGAGGAGAGAACTAACACCCTTGTTAAGGTGGATAAATATAAAGAAAGTATTAGAGCATATTATGGAATGCTTAAGATATTGGAGAAGCGTCAATTTAAATCAAAATACTTAAAAAATATTAAGAGTAACATAATAAGTAACAATGGACTGACTTCATCTATTCAAATAAAAAAGTTAGCCAGTATTTCAGATATGATAAATAACAGGAAAAATCAATATTATATAATAATGAATATATTACTATTATGGGATTATCAATGTATGATAGCCTTAGAAAAATGGAAAAATGAATCAGGCAGACATCTACAGAATTGGTTAGAAGCCATTGGGAATATAGAAGAATTAATTAGTCTATCTAATATAAAATATGATAATGAAGAATGGGTTATGCCTAAGATTGCTGAAGGCATATCTATATTATCAGCGGAAGAAATGGGCCATCCACTACTAACTGGAGATAGGATAACAAATAGTTTTAAAATGGGAAAAATAGATCCGATTTTATTAATAACAGGGTCTAACATGTCCGGTAAGAGTACCCTGCTTAGAACAGCCGGAATAAATTTAGTTCTTTCATATATAGGGGCTCCCGTTTTTGCCAAGAGCTTTACTTGTTCAATAATGAACATTTATACCTGTATGAGAGTAAGTGATGATTTAGAGAAAAGTGTCTCTTCTTTCTATGCAGAACTTTTAAGAATAAAGAAAATAGTAGAAGCTACTAAAAAGGATGAACAAATATTTTTTCTGCTTGATGAGATATTTAAAGGAACAAACTCTATGGATAGACATATAGGAGCTAAGGTTTTAATAGAGAGTATGAGAAAATTCGGAGAACTTGGCATGGTTTCTACTCATGATCTAGAATTAGGAGAGTTAGAAAAAGAAAGTGGAGGAAAAGTTAAGAACTATCACTTTAGAGAATATTACAAAAATAATGAAATATATTTTGACTATAAACTTCGTCCAGGGGTATCTACTACTCGTAATGCACTATATCTAATTAAAATGGTTGGTATTGATGTGGATATAAACTAATATTTTAGCCAAGCCGGATGCTTGGCTAAAATATTAATCATTTTTTGGTTTGTTTAGAGAGTTACTTAAGTCTTTAAAGCATAAATACCAATCTGTACATGAATAATTTTCTTTATTTTTAATACGTTCTTTTAATTGTTGATATGTTTTAGGGGGAGGGATAACTACAGGTTGACCAGGAGTCCAATTTGCTGGAGTTACAACGTTTTCGCGATCTACAGTCTGGAGGGCATCGATTACCCTTAGAATCTCTGGAATATTTCGGCCTATAGACATAGGATAGTGAAGTATAGTTCTGATGATTTGACTATCATCAATAATAAATACACTTCTAACAGTTTGAGTATTGCTAACAGAAGGAGAAAGCATTCCATAAAGATTAGAAATTTTCATGCTTATATCTTCTATAATAGGAAAGGGTATTTCAATACCAGTATTTTTATAAATATTATGGACCCATTCTAAATGTGAGGAATTACTGTCAATACTTAAACCTATGAGTTCCACATTTCTTTCAGTAAAGTAAGAGTAGTATTGAGCAAATGCTATGATTTCTGTAGTACAAACAGGAGTGAAATCTGAAGGGTGAGAGAATAAAATTATCCATTTTCCACGAAGGTCTGATAGTTTAATAGTTCCGAAGGTAGTTACAGCAGCAAACTCCGGAGCTTTTGTCCCAAGTTGGGGAACGCAATTTCTAATATTTTGATTATATAAGTCCATATAGTGTTCTCCTTAAAAATAATACATTATAGTATATGTAAGTATGAACAAAAGGCTACATAAATTAATACTAACAATATTTTTATACGAGATTTATTATGGTATACTAGTGTGTAATATTAAATTCTTAAAACTCTATCTATATTTAGTTATTATGGCACAGGTGAAAGGATGATTAGATTTGAAGTTAGTGATATTAAATAATAAATTAGTTGGAGAAATTCTAGGTAGCAGTATTTATACAGAAGATGGTGTCATGTTTTTAAGACAAGGAAGTACTTTAAGTCAATCTATTATTAAAAGGCTAAGTAATATAGGTATCAATACTATTTATATAGATGATGGAAATGATGAGATCATTTTACAAGAGGTAATACCTACAACTGTTAAATTAGGATTATTAAAATCTATAAGAGAAGTTTTTGAAGAGGCAAAAAAAAGTAAAACAGTAAATTATAATAAGGTAGTAGAAGTTGTAAATGGAGCAATTGAAAATATCAATTTATCTGAAAATGCGGTTATATTAAATAACTTAATTCCTAAAGATGATATTGCAAAATTAACGTTACATTCCTTTAATGTAACAGTTTTATCGCTTATGCTTGGAACAAGAAGGAAATTAAATGAAAAGAAACTATTATTTCTGGGAATAGGCGCTTTGCTACATGATATAGGAAAGCTTTTTGTTGAAGGAAAAGAGCATACGGAAGTAGGGTATAAACTTGTAAAGAGTAATACTTTATTTAGCCCATTATCTTACATGTGTATATATGAGCTTTATGAGAAAAAAGATGGAACGGGACCTATAGGGTTAAAAGGAGATAAAATATTTGAATTTTCTAAGATTGTAAGTATATGTAATTCTTATATGAAATATATAGAGGATGAGAGTGGAATTTTACCTCATGTTGCTATAGAAAAGATTACTGCTAAAGCTATAGAGGCATATGATGATGATATTTATAGAGACTTTGTAAACTCAATTTACTGTTATCCTAATGGTCTCCCAGTTAGATTAAATAACGGGTTAGAAGGGGTTGTAATAGCTCAAAATAAAGAAGCAGCAACGAGACCCATTATTCAGGTGAAGGAAAATGGTAAGTATAATTTCTATAATTTATTACAAAGCTTAACTGTGTTCATTGAGGATGTAATTTTATAAGATTATAAAATTAAATAAGTTAGCCATCAATTAAATATAGTTGATGGCTAACTTATTTACATTATTTTTCCTAATTATATAATACTAAATTGCTCAGCAATCTGATATAATAAATATTAAAGTTAAACATTGGGAGTGAAAAAATGAAAAATGAATTTTATAGTAAGTTAAGCATTAGTCCAGTAATTGCAGCTGTAAAAGATATAAATCATTTAGAAAAAGCTATTGAATCTCCATGTGAAGTTATTTTTTTATTAAAGGGAAATATATGTAATATAGAAGAAATAGCTAAAAAAGTTAGAGACGCAGGGAAAAGTATATATATACATATAGATTTAATGGAAGGTTTTGCAAGGGATGCCTTTGCACTAAGACACATAAATAATATAGTAAAACCTGATGGTATTATAACTACTAAGTCAAATCTTATAAAGATAGCTAAAGACATGGGCATTTTCACTATTCAAAGGTTATTTATTATAGATAACTTATCTTTAGATAGTGGGATAAATTCTATAAAAGCTATAAGACCTGATGCTGTAGAGATTATGCCAGGAATTATGCCAAAGGTAACTAAGAGGATTTTTGATGAAGTTAATATACCTATAATTGTTGGAGGACTAATAATGGATAAGGAAGATGTTATCCAAAGCATTAAGTCAGGAGCAGTAGGTATATCTACTAGTAAGGAAGAAATTTGGGAGATGTAATTATATACTATTATGTTAATTAACATAAAGAAGATGAGGTGGATAAAATGAATGATGAAAGAATACAGCAACAGTTTAAAATGGCAGTAAAGTATAAAGAAGCAGGGTTTGTAATACTTATGTCTGCTATTGTACCTATACTTATATTAAAGGGAATAGAGAGATATGCAGTAGCAGCTATGTTTATAGCAATAGGAATTTTTCTTGAAAAGCAGTATAAATGTCCTGCTTGTAAACATGTATTTGACAGCAGAATAGAGCCTAAAAAGCTAACACGCTGTCCAGAGTGTAAAAAGAAGTTACAGTAATGGTACATAATATTTTTATATATTCATTGACAAAAATATAGCTAGTGCTATAATAATATTATAAATTAATAGTTAAGGCAGAGTATAGAGAGCCATAGTTTTAAAGGGATAAACCCCTTTAAAATTGTGGCTCTTTTTTGTTTTGCAGGGGGAGGTATAGTATGTTTGATGTTGTAATTGTAGGAGCTGGAGTAATAGGTTGTAGTATTGCTAGAGAAGTATCAAAATATAACTTAAAAATATGCGTACTTGAGAAGGGGTCGGATTTAGCTGTAGGAACTTCAAAAGCAAACAGTGGAATAGTCCATGCTGGTTTTGATGCAAAGCCAGAAAGCCTAAAGGGAAAATTAAATGCTAAAGGAAACGCCATGTTTGATAGATTATCAAAAGAATTAGATTTTCCTTTTAAGAGAAATGGATCTTTAGTACTATGCTCAAATGAAGAAGATGTAGAGAAACTTGAAGAGTTAAAACAAAAAGGTGAAAATAATGGAGTACCAAATATAGAGATATTAGATAAGAAAAGGCTATCAGAACTTGAGCCTAGCTTAAATGATGGGATAGTAGCAGCATTATATGCTCCGACAGGTGGAATTGTCTGTCCTTATGAAATGACAATAGGATATGCTGAGAATGCTCATGCAAATGGAGTAGAGTTTAAGCTGAATTGTGAAGTTAAGGGCATCAAAAAGATTCAGTCAGGTTTTTTATTAGATACAACTAAAGGAAAAGTTGAAAGTAGTATAGTTATTAACGCAGCAGGATTGTTCGCTGATAATTTAAATAATATGATTAGCAAAAACAAGATAGATATAAAAGCAAGAAAAGGGGAGTACTGTTTATTTGATAAATCAGTAGGAAACATGGCTACAAGAACACTATTTCAGCTTCCAACTAAGTTTGGTAAGGGAGTCCTTGTTACTCCAACGGTAGATGGGAATCTTCTCATAGGCCCTAATGCAATAGATATTGATAATAAGTTAGATGTAAATACTACACAAGAAGGCCTTGAAGAAATACTTACAAAAGCTAAGAGTACTTTAAGAGAAGTTCCTATGAGACAAATTATAACATCCTTTTCAGGACTTAGAGCTCACAGTGCGGCAGATGATTTTATAATTGGTGAGTCAGAAGATGTTAAGGGCTTTATAAATGTGGCTGGAATTGAATCGCCTGGACTTTCAAGTACACCAGCTATTGCACAGATGGTTGAAGGAATAGTAGTAGATAAACTTAATCCTACTAAAAACGAAAGCTTTAATCCTATAAGACATGGGGTTCCAAAGTTTAGAGAAATGAACAATGAAGAAAGAAGAGAACTTATAAAAGAAGATTCATCTTATGGAAAAATGATCTGTAGATGTGAAACTGTCACTGAAGGAGAAATACTAAGTGCTATAAGAAGACCACTTGGAGCTACAGACTTAGATGGAGTTAAAAGAAGAACTAGAGCTGGTATGGGAAGATGCCAGTCAGGTTTTTGCTCTACAAAGATAGTTTCTATTCTAGCAAGAGCGCTAAATATAGAGGAAACAGAAGTAACTAAATTCGGTGGAAACTCAAGAATATTAGTAGGAAAAAATAAAGAGATTTAAGGGCTATTATTACTTAAGGATGTGGGGGGATAGAGTATGAGAGAATATGATATAGTAATAATCGGTGGTGGTCCAGCTGGGCTCGCAGCAGCAATAGGGGCAAGAGAAGAAGGTATAGAGGATATCCTTATACTAGAGAGAGATAATTGTCTTGGGGGAATACTTAACCAGTGTATTCATAATGGTTTTGGACTTCATACTTTTAAGGAAGAGCTTACAGGTCCAGAGTATGCAGAAAGATTTATAAATCAAGTGGAAGATATGAAAATATCATATAAGCTAAATACTATGGTAATAGATATAAATGAAAATAAAGAGATAACAGCAGTAAATGAAGAGGATGGAATAATAGAGATTAAGGCGAGGGCTTTAATACTTGCTATGGGATGTCGCGAAAGACCAAGAGGAGCTATAAATATACCGGGAAGCAGATGCGCCGGAATATACTCTGCAGGAGCTGCTCAAAAGTTTGTTAATATAGATGGATATATGCCAGGTAAGGAAGTTGTTATTCTTGGATCTGGAGATATAGGTCTTATAATGGCAAGAAGAATGACTCTTGAAGGAGCTAAGGTAAAAGCAGTAGTAGAGCTTATGCCTTATTCAGGAGGACTTAAAAGAAATATAGTTCAGTGCTTAGACGACTTTGCAATCCCACTAAAGCTTTCACATACTATAATAGATATAAAGGGTGGAGATAGAGTAGAGGGAATTACTATTGCAAAGGTTGATGATAACAGAAAGCCTATAAGAGGAAGCGAAGAATATATACCTTGTGATACGCTACTTTTATCAGTAGGATTACTTCCAGAAAATGAGCTTTCAGCAAAGGCAAAGGTTGCTTTATCAGGAATAACTGGGGGACCAGAAGTTAATGAAAGTCTTCAAACTAATGTGGAAGGTATATTTGCTTGTGGCAATGTACTTCATGTTCATGATTTAGTAGATTATGTTACTGTTGAAAGTGTAAGTGCTGGAAAAAATGCTGCAAGATATATAAAAGGCCAAAACTTTAATGAAGAAGGAATAGAACTTGTAGGAAGTAATGGTGTAAGATATACAGTGCCTAAGTATGTAAATCCTAAGGTTATAGAAAATCAAGTAGACGTAAGATTTAGAGTTGGAGATGTATACGAGAACAGCTATATTTCTGTGTACTTTGATGAAGCAAGAGAAATGCATATAAAGAAAAGAATACTTACTCCAGGTGAGATGGAAACAGTAAAACTTACAAAAGCTATGTTTAATAAATATCCAAGCTGTAAGAAGATTATTGTTAAAGTAGAAGGAGAGTAGAGATATGAGTAATTCAAGAGAGTTAGTGTGTATAGGATGTCCTATTGGATGTCAGCTAGAAGTTAAAATAGATGAAGATAAAGTAGTAGAGGTAAAAGGCAACATATGTTTAAGAGGGAAGACCTATGCAGAAAAAGAATGTACTAATCCAACTAGAATAGTTACTTCCTCTGTTAAGGTTGAAGGAGGAGAAATTTCTGCAGTTTCTGTTAAAACTAAGAGTGATATTCCTAAGGATAAGATCATACAATGTATAGAAGAACTTAAAGGACTTGTAGTAAGTGCACCTATAAAGGCTGGGGATATAGTACTTGAAAATGTAGCTAACACTGGAGTCCATATTATTGCTACCAAAAGTATTGCAAAGAGTAATGAAAAGTTGTACAATTAAATTATAGCAAAAGATAATAAATATATCATGATTCAAGAAGTGAATATTTATGGCGGAGAATTGAGAGCCATTATTGAGAAGGGAGTATATTCCCTTTCTTAATAATGGCTTTTTTATTGCGATTTGTAAAATGTTTACAATATAAACGTTTACAAATAAAAAATCAGGGGGGGAAAAGAAATGTCTAATTTAATAGCAGAGTTTTTAGGTACAATGATTTTAATCCTACTAGGCGACGGAGTTGTTGCTGGTGTATGCCTCAAAAAGAGTAAGGCCGAGGGTAGTGGATGGATAGTAATCACTACAGGCTGGGCACTAGCAGTTATGCTTCCGGTATTTATGTTTGGAGCTATAAGTGGAGCACATTTTAATCCTGCAGTTACAATAGCATTTGCAGTTTTGGGAAATTTCTCATGGAGTTTAGTACCAAAATATATAGTAGCTCAAATGCTAGGAGCTATGGCAGGAGCAACTTTAGTCTGGCTTACATATCTTGCACATTGGAAAGAAACAGATGATAAGGCTACAAAGCTTGGAATATTTGCAACAATACCAGCAATAAGAAATACTACAGCTAATATCATTACAGAAGTTATAGGAACATTTATGCTAGTGTTTGTAATCTTAGGATTAGGACAAGCAGGGATACAACCAGAAATTACAACTATGGCAGTTGGAGGACTTATCTTTGCACTTGGTCTTTCATTAGGGGGACCTACTGGATATGCAATAAACCCAGCTAGAGATTTAGGACCACGTATAGCTCATGCAATATTACCAATTGCAGGTAAAGGAGATTCTGATTGGGGATATGCATGGATTCCAGTTGTTGCACCAATAATCGGTGGAATACTCGGAGCATTAGTAGCTAATTCAGTATTTTAGACAATAAAGTATGCTAAATGAAAACCTTTAATTATAATATCTAAAAATAAAGGGAGGAATTAACATGGAAAAAGAAAAGTATATAATGGCCTTAGACCAAGGAACAACAAGTTCAAGGTGTATAATATTCAATAAAGCAGGAGAAATCATAAGTGTTTCTCAAAAAGAGTTTAAACAAATATATCCAAAAGGTGGATGGGTTGAACACGATCCAATGGAAATATGGGCAACTCAAGCAGGGGTTGCAGGAGAGGCTTTAGCAAGAGCAGGACTCGATGCAAATGATGTTGCAGGTATAGGTATAACAAATCAAAGAGAAACAACTGTTGTTTGGAATAAGAGAACAGGAATTCCTGTATATAATGCTATAGTATGGCAATGTAGAAGAACTGCTGAATACTGTGATGAATTAAAGCAAAAAGGTCTTGATAAAACAGTAAGAGAAAAAACAGGACTTGTTTTAGATGCATACTTTTCAGGAACGAAGGTTAAATGGATACTTGATAATGTAGATGGAGCTAGAGAACAAGCAGAAAGAGGAGAACTACTTTTTGGTAATATAGATACGTGGTTAATTTGGAATTTAACTAAGGGAAGAGTACATGTTACGGATTATACAAATGCTTCAAGAACCATGTTATATAACATACATGAACTAAAATGGGATGATGAGCTTTTAGAAGAATTAAATATACCAAAATCAATGCTTCCAGAAGTAAAACCATCTAGTAGTGTATATGGAGAAACTGATGAGCTTATATTTGGCTCACCAATTCCAATATGCGGAGATGCTGGTGATCAACAAGCAGCACTATTTGGTCAAGTTTGTTGTGAAGAAGGTATGGCTAAAAACACTTATGGAACAGGTTGTTTCCTTTTAATGAATACTGGAGAAAAAGCAGTTGAATCTAAAAATGGACTTCTTACAACTATGGCAGCTAGTTATAATGGTAGAATCGAATATGCTCTTGAGGGAAGCGTATTCATTGGTGGAGCTGTTATTCAATGGCTACGTGATGAACTTAGAATGATAAAAAGTGCAGCAGAATCAGAAAGATATGCAACAGCAGTTGAAGACTCTAATGGAGTATACGTAGTTCCAGCTTTTGTTGGACTTGGAGCACCATATTGGGATGCATATGCAAGAGGTACTGTGGTTGGACTTACAAGAGGAGCTAAGAAGGAACACTTTATAAGAGCGGCGCTTGAGTCAATGGCATATCAAACTCATGACGTATTAAAAGCTATGGAAGAGGATTCAGGAATTAAGCTTCAAGCATTAAATGTAGATGGTGGAGCTTGTGCAAATAACTTCTTAATGCAATTCCAAGCAGATATATTAAATACTTCTGTTAGAAGACCAGAGGTTATAGAAACTACTGCTCTTGGAGCAGCATATCTTGCCGGACTTGCTGTAGGTTACTGGAAGGATATAGATGACATTTGTTCAAATTGCAAGTCATCTAGAACTTTCACACCTGAAATGGATGAAGAAAAGAGAGCTAAATTCGTTAAGGGATGGCACAAAGCTATTGGAAGATCTCAAGACTGGGAAAAATAAAGTATATCCAATAGTATTTATACCATAAACCTTCACATAATAAAGAACACTAAAGGTAAAAGCTTTTAAAATTTACTAACGATTTCAATCTACCATCCAGGGTAGTGAAATCTGAAACTGACGTCCTGTCAGTTTCTACGTAAATTTTAACTCTTTTATCTAAGTGTTCTATATTTATTATCTTCAATGTTCATTAACATAAATACTATTGAACATAAACTATTAAAACTTCCAAATCTTATAAATGTTAAGAGGCTGCCTCTTAACATTTATAGTGTTCAATTTATATTGACAAAAAGGAAGTCATGGAATAATATATGAGTATAAGTGAATATAATCATATTCGTGCACAAGGGGTGATAAAGTGGAATTCGTAGAGGTGTTTAAAGCACTATCAGATGAAAATAGAGTAAGAATACTTAACATATTGAAAGAAGGAGAACTCTGTGTATGTGAAATAGAAAGTATCCTTGGAATTACTCAGTCTAATGCATCTAGACATCTAAATAAACTAAAGAGTTTAAAAATAATTGGCGCTGATAAGAAAGCACAGTGGGTGTACTATTTTATAGATAAAAATTTTATATCAGAAAATGAAATGCTTTATAACTATTTAAGTGAGAAGTTAACAAAAGATGATACGTATACAAAAGATATAGAAAAATTAGATAAGTATAAATGCAGTGCCTTTACCTGTGAAGATTTAAGAGATGATAAAGAGAAAATAATGAGTTATTTGGAGGGAAATTATGAGTGCAAAAAGTAAAGAAAAAAAGGGGATAGGGTTTTTTGAAAGATACTTAACATTATGGGTTGCTATTTGTATTGTACTTGGAGTTGTTATAGGTCAAGTGTTACCAGTCATTCCAGATACCTTAAGTAAATTTGAATATGCTAAGGTTTCAATACCAGTTGCTATTCTTATATGGCTTATGATATATCCTATGATGCTAAAAATAGACTTTTCTAGTATTGTAGAGGCTGCAAAAAAGCCAAAGGGACTTACAGTAACCTGTGTTATAAACTGGCTTATTAAGCCTTTTACTATGTATTTAATAGCAGCTTTTTTCTTAAATGTAGTATTTAAGCAATGGATATCACCAGATATTGCTAAGGAGTATCTTGCAGGGGCTGTACTTCTAGGTGCAGCACCATGTACAGCTATGGTGTTTGTATGGAGTCACTTAACTAAAGGAGATCCTGCGTATACAGTAGTTCAAGTTGCAGTTAATGATTTAATATTGTTAGTAGCATTTACTCCAATAGTAGCATTTTTACTTGGGGTCAGCGATGTAGCTGTTCCATATGATACTTTATTTTTATCAGTAGTATTATTTGTGGTTATCCCTCTTGCAGGAGGATATTTATCAAGAAAGTATATAGTGAAATCTAAGGGAATGGAATACTTTCAAAATGTATTTTTAAAGAAATTTGACAATGTAACAATTGGAGGACTTCTTTTAACTTTAGTGATCATATTCTCCTTCCAAGGAGAGACTATATTAAATAATCCACTACACATTGGACTGATTGCAATACCACTTACAATTCAAACTTTCTTTATTTTCTTCCTGGCTTATGGATGGGCAAAACTTTGGAAATTACCACATAATATAGCAGCACCAGCTGGTATGATAGGGGCTAGTAATTTCTTTGAACTTGCCGTAGCGGTTGCAATTGCACTATTCGGATTACAGTCTGGAGCAGCTCTTGCAACTGTAGTTGGAGTATTAACGGAAGTCCCTGTTATGTTGACGTTAGTTAAAATAGCTAATAATACAAAGGGCTGGTTCAAAGAAGTAGAAAATCAATAATTATAAACTAAGGAGGATTTAAATTATGAAACCAAAGGTAGCATTTGTATGCGTTCACAATTCTTGTAGATCACAGATGGCAGAAGCATTAGGAAAATTATTTGCAGCAGAGGTTTTTGATTCATACTCTGCAGGAACAGAAACAAAACCACAAATAAATCAAGATGCTGTAAGAACAATTAAGGATTTATATAATATTGATATGAATGAGACTCAAACTTCTAAGTTAATTCAAGACATACCAGCAGTTGATATTGTAGTGAAAATGGGATGTAATGTTGTATGTCCATATTTACCTGGAAAGCATGTAGAAGATTGGGGATTAGATGACCCGACAGGTAAGAGTGATGAAGAGTTTATAGATACAGCAAAAACAATTGAAGAAAAGATTAAAGATTTATCTAAAAGAATTCAAAATAAAGAAATTAACTTATAATTTTAAAATTACAGAACTCAATCTTAAGCTAGTAAATATCTGCTTTAGGTTGAGTTTTTTTATGTTTGAAAAAGGGATAACAGTATTATTGACAAAGCTAGAGGGGGGGAGTATAATACTCATATACCCATATGAGTATATGAGTATTTAAACATAATATTAATTATAAATTAAAGATAAATTAAAGATAAATTAAAGGATGTGAACATATGGATAAACTTACAGATTTATTTAAAATACTGTCAGATGAAACACGATTAAGAATTTTGGTTTTACTTTATCATAAAGAATTATGTGTGTGTCAAATACAAGGAGTACTAGAGGAATCTCAGCCTAAAATTTCTAAGCATTTGGCAAAAATAAGAGATATGGGTTTTGTAAAGGACGAAAGAAGAGAACAGTTCATATACTATTATTTAGATCATAAAAATGAACTTCTAAGAGAAGTGTTAGAAAAAGTAGTTTTAAGCCATAAGGAATATGCAACTATACAAAATGATTTAAAAAATTTAAATAAAGCAGAAGAATATATTACAGCATGTAAAAGATAATATGAAAATATATTTTGGTAGGTGGGGAGAATGTCTATATTAACACAAATCTTTAGTTTTCTTAACAATCAATTATTAAAAATGACTTGGCTTTATGAGCTTGTGAGTCTACTTGTAGAAAAGATATTTAGATTATCCATAAAAGACAAACTAGGGGGAAGTATACACTTTTTTATTTATGATACTATAAAAATCTTTATATTATTATCAGTACTTATTTTTATGATATCTTATATTCAAAGTTATTTTCCACCTGAGAGGACTAAAAAAATCTTAGGAAATTTTAATGGGATTTGGGCTAATATATTAGGTGCTTTACTTGGAACGGTTACACCCTTTTGTTCATGCTCTTCCATTCCTTTATTCATAGGCTTTACAAGTGCAGGACTACCAATTGGTGTTACTTTTTCTTTTTTAATATCTTCACCTCTTGTAGATTTAGCATCTGTCATTCTACTGGCAAGCATATTTAATTGGAAGATTGCAATGGCTTACGTGGTTGTAGGGCTTATCCTGGCAGTTATTGGAGGAAGCATTATTAGTAAATTAAAGCTTGAGAAATATGTAGAGCCCTTTGTTTATAGCAATAAGATGCTTGAAGTTGAACAAGAACAGCTCACCAAAAGTGAGAGAATTGATTTTGCTAGAAATCAAGTCTTAGATATTATAAAAAAGGTATGGATTTATATTTTAGCTGGTGTGGGAATTGGAGCTGTTATTCATAACTGGATTCCTGAAGATGTTATTTCTGCTGTACTTGGTCAGGACAAATGGTATTCTGTTTTAATAGCAACTTTTGTAGGTGTTCCTATGTATGCTGATATTTTTGGCACACTTCCAATTGCAGAAGCATTAGTTCTAAAGGGAGTAGGAATTGGTACAGCACTATCTTTTATGATGGGTGTAACCGCACTTTCACTTCCATCTATGATTATGTTACAGAAGGTTGTTAAACCGAAACTTTTGGGTATTTTTGTTGGGATTGTATCTGCAGGTATTCTCATAATTGGTTATGTATTTAATGCCTTTGGATATTTACTCATGTAAAAAACATTATACTGAAATAATGGGAGATAAAACTATGCAAAACAAGAACAAAATGATTATAGTGTTGGAATTAATATAGAGGGTGGTGGGGATTGTGAATACAGGTTTATATCTTGTTACTGTAACATTTCTGATTTTTTCATTTTATAAAGATAAGAAAAAAACAAAAATGGCTTTAAAAAAAGCATGGAAGGCTTTTGAGAATATTCTGCCAGAACTTTTAGTAGTTATTTTGCTAGTGGGTGTTTTGCTTGCAATAATAAATCCTAAGGTGATATCTAAAGTTATTGGATCAGATTCAGGCTGGATCGGAGTAGTACTTGCTTCTATTGTTGGAGCTGTGACCTTAATACCGGGTTTTGTTGCCTTTCCAACTGCTGGTATGCTTCTACAAGGTGGTGCAGGTTACATGCAAATTGGTGCTTTTGTTTCAAGTCTTATGATGGTAGGTATTGTTACCATACCTGTTGAAGTCAAGTATTTTGGAAAAAAACTAACAATATATAGAAATGTTTCAGCATTCATTTTTTCTTTTATTGTTGCATATATAATTGGTTTGGTGGTGACTAGCATATGAAAACAATATTAAAAAGGTATAGGGCTTTTATTATTGTATCAGTTGGCATTGGTATATTTACGATATTTAATCATAATCTTGGGATGAAGGCATTAAGTATTACAGCATATTCTTTCAAAGAAATGATTATGGTAATCCCTCCAGTATTTGTTTTGCTTGGACTTCTTGATATGTGGGTACCAAGGGAAACTATGATAAAATACATGGGTGAAGGTTCAGGGGTGACAGGGATAGTGTTATCTATACTTATAGGTTCAGCAGCAGCAGGTCCTCTTTATGGTGCATTTCCAGTAGCAGCGGTGTTTATGAAAAAGGGAGTCAAGTTTAGTAATGTACTCATATTCATTGGTGCATGGTCAACTACTAAAATACCTATGCTAATTTTTGAAATGACATCGCTAGGAACAAAATTTGCTATTACAAGGTTGCTTGTTGATATACCTGGAATTATTATAATAGCCTATGTTTTATCAAAGCTTATATCTAAGGATGAAATTAAAAAAATCTATGAGGAAGCTGAATTGATTAATAAATAGAATATTATAAAGTGAGGTAATGCTTATGTCAAAGAATAACAGGTTCATAAAAATTATTGTACCAGTGCTACTTTTGTGTGCAGTAATTGGTATATGGGCAATAAAGAATTCAAAAAAAGACATTGATTCAGCAGGTAATAAAAACTCTGACTTTGCATTGCATGTAACTGAAGAAATAGACATTCAAAAATTAAAGTCTTATGGACTTCCTATTATTATTGACTTTGGAGCAGACTCTTGCATTCCCTGAAAACCTGGGAGATATTTAACTTTATACCATCTTCATATGCAATTAGCAAGAATACTAAACGTGGTTTTGGGGGAGCATTTTTTGCAGGAGTTTTAGGAGGCTTTTTTTCATCTCCTTGTGCAACACCTGTTTTAGTTGTGCTACTTGCTATAGTAGCAAAGGAAGGAAGCCTTTTATGGGGAATATTACTTTTGCTTTTGTATTCCTTAGGACATAGTTTTTTAGTTTTAATTGCAGGTACATCTGTAGGTTTTGTACATAAGCTATCATCCAGTGAGAAATATGGTATGGCAAGCAAAGTATTAAAAATTCTTATGGGATTGATGATTATGTTAATAGCATTTTATATGTTTTATTTAGGTTTTTAAAAATAATATTATTAGGGAGTGATATGTTATGATAATCAAGATTTTAGGTTCAGGATGTAAAAATTGTAGCAATTTACAAGAAAACACTGAGACAGCGTTAAAGGAAGCAGGTTTAGAAGCAGAAGTTATTAAAGTGACAGATTTTAAGGAGATAATGACTTATGGGGTAATGTCAACTCCAGCATTAGTTATTGACGAAAAAGTTGTTTCATTTGGGAAAGTTTTAAAGCCAAAGGAAATTGCTAAAATTCTTGAGAATATGAGGTAAGAATTTTATGAGTAATAATTCAGGATGTTGCTCTAGTGGTAGTGGTTGTTGTGGGTCAGAACTAGAGAAAAATCAAATTTTTATTGATTTTCTTTATTTAGATTTAAGTGTCTGTGAAAGATGTCAAGGTGCAGAAAACAATCTTGATAAAGCAATTAGTGAGGTAGCTGGAGTATTAAAGGCTGCAGGTTTTGATATAGTAGTGAATAAGGTTAATATTACTTCAAAGGAGCTGGCTATAAAATATGAATTTTTAAGCTCTCCGACTATTAGAATAAATGGTAATGATATTGAATTAGAAGTAAAAGAATCTTCCTGTCAAGAATGTGGAGATCTATGTGGTAGTGATGTGGATTGTAGAGTTTGGGTACATGAGGGTATAGAATATAATGAGCCACCTAAAGCAATGATTGTTAATGCTATTCTTAAAGAAGTTTACGGAGGAGGTAAAGCACCTACTGTTAAACCAGAAGATTATGTATTACCTGATAATTTACAAATTTTCTTTGATGGATTGAATAATAAATAAAAAATTTGGCTTGTCTATTCATACAAGCCAATAAACTTTTTATTTATGTTTAGATTTATTTTCTAAATGGTATCTTGCAAAGAATGGTGTTAAAGCTATTAGTAAAGCAAGTAAAACGAGATATATTGCAATAAAAAATTCCTCAAGAACACCGAATGTAGTTGTTATATTTGTAAAGCGCTTAAGTAATATTGGTAGTGATATAACTATGGTAATAATTAATGTTGTTGTAAAATTAGCATAATGTTTAGTACGGCACTTATTACATTCCATGTGTTGAGAACCAAAGCTAAAGAAAGTTGATTTTATAATCTGTTGCCATGTAAATTGAGTGGAACATTTATTACATTTTTGTATCAACAATAAACCCTCCTTATTGTTTTATCTTATAAGTGTTTATTAAATTTAGTTTATATATACTAATTATAACATAAGTTTTAAGTATAATGGGTTGAATTAAGTTAATTTAAGTAGGGAGATAACTTCCTACTTAAATTTTAAAACATACTATACCTTACCTAAGTATAGTATAAGAGATGGGGGTATTAATATGGATTCTAAGAAATTGAAAAATATGGTATTGATTTTAGGGGTAATGGCTTTCTTTGCTAATGGAGATAACTATGCAGTATCACCACTTCTAATAGACATTGCTAGAGATTTAAATATAAGCATTGGGGATGCAGCTCTTTCGGTAACGGCATATATGCTAACTTTTGGTCTGTTTACTATAGTTTTTGGACCTCTAGGAGATAGGTATGGAAAAACTAAAATTATAAATATTGCAGCTTTTGGAACAGCAATATTTAGTATTCTAGGCGCATTTTCGTATAATCTTCCTTATCTTATAATAGTAAGAGCGCTTAATGGAGCATTTGGTGCAGGGATATTTCCAGTTACTTTAGCTCTAATTGGAGAAAGTTTTCAGCCTGAAAAACGTCAAGGTGCCATAGGTAAAGTTATGGGAATGATGTTCTTAGGAGGAGCTTCAGCCACTGCTGTTGGAGGAGCTATAGCATATTTTGGATCTTGGAGATGGGTTTATTTTGTATATGGGCTTGCAGAACTTATTGTAGCTTTATTCATGGTAAAATATCTTGAAAAGACTCCAGGAGTTATTGATAAATTAAACTTTAAAAAGGTGTATGGAGAAGCTTTGACTAATACTAAATTACTTTATATAGTAGGCACAATTTTCCTAGTAGGGTTTAGTGTATTTGGAAGCTTTACTTATTCTGGAAAATACCTTCAAGATAGAACAGGATATAATATACTTATAGTAGGCCTTATACTAACTATATACGGTGTAGCTACAGTAATTGGAGGAAGAAAGGCTCCTAAGCTTAGAATGAAGATGAAAAATAATTTTCTTGCATTTGCCGGAGTTTTAGGAGGGGCATCATTAGTGATATTTTCTATATCAAGTTCAGTAATAGCTTTAGGAGTTGCTTTATTTGGATTTGGACTTTCATTTGTATTTCTCCAATCTACTTTAGTAAGCACAGCACAAGAAACTATGCCAAAACTTAGAGGAACGGTAATGTCCTTAGCTTCATTCAATATGTTTGTAGGAGGAGCTATTGGAACTACAGCAAATAGACAAATCTTAAATAATTATAATATGAGCAATATTTATTTAATTGCAGGAGTTATTTTAATCATTGTTGGATTTTTAGGAAGATTTGCAGTAATAAAAGCAAATAGTTAAAAGGATAAAAGGTTATGGAAAAATATTTTTCCATAACCTTTTATTTAAATTCTATTGCTACTTTTAGAATAGACACTACATAATTATATTTTCATATAGTAATATAGAAAAACTATTTTATTTAATAAGATGTTAGAGATTTATGTAGTTATTCTATTTGAATAATTAAAGAATATGAATATATTAGTTATATATAGAAGATAATATATACAAACGTTAATAATCTGTAAAATTAAACATATGTATTGCAAATATATAGATACTTATCTATACTATATATAGATAAGTATCTATATAGGGAGTGAATTAATGGAGAAAAATTATGAGATAAATGCTAAGATATTTAAGGCTCTATCAGATCCAAGTAGATTAGAAATTATTGATATTCTTTCTTGTGGAGAAAAATGTGCATGTGATATATTAGAAGATTTCGAATTTACTCAACCAACCTTATCACATCATATGAAGGTTCTTATAGAATGTGGCCTTATTAAGGCTAGAAAAGAAGGAATATGGAATTACTACTCATTAGACACTACAAGTTCTAATAAATTAGTCTTGTTTTTAATGGATGTAATAACAAATACAGAAGAGGAATGTATTTGTAAATGTAATAATGAAAAAAAGACTTGTTATAAATAAACTTTTAAATTAAGGAGATGTATATTATGAAAAAAATGATTATTTTCGATCCTGCAATGTGTTGCTCAACTGGAGTGTGTGGACCATCAGTAGATCCAGAATTATTAAGAATATCTACAGTTTTAAACAGTTTAAGTAAAAAAGGAATTGTAGTTGAAAGACATAACCTAACAAGTAATCCACAGGCCTTTGTGGATAATAAGGGGATAAATCAATTATTGAACAGTGAGGGTGTGGATATATTACCAGTAACAATGGTTGATGATGTAGTAGTTAAAACAAAGTCTTACCCTACAAATAAAGAGCTTTGTGAAATGTTAGAAGTTCCAGAAGATTTTCTTAAAACTACTATGAAGGTTAAAACTAAAAGTAGTGGCTGCTGTGGCGGTAGCGGATGCTGTTAATAACTATAGAAAAGAGGTATACTAATGCTTAAAAATTTTAATTTAGATGAAATAAAATTAACTAAGTATTTATTCTTTACAGGTAAAGGGGGAGTTGGTAAAACTTCTACAGCTTGTGCAACTGCTGTTACTCTAGCTGATGTAGGAAAGAAAATAATGCTTATAAGCACAGACCCAGCCTCAAATCTTCAAGATGTATTTAATACAGATTTAAATAATAAAGGAATTGAAATAAAGGAAGTATCAAATTTAGTAGTAGCTAATTTCGACCCAGAGGAAGCTGCAAGAGAATATAAAGAAAGTGTTGTAGGACCATATAGGGGTAAGCTTCCTGATGTAGTAATTAATAATATGGAAGAACAACTTTCAGGTTCTTGTACTGTTGAAATAGCAGCTTTTAATGAATTTTCTAATGTTATAACAGACAAAAATGTTCAAGAGAAGTTTGATCACATAATATTTGATACAGCGCCAACTGGTCATACTCTTAGAATGCTACAACTTCCATCAGCTTGGAGCAACTTTATTAGTGAGAGTAATCATGGGGCATCCTGTCTTGGACAGTTATCAGGACTTGAAGAAAAAAAGGAAGTTTATAAAGATGCAGTAAAAACCTTAGCAGATAAAGATTTAACAACTCTTGTTCTTGTATCTAGGCCAGAAGTATCTTCGCTAAAGGAAGGCGAAAGAGCATCTAAAGAATTACAGGATATAGGAGTTAATAATCAGGTTCTTGTTATAAATGGTGTTCTTAAAAATGCTGATGATGCTTTATCAAATAATATATATACGAAACAACAAAATGCCCTTAAAGATATGCCAGAACATTTAAGAGACTTAGAAAGCTTTGAAATTCCACTAAGGCCATATAATGTTACAGGAGTAGAAAATCTAAGAGCATTCTTAAAGGAAGATAATATAAAGTATAGTGGTGAAAGGCTAAATGTAGAGGAAATCCAAAAACTTAAAGAGGTTGTAGAAGACCTTTATAACTCAAACAAAAGGGTTATTTTTACTATGGGAAAAGGTGGAGTTGGAAAAACTACTATAGCAGCAACTATTGCACTAGGTCTTGCGAAGAAAGGTAAAAAAGTTCACCTTACAACTACAGACCCAGCAGCACATCTAAAGTTTGTCTTAGATGAGAGTTACGGTATAACTTTAAGCAATATTGATGAGAAAAAAGAACTTGAAAAGTATAGAGAAGAGGTTTTAAGTAAAGCAAGAGAAACTATGAGTGATGAAGATATAGAATATGTAGAAGAAGATTTAAGATCACCATGTACTCAAGAAATTGCTGTATTTAGAGCTTTTGCAGAGATAGTTGAAAGATCAGAAAATGAAGTTGTGGTTATTGACACAGCTCCAACAGGGCATACCCTACTTCTTTTAGATTCAACTGAAAGCTATAATAGAGAAATTCAGAGATCTCAAGGAGATACTCCAGAATCAGTGAAAAAACTTTTACCAAGGCTTAGAAATGCTGAGGATACAGAAGTTATAATTGTAACCTTAGCTGAAGCTACTCCAGTATACGAAGCTACTAGACTAGAATCTGATTTAAAACGTGCAGGTATAAATAGTAAGTGGTGGGTTATTAATTCAAGTCTTTATGCAACTGATACAACAAATGAGATTTTAAAAGCAAAAGCAAGTAATGAAATAGAATGGATTAATAAGGTTAATGAAATTTCAAAAGGACATTTTGCTGTAATAGAGTGGAGAGCAGAAGAAGTTAAAGGAGAAAGCCTTTTAGATTTGTTAAAATAATTATAGATAGTTTATAAAATGAGCAGAGACACTTCAAATACTGAAATGTCTCTGTTTTATTTAGATTGATATTTTTCTTAATTTTAATCCAAATTTCAAGGATATTGATAATGGAAGACCTATAATTATTCCCACAACACATTGCATAAAGTTACCCCATACTGACTGAAGTGGTGTATAGATATTACCAGATAAAATAAACTCTGCTATATAATATCCTCCAATCATGATTACACTTGCAATAAGTACTCCAAAGAAAGTAAAAATAGTAGATTGTACTTTGTTAGTGTTGCTAGTATTTGCCATATGACCAAGAATGTAGCCCATTGCAAATCTTATGATGAAAGTAAATGGAGCCCATGCAAAGTAACTACTTGTAAGATCAAATAAAGTCATACCTAAAGCTCCAGATACAGCCCCAGCTTTTTTACCAAATACTATAGCTATAGTAAAGGCCATTACATTTCCTAAGTGGAATAGTCCCCCAGCAGTTGGTCCAGGAATATTTATAAACCTAGTTGCAACATAAACTAAAGCTATAAATAGACCATAAGATGCAATTTCTTTTGTGTTAAATTTACTACTTGAATTATAATTCATCCCCATTTCGCCCCTTTAGAATATTATTAATTTAATATTAAATCCATAGTAGATAAAAGTAAAGTGTATGGGTACAATTAAAAACAATGTTTAATACATATTTATACTCTAAAGTGGAAAACTTATTATAGAAAAAATTAAAATGAGGTGAGTATTTCCATGAGTGAAACTATATTAGAAAAAACTGAGGGACGTGTAAGTTATCACGATTCTGTTGAGGAAATGTTAGTACGTATAAGAGAAGACGGAATGTCCAATGTATTTGATAGGTGGACTCAGCAAGAAAAAATCCGTTGTAAGTTTTGTCTTCAAGGATTAAGCTGTCAGCTATGTTCTCAAGGACCATGTAGATTAAATGACAAAGGTGAGCCAGATAAAGGGGTTTGTGGAATTGGACCAGACGCTATGGCTATGAGAAACTTCTTATTAAAAAATATAATGGGAGCAGGTACATACAGCCATCATGCATATGAAGCATTCCGTACATTAAAAGCAACGGGAGAAGGAAAAACTCCATTTAAAATTAAAGATGTAGAAAAATTAAAATGGATGTGTGAAAAGTTAGGAATTGACACAAATCAAGATACAAATCAAATGGCTATACAACTAGCAAATTTATTACAAAGACAACAAGAAATTGGTGAAGATGATGAAAACCTTATGGTAGAAGCCTTTGCACCAAAGAAGAGAAAAGAAGTTTGGAAGAACTTAAACATTTATCCTAAAGGAACCATTCATGAAGAACAAAACTGCGTAGCAAGTTGTTTAACAAATGTAGATGGAAGCTATGTATCTTTAGCTTTAAAGGCTCTGCGTTTAGGAATAGCTACTATATATAATTCTCAAATAGGACTTGAAATGACACAAGATATCCTATTTGGAACACCTATGCCTCATGAAGTAAATGTAGACTTAGGTATTATGGATGGAGAATATGTTAATATAGTATTTAATGGACATCAACCTTGGGGTGGAGTTGCAACAATACAAAAAGCTAAGCTTGCTGAAGTTCAAGAAAAAGCAAAAGCAGCAGGAGCAAAAGGTCTTCGTATAGTGGGATCAATTGAAACAGGGCAAGAATTGCTTCAAAGATTTGACGTAGATGATGTTTTTGTAGGTTTAATGGGTAACTGGCTATCTATAGAACCTCTCTTAGCTACAGGTACAGTAGACGTTATGGCAATGGAAGAAAACTGTTCACCACCAGCTATAGATCATTATGCTGAAAAGTACCAAGCAACTTTAGTAAGTATAAGCACTCTTATTGACATGCCAGGATTACAACATAAGATTCCATACTATCCTGAAAAAGTAAATGAAATGGCAGATACTCTAATTGACCTTGCTATAGAAAACTTTAAAAAACGTAAAGGTAAAGTTACAGCTAAGGTTCCAAAGAGTATACAAAAAGCTATAGCTGGTTTCTCTACAGAAGCTGTATTAAAAGCTCTTGGAGGTAAGCTTGAACCATTAGTAGATGTAATAGTAGCAGGAAAAATCAAAGGTGTAGTTGCACTTGCAAACTGTTCAACATTAAGAAATGGTCCACAGGACTGGAATACAATAAATCTTACAAAAGAATTAATTAAAAAAGATATATTAGTAGTAGCTGGAGGCTGCGGAAATCATGCTCTAGAAGTAGCTGGACTTTGTACTTTAGAAGCAGCAAATAATATAGCAGGAAAAGGTCTTGGAGAAGTATGTAACCTATTAAAAATTCCACCAGTATTAAGCTTTGGAACTTGTACAGATACTGGAAGAATATCAATGCTTGTAACTGCACTTGCAGACCATTTAAATGTGGATGTACCAGATCTTCCAATAGCAGTTACTGCTCCAGAATGGATGGAACAAAAAGCAACAATAGATGGAATATTTGCAGTAGCTTATGGAACATACACTCATTTATCACCAGTGCCATTTATGACAGGTGCTCCTCAACTTGTAAAATTATTAACTGAGGATGTAGAAGGTTTAACTGGAGGTAAGGTTGCTCTTGGAGATGATCCTGTTGAAGTAGCAAATAATATAGAAGCTCATATTGTATCTAAGAGAAAGAAATTAGGATTAAGCTAATTATATAAATTAATACTGTGTAAAAAGTGGCTGCAAAATAAAAAATGCAGCTACTTTTATTTTGATTAGTTAGACTATACGAAATATTATGAAAATATAGAGGGGAAATAGAATTTAAAAAGAATATATAATAATATGAAAGTTGTAAGCTTTATATATAGGCTAATTATGAAGGGGAATAGGCATGGCTGAGAATTCAGTAAAAGTTCTAATATGTGATGACTCAATATTAATGAGAAAGAAATTAAAGGATAGTTTATCTTTATGAGGATGTTTAGATGTTATAGAAGCAAATAACGGTGAAAAGGCAGTAGAAATGTATAAAGAGAATAATCCAAATCTAGTATTTATTGATATAGTTATGCCTATAAAAGACGGAAGATATGAGATATTTAAAGGAAGATTAAGTAGATTTGTAGAGTTTAGAGATAGTAAAGATGAAAAAGTACTTAAAGATTACTTTATCATTTGGAGAAATGGATTTAATAGTTGTAGAATGATGTGATTATCTTAATTACTAGTAATTTCAAGGAAGTTGCCCTACGACTTTCTTTTTTCTTTCACCAAAATAAACATTATTACATAGTATAGAGTATAAACAATGGAAGATGGAGTGTGTTCTAGTGATATATGCACTGATTCTAGCTGGTGGAAAAGGGACAAGACTTTATCCGTTATCCCGTGAAAAGAGCCCAAAACAATTTTTGAAGATTATTAATGATAAGAGTTTCATTAGAAATACTGTTGATAGGATAGCTCCGGTAGTAAATAAAGAAAATATATATGTTGTTACAAATAAGGACTACGTAGATAAAATAAAAGATGAATTACCAGATATCAATCCAGATAACGTTTTTGTAGAACCTGAGAATAAAGAGACCGCGCTATAAACATAATTGGTTGATTTGAGTGAATGGTGGTTTGGTGTAAAAAATGTTTTATAGAATGAAACATTTTTTTATTTTTAGTGTCTTATGTTTGGGGGAGTGAATAATGAAAACTGAAAAGTTCATAAAAAAATGGGAAGAAGATAGAAAGAAGGGCAAGAAAAGATATGTACTGATTAGTGCTATTATGATGGGTATAGCAACGGGTATAGGCTATACAATTGGCAGATTAGCTAAAGGTAATTTCTTTGATATGTTTACGGAATATTACATATATATGCATTTAGCATATTTTATTGGCGGCTTTATGGGTGGGACAATTGGAGGAATTATAAGGTGGCAGATGAATGAAGAAAAATATGAAAATCTTAAGTAATTAAACTAAAGATGGGGGTTTATTTATGAAGAAGAGAGGTTTAATTTATATTGCACTACTAGGAGTATTTATTTTTTTAATAGGCTGCACTAGTAAAATTAATACAGAGAATAACGATTCAAAAATTCAGGAATTACAGAATCAGATAAAAAGTTATGAAAAAAGCGTCAGCCAGTTACAGGAAAAAATAAGTACATATGAATTAGATATAAGAATTCTTAAAGAAGAAAAAGATGATTATAAAAAGTTTATTGATTCTTCAAGAAAGTATCTGAGTAAAAATGAGCTTTTAGAATTAGCTAAAGGTGAATGGATTTATAGAATTAGTGTTAATGACAAGGCAATTGAATCGAGTGGAGTATTAGAGATAGATAAGAAGGACTTTAAAATCACTTATTCAGAAAAACGGAGTACATTCTCAGGTTTGCCAGAAGAGATTGATGAAAAAGGAAGTATTAGTGGCAACTTTTATGACCATTTAGAAATCTTAAACATAAAACCTGATAATGTTGTAATATCTGATGGGACTGTAGTTCAGGGAATGCATTATGAATTTAAAGATGTTCCCAAAGGTACAATTATAAAGCTAGAAATAAGTGATGAACTAAAAGAAAGGCTTGGACTGCAGACTAATATAATTAGCATTCATGTAAAGTAGCTTTTAGAATGGTACAAAATTATAGAGAAATAGATGCTAATTCAATGTTAACAAGGGAAGTATGCTATGTATAAGGTTATAAGGAATCTCTATAAGTCTTGAAAATATTAGGATTTATAGAGATTTTTAGTTAAGATATAACTTCGTTAAATCAAAATTTTGTGAAGCTATTTTAGAGTAGATTTAAAATAGCTAGGTTATATAAATAACTGAAAATGCAATACATAAACACAAATAAATACAAATTTACTAGTTTTAAATAAATATTTTAAAAAAATTTTGTAAAAATGAAACTTTTTTGAACAAATTTTATCTTATATAAGAACTAGATATTTTTGAAAGGAGGGTAACTGAAGACTAATAAGTTAGTATATATCATAATTAATAATATTAGCGAGAGTAATAAAATAATAAATTTTCACAGTGATCTTATTATTATGATAATACTACAAATGTTATAAACTAAGGGGGAAAATGGGTATGAAGAAAAAACTTTTAAATTTACTAATGGGAACATTGCTAAGTGCGGTAATGATTATTCCAACTACAGCAGTTGCTGCAACTCAAACACATAATTGGGCATTTGAAATGTATCAATTAGTTGTTAACGGAGAAGTGAATGGTCAACTTTATTCAATGAATCAAGGAACTTTTAAATGGGAAGGAATTATATCTGTAATATCTAAAGATGGAGGAGCAGCAGCAACTGCCAATCAAACTAAAATGACACTTTATAGACAAGTAGATTGGGGGATTGATATACGTGCTGATCAATTTAGCTTAACTTCACCAAGTACTTTTAATAGAACTATAGGGGCTTGTCCAACAGGTGTATATTATATTACAGCTGAAAAAGCTCTTGACGATGGTTGGAATATTAAGGGTTCAGGTACTTTAACGTCTACTTATTAATAATTAGAAATAATAGTAGCAACTATGAATTCAGCATTAAAACTTGATATGATTGTTTTAATGCTGAATTTATAAAATTTACTTGCATAGTATATAATATTATCGATTGACAAGGAGAAAATATGTTACGATTTAATTTACTTGTATTAACAATATTTGGTATAATTTTAATTATTCTGTGTTTATGGCTAAAATTAAAGAAAAATAAGAGCAGTATGTATATAATGTTCTTTATTATATTTTACATATATTTATTAAACGTGATTAAGTATACGATATTTCCTATACCAATATTTTCGGGGCTTGAGGCAGAACTAACATCTAGAATAAATATTAAACCATTTGTTAATATGAATAGTATGGAAAAGATATTAAATATAGTGTTAACTATACCTTTTGGATTTGGTATTTCTTATGTTATTAAGATAAAAAACAAAAAAAAGCTAGGTACTATATTTTTTTTAATAGGAACAGTTATAGAAATGACCCAATTACTGATATCATTGGCTATAGAATATCCTTATAGATCTATTGATATAAATGATATAATATGTAATTTTATAGGGGCGGTTATAGGATATGTAATTTTTAAAACAGCTTCTTATAAGATAGTTAGTTTAATAGATAAATTCGAACTTAAAACCAATAAGTTTATGGAGTATGTATATACTATTAATAAAGAAAATGCATAATTATAGAGTATATCTTTACAAGTTATACGTTTCTTAAAATATATTAAAAGAGTGTATATCAAATACATATACTAAAAATAGCTTGATTATATTTTATGAATATTAATGATAAATGGTAGTAATTTTAACTATGCAGAAATTGTAGAGATGATTTTGAGGAGTAAAAGCACCATTGTAAGAAATTTTTGTAAAAAAGAGAAGGTAATTTAATTACCTTCTCTCTTTTAGTACCTTTAGCTATTTATGCAATATTAAATAGGACTTTTTTGTTTAATTAAAATCCACTTAAACGTATTTTAACTAATATAAGAGTACTATTTTAAGAATTTTTGGTATCATAACTTTTGAGTATCGATAACAAACAAATATATGCATACTAGTACTACATAGGGAGGTGTAAAAACTTATAGTCATAGATAGATGTGTAAGAAGATATTGTACAGGCTAACAATGTTATTTCAAATAGGGTTATGTATCATAAAACCATAAATTGTTTAAAGATTTAATAGGAGGGTGAAGTTATGGATAGAGATGAACTAGATAAAGAACATAAACGCCGAATAGAAGAATATAAAGAACATCCAATGATTAATTTGACTGATTCAATAAATCGTTACAGGTTTGGTGACTTAGTTTGGCTAACAGAATTAGGCTGTCTCACTAAGATTATTATAGTTATATTTATGGGAATATTGTTTTTATATTTCAATATTATAATTAAATAAACTAGAAGTATCGTTAAGAAAGGGGAGTAAGTATGAGGGAAAACAGACCATTTATAATAACATTTATTGGAGATGCATGTGTTCTTAGTGCATCTTTATTAATATTATCATTGTTTCCTAATATTACAGGAAGAATTGGAATTTATTATTCACCATTACCTACTTTTTTGAAGGTTCCTTTTTTATCAGAAGTTATAATGAAAGTGATAATCTCTTTAATTCTCTTAATAATATCTTATGGGTATCTTAGTCTTAAACGATGGGGTTATTGGTTAATGGTAAGTTTCAATGTATATTTTTTAGTAGGATCTATTATTTCATTTCAACAAAGTGGACAACAATCTTTTTATCAAAATCCTATAGGAATAATAATAGGATTAATATTTATTTTACCAACAATAAAATACTTTGATAAAGTAACTTTTACACGGTAAATATCTAATATTGCTTTGTAGTATAATAGCATGGCTTATAATTTAAAATTAAGGATGTGGGAATATGAAAATAGAGCATGTAGCTATATGGACTAAAGATATTGAAAAATTATTAAACTTTTATGTAGAGTACTTTGAGGGCATTCCTGGAGATAAGTATACTAATACAAAAAAACAATTTGAATCATATTTTATTAAGTTTGAATCAGGTGCTAGGCTTGAAATTATGCAGATGCCAACAATTCCTGCAAATTTAAATGATACTGTTAAGCAATATATTGGTTTAATACATATTGCTATTTCTGTAGGCAGTATTGAAAAGGTTAATGTACTTACTGAAAAATTAAGAAATGCAGGTTATAAAATAGTAAGTGAACCACGCTATACTGGAGATGGTTATTATGAGAGTTGTATTTTAGATCCTGATGGAAATCGAATAGAAATAACAGAATAAGATGAAAAAGGATGAAGATTGACGATGGTAGAAAAAATATTAACAATGAAATTATTAAAGGAAAGATATGGAGTATGTAGACTAGATAAAAATGAATTGATTCCCGAATGGACAAAAAACAGTGATTTTTTATCAATTACAAAGACATCAGATGAGTTATCAATTGTATGCACAGAAGCTAGTATTCCTAAAGATACAAAGTGTGAAAAAGATTGGAGGATTTTAAAGATTGAAGGGCCACTAGATTTTTCACTAATAGGAATTCTCGCCTCAATCAGTACAATATTAGCACAAAAAGGAATAAGTATATTTGCTATTTCTACTTATGATACAGATTACATTCTTGTTAAAAATAATGATATAGATAATGCTGTAAAATCACTTATTAAAGAAAGATATGAGGTTATAAATTAGGATATAAGTTATACTATTCTATTAAAGTTAACTTTATATCTATTAGTTTATACTTTAATCATCCTTAATTTATTTTAAACTAAGGATGATTTTTAGTCAGTTTACTATATAAAGTTCCTGACATATTAGTGCCAAATCCTGGCCAATTTACTTTAACATCTAAACCATAGTCACTATCTTTATATTTAGCTTTTCCTTTATAGAAACGTTCATTTTCATTCATAAGGATAACTTTTTCATTATGTAAGCTAAATTTTATTGCATGAAATGAAACGGTACTATCTTCAAGAAGAAAGTTTCCATAAATTCCACTTAATACTCCAGAATGGAATTCGTTAAGTTCTAAATTTGAAATTATATATTTCTCTGACTTTCCATCTTCTTCGGTTTGTTTATATATGAAACCTGATTCCCCTGCTGTTATACATCCTCTTGATTCTCTAGTGCCAGTAAGTATTAATAATATTAGTATCATCAATATGTCTAAAATCTTGGATTTAGTTATCTTAAAACTCTTCATATGTAACATCTCCTTTTATTACAATTTAATTCATACCATTTTAATACAAAATAGGTGGTACAAAGCAACTAACTTAATTTCATATATTAGATTATTTAATTAAAGGAATGTTTCAAGAAAAAATTTATTTTAAAGTGAAACATTTCTTTAAAATTTTTATCTTAATAGTATAGAAGTTAATTTAAGTTAAAAGGAGGTTTTTATATGTAGAGAAGGGATGTAATAAGTTATTAAATTAATCAGATTCAAGGAGAGAATTTTATGAGGGGATTTAAAAACATAATTGGTGCTTTTGTTTTTTTAGGAATATTGGCAGCTTCTACAGTAATTTATTGTAATTCTAATGGTAATCAGCTATATACTTTTAGTCAATCTTGGGAATTAGTGAATTATGATTCAAAAGGACAGTGGGAAATGGTATATGGATATAATACAGAGTGGATCAATGAAGACTATACCCATACAAGACATTACTATAAGTCGCATACAGCAATAGTTCAAAATGATAATGGTGTACATTGGAATACAGCAGTAGCTGATAAATGGGCAAAAGTAGAAACTGCACATAAAGGAAGAGATATAAAGCATGTTATAGCACTTTAATAGTGTTTTAGGAAGGATTTTTGTTTATGGATAAGATTAACATAAAAAGGATGTTAATAGTTATTACAGCAATATTTTTAGCTTTAAATATTAGCTGGTTTTTAATAACAACTATAAAATATAGTAAGTTTGTAGAACGTATATCCAAAGATGGTAGCGGCGTATATGCTATGAAAAATGAAGATGGTTATATCTATAATGTAAAGAAACCAGCGTACTTATATTATACAGGTAATTTAGGAGTTTCTAATTATAATAAAGGTGAATTTTTAATTATATGGCCATTAATGTTTGATGGATATAAATATGGATTTAGGATAAAAGAAGTTGATGCAGTATACGAAGTCTATGTTGATGAAAATATGAAACCTATAGATAAAGAGGATAAGTATATTGCTAAAAAAGTTGAAGAACATAAAGCAGGCTTGGAGACGTTATTTCTAAAAGCTAATGAAATGTGGCAGTTAGAAGAATAAAAGCAATTGTTGCGTATTTAGTTAAGAGGTAAAATAGTATAAATGGTTTTATATAATATTTTATATATAGCTAAATTGATATCACATTGACTTACATTAATCTCTATTTTATGGATAAATAAAAAATACTTTACCAAATAGTAAGAAATTGACTGAGCTTAAATATGGTGATAAAATGTAAAAATATATATAAAATTATAAAATCATGGAGAAAATTATGAAATTAATTAATATATTTAAACAGAATAAAAGTAAGAAATACTTTGAAGAGCAGATTTCTTTAATATATAAAGATTTATATAAATTTATATATTCTATTATAAAGAATCAGCATTTAACTGATGATATACTTCAAGAAACTTTAATGAAAGCATATGAAAAATTTCATACAATTAAAGATATAAATAAGTTTAAATCATGGATTTTCACAATAGCTAAAAATGAAAGCATATCTTGGATTAAAAAGTATAATAGAGAAATTCCAAGTGAGTATATACATTTAGAATTATCAGCAGATTTTTTAGGAGATATTACAGGAGATTTATTAATAAAGAGTGAAACAAAAGAGCAAATAAGAGAATCTATTAAGATGTTAAAACCCATTGATCAAGAAATAATGTACCTAAGGTATTATTATGATTTGAATTTAAATGAGATAGCATTAATATTGAATTTAAATCATAATACTGTTAGAACAAAGCACGTTAGAGCAAAGGAAAAGATATATAAACATGTTTTATATAGTGAATCATCTTTAGAAATTGCAGCAGCAACTTTAAAGAAAAAAGAGGGATAGAAATATGAAGGATAATAATTTAGAGAGACTTATAAAAGATACTTATATTGAATTTAACAATGAAATGGACATACATTCAAATATAGAGATTCCTGAATTTAATAATGTAATAAATAAATTTAATAATAATTTAAAAGAAAAAAGTACTAGCTCATCACTAGGAAAAAAGATAGCTTTGGTGGCTAGCTTTACAGTTGTTATACTTATATCAACATTCCTATCATCAATTCCAAAGGTAATTGCTTTTAAGTTTAAAGTAGTAAAAACCTTTGAGGAATTAAGGGGAGAGGCTAAAGATATTAAAATTACTACAGGAGATATCCCAGAGGATAGTTTAGTTGAAGGAGGACATAGTGGTAATCCAGGTGATCAGATAGAAAAGTTGCTATCAATAGACGAGGCAAGGGAAGAAGTACCTTTTAAGCTATTAGTCCCAGAATATCTACCTGATGGATACAAGATAGATAGTGTAAAACATGTAAAGAGTATGGGAGGCTATCATAGGGTAGAGCAAAATTATGTTAATGATGGAAAACAAATAATTCAACTTTGGCAAAATACTGTATATGAAGAATCAAGAGAAACACTTTCTGTTAGTTCACAACTTAGAACTGAAGATATAAATATTAATAATTTGAAAATAAAATTAATTACTGATGATAAAAACTTTAAAAATTTAATATGGTTTCATAATAATATAAAGTTTGATATGACAGCATATTATAATATTGAAGATAGTGAAGTTAAAAAAATAATTAAGTCATTAAAATAAAGCCCTAAGGGGCTTTATTTTAATTTACATATATTGAATTAGAGACTGATGATTTAGAGGTTGTTACTCCATTATTCGTTATGTAATTCGTGCTTCTTACTCTATAGTAGTTATTAGAAGCTACTGATAAAGTATAATTTCCACTAACGGTTGTAGTATTATTTAAACTATAGGAGAAAGTCTTAATTGTAGTCCAACTACCATTTCGATATTGCTCAACATATAATGTATAACCTATTATATCAGATGATACATAGCTCTTGGTTAACCCTTGTACTTCTACAACGCCTGTATCTATTTTTTGAATAGAGCTTCCCCAACTAATAAAAGTATCGCTAGTTGTACTTTGTGTATCAATGATTAAATTGTAGTTATCCTTGGAATAGAATACTTCACTTTGACTTCTTTTCTCATCAGGCGCTTTATCGATAGAAACTGCAAAAGCCTTTGAAGATATAAGTCCAGTAAGTAAAAGAGTAAAAGCTAAAATAGTTAATATTTTTTTCATAGGTTAATCCCCCTTATATAATTTTATATAGATTAGATAAAAAAAAACAAAAAAAGTTTCAAAAAAGTGAAACATTTTTTTGTTTTTTTTATCTTATATGTAGAAGCAAATTGATCAATTGCTTTATAGTTAGAGTTTTAGCGCTAAAAATGTTTTAAAGGATGTGTTTTCATAATTTAACTAGTAAAGCGAGGTACAAAGGATATTTCAATACTACTATGTTATTAAAAAACAAAAGATTCTAATGGTATAGAAATTTTATACTAGCAGAATTTACAGGGGGTAATATTAATGAAAAAAAGATTGTTTTATGTATTAATGGCACTCATGTTTTTATTTTCAATTACAGCAAGTGCTCTTCCTAAAAAAGAAACAAACAGTTTGTTGAATGATTTAAGATTTATTAATGATGAAGGAGTGCAAAGTCAACTAGAACTTACAACCAAGTACGGAGTATTAAAAGAGACTAAAGAAGTTTATGCAAAAATAATAGAAGATCCAAATAAGATAGGAAAAACTGTACTAAGGACTTATTCTAAACAAGAATATTTAAAGGAGATTGAAAAAGATAACATATTAAGTTCAGAATTAGTAACTACTTTAGGTAAAGGCTATACAGGAGGAAATGAGTCTCTTGAAGGCTGGATAAGGTTGATTTATGAGATATATGATTTAAGTCAAACTACACAAAATAAAATATCGATTTATGTAGCATTTGAATGGCTAAAAGTACCTAGTTTTCAATTAGATGATTATTTTGTTTTAGGACATGATTCTCATTCAGTATTTCCAGGGTCAACAGAGCTTGGAAGTGTAAGATTTACTTACTGGCCTAGTAAAGCTCATACAAGTTTATCTAAGACATATAATGGTTCTATAGACAGATCAGATCTTATATCAGGTACTGATCGTATGGGATTTAATTTTCCTATAGTCCCTTCATCATTAGTTTCACAAGGACTAAATATAGGTGCAATTATGCCAGATGCCTCTTATTCTTCATACAGAACAAAAGGAATGCCTAAAGGAATACTTTCATTTACTGCGTATAAAGGCAACAGTTACGATCTTAATACAAATATGGGATTAGCCTATGGACATAAACAAGCTGGTCTAAACGTAGATCCAACCATAAGTGTAAATTCTTTAGGTATGCCAGACTTTACTGGATTTACTGCAACACTTATTATAGATGAAGTTTCAACTCCTATAAGATTAGAATATTATTAATAGATATACTTGCCTCAATTAAAACAAGACTGACAGAAAATTGTCAGTCTTTTTTATTTAATATTAGATATGTAGATGAAACTACTAATCCAATTAAAATACAAATTAAAATAAAAATAGCAACTATTGAACCATTATAAGGATCACTTGTCCTAAATTTATCTTCTAAAATCATTCCTAATATGATTACTAAAAATGTAGTTGCAAAAAAAATAAATATCGATGTTAAATTAATTTTCAAATAAAACCCTCCTTTTTTTAAAAATATGGAAATTGAGTTGTGATAACTATTATATACTATTAGGAATTAAGTTCAAATAGCATATATCTAAGCATTCCTTATAGATTAGATAAATAAGTTAGCAAAAAGTTTCATAAAAGTGAAACTTTTTTTATTAATTTTTATCTTATTAAAGTAAAAGGAGGATTATTAAAATTATAAAATAAAAGTAAAACAAATGATTGGAAGATCTTAAAGTGTATAAATATAAGACATATCATAAATATGGAAGGATTGAATTTTATTATGAGCAAAAAAATTTTAAGCATTTTAATATTAATTGTAATTGCATTTACTGGTTATAAAATAAGTAAAAATATTAGTGGCACCATATATAAATACACAGGAAGTAATGAAAATTGGACATGTGAATATATAATTAAAAGAAAAGGTGACTTTAAGGCAAATACTTTTGTTGCAAAATATAATAAAGATAAATCCAATTTATCATCAAATAAAAGTTTAACAGTTAGCTATGAAACTAGTGCTGGTAAAGCAAGGCAAACGTATATATTAGAACAGTTAGAGGATAAAGAAAACTTTACAATATCAACTAAAGATAATGGGGCATTAGAAAATGAAAATGAAACAATATTTGCTGAAATAGATTTAGATGGAGAGATAGAAAAAATTGAATTGAATAAAACAAAATAAAAATTTAATCAGATGATCTTACATGTGAGTATTATTATTGATTTATTTTTAATGAAATTTATAAAAAGAAAATCGTCCATTGCAAATATTTTATTTGGGTTACAAACTGGTCTAATAGGAATATTCATTTTTCATGTAGTATATAAGGCATCGTATTATACTAGATATGGATATGCTATTCCATGCTTTATAGCAATTTTTTTTATAGCCACTGGATTTATGTTTAGTTTTATTGAGTAAATAAAAGATTAATATTAATTTTATCTTAGCTAAAATAAGAGAGTCTTTAAATAATGATAAGATCTTAGAGATTTTAATAAGTGATAGAGTTATGATGAAGAAGGTAAATGTAATTGGTATCAAAGCTTTACAAAAGCAAAAACTATATGATAAGAAATTATAAAGTCAAATATTAACCCTAAAAAGCGTGTAAGGAGAAGATTTTATGAAGAAAAAAACTAGAGATTTAAAAAAACAGTATAGATATGTTGAAAGACAATTAAAGGAGTTTGAATTAGACCTATATGATAACTCATGGTATAACCTATGGCATACACATTTAGACTGGAATGGAATTACAAATGTTAGTTTGAAACATAGAAAAAATCACATATTATACTATATTAGAATACTTGATAAAATAGAAAAATTAACAAGTGATAATAAAAGAGATTTTCAGACCTGGATATTGATAGACGGGTGTAGCGGGAATAATGATGCCATATATTTTCATAGTAGCAATCCACATA
Organism: Clostridium sp. X; assembly: GCF_055755365.1. Classification (NCBI taxonomy): domain Bacteria; kingdom Bacillati; phylum Bacillota; class Clostridia; order Eubacteriales; family Clostridiaceae; genus Clostridium; species Clostridium sp. X. The sequence goes on from NZ_CM146912.1 coordinate 1,352,439, forward strand.
CTGAGTTTCCTATGAAATTTGATAAGATTGTTTGGAATGTTGAGGTTCCGACATTAATTAAGGATTTAGTAGATTTATCAGAGTTTAATATAGGAGAATTTAAAGGTGAAGAACCAAACTCATATATAATTCAGAAGAAGGGTTTAGGACTTCAGCTATAGTACGCAATATTCTTCTTTAGAGTAATAATAGTATCATATGGTGAACTAATATTAAAAGATAGGGGCAGTAATATATGAGTAATGAAAGTAAGATTAATAAATCTATAGGAATAGGAATACTTATATGCTTAATTGCTATATTTATTTGCATGGTTAGTATTTTAAACAAACTTAATCAAAGTAAAGATGTAGCAACAGTTAATACAAATCCTATAAGTACAAATGAAACTGTACCAAAGCAAGTTGTAACTATATCTGAAAATCGTATAGCAATTATTAATACTGATAAAAATAGCCATTATTACGGTTGGGTAAGAGTTTATGAGTATGATAATGAGAAAAAAACATTTGTTAAGATTTCTGAATTAGGCGAATAATATATTATGATAAGTGAAATATTTTCTTATAAGGTATTATAACAGTAGATTATAACAAACAAATGAAAGGATACAATTACATGGTTAACGATATTAGTAATATGTTAAATAAAGACTGCGGAAATGAGGAACTTTTTTATGAGATTTCAGATTATGCATTAGAAAAAGAAATAGAAGAAGGTTACGATAAATTAGATGAAAATGAAAAGAATTTTTACATGGTCGGTAAAATACTAATGGAATTGAACAATGGCGGATTTGACCAATATTTCTTGAACACAGAAGGAATATATGCAAGAAGCACTTTGCATTTTCTCAATTTAATACGAGAAATAGACCTCTCAAATTTACTTAATAAAGCAGTAAATATTTTTGAATCTGATAAAACAGATGATGAGAAATATGATGATTTTAATAAACTTGATGATGAGTTTTATGAATTTGGAAGCAACTTATATGATGAGTTATATGATAAATGTATTAATCATATAAGAGGAAGAGTAAAGTAATTCTACTTAATTCATATTCTTCTTATAATATAAATCATTATCTAAGAAGATGAAGTACATAGATAAAGAAGATAAGTCTCCACTTGAAATAATTTCATATAACTGCATAATCTAATAAAAAATTTACATTTGAATTATACACACTTTCCCTAGCATATACTTTATTAAATCAATATGCTGGGGTTTTGTTATGTCAAAAAATGATTTGGAAGTAGAACTTCACTATGAAAATAAGGATTTTAATGAACTTATGAAAAAGCTAGTCTTTAGAAAAATAAGTGAAAGTACTAGAAATAATGAAACTAAAAATACTGAATATAACCAAATTGCCATTCACCATAAAGATAGCAGGAGGTGAATGAAGTGCATAAAGAATGGAATGTAGCTATATATGCTAGAGTGTCAACAGATAAAAAGAATCAGCAGGAGTCAACACCAGCCCAGATTGAAAGCCTAAATAAATGGATAAGAGATAAAAATAATGAAAGTATAGATACTATTTATAACTTGGTAGAAGTATACGAAGATTTAGGTTTTAGTGGTTCTAATTTTGATAGAGAAAGCTTTAGACGAATGGAAGAGGATATTGATAATGGTAAAATAAATATGGTTCTAACAAGAGATTTATCAAGATTCGGAAGAAACTATATTACAGCTGGATACTATATAGAGGATTACTTCAAGGTAAAGGGAGTGCGATTTGTATCCGTTCTTGATAATGTAGATACAATTCATGAAGTTGATGATATAGTGCCTTTTAAGAATATATTAAACGAAATGTATATTAAGGATTGCTCTAGAAGAACTAAAGATGGATTACTTCAAAGAATGCTTAGAGGTTCTTATATTGCAAGTAAGCCTCTTTATGGATATAAAGTTCAGGAAGAATATAAAGGCAACTTGAAATTTAGATATTTAGTTACAGCTAAGGATGAGACTACTGAAGCTGTTAAAGAGATTTTTAAACTATATATTGAGGGGTGGGGTATGGCGAAGATAGCCAGCTACCTAAACAATAAAGGAATTGCTCCACCAAGTAGTCATGTGAAAAACTTTGGGAAAAGCAAATATGGTATATGGGCATCAAATACAATAAGATATATTCTAACTAATCCTAAATATGCTGGTTCTATGATACAAGGAATGACTAAAAGAGTAAGTTATAAACTTAAAAAGTCAAAGTCAGTGTCAGAAGATCAGCAGATAAATGGAGGAGAGTTTGAAGGAATAATATCTAGAGAAGAATTTGACTTAGTTCAAATTCTTATCTATAAGAGAAGGAGAACTCTCCGATATAGGGGAGATACTATTCATTTATTCACAGGAGTTCTTGTTTGTAATGAATGTGGAAGTCCACTTTGCTATAGGAAAGAATATAAAGGTTATAAGTGTAGTGTAAGTCAAAGATCAAAAGGTAAATGCACAGCACACTCAGTTAAAGAGGAGGGTTTAAAAGAAATAATTATAGATAAACTACTAGAACTCAGTAAAGAATTAAATATACAAGAATACTATGGTGAAGCTGAAAGATTAGTGAATATTAAAAGAGAAAAAAATAAGAAAGCTTTAGCTAAAGTGTTAGAGGGAATTGATGATATTAATGAGAAAATTAATATTTCCTATATAGATAAATTAGATGGAAATATAAGCGGAGAAAACTTTCAATATATTGTTAAATCTCTTGAAGCTAAAAAAGATAAGCTAAAAGAAAAAGAGATAGAGCTTAAAAAGGAGCTTAGTAAAGAAGAAGATCAAAGTGAGAAATTTAACTACTATAAAAAGATAATTAATGACTTCATAGAGTTTAAAGAGTTTGATAGAGGGATAGTTGAAACCTTAATTGATAGAATAGTAGTAAGTGAAAATAAGGAAACAAAGCAAAAGAAACTAGATATATATTTTACGTTCTCTAATAATAGTCAATGTTAATCTTAATAAATTCTTTTATATCAAGTTTAAAAAGAAGTAGGATTTGATATAATTAACATAAGAGTAGTTATGAAAGTCGGAGCAAGTTATTGTTTAAGTATTAACTAGGGAAGTAAAAAAGGGGTGATGATATGGAATTTGATATCTATAACTTGGTAGAAAATGATGAAATAGAGTGTAAAGAGGCTTTAGGAGGATTACCTAAAGACTTATGGGAGACTTATTCAGCATTTGCAAATACTAGTGGAGGAACGCTTTTTTTAGGTGTAAAGGAGAAGGCAGGTAAGTTTTTTGTTACTGGAGTTAATAATGATGAAAATATAATTAAGGATTTATGGGACAACTTAAACAATCCTAAAAAGGTAAGTACTAGCATATTGAATAATAATTCAGTAGAGATACTTGAAATTGAGGGGCTTAAAGTTATAAAAATAAATATACCAAAGGCTGATAGAAAAGCAAGACCCGTTTATATAGGTGAAAATCCATTTAATGAAAGTAAACATTCAGGCACATTTAGAAGAAATTATTCAGGAGATTACAAATGTTCTAAAGAAGAAATAAAAAGAATGTTAGCGGATCAATTAGATGAGTCTCAAGATAGTTTAATATTAGATGGATTCGATATAAGTGACTTAAATCAAGATACTATAAATAGTTTTAGAAATAGATTAAGGTCCATAAAACCAAATCATCCATGGGTATCTTTTGATGATAAAGTATTTTTATACAAATTAGGTGCATATGATAAAGATCGAAAAACCGGTAAGGAAGGAATAACAGCAGCAGGACTTTTGATGTTCGGAGAAGATAGAGTAATAACAGATGAATTTCCTAAATATTTTTTAGATTATAGAGAAAAGATGTCAGAAGAAGTGAGATGGGATTACAGAGTTATATCATCTGATGGAACTTGGAGTGGGAATATATTTGATTTTTATTTTAGGATTATAAATAGAATAACTGACAATTTGAATTTGCCATTTAGAACTAGTAATGGAATAAGACAAGATGATACTAGAGTACATGAGGCGGTAAGAGAAGCAGTTGCTAATGCATTAATACATGCAGATTATAGACTGCAAAGAGGTATAGTTATCGAAAAAGGAAAGACATATTTTAGATTTAGTAATCCAGGAAGCTTAAGAATAACAAGAGAAGAGGCATTGAGTGGTGGAATAAGCGATCCGAGAAACGAAAATATCTTTAAGATGTTTAATTTACTAGGTATTGGAGAACGAGCAGGTTCAGGACTAGAAAATATACAACTAGCATGGAAAGAGCAAGAGTGGTTAGCACCAGATTTGGAAGAACTATATGATCCAGATAGAATAGTATTGACGTTAAGGACAATTTCAATGCTACCACAACAAAGTATAATGTTACTTAAATCAGTATTAAATGATAAGTATGATGAATTAGGTAGGGAAGAAGTTATGGCATTAGTAGTGGCAGATCAAGAAGAATATGTTACTAATAACAGACTTCAACAACTACTTAATACTCATGCAATAAATAGTAATAAAATACTATCTTCATTAGTTGAAAAAGGTTGTTTAGAGGCGGGTGGAATAGGAAGAGGAACTAAGTATTATTTAACAAGCATATTTGAAAATGCTACAAAACCTGAGTCTATAAATGGAGAGAATAATACAAATAGTTTAAATGATGAAACAAACAGCTCAGAAATTTTTCAAGGGCTGAATGACGATGAAATTAAAATATTAAAATATATTATTGAAAATGGTTTTATTACAAATAAGATATGTAGAGATGAATTTGGATTTGGAAAAACTAAGAGTATAGATTTATTCAATATTTTAAAAGAAAAACAAATAATAAAAAGAACTGGTTCAGGTGCAAGAATAAAATATGTATTATTTAATTTTTAAAATTGATAATCAAATTGCAGTCGGGAAGTGGTCGATAAACGGTCGATAAACGGTCGATAGCGGTCTATCAAAAGACCAATATCCATAATAAGAAGACCGCTACATGTATAGGTCTTTCTGCAATAAAATTTTTAAAGAAGGATAAAGATGCTGTGATGTTAGTATTACCATCAGATCACTTTATCCAACAAGAAAGTTTATTTGTAGAAACTCTTCAACAAGCAGTTCAAATTGCGGAAAAAAGAAGAGGGCTTATAACAATTGGTGTAAATCCAATAAGGCCAGAAACTGGCTACGGCTATATTCAAATGGGCAATAGAGTTGCTGCTGACATACCAACCTTCAAGGTGGCTAGGTTTACTGAGAAACCTAACCTTGAGGTTGCTAAAGACTTTCTAATTGATGGCAACTACTTATGGAACAGCGGGATGTTCGCATGGAGAGCAGATGGACGCTTCATGAAATTGCGACGCTGTATCCAACGTTTTAACATTAGTATTTTCAAGCATTTCAAGGATTTCTATATTTTATTCACCTCATTTCAGAATATACGGATTTAAGATTTTAAAACAGATAGTATAGAATATAAAAGAGCGGGGATTTTTTTAGAAAAGCTAAAGATAAAGAGAAGGAAAAATTTTTGGAGAGTAGATTAATCAATGCCGTCTACTCCCCAAAATTTTATAGAGACCTTTCCAGTATCGCCATTGACATAAACTTTCTCGATGACTGAGGAAATTAGCTTACGTTTTTCTTCTAAACTTGCAATATCCGAAACCATTGAAAAGTTTCTTATAATTTTCATAAATGAATCACAACTGTTAATTATAGTTGCTTGAGCCTCTGTTGCATCTTTCAGTTCATTAAGACGTTTCTCTAAAAATTTATTTTGTTCTTTGAGTTCATTAATTTTGTTAAAAAGAATTTTTACAGTTTCGTTATCTGTTGTAAGAGATACATTATTTACAAGATTATCTAACATAATTTTGTTTTGCTTAATGCTTTGATGTATATTTTTATACTCAAGATTCTCTTTAGAATTTTGTATATCAGACTTGTACTTTTGAAGTTCAGATACTAATATGCTCTTGTCAACAGACATTTCTTTTAGTTTTTCTATTATAATATTGTCTAGGTCAACGCCACTAACATTTTTCATATTGCAGCGAGTATTCCCCGAGTTTCTCTTGAGGCTGCATACATAATAAAACTTTTTCACATTACTATTAGCATATTGCTTTCCATAGGATACACGCATGTAGTTATTACACTTATCACATCTAACAAGACCGCTCAAAAGGGCGAGATTACTGCTTCCTAAGGCTGGTGCTTTAGATTTATTTATGTTTATTTGTTTTTGCACTCTTAACCAATCCTCCGAGTTTATTAATCCTTCGTGTTCTGCTACAGCATAAATCCAATCTTTTGGGTCTTTATATTTGCCTTGCTTTCCTTTACGTTTACTATAAGTAGTGATTCCGTGAATACCATCAACATTACCGTGAATAGAGATACTTGAGGCTTTAAAATAATTAACTACATCTAAATCGGCACGTACATATGCTGGATTTGTAAGTATTGACCTAAGACCGGATTTTGACCAGTCTTTATTATTTTTAGTTTTAATATTATTTGATAACATGTACTTTTCAACTTTACTTAAACTTTTTAATTCAAGGTACTTATCATACACAAGCCTGACTAATTCAACTTCCTCTTTAATGGGCTTTAAAATACAGTGGGTTCTTTCCTTAGAGCTATCATCAATATAGCTTATCCGTTCGCTTTGAAAGCCAGTTGGGACCTCCCCTCCAAGCCAGTTGCCGAATTCAGCCAAAGAGTACATATTATCTCGGACTCTAAGAGATATAGTTTCACGCTCTAGTTGAGCGAAAACACTACAAATATACATCATAGCTCTTCCCATGGCAGAAGAGGTGTCAAATTGCTCATTAAGAGAAATAAAAGATATTCCAAGTTTCTCAATTTCACTAACAAAGTTGGAAAAATCGGCTACGCTACGACTAACTCTGTCTAACTTATAACATATTAAAACAGTAAACTTATTTTTTCTAGCATCATCCAGCATTTTAGTAAACTCTGGTCTATCTGTATTCTTACCAGAGAAACCTTCATCTCTATAAATCAGATAATCATCTATGCCTAAATTATCAAGATGGTTTTTGCATAATTTAATTTGGTTTTCAATAGAATCACCCTTTTCAGTCAGCTTACTTTTTCTTGCATATATTGCTGCTGTAGTCAAAAGACCACCTCTTCCTAAAACTCTTTTTTTATTGTGTTAATTAGTTCATTTATAAAATTAGAATCTTGAGTAAATTTATTTTTGAGAATTTCAAATACTGCTTTAGTATATTGTTTTTTTAGATGTGTAGTATCGTGGATTTCATTAATCTCTAGTTTGAGCTCTACTTTGGTGTACTGATTTGGCATATGCCCCCCACAGATAAATTGCTTCATTAAAAGTATATTCATCCTAAAGGGAAAAGATTAGTGCAAGCTACTTTAATATTATATCAACACACGTTTTATCTTGAGATAGGATAATTTTATCGATAAAGTTATAGAAAAGTATTCTTAAACTCCTGCTATAGGCAGTTTTATCTGGTATTTTCCTTTGGATAAGGCAGAGCATGCTTTGTTTTGAAAGTAGAAGATTTCGAAAAGATTCTTTATCAACAACGGTTATTTGGAGCTGTGATTGTATATCAGACAACCTTTTATCTAATATATCTTTGTTTATTCTAAGATATGAGTTTAGTTCTTCTAATTCTTCTAGAAATTTTAACTCTTTATTATATCTATCAGGTTTAGTTGGGTCTAAATCTGAACCTATGCTTTCTAACTCGGATTTACATTTATCTAGATAGTCATCGTTTTCGTTGATAAGTTTTAGAAGTTCTGATTTTTGCTTTAGGTATAGGTCTTTTTTAGATTCAAAATCATCAAGGTATCTTTCATAGAATTTATTAAAAGTTTCTTTTTCATTTAGTAGAGATGATATTAAAATACCGAGTTCTCGAGTGATTTTATCCTCTATTAAATCTGCATTAACTGACAATTCCCACTTTCCAGATTCTTTTGAACAATAGTAAACACGACTTTTGCCCTTACCGTTATTCTTAGTACTCATAAGGTTTCCACACATCGAACAGATAAGGTAGTCTTTTAATAGAAAAGGTGTGGATAAATATTTTGGATTTTTTATTTGAAGTGCTCTAATCTTTTGAGCCTCTTCCCATACATTATCAGTTATTATGATATTGTCTTTAACCTTCTTAGACTCTATAGTATTGTGATGCTTAATGGGGTTTCTGATGCCACCTTTTTTATTCCAAACCATTATTCCCGTATAGTTTTTATTACTTAAAATACTCTTAATTGTATTCTTGGTCCACTTTCTATCATCATTCCCTGCGTATCTCACCTGTATAATAGTAGCTATTTTATCAGGGGTATAACCTTGCAGATAAAGACTAAAAATTTCTTTAACTATCCTAGCTTCCGTATATGCTATCTCTAGAACACTTTTTTTACTATTAACATGGTCTTTTACTAACATATATCCATATGGGGCTGGACCTCCAGCCCAGTAATTATGTCTTATGTTATACTCATTTCCTAACCTAACTCTAGAGGAAATCAAGTTGGACTCGAGCTGAGATAAATTATTTAGTAGGCTCTCAAAAAAGTCATTTATCTTTTGGTTTTTAGAATCAAGTTTTTCACCAGCACGGCAATAGATAACTTTTATGTTTAACTTAGCGAAAAGATACTTTAGCAGTAATGACTCTTGCACATTTCGAGTTAAGCGGTCATGGCTAAAAACTATGATTGTATCAAACTTTTTAAGTCGTGCATCAGCGATAAGCTCATTTAATCCAATTCTTGAAGATATTTTATCGTCATCAATAGTCGTGCCTTTAGGATTTCTAGAGGCGGAATCCTTATCTTCGTAAATATACTTATTGCCGATATAGATGTTATTATTTTTTATATAATTTTCAATTGCAGTTAACTGGGTTGTTTTTGAAGTGTTTCTATCTTGTTTTTCAGTGGATACTCTCAGATATATCGCTATGTTTCTTATAGATGTATTCGTAGTTAATTGAGATTTGGGATTTATGGATGTCTTTGTATGCAATAGGTTTCACCTCTATAGTTTTAATTATCTTTTCAAAAAGAGGGTTAAATATGTTTTCATTTTGAGTTATATAGTCAATGAGATGTATCTTTATAATAGCAATAAGTGATTTATCATCCTCATTAGAAGTCTTTTTATAAGAGTAATTTAGACTTATATTTTTCTGAAGAGTTCTAATTGAATGTAGCCTTTCTTGGAGTTCAGCCACCTTTTGAAGTAACTCATTAATTTCTCTTTGCTTATGATTTATAACTTCCATATATTTTTCATTTTTATATTTAAGATAATCTTTCAGTATAGAAATTTTTAGATTCCTTAACTTTTGGAGCTCATTATTGTACCTATTTAGCTTCTCTTCTATAGCGTTTAAGAACTTGTTAAAACCAAGTTCACTCTGAATGAGAGCATCGTCAATTATCATATCTAAAATAGACTCTATAAGATTTGTTTTCACATAAGACTTACAGTTTGGCTGAGATTTTTTATCATCGCATTTAAACAGGTGTCCATAAAGATACATTTTTCTATTACATATACCACATTTAAGCATTCCTTTAAACATATGGGCGGGCTCTATGTGCTTCAAAAGAGTAGATAAGTGCACATGGCAATATACTTTTTCAAATACATTTTTATCTACTATGGGTCCTTCTACATTTATTAATTTCTCGAAAAAGCTAAAATTTAATCTTACCGAGTTTTCTTCTATTATAATTCCTAAACTCTCATTATTAGAATCAATTAGCTGATATCCACCATAGATAGGATTTTTTAATAGATTATGAATATGTGCTATGTTTTCTGCTCGCTTATTTATATCAATTAAGATTTCTTTTATATCCTGGATTGGTTTTCCCAACTCAATTTCTTGTTTTATTGCAGATATAAATTTTGATTTTATAGAGCAGGAATAACCCTTCTCTAGATTATTGAGATTAGTAACAGATAAATTTTTAGATACATTATCTAAAATCTCCAATGTATCTTTTTTTAAATGCCTAAGTGAGGTCTTATTATCTTCAATATCAAGAGAGCTACTAAAGGAATTAAAAATGTATTCTATAAAAGCTGCTTTTAATGGGTCTACTTTATAGAAGGATTTTATATTAGACGGATTATAAACTGATGAAAAGGTTTCTCTCTTATAAGCAAAAGGTTCGCTTCTAGCAGAATTATATACACCCTGGTTTCGTCTAAAGTCTCTACCATTACTAGACCTTTCATTTATATTACCGGGTTCTAATTCTGCAACCATGACCAGTAAATTTTCAAGAAAATCTCCTTGCAAAGAGTCGTCAGAGGCGTATTCGGTTTCGTCAGAAAAAATAATTTTAATTCCTAATTTTTTAAATTGGTTTTTAATTTCAATCCAATCTTTTAAATTTCTAACAATTCTATCATGCTTATATGCAATGAATGTTTTAAAACGTCCAGATTTTGCATCAGCAAGGAGTTTGCTGAATCCAGCCCTTTCGGCAGGTGGAGTTGTGAGCCCAGAAACATGGTCAGTATAGGCACCGTACACTAGTAAATTTCTTTTATTAAGAATGGATTTGGCTTTTTCAATTTGTGCTTTTATAGAATTATTATCTTTTGCAGAAGATACTCTAGCATAAATTGCAGCATAATTGCGTGGATTTTCTAAAATTTCATTATTAACTTTTAATATTTCTGTCATCTTTATTTATTCCATCAAAAATATTGCTATCTATCATAAAAGATATAAGATAATCAATAAAATTATTCCAACTAGGGGTATTTTCAGAGTATTTTATTGATATTTTTAGAAAATTATCATTAGAATTTTGCATTTTTTATTTTCACCTCATTTTTTTATATGGATGGTTATATTTTATTTTCTAAAAAGTTATTAATTTATATATAATAATTAATAAAATTTATATAAAAGTTATATAACAATTATTAAAATTTATATAATCTAAAGATTTAGTTTTTTAAGAGGGAGGAGGTAATCTTAGAAAATAAAAAATCTAGGATTACCTAAGTAAGATAGGATAAGATTAATTTTTACGAAAGTACTCACAATGAGTAAAGTATTCGCAGAAAGAACTGCAACGACTAGAGGGGTTGCAAGGAAATTCTGATTCATAATATATTTCTGAAATGACTTTTTTGAGTTGTAGTAAGCAATAATCAATGACTTTTTTATCTAAATCTATAGAAACTTTATTATTAAAATTGAGATAATAGTAGCTAATAACTTTAGGAAAGGTATCTAGCTTATATTTTATTAGAAGTGAGTAGAGTGGGAGTTGCATATCATTATAAAGGTCCATAATAGGACTAAAAGAATTGCTTGTTTTATAGTCTAAAACCTCAATTTTATTATCTTCGTTAATATATACTCTATCAATTTTTCCACATAGAGTTAGATTCTTATTTATATTTCTATATATCATTTCTTCATTTAAAATAACAGCTCCTGAGTCTTTTCTATCATTGAAGTACTCTAAAAGCATATCTTGAGCTTTAACAAAATGAACTTTTTCATTTTCGAGTGAGTCATATCCTTCAGAAATCCAGTGCTTTTTTAAGAGAGAAGTCAAGCTTTTATAGCTTTGCAGCGGGGAAGGTAGATTGTTATACTCTGATAGTGTGTTATGAATTGTGGTTCCAAAACTTAAGTAATGGGATTTAATAAGGTTACATTTAATTTTATCAATATACTTATACTTAAATCTTTTTTTACAGTATTTAAACATATTTATACTTGTATTGCTTATAAATAGTTTTTGATTAAATATGTTTTTCACCTCCTATTGTAATTATAGACATATAAATCTGTATTTATTCATATAAATAAAAATTTTTACTAAAATGAATACAACTTATATTTTAACATTTATGAATATTGTGCATTTTAAAATTATGATATTTTTAGATAATTATTTATAGTAATAAGAAAAACAAAAGGTGCTCAATCTTAAGCACCTTTGTGTGAATGAAAGCTATTTTAATAATTCATTTAAAATAGTTACATATTCTGTTTTTTCCATTTCTTTTTTTATGTTTTGTATTTTCGGATTTACTATATTATCTTCTATATAAATATTATCTATATAAAAATTATGATTTGAATAAGAAGCTTTTTTACCCATTTTATTCAAGTCAATAACCAGTTGCTTTATCCTTGCTGGCCTTTCAATTTCTACATATTTTTTATAGTTATTATAGATATATTTGAAAACCGTTTTATATTTTGTATCGTTCATAATTGTATTATAAGTATCAACATGATTTTGTTTAGAATAGGTTAAGTATTTTAACGTAAAGAATGAAAATTCATAAAAAGCAGTTCCATCTAGAGAACCTATATAGTCAAACCATACTTCTTTTGAATGAGAACCTTCTAAAAAATATCCATAACAATCATAAACAGCTTTATCACCGTAGTAATAGGCCTCGAATTCATCAAGTAATCCGTAAATTCCTTTAGTATTCGAATCAAGTATAGAACCTGGAGATGCGTAAGACTGCCATCTATAGGGTTTTAAATTTTCAGGTAGATTTCCAGTTGCTTCTTCTGTTTTAAATATGCCATCACATGACTTGGGAGCAATATATAATTTGTTATCTATCAAATGTGATGAATTCTTAAAATCAGGATTCCAGAAATCATATAAACCCATACTTTGAAATCCGTGCATAGTTTCATGCACAGATGTATTAATAGAATAACTTATACTGTCATCCAACCAAAAATTTATTTCTTCTTCGATAGTTTGTTTTTGCTTTTTTGACGCTAAACCTAATATATAACTACTTGATGGACTATATTTGCCTATTGCATACACTACTTGCTGATACATAGTTGGTTTAGTGGGTAATGGAACATTAAATTTCATATCATAAGAGTCTTTCATTTTTGAGCCTTTAGAAGATTTTATGCTATCTAGAATTTTAATAGTATATGTACCAGTATCATATCCACTTGCTGGAGGCTTAATTTTTACCGTATTTCCACTTGTATCTAATGTAGTGTTAATGATATTTTTAAAAGCGTCTTCTATTATAATACTATTAGATAATGTATTTTTATCTACATCATTATTAAATTTTATAGTCCAAATTTTATTTGCAGTTCCCATTTTTTCTCCAAAGGTTTTAGTATTACCACTTGGATTTACAGTAGTATTAAAAGTATTTTCAACCACATCTTCTGATGAAGTGTTACTTGGAAATGTAGTCCCATTTATAGTCGTGTTAATCTTAATTACTAATCCATTATTTGTAGTTATTGTTTCTTCACCCAAACTCTTAGCAAAAGTTTGGTTAGAAACGTTTGATACAATAGCCAGTAAGCATATAAATAAATTAATCGTTTTTATTCTTTTATTCATAATGTTCCCTCCTCATTCATTCTTCTATATTATATTTGATTTAGCATTTATCTTCAAACAATTTATGGATTATAATCTATTATTTGTATTAAAAATGAAATTATTATGTTAACTCCTGATAAAATTAATCATAGCTGAAATATAATCATGGATTAATGGTAATGGAATAAGTCATACGGCAGGAAAGGTAGAACTATATTTAAGTTTGAAAAATAAGTTATTACTCCAAATATAATAAGGACATTTATGTATTATTTGTTGGGAATAATACATAAGTAACAGTAGAATAGAATGGAGGTGTTATTCCAATATGGGAGCCTGGGGATACGGAATATTTGATGATGATACTTCTTCTGATATTAGGGATGATTTTGAAGAATATATAGAAGATGGTTTATCTATTAATGAAGCAACTGAAAGAATTATAGAGGAGTACGAAGAAGTTATAGAAGATGAAGATGATAGTTCTACAGTATATTTAGCTCTAGCTTCGCTTCAAATGGAACACGGAGAATTAGAAGAAGAGGTTAAGAGCAAGGCATTAGACATTATTGACAGTGGAAAAGGACTTGAGATTTGGAAAGAAAGCGGAGAAAGTGAGTTAGAGGAAAGAAAAAAAGTTTTAAATGAATTAAAAACAAAAATACTTAAGTTTATATAAATGTATCTATTACCACCATTTATGTATCATTCATAGAGATTAAGTTCTATGAATGAAATAATATGATATTTTAGAGTATAATAAATTATTTAGGCTAGCTAGTACTAGAGATAAGGACTATGCTAGCCTGATTTTATTCAGAAATTTTATTAATAAATCTAAGTTCATATAAAATCTTATTACATATAGTATCCAGTTTGTCGGCATTGAAGCTTAGTTTTATTGCAGTGTTTATGTACTCATCAATAATAGTATTAATTTGATGAGATAAGGATTCAGGTATATTTTTAGATGTATTTAGCATGTCCTTTATTTGAGATGTATCTTTTGCTAATAAAGATATCAAGGATATATCAAGAGCAGAACATAATCTACTCATAAAGGAAAGATTAAATGAATCCGTCTTTGAATTCTCAATATTATTAATTAGACCAGCCGAAACTTCAAGTTTATCAGCCAACTCTTGAGTAGTGTATCCTAACCCCAATCTTTTTTCTCTTACTAATTTCCCAATTCTAATAATTAACTCTTCCATCATAAAACCCCTTACATAAATTAGTTATTTTAACTATTCAACATAACAGAGTAAAATCCTTTTTATGGAAAACTTTAAAGTTATATAAATCTTTTGGTACCATAAAAAGTTATAGTAAAGAGTTCTGATGAATAAAAGCAAGCAAAATACTTTGTATTATAGTAGAGTTGAGGTCATAGCCTTCTCGAACTATACTTTCGAGTTTTATAAGTGAATTAGCATCAACATATTTAGTGACTTTACTTAAAAGCTCTTTATTAATTTGAACCATAACCTGTTCATTATTGCCATTAATAAGTTCATTGAGGCTTTGGATTGTAGTTGATAATTTGTTTTTCTTTTTGGATTCATCTTCGTCTTGGGAATTGACATGTCTAGAAAATAATGTCCTAAAGCTTTCTAATTCTGATTGAAGATTCTTAATTGTATCCCTATAAGCATTAACCTCAGTTGCCATTTCCTCATAAAGCTGGGCTTTAGCATTGTCTATAATTATAGCTTCTCTTTCTACTATTGTAGTTTCAGAAATAACTTCTTTTTTTTCACTACTTGTATTTAAAATTTCTTTATTAGGATTTATATTATTTTTGTTATATGATTCTTCATTCTTGTTAGTTTTTTTCGGATTACTATTAGTGATAGTATCCTTTTCATTATTACTTATGATTGAGGAGTTAGTAGAGAGTTCTGTATTATCAGAAGCAGGACTAGAAACTTCTTCCAAAAAGATATTTTTATCTTTAAAGTGACTATCATCTAATCCATTAAGTATTCTAATATATTCCTCTACAGATTTTCTGCTAACCTTTGTATTGCTGTCTAAGTATTTCAATACAATCTTTCTAGACTCTGAAACTGATTTAGCATTTTTGACATCATCGACTATCCCATTTTCTTCACATAATTTTCTTAAGCCATCTAACTTTAAACAATTTGCCATAAAAACACCTTTCTTAAATATTACATTAAAGTATATAAGAAGATAGTATATTTATAGTACAAAAACTTTAATACTACATATATAAAAATACAAGAGGATTATCATAGGATAAAAGCACTAAGGAATAGACTTTGCTTTCATACATTCTATAAGTTAAAGTTTTATTATAGTCTTGCTCAAATTTTAGTTTTAATATAGTTATTTTATCTCCTCTTTAATATTAGCTATGTTTATAGCTAAGCATGTATAATACAAGGTTGTATAATTTTAAGTTATAATGTAAAATAAAAACACTTATGGTAAAATTATAGGGGGTAAGGGGGATTGTTATGATTAATAAGGATTATTGTGGATTAAAGTGGTATAAATGTGATTTTCATTTACATACTCCAGAGAGTGAGTGCTTTACTGATAAAACCATAACACCAGAACAGTGGATAGAGAAAGTAAAAGAATCAGGTTTAGATTGCATTGCAATAACAGACCATAATACGGGTAAATACATAGACAAGATTAAAGGCTTAGCTGAAGCTGAAGGTATAGTTATTTTTCCAGGTGTGGAGGTAACTTGCGGAGATGCTAAAGTACATATTTTAGTTTTATTTGACATTAATTGCAATTCGAATAAGATAAATCACTTTTTAATTAAATTAGATATCGATTATGAAAATTTTGCAAAACCTAGTGCACATACAATTAAAAGTATTAAAGAGGTTGCTGAAATAGCAAATAAGTTAGGTGGTATAGTAATTCCAGCACATATAGATGAGTTTAATGGCATATCACAGGCATCATTTGATATAAGAAAAGATTTTTTACAATTAGATTATATCTCAGCTGTACAAGTAGTAAACAGGGAATTGGCAGTTTCATCAGAGACAATCAATAAAGAAGCATTTAAAACAAGTTTATATAATACATATGGAAAAGAATTTAGTGATGAAGCCGTTAAGGATTTTATTACATGTACGAAACAGGCACTTGATGTGAATAAAGCACTATTGACATTTTCAGATAATCCAGAGAATGAATCAAGTAGTAAACATGGCGTTTGGGGCATAGGTCAAAAATACACATGGATTAAAATGAACTCATCTCCAAACTTAAATAGTTTAAGACAAGCATTACTATTAAACCAGTTAAGGGTAAAGAATTGTTTTGAATCACCTTATAAGCCCTATAAACTCCCTAGTCTTTGGATAAAAGGCATCAAATTTAATAATTCAGAAGTAACAGAAGGAGACAAGCTTGCAAGTATAAACTTTAGCCCTCAAATGACAACAATAATAGGGGGAAGAGGAAGTGGAAAATCCAGTATAATTAAATTTATTAAGGGAGTTATGAAGAATACAAGCGATGTTAAGGAATTAAATGAAAGTTTAAGAGAATTTAATGATTTTTTTAAATTATATGATAATAAACAACAAATTGGGGTCTTAAGAAAGGACACTTATATTGAACTAGAGGTTGTTAGAAATGATTTATTATATAAAATAGTAGCAACAGATTTTACTAAAGATAATCATAAACTTTCAATTGAGAAACTTAACGAAGAGACTGGAGTATATGAACCGGTGGATGATGAGGGTTTTTCAGAATTTTTTAAGTTTGATGTATATACTCAAAAACAGATTTATGAATTAGCTAAGAAACCAAATATTTTAAGAGAAAAAATAGACTACTCTTTAGATGAAGTAAATATATTAAAAAATCAATATGAAACAAAGAAAAAAGAGTATCTAGGACAATATATGAAAATAAAAAGAATTAATGATAGACTTAAGTTTAAGAATAAGTTAGAAACAGAATTAAAAGATATATCCCATCAGTTAACCTTATTTAATGAAAGTGGGATACAAGATAAAATAAAATGTTATCAAGCCTTTCAGAAAGAACAGAGTTATTTAAGTGGATATGGTGATAAAGTATTAAACAATATTGAAAGTTTAAACAATATTTTAACTAGTATAATTATGCCTGAATTGGATATAGACAGTAATATAAGAGAAGAATATAAAATTGAAATTGAAGAGATAACAGATAAAATTACAAGAACTTATAATGAAACAATAGAAAATATAAAGTTAAGCATAAATAATTACTATGAATCTATGAAATTAATTAAGCGAGTTGTTGAAAATAGTGTATGGTTAAGTCAAAAATCAGAAACTAATATAGACTTTCAAAGCACAATTAGTAAACTTAGAAATGATGGCATTGAAGTGGAAGGCATAAATTTAATGTTGCAAAAGCATGATGTAAAGCAGCAAGAGCTGAGTGAAATTAATAAATTAGACAGTGAGCTGATAAAAGAAAAAGAAACACTAGATATAATAAAGAAAGATTATATTGATTACAAAGAACAAACACATAAGGTAAGAAAGGACTTCCTAAAAGATTTATTGAAACAAACAACAATAAAGATGGAAGTATCAAAATTTAGAGATATAAACGATTTCGAACATAAGTTAAGGGCAGTATTACAAAAAGATATCGGTTTTGATGAAGACATAAAAACTATATGTGATATGTGTTTTAGCGGAGATATAGTAAAAAACATAAATAACCTATATGACGAATTTAATAGTATAAAAGCTGAAGAACCTATAGAGAGGTATACAGGAAAATTCAAGAATGTTATTAAAGCCTTAAATGATGAACAGATGGCAGAGATATCTTTATTAATACCTGAGGATAATATTATAGTAAAATATCAGCCTTCAGGTAATACAGAATACAAGTCTCTATCCAATGCATCAGCTGGACAAAAGACGTCAGCAATACTAACATTTATTCTATCTCATGGGGATATCCCACTAGTATTAGACCAACCAGAAGACGATTTAGATAACCATTTGATTTATGATTTGATTGTGGAAAGACTTAAAATATCAAAAGAGCAAAGGCAAATTATAGTCGTAACTCATAATGCTAATATACCTGTAAATGGAGATGCAGAACATGTGGTAGCTATGAATTCAGAAAGCAAGTATATTGAAGTGTATACAGAGGGATGTATAGAAGATTATGAAATAAAAGATGAAATATGTACCGTAATGGAAGGTGGAGAAGATGCGTTTATTATGCGTTCAAAAAGATATGGAATAGCCTAGATAAGTTACTGTTTTATTGGTTAAAGCAAAGACATTAAATAATTTTAAATTTTATTTGTATACAATAATTACATTGAGATAAGTCGGCAATTGGGCGGTTGTGGTATACCACAACCGCTCGATTGCCGACTTGTTTTTAAAATTTTAAATAGATTTACTTTGTTATAGGGTAAATGTATAAGTGTGTAAATTAAGCAATATATATAAATATGTTAAATTTATACTTAGTGAATTTATACAAATAAGGAGGGAAAGCGATGTTTGATAAAATAGATAAGTTTAGTTTTCATAATGCTATCTATAACTTAGTATGTCCATTCACCCAATGCAGATTTATTAGCTTAAACAAAGAAGAAAGAACGATTTATTATTATAATGCAACAGTTTTAATAGGAGATATTAATGAAAAGATTACTGATAGTTTAGTAGAAATTAGATTATCTCCTATTGAAGGTAATACTCCTATATATGTAAATTATATAGAGGAAGTAGCAACATCAATTAAAAATGGTTTATTGCCTATGTGCTTTTTAGATGAATCTATTAAATATATTAAAGAAGAACATATAAGATGGTTTGTATTGGCTCCATGTGAAAATGATTTGGATTTAGCGAGATATGATGAAGTTAAAATGAAATGGGATAAGAGAAACATGAGATATCAAGAGGCTTACTTTATAAATAATTGATTTAAAAAAACTAAATTTGGAGTAATTTTATTACTATGAAAGCTATTACAAAATAAAAATAATAATTGGTCTATATAATAAATATGATATTTAGAAGAGATAATTTAGTAGTAGCTGTGCAATAAGTTTATAGATATACATTAATTAATGTTATCTTAATAAATATTATAAATATATAGCTAATAACAAGAAAATATAAACTTAATATTTATATAGAAGGGTGATTTAGAATGGGAGGAAGAATACTAATTAGAAATGATTTAAATCGTAGTCCATTCAATAAAGCTTTGAATAGCTTAGTTCAATTAGAAGGAGAAGAATTAATACTATGTAGTGGTTACTTCAGTAAGCATATATTAGAATACAACAAGTGCGAATTACTCAATAACATTGAAAAAGGTTTCCAATGGAATGAAGGTTTACTTATACTGATAGGAGGAAAGATTAGTTCAACAGCTTGCACGCATGGTAATTATAAATACGATAAGTGTGAAGCGTGCAAATTACAAGAATTTTATGATGTATTAGCACGTTTACATAATTTTAATATTAAAGTTAAGGGTTATAGAAATGACTCCTATCATTCAAAAATTGCAATTAAAGTAAGGGATAAAAATCCAATTGCAATGATAATAGGGAGTAGTAACTTAAGTGGTAATGCATATTTACTGGACAAGCACAAAAATAAGAGTAGTTATAAACCTAATTTTGAGTGTGATGTTTTGATATGGAATGATAAAGGACAGAAGATTTATGATATAAATAGTTATAATGTAACCGAATCCTATGGATTAAATATTTTAGAAAATGATTTGTTAAAAAATAAGTTTGATACAATGGATGAAATTAGTTGTGATAAAGTTGATTCGGATTTCTTAGAGCATGAAGATAGAATAATGAGGTACTGGTATCATAAGATAAAAGGGATAATTAATAATGATTCAACAAGAGAACTAGGTTAATTGATAAGATAAAGATTAAAACATATAACAACTTCACGATTGTTGACTAAAAATCTATGCAAACAGAGGTCTGTAATTTTTCTTATTATTTATATACGCTTTAATAAAATCAGCAATTTTGAATATGTATGTATTAGTTATAGTATTTTTCTAGGATATGATTAAAAGGTAGGGAGTAAAGGTAAACTATTATACTCAATAGAGAGATTATTAGAGAGGTTATAGAATCGAGTATAAATGAGAACCATCTTCCGGTGCCTATAGTTAATATGGCGAAGAGAAGAAGCTATCCCGATTAAGAAAGGAATTGTTAATTTTAAAGAGAATGTAATTGGAGATAGATATCATTTAAATTTTGACGTAGTGTAAGGCATATTTCTTACTTTTATATATAAAAATTCACTACTGTAACTTAAGTTATCCATATATATTTATATAATAATAGAGGCTTTTTTAAGCCTCTATATAGCTTTATTCTTTGGAGACTTTTGTTCCAAAATACTCATCATATTTAAAATATCATTTGTGTCTACTAATTCTATATTTTTACCACAAACATAATCATAAACACCAGGAGTAAAACCCGAAACAGATGCTAGTATAGATTTATTAACCCTAAAATAATTCATTGAATCAGATAGTTTTTTCGCAACAGACGGGGAGATTCTAACTCTATGAGCTTTGCATTGAACAATAATTATATCATGTTCTTTTTCTAAAATTATATCTACACCTTTATCTCCACTTCTCTTAGTTAAGACTGTTCTATATCCAAGTAAATTGTATAATTCTGCTAAAGCATATTCAAATCCAAATCCATCAAGTGAGTGCCAATAACCCCTAGTGTCTTTGCCTTTCCAATATTTGTAGTTAATAATATCTTTCTTATATTTATTATAAGCAATATGTGATTGGGTCTGTGGCATCTTTTTATTTACTATCAGTAGAAATACTATCATAGATGGCAGAATAGAGATGGATGCAAAAACTAAAGATTTATGAATGTTGTTTGTCTGGTGTAATCCAATTAAAAAGGTTGACGCAATCATGAGTATAAAAGTCAGTATAGCTTTAACATTTTTCATTGTCTCCAATCTATTGTCAACCGAACTTAGCTTCTCCTCAATATTTTCGTCTATACCATAGTCTTTTCTATTTGGAGGTATTTTAATATATGGCTTTGCTACTACCACCTCTCGTTCTATTTGTCTTAATTTATTTTTAGCTCGTTTAAATTCTATAAAATTCATATTACCCCTTACTTAACATTGTTTACATATACATGTTATGAATTGAATTAATCAACTATTCCAAATTCACACTTTGATAATTAGTTCTTCAAGTATACACAATCACTCAATTGGTAACTTAATTTTATATAAATTATATCAATTCTTAGCAATATACTTTTTCTATGTAACTTAAATAGCTAATAAAAAATTCTTAAGTATAACTATTCTTTTACTAAAACTATGAAAATTTATTTAATAGTGTAAAGGAAATAAATTTCAAATGTAGAATGGTAACTCTATAAACATATAAGACATAATTAAAAGGTGCTTATTCGAGTTTGTTTTAATTATATTATCTCGGAGGTAAAAATGGATAAAAGTAAAATGATTTTTATGCCCATTAATTTCAATAATAATAAGCTTGAGAATCACATAAGGCAATTAATAAACAAGCATAACGAAAGAATATACATGAATGATATTATAAATATAGAATCTATATATTTAGAAGATTCTTCAATTAATTCATTGGAAGGGTTAAATTACTTAGTAAACTTGAGAGAGTTATCAATTATAAATAGTTGCATAAAAGATATTAAAGAAATCAGTAATTTAATTAATTTAACATCATTAATACTTTCCCAAAGCAAAATAGCAGATATCTCCCCAGTAATACATCTTAAATCATTGAAATTTTTAGACTTATCACGAAATGAGATAAAAGATATAAGCCCTCTTAAACATCTTAAAGAATTAGAATGTTTGTATTTATATGACAATAAGATTAGTGATATTTCTGACTTGCAGCACTTAAAAAATTTAAAAGAACTTTGCATAGGTACAAATAACATTAAGAGCATAGACGCTTTATCAACCTTAACAAATCTAGAAGTTTTAGAACTTAATAATAATTGCATATCAAATATAAGTGCATTAACAAAACTAACAAAGCTAACTTCTTTACACATTAATGATAATAATATAGTAGATAGTCTACCTTTAGGTTTTATATCAAGTAACTTACAAATACTTGTTAAAGATGATATTAGAGAACAACTTGTTGAAAAAAATATAATGTTTAGACAGTTTATAAGTGAGGCGCCTTTGCCAATGACACATTTTATTGGACTTGAAATAACTCATAGTAATTTTGGTGAAGGTATAATTGAAAATATATCTCTTGAAGAAGATAGGATAGAAATTAGATTTAATAACGGTAAATTTAAAACTTTTAAAACTAAATCTATTGGTGAACATCTAATAATTCAGCATCTAGAGAAGATTAATGGTTTTATTGAATATTATAAGGTAAACAAAGAGATGAATGAAAAAAACATGCATATTGAAAGTCTAAAAAATAAGTATTATCTTGAAAACTTACAGAGGAATGACAGTGAATATGATACTATTATATCAGTTTTAGAAAGGTTTGACGAAGGACTTCCAGTAATAGAAACGGAAATTAATCTTTTTATCAGCAATACAAATAAAGCAATTGAGGCATTGGGTTATTATATGCAATATTATTATCTTAAGAAGGAGTGGAGCATTTCTAGAGCAAGTAGAATATATAGAAATCTTGGTATTCCTAAATTAGCTATTTCAGTTACAAATTGCTACTCCAGATTAAAAGATATGGGGGCAAAATCAGCATCATTAGTTACTAGAGGTGCTGCTTTAAAAGATATTGGTGAGTTGGGGGATGCGGAAGCTTGTGCTAAAACAGCACTAAGCTTAAATGAAAAGTCTCATTATCCATATAACTTACTTGGCTCTATATATTATTTAAATGGGTATCCAAATAAAGCTGAAGAGTACTTTAATAAAGCCCTAGAGCTTGGGCAGAATTATGAAATATATGTATCAGAGGTTATAAACTCATATAATCATGCAACAAGAGATACTAAGGAGTTAATTTTAAAATATTTAAAATTCAATAAACAAGATATTTATAAAAGAATCATTAATAACGAGAATTAACAAGTAATATAAATAAACTTAAGAGAGTACAAGTATGTTAATGTTAAGAAAGTCTGCTTATACTCTCTATACTTTTAGCTTTTAAGCTCAATAAAATGGATTTGGTGATTCGGATTCTAATTCTTTCACTTTTTTGTCTAATGTCTTAAGGTCCCCAGCTATATATATTAGGCATTCTTCTATTCTTTCAATTTTCTCTAATATTTCTTCTAAATTAGTATTCAAGTTAATTCCTCCTAAGTTTATTATTTATAAGTACTTTTATATTTTTATTAATTATATTAATTTGAAGCTGATTGGGACTTATAGTGTAATACTTAAGTTTCATAAGATACATATCGAGCTTGCTAACTTTGCTCCAAAATATAGATATAGGTAGGCCTAGTATATAGAGCTTCTCTTTTATAGAGAAAGAGTTTTTGTTTCTTGATTCAAAATAGCTATCATCTACAATGAATATATATTCCATGTTATTAAATTCGATAACTACAGGTTCCAGTATATCTAAATCTATAAGTAGATAGTGTTTTTGTGGACTCGTTTTATTTAGCATTTAATACCTCCATAATTTTTTTATATTGCATCCTAGTAGGATATTTTAGTTTTTTTTCGAACTTACCAATATCTGCGGGGCTCATATTTAATTTTTTAGCAAAAGACTTTTGGTCTAAACAATGTATTACTCTATAGTTCAAGATAAGGGAATTGTAGTTAGAAAAGACAAACCTATAATAGTCATCAAATAGTAAGAATATATCTATTTTGAACTCTTTAGATATAATGGGTAATTTATTTGGTTTAAGATATTCTTCATCAAAGTCATCAATAGAAATATATTTTAAGAGAAGTATACCTCTATCTTTTATTTCCTCTTTGGCAAAGCCTAAGGATACTAGTTTTCCTTCAAATTGCTTTGCCAAGTAGCGTAGAATCAGTTCTTTATAGTAATTAATTTTTAAAGTAAAGTGGGTAGCAGTTTTGTGAAGAGAGCAGATGTATTCTTGAGGGAGATGGAAAAGTACCTTCCAAAGATGTATAGAAGCTTAATGGAAGTTTACAAGGATGTTGGTACAGAAAAAGAAGAAGAGACAACTAAAGAACAGTATAATCTTATAGAAGGCATATCTGTTGACTTTGGGATAATGCAAAAGACAAGAAAAGCATATGTAGTTAAAAGTGAATTTGAATGGGATGATATTGGAAGCTTCTCCGCTATGTGTAGATTCTTAGGTAGTCATAGAGGAAATAGCATTGTTGGAAATGCCTTTATGGAGCAAAGTGAAAACTGTTATGTTTTTGGAAAGGAAAAATTAATAATAGGATTTGGAGTAAAGGATCTTATTATAGTAGATGCAGGAGATGTACTCCTTGTTATGGATAAGAATAAAGATCAAGAGATAAAACATTTAGTAAATGTTATACAGGAACAAGAAGATTATGATAAGTATTTGTAACCTTGATTTTGGGGTCAGGATACAACTTCCTTTAGAGAGAGTTGCTATCCTGGCCTTATTTTATTTAACTTTAACAATAATTAAATGGAAGAAATATCTTCTAGTTAGACAATGGGGGTGATGATATTATTAGGACATAATAAGTGTATATTCTGCACTACCAGTTGTTGTTGAAGCACTTATGTTTGCATAATTGGTTAGGTCGTTGTTTGACGCTTTTTTAACCTATTCTGAATTGATTCATAGTACATCTTCCATTACATAAAAATAGACAAAATGAAAGAGACTAGTGCTAGTCCCTATTTTGCCTTTAAATATTGTTCAGTTATATTAATTTTGATATTTGTACATAGATAGTTTAACTGCTTAATTACACCTTCTAATATTATATCATTCTGTATAAATTCTTTCTCTATTCTTTCAATAATCTGTTCAAACGTCTTCGCATATTGATTTGCATCTAATTCCATAACTTCTTCAACATGACTTTTATACATTATTACTTCTTCTCCTCTTCACCTCTTGTCTCCATCATATATACGTAATATTATAAAAATATGGAGGGGTGTTTATGAACAGTATTAATCTATTGTAAAATCACCCTAATACCTCAATAGTTTCAATAGTTCTTTCCGCTTTTTCAATATTATTTAATGATAATGATTGTTGCATTTTCAAGTCTTTTTCTTGTTTTTCCACATCTAATTCAACTTCTATAATTGTATTATCTTTAATAATGTATTTACAATATGGGGAAATTTCAAATATTTTTTTGCTAGTTTATTAGTGTCATTAATAATACTACGAGACTCTTTCCAGGGGTATATAGTTCTAATATAGTATTTTAAAATTCTTCAGTACTAATTGTGAATAATACCAAGATGTAACCTATAAGTACCAATAGGCTGAGGCATAGATTAATTAAAGCAACTGAATTGATAGATGATTTAAGCATATCTGAACTGTATGTTAATGGTAATACATATGACAGTAGTTGCACGAAAACTGGTAAATTCTCAATGGGGACAATAATCCATAAAGAAACACAATAGGAAAAATAATAAAGATACGTTTGCCCTGGCAGCAATTCATGTTACAATTGAAATAATTCTTAAAAAGAAGTATAATCAAAATAAATAATTATAAAAAGACACCGGGAGCTTGAAAAAGGCTGAGAGTACGATTATTCGTAGACCGTTGAACCTGTTGGGTAATGCCAGCGTAGGAATGTGTTCTGTTTTTTAACACTTTGTTCGTGCAAAGTGTTTTATTTTTTATGAAAGGAAATTTATTATTATGAGTGAACGTGAAGTATCTAAGTATGTTTATGATTTTATAAATCAGGGTCAAGCTTCAGAGGAGCAGTTTAACGAACAAGCTTTATATTTATTCGATTATCAATATAAGCATAATCTTTCTTACCAAAAGTACTGTTTACAGAAGGGTAAAACTCCACGGGTGGTGAAAAATTGGAGAGAGATCCCCCCAGTACCTATTAATGCTTTTAAAGAACTTTCTTTAAGTTGTATAGATCCTAAGGAAGCTGAAAGGATTTTCATGACAAGTGGTACAACACAGGGGATTCAGGGAAAACACTATCACCCAAATTTACAGGTGTATGACCTGTCAATGAAGCTGAATTTTAAAGAACGCTTTATGAAGAATAATGAGAAGATAGAGATGGGGATTCTCTTTCCTACAGAAGAAAAGATGCCAAATTCATCTCTGGCTCACTACCTAGCCCTTGCCCTTCAAGAATTTGGTGCGGGAGATAGTTGCTATTATATTGTAGACGAAGGCTTAATGGTAAGAGAACTCATAGAGAAATTGGAACATATTGAAAAGGTAGGAGAACCTTATGCACTATTAGGTGCCAGCTTTAGTTTTGTACATTTGTTAGATGAGCTGGAAAAGACAAGAAAAGTCTTTAATCTACCTAATAGAAGCAGGATTCTTGATACAGGTGGTTTCAAAAATAAATCTAGAGATATAGAATTGAATGAATTTTATAATCGTCTTTCTCGTTATTTAGGGATTGATAGGAAAGATTGTATCAACATGTATGGTATGACGGAGCTAAGCACTCAATTTTATGATGATGGTAATGATGTAGTTCCTTCCGTTAAGTCCGGACCTCATTGGATAAAGACACGGGTTATTAATCCTATAACAGGACAAGATGCACCTAAAGGGGAACAAGGTCTTCTTGTACACTGTGATTTGGCTAATTTTAATTCCGTGACCACTATCCTTACTGAAGATATTGGAATTGAAGTAGAAAATGGCTTTCTTCTCTTAGGTAGGGCCAAAGGGTCAGAAGCGAAAGGTTGTTCACTGGCAGTTGAGGAATTTATTCAAGCAAGAAAGGGAAACAACATATGAAACAAGTTGCAGGATACATACCACCTGGATTTGAAGAAGAAATAGAATGGCAAACTCTAAATTTCAAAAATAACAAGGATACACTGGAAGTTAGTGTACCTATACTTTCAAGGGAACAGGTTTCCACTTTGGTAGCAAGGATTAAAAAGAATAGCAGAGATGTACTTAAATCTTTTACGGTTAACCAGATTATTCATATCATTGATGAAGCCATAGCTAAGTTTTTGTCTCGAAGTTCACCATATAGGAAGAAAGCAGAAAGACTGCTGCCCATTATCACTGGGTATGATGAAGAGATCATCCGTTTAGGTCTTACTTCTTATTTTAAAACCTTTCGTAAGCCACAGTTGCAGCGATTCTTAGTAGAAGATTTTACAAATCCCATGCTTTTAGATGAGTTTCAACCTAGGCCCAAAGGCGGATTTTCAAAGGCATTAGGACATGATTTAATAGTTCATGTCTGGGCGGGAAATGTACCGGCTCTACCTTTATGGAGTCTAATATCTGGCCTTTTAGTTAAATCCGGTAGCATCGGCAAAGTTTCAAGTGATGAACCCCTATTTGCTGGTTTATTTGTTGAAGCATTGATAGAGGTAGAGCCTAGACTTGCAGATTGTATGGCTATAATCTGGTGGAAAGGTGGAGACCAAGAACGAGAATCCTGTTTATTCAGACAGGCGGATGTGATAGTTGGTTATGGAAGTAACCAAACCTTAGCTTCGCTTCGCAACAAGATTCCTATTACAACCCGTTTTCTTTCTTTTGGTCATAAGATAAGCTTCGGATTGATATCAAAAGCGAGTTTAGATCCGCGCAAAGCTGTTCAAACTGCTTATGATGCTGCAAGGGATATAGCTAGATATGATCAACAAGGCTGTTATTCACCTCATTTTTTCTTTGTGCAAAAGGGGGGAAGTGTTTCGACCTCAGAATTTGCCAGATATGTTGCTCACGAATTGGCCTGTTTTGAAAAAAGGTATCCTCGCAGGACATTAACCCTGGAAGAGATGACAGCTAATGTTGCTTGGCGCAATAGAGAAGAGCTTAGTGCCTTTCATGAATCAACAAAGGAAGTAATGAGTGATTCACTAAATAACTGGACAGTTGTATATGAGGAAAATTGTAAGGAAATAACACCGAGTTCTTTGAATAGAGTTGTGAAAATTATAGCTGTTGATGAGTTAGAAGAGATAATAGGATATATAGAACCCTTCCGCCAGCTGCTCCAAACAGTAGGTATTGCAGCAACGCCTAAGGAACTTTTCAATATTTCAGACTTATTAGCTAACGTAGGAGTTAATCGTATAACGGCACTAGGAAATATGACTTCTCCTGAATCCGGATGGCATCATGACGGACGGTTTAATTTGCTAGACTTAGTCAATATGGTAGATATAGAACATAGTGCTGAGGAGTATTCAGAAAAATTTGCTCCTTACGTTGATTAGGAGGTAATGACTTGAGCTTCTTGAAACTAGACCATATTTATTATCGATATAAGGGGTTGGATTTTGCAATTAAAGACACTTCCTGGCAAATTAAAGAAGGGGATTTTCACACTCTATTAGGTAGAAGTGGATGTGGTAAGACTACCCTATTGAAGCTTGCAGCAGGTCTTTTGAAACCAGATCAGGGCAAGATATATCTGCAGGATGAAGAAGTGTTAAAGCCTTCAGCTCAGATTGGCTATGTTTTTCAGTCACCTACTCTCTTAGAATGGAAAACGGTCCTTGAAAATATTCTTCTGCCCATTTCAATTCAAAGAAAGCCTAGAAAGGAAGATGTGGAGTATGCTAAAGAGCTGCTTCAATTAGTGGGGATTAGCTTCCAGAAGGAGAAATATCCCACGGAGTTATCTGGCGGTCAGCAAAGTAGGGTGGCTGTTGCACGAGCTCTTATGCAAAAACCTAGTATGTTATTTTTAGATGAGCCTTTTGCAGCATTAGATGCCATTACTCGAGAAGAACTACAGGATGACTTGTTAAAGCTTTGCAAAATGCACAGAACAACGGTGCTTTTTATAACTCATGATATTACTGAAGCTGTTTACTTATCCGACCGGATAGCCATAATGGTAGATGGTCAGATTAGCTATGATATTAAAGTAGATATGCCAGAGAAACGTAGTTATGAGATGAGATATGAACCGTATTTTAATGATTTATGCTTACGCATTCGACAGTCAATCAATGGAGGGCAAAATGAAAAGGGTTGAATATTATTCTGCTTTACTTTTAGTCTTTTTACTAATTATCTGGGAAATAGTAGCACGGCCAATGTCGGAACTCGTCCTTCCAACTCCTACAGTGATTCTTTTAGAATTATGGGATGGCCTTAAAAGTGGATATTTTTTACCGCATATCCTTCGAACCAGCATTGAGGTAATATTAGGGCTGCTTATTGGCTGTTCAATGGGATTGATTCTTGGAATACTGATGGGAGAGATCAATTTTTTAAGAAAACTATTATACCCTTATGTGATTGCAAGCCAAGCAGTTCCTAAATTAGCTTTAGCTCCGCTATTTATTTTGTGGTTTGGATTTGGTATGACTTCTAAAGTTGTGATTACCGCATTAATTTGCTTTTTCCCTCTTCTAGAAAACACAGTAACAGCTGTTCAGTTTACAGATTCAGGCAAGAAGGATTTATTTTACATATTAGGAGCCACACGGTTACAAACTCTTATTCGTTTAAAAATACCTGCTGGATTGCCTGCAATTATGGCAGGCTTTCGGGTAGCAGTTGTATTGGCTGTGGTTGGAGCCGTAGTCGGTGAGTTTATAGGAGGAAACGTTGGGTTGGGTGCAATGGTTATTGCCTCTCAAAGCATGATGGATACACCACTGATGTTTTCAGTACTTATACTGCTCACCATTATGGGTTCCACTTTATACCAAGGAGTAAATCTTATTGAAAAAATATTATTAAAACCATATATGAAAGGAAGAAAAAAATGAAGATTAAGTATTTATTAGGAAGCATATTACTCATAGGAAGCATGTTTATAAGCGGTTGTTCTGCCGCTGATAAGGGGGAAAGCTCTAAGCAAGAGCTGAAGAAGATTGAAGAGATAAGGGTTGCTAGCTGGAGTAAACCTATAACGGAACAAATCAATCTTCTAGTGGATGAAGAAAAAGGTTTCTATAAAGATAAGGGAATAAAGATTTCCTTCATCCCTGGTGCAGGCGGTGGAGATGCTATCAAAAATATTCTTTCTGGCCAAGCAGATATTGCTTTTACGGATCCAGGTTCTTTATATGCAGCTTTAGATAAAGGAGAAAAATTAGTAGCTATATATAGTATTTATCCTCAGAATGTATTTAATGTAGTTTCTTTAAAAGAAAAGAATATTACTAAGCCGGAAGATCTAAAGGGTAAAAAGATCGGAGTATATAGTCTATCCAGCGGAACACGTCAGAATTTACTCTTGCTTTTACACCAGGTGGGACTTACAGAAAAAGACGTAACTATAGTTGAAACCGGTCTTTTAAATTTTGCCCCTCTAATGCAAGGACAAGTAGATGCAACAGCGGCTACAGACACGGGCTTAGAGATAGGTAAACAAAAAGGATTAGGTGAGGTGAATGTTATGGAGGTTAAGGACTACATAAATCTGCCTAGTGACGTATATGTTGTAACGGAAAAAACTTACCAGGAGAAAAAGGAAGTTATTAAAAGGTTTTTAGAAGGATATCAAAACAGTACTCAGTGGATGATTGATAACCCTAAGGAAGCAGCTTCTTTAGCGGTGAAATATGCAATAGACGGTAAGGACGAAGCTAATAACTTAAAAGTTGTTAACTTAAGGAATATTTCAAGCCTTTCTTCCGATCAATCAAAGAAGATCCTTGGTGCACTTGAGCTGGAAATACTACAAAAGGGTGCAGATGCTTATCAAAGTGTTGGGCTTATTAGTAAGAAATTAGATATGTCCCAAGTAGTGATTGATGAGCTCATACCTAAGAAATAAAAGGAGGTTGGAGTCCTAAATGATTTTTAAGGATAAGATTATTCTTGTTACAGGATCAAGCAGAGGCATAGGGGCAGAAATTGCAAAATCTTTTGCAAAAGAAGGGGCTTTTGTAATAGTTAATTATCTGCAAAACAAAGAGGCAGCAGAGCAAGTAGTTAATTCTTGTAAAGATCTTGGCGGTGACGCCTGGTCCATTCAAGCAGATGTAACCTGCAATAATGCCGTTAGGGATATGGTTGAAGAGATTCTGTTAGAAGTAGGGAAAATTGATGTTTTAGTTAATAATGCATTTAAACAATATGTGTTTAATCCTGATAAGCGAAAACTTGCCTGGGAACTAGACTGGGAGGATTATCAGGGTCAAATAGATGGTGCTTTACGTTCAACGCATAATGTTTGTCAGGCTGTTCTTCCCAACATGAAAAAGAGGAGTCAGGGAAGTATTATTAATATCGTTACCAATCTAGTAGCAAGGCCCATCGTTCCTTACCATGAATACACTACAGCTAAATCAGCTCTTGTAGGGTATAGTCGTAATCTGGCAGCAGATTTAGGTCAGTTTGGTATACGGGTTAATTGTGTTGCACCAGGTTTAGTATACCCCACAGATGCAAGTAGGGAAACGAAAGAAGAAGTAAAAGAAATGATTATTGCCCAAACTCCCCTTAGAAGAATCGCTTGTCCTGAGGACATAGCTGGTCCTGTTCTGTTTTTAGCTTCAGATTGGAGCCGCTTTATGACTGGGCAGACCTTGTATGTAGATGGTGGTTTGATTATGGGGTAAGAGACCAAATCCTCCAGGAGCTGTATTTTATACATAGAAAAATATTTCAGTAATTTTCTATTGATATAATTAATAACTAGTATGATGAGAACGACTCTCATACTAGTTATTTTTATGTGCTCCCACTAGATTTAATTCTTCAAGCATAATAATCTACTCATAAGGGAAGGATTTACTAGTGAATAAATTATATATAAATTACGGCATCGTGATAGAAAAATTGAAATATAGAAGGAGAATTGGTACTAGATGTAGTATATTAATAGTATCAGTTTTTATTATTATAGTAGTTATTTCTATTCTATTTATAGTAACTGTTGATGTACATATTGAACACATTGATTTATATGAGGATAAGGAGTATTCTAAAGGGATATTAATTTTTAAAATAAAATTTTTTAATAAAAAATAAAATTAGAAAGAGGGAAATTAAAATGAATTATATTATAATCACTGGTGCATCAAAAGGATTAGGAGAAGCTTTAACTCAAAAATTAATGAACAAAGATAACCATCTAATCTGTATCTCAAGAACTAAAAACAATACTTTAATTGAAGAAGCAGCAAAAAATGATGTAAAACTAGACTATATTGAGTATGATTTAAATGATACAAATGGAGCAGAGGCTTTAGCTGAAAAAATATTCTCTAATATAGATACAACTAATGCTAAAGCTATCTATATGATTAATAACGCAGGTGTTGTTGATCCGATTAAATTAGTAGAAAAAGTTGAAACTAATGAAATACAAAAAAGTGTTAATGTTAATCTAATTTCACCTATGGTATTAACTATAGCATTCTTAAGAAAGACAAATGACCTTAAAATAGAAAAAAGAATAATAAATATTTCTTCAGCGGCTGCTAAAAGTCCATATCCAGGATGGGGATGTTACTGCACATCTAAAGCTGCATTAGATATGTTTACGCAATGTGTAGGAGCTGAGCAAAATGAATTAGAGTTCCCAACTAAGATATTATCTTTTGCTCCAGGAGTTGTAGATACAGAAATGCAAGTGCAAATTAGATCTTCTAAGAAAGAGGATTTCCCATTAATAAATACATTTGTAGGATTGAAAGAAAAAGGACGTCTTTTACAACCAGCATATGTTGCTGAAAAGGTTACAGATATTTTATTTGCTGAAGATTTTAAAAACGGTGGTATACTTGATATTTATAAATTATAAGAGGAAACAAATATTTAGAGGGCAGGATACAACTTTCTTTAGAGATAGTTTGTATCCTGGCCTTATTTCATTTAACTTTAACAATGGTTAAATGGAATGATGATATTATTAGGGCATAAATTAACAATACATACTTTAATTTATCTAGACAACTAAAATAAAAGATAGCATTTCTGTTTCATATCATTGCAAGCACTTATCATTTTCTTTGGCTAGTAGTCTGTAAAGTCATATTCTCTTTTGTCATCATCTCTTTTCCCCAATTAAAAATAGCTTCCAATGCAGGTGCAAGTTGTAAGCAGTTATCTGTTAATGAATATTCTACTCGGGGTGGAATCTGGTTTAATTCAACTCTATTCGCAAGCCCATTTTCTTCCAAAGCTTGTAGTGATCTTGTAAGCATAATATTCGTAATCCCTACTAGATTTCTTTTAAGTTCATTATAACGCATAGTTTTATTTTGATATAATTTCCATAATATTGGTAGTCTCCATTTTCCACCGATAATTTCCATAGAATATATCATCACGCAATTTCTCGCATTAATAGCGTCTTGTTCTTTATTATCTGACATAAAATCCTCCTGTTTAAGGCACAAAAATGTGCTTACTTGTATATTTGTTCCCTAGTATTTATACTAATTATAACACTAAATATATTAAAAGAAAAAGGAGAAATGAGCTTTAAATTAGGAGGACTGACTAATGAAAACAAAAGCATTAAAATCGGCATTTCCAAATACCATTCCCATTTTGATGGGATATTTATTTATAGGAATGGTATTTGGAATACTACTAAGAAGTAAGGGATATAATTTTTGGTGGGCAATACTGATGAGTAGCTGTATTTATGCAGGTTCTATGCAGTTTGTAGCAATTAACCTTTTAACAAGTGGCTTTAATATTGTAGCTGTAGTGGTTATGACTTTTATGATTAATGCTCGTCATTTGTTTTATGGATTATCTATGCTCGATAAGTTTAAGTATATGGGGAAGAAAAAGTTTTACATGATTTTCTCTCTTACAGATGAAACTTTCTCATTGCTTACCTCAGCAGAGCCACCGCAAGATGTAAATAAAAATTGGTTCTATTTCTTCATCGCTTTGCTAGACCATTTTTATTGGATAATAGGTTCATTAATTGGTGCAATTATAGGTTCAGTATGGTCTTTTAATACCAAGGGGATTGATTTTGTTATGACGGCTTTATTTGTAGTAATATTCGTGGAACAGTGGAAGTCAAATAAAAATAATATTCCAGCATTTATAGGGATTTGTGCGTCATTATTATGTCTTATTATTTTTGGAAGTAGTAATTTTATTATACCATCAATGATCTTAATTTTAATTACTTTAACAGCATTTAGAAAACCAATAGAAATGAGGAACGATGTATGGTATTAACAGTGCAGCAATCTTTGATTATAATTATACTAATAGCTTTTATAACATTTTTAACTAGAGTAATTCCATTTATATTATTTCCAGCTAATAAGGAAACTCCTAAATACATAGTATACTTAGGTAGTGTACTACCATATGCAATTATTGGAATGTTGGTTATTTATTGTGTAAAAGAAGTTTCTGTTTCTACTTTTCCTTTTGGATTGCCTGAATTTATAGTAATTATTGCTATTGTAATTATTCATATATGGAAGAGAAATACACTACTTAGTATTGGTGGTGGTACGGTATTTTATATGTTACTTGCTCAGTTTATATTTATTTGAATTAGTGTATATTGTGAGAATATTATTTCCGCTACTTCACAATCTTATAATAAAGCATCGTACCAGTATTAAATTGGAAACTAGCTTATTTCAATAGTAATCATATTTTATGAATGAAGGATTATTATGTACATGTCGTTATATGATTGTGAGCTAGGAACAAATAAATATTCGTATAAATAAAAATAGCCCTAGGAAATCTCCTTGGGCTTTATCGTTAGGTAATGGAAAATAACATGGTATCTAAATTATTAACAAGTTAAGGGTCAATTATACATATATGGAGTATAAAAGTAGAAATAAAATAATAAAAGATATTACTCTTTATATAAAAAATCATTCATATTTTCAAGAAAAAAGGAAAGTTTTATAGAATTATATGATAATATTTTATCAATATAAAGCTAAGATATAAGATTTAGATAAGTAAAAAAAATTTTAAATTGTTAGGTAGGAGAAATATTGATGAGACAGTATATTCATGTTTTAGTGAAATTTTTATCAGTCAATGAATATAGAACAAATAATATTCTAATGTTATGGCACCATAGTAAAATATGATAATCTAAACACAATCTTAGGAGGATAAAAAGTTATGCCTATTAAATCAGTTATAAAAAAGATATTTCATGCTAGACAAGTGAAAACAAATAAAGATAACCTTGCAAATATTAAAGGTTATATAAAGCAAGAATTAAATAAAAAGGGTTTTAAAAATAATCAGATAGAGATAGATTTTTCGAGTATTTGTACGGAGGAAGAAGTAATAAAAGTTGCAGATGAATTAGGATTCAATTTGGAAAGAGGAGATAAGGAAGGAGTATGGTGGCTATTCCGGTAGTCAGTATATATGTTTTTTATAGAATTATTAGAAGTACTAATTTTTCATCATGGAGTAGAATGAGGAAACCCCAAATTGAAATATTGTAGAAAATATAACTAAATAATTGCGAATACTAACTAAATATAATAGAATAACATTCATTAAACTATAGTTATTATAATAATAACTTTGACATATAAATAACGATGTTTTTTATTAAAACATTCAAAGAAAAATTAAATATAGCATTTAAATAAAGTCTAATATATAATGAATAGAGCATAGAAATAAGGTAATTTGAAATATATATATTTTTAGAATTACACCTATAGCGAATAAGACTGAAGAAACACTAGTTATAATTTTCATTGTTCGTGTTTGAATAATGTTTTGTTCGTTATATCTTTAAAAAAAAATGAACTTTCAAAAAGTATTACTAATGTATTAATTGTGGATCTTTCGTAAATACTAATTATAGTGCTAAATGTCTACTATAAATGAAAGGGTAATCGATAACAATATCAGCGATTAAGAAATATTTGGTATTTTTGGGAGCTTTAATTTTTTTTAAAAGTAGTGTAGAATAGTAAAGGTAAATTAGAGTTTAAATTCTAATATATTTAAACCTAATTATTGAACTATAATGCTTATGTAAAATTTTAAAGTTTATAAATTTTTACATAAGATGAATTAAAATCTATACTAGGGATATATTTATTACCTAAGTTATAAAAAAAAATAATATATGGCACTAAAAAAATTATATAAATCATTGAAACATTTATTATACTATGCTAAAATTTTAATTATAAATTGGTAGGGCCAGTAAATAATACTTTTTATTAAAACAATTTTTATAAAATAACATTTTATAAAATTCAAATATATGATGGCTCTATCACAAAAAACAGTTCAATAAATGTAAAAGTATATAATAAAGCAAAAGTTTAAAGGAGAGGTAAAAAGTATGCAGATTCTGATATGTGTAAAACAGGTTCCAGATGATTCAGTTGAAATCCGTTTGGATAACAAGGTAAACAAACCTAATTTAAATGGAGTTAGCTTAGTAGCGAATGCATTTGATACGTATGCATTAGAGTTAGCAGTTCGTTTTATGGAAGCTAATGGAGGAAATGTTAGTGTATTAAACATTGGAGCAGAAGACTCTATAAATACATTGAAAAATTGTCTTTCTGTAGGCGCTAAAGAAGCATTCTTTGTAAAAGATGATTCATATGCAGATTTAGATGCTCTTTCAGCAGCTGATGTTTTAGCAAATGCTATTCATAAAATTGAAACAGATAAAGGTCAAAAATTTGATTTAATCCTTTGTGGAAAAGAATCTACAGATGAAATCAATGGTCATGTAGGAGCAATGCTTGCTGAGAAATTAGGGACAGGCTTTGTTGGTGGCGCGATTGAAGTTAATTTAAAAGATGGCGGCATACAAATTAATCAAGAAACTGAAGAAGGATATAATGTGGTTTCTCTAGGAACTCCAGCTGTAGTTACAGTAAGTAAACCAGAGTATGATCCACGTTACCCTACTATTAAAAATAAGATGGCAAGCCGTAAAGCGGTTGTTCCAACTTATTCAGCAGCAGAAATTGGAGAGTTAAAACAAGCAAAAGTTCGCTTAGTTGAATACGTTGAACCTCCTAAGAGAGAGGCTGGCATCAAAATTCAAGAAAAAGATGTTACATTAGCAATAAGTGCTGCTATGGAGCAAATGAAAAAGGATAAGGCAATCTAATTAAGGGGGAAAACGAAAGTATGAAAGCATTATTGTTTATTGAAACAGATGGAGAAAAAGCATTAGGCGCAAGCCTTGAATTAGTTAGTGCAGCAAAATCATTAGATGCAGAAGGAACAGCTCTTATCGTAGGTAACAGAGCTGCTGCAGATACAGTAGCTGCTTTAGGAGTTCCAGTTACTTTTATAGATGCTGCTACAGACGGAGACACTTTAACAGAAGTATTAGCGCAAACTATAAAAGAAGAAAATTCAGATATAGTTCTATTCGCAAATACAGCATTAGCTAAAGATATTGCACCACGTGTTGCAGGACGTATGTCTTTAGGATGTGTAAGTGACGTAGTAGGAATGAACAAAGTTGATGGTAAAGTTATATACACTAGACCAGCTTACGGCGGAACAATTTTAGAACGTATAGAAGTAGAAGGTACACCTGTAGTTACAGTTAGAGGTGGAAGTTTTGCAAAGCCAGAAGCTACTTCAGTTGCAGCTGTTACAGAGAAAAAAGTAGAAGTTTCAGCTGATGCTGTTAAGGCAAAAATTATTGATGCAGTAAAAGAAATTTCTGAATCAGTTAATTTAGAAGAAGCAGAAGTTATTGTTGCTGGTGGACGTGGAATGGGAAGTGCAGAAAATTTCGAACTTGTTAAAGAATTAGCACGTGTACTTGGCGGTGTAGTAGGTGGAACAAGACCACCAATCGAAGACGGATGGATTTCTCGTGCACACCAAGTTGGTCAATCAGGAAAGATTGTATCACCAAAACTTTATATTGCATGTGGTATTTCTGGAGCAACACAACATACATCTGGAATGTCAGGTTCTAATTATATTGTGGCAATCAATAAAGATGAAGAAGCTCCGATTTTTGAAATCGCTAACGTAGGTATCGTTGGAAATGTAACTGAGATTCTTCCACTTATGATTGAGGAAATGAAGAAAGCTAAAGCAGAGTAAGATAACAATTTTTCTCTTCATTAAGTTAGGAATAAAAACAAAAATTACTTACAATTAAATTTTATGTATAGATACAATCAATTCCAAAAAAAAATTAGAAAGGGAGGATTATTATGGCTGAGTATAATAAATTGACGGAAGAATTAATCGCAAAATTAAGGGAGGCAGCTCCTGGACACATTTTAACAGGTGAGGATGTCAATAATGATTATTGTCATGATGAGATGTGTATCTATGGAACACAAATGCCAGAAGCCTTATTTATAGCACATTCTACAGAAGAAGTTGCTGCAGTAGTAAAAATATGTAATGAAAATAAAATACCAGTAACACCAAGAGGTTCAGGAACGGGACTTGTAGGTGGAGCAGTTCCACTTTATGGTGGAGTTTTAATTGATCTTACAAAAATGAATAAAATACTTTCTTATGACTTGGAAAATTTTGTTGTTCATGTTCAAGCTGGTGTTTTATTAAGTGCTCTTGCAGAGGATTGTTTAAAACATGGATTATTATACGCTCCAGATCCAGGGGAAAAGTCTGCTTGTTTAGGTGGAAATGTTTCCACAAATGCAGGTGGAATGAGAGCTGTTAAATATGGTGCAACACGTGATTATGTACGTGGAATGACAGTAGTTCTTCCAACAGGAGAAATTACTAAATTTGGAGCTACAGTATCAAAAACAAGTTCAGGTTATAGCCTTATAGATTTGATGGTTGGTTCTGAAGGTACACTTGGAGTTATTACAGAACTTACTTTAAAAACTATGCCAGCACCAAAGGCAGTTGCTAGTTTAATCATTCCTTTTGAAAATTTACATGATTGTATTTCTACTGTTCCTAAAATTAAAATGGCAAATATAGATCCACAAGCATTAGAATTTATGGAAAGAGAAATTGTTCTTTCAAGTGAAAGATTTATTGGAAAAAGCACATTCCCACAAGTAATTGATGGAGTAACTGCAAATGCTTATTTACTTGTTACTTTAGATGCAAGCAATGAAGATGAGTTAAATAATCTTATTGAGCAAGCTAGTGAATTGGTATTAGAAGAAGGAGCAATCGATGTTCTTGTAGCTGATACACCTGCTAAGATGAAAGATGCATGGGCAGCTCGTTCAAGCTTCTTAGAAGCAATTATGGCAGAAACAAAGTTATTAGATGAATGTGATGTTGTAGTTCCTATAGATAAAATTGCTTCTTATCTTGAGTTTGTAAATAAAACTGGTGAAGAATGTGGTCTTACTATTAAGAGCTTTGGTCATGCAGGTGATGGAAATCTTCATATATACCAATGCAGTAATGATTTAAATGAAGAAGAATTCAAAGAAAGAGTTGAAAAATTCTTCGACATTATCTATCCAGAAGCAACAAAAGTTGGTGGTCTTGTTTCAGGAGAACACGGAATAGGTAGTGGAAAAGTTGATTACTTATTAGAAAGCATTGGAGAAGTAAATATGAATTTAATGAAGGGTATTAAAAAAGCCTTCGACCCTAATCATATTATGAACCCAGGTAAAGTATGTGATACAGGTGCCAACAACTAGTAAAAAAGGTTGACATAAATAGATATATATAATAGAAAGGTAGGAAATTAACATGGACTTTAGATTAAGTGAAAATCATCAACAATTACAAGAAATGTATCGTGATTTTGCACAAAATGAGGTAAAACCGATAGCAAAAGAAATCGATGAAACTATGCGTTTTCCAAAAGAAAATGTAGAAAAAATGGCTGAAATGGGGTTATTTGGAATACCATTCTCAGAAGAATACGGCGGAGCTGGAATGGATACATTAAGCTACGTACAATGTGTTGAAGAATTATCTAAATGTTGTGCATCAACAGGTATTATAGTATCTGTTCACACAAGTCTTTGTGCAACACCTATTTTTAAGTATGGTACAGAAGAACAAAAAGAAAAATATTTAAAACCACTTGCTTCAGGTGAAATGTTAGGTGCATTTGCATTAACAGAACCTTCTGCTGGAACTGATGCTGCTATGGGAAAAACAACAGCTACATTAGAAGGAGATCATTATGTATTAAATGGTAGCAAAATATTTATAACTAATGCAGGTCATGCAGGCGTATATATTATTCTTGCTATGACAGATAAGAGTGCTGGAACAAAAGGTATGTCAGCATTCATAGTTGAAAAAGATTACCCAGGGTTCACTATTGGAACTCATGAATTAAAATTAGGAATCCGTGCATCTGCTACATGTGAGTTAGTATTTGATAACTGTAAAGTTCCAAAAGAAAATCTTTTAGGAGCAGAAGGTAAAGGATTTGGTATAGCAATGTCAACTCTTGATGGAGGACGTATTGGTGTTGCTGCACAAGCTCTTGGTATTGCAGAAGGTGCAATCGAAGAAACAATTAAATATGTTAACGAACGTGTTCAATTTGGACGTTCAATTTCAAAATTCCAAAATACACAATTCGAACTTGCTAAAATGCGTGCAAACACAGAAGCTGCAAAACTTTTAGTATACCAAGCTGCAAATGCAGTAGATAATGGTGAAAAGTTCTCTCACTTAGCAGCTATGGCAAAATTAGTTGCTTCTGGAAATGCTAGTGATGTAACAAGACGTTGCTTACAATTATTCGGAGGATACGGATATACAAGTGATTATCCAATCGAAAGAATGATGCGTGATGCTAAAATCACAGAAATCTATGAAGGAACATCAGAAGTTCAAATGATGGTAATCTCTGGATGGATGGGCGTTAAATAGTAATCATTAAAATAAAAAAGATGCTTAGGAAATTATTTTCCTAAGCATCTTTTTTATTTTCAAGAAAGAAATCAACGAAACTTTCTATAGTAAATTCATTAAGTTTAGATATATTATCATTAATCAATTTAAAAAAACAGCTTGGAATTTCTCTAGCACTGAGATTCTTTTTTATACAAAAATCGCATCCTTTAGAGTTGTTGTGAGGGTTAAGCTTACAATTTAAATCTTTACATGTACAAAAGTGTTTTTGATTTTCCATAATTACTCCTTCTAGTAGCATTAGAATATTTAAAAGTTATTATAACAGATAAATTTAATTAGCAACAAGGTTAGTAATTTATATTTGGGTAAAATATATAAGAGAATAATGAGAATATATTACACGATTCAAATCAGATAAACTATCATCTCAAAGAAGGGGATGGGCTAATATTTTAAGTAATAAGGATAGCGGAATCTTCTTAATTCTTAAGTTGTTGAGACATCTTATGAAAATTTATAGCTTGAGTTACATCGCCTTTAGATGCAAAAACTTTACCGATAAGTTCATAGCACTCACTTACACTGGGATCAATAGAAAGCGCTATTTTTAAATTTTCATAGGCTTCTTCGATTTTACCAGACTCTAATAGATTTTTACTTGAGGCAATGTAATCCGTAATAGTTTTTTCTTCTTCGTTAATATTCTCTAGTTCCTCAAGAACTGCTTTTACCTTGCCGGAAGTAAAGGGCTTCTGAAGATAGGCAACAGCACCAAGTTTGGTACATTCTATTGCGTTTCGTACAGTAGCAAAGGCAGTCATGATAACTACGGGTATATTTATTCCTATAGATCGCATTCTTTTTAGCACTTCAGTACCACTAACTTGTGGCATCTTAATATCTAAAAAAACTATATCAAAAGATTTCGCTTCAAGCAGAGTAAGAGCTTCATAGCCATTACTAGCTGTAGTTACTGTATAACCATTAAGCTCAAGACAGGTAGTAAGCAAGTTTCTAATATTTTTTGTATCATCAACTACCATAGCTTTCCTCATAAAAATTACTTCCTTTCTAGTGTTATAGTTAGTCATAGGCTGTAGGCAGGGTAAATGTAAAGTTGCTTCCAATGCCGATTTTACTATTACACCAAATTTCACCACCGTGAGCCTCAACAATTTCCTTAGCAATTGCAAGACCAAGACCTGTTCCTTTTACTTCTGAATCTGGTTTTTTAATTTGAATAAAGCGATTAAAAATTGTATCTATGTGTTCTTCAGAAATACCTATCCCAGTATCCATTACAGAGATACACAGGTTATCACCTTTAACAAAAGAGGCTACAACTATTTCATCTCCAGCCTTAGTATATTTAAGAGCATTTGATATGAGATTATTCAGTACCCAAATTATTTTCTCGCAATCAGCGTTAACTTCAGGAATATCTTTTTCAATTTCATAATGTAAATTAATATTTTTGCTATGCGCCTGCTCGAGGAAAGAATTTACAGAAGTGTGAATTAGTTCGTTGATTGAGCATAGAATTATATTAAAAACTGATTGTTTAGATTCTAAATGAGCTAGACGAAGAAGATTATTAACTAGGGAATCAAGCTTCTCACCATCCTCCTTCATTGTCTCGATTATTTGCTGTTGATTTTTGTTTAATACACCAACATCTTCATCAAGAATAAGACTAGTTCCAATCATAATAGAAGTTAGTGGAGTTTTAAACTCGTGAGAAATAGTTGCGATGAAATCACTCTTTATTTTTTCTAACTGTTTTAGATTAGTAACATTTTGTAGTAATACTATTACACCATTTATAGTTGCCTCAGTATCTTTTACAACAGTAACAACTGTATTAAAGTAATACCCGCTATCCTCGCAATCAAGGTATATAATTTTCTCGCCAATACTAGTATCAGTTAATTTAGATGAATTGTAAATAAAGTCATATAACTCTCCATTTCTAATAACTTCAAGAAAATATTTATTTATAGCCTCTTCCTCAAGTATATTAAAAAGTTTTTCAGCAGCTTTATTAAGGAGGATAATTTTATAATTGTTATCTAAAACTATTATTGGTTCAGAAATACTCTTTACAATTGCCATTGATTTATTCTTTTCTAACATGAGCTTTCCAAGATTACTTTCTTCAAGTTTATGAAGACGCATTGTCATACTATTAAATTCTTTAGTTAATTCGCCTATCTCGTCTTCAGATATAATTGGAGCTTGCAAGTGGATATTTCCTTCCTTAACAGCCTTGACTGTTTCTGTTAAAGAGTAAATAGGTCTAAGGGTTTTATTTGTTGAATACCTAGATATAATAAATCCACCTATAACTGATACTGAAGATAGTATGATAATTATGTACATAGACTCTTTGGCTGCTACAGTTACAGTTTCTTTACTTCTAAACATAGCTTTTTCGTTTAGCTGAGATAATAGGTCTAAATCTTCTTTCAATAATAAAAGAATGGGAGATATAGAATCTTCATAATATTTAGTAGCAAACTGAGTCCCGTTTTTATTATTTATTTCCTGAAGCTCTGAAAAATACTTTAGAAACTTTGAGTAATTCTTATTAATTCTTAATACAATATCCTTCTCACCAACTTCGGTAACATTGTTATATTGTAAGTTGTACCATTTGTAAAATATATCTGTATTTAAATGAAAGGCATCAATACCTTTAATAGAATCTACAAATATATAATTATTAATGGCATTATTTTGTTCTTTAATTGCTTTGAACATAGTTGTTGCAGCGTTTATGCTTCTATAGTTATTTACCATAAGTCCATCGATAGATTTAGTAAGACTATATACGTTGAGTATAGAGGTAATACCTAGGACAGCAATAGTAAATACGAGGAAAATATAAACAGCAACTATCTTAAATTTAAGAGTTTTTAACATTAATAACCACCTAGCTTAGTCAAATTTATTTTTAGTATAGAGCTTAATGCTTTTAAAGTCAATTAACATGAATATACCTATAGCTTTTTGAAGGTAAGACAAGCATGGCAGTGATAATTTAAAGAGATGATTTATAGGGGGATATAATGAATAAGATAAAAATAAATGGGTGGTTTGAGCCTGGAGAAAATCTATGTTAGAATTGAGGAAATAATACGAAAGCACCTAGATTGTGGGTCTTCCATGATCTTTTTTGTATTTAAAAACTAATTAATTATCGTGATTTTTAAATGAAAAATTAAGTCTAGAGAGGGTTTTTTATGTACAAGGTTTATAAGTTAAAAAAAGGTAATATTTCATTCAAGGAAAAAATGAAGTTTAATTCACTTTTTAAAGAAATCATATGGAAGTTTAGTATGATTAGAAGAGGGTACAAGATAGAGAGAATAAAATAGATATTTAATTTAATATAATGCTGAATTCTATAATAGAAGCGGGGGAACCAATTTAATGGGGCGAATTTTTGAAAAAATAGGACACTCTTCAGTCCAAGTCCGACAGCTAACCTCGTAAGCGTTGAAGAGGAGAAAG
This sequence comes from Clostridium sp. X, assembly GCF_055755365.1. Lineage (NCBI taxonomy): Bacteria > Bacillati > Bacillota > Clostridia > Eubacteriales > Clostridiaceae > Clostridium > Clostridium sp. X. Next base: position 1,397,226 of record NZ_CM146912.1, read on the forward strand.
TCATAGCCGTGGTTTCTCTGCGGCATTTTTTTGCCTTTTTATAGGTAGGAGGTTAGAGAATTCTTTTATGAAAAAATTTTATAGTTTAAAAAATAAAATGCTAACAATATATCTTATATTAATATTTGCATTAACAATCAATAGCATATGGTCTGTTATTAATTTTAGAAGACTCAATAATTCTATAGATAATATAATGCAGTCTAACTATAGAAGTATAGTAGCAGCACAAAATATGATTGAATCAATAGAGAGGCAAGATAGTGCAGAGCTAGGATATTTATTTGCTAATGATAAAGAGATGGTAGATATTTTTTATAATAATCAAGTACAATTTTTAAAGTCTCTATCTATAGCACAGAATAACATAACAGAAAAAAATGAACTTAAAACAGTAGAGAGTCTAAGTAAATTATATTTTAAGTATATGGAGTCTTTTTATATATTAAAGGAAATGTCTAAAGATAAAGAGTTTGATATAGATAAAGATTACTACTACAATGAGATTTTTCCCTTATTTAATGAGACAAAGATTGAGTGTAGAAATTTATTAAACATAAATCAAGAAGCTATGGTAGCTAAAAAAAATAATGCTAAAAGTGTAGCAGCTAAAGCAGCGTATTCAACAATATTATTATCAGCAGGAATAATATTTATAGGATTTATATTAGTACTTTACTTAACTGGAAAGATAGTTAAGCCACTATATATCTTAATAGATAAGATAAAGAAGATTGCAGAAGGTAATTATAATCAAAAGCTAGATGTAGAAGGAAATGATGAAATATCCAATCTAGCATATGAATTTAATGTAATGGCAGATAAGCTAAAAAATTATGAAATGCTGAATATAAGTAAGTTGATGAAAGAAAAGCAGAAGATAGAAGGTATTGTAGAGAGTATTAGTGATGGAGTTATAGTTACTGATAATTCTAATAATATAATATTAGTTAATAGAGCGGCTGAAAAAATTCTAGATATTAGAGAGCGAGATGTACTGAATAGACACTTTTTAGAATCTATAAGAAAACAAGATATATTTGAGATTATAAATAATGTTGCATCTAATAAAGAATACAATAAATATAAAAATTATAAAGATATAACAATAGAACATAATGAAATTCACAAATACTATAGGGTTAATGTTACTCCTATTATAAACAATTCTGGTGAATATTTTGGAGTTGTAACACTTATGCAAGACATAACTAAACTTAAAGAAATTGATCAAATTAAGTCAGAGTTTGTTTCCACGGTATCCCACGAGTTTAGAACACCATTAACATCTATAAGTATGGGAACAGATCTTTTATTAGAAAATGTACTGGGAGATATAAATGCAGATCAAAGGGAGATTCTTCAAGTTATAAAGGAAGATCAAGTAAGACTTAAAGAGCTTGTAGATGAACTTTTGGATTTATCAAAAATACAATCTGGAAGAATAAAAATGGATATGGAAGTATTTAATATCAAGGATATGATAGAAAATACAGTCAAGTCATTTAACCTACAACTAAAGGAGAAAAATATAAAGTTAGGCTTAGAGATTACAAATAAAAATAATAATGTAATCGGGGATATGAGCAAAATAGCTCTAGTTTTTAGGAATCTTATAAGTAATGCTATAAGGTACACTCCAACTGATGGAAGTGGGATACTAACATTGGGATGTAAGTTTAGAAATAACAAGATGCTGGCTTATGTAAAAGATAATGGTATAGGGATACCGGAGGAATATCAGAAAAAGATTTTTGAGAAATTTATTCAAGTAAAGGATGAGAATAATGAAGCTACAGGAGGAGTAGGACTAGGTCTTGCTATAAGTAAAGAAATAATAAACGCTCATGGTGGTGATATATGGGTTACCAGTAAACAAGGAGAAGGAACTACATTTTATTTCACATTAAGTATAGATAAATAAGGTAACCAATAAAGGAGAACTCGATGCAGAAGATATTGATTATAGAGGATGAAAAGCATATTTTGCTTACATTAAAAATGTTTTTCAGATCCTACGATGTAGAGGTAATAGCAGCTAAAGATGGTATAGAAGGGGCAAATCTTGCTTTTGAAAATATGCCGGACATTATACTTTTAGATATATTACTTCCTAAAATGGATGGATATATGGTGTGTGAAATATTAAAAAAAGATATTAAAACAAAACATATTCCAATAATTTTTATGAGTGCTAAAAATCAGCAAGAGGATCTGAAAAAAGCCTTCGATGCTGGGGCTAATGAATATTTAATAAAGCCTTTTACAATAGATGATATAAAAGAAATAATAAAAAAATATTTAAATCTTTAGGAGGGTTTAAGATTATGAAGAAGATATTAATAGTTGATGATGAAAAAAATATAAGACTTACATTGAAAAAATGTCTTGAGGAACAAGAATATGAAGTGTTTATAGCAACAAATGGTGAAGAAGGTATTGAAAAAATAAAAAGTAAGCATTTTGATTTAATAATGCTGGATATAAAAATGCCTGGTCTTAATGGAATGCAGGTATTAAAGGAGATAAGAGATAAAGGTATAAAAGTTAACGTAATTATGATGACAGCTTATGGAAGTATTGAAAAGGCAGTTGAGGCTATGAAGCTTGGAGCAATTGATTTTATAAGCAAACCTTTTACGCCTGAAGAGGTAAGAACAATTGTTAAAGAAGTCTTAGAAAGACAGAAAATAGAACATGAAGATGTAATTACTTATGAGGATACCCTTCAATATGGTAAGAAATGTATTCAGAATCATGAATTTTCTGAAGCTGAGGAGTATTTAAAGAAAGCTATAGGGCTGAATATAGATTCACCAGAACCACATAATTTACTAGGAGTTTTATTAGAATATCAGAATGATATTCCTGCAGCATTAAATCGATATAGAGTAGCACTCTCTTTAGACGCTTCATATAAGCCAGCTCAAAACAATTTATATAGAGCAACAGAGTATGCTTATACAAGACGAGGAATAGATTTTGGAGAGGATAAAAATGATGTTAAAAATGATGTTAAATAAGAAGAAGGATGAATATATAATAATAGTTGGCTGTGGCCGATTAGGTGGAAGCATAGCAAACCTTCTTTCTAAGGAAGGAAAAAGTATAGTTGTTATAGATAAAAAAGAATCATCTTTTACCAAGTTATCTGATGATTTTAGTGGATTCATTCTAGAAGCTAATGCTATCGAATTAGATACTCTCCTAAGAGCTAAAATAGATAAGGCAGATGTAGTAGTAGCAGCTACTAATGATGATAATACCAACATCATGATTGCTCAGATTGCAAGACTTATTTATAAAGTTCCTAAGGTTATCACAAGACTCTATGAGCCAGCAAGAGAAGAAGTATATAAGAACTTAGATATAGATACTATATGCCCTACTAACCTTTCGGCATTGGAATTTAAAAATATTATAATTAATAATGAGGGAAAGGCGGAGGAGTAATGAAAATAATTATAGTAGGAGGAGGAAATAATGTATATTTCCTAACGAAAGTCTTTATATCAAAGGGATATGATGTGACTATCATAAATAGTGATAAAGAAGAATGTATAAAACTTGCAAGAATATATAATATAGTAACTGTTCATGGAGATGCTACAAAGCCTTATATACTTGAGGATGCGGGTGCTGCATATACTGATTTAGTTATATCACTAACAGGTAAGGACCAAAATAATCTAGTAATATGTCAAATCTCAGAGAAGATATTTAGAGTTAAAAAAACATTTGCTGTTGTCAATGATCCTAATAATGTAGAAATTTTTAAAAAATTAGGTGTTGATACTGTTATAAGTACAACTGATATAATATCTTCTCTTATTGAACAAAAAATATCTATAGAAGATATTATAAATTTAATACCTATAGAAGAGGGAAAGGTAATAAATTTAGAAATAGAAATTTTAGAAAGTTCTCCTGTAATAGATAAAAAATTAAAAGATATATCTATGCCAGAAGATTCTGTAGTGGGATGTATAATAAGAGATGAGAATCCGGTAATACCCAATGGGAATACTAAAATATTTTTACATGATAAACTTATAGTATTATGTTTACCAAGAGTACAGTCTAAAGTAATGGAAAGAATAACTGGAAGGATTGAATAGAATATGCTTTACCTAGAGCAATTAAAACAAAAATATTTACTCATATTAAGGTATATAGGAATGATAACAGTAGGAGTAGGAATTGTACTAATAATACCTCTGATTTCTTTGCTTTTTTATACCAATGAAATAAATCAAGCTGTGTATTTTATTGTACCTGCAGCAGGATCTGTACTTTTAGGCGGTTTAATGATAAGAAAGTTTAAGTATAGAGAAGATATATCGCTTACAGTACAAGATGGAGGCATAGTTGTATTCTTGTCTTGGATAGTAGCTATTGTTATATCCTCTGTTCCATTCATGTTATCAGGTATGCTTAATTTTACTCAAGCTGTTTTCGAATGTACTAGTGGATGGACAACGACAGGTTTGTCGGTAGTTGATGTCATTAAAGCACCAAAAGTATTTTTACTTTGGAGAAGTATAATGCAGTTTTTTGGAGGAGCAGGACTTGCTGTAGTTATGCTTTCAACAATTATAGGACCTCTTGGTATGGGACTTTATACTGCAGAGGCTAGATCAGATAAATTACTTCCTAATATAAAGAAAACTACAAGTCTTATAATGAAGATATATAGTGGATACATCTTAGCTGGAATAATTCTTTATGTAATGGCCGGAATGTCTGTATTTGAAGCAATAAATCATTCAATAGCTTCAGTGTCTACAGGTGGTTTTTCAACTAGAGTGGGTAGCATAGGAGAATACAAAAGTGCAGCAATAGAATTAATTACTATTATTTTAATGGTACTTGGAACTACTAACTTTGCAGCTCACTATATAATTCTAAAAGGAGAAGTTAAAAAGTTCTTTAGGATTGGTGAAGTAAGATTTATGTTATTCTTAATGGCTGTATCAACCCCTTTATTAGCATTCTTTACTCTCAAAGATTTATATGGATCTCTTGGAAAATCTCTTAGAATAGCACTTTTTGAAGCTACTTCAGCTATATCTACTACAGGTTTTTCTACAGTTGGCTATACTAATTGGAATGACTTTGGAATACTTATTATGGTTATACTAATGATTATTGGTGGTGGTACTGGATCAACTGCAGGTGGACTAAAGCTTTATAGGGCATATGTACTTGTAAAATCATTAGTATGGAATATAAAAGGATTCTTACTTCCTAAATATGGAGTTAAGGAGAATTATGTATTTAGACCTGAAGAAAAATATTATGTCAAAGATAACCACATAGTAGAACTAGGGAATTTTTTAACTATGTACGTTATAACTTATTTTATAGGAGTCTGCATAATAACTTTAAGTGGATATCCTCTTAGAGATGCTATGTTTGAAATCGCATCTAGTCTAAGTACGGTGGGGTTATCTGTTGGAATTACTTCAATTAATGCCTCAGGAGTTGTTCTATGGACTGAATCTATTGCAATGCTTCTTGGTAGATTGGAATTCTTTATAATATTTTACACCATAGTTAAGATAATTAAAGATACAAAGTTAGCATTTTCAAGATAAATAGTTATACTATTAATAATAGGTGCCTAGTTTTAAGGGTATCTATTTTTTTATACCCATAATCAGCACTTGAGTCTAAGGGGATGGATACAATACATTTGAATTAATAAAGAACTTATATGTTTATAGAAGCAGTAGATTTAATAACAGGAATAATAGTGTATAGCAACGGTTGAACTTAAAAATAGCCCAAGGAGAATTTCCAAGGGCTTTATTTTGAGGGGGTATTGGTATATTTAAATCATTGCCAGTTAGATAAAAAATATACAATATGGAGAAAAAAATGTAATGTACTCATAGACTTTTTAGAAGAATATATTTCAGACATGGTTTTCTTTAATAAACAATACAAAGGAAGATTTATACTTGAAATTATGCAAGTACTTATTATGGTTATGGTAAATTCTGTTTTAGTAAAAAAGATTTTAAAAAGGCAACAGAATTATTTCATAAGGCCATTGAGCTTTCTTCTGAAAACTTATTGATACAAAGGATATATTTATAGAGGAGTTTACTGTAAGTAATAATCTGGAAAGAATTTGTTTGCGACATAAATAAATATATCTTTCAGATTCAAGAAAAGTTGAATTAAAATTTCAATGTTGAACATATTTATTCAACTTGAATTCATAGCTTGAAATTGGACTAATAGATACAAAACAATAGTCAAGTTTCTTTTATTCCATTTCAACTTATCTAGTATTAAAATGAAATTACAGACAAGCTTTAAAATTTTGTTATTTATTTATGTAAACTATATCTTATTCTTTTAAAAATAAAAATCTGCGCGGATTTTATTTTTAAAGTAATAAAGGTAAATTATGTGCTGGGGGGATAATATTGGATAAAGTAAAAATACTAACAGCAGAAGAAGCAGTTAAACTAGTTAAAGATGGGGATACGGTTACTACAACAGGATTTGTTGGAAGCTGTAATCCGGAAGCTTTAAATAAGGCAATAGAAAAAAGATTTTTAGAGACTGGTTCTCCTAAAAATTTAACTCTGTTCTATCCATCATCTCAAGGTAACAGGGATGGCAAAACTGGTGGAGATCATTATGCACATGAAGGAATGATTAAAAGAGTAGTGGCAGGACATTATGCTACAGCTCCAAAATTAGGACAAATGGCTGTTGATAATAAGTGTGAAGCTTATAATATACCACAAGGTGCTCTACTATATATGCTTAGAGATTCTGCCGCTCATAGAGTTGGTACAATTACAGAGGTTGGCTTAGAGACCTTTGTTGATCCAAGAAATGGTGGAGGAAAAGTAAACGAGAAAACAACAGAAGATTTAGTACAACTTCTAGAGATAGATGGTAAAGAAAAACTTTTATATAAAGCATTTCCTGTAAACGTTGCATTTATCAGAGGAACTTATGCAGATGAGTATGGTAATGTAACCTTTGAAAAAGAAATAACTCCTCTTGAGTGTACATCTATAGCACAAGCTGCTAGAAACAATGGTGGTGTAGTAATCATTCAAGTTGAAAAGGTTGTTAAAGCAGGAACTTTAGATCCTAAATTAGTAAAGGTACCAGGAATTTATGTTGACGCTGTTGTAGTAGCTGATCCAGAAGATCATGAACAAAGTTTTGGACAAGTATATGAACCAGGAATCTCTGGAGAAGTAAAAGTTCCTGTAGATAACCCAAAACCTCTACCATTAGGTGCAAAAAAGATTATAGGTAGAAGAGCTGCTATGGAATTAAGAAAAAATACAGTTGTTAATTTAGGTATTGGAGCACCTGAATATGTTGCTCAAGTTGCAAACGAAGAGGGAATTGGAGATTACATGACCCTAACTGTTGAGTCAGGTCCAATTGGAGGTATCCCTCAAGGAGGTCCAAGATTTGGATCAAGCTTAAATCCAGATGCACTTCTTGATCAACCATACCAGTTTGATTTCTATGATGGTGGCGGTCTTGACATGGCATACCTAGGATTAGCTCAATGTGATGAGCAAGGTAACATTAATGTTAGTAGATTTGGCACTAGACTAGCAGGTTGTGGTGGATTTATAAACATTACACAAAATTCTAAAAAAGTATTCTTCTGTGGAACTTTCACAGCAGGGGGATTAAAAACTAGAATTGAAGATGGAAAATTAATAATAGAACAAGAAGGTAAAGAGTCTAAATTTATAAAGCAAGTTCAGCAAGTTACATTTAGCGGAAAATTTGCGAATAAAAAAGGACAACCGATACTATATATAACAGAGAGAGCTGTATTTGAATTAAGAGAAGATGGAGTTTACCTTATAGAAGTTGCTCCAGGTATTGATATTCAAACACAAATCATTGACTTAATGGGATTTGTTCCTAAGATGGCTGAAGAAGTTAAGATTATGGATACCAGAATATTTAGAGAAGAAAAAATGGGATTAAAATAATTAAAATAAAATTATTTAAATATATTTATTTAAAAATTAGGAGGGTAAAATTATGAAACCTATGAGAATGCACCACGTTGGTATTATTGTTCCTACAATGGAAGCTGCACACAAATTTTTAGAAACATTTGATTTAGAAATAGATTATCAAGGATATGTTGAAGCATATAAAGCAGATTTAATATTCACAAAATACACTGAAAATGAAAGCCCAGTGGAATTAATTATTCCAAGTGAGGGTAGTGTGCTTAAAGACTTTAACAATGGAAAAGGCGGTATTGCACATATTGCTTATGAAGTTGAGGATGTTGAAGCTATACGTAAAGACTTCGAAAGCAGAGGAATGTCAATGCTTGAAGGAAGTGCTGTACCAGGAACAAGCGATATTATAGTTAACTTCTTAAGACCAAAACATTCACAAGGAATACTTGTTGAATATGTTCAAACTGTTGCACCAATTCAAAGATAGGTCAGCCAAAAATATATTAAATTATTATATACAATTAAATTATTGTTGAAAAAAGCTCTATGCAAATGCATAGAGCTTTTTTCGTATTGTTCAAAAAGTTTATTTACAGGTATTATTTGAATTAACAAAATATAATTGCTATAATATATATAGCTTAAGATAACTCACGTGAATTCTATATAGTCAAATTCATACATAAATTAGTTTATTTATAAAATGTGACTTGTTTTTGGCTAATGTTTGGAGGTATTTTATGAAAAAATCAGAAAATTACGGTTCTATATTAAAAAAATTATTATGTTTTACGGATACTAAGTTTGTGGTGTTGTCTAAAGTTGTAGGATACGATATATCTTACATAAGTAAATGGTGTAACAGTATTAAGATACCTACTGCTAAAAATATTGAAAATATTAATGAAAAAGCATCAATATTTTTTGCAGATCAAATAGTAAAACGAAATATAGTTAAAGACTTTTTAAAAGTATTTAAAATTCAAGAATCTTTAGACATGAGTGATTCAATACCTAAAGATATATTAAAAGACCTTATATATACTCTCTTAGAAGATGCGTATAAGAAATCAGAGAGTGATTTATATCAGAAAACTGAAAAGAAACAGGATGAAAGCAATATTATTATTGGTAAAAATAAAGTTTCTAATTTCATTAGAAATATTATTTCTACAACCATTGAGAACTCGACAACAGATATTGAACTATTATCTACAGTTGATATTTGTAAAGTCACTTCTACTATTAATCTTGATACAATTAAAGAGTATAAGCTTAACGATATTAAGGTTAGTGCAAAAGTTGGATTTGATATGAATGAATTTGAGACAAATCCTAACTTTTATTTATGGAGAATATATTTTATATTAAATAAGAAGTGGAATGTAGAATTTGAGTTTTTTGATAATAAAAATATGGATAAGCTAAATATAGTAACAATTAGAGATAAATTTGCAATTATTTTGTCCTTAGATGCTGATGGAAGTATGGATATAGCAACAGTTATAACAGATCTAGAAACAGTGAATACAATTTATGATAAAACTATTGCTAAGTTTAGGACGGGAGACCTACTAATAAGATGTGTAGAACCTTCAGTCTTAGAGCAAACTGGTTATAGAACAGATTTTTATTCAAATGATGAGTTTAAATTTGTTTCTACTAGAGGATTTGAATTTTTATTACCTTCTGATATTACTTCTGATATTATAGATGCAGCTTATGATCAAGGTTTTAGTGATGACACAGCATTCCTACTCAGAAAATTGCAAATTACATGGGAAGAAAGATTTGAAAAGAGTAAAATTGACTTTATTATCTTAAAGTCTGCACTAATGAAATATATTGAAGAAGGAGATATATTTTATACTGATGTTAGATATAAGTTAACTGTAGAACAAAGGAAAAATCATGCTCTTAAAATAGTAGAATCATTAAGAAAAAATAGTAATATTAAAATTACAATCTTAAATGATGAGTTACTTAACTACGATGTTAATTTCTTTAAAATATCAGTTAACGTAAGCAATAAAAAGGTTTTCTTAAAGAAAAATGTAAAGGGAATTTCAGGATTTGCACCTTATGTTTATACAATAATAAATGAGACACTTGTTAAATACATAAATGAAAGTTTAATTTTAGTAAAGAATCAAGATTTTTGTGTAGAGTATAATGTGGATCAAGTAGAACAGATTGTAGAAGAGTATGGAAACATGTTTTTTAGAATAATGAAGACAAAAAAATATATGTAATTTTTAATTGAATTAGATTTGTATATTTATAAAGAAGTTTATATACAAATCTAATTATTTTTTATGTTATGTAAGGTCAACTTGACATGAGGGTTATAGGATGTTACATTAATAATGTAAGGTTAACATTACAGGAGTGATAATTATGAAAAATAAATTAAAACAGTTTCGTGAAAAAGTAGGGCTAACCCAAGAGCAATTAGGCGAGCTTGTAGGAGTATCAAGACAAGCAATTAATGCTATTGAAACAGAAAAGTTTGAACCATCTATATGGTTAGCTTATGACATTGCAAAAATATTTCATAGCACAATAGAAGAGGTTTTTATTTTTGAAGAAAGTGAAAGAAAATCAAGAGCAGATCAAAGTAGAGGTGTAGTTTAAATGGCATTAAGAAATATTAGAATGTTTGAAGATTCAATATTAAGGAAAAAGAGTAAGGTAGTTGAAGTTGTAGATGATAGAATAAGAGAAATATTAAATGATATGGTAGATACTATGTATAATACAGAAAATGGTGGTGGATTAGCAGCACCACAAGTAGGTATACTAAAGCGATTAGTTGTAATAGATATGGGAGAAGGACTTATAAAATTAGTGAATCCAAAGATAATTAACCAAGAAGGAACCCAGGAAGTTGTAGAAGGATGTTTGAGTATTCCCAATAGATGGGGAAAGTTAATAAGACCTTCAAAAGTGACGGTGCAAGCACTTAATGAAAATGGAGAAGAAATTATACTAACAGGCACAGGAAATTTAGCAAAATGTTTTTGTCATGAGATAGATCATTTAGAAGGAATACTTTTTACTGATTTAGTTACTGAATATATAAAGTAATGTTACTATTACTTTATTATATGCAATACTAGATAATGATATATAAGAGTAAGCAACATATTAAGATGGGGGATTATAGTATGGAATTTCAATTTTCAGATAGAGTCAATTCTTTTCAACCAAGTATATTTACAGTACTTAATGAAAAGAAGGAAGAGTTAATTAAACAGGGAAGAAAAGTTTATAACCTGTCCGTAGGGACACCAGATTTTAAGCCGGCACCGCATGTCATGGAGGCTATGAAGAATGCCTGTGATAATCCGGATAATTATAAATACGCTATTGTAGACAAGCCTGAACTTTTAGAAGCGGTTTGTTATAGGTATAAGCAACGATATGGAGTAAATCTACATAAAGACGAAGTAATGTCTGTCTATGGATCTCAGGAAGGAATGGCTCATATTGGGTGGGCTCTTTGTAATCAGGGAGATGTAGTATTGGTTCCAGATCCAGGATATCCAATATTTGAAGCAGGTTCCTTTTTAGCAGGGGCTGTAGTTGAAAAATATTCACTGGATAAAAATAATGGATTTTTACCTAATTTAAATGCTATTTCTGATGAAGTATTGGCAAAGGCAAAGTTTATGATAGTATCATATCCTTTAAATCCAGTATGTGTGACTGCTCCGGATGAGTTTTACGTAGAATTAATAGCCTTTGCAAAAAAATATAATATTATTATTTTGCATGATAATGCTTATTCAGATATTGTATACACTAAGGAACTTGGTAAGTCATTTCTATCTTTTGAAGGTGCAAAAGATGTAGGGGTAGAGTTCTATTCTTTATCTAAATCTTACAATCTTACAGGTGCTAGAATATCTTTTGTAGTAGGTAATAAGGAGATTATAGATAAATTTAAAATCATTCGTTCACAGATTGATTATGGTATATTTATTCCTATTCAGTATGCAGCTATAGCAGCCCTCACAGGCCCAGATAATTTTATTTTAGAGCAAAGAGATGAGTATTATAAAAGAAATAAAGCTTTGTGTGGAGGGCTTAGAAGTATTGGCTGGGACATTCCAGATAGTCAGGGGACTATGTTTGCATGGGGACCTATTCCAAATGGTTACACGGATTCAGTGAAGTTTTGCATGGAACTCATTGAAAAAGCAGGTGTTATAGTTACGCCGGGTAGTTGTTTTGGGTCACTAGGAGAAGGATATGTAAGATTTGCTTTGGTTGAAAATGTTGATAATATTAACAAATTAATTAGAGCAATAGATGAATGTGGTATTCTTAAATAATACAAGAAATAAGAAGTGAAGTTTCTATTTAAAAAACTTCACTTCTTATTTTTTATAAAGTTCTTGAGGGAGTAAAACATTACCAACTATTTACATTATGGCGCAATAACAAAAAAATATACAAAGTTTATAGTGAAAATTACAAAAGATTTATAACAAAGTAATATAATATGTAAATCCTTACATTGAGGTATAATAGTACGATAATATTATAGGATATAAAATATTAAAAAGTCTTTAAAGTTATTTTTGATGAAAGGGATAGATAAATATATGCATGATATAACTATAGTTGGAGCAGGGATGAGTGGCATTTTTCTTGCATATACTCTCGTACAAAAAGAAACAAAATTAAAAATATTAATTATAGAAAAAGGTAGAGAATTCATAGACCGGATTTGTCCAATTGAAGAGGGGTTAAGCAAGAAGTGTAATAGTTGTACAGTATGTAGTAAACTTCAAGGATTTGGGGGTATGGGAAGGTCTGAGGGGAAGTTTAACTATACTAATGATTTTCGAGGAGATTTAGCTGGAAAAGTAGGTAGTGAAGAGGTAATAAGCTTAATGGAATATGTTGATAAAATCTTATGCTTATTTGGTGGAGATAAAGCTAAATCATACAGTACAGAAAATGAAGAGCTTAGTAGAAGAGCGAAAGAAAATAATTGTAGCATGCTAACTACAAAGGTAAGGCATTTAGGAACTAACTTATCAAAGGAACTTTTAAATAGAATGTACTTATATCTTAAGGATAAGGTTGATATAGAATTTGAAACAGATATAGAATCCATAGATAAAATAAGTAATATATTCAATTTAAATAGTAGGGAGAATATTTTTAGAACTAAGATGGTTGTACTAGCTACAGGTATTAGTGGAGGAGAGGATTTTCTAAGATATTGTAAATCTTTCAATATTGAGCCTTATAGGTGCAGAGTAGATTTAGGGATAAGGGTTGAAATGAAGGAGGATCAGCTAAAGGCTATTCTTAAAGACTCTTTTGAAACTAAAATTCGCTACGAAGATAAGGAACTTACTGCTACAACTTACTGTATGAATCCTAATGGAAAAGTAATCAGAAAGTATCAAGAAGGGCTTGTAATGGCAGATGGACAAAATTATCTTGAAACCTATAACCATAGCTGTAATTTAAACTTCACCATTTTTGTACCTAAATACTTTTTATCTTCTAATGAAGCAAAGGAGTATGCTAGAAGCATATTAAAATCTATAAATAAAGAAAACGGAAGAATAGTAGTTCAAAGACTTGAAGACTTAATAAAAAATAGAGTAACCACAGAGGAGCAGTTTAGTAGAAATAGTATTAGAGGTACCCTTGAAGGTGAGGGTGGAAACTTATATGATGAAATTCCAGTGATTTATATAGAGGCTCTATTAAGAATTTTCGAATCAATAGAAAAGTTAATAGACAAAGAAATTGATAAAGATACTTTATTGTATGGAATTGATGCAAAATTTTATGAACCTGAAATAAGTACCAGTGTACATTTTGAGACTAAGGAAAAAGGACTTTATGTTTTAGGGGATTGTTCTGGAATAACATATTCTTTATCACAAGCTGCAGCTAGTGGAGTATATCTTGGTAGACACTTTTTAGAAAAGATGAAGTAGAGACAATAATAATCTCTACTTTTTTCATTAGAAATTAGGTATTAACGTATAAAGTTAGTAACAGCTCTTAGTTCTTGTTCTGGCAATGCAATTCCGGCTTCCTTTCCTGCATGGATGCATTTTAAAAGCCAAGCCATGTTTTTTCCAAGTACTCTCATTGTTTGCATTCCTTCAAGATCTTGTTTAACTTCTTCAGGAGTATTTCCGTGAACCATATTCCAGTACTGAGAAGATACTACAGGCATATTTGAAATAGTAAAGTATTTATTTAATTGTTCAAAAGCTGCAGTTGAACCACCACGTCGACAACTCACGATTGCAGCACCAGGTTTATATTGAAATCCATCTCCAGCATAAAAAAATCTATCTAGGAAAGATGTTATCTGGCCAGATGCCCCAGCATAGTGTACAGGAGATCCGAAAATAAAACCATCAACTTCTTGGGCCTTTTTTAAGGCGATATTTACAGTGTCATCATTAAATACACACAGGCCATTGCCATCAAAACAACCAGCACAAGCCATGCAACCGCTAATAGGTTTATTTCCAACATGAAAAATTTCAGTTTCAATACCTTCTTTTTCTAATGCTTTTGCTACTTCATCTAATGCAGTATAAGTACAGCCATTGGCTTTTGGACTTCCATTAATAAGTAATACTTTCATTATTTTTACCTCACTTTGAATTTTTATTGTTTTTAAGTATAATACTATTTTAAAATATAAATATTGGTATTTCAAGCAAGGATTCTCTGTAGTGTACTGGCTAAAGGATAATGCTAAAAATTATAAGCCTATTAAACCTACATAATGGTGCACAAAAAGTCGGATAGACATATATAAGTTCTGATATTCTATTGTAGAGAGGAGGTCATAAAATGAATTCGCTTAGAAAAATGAATGATGCATTAAATTATATTGAAGAAAGTCTTGATAATGATATTGATCTTAAAGAAGTAGCTAGATTAGCTCTTTGCTCAGAATATCATTTTCAAAGAATGTTTTCTTTTTTATCAGGTGTTACTCTATCGGAGTATATTCGCCGTAGACGTCTTACTGTTGCAGCCTTTGAACTTAATAAAAGTGACATTAGAATAATTGATATAGCAATTAAATATGGATATAATTCACCAGACTCTTTTACAAGAGCCTTTCAAGGGTTGCATGGAATAACACCTTCAGAAGCTAGATATAATGGTCAATCACTAAAAGCTTATCCACGAATGACTTTTCAATTATCAATTAAGGGAGGAAATGAAATGAACTATAGAATTGAGGAAAAAGAGGCATTTAGTATAATTGGTATTAAAAAAAGAGTACCTATAATTTTTAATGGAGTTAATCCAGAGATTGCAGCTATGTGGCAAAGTCTAAATATTGAGATGATTACTAAACTTAAAGAACTATCTAATGTAGAGCCACTAGGCATAATTAGTGCATCTGTAAACTTCTCAGAAGGGAGAATGGAGGAGAAGGGAGAACTTGACCATTATATAGGTGTAGCAACAACAAAAGAGTGTCCAGATAATTTAGTACAATTAGAGGTTCCGGCATCAACATGGGCTGTATTTGAGTCAGTAGGACCATTCCCTGAGACCTTACAAAACATTTGGGGAAGAATATATTCTGAGTGGTTTCCATCTTCAAATTATGAACAGGCAAAAGGTCCAGAAATCTTATGGAATGAGAATAAAGATGTAACTTCACCAACCTTTAAAAGTGAAATATGGATACCGGTTACAAAGAGGTAATTAAAAATAATATAAATCATATTTATAATTTAGGCACTTTAAGGAATCTTACTTCTAAAGATAGTATTAGTTTAGCATTATAATTAATATGGAGGTCTAAAATGAGAAGTGAAAAGGAAAAGATGTTATCAGGTGATTTTTATAATGCAGGTGATGAAGAGTTAATTAAAGAAAGAGATTATGCAAGAAATTTAACTTTTGAGTTTAACAATACTAGACCAAGTGAAAAAGAGAGACGACAGAAGATTCTAAAGCAACTCATTATTGCTAAAGGCTCACTTTATATTGAAGCACCTTTCAATTGTGATTATGGTTATAATATTGAAGTTGGAGAAAACTTTTATGCCAATTTTGGTTGTACTATATTAGATGTGAATAAAGTGAAAATCGGAGAAAATGTATTATTAGCGCCAAATGTTCAAATATATACAGCGACTCATCCTACTGACCCAAAGGAAAGACTCACAGGTAAAGAATATGCAGTATCAATTGTTATAGGAGATAATGTTTGGATTGGTGGAGGAACAATAATATGCCCAGGAGTGACAATCGGAAATAATGTAACTATAGGGGCAGGGAGTGTAGTCACTAAAGATATCCCTGATAACGTCATTGCTGGAGGAAATCCCTGCAGAATTATTAAGAACATTTAGTAATACTCCATAGTATTCTACTGTTTTCAAGTAGTATAATGATACTTAGGAAAATAGTGTTATCATAAACTAACTACTACGAAGAAAGAGGAGAATAATATGCTAATACGAGATATGGAAGAAAGAGACTTAAATGAGGTAGCTTCATTATACGAGGTACTAATGGAGGAAGAAAGTAATATAGAAAATATGATAAAGCAATTTTCAGCTATGAAGAATAATAAAAGCTATATTTTAATGGTAGCTGAGGAAGAAGGCAAAATTGCTGGTACTGTAATGGGAGTAACCTGTATTACTATGGTTTCAAATTTTAATTCCTTTTTAGTAATAGAAGATTTAATTGTAGATGAAAATTATAGAGGAAGAGGTATAGCTAAAGGAATGATGTTAGAATTAGAAAAAAGAGCTAAAGAAGCAAACTGTAGCTATGCTATTCTCCTTTCAGGTAAGCAAAGAAAAGAAGCTCATAAATTATATGAATCTCTAGGATATGGGGAAGATAGAGCTAGAGGGTTCAGGAAATTTTTCGGCTGATAAAGTTAAATAGTTATTTTAAAAGATAGGAAGTGAAGTTTCTTTTTTAGAGAAGCTTCACTTCTTTTATTTTAATCATATATTAGTTTTAAGTTTTTATTACTGCTACATCAGAAAAATCAAAATTATATCTTATTATATTTAATGAGATGAAAATGTAATTAAATAAAGATGTGAGACTATAGCCAACTAGATTGTTTAATGCTTATAAAAAAAGTATATACTAAAATTGTTGAGTAAATTTTAAGAAAGGATTTGCTAGAGTGAAAAGGACATATGGAGGGCTAGAAAAAGCTCTATGGAGCATTGCTATTCCGGGATTTGGACAATTAATGAATGGTAAGTATATCAAAGGAGGTATATTAATTGGTTTAGAGTTTCTAATTAATGCTCAGGCTAATATAAATACAATAATTGTTTCGAGTTTTCTTGGATTAACAGAACTTGCAGTACATCAAGCAAACTATCAATGGCTAATGTTCTATCCTTGTGTGTACATTTTTGGTATATGGGATGCATATAAGGATGGGGAAGAGGAGCTGGCTCCATTGCTATATATACCCTTTGCTTCAGCGGCTTATATAGAAACAATAGGAGTAATTTATTCTAAGACATTTAGAATAAATGGAGTACTTATAGGACCTATATTTTTACCAATGATTTGTATATTTTTGGGATTAGGTCTAGGATTGATGATTAGGGCTTATCTATTGAAAGATAAAGAAATGGACGCTATATGACAAAGATTATATGTATAAGATTTAAAAAAGTTTTATATTATATTAAAAAATAATTTAGCTAAGCAACCTCATATATCAATTAATTTTAATTGATATATGAGGTTTTATATTTATTTCTTTTGTTTTTTAATCTGAGTATAACCATTTATATTTATTTATAACTTGCTGGTTTGGATTATATTGTATATAATCAAATCATAATTAAATTAATTTACTGTAAGTTAAAGTTTGTTTATAGTTGTATTTATTTTTTTATAGATTAAATATAGAGATATTAGATGCTTAAATTTGATTATTTACAAATTATAGAATATAATAACATAAGTTATAACTTGGAAAATGAAGTCTTAGAATAATACTTTTTATATAAATAGATTGAGATTATGATAGATATGTTTACATAGAAAGCGAGATATATATGAACATTAATGAAAATGAAATTATGACTGTTAGTGAAGTTGCGGAGTATTTTAAAATTAGCGAAGTAACTACTTATAAATTAGTACAAGAAGGGAAGATACCAGCTTTTAAAATTGGAAGACATTGGAGAGTAAAAAGAGCTGATCTTGGAGAGTTTATAGAAAAGTTGAAGCGTGGAGAGAAAATATAAAAATTTATAGAGGTAATAAGAAAGTAATGTTAAAGAATTTTTTAATAAGGCTATCTTCTTTACCAGATAGGAGATTAAATGATAAAGGATAATAAGAACAAATTAAAGGTAATTCCTCTGGGGGGACTGGGGGAGATAGGAAAGAATATTACAGCTATAGAATACGATAATGAGATAATTGTTATTGATTGTGGTATAGCTTTTCCAGATGCTGAAATGTACGGAATTGATTTGCTTATACCGGATATAACCTATTTACTAAATAATAGGGAAAAGGTAAAAGGCATTATGTTGACTCATGGACATGAAGATCATATAGGTGCTCTTCCATATGTTTTGAGAGAATTAAATGTACCAGTTTATGGTACAAAGTTAACATTAGGACTTTTGAAAAGTAAGTTAGAAGAACATGCTATGCTTTCAGACTGTACTCTTTTTGAAGTTGAACCAGGAGATGAGTTTAAAACTGAAATTTTTAGGGTTGAATTTATACGTAGCTGTCATAGTATTGCTGATGCTTGTGCACTAGCTATATATACTCCAGAAGGTATTATAGTTCATACAGGAGATTTTAAAATAGATTATACTCCTATAGATGGAGAAGTAATAGATCTTCAACGATTTGCAGAGCTAGGAAATGAGGAAGTATTGCTATTAATGGCAGATAGTACAAATGTTGAGCGTCCAGGCTATACGGTATCAGAGAAGATTATAGGGCAAAACTTAACAGAGATTTTTGGTAAGGCAAAAGGGCGAGTAATTGTTGCAAGCTTTGCGTCAAATATTAATAGAATTCAAATGATTATTAATTCATCTTTGATTTATGGAAGAAAAGTTGCATTTAGTGGAAGAAGTATGGAGAAAAACTCTAGTATAGCTATGGAACTAGGTTATATGCAATTACCAGAAGAGCATCTTATAAGTGTAGATGATATTCATAAATACTCTCCAGATAGAGTAACTATTATAACTACAGGAAGTCAAGGGGAGCCAATGTCGGCACTTTCAAGAATTGCACATTCAAGCCATAAAAAAATAACTATTGAAAAAGATGATTTAGTAATTATTTCTGCATCACCAATTCCAGGGAATGAAAAGCTTATATCTAAACTTATAGATGAACTTTTTAAGAAGGGAGCAGACGTAATTTATAATGCTTTAGAAGAAGTTCATGTTTCAGGTCATGCTTGTGAGGAAGAGTTAAAATTAATGCACACATTAGTTAAACCTAAATTTTTTATGCCTGTTCATGGTGAATATAGGCACTTGCAACAACATGGAGAGCTAGCTGAAAGATTAGGTATGAATAAGAAAGATATCTTCATCTTAGAAACAGGTCAAACACTAGAATTAACTAAAAATAGTGCTAGAAAATCATCAAAAGTCACTTCAGGTGCTATTATGATAGATGGTCTTGGTATTGGGGATGTAGGAAGTATAGTACTTCGAGATAGAAAACATTTATCACAAGATGGTATATTAACGGTAGTAGTAACTATAGAAAAGGCATCCTTTAGTGTGGTTTCAGGACCTAATATCATAACACGAGGATTTGTTTATATGAAAGAATCTGGAGAATTAATAAGAGAAGCAACGGAAGTAGTAGCGTTGGAGTTAGATAAATGTATGGAAAAAAGGATTATAGATTGGTTTACGATAAAATCTAATATAAGGCGTGGACTTGGAGAATTCTTATACAATAAAACAGGAAGAAAACCTATTATTCTTCCTGTAATTATGGAGATATAGAGATTAGTAAATTTATTTAAATAGTAAGATTTAAAATGAGGCTACCTTAGAGTTATTAAAACTAATTCTGAGGTGTAAGCCTTTTTTTATTCTATAGGAAATTATAAAAAAGTTAATTTGTTGATAACTTTTTTAATATATAATGTTGAAGATGTTAAAAACGCAGATGGCCTAATAATCAATGAAACGCCTGATGAAGAGGGACTTAGAGCATGCAAAAGCTTAGGAGAGTTATTAGCAAAAACTAACTAAAAAATTTATTTTATCCTAGATGAAAGAGTCTGTGTCAAAATAATTAGAAGTTATTTTGACACAGACTCTTTCTTTATATTTAATCATTTATTAAATATAAACATGTATAAGGATGCTATAAATATAATGATATATCCTATAATGCTTAAGTAATCTGGAAGCATTCCAAATAAAAATAAACTTATTAATGCTGAAAAAATAATATTTGAATAGTCAAATATTGATATTTCTTTAGATGGTGCGAATTTATAAGCATAAGTTACTCCAAATTGACCAAGACTTGCAAAGACTCCTGCGAAGATTAAATAAGTCAGTTGTAGAGTACTCATAGGCTTGTAGGATAATAGCATTATTGGAAGAGTTATAACACTTGAGAAAAAGGAGAAATAAAATACGATGGTATCTGGTGACTCTTTTTCTCTTAAAGCTCTAAGACAAGTATAAGCTGATGCTGCAAACATGGCTCCTAGAACTCCAATAATTGCTGGAATTATTTCAGAATTAAAAGAGGGTTTAATTATAAATAATGCACCGATAAAAGCAAGAATTATTGACAGTATTTGCTTTAAGTTTATTTTCTCTTTTAAAAATAGCCAAGAAAAAATAATTAGAAAAAATGGACTAAGCTTATTTAAAGTATTAGCATCAGAGAGTATCAATCTATCTATGGCATAAAAGTTGAAAAATACTCCTAATGTTCCTAGAGAGGATCTAAGTATTAACAATTTTTGATTTTCTTTTTTACCAAAAAAACTTCCTTTGGCATTTAGTATAGTCAGAAAAGCTACCAAAGCAGCTATTATAGTTCTAAAAAATGTTTTTTGAAAGGAAGGTAAATCTCCAGATAATTTAACAAATGCTGACATCATAGCAAATCCAAAGGCAGATATTATTATAAATACTATTCCTTTACTTCTATTACTCAACTTACTAAAATTCATATTAAGCTCCTTTATTAACTTATAAAATTATTTCCTACTCTTTTTTCTTTTCAGGCAATGAAAAGACCCCTTACTTATATATTATTTAATTTAATATTTCAAATTACTTATTTTTCAAGTAGCAGCTTTCAGTAAGTACTCTTGGATATCCTGCTGGTATATAATTTTCATAAGGAATAGGATGATTATAATAATTCTTAGAGATCTCTTGTTTCAATTCTACTAATTGAGATATTTTCACACGCGTATACTTATATTCAAGCATATGAAAGAAGATTTTATCCCAAATATGGTATAAACGATCTTGTGTATCCTTTTCAGCATTATTAAATGTCCTTAATAATACATTTTTTGATAAATTCAAAATAGTATTAAATGCAGTATCGCGATTATTTTTAACTTGGTCAATAGTTAAAATATATTCTATTTGCTTTTTTGTAGAAATTGGATCACCTTTTGATTTCTTATCAGAGTGAATATAAAACCCTAGACTAATAAAAATAGCTATCATTAAAATCAATAATTTTTTAATCATAAAATACCCCCTATATAATGATATATATTAGCATATATTACATAATATAGCACGAGTAAAAGACATCAATTATGCACAAATAAAAAATTTAATTTGAGTATTAATAAAAAGGATATAGACTTAATGTCCATACCCTTATAAAATTTAATAAAAGGCTCTGTAGTTTCTGATGTTGCAAAACAGCAGATCTCTTTGAGTATAATTATTTTAATCCCATTTTTTCTTCTCTAAATAATTTTGCATCCATAATCTTAACATTTTCATCAATTGTAGGAGCAAATTCCATTAAATCTAGTATTTGTGTTTGAATATCGATTCCTGGTGCAACTTCTATTAAGTGAAGTCCACTTTCTCTTAATTCAAATACACATCTTTCTGTTATATATAGTACAGGTTGTTTATTTTTATTAGCGTATCTTCCACTAAATGTAACCTGTTCAACTGCATTTATAAATTTAATTTGTCTACCTTCTTGCTCAACTACTACTTTGCCATCTTCTATTTTCACTTTTAAACCACCTGCCGTGAAAGTACCACAGAAGAAAACTTTTTTAGAATTTTGAGTTATATTAATAAATCCACCACAACCTGCTAATCTCGGACCAAATCTACTAACATTGATATTTCCATTCTTATCGCATTCTGCTAATCCTAAGAATGCCATATCAAGACCGCCACCATCATAGAAATCAAATTGATAACCTTGGTCAATAATAGCATCTGGATTTAGAGCTGATCCGAATCTTGGTCCTCCTTGAGGGATACCTCCGATTGTACCTGATTCAACAGTTAAAGTCATGTAGTCCCCAATTCCTTCTTCATTTGCAATTTGTGCAATGTACTCAGGTGCTCCTACTCCTAAATTAACAGCTGTATCTTCTCTTAATTCCATAGCTGCTCTTCTTGCTATAACTTTCTTAGCAGTTAATGGACTAATTTCTACATCATCACTTACTGCTTCTTTTATCATTCCGCAAATTGCTGGGTTAAATTCTCTTCCTAACGCTTGCTCATGGTCTGCTGGGTCAGCAACTACAACAGCATGTACATAAATTCCAGGCACTTTAACTAATCTTGGATCTAATGTGCCAGCTTTTACAACCTTTTCAACTTGCACAATAACTTTACCACCGTTGTTTTTAACAGCTTGTGCTATAGATGTAACTTCAGTAGTAGCAACTTCTTTTTCAAGAGTTACATTACCGTATTCATCTGCGTAAGTTCCTCTAATAAATGCAACATTTACTGGGAAAGCTTTGTAGAAAAGTTTTTCTTCTCCATTAATATTTATAACTTCTACTAAATCTTCTGTTGTTTTTTCATTTATTTTACCACCGGTATTTCTAGGGTCAACGAAAGTATCTAAACCAACATGAGTGATTGCTCCTGGTCTGTGACCAGCCATGTCTCTTAGTAAGTATACTAGAGCTCCTTGAGGTAAGTTGTACGCTTCACATTTATTATCAAGAGCGAATTTCCCTAATGTTGGAGCAGTAGCATAATGAGCTGCTACAACTCTTTTAAGCAAACCTTCGTGAGCATAATGATCTCCACCCGTTTTACCGCTTCTGTCACCTTGAGATGCTGCATAGAATAAGGTTATAGCTTTAGGACAACCAGTTTCTAAGAATCTTTTTTCTAGAGCCTTGCTTAATGCTTCTGGGTTACAGTTTCCAACGAATCCACTTGTAACAAGCGTGTCCCCATCTTTAACTAAATCAACTGCTTCTTCTGCTTTAAGTATTTTAACCTTCTTCATTATTATTCCTCCTTTAATATTACTAATCGTTTTCAACTTGTATAACTATCCGTAAAATATAACACTATTTACATATAATATATCATTTTATATTAATCTATCAATAAAAGTTTATTTTTTAACATGAAAAAAGCAATGATGTATACTGATGAAAATATATTTTTCTGGGTATATTAAAGAAACGAGAAGGTTTTTAAAAAGAAAAAAAATCTTATAGTTTATAACATAAATTGCTATTTTTTTAATCACTTTGATTTTTATTTATCAATTTATCAAAAAAAATTAAGTGTTGTTCAAATATATTTCAATATCATTCTAAATTCTAATAGTTCCTGAACTATATTTTCTTCTAAATTTTCTAATCAAACACTCGAACTTTTGGGTGAGTAAGATATTATCAACTATATAAATACTGCCGTAAAAATGATAAACTTTAGAAAAGAGATAAGATTAGTGAGGTGCTTTATTTATGAAGATATTACACACCGGTGATTGGCATCTTGGTAAAAACTTAGAAGGTGCTAGTAGATTAGAAGAACAAGAAAAGTTCATTGAAGACTTTATCCACATTGTGGAGGAAAATAATATAGATATGGTGATTATTTCTGGAGATATATACGATAACAGCAATCCTCCAGCTAGAGCAGAGGGACTATTTTATAGAGCTCTAAGAAAAGTTTGTAATGACGGAAAAAGAGTAGTTCTAGTAATTGCAGGAAATCATGATAATCCAGATAGACTAGTAGCAGCAAGTCCCATAGCCTATGAGCAAGGGGTTATTCTTTTAGGAAAACCTAAGAGTTGTGCTCAGGTAGGAGTATGTGGAAAGCATAAAATCCTAGATGCAGGAGAGGGATATGTGGAGCTAGAGATTAATGGAGAGAAGGCAGTGATTATAACTATTCCTTATCCAAGTGAAAAGAGATTAAATGAGATTTTATCTACAGGAATAGAAGAGGAAGAAAGACAAAAGGGTTATTCAGAGAGGGTTGCAGAGCTTTTTAGTATGCTTTCAGATAAACATAGAGAAGATACAATAAATTTAGCTGTATCCCATTTATTTATATTAGGGGGAGAAGAGTCAGATTCAGAAAGACAGATTCAGCTAGGGGGAAGTCTTGCAGTAAGTGCAAGTGCACTTCCAGATAAAGCACAGTATGTAGCACTAGGGCATTTGCATAGACCACAAGTGGTTAAAGCAAAAACTAAGTGCATGTATGCAGGTTCCCCATTACAATACAGTAAGAGTGAAATAGGTTATACAAAAAGCTGCTATATTGTAGAGGTTAAAGTAGGAGAGGAAGCTACAATACAGACTGTTCCTTTAAAGAATTATAAGCCTATAGAAGTATGGAATTGTAGTAGTGTTGAGGAAGCAATAGAAAAATGCACGGATAATGCTAATAGAGAATGTTGGGTTTATTTAGAGATAAAAACTGATAAATATATTACTCAAGAAGACATAAAAGCAATGAAGAGTTTAAAAGATGATATTTTAGAAATTAAACCTATAATTATAGGACAAGAAGATATAGATGAAGAATTTTTTAGTGTTAAGGAAAAAAGTATGCACCAGTTGTTTAAAGACTTTTACACAAAACAGAGGATGACCGAGCCAAACCAGGAAGTTATGGACTTATTTTTAAATATATTAGAACAGGGGGAGGACGAGTATGAAGCCTAAAATTCTAATATTATCAGGTTTAAATAGTTTTGAAGAAGAGCAAAAGATATATTTTGATAAACTTACGGAGAAGGGGTTATTTGGGATTTTTGGACCGACAGGAAGTGGGAAATCTACTATTTTAGATGCTATAACTATTGCACTTTATGGTAAAGTAACTAGAACTAACAAAGGTTATATAAATACTGAGACTAAAAACTTAACTGTAAGTTATGAGTTCGAAATTGGAGTGGGAAGAGAAAGAAAAACTTATGTAGCAGAGAGAAATATAAAAGTAAATAAAAGTGGAGGGTACAATACTAAGTACGCAAGACTATTAGAAAAGAGAGAAACAGAAGTAGTTGTAATAGCGGAAGGGCCAAGTGAACTACAATTAAATATTGAAAAGATAATAGGACTTACTGCTGAGGACTTTACCCGTTCTGTTGTACTCCCACAAGGAAAGTTTAGTGAGTTTTTAAAGCTTACAGGTAAAGATAAAAGGGACATGCTTGAGAGAATGTTTGCACTTGAAAGATATGGAAGAGAATTAGGAGAAAAGATTAAAAGGGTAAGAAATCAGCATTTAAAACAAGAAAATATGCTTACTGGAGAGTTAAAA
The DNA here is from genome assembly GCF_055755365.1 of Clostridium sp. X. Taxonomy (NCBI): domain Bacteria; kingdom Bacillati; phylum Bacillota; class Clostridia; order Eubacteriales; family Clostridiaceae; genus Clostridium; species Clostridium sp. X. Next base: position 1,422,976 of record NZ_CM146912.1, read on the forward strand.
AAGTATGAAGGGTTAACGGAAGAAAGTTTTAAAGAGAAGGAAGTAAGGTTAGATGAGTTAATAAAAGAAGAAGCATTAGTAAAAGAAGAAAAAAGAATTTTAGATGAGGCTTATGAAAAGTATAAAGAAGTTTGGGAACTTCAAGGGGAGCTTAATGAATTTAAGATATCTGAAAAGAACTTAAATGCTAAAGTAGAAGAAATTTATTCAAAGAAGGAAAGACTTCAGAAAGCACAAAAGGCCCTTAAGGTAAAGCCATTTATTGATGATTTATTGGAAACTAAGAGCTTAGTAAAAAACAATGAGATAGAGCTTAAAGCTCTATTAGAAGAAGTAGAAAGCATAGATAAAAAGCTATGTGATACTGAAAAAAATTACAATGAAGCAATGAAGCAAAAAGAAGAGGTTATTCCAGAACTAATAAAAAAGGAAGCTAATCTCAATCAAGCTATAGTAATTAATGAAAAAGTTAAGGCATTAAAAATAGATATTAAAAGATTACGAGATGAGTACCAAAAGAAAAATTCTAGTAAAAATACTTTTGATAAAATGATAAACGACCTAGATATTAGAAAAGAAGATCTAGGAAAAAGCATTTTAGAGACAGAGAAAAGCCTAAACAAATTAAGCTTTCAGCCTGAGTATAGAGAAAAGGTTCAAGTAGCTCTAGAAAAGGAAAATCAGTTTAATGAAACATTGGAAAAAAAGAAGGAACTAGAGTCAAAGATAAATATAAGAGAAGCTAGTTTAAATAATATATTGGTAGATTATAAAGAGATAATTGAAACTCAAGAAAAACAAAAGGCCGTGGTTATAGCTCTTGAAAATGAAATGAAAGCGTTAGAAAGTAGTAACCCAGGAGATAATTCCATTCTACTTGAAAAGTCAGAAAGAGTGAATGAGCTTCGAGAAAAGCTAAATAAAGCTATTTTAGATGATGAGAAAAAAATAGGTTTAGAAAATAAATTAATAGAGCTTGAGAAAAATAAATTGCCACTAGTAAAAGACTTAGAGGAATTAAAAGGTATCCTATCTGAAAAAAAATCAAACTTACAAAATATTATAGAAGAAATTAATCATATACATAAAGCTAGTTTAGCAGGTATATTGAGTTCGGAATTAGAGAAAGGGGAACCTTGTCCAGTATGCGGATCAGAAAATCATCCTAATCCTGCAAAGTTTATTGATAAAAAGGAATTAGAAGAAAGAGAAAACTTACGAAAAGAATTAGAGATTGAAACTGAAAAGATGAATATAGCTATTAATGAGTTATCCTTTAAGTTAGTAGGTTTTACTAAAGAAGAGGAACATTTAAGGGGGGATTATAATCTTGTACTTGAAAGTCTAGCAGGCATAGATATTTCTAACATAAAGACTATAAAAGAGCAGGAAGAAAAGGATTTTAAGGAACTAAAAGAAAAGCTTGAAATTTATAATAAATATAAGGAAAGAAATAGTAATAACTTAAACATAGAAAAAGATAAAAAATCTAAAATTGATATGAAAGAAGCTAAAGTAAATGAGAGCATAAAAAGCGAAAGAGCTATAGTTGAAGAGTTAAATAAAGAGCTTTTAAAGGAAATAGAAAAGCATGATAGATTATTAAAAGAATATGAATCATATAAGAAAGAGCTTAAGGTAGATAGCATAGCTAATGAAATGAATAGTATAAAGGAAAGAGAAAAAGAAATATTAAACCTTCAAAAAAGTGAAAAAGAAGTGAGATGCAGTATTGAAAAGATAAATAATGAAAAAGAAAAATTAATAAGTGAGAGAGCTGAGCTTGAAATTGACTTAGGTAGAATTTCTCAAAGTGGAAAAGAAAAAGCAGATGTAATAAAAAGAGAAGAAGAGGAAGTAAATAAATTATCTGAAGGAAAAAATCCAGAGGAGTATTTAGAAGTTGTAAGAAATGAAATTAAAGTTATTAATGATAAGAGTGAAAGACTTAAAGTTCAGCTAGAGGATGAGAAAAATAAGAGGCAACAGCTATGGAATAAAAAGCTTAGTCTAGAGGAAGCATCGAGAATACTTAGCGCACGATATAAGGAACAAGATATTAAACTTAGTAATGTATTAGAGGGAAATCAGTTTAAAGAAAAAGAAGAAGTACTAAGTTTATTAATGGATGAAAGGGCAATGACCTCAATAGAAGAGGAAATAAACTCTTTTAATGACAAGTTAAAAAATATAACTAATAATATAAGTAGAATAGAAAAGAAGCTACAAGGTGAAGTTATCGAAGAAACTCAGTGGGAAAACCTTAAAAATAATAGAATAGATAAGGATAAGCTGTTAAGTTTAAAAATAAAAGAGATAGCTACCCTTCAAAAGACTATAAGTGATCTTAAAAATGATATAGAAGAGTTAACAAAGCTTAGAAAAAAACAAAAGGAGCTAGAACATAAGCTTAGCTTATTAAGTGATTTAAGTAAGCTAGTTGAAGGTAATAAGTTTGTAGAATTTGTAGCTATGAATCAGCTTAAATACATAGCAAGAGAAGCTTCAAGAAGATTGAAAGATATTACAAAGGAAAGATACGCACTAGAGATTGACGGCGAAGGCAATTTTACAATAAGAGATGATTTCAATGGAGGACAGATAAGAGATACAAATACTCTTTCAGGAGGAGAAACTTTTTTAACCTCTTTAGCACTTGCACTTGCACTATCTACTCAAGTACAGCTTAAGGGAAGTGCCCCTCTTGAATTCTTTTTCTTAGACGAAGGCTTTGGAACATTAGATACAGACTTATTAGATATTGTGATGACATCTCTTGAAAAACTTCACAGTGATAAGCTATGTGTTGGAATAATCAGTCATGTAGAAGAACTTAAAAGTAGGGTTCCAGTTAAGATTGTCCTGTCTCCTGCAAAACAAGGGCAAGGTGGAAGTAAGGTAAAATTAGAATATAGTTAAAAGTTAATAGCTATTCCCTGATTTTCATTGTTCATACAATATCTCAACTAATTACCATTGTATTTCTCATTTAGAATGAATATAATCTAAATTGTACAAAAGCTAGGCTATAAATGTGGCTTAGAAACTCATTTTAGGGAAAGACAATAGTAGAGAAATTACTTTGAAAATAATATATAGGGGTGAACAAATGAAAAAAATTAAGAGGTTACTAGGAATTGTTTTAGCAGGAACAATGGTTTTTTCAGTTGCAGGATGTGCGTCCAAAGAAGACAAGCTAGCAAAAGCATTAATTAAAACTAGTACTATAAAATCTTTTGACTACAAGGTTAAAGGAGAAGTTAAAATAAATGGAGACAAAGTAGCAGAAGCTACACAAGGAATTGATAAATTCACAGTAGAACTTGATGGAAAAGCTATATCAGAGGAAAATAAGTTTGCGAAGGTAGAGTCTAATGTAAGAGTAGGGGCTGCAGGAATAAGTGCAGATACTAAGATTATTCAAGAAATGATTATAAATGGCGACAAAGCTGATATGAAGATGTTCATACAAATTCCAGAGATAGTAAAGGCACAAATGGGAGCATTTTTAGAGGGCATTGACTATATATATATGGACTCAGCTGGATTAGAGAAAGTGGAAAAAGAAATGAATCAAGGTGTAGAACAGCCAAAGGATATTCCCATAGACGAACTTTCTAAGAAGACAACTAATATTCAAAAGTCTCTATTAGAATTTATTAAGGATTATGCAGATGAAAATGGAAAAGGTATTGTAGAAGATGCAGGAAAACAGCCTGTAGTAGTAAACGGTGTTGAAGAAAACCTTCAAGTTTTTAAACTTAAGATAGACGATGCTGGTATTAAGACATTATTAAAAGCTTATGTTAAGGATGAAAAGAGAGTAAAAGAAGTACAAGACTATCTAAATCTTATGGAGTCAAGTGAAAATAAAACTCTAACTCCAGATGAATTAAATAAAAAAATTGATTCAATGCCAAACATATTTGGCAAAGGTGGATTTACATTAAGTTTTGCAATTAAAGATGGATATATTGTTCAACAAAATATTAATGCAGATCTATTAATAGAAGATGTAGGAGTTAACGTTACTATGGTTTACGATATATTTAATATTAATAAGACTACAGATATAAAGATACCAACAAAAGAAGAAGTTAAAGCACTTGATATTACTGAATTAGGGTCTATGTTTAATGCAGAAATACCAGCTGCAACAATGGAAGAAGAGTTTATACAATAGAATATAGTAAGCCTCTGTATGTTTTATGCAGAGGCTATTTTTTTACGGAAAGCATCATTGAGTGGCTATGTGGAAATTGTTAGCATAGCTCTTAGAACTGTTGAATTTTAAGAGCAATTTTAGTATAATAAGCTGCGGTGAAAATGTGATATATCTTCTTGCAATAAAGGCGAGAAGTTTTTTTATTGTATGCAGTACTAAAGAAAAATATTAGGTTTAGGAGGAATTAAAAATGAACTCAGGTAAAGAGGGTAAAGCAAAGGGAAACTCCTGGGCATTAATCCCATTAGTAGTCTTTTTGATTATGTATCTTGTACCATCTATTGTAACTAATGACTTCTATAAGATGCCAGTAAGTGTATCTTTCTTAGTTGCGAGTATTATTGCTATTACTATGAATAGAAAAGATAGTATTAGTAGAAAGGTAGAAATATTTTGTAGAGGAGCAGGTGACTCTAACATTATATTAATGTGCATAATATTTATACTTGCAGGTGCATTTGCTCAGGTAGCTAAGGAAATGGGAGCAGTTGATTCCACTGTTAATCTAGGACTCTCGATTTTGCCTGGAAACATTCTTGTGGCTGGAGTATTTATTATATGCTGTTTTATATCCTTATCTATAGGTACATCTGTAGGGACTATCGCAGCTTTAGCACCAATGGCATTAGGCATTTCAGATAAGACTGGAATTTCTCTTGCGCTTGTACTTGGAGCTGTAGTTGGTGGCGCTATGTTTGGAGATAATTTATCTATGATATCCGACACTACCATAGCTGCAACAAAAACTCAAGGATGTGATATGAAGGATAAGTTCAAGATGAACCTTGCCATAGTTATGCCAGCGGCTTTGATAACAACTATAATATTTTCTATAATCAGTATGGGAAATAGTACCACTTTAGGTGGAAGCTATGAGTACAGCATAGTAAAGGTATTACCTTATTTAGGGGTACTTATTTCAGCCTTGGCAGGAGTGAATGTAATGCTAGTATTAGTTGGAGGAACTTTTTTTGCTGCAGTAGTTGGACTAGCTACGAATTCTTTTGATATATGGGCACTGCTTAAGGCTATTGAAGGTGGAATTGCAGGAATGTCAGAGCTTATTATAATATCTCTATTAATAGGAGGTATGGTTGAAGTTATTAAACATAATGGCGGAATTGACTTTTTACTTGAATTTACAACGAAGAGAATAAAAGGAAAAAAAGGTGCTGAATTTGGAATTGGTGTACTAGTTAGCATAGTTGACATATGTACGGCTAATAACACTATAGCTATAGTAATGGCAGGACCTATTGCAAAAGATATTGCAGCTAAATACAATGTTGATCCAAGAAAATCTGCTAGTTTATTAGATACATTTTCATGTTTCTTCCAAGGGGTTATACCTTATGGAGCACAGCTTTTAACTGCAGTTGGAGTTGTGGGAGCTGCTAAGATTTCTCCTTTTGAGATTATGAAATACTTATATTATCCATACTTAATGGGTGTATGTACTTTACTCGCTATAGTTCTTGGAATTCCTAAAGTTAAAAAAGTAGAGAAACAGGAAGTTGCTTAGTAATTTCCTGTTTTTTTTATTAATTAGGAGGTTACTCGCCAAAAACCTGTTGTTTAAGTTTAAGTCCTGTAGGAGTTACAGCTACTCCTCCTTCTGCAGTTTCACGAAGTGAAGGTGGAAGTTGCTTTCCTACCTTATACATAGCTAAAACAGTATCATCAAAAGGAATTTTACTCTCAACCCCACTCATAACCATATCTGCTGTGGTAAGAGCAGATACTGTACCAGCAGCATTTCTTTTTGCACAAGGTACCTCTACTAAGCCAGCCACAGGATCGCATACAAGACCAAGGATATTTTTTATAACTATAGCAGCGGCATTAAGGGCCTTACTAACAGAACCACCCATCATTTCTACAACTGCAGCAGAAGCCATAGCAGCAGCAGAACCACATTCAGCTTGACAGCCACCCTCAGCACCAGAAACTGTAGCATTTTTAGCTATTATCATTCCTACACCTGAAGCCGTTAACAAGGCCTTTACAAGGTCATCTTCTGATTTGTTTAACTGTTCACCAGCTGAGATAATTGTTGCAGGCACTATACCGCAAGAACCAGCAGTGGGACAAGCTACAATTCTTCCCATAGCAGCATTAACTTCTGAGCAAGATAAGGCTCTAGCTATAGCTCTAACCATAAATCCTCCAGTTAGGGTAGGGCCTTCACTAGCATAACGATTGAGTTTAAGTGCGTCACCGCCGATTAATCCACTTACGGATTGTACATCATTATCTAATCCATAACTAGCAGAAGACTGCATAACATTTAAACTTTTTCTCATTTTTTCAAAGACTTCTTCAGATGATAATCCACTTTTCTCTACCTCTGACCTTAGCGTATACTCCCATATAGTTAAATTTTCTTTTTCACATATTTCAATAAGACTTGCTCCACTATTAACGAACATATTTTTAACGCTCCTTCTATTCTATTATAGGATTTATTACTTTAAGGGTTTCAATTTCAGGTATTTCTTTTATTTTACTAAGTATGCGTTTAGGTACTAGATTATCAGTTTCAATTGCCATAGCTGCCTGAAGACCTTTACTACTTCTATATACTTTCATGGAAGCTATATTTATATTCTCGCTATATAGTAATGTAGTAATTTTTGAAATTATTCCAGGGGTATCTCTATGATTAGTTATTAAGGTAGGATATTCACCTCTAAATTCTACTGAAAGACCATCTATATCAGATATGACAATATTTCCTCCGCCTATAGAAGAACCTGTAAGTTCAGCAACTTCACCATTTCTTTTAGTTATAATAAATTTAACTGTATTTGGATGTACTTCTCCTAAGTCAGTTTCTTTAAATTCAAAATCTATTCCCTTTTCTTTTGCTATAGAAAAAGAGTTTTTAAGATTATCATCCCAAGGGTCCATTTTTAGTATGCCAGCTACAAGAGCCTTATCAGTACCATGACCTTTATAGGTTTTTCCAAAGGAACCGTGTAACAAAAATTCTACTTTTGTAATGTCTCCACCACAAATTAAGCTTGCAAATTTGGCAAGTCTTGCAGCACCAGCAGTATGTGAACTAGATGGACCTACCATTATAGGGCCTACAATATCGAATATGCTAAAATTACTCATGAATATATTCTCCTTTAATCTATTAAGTTAGCTATATTAAAAATTATATTCTAAATTATAGTCTATATCTATTAGTATTTTTTATTCAGTGACTTACTCCATATATAAAATTAGTTAAAAGCCATTAATTAGATTATTGTAAGCAATTGTAACTTAACTAATATAAGTATTAATGGTAATATATAAGGGTATGGCGAAATAGGACAAGGGGAGAATATGTATGAGTAAAACATTACAAGTTTTTTTTATGTCAGCAGTACCGCTGATAGAGCAAAGAGGTGCAATACCACTAGGAATAAATATTTTTGGATTAGATCCAATTCTTGTTTTTTTTATTAGTTTTTTAGGAAGTTTGTTACCGGCACCTTTTATTCTTTTACTATTTAACAAAATATTTGATTGGATGAAACAATATAAATTTTTTAGTAAGATAAATAATGTTATCGAAAACAAGATAGATAAAAATTCTAGCAAATTGGAAAAATATAAAGAAATAGGTCTTATTACATTTATTGCGATACCTCTTCCGACAACAGGTGTATGGACTGGAAGTGCAGTGGCTGCTTTTTTAAAATTAGACTTTAAAAAGTCTATGATGTGTGCTACTATTGGCGCTATAATTTCTGCATTTTTAATTACATTAGGATGTACGGTAGTACAAGTAGGACTATCAGCAATTTTTGGATTTTAGTAACAATTCTTTGATATAGAAAGATTAATTTATTTAATGAATATTTTTCTTTTTCAATGACACAATAAATCTATATGCTACATAATCAAATATAGATAGGAGTGGCACCATGGAAGAAAAAGATCACCTAAAGAAAAGTTATAAAAGTTTTATTGAACTTTTTTCAATAGTTTGCTCCAGAGAATTAGAATATTTTATATTAGATTCAAGTTTTACAAGCGCTTTTAACTATAGAATAAAAAAAATATTAGATGATTCTAATAAAAAAGATAAAGATAATATAGAACTTAGTGTGTTGTTTAATACTCAAGGAGAAGTTGCTATTATTGATGCGAATATAATAGGAGATTTTATAACTAACAATTATTCTGCTGCTATTGAAAAATATTATAAAGGAATAGGGATAAATAAAGTTATAAAAGAGATAGTTAATGGGAAAGAAAAAGTTCAAAAGGACTTTCTTATGATTTCTTATAATATACTTTATAAAACTTTAGAAGAACTATATAAAGATGTAAAATATAAAAAAGATATTGTAGATAACTATGTAAAGAAATATAAATTAGAAAATTATAAAAAGGAAGACTTACCAGTGATAATCTTAATAGTACTTATTTTAGAAGATATATGCAAATATATGTCAATAAGTCAAGTGTTATTAGAGAGTAGCATTTACAAAATTATTTCATAAATAGTATGAGTGTTTTCGACAAATAAACTATTATATACTTCCTATTTACTTCCATTGATGCTGAAAGCGTTGTGTTATAGAAGGAAAAAAGTATATTAGTGTCACAAGAAAGGGACAAAAAGGTTTACATGTAATTTATAATATGACATTTTTTTTTCGGAGAAGATGATAATATAAGTTCAGAGAATCGCTCGGGGGGGAATACGATGTTAGTTGTAGAAAACTTATGCAAAAATGAAAGTTGTGATGATATTAAATTTAATTATTCGTATAGAATGATTAAGGACAAGGTTATTTTTTCAGAATATGGTAAGTTAGAGATTCAATCATATGGCATCGAAGTTGAAAGAATAGATATTTTAGATGACAAACTAGTTAAAGTTGAAAGGGAATTAGTGAAGTGTATAAGCCCTCATAGACATAAGGTACATAATTTGCTGAAAATGCTTTTTGATAATGTAGTATCTCCACTACATTTAATTGATGTTTTAGGGGAATATATAGATGACTATATAACAGATTATGATGAAATTTTAAAAGATATATACATATGCTAAAGTGAAGCGGAGGGAAACCTCCCTTTTTTAATTTGAAAGTATTAGTAATTTATAAAAAAATATTTATTAAAACTCCTATTTTTATAATTAGTGTTCTTTATAAAGAAACTGTTTAGGTGTACAATTAATTTAGTTAATTGGAGGTGGAAGTTTTGATCATTGGAATAGGTATAGATATAATTGAGATAAGTAGGATACAAAAGGCGTTGGAAAAAAGTCCAAGCTTTATAGATAAAATATTCACAAAAAATGAAATTGAATATTTGAATAGCAGAAATATGAGAGCTGAATTTGTTGCAGGGAAGTTTGCTGCAAAAGAAGCTGTAGCAAAAGCTATTGGGACCGGGTTTAGAGGTTTTGATTTTAGAGATGTGGAAATAGATAAGACAACTTTGGGTAAACCTATAGTAATCTTAAGAGGAAATGCTAAGAAAATGGATCAAAAGTGGGGAAAATACAAAATACATTTGAGCATATCACATAGTAGGGAAAATGCTATAGCTTATGCTGTTATAGAGACGATAGAGTAGAGAGTTATTCAGTTTTTAGATGTGTTATTATAATTAACAAGAATAATGTATAATAATTGAGAATAGTATTAATAATATAAGCTATTTTAGGGGGAGTAAAATGGAAAAGCGTTTATTAATACTATTTAGCATTAGTATATTAATACTTATGTTATCAGCTTGTGGCAAAAAAGAAAGAGATCCAAATGCAGTTATTCATTATTTAAAAAGCTTAAATACTTATACATGTGATGTAAATATACATATAAAAAATAGTAAACAAGAGATAGATATAGAAAGTAAACAGGTATATCATAAAGACTTTGGTCATAGATTAGATATAAACAAAGATAGAGTACTTATTTATAAAGAGAATGGAATTCAAATAAGTGATTTAGTTAATAGCATGGATTACACCTTAGATACTAAGTTTGATAATGTGTATAGGTTAAGCTTCATACAACAATATATAGGGTTATTATATACTGATAAAGAGATTGAAAACACATTTAAGAAAATTGGAGATAGGGAATATCAGCTTATATCACTAGCTATTCCAGGAAATAATAGGAATATGAACAAAGCTATTATGTATGTAGATACAGAAACTAAACTTCCAAATAAACTATCTATATATGACATTAAAGATAAAGAAGTAGTAAGTTTTATATACACAAATTTTGTACCGAATGCAGATGTGGATAAAGAACTTTTCAAAGAAAAATTAACTAAGGAATAAAGGGATATAGAGGAATCCCTAGGTTGGAGGTAGCAACATGTTTAAACATTTACGACCAGTATGGGCAGAAATCAACCTAGATAATATTGCCTTCAATATGAAGCAAATTAGAAGTTGTTCAGAGAGCGAAGATATAATGGCTATAGTGAAGGCGGATGCCTATGGACATGGAGCTTTAGATATTTCGCCAGTACTTTTAGAAAACGGAGCTACTAGATTAGCGGTTGCTGTAGTTAGTGAAGGAGTAGAATTAAGAAGAGGGGGAATTGAATGCCCCATTATGGTTTTGGGTTTTACCCCTCCTAGCTTAATTGATGATTTATTAAAATATGATATAGGTCAAACAATTTTTTCTTATAATTATGCAAAAGAACTTTCAATAATTGCTAAGAAAAAGCATAAAAAAGCTAAAGTTCATATAGCTATTGACACAGGAATGGGAAGAATCGGATTCATGCCTAATGAAGAAAGTCTAAAGGAAGTAGTAGAAATAAGTAAGCTACCTAATATAGAAATAGAAGGTATATTTTCACACTTTTCTACAGCAGATGAAAAAGATAAAGAATACACTTACCAACAGTTAAATAGATTTAATGCTTTTTATGAAGCTTTAAAAAAATCTGGAGTTCATATAAAAATAAGGCACATAGCTAATAGTGGGGCTATAATTGATCTACCAGAATCCCATTTTGAAGCAGTTAGACCAGGTATAATATTGTATGGATATTATCCATCAGAAGAAGTAAATAAAGACAGAATAGAATTAAAACCTGCTATGGATTTAAAAACTAATATAGCTCACATAAAAAGTATACCTTCTGGGTATTATATAGGCTATGGAAAAAGATTTAAGTCTTCTAGAGATAGTATAATTGCTACTCTACCAGTAGGATATGCTGATGGATACACAAGATTGTTAAACAATAAAGCAAAAGTTATAATTAATGGTCAATTCGCCCCGGTAGTAGGAAGTATTTGTATGGATCAATGCATGGTAGACGTTACAGATATAAAAGGTGAAGTAAAAATAGGAAATGAAGTGATTCTTATAGGAGAGAAGAATGGAGTTAAGTTAAATGCAGACCACATAGCAGAGATGTTAGGAACCATAAACTATGAAGTAGTTTGCATGATAACAAAAAGAGTTCCGAGAGTGTACATAAAAGATGGTGAAGTTGTAAAGGTAAGGAATTATGTGTAGTAAATTACAATAAAGCGTAAAAATACATAAGATATATAGTATAGAAATACGGAGTTTTCTTTGACATCTTGACAGACATTAAAGTATAATTGAATTGTACATATTTTCTCTATGTTAATTTAGGAGGTATAAAAACTCTATGTCAAGTTCAAAGAAGCAAGTAGAAATCCCAATAGAAGCACGTAAAGATGACATTCGAAAAGAATATTTAAAAAAATACAGAAAAAAGAGTGAATTTATTAGGGACTCTTTAATACTATATATTAAGGACAAAAAGAAGCTAAGTAAAATAGAAGAATTAAAAAAAGGGTATATAGAAATGGCACAAATGAATTTAGAAATTTGTGAAATGGGCTTTGCTGAAGATATGATAGTATTAAAAGAATATGAAGCTAAGCTTGCGGAGAGTGATTTGCCTGATGACAATGGTAGTGAAAAGAGGAGATATATTTTATGCTGATTTAAGCCCGGTTGTGGGTTCAGAACAGGGCGGAATAAGACCAGTTTTAATTATTCAAAACAATGTAGGGAATAAATATAGTCCAACTGTTATTATATCTGCAATTACATCTCAAATAAATAAAGCAAAACTTCCTACTCATGTTGAGATTTCATCAGAGGAATATGGATTAAATAAGGATTCAGTTGTTTTGCTAGAACAGATTAGGACTTTAGATAAGAAGAGATTAAAAGAAAAAATAGGTCATATGTCAGAAAAAGATATGATAAAAGTGGATGAAGCACTTTTAATTAGTATTGGATTATAAAAATATAGGGCAGAGATGCCCTTTTTTAGTTTATATGAAATTATAAGTTTATCTATAAAAGGATAAACTTATAATTTCATATAAACTAGGGTGTGCAGAGGGGGCACCCCTCGCCGCACTAAGAGCGGTGCTCAGACGCATAGCGTTGTCGAAGGGGGACTAGGTTCCCCTAGCGAAAAAAATCGGCGTAGCCGACTTTTTTAGTTTGTAATAGTGTAATTTTTCTAATATATTGTTATAATAATATATTAGAAAAGTAAATTTCGTATGAATAGAGTTTACAGAAGTTACGCATCAGATAAAATAGGAGGGTTTTAAAATGGCAAAAGATATTCATGAGCTACAGAAGATCGCTAAGGAAGTAAGAAAAGACATCATAACAATGCTAACAGAATCTGGCTCAGGTCATCCAGGTGGATCACTTTCAGCAGTTGAAATTTTAACAACATTATATTTTAAAGAAATGAACGTAAATGTTGAGGATCCAGATAATATTAACAGAGATAGATTTGTTCTTTCTAAAGGGCATGCAGCACCAGTTCTATATAGTGTCCTTGCGGAAAAAGGATTTTTCAATAAAGAGGAGTTAATGGGTCTAAGAAAGCTTGGATCAATGCTACAAGGACATCCTAATATGAATTATGTTCCGGGAATAGATATGTCTACTGGTTCACTGGGTCAAGGAATATCTACAGCAGTAGGGATGGGTATAGCAGGCAAATTAGATAATAAAGACTATAGAGTATATACTCTTCTTGGTGATGGAGAATTACAAGAAGGACAAGTGTGGGAAGCATCTATGGCAGCTGCTCAATTTAAATTAGATAATTTAACTGCTTTTGTAGATTATAATAGTTTGCAAATTGATGGAAGAACACAAGATGTTATGGCAGTAGATCCTATTGATAAAAAGTTTGAAGCTTTTGGATGGCATGTTATAAATATAGATGGACATAATTTTGAAGCTATAATTAGTGCAGTTGATGAAGCCAAGAGCACAAAAGGCAAACCAACAGTGATAGTTGCAAAAACTATAAAAGGTAAAGGAGTATCCTTTATGGAAGATGAAGCTAGTTGGCACGGATCAGCTCCAAGCAAAGAACAATGTGATCAGGCATTAAGAGAAATCGGAGGCGAAGAATAATGGCAAATAAAATAGCTACTAGAGAGGCTTATGGTACTGCGTTAGCAAAATTAGGTCAAGAAAATCCTAATATAGTTGTACTAGATGCAGACCTATCAAAATCTACAAAAACTGCGGACTTTAAAAAAGTTTGTCCAGATAGACATATAAATATGGGAATTGCAGAATCAAATATGATGGCTGTTGCTGCAGGACTTTCAACTTGTGGTAAGATTCCATTCGCTAGTACTTTTGCTATGTTTGCAGCAGGAAGAGCATTTGAACAAATTAGAAACACAATTTGTTATCCAAAATTAAATGTTAAAGTATGTGCAACACATGCAGGATTAACTGTTGGAGAAGACGGAGCATCACACCAATCTATAGAAGATATATCATTAATGAGAAGTATTCCAAATATGACAGTAATATGCCCAAGCGATGCCATTGAAACAGAAGCGGCTATTAGAGCAATTGCTGAGTATGAAGGTCCTTGTTATGTACGACTAGGAAGATCAGGAGTACCAATAATTAATGATGAGCCGAATTATAAGTTTGAAATAGGAAAGGGAGTAACTTTAAGAGAAGGAAAGGAAGCTACTATAATTGCTACTGGAATAATGGTAGATGCAGCTCTTGAAGCATACAATATTCTTGCTGAAGAAGGTATAAAGGTTAAAGTAATTAATATACATACTATAAAACCTATAGATTTAGACATAATAGTAAATGCTGCAAGAGAAACAGGAGTTATAGTTACAGCAGAAGAACATAGTGTAATAGGTGGACTTGGTTCAGCAGTTTGTGAAATTTTAAGTGAAAACTGTCCAGTTCCAGTAGTAAGAGTGGGAGTAAAAGATGTTTTTGGTGAAAGTGGAAAACCAAATGAATTATTAAAAGCTTACGGATTAACTGGAGAGGATATAGTTAAAGCTGTGAAAAAAGCTATATCTTTTAAATAGTCATTTTTGGAAGGAGTTAATATAGCTCCTTCCTTTTTTACAAAATATAGGGGTGACATTATGAGTAAAAAATTTAAAGAGTACCTCACAGTTACCATTGGCGTGGTAATACTAGCAATATCCATAAAGTTTTTTTTAGTTCCCAATAGGATAGCAGCAGGTGGAGTGACTGGAATAGCAATTATAATAAACTATATTATTCCAAGCATTAGTGTTGGATTAATTATGCTTATTATGAACATCATATTATTTATAGTTGCTTTTATAGTAATAGGAGGTAAATTTGGAGCAAAAACTATATATGCTTCTTTAAGTTTATCAGGATTAATCTTTATTTTAGATAAAGTCGTTTCGCCAGAAGTAGCTATAACTCATGATTTAATTTTAGCTACATTGTTTGGAACTTTTCTCTCAGGAATTGGTATGGGACTTGTGTTTAATCAAAACGCTTCAACAGGTGGAACAGATATATTAGCTAAGATATTAAATAAATTTTTACATTTAGACATAGGAAAGGCACTTTTAAGTGTAGATTTTATGGTAGCATTAGCTGCTGGAATTACTTTTTCGCCTGAACTTGGTATGTATGGATTATTAGCTGTAATTATAAATGGCTTTATGATTGATACTGTTATAGAGGGGTTAAATACTTGTAAAGCAGTAGTTGTTATGAGTTCGAAGAACGATATAATAAGTAAATATGTAATAGAAGAATTGGAAAGAGGATGCACCATGTTTGAAGGAAAAGGTGCGTACAGTGGTAATGGAATAAATGTATTGTATACAATACTAGATAGAAGACAATTTGTAAAATTAAAGAGTTATATAAAAGCAATTGATAAAAATGCATTCATAACAGTAAGTGAAGCACATGAGGTTTTAGGAGAAGGTTTTAAGGATATGATTGAAGATTAAACTAAATATTCACAATATATTAACTCAAATTCCCCTAGCTTATGTTATAATAATACATAAGCGATGTATAAAAAAGAAATTGGATGGGAGAAATTTGTAAGATGATAGAGTTTAGAAATGCTACTAAAATATATGATAATAATGTTTTTGCTCTTTCAAATATAAATTTAGATGTAGATAGAGGAGATTTTTTATTTCTCGTTGGATCTAGTGGAGCTGGAAAATCTACTTTTATAAAACTACTTATTAAGGAAATAGAGCTAACTACAGGAAGAATACTTGTTGCAGGTGAAGATATATCTAAAGTTAAAAGAATGGACATACCGTATTATAGAAGAAAGATAGGTATGGTGTTTCAAGATTTTAGGTTAATTCCTACATTGAATGTGTATGAAAACGTTGCTTTTGCTATGAGAGTTGTAGAAGCTTCAGAGAGAGAAATAAGAAAAAGAGTACCTATGGTCTTATCTATGGTAGGATTATCAAATAAATTTAGGTGTTTTCCAGATGAGCTTTCTGGAGGGCAACAGCAGAGAGTTGCAATAGCTAGAGCTATAGTCAATAATCCTGCTATTATAATTGCAGATGAACCAACAGGTAATCTAGACCCAGAAACATCTGTAGAAGTAATGAAGATACTAAATGATATTAATCGCGCTGGAACTACTATACTTATGGCTACTCATGATAAGAGTATCGTAGATAACATGAAAAAAAGGGTTATAGCAATTGAAAAAGGTGTTATTGTGAGAGACGAACAGAAAGGTAGATATGGCTATGAAGATTAATACTATAAAATATTCCTTGGTTGATGCACTAAAAAGTTTAAAAAGAAATACAACTCTAAGTTTTGCATCAATTATTACTGTTTCACTAACTCTTTTCATGTTTGGAATATATTTAATGGCTATGCTAAACGCTAATCAAGTGGTGAAAAATATTGAATCTAAGCTTGAGGTATCAGTTTTTTTAAAGGAAGATATAAAAGCAGATGATAAAGAAAATATTCAAAATATAATCACTACTACAAAAGGTGTTACGAAAATAGCATATGTAACTAAGGAAGAAGCATTAGAAAAGTGGAAAGAACAATTAGGCAAGGAAAATCATGATTTAGTTCAAGGATTTGATGAAAAAAATCCGCTGCCAGAGTCTTTTACAGTAACCGTTGAAAATGCAGAAATGGTAAAGACTATAGTGAAGACTACAGAAAAGCTAGCGGGTGTTGAAAAAGTAGTTGCCAATGAAGATTTAGTAAATAGAATAGCAGGAGTAACAAGAGGAGTAAAGTGGATTGGATTTGCAGCCTTAATTCTATTAATTCCTATTTGTTTATTTCTAATTGGAAATACTATTAAATTAGCTGTTTATTCAAGACGTAGAGAAGTTAATATAATGAAGTATGTAGGTGCAACAGATTGGTTTATAAGATGGCCATTTATAATAGAAGGTGTAATTATAGGTATAGTAGGGGCAATAATTGCAAGTGCTGTACTCATACCATTATATGGATTAGCTTATAACAAACTATCAGATAGTATTATGATGATTGAGTTAGTTACACCAAACTATATAGTTATGAATATACTATGGATATTTATCCTATCAGGAACTTTAATCGGTGGAATAGGAAGTATATTATCTATTAGAAAGTTTTTAAAAGTATAATAATTAGTTTATATTAAGGTTGGCCAAAATAGCCAGCCTTAATATTTGTTTAATGAAATTTATCTAAAAGGTATAATTATATACTTAATAACGTAAGAATATAAATAACACGAGGTTGAGAGGTGATATTTATGGAGTATAAAGATAAGAATGACAGTGAAAGAAAGTATAAAACAAGGGATAGTAAAGTTATATGGATTTTAATAGTTATTTTAGTAATTATATTAACAAATTTCACAACGTATGTTATAGGAACTAGAATGCCAATAAAAGGAACAAGAAGGGTAAGTGAGGATACTTATCAAGATATGATGCAATTTAAAAAGTTATTTATTGTAAAAGATAATTTAGAGCAGTATTACGATGGTAATATAGATGAAAACTTACTAGTTGAAAATGCTGTAAAAGGAATGACGGAGTCCTTAAATGATCCTTATACTGTATACATGAATAATAAAGAGTATAAAGATTTTAATACACATACAGAAGGAAATTATGTGGGACTTGGATTACAGGTAGGAACCAAAGGTGATAAGATAGTAGTTATAGCACCATTTGAAGATTCGCCAGCTAAGCAAGCTGGAATAATTAGTGGAGATATAATTGAAAAGGTTGATGGTAATGCAGTAACTGCAAAGGATTATGAGAAAGCAGTTACTATGATGAAGGGTGAAAAGAATACATACGTAACAATCACCATAACAAGAGAAGGAAAAGGAACTTTTGATGTTAAAGTAAAGAGGGCAGTTATCACTTTGACAACTGTTACTGGAGAAATGATAGAGGATGGTATAGGTCTTATTACTTTAACTGTTTTTGATGAGCATACAGATGAGCAGTTTACAAAAGTTGTTGATAATTTAACTAAAAAAGGCATGAAGGCTATGGTACTAGATTTAAGACAAAATCCAGGTGGATGGCTTACACAGGCTATAAACATAACTTCTAAATTCATACCTAAAGATAAAGTATTAGTGTCTACAGAGGATAAATATGATAATAAAGAAGAATATAAATCTAAGGGTGGTAATTTAATTGGAATGCCACTTGTCGTATTAATAGACAATGGAACAGCTAGTGCTTCAGAAATTTTTTCAGGTGCTGTTAGAGATTACAAGATCGGCACATTAGTGGGAGAAAAGAGTTTTGGAAAAGGAATTGTTCAGAGTGTGCTTTATGAAAAGAAATATGGTTTTGGAGATGGTACAGCTCTAAAAGTAACTACATCAAAATACTATACTCCAAATGGAGAAGATATACATCATAAGGGTATAAGCCCAGATGTAGAAGTGAAATATCCTAAAGAACTATTAGAAAAGCCATACGATAAAAAAGTTGATCCTCAATTTATTAAGGCTTTAGAAGTGATTAAGGGTAAACTAAAATAAAAAGATAGTGAGAGGGGAAACGATCTTATATGGATATTTTATTTAATACATTAAGATCTACGGCTTATGCTATGGTTAAGTCACCCTATGTATTTATACTAATAATTTTTATTGTAATGTTCTATAGACAAAACAAGAAGATAGTTATGATACAGAGGATGATTATAGGTGAGAGACTCAATTCCTCATTTGAGCTTACAATATCTCAAATAGTTTTTGGTCTTATTGCAGGAATGACAGCTAGTGTTATGTTAGGTTACTTAGGAGTTACCTTTGATGAGAATACATTAATAGAATTGATATTCTTAATATCTATATTGTTGATGTTTGTAAATCAAAAATTTCTCTGTTTCTCTTATTCAGCGGCTATTTTAGGCTTTATAAGTGTTCTTCTTGAAATAATGAGTGGGATGTATGGTGTAAATATAGAAAAGTTTCGATTCTTAACCATGGATGTAGTAGCACTCATGACATTAATAGCAGTACTACATTTTATAGAAGGAATTCTTATTATAGCTGATGGGAGTAAGGGATCTATACCTATATTCACTAAGAAAGATGATAAGATAATTGGAGGATTTGCTCTAAAAAGATATTGGGCAATTCCTATGGCAATTGCTTTAATTGTAAATTCTAGAAATTATTCTATAGATAGTGTAATACCACTGTCAACGTGGAGTTCATTTTTACATCCGACAACTCCAATTAATTTAATAAGAAATGCAGCTATTTTACTGATGCCTTTTTATGGAGTTTTAGGATATAATAGTATAACTTTTACTAAAACAAAGAAACAGAAATCTCTTTCCTCAGGACTTATAGTAATATTATATAGCTTATTATTATTTATATTTGCTAGATTAGCTGTTTTAAATGTATTTTTCAAGCTATTTGTTATTGTATTTGCACCTGTGGCACATGAGGCTATGTTGCATGTTCAAAGATATAAAGAAGTTAAGGAAGAACCAAAGTATATAAGTGATGAACGTGGAATGATGGTATTAGAAGTGGCACCTAATTCTCCAGCATCACAAATGGGAATCAGAAGTGGTGATATTCTCATTGAAGTGAATCACAAGAGAATATTTAATGAAGATGATATAATAACTACTATTAGGGAAGCTTCAAATATTGCGTGGTTTAAAATTAAAAGAGCTGCAGGTGAGTTTGAAGAGATAAGGTATAAGAACTCTAATAATACTAAAAAACTAGGAATTGTTTTTGTACCGATGTATGTCCCGGATGAGAATTCAGTTATTAAGGTTAATGAAAATAAATTTAGTGACATACTAGAGAACATTAAGAAAAAGTAAAAACAAATAATAAATAAAAACGGATAATAAAGAGGTGATCTTAACTAGAGATCACCTCTTTAACATTTCTTTAAATGATGCTAAAGGCATAGGTTTTCCAAGTAAATATCCTTGAATTTCGTCACAATTTTCTCCTCTTAAAAAATTTAAATGTTCCTCAGTTTCCACTCCCTCAGCTATAGTAGCGATGTTAAGCTTATGAGCTAGAGATATAATTATTTTTACAATCTCTGAGTCTTCTTTGTTTATTCCTATATCTTTTATAAAGGATTTATCTATTTTTAATTTATCAATTGGAAAGCGTTTTAAATAACTTAGAGAAGAATATCCTGTGCCAAAATCATCTAAGGCAATTTTAATTCCCATACTTTTTAAGCTATGAAGAGCCTTTAGTGTATATTCTGGGTTTTGCATAGCCATACTTTCTGTAATTTCTATTTGTAAATACTGTGATGACAATCCAGTATCTTTTAATATTGATGAAATTTTAGATATTAAGTTCTTTTGTTGAAACTGTTTAAAAGAAAGATTTACAGAAACAGGTATAGGGTGAAGTCCATTTTCCTGCCAACGCTTAGCTTGAGTGCAAGCTTCTTTTATTACCCATTCACCTATAGGGATTATTAAATCACTATCTTCAGCATAAGAAATAAATTTTGAAGGAGGCAAAATTCCAAGCTTTGGGTGGTTCCATCGAATTAAAGCTTCTACCCCTACAAGTTTTTTATCCTTAGCATCAAATTGAGGTTGATAGTACAGTTCAAATTCGCCATTTTTTAATGCATTTAATAAACTACTTTCTAAAGAAAGTTCTTCTTCGGCTTTAGTGCTTAAAGTTGAAGTATAAAATTCATAGTGATTTCTACCCTGTTCTTTGGCTCTATACATAGCGATATCAGCACATTTTAGTAGTGTATTTATATCTTCAGCATCAGTAGGATATAGAACTATACCTATACTAATAGTTACACTTAGTTCATAACCATTAATGCCCCAAGGTTGTTTTACGGCTTCTGTAATTTTTTCACATAAAGTGTGTAGTTCGTCTTTAGTATTAACCTTAATTAATAAAGCAAATTCATCTCCGCCTAATCTAGATAACACAGCATTTCCACATATACATTTTAATATTCTGCTAGATATAATTTGTAAAAACTCATCTCCTGTAGCATGTCCTAAAGTGTCATTAATTAACTTAAATTTATCTAAGTCCATATATAATATTGCTAGAAGTCTTCTATCTTTATTTTTATTTAAGTCTAGGATTGACTTAGTAACAATGGCATTAAACAAAATCCTATTGGGTAAATTTGTAAGTTGATCATAGAAAGCCAGATACTGAATCTTATCTTCAGCTAATTTATAATCAGTATTATCAATAGTAACTCCTACCATACCTTTTATTTTTCCATCTTGTCCCACATAAGGAGACTTAGAGGTGGAAGTCCATATATTATTTCCATTAGGTAGTGTAATCTGTCGTTCTATATTTAATTTAGGTATTCCAGAGGATAGTATACTAAAATCTTGCTCACGTATGATTTCTGCTTGTTCTTTTGGAAAGAACTCAAAATCTGTTTTACCCCTAATTTCATCTTTCTTTATATTGAAAACACTAGAAAACAATTCATTTCCTGTAATATATTTTAATGAGTTATCTTTATAGTAAATTAAGGCTGGAATAGTATTTAAAAGTACTTCTTGTTCAATCGTTCTATTGAGCACAGTTTTATCTAAAAGCTTTAAGAATACTATGCAAAGAATTAAACAGGATATAAAAAGAAAAAAGGTAAAGTAGAATCTACTATTTAAAGCCTTAGTATAAATTTCCCTAGAGCTATGAATACTTAGAATAAATGATGGATTTTCATACAAATCCTTTATTACTGTATATCCTAAAATAGAGTTATTATCTAGTGGTTTTACTATAATTTCTTCATAAGAATTAAACGGAAATCTAGTAGTATCAAGTGGATTAAGAGTAACAGATAAACCAGTTATTTCAGACAATTGGTTTATAAATTTATGGTTTATATATTTTCCCATAACTAAGGTGCCTTTAATAGGACCTTGTTTTAAACTAGTTATAATTGGTGATGAAGATATTGCTATATGAGTATCTAAAATAGTAACTATACCATGCATATTACTCTTTGTACTAGTATGCGTACTTATAGATGGATTAGAAAGTATATAGTCTATTATATATATGGGGATGTTCTCCACTGTATGATTTTCTAAATTGAAGCCTTTGGAGAAGATTATCTTGTTATTATTATCTATAAAAATCATAAAATTGAGCTGTAGATTTATGAAGCTTTCATTTGTTAAGTTAGCGTCCATAAAAGTTTTATTTTTATTATCAATAAAGCTACAAGTGTCATCCCAATTAGCCCAATCTATATTTATAGCTGAGATATTTAAAAGTTCCCTATCTAAAGCGTTTATAATGTCATTTACATCTTGAGTGACAGATTTTTTTTCAATGTTGGAAAAATCTTTTAAAAAGATTAGCTGTACAAAAACATGCATTGAGATAGTTAAAGCTATTAGGGTAAAAACAATAATAGTTATTGCTTTTTTACGAAGGGTAATCTTAATCTACCTCCTATACAAAGTATTTTTACGTATCTAAAATAAGGTTGTCCTATCTTAATATATGATGATACATAAAATAAGGGAACAAATACTGTGGATATTTTCACAAATAGAGTAAATAATACATTTATCATTCTTCCAATTGATATATAAAAGTGATAGAATATATAATAAGATTTTTATTGGATATGTTTAATAGAATTAGGGGGCAGGATTATGGGCAAAACAGTAGATATTAATTGGGCTGAATTAGGATTTAACTATATTAAAACAGACCTTCGTTACGTTTCGAGATGGAAAGATGGAAAGTGGGATGATGGAGAACTGGTTGAAGATAATAAGCTTACTATTAGCGAAGCTTCAACAGCGCTTCATTATGGACAGCAATGTTTTGAAGGTTTAAAAGCTTACCGTACAAAGGACAATAAAATCCAGCTTTTTAGACCGGATCAAAATGCAAAGCGTATGGCTGAAAGTTGTAGACGTCTATTAATGGCAGAAGTTCCGGAAGATAAGTTTATAGAAGCTTGTATTAGAGTTGTTAAGGCTAATGAAGCTTATGTGCCACCTTATGGAACTGGAGCAACTCTTTATCTTAGACCTTTCGTAATCGGTGTTGGAGATAATATTGGGGTAAAAGCGGCACCAGAGTATTTATTCTGTGTATTCTGTCTTCCAGTAGGACCTTATTTTAAAGGGGGAATGACTCCTGTAAACTTTGATATAGCAGATTATGATAGAGCTGCACCTTATGGAACAGGGGCTGCAAAGGTTGGAGGAAATTACGCAGCAAGTCTTTATCCTCATAAAGTATCCGCAGAAAAAGGCTTTGCAGATTGTATTTATTTAGACCCAGCAACTCATACTAAAATAGAAGAAGTTGGATCTGCTAACTTTTTTGGAATTACTGAAGATAATAAGTTTGTTACTCCAAGTTCACCATCTATTCTTCCAAGTATAACTAAGTATTCTCTGCTTCATGTTGCAAAAGAGTATTTAGGAATGGAAACAGAAGAGAGAGATGTTCTTGTAAATAACTTAAAGGAATTCAAAGAAGCTGGTGCCTGCGGAACAGCAGCAGTAATAACTCCAATTGGAGGAATTGAGTATAAAGGAAATCTACACGTATTCCACAGTGAAACTGAAGTAGGTCCTGTAACAAAGAAACTATATGACACTCTTTATGGGATTCAATTTGGAGATGTAGAAGCTCCAGAGGGATGGATTATAGAAGTGTAATTTAGATAATAAAGAACACTAAAGGTAAAAGTTTTTAAACATTACCTTAGTGTTCTATTTATTTATAATATATTACAAGGTGGTGTTTAAAATTTTTGATAATAAGGATATAGAAAAATATTCATCAGCTGTTACCTTATCAGACATGGAAATCTTTATATTCCCGGAGCTTCTATATAGTCTATTGTTAGCTAATATAATGTCTCCTGTTATATGGGAATGGAAGAAAGATAAATGGTTTAAAGATATTGACAAATTAAATCAATATAGAAAAATATTAAGACTTAAGCAGTATATAATGGATAATTATGATTTTAATCTGGATATTGATACTTGGGGGCTTACAACTAATGAGAAGGAAATAACACGTTTTCAACCTTTTATGGATGTTGAAACAATAAATAAGAGTAATGCTTTATTTGGATATGAAGGGGATAAGTATTATTTTAATATAGATATCAGAAAGCATTTTGGCATTGATAAATATGACTCTAATGTCATTCCGTATTGGAAGACTGAAACTGTAGAGGCGATGAATGCATTCAGATACAAAAAGGATTATAAAAAGGGGGCGGGTGAATGTGTGTCTTTATCTGTCCTTTATGCCGCTGCATTGTTTATAATATGCAAAATGCCACTTGAAAGTATATACCTACTTGTAACTCCACTTCATTCACAAAACTTTATAGATGTAAAGGAGGGAGTAGTAACAAATAATAGAAGGATTGTAACTAAAAACATGTGGTTTAATGGTACTGAGCTTACATCAAAGGCTCAAAGAGCAATACGAAATGAACAAATTACAATTATTTCTCATAACACAGGTTTTGTACATGTGGTATATCCCAAAGCAACTATAGATCATGAGGTATATATTAGCTTTGAAAAAAAGCTTAAGAAATTTCTTGTAAATGATATAGATTATGAGATATTGTGTAACTTTCTCAGGCAAGAGAGCCGGTTTCAAAAATATTTTCAGATTGAGCATGAATGTCATGGCAGGCAGAGGTACATTGCTGCTGAAAGGGCATATGCTTATGAGCATACTAGCTCTTTTAAGGTCAACGAGAGAACGAGACATAAACTACTATCTGAGATTGATGAGTATGAATTTTTACAGGAACCGATACAAGATAGAATATGTCTTAATAAATTTAATGAATTCTTTAAAGACCACAAGTTAGATTTTAGTGCTGAGAAGGATAGTATTAGTATAATGGATGAAATTCATTGCCCTCATATGTCCATGGTTAAAAAAAAGGAGATTTTAACATCCTTATATGAATTTTGCAATATAGACCCAAGATTCCCAGGAGAGAATAAATGTTTTATTAAAACAGAACCAATACAGTTATCAACAGAAATGAGCCGGGAAGAAATTATTGGTTATTTAGAATTTATTAGAAATAATAATGTTTCTGCAGATCTTTCTTTTTACGCATTGAGAGATTTTTCTAAAACTCAATGGGCGCCTTTTATAAAAGCGGCAATGGAGAGAAATCCTGTTTCAATTGTTAAGTATAAGGACTTAGGTGAAGATGAACTTATAAGTACACTAGAAAGTATGCCTAATATATCTATATATGATGGTCAAAGAATGGCCCAACCGGACGAAGTGTGTAACTATCAAAGAGGAGATGGTCTTGAAAAAGCCATATGTTTAGCTAATGTATTAAAATATAAAAATAATCATCGAAGTATAAGTATTAATGCCTCAAATGATTATATTGATATTAGTTTTGATAACAAGACTATTCATTGGTTATCAAATAAGGGCTTAAATGGTATTATTAAACTTTAAAATGAATTTTCATTACATCAAATCATAATTAACCATTTCCAAAACAGTAGTACAATTATACCATAAAGTTCAATATATACTAGATTTAAAAATAATTTATACGGATGGAAAAGTAAGAAATAGGAAGTGTTACTTCTGTGATTTGATGAATATTATAAGATAAAAGAATTTTAAATAATAAAAAATGATAAAAGAGAAGTTAATTTGGCAAAGTAACTTCTCTTTTATCATTTTTGGTTGATATGACACCAAATTTAGTAATCGTCATAAAATATACTGCAAAAAATAAAAATTATAACATATTAATTGTAAAAAATAATTTTTAAAATATATGTCTTAAGTGTAAATATTAGTACATAAAATGGAAGGTAGACTTATTTTATATAAGGTTCATTAATCTCTAAAAGGACAAAGTACTAATTCTAAATTAAAGGGGTAGGTGTCATGGAAGGAGAACAAGAAAAACCAATACAAGAGCCTATGGAGGAAAACACAGAAGAATCAGTACTAGAGTCAGTACAAGAAACAATACAGGAACCAATAGAAGAGTCAGTAGACGATATCACAGAAGAATCAGCAGAAAAGCCAATAGAAAAGCGCAAAAAAATTGTTACAGGTACAATAATTTCTCTTTGCACTTTACTTATTATTTATTTTGGAATGACAAGGTATTTTATGAATCATTTTTATTTTGGATCTGAAATTAATTCCATTAGTGTTTCAGGGAAAAGTGTAGAAGATGCCAAAATAGCAGCCATATCTCAGCTTAGGGATTATATGTTAAACCTAAAAGAGCGAGGGAGTAAAAGTGAACAGATAAAAGCTAATGATATAGGGCTAAAGTATAGTTCAGATGAGGAATTTCAGAAACTTAAAGATAGACAAAATCCTTTTAAATGGATTTTAGCATTCTTCACTGATGAGAATTGTAAAATGACAGTAGGAGTTTCATTTGATGATAAATTATTGAAAAAACAAATAGATAAGCTCTCTTGTTTTAAAAGTAGTAATATAATTGAACCAAAGAATCCTAGCTTTAAATATGTAAATAATAATTACGAGATTGTAGATGAAGTTCCAGGAAATAAGTTAGATAAAGATATTTTATATTCGCGTGTGGCAGATTCAATACCTAAGAGAGAAGCTGAAATAGATTTGGAATCAGTGGGGTGTTATATAAAGCCGGAATATAACTCAAAATCAGCAAAAATTATAAAAGTTAGGGATACACTTAACAAATACGTATCTTCAAAAATTATCTATAGTTTTGGAAAGGGGAAAGAAACTTTAGATGGTACTATAATAAATAAGTGGCTTACAGTTGATAAGAACTTTAAAGTTGCATTTGATGAGGAAAAAATAAAAAATTATATAGACGGACTTTCTAAAACTTATAATACAGTTGGGAAGACAAGAAAAATTGTTACATCATCAGGAAAAACTATAAATGTAGGTGGTGGTGATTATGGATGGTCTATTTATAAAACTAAGGAAACACAAAATTTAATTAAAGATATAAAACAAGGGAAAACTATAACAAAAGAACCGGTATACAGTCAAACTGCTTTTTCTTATGCTGACAATGATATCGGAAATACCTATGTAGAAATAAATTTAGCAAAACAATATTTATGGTTTTATAAAAATGGTTCACTAATAGTACAAGGAGATGTTGTTACAGGTAATGTAAAGAATAATCATTCAACACCTACAGGTATTTATAGTTTAAAATATAAACAAAAGGGTGCTATTTTGAGAGGACCGGGTTACGCTTCCTATGTTGCATTCTGGATGCCATTTAATAGAGGTATAGGAATTCATGATGCTAGCTGGAGAAGTGTGTTTGGAGGAAATATATATTGGACAAATGGTTCTCATGGTTGTATAAATTCGCCTTATAACCTAGCAAAGACCATATTCAATAATATTGAGGCAGGTGCTCCTGTCATCTGCTATTAGTAAACTCAACTTCATTAGGATATAAAGAAGCAACATCATCTTTGTCAACTTTAGTAATAAAAATCATATCCGTATCTTGAATATAATTCTTAAGATTTACTAAAATTTCTTCAGATGTTAAACTTGTATTAACTAAAAAACTATTAGGCATAAAGTGTGCCTAGGCACCTAATATTTTTATATGACTAGTGATTTCATAATCATCAGGTTCATGGTGATTATGATTATCTTCGCAAATGAATGAATGTAAATCTTCTATTAAATTATAAATAATTACATAAATTTAAATATATACCACCCTGTATATTGAAACTACTAAGAGATTTATGAAAGGAGAAGTTATGGAAGAAAACAAAATAACTTTTAATTCAATTGATGAATATATTTTGCAATTTTCTCCTGAGGTTCAGGAAATACTTAAAATGTTTAGAAAAATTATAAAAGACATTGCACCAGAGGCAGAAGAAAGAATGAGTTGGCAAATGCCTACTTTTGTGCTGCATGGCAATTTAGTGCATTTTGCAGCTCATAAAAATCATATAGGATTTTATCCGGCTCCTAGTGGGATTGATGCATTTAAACAAGAGCTATCTGGATATAAAGGAGCAAAAGGATCAGTACAATTTCCTTTAAATAAGCCAATGCCTTATGAGTTAGTAAGAAAGATAGTTAAATTTAGAGTTGATGAGAATATAAAAATAGCAGAAGATAAATTAAAAAAGAAGAAATAGTTATAGTTGTCGGCTATCACATCTGAGGAGAAAATTAGCGAAATTTGACTCATAAATATATATATGATAAGATTCTAAAGGATTGCTTTGAATAAAATCTATTCAGGGCATTTTTTATTTTTAACATATTAATATAATATAATATAATATAATATAAGGAACGGAAGTGAAAAAATGAAGGAATTTAAACAAGAGTGGTTTGGAAATGTAAAAGGAGATTTATTAGCTGGAATAGTAGTATGTATGGCTTTAATACCAGAAGCTATAGGATTCTCTATAGTAGCTGGTGTTGATCCTATGATGGGGGTATATTCTTCATTTTGTATTTCTGTAATTATTGCAATCTTTGGTGGAAGACCAGGAATGATTTCAGGTGCGGCTGGAGCCATGGCGTTGGTTTTAGTAAGTTTAGTAAAGAATTATGGAATAGAATATATGCTTGCAGCAACAATACTTACAGGAATTATTCAAGTTATACTAGGATTTTTAAAGATAGGTAATCTAATGAAGTTTATACCAAAGTCGGTTATGATAGGTTTTGTTAATGCATTAGGAATAATGATGTTTACGTCACAATTACAACATTTTGAAGGACCTCATGTTTTATTAATTTTAGGGGGAATAGCAATTGCTATAATTTATTTATTACCTAAATTAACAAAAACAATACCGTCTCCAATAGTAGCTATTATAGCACTTTCCCTAATTGTATTTATATTTAAAATAGATGTAAAAACTTTAGGGGACATGGGAAAGATAACAACAGATTTACCTAAGTTTTTAATACCAAATGTACCATTTAATATAGAAACACTAAGAATAATATTACCTTACTCAATGTCTCTTTCGGTTGTAGGGCTAGTAGAATCATTATTAACAGCACAGTTAGTTGATGATTTAACAGATACTTCAAGTAATAAAAACAGAGAGTGTGTAGGACAAGGATTAGGTAATGTAGTAGTAGGTTTCTTTGGCGGAATTGCTGCTTGTGGCATGGTTGGACAAACTGTTATTAATCAAAGTTATGGTGGAAGAGGACGACTTTCAACATTTGTTGCAGGAGTGTCAATGTTAACTTCTGTAATCGTGCTTAACAAATTTGTTGCTCAAATTCCAGTAGTTGCATTAGGCTCAGTTATGGTAGTTGTAGCTGCTAGTACATTTAATTGGGGATCTATCAAGAAAATAAGCAAAACACCAATAAATGATACTATTGTAATGATTACAACGGTAATAGTAGTGCTATTAACTCATAACTTAGCATATGGAGTTATAGTAGGAATTATTTTAAGTGCCCTATTCTTTTCATCTAAGATATCAGAGATTAATGTTAAGAAAATAGAGCAAGAGGGTAAAGTAGTTTATGTAGGTGAGGGACAATTGTTTTTCGCATCTACATCAAAATTTATTAACAGTTTCGATTATACAGAAAATCTAGATTCAGTAGATATAGATTGTTCAAATATAAAAATTTGGGATGAATCTGCAGTTGATGCTATAGATAAGGTAGTAATTAAATTTCATAGAAATGGTGTAACAGCTAATTTAATTGATATGAATGAAGAATGTGTAGCATTAGTTGATAAAATAGCTATACACAATAAAAAAGGCGGATTAGAATCAGGTATTGGGCATTAATTAAAAATGTAGTTATGCTTAGCATAGTAAGAATCCTAGATATGAAAATTATATCTAGGATTTTTTTATTAAATTTTTAAAATTAAATGAACAAATTTAATGCTATTGTAAACTAAAACTATCTTATAGGTTGACAATTGTTTTTTAGTGATTTATACTAATTTATATAATAATATGGAGGGAAGCTATTTAGATGAATGAACCAATCTTAGAACAAGAAAAATGGATAGATGCTTTTTCATTAAAATATCATTGGGAATATAGGTACTCACCAATAATTTGTTTGACATTAGCACTCTCTACATTATCAGATGAAATTGAAGTGGGATACTTTATTGCTAAACAAGAATTCATCATCCATAGGCATCCCTCATTGAGAGAAAATCTAATGTTTATAGGAAATGTAAAGACTAAGAAGCGTGTGAATGCTATGGATTATTTAATATGTGACTCTAAAGTCATTGAAAATCAAAATATACTAGTAGAGATGTCTTCAACGCTCATTAAAACGAATCAGCAACTTAATAAAAAGTTAGAAGTAACTGATCATAATGAAAAACTTTTTACAGCTATCACCAAGGAGCAAGTACATAATTTTAGTAGACTAAGTGAAGACCCAAATCATATTCATAAAGGAGATAGCCCTGTAGTGCAAGGCATGCTTCTTTTACTATTAATTGAAGATTATTTAGCAACAAAGAATTGTTTTATTAAAATAGGAAAAATTACATATTTTGCTCCTATAAAAGCAGATTGCAAATTGTTTTTTCATTGGGAAACATCCAAAAAACTGTCTGGAATTGTAAATAATATAAAATGTTTTACACTTACTATAAAGGAGGAATTTGTATGTCAAAAAAATTAGGAATTAGAGATATGCTTTATGCAGCATTATTTGCATCATTAATTGGCGTTTTAGGATATGTTATTGTACCACTGCCCTTTAGCCCAGTACCAATTACAGGACAAACTCTAGCAGTGATGGTTGCTGGATGTGTATTAACGCCACTTCAGGCAGGTTTGAGTGTTCTTACTTTTATATTTATAGGTGCTATAGGGGTTCCAGTATTTTCTGGCGGAGCTGCAGGCATTGGAGTTATTTTCGGAACTAAGGGCGGTTATTTGCTTGGCTTTCTAATAGGTGCTATAGTTATTAGTTTTATAAGAGGCAAAGCAAACTCTATTCCACGTATGATATTTGCTTGTATACTTGGAGGAATTATCATTGTTTATGTACTAGGGGTTCCTTGGCTTTCATATGTAACAGGTATGGGAATGAATAAAGCTATTACAGCAGGGGCTCTACCATTTATTCCAGGCGACTTATTGAAGGCTATTGCAGCTGGATTCATTGCAAAAAAAATTAATGCTCAAAGAAGAAATTAAAATGAAGACCGTAGAAAGGGTATATATTATAGGAGGGTTAAGAACCCCTATAGGGAGGACAGGCGGAGTTTTAAAATCTTATCTTCCTGAACAGTTAACAGCCTATTTAATGAATGCTTTGTTAGAAAAATATAAATTGTCCAATGAGTATATTGATGAATTTATATTAGGAAATTGCGTAGGCCCTGGAGGTAATCTTGCCCGACTATCCTTGTTGCAAGCAGGTTGGCCTCTATATGTTCCTGCTACTACTATTGATTTTCAATGCGGTTCCAGTTTAAAGGCTTTAGAAATAGCTGCAAGTTTAATTCAATCTGGAAATAGAGAGCTTATAGTTGTAGGTGGCGCAGAAAGCACAAGCTTACAACCTAATAAACAATATCATCCTAAAGATCCAAGGTTTCAAGGCGCCAATGTATTTTATAAAAGAGCACAATTTTCTTCCTTATCTATTGGTGACCCTGATATGATAGAGGGCGCTGAGAATGTAGCTGATAAGTTTGCTATAAATAGAGATGAAATGGATAAATGGGCAGTAGAGAGTCATGAAAGGGCTCTTCATGCAAGAAATGAAAAAAGATTGCAGAATGTAATTTGTCCTTTATGTATAGAACATAATATTATTGAAGAAGATGAAAGTATAAGAGAAACCGCTTCTTTAAAATTAATGAAGCGTGCCAGTGCCATTAAGGCAAAAGGAAAAATCACACCTGGAAATGGTTGCCTAACTCATGATGGGGCTGCTTTAATTTTAATGGCCTCTGAAAAAGCAGTTAGGAAATATGGTCTTTGTGCTGAAGCAGAATGGTTAGGTGGCGTAAGTGTCGGATTAGATCCAAACTTATCTCCTCTTGGACCGGTGTTTGCTGTAAAAAGATTATTAGAACAAAAACAACTATCTATTTCTCAGATAGACTCTATTGAGATAAATGAAGCTTTTGCAGTAAAAGTTCTAGCGTTTCTAAAAAGTTTTCAGTATGATGCAGAAAAGATAAATTCTTTAGGAGGGGCTCTTGCTTATGGTCATCCTTATGGAGCCTCAGGGGCCATAATTGTGCTTCATCTTTTAGAAGCACTAAAAAAACATAATGGAAGATTAGGTATTGCTACTCTTGGAGTAGCAGGTGGCCAGGGAATTGCAGCATTGATTGAAAGGTGCATAGAATAAACATGCTTATATACGAAAACATTGAAAGTAATGGGATTAAATTAGAGAATAAAATCTGTATGGTGCATGGAAAAAAAAGCATTACCTATAGAGAAACTGCCATAGCTATTGAAAATATTGCAAAGGCATTAACTAGTCAACGGAATATTGGTGAAAGAATTATTATTAAACTTTCTGACCCAATAAAGCAAATATTATATCTTCTTGCTCTTGCAAAAGCAGGGTTATCATCAGTTCTAGTAGAGAATAATGTATATCCTGAAGTTATGAATAATATAACAAAAAAGGTTAATCCATGCTATGTTATTGATGACACCTTTATTCTACCAACTAAACTAGGAGAACTACCTATTGTTTTACATGAAGATATTTTTCTTGGAGCTCTTAGCTCTGGAACTACTGGGCAACATAAGGTAATTTGGCGAGATCATAAAAGTTGGACAAGTGCTTTTCATGCCCAAAGTAAGATATTTTCAATGAATGCTGAAGATACCCTTTTTCTATCAGGTTCTCTTGTATACACTGCTAATCTAAATAGTGCCTTACATATTTTAAATGAAGGTGGAAAGGTTATTTTTTCTGAAAGTCTATATCCACGTAGCTGGATAAGAGAAATCAATGAAAAGAATGTTACTAGTATCTTTATGGTACCTTCCCATTACCGAATCTTAATTAAAAATATGAAACTGCCGCTCTCTGAAGTTCAGTCAATAGTAAGTGCTGGAGAGAAAATGGATAAAGAAACTGCTGTGGCATTAATAAAACTATTCCCTAACGCTCATATCTGTGAATATTATGGCGCTAGTGAATTGGGGCATGTTAGTTATATTCATGCAAAGGAAATCATTAAAGGCCATAGTGTAGGTAAAGCCTTTCCTGGAGTGAATTTTTGGATAGAAGATGACGTGGTATGGGTGAAAAGCCCTTATCTTGCACCTGAGTTTAGACCTAAAGTTACTGTAGGAGACTTAGGAAAGATAGATGAACAAGGTAATCTTTATATATTGGGAAGAAAAAATGAGATTATAAACAAAGGCGGAATTAAAGTTTCTCCCTGGGAAATTGAAGAAGTCCTTCGCAAGCATCCTCAAATATCAGAGGCAGTGGTGTTTGGAATTGAACATTCAATTAAGGGGCAGCAGGTGGCTGCTGTTATTGTAAAAAGAGATTCTGAGCTAACATATGAAAAAATTATAAAATTTTGCAGAGCTCATCTACCTGTACATGCCTGTCTGCAAAAAATAAAATTTGTAGAAGATATTCCTTCAAATCTGGATATAAAAAATAGCCGAAAATCATTGGCAAATTTATGGAGTTCAATTTAATATAATTTGAATACTGAAGAACACTAAAGGTAAAGGTTTTTAAGGTTACCTTAGTGTTCTATTTATTTTCATACGCGTTATGATTCTTATTGACATATAGGTTCTTCCCACCAACCAAAGGCAACTCTACCTGAAGCTGCTAAATCGGGCATCTCTGGATTAGATAAAAAGATGAGAAAAGAACCACCCGGTGGAAAGATAAATTTTCCTTGTTCATCATCTACTAATGTAGTCTCAGGTTCTCCACGACGGACGAAAGCCTTAATTCCTCCTGATGGATCTCCTTTCACATTTATTGCATATTGAAGTTGTATATTAGGATGAGGTAAAGGACAAAATGCTAAGTTCGCAGGAGTTACTAGCGTGGACTCTTGAGGTGTGCCAGAAGGGTTAGTGTTAAACCAGATTTGGGCTCGGAAGGGAGATTCGGATACATCCGTTACAGTCCAAACTGTTACATGCAAGTTTACTCCTGAATTTGCAGGATTATATAGTCTTGCCCAGGCACTTGTATCATTTCCAAAGGTCAAATTATCAGCATAGCCCACAAAGTATTTTCCTTCCAAGGATTTTGCTAAGTTAATTGGCACAGAAACAGTATAGTCTAATGATGGCTTGTTTATCGATGGTTGAATATGGTTGCAACATTGATGAAATTTATGACATTGGTTGTAATAACATTTTGCATTAGGACATATATAAGCAGCTTGGTTTGGGTATTGTAAAGAGCAATTTTCATTAGAATAGTTACACATAAGTTATACCTCCTTTTTTATTTCATTTTATTATATGTGTTCTATTAGAATGGGTGTGCTTGATAATTGATTATTTATTTAGTTTTAAATGACATGAAGCTATGCCTTGTAATATTGCTAATAGATTTAACACAATGAAAAGTATATCGAAACTTCTATAGTGTTAGTGATGCCAGTAGTATTTTTCAAACAAGCTTAACTTCGTTACATAAGGATCACTGAAGGGTCTAGTACTGAAGGTTTGTTAATATGAGAAGAATATGATATCATGTAAGCCTAAAAGAAAGGGAGGAAATGAAATTATGTCTAATTTGCCGAATTGCCCAAAATGTAATTCAGAATATACTTATGAGGATGGAATTATTCTTATTTGTCCAGAATGTGGACATGAGTGGAATTTAGAAGTAGAATCTGAAAATAGTGAAGATAATAAAGTTGTTAAAGATGCAAATGGAAATATCTTAAATGATGGTGATACTGTAATACTAATTAAAGACCTTAAGGTAAAAGGAAGTTCATCAGATTTAAAAAAGGGTACAAAAGTAAAAAATATACGTCTAGTTGATGGAGACCATAATATTGATTGTAAAATTGATGGCTTTGGAGAAATGGGATTGAAATCAGAGTTTGTTAAAAAAGCATAACCTAGTTACATGGAGTAATAAACTTAATCAGAATCAATAAGTACTACTGGGTATTAGATCAATAGAAGGAACATTTTTGAAAAATCAAGAATGTTCCTATTTATTTTGAAATAATACTGAGATAGAGTTCATACCTATATAATGCCTAGCCTTCATTGTAATTGGCATACCATTATCTCTAAATAAAAAGAGAATCAATAAAATGTATGGGTACATTTGAAATTTATTTTATAAGCGATATAATAAGCATAAAATAAAAAATTGGGGGCTATATATATGGAAAACTATGAATTAAACAAAAATTTAGCACAAATGCTTAAAGGCGGAGTAATTATGGACGTAGTAAATGCTGAGCAAGCTATCATTGCTGAAAAGGCAGGAGCATGTGCAGTTATGGCACTTGAAAAAGTACCAGCGGACATTAGAAAAGAGAGCGGAGTTGCAAGGATGTCTGATCCTAAGATGATAAAGGAAATACAAGCCGCTGTTTCTATACCAGTTATGGCAAAGGTTAGAATAGGTCATTTTGTTGAAGCTGAAATATTAGAAGCAATAGGAATTGATTTTATTGATGAAAGTGAAGTTTTGACATATGCAGATGATAAGTATCACATAGATAAAACAAGCTTTAAAGTTCCTTTCGTATGTGGAGCAAGAAATTTAGGTGAAGCTTTAAGAAGAATTGGTGAAGGGGCAGCTATGATAAGAACTAAAGGAGAAGCAGGAACAGGAGATGTAGTACAAGCTGTTAAACATATGAGATGTATCATGGA
This sequence comes from Clostridium sp. X, assembly GCF_055755365.1. Classification (NCBI taxonomy): domain Bacteria; kingdom Bacillati; phylum Bacillota; class Clostridia; order Eubacteriales; family Clostridiaceae; genus Clostridium; species Clostridium sp. X. Next base: position 1,458,862 of record NZ_CM146912.1, read on the forward strand.
TGAAATGAGAAAAGTTAAAAATTCACCGAAGGAGGAATTAATGACTTTAGCAAAAGAATTTGGAGCACCTTACCACCTTGTAGAATACGTTTGGGAAAATGGTAAGTTACCAGTAGTTAACTTTGCAGCAGGTGGAGTTGCTACACCTGCCGATGCAGCACTTATGATAAAGCTTGGAGCGGAAGGTGTATTTGTTGGTTCAGGAATATTCAAATCAGGAGATCCTGAAAAGAGAGCGAAGGCTATAGTTATGGCAACAACATACTACAATGATCCTAAGATTCTTGCTGAAATATCACAAGATATTGGAGAACCAATGGTTGGAATAAATTGTAGTGAATTAGTTACTAAATTTGAAGAAAGAGGCTGGTAAAAGTGAAAATAGCTGTACTAGCACTTCAAGGTGGAGTAGAAGAGCATATTAATCATTTAAAAGCTCTTGGGTGTGAAGCAGTTGAAGTACGAAAAGTTGAAGAACTAGATGAGTTAGATGGGCTTATTCTTCCAGGTGGAGAAAGTACCACTATTGGAAAGCTATTAAAGAAAACTGGTATCTTCAATAAGCTTAGAGAAAAGATAATAAATGGGTTCCCTGTTTGGGGAACTTGTGCTGGTATGATATTGCTTGCAAAAAATATTGAAAATGATGAAGCTAGATATCTCCAGACGATGGATATAACTGTTATGAGAAATGCTTACGGAAGTCAGATAAATAGCTTTTTAATGGAAGAAAAAATAGAAGAGTTTTCTACTGAACCAATACCTTTAGTATTTATAAGAGCACCGTATATTACAAAAGTAGAGTCTAATGTACAAATATTATGTAAGGTAAATAAGAATATTGTAGCAGTAAGACAAAATAATATGTTAGCAACATCATTTCATCCTGAATTAACAAATAACTTAGAAATACATAAGTATTTTATAAGTATGTGTAGAAAACTTTAAGTAGATATTAGGTTTAATTGATTAAACCTATGTTAGGTTTAATCAATTAAATTTAAAAAGACAAGTTTTTAATTTGAGAAATCTTAAGACATCATCTTTTTCCAGTATCTATAGTAATCAGGATAGTCATGTTTGATGTATTTAAAAAAATCATTTAAGGCGTTCCGTTTCTCAAGGCCCTTTAACATAGACTTTGGATAAGGTTGTATTCTTTCGTAGCTACCTCTAGGATCAATAACTTTAACATTTTCATCAGGTTGCAAGAATATGTGACCAAGCCGCATGTCTAGCCTTGTAAACTTTAGCCGCTTAAACTCATCAATAAGTTTTACGAGTTCAAGAGCGAGATGTTTATCAATTTTGTTTTGCTTTAAGTAATAGGATAATGTACTACCGTATACGAAACTCATAATTATGGAATAATCATTAAAATCAAAAACAGTAGGAAAGACGTTACTGTCTCGTGCCTTTGTAAGGATTTCAATTTGTCGTTTGCAAGAATTTGGATTATGAAATATCTTTAATACCTTATCATTGGGTAGGAGATAAACTTTTCCTTCGTGACCCTGGCCAATTAGCTTTAGCTTATCAACATCAAATCCGAAATAACTAGATCTATATCTAGGTCTTTTACTCATTACACCACCTCACACAATTTATATAGGAACATAGTTGAAATCACATCATAGATCAAAATCCTTACATAATTATATTTTATGGGTATAGTGTTAATTTGTTGCTAAGAGTCTTAGTTGCATTTGCATCAAAGAATGAAGCTTTTATATAAGTATTAAAGAAACTCAAAAATACACCAACACTTGATAAGACATAAAGTGTTAGTGTATTTTAATTTTAGCTTATTTAGTTTTTCTAAGAAGTTCAAAATATGTGCCGCCGCCGTAAATAATAAGGGTGTTATCATCTTTAATGAAGAAGGTAGAAACAGTACCTTTTGAGTCAGAAACGGTAATTTCTGAAGCGGAATCAGAGCTAATACCTAATTTATCTAGAGACATACGGTAATTTGTTATAAATTCATCCTTTGAAACAAGAGTTTTCTTATATATAGGATTAGTAGCTATCTTTGATATCGCTGAGGGTTCATCTCCAAAGTTGCTTGCCTTATCTTCTGAGAAGATTAAGTTTTTGCCTAGTAAACTTTCTGCAGATTCAGTACTGTAAGTTCCAGCAGAGCCATAAGCAAGAACCTTTTGAATAACCCATTCACCATAAAATACTTCTTTAGATTCAGAAGGTTCAGAAGTTGAGGAATCATTTTTAGTAGGATCAACTTCATTATCTTTATTAATATCCTTATTATTATCTTTATCATTAGATGAATCTGTAATATTAGTATTTGCCGTTTTATCTTCAGTTAGATTGCATCCGGTTAGCCCTATTAAACCAACAGAAAACATCAATACTAGAGCGAGTAAGGTGCTGGTCCATTTACTTCTTTTAAATTTACTAATCATAATAATTCTCCTTTTATAACTTGATTTATTTTTTGAGATTCCAGCAGTCAATGGAATAAAAGTTGACTCTGAAAAAAGCTTTATAAGTTTTATTATAGTGTTACCGTAGTTTTTGTATTCTGTCTCACCTATATATGTTAGAGCTGCTGCATCACAGGATATTTCACAGTCTTCGTGAATTTTATAAAAAGCATACCATATAAATGGATTAAAGAAATAAATAATCTGAAGAATAGCCATAATCCAGTTTATTAATATATCTTTTCTTTTGTAATGAGATAATTCATGAAGAAAAATATATCTTATTTCATCATCGCTTAACTTATTCATATATGCTTCAGAAACTAATATTTTAGTATTAAGAAGACCATATAAAGAAGGTGTTCTTATTTTTCTTGATGTAAGTAAAGAAATAGGATGATTTATTTTCATAATATTTTTACAATCTTTAAGAATGTCATTTAGTCTTTTATCCATCAAGACAGTATATCTTTTTCGGACATTTAAATAAAAAGATATGTTTATACAAATTGTATAAAGACTAAGCAAAATAACTCCAATCATCCAAATAAAAGCTAGTATTGTTATTATAGAATCATACTTTGAAACGCTGTTAACTTCTAAAGATGAATTAGTATTAGTTATTAGGACTTTAGAAGGTTTAGTATTAATATTATTATCACCATCTTCAGGGACATTAGGTAAAGGTGATAGTGTATCACTAGAAGGTTCATTTAACGAATTACCTTGAAATGAAATACTAATTTCATTAATAGGCAAATTTACTTTTTCAGCGGCTGTATATACTAAACTATATATGCTCATAGAACTTTCAGGGGAAAAAGGTATGAGAAGTCTTATTAGTAGTAAAATCCAAATATAATAATGCCATTTTGGACTTAGGGCTTTACTGAAGATTTTTTTAATAAGAAGTATCATTAGTGTTAGTATACTTGCAGTAATTCCAAGATAAACAACTTCCTTAAATATAAAGAGTAAATTATTCATAATAAATTACCTACTTTTCTTAGAATTTAACAATTCTTGAAGTTCTTCAATATCTTCTTCAGATAGCTTTTCATCCTTGATAAAATTAGACATAAGCATATTAAAGGAGCCGTTAAAGCATTTCTCAAGAAAGGTTTTAGTTTCTTTTCTTACGCATTCATCCTCTGATACAGCAGCATAATAAGAATAATAAGTTTTTTCTTTTTTAGCGGTAATTGCACCTTTTGTAACTAATCTTCTAATTAAGGTATGAATGGTCTTTGGATTCCAACATGTATCACTTTCTAGCTTTTCAACTATTTCACTACCAAGTATAGGAGATTTATTCCAAACTACTTTCATTACCTTCCATTCAGAATCAGATATGTTGTTCATATAATTTCAAATCCTTTCTGTACTACAATTGTAATACGAAATGATACTACAGCTGTAATACGAGTTTGTCAATACAAAAGTTCGTTGAAAATCTATAATTCGTATAAGTAAATGAATTATATTATCATGTAAAATTGTGATAATATTAAAAGGAGAATCATTTTTTCTTGTAGAGAAAATGCAGGATAAAATTCTCTATGTGACAACAAATACTTCTTCACCAGAACTGTTTATGCTTAATTTATCAACAAAAGAAAAGAAAAAAATAAATATAAAAAATGTTGATGGCATTACTCCTTCACCAGATAGAAAACAGATGATAGTTTTTCAAGGATTAGACTCAAAAAGATCCATAATACTTTGTGATGCTGAGGGCAATACTATAAAAACCATTGCCGAGGGAACAGAAGTTACAGGGGCTTCATGGTCACCTGACCAGAGTAAAATTGCCTATAGCCTTAAATTGGTATCTAATGGTAGCACAAGCACCGGAATATATGTATACGATATGGTAACGGGTAAATCTACTCAAATTGCAGTTAATGTAGTTAATGCAGGAACTAGTTGGAGTCCGTCAGGTAAAAAAATAGTATTGACTGAAGCTTTAAGTGAAAAATATAACAGTAGTATAATTCATTTAAAATAACAAGAAGTCCTATAATTTTTTTAAATTATAGGACTTCTTGTTATTTATTGTATTATTACCATAGAAAGAAAAGATGATATAATGTATTATAATATAGAAAAGAATCTAAATTTTAAAGAGTTAAAAAAATTAAGGGGATGTTTTATGAAGAATTTAACTATAGGAGTAAAATTAATGATGTTAATATGTATAACATTAATTCCAGTAATCATAGTACAGACTATTAATATATATTACAATTTTAAACGAAATACAGATCAAAAATTACAAGCGAATGTGGAACTTGCTCAAGCTATATCTACTTCCTATTTTAATTATATAGAAGAATTATGGGTACAAGAGCTCATTATAAGTAAAGAAATACTTACAGAACCGAATAATACGAAAAAAATACAGTCCTATTTAGAGAGTGTAATTAATACTGAGGAGACGGCTTTACATAGATTATCATGGGTTAACCCTCAGGGAACAGCAACTGCAAGTACTTTAAAATATATGATTGGTCAATCTATAGCTGAAAGAGAATATTTTAAGAAAATACTAGCAGGGGAAGAAAAGGTGTTTGCTGATTTAACAAAAAGCTACATTGATGGGACTAGTGTAGTTCCTGTAGCAAGAGCAGTTAGAAAAGATGGAAAGCTAATAGGAGTATTAGTAGCTTCCCTTGATACCAATAGACTAGTATCATATATACCTAATGTTAAGTTGAACGCAGGAGATATATTAAGATTAGTAGATAGTAATGGAAATATTGTATATGATAATACTAGAAGTAAATTAACTTTTGAAGAAAGAAAAATGCCTAGTGAGGCTCTCTTAGAGGAAGCTTTTCAAGGGAAGATTTCTAAACTAGCCAAATATAAATCGAGCTTAGATGGAGTTTATAGAATGGGAGTTGGATACCCAATGAAAGAACTTGGATGGGTATGCTATATAAGTTCAGTAAGAAGTCTAGTATTAAAGGACACATATAGAGTAGCTATACAGTCTATAGTTTGTTTCATAGTTGTACTAGCACTATCGATATTAGTGTCATATAAATTTGGGAAAAAATAGTAGAGCCATTACTTGTGCTAAAAAGTAAAGCAGATGAGCTAAAGGAAGGAAACTATTCTGTTAGGACTAATATTACTGGTTCTGATGAAATAGAATCAACAGCAGAAGCCTTCGATCTTATGGCAGACAGCATAGAGCAATATGATAAAATGAAAAGTCAATTTTTTAGTAACTTATCTCATGAATTTAAAACTCCTATTAATGTAATATACTCTAGTACTCAGTTAATTGAAAGTTTTAAAGATACTTTAGAGGATGCTGAATTTAAAAACAAAACTATAAAGAATATAGCGGGAATAAAACAAAATTGCTATCGACTCATGAGACTAGTAGATAATATGATAGATGTTACACGATATGATTCAGGAAATTTAAAAATGAATCTTTACAATCTAAATATAGTGAGCATTATAGAAAATGTCAGTCTTTCAGTTGTTAAATTCGCAGATCAAAAAAATGTAACCATTATATTTGATACTGATGTTGAGGAGAAAGAAATATCTTGTGATCCTTACATGATTGAAAGAATACTACTTAATCTAATATCAAATTCACTTAAATTTACCGATGGAGGTGGATTTATTTATATAAATGTTTATGACAAAGAAGATAAGGTTGTTTTTTCGGTAAGAGACACTGGAATTGGTATTCCAGAAGATAAGCTTTCTATTATATTTGATAGATTTAGACAGATTGATACATCTTTAAGTAGAAATCAAGAAGGAAGTGGCCTGGGACTATCTATTGTAAAAGCTTTAGTGGAGGCGCAAAAAGGAAGTATAACTGTAGCTAGTGAACCAGGTAAAGGTACAGAATTTATAGTAGAGCTACCTACAACCTTATTGCCACAAGATAATAAAGAAAATGAAAGAATATCATTTGAAAATCGTAGCAATACTATACAAAAGATCCAAATAGAGTTTTCGGATATATATTCTATTAGAGAAAAAATAAATAAATTATAGAGCACTAAGACTTAAAAATCTTGGTGTTTTTTCATTTAATTTTGCATTGACATAAAAATATTAAAAGTATAAAATTGATGTAATCGAACTAACGTTCATGGGAGATGAGAACATGGGAGATTTTAAAATACATTCAAAATTCAAGCCAACAGGGGATCAACCATCGGCTATAGATAGCATAGTTAGAGGAATTAATAACAATGAGAAGTTTCAAACATTATTAGGGGTAACGGGATCAGGTAAGACTTTTACTATGGCCAATATTATTGAGAGAGTTCAAAAACCTACATTAATATTAGCTCATAATAAGACCTTAGCAGCACAGTTAACTTCGGAGTTTCGTGAGTTTTTTCCAGAAAATGCTGTAGAATACTTTGTTTCATATTATGACTACTACCAACCAGAAGCCTATTTACCACATACTGATACTTTTATCGAAAAAGATGCTGCTATAAATGATGAAATTGATAAATTAAGACATTCGGCTACATCAGCACTACTTGAGAGAAAAGATGTGATAGTAGTAGCTTCTGTTTCTTGTATTTATGGTCTAGGTAATCCAGAGGAGTACAAGAAGCTTACTGTATCTCTTAGAGAAGGCATGCAGAAGGATAGAGATGAGGTAATGCGACAACTTGTTGATATACAATATGAAAGAAATGAAATGAATTTTGTGAGAGGTACCTTTAGAGCCAGAGGAGATACATTAGATATTTTCCCAGCATCTTCATCAAGTAGTGGTATAAGAGTTGAATTTTTTGGAGATGAAATAGATAAGATAAGAGAATTTGATGTTTTAACGGGAAATATTTTGAGTACCAGAAATCATGTATCTATATTTCCAGCATCTCACTTTGCTACCTCAAAAGATAGATTAGAAATTGCTATAAAGAAGATTGAAGAAGAATTAGAAAATACAGTTAAAGAGTTTGTATCTGAAGAAAAGCTTTTAGAGGCTCAGAGAATAAAACAGAGAACGAATTTTGACATAGAGATGATGAGAGAAATCGGATATTGTAGTGGGATTGAAAATTATTCGAGAGTTTTAGACGGCAGAGCTGCAGGAACGCCACCACAGACATTAATAGATTATTTCCCGGGCGATTTTTTGTTGTTTATTGATGAAAGCCATGTTACTTTGCCGCAAGTTAAGGCAATGTATGGTGGAGATAGATCAAGGAAAGAGAATTTAGTAGGGTATGGATTTAGACTTCCTTGTGCTTTTGACAATAGACCATTAAAATTTGATGAATTTGAGGGAAAGATGAATCAAACTCTGTTTGTAAGTGCTACTCCTGCACAGTATGAGCTTGATCACTCAACAAATGTTGCAGAACAAATTATAAGACCTACTGGTCTATTAGATCCGGAAATAATAGTGAAACCTATAAAGGGTCAAATAGATGATTTATATGGAAGTATTAGGGAGACTATTGATAAAGGATTTAGAATTTTAGTTACTACCCTTACAAAGAAAATGTCAGAGGATTTAACAGATTATCTAAAAGAGATGGGAATTAAAACAGAGTATCTTCATTCAAGTATTGATACTATGAAAAGAATGGAGATAATAAGAGATCTTAGACAAGGTGAATTTGATGTTCTTGTAGGAATTAATCTTTTAAGAGAAGGACTAGATATTCCAGAAGTAGCTTTAGTGGCAATTCTAGATGCAGATAAGGAAGGGTTTTTAAGATCAGAAACTTCTCTTATACAAACTATAGGAAGAGCTGCAAGAAATTCAGAGAGTAAGGTTATAATGTATGCAGATAGAATTACTAAAGCTATGAACAGCGCTATTAGTGAAACTAATAGAAGAAGAGCAATTCAGATGGAGTATAACGAAAAGAATGGAATAACTCCAACAACGGTATTAAAAGATGTTAGAGCTGTACTGCAAACTAAGGTTACAGAAGAATCAGGTATTTATAGTGCTGATTCACAAACAGAAAAGCTTTCTAAGAAGGATATTGAAAAGCTTATAGCTAAACAAGAAAAGGAAATGAAGCAAGCAGCTAAGGAATTACAATTTGAAAGAGCAGCACAGCTACGTGATGAGATAAATAAGCTAAAAGAAAAACTAATGTAAATTAGCTACTGGTTAATAAAGAAGGGAGTAAACATGAAGGATAAAATATTCATAAAGGGTGCTAAGGTTCATAACTTAAAAAATGTAGACTTAGAAATTCCTAGAGATAAACTAGTGGTATTCACTGGCCTTTCAGGGTCAGGAAAATCATCACTAGCTTTTGATACTCTATATGCAGAAGGGCAAAGAAGATATGTAGAATCCTTATCCTCATATGCAAGGCAGTTCCTAGGTCAAATGGATAAGCCAGATGTTGAATATATAGAAGGGCTATCTCCAGCTATATCTATAGATCAGAAGACAACCAGTAAGAATCCACGTTCAACTGTTGGAACTGTTACAGAGATATATGATTACTTAAGATTATTATATGCTAAGATAGGTATACCCCATTGCCCTAAATGCGGAAAGGAAATTACTCAGCAAACCATAGATATGATGGTGGATAAGATATTAGAGATTCCAGAGAGAACAAAGATACAAATTTTAGCTCCTATAATTAAGGGAAGAAAAGGGCAGCATACAAAGGTTTTAGAAAATATAAAGAAAAATGGGTTTGTAAGAGCAAGAATTGATGGGGAGATTTTAGACCTACAAGAAGAAGAGGTAAATCTTGATAAGAATAAAAAACATAATATTGAAGCAGTAGTAGACAGATTAGTTGTAAAAGAAGGAATTTCAACTAGACTTACAGACTCTCTTGAAACAGCCTTAAAGATAGCAGAAGGGTTAGTAATAGTAGATATAATTGATGGAGAAGAAATTTTATTTAGTGAAAAATTTGCGTGTCCTGACTGTGGTATAGGTATAGATGAACTTGCCCCTAGATCTTTTTCATTTAATGCTCCTTTTGGAAAATGTGATAAATGTGATGGAATAGGAAGCTTAATGGAAATAGATGAAGACTTAGTAATACCTGATAAGAGTAAGAGTATCTTAGAGGGGGCTATAATGACTTTAGGAGATGGAGCGCTAAAAGAAGAGTCATGGACTTTTAGTATATTAAAGGCTTTATCAAAAGAGTATAAATTTGATTTAAATACTCCAGTAGAAGAACTTCCAAGAGATATTTTAGATTATATTTTATACGGACTCCAGGGAGATAAGATAACTGTAGAATACGTTAAGGAAGATAAGCAAGGATTATATAGCCACAGGTACGAAGGATTAATTAATAATCTTAGAAGAAGATATATGGAAACAAATTCAGATTATATAAAAGGACAAATAGAGCAGTACATGAGTGACACTCCTTGTCCTAAATGTAATGGCGCAAGATTAAGACCAGAGATTTTATCAGTAACTGTGGGTGGGAAAAATATATTTGAGTTTACGAGTATGGCTATTAAGGATGAATTAGCTTTTATAGATAATTTAGAGTTATCAGAGAAAAATGCTATCATCTCTAATCAAATTATAAATGAAATAAAAAGTAGGTTAAAATTCTTAGTAGATGTAGGGTTAGACTATTTAAATCTAACTAGAAAAGCGGGTACACTATCAGGGGGAGAATCTCAGAGAATAAGACTGGCAAGTCAAATTGGATCTGGACTTGTTGGAGTTTTATATATTCTCGATGAGCCCAGCATAGGATTACATCAAAGAGATAATGATAGACTAATTGGAACTTTAAAACATCTTAAAGAACTAGGAAATACTTTAGTTGTAGTTGAACACGATGAAGATACAATTAGAGCAGCTGACTTTATTGTTGATATTGGTCCAGGAGCTGGTGAACATGGTGGAAATATTGTGGTTGCTGGTGATATATCTGCTGTAAAAGAATGTGCTGTTTCAATAACAGGTGAATATTTAACGGGTAAAAAGAAAATAGAAGTTCCTAGTGAAAGAAGAAAAGGTAATGGAAATGTTATAAAGGTCTGTGGAGCGAAAGAAAATAACCTTAAAAATGTAAGTGTAGATTTCCCATTAGGAGTACTTACTTCTGTTACTGGAGTTTCAGGTTCAGGAAAAAGTACATTAGTAAATGAAATACTTTATAAGGGACTTAATAAGAAGATTAATAGATCTAAGAATATTCCGGGACTGCATGATGATATTCTAGGTTTTGAAAATATAGATAAAATAATAAATATAGATCAAAATCCAATAGGAAGAACTCCAAGGTCTAATCCTGCTACCTATACCGCTTTATTTGATATTATAAGAGAGATTTTTTCTAACACGCCAGAAGCTAAGATGAAAGGATATAAGCCAGGAAGATTTAGCTTCAATGTTAAAGGTGGGCGATGTGAAGCTTGCCATGGAGATGGTATAATTAAAATAGAAATGCAATTTTTATCTGACGTATATGTTCCTTGTGAGGTGTGTAAAGGGAAGAGATACAACAGAGAGACTTTAGAGGTTAAGTATAAGGGTAAGAATATTGATGAAATATTAAACATGACTGTTGAAGAAGGAGTAGAGTTCTTCAAAAATATTCCGAGAGCAAAAAATAAGCTAGAAACTTTAATGGATGTTGGACTTGGGTATGTTAGGCTTGGACAACCGTCAACACAGTTATCAGGTGGAGAAGCTCAAAGAATTAAATTAGCTTATGAACTTTCAAAGAGAAGTACGGGAAAGACATTATTTATTCTTGATGAACCTACAACTGGTCTTCATACAGATGATGTAAGTAGACTTATAACTATACTCCAACGTTTAGTTGAAGTAGGTAATACAGTTGTGGTGATAGAGCATAATCTAGATGTTATAAAATGTTCAGATCATATAATAGATTTAGGACCAGAAGGTGGAGACAAAGGAGGAACTATATTAGATATAGGAACTCCGGAGAAAATATCTAAAAATAAAAATTCATACACAGGATATTATTTGAAAAACATGTTATAATAGAAAGAAATATTAAACGAAAAACTAGCATTTTAAAATGCTAGTTTTTCATATAATAAATTTTTAATAAGAAGGTGAAAGTATGCCTTTACTGAGATTAGTTTTAAGAGTTCTCATTATTGCAGTTATATATATTATAATCTTTTGGGCATTAAGAATTATGTATAAGGATATAAAGGGGCAAAATAAGAAAAAGAATAGTATAAAAAGGCTAGGTCTTGAAGTTATTCAAATAGGACAGGGAAACTCTATACTAAAGGTAGGATCTGTTGTACCCATTTCTACAAGGCTTACAATAGGTAGAAAAGAAGATAATGAACTTATACTTGATGATCAGTATGTATCAGGGCATCATGCAGTAGTATTCTTAAAAAATAATGATTATGTTATTCAAGATTTAAAAAGCACCAATGGAGTTGTAGTGAATGGTAACATATTAGAAAAGCCGATCTATTTAAATATAGATGATGAGATTGCTATTGGAGAATATGTATTTAAAGTAATAGGATAAGATTTTATGATAAGGATGGAGAAGTATTAAATGGATAGTAAGAGAGATGAGAAAAGGCTCTTAAGATACACTTATATTTTCTGCTTAGTATGCTTCATGAATCTAAGTCTCCTAGGTTTTCCGAAGACTGGATTAGATAAGACAGCAATGACTATAGGATTAATAGTCTGTGGGCTTATTGCATATGGGCATTTTGTAGTAAGAAAATTTTTTCCGGATGGAGATAAGTATATACAAATATTTGCTAGTATACTTACAGTTGTAGGATTGGTTTTATTATATAGAATAGATAGATCAGATGCGTTAAAGCAAGTTATATGGTTTACTGTGGGAATAGTAGGGTTTATCTTAATAGTTGTGATATTGCCAGACTTACGGAGATTTGCTAAGTATAAATATTTTTATTTAGTATGTACAATTATCTTAATGGCACTAGGAACTATTTTAGGGGAAGAAAAGTATGGAGCTAAAAACTGGATTACATTAGGTGGGATTGCTTTTCAACCTTCAGAGTTTGGGAAGCTTTTTTTAGTTGCCTATCTATCTTCCACTTTAAGAAAATATGAAGAGCATAAAGACCTAGTAGAGCCAGCTATAGTAGTTATGGTGGTTCTTGGTTTTATGGTTCTCCAAAGAGATTTAGGGTCTGCCTTATTATTCTTTGGTATTTCAGTAACTATGCTATATATATCAACTTCAAAGATAAAATATGTAATTACCTGTTTAGGACTATTTGCAGCAGGGTCTGTTGTAAGTTATAATCTATTTTCCCATTTAAGAGTTAGAATACAGATTTGGAAAGATGTATGGGCATATGCAAATGATGAAGGATATCAGGTAGTACAATCTATGATTGCTATAGCCACAGGAGGATTGTTCGGGACAGGACTTGGGCAAGGTCATCCAGAGTTTATTCCTGTAAATGCTACAGACTTTATTTTTGCAGTATTAAGTGAGGAAATGGGAGGATTAATGGCTTTTGCTATTATAATATTATATTTCTTACTGTTTTATAGATGTATGAGGGCGGCGGTATATGCAGAAAATAAGTTCTCTGCCCTACTAGCTGTAGGATATAGCTCTATGATAGCCACACAGGTTTTAGTCATAGTTGGTGGAGTCATAAATTTAATACCTTTAACAGGTATTACTCTTCCACTTATAAGTTATGGAGGAAGTTCTATGATAACTACTTTTTTTGCCTTAGGAATTCTCCAAAAAATTTCTGAGGAGGGGATAGGTAATGAATGATATTTCTAAGAATATTAAAAAGGTGCTTGTAGTATTCTTATTATTTTTTATCGGGATAGTTTCATATATAACTTATTTTCAAGTTTTTAAAGCTGAAAAGATAGTAGAAAGTCCTTATAATAGAAGAATACAGGCTAAGAGAAATGAAGTATTAAGGGGTACAATATTTGATAGAAATATGAAAGCATTAACCAAAAGTAAAAAGGTTAGTACCTTAAATCAAGAGAGAACCTATGTAGATGGAGAAGTGTTTGCTCATGTATTAGGATATGTAAATCCACGATATGGGGTAAGTGGACTTGAAAAACAATATGATGGGATATTAATTGGGTCTAGTACTATGGATATATCTAAGTTTTTAAATTCTATTACAGAAAAAAACGATAAAGTTGGATATAGTGTAAGAACTACTCTAGATTATTCAGTTCAAAAAAGAGCTTTTGATTTATTGGGAAACAACAAAGGGGCAGTGGTAGCACTGAATCCTCAGAATGGAGAGATAATAGCTATGGTGTCAAAGCCATCCTATAATCCTAATAATCTAGAAGAAAGCTGGAAAACTTTAAATTCAGATAAGAATATACCATTATATAATAGAGCTATAATGGGAATGTATCCACCGGGATCTATTTTTAAGATAATAACCACACTTAGTGCATTAGAAAATATAAGTGATGTTACAACAAGAACTTTTGAAGATGAAGGTGTCCTTGTATTCAATCAAAGAGAATCTCTAAGAAATTTTGATGGAAATAAGTATGGAAATATTGACCTTAGAAAAGCCTTCTATAAATCAAGTAATGTGGTTTTTGGAAGTTTAGGTATAGAACTAGGAAATGATGCTCTAAAATCAACAGCAGAAAAGTTCTATTTTAATGAAAAAACTCCAATAGATGATTTTAATGTAAAAAACAGTAGATTTCCAACTCTAAAAAGAAATGAATTAGGAAACATGGCACAAACTGCTATAGGTCAAGGGGAAGTTCTTGTAACCCCTTTTGATATGGCACTTATGACTGCAGGTATTGCTAATAAAGGTGTAATCATGAAACCTTTTGTAGTAAAGGACATTTTAAATGAAAATGGAGAAAGTATTAAAAAAATAAAGAGTCAGGCAGTTAAGACGGTAACATCAGAACAAAATGCTAAATTGATTAAAGAATATATGAAGGATACTATAGATAAAGGAACTGGTAAAAATGCAGCTTTAAGTGGAGTTAGTGTAGGTGGGAAAACTGGTACAGCAGACACAGGAAGAACAAATGAAAATCCTCACTCTTGGTTTGTAGGCTTTGCACCTTATGAAAATCCCGAAATAGCTATAGCTGTTATTGTAGAAAATGGTGGAGTTGGTGGAGGAAAGGCCGCAGAAATAGCTAGAGAAGTAATGAGAGAAGTGTTAAAGAAGTAGGGAAAATAGTAAAAGAACATATGTTTCTTTTATAATATTAATGTTATAATAAAGTCAAGATATTTGTAGAATCTTGACTTTTTTTGATATTAATTAATAAAGGAGCAAAAATGAAAGGGAAAACTCATATAGGAATAGGTGCAGTTACGTTTATGTCTATATATCATAAGATCCCTGGGGGATTTGATTATATGGGTTTTATTATAGTAATAATTGCATCTTTAATGCCGGATATAGATCATCCAAAAAGTATGATTAATAAATATATATTGCCATTTAAAAATAAGTTAACTAAGACTGTAATATACTTATGTCTTTCTTCTATAGTATTTTATTTTGATTATTTGTATGTAAATGATATAGTTTTAAAGGCTTTAGGAGTTACTTTAATATTTGTAGCGATTTCTTCACATAGAAATGGTCTTACTCATAGTTTAGTAGGACTAATAGTATTTACAATAATATGCAGATATATAGGGAAAGCTTATAATATACATAATGGACCATACTATTTTATGATTGGATATGGTATGCATTTATTATGTGATATGGGTACTAAAAAAGGAATTCCTTTATTCTATCCATTAATAAAAAAGAAATATAAACTTCCACTGACCTATAATGCAAATTCAAAAGGTGGAAGTGTTTTTGAAGATTTTTTAATAATTACGGGGATTGCGTATATTGTATATAGATTGCCAGGAATATTTTAAGATGATTGCAGAGTGGAGGTTTTAGTATTATATGTTCGACTTTGAGTATCAATTAAAGATGTTACCAGAAAAGCCTGGAGTATACTTAATGAAAAACTCCCTTGGGGAAATTATATATGTTGGAAAAGCGAAAGTGCTAAAGAATAGAGTAAGACAGTATTTTCAAAATTCTAAAAATCATGGCAGTAAGGTTAAGGCTATGGTTAAAAATATAGAGGAATTTGAGTATATCATTACAGATTCTGAAATGGAAGCACTTATTTTGGAGTGTAATTTAATTAAGAAATATAGACCTAGATATAATATTCTTTTAAAAGATGATAAACACTATCCTTTTATAAAGATAACTACAAGTGAAGACTTTCCAAGAGTTTTTGTAACAAGAATTAGAGCAAAGGATGGAGCAAAGTACTTTGGACCATATCCAGATGCATCCGCAGTTTATGAAACTATTGAGCTTATAAAAAAAATCTTTCCAATTAGAACTTGTAGATTGACTATAAAAGAAGATGGTGAAGCTATAAAGCCATGCTTAAATTATCATATAAATTTATGTACAGCACCCTGTGCAGCACATATTAGTAAAGAAGAATACGGCAAGACTATAAAGCAAATAATAGATTTGTTAACTGGAAGAGATAGTGAAATTGTAGATAATTTAAAAGAAAAAATGAATGATGCATCTGAAAACTTAGATTTTGAAAAGGCAGCTTCTTTGAGAGATAAAATCCTAGCTATAGATAAAATAAGAGAAAGACAAAAGATCATATCAAGTAATTTTGAAAATGAAGATTTTATTAATGTATATAGTGATGAAGAGGATTGGTGTGCTCAAGTATTTTTTGTTAGAAATGGTAAAATTATGGGGAGAGAGCATTTTATTTTAGATAATAGCATTTTTAATGAAAAAGGAGAAGTAATTTCAAATTTTATAAAGGATTTTTATGGAGGAACAGCATTTATTCCAAAAACTATATATGTACCAGAAGCTACTGATATAGAATTACTAGAGGATTGGCTAACTTCTAAAAGAGGAGCTAAAGTTTTTATTAAAGCACCTCAAAAGGGCGAAAAGAAAAAACTTTTAGAACTGGTTGAGAGTAATGCAAAGAGTACTTTAGAACAATTTAAATCAAAGATGAAGATTGATAAGGAACTTCAAGGTAATATTTTGAAAGAATTAGCTGAAATATTGGACTTAGAGGATATACCAAGTAGAATAGAGGCTTATGATATCTCTAATATTCAGGGAGTAGATTCTGTAGGAACGATGGTAGTTTTTGAAGAGGGTAAACCTAAAAATAGTGATTATAGAAGATTTAAAATTAAGTCCGTAAAGGGTGCAAACGATTATGATAGTATGAGAGAAATATTAACTAGAAGATTCAAACATGGACTTAATGAAACTAAAGAGATACAAGAGAGAGAGCTTTTATTAAGTGGAGCTAAATTCAGTATATTCCCAGATCTTATCCTTATGGATGGAGGAAAGGGTCAAGTAAATGTAGCTTTAGAAGTGTTACAAAGTCTTAATATAAATATACCTGTTTGTGGCATGGTAAAAGATGACAAACACAAAACTAGAGGTTTAGTGTATAATAATATAGAATTAAATATTAAAGCCAATTCAAAAATTATGAATTTAATTACTAGAATTCAAGATGAGGTTCACAGATTTTCAATAACTTATCATAGAAGTTTAAGAGATAAGAGGACTTTACATTCCGTATTAGAAGATATACCTAATATAGGATTAAAAAGAAGAAGAGAGCTATTGAAGAAATTTGGAAGTATAGATAATATTAAAAATGCTTCTTATAAAGAGTTAGTAGATACGGAATCTATTAACGAAAAAGCAGCGAAAAGTATTATAGATTATTTTCATAAATAAAAATAGAAAGGGTGTGGAGAATGAAATATGTTTTAGATGTTCACACACACACAATATCCAGTGGTCATGCATATAGTACTTTATTAGAGAATGCAAAATATGCATCGGAAATAGGCTTAAAAATACTTGGAACCACAGACCATGGGCCTACTATGCCAAGTGCACCACATCTTTGGTATTTTGGAAACTTAAAAGTTTTGCCAAGAGAGATATATGGTGTTACAATGCTTCATGGATGTGAAGCTAATATAATAGATTTTAGTGGCAATATAGATATACCAGATATTATAGCAAGTAAGCTAGATATAGTTATTGCTAGTATGCACGAGCCTTGTATAGAGGCAGGTACACGAGAAAAAAATACAGAGACCCTGCTAAAAGTGATGGATAATCCGTATGTTAATATTATAGGGCACTCTGGAAATCCTAGTTATCCAATATATGAAGAAGAGATTGTGAAGAAGGCTAAAGAAAAAGATATTCTTATAGAAATAAATAATAGTTCATTTAAAGTATCCCGTGAAGGGAGCGAGCCTACTTGTATAAAAATTGCTGAACTCTGCAAGAAGTATAATACGAAAGTTATAATGGGTACAGATGCACATGTATGCTTTGACATTGGTAAATTTGATAAGACAGGACCTATTCTAGAAAAAATAGGAATGCCTGATGAACTAATAATGAATTTAGATGAAAATAATTTTATAAGATATCTAAAGAGTAAAGGAAAGTTGAAGGATATTAATATTGATTAGATTGTACTAAATAGTTTATACTATTTACATATTTAATAATTATCAAGGAGAAATAAATGGGTCAGTATGATGATTTTAATAAAAAATTAAAAACTGTTTTAGATGAACAAGACTTACAAGTTAATGTGCTTATGAAGGATCATACTTCATTTAGAGTAGGTGGGCCAGCTGATGTATATGTTACACCTAAAACTTATGAAAAAGTTAAAGAAGTAATAAAAATTTGTATTGAAAGTAATACACCTTATTTTATAATTGGAAATGGTTCAAATCTTCTAGTTAAAGATGGAGGCATTAGAGGTGTAGTAATTAACATGTCTAAACTTAATGAAGTTAAAGCAGATGGAGAAAGAGTGATAGCACAAGGCGGGGCACTTCTTTCAAGTGCATCAGTTCAAGCACTAAAACAAAGTTTAAAGGGTATGGAGTTTGCACATGGCATACCAGGTAGTGTAGGTGGAGCTGTTGCAATGAATGCAGGAGCTTATAATGGAGAAATATCTCAAGTTATTGAAAGCGCCCTTATAGTAGATAAAGAAGGAAATATTAAAAAATTATCAAAAGAAGAATTAGAGTTAAGCTATAGAATGAGTGCAATTTTGAAGTATGATTATGTAGTTTTAGAAGCTACCTTTAAGTTAGAACAAGGAGACTACAATGCTATAAAAGATAGAATGGATGACTTGATGAATAGAAGAAGAGATAAGCAGCCATTAGAATATCCTTCAGCAGGAAGTACTTTTAAAAGACCAGAAGGATATTTTGCGGCAAAACTTATAGAAGATAGTGGATTAAAAGGTAAAAAATTAGGTGGAGCTGAAGTATCTATCAAGCATTCAGGATTTATAATTAATAAAGAAGGGGCAACAGCAAAAGAAATATTAGATTTAATAAGTGTTGTTCAGCAAACAGTAAAAGAAAAATATGATGTTGAATTGAGTACTGAAGTTAGAATAATTGGTGAAGATGGATTTTAAATAATATAATAGTATGGAATTATTAATAACAAAGACTAATATGGGTTATACCTATACTAGTCTTTTAATTTTTTATTACATTAAAGCTGATTAAATGTTTTTAGAAAATGTGCTATAATTAAAAAATAAAACTGTATCAGTACAGGGAGGATGATTATATATGAGATTTGTTATTGTAACTGGACTTTCAGGAGCAGGAAAAAGTCAAGCAATTAGAAGCTTAGAAGACCTAGGGTACTTCTGCGTAGATAATTTACCTCCTACTCTAATGGGAAAATTTGCAGAAGCTTGTTTTCAAACAGATGGAAAGATAGATAAAATAGCATTAGTTATAGATATAAGAGGTGGAGAGTTTTTCTATGACCTATTTGAGAATTTGAAATATCTTAAGGAAAACAGCTATGAATATGAAATTTTATTTTTAGATGCTAATGATAATGTACTAGTAAAAAGATATAAAGAATCTAGAAGAAAACACCCACTTGCACCTGAGGGTAGGGTAATACAAGGAATTGAATTAGAAAGACAAAGACTAAATGATGTAAAATATAGAGCTACAAATACAATAGATACCTCAGACCTAACGCCTATGCAATTAAGAGAAAAGATTTCTCAAATATATGGCGATGATTCTCAAATGGAAAATAAGCTTATATTAAATGTGCTTTCCTTTGGATTTAAATATGGTATACCAGTAGATGCAGATTTAATTTTTGATGTAAGATTCTTACCGAATCCATTCTATATACCAGAACTTAAAGAGTTTTCAGGAAATGACAAATGTATAAATGAATATGTACTAGGATTTAAAGAAACTAAGGAATTTATTAATAAATTAGAAGATATGCTTGACTTTTTAATTCCAAACTATATAAAAGAAGGTAAAAGACAGCTGGTTGTTGGAATAGGATGTACTGGTGGTAGACACCGTTCAGTGACTATAGCTAACACAATATTTGAAAGGTTTAAACAAAAAGGTCACAAAGTAATAAAAGAGCATAGAGATTTAAATGAAGATGTCAAAAAGGTTGGAAAAAAACTATGAGATTAATACAGTGGCTAAAGCCTGGTATAAAGGTAAAGAGATGGATTGCTTTAGGAGTTATGGGGATCTTATTCATTGTCTTTGCTGCTGTAGAGTTTTTTAATAGAAAGTATGTTAATGTCAATTATAAGTGTTTTTATGTTTTTCTTATTTTAGCAGGAATCACAATACTATACATTTCTATTACTCAAGGAATAAGAGTAATTATTTTATTAATCAATAAAGGTTATTTAAATGTATCTATAAATTCTACTAAGTTAGAAAATCTTATTTATGAGAAAAGACTACTTGTAAAAGGGCCAAAAATTGTTGCAATAGGCGGTGGAACAGGGCTTTCTACTATGCTTAGGGGTTTAAAATATTATACATCTAATATTACAGCTATTGTTACAGTTGGTGATGATGGAGGTGGTTCTGGAACTCTAAGAGAGGAACTTGGAATACTGCCACCAGGGGATATTAGAAACTGTATACTAGCATTAGCTGATACAGAGCCTTTAATGGAAGAACTTTTGCAATATAGATTTAAAGAAGGAAATTTAAAGAATCAAAGCTTTGGTAACTTGTTCTTAGCAGCTATGGACGGTATTTCTAATAATTTTGAGGAAGCTGTGAAGAAAATGAGTTCAGTGCTTGCAGTTGGAGGAAGAGTACTTCCTGTAACACTAGAAGATATGACATTAAAGGCCAAATTAAAAAATGGAAATGTTATTTGTGGAGAATCGAATATTCCTTCAGAAGTTATAAAACAAAGTTCCGCAATTGAAAGACTTTTTATACAACCTTCAGGTGCAAAAGCTTTAGATGAAGCTGTTGAAGCTATATTAGATGCAGATGCAGTGATTTTAGGACCAGGCAGTCTTTATACAAGTGTAATTCCAAACCTTCTAGTTAAAGGGATAAGTGAAGCATTAAAGGACACTAATGCTATAAAAATTTATATATCAAATATAATGACACAAGAAGGAGAAACTGACGACTATGAGGTAGCAGATCATATAAAGGCAATATTTAGTCATGCTGGAGAAGGAATAGTAGACTACGTGGCTACTAATACTCAAAAAATAAATGATTCAATAAAGGATAAGTATCGAGAAAAAAATTCAAAGCCAGTTAAAGTATATGAAAAAAATATTATAGATTTAGGTGTAAGAATTGTAGAGGGAAATTTCATAACTATAAAAAGTGGATTGATTAGGCATGATCCAGATAAATTAGCTAAATTTTTAATGGAAGTAATAATGGAAAAAAAATTATTATTTGATAGAAAGAAAATACTAGAATATTTTTATTTATCCCAAAGATTAAAAGAAAATAAAAGAGTTAAGGAGTAACAGGAAAATGTCATTTTCTTCAAAAGTTAAAAATGAGATATGCAGATATAATGAACTAAGTAAAGGTGAAGCAATTGCGGAGTTATCTGGAATTATGAAGGTAAGCGGAACTCTAGGATTTGCTGGAGAAATGAAGATAAACTTTAGGATTTCTACAGAAAATCCTGCAATTGCAAGATTAATCTTTAGGCTTTTAAAGGATCATTTCAAGATACATACAAAGATATTTGTAAAGAAGAGTAACTCATTAAAAAAGAATAATATATATGCTGTTATGATAGATCATGAAATGGGAGTAAAGGAACTACTAAAGGAAGTTGGAGTACTTAAAGAAGAGAATGGTATGATTTCTTTAGATTACAGTATTCCAGACCATATAGTATCTAAGGACGAGTATAAAAGAGTATTTATAAGAGGGGTATTTTTAGGGGGAGGAAGTATAAGTAACCCAGAGAAAGCTTACCACCTTGAATTTGTTACTCACCACGAGGAGTATGCTGAAGAGTTAAGTAAGCTTATCAATAGTTATGGATTAAATTCTAAGGTTATACAGAGAAAAAGTAGTAATGTTATTTATTTAAAGGAAGGAGAACAGATAGTAGACCTTCTTAATATAATTGGAGCACATGAATCATTGTTAGAACTTGAAAATGTTAGAATAATGAAAGAAATGAGAAATAACGTTAATAGATTAGTTAATTGTGAGACGGCAAACCTAGGGAAAACAGTAAATGCAGCAGTTAGACAAATAGAGAGTATAAGACTAATAGAGAGTGAAATAGGATTGAAAAGACTTCCACAAAATCTAAGAGATGTTGCTGAACTAAGAATAAACTATCCTAATGAGTCGTTAAAAGAGTTAGGAGAAATGCTTGATCCTCCTGTTGGTAAGTCAGGAATTAATCATAGACTTAGAAGAATTGAGAAAATTGCAGAGGAGCTTAGAAAAGAAGGAAAGTAGGTATGTTGCATGTCAAAGCATGAAGAGATAATAAAGCACATACATTCGCTTAAAGTGGGAAATAAGATTTCAGTAAGAAGTATAGCGAGTGAACTTGGAGTAAGTGAAGGAACTGCATATAGAGCTATAAAAGATGCTGAGATATTGGGAACAGTAGCTACAATTCCAAGGGTGGGAACTGTTAGAATTGAAAAGATTGAAAAGAAAAGCATAGAATCTTTAAGTTATGCTGAAGTTGTAAATATAGTAGAAGGTACTATACTTGGTGGTAAAGATGGAGTACATAAAAAGTTAAATAAGTTTATTATAGGAGCTATGCAGCTTAATGAGGCAAAAAGATACATGTTGCCTGGGTGTATAGTGATAGTAGGGAATCGGGAAGATATTCAAAGGGTGGCCTTAGAAAATGAATGTGCTGTGCTTATAACTGGAGGCTTTACATGTAGTGACAACATTAAAAAGTTGGGAGATAGTAAAAACTTGCCTATAATATCTTCAAGCTATGATAGCTTTACTGTAGCTACTACTATTAGTAAAGCTATATCTGAAAATTTAATTAAGAAGGAAATAATCCTAGTAGAAGATATAATGAAAACAAAAGTTAATTACATAAAAGAAAATGAAACTGTTAGCTTTTTAAGGCAAATGATCTCTGAAACAGGGCGTGAAAGATATCCAGTAGTAGATGATGGTATGAATGTTGTAGGCATTGTGACAATAAAGGATTTGCCAAGGGATAGCAGTAATGATGTTCTAATAAGTAAAATAATGAGCAAAGATCCTATAAATGTTACAGAGAAAACTACAGTTTCTTATGCAGCACATATTATGGGATGGGAAGGTATAGAGATTTGTCCTGTAGTTAGAAGAAAAAAGCTTGTAGGAATTGTAGGAAGAGATGATGTAATAAAAGCTCTCCATTATATAGCAAGACAACCTCAAGTAGGGGAGACTTTAGAAGATATAATTCTTAAAAGCTTTGAACAAGAGGTTCAAGAAGATTTAATAAGGTTTACAGGTAAGATAAAACTTGAAATGCTAGACCATATGGGTACAGCGTCTTGGAGTTCGCTAAATATGTTACTTTCTACAATAGGTATAGCAACATTGAGGCGGAAAAGTAATGAAAATATAAGAGTAGATAGTATTTCTACATACTTTATAGAACCGATACAAATGGATAGTATAATACATATAGATGCACAGATTATTGATATAGGAAGAAACTTTTGTAAGGTTGAGATGAATATGTATAATAAAAAGAAATTAATAGCAAAAGCTATGCTTTCTGCTAGTATATTGAGATAAAATCAGAAACCTATAATTAAGTTCAAAAGAAAGGTACCGAGAGTAAAGAGTTAACTCAAAGGTACCTTTTTTACTATTGTTATATGAATTATCTAACTGTAAAGGTGAGAATATAGCTTTTATTTAGATAAGCACCTTTAGAGGAGAACATACCTTTATTAATATAAAGGGAATAGGTCTCTCCATAATCGTAAGGCTGTAGTGGAATGATTTTAATTGATGTATTGTTGTCAGTAGTAATCATATTAAACAGAACAGGTTTTCCGGCGCTATTATAGAGGTTTATACTAGTATCATCTAAATAGGTAGCATCGATTTCAGAATTAAAATTTATTTTCCATTCCTTGTTGGTGCTTACAGATTCTTTATTTATATATATAAAGCCATCACTCTCATCGGTGAAATAACTTTCATTTCTTCTAGGATTTAAGGGACTATCCCAGCTATACGTATAGAAAGATTGTGATTTGGTTAGCACTGGGAAATCTGTAACCTGGAGGTCTCTATATTTTTTTCCATCAGCCCATGTGCCCATGTATATTTGATTTTTACTACCATTCCCTAAAGCTATTTTCTTACTTTCTAAATCTTTATTAAAGCTGTACATAGCTAATCCATCGAAGAGATTATAAATGCCATATTTATCTAAGGCTTTATACATATCTGGTTCATAGTCATTGTTAAGAGGAACCCCGTGACTTGCTAGTGCCACTAGATTAGAGTTATAAGAACTATACAGATTAATAAAGTCCTTCTCACTATTTGGTATACTAATATTTTCAAATATATCTTTTGCCATTCTGTGATCATTAGTAACATCATCGTTGAAAACTTCCATTATTAGTTTAGTCTGTTTTGGAAAGTTACTTAATTGCTCTTGAGTTATTTGATAAGAATACCAAGGAGCCAACATATACATAAAAGCGCCAGATGTACCCCAGTTATTACTCTCTATAGCTTTATAAGTAAGTGCAGGGAGTGCGCCGGCACCAAAGGAGTGCCCAACAAATCCTATCTTTGTTAGATCCATTAAATCTCCATATGATTTTACTGATTCTTCAATACCATCCCATAATATAGTATATTTTTCTTCTATTACTGTTTTATTAATAGGTAAAGGAATAATAGGATAAGGTATATAAACAACTATATAGCCTTGGCTTACGATATGATTGATTAAATTTTTATATAAATTAGGATCTGACCCACCATACCCATGACAAAAAAAGATAACAGGAGTTTTAGAATCGATATCCTTAAGGTAATACAAACGTGATTTTTCCTTTGTATTACTAGGATTTATAAATTGTTTTTCAAGAATTTCCTTATTCTCTATGCTTGGAATTTCTACATTTACAGGCTGGGCTTTAGTGGAAGTATTCATAAAAAAAATATTTATTGTAAATACTAAAATAAAAGATAAAGATACAAGTTTAGTAGTTCTGTTATTAGATTTCAAATTAACACCTTCTCATAACTTATTTACTATGTTAAGTATACTATAGTTGAATAATTATAAGGGAATTTTTTTGAATTCATAAAAAAACCACTCTTATTTACTAGAAATTTATTGATTATAAAATTTGAGGCTTTAATATTAATATCTTGATAAAATAACGTAAAATATATTGAAAAACTACAATAAAGAGGTTATAATTTTTAATGAATTAGATATTTAAAATATTGGGATTTGGGGGCAGGAAATATGGAAACTGTTAAAAAGGTTATAATTCCTAAAGCTTATCATTCAAGCTTAGATTTAAGAAAAACAGAAATAGCAATAAAAAAGCTTAAAGATTATTTTGAAAGAGAGCTTGCATATAAATTAAATTTAACTAGAGTATCAGCACCTTTATTTGTAAAGGCATCTACAGGACTTAATGACAATTTAAATGGAGTAGAAAGACCAGTAGGTTTTGATGCATTAGATATTAAAGATGAAGAAATACAAATAGTACATTCATTAGCTAAATGGAAGAGAATGGCATTATATAGATATGGTTTTACTTCAGGAGAAGGCCTTTATACAGACATGAATGCTATAAGAAGAGATGAAGAGTTAGATAACCTTCATTCTATGTATGTAGACCAATGGGATTGGGAAAAGGTTATAAGCAAAGAAGACAGAACTATTGATAAACTAAAAGGTACAGTAGAAGGGATATATGAAGTGTTCAAAGCTACTGAAGAATTTATCAATAGCAAATATCCTGAGATAGATAAAATATTACCAGAAAAGATTACATTTATAACTACTCAAGAGTTAGAAGATATGTATCCTGGTTTAATTGCTAAAGAAAGAGAAAATAAAATAGCAGAAGATAAAGGTGCAGTCTTTATAATGAAAATAGGAGATAAATTAGCATCAGGCGAAAAACATGATGGAAGAGCACCAGATTATGATGATTGGCAATTAAATGGAGATATTGTATTTTGGAATCCTCTTTTAGAGTGCGCTTTTGAGCTTTCTTCTATGGGTATTAGAGTAGATAAAGAATCATTAGTATCTCAATTAGAAAAAGAAGGTTGTATGGAAAGAATAGAATTAGAATTCCACAAAATGCTTGTAGAGGATAAACTTCCTTTAACAATGGGTGGGGGAATTGGTCAATCAAGAATATGTATGTTTTTCTTAAGAAAAGCTCATATAGGTGAAGTTCAATCTTCTATATGGTCAGAAGACATTATAAAAGAGTGTGAAGAATCAGGAATACAATTATTATAAAACTTATTGACAAACTATGAAAAGCTTGTTATTATTAGATAAATTAAATACGGAACTTCTTATCAAGAGTGACCGAGGGACTGGCCCGATGACGTCCGGCAACCTAAACAGCAATGTTTTAAGGTGCTAAATCCAGCAGGTATTTATACCTGGAAGATAAGGAACTGAGAGATTAAAATCTTTCTGTAGCTTATCTACAGAAAGATTTTTTTATTTTATCGGGGCAAAATAGACAAGGAGTTTCTGTAACGAAATTACTAAGGGGGCAATTAAAAATGACAAAACAATTATCTTTTGAAACAATTCAATTACACGGTGGGCAAGAAATAGATGCTGTAACAAAATCAAGAGCTGTACCACTATATCAAACAACTTCTTATGTATTTGAAGATACACAAGATGCAGCTGATTTATTTGGTTTAAAGAAGTTTGGAAATATTTATACTCGTATCATGAATCCAACTACAGATGTTTTTGAGAAGAGAGTTACTTTATTAGAAGGTGGGGTTGGAGCAGTTGCAACGGCATCAGGAATGGCAGCTATAACATATGCTATCTTAAATATTGCTGGTAGCGGAGATGAAATTGTAGCAGCATCTACAATATATGGTGGTACTTATTCTTTATTTGAAAATACTTTACCTAACTTTGGAATTAAGGTTAACTTTGTAGATCCAGAAAATGTAGAAAATTTTCAAAAGGCTATAACAGAAAAAACTAAAGCAGTATTTATAGAAACAATAGGAAATCCAGGAATTAATATATGTGATATAGAAGCCATAGCAGACGTTGCTCATAAAAATGGAGTTCCGCTAATTATAGATAATACTTTTGCAACTCCATACCTTTGCAGACCATTTGAATTTGGAGCAGATATTGTAGTACATTCAGCTACAAAGTATATAGGAGGTCATGGTACATCTATAGGGGGAATAGTAGTAGACTCAGGAAAGTTTGATTGGAATAATGGTAAGTTCCCAAAACTTGTTGAACCGGATAAGAGCTATAACGGACTTTCTTACTATGAAGCTTTTAAAGAAGCAGCTTATATCTTAAGACTTAGAACTGCATTATTAAGAGATACAGGAGCATGTATATCTCCATTTAACTCTTTCCAATTATTAATAGGTCTTGAAACATTATCGCTTAGAGTAGAAAGACATGTAGAGAATGCTAAAAAGCTTGCAGAATATTTAAGTAATCACCCTAAAGTTGAGTGGGTAAACTACCCAGGTTTAGCTGATAGCAAATATAAAACTCTTGCAGAGAAGTATCTTCCAAAAGGAGCTGGAGCTATATTTACTTTCGGAGTAAAGGGTGGATTAGAAAGCGGTGTGAAATTTATAAATTCATTAGAAATTTTCTCACTCCTTGCAAATGTAGGAGATGCTAAATCTCTTGTAATACATCCAGCATCTACAACACATCAACAATTAGATGAAGAAAGCCAAAGACAAGCTGGAGTTAATCCAGAACTTATAAGAGTTTCCGTTGGAATTGAAGGAATAGATGATTTAATTAATGATATTGAAAATGCTTTAGCACAAATATAATAAAAAGCCCTGTATTCGGTTGAATACAGGGCTTTCTTAGGCATAAAGTCCCAATAGTTTTATATCTTATAATATGGTATAGTATAAGATATAATAAGGTCTTTAATATTGGGGGAAATTATGAATAAAGGAAAAACAATAAATAAATCGAAGGTATCAAGTAAAAAGACTGTAGCTATAGCTATAACCGTAATACTAGTTATAGTCACATTGATTTTAGGATATATTACAATGCCAGTGCTATCTTTAAACTTTATAAGTACTTTAATAGTAATTCAAGTAATAGCACTTTTAATTATGGCAACTTTACTTGTTTATAAGTTTCAGATTAAAAAGGTAATTTGGATATCTGTAATTACTTTTATTTTGTTAGTATTCCAAATAGGATCTACTCTTGGTATTTTTAATTCAGGTAAATATAGAACTATGATTGGCGAGGTAAAGGAAAAAGAATTTTCTTCTGAAATATCTCCTATAGATTTAACTAAGCTTCCAATGGTAGATAAAGATCTTGCTCAAAACCTTGGGGAAAAGAAGCTAGGAGAACAAGTAGCATTAGGTAGCCAAGTTGAATTATCAGAATTTACTCAGATAAATGTTAATGGACAACTATACTGGGTGGCACCACTAGTTCATTCAGGAATGTTTAAATGGTTTTCAAATAGAGAGGGTACTCCGGGGTATATTCAAATAAGCTCTACTAATCCTCAAGATATAAAACTAGTGCAAACAATTGATGACAAGAAAGTTAAGATAAAATATCAACCTCAAGGCTTTTTTGGAGATGATTTGCGTAGAAAAATATACACATCAGGCTTTCAAAATGTTGGACTAACTGATTTTTCATTTGAACTAGATGATTCAGGAAAGCCTTACTGGGTAGTTACAAAATATGAAAACTCTATTGGTGTAAGTGGTTCGAAAGTTAATGGGGTTGTTATAGTAGATGCTGAGACAGGTGAAGTTAAAGGGTATGATATGAAGGATATACCAAGTTGGGTAGATAGAGTAATTCCAGCAAACTTTGCAATTAATCAACTAAACGATTGGGGTCAGTACGTTCATGGTTGGTGGAATCCATCTGACAAGGATAAATTAAAAACTACAGAGGGATATAATATAATTTATAATGATGGAAATTGTTATTATTACACAGGATTAACTTCATCAGGGAATGATGAATCAACTGTAGGGTTTGTGTTAGTTAATACAAGGACTAAAGAAACAAACTTCTATAAGGTTTCAGGTAGTCATGAAATAGCTGCAATGGCTTCGGCAGAAGGTAAGGTTCAGAATTTAGGGTATACAGCTACTTTCCCAATATTAATTAATCTTGAAAATGAAGCAACTTATTTTATGTCATTAAAGGATAAGAAGGGATTAATTAAGCTATATGCTATGGTTAGTGTTAAAGATTATAGCACAGTAGGAACTGGAGAGTCTTTAAGTAAAACTAAGTCTAATTATATAAATTATCTTAAAGACAAAGGAAACTGGCAAGGTTTAGAGAAAAGTGGGGAAAAGATTACCGAAAAAGGAACAGTTCTAAGAATTGCATCTTCTTTTGTTGAAGATACAACCTATTATTATATAATTTTAAAGGAAAAACAAGACAAGATATTTATAACTTCTTTAAATATGTCAAACGAACTCCCTTTAACTAGGGAGGGGGATTCAGTAGAGATTACCTACAATAAGAATCCTAATTCTAGTATAGACCTTATAAGCTTTGATAACCTTCAGTTTACTCAAACTAAAGCTGTAAGTGAGGAAAAGATTATTGAAGAGAAGGAAGTTATAGGAAAGATAAATGAACAAAATTAATAAGTAGTGCAAAAACAAAAGGAGAAAAGCTTACAAAGCTTTTCTCCTTAATTAATTTATTTTTAATTAACAGGTAAGAATATAGATATTTTTGTACCTTTTTGAAGCTGGCTTGATAATGTGATTTTTCCATTATGTTTACCTATAATTAACTTTGCAATAGATAAACCTAAACCAGTTCCACCACTATTTTTTGTTCTAGATTTGTCCGCTCTATAAAATCTATTAAATATATGGGGAAGATCATCTTTATCAATGCCTATACCAGTATCTTCTATTATGATTTCTAAATAGCTTATTCTATTGTATGAGCTTAATTTTATAGTTCCATTTTCGGGTGTGAATTTAACACTGTTATCTATAAAAATTCTAAGAGCTTCTTTTAACATTTTCTTATCTGCTAAAAGTAATAGCTTATCATTATTCTCACACAAAATATTATGATTTGTAGCTATCATCTTAGTTTCTTTAACTATTTCCTCAATTAGTTCATTTATATGGAATTTTTCTTTTTCTAGTTTTTGTAGTTCCTTATCTCCTCTTGCTAGGAATAAAAGATTCTCAATCAAGTTCTTCATATTTTCCGATTCGCTTTTAATAGCAGTTATAGACTCATCAAGTACTACTTTATCATCTTTTCCCCATCTATCTAACAAATTAGCATATCCTTGAATTACAGAAATAGGAGTTCTAAGCTCATGGGAGGCATCAGATACGAACTGATTTTGCTGCTCATAGGCTTGTTCTATTCCGTCAATCATGGTATTAAAGGTTTCAGCAAGTTCTTTTAATTCATCCTTAGACCCGGTAACATTTAATCTAGTATCTAGTGCTTCAACAGATATAGTTTTTACTGTCTCAGTCATTTCTGCAATAGGAGATAACATTTTTCTACTAGCCTTAGATATAATTAATGTAATTATAAATAAAGACACTACATTTACAGCAATTAAGATATTGGTTAGAGTAATTATATAAAAGTTCTCTGTAATTAAGTCTTTATATATTTGTATATAGTAGATTTCATTGTGGTCTAACCTACTATTTTTTATCATTAAATCACCATTAGTGCTTTTTAGAATATCTAAAAAGTCTATATTAGTGTAAAATTTCTTATAAATATTCTGCTCATCTGTACTATGGAGAATTTTCTTATTACTACTAAAAATAGTAACATACATACCATCAATTCTAGTGATTTCATTGACAATGTTTTTAGGGAGCTCTGACTTTTCCTTAATATAAGTTGAGATTACTTGATTATTTTTTTCAATATTATTGCTTACTTCATTTAATAAAAAGTGACGAAAGCCAAACAAAATTCCAGTACTCAATAGAAATATAAATACAGAAAAAATTAGAACATATATTACAGTTATTTTAAAAGTTATAGAAAAGCGTAATCTTTTACCTATACTTTTAAAAATATTACCTATTAAAGAAGGTAAAAAACCTATAACTTTTCTTAATATGAATAAGGTAAGGGTAAAAGTTTTAAAAATTAGTTTAGGGATTAGCTTTAATAATCTAATCATATTTTAATTGATACCCCACTCCACGGATTGTATGAATAAACTTTTTATTATATTTTTCATCAATCTTAGTTCTTAAATAACGTATATATACATCTACAATATTTGTATCTCCTAAATAATCATATCCCCATACTTTTTCTAAAATTTTATCCCGAGTAAGTACAATGCTTTTGTTTTCTATTAGGTATTTTAAGAGGTCAAATTCTCTCTTTGTTAATTCAATAATTTCTTCATTAAAGCACACAGTGTATTTTTCAAGATCAAGCTCTAATTCACCTATTTTTAAGATGGTAGTAGTTTTTGGGGTATCACTACTATGTCTTTTTAGGGCAACTCGTATTCTAGCCAAAAGCTCTTCAATGGCAAAAGGTTTAGTCATGTAATCATCAGCGCCTATATCAAGACCCATAACCTTATCTGTTATCTGATCTTTTGCAGTTAACATAATAATTGGAACTTCTGTACTTTGTCTAAGCCTTCGTAGTACTTCCATACCATTAAGGGAAGGAAGCATTACGTCTAAAATAATTAGATCAAAGTCTCCTTTAACAGCCTTATCTAATCCATCACGGCCATCGTAAGACTGATCTACAGAATAACCTTCATATTTAAGTTCTAGTTCTATAAATCTTGAGATTTTAACCTCATCCTCAATTATTAAGATTTTTTTCATAGTCATACTCCTCTTTCCACTTAAGAACTCGCTACAATTAAATTATATAGTATCTATAGTTATAAATAAATAACCTACATAAACTATGCAGGTTATTCGGGGGGAAGATTTAGTTTTCTCTATTTATTAAGGTTGCTAGTTGCATTATTTACAGCAGTAGAAACTTTATTTAAAACTTCTTCAACTTCGATATTTTCTCCATTATACTTCTCGATTCTAATCTTATGATTAGTTACTATAGCTAAAATTAATCCTGTTATAGCAAAAGGGAAGGCTACAACTGTAGTTATACCCGCTAAAGTAGCAGGAACATTTATTACTATATTATCTTTTTTCTTTATTATAAATCTTGTATTATTTCCTTTTTTAATAGCAGATTTACATTTAGAAGTAAAATCATTATCACCATCTAATTTTTTATGTGTTTTTAAATTATGAGTCTTTTCTAAATAAACAAGTGCTTCTACTAAATCATTATTAGATTTTTCTAAAGCCTCTTTAGCCTCATTATAACTAACCCCAGTTCTTTCTCTTAGTAAATCTATTTGTTCTAACTTCATTGACATTGTATCTCCTCCATTAATTTAATTTATCTTATGCTATTATGATAAGATAGGAAGATTAGAGTAAGCTTAGTGAAAGATTAGAATTAGATTAGAAAATAATTAACTTAAATTAATTATCTTCAATGCTTATTATCATAAATAAGGTGTAAGTGTGAAAATTTATAAAAATATTTGTTTTTATTGTAACGAAAGATAGCTTTTATGGATATATACTCGTGGAGGTGAGAATTTGCAAGACATGGATCTAATATATAAAGAACACGCTAAAAGTGTTTTCAAGTATTTGGTTAGCCTTTCTCGTGACGTAGATTTAGCAGAGGAATTGACACAAGAAACCTTTTATCGTGCCTTATATTCCCTCGATACATATAATGGTTCCTGCAAAGTTTCAGTATGGCTTTGCCAAATTGCTAAACATATATGGTATCAAGAACTTGAAAAAAGAAAGAAATCTCAGGCTGTAGCTATTAGTGAAAATTTGCCTTCATCTAATATTTCACCTGAAGAAAATGCAATTTTCTATGAAGACAAGCTACGGTTATATACAGCTATTCATTTATTAGACCAGCCTATGAGGGAAGTAATGTATTTGCGTTTATCGGGTGAATTTAATTTCCGTGAAATAGGGCAATTTTTTGGCAAAGATGAAACGTGGGCAAGAGTAACTTTCTATCGAGCTAAACAAAAAATCGTAAAAGGGGTGAAATAGGATGTTAAATTGTAATATTGTAAGAGACTTACTACCAATCTATATTGATGAGCTAACTAGCGAAGAAACAGCTATTGAAATAAAGGAACATCTACAAGGATGTGTGGAATGTAATAAGCTTCTTGAAGAAATGAAATGTCCAATGGAAAGGATTGATTTAGAATCTGAAAATAGAGAAATCAATTATTTGAAGAAAATAAAAGCAAAAGGTGCTAAAAAGCTTAGAATTAGTATAGCAGTCATATTATGTATTTTTTCTATACTAACTTACTTATTTGTTATAGGTTCACCCGTAAAGAAAAAA
The DNA here is from genome assembly GCF_055755365.1 of Clostridium sp. X. Taxonomy (NCBI): domain Bacteria; kingdom Bacillati; phylum Bacillota; class Clostridia; order Eubacteriales; family Clostridiaceae; genus Clostridium; species Clostridium sp. X. Next base: position 1,492,326 of record NZ_CM146912.1, read on the forward strand.
GATATGGAACTTAAACAAAGTGTAGTAAATGGAGAATTGCGAATAGATTTTAATCTCATTAATGGTAAAGAATTAAATATGAAAACAGAATATCTTACTGAAGAAACAGCAGAAGGCACTAATAAAATAATTAAAATTAAGCCATATGGGGTGCTGCCATCCCCAATTTATGAGGGTACAAAATTTATATATGGATACAAATTAGCAAAAGATGAAAAGGAATTAAGTGATGAAGAAAAGATTTTTATAGAAAAGATAAGGAAACGTACAGGTCTAACTGAGGAGGAATCAAATAAAAGAAAAATTATACAAGTTAAAGTTATTATACAATTTGCAGATGATGAAGTTGTGATTGTACCTGATGAAATTTTAAAATAAGACTTTGAATTCTTATGAAGTAATATAACATCAAAATATTAGTTTTATTTATAGTTTAATAGGGGGATAAAAGATGAAAAGAAATGCTTTGTTATTAATTGCTTTTGCACTCATATTTCCACTTTTTGTAGCTTGTGATGGCAATACAATGAAACCAGATACACCAACAAATACTATAGCGATGCTGGGTGTGTCAATTGATGGAAATAACTATGAGAGATTTAATAAACTTTTTAGTGAAAAAAGAAAAGATGTGGCTTCCAAAGATATGCTAAAGGAACTTAATGATCTATCTACTGAAGCTAGTTTAAATACCCACTATGAAGTTATTGAGTACAGCAACGGTGAAATGCTTTTAGTAAGACTTAATTATAGACAAGAGAAAGGTGAGTATGAAGTTGAAGATATAGTAAAGATTCCAAAAGAGATGAAAAAATTATTTATAACAGAATGATAGAATAAAAAGATCATATCTTTTTACTTATGTTCACCAAATTATAGCTATTATTACCTCTATAAAAAAGCATTGATTATAAGAGGGAATGGATAAAAAGTATTATGAAAATTTCTTTGTATACTAACTTTAAATTTACAATTCAAAGGTTTTTTACTGTATAATATAAAAGAAATAATTAAAATTGTGAGTTGAAGCTTGCTATATATAAAGGAGTAATAAACTCTCAAAATACTGGAAAGGAGGAGAGTAATTGACAGAATTTGTTCACCTTCATACTCATACGGAATATAGTCTTTTAGATGGCTCGGGTAAAATAAGTAAACTCATTACAAGGGCTAAAGAGCTGGGCATGAAGAGTTTAGCTATAACTGACCATGGAGCTATGTTTGGATGTGTAGACTTTTATAAGAAAGCAAAAGAAGAAGGTATTAAGCCTATTATAGGATGTGAAATATATGTAGCATCAAAGTCCATGGATATAAAAAGAAATGATATGGAAAATAAAACCCATCATTTAGTTCTCCTCGTTAAAAATGAAGTAGGATATAAAAATCTTATGAAAATAGTATCTAAGGCGTCTATTGATGGTTTTTATTATAAGCCTAGAGTTGACCATGATTATTTAAAAGCTCACAGTGAAGGGTTAATAGCCTTAGGGGCCTGTCTTGCTGGAGAAGTTACTAATAATCTATTAAATGGCAACAGAGAAAAGGCTAAGGAAGCTGCACTATTTTATAAGGAAACATTTAAAGAAGGATTTTACTTGGAGTTACAATATCACGGAATGGATGAGCAGCTTAGGGTTAACGATATGATAGTAGAACTTTCAAGAGAAGTAGAGATACCTCTTGTTGCCACCAACGATGTTCACTATATTAAAAAAGAAGATACTAGGTCTCATGATATTCTATTGTGCATTCAGACAGGAAAGAATCTAGATGATGAAAATAGAATGAGATATGAGCCAGAGCAATTTTATCTAAGGTCTCCAGAGGAGATGTATAATATATTTTCCTATGTTCCAGAGGCATTAGAAAATACAGTTAAAATTGCAGAACAGTGTAATTTTGATTACATATTCAATGAATCAAAGTTGCCTAACTTCCCCTTAGATGAGGGAGTAGACCATTTTGAATATATGAAAGAGTTATGCTACAAAGGGCTTGATGAAAGATATGAAGATATTAACTCGGAAATTAAAGAAAGATTAGAGTATGAGTTAAACATTATTAAACAAATGGGATACGTTGATTACTTTCTAATTACCTGGGATTTCTTTAGATTTTCTGCAGAAAAAGGCATAATGACGGGACCAGGTAGGGGTTCTGCCGCGGGGTCAATAGTTGCCTATACCTTGGGAATTACAAAGATTGATCCTATTAAGTATAATTTACTTTTTGAGCGTGAAAAGACGCGCTGGTTAAACTGGGTGAATTGCTGGAAAGCTAAACTGCATATGCAGCATGCCAATCAGCAGCCAAGTCTGGGAATAGCATAAAAGTACCAGAAAGGTTCAGAGACTAGAGTGGTGAGTAGCTAAATGATAATCCACTCCACGAGTGCCCGGCTTGATACACTGACACCATAGAATATATATAAAGTTATTACAAATAATAAGTAATAAAATATATTAGGGTGGATTAGAGAATGTTTTGTGGAAGATGTATTAAATGCAATAAAGAATTTGAAACTAAAAAGCGAAATCAAAGATTTTGCTCTAAAAGTTGTTCTAATAGTTTTAATGCTTCAGCTAGGAAGATTGAAGATAATAGTATTTTTGAAACTAAACTTAATAAAGTGTCTGCGTATATACTAGGCTTAATTTATTCTGATGGATGTCTTAGCTATGACGCTCATACTAAGAGAAACCGAATAACTATATCAATGAATGAAAAGGAGTTAATAGAGAAACTCAATAAAATTATGACTCCAAATAAAAAAGTATATAAGTATAAACATCCTAAAGGACGAAATTATACTTACAGTGTTATAAGTACGAATCCGACAGATATTAAATACTTATTGAATATAGGAATTACGGAAAGGAAATCATCAATAGTAATTATGCCTAAGTTACCCCGAAATTTATTAGGACATTTTATTAGAGGATACTTTGATGGCGATGGAAGTGTATATAAGAATAAAACTTCAACCTACTATAATGGGATTAAAAAATACTATGTATATAAAAATGTTAGTTTTACTACAGGTAGTAAAATTTTTGCTGAAGAATTGAGATTAATTTTAGATTCATTTAATATTGATTCAAATATTGTTAAGGATAGTCGATCTGATCATAGATGCTGGTATGTAAAAATATATAAAAGTGATTCTGTAAATAAGTTTTATAACCTAATCTATTCAGATGCCGATTATTATTTAGATAGAAAACATTCTAAGTTTATTGAGATGATATAGTCCAATCTGAGTTGGAATTGACCAACTGATGAAAATGAGGGAAACCTCCAGAACGCAGGATAAAGAGCCTGTGGATAATAATTAATGTTCTTAAATCCAGAAAGAATTTCCATGCCAGATTAAAAAATTGTTATAACAATTTTTTTAGTCGTGTACAGTAGAAATATTGTACTCAAAGAGCCCTGAATTGCTGGAAAACCCTGAGAGCCCTGTAAACCACAACGCAAGATTGAGAAATCTAAACGTGATGGTGGCATGACCATAAAAATTACAGGGATTTGAGAAAGTCAGACTCTACTGGGAAACCATGCAGCCAAGCTTTGATGAGAAGAAGGTTCAACGACTAGTGCGTGGGCACGTAGGAATAATATTGTATATTATTTCGAAGCGGGGCAGCCTAAACCGTAAAGGTCGGTAGGTGAAGATATAGTCTATACCCACTATATAAAATGATAGTGTTAAAGTATCTCGAAAGAGAGGGTAGAATAGATTGACTCTGACTTCTGTTACGAAAGACGACAAGAGGTTATAGATTACGTTGTTGAGAAATACGGAGTAGAAAATGTATCGCAAATAATAACCTTTGGAACTATGGCAGCAAGAGCTTGTATTAGAGATGTAGGTAGAGCAATGAACTATTCCTATGCAGAAGTAGATAGAATAGCCAAAATGATTCCTACAGTGCTTGGAATAACTATAGATAAAGCATTAGATATGAATACAGAGTTGAAAGCTCTTTATGATACTGATGAGAGAGTTAAAGATCTAATCAATGTTGCCAGGGACTTAGAAGGACTTCCAAGGCATACGTCAACTCATGCAGCGGGAGTAGTTATAGCATCACAGCCATTAGTTAACTACTTACCCCTAGCAAAGAATGAAGAAGCAATAGTAACTCAGTTTACTATGGGTACACTTGAAGAGCTTGGACTCCTAAAAATGGATTTTTTAGGGCTAAGAACTCTTACGGTAATTAGAGATGCTATTGAGCTTGTTAAAGAAAACACTGGAACTATAATTGATTTAGATAAACTGAGTTTTGATGATGAAAGTGTATATAAAATGATTGGTAAAGGAAAGACCGTAGGAGTATTCCAACTTGAATCTGCAGGAATGACTAGCTTTATGAAGGAACTTAAACCTGAAGGTTTTGAAGATATCATAGCGGGAATAAGTCTTTATAGACCAGGTCCTATGGCTGAAATTCCTAGATATATTAGAAATAAGAACAATCCAGAGGAAGTTCAGTATGAAACACCAGAGCTTGAACATGTGTTAAATGTTACCTATGGAGTAATGGTTTACCAAGAACAGGTTATGCAGATTGTTAGAGACCTAGCAGGATACTCTATGGGTAGAAGTGACCTTGTTCGCCGTGCTATGTCAAAGAAAAAGCACAAGGTTATGGAAGAAGAAAGAAAGAACTTCATTTATGGAATTGTAAATGAAAAGGGAGAAGTAGAAGTACCAGGTTGTCTAAGAAATGGAATAAGTGAAGAAGCTGCAAACAAGATATTTGATCAGATGATGGATTTTGCTAGCTATGCATTTAACAAATCCCATGCGGCGGCTTATGCAGTAGTAGCATATTATACAGCTTATTTAGTACACTATTATCCAACAGAGTTTATGGCAGCTATGTTAAACAGTGTAAGAGGTAACAGTGACAAGGTGGCAACTTATGTTAGAGCGGCAAAGGAAATGAATATAGAAGTAATACCACCTAATATTAATGAGAGTTTTGGAAAATTTACTGTAAAGGATGGAAAGATACGTTTTGGCCTTTCAGCTATAAAAAATGTAGGAGAAAACCTTGTAGATAATATGGCAAAAGCAAGAGAGAAGAAGGGTAATTTTACGACACTTGTAGACTTTTGCAACAAGGTAGATTCTAGTGCTATTAATAAAAGAATGGTAGAGAGTTTAATTAAGGCTGGAGCATTTGATTGCTTTGGAGTATATAGATCACAGTTATTAGCCGTATATGAAAAGGTAATAGATTCAGTTTCTAATGAAAGAAAGAAAAATATAGACGGTCAAGTAAGCTTATTTTCTACCCTTACTGAAGAATTTAAGGAGACAGAAATAAAGTATCCATATATAAAAGAGTTTGATAAAAAATATAAGCTCGCTATGGAAAAAGAAATGACAGGAGTATATTTAACTGGACACCCCTTAGAAGATTACGAAGAAGCGTTAAGAAATCAGACTTCTGTAAAAACCACAGATATTATGGATGATGCATCTATAGATGAAGAATTAATAGATGAAGCTGCAAAGCTTGTAGAAGAGGAAAATGCAAAAGTAAAAGATGGAGATAGAGTTATCCTTGGAGGATTAATAACCGAGGTTACTAGAAAGATCACGAAAACCAATAATATGATGGCTTTTATAAAGCTAGAAGATCTTTATAGTACAATAGAGGTTGTTGTATTCCCAAAGGTGCTAGAAACCTTTAGAGATAAAATAAATGAAGATGAAATTGTATTAATAAAAGGAAGAGTTACAAAGCGTGAAGATGAGCAGCCGAAAGTACTGTGTGATGCAGTTGAGAAGCTTATAAAATTCACAAATAAAAAGCTATATATACAAGTTCAAAGCAATGAAGAGGTAAAAGTAGCTAGGAATGAACTAAAAACAATTTGTTCTCAAAATAGTGGAGGTATTCCTATTTATTTATGTACTAAAGAAGAAAGAAAGAAATATTTACTAGCTAGAGAGTACTGGGTAAACGAAGAAGAAAGCCTACTAAATTTCTTAAGAGAAAAGTATGGTGAACAGAATATAAAGTTATTATAAAAGACTAGAGCGTTATCTAGTCTTTTATAATTTTAAAAATAAATAAATGATAGTATATTTATTTTTAAGGGAACCACAATATAAATATATAAATACTAATAATAAAGTCAATGTAATTTTTTTCATTTTTATTAAAGATTTTCATGAAATTTTTTTAAGAAGATGATATACTATCCGTAAAGTTATTAATAATGTTAGAATATTAAGTTTTTGGTTTAGTGGGATGATATTAGTCCCATAAACTCAGGAGGTAATAAAATGAAGACGATCGCAGTTTTAACTAGTGGTGGAGATGCTCCAGGAATGAATGCTGCCATAAGGGCTGTAGTAAGAACAGGTGTAGAGAATAAACTTAGAGTTATGGGAATTCAAAGAGGATATAGTGGACTTATAAATGGTGAGATATTTGAAATGGAACGACATAGTGTGGCTGACATTATTCAAAGAGGTGGGACGATTTTAAGGACTGCCCGTAGCAAAGAATTTATGACAGAGGAAGGAAGAAAAAAGGCAGTAAATATTTTAAGAGCCTTTGGAATTGATGGACTAGTAGTTATAGGTGGAGATGGTTCATTTAAAGGAGCTAGGGAATTAGCTAAAATGGGAATATGTACTATAGGACTTCCGGGAACTATAGATAATGATTTAGCCTATACAGATTTTACAATAGGTTTTGATACAGCATTAAATACTGTACTAGATGCCATAAATAAACTTAGAGATACTTCTTCTTCTCATGAGAGAGTTAGTATAGTAGAAGTAATGGGAAGAGATTGCGGAGACTTAGCTTTATACGCTGGAGTTGCAGGTGGTGCAGAAAGTATAATAGTACCAGAAAAGGAATTTAATGTTGATAGACTTTGTAGAACTATTTTGGAAGGTAAATTAAGAGGAAAACTTCATAATTTAGTAATCTTATCAGAAGGAGTAGGTGCCGCTGGTGAACTGGCTAAGATAGTTCAGGAGACAACGGGAATAGATACAAGAGCTACAGTTCTAGGACATATACAAAGAGGTGGAAGCCCTACAGCTGCTGATAGAATACTTGCATCAAGACTTGGAGCAAGAGCAGTTGAACTATTATTAGAGGGTAAATCTGCAAGAGTTGTTGGAGTAAGCGGAAATAAGCTAATAGATTATGATATAGAAGAAGCGCTTTCAATGACAAGTAAATTTGATGAGGAATTATGTAAGGTAGCAAATATATTATCATATTAAGATAAGGTGTGAAGGAGAAATAATCTATGCAAAAAACAAAAATGGTATTTACAATTGGACCGACAAGTGACAGTGAAGAGATACTGACAGAGTTAATTAAAGCTGGCATGAATGCAGCAAGATTAAATTTTTCTCACGGAACTCATGAAGAACACGGAAATAGAATTAAGTTAATAAAGAAGTTAAGAACACAACTCAATAAACCTATTGCGATAATGTTAGATACTAAAGGACCTGAAATAAGAACCAAGGACTTTGTAGATAAGGTAGAGTTAAAAGAGGGTAATAAATTTACTATTATCTGTGGTGAAGACATAATTGGAGATGAAACCAAATGTTCTATAACATATGATAAGTTGCATGAAGATGTAAATCCAGGAAATTCTATTTTAATAGATGATGGATTAGTAGGACTTATTGTGGAAGAGGTAGAAGGAAGTAAAATTCACTGCAAGGTTGCTAATAGTGGAGTAGTATCAAGTAAAAAAGGTGTTAATGTACCAAACGTTAAGATAAACTTACCAGCATTAACTGAAAAGGATGAATCAGATTTAATTTTTGGATGTGAACAAGAAGTTGAATTAGTTGCGGCATCTTTTATAAGAAAAGCAGCAGACGTTCTAGCTATAAGAAAGGTTTTAGAGAAAAATGGCGGAGCAGATATTCAAATATTCTCTAAAATTGAAAACCAAGAAGGAGTTAACAATATAGATGAAATCATAAAGTTCTCTGACGGTATAATGGTAGCTAGAGGAGATATGGGAGTTGAAATACCTATAGAACAAGTACCAATAGCTCAGAAAATGATTATAGAAAAATGTAATAAAGCGGGAAAACCTGTTATAACAGCAACTCAAATGCTTGATTCTATGATGAGAAATCCAAGACCTACAAGAGCAGAAGCGTCTGACGTTGCTAATGCAATATTTGATGGAACAGATGCTATAATGTTAAGTGGAGAATCAGCAAATGGTAAATATCCTGTAGAGGCTGCAAAGACTATGGGAAAAATAGCAATAACTGCTGAAGAGAAAATAGACTATTTAGCAGCATTAAATAAAAGAAAAGAGAGTGCTCTTTCTAATATTGCAAATGCAATAAGTCTAGCAACTTGTACCACAGCTATAGAGCTTAATGTATCAGCTATAATTACTGCAACTCAAACAGGAAACACAGCGAGAATGGTTTCAAAATATAGACCAGAGTGTCCTGTTATTGCAGTAACGCCAAATGAAAAGGTAGCTAGAAGACTGGCTCTTAATTGGGGTATATTTGCTATAAATTCTAGACATTTTGAGTCTACAGATGAAATGATAAATGAATCAGTAAATAAAGCTAAAGAAGTGGGATATGTTAAAAATGGAGATTTAGTTGTAGTAGCTGCAGGAATACCGGTTCATTATTCAGGAACTACTAATATGATGAAGATTCATGTTGTTGGAGATGTACTTGTTCAAGGAAAAGGAGCTGGTTCTTTCCCGGGATTCGGAAATGCAAGAGTAGTAAAAAATCCTAGAGAAGCAATTAATGTAGTAGAAAATGATGATATATTAATTGTTAAAAATTTAGATAAGGGATATATGGAAGTATTAGATAGAGTAGCTGGAATTATATCAGAAGAAGGTGGGCTTACATCACACATGGCTATAGAGTGTCTATCAAGAGGAATTCCACTTCTTTGCAATGCAGGAGGAGCTACAAAGTCAATTAGAACTGGTCTTTTCATTACAATGGATGTTGTAAGAGGGGTAGTTTATAGTGGAAGAGCAAATATAATATAGAAAATAATAAAAGTTATAGATATTAATTTAAGAGTATGATACAATAATATGTAAAACTTAATCAATTGTATGTATAATAATAATTATTATACATATAATTAACTTAGAATATTTTGATTATTAGAGTAAAAACTGGTATAATTTGTATACAAGTGGTTAAACTAATTCAATGTATTGTAAGCAACTGATTCCATTCTTGGCATCCTTATTTGTTAAGGATGCTCTTTTTTTGAATTAAATTATACAAATTTAATTATAGTATATGTCAGTAGAACAAATTTTAGAAAACTACTTACTTTTAGTAAAAAAAGAACTATAATAACTATGTTAATAAAAATAGGGAATTAAATAGTTGGGGGGCAGAACTCGTGTTAGGAACTGTAGTTAATTTTGGAGCAATTATAGCTGGAAGCTTAATAGGTCTACTGGTAAAGGGTGGATTTAGTGAGAAGGTGAGTAAATCTTTAATGGATGGACTTGCTCTGTGTGTATTATTTATTGGGGCATTAAACATTATTGGAGTATTCAGTAAGTTAGGAGATAATGACGTATTAGTAATAATAATTTCTACTGTAATTGGGTCTATAATAGGGGGAAAAATTGATATAGACGATAAGATTGAAAAATTAGGTATTAACATAGAAAAAAAATTAAACAAAACAGGTGGACAAGTTGCCAAAGGATTTGTAACCGCAAGTCTTTTATTCTGTATCGGTGCTATGGCAATTGTAGGATCCTTAGACAGTGGTTTATTAGGTAAACATGATACTCTTTTTGCAAAGTCCATTCTTGATGGAATTACTTCTATTGTATTTGCATCTTCACTTGGCATAGGGGTTATGCTCTCAGGAGTGTCTGTATTAGTATATCAGGGATTAATAACCATAGGGGCAACCTTTTTAAAAGGAGTACTCATTCCTTCCGTTATTACAAATATGACGGCAATTGGAGGATTTCTAATTATAGGGTTATCATTAAATATGCTAGGAGCCACAAAAATTAAGGTAGCTAATTTGCTTCCTTGTATATTTTTACCTATATTATATCAAGTAGTCTTAGGAATTATTAATTAATTGTAGATATGTATGCCATATTAGTAGAAAGTTTTTTATATGGATATAATAATTTTATAGAATAAATATTAGTATAAATCTCTAATTTGTAGTGATTTATATTAAGTAGAGAGGTAGAAGAATTGATGAATAGAGTTGTACCAGTAGAGAAAAACGAGGAATACATAGTAGAAGTTAGCGGACTAGGCTTTGAAGGAGAAGGAGTAGCTAAAGTGGAAGGCTTTCCTGTATTTATTCAGGGAGCTTTAGTAGGAGAAAAAGTTAAGGTTAAAATTATAAAGGTAAGCAAGAACTTTGCGTTTGGAAAGCTGATAGAAGTTATTGAAACATCAGAACATAGAAGAGATCCAGTATGTAGCATATATAAAAGATGTGGTGGTTGTGGACTACAGCATCTAAGCTATGAAGGGCAGCTTGATTTTAAAAAAAGTAGAGTTAAAGATGTTTTAGAGAGAGTAGGGAAACTTAAAATTAACGAAGATTCACAAGTAGTAAGTACCGATGGGGGAGTAGTTCTACACGATACTATTGGTATGGAAGAACCGTATAGATACAGAAATAAAGTGCAACTTCCTGTAGGAGAAGAAAATGGGGAAATTAAAATAGGATTTTATGCTCAAAGAAGTCATGAAATCATTGATATGAATACTTGTCATATACAAGACCAGGTTGGCGATAAGGTTGTAGCCTTAACTAAAGAGTGGATGAAAAAGTACAATATAAAGCCTTATGATGAGAAAAACCATAAGGGAACTGTAAGACATATAATGATAAGAAGAGGCTTTAATACAAATGAAGTTATGGTTGTACTGGTAACTAGGACAAAGGAATTATCACATAAAGAAGAATTTGTTAGTTTAATAAGAGAAAATATAGAAGGAATAAAAAGCATTATTCAAAATGTAAATAATAAAAAAACTAATGTTATTTTAGGAGAAGAAAATATAACACTCTTTGGAGAAGATCATATAAGTGATTATATTGGAGACTTTAAATTTAACATATCTCCACTATCTTTCTTTCAAGTTAATCCTATTCAAACAGAAGTGCTTTATAGTAAAGCCATGGAGTATGCAGGACTAACTGGAAAAGAAACAGTTTTTGATGCTTACTGCGGTGCAGGAACAATTTCATTATTTTTATCTCAGAAGGCTAAAAAGGTATATGGTGTAGAAATAGTAGAGCAGGCTATTGAAGATGCAAGAGTTAATGCAAAAGAAAATAATATAGATAATGTAGAATTTATAGTAGGAAAGTCCGAAGAAGTTATTCCAGAGCTGATTGAAAAAGGAATAAAAGCAGATGTAATGGTTGTTGACCCACCAAGAAAAGGATGCGAAAAATCTCTTTTAGAATCTATAGGAAAAATGCAGCCAGATAGGATAGTATACGTATCCTGTGATCCTGGCACTCTTGCAAGAGATTTAGCAATTCTAGAAGGAGAAGGATATAGAACGGTTGAAGTACAGCCAGTAGACATGTTCCCTCAGGGGGCACATGTTGAGAGCGTAACTTTACTTACAAGGAAGATGTGACGCAGTAAGTAATTAGTACTATATCCATACAAGGCTTGTAAAAAATAAAAGTAAATCCATCTACTCGACTTAAACCCTCGATATGCGTTCATGAGAACATATCGAGGGTGTTTTTTTGTACAGAAAATGAGGCTAAAATTATATAGGGTTGAGTAGAGAGAAGAGATGTAAATATTCAACTATTATTTTTAGCTGTTATTTGGTAATTTTTTAGTTTGAATATCCCTTCTGCAAACACCGCACCGCCGATAATCAGCACTGCACCTATAATTTGAATTGGCTGCAGTATTTCTTTTAAAAATAGGACGGAAAAAACAACAGCCGAAAGAGGCTCTAAATAACCACAAATTGCTACAGTCTGCACTGGTAGACGCCCCATGGAGGAAAAATACAAATAGCAACTTATACCGGTGTTGATTAGACCGATCCACAGAATGGGTAACCAATCCACAGCGGCAATCTCCATATAGAGACCTTGTTTGAATCCGACAAAAATTGCTACTGTCACAAAAGCCAAAAATAGTTGAAGGGTGGAGTTTTCTATTCCTGTGACTTGCTTTGACTTCTTGTTGAAAATTACCATGGCGGCATAAGAGACAGCCGACAGTCCTGCACAGAAAATTCCCCAAAAGTTGGCACCTTTCGTTGCCGCCTGCCCGCTGATAAGAAACACGCCAATAAGAGTAGTAATCAGAGCGGTCAGTTTTTGCCGGGTCACTCGTTCCTTGAACAGCAAGGGCGAAAGTGCCACGACAATCGCAGGGCCACAGTAATTGATCAGCATTCCCAAACTAACGCCGATTTGAGCAAAGGCCTCGAAAAGAAGAAGCCAGTCAGCACCCATTGTGATACCAGATAGCGCAATATAACAGAAATCCTTTTTATGCTGTAGTGCGGTTAGCTTGTGTCCCGTGAAAAAGAAAATAGCGATAAGTAGAAGACTACCCAACAGAGAGCGCAGAAGAACAATTTCATAGCTGGTTAACCCAATATAGCTTGCCACAACTCCATTGGAGCCGAAAAGTAGCATGGCAAGGATATACTTGAAATATGTCTGCTTCATAGTCAACACCTTCCAACAAACACCGTCCCGGCGCTGCATCCATAACATTCTTCTGCGAGAACGTCTTTGTCGAAAACAATTTGTATCACATTTTCTGTATCCAGCAGAGCACTGAATACGGTGGCCGCACCGATTTTAGTTCCTAACATTTGTTCCATTAGTTCAGCAGGAGCAAAAGAAACACGGGAGATATCCATCGTGATAGCTTCATCCGTGTCGACACGCTCAAAGAGTATATGTAATTCCTCCAATGCTTGGTAAGTTTTCTCTTGAAGTGGAGTGCTGAACTGATCTGGTGCTGTTATATAAGTATTACTAATAAAAAACATGGCTAACATCATTCCTTTCATTCTTGAAAAATTCATAAAAAGAATATATCATAAGACGTAGGATAACAAAAGCGAATGTTTATCATACATAGTATAACAAAACAAGATATAATGAGGGTACGAAAAATGGATATGAATATTCTTAAATATATGGCATTTATTAAAACAGTGGAATATGGGAGCTTTACAAAGGCGGCTGAAATGTTGCATTATTCGCAATCTGGAATTAGTCGGATGATTAACGATTTAGAAAAAGAGTGGAAAGTATCACTTTTAAAAAGAAGTCGAGCTGGGGTGCAGCTCACCTCTGATGGTAAGAAACTTCTGCCACATGCCCAACGGGTCTGCGAAGAATATCAGAAGTTGCAAATGCAGGTGGATGAGTTGAACGGACTTCAATCAGGACTAATTCGTATTGGTACTTTTTCCAGCGTGGCTACACATTGGCTTCCAAATATCATCAAAGAATTTCAAAAGGATTATCCGAACATCGACTATGAATTGCTCCTGGGTGACTATACAGAAATCGAGGAATGGATTTTGGAGGGGCGTGTGGATTGTGGTTTTCTAAGGTTACCCACACATCCCGATCTAGAAACTATTTTCTTAGAGCAAGACAAATTGCTTGTCATCCTGCCCGAAAATCATCCATTGGCAAAATGTGAATGTTTTCCTGTCACTGCTTTGTGTAATGATCCTTTTATGCTTCTTGAAAAAGGAGCAAAAGCCGAGGTGTCAGAGATATTTGAGCGGTGTGGCTTAACACCAAAGATTCATTTTACAACATGGGACGATTACGCAATCATGTCCATGGTAGAAAGTGGTCTTGGTATAAGTATTCTGCCACAGTTAATTCTAAAACGTGTTCCTTACCATATCGTAGAAAAAGAGATGGATGTGCCAGCATACAGGAATATTGGTCTTGCTTTACGAGATAAAAATACAGCATCTTTGGCGGTAAAGAAATTTATAGATTATTTAAAATATAGGTAGAAGCAAAGTATTTTTATAATGTGCATATAGTGGATATGTTCCTACTGTTGAATTATATATTGAGATAAAGGCACTCTGTGAATCCCAATTTTGGAATTCACAGAGTGCCTTTGTTATAAGTATTATTGTTAACAGTACTATTTTTCGTGTAAATACTTATGGTATTCTTTGGGGACGTTTTTTATTTGTATATTATCGTGAATTGCACATGTTCCTGCTTCTTTTGCAGTTTCATAATACCAAGATTTAAAATTTAGCATATCAAGCATTTCCTGCATCTCTTTTATCTGCTCTACGACATTGTCTCTTTGTGATTTCATGATAGAAAGACGTTCTTTGATAGTTGAATCGCCTTCCATGCAACAATCCATGAAATGTTTAATAGCTTTTATTGGCATACCAGTTTTTTTAAGACATTCAATAGTTTTTAATCCAGATATATCCTCATCTTTAAACATTCGAATTCCACCGCTGGAGCGTTCCACAAATGGAAGCAAACCTTCTTTGTCATAGTATCTTAATGTTGAAGCAGCAATATTGAGCTTTTTTGCAACTTCACCGACGGTATAGATCATAATTTCTCCTCCAAATTTGGCTTTAAAAAAATTTATAAAAATTCTTGACTTAAAGTTAACTTTAAGTTGTAAAATTAAGTTCAATAAGTCAATAACAGTTTAACATGATCAATCAAAAACTTCAATTGAGGGACTTAAAAGATTAAGATTACTAAGAAAATTTTAACTATAGAAAATGAAAGTTAGGAGGAGAAAAAATGTTAGGAAATTTTAGCTATTCAAACCCAACAAAGTTATATTTTGGAGAGGACTCAGTAAAGTTCTTGAATGAAGAACTGCCAAAGTACGGAAAAAATGTACTGCTTGTCTACGGAGGTGGTTCTATTAAGAAAATCGGGCTCTATAACGAGATTATAAAAATTCTCAGGGACAACGGTAAAGAGATCTTTGAAGACGCAGGTGTTATGCCTAATCCTACAGTGGAAAAGCTTTATGAAGGCTGCGCGAGAGCTAAAGACAATAATGTGGATTTAATTCTGGCAGTGGGTGGCGGCTCCGTATGTGACTATGCCAAAGCTGTATCTGTTTCTGCTTATAGTGAAGAAGATCCGTGGGACAAATACTATCTTAGAATGAAGGATGTTGATAACAAAATCATTCCTGTGGGATGCGTTTTAACAATGGTAGGTACTGGTTCTGAAATGAACGGGGGTTCTGTTATCACAAATCATGCTACTAAACAGAAAATTGGCCATGTGTTTGGCGAGAATGTTTTTCCGAAATTCTCTATATTGAATCCTGTATTTACCTATACGCTACCACACTATCAGATGGTAGCCGGGTTCTTTGATATCATGTCACATATCCTAGAACAGTACTTTTCTGGAAAAGACGATAATACCTCGGACTATGTTATGGAGGGATTATTAAAGTCTTTGATTAACAGTTCTAGAATTGCAGTTAAGAATCCTACTGAATATGAAGCAAGGAGTAACATCATGTGGACTGCAACGTGGGCGCTTAATACTTTTGTTTCAAAAGGCAAATCAACAGACTGGATGGTTCATATGATTGGGCAGTCCATTGGTGGCTATACCGATGCTACTCATGGAATGACATTGTCAGCCATCTCATTGTCATATTATCGGTTTATCATGCCTTATGGGATTCAAAAATTTAAACGTTATGCAATCAACGTATGGAATGTAAATCCTGAAGGGAAAACAGATGAACAAATTGCCAAAGAAGGTCTTGACCGAATGGAGATGTATATGAAAGAAATTGGTCTTGTGATGAGTATAAGGGAACTGGGCGTTACTGAGGATATGTTGGATGGTATTGCATCGAGATCGTTTATTTTAGAGGGTGGATATAAAGTGCTTTCTAAAGAAGAAATTGTAGAAATCTTAAAAAATAGTTTCTAATAATGATAGGAGTAATTTAATGGATATCAAAGACCTTTTAATATACTTAAACTAAGGTAAATCAGTGATGGATGGTTTTTTTTTAGTTAAGTGGTAAGCTTGTAGATGAAACTAGGCTTGTTCCAAAAGTAAATGCATATGTGATTCAAGAGAAAATATGAAAATCCTCTATCTCCTTATTACAAGGGGATAGGGGATTTATACGTTTTGGCAAAAGGTATATAATCTATCAAAGAGTTATCATCAGTAATAGAAATATTAGTTTTTACTTATTAATTCATTAAATGCTGATATGGCTTTTATCATTTAGATGTTACATAAGATTTAGGATAACTCTTTCTAATCTCATTTTTTCCACATACAAATCAGCTTGAGATTTAGTGAGCATCCATAATGTTTTATCTTTGTTACCTTTCATGTACTCCTTTAGTAAATCTCCAGTAAAGGTTTATAATCAATATTCTTTATTCTAAGCGTATTTATTTCTAAAAAGTTTTTAAGTGCATAATGTTGTATACTTAGATTGTAATACTAAATCTGTTTAATTAAAAGAAATATATAGGAGGGCAAATATGGAGAATGTATCAAATATAAATAAATTAGAATCAATAAAATCCTTCCAATCATCAATCAGAAAATCCGAAAAGGCTTTAGCTCAGATGACTGAAAAGGGCGCTAATACTACCTTAATAAAGAAACGACTGAAAGCTCTTTATGTTGGCTTAGCCATGCTAGAAAAGGTTTGGAATCAAAGACAACATGATTATACCCAGGAAGAATTAGTTGAAGCACGCAATGTTCTTACCGGTTTATTCCCATCAATTCAAAGCATTTATGCTAAGTCAAAGGAAGGAAGTCCTCAAAAAACGCTTTTGGAAAGAAGAATTAAATCCTTGGAACTAGCTATTGAAGCAATTGACGATCTTTCAGATGAATAACTTATTAGTATTTATAACTGGAAATGCAGAAGAATAGTGGCCCATCCCACATTTTGGGGTGGGAGTGCTACAACTATTCCTTCTTACATTTAATAAGCAAAAATTTCAATGGAGGTTTATTTTCCGTATTCTTATGGGGCTCATCAATTTGAAAAGATTCTACTAATCCATATTTTTCAAATTCTTGTTTTATTGAATCAGAATCATAGAAGAATATTCTCACACCTTCCATTGTCTCGAAGCGATTTTTACTCAGCTGAGTTCCTTTTCCATACATAGGGTTTTCTTTTGAGATGGCAGTGAAAATCATATAGCCATTTGGCTTTAGCTGATTATAACAATCGTTAATGAATTTTTTTCTTTCGCTACTACTTAATAAATGAATGAGTGCATAGCAGAATATACCGTCATAAAGTTTGTCATTAAAAGGCATGTCGGTTACTGAACCATGATGAATTTTAATATTAAGATCATTTTGTCTTGCCAAGTCAATGGCTGTTTTTGAAATTTCAATACCTGTTACATCTATTCCGCTATTAAGAAAAGGTTTTGCATTCCTACCATATCCCATGCCTGGTATTAGTATTTCTTTAACTCCTTTTTCAAGGAAAAAATCCTTTGCCAAGTGTGCAGAATCTGATGATTCCAACCCCCACATAGTTTGTTTTTCTATAAAACTTGATTCCCAGAATTCAGTCATATCTCTATCTCCTTTTTAATGTATTTTGTATTATCTATATTAAAGACTCTTTATATCTATAATCAATAAAAATGTATTCTTTACATTCTTATTGATTATTGAATTTTACAGTACTTCATAAATCTTTTTATTTTGCAGATATGTTTCCATGAGAGTTTCAGCCTCTGTCATTACTTTCAGAATAGGACACTTGTTTTCCTCGTCTGAGTCACAGTTAAATAATGCTCCAGCTCCTTCAGTGGACTTAATTACATCCATAAATGAAATGTCTTCTTTATTTTTATTGAGAACATAACCACCATTTACACCAGGAGTTGATTGAATTATGCCAGCTTTTACTAGTTGTGTTAGAATCTTTGAAAGATAGGTTGGCGATATATTGAAGTGACTAGCTAATGGTTGTAAGCTCAAATTATCTTTTTTATTATATTTAATCATATATGCAATAATATGCAGTGCATAGTTTGTAGCTTTTGTATATTTCAAAATGAAACCTCCTTAAAGACATTAAAGACTATATTTATCTATAATTATATAGACAACAATTATTTATGTCAATGGATTAAAAAGTAATCTTATGTGTATTTAACAGGGTACTTGTAGTAAATTACTCCCTCAACTTAATTATATCATAGGAAATTTTTAAATAATAGGCTTATAAATTACGATTATTGTGTGTATTATAGGAACAGATATCACTTTAGAGATATTTAATTCACCTAAATATAATATACAAATATAATATACAAATATAAAAGGAGTGTATCAGAATGAATGACAAAAAAGATGTTTTATATAATGGTCCTTTTTTTCATGGTACTAAAGCAGAACTAAAAATTGGAGATTTATTAGAACCAAAACACTTATCAAATTACCAAAATAAAAAATCTAACTATATTTATTTTACTGCAACATTAAATGCTGCTAAATGGGGTGCTGAATTAGCGACAGCTAAATCAAAAGAAAGAATTTATGTTGTAGAACCATTAGGTGAATTTGAAAATGACCCGAACTTAACTGACAAAAGATTTCCTGGAAATCCAACACGTTCTTATAGGTCTAAATCTCCTTTGAAAATAATAGCCGAATTAGGTTCATGGGAAAGACATTCCGATGAAGAAATAAATCATATGCTTTTATCTTTAAAAAAGTTAAGTGATGAAGGAAAAAATGTAATATACGATTAATCCATAAATATACAATTCGCAACATTGCAAGGCTTATTTTTATGTTGTAAAATCAATAGTATTTTTCAACATGGCCTAAAATAAAAGTGGTGGATAGGTGCATAATTTTTTCACTGAAAAAAGGTAAAGAAAAAGGGTAATAAAAATTTGCTTCTATGAAACAAATAGCAGCATCTAGTGAAAGTCTTTCTAACATGGCAAATGAATTAATGGAAAGTATACAAAAGTTTAAAGTTTAATCTTGAGTTTTGGAAACTCCTGTTTAAAATAAGGGATATAAGATGATATGCTATTTAAACTGATGTAGGATCTATTAGTAACTTAAATGTAGTAGATCCTTAACAAAATATTGTGTATCTCTTACTGGATTTGGTATTTCGATTTTCAAAATCTGCATCAGACTTATTATAAATGCAATGGATATTAAAAATGAAACGACAGTCAGCTCTCTCCAGTATTTATTTCTGATAAGTTCTGGTACTTCATATAGTATGATGCATATAAACACTGCAATCAATAAAAAGATCATTTAGATTTTTCACCTTCCCTTTTTGGTAATCTGCGTATTGCAATTACTATTATTGTTATAAGAGGAATTATGAATTCGCTTATGGATGCATTGAATGGCCACACAAATTGTCCAGAATACATCTGTTCCATATCCGATGGATATAAATTAGAAGCTATAACTATAGATATAGCACCAATTGGAACAACAAGTGGTTTGTAAGAGTGCAATTTAAGTGTCTGAGCCATACCCAGTACTGTTACATAGTAAAAAATTGTAACCTTCATAAAGACTGTAATCAACATTGTTATGGCAACAAGTATGTCAAGTCTGGTCAAAATATTTCCTATATCTATTTGACGTGATACGGCAAAAGAAGCAGATGCAGCAATAAGCATTCTTGATCCCAATACAGTTGCATCGCGTAGAACAACAATCAAAAGCTGGATGGCACTTAGGCTCAAGCCAATCAGTACAGGCTTTCTCACCTGCCGTTTATTTGAAGTATACGGCAGGATAAAAAGAAAGGCTACAATATCACAGAAAGGAATAACTAGTATAATATGAACACTTTGAATAAATTTCAATGGTTCTACTTCTAAAATTGGTAACAAATTAGAAGGCTTCATGTCAGGGATTAATAAAATGGTAACTGCCAAAATCGTTATCGTTACAATTGTAATAAAGATAAAACTACATCGAGCAATAACTTCAATGCCATTCCTTACAGCCATGCCACATACAAAAACAAACATGATTAAAAATGCTACACGTGGTGTTTCAGGCATAATATAAGTAATCCAAAAACTATTAAAAAAATACATATAGTGAACCATATACTGAAAAAAGAACCATATATAACTTGCAGAAATCAACTTTCCAAAATAAGGTCTAAAAACAATATCATTTATCTCGACTAGATTTTTTCCTGGAAATTTTAATCCGATTGCCAAATAAAGCAATGTAAAGATAATTGCTATAACGTAACCTACCAAGACTGCGATCCATGTATCATACTTAGTAATTGAATATACAAAATTGATTGTCAAAATCATGCTCTGCAAGAAGCTTAATACTAATAACATTAATTGTGTATTTGATATCTCACCATTTTCAAGCTTCATAAATCACTTTTTCTCCTTTTCTGGAACAGTTGGTTTTGATATTCTGCCCATAAGTCGAAGTTTTGCCTCAACATATACTTCTACTTGTATATCCTTAAATACTTCATCCCAGTCATCTTCTAGTTTTTTCCACTGTTCTGGGTATTTCTTATGTATAGCATCACCAAAACCAAAAACATCTGAATCAAGCTCCTGTGCTTTTCTCACAGCTGCCATTACCTCTCTTCTGATTACTTCAGCTTTCTTTTCTTCCAGTAACGCAACCTCTCTAAGCTCTGCTAGATTCTCCGGACCAGTTTGTTCACCTATATTTCCTTCTTCATTTATATTAACCTTTATTGATATTTTGTTATTATTTAATTCAGGCATTATTTTGCTACTTGCACGCATTATCTCAAGACTGACTTTGTCATTATTGGAATCTTCTACATCTATAATGCCACTTTTTACGTTTCCCAGTACCCACAGAAGACCCCTGCCTTCAATCTTATCCATACTGCCTACCAGCTTATCACCTTTAAACACTGCAGTCCCAGATATCATAGCAACTTTTTTATCACCATCTTTTACAATTTTGATAAAAGGTATAGTTGATGCCGTAGTTTTACTCATAAGCCCAATTACTAAATCTTTGAGCTTTACTGCTCTTATTTGTGATGTAGCGGCTGCATGACCTTCAATCAAATTGGAAATATTATTAGCTGGCACTTTCTCAAGTTCAGATTTTACGTCCAGAATCTCCTTTGCCGTCCCCTGCGAAATTAGAACCCATACATTCATACGAGGTTCAGGATCACGTATAAAGAAGTCTATATATTTTTGGATTCCCTCTTCAGCTGTTGACTTGCCAAAGATTAGAAGTTGATTATGGGGAAAGAACAGTTTGCGGCTAGATTTATTTGTCATATTCCTTAGAGTACTAAAAACAGTATCTCCGGTACCAATTATATTCCAAAAGGCCTCAGTACCACTTCCGCCTTCCCCACTTTGTGTTTTTATTTCTCCAGGTTTTACAACTTGTGCAGTAATCTGAACTTTACCGGATTCCATCAGTTTATCTATACCTACTCCCAGTACAACTGCTAAAGTATCCAGTTCATGTCGGCTCCAACAACCGGTGAGAGTTACAATTAATAGTATACAGATTACTGTGTTCAATAATATACTAATACGACTTTTCATGAATAAACCTCGTTAATAAAATTTTTATATTTCTAGGATTTGTCTTTGCTCTCCTGTGGAGGATTTGGGTTTAATCTGAAATTTTGCCTCTCTGAATCGTGCCAGGCAATATCTCTAGGTCTTTTAAGCATTGTCCAGATAGGTGCTCTAACAAACGTATCTTTTAAGTCACTCGTACTAAGGGGAGCTAAAGGTGACAAATATGGTGTTCCGAAGGATCTCAGGGAAGCCATATGAATAAATATTGCAAAAAGCCCCATTGCGATGCCATACCCACCCATAACAGCAGCAAGAAGAAGAAGTACAAAACGTATAATAGCTCCTGAATCTGTTTGTGCTGGAACTACAAAGCTGGACACAGCTGTAAGAGCTACTACGATGACCATTGGTGCTCCTACAAGGCCTGCTGATACTGCAGATTCTCCGATAACAAGTGCTCCTACAATACTGACTGCCTGACCTATGGGACGTGGAAGCCGAACTCCAGCTTCCCTAAGAATTTCAAATGCAGTCATCATTATACCCGCTTCCATAACAGCCGGAAATGGAATACCTTCATGTGTTGCCATCATAGTGAGCAGTAAAGGGGTAGGAATCAATTCCTGGCGAAAGGTTGTTAAGGCTACATATAGAGCAGGTGCTAGTATACTGATTGAATATGACAGAAATCTCAACATTCTTATTATACTTGCAAAAAAAGGACGAGAATAGTAATCCTCTGCGCTTTGAAAGCTTTCAATAAAAACCATTGGAACTGTAAGCACCATGGGTGTTCCATCAACCAATATGGCTACACGCCCTTCCAATAATTTTGCAGCAACCTTGTCGGGTTTCTCACTATTTGCAATAGTAGAAAAAATGGAGAAAGGAGCATCTTCAATAAATTGTTCAATATAACCTGACTCAAGAATTGCATCTGTATTGATCGTCTTCAATCGCCGCCTGATTTCCTCTATAATTTTTGGATTAGCCAAATCCTTTATATACGCTATGTAGATATCTGTTTTCGTACGAACACCTAATTCTACAGATTCAAACATAAAGTTTGTATTTTTTATCTTACGCCTTAATAAAGCTGTGTTTATACTTAAGGTTTCAGAGAAACCCTCCCGTGGCCCCCTTACAACAGGTTCTGTTTTGGGCTCTTCTATACTACGGGTTTTCCAGCCCCGTAAGCTAATAATTAAAGCTTCTTTTGAACCATCTAGCAAAAGAATAGTATCTCCTGATAAAAAGCTGTCTACTGCATTATTTATAGAGGATGTTTCTTCAATATCTCCTACAGAAAGCAGGCTTGCTTTTATATAATGAATATTATTTATTTCAACAGCAGCTTCCTCATATATGTAATGAATGTTGAACATCAGCGGTTTCATTATGTTTTCATTTACTAAGGATTTATCAATCAAACCGTCTATAAAGATTAGAGCAGCTTGAATCCTTTTTTTAGAGCCAAAGGTAAATTTACGTATAATAATATCGCTGCTGTTGCCTATTATGCCTTTTAAGGTATCCAGGTTTTTTTCAAGATCTTGTGAAAATTCTAATTGAACTTTTTGTTCATGGATAGTTTCTTCTTTTTGGCAGTGATTCCGTATTTGTTGAAATCGCATTTTTTTAAATATATAGCTAAACATAATTACTCCTCTGAATTGGTGAGTTATTAATTAGGTAATCCTCTTAATTGTTAATTGTGGTAAAAAACTGTGTTACTTACTGTTGTTCCTTAAACTATGGACTTAGTATATAACTTTACTATCTTTGGCACACTAATATTTTCCAATTATTCTATATTAATTATTTGCAAATAGTTTGTATGTTATACATTGTGATTTTAAATACTTTAATTTATCAATACGATATTTTCAATTTTATAAGAAAGAGTTTTGATTTTATTTATTTAATTATACAGGGAAGCAGATAAAAATATAATTTAAAACTGTAACTTATCTGTAACGCATTCTATTTTTAAAACCAGTATAATTTTATATATAGCTTACAAAAATAATAAATATATTAGAAGAATGGAGTGTAGGGTGATGATAAGATTTAAGAAATTTATAAGTGCACTAATTATTTCTGCAACAGTTGTTTTAGTAGGGTGTGGAACTGTAGAGAATAATATTAGTCTACTACAAAGTCCATTACTTACAAATAAGGAGCATGAGGAGTTAAAGGAAGTATTAGATAAGCTTTTACCAGTTAATGTAGAGTACGTAACTCCTAAGAAAGTCCAAGAAAAACAGTCTATATTTATAGATGATATAAATAATGATGGAAGAATTGATAAAAAAGTTTTATTCCAGGTAAAATGGATAAATAAAGAGTCTTTTGATGTTCCTAAGATAAAGCTAAGAGAAACTAAGGACACTGTATTTTATACGGATATTAAAGAGAAAACAGTTTTTTCACCTACAAATTTTTACTTGTTTCAAGATGAGTTTTAGGTTTTCACTAAAGGAGGTAACTCTTCAGCTTCAAAAGAAGGCGGAAAGAAAAGAAATCCAAATTATAGTTGAAACAGTCCCTGTAACTATTACAGCAGATGGGGATAAATTAAAGCAAGTTATACTTAATATACTAGATAATGCTATTAAATTTTCAGATAAGAATAGTCAAGTCTATGTTGTACAGTCAATTAATAAGGATAATGTAGCTATTGAAATTATGGATAAAGGCATGGGGATTGAAGAAGAAAATTTAAAGGATGTATTAAAATCCTTTTATAAAATTAATCCTAAATCTGTTGGAGCAGGACTTGGACTTGCCATTATCCTAAGTATTGTTGAAATGTATGGAGGGACACTTCAAATTAATAGTGAGTACGGTAAAGGAACCTCTGTACATATTGAACTGCCATTAGAGTGCAGAAAAGAATAGTAAAATAATAAAAAATGTACACCCTTCTTGTGTTTAGGAGGGTGTATATTTTTGGGGAATTTTAGTTGTACATCTGATTATCATCTCTTTGTCGAAAAATAGGTTGACCTTATTTTAAGTATAGGGAAGAAATGGGCTAGTACAATGATATATTTATAGGTGACACAGGTGTCACTAATTTGCATAATATTTATTAGAGTACTATAATAAATATATTGACAACACTTAAAAATGTGTTTAATAAAGAATAAAGGAGGAAAAAATGAAGTTATTGGTTTTTATATTAAATAAAGAAGAAAAGTTGGACGAGATTTTAACTGAGTTTGCACACGGTAATATTAGTGGTGCAACGATTATAGACAGTATGGGTATGGCGAGACTATTAAATAATGAACATGATGAAGATGAAATTCCTTTTCTAGGATCCCTTAGAATGTTTTTACACCCGGAGAGAGAACATAGTAAAATGATCCTCACTGTTATTCAAGACGAGCAACTTTCGAAAGCTATTAATATTATTGAGTCAGTTGTTGGTGATCTTTCAGAGAAGGATAATGGTATTGCATTTAGTATACCAATAGATTTTGCGAAAGGAATTAGATAAAATGGAAAATACAATACTTATTGAAGTTTCTATAATGCTATTTTTAGGAATAATTTGTGGCAGACTTGCTAAATTTGCTAAACTTCCTAATGTGACAGGCTATCTTGTTGCTGGACTTTTATTAGGACCATCATTTTTAAACTTTCTTACTGCTAGGACAGTCACCGCTTTTTCTGTTATATCAGACATCGCCTTAGGTTTTATTGCGTTTTCAATTGGAAGTGAATTTAATCTGAAATATTTCAAAAAAGTTGGAATTTCACCCATTATAATAGCTATAGCTGAGTCCTTTGGGGCGATTATAATAGTAACTGTAGCTTTAATTATTTTTGGGTTTGATATAAAGCTTTCAATACTTTTAGGTGCAATAGCAGCAGCTACTGCTCCAGCTCAAACAATAATGGTAATAAATCAATATAAAGCTAAAGGACCACTAACATCAATGCTTATGGCTGTTGTTGCAATTGATGATGCTGTTGCTCTTATAGGATTCGGATTCGCAGCTACTATAGTAAAAATGATGTCATCAACTCTTAATGCTAATATCTTTATATCAGTATTAACTCCTATATATGAGGTAGTTATATCCTTTATTATAGGTGGTATTGCAAGTATTCTTATGAAGTTAATATTTAAACATTTCAAAAAAGCATCAAATAGACTTTGTATAGTTATTGCATTTATATTGGCAACTTATTGGTTGGCTGAAATACTTCATGGTTCACCATTGTTAACTTGTATGGCACTTGGGGGCGTATTTGTTAATATCTATGAAGATATTGAGAGCGTCATTAAAGTTACTGAAGCCTTTTCCCCTCCGATTTTCATGGTGTTTTTCGTTATTTCAGGAGCAGGTTTTCAAGTATCTGCCCTTAGTGGAATTGGAGTGATTGGACTTCTATATGTTAGCATGCGTATTATTGGAAAAATGGCTGGTGCTTGGCTTGGTGGAAAAGTTACTAAACAAGATGAAAAAATATGTAAGTACTTGGGAGCTACACTTATGCCTCAGGCTGGAGTTGCACTAGGATTAATTGTAGTTGCTGGAAATATTGTACCCGAATATGCAGCGCAAATTCGTACAATTATATTATGTTCTACATTTATATACTCAGTAATAGGACCTGTTGCTGCTAAGTTTGCCTTAGAAAAATCTGGTGAGATCATAATTCCAGACAAAGTAAATCTAAAATTAAAGTTACATGGTGTTGATAAGAGCCTGTAATTAAAAAATATATAATATAAATATAAATTAAAAGTTACTACAAGGATGTATCCCTGTAGTAACTTTTAATTTATTAATGATTATGCTCTTCAGCAGCTTCAGCAATTTCCTTAGTTTCATGAACTGTACCGTGCGGATGCTGAGGTGGTGCATAGATAGAGTATAACTTAATCGGTACATCACCAGTATTAATTAGATTATGCCATTTGCCAGCAGGTATAACGAATGCAAAATCATCGTATACTTCTTCTTCAAAGTCCAGCATATCTTCTCTATCTCCCATTTTTACAAGTCCTTGACCCTCTTCAATACGTATAAATTGATCAAGATGAGGATGAACTTCTAAACCGATGTCTCCTCCAACTCTAATGCTCATCAAGGTAACTTGTAAATGGCTTCCTGTCCATAAAGCAGTACGATAAGCAGTATTTTGTTTAGTGGCTTCATCTATATTAATTACAAATGGCTCAGGTCCATAATCTTTTGATTCCATTGGAATATCATCATTGGATGAACGTGAAAAATCAAAGTCTGAGTCATAATCTATTTCATCATTATAAGAAATGTAGTTATCAGCATATTCCATGGAAAAGTCTAAATCATATACTGGAGTGTCAAAGTAATAAGGGTATGGATACGTTCTATACAAATCATACATATTACCTAAGTTATACATTGGTATGTTAGCATAATATGGACATGGATAGTTGTTTTTAAAATTATACATATTATTCATTCCTTTCAGAAGACTACGATATTAACATATGTTTTATCTTTAAAAAATGTGATTACATTGATGCTATTATAAATAAGTAAGTATAAATAATATAAAGCACAGTTGTATATATAAACTAATATAATTGAATTATTATGAATTATTTGGTATTATATGAATATTAATGAAGGTGGTATAGAGTTATATAAGAAAAATTAAAATTAGGATTACTAGTTAAAAAAAATGTCCAAGCAGTTACATTATATGAGGAGGTACTTAAATGGAAAACCTAATGTTTTGCTATCAGTGTGAACAAACGGCAGGGGGAAAAGGATGTACAAAAGGTGGAGTTTGCGGAAAGACACCGGAAATTGCAAACCTGCAAGATTTATTGTTATATCAGTTAAAAGGAATCTCTTGCTATGCAAAGGCTATAATTGAACAGGGAAAAGTTATTGATAAAAAGGTAGTAGGGTTTGTAGAAAATGGTCTTTTCACAACATTAACAAACGTAAACTTTAATCCAGAGGTTCATATAAGATTACTAAAAGAATCACAAGTGATAAAAGAAGCTATAAGGGTGCAAGCTCCTGAAGGAAAATATCCAGATGCTGCTACATATAATTTAAGTGATACTAAAGAAGAAATATTAGAGGATTCACCAAAAGCAGGCATTATGTATAATGAGAATCTTAATGAGGATATCAGATCTTTAAGATCAACTATATTATATGGATTAAAAGGGGTAAGTGCTTATGGTCATCAAGCGAGAATTCTTGGATATAATGATGATAAAGTAGATCAATTTTATTTCTTAGGATTAGAAGCTACTACAAATGATGCTTTAACACTTGAAGAGATGATAAATATGACTATGAGAGTTGGGGAAATGAGTGTAGTAATAATGAAAGTTTTAAATGAAGCTAACACTACTAAATATAAAAATCCTTCTCCTCAAAAAGTAAATATTAATATTAAAAAAGGTCCGTTTATCATAGTATCAGGACATGATTTAAGGGATTTAGAAATGCTTCTAGACCAAACAGAAGGTAAAGGAATTAATATTTATACTCATGGTGAAATGCTTCCATCTCATGGATATCCTGAGCTTAAAAAATATAAGCATTTAGTAGGTAATTTTGGATCTGCTTGGCAAAATCAGCAAAAGGAATTCGATGGAATCCCAGGATGTATGTTAATGACTACTAACTGTTTAATGAGACCAAGAGAAACATATAAAGATAGAATATTTACAACAAGTGTTGTAGGCTGGGATGGAGTAAAATATATTGGAGCAGCTGAAGATGGAACTAAGGATTTTAGTGAAATAATAGATAAGACACTTGAATTAGGTGGTTTCGAAGAAAGTGAAGAAGAAAAAGAAATACTAGTAGGCTTTGGACATCATGCAACCTTATCACATGCTGAGGCTATAGTTAATGCTGTTAAGGAAGGAACACTAAGACACTTCTTCTTAATAGGTGGTTGTGATGGAGCTAAACCAGGAAGAAGCTATTATACTGAATTTGCTAAAATGATTCCAGCGGATTGTGTGATTCTTACTTTGGCCTGTGGCAAGTATAGATTCAATAAACTAGACTTTGGAACAGTGGCAGGATTACCAAGGTTATTAGATGTAGGACAGTGTAATGATGCTTACTCAGCAGTTAAGATAGCAATAGCTCTTGCAGATGCATTTGAAACAAATGTTAATTCTCTTCCGCTGACTATTGTACTTTCATGGTATGAACAAAAAGCTGTAGCAGATTTATTAGCATTGTTATCACTTGGAATAAAAGGAATGTATCTAGGACCAAGTTTACCAGCCTTCTTATCTCCAAATGTATTACAATATTTAATAGATACCTTTGATATAAAGTTAATTACCACTCCAGAAGTTGATTTAAAAAATTCACTTAATAAGGCAAATTAAAATAAAGTAATACTAAAACTTTCTGTACAGTTAGTATTATTATAAAATAGTAGATAAATATATAGAGTATACCCCCTTAATTTAGGGGGTATAATTTTATTGGTAATTACTTATTAGATTAGTATGTATTAAACAGGAGGAAAAAAGTATGTCTACAAGGTTTAAAGCGCCCTTTGAATATAGCACAAAAGAAGAATTTCCAATTAAATTAGCTGATTGGATTGGTCAGGTTTTTTACGATATCCTTCCAGAACATGGGTATGAGATACGTGAGGAACAAATATTTACTGCTTTTCGACTTGCAGATGCAGTTTGTAATAAAAAAGTTCATTTAGCAGAAGCTGGTCTTGGTACAGGTAAGACTTTCGCATATTTACTTACAGCAATTGCCTATGCTCGATTCAGTGGCAAACCTGTAGTGATTGCATGTGCTTCAACAGCACTCCAAGAACAACTAGCAGGGCCAAATGGAGATATTCAAAAGCTTTCTAAGCTACTTGGGTTAGAGATAGATGCCAGAATGGCAAAGGACCCACGTCAGTATGTCTGCGATGAGAGAGTTAATGGATTAAGAAGTTTATTTGGAGACAAGATATCCTCCAGTGAGATCAATGAATGGTTAGAAAAAACTAAACACGGTGAACGCTCAGAAATGCCACTTATACCCGACTCTATGTGGAGACAGATTTCATGGGATGAATCTATGAACTGTGATACATGTTCAAGTAGTGGATTTTGCAAACTTGTTAAGGCAAGAGAACATTACAGGCCTGCTAGGGACTTAATTATTGCTGATCATGGAATCTTTTTTGAGGATTTATGGACACGAGAAGAACGAATTTCTGATGGTAGGTTACCTATTATTCCGAATTACTCATTAGTGATTTTTGATGAGGGGCATAAAGTTATGCTACCAGCAGCTATGAGAGCAGGAAAATATATTAATAAAGAAGATATAGATAACATTATTTTTTCTTTTGAACAAGTGCAAGGGGCGAGAGCTTCTATCATTTCAATTATAATGGCTTTGGAAGAAACTTCCTCTGATTTTTTTGGAACACTCAATCAATGTACTATTAATGATGAAGAATCAGATCGCTTAGCAATCTGTATAGATGATAAGTTATTTAAAGTAGCTAGTACTTTAAATAAAGTTTTAGACCGTCTACTTTTAGAGATACAAATAGAGCAAGAACTATACATAGAATCAGTACCGGTAAGTATGCTAAAAATATTTGAAATTCAAATAGAAAGAACAATGTCAGCACTAGATAGATTTATTAGGAATAAAAGTAAAGATGTTATAGCTTGGGTAGAACAAGCTAATAGCACCTTTTGGGTAGTTCCACGTAATTTAAGTAAAATGCTAGATACACATTTATTTAATAATAAGTTACCGGTGGTATTTACTTCTGCAACCTTAAGTAATGAAGGAGACTTTAGTTATTTTACTAGAACTCTTGGATTAAAGAATCCGTCTCATTCTACGGTTGAAAGTCCTTTTGATATTGATGAACAAGTTGTCGTTTATTTATCTAACTGTAAACAAAAGAATACTCAAGAGGATAAATTTTTATCTAAGATTAAAGAATTAGTCTCTTTATTAGAGCAAAATAAAGGAAGGGCTTTAGTTCTAGCTAATTCATTAGAAGAAGTTAGAAGAATTAGAGAGAGAATTAAGGACTATGTTCTACCTTTTGAGGTTCTATGGGAAGATAGAGGAGAGAGAGGATACCTTATTCGAAGATTTCGAGAGGAAGTGTCATCTGTATTAATTGGTGCTAGCTTTTGGGAAGGGATTGATGTACCAGGGGAATCACTATCACTGCTTGTAGTATGGCAACTTCCTTTCCCATCTGTAGATCCTTTAATTGAAGTACAACGTAAAGAGGCAAAGGAAGAGGGATTAGACCCAGTAACTACAGTAGATTACCAAGAGATGGGACTGAAATTAAAACAAGGATGTGGTAGATTAATTAGGACAGAAGATGACAAAGGTTCAATAGTTATTATGGAGCCTGTAATAGAAACTCCTTGGGAAAAAGTTGTTATGGGTGCTATACCATTTGGAGCTAAAATTAAAGAAGTAGAAAAGATACTGTGATATATACAAGTATGTTTAATAAATTAAATAAATTAGTTTAAATAAAGAAGACTTTAGAAAGTTAATAAATATTCTAAAGTCTTTCTTATTTTGTTTTTCTAAATTTTAATGGAGTTTTTCCATAAGTCTTTTTAAACATTTTAGAAAAGTTTGTAGAGTAAATATAGCCTAGTTTGCAAGATATATCTTTAATACTTAAATCAGTTGTTGATAAAAGATTTGCAGCAACGTTCATTCTAATATGATTTGTATATTCACCAATAGACATATGATAATGTTTTGAAAATCCTGCCTTCAACTTTTGTTCATTTAAGAATACCATTTTACTTAAAGTTTTAATATTAGGAGGATTGCTATAGTTTTTTTCTAAAATATCATGAGCCTTTTGAATAGCATGGATATCAGAAGAAGTTAATTTTATTATTCTGTTATTGCCAATATTTATATTTCCATAGTTAATTTGATTAGTAAAAGCATTTTCCGAAGACTCAGTAACTTCGTTTATTAAAATAGCTATGCACTCTAAAATCTTACTTTCGAGATAGATTCTATTTAAGGAATTTTCATAAGTTAGGCTTTGCAACTGATGAATGATTTCTATAACTTTTAGAGGTAGATAGGTATAAGTATAATTTTTAATTAAGGAATCAAAATCTAGTATATTTGGAAAATTAGGTTTTATTATCTCAGTAAAATAGTTTTCAAATATAGTTATTTCAGTTCCATGGAAGTGTTGACCTTTTTTCCAGTTTTGCTTGCCTTTTAAATCTTTTTCAATAGTAAAGAAAGAAGAGGGAGTAAAAGATGATATGGGATTATTTTCAATTTCAAAAGCAGTAATACCTTTATAAACTATACCAAAACGCATTAAAAATTCAGGATTATCAAAAGATATAGAAAAATCCTCAGGTATGGTATAGTCTGCTATACCTAAATTATAATAGCCAGCTCTTGAGTAGCTAATTAAATGACCAAGATCAGGTCTAAGTTTATTTGTATATAAAGTATAGTTTTTATCTTCAATTTTACTAAAAGATAATTTATTTAAAAATATAGATTTAAATTCTTCACTAGATTTTACTATCATAAGACACCTCCTAGCATGAGCAAAATTATATTAAATAACCCTTAATTATTCAAGAAAATGTTGAATAAAGATGCAAAAATAATTAAATTAGGTGCAAGCATTGAAATGATAATGATAATCATATACAATAAGTCTTGTTAAGAATATAAACAATTTAAATTTTGAAAGGAAGATATAAAATGAAAAGAAATTCAATACTAAAAACAGTATTAGCTACTTGTATGTCTTTAATGCTTTTTGTTGGTTGTTCAAATACTTCAACTGTAAAAGAAGAAAGTAAAACTATTACAGTAACTGATGTTAGAGGAGAAATTAAAATTCCAGAAAAACCTGAGAGAATAGTTGATTTAAGTGGTAATAGTGATATTTTATCAATTCTAGGATATAAGGTAATAGGAACTGCTAATAGTGACGCTTATGATTATACAAAGTTCCCTACGTATTTAGAAGAGACATTAAAAGGTGCAAAAATATTAGGATATAGCATGCAAGATACAATGGATGTTGAAGCTATAATGAATTTAAATCCGGACTTAATCGTAATATCAACAGTGCAAGAAAAAATGTATGATCAATTAAGTAAAATAGCTCCAACAGTAATGATTAAATTAGAAGCTCTAAATTGGAAAGAAGATGTTAAGGCTTTAGCTAAAGTATTTAATAAAGAAGAAGCTGCAAATGCTTGGTTAGAAAACTATACTAAAAAATCACAAGAAGTAGGAAATAAAATTAAAGAAACTTATGGAAAAGACACAAGCTACTTATCTTTCTTAGCTAGTGGTGGTCAATTCTACGTATTTGATGAAGCTGGATTTGGTAGCGTTTTATATGAAGATATGGGATTAAGTAAGCCAAAAGGCATGCCAGCACAAAGTGATATAAGTTTGCCAGTTGTAAATTATGAGGGACTTGCTTCAATAAAATCTGATTATATATTTGTTATTGCAACAGATGAAGACTTAAAGGTACTTGAAGGAAATGCAATATGGAAGGGTCTACCAGCAGTGAAAGCAGGTAAGGTTATTAATCTAAAAGCATCACCTTATTTTGTACAAGGATACAGTTCAATAGGTAGACAAGTGCTTTTGGATGAAGTAATGGAGATGTTAAATGGAACAAAATAATAAAAATACAATAACTTTTATGGTTTGTAGTATTTTGATTCTGATAATTGGGTTATTCCTAGCGGTAAGTCTAGGAGTAACCCATATTGGAATATTAGAAATATGGAATAGCATTTTTAACTATAGTGAAACTCTTGAACTTATGTTAATTAGGGATGTTCGTATTCCTAGAGTTCTCTGTGTATTACTTACAGGTGGGATTTTGGGAGCAACCGGAGCTATGATCCAAGGAGTTACAAGAAATCCAATAGCAGAACCTTCTCTTCTTGGTGTAAGCCAAGGAGCTACTTTAGTTGTAGCCATATTTTATGCTGCTGAAATTACAATAAATACTACAAATGTCATGATAGCCTCATTAATCGGAGCAATATTTAGTGGGATTATAGTTATAGGATTTACAGTTAGAAAAGCAAAAAATAGTTCTATTGCAAAAATACTTTTAGCAGGTACAGCTATGAGTACTTTCTTTATTTCATTAACAACTATAGTAGGGCTTTTATCAAATAGATCTCAATTTATTGCATTCTGGGTTTCTGGAGGTTTTAGAAATGAAACTTGGTCAGATTTTAAATTAGTTGCGGTATTTGGGATTTTAGGTTTAATAATAGCCATGTTACTATCAAAGAAAATAAATATACTAAGTCTTGGTGATGATGTAGCAATTGGCCTTGGAGAAAATCCAGAAAGAATAAGGTTAGTAACTTTTCTTGTTATGATACCAATGTGTGCAGCAGCAGTAGCTGTTGGTAAAAATATAGGCTTTGTTGGACTTATAGTTCCACAAATAGTAAAGAAAATATTTGGAGAAGATTATAGAAAGAATATACCTTTTTCTTTTTTACTGGGAGCAGTGCTTTTAACCTACTCTGATATAGCTGCAAGAATGGTTTATAATCCTTATGAAACTCCAATTGGAATATTTACAGCTTTAATAGGAGTTCCATTCTTTATAGTTATGGCAAGAAAGGAGAGAGACTAGAATGAAAAGAAGATTTAAAGCAATATTTCTAGTATTACTTATTTTGTTGTTAGTGTCCTTAATTATGTATTTAGGTTGGGGAACTTATAAAATATCTCCTTTAGATAGCATAAAAACTTTATTAGGGAAGGGAACAAAATTTCAAAGTGCAGCTATTTTAAGTCTTAGGCTTCCAAGGATGTTAGTTGGAATTTCTGTTGGTATAGCGCTATCTACAGCAGGAGCACTACTTCAGACAGTAACAAAAAATGAGTTAGCAGACTCAAGTATAATTGGTATAAATGCAGGAGCGGCAGTAGCAGCAGTTATATTTGTTTCATTAAAAACAGCAAATTATTATAGTACATTAGGAACATTATCTATTTATGTATTACCTTTTATGGCTATTATAGGTGCAGGAATTTCTGCCTCTGTAATTTACATTTTATCAGGTAGAAATGGAGTTAGACCAAAGAGATTGCTTCTTATAGGACTTGGAATAAACGCAGGACTAAATGCATTTATTACTTTTTTTACTTTTAGAGGTGGACTTAGTGATTACAATAGAGTATTAATTTGGATTTCTGGAAGTCTTTGGGGAGCAGGATGGAATTATGCAAAAATAATAATTCCACTAGTTGTTTTAATGTTTATCATAGTATTATTCAATTATAAAAAGTTAGATGTTCTTAATTTATCTGATGAACACGCAATTTCACTTGGTTTAAACTTAAATAAAGAAAGAAAAAAGTTTTTATCTTATGTAGTTATTCTTGCTGGTGCTGCTACAGCTTTTGCAGGAAATGTAGGATTTATTGGACTCATATCTCCTCATATAGCAAGAAAACTAGTTGGATCTTATCATAAAAATGTTCTTATTATATCTGGAATTATAAGTGCAATAATAAATTTATTTGCAGATGCAGTTTCAAGAAATTTATTTTCTCCAATTGAAATACCAGTTGGAATTACAATTTCAATATTTGGAGTACCATATTTTATTTATTTAATGATGAAGGAGAAATAGATGGAAGCCATTAGTGTTAAGAATTTATCGGTAGCATATGAAGATAACATAATAATAGATAATATGAATCTTTCAATTCCAAAAGGAGAGATAAGTATTATTATAGGTGCAAATGGATGTGGAAAGTCAACTTTATTAAAAAGTATAGCAAGAGTAATAAAGCCGAGGAGTGGAGAAATCTTTATAAATGAAAAAAATATAAAAAGTCAAAAAGAGAAGCATATAGCAACTCAAGTAGCTTTTTTACCTCAAGGACCAGTATGTCCAAGTGGTATTACAGTAAAAGAATTAGTTTCCTTTGGAAGATTTCCACATCAAAAACTTATAGGTGGACTTAAAACACATGATAAAGAAATTATAGATTGGGCAATAGAAGAGACAGGACTTAAGGATTTTGCAGATAGACAAGTAGAAAATTTATCTGGAGGGCAAAGACAAAGAGCTTGGATTGCAATGACTCTGGCACAAGAAACAGACATAATTATGTTAGATGAACCAACTACTTACTTAGATATATCATATCAACTTGAAGTATTAGAGGTATTAGAAAAGTTAAATAAACAAAAGGATATTACTATTGTTATAGTATTACATGAACTAAATAATGCTTGTAGATTTGCAAGTAATATTATTGGACTTAAAAAAGGTAAAATTATTTGTAAGGGTATTCCAAGGGAAGTTATAACTAAAGAAAATTTAAGAGAGATTTATGGAATTGATGCTAAATTACAATTGAGTGAAAATAAAAATTATCCAATCTGCGTAGATTTTGAACTTATAAGGGGATAAAATGAAAAATAAAAACTTTGTTATAGTAGTTATTGGGCAGATAATATCCTTATTTGGAAATGCAATTCAAAGATTTAGCATGTCGTTATATATTTTAGATGTAACAGGAAGTGCTGTTACTTTCTCTAGAATATTAGCAATATCGACTATTCCATATATATTATGTGCACCTATTGCAGGACTACTAGCAGACACAATAAATAGAAAAAAAATAATGAGTTATCTCGATTTCCTTAGTGCTGGGTTAATGATCATATACTCAGTAATACTTATGAATGGAAAAGATAATACAATAATAGTAACAAGTGTTATGTTTATTCTATCTATCATTTATACTTTATATAACCCTGCGGTTACAGCCTGTATTCCACAAATTGTTGAAAAAGAAAACTTAGCCACCGCTAATGGAATAATTCAACAAGTTGGAGCTATAGTTAACTTACTTGGACCTATAATTGCTGGATTATTATATAGTTTTGTTGAAATAAAAGTAATAGTTATATTAAATGCTGTCAGCTTTTTAATATCCGCTATTTTAGAGATGTTTTTAAATATTCCAGATCTAGAACAAAAAGAAAAGTTTAGAAACCCTATTTCAAAATCTTTAAGAGAAATGAAAAAAAGTTTTAAATACTTAAAAGAAAAAAAGAAAATAGTATTAGGAATTATAGTTTCTTATGCATTAACTAATATATTTGTAGTGCCAATTCTAAGTATTATATCTCCTTATTTTATTAAAATAGAGTTAAATATGTCTTCGGCTATATATGGATTTGTAGAAGCAATATTTGTTTTAGGAATAATAATAGGAGGTGCATTAATCACATTTAAGCCTAAATTATTTAAAATAAAAAAAATGCATAAAACTATGTATCCCATGGTAATGGCAATTATAATTATGGGGATTTCTACTTATTTAAATACAGAAAATAAATTTTTAATTTTAGGACTTTATTCCCTAGGTGGGTTTGGAATAATGTTATCTTTAGCTTTATCCAACATCATATCGTTAACCTATATTCAACAAGAAATAAAAGAAGAGATGCTTGGAAAAGTAAGTGCTTTTTCTACCGCTATTGCTACAGTAAGTATTGTACCGGGTCAATTAATATATGGACAACTATTAGAAATTAATTTAACTTTATACAACATTTTAATAGTAACTTTTATTTTCAGCATAGGAGTAGTTAAATTTATAAAATGGAATATTAGAAAAGTTTAAAATAAAATATTGTTATTCCGGTTAGGGAAAATCCTCCTTAATCGGATTTTTTATTTTTTAAATAATTTTAGTAATAAATATAATTATAGATGAATATAAATAGAAAAGTACGCTGCTTTAAAAAACTATAAATTTAATACAAATTGGTAGACCGGGAAGGGGTAGAGGAAGTTTTATGAAGAATAACGTTAATATGTTTAATGAATTTTTAGATGTACAGAAAGATATGTTTGAATCATGGAAGAATATGTTTGGTATACAAGAAGAATCAAAAGATAATGAAAATTTACAAAGTAATTATAATCCGATGAATTATTTTAATGAAGTAATGGCTTTTAATTCTAAGTTATTTACGAGTTATACAGGAGACCCCTGTGAAATATATAGAAAAATAAATCAAAGCAATGGTATATACGAAAGTATTTATGAAGTTTGGAAAAAGTTAAAAGAAATTGGGTTTATTCCTACAGAAGATACTATTAAAAAAGTTTATGAAGAATGGTCAGAACAAAATATGGAATATATGAAAAAAAGTTATATTCCATATGTTCCAGAGCCTATGAAAAAAATATTAGAAGATTCTATAGGTATAATGGAATCTTATAAAGTTGCAGCAAATAAGTTTTGGCAGCCTTGGATAAGTAGCCAAGAAGAATTAAAAGATATTTTTTATAAAGGATATTTTAATAATCCATCAGGATATGTAGAGTATTTTAAACTATGGAAAGATAACTATGATAAATCTTTTAGTAAATTTATTAATACACCAATGATGGGAATTGATAGAGAATTTTTAGAAAAGCAATCAGAAGGTTTTGATAAATTTATTCGTTTTAGTGTACTTGTTAATGAGTTTTGCGCAAATATTTATAATTTGACACAAGAAACTATGAAAAAGATTTTTCAAGATTATATGGAAATGTATAAAGAAGGAGTAGCGCCACAGACCTTTGAACAATTTTATAAATATTATACTAAAGAAATGGATAACGCTTTTAATAAATTATTCTTTTCAGATGAGTTTAGCAAATTAGTAGGACATATGTTAGACGCAATGACCAATTTTAAAATTGAGTCAGATAAATTGTGGGAGGAATATCTGTCCTTTATACCAGTACCAAAAAAAACGGAAATGGACAGTTTGTATAAAACTGTATATGATATAAAAAAAGAAACTAGAAGTATGAAAAAGGAAATAGAGGAGCTGAAAATTCTTTTAAATAAACAAAGTAAGTAGAGAAAGAGTAAACAAATAGTAAGTAGTACTAATAGCTGAAATAAATTATAAATTAGTATGCTAAAAATGAAGAGGTGAATTTACTTGAATAATATTTTTAAAACAAATATGTATACAGAATATATGGATAAGATATTAAAAAATCAAGAAAAGATGGTAAATGGAATTGATATTTTGATGAATATCGAATATGAGGACCATGATAAAACACCAAAAGAATTAATTTATCAAGAAGATAAGATGAAATTATATCACTATATTCCCAAGGTAAAGAAAAAAACAAGTGTTCCAACACTGATAGTTTATGCATTAATGAATAGACCTTATATTATGGATATAAAGCAAGAAAAGAGTTTTGTGAAAAAATTATTAGAACAAGGACTAGATCTTTACATTATAGATTGGGGATATCCTACAGCAGAAGATAGATATATAACTCTAGAAGATTATATAGAAGGATATCTAGGAAATGCAATAGATTGTATACGACAAAAGAATAAAGTAGAAAAAATAAATATTTTATCTAAATGCCAAGGAGGAACATTCTGTACTATTTATTCATCATTGTATCCAGAGAAAATAAATAGTCTTGTGACTATTGCATCTCCAATAGATTTTGACATTGATGATGGAATTTTGTTTAAATTGTCTAAAGATATGAATGTAGATAGTCTTGTAGATGCTTATGGGATTGTACCAGGTTGGTTCCTAAATATGACTTTTGTATCTTTAAAGCCTTATACTTTATTAGTGGATAAATATATAGGAGTGGTAGATAGCCTAGATAATCCTAAATTATTAGCAGATTTTCTAAGCATGGAAAAGTGGATTTTTGATAGCCCAGGACAAGCGGGGGAAGCCTATAGAAAGTATATGAAGGATTTATGGCAAGAAAACAAGCTTATTAAGGGTGAGTTTATGTTAGGAGATAAGAGCGTTGATCTTAAGAATGTAACTATGCCATTATTAAATATTTTTGGAGAAGCGGATAATTTAATTCCACCATCCGCATCAAAACCATTAAATGATGTAGTAGGAAGCAAGGATAAAGAAATGGTTTCTTACCCTGTAGGGCATGCAGGAATTGTAGCAAGCTCTCGTTCACAGAAAGAAATTGTTCCTAAAATAGCAAAATGGATTTTAGATAGAAGTAAAAAATAGATAAAAAAATCAGTTGGCAAATATATTTTGCTAACTGATTTTTTAAGTTGATAATAAACTTAATATAATTTATTATCAGAGAATTTATATGTAATCATAATAAGCTTATATATATTCTTTACATCTTCCTTATATCAATTTATTCAATATTAATACAATCTTAATATCCAAAATAATAGAATAGTACCATATGTTGATTTATAGGAAGGTGAATATATGGGGATATTAATAATTCTTGGCTTGGTAGTTTCTTTTGTATATATTGGCTATCTTGTTTCAAGATTGGACAAGTTTTTGGCAATACACTATATTTTTATTGAAATACACACTTCATTAAATGTATAATTTAGAAATGCAGTAATATACCTAAATGTAGAGGTGAAGGTGTTATGGAAAAGGTCGCTTTATTAAAATGCACAGATTACGATGTTGACCATATTGAAAAAAAACTTAGAGAAGGTTTTGAACTTTTAGGAGGGGACTCTTTTTTGAGAACTCTTATACCTGAAAACAGTAAGGTTTTATTAAAGCCTAATCTTCTTAGCATAATTGAAAAAGGATCACCAGTTATTACTCATTACGCAGTGTTTGAAGCTGTTATAAGGATTGTCAAAGAATATAGTAATAATATAACATTCGGTGACTCACCAGGTCTGGGAGATACAAGAAAAGCTGCTGAGAAATCAGGGTTAATTGAGGTTGCTGAAAGATATGGAGTAAGGTTCGTGGATTTCAATGATGAAGTACATGTTGAGCTTGATAATCCTTTAATGTATAAGTTCTGGAATGTTGCTAGAGCAGCTCATGAAGCTGATGTAGTTATAACACTACCAAAGCTTAAAACTCATGCTATGATGTACTATACAGGAGCAGTTAAGAATCAATTTGGTTGTGTACCTGGTACACAAAAAGCAACATGGCACACAAAATTGCCTAATCCAGTTAACTTTAGTAAAATGCTTTTGGATTTAAATACTGTTGTTAAAACCAATTTTGCAATTCTTGATGGAATAATCGCTATGGAAGGAAATGGACCTAGAAATGGAACCCCTAAAAAGATAGATACTATAATTATGGGGAAAAGTCTTACTGCAGTAGATTCTACAGCTGTAAGATTAATTGGATATGACAATGTATTTGCTGTGCCATTTCTAAAGGTTGCTCATGATACAAAGTGGGGAGCAGTACGCCCAGAAGAAATAGAAGTTCTCGGTGAAAAAGTAGAGGATATGAAATGTAAAGACTTTAAACTCTCACGAGGTGCTAAGGTGTTTAATTTTATAAGTCCTTCATTAAATAACTTTGTTGCATCCTTGACTGCACCTGACCCAGTTGTAATTGAAGAAAAGTGTATAGGTTGTAGGAAATGTGATGAGGTATGTCCGGAAAAATCTAAGGTAATATCCTTTGCAAAATATAATAATAAGGTAATACCAAAGTGGAATTATAGCAATTGTATAAGATGCTTCTGTTGTCAAGAACTTTGTCCAGAAGGGGCCATAATAACTAAGAAAAAGGGAATAAGTAAGCGACTAGGTTTTAAATAGTTATCATTAAAATAGTATTAGACGCCATATTTGGCGTCTAATACTATTTTAATTGCTAGCACACTCAGATGCTGTTCCTTTTAAAATTTCTAGTCCATGTTTTAATGCGGGTAATATGTACTCTAAATTTTCTTTAACAGCCTTTGGACTTCCCGGAAGATTGATAATTAGAGTAGTATTACGAATTCCAGATACCCCTCTGCTTAACATTCCTTTAGGAGTAATGCTTAAGCTGTGATGTCTCATAGCTTCAGATATACCAGGAGTTTGTCTATGAATTACATCTAAAGTGGCCTCAGGAGTCCAATCTCTTTGGGAAAAGCCTGTCCCGCCAGTTGTTAATATTAAATCTAAAGATAAATCATCACACATTTTTATCAGTTCTTTAGAAATAAGTTCTCTTTCATCAGGAAGAATTTTATAATAAATAATTTCATAATCGTTTTTTACCATTATATCTTCAATAACTTTGCCACTTTTGTCATCACGTTGACCTACGTAACCCTTATCACTAGCAGTCAATATACCTACTTTAAACAAGAATAGCACCACCTCTAGAAATATTATTAGATTTTATTTTACTTACTTATAAGATTAATATAGAAAAGATTTAAAATCAATACGAAGATATTATTATTGTAAAAGTAGTATTTAGTGTATAATTTAATAAACAATTTAAGGAGGAAAAGAAAATGAAAGAAAAATTAATAAACATAATTGTAACTTTAGTTGTACTAAGTTCTGTTTTTTTATATGGATGCTCAGGAAAATCAGAAGTAAATCCTAACAATGCGGAAAAGGATAATGTAAAGGGTTCCATTATTTTAGCTACAACAACAAGCACACAAGATAGTGGATTATTAGAATACTTATTGCCTAATTTTGAAAAAAAAGAGGGTATAGAAGTTAAAGTTGTAGCTGTTGGTACAGGTAAGGCATTACAAATGGGTAAGGATGGAGAAGCTGATGTACTTCTAGTTCATGCAAAGGTGGATGAGGAGAAATTTGTATCAGAAGGGCATGGAACAGTTAGATATGATGTTATGTATAATGACTTTATTCTTTTAGGACCTGAAAGCGATCCAGTAAAGATCGGTAAGAATGCAGGGCAAGATATGGGAAAAGCATTAAAGTTAATTGCGGATAGTGGACAAACCTTTTTATCTAGAGGGGATGACTCTGGGACACATAAGAAAGAAAAATCTATTTGGAAGGAAAAAAGTATAGATCCAAGCAAAGAGAAATGGTATATGGAAACAGGTCAGGGGATGGGTGAGACATTAAAAGTAGCAGATGAGAAACAAGGATATACAATATCAGATAGATCTACTTATATAAAAATGCAGGATAATGTAGATCTACAGATAATTTGTGAAGGTGATGAGAGCTTACTTAATCAGTATGGAATAATTCCTGTAAATCCTAATAAGAATCATACGATAAATTCAGAAGGGGCAAAAAAGTTTGTAAACTGGATTATATCAGATGAGACTCAAGAATTAATTAAATCTTTTAAAATTTTAGGACATGAGGATCAAGTGTTCTATCCTAATGCTAGATCTAAATAGATTAAGAGTATTTACTAGAAATGCAACTGGAGGGATATTATGATATACATTTTAAACGGTATAAAGGAAGCTTTTCAGCTTCTCTTTTCGCTAGATAGGGAGATATATTCTATTATTCTTTTGTCTATGAGTGTTTCTGGTATTGCAACTATAATTGGAACGTTAATAGGAGCGCCTATTGGGATATATAGTTCTATGAAAGAATTTAAATTTAAAAGAGTATATGGGAAACTCTTAAATACCTGTATGGGGATTCCACCAGTTGTTCTCGGTTTAATAGTTTCAGTAATTTTTTCAAGAAGAGGACCCTTAGGTGTTTTAGAAATCCTTTATACTCCTACAGCAATGATAATTGCCCAGGCACTTTTAGTTACTCCTATTATTACAGGAATAATTTTTAATAATACAAAAAAAGCTGGGAAAAGGATAAGCAGGTTATGCTTAACTTTAGGAGGAAATAAATATCATACATTATTTTTATTGATTAGGGAAACAAAAATAGATATGTTTATAGCAATAGTAACAGGCTTTGGAAGAGCTATATCTGAGGTTGGTGCTGTAATGTTAGTGGGGGGAAATATAAAGGGTCATACTAGGGTGATGACTACATATATATCAATGAATAATGCCATGGGTGATTATTCAGCTTCAATTGCTATGGGGATAGTACTTCTAGCTATTTCTTTTATTATTAATTCTTTTTTATATAAATACATTCAGGGTGATGAAGATGAATATTAAGGTGAAAAATGTTAGGAAATCTTATGGAAGTAGAGTAGTATTGAATATTGATAATTTAAACTTTGAAGGAGGTAAGATTCATGGGATATTAGGCCCAAATGGTTCAGGTAAAAGTACATTTATGAAAATTTTAGCTGGACTTGAAGAGAGAGACTGCGGAGAAGTTACATATAATGGATTACAATT
The DNA here is from genome assembly GCF_055755365.1 of Clostridium sp. X. Taxonomy (NCBI): domain Bacteria; kingdom Bacillati; phylum Bacillota; class Clostridia; order Eubacteriales; family Clostridiaceae; genus Clostridium; species Clostridium sp. X. The sequence continues at coordinate 1,536,056 of NZ_CM146912.1, forward strand.
AAATCCTGAAATAATGAAATTTATGACTTATTCAGAACAAAGCTCTTATCTTTTAAGAAGGACAGTCTTTGAAAATATTGCTTATCCATTAATAATTAGAAGAGTTAGTAAAAATATAATACATGACAAAGTAAATGAAATTATGGGTAGGTTTGAAATTTATAAATTGAAGGATCAAATAGCTACTAAATTATCAGGGGGAGAATCTCAAAAGGTTGCTCTTGCAAGAGCTATGATTTTTGAACCTAAGTTACTAATAGTAGATGAACCAACTGCAAATATTGATCCAAACTCAACAAAAATAATAGAAAGAAATTTAATAGAACTAAACAAAGCAAGGGAAACAACTATTTTAATAGTAACTCACAATATTGCTCAATGCAGTAGAATTTGTGATAATACAGTATTCATGCAAGATGGAAAATTAATAGAAATTGGGAATACAAAAAAGATATTAACTTCTCCACAAAGCATAGAAGCTAAAGGATTTATAGATTTTGAATACAATTACTTAAATGGAGGTATTCACTATGGAAATGTTCAAGGTTCATAGCGTTAAAGCTGCTAGAGAAAAACTTATGGAAAACTTTAAAGATTTTAAAATTCAGATAGAAGAAGTAGATATATTTGGAGCTGTTGATAGAATATTAGGAGAAGATATATACTCAAAGTTAAATGTACCTCATTTTAGAAGATCTACTGTAGATGGATATGCAGTTAGAAGTAGGGATACACATGGAGCTAGTGAAAGCTTACCTATGTTTTTAGAAATAATAGGGGAAGTAGAGATGGGAAAAGTGGCAAATATGAAAGTCACTGCAGATAAAGCAGTTTATGTGCCAACGGGGGGGATGGTACCTGAAGGGGCAGATGCTGTAGTTATGATTGAATATGTGGAGAATTTAGATGATACAAATATTACGGTTTCAAAATCAGTTGTAGCTAAAGAAAATGTAGTTGATATAGGTGATGATATAAAAGAGAATCAAAAGGTTCTACTAAAGGGAATGAGATTAAGACCACAAGATATAGGAGTTCTGTCCTCTATAGGAATAGATAAGGTAAGTGTATTTAAGATTCCATCTATAGCTATAATTTCAACAGGAGATGAGGTTACTGATCCAAAGGAAGAGCTTAAACTAGGAAAAATAAAGGATATAAATACATATACCTTATCAGCTATGGCAAAAAAAAGTGGACTTCATGTGGTTGAAAGATGTGTAGTAAAGGATGATAAAGAGCTTATTAAAAGTATATTAAGAGATTGCATGCAAAAAAGTGACATTGTTCTACTATCAGGAGGAAGTTCGGTTGGGACTAAAGATATAACTACAATTGTTATTGATGAGATAGGAAAGCCAGGAGTATTTGTTCATGGTGTCGCTATGAATCCAGGAAAACCTACCATATTAGCAAAGATAGATGATAAACCTTTATTTGGACTGCCAGGACAACCTGTTTCAGCTATGATAGCTTTCAAGGTTTTTGTAGAGTATTTTGTAAAGAGGATTTTTAATCTAGATGAATATGAAGAGAGTTTTATTGAAGCTACAATGATGACTAATGTGCATTCAGCTCAAGGTAAAGAAACATATCAGATGGTTTATTTAGAAAAGGAAAATAATCAGTATAAGGCACGTCCAGTATATGGGAAGTCAGGAATGATAACATTAATGTCAAAAGCTAAGGGATATGTGAAGATCCATGAAGATAAGGAAGGGATTAAAGAGGGAGAAAAAATTAGAGTAGATTTATTTTAATAAAGGCGGTGATTTAGTTTGAGTAGCTTTCAAAGAAATGTATACTTATCTAATTTAGAATTAGAAGAGGCAAAGGAACTTTTTTTTAGAGAATGTGAAGAAGGAATTAATGGATTAGGAAGAGAAATTCTAAGAGTAGAGGATGCTTTAAATAGAGTTACTTCAGAAGCTATATTTGCAAAGATATCATCCCCGTATTTCAATGCTTCTGCTATGGATGGTATAGCAGTTATATATAAATCTACTTTTGGGGCCAATGAGGTTAACCCTATAAGGCTAAAAATAGGTAGTGATTTTATATATGTAGACACAGGAGATGTTATAAAAGATCCTTTTGATGCAGTTATTATGATAGAAGATGTAGTAAAGATAGATGATTACACCGTTGAGATAATAAGAGCAGCATCACCATGGCAACATGTAAGGCCAGTTGGAGAAGATATTGTAGCCTCAGAGATGATAATACCTGCTTTTCATAAGATAACTCCGGTTGATATAGGATCATTATTAAGTGGAGGAATTTTAGAGATAAAAGTAATTAAAAAGCCTAAAGTTGGAATTATTCCAACAGGGACTGAGATAATTAATCCTGAAGAGGAAATATCAGAAGGGAAGATTATAGATTCTAACTCAAGAATGTTTGAAGCTCTAGTTGTACAATGTGGAGGACAAGCTAATAGATATAAACCTGTTATAGATGACTATGAACTAATTAAAAGTGCAATGATAAAGGCAGCAAATGAAAACGATATAGTTATAATAAATGCTGGTTCATCAGCAGGAAGTGAAGATTATTCTTCAAAAATAATAGAGGAATTAGGCGGAGTTATTGCTCACGGCATAGCTATAAAGCCAGGAAAACCAGCTATATTAGGGAAAGTTAATAATAAACCTGTAATTGGTCTTCCGGGATATCCTGTATCTGCATACTTTGTCTTTGATTCCTTTGTGTCGCCTTTAATCTTTAAATATTTAAAAATACAAGAAGAGAGCAGGCAGAAGGTAGAGGCTATTTTATCAAGTAGATTAATGTCTTCTCTAAAACATCTTGAGTTTGTGAGAGTAAAGCTTGGGAAAATAGGAGAAAAGTTAATTGCTACCCCATTAAATAGAGGGGCAGGTGTTACTATGTCTCTAGTGAGAGCAGATGGAGTACTTAAAATACCTAAAACAGTAGAAGGTATTGAGGCAGGAGAAAAGGTTGAAGTGGAGCTTTTGAAAGACTATAGAGGTATAGAGAATACTTTAGTTTTAATAGGAAGTCACGACATAATAATAGATATTATAACTAATGAAATGAGTTTGAAATCAAGAGGAAGCAGCTTGTCATCGGCTCATGTAGGTAGTTTAGGAGGAATTATGGCAAGCAGAAGAGGGGAATGTCACATAGCACCTATTCATCTTCTTGACCATAAAACTGGAGTTTATAATATAGAATATGTTAAAAAGTATTTAGTTAATAAAGAAATGGCTTTACTAAAAGGAGTTAAAAGAATTCAAGGACTTATGGTTAAAAAAGGCAATCCTAAGAATATTAATTCCATTAAAGATTTAATGAGAGAAGATATAGTATTTGTAAATAGACAAAAGGGTGCTGGAACTAGAGTACTTTTAGATTATAAATTAAATCAATTATCCATAGATTCAGATGATATAAAGGGATACGATAGAGAGATGACTACTCATATGACAGTAGCCACTGCTGTACTATCTGGAACAGCAGATGTAGGTATGGGGATAGAGTCCGTTGCAAGAACCATGAATCTTGATTTTATAGCCATTGGTGAGGAAGATTATGACTTTTTAATTGAGAAAAGCTTTTTAGAAGAAGACAAAGTTAAGGACTTTATAAGAATTCTTAAATCAAAAGATTTAGAAACTCAGCTTAAACAAATAGGTGGATATCGTCTAGACAGCCCAGGTGAAATAATTTACATTTAAAAGATATACCTTAGATTGGAGGGAAGTTCGTGTTAGATGGAGAAGGACGAGAAATAAATTATTTAAGGATATCAGTAACGGATTTATGCAATTTAAGATGTAGATATTGTATACCTGAGGAAGGCATAATAAAAAAATGCCATTCTGATATTTTAAGTATGGAAGAAATTGAAGAAATAGTTAAGGTATCAACTAAATTAGGAGTAAATAAGGTAAGGTTAACTGGTGGAGAACCTCTAGTTAGAAGAGGTATAGTAGGACTTGTTCAAAAGATATCAGAGATACCAGGAATTAATGAAGTAGCATTAACGACTAATGGAACCCTTCTAGGGCAATATGCTAAAGATTTAAAGAAGGCGGGTTTAAAAAGAGTAAATATAAGTCTTGATACTCTACAAGAGGATAGATATGAGTATATAACAAATGGTGGTAAACTTAAGAATGTTCTTGAAGGAATTAGAGCTGCTAAGGAAGTCGGGTTAACACCTTTAAAACTTAATGTAGTATTAGTTAAGGGATTTAATGATGATGAAATAGATGACTTTATAAATCTTACTATAGAAAATGAATATGATATAAGGTTTATAGAACTTATGCCTATTGGTGATAATGGAGACTGGTCAAAAGAGCACTGTATTTCAAATAACATAGTTTTAGAAAAATATCCTAATTTAATACCTATAATTAATAAGGATAAGTCAGCACCAGCACAGCATTATAAGTTACCGGGTGCAAAGGGAAGAGTAGGTCTTATAAACCCAATAAGCTCACACTTTTGTTCAAGTTGCAACAGGATAAGGCTTACAGCAGATGGTAAAATTAAACCTTGTCTTCATTCAAATGATGAAGTTGATATAAAGACTGACTTAAGAGAAAAGAGAGATATCTTACCTATTATTGTTAATGCTGTAAAGATTAAACCTAAAGAGCACCATATGAATGAAAAGAACTATAACCCTATAAATAGAGAAATGGTACAAATAGGAGGATAATATGGATTTTACGCACTTTAATGAGAATGGAAAAGCAAAAATGGTTGATGTTGGAGAAAAAGATGAAACAAAGAGAGTTGCTATTGCTAGAGGAACTATAAAAATGAATAGAGAAACACTAATTAAAGTGAAAGAAGGGCAGATGAAAAAGGGAGATGTTATAGCTGTTGCTCAAGTAGCAGGAATAATGGGAGCTAAGAAAACAAGTGATATAATTCCAATGTGCCACAATATACTAATAAATGGAGTAGACTTAAGCTTTGAAATTAACGAAGAAGAATCATCTATTATTATAGAAGCAGAAGCAAAAACAACAGGTAAAACAGGAGTAGAAATGGAGGCATTAAGTGCTGTTTCTATAGCTGCTTTAACTATTTATGATATGTGCAAAGCTATTGATAAAGAGATGGTTATTGATAATATAAGGCTTGTTAAGAAAATAGGTGGAAAATCAGGAGAATTTATAAGAAGAGGTGAGAATATATAAATGGGTAGAGTAATAGCAATCAATATAAGTGAGAAAAAGGGAGTTCCAAAGGAAGGGATTCCAGTAGGGAATTTTATAGAGGACTTTGGACTTGAAGGAGATGCACATGCTGGAAAATGGCATAGACAGGTTAGTTTACTCGGATTAGAAAGTATGGACAAGATGAAATCACAGGGTGCAGAAGGGTTATGTACAGGGAAATTTGCAGAAAATCTAACTACAGAAGGAATAGTTCTCTGGGAGCTTCCTGTAGGAACTATGCTTAAAATAGGAGAAACCATTCAAGAAGTTACTCAAATAGGAAAAGAGTGTCACATGGGATGTGCTATTCGTGAATTAGTTGGAGATTGTGTTATGCCAAGAGAGGGAATATTTACGAAGGTAATAAAGGGAGGAAAGATTAAAGAGGGAGATAATATTGATATAATTTAAGATTTAATAGGGAGGTGAAATCTATTTTACGAGAAGAACATATGATAAGCTTTATTGAAGAGATTTCAGAAGGTATTATGATATGCGACTTATTAGGACACATTGACACAGTAAACAAAGGACTTACTGATTTGCTTGGATATAAGAAGTTAGACCTAAGAAAAATGAAGGTATCTAACATAATAGGAGAATGGGAATATATTTTAAATGAAGCGAAGTCTGGAGCTTTGTTTTCTAAAGAACTTAAAGTATGCATTAATAAAAATGTTTCTTATCTTCAAATTAATGCTCATCCCTTAGTTAATAGAGAGAGTAAAATAGAGAAAGTCTTAATTATATTTAAAGAAGTAAAAAAGGATAGAAAATTAGTAAATAGAATTACATCTGGACAAGCTATTTATAACTTTGACAAGATTATAGGAAAAAGTGAAAAGTTCTTAGAAGTAATTGATTATGCAAAGAACATTGCTGACAGTAGATCTACTATTTTAATTACTGGAGAGAGTGGAACAGGAAAAGAAGTTTTTGCGCAATCTATTCATAATTATAGTAGTAGAAGAAATAAGTCTTTTGTAGCAGTTAATTGTGGGGCTATTCCTCAAAATTTAATGGAGTCGGAGTTTTTTGGATATGAAGAAGGTGCTTTTACTGGTGCAAGATTAGGAGGAGCTATAGGTAAGTTTCAGCTTGCCAGTGGTGGAACTATCTTTCTAGATGAAATAGGGGAAATGCCTATTGACATGCAGACAAAGCTTCTTAGAGTTATAGAAGAGAAGGTAATTAATCCTGTTGGAAGTATTAAGAATATACCAATTGATGTTAGGATTATAGCAGCTACTAATAAAGATCTTCAAAAAAAGATACGAGAAGGAAATTTTAGACAAGATTTATATTATCGCTTAAATGTTTTGCCTTTACGACTTCCCTCATTAAGAGAAAGGAAAGAGGATATACCCCTTTTAATAGAATACTTTATGAAAAGTATATCGAAGAATCTTAATAAAAAAGAGTTAGAAATACCACCATATTACGAAGTTAAGTTTATGGAATATTACTGGCCTGGAAATATAAGGGAAATTGAGAATATAGTAGAACTTATGATTAACACTCAGAGGGTTCATGTGCCTGGAGAAGAGAAACAGGAAATATTTATACCTTTAAATAAAAAAGATAAGTGTTTAACACTGGAATATAACGAGAAACAACATATTATTAAAACACTAAAGAAATTTAATAATAACGTATCGCTATCTGCTAAAGCATTGGCAATTGGACGTAATACCTTATACAGAAAAATAGAAAAATATAAAATTAATTTAGGTAATTCAGACTTTGAAAGTACAGAGTGCTGTTCTAATGTGGAACGATGTTCTGAAATAGAACTATAATAAAGGGGATTATTGTTCTTAAATAGAACAAGTGATGTAATTTGATTGTAGTAGAATAGTTATAAATAAATAAAATTAATATCAAGAAAACATTAATTTTATGGGACTAGCTTAAAAAATTGAAATTTAATGAAAATATGAACTGTGTATTGGTATGAGAATTGCTATAGTATTTTAGAAAGACAAGATATATAAGGGAGGGGTATTATAATGTTTGGATACAATGGGAAAGTACTAAGAATTAATCTAAGTGAAGGAAGTATTAAAGTAGAACCTCTAGATTTAGCAGTAGCTCAAAAATATATTGGGGCTAGAGGATTAGGGGTTAAGACACTTATAGATGAAATAGATCCTAAAGTAGATGCACTAAGCCCTGATAATAAATTTATTATAGCAACAGGACCAATAACAGCAGCACCAATGCCAACTAGTGGAAGATATATGGTTATTACAAAAGCACCTCTAACAGGTACAATAGGAATTTCTAATTCTGGTGGACATTGGGGAGCAGAGTTGAAGAAAACAGGATACGATATGATAATCCTTGAGGGAAAATCTGAAAGTCCTGTATATATAAATATTACAGATGAAGATGTAGAGATAAAAGATGCAAAAGGATTATGGGGAAAAGTTGTTTCAGAAACAACAAAAACTCTCCAAGAAGTTCATGATAAAGCAAAAGTACTTTGTATTGGACCAGCAGGAGAAAAACTATCGCTTATGGCAGCGGTTATGAATGATGTAGATAGAGCAGCAGGTCGTGGAGGAGTAGGTGCGGTTTTAGGTTCTAAAAATGTAAAAGCTATTTCAGTAAAAGGAAGCGGTAAAGTTCAATTACCAGATGACAAAGAAGCTCAAGCAGTAGGACTTGCAAAAACAAAAATCCTAAGAGATGACCCAGTTGCAGGAAATGGTCTCCCAACATATGGAACAGCAGTATTAGTTAATATCATAAATGAAAGTGGAATTCACCCAGTTCGTAACTTCCAAAAGGCTTACACAAAAGAGGCTGATAAGATTAGTGGAGAAGCTATGACAGAGCAGACTCTTGTTAGAAAAAGTGCTTGTCACAGATGTCCAATTGCCTGTGGAAGATGGGTTAAAATGGAGGACGGTACAGAATGTGGAGGACCAGAATATGAAACACTATGGGCATTTGGTTCTGACTGTGATAACTATGATTTAAGTTCTATAAATGTAGCTAATATGCTTTGTAATGAGTATGGATTAGATACTATTTCAGCTGGAGCTACTATTGCGGCAGCTATGGAATTATATGAAAAGGGCATTATTAAGGATGAAGAACTAGCAGCAGATGGGGTATCTCTAAATTGGGGAGATGCAAAGGCTATAATTGAATGGACTAGAAAGATGGGATTAAGAGAAGGATTCGGAGATAAGTTAGCAGATGGTTCATATAGATTATGTGAAAGTTATGGACATATTGAATACGCTATGACTGTTAAAAAGCAAGAACTTCCAGCATATGACCCAAGAGGAGTAAAGGGACATGGTATTAATTATGCAACAAATAATAGAGGAGGATGTCATATAAAAGGATATATGATTAATCCAGAAATATTAGGATATCCTGAGAAATTAGATCGTTTAGCCCTTGAAGGAAAACCAGCATATACAAAGGTGTTTCACGATTTAACAGCTGTAATTGATTCTATGGGAATATGTTTATTCACTACATTTGGATTAGGTGCACAAGACTATGTAGATATGTATAATACAGTATGTGGAGAAGTTTATAATGTAGAAACGTTGCTTCAAGCAGGAGAGAGAATTTGGAATCTAGAGAAGATATTTAACTTAAGAGCTGGAATAGATAGCACACAGGATACTCTTCCAGATAGATTGTTAGAATCACCTATACCAGAAGGACCTTCAGTAGGGCATGTTCATGAATTAAGTGAATTGCTTCCAAAATATTATGAAGCAAGAGGCTGGGATAAAAACGGAATTCCTACAAAGGAAACTTTAACAAAACTTGGTCTTGAAGAATATGCAGGAATTGTTGAAGAATATATTGCAAAGAATGAGGCAGCATCAAATCAAGAGATATAATTTTATTGGGAGAATGAACTTTTAAAAGAAGGTTCATTCTTTCTCATATTGAGGAGAAAGGAGGACTACAAATGAAAGTAGAAGTAAGACTTTTTGCTTATTTTAGAGATGGAAGATGGAAAAGTCAAGATGTTGAATTTAAAGAAGCAAGTACATTAGAAGATATAGTGAAGGAAATTGGAATAAAACCAGAGGAGATTTCTATTGGACTTATTAATGGAATTGATGGTTCTTTAGACAGAGAAGTAAAAGATGGAGATGTAGTAGCCTTATTTCCACCAGTAGGAGGCGGCTGAAGACTTTATATAGGATATACAAGAATTTTAAAAGGAGACGTAAACTTCTTGTTGGCGTCTTTTTTTGTTGTTTTTAACTCAACTATCGTACATTGGATTTATAGTATAAATCAGATTTAAGTAAGTTTAATATGTTAAAGATGTTAAATACTGATATAATATAAAGGTAATAAATGTAGCAATAATGATTCATAATGGGAAGATTAACTTTTAAAGGGAGAGATTTCTGTGAAACAAGAGATTCGTGTTGGTTTAATTGGGTATGGGATGGCAGGTAGAGTCTTTCATGCACCTATAATAGATAGTGTTTCTGGTCTAAATCTGTATAAAGTTTACGAAACTAAGCCTGAAAATATTAAGCATTTAAAAGAAAATTATGAGAACGTTGAAATAGTTGCTGGAGTTGATGAAATAATAGATGATCCAAGTGTAGAGCTCATTGTTATTGCAACACCAAATAACTTTCACTATGAGTTAACTCAAAAGGCATTAGAAAGAGGCAAAAATGTTGTGGTGGAAAAACCATTTACAGTAACTTCTGAAGAAGCGGATAAGCTCATTGAGCTTGCAAAGTTCAAAGATAAGCTGCTAACTGTCCACCACAACAGAAGATGGGATAGCGACTTTAAAACAGTTGAAAAGCTCGTTAGAGGTAATATACTTGGAGAAATTGTAGATTACGAAGCTAATTATGATAGATTTAGGACTGAATTTAAAAACAATTGGAGAGAGAAAAATGTTCTTGGTTCAGGAATCTTATATGATCTAGGATCTCATCTAATTGATCAAGCACAATGTTTATTTGGACTCCCAGAAGAAGTATTTTCTCATCTTGAAATTCAAAAAACTAATGGTGAAGCAGTTGATAATTTTAAGTTAATACTTAAGTACTCAAAGCTTAAAGTAACTCTTAAAGCAGGAATGCTTGTAAGAGAACCTGGACCACGTTTTGCAATACATGGAACAAAAGGTTCTTTTATTAAATATGGTCTTGATGTTCAAGAAGAAGCCCTAAAAGGAGGAATCTTTCCTCAACACATAGAAAGATGGGGGGAAGAGCCAGAAAGATTATGGGGTAAAATTAATACTGAAGTAGAGGGTATACATATAGTAGGTAGAGTAGAAAGTGAGATAGGTGATTACAGAGAGTTTTATAGGAATGTGTATGAGGCTATTTTGGATAAAGAGGCACTTATTGTAAAGCCTCAGCAGGCAAGAAATACTATAAAGATTATTGAATTAGCAGAACAAAGTAATAAAGAAAGACGATGGATTACGTTTTAAATTTAAAAAACTAGGAGATAATGTTAGATGGAAATAAAAAAAGTTAAGGGAAATACATTTTGTATTGATACTGGAATGACATACATACCTTTTTACAAAGTTAATGAGGAAGAGATTATTATGCTAGACTCAGGATGGGCTAAAAGGGAGCAAAAAGGTATAGACCAGTTATTGGACAAAAGTAATCTAAAGGTTGTTGCTATAATATGTAGTCATGCTCATATAGATCATTCAGGAAATAATGCATATTTAAAAAACAAATACAATTGTATAATTGCTATGCCAGCTTATGAGGCTCTTATTTCTAACTCTACGGTAAATTTAAAGATTTATTTTAGAAATCATGCATTAACTGATGTAATAGAGCGATTTGGTCACATGGTCTGCGAAACGGATATTATGATTTGGGATAATCAAGATAGTATACATATATGTGATATTGAATTTAAAATTCTTTTTACCCCAGGACATACTCCAGAGCATATATGCATTATGACCCCAGATGATGTTGCTTATCTAGCAGATGCTCTAATAAGCTATGAGGTTATAGAGGAGGCTAAAATGCCATATGTATATATACTTAGCGAGGATCTAAAAAGCAAAGAAAAGCTTTTAGATTTAAAATGTAGCAAGTATGTAGTAGCACACAAGGGTATATATGACGATATTACAAAGCTTGTAACTGATAATATAGATTTTTATAAAGATATTGCCTTAAGGGTATATGAAGCTATAGGAGATTCTATGACAATGGAAACCATCACAAAAACTGTAGTTGAGAAATTTGGTATTCCAGTAAATAGTATAGATAAACATAATGAAATAGAAAGAATCATAAGGTCTTATGTTGAATACTTAAGCGAAGAAGGGTTAATTGACTTAAGTATAGAAGATGGATTTATTAAATATAAAAAAGTAGTTATTGATAATGAGCAAAGGCTATCAACATATCCATAATAATTGAATATGTGGGAAAAATATATTGACATGGTAAAAAAAATATGTTATATAAAAATTAGGGTTTAGCACTCGGTACGTGAGAGTGCTAACAAAGAATACATAGTTTTTATTTTGGAAGGAGAGATTTAATTGGAAACAAAACAATTTCAAGCAGAGTCTAAAAGATTACTAGATCTTATGATTAACTCAATTTATACTCATAGGGAGATTTTTTTAAGAGAGCTCATTTCTAATGCAAGTGATGCAATAGATAAAATTTACTACAAAGCATTAACAGATGATTCTTTAAACTTTGATAAAGATAATTATTATATCAGAATAGTACCTGACAAGAAAAATAGAACACTTACGATTTCTGATACTGGTATTGGAATGACACAAGAAGACCTTGATAATAATCTTGGAGTTATAGCAAAAAGTGGGTCTTTAAAATTTAAAAAAGAAAATGAATTAAAAGATGGATATGATATAATTGGACAATTTGGTGTAGGATTTTATTCTGCATTCATGGTAGCAGAGACTGTTACTGTTATAAGTAAAGCTTTTGGTAGTGAGGAAGCATACAAATGGGAATCAAAAGGGGTAGAGGGTTATACTATTGAATCTTGTCAGAAGGACTCAATTGGTACAGATATTATATTAAAAATAAAAGAAAACACAGAAGATGAAAATTTTGATGAATATTTACAAGAACACAGACTAAAAAATATTGTTAAAAAATACTCTGATTTTATTAGATATCCAATAAAAATGAATATAACTAAGAGTAGACTCAAAGAAGGCAGTGAAAGTGAATACGAAGAGTATACAGAAGAACAAACTGTAAATAGTATGGTACCTATATGGAGAAAGAATAAAAATGAACTTACTCAAGAAGATTATGAAAAGTTTTATTCTGAAAAGCACTATGGTTTTGATAAACCATTAAAACATATTCATATTAGTGTTGATGGTGCTGTAAGCTATAATTCTATTTTATTTATTCCAGAGCAAACTCCATATGATTTTTACACTAAAGAATATGAAAAAGGTTTAGAGCTATATTCAAGTGGTGTTCTAATCATGAATAAGTGTTCAGATTTATTACCGGACTACTTCAGTTTTGTAAAAGGTATAGTAGATTCGGAAGATTTATCACTTAATATATCTAGAGAAATTTTACAGCATGATAGACAGCTTAAGCTTATAGCTAAGAATATAAAAAGCAAAATTAAAAGTGAATTAGAGAACTTATTAAAAAATGATAGAGATAAATATGAAGAATTCTATAAAGCCTTCGGTAGACAATTAAAATATGGAGTTTATAGCGATTTTGGAAGTAATAAAGATGTTCTACAAGATTTATTAATGTTCTATTCATCAAAAGAAAATAAGATGGTTACTTTAGCAGAATATATTTCTAGAATGCCTGAAGAGCAAAAATATATTTACTATGCTACAGGGGAATCAAATGAAAGAATTGAAAAACTTCCACAAACAGAGGTTGTTTTAGATAAAGGATATGAAATATTATACTTTACTGATGATGTAGATGAGTTTGCTATAAGAATGTTAATGACATATAAGGAAAAAGAATTCAAATCTATATCAAGTGCTGACTTAGGTATAGAAGCAGATGAAAATAAAGAATCATCTACGGAGCAAGATGCAGCTAACAAAGAATTATTTGAAAATATGAAGAACATTTTATCAGATAAAGTTAAAGATGTTAGAGCATCAAAGAGACTTAAAAATCATCCAGTATGCCTATCAACAGATGGAGAACTTTCAATTGAAATGGAAAAAATATTAAGTGCTATACCTGATAGTGGTAATATAAAAGCAGATAAAGTTTTAGAAATAAACATAAATCATGATGTATTTAAAACATTAAAAGAAGCTTATGAAAAAGATAAAGAAAAATTAAACCTGTATACAACTTTATTATATAATCAAGCACTTCTTATTGAAGGACTTCCAATTAATGATCCAGTAGAATTTACAAATAACATATGTAAGATAATGGTATAGATAAAAGCCACTTTCAAGATACTTTACTTGAAGGTGGCTTTTTAAAATAATTATCTAAACAGTTAGTATTCTTTTAGTAAATAATAAATTTCTATTTTTTTATTATGATATCAGGAAATATTGCAATGTGTGATGAAGTTTTAGAACTTATATTTTAGTAGAAAGCATGAATAAGAATAATGAGGAGCTTAATACATTTTTTAGAGTGTTATTTATAATATACATAATAGAGTAAGTTTATGTAAAACATAATATTATAATAAAAAATGCAGAGGATAACTTTATGGATAAATTAAAAGTAAACTTCAGCTTAAAGAAAAATATTAATATAATGAAAGAAGTATTTTGCAAAAATGACACTATAATCTTTAGAGATATATGGGATAAAAGTACTACACAAAGATATTGTATTATTTATTCAGATGGAATGGTAGACATAAAAACTATTAATGAAAATATTATAAAGCCATTAGCATTATCTTCAATAAATAGATATTTACTAAAAGAAGATGTTACAGATTACATAGGGTTTAGCATAATTCAGACTAGTAAAGTTGAAAAAACAAGATTAATAGATCAAGTATCAGAAGCTATTAATAGGGGTCAGACTATATTATTTATTGAAGATAGTGATGAAGCTCTAATATTAGAAACAAGAGAAATAAATGAAAGAGAGATATCTGAACCATCTTCAGAAAATGTATTAAGAGGATCTAGAGAGGGATTTACTGAATCCATTATTACAAATACTACACTTTTGAAAAAGATGATTAATAATAATAATTTGAGATTTGAATTTTTAACGATAGGTTCTAGAACAAAGACAAAGGTATGTATTACTTATATAGAGGATTTAGCACCGGAGAAAATAGTAGAAGAAGTAAAGCATAGAGTTAAGAATATATCAATAGATGGTGTTTTAGAATCTTCGTATATAGAAGAAATAATACGAGACAACCAACTTTCTATTTTTCCAACCATTGGAAATACAGAAAAACCAGATAATGTTGCATCTAAATTGCTAGAAGGCAGAGTGGCAATTATATGTGATAATAACTCCTTTGTTTTAACTTTGCCATATTTATTTATAGAACATTTTCAAGTTAGCGAAGATTATTATAATAGTTATGCAATTTCTAGTTTAAATAGGATATTGAGAATAATAGGCTTTTGGTTATCAATTAGTGTTCCAGCCTTATATGTAGGTGTTGTAAATTTTCATCAAGAAATACTGCCTACAAGTCTTTATATTAGTATAGCTCAAGCTAGGGCAGGAGTACCAATTCCTACTGTTTTTGAAGCCGTATTAATGTTATTTACTTTTGAAATATTAAGAGAAGCTGGAGCAAGAATTCCAAAACAGATTGGTCAGGCTGTTAGTATAGTAGGTGCATTAGTATTAGGAGAATCAGCAGTGAATGCTAGACTTGTAAGTGCGCCTATGGTAATAGTTGTTGCTTTGACAGGCATTTCTGGATTTCTTAATCCAAGTTTAATTACTACCACAATTATATTGAGAATTATTTTATTAGCCTTAACTAGCAGTCTTAGATTGTTTGGATATACTTTTGGTCTTATAGGAATATCTATGTATTTGGTTTCTATTAAGTCTTTTGGAGTAAATTATATGGAATATAGTAGCTATCTTGATATAAATAACCAAAATGATTTAATTTTAAGAAAGCCTTGGCCATACATGAATAGAAGACCTAGTTTGTTATCTAAAGATATAATTAGAGCAAAATTTAAAAATAAGAGGAAGGTGTAGATATATGTTAAAGAAAATATTATGCACTTTTCTCTTAATGACAAATGTTGTGTGGTTATCAGGATGCTGGGGATATAGAGAAATTAATGATTCACCAATTGTTGTTGGAGCTGCAATTGATAAAATTAATAATGAAGAATATATGCTTACAACGGAGATATTAAAAACTTCGGAAACTATAGGAGGTACAAAAGAAATAAATACAGTTGTACTACAGACAACAGGTAAGACTATATTTGATGCTATAAGAAAATTAATAGTTAAGAATGGTAGATTTCTTTACTGGGCTAATATAAAATTAGTTATAATTAATAAGGAAATAGCAGAGGAGGATATTATTTCTGTACTAGATTTTCTTTATAGAGACATTGAAGTAAGAGCAGAGGCAATGGTTATAGTAACTAAAGATAAAGCAATGGATATATTTAAAGAGAATAAATTCATAAATGAACCTATATCTTTTCGTATATTAGATATTATGACTCATTCAGATAGATTTTCAAAAGTATATCCATCAAAAATGTATGAAGTACTTGATTTTATGCTTATTGATGGAAAAGAGCTTATATTACCTATTATATCATGTGAAAATATTTCTGAAAAAAGTGAAGTTGTTGACTTAGAAAGTGCAGTTTTTAAAGGAAAAAAGATGATAGGAACTTTAACAGGAGAAGAAGTTCAAACATATAGACTGTTATCTAATAACGAGAGAGGAGGAATCAGAGTAGATGAAGTTTCGAAGGATGAAACTTCAAAAATAAGTTATGAAATAGAGAAAAGTAAGGCGAAAATAAAACCTATATATGAAGATGGAAAGATTACTATGAATATATATATTATAGCAGATGTTTTTATTGCAGAAGTTATGAATTATAAATTGAATTTTATGGATGAAGATATTAGAAAATGTATAAAAGAGAGCTTAGAGGAAAATATAAAAGGTAAATCCAGAGAACTTTTATCAAAAATTCAAGGAGACCTAAACAGTGACTTATTAGGATTTGGACAATTGACAAAAATAAAGTACCCAAGTGTATGGAAAAAAGAGGAGTATAATTGGGATAAGGTATTTCCTAATATAAATGTAAATATAAATGTAGAGGTTAATTTTAAAGGAAGTGCGCTATATACTAATATTATAGAGTAGGAGGATATAATTTGATATTTCCTATTGTAATATTTTATTTTATATTTGGAATAATTGAAATAATAATTTGGTATAAGAAGGGAATAGGAAATAAAGAAATATATATCTATATATTTCTTTATTTCCTACTAATAATAGTTAGTAATTTGATCTATTTTAATATTATACCTAGAAACTTTTTTAAAGTATTAGAAAATTCAATTAAGCTATTAAAGTGAAGATAGGTGAATTATATGAAAAACAAGATTACAAGTAAGCAAGGAACTGTAATAGTATTAATATTTATCTTAGGAACTTCAGTTGTATTTAATCCAGGGCGTAGCGCTAGAGCAGATGTGTGGATAGCTATGATAGTATCGTATATACTATTTATTCCAATAGCGTTAATTTATTCTACAATATTAGAAAAATTTCCAGGAAAGAATATTTTTAAAATATGTGAAATAGTATTAGGGAAATTTATAGGAAAAGTTTTTATCATATTATTTACATTTCATGCCTTTATATCAATGGCGGTAATGATTAGAACTTTGGGAGAATTTATATATCTTGTTGGACCTCAAGAAACTCCTATGGTCGTTAATATGATCTGTTTAGGATTACTTAGTGTATTTTCCGTATATTTTGGAATGAATGTGCTTGGGAGATGGTGTATTATTGTATTGCCGATGATAGTAGTTATATTACTAATTCCTATACCATTTTTTATACCTGAAATGAAAAGAAATTATATATTTCCTATTATGTATGAAGGAATAAGACCTGTTATTAGCGGTGTAAAGGAAACTCTATCTTTTCCTATAACTCAAAGTTTTATTTTTATTATGGTATTTGATGGTTTAGAAGATATATATAAATTTAAATGGGTTCTGTTGAAGGGAGTATTTTGGGGAGTAAGTATCCTATTTATTATTGTACTTACAACAATTCTTGTAATAGGAGAAAAGAATTATTATAATGCATATTTACCTACTTATCTAGCATTAAGAAGACTAAAAGTAGGTGAATTTTTTGAAAGAGTAGAAATGGTTACATTGCTAACTTTTGTATACACTATATTTGTAAAAATTTCTATATTTTTAATAGCTACAGTTAGGGGGATAGGATATATATTTAATATAAAAGACTATAGAATAATGAACTGCACCCTGTCAAGTAGACAGTGGAAATAATAAAAATCAATTTAAGCGGCTAAAGCCCTAAACTCCATTGGGCTAAGGCCGTTTAATTTTTCTTGTAATCTTTTGGTATTGTAGAAACTGATATATTCATCAACTGCATTAGATAGATCCTCATATGTATAATATTTGTGCAAGTAGTATTTTTCACACTTGAGGATACCCCAAAATGCTTCCATAGGACCATTGTCGATACATCTACCTACTCGTGACATGCTTTGTGTCATTCCTGCTGTATTCAATCTTTGTTTGAATCCAATGGAGGTATATTGAAAACCACGATCGCTATGAATCATTGGACTTGCACCTTGTGAAGCCTCCAAAGCTAAATCAAGGGTCTTGAATACAAGATTATTGTTGTTGGAATGTCCAAGTACATAGGCAACAATACTCTTATCATAAAGATCCAATATAGCACTTAAGTATGCCTTTTTAGAATTTCCATACTTAAATTCAGTAACATCAGTAACCCACTTCTCGTTTGGTCTATCTGCTATAAACTCTCGATTAAGTATGTTTTCTGCTACATGTTGAGGTGTAGATTTTATATAACGTTTCCTTTTCCTTCGAATCACAGACTGTAGACCTGAAAGTCTCATAAGTCGATAGATGCGTTTATGATTATACAGCTTCCCCAACCTTCGGTTCAAATTCATAGTTATTCTTCGATAACCATAAATGCCATTGACTTCCTCGTAAAGTTCTATAATCTTTGATATCAACATTTCATTCTCGGATTCTGCAACAGATTCTTGGCGATTTAGCCATTTGTAATATGAGGATCGTGGAATCATTGCTATTTCACACAATAAGGATATCGAAAATTTATCTTTTTTATGAAGTTGTAAAATCGCATTATAGCTATTTTCTTGTCGTAGACGGCTTAAAATCGCCCCCTTTCTAGCTCCTCTAATTTTTTTAAGAATGCATTTTCTGCTCTTAAGCGCTCATTTTCTGCTTTTAGTCTCTTCATTTCAAAATTTACTCTATCTTCAGGTGTTAGTTCCTCTTCAGTTCTTTTACGACCTCGTCGGTCTTTTAATGCATCCTCTCTACCTAGTTCATATTTTTTTACCCACTGGTATATTTGTTGGTAGGAAACATTGTAGGTTTCAGCTGTGTGTTGATAGTCGTTATTGTGAGCAATACAGTATAATACAATTTCAATTCTTTCCTTCCAAGAAGTAGACCTTCCTTTTATCATAGATTGACTCATTCCTTTCGTGGTTGCCGTTATTTCTCTATGACTATTATACTTGTCTACCCATTTTAACAATACACTTTTATTTGATATTTCATACTTCTTTGCCACTTCTCTTTGTGAGTATTTACCTGAAAGGTAATCTTTTACAGCCTGTTCCTTTAGCTCCTTTGAATACCTCTTCCAAGTTATCATTTCTCTCAATCCATCTATACCATATTTTTCGAAGTTATATCTCCAATCTTCTAAAGTACTTCTATTAATTTTATATATAGAAGTAATTTCTAATATCGTTCTAACTCCATCCTCATACTCTTTCAGGATTTCATACTTTTCTTCGGCTGAGTATTTAGTTCTTTTGGACATAAAAATGCTCCCCTTTCTGGTAACAGATTTTTATTTTTTAATCTGTCTACTTTAAGGGGAGCATATCATAATATCTACAATGGTGGTTTTTTTATTTGTGAATTTAGGATATGTATTCTATCTAAATTCTATGGAGGTTAAATATTTCCTTAGTAATATATGGCCAGTATATGCTCCAATTTTTCAAGTGGTATTGCCTTTTGTATTGTTTGTATTAATAAAACTAAAAGTAAGAAAAAAAGTGGGTACTACAGGAAGATGAAGCACTATTGAGAAGCTTAGTTTTTAATAAAGATTAGAAACAAAAGTAGGAATAATATATTCACTAATATTTTATTGAATAATATTCAATATATAAGTATAATTATACTATTATTTTATATACTTAGAGGAGATATGATTATGGACATATTTGAAAATGTATCGGTAGTTAAGAAAGCGAATATTTACTTTGATGGAAAAGTAACTAGTAGAACAGTTATATTTAAAGATGGTGAAAAGAAAACACTAGGAATTATGCTTCAAGGGGAGTATGAGTTTGGTACAGGAAGTAAGGAGCTAATGGAGATTATTGCAGGTGATGTAGATGTAAAGTTAGAAGGTAGTGAAGAATGGAAAACATATAAATCAGGAGATGCCTTTGAAGTACCATCTAATTCTAGCTTCAAATTAATTGTAAAAGAAATTGTGGATTATTGTTGTTCATATATAGAAAATTAAATTGACTTAAATTATTCAATTAGGATAAAATTAAAGCATTTGAAGAAGCCTATTTAGAGGCTTCTTCAAATGCTTTAAAAATAATTTCTTTAGTAGTAGCGCCTTCATAGATTTTATTGTTACCGACAAAGTAAGTAGGGACATAATAGTAGTCATATTGTTTTGCAATGTCAGGTTTTTTCTCCTCGTCTATTATATCTACCTTAACATCCCTGTACTCTGGATGTTCTTTTTTTATCTCATCTATCCAGTTGATTGCTTTTTTACAATGAGGGCACCAGTTGGTTATAAGCATAGTTATATCTTTCATTAATACCACCGCCTAAGTATAGAATTATTAAAGAAACTTACTATATTAATAGTATACATCTTCATTAAGTATTTTAAATATGATATGAAGATATTTTTAGTTATTATATTATATATTAATCACCTACATATATAATACTCTTATATTTATAAGTATATTTTCTTTATTAATGATAAATTATAAAATAATAATAAAGAAAATAAGGAGATATATTATGTTCATTCCCCAAAGAGTTATATTTGAAAAAGTATCATTAAACTATGAGTTAGGAAGAGAACTTTATGATAAGTTTAAAGCTGATAGTAGTATAGAAATCATAGAGTTATCATCAAATAAGATTAATTCATGTATACCAGGAGAAAATATATATGAAAAGTATAGATCTGGCAAAAATACTTTAGTTGTTGGTATTAAAAAAAGCTTGAAATTTCAAAGCTGTAAACCATCAGCTCATTATCAATTACCCTTAGTAAGTGGATGTATGGGACAATGTGAATATTGCTATCTAAACACTCAATTAGGGGATAAACCTTTTGTAAAAGTTCATGTGAATGTAGATGAAATATTAAATCAAGCTGAAAAACATATAACAGAAAGAAGTCCAGATATAACTATATTTGAGGGAGCTGCCACTTCTGATCCAGTTCCAGTAGAACCCTATACTAATGTACTGAAAAAGTGCATAGAATACTTTGGGAATCAGAAGCTTGCTAGATTTAGGTTTGTTACTAAATATAATGATGTTGATAGCTTATTAAATATTAAACATAATGGAAATACAGAAATTAGATTTAGTTTAAATACAGATAGAATAATAAAAGAATATGAGCATTCTACTGCATCAGCAAAGTTGCGTATAGATGCTGCTGCAAAGCTTGCAAAAGATGGATATCCAATAGGATTCATAATTGCACCGGTATTCATGTATGAAAATTGGAGGGAAGAATATAAAGACCTTTTAGATATGTTATATAATACTCTTCCGAAAGAGATAGAAGAGTCAATCGGATTTGAAATAATCTCTCATAGATATACAACTAAAGCTAAAAATACTATAGTACAAATATTCCCTCAAACTACATTACCTATGAAGGATGAAGAGAGGAAATTTAAATATGGCCAGTTTGGATATGGTAAATATGTATACACAAAAGAACAATTACAAGAGATGAAGGATTTCTTTACTGAAGAATTAAATAATAAATTTAAAAATAAAGATATAAAATATATAATATAATTAATTTAAAATACCCATGGATTTTAATCCCATGGGTATTTTTTATAAAGTTACACAATATTTTTCTTCAAGTTTTATAGGTTGATAGGAGCGCTTCGCTTTTCTTAGTCCTTCAATACCTAAGTCCTGTTCTCTATTAATGTATGGTACCTCACTTAGATATCTTTCAACAAAGGTCCTATTTGTGAAGGCATATATTCCATTAATGTCTTTTCTTCCTTTTTCAAAATAAACTATAGCCATCTCATCATTTACACGCTCACCAATTGTAAATGATGAGATTATATCATCTACATAAACTGCCATACCTTTTAAATTTAATTCATCGGAATGATTTATAGTTTCAATAATGCCTTCTAATTCATAGGATAAATAAATATCGTTAGTATAGTTTTCATTATACCATATTTCAGCTAGAGCAATACAATCTTCAACTACTCCAGGTTCAGAAAAATCCTTTACAGTATAGTTATAATTTTTTATGAAATAGTTATAATGATTTTTTTTTCCATGAAGTTTTTTACCAGATAAACTTATTAGTTTATCTTTTGAATAGATATAATCGAAGTTATCTATATCTTTTTCAATATAAGGTGTATCTCCATAAATATCTTTAAGATCTTCTAGAAATAAACTTTCAACATCTTTAAAAAGATATTCCATATTATTTTGTTCTTTATACTCCTCTAATTTTTCAATTAGTTCTCTTAGGTTTTCTTTAGTGTATCCAATAGGTTGCATGAAGTGATAGTTTTTCTTAAAATCTCTCTTTTTAATTATAAGTACACCTTCATATATAGCATATTGGATATCGCAGGCCTTTCTCCAGATAAGTAAATTAGTAAAAGAATATTCGCTAGTATTAAACTTATAATCTTGTAAGTACTTATCCAGGATATGTTTATCTTTAATAGTTAATGGATTAAATGTCAGCATAAACACTCTCCTTGTAGATATAATTCTCATAGTTTAGTACTAGAATTGAAAAAGCTTTTTTATAAATTATTACACCATTCATGGCGTAAAATTCCATAAAGGTACATATCATATCTCTTACCATCCCTATGAATAAATTGTCTATAGACGCCTTCTTTTTTGAAACCTAACTTCTCATAAAGTGCTATAGCAGGTTTATTATATGATAGAACAGTAAGTTGAATTCTGTGAAGATTTAATTCTTGAAAGCCAAATTCCAAAGTAAGAGCTAAAGCTTCTTTACCGATACCTTGACCTTTAAAAGTATTATCTCCTATACCTATGTATACGACTGCTGTACCATTGTTCCATAATATATTTTCAAAACCAGTAACTCCTATAAATTTATTCTCTTCTATAGTTTTCACAGCGAATATATATTTATCGCTTGAGTTTTGTGTATCCAATAACATTTCCTGTAATTGCAGTTGGGATTTAGGGAATGCGGTTATAACATCGTATAATCTAAGAAAGCCTGTATCATTATACCAGGCTTCAAAGGTAGGTAGATATTCTTCCTTAAAAGAAGATAACCGGATTTTTTCTCCAACAAGCAATCTATTTATTAACATAATATTTCTTGTCCTCTGTCATTAATAACTACTATCTTAGTATTACTATCTTTTAGTTTTTCAGCAAAGCTTTGTGTAATTTGAGATAAATCCCAAAAGTGCATCGGAATAAATAGACTAGGCGACAAATTTTTTATAAAGTATTCTCCACCTAAATAATAATGCTCTTTAAGTCTAGGATCTACTGGAAAGAAAGCTATATCTATATTTTTCTCCTTAAGTTTATCTATTTGAGATTTAAAAGCTTTTGCCATAGCGAGATTGTCTTCATCACTTTCATCATACCAATGCCACCAATTTAAGTCACCAGCATGAAATAGAGTTATTCCATCTACATTTACAAGGAAAGAGACTCCTGCATCTGTAGAACCATAAGCATCAATAGATAGACTTTCGAACTTTAAAGTATCTCCTTCAGAAATTATACTGTGCTTAGGATAATTAGGTTTAATTTTTATATCGCTACTTAAAATATATTCAATTTTAGAATTTATGTTTTTCCATTCAAATATAATTGGGTTAAAATGATCTTCGTGAGTGTGAGATACAAATACATATATAGATTTCTCAGTTTTAAATATATCCTCAGAAATTATCCCTGCTTTAACACCACTAACATTAGTATTATCATTAGTATTATTATAGTGGTCAAATATAAGAATGTGCGAAGCTGTTTCTACAATAAATCCATCATGGTATAAATAATGAATTTTTACTTTATCCATATAAAGACTCCTTTCTTAATAAAAAAATATTATTTATGATTTGGGAGAATCTCAATCCAATATCCATCAGGGTCAGCTATAAAATAAATTCCCATTTCTTTATTTTCATAACATATACATCCCATGCTCTTATGGTGTTCATAAGCTGCATCAAAGTCATCAACAGTCAAAGCTAAGTGAATTTCATTATCGCCTAAATTATAAGGTTCATGTCTATCTCTTAACCATGTAAGTTCAAGATTATAATATGTAACACCATCTTTTAAGTATACTAAAATAAAATCTCCATTTGGATGATTATATCTCTTAGCTTCCTGAAAATCTAGGGCCTCTTTATAAAATTCAATACTTTTCTCAAGGTCTAAAACATTAATATTATTGTGATTAAAAGTAAATCTCACTTATTAACACACTCCTTAAATTTAAAGATAATTAAATACGTTCAAAATAATTTTATTAAAATAGTAATAACTACTTAATAACTATTATATAACTTTAAAATAAATAATAGTAGTAGTAATTTTTTTCCTGTATAATATAAGAAGGATATTAAATTTATAATAACTATATGAAAAATACATAAAATAAAATAAATAATATGAATAAAGAGTTAAATTATAGTTTCAAAAGTTAATATTATGCAAATCTTTTAGTCATATTGACATGAGTATTTGTATATGATACTATCATTTATAGTTTATAAAGAGTTTAAAGTTGATTGACAATATAATATATAATTTAAAAATTATGACGAAAACAAAGCTACCATCAAGTTAATTACAGAGAACCGGGCAAGCTGAGAACCGGATTAACTTGGTAGTAATGATCACTTCTGAATTGTATAGTCGAAATAAAGTAGGCTATACCGCGAGGCTGCGTTAAAAAGCCATGGTTTAATAGAAGAACCTAAAAAGGCTATGCCTGCAAGGGAGTAGTGAAGTAGAGTGGTACAGCGTAAATAGCGCCTCTACATGTGTTCTAACACATGTAGAGGCTTTTTTTATTAATCTACAAGGTTTCTAATTAAAAGGGGGAAATTTTATGAAAAAGAAAGTAGCATTATTAATGGCGGCATTATTTACTACAGGTACACTTGCTGGATGTGGTAAAAGTGCACAAACATCAGCTTCAGCTCAAAACATAAAGGTAGGTCTAAACTATGAACTATCTGGTGGAGTGGCTACTTATGGCCAAGGTTTAGTACAAGGTATTGAACTTGCATTTGAAGAGATAAACAAAGAAGGTGGAGTTTTAGGAAAGCAAATTGAAGCTGTAAAAGCAGATAATAAGTCAGAAGCAGCTGAATTAGCTAATGTTACATCTAGATTAGCAACTAGAGATAAAGTTGTTGCAATACTCGGACCTGCAACTTCAGGTAACACAAAGGCAGCAGCACCAATTGCAGTTCAAAATAAAGTGCCTCTAATATCAGCTTCTGCTACAGCAGATGATGTTACTGTAGATAGCAATGGAAAGGTTAGAGAATTTATATTTAAAACTTGTTTTAGTGACTCTTTCCAAGGTGTTATAATGGCTAACTTCGCATATGAAGACTTAGGTAAAAAGAACGCAGTATTACTTGTAGATAACACAAGTGATTATAGTAAAGGTCTTGCAAAAAGCTTTAAAGAAACCTTTGAAAAGTTTGGTGGAAAAGTTGTAAATGAAGAAGCTTACCAAGCAAAAGAAACGAACTTTAAAGCAGTACTTACAAAAATAAAAGGTTTAAATCCAGAAGTAATATACCTTCCAGGTTATTATGAAGAAGTAGGTTTAATTGTAAAACAAGCTAGAGAACTTGGAATTACTGCTCCTATACTTGGAGGAGATGGTTATGAATCACCAAAACTTGCTGAACTTGCAGGAAAAACAGCATTAAATGAAGTTTACTTCACAAACCACTATTCTTCTAAAGACGATGCAGCAGAAGTTGTAAAATTCCAACAAGCATTTAAAGCTAAATACAACAAAGAACCAGATGCATTTAACGCTCTTGGATATGATTTAGCATATTTCCTTGCAGATGCAATAAAGAGAACTGGAGAAGTAGATTCTGTTAAGCTTAAAGATGCTCTTGCAGCTACTAAAGATTTTAAAGGAATAACAGGTAAAATATCTATAGATGAAAACCACAACCCAGTAAAATCAATAACAATTCTTCAAATGAAAGATGGAGAACAAACATTCTTAAAGAAATTAGATCCAAAATAATAATTTAATTATATATTTGTTATTTAGAGAGTACATTATGAATTAAAAACTTTTGTGCTCTCTAATATATTTTGATAAGGAAGTGAGAAGAATGGAACAACTTTTACAACAATTAATTAATGGGCTTTCCCTTGGAAGTATTTATGCACTAATCGCGTTAGGCTATACTATGGTTTATGGTATCATAAATCTTATAAATTTTGCTCATGGTGATATATATATGCTAGGAGCGTACATAGGCTTTGCAGCTACTACATTTCTTGATCTTGGTTTTATCCCAGCACTTCTTGTAGCTATGGTATCCTGTGCACTTATTGGTATTGGAATAGAGAAAATAGCGTATAAACCAATTAGAAACTCAACTAGAATTGCTGCATTAATTACGGCTATAGCAGTTTCATTATTTATAGAATATGGAACTATGTATTTTGTTAAAGCAGAAACTAGAACTTTTCCCCCAGTACTTGCAAATGAAACGATAAAACTTTTTAGTGGTAGTGTAATGCTAAACACTATAGATATATACATAATAGCTATTACAGCTGTATTAATGGTACTACTTCAATACATTATACATAAAACAAAAACAGGTAAAGCTATGAGAGCTGTTGCTATGGATAAAGAAGCAGCACAATATATGGGAGTAAGTATTGATAAGACAATATCATTTACTTTTGCTATCGGTTCAGCTTTAGCAGGAGTTGCTGGAGTGCTTATTGGGGTATATTACAATTCAATAAATCCTTTAATGGGAGTGCTTCCAGGGCTTAAAGCCTTCGTAGCTGCCGTAATAGGAGGAATAGGTATTATACCAGGAGCAGTTTTAGGTGGATACTTCCTTGGAATGACAGAAACTATGGTTAGTGCTTATGGTGGTTCTCTGTATAAGGATGGAGTGGCTTTTGCAGTGTTAATTATAATACTTTTAGTAAAACCTAATGGTCTTTTAGGTAAAAACGTAAAAGAGAAAGTGTAGGAGGGACAGTATGAAGATATTTAATAAGAGCAATATATTAACGACAGTTTTTGTCCTTTCCTTATATGTATTAGGAATGGTATTATCAAGTGTTGGTATAATAGATTCTTATATTATGCTTAATCTTGTTATAGTAGGTATTAACGTTATCCTTGCTGTAAGCTTAAATCTTATAACAGGATTTACAGGGCAACTTTCTTTAGGTCATGCAGCATTTATGTCTGTTGGTGCATATGCATCAGCTGTAGTTACAGCAAAGCTTGGAATGCCTTTCCCAATAGGATTGATTATAGGAGCAGTAACAGCAACAGTTGCAGGAATAATAATAGGAATTCCAACTTTAAGATTAAAAGGGGATTACCTTGCTATAGCAACTTTAGGTTTTGGAGAAATCGTTAGAATAGTGATCCTTAACAATGATTATTTAGGTGGAGCTAGTGGACTAATGGATATACCACAGTATACAAACTGGACATGGATATATTTTATGGTTGCACTTACTATTATTTTAATAAAGAATTTTATAGACTCAAAAAATGGAAGAGCTTGTATAGCTATTAGAGAAGATGAAATAGCAGCTGAGTCTATGGGAGTTAATACTTCTTTTTATAAAGTACTTGCTTTTGGAGTTGGAGCTTTCTTTGCAGGAATTGCAGGAGCATTATATTCAGGATTCTTTTACTTTATTAAACCAGATGCTTTTGGATTTATGAAATCGATAGATATATTGGTAATAGTAGTATTTGGAGGCATGGGTAGTATTACGGGATCAGTTGTAGGTGCTATAGCACTTTCAGTAATATCTCTTTTACTTCAAGGATTTCCTGAACTTAGAATGGTAATATATTCAGTTATACTTTTCTTAATAATGGTTTATAGGCCTCAAGGACTTATGGGTAACTATAAATTTAAGTTCTTTAAAAAGGGAGGTACTCAATAATGCCGGCGATTGAAGTAAATAATATTTCAATGACTTTTGGTGGAGTAAAAGCAGTAAGTAATGTAAATATGAAAATAGAGCATGGAGAAATAATTGGTCTTATAGGTCCAAATGGAGCAGGTAAAACTACATTTTTCAATATGCTTACAGGTATATATACACCAACAGAAGGTGAAATAATTTATAGTTTTGATAAAAAAGTTTATCCAAATAAAATAAAGGCTTATGAAATAGCATCTTCAGGTATAGCTAGAACCTTTCAAAATATTAGACTTTTTAGTGATATGACAGTAGAAGAAAATGTAAGAGTAGGTTTTCATAATAATATCAAATACAACTTAATTCCTTCTCTTTTTAGAGGATCTTCTTATTATAAAGAAGAAGAAAATGCCACTAAAAAAGTTATGGAGCTTTTAGAGATATTTAATCTTCATGAAAAAAGAGAAGAGCTTGCAAAAAATCTACCTTATGGAGATCAAAGAAGATTAGAAATCGCAAGAGCACTTGCATCGAATCCTAAAGTTTTATTACTTGACGAACCAGCAGCAGGTATGAATCCAAATGAAACAAATGAACTTATGGAGCTTATCAGATGGATTAGAGATAGATTTGATATTACTGTAATTCTTATAGAACATGATATGTCTCTTGTAATGTCTGTATGTAATAGAATTTATGTATTAGACTATGGAAAGCTTATTGCAAATGGAACACCAGTAGAAATACAAAATAATCCTGCGGTTATTAAGGCTTATCTTGGAGGTGACGACGAAGCATGTTAGAAATGATAGATGTTAACGTATATTATGGAGCTGTTCATGCATTAAAGGGTATAAGCGTAAAGGTAAACAAAGGAGAAATTGTTACTTTAATAGGGGCAAATGGAGCGGGAAAAACTACAACCCTTAAGACAATTTCAGGAGTATTAAAACCAAAGACAGGAAAAGTTATATTCGAAGGAAATGACTTATCTAAAATTAATGCTAGTGACATGGTTAAGCTTGGAATGTCTCATGTACCTGAAGGAAGAAGAATTTTTTATAACATGTCAATCATGGAAAATCTAGAAATGGGTGCTTATTCTAGAAATGATAAAGCAGAAATAAAAAAGGATTACGAAAAGATATTTGAAACTTTCCCAAGATTATTAGAGCGTAAAGCTCAAATGGCAGGAACCCTTTCAGGAGGAGAGCAACAAATGCTTGCTATAGGGCGTGCATTAATGTCAAGACCTAAGTTACTTCTTCTAGATGAGCCATCTATGGGACTTGCACCTCTAGTTGTTAAGCAAATCTTTTCAATAATAGAGGACATAAATAAAACTGGTACTACAGTTTTACTTGTAGAACAAAATGCTTCTATGGCACTTAAGATTGCCCATAGAGCTTATGTAATACAAAATGGTCATGTTGAGATGGAAGGAAAAGCTTCAGATCTTTTAAATGACGAAAATGTAAAAAATGCATATCTTGGTGCTTAATTTTAAGTAGACCCTTGAGGATAAAGTTTTATCCTCAAGGGTCTACTATATTGTTTAAATAATTATTTTATGATTGAAGATAATAACCATTAGAGGTGATACTAATGGCAAATAAGTTAAAAGTTAAAGGTAAGGACTATGCTAAACTAGGGATAAGAAAAAACTCGGAGGGTAACTTTGAATATATTGACCCATCAGAAAAAAATAAATCTAAATATGAACCTATAAGAGAATACAATAAGTAATATAAAATATTGTATATATGCCTATGATATTATATAATGTATTAAATAAGAAATACATATATAATAGAGGTGAGATTATGGCTAAAAATAAGCCTGTTTTTAAATCAAACAGTAGTAAGTATGAGAATGGACAAGGTCAAGGACAGGGAGCTAAAAGCAATAATAAGGCTGCTGTACCATCACCTAAAAGACCTATGAGAAGTACTAATCGAGGACAATAAGTACTAATAAAATAGTTTATTGATAGGTAAGAATTTATTAAAGATTAAAAGTTATCCCCAATTTTTTATACAACATATTTATGTTGTATAAAAAATTGGGGATTTTTATTTTAAATATGTGAATAAAATTTTGTTAAAACACTGTGGGTATAATATTTTAATATTGATACTAAGAATTACTACAAGGAAGTTCTATAATAAATGTAGTGTTATCATTAAGAACACTTTTAACAGAAATTTCCCCATCATGCTGTTCTATAATGGCCTTGGCTATAGAAAGACCAAGACCATAACCACCGCTATTACTAGACCGAGATTTATCAATGCGATAAAGTCTGTCAAATATCTTATTTATATACTCTTCCGGAATTCCTTCCCCTGTATTAGTTACAGATAAATTAGCATTGTTGTGAATGTTTTTTAATCTTACATCTATTGAACCTTTAGTATTTGTATATTTTAGTGCATTATCTAAAAGTATCATAACTACTTGTTTTATTTGTTCACTATTGCCTTTAACAAATAAATTTGAGTCAATATTATAACTTAAGGAGATATTATTCTCAAAAATAAGGGCTTCCATAGTTAAGATTACATCTTCAACTGCGTTACTTAAATCAAAATTAGAATAGATCATTTTTGTATTTGAATAATCTATTTGAGTTAGATAAAGAAGGTCATTTGTAAGTTTAGTCATTCTTTCTACTTCAGATTTAATGTAATTAAGCCATTTTAATTGATTCTTTATAGTATCTTCTTTGTTAGATAATAATACATCTACATTTGTATTAATTACAGCTAGCGGCGTTTTTAATTCATGAGATGCATCACCAATAAATTGCCTTTGTTTATCAAAAGCTTCTTTAATTGGTTGTATAGATTTATTTGCAAAAAATCTACTTATAAAGAAAATCACAATAAGCATCACAACAGCAACGATTAAAAAGGTGTAAATAAGATTTGTTAGAATTCCTTGTCTTGATGTTATATCTAAGAATACAATTTTATAGCCTTCTACAGAAGGTTTTATTATAAAAGCCCAGTAGTCACCATCTAATTTAAATTTACCCTTATCATTTGTTTTAGATAATGCTATATTTTTAGCAGTTTCATAGAATTCAAGATCCATGTCAAATATAGAAAAAGAGCTAACTATAGAGCCGTTATCATCAGTTATTAAAGTAAAAGAAAGTGAACGATCATGATGGGGATCTAAATTATTAGGATTAGACCTAATCTCTTTAGGAACTTCATTTGATCTACCATCTGGTTTACCATCAAAGTCTGATATTTTATGTAATTCTAAATCAATATTTCTACGAACATCACTGTAGGTTATTATATAGATAGTAGAAAAGGCAATAATCATCATAATTGATATTATTATTAAATTAAGCATGAGAAACCTATTTCTAAGCTGTTTAAACATTTAATTACCCTCCTTAACTGAATTATATCATAAGTACCTTTAATGAACCTTAAATATGAATAGATTATGAACTGTTAAAGTCATGTAAATTATTTAAGGTTTGTTTAAGGTTTAGACTGTAAAATTAAAGTCATAGAGAAAAAGATTGCAATTAGGAAAGGGGAACTATGATGGCTATTGAGGTATTTAAACGTCATGAGAATAAATATTTAATTGATGAATCTGTATGTAAGGATATTGAAGCTAGGTGTTTGGAATACATGGAACTAGATGAATATAATAAAAGTAATGAATTTTATAGCATAACTAATATCTATTATGATACAAAGGATAACTATTTAATTAGAAATTCATTAGCTAAACCTAAATATAAAGAGAAACTTAGAATTAGAGCTTATGGAGTTCCAACAAGTGAAGATGAAAAGGTGTACTTTGAAATTAAGAAAAAAATTTGTGGAGTGGGAAGTAAAAGGAGAACAAAGTTAACGTTAAATGAAGCCTATAAATTTGCTGATACTGCTAAGAAACCTGAGATAAAGAACTACATGAATAAACAGGTCCTAAATGAAATTGAATACGTTTTTAAAATATATAATCTTGAACCTAAGGTTTATTTATCTTATGACAGGAAAGCTATGTTTAGCAGAGATAATAGAGACTTAAGGATAACTTTTGATAGAAATATTATAACAAGAAGGTATGATTTAAGGCTTGAGGCAGGAAGTTATGGAGAAGAATTATTAGAAGATGGAAAGGTACTAATAGAGGTAAAGGCAGAGACGAATATACCATTATGGCTTTCAAGATTGCTTTCAGAATATAAGATATATAAATCAAACTTTTCAAAGTATGGAAATGAATATAAAAAAATGTTATCAAAGAATAAAAAAGCGAAAGGAGAAATCAGCGAATGTATGAAACAATATCCAGCACAATATTTAGCACAACCTCAAATGGTGCATCAATATCTTTAGAAAATTCGATATTAACAATAGTTATTTCATTTATATTAGGAGGAATTATAAGTTTTACTTATATGAAGACATGCAATAAAAAAGGTTATTCACAGAATTTTTCTCTAACACTTATTATTATAACTACAGTTATAGCAATAATTGTACTCTTAATAGGAAGCAATATTGCAAGAGCCTTTAGTTTAGCAGGTGCCTTCTCAATTATTAGATTCAGAAGTGCTCCAGGAGACCCAAAGGATATATCATATGTACTATTTTCTATGGCAGCAGGACTTTCGTGTGGGGTGGGACTTTTTGGATATGCAGCATTTTTTACAATATTTCTTTGCCTACTCATGTTTATCCTTAGTTTATTTAATATTGGTGCAAAAAAAGTTTCACAGAAGCTACTTAAGATAACTATTCCAGAGGATTTAGATTATGAAGGTGCCTTTGATGATTTATTTACACAATATACAAAAGGACATGAACTTATAAAGGTAAAGACTACTGATTTAGGTAGTTTGTTTGAACTTGTTTATACAATAACCATGGATGATAAAATAAGTCAAAAAGAATTTTTGGATTCATTGAGATGCAGAAATGGTAACTTAAATATTATTTTATCAATGCGGGCAGAGTCATCAGAGTATTAGGAAATGTAGAATTATAGTGAAATAAATAAACGTAAAAAAATACCCTGAGGGTAAAATTTTCTCCCAGGGTATTTTTATAATTTAATTATCTAGTCATAGAAACTGTTTGGCTTTTAACACCAGCAGGCAATCCATCAGCACCACCATATACTTGAACAAATTTGATAGAATAAAGATCAGATATTTGTAGGTCATTTGAATTGAAAGGAACTAATGATATATGATCTATTCCAACTTCTACTAAGGTTCCTACACGGTCTGTAAGTATATTTGTTCCTATTAAGAATTCAACTCTAACTGGCTTTCCAATTAATGTTCTTAAATATCCTTGAAGATAATTTCTATCTCGTTGAACTGGTGTTCCAACTTGCATTTGGAAATCAGGTGCAGCAGTACCAGTACCTGTACCAGGCATAGGCATAGGCATAGGAATAGGTGAAGGCGGAGCCTCTAGTGGAGATACTACAGGTGGTTGTTGATAAGGCATCATTGGCATTTGTTGACAAGGCATCATTGGCATTTGTTGATAAGGCATCATTGGACCAAACATAGGGTTTGGAACCTCCGGCATTTGTCTATAGTCGAAATCTAACCAATCTTCCATTAAAATGTCCTCCTTGATAATATTAATATATATTTAAATAAAATTTATAGCTTAAGTTTGAGAATAAAGCTCAGTAGGGTTATAGAAACAATGTTCTTTTACTCTAATCTGGAATGAACCTGAACGATTACGAGGAAAGTAGTATTGGCAAGTAGGTATAAAAGGATTAAAGTACCATAAAGAATAACCAATATTAAAAGTACGATTTCCAGCTAAAGCCCAATCTGCAATATCCCAATGTATCTGGTCAGGTGGACTAGCCCAAATGGTCTGAGGATTAGGTACATTATTAAGAACAGAACGCATACAATCAAATTGACCTGCTTGATACAATACTTTTCTTACACTTCCTTGACCAATTCTTTGATATTCCCCAAAGGGAACTCTTACCCTATTCATTATAACAGTCGCAACGGCTTTCATTCCGGTTTCACCTTCACCACCGGCTTCGCATTTTATCATTCTTGCTAATAACTCTCTATCAGAGTAAGCCATTTTTTCACCTCAATAATTTTGCTCACAATATAATCTATTCATTAGCTCATAAAAGGTACTAACTTTTTATAAAATAAAACTGGTATCTTATAATATTTATGGTAAAATTGTTTTATGTATTACATATTGAAGGAGAGATTGACATATGAAATTTGAAGCATTTTTTAAGGAATGGATAGTTCCCATAGGAGCTGCTATTATACTTGCAGTTTTAATAAATAAATTTTTGTTTTTCCAAGTCTCAGTTCCTACAAAGTCTATGTATCCAACAATAGCCCCTGGAGATAGAATTATTGTAACTAGACTTTATGATAAAAAGAAATTAAAAACTGGAGATACAGTTGTTTTTTATTCAGAGGAATTACAGGAGACATTAATTAAAAGACTTATAGGACTTCCAGGAGACGAAATAAAAATAGATGAAAATAGAGACGTATATGTTAATGGAGAAAAAACAGAGCAACCTTATGTTGTTTATAATGGAGGAAAAGGTGGCGAGTTTAAGGTTCCAGAAGGACATTACTTTTTTATGGGGGATAATAGAGCAAACTCATGGGATAGCAGATATTGGCAACAGAGCTATATACCAGAGAAAAATATAAAAGGCAAAGCTAGAGTTGTGGTATTTCCTTTTGATAGATTTGGAAACTTTAAAATTGGAGAAGAGGCATTACAGTCAGTAAATAACTAAGATACCATGAAATTGGTATCTTTTCATTTGAATAAAAAAAACACTATACATAGATGTGGGAGGGAAATGCAAGATTTCTCATTCTATGTATAGCTTATTGTTTATAAAAGTAAATTTCTACAATTATATTGTATTATCAGTTTATTTTAATGTCAATAAAAGTATTTGTGTATTTTAAATTATTATAAAGGCTTAATTTAGATGTATAATTAATAAAAATTTAAATGTAATATAATTTATTATAATGTATAATTATTTTCTGTATAAAGTGTGACTTGAAGTTAATAAATTAATAATTTCTATAAAAATCACTGAAATTTTATGAAAATAATGTCAATAATAATATAGATATATATGTATTCATTAAAATAGACATTATTGATATTATATTAAAAATTTTGATTTTCTGCTGGGAGGATGTGAAATGTTTAAAAATAAAAAACTTAACTATTTAATATATTATGTTACGGGAGTAATGTCACTACTTCTGATATTAAATTATGTTATAAGAAGTGCAAGAATGGAACATATAAAATATAGCGTTTTTGAAAAAATGATAGAAGAGAAAACAATTAAAGAAGTTCAGATAACTGATAATCAAATAGTTATTGTGCCTAAAGAAGGAACAGGGTTCAATAAAAAAATAAAGTATACAACGAATATTGAAAAGGAAAATATAAGACCTCTTATTGAGAGATTAAAAGAAGGTAATGTTGAGTATGATGGGGAAGATAATAGTAATGACCCTATGAAAAAGCTTCTTATAGAATGGATACTTCCTATTATATTATTTATATTTATTGGAAGAATTATATTTGGAACCATGGAAAAAAGAATGGGCGGAAGCGTAATGTCTTTTGGAAAAAACAATGCTAAGATTTATGCTGAAGATGAAACTGGATTAAGCTTTGATGATGTTGCGGGACAAGATGAGGCAAAGGAATCTTTAGTAGAGATTGTAGATTTTCTACATAATCCTGATAAATATACAGAAATAGGAGCTAAATTACCAAAGGGAGCGTTACTTGTTGGTCCACCAGGTACGGGGAAGACCTTACTTGCAAAGGCAGTAGCAGGAGAAGCCAAGGTAGCATTTTTCTCTCTTTCAGGTTCAAGCTTTGTAGAAATGTTTGTTGGAATGGGTGCATCAAGGGTGAGAGACTTATTTAAGCAGGCAGAAGAAAAAGCACCTTGCATAGTATTTATTGATGAAATAGATGCTATAGGAAAAAGTAGAGATAATGGTATAGGTGGAGCAAATGATGAGAGGGAACAAACGTTAAATCAGCTTTTGGCTGAAATGGATGGGTTTGATTCTTCAAAGGGAGTTGTGATTCTTGCAGCAACCAATAGACCAGAAGTTTTAGATAAGGCTTTATTAAGACCAGGAAGATTTGATAGAAGAGTTATTGTGGACACGCCGGACTTAAAAGGAAGAGATGCTATATTAAGAGTACATTCAAAGGGTGTTAAAATGGCAGAGGATGTGAATCTTGAGGAAATTGCAAAAGCTACTCCAGGAGCAGTAGGAGCAGATCTTGCTAATATAATAAATGAAGCTGCACTTTTTGCGGTTAAAAGGAAAAGAAAATTAGTTATTCAAGAGGATCTACAAGAGGCTGTTGAGATTATAATAGCTGGTAAAGAGAAAAAGGATAGAATAATGTCACATAAAGAAAAAAGAATTGTGGCATTTCACGAGGTGGGGCATGCTCTAGTAGCAGCACTACTTAAAAATACTGATCCTGTCCATAAAATTACTATTATTCCAAGAACCATGGGAGCGCTTGGATACACTATGCAGCTTCCAGAGGAGGAAAAATATCTAGTTAGCAAAGAAGAAATGCTAGATAAGATAACAGTAATGTTAGGAGGAAGAGCTGCAGAAGAAGTAGAGTTTAACTCAATTTCTACAGGAGCATCAAATGATATTGAAAAGGCAACTCAGACAGCGAGAAATATGGTGACTATTTATGGTATGACAGAGCGGTTTGATATGATGGCATTAGAGTCTGTATCTAATAGATACCTCGATGGTAAACTCATTAGAAATTGTAGTGATGAAACAGCATCAGTTATAGATGAAGAAACTTTAAAAATTATAAAAGCAGCTCACAGTAAAGCTATAAGAATGTTAGAAGAAAATAAAGAGCTTTTAACTAATATATCAGAAAGACTTATTGAAAAAGAAACCCTTATGGGAGAAGAATTTATGGATATGGTAAGAAATGAGAAGAGGGATGATTTAAATGTCTAATATGGAATTAGAAAAAGAAATTAAAAAAGAATTAGAATTAGAGGCTGAGAAGCAAAAACTTGAAGATACTGTTGAAACAATAAAGAGTGAAATCAGAAATTATATTGATAAAAGAACTACCTTAACAGAGAATTTAATTGATTTCAGAAAGAAAAATTTAGAAGATTACAGGGATGATGAAGATAAGCTGATAGAATACTTTGATCATGAGAGGTATGTAAGTGAAGAGAGCTATAGGGCTATAGATAGAAAGCTAAAAGAGCTTACTATTCTTCAACCTTCACCTTATTTTGGTAAAGTCCATTTTAAGGAAGTTGCCTATAATGATGAAGAAAAAGTTTATATTGGTAGATTTGGAATTACACCAGATGATGCATATGAACCTATAGTTGTAGACTGGAGAGCGCCGGTAGCATCTTTATTTTATGCAGGTAAGCTAGGAGATGCACACTATGAGGCTCCTATGGGTAAAGTACCTACAGAGATATTAGGCAAAAGACAATTTATAATAAAAAAAGAGCAACTTAAAGGTATGTTTGATTCAGAAGTAGATGTAAAAGATGAAATACTGCAAATGGTTTTAAGTGAAAGTGCTGGAGAGAAACTTAAAGATATAATTATGACTATTCAGGCAGAACAGGACAGTATTATTAGACAACCAAGAGAAAAGACAATTGTAGTCAATGGAATAGCGGGTAGTGGAAAGACTACAATTGCTCTTCATAGAGTTGCATATCTTTTATATAATTATAGGAAAATTCTTCAAGATAAAGTTTTGATATTAGGACCTAATAAAATATTTATGGAATATATATCAACAGTTCTTCCGAGCTTAGGTGAAATAGGTGTGAGACAGCAGACCTTTACAGAATTTGCTTTAGATATTTTAGAGTTAAGAAATATCATGGAATTCAAAGATTATATGGAAAAAGTGATAAGCAAAGATAAAGAATTTATTGATGAAATTTTGTTTAAAACTTCTACAGAATATATTAAGGAATTAGATAAATTTATAGCTACTTTAAATGCTAAATATTTCAACGCAAAAGATCTTTTTGTTGGAGATTTAAAAATAGTTCCAAAAGAAGCAATAATGGAATTATTTGACTACTATAAAGATATGCCTTTGTTTAGAAGAAGCGCAAAGGTAAAGAGAATTTTATTTGCAAAGATTAAAGATAAAAGAGATGAAGAAGTTCGAGAAATAGAAAAATGGTACAAAGATACTATAGCTAGTCTAAATGAGGAACAAAAAAACATTCAAGAAAGTGACTTAAACTTTAGAAGAAGAATTAAGATTAGAGAAGTTATTGAGAAGGTTATAGAAGCAAAGAACTCTTTAGAATGGATGAATAATGAAAGCTGTGTTGAAATTTACAATAGTTTAAATCAAAATAAAAAACTTACCATAGATGATTTAGCTCCTATTTTATATTTAAAAATAAAGCTAGAAGGACTAAAGGTAGATGAAGATATTAAACATGTAGTTATTGATGAAGCACAGGATTATAGCTTACTTCAATTTATGGTAATTAAAGAGCTTACTAAGTGTAGAGGATATACTATTGTTGGAGATAAAAATCAAAGAATGATACCAATAGAAGGTAACTCTCCAATAATGGAACTTGAAAAAGTATTTGCTGATGTAGAACATTTTGATTTGAATAAAAGTTATAGATCTACTAAAGAAATTATGGAATATGCTAATAAATTTTTAAAAGAAGACAAAATAGTTCCTATTGTTAGAAATGGAAAAGATGTTATAGAAAAAAAATTCTCAAGTCATGAAGCATTATTAGAGGAGATTTATAATAATCTTCAAACCTTAACTAAAGAAGGGTTTGAAAGTATAGCAATAGTATGTAAAAATCTTCAGGAAACAGAAAAGATAGCAGCATCAATTAAATCGAGAACAAAATTAAAGGTCATAGATAGAGAAGATATTATCTATAATAAAGGGGAAGTAGCCCTACCTTCTTATTTTGCAAAAGGATTAGAATTTGATGCTGTAATAGTGGTAAAATCACAGGAAGATGCTGAAGAAGACAAGATGGCCTATGTAATGGCTACGAGGGCATTACATGAGCTATATGTGTATAATGTATAGAAGATGGTAAAAAAAAGATATTGACAAACTAAACATCTTAGTATAAATTATTAGTAATAGAATTTTATATATTAAAATCACTGATTGGAAAGAGTAGTTTTTTGATTTTGTTTAAGCGAGTCGGGGTTTGGTGCGATGCCCGATAACAAGACTTAAAATGAATGGGTCCATGAGATGCTAGGCGAAAATTATGTTAATTATGATTAGTAGCTGATGCCGTGTTCTCACGTTACAGAGGTAGGATATACAGTAAAGTAATTTACTCGTATCTGAAAAGAGAGCATGTGTTTTATTTTTAGTAGACTACAGGCATTTTATCTTATTCAGATAGAATGCCTTTTATTTTTAGGATAAAAGCACATCTAAAATTGGGTGGCACCACGACTATACCACTTCGTCCCATATTGGGATTGAAGTGGTATTTTTTTATTCAAAAAAGGGGGCAGCAATATGAAAGTTAAAAGTTTAGTGCCATATACAAAGGTAATATCTGGGGATACCGAAACACCAATAACTCTGTTTAAGAAGTATGTAGAAAAGGATAAAGGATTTTTATTAGAAAGTTACGATGCTGAAAATAATAAATTTTCTTTTATTTCTAAAAATCCTAGTGCAATTTTGCAAGGAAAAAACAATGAGATGACAATAATAGAAAAAGATACTATACAAGTTAAAAATGGAAGATTACTTGATATAGTTAAGGATTACTTAGATAAATATAAAATTAATAATGACACTGAGTACCCTTTTGTAGGTGGTGCTGTAGGTAGTATCAGTTATGATATCATTCGTCAATATGAAAAGCTACCTAATGAAAACAAGGACGTGTTAGATTTACCTGATGTAAATTTGATGATAGCAACAGAACTTGTTATATACAATCACCACCATAGTAAGATTATACTTTTAGTCTTAGAGGAAGAGGGAGATCTTGGTAGAGAAAAGGCTGAACAAAAGCTTAGTTTTATTGAAAATGAGATAAAAAATTCAATGTTAAATATAAAAGATTTTATTTTAGAGGATTATTGCAAGAAAAGTATAGTGAAAAGTAATGTCTCTAAAGAAGAGTATATAAAATCTGTGGAAAGAGCTAAAAGATACATCTACGAGGGGGATATATTTCAAGTAGTTTTATCTCAAAGATGGGAAATAGAAAGTGAAGAAAATCCTTTTGAAATATATAGAAGACTAAGAGAACTTAATCCTTCACAGTACTTGTTCTATATAAATTATGGAGAATATCAGGTTTTAGGAAGCTCACCAGAAATGCTTGTGAAAATGCAAAAAGATAGAGTCTATACTTGTCCTATTGCGGGCACTAGAAAGCGGGGTAAAGATTTTAAGGAAGATAAATTATTAGCAGAAGATTTACTTAGTGATGAGAAGGAGAAGGCAGAGCACGTAATGTTAGTGGATCTTGCGAGAAATGATATGGGCAAGGTTTGCAAGATTGGTTCTATAAAGTTAAGTGAGTTTATGGAGGTAAAAAATTATTCTCATGTAATGCATCTAGTCTCTACAGTAGAAGGAGAAAGAGATGAAAAAAAGAATGCCTTTGACATTTTATCCTCTATTTTACCAGCTGGTACCTTATCAGGAGCACCTAAGATTAGAGCAATGGAAATTATTGAAGAGTTAGAAAGAGAAAAAAGAGGACTATATGGGGGAGCAGTTGGGTATTTTGGCTTTGATGGAAATATGGATATGTGTATAGCAATACGCATGATGGTTGTGAAAAATAGAAAAGCTTATATACAATCAGGAGCTGGAATCGTAGCTGACTCTGTACCAGAAAATGAATATGAAGAAACTCAAAATAAAGCAAAGGCACTAATTAAAATATTAGGAGGAGATATAGGATGATTTTACTAGTAGATAATTATGATTCATTTACCTACAATCTTTATCAATATCTTGGAGAATATGATCAGGTTATGGTTTTTAGAAATGATGAGATTACTATAAATGAAATTGAAAGGTTAAAACCAAATAGAATAGTAATATCACCAGGACCTAAGACTCCTAAAGAAGCTGGTAACTCTATGGAAATTATAAAGGCTTTCTATAAAAGGATTCCAATACTAGGAATATGTCTTGGACATCAATGTATTGGAGAAGCCTTTGGGGGAGAAGTAAGCTATGCAAAAAAACTATGTCATGGCAAACAGTCACAAATAGAACATAAAGGGAAAGGCGTTTTCAAGGGTTTGCCAAAAGAGATAGAGGTTGCAAGATATCATTCACTAGCTATAAAAGAAAATACACTTTCTGATGAATTTGAAGTTACAGCTATTGCAGAAGATGGAGAAATAATGGGTATACAGCATAAGTATCACCCACTTATAGGACTTCAATTTCATCCAGAATCAATATATACCCCTTGTGGAAGAGAGCTAATTAAAAATTTTGTTGGAGAGGAGATGGAGATATGTTAAAGGATGCTATAAATAAGCTTATAAAAAGTGAAAATTTAAGAGAAGAGGAAATGATAATTGCTTTAGAGGAAATCATGAATGGAGAAGCCTCAGAGACTCTAATTGGAAGCTTTTTAACTGCATTATCTATTAAAGGTGAAACTATTGAAGAGATAACAGGTGGAGCAAAAGTAATGAGACAAAAGTCTGAAAAAGTAAACTTAGAATCTTTATATACCTTAGATACTTGTGGAACAGGGGGAGATATGGCAGGAACTTTTAATATATCAACGGCATCTGCTTTCATCTGTGCAGCAGCAGGAATACCTGTGGTTAAGCATGGCAATAGGTCAGTTTCTAGTAGAAGTGGAAGTGCAGATGTTCTCGAAGCTTTAGGTGCAAATATTATGTTAGTAGCAGAACAGGTGGAGAGATGCGTAAAGGAACAAGGAATTGGATTTATGTTTGCACCTAGTTTCCACAAGGCTATGAAGAATGTAGTTAATTCAAGAAGAGAGCTGGGATTTAGAACCATATTTAATCTTTTAGGTCCTCTAACAAATCCAGCAAAGGCAAAAACTCAGATAGTTGGAGTATATGATAAAGCTCTAACAGAGCCTATAGCAAGAGTACTTCAGAATTTAGAAGTGGAGCATGCATTAGTAGTTCATGGGATGGATGGTCTAGATGAGATAACTATAACAAGAGAAACAAAAATAACTGAATTAAAGGATAATAGAGTAAATACCTACACTATAAGTCCAGAAGATTTTAATCTTTATAGAGGAAGTAAAGAGGATATTATAGGGGGAAATGCTATAGAAAATGCAAATACAATTAAGAATCTATTTAAAGGAGAAATAGGACCAAGAAGAGATATTCTTCTTTTAAATAGTGGGGCAGCCCTTTATCTTGGCAAGAAAGCAGAGTCAATTAAGGAAGGCATAAATCTTGCAAAGGACATAATTGATAAGGGACTAGCCAGAAAAAAAATGGAGGAGTATATCGATTATACTAGGAGGTTAGCATGATACTAAAAGAAATTGTTCATAGAAAAGAAAAGGTAGTTGAGGAACAAAAGCTATATTCTAGCATAAGTGAATTTCAAAAAGAGATAAAGAGTATGTTAAAGCCATCAAGTTTTTATGAGGCTATATCCAAAGAAGGGTTATCTATAATAGGAGAAATTAAAAAGGCTTCTCCATCAAAAGGGTTAATTAAAGAAGATTTAGACCCTGAAAAGGTGGCTTTAGAATATGAAAAGGCTGTAGATGCAATATCTATTTTGACAGAGGAAGATTTTTTTAAGGGTAGTCCAGAATATTTAAGAAGAGTTAGTAAAGTGGTAAGTAATCCTCTACTAAGGAAAGACTTTATAATTAGTAAATTTCAGATATATGAGGCTAGAGTACTTGGAGCAAGTTGTGTACTTTTAATAACTTCAATATTAAAAGATGAACAGTTAAAGGAATATATAAAGCTAGCTAAAGAGCTTCAGATGGATTCTCTAGTTGAGGTTCATACAGAGGAAGAAGTAGAAAGAGCTCTTCAGGCTGGTGCTCAGATAATTGGAATTAATAATAGAAATCTGAATGATTTCTCTATAGATTTAAATAATACCTTAAAGCTTAGAAAACTTATACCTAAGAAAGTTTTAGTGGTCAGTGAGAGTGGAATTCACAGTGAAGAGGATATAAGATTCTTAAAAGAAGCAGCTATAGATGGAATTTTAGTAGGAGAAAGCTTTATGAAATCTGAGAGTATAGCTAAAAAGGCAGAGGAGTTTAAAAAGGCTTATGAATACTAAGGTTAAGATATGTGGACTTAAAACCTTAGAAGATATCCACAGTGTGAATAAATATGAAGTAGATTATGTGGGTTTTGTATTCGCTCCTAGTAAAAGAAGGGTATCTATAGAAGAAGTAAAAGAAATGATGAGTGCTTTAAGAAAAGATATAAAAGGGGT
Source organism: Clostridium sp. X (assembly GCF_055755365.1). Lineage (NCBI taxonomy): Bacteria > Bacillati > Bacillota > Clostridia > Eubacteriales > Clostridiaceae > Clostridium > Clostridium sp. X. The sequence goes on from NZ_CM146912.1 coordinate 1,579,523, forward strand.
AGGGGTTTTCGTAAACACAAAGCCTGAGGAAGTAAATAAAATAATGAAATACTGTGGACTTCATATAGCACAGCTTCACGGAAATGAAAGTCTAGAGGAGTGTAATAAGATAAATTATCCAGTATGGAAGGGTATAGCTGTAGTTAGTGATGTGGATATAGAAAAAGTGAAGGTATATAAAAATCTTTCAGGAATACTTCTAGATGGAGCAAAGGCGGGAAGTGGGAAAAAATTCAACTGGGATTTTATTAAGGGAATTTCAAATGACTTATTTACTATTCTAGCAGGGGGATTGAAAGCTGAAAATGTTGAGGAAGGAATTTTAACAGTACGTCCTCATGTAGTAGATATAAGCTCAGGAGTTGAGAGCGACGGGAAGAAAGATGAAGAAAAAATAAAAGAATTCATTAGGAGGGTAAAGAGATATGAGTATTAGCAGAAAGTTTGGTAAGTTTGGTGGACAATATGTTCCAGAAACATTAATGAATGCATTAAAGGAATTAGAAGAAGCCTTTATAAAATATAGTGAAGATGAAGAATTTAAAAAAGAATATGAGTATTATCTAAAACAATATGTGGGGAGACCGTCACCATTATACTTAGCAGAAAGGATTACTGAAGATTTAGGTGGAGCTAAGATTTATCTCAAAAGAGAAGATTTAAACCATACAGGAGCACACAAGATAAACAATGTTTTAGGACAGATACTTCTTGCAAAGAGAATGGGTAAAAAGAAAGTTATTGCTGAAACAGGAGCAGGACAACATGGTGTTGCAACTGCAACAGGAGCAGCACTATTCGGAATGGAATGTACGGTATTCATGGGAGAAGAAGATATAGAGAGACAAAGATTAAATGTATTTAAAATGGAGCTTCTAGGGGCAAAGGTAGAGTCTGTAACCTCAGGTACTGGAACCTTAAAGGATGCAACTAATGAGGCAATAAGAGAATGGGTAAAAAAAGTAGAAGATACTTTTTATGTTATAGGTTCTGTTGTAGGGCCTCATCCATATCCAACTATGGTAAGAGAATTTCAAAAGATAATTGGAGAAGAAGCGAGGAAACAAATATTAGAGTCAGAAGGTAGACTTCCAGATGTGCTTATTGCAGCAATAGGTGGAGGAAGTAACGCTATGGGACTATTCCATCCTTTTATTGATGATAAAGAAGTTAAGATGTATGGAATAGAAGCAGGAGGACTTGGTATAGAAACAGGACAGCATGGAGCAGCCTTTGCTGAAGGAAAAGTCGGAGTTCTTCATGGAATGAAGACTTTACTTATGCAGGATGAAGAGGGTCAAATTAAGCCAGCCTACTCTATTTCCGCAGGACTTGATTATCCAGGTGTAGGACCAGAACATGCATATTTAGGAGAGATTGGAAGAGTTAAATATGAGCCTATAACAGACAAAGAAGCTGTAGAAGCCTTCCAATATTTATGTACTAAGGAAGGAATAATACCAGCACTAGAAAGCTCTCATGCCATAGCTTATGCTATGAAGCTAGCTCCAACCATGGATAAGGATAAGATTATAATAGTGAATCTTTCTGGAAGAGGAGATAAGGACGTTCACACCATAGGAAAATATTTAGGTAAAGAAATTGTGGAGGGATAATTATGAATAGAATAAATATAAAATTTAATGAACTAAAAAAAGAAAATAAGAAGGCTTTAATAACCTATATTACAGCAGGGTTCCCGTCTATTGATAAAACGGAAGAATTGATATATGCGAAGGAGCGAGGAGGAGCAAGTCTTATTGAAATTGGTATACCTTACTCTGATCCAGTGGCAGATGGACCAGTTATACAAAGAGCTGGAGAAATAGCTCTAAAAGGAGGTACTAATTTAGAAAAGATATTTAACGTAGTAGAGAGAGTAAGAAAAAATACAGATATACCTTTAGTATTTTTAGTATATTACAACACTGTATTTGCTTACGGTATGGAAAGATTTATAAAGAGGTGTGAAGAGGTAGGTATTGATGGTCTTATAATTCCTGATTTACCAATAGAAGAGCAGGATGAGATTCAGCCACATTTAGAGGGAAGTAGTGTTGCGTTAATTCCTTTAGTTGCACCTACATCTAAGCAAAGAATAAAAAAGGTTCTAGATAATAAAAGTGGATTTGTATATTGTGTATCCTCATTAGGGGTAACGGGAAGAGGTGGAGAATTTCACAGTGAGATAGAAGAATTTTTAAAAGAGGTAAGAGCTTGTACTGATTTACCTATAGCTGTGGGCTTTGGAATATCAAATAAAGAACATATAGATAAACTAAAGGATTATGTAGATGGAGTCATTGTAGGTTCTGCTATTGTAAGTGTAGTTGAAGAAAGTAATGGATGTACAAAAGTTTTAGAGAATTTTGTGAAGGAATTATGTTTTGAATAAATATAAAGAAGAATCCCCAGTGGGGATTCTTTTTAAAGTATTACGTTATCTTTACTTTCTTTTTCGTATTTTAATAGTTTGAGTATGATTTTATTAAATACGTCTTCTACTTTATCAAAGTCCATATTAGGAATATAAGATTTTTCTAATTCGTCATGAAGTTTTTTTGCGCTTGCAATTATAGATAAACCTTTGTCTAGTAATGAATAGAAGGTTTCTTTAGCAACTGCTATCTCTTCAGCATTTTTATTAATAAGTCTCTTATTTAAGAAGTCTTCCATGTTGATTTGATTTCCAACAAAATTTCTCTTGTTTATTTCATTAGAAGAGATTATAGCTATGCTTAATGATGGTATTAGCACATGCTCTATTCTTTCAGGTATCAATGGATCATGATAAATCTCAACAAATAAACCTCTTCTTAGAGCTTCTTCAGATATATAGCTTAGTAAGTTAGTCTTACCAGTACCAGGTCCAGCATTTAATACATAAACTCTCTTGTAGTTAGCACAAATAGAATCTATATAGGTAACGATTCCATTTGGAGTGAAAGCTGTAGCAAATAAATGTCTATCGGTTCCCATTGAAGATACATTTATATTAGATAATATATCATTTTTAAATTCCTCTTTAAAAAGATTTAATTTGGAAAGATTGAGAGCTTCAGAATTGTAGGAACTCCAATCATCATGTATAGTTTTAGCAGCACCTATATATCTATAAGCTCTTTTGAAGGTTTTTCCTACTTGTTTATTTATAGAAATAATAGTGCTTCTATAGTCTTTAAAACCTTGCTCATTCCAACAATCACCCATATTTAATATCTCATCTACAGCTCCAGGATTTACAGGATCAACTATGTGAGGCGAAGTCCCGTCAAGAAGAGCTACATTCAATCCCTTTATAACTATACCATCAAGAGAATTATTATCGGAAGAGCAATGATGATATTCTATATCATAGCCTTTTTCATTAAAATATTGACCAACTCTTTTCATAAGAGAAGACTTGCCTGTACCTGGACCACCCTTAATGCAAATTATTCTTCTTGCTGTTTCTTGTGATAGAATATATCTATAGAAAGAATAAAATCCTTTAGATGTATTTCCACCAGGAAAGAAATGTCTAAATTCACCTTTCATTAAATCACACTCCTATTTTTATATATCTAGTATAGTATATTATTGAGTTTGATTTTAATTGCCATAAATTTAACATAAGTTTTAAAATTAGTATTTCAAAATAAAAAAGGAGCTATCAAATTAGATAACTCCGCTTTAGTCTAAGTATTTAATTATAACTAGCTTTAAGAAAAATCTCTATCAATTGTAATCATAGCATTGTAGTTTGGATGAAGTTTTTTTAATTCCTTATCAATTTCGTTTATTAGGTATAAGCCATCTTTATTTATATCAAAATTCTTATTTATATTTACAACGATATCAAAGAGTATATTTTTACATTCTCCCTCTCCAACTATTCTAAAATCGTGAAAGGATTTTATTTCAGGAAACTTTTTCAAAATAGTATTCATTTCATTCATAGCCTCTTGGAGTTCCTCATCATCTGTATTAAGAGGGTCCATGTGTATTACTAAGAATATATTATGTTTAGTTGAAATTTCTCTTTCTGCCCTATCAATTACCTCATGAATTTTCACAAAAGGCAAATCACAAGGAACTTCCGCATGTAGTGAAGCCATGCGTCTTCCAGGACCATAGTTATGAATTATTAAGTCATGAATATCAATTATACAATCATAAGATAATATCTCACGTTTAATCTCCTCCACAAACTCAGGTTCAGGAGCCTCTCCTAAAAGAGGATTCATGGTCTCTTTTATTAAAGAGTATCCAGAGTACAAAATAAATAAAGACACAAGAACTCCTATATATCCGTCTATAGGAAAGGAAATCCATTTAGATAGTAGTAAGGAAAGTGCAACAGTACTAGATGTTATCACATCTCCTAAAGCATCTAAAGAAGATGCTTGAAGAGCTGAAGAATTAATAGTCTTTCCTATAAAACTATTAAATCGACTAAGCCAAATCTTTGTAAAAATTGATAAAACGATTAAAACAAAGGGTATAAGCTCAAAAGTTATGGCTGACGGATCCCTTATTCTATCAAAGGATGATTTAATAAATTCAAAACCTACTAATATAACCATAAAGGCTACTATAAGTCCTGAGATGTATTCAAGTCTTCCATGACCAAAGGGATGCTCTGCATCTGCAGGTTTTGAGGCTAATTTAAATCCTGCTATAGTAATTATAGAAGATAGTGCATCTGATAGATTATTAAAAGCATCAGCTGTAACAGCAATGCTCTTCACTATTAGCCCTACAGATATTTTAACTACAAATAATATTATATTTACAATTATACCTACTATTCCACCTAGATAACCATAAGAATCTCTAACTTTACTATCGCTTATGTTTTCAGGGTTTTTAATAAAACGTGAGACTAAAAATTTAGATAACATGCCTTTTCCTCCAAATTATAGTTAGAAAACTTTACAAGTAATTTTAACACAATATTTATTTATATCAAATATAAGTTCTTTTATTAATGCTTTTAAGTAAATATAAAACCTTGATATTAATATAGTATAATCATCTCATAGAAGTTTTAAGCAAATATATAAAATTTATAAAATATTAATACTTTATAAATTTTGGGCAACAAGATTGATAAAAAATTTTCAATATAGTAAACTGTATAATATGGGTTATTTTCCATATAGAAGATAAATTGTAAAAATATCAGGAGAGGGGAATAAGAATGAGAAATAAAAAAATCATTTCTATGGCACTAGCAGCTGGGATGTTAATTGGGGGAATAGGATTTACACCAGTTAAAGCTATGGCAGCAACAGAAGATAAGGGACAAGTAGTGCAAAATGTAGAAAAAAATCTAAAGAAACAAGCCTACGATGTACTACAAGAGATAAAAGCCAACCCAACAGAAGAGAAAATTAAAGAGGCAAGAACATTACTATTTGACATATCAGATCCAACTTATAAATCAGCTTATACTTATCTTTTAGATTTATATGTAAGTAGAAGTGAGGTAAAACCATCTATTGCAGTAGATGAACTACTCCTTGCAGCTAAATTGAATCAAAGTATAGTTTCAAGTGAACAAAAATTTGGACTTACTGCAAATTTAGCTGGAGAAAATTTATCAGATGAAGAAAAAGCAGCTTTAGCTGGAATACTTCCAATAGTAAATGCATTTAAATTAGATGTAACTGCCAAAACTAAAGCAAGTGATAATAATATGAAGGCTTCACTAGATGGAAATATGAAGTTTGACATGATGGGTATGTCTATGGACATGGACATTTGGGCAGATATGGATTTCACTGGAACTACGCCAAAGATGAAGATGATAATTGAAATTCCAGAGTTTGCAAAGATGTCTGATCCAAGTTTAAAAGATAAGCAATATCTTATTTATGATTTAGAGAAGTTAATGGCTATGTCAACACCTGCTGGTGCAGTTACTCCGGACTTTAGCAGTATAATGAATATGGCACAAAGCTTTAATACAAAATTTACAACTAGCTTTGAAAATGTTTTAAAAATAGCTGATGCGAAGCTTGATATTATATCAAAGGGAGATTTAACTAAATTAGATACTGAAACAGCTAAAAATTTATCAAAAGTTTATAATGTTAATTTAGACAATGATAAACTAATGCAGTTAATTAAACTTTCTATACAAGATAAAGAAATGAAAAAGGCATTAAAGGATTACATAAATATCATAAATGCTACTAATCCAGCTATAGGTGGACAAAAAATTAGTGATGAAGATTTTGATCAAATGATGAATGAAATGTTACCGGCATTAGATATGATCAACAAAGTTGCTAAGTTTGATTTATCTGTAGTATGCGGTGTAGATAAGGAAGGTTTTGTTTCTTATCAAAAGGGAAGCTTTAAAATCACAATAAATTCAGCAGAAGCTGCAGCTTTAATGGGAGTAGTACAACCAGGACAAACAAATGATACTAAATCAATATATACACTAACTATAAACTTTGGTTCAAATATAACAAATATAAATAAAGATATTAAAATATCTCCAATGCCAGAAGTTAATGAAAAGAATTCAATAGATTTAGCTGATATGATGGTTCAAACTACAGAAGTATCAAATATAGAAACTACAGAAACAGTAGAAACACCAGCTAAGTAATAAGTTAATAAGAATAATAGAAGTCTTGGTATAAATCTTAGGATTATAGCAAGACTTTTTATTATTGGTATAGTAAAAATATATTATTAATGTACCTTATACTTAGAAATACATAAGCATGTTATGTAACTTTAATAATGATATTGTATATTCTAATATAGAAATTAAATTTTGGAGGGATTTTATGACAAAGGAATTAAAATTCGCTAATGAATTGATAGATTTTTTATATGATAGCCCTACAGCTTTTCATGCAGTAAAAAATGTAAAAGATATATTGAGGGAAAATGGTTTTAAGGAATTAAGGGAAGAAGATTCGTGGGCACTACACAAAGGATTTAAGTATTTTGTGACAAAAAATGATTCAGCATTAATAGCTTTTACAGTAGGACCGGAGAAAGTTCAAGAGAGTGGATTTAAGATAATAGGAGCACATACAGATTCTCCAAGCTTTAGAGTTAAGCCAAATTCAGGAATGATATCAGAAAATACATACATTAAATTAAATACAGAAGTATATGGTGGACCAATATTAAATACTTGGTTAGATAGACCTCTATCACTTGCAGGAAGAGTAATCATAAGAGGAGAGAATTTATTATACCCAGATGTAAGACTTGTAAACATTAAAAGGCCTATAATGATAATACCAAATCTTGCAATTCACATGAATAAAAAAGTAAATGAGGGTATTGAGCTAAATAAGCAAGTGGATATGCTTCCACTACTGGCTTTAATTAATGAAGGATTTGAAAAGGAAAACTATCTAATAAAACTAATATCTAAGGAGCTAAATATTAACTATAAAGATATATTAGACTTTGATTTATTTTTATACGAATATGATAAGGGAAATGTTATAGGCGTAGAGGATGAGTTTATATCCGCATCTAGACTAGATGATTTAGAAGCTATTCATGCTGGACTTCATGCTTTAATAAACTCAAGAATATCAAAGGCTACAAATATACTAGTATGTTTTGATAATGAGGAAGTAGGAAGTGCAACAAAGCAAGGAGCAGATTCTGAAATGCTTTCAAATGTATTAGAAAGAATAGTATTATCACTAGGTGGCAATAGAGAAGACTTTTTTAGAGCTCTTTCAAAAAGCTTTATAATATCAGCTGATGCAGCACATGCTACACATCCAAATAGAGGAGAAAAAGGTGATCCTACAAATAGACCAGTTATAAATAAAGGCCCTGCTATAAAAATCGCAGCTAGCCAAAGTTATACTTCAGATGCTGACTCATCATCTGTATTTGTAGCACTATGCGAAAAAGCAGGGGTACCAGTTCAAAAGTTTGTAAATAAATCCGATGAAAAAGGAGGATCTACTATAGGACCTATTTCATCAACTCATTTAAATATACGCTCAGTTGATATAGGAGTACCAATGCTTGCAATGCATTCAATAAGGGAACTTTCAGGTGTTAAAGACCATTATTATGTTACTAGAGTATTTGAGGAGTTTTACAACTTATAGTCTATCCATTTAATAGATTTGAAAAGTTTGTTATGGGAGAAGAAGCTGTTAAGAATTAAAATGGTATAATATGATAAAATGAATATACGGTTTTATAATTATACAAAGCATATACGGAGGAATAAAGAATGAAAAAGAAACTTATAGGGATGATTTTATTTGGAACTGTTATTTTAACTGGATGTGGAAATAAGACAGTACTAGATACTAAATATACATTCAATAAGGCTAAGATATATATAGGCAATGAAGTGATAGAATTAGAAGTAGCACAATGGAAGGATTACGATGATAGTGATCAAATACAGATTATAGATAAGAATGGAAAGGTATATCTTACTCATGCATCTAATGTGTTATTAACAGATAAGTAAAATATAATTTATTAGAAATGCTTAAGATTTAAAAACACAAGAGAATAGGAATGAATTATATGAGTTAAGGAATATTATATTCTATATAGATACAGCTATATAACTATAAAAGGAGTGCAATTATATGGACAATAAAGAGTACCTGTTAGATGCAAATATAGTTATAAAGATTTGGAATAAATACCCTGGATTATTTAAGGCTATGGAACATGCGGAAGGAATTGATTTTAAAATATCTAGACCTATAGCAGAAGAGTTATCAGTAAAAGAATTTAAAGTGGTAGGTGGAATATCAGTTCTATCAAGTAAGTTTCTAGAGTTATTAAATCATATAATAGATGAAAAAGATAGCAATGGGGAAAAGGAAGTTCAGGATATTCTAGATGAAGATATAGGTATAAATACTAATATTAAATATGATGCTAGGAAAGATATTTACCATATGGACGGAAATAAGATATCAGGAAATGATTATAGGCTTATGGAGGTTTGTAGAAAAGATAAAAAATATATTCTAGTCACAGAGGACAGAAATTTATATAATAGTGCAAAATCCATAATAGAAAACTCAAGAATATTAACGTTTAAAGAGTTTATAAAAGATTTAGAGGAATTAAATGTTATGTAAAGAAACGAACTTCTCTATAATAGTTTTCGTATATAAAGTAATAAGTTATTAAACTTGCGAATAAAGAGGGTTAATTATGAGAGCTAAAACTGATTTAAATAAAAGCATAGTTGTATTAATAATTTCACTTATAATGAATTACCTTTTTATCCCAATAGCATATAAAGCTACAGAGTCAGATCTTGGGCAAATAGCTTATATGATGTTTGTATTTTTCCCAATATCAGCTTTTATTACAGGAGTTCTTTCAGAAGGTGTAATAGGAAAGGTAGGTTACGCTACTCTAATAGCAATAATATCTTTTTCTATGTCTAGTGTGATAAAGTATAATATTAAAGGACTTATGTATGTACCAATTTATGTTATTGTCTGTGTTATAGGATTTTACGTAACACTTGGAGTAAAAAAACTAGCTATAAGACTAAGATCAAAAAGCTGAGAAGTCTATAAATTAAACTTCTCAGCTTTTAAATATTATTATTTCTATTTAGCTAGTATAGAGTCCTTAACTTTCTTATATGCATAGTCTATAGCTGATTCTAAATTATTGTTATTTTTCCCACCGCCTTGTGCAGAAAAATCACTTCCACCACCTTTTCCGTCAATTAAGGTTATGGCATCTTTTAAAAGTAGATTCATACTAATTACCTTTAAATCCTTTGAACGCATAAATACTAGGTGTGACTTGTCATCAGACTTTAATCCAAATAATACTATAACATTTTCAAATGCGGATAGCTTTGATGCTAAGCTATTAATGTCTTTTAAATCTCCACTTTCATATATAGTTTTAAGAACTTTTACATCATTTATACTTTCACAGGAGTCTAGCATATCTTTAACTTGGTATTGAGTAATCTCAGCCTTTAAAAAGGATTTTTCAGTAAGAGCTTTATTAAGCTCTCCCTTAAGACGTTCTACTTCGGTTAGTACATTCTCAGTACTGCAGGAGAAAATACTAGACATCCTATTTATTGCTGAATGTTTTTCACAGTAATCAGAAATTGCTCTTGATCCACATAAGAAATAAATCCTTGTTCCATTTTTATATTTTTCCCACTTCACAATTTTAATAATTTGTACTTCAATTGTTGATTTAGGATGAGTTCCGCAACAAGCATTTATATCAAATTCTCCAATTCTAACTATTCTAATTTGATCTTCAGTTTTTGGAATAGCTTTTCTAAGAGGAAGTTTTTTAAGTTCTGAATTAGTTGGATACAATATCTCAACAGGAATATTATCAAATACTACTTTATTTGCGGTTTCTTCTACTTTTTTAATTTCGTCCTCTCCTATAATTTTATCAATATCAATAGTCGTATAGTTTTCACTAAGGTGAAAGCCAATAGTATTTATTTTTAGTAAATCAAAAAAAGAGGCAGATAGAATATGCTGTCCAAGATGTTGTTGCATATAATCATATCTTCTGCTCCAATCTATACTACATTTAACTCTGTGAATTTTTATAGGTTTTACATCGACTACATGATATACTGTTTTATTATCTTCGTATACATAGGTTACTGGAATAGAGTTTATGTATCCAGTATCACTTGGCTGACCACCACCTTCAGGATAAAAGCAGGTTTTGTCAAGTTCAATATGATATTTGTTATCTTTTTCAATTACATTTATAACTTCAGCAGTAAATTCTATTTGGTAGGGATTTTCATAATAAAGTCTTTCCATTATTCTGCAACTCCTTTTTATATGTAGTGTTTATTACACTTACTTATAGATTAATATGGATTAAATTTGTATACCTTATTGTAACATAAAATACATTTATGTTATTGATAAAATAAAATTCTTGGAGTATTATAAATATTGGAGTATACTTATACTATGAGACCATAAAATAGAAAATTTGGAGGTGCAATATTATTAATAAAGATTTAATAATGAATGAAGACATTAAAGAAAAGGAAATTAGGTTAATAGGAGAGGAAGAAGAAGGAATTGTTAATACTAAAGATGCTCTTAAAATGGCATTTGATAGAGATTTAGATTTAGTTATGATTTCTCCTACAGCTAATCCTCCCGTATGTAGAATAATGGACTATAGTAAGTTTCTTTATCAACAATCTATAAAGCAAAAAGAAAATAGAAAAAATCAAAAGATTGTTCAACTTAAAGAAGTAAGATTAAGTCCTACTATTGAAGAGCATGATATAGAGATTAAAGCTAATAACGCTAGAAAGTTCCTATTAGGTGAAAATAAAGTTAAAGTCTCTATGAGATTCAGAGGAAGACAAAATAATTACACTGACATAGGATCTAAAGTGTTTGATATATTTCTTTCTAAGATTGGAGATTCAGGAATCGTTGAAAAGCCAGCTAGATTAGAAGGAAATAACATGACTATGATTCTTGCTCCTAAAAAAACAGTATAACTAATAAAAGAGGTAGATAGGAAATATCTATCTCTTATCTATATAAAAAACTAGTTCTATTGTAAAGTAATAAATTATGTATACTAAAATAAAATTAAGACTTATTATTTTATATATACAATGATATCGAGGTATTAGCCAATGAAGAGATTTAAAAAGTTCTATATAGAGATAATTAATATGTGCAATCTCTCATGTAGTTTTTGCCCGCAAACAAAAAGGACTTCACAAATTATGAAGTCTGAAGAATTTGATAAAATATTAGACCAGGTAAAACCATATACAGATTATATATATTTTCATGTAAAAGGGGAGCCACTGCTTCACCCTGAAATAGATAAATTTCTAGACTTAAGTTACGAAAAAGGACTTAAGGTTAATATAACAACAAATGGAACCCTTATAAATAAAGTTAAAGAAAAGATAATTACAAAGCCTGCCCTTAGGCAAATTAATTTTTCATTACATAGCTTTGATGGAAATGAAGGGAATGGAAATAAGGAAGACTATGTAAAGGATATCATATCTTTTACGAAGGAAGCCTTAAGAGAAACTAATATTATAATATCTTTTAGATTATGGAACCTAGATGAAGATAATGTGACAAATCTTCAGAGGAAGAAGAATCTAGACATACTTAGAATGATTCAGAGAGAATTTAACTTGCCTTATAATATTGAAGAGAAAATTAGCCCCGGTAGAGGCATTAAAATAGAGGAGAGACTATATTTAAATCAAGATCATGAATTTGAATGGCCAGCACTTGATAAGGAAGAGGATCATGATAAAGGTTTTTGTTATGGACTTAGAAATCAAATTGCTATATTGGTAGATGGGACGGTAGTTCCATGTTGTCTTGATGGAGAAGGGGTAATTAATCTAGGCAATGTTCATGATATAAATTTTTCAGAAATAATTAATAGTGATAGAGCTAACAATATTTACAATGGTTTCTCAAAAAAAGAAGTGGTAGAAGAATTGTGTAGGAAGTGTGGATTCAGAAGAAAATTTAATATATAAATATCTAAATATAGGGAGGTAGCCATGAAAAATACAGTATTTTTAAACTCAGCTAAAGTAGACTTTGATAACAAGTTAGACTTTTCATCACTAATTAACGTAACGAATTTTACTAAATATGATTTAAGTAATGATGAAGAAATTTTGGAAAGAGTTAAAGGACAAAATATTATTATAACTAAAGAATTGCCTATTGGTAGAAATTTAATAGAAAAGTTTCCAGATTCAGTTGAGCTGATTTGTGAAGCAGGTACAGGTTATAATAATATAGATATGGATGCTGCAAGAGAAAAAAATATTATAGTTTGTAATATTCCAGGATATAGCACTGAAGCAGTGGCTCAACTAACTATTACATTCATACTAAATTTATGCTCTTCAATGACAATACAGCAAAATATGATTAAAGCTAAAAATTTCGATAATTTTACGGAACATCTTCAAGTACCTCATGTTGAGGTGCAAAATAAGACTCTTGGAATAATTGGATCTGGTACTATCGGCCAGCAAGTAATGCAAGTTGCTTTAGCTCTTGGAATGAATATACTTGTATATAATAGAACTCCAAAGGTTTGGGATAATCCAAATATAAAATCTGTTTCTCTTGAAGAGTTACTTAAGAACAGTGATTTTGTTAGTATTCATTGCCCTCTTACTGAAAGCACAAGACATCTTATAAATAAAGAAACATTAAGCTTAATGAAGCCAACTGCCTTTATTATTAATACATCAAGAGGACCTATTATAAAAGAAGCTGATTTAATCGAAGCTTTAAAGAATGGTCAGATTGCTGGTGCAGGTCTTGATGTTCAAGAGCAAGAACCACCAGAACTTGATAATCCTTTGTTTTATATGGATAATGTAATTATGGCTCCACATATAGGATGGAGATGTTTTGAATCAAGACAAAGACTTTTACAGCTTTTAGCTGATAATATTAAAGCATTTACTGAAGGAAATCCAATTAATGTTGTAAGTAAATAGGTGCATTATAAAAGGAGGAAGTATATTCCTCCTTTTATAATGCACATTTTTATTAATTTATAAAATTATATTGACATATCTTCTCAAAATTATATAATAATATATGAATGGTTATTCATATGTTCATATATTATTGTAAGGGGGATATTAAATGTCGAATAATAAAATTACAGCAGAAAGCTGTAATTGCTCTATAATACATGAAGATATAGTTAATAAAGTAAAAGAAGGTATTCCAGAAGAGGAGACTTTATATGATTTAGCTGAGGTCTTTAAGGTTTTTGGAGATACCACAAGAATTAAAATTCTGTACGCCTTGTTTGAAGCTGAAATGTGTGTATGCGATGTTGCTGCATTATTTGGAATGACTCAATCAGCAATTTCTCATCAACTTAGAGTTCTTAAACAAGCTAGACTAGTTAAAAACAGAAAAGAAGGAAAGGTTGTTTATTATTCTCTAGACGATGAGCATGTAAAACAAATTTTTGATCAAGGACTTATACATGTAACTGAAAAGTAGCATTAAATTTTAGCTTTTAGGAGGTTGGGTATGGATAGTAAGGGGAAGGGAACACATAAAAAAGAGTTTATATTAGAGGGACTTGGGTGTGCAAGTTGTGCAGCAAAAATGGAAAGAGGCTTAAATAAACTAAATGGAGTTAGTAATGCATCTATTAACTTTGTAACAACTACCTTATCTGTAGAAATAGATGAAGATAAAATAAATGAATATACTACGGCTATAAGTGAAGTAGTAACAAGTATAGAATCTGACGTAATAGTGAAGGAAAAAATAAATACTAAACTGAATAAAAAAAGATTACATGAGCATAGCCATGAACATGATCATGACCAACAGCATAATCATGGACACAGCCATGATCATAGTCATGAGCATGGGAATTTATTAGAAAGTAAAGGGGATTTAATTAAGTTCATTTTGGGAGTAGGTATATTTGCTTTTGCATCAATTTTTAAACTCTCCTTTAAATATGAATTAACGTTACATCTTATTAGTTATATATTAATTGGAGGAGAAGTCTTATTACAGGCTCTTAAGAATATTGGTAAGGGACAAGTATTTGATGAGAATTTTCTGATGAGTATAGCAACTGTGGGTGCCTTTGCAATTGGAGAATTTCCAGAAGGGGTAGCAGTTATGCTGTTCTATCAAGTAGGAGAATTCTTTCAAGATGTGGCAGTTAATAAATCAAGAAAGTCTATTGAAGACTTAATGGACATTAGACCAGACGCTGCTAATTTAAAAGTAGGAGACAAAGTAATTGTTGTTTCTCCTGAGGAAGTAAATATAGGGGATATTATTATAGTAAAACCTGGGGAAAAGATTCCACTAGATGGAAATATATTAGAAGGTACATCTATGCTTGATACCTCTGCTCTAACAGGAGAATCTCTTCCAAGAGAAGTGGAAAAAGGAGATGCTGTCCTAGGAGGATTTATTAATAAAAATGGCTTATTAAATATAGAGGTTACAAAAGAGTTTGGAGAGTCTACAGTAGCAAAAATCTTAGATTTAGTGCAAAATGCAAGTGGAAAGAAGGCACCTACTGAAAACTTCATAACGAAATTTGCAATGTATTATACTCCAGCTGTAGTTATAATAGCAGCGGCACTTGCGCTTATTCCACCATTAGTTATAAGTGGGGCAACTTTCTCACAATGGGTATATAGAGCTCTAGTATTTTTAGTTGTATCTTGCCCTTGTGCTTTAGTAGTGTCTATACCACTTGGATTCTTTGGAGGTATTGGAGGAGCATCTAAAAACGGTATTCTTGTTAAGGGTGGAAACTATTTAGAAGCTTTAAATAATGTTGAAGCAGTTGTGTTTGATAAGACTGGTACTCTAACAAAAGGTGTCTTTAAGGTTACTGAAATTGTTCCAGAAGAGAATATAAGCAGAGAGCTTTTATTAGAATATGCTGCCTTTGTGGAGAGTTATTCTAATCATCCAATAGCTACATCTATTTTAAAAGCCTATGGAAAAGAAATTAATAAAGAGAAAATAGAAAGCTATGATGAACTTTCAGGATATGGAATCAAGATAAAGTTTGAAGGAAAAGAGATTATTGCAGGTAACTATAAGCTTATGGATAAAGAAGGAATTAGTTATAGTAATACAAGTTCTCTTGGAACAATAGTACATTTAGCCATTGATGGAAAATATGCAGGGTATATAAACATATCAGATGAAGTTAAAGAAGATTCAAAAGAAGCTATTAAAGGCTTAAAAGAGATTGGAATAAAAAAGATTGTTATGCTTACAGGAGATAATAAAACGGTAGCAGATAAAATAGGAAAAGACTTAGAATTAGATATGATTTATTCAGAACTTCTGCCACATGAAAAAGTAGAAAAGCTAGAAATGATAGATAGTCAAAAATCTTCAAAGGGAAAAATTATATTTGTTGGAGATGGAATAAATGATGCTCCTGTACTTGCTAGAGCAGATATTGGAATAGCCATGGGTGGAGTGGGTTCAGATGCAGCAATTGAAGCTGCTGATGTAGTTATTATGACAGATGAACCATCTAAAATTGTAACTGCAATTAAAATAGCAAAGAGAACAAAAACAATAGTAATGCAAAATATAGTTTTTGCATTAGGAGTAAAAGGAGTAATTTTACTTCTAGGAGCGTTTGGTATAGCTACAATGTGGGAAGCAGTTTTTGGAGATGTAGGTGTTGCATTAATTGCAGTACTTAATTCTATGAGAGTTATGAAAGTAAAAGAATATTAAAAGTGTATAATACAGATGAATAAATAAGGGGACTTTATACTTAAATATAGTATTATAGATATAGGATAGTTAGTATAAATTACTACTAATTCCTATATCTTTTTTATATAGGAATATTACTAAATATAGTTAATATAAATAGTATAATAAGTGTAGTATAATGTTGAGTAGATAGAATAAACTAAGTAAGAGGAAGGTGAACCAAAGATGAGGGTACAAGAAGTAAAGTTGGATAATAACCAAAGAAGATATTTGTTAGTTGGTGATGATGGATTACCAATAATGCCAGTAGCAAGATATTTAAAATATATAGATAATAGTGAAAAGAGTTTTAATACTCAAAAGACTTACTGCTACTCATTAAAACTATATTTTAAATATCTAAAAAAGATAAATGTAGATTATAAGAATGTTAATATAAACATACTTTCAGACTTTGTAGGGTGGCTTAGAAATCCATATGAAAGTGATAAGGTAGTTAATATAAAGCCAACTAAAGCAAAGAGAACAGAAAAAACAGTTAACTTAACTATTACAGTTATAACAAACTTCTATGATTATTTGTATAGAACAGAAGAAATAGACAACGATATGGTTGATAAACTTGTGAAACAAGTATTTACTGGTGGTAACAGACATTATAAGGATTTTCTCTATCATGTAAACAAAGATAAGCCTTCAAGTAAGAATATATTAAAAATAAAAGAACCAAGACGTAAAGTTAAAATTCTAACAAAAGAAGAAATGCAAAAGGTATATTATGCAACAACTAACATTAGAGATGAATTTTTAATAAAGTTGTTATTTGAAACGGGACTCCGAATAGGCGAAGCCTTATCTTTATTTATAGAAGATATTATATTTGACCATAACAAAGGACATAGAATTAAGTTAGTGGATAGAGGGGAACTTCCTAATGGAGCAATGTTAAAAACAGGAGAAAGAGAGATACATATATCACAAGAATTGGTAGATTTATTTGATGATTATGCCTATGATATTTTAGATGAATTAGAGATAGATACTAATTTTATTTTTGTAAAATTAAGAGGTGCAAATAAAGGCAAACCTTTAGAATATCAAGATGTTAGTGATTTATTCAAAAGACTTAAAAAGAAAACTGGAATAGACGTTCACGCACATCTTTTAAGGCATACTCACGCTACTATATATTATCAAACTACCAAAGATATAAAACAAGTACAGGAGCGTTTAGGACACTCTCAAATACAAACTACTATGAATATGTATTTACATCCTTCTGATGAAGATATAAGGGCTAATTGGGAAATAGCACAACCATCATTTAAGATAACTAAGGGAGGTACTAATGACAAGTAATGTAACAAGTATTTTTAGACAAGATACAGTAAATAATTCTAATGATAAAATAACAGAAACGCTATCAAAGTATATTGAAAAGAAAGTAAACAAAGATAAATCAGTAACATATACAGAAATCCCTACAACTTACTTTTTAGAAAACAATAAATGGCATATAGAGTTTTTTGCTGGTATAGAACAATTTAAAGAGAATGTTGAAAACTACAAATATCCTAATAAGAATATCTCATTTCCATTTAACAATGAAAATATAAATAAAGAAATGAAATTTATAGTATATAATAAATTGTTTTCTGATGAATGGAGTTTACAATCAGTTTTAATGAGTCAAATGCAGTTTATTAGACGATTAGCAGAGTTTATTAATGAAAAATATCCTAACATAAACTCATTTAAAGAATTGGAATTAGAGAAAACAAGTATTCAATGGATAGATTGGTTAAGTAGTAAAAATATAAAAACTATTTCAACGTCAAAGGCGCTTTATAAGGAGTATGAAAACAAAACTTCTGTTGCTAATTATTTAGAATTTATAATGAATTCATTTAACACTTTAACTGATGAAAGAGAAGAATGGGAAAAAGATATATGGGACGTTAGAAACTTAGAGCAATACGGGATAACCTATAATAAATCAACCACTCATTATTTTATTGATTTTAGTAAAATAAATAACCTTAAAATCAGAGAAGAAGCAAAGAAATATATAAAACAAAGATTGATTGCCAATAATAAGTTTTCTTTTGGAACTGCACGAAATTACTTTATATATCAATTGCCAGATTTTTTGAATTTTATTTGTAAATTAGAGCCTACTTGGAATGATTTAAAAGGTTTAGAAAGACATCATATATTAAAATATATAGAATGGTTAAATATATATTCTAAAAATAATTTAACTAATAAAAATGCTAATTCAAAACATTATATATTAAAATCATTAACTATTATTCAAAAGTTTTTATCTGATATTCAAATAAGAGAATATGATATTGCTCCTATAAAAAATGTTAGAATCTTAATACTTCCTGAAGATAAACCTAAGATACACAAGAAGCCCGTAGACCAAATAGACTATGTCCCCGACTTTGTATTAGAGCAGTTATTTGATAACATAAATAATCTTCATAAAGAAGTTATTCCAGTAGTTTATATAATGTTTAAGACAGGACTTAGAATATCAGATGTTTTAGAGTTAAGACAAGATTGCTTAGTTAAACTGAATAATAAATTTTGGGTGGAAACAGATATCGAAAAAACTTATGTAGAAGGTCATAAAATTCCCATTGATGATGAACTTGCTAATATATTGGCAGTTTTAGTTGATAATGCTAAAAGTTATAGTAATGAAGATAATAACCCTGAAAATTATATATTTGTTAGATACAAAGGTTATCGAAAAGGTAAACCATATGGTAAAGGATGGGTTCAAGATAGACTAAATGAATTGGCTAAAAATCTCAATATAAGTGATGAACTTGGAAAGAGATATCACTTTAAAAATCACTCATTTAGACATACTTATGCTATTAAGATGTTAAATGGTGGTGCTGATATACTTACTGTTCAAGAATTATTGGCTCACGCCTCACCTGAAATGACTATGAGATATGCTAAATTACTTGATGACACCAAAAGAAAAGTATTTGATAATGCAGTAAAGCAAGGAGTATTTAGTTTTGATGAAAGTGATAAATTAAAAGAAGAAAATGATGGAGAAATACCTTCTGATATTATAGATATGCTTTATACCAGCCACAAGCTAAATGCTATTGATACACCTTATGGTACTTGTATGCAAAGAAAAAATGGAAAGTGTAGTTACGCTAAACAACCACCTTGCTTAACTTGCAATAATGGAAGTCCTTGTAAAGACTTATGTATTGGAGCATTTGAAGGTGATACGATTAAGTATGAAATACTAATAAATTCAACTAAAAATATGATTGAAAATGCTAAAATATATAACAGAACTGAAATGGCAAACGAAAATGAAGAGTTACTAAAATTATATGAAGATATTTATTCTAAAATATCACAAGGAAGTATGATTTATAGTAGATTAGATAAGTTAAAAAAGAAGGTGGATTAAATGAGTAATTATAACCGTACAGAGCATTTAAAAGAGTTACATAGTAAACGTAAGGCTATAACTCAAGAAAAAGTAGATATAGCAATACAAAGACTTATAAAGGCTCAAAAATCTGTTAACTTTAATAGTGTTGCAAGTGAAAGTGGAATTACTAAAAAAACACTTTATGATAATAAGGAGATTAGAGAGAGTATAGAGGTGCTTAGACATCAACAATCACAAGTACCTACTCCATCACAGGTTAAAAGAGAAATGAATGAGAATAATAAGGACGCTATTATAGCAAGTTTAAAGAGAAAAATAAAAAGACTTGAGGAAGAAAATAAAAAACTTAAAGAACAGCTTAAAGTTAATTATGCTGATATTTACAATCAATTATAGTTTTATGAAATTTATGGTATAATTAATCATAGAAACTAAGTCGTAATTGTATAATATTGCGTATTAACAAGCAAATATAGGGGGAGATTTAATGAGTTTTAAACTAATGAAAACTAAAAAAGGAAAAGTTATAATGTGGGTTGTATTTTCTATTTACTTAGCATTATTAATCAAGGTTATATTATTTAAATATCCAATGGACATGATACTGACAATCCTTAAGTCAGATGAAATATCGCCATTAAGTGTTAGAATTGCAAAGAGTAATTTTATACCTATGAAAACTATTTTTAGATTTTTATTCGAAAGTCATAGTGTTAGAATCTCAATGAAAAACATATTGGGAAATATCGTTGCATTTGTACCGTTAGGTTTCTTATTGCCAATAGTTTTTAATAGACTAAGTAAATTTAAATCAATAATTTTTAGTTCATTTATTTTGAGTCTAATACTCGAAATTATTCAATTATTAACTGCAATTGGTGATTTTGATGTAGATGATGTTTTACTAAATGTATTTGGTGCGTTATGTGGATACATATTTTATCGAATATCTGCTCGTTTTATTTCAATACAGCAATTAGATATTAATAATTCATAATATTCTAATATGACGAACCAAATGTTATAAATAACTTTATCAATAGGTTATCCACAATTATTATATTACTAAATAAAAAACTCCAACGACTTTGTTGGAGTTCTTATTTTTGTAACATATTATACATATATAGTATATTAGAAGTTATATATATTGATACTTTTTATAAATTTACTCTTGATAAATATAAAGTGCCCTTATTTTTTGTAATATTAGGATTTAATAATGGGCAATATATGTATAACAATAAAATGAGGTGATGTTGTGAAATCTAAATTGTTATACATTTTGCTCGTTTTTACACTTATGATAGGATGTAGTAATAAAATTGATATAGTTTCTAATACAGAAAAATTAGCAGCTATTCAAACTCAAGGGGAAGCAACTTCAGCCAATTTAAAGGTAGTTAATTCACAGACCACACTCAAGCATGGAAGTGTTGGGTATATTACTATACAAGGTAAGGCTAAAACAAAATACACGCTAAAATCTTCTTTTAAAGTGGGTAATAGAGTTGTTGATGTAACTCAATGGCGTATTACCGGAGATAGTGGTCAAACAACTTTTAATTGGATTGTAAGTCCTGAGACTGTTCCAGGAAGCTATAATGTTTTAATCTATGGTGGTGGAGAAAAACTTAACTTATCTCACACTGTGATTCCTTAGAGTAAAAAAACAGAGTAGTTAGTGTTAGCACTAACTACTCTAAAATATCTTCAAATTGCATATTGTAAAGATAAGCATATAGTCCATCCTTACTTAGTAGCTCTTTGTGAGTACCTTTTTCTTGAACCCCTTCATCAGTAAGTACAATTATTTCATCTGCATTTCTAATAGTGCTTAATCTATGAGCAATAACTAAGGTAGTTCTATTTTTAGATAATTCTTCAAGAGAATTTTGTATAAACTTTTCACTTTCGTTATCTAAAGCTGAGGTTGCCTCATCTAATATTAGTATTGGAGGATTCTTAAGGAATACTCTTGCAATAGACATTCTCTGCTTTTGTCCACCAGAAAGCTTTACTCCTCTTTCACCTACATAGGTGTTATAGCCATCCTTAAGATTTATAATAAAGTCATGAATATTAGCCTTTTTAGCTGCTTCAAATATGTCCTCATCAGAGGCCATTGGGTTTCCATAGGCTATATTTTCTTTTACAGTCCCTGCAAACATATATATGTCCTGTTGAACTATTCCAATAGAATTTCTTAAAGAGTTTAATTTTATATCTCTTATATCTTGATTATCTATTGTTACACTTCCTTCATTAATTTCGTAAAACCTAGGTATAAGACTACAGAAGGTAGTTTTTCCACCACCAGAAGGACCTACTAAGGCAATAGTCTTTCCAGCTAGAATTTTTATATTTACATTTTTTAATACATCGTACTTATCATTATAACTAAAAGAAACATCCTTAAATACTATGTTACCCTTAGGGTTTATAAGTTCTACAGCATTTATGCGATCTTCAATGTCAGGGTTTGTATTCATTACCTCTAAAAATCTCTCAAATCCTGTTATACCTTTTTGAAATTGCTCAGTAAAGTTTATAAGTTTATCTATAGGATTTAAAAATATGTTTATGTAAAGAATATAAACTACAAGATCAGAAGTTTTTAAGGAACCTAAGCTTATAAAAATTCCCCCTAAAAGTATAACGGAAAGATATAAAATTCCTTGGAAAAAGCTATTTCCACTAAAGAATCTGCCCATTATAAAGTAACTTTCTTCCTTAGTCTTTAAAAACTCTTCATTACCCTTACCAAATTTAAAGGATTCTATAGATTCATTTGCAAAGGACTTAACTACTCTTATTCCAGATAGACTATCTTGTATTTGAGCATTAACATTTGCTATTTTTTCTTTATTTCTTTTAAAGACATTTCTCATTACTTTATTGTAGGAATATGAGAAAAGAAGCATTGCAATTGTAAAGAAGAATAATAATAAGGTGAGCTTTACATTTATGCTAAAAAGTATTATAAATGATCCAGTAATTTTAACAATTGATATAAATACATCCTCAGGCCCATGATGAGCGAGCTCAGATATATCAAATAGATCAGTAACTATTCTTGACATAAGCTTTCCTGTATTATGCTCATCATAATAAGAAAAAGATAATTTTTGAAGATGGTTAAATATATCTCTTCTCATATCTGCTTCCATTCTTGCTCCCATTATATGTCCCCAAGAAGTTATAAAGTATTGGCATAAATATCTAATTATATATAACATAAACAAAACACTTCCTATTATTAATACGTAATGAAGTATTCTACCTCTATCTTCCATAATATAAACATCATTAAGAAGATACCTTACAACAAGAGGGAATAGAAGGTCAATTCCAGATAAGGTTAAAGCACAAAACATATCAGAAAAGAATAAATGTTTATATGGATTATAATAGCTGATAAATTTTTTAATACTGTTCATAATTATTCAATTTAAATTAATTAAGTTATAACTCAATTTAATTCAAATAGAGTTCACCTACTTTCTGTTAATTAGTTTTCATATACAAACTAAAATAACACCTTTTTATAAATTAATCAACTTTATAGGTGAACTAATTAAAGATGTATACTATTTAATGAACTCTACAGTAACCTTGAAAAGATCACCATCGATTTCAATATTCATCCTTCCATTTTGCAACTCAACAATACTTTTGGCAATTGATAGTCCAAGGCCTGAGCCTTCCGTATTTCTAGCTTTATCTCCACGTTTAAATCTTTCGAAAATCTCATCAACATTGAAGTCCATTTCATAGGAAGAAATATTTTTTAGAATAACTACAACCTTATCATCTTGTTCTATAAGGTCAACGTAGACTCTAGAACCAGTCATAGAATATTTTATTGCATTATTTATAAGGTTTTCAAATACTCTCCAAGTTCTTTTGCCATCTAGATTTAAATATAGAGGATTAACAGGTATATTAACTTTAAAGGTAAGGGAAGAAGTACTAATTTTCTCATCAAGTTCTCCTAAAGTTTGCCTTAATAAAGCTGCAATATCCACTTTTTCAATATTCAATTCTACAGCTCCGCTTGAAACTTTAGATGCTTCAAAGAGATCATCTATAAGCACTTTAAGTCTTTGGGACTTAGTATCTAATATGTGTATATATTTTTTGCTTTCCTCTGGTGATACGTCTTCCTTTTTTAATAAGCTAATATAATTTATTATAGAAGTTAGCGGAGTTTTAAGATCATGTGACACGTTAGTTATAAGCTCGGTTTTAAGTCTTTCGCTTTTTACCTGACTCTCTACAGATTTTTTAAAGCTACCTTGCATGCTATTTATATTTTTTGCTATCTGTACAAAGTTTTTATCTCCACTTTCCTCTATAAGATGATCTAAATCTCCTAAAGCTATAGCGTCAGTTCCTTCAATTATTTTCTTTAAAGAAACAATTCTTCTTAAAATATAAGTAGGAACAAATGCTAAGAAAATAAATATATATATGAAAAAGAATAAGAAAAGTTCTTTAGTATGTACAGTAAACAATGCCAAAATCAAGGACATTCCAAAAAAAATAGTAAGTATAAATACAAAGAATTCCTTTAATAAAGTATTTTTAATTTTAAAACTCTCTTTAGTCAGATACCCTAGCTGATACAATGAGCTACTACGTAAGTGTTTCAAAAACTCTTCCTTATCTCTCATAAATCTTAATATCATATCCAAGTTAAGTACAAGATAAAAAGTGTAAGCAGAGACTACAGTAAGCATTCCAAAATGGGTAATAGATAAAGGAAGATAAAAAAATGTTGTTTTATATAAGTACACTAGCATTAAAAATGAATATATCATAAATATAAATGCTCTTAAATCTAGTGGTATTTTCCAGTACAAGGTTTTTATTTTATCGAAGGTTACAAATTTAGATTTTAATTTAATTTTTGAAAATACTAGTAGGGATATCCCCACTAATAAGGAGATAATACCAATAATACTTTCCTTAACAATTCGAGATCGCTTTGAATTGTAGTAATTATAATTTTCCATCATTTGATTAAATCCATTTGCATTTTTTATAAATATAAATTTACCTTCAAAATTATTTTGTTGGAACCAACTGTTAATGTCTTGAAGGGAATTATTTTTAGATGAATTCCTAGGGAATTCATCTACGTGAATAGCTTCTTTGTTTATATAGTCATCTAGGCCCTGCAGGTTTTCTAAGTTGCTATATATTTTTCCAGTAGTCTTATTCTTAAGATAATATTTCATTGATGTATTTAACTCTATCATTTTAATTTCTGAATTCAGAGGATAATTCCTAATATCATAAGTTAAAATCTGAACACTTTCAAAATATCTTCTTAAATCATTTTCATAGGAGTAACTATTAAAATAGGGTTCATCTACGAGATAAGCTCTATTTCTCGCTAAATCAAAAAAAGATAATATAGAAATTGACAGTATATAGATACTTAATATAAAAGATAGTACATATAGATTTTTATTTTTCAATTTTGTATCCAATTCCCCACACCACCTTAAGATATTCAGGTTCCTTTGGGTTTATTTCAATCTTTTCACGTATTCTTCTTATATGAACTGAAACTGTGTTTTCGCCATTTAAAAATGGTTCATTCCACACTCTGCTATATATTTCAGAAATAGAAAAGACTCTTCCCGTATTCTCCATTAAAAGTTCTAATAATTTATATTCAATAGGGGTAAGGCTTACCTCCTCATCATTTACAGTAACAGTTTTAGCATTTTTATTTAAAGTAAGTCCTCTTACGCTAATCTCATCTTCATCTTTATAATTTCCAAAATTCACATATCTTCTTAGCTGAGATTTAACTCTAGCTACTAGCTCTAAAGGGTTAAAGGGTTTTGTGATATAGTCATCTGCCCCTATATTTAGTCCAAGTATTTTATCAGTATCCTCAGATTTAGCTGAAAGCATTATTATTGGAATGTTTTTGTTCTCTCTAATTTTAAAGGTGGCCTTTATGCCGTCCATTCTAGGCATCATTATATCCATTACAATAAGATGTACTTCATTTTTTTCAAGTAGGGTCAAAGCTTCTGCTCCGTCACTAGCTCTTATTACTCTTATTCCTTCATTTTTTAAGTATATTTCAATAGACTCAGCTATTGCATCATCATCATCAACCACTAGTACATTGTATTCAAGCATTCTATCGCCCCTTTCTAGAGTATATTATATCATTAATCTGTAATATATATTAAGATTCTGTCATAAAGAAGCTGAAGGCATCCTTAGTTATCCCATTTACAATATCCTCATTTTTAATGTTTCTTATATGGTAGATTTGGTCTTCATAATCCTTTGCTTGATTATCAACTATATAGGCATAATCATATCTACCTTCCTTTACCCACCCCATAAACACATAAGTATGAGTAGGAGTACCAAATTTATTTCCTTTAGCATCTGTTGTAAAGGCAATATCTCCAGGCTTTAAATTTTTATAATCTCTATCTTTCCTCCAACCCTTCTTATTTAATAGTGAAATGATTTGAGCATTGTTGCATGTGCTATTAGGGATATCTACATCATTTCTTCTTAGTACTTCAGAGACAAAGTAAACACATGCATTTGAAGACTTACCATCATTTAAATCTTTTGCAGCACTAAATACCTCTTCTTGATTCTTGTCCTGTTTCATGTAAAGATATACTTGCTCATGTAACTGAGATTGTTGACTACCCTTAGTGATAGTAACATTATCAAGAATTAAAATTGTTAGTAATAGTAAGCTTAAAGTTATTAGTATAAATCTAATCTTTTTCATAAGTAACCTCTCCTAATCTTATAATTTGTCTTACAAGAACAATTATATAAGATGTTTTTTAAGAACTTATGGCTATAAATCTTACAAAAGAGCTTTCAATTCTTACAAATTTCTTAAGGAGTATATTTTTTTATTATAGTGACAATCTTTACGAAAAGATCCTTATTGTAATACAACTGTATACATATTCATACTTAAAACGTCATAATAACAGAAGTGCTTGAAAACTGAAGATAGTAATTTACTTTATGAAAGGAGGATATGATGAGCAATGAATTAATAAATGATATGTTTCGGCAAAAAATGATTATTATACATAAATATCTGATTAGGCTTGGTTGTGGTAAGGATGATGCTGAAGATATAATTCAGGATACTTTTTATAAAGCATTAAAATACATTGATGGTATACAAGCAGAGAAGTTATCCTCATGGCTTTTTAAGGTATCAATTAATAAATACTATGATTTATGTAGAAAAAATAATAGACATGTTCATTTAAATATTGATGAAGAAATTTTCAAAGAAAGTTTATCAGATAGCAAGCTAGTTGAAGATTTTATATTAGACATAGAAAAAAAGAAAGAAATCCTTAAAATACTAAATTTGATTAGCAATACGCATAAGAATTTGTTGTTATTTAAATACGATATGAATTTGTCTTATAAAGAGATAGCAGAACTATTAGATATAAATGAAAATACAGTTAAAACATATCTGTTTAGAGCAAGAGAACAATTCAAAAAAGTTTGGAGGGATAAATATGAAAAATGATGATGAAAAGTTAAGAGAACTATTCGAAGGTGAAGAAAAAGATACTTTTGACAATACTTTTAATAGTACTATTAAAAGAGCTAAGACTTTATCATTGATAAGAACTACAATAATAAGCTTAATGATATTCGTTATTGTAAGCTTTATAGTACTAGTATCGAATGCTAGTATTTTAAATAAAATGAGTAATAAAAATGTGAACAATTTAAGGGAGTGGTTCAATATAGCTATGCCTAATGCTTATGTAGGGAATATACAAAATGATGACAGAATTATGGTTGGGCAAATAGAGTATGTTCGATATAGATTTTTAGGGAATAAACCTATAACTGATGGAAGCTATAAAGAGGAATTTACATATATGCCTTTAATTAATGGTATTTATGGTGACCTGGGATACCATTTATTTAGTAGCAGTGCTGAATCATCAAAAGACTTAGAAAAAGTTACAAAGTATAATAAAGCAGGAAAACGTATCATGAAGTTTTATCATCCATCAATAAAATATGAAAGTTATATAAATGATTTAGAAAATATTAATGAAATAGGTAGCAATAAATTAATGGAAATATCATTATCTTTTGATAAGGAATATAACTTAGATGAGGTTAAGGCTATAATACCAAAAGACGTTACTTTAAATTGGTATTGGATAAATTCGTTGGATAAAAACAGTAAATATGATTCAGGTCAATTAATACTTGAGGAGTACGATGTATATGGAATAAAAGCGTTAGATGAACAAGGCAATCCAATTGAGAATCCTGAGAAGAATTTTATAAATGCATTAATAAATGGAAGAGTAAATCAGGATTATGGTAGTAGATTTCAAAGTCTTTATAATACTTTAAGTAGTGGAAAAGATAAGATTGAAAAAGAAGATTTAAAGATAGTAGGAGTAGTTGTAAGTGGAGATAGAGAGACTTTAGAAGTCTTGAAGAATAAAAAGTTTATTAGGGCAGCTACCATAGGAGCTGTAGCTGATAAGTATTAATAACGGAGGAATCATTTATGAATTCATACTTTAAATTAGAATTTAAAAAAGCAATATTTTCTCGAAGAACTATAATTTGTGTTTTAATAATTTTATCATTATTAACTATACCTTATTTAGAAGAAATGAGATTTCCATATCCAGGATTAGATGGAGTAGACTACTTTATAAGAATTTCTCATTTTTCCGCCATAGGTTTTATAGGACCAATGATAGCAGGGTTAATCTATTCTTCATCAATAGTTAAGGATAAGGAGTCTGGATTTATAAATAAGTTATTAGAAGTTATAGATTTAAAAACTTATTTTAAAGTTAAATTGGCAGTAAATGTTTTAATAACTTTTATTGTTTTCGCAGTTAGCCATAGTATCTTAATTTTATATTTTATTATTAAATTTGGAGTAAATAATATAGTTGTAAAAGATATTAGTAGTGGTGCCTTCGCAGCTATATATGAGATTTCAAAAATACAATATATCATAGTAGTATTATTAGTTATAGCTCTATCTTCGGTAGCTTTTTCAATCTTTGTTTTGGGAATTACAACAGCTATTGAAAAAAAATCTATATCATATATATTCCCATTGTTTTATGTAATAGTTACAGGAATATGTTTTGAGATATGGTCTTTTAATAATGTAATTAATTTTAATGTTACAGAATTATTTAATTCAATAGCAAACTATACCACAAAAGGACTTAATATCATCGTATATGACTTAATATTAGTAGTACTTGGGGTATTGTTATTATATAAATTTGGATATAAGAGAAATATAGTATTACTTAAGGAGTTTAATTTTAATTCTTAAATATATTATAAAAGAATACTGGAGTGGTTAGAGTGAAGATATTGAAAAAGATTGTGTTTTGGCTGTTTTTTATAATTGCCATATTTATATTAACAATAAGTTTTTTTGCATTAATATCTGCTATTCAGAGAAAAATGTTTCTTCATGAGGAGTATATACTGTGGATTTTTAAGTCACCATTTTCTAGTTTAATATTTATTTATGAGTTATATTTTGTACTTGGGTTTTCGTATATTTTTAGTAAGGATCTAAGATGGATTATAAAAGAAGTTGTTAATTTAAAAAAAGGCTTTATTAAAAGGTATAAAACAATACTTATTTCTGTTTTTACAGTACTTAATATATTTCTAATATACACTATACTTTTTAACGTTACAGTTATAGGGAGCAATAAGATAATAAACTATACATTTTCATCACCAAAAGGTAAGGAATACACTTACAGAGATATAGTGAAAATTGAAGCAGGAATTCATGGTGAAAAGAAGTCTTTCCCTTCTCTACAATCAAAGGGAGATTTCTATTATATTATTCAATTAAATGATGGAATTGAAATTGATTTAAATAATGAAGTAGGTGGGACTAGAAATAATGATGACCCTCGTTTTGTCCTTGAAGAACTTGATAAAGAATATGTAGATATGGGGATATCTAAAGTAGCTAGTATGAAGAATTTTGAATATACAACTAAAAATTTAGATAAAATTTATTATGATAAGATAAAGAATATATTAGAAAATATAAATTGATATAATTTACAGGGGGGATATCTATGGAAAAATTACAAGAACATAAACCAATACGGCATGCTGTGACTTGGATTCTTATGTATATTTTAATTGTTAATATTGGTGATAACATTTCAGGATTTCTAGGAGGAGAAAATTTTGTAACAGTAATTTTACTAGTTGCTTTTTCTATTGCCTTACTACTTTACTTAAAGAAGAATAACTGGTTTTCCATATATGGATTTAAACAAATGAAGAAAGCTGATTTCTATAAAACATTATTTTATATGCCTCTTATATTGACTCTATTTATTCATTACTTTAGAGGTATAAACAAAGAACTTGGATATATTGGTTTTTTTCTTGGGATTGTGCTTATGATATGCGTTGGTTTTATTGAGGAGCTATTATTTAGAGGATTTTTATACAAAGGGATTTTGAAGGAAAGTGGCATGACAAGAGCTATAATTATCTCAGGAGTTACCTTTGGTATAGGACACATTGTAAATTTATTACGGGGTTACTCCATTGCTGATCAAATAAATCAAATTGTAATTGGGATTTTTATTGGAATTGTTTTAGCACTATTAGTTGCAGTTACAGATAATATAATTCCTTGTGTGATTTATCATATGCTTTTTAATATTGGTGGAACTATTACAAATAGCAATCTAAAGATGGAAACATATATGGTACTTATAACACTTATAGTATGTACATTTTATTCCTTTTATTTAATGAGAAAATTGAAAGTAGATAGAGATTATGATAATAACCTACCCTTATAGAAATGAGAAATTTTTAATAAAATATCTTAAATAATGTATTTCAAAGAGCCGTAATATTTAATATTACGGCTCTTTATCTATTCTAGCTCTTCTGCATGTAAATAGATACGATCAAGTTCTTCTTTTGGTAGCAGTTTATGGACTAAGTATCCCATTATTATTACTCCAGGTATATCTATAAGAAGTCTAGTTAGTGTAAACTCATAACCTAAATAAGTAACTTCAAACATTAGTGTAACTATTTTAGTTACACACCAAGCATTCATAAATATTATTATATTACTAAATTTAGCGCCTTTTCTTAAAAGTACTGCCGTAAAAGGGAAGGCAGCATACATAGGGCCTGCAGCTAGAGAACCAATAAGCATAGCAAGTCCGATTCCTAGAAGTCCAGAGTCTTCACCCATGTATTTAATCATAGACTCTCTTGGAATCCAAACATCCATAAGTCCAAGTAAAATCATAATTGGAGGTAGTACGGAGATCATTTGTTTAAAACTTGATGTTGCTACAGAAAAAGTTTTAAAACCTGTTTCTATATTAATTATAGTTATAATTAATACTACAATTAGACAGCACACAGCAAATCTATATCTTCTCAGAATTCTTGTAAGCATTATCTTCCAACCACCTTTCCAATAACAAATGCTACTACAAAAGAAAATAAAAAAGCTATAAAGTTTCTATAAAATGCAGCCTTTTTTCCTATGTATTTAGCTTCTAATGAAAAGGTTACTAGGCCAACTAAAGTTAGAGTAGATACAAGAGCTCCAATTTGAGCATAGCCAGCTCCAGTTTTTATAAGCATATCTGCTGTAGAGAATGCTACAAATGTAGGCATTAAAGTTGCGGCACCAACTATAGCTGAAACTATAACACCAAGTATTCCAGATTCTTTTCCTATTATTTTAGATATCAATGATGGTTCTAACACCGCTAAGATTATTCCTATTATAAAAATAATGCCTAAAAACTGAGGCATTATATTTTCAAAAGACTTCCAGCCTTTTTTTAATGCTAGCATTGTTTTATTTTTATCTTTTATATATGAAATTAAAAGTAGAATTAATGCAGTTGCATATAAAATTAACGCAGTCATAAATCCCCCTCCTGATAGCACTACGTATCTTCTACTAATATTATATGGCTCATATGAGAAAATTGCATAGAAATTTCTCTAAAAGATATAGCACAGAATTATGTAATGTAAGTCTTAAGAAAATCTTTAGAATTCCTACCATATTATCTTTAAAAATTGAGAGTAGTATATAGATATTCCATAGATTAGTTTAATTCAGAAACATAAGATACGGAAACATAGCTTGGTGATTGGTAAATTATAAATGCTATAAGAAAGGGGGAAGGAGTGAGTTAATGTGATTAAATAACTATGATATTATATAATTAGGATTGGAATCATATAGATATGCTTGTAGAAAGAGGTAAATAAGATGAATGAATATAATATTCTAGTTGTTGAGGATGAAAGAGATATAGCAGTTGCAATAGAAGCTTATTTAGTAAATCAAGGATACAGAGTTTTTGTTGGAAGTAACGGCATTGAAGGTTTGGAGATAGTAGAAAGAGAGAGCATACATCTAGCCATTGTAGATGTAATGATGCCTAAAATGGATGGAATAACCTTTACAATGAAGCTTAGAGAAAATAATGATTTTCCTGTAATAATCTTATCTGCAAAATCTGAAGATGTTGATAAGATAATGGGACTTAATATAGGTGCAGATGATTATGTAACAAAACCTTTTAAACCTCTTGAGCTTTTAGCCAGAGTAAATTCTCAGCTGAGAAGATATAGTAAGTTCTTAAATATGGTAAATGAAAACAAGATAAATAATAATATATTTATGGTAGGAGGCTTAGAGCTTAACATAGATACAAAAGAAGTAACAGTAGATGGAAGTTTAATAAAAACTACTCCTATTGAATTTAAGATTCTTACTTTGCTTATAAAAAATCCTGGAAGAGTTTTTTCAACAGAAGAAATCTATGAAAGAGTTTGGAATGAGCAGGCAATAAACACTGATACAATAATGGTTCATGTGAGAAATATAAGAGAGAAGATAGAGATAAATCCGAAAAATCCAAAATATTTAAAGGTGGTGTGGGGTGTTGGATATAAAATTGAAAAGCAATAGAAATAAATATATTATAAATATGGTTATATTTTTCTTATTAATAGCTTTAGCTGTGGGAATGTATTCCACATATACATTTATAAAAGAACAAGCAAAAAAATATGAGTATAATATTTTTGAAAGAGATAGCTTTCTAAGTGATTTAAATACTAGCAATTATGGTATATACTTTGATACATTAAAGAATAAAGAAAATAATACTTTAAAGCCTTCAGATGTGCTTATAAATATAGAGGCAAAATCTAATGATGATGAACGGGAAGATATAAAACACGAAAAGGAAGAGTTTGATAGAAGCATTTATAGGTATCAAGCAGCATTAGATTCAAGATTAAAAAATTTAGATTACTATGCTATAAATAGGCAGAACAATCTAGTTAAAGAGAGAAATAATCAAGGTATAAGTGCTCTGTTAGCTTCTAACTCTGACAGTAATAGTATTAAACTTTTAAATAACAAATATAGTTTTTATACAGTTATTGACTATAATGAAAATGGAGATATAAGCATTAAAAATATCTACGGGGCAGATAAGCTAATTGTAACTGATAATATTAAAAATAATAGAATAGATATTTCTTATAATACAGAGATAAAACCTATTAAAAATATGACATATATTTATGCGGTTCCAAGAGAATTACAATACGAGGATTCAATATCTAATTATAAAATGCAAAGCAAAATTCATTCATATAATATGGCTTCGTCAAATTTTATAAATCCAGCTATTATTCTTATACTTATTATGGGGTTAATAATTCCGTATAAACTGTCAAAGGAGTTAATTGGATTCGATAAAATTAAGAAAATACCTGTAGAAATAATTTCTATTATATTTATTTTCACAGTAGGTATTGCTTTAAATGAGATGTCCTACCATATGATAAGCAGTACACTAGAGAAGAATTTAATTAATCTTGCCCCAATTGTTGTAAGTGAGGCAACTATTAATACATTAGAAATCATGGTAAACATTCTTTTCTGGATTGTTAGCTTTGGAGTAATATTTATTGCAACAGTTCTCTTAAAGCACATTTTAAGCATTGGAATTAGACAATATATAAGAGAAGGTTCGTTGACTTATAAGATTTTAAGAAGCATCTGGAGGAGTAATAAAAAGATCTATAATTATTTAATAGGTATAGATTTGAAAAATAAGGAAAATAAAAAGCTTGCAGGATTACTAGGTATAAATTTATTAATATTATGTATAATGAGTGCTACATGGTTTTTCGGAATATTTATAGCCCTAATATATACTGTAGTATTATTTAAATTAATAACAAAGCATTACAACGATATAAGTGACAAATATAATAAGCTTTTTGAAGCTACAAATAGGATAGCAGAAGGTAACTTAGAGGTTAATGTTGAGGAAGATTTAGGAGTATTTAATGCCTTAAAATTTGAGCTACAAAACATTCAAAATGGTTTTAAGAAGGCAGTTAATGAGGAAGTAAAAAGTCAAAGAATGAAAACGGAGCTTATAACTAATGTATCTCACGATTTAAAAACTCCCTTAACTTCTATTATTACCTATGTAGATCTATTAAAAGATGAGAAACTTCCACTAGATAAAAGAAGAGAATACTTAGATACCTTAGATAGAAAATCTCAAAGATTAAAAGATTTAATTGAAGATTTATTTGAAGTTAGTAAAGCTACCAGCGGTAACATAAGCTTAAAAATAGATAGTGTGGATGTTGTATCACTAATGAAACAAACTTTGTTGGAACTAGACGATAAGATATCAAAAGCATCTTTAGTAGTAAGAACTAATTATCCAGAAGAAAAGGTAATACTTCCTTTAGACAGTCAGAGAATGTTTAGAGTTTTTGAGAATCTTATAATAAACATAACAAAGTACGCTCTAGAGGGCAGTAGAGTCTATATAGATATTATTAATAGCAGTAATAAGGTTGAGATAATATTAAGAAATATGGCCTCAAATGAAATAAACTTTAATGTAAATGAAATTATGGAAAGATTCGTAAGAGGA
Organism: Clostridium sp. X; assembly: GCF_055755365.1. Lineage (NCBI taxonomy): Bacteria > Bacillati > Bacillota > Clostridia > Eubacteriales > Clostridiaceae > Clostridium > Clostridium sp. X. The sequence continues at coordinate 1,614,232 of NZ_CM146912.1, forward strand.
GATAAAGCTAGAAATACTGAAGGATCAGGTTTGGGACTCGCTATAGCTAAAAGCTTTGTAGAGCTTCAAGGGGGAAAACTAGATATAATAGTAGATGGTGATTTATTTAAGGTTTTAATTACTTTTAATAAAATTAACTAGAATAGGCAATTAAGACGACTTTATGTGGTCTTGATTGCCTATTTTTATTTGAAGTACTATGATAGAGTACTAATTATAGATTAAATGATTGTTTTAGTATATAATCTAATGTTTAAGAGAAAATTTTATTATATAAGATAATTATAGAAACTTCTAAATAAAGATTATTAAATTTATATATAAGAGGAGAAGCAAATGAAAAATACAGACTATACAAGTTTAATAGAAGATTTAAAAACATCAGATGATAAGCAGAGAGCTAAGATAATAGATACGCTCTCAAGAGATTATAATAGTGCAATGCCATTGTTATGGCTAGAAGCATTAGAGCAGGAGAATCCAAGATCAATACTTTCTGTAATAAGAGATATTATAAAGAAAGAAAAACCAAGGGGAATATTCAAAAGAACTATGGGTAACTCTAAGCAAAAACTTGGTGATTTCTTAAAACATTCAGATCCTAAGGTTAGAAAGAATGTATGTGGTATTATTGGTGAAATAGGTGATCCAGAATATTTGGAAGCGTTATATAGTGCTTATAATTTAGAGGATCAATTATTTGTAAAATCATCATATGTCCTTGCAATAGGAAACTGCGGTGGAGTTGCAGATGCAGAAAGACTTACAAAGATACTTGAGGAAAAAAACGGATCTATGCAGGATGATAAGCACAGTAAGGAAGAAAGACTTGCACTTACAAGAGCTATAGCTAAGTTATCTCCTCCTATTCATCATGAATTTATAGGCTTTAAAAATCCTGTACCTATGGTATTAACAGCTATGAATGGTCAGTTTCAAGTTACTTTAACGGATCTTGCAGAAAAGTCCATTAAGGGTAAACTAATTACTGAAGGTATACTTATTAAAGAGAAGGATTTAAAAAAGGTTAATAGCTGTAGAACCTTCTATGAACTTCTTTACCAAATAGATTCCTGCAGCAACTTAAAAATGGATTATAAGGCAATAGCTAGTTCAATTATAAAGGCAGATGTTTTAGGATTTTTAAATCAGTGTCATGCAGGAGAAGGTAATACTCCATTTTGGTATAGAATTGAATTTAAAACTAATGATTATAATAAAGAAAGAACGGAATTTGTAAAGAACTTATCAGGAGAATTGGACCAAATTTCAGGTGGAAAGTTAAGAAATAGTCCATCTTCCTACGAGATTGAGATTCGAATAATTGAGAATAAGGGTTTATGCAATGTATTTATAAAGCTTTATACAGTAAAGGATAATAGATTTGATTATAGAGAAAAAAGTGTACCAGCATCCATAAATCCTGTAACTGCAGCTATTGTAATGAAAGCTATAGAAAAGTGGCTAAAACCTGATGCTAAAGTTATAGACCCTTTTTGTGGAGCTGGAACTATGCTAATTGAAAGAGCTAAGTTAAAGGAATTTAAAGCCCTAACAGGAGTAGATATATATGGTTCAGCTATTACAGCAGCTACAACAAACTCTAAACTGGCTAATATTAAAATGGAATTAATACCTGAAGATATATTAGAGTATTCAACTTATAATGTTTTTGACGAGATGATATCAAATATGCCTTTTGAGAGTAAGGGTGGATCTGGTGATTTTAATACAAGATTATATCGTGATTTTGTAGATAGGATTCCAAGTCTTATAAGAAGGGGAGGAATGGTATTTCTCTATACCGTTGAAAGCAATTTACTTAAGAAGAGTTTAGTAGGTAATGAGGATCTTCAGGTTATTGATACTATAAAAGTTGAAAGTGGTGGCTTAATTCCTCAAGTATTTATAATTAAAGTAAAATAAGATTATAGATAATTTTAGTAAAAGGGATGAAAATACAATGATAGAGTTAAAGGGAAAATATAATACAGCTAAGGTTTATACAGATAAGCTAGAGCCAGAGGTTATTTCACAGGTAATTGAACTATGTAACCAAGAATTCTGTAAGGATAGCAAAATTGCAATAATGCCAGATACTCATGCAGGAAAAGGTTGTGTAATAGGCTTTACTGCTAATTTAGGCGATAGAGTTATACCTAACATAGTTGGTGTTGATATTGGCTGTGGAATGACAGCAGTAGAGCTAGGAAAAATAAATATAGACTTAAAGAAATTAGATGAAATTATCCGAAAGTGGATACCTTCAGGTATGCAGGTTAATGAAGGAAGAGCTGTAAAGTTTCCAAGGCTTCAAGAATTACACTGTTATAGAGAGTTGACTCAGACAAAGAGAATTGAGAGAAGCATAGGTACTTTAGGTGGGGGTAACCATTTTATAGAAGTAGATGTTGATGATGAAGATAATGTATACCTTGTAATTCATTCTGGAAGCAGAAATCTTGGTAAGCAGGTAGCAGAGTTTTATCAAAAGCTTGCTATTGATCTATGCTCTGGTAAAGAAGATTACTTTGAACAACGAGAGAAAATCATTGCTGAGTATAAAAAAGAAGGTAAGAGAAATCATATTCAAACTGCATTAAAAGAGCTTCAATCAAAATATGATAAATTGCTACCAAGTTATCCAAGAGATTTATGTTTTTTAACTGGAAAATATAAAGAAAGATATTTGCATGATATGAATATTTGTCAAGAGTATGCACTGTTAAATAGAGAAACAATGGCAAATACTATCCTTGAGAAACTATTAGGGAAAAAGATAAAGGATTATAGTTACTTCCATACTATCCATAACTATATAAACTTTAAGGATAATATAATAAGAAAAGGAAGTATTTCTGCTTATGAAGGCGAGAAAATATTAATCCCAATAAATATGAGAGATGGAAGTATAGTTGCTATTGGAAAGGGTAATCCAGATTGGAATTATTCTGCACCACATGGAGCTGGAAGACTTATGAGTAGAAGTAAAGCTAAAGAGAGTTTAACGCTTGAAGACTATAAAAAATCTATGGAAGGAATATTCACTACATCAGTGAATCAGTCCACACTAGATGAAGCACCTATGGCCTATAAGCCTATAGAAGAGATTATAAATAATATTCATGATACTGCTGAAATACTGAAAGTTATAAAGCCTATTTATAATTTTAAAGCGGGAGAATAGAAAATGTAAAAGTCAGATGAAAATCTGGCTTTTTTTTTTATTCATTTCAGAAGGTTACCTAGGTATTAAATGTTATGTATATAAGTATATATATAATGTGGATATCACAAAAAGAGGTGATATGAAGTATATTTATTAGTTACAGATAATATTACAGTTTATTAATTAAGTATTTTTATATACTTTTTATAACTTCAACAAAAGGAGGAGAATAGTGAAAATCAAATGGAATATTAAGAAGAAGCTAATACTTATTATATCCGTAGTGTTTATAGTTCCAATGATTGTTTTAGGGCATATAAGTTATAATTATGCGAAAAATCAATTGGATAAGAAAGGTCAAGAGATTTTAGAAAATAGTGTAAAAATGGTTATAAGTATGATAGATGAAAAAAATGCAGAAGTAGAAAGAGGTGTAATTTCTTTAGAAGATGCACAAGAAGAGATTAAAGAATATATTTTAGGGAAAAGAAGAAAAGATGGAACCAGAGCTATGACTAATAATGTAAATTTAGGTGAGAATGGATACTTTGTTATATATGGTCAAGATGGATTAGAAATAGCACATCCAAGAATAGAGGGTACGAATATTTGGAATGTAGAAGATTATAGTGGGACAGGCTATTTTTTTGTTAGAGATGTTATAGAAGTGGCCAATAAAGGTGGAGGCTTTATATACTATGACTGGGTATATCCAAATTCAGGTAAAATCGGTACAAAGATAAATTATTCTGAAACGGATACTAATTGGAATTGGGTAGTGAATGCCACAGCATATGTTGAAGACTTTAATAAAGGTGCTAAGAATATACTATATGTATTAACACTTACTGTAACTCTAGAGATTATAATAGGGCTTACAATAATAGTTTTTATTGCTAGAAAAATATCTGAACCAATAGAAAAACTATCAGAACAAGCAATAAAAATATCAAATGGTGAGCTTGAAATGAATGATATTGAAATAAAGGGAAATGATGAAGTAGCCTATTTAACTGTGGCTTTTAATCAAATGATACATGATATTAAGAAGCTAATAAAAGAGATTAAGGATAAAGCTACACTTAAGGCTCTATTAAAAGAAACAGAATTAAAGGCATTACAATCACAAGTGAATCCCCATTTTTTATTTAATATTTTAAGTGTAATTACAGAATCTGCACTTATAGAGGGAGCGGATAAAACTCTTAATATAGTAGAAAAGATATGTGGAATGCTTAGATACAGTTTAATTAGTTTTCATAAAGAAGTTAGGCTTGAGGATGAACTAGAAATGATAAAGAGATATGTATACTTGCAGTCCCAACGTTTTGGTGATCGCATTAAATTTGAACTGGATTTTCCACAGAATATTCCTTTAACGTATATGACATGTATGACCATTCAGCCAGTTGTTGAAAATGCTATTATACATGGTTTAGAGCAAAAGATTGAAGGTGGTACAGTTAAGATATCTCTAAGAGAAGAAGAAAAAAATATAATTATTGAAGTAAAAGATAATGGGGTAGGTATTGATAAAGAAGTTTTGGACAAGTTATTTGATGAAAAAGATAATAGAAATCATACTGGCCATACAACGGGGATAGGGATAAAGAATGTATATGATAGGCTAAGAATCTATTATGAACAAGAAAATTTATTATTGATCTACAGCGAAATTAATGTTGGAACCTGTGTTACTATTGTACTGCCAAGGGTGAATAAGAGAGGAGTGAAATAGAAGGTTATTTTTTCAATGTTAGATATTTCTTATCATTGGGGAGTTTGTATACTTTTTAGTTTAGAATATGAAAGTAGCACATTTTTAGGAGAAAGTAGCATTGATGAAAAATTCTATTTTTAACAGAGAAGGATAAGGAAATTAGTTACAAAACTACTTTACCAGATTGTTCAAAAACCCTATGCAAATGCATAGGGTTTTATAATTCTTGTATTTTATAATGAGATAGCATTTGGGTAAATACCGAATTTTTACAATCATAAGCAATATCTAGTTTTAGAGTAAATAAAAAATAACTAAGATAACACTCAGGCTATCTTTTTCATATTCTGAACTGCTGCGGTAAGCAGGCATTGCTCGGAAACTTTTTTGATTCCGCGCATGCGACAATAGCGAAGCCCATGCAATTCTTTTGAATCAGCAAAGCTTCGCTCAATTTTTTCTTTTCTTCTTTTATAAATGCTTTTGCATTTATCTGGTTTACCTTCTCTAACCATGTAACCACTATCGGAGTCAGTAGTACTTACTTTTATTATTTATGAAGCTTTGTGAAATTATTTGAATATTAACAATTGTGTGTTAATATATACATAGTATTTGGAATAGTTATAATTAAACTTTTGAGAACATACTCTATATTATGAATATCATAAGAAGAGGTGATATAAAATGCAGAAAGAATATTTTCAGATGATATTATCTAGTTTAAATCTTGCATATGAGTTTACATTAATGGAAGAGAGCGAATTAACATTAGATGTATTAAATAAAGTAATTGATTTAACACGTTACTTTTCTCAGAGCAAAGAAGATATGGTAATGTTAAGTCAAGAGATTAAAAAAATGGAAACGTTTTTATCTATACTAGAACTTCGCTTTCAAAAAGATTTTCAGTATGAAATATATTTAAAAAATGAATTAAAACCTATATTTATCAAGAGATTTTGTTTTATAGAACATATTGTAAAATTTTTTATTAATTATATTGAAGTTGAATCAAATAAAAAAGTAATGAAAATATATATTAATAATGAAATGAATAGTTTAAATATGAGAATTCAGAATGAAAACGCTAGTATATATGAAGATTATATTTACTAGTTATAAATAATAACATTAGAATTTATTAATCCTATGTTTTTATAAAGAATATTTTTATATATTTTTATGGATTTAATAAAAGGAGGAGCTTAGTGAAAGTTAAATGGAATATTAAAAAAAAGCTAATACTTATTACATCTCTATTATTTATAGTTCCAATGATTGTTTTAGGGATTATAAGTTATTATTATGCGAAAAATGAACTGGATAAAAGGGGACAAGAAATTTTGCAAAATAGTGTAAAAATGGTTATAAGTATGATAGATGAAAAAAATAAGGAAGTAGAACGAGGTATGATTTCTTTAGAAGAAGCACAAGAAGAAATTAAAAAGTATATTTTAGGAGAAAAAAGAAAAGATGGTACACGAAACATAGAGAATAATGTGAATTTAGGCAAAAATGGATACTTTGTTGTGTATGGTCAAGATGGATTAGAAATCGCACATCCTAGAATAGAAGGTCAAAATATTTGGAATACAGAAGATTATAGTAGGACAGGTTATTTTTTTGTTAGAGATGCTATAGAAGTGGCTAATAAAGGTGGAGGTTTTACATATTATAGTTGGATATTTCCAAACTCGGATAAAATTGGTACTAAAATTAATTATTCTGAAAGGGATGCTAATTGGAATTGGGTAGTTAATGCTACAGCATATGTTGAAGACTTTAATAAAGGTGCTAAAAACATACTATATGTGTTAATACTTACTGTAATTCTAGAAGTGATAATTGGATTTACAATAATAATTTTTATTGCTCGAAAAATATCTGAACCAATAGAAAAACTATCAGAACAAGCAATAAAAATATCAAGTGGTGAGCTTGAAATGAATGATATCGAAATAAAAGGAAATGACGAGATAGCATATTTAACCATGGCTTTTAATCAAATGATACATGATATTAAAAGACTAATAAAAGAGATCAAAGATAAAGCTGCACTTAAGGCTTTATTAAAAGAAACAGAATTAAAGGCATTACAAGCACAAGTAAATCCTCATTTCTTATTTAATATTTTAAGTATAATTACAGAATCTGCACTTATAGAGAGAGCGGATAAAACTCTTAGTATGGTAGAAAAAATATCTGGAATGCTTAGATATAGTTTAACTAGCTTTCATAAAGAAGTTAGGCTTGAAGATGAATTAGAGATGGTAAAGCGATATGTATATTTGCAATCTCAACGTTTTGGTGATCGAATTAAGTTTGAAATAGATTTACCTAAAAATATTCCATTAATATATATGACATGTATGACTATTCAACCCATTGTTGAAAATGCTATTATACATGGATTAGAGCAAAAAGTTGAAGGCGGTACAATTAAAATAACATTAAAAGAAGAAAAAGAAAATTTAATTATTCAAATTAAAGATGATGGAATAGGTATTGATAAAAAAGTTTTGGACAAGTTATTTGATGAAGATAATCAGAGAAATCATACTGGTCATACAACTGGTATAGGGATAAAGAATGTTTATGATAGGCTAAGAATCTATTTTGAACAAGATAATTTATTATTAATCCATAGTGAAATTAATGTTGGAACCTGTGTCACTATCGTACTTCCAAGACCAGATAAGGGAGGAGTGAAATAATGTATCAAGTATTAATAGTAGATGATGAGGCAAGGGAAAGAAATATAATAAAAATTTTATTAGAAAGACAATACCCAAAAAAATTTGAATTTTGCGAAGCAAATAATGGAGAAGCAGCAATAAGTGAATTTGAAAAAAATCAACCTGAATTATTAATAATAGATATTAGAATGCCTGGTATGGATGGAATTGAGGCTATTAAAAGAATACGTAAACAGTCACTTGATGTTTACGTTATTATTATTACAGCTTATGATCATTTTGAATTTGCTAAAGAAGCCATAAAAAATGGTGTAAATGACTTTATATTAAAACCTCCTTCGAGAGATAGTTTTAATCAAGCTATAAATAAATTTTTGCAATATATTGAAAAACGTGAATTGAACAAACGGAATGTAGAAGAGACACAAGAAAAACTTGAACATTGGATTTCTGTTATGAAAAAGGATATGGCTATATCTTTGGCTTACGGGGGATTAGAAGAAAATATAGAAGGTTATTTTTCAATGTTAGATATTTCTTATCATTGGGGAGTTTGTATACTTTTTAATTTAGAAAATGAAAATAACACATTTTTAAGAGAAAATAATATTGATGAAAAGTTCTACTTAAATAAAATTAGCAATTATATTAATGAGTTTATGAAAAAGTCTTTAGTTCAGTATATTTCTGGGATACAAGGGAAAAATATAATTACGTTTTTATTTTTAAGAGAAAAAGATAAGGAAACTAGTTATAAGACTGCTTTAGATATATCTTCTAGTATAGTGAAATACATACAAGGAAATGCCAATCTAACTATAAAAGCTGGTGTGGGAAGAAACTATCTTTTAGTTAAGGACTTAAGTAAATCATATGAAGAAGCTCTAAGTGCTATAAAAAACAAGAAAAAAACATCTAACAATAAACTTGTATATGCATACAATGTGGAAGACCAGAAGAATGAGGATAATGATGATTGTTATGAGAAATTACTTGTAAAAAAAATTAGAGAGGGAAATCAGAGCGAAGTAATTGATATTTTATTAGAAAGTTTTAATTTTTTGAAGAATAAATACAGTAATGAACAAATGACTTTAAAAGTTAGAATAATTGAATTGCTATCATCCATAACTAAAAGTTGTTTAGGAAAAGAATATACTTCTTCAAGTTTAAATGATTTGGCACCTCTTATTAGATTAGATGAGTTTCATGAAATTATAAAGTTTGCCCAGGGATTTGTTGAGAAGATATTTAAACAAGTGAAGGACCAACAGAATAGTAAAAGACACTTTATTATTGACAAAGTATTAGAATATGTTAATGAAAACTATTATCAGCCACTCTCTGTAGAGGAAACTGCTCAAATGTTTTCATTAAGTCCATTTTACTTTAGTAAATTATTTAAAGAACATCAGAATATAAATTTTGTAGATTTTATTACAGAAGTTCGTATAAAAAAAGCTATAGAATTATTCTCAGATGAATCTTTAAATATTAAAGAAATTGCATACAAATTAGGATACCAAGACCCTAACTATTTTAGTCGAGTTTTTAAGAAAACAACAGGGGTAAGTCCAAAGGATTATCGTAATAAGTTTTTTGTACAATCGTAATATTTAGATACTTATTTAATAGCACAGCATAATTGTGCTATTTTTTTTATTTTTTTGATATAAAAAGAGCAATATAAAAAATCATTTTAAACAATGAACTGAATTGTGAATGTAATGACAGTATAGTGCATCGATTACATTTTGGTTATATATTAACATAAATATAAGGATTAAACATTAAAGAATTTAATCTAAATCAATTAAAAATTTAGGGGTTATGAAAGGGGATATGAAAAATGGAAAATGTATTATACAAAGTAGAGGGCGAAATAGGAATTATCACAATAAATAGACCAAAGGCTCTTAATGCTCTCAATAGTCAGACTTTAGTAGAATTAGGAAATGTAATAAATGAAGTAGCTGAGAGTAAGGAAATTAAAGTTGTTATTATCACTGGATCAGGAGAAAAAGCTTTTGTAGCTGGTGCTGATATTAAAGAAATGAAAGATTTAAATGCTTTAAAAGGAAAAGAACTTGCTAGACTTGCACAAAAAGCCTTTTCTGCAATCGAAAATATGCCACAAATGGTTATAGCAGCTGTTAATGGATTTGCATTAGGTGGAGGTTGTGAACTTGCTTCTGCATGTGACATACGTTTAGCTTCTACTAAAGCTAAGTTTGGACAACCAGAAGTTACCCTTGGAATAACACCAGGTTTTGCAGGTACACAAAGATTACCAAGACTGGTTGGTAAAGGTATAGCGAAAGAAATGATTTCTACTGGAGACATGATTGATGCCGAGGAAGCATACCGCATTGGACTTGTAAATAAGGTTTATAGCCCAGAAGAATTACTACCTAAGGCTATAGAAATGGCATCTAAGATAGCGAGTAGAGGACCAGTAGCAGTTAGTCTTTCAAAAGCAGCTGTAAATGATGGTATGAACATGGATACTGAATCAGCATACAAATACGAAGCAGATATATTTGGACTATGCTTTGCAACTGAAGATCAAAAAGAAGGAATGACAGCTTTTGTAGAAAAACGTAAAGCAGAATTTAAGGGTTGCTAAGAAATTATAATCTGTAATTGGAAGGGGGAGGAGATAAACATGCCAGTTAAAGTTATGTCAGCTGAAGAAGCTGTAAAACTAGTAAAGGATGAAGATACCATAGCTACAGGTGGATTTGTAGGGAGCTGTTTTGCTGACTTTCTTGCAGCTACTTTAGAAAAACGTTTTCTTGATACAGGTAACCCTAGAAATTTGACATTAGTTTATGCAGCAGGACAAGGTGATAGTAAGGATAAGGGAGTAAATCATTTTGCTCATGAAGGACTTGTTAAGAGAGTTATTGGAGGACATTGGAATCTAGCTCCTAAGATGGGGAAATTAGCCGTAGAAAACAAAATAGAGGCTTACAATTTACCACAAGGAGTAATCTCACATTTATTTAGAGATACAGCTGCTGGTAGGATAGGAACCATTACCCATGTAGGGCTAAAAACTTTTGTTGATCCTAGACTGCAAGGTGGAAAGCTAAATGAAAAAACTACAGAAGATATAGTAGAAGTTGTAAATATCTCTGGTAAAGAGAGACTTTTATACAATGCACGTCCAATTAATGTTGCTTTTCTAAGAGGAACTAGTGCTGATGAAAAAGGTAATGTAACTTTAGAAAAAGAAGCTATTACTCATGAATCCACATCTATAGCTCAAGCTGTAAAAAACTCTGGTGGAAAAGTCATCGTACAGGTAGAAAGAGTAGTTCAGTCAGGTTCACTAGATCCTAAACTAGTTAAGATTCCTGGAATTTATGTTGATGCAATTGTAGTAGCAACAAAGCCAGAAGAACATGAACAAGTATTCGGAAAAGAATATAATCCAAGCTACACAGGGGAGATAAGAGTTCCTGTAAATAGTAGTGACACTATAAATTTAGATGAAAGAAAAATCATTGGTCGTAGAGCTGCTATGGAGCTTATTCCAGATGCTATTGTGAATCTTGGAATTGGTATACCAGAGGCTATATCAATGGTTGCAAAAGAAGAGGGAATTGGTGAATATATGACTCTAACTGTGGAGGCAGGGCCGATAGGTGGTATACCAGCAGGAGGAATAGCATTCGGAGCATCTACCAATCCAGAAGTAATTCTTGATCAACCATATCAATTCGATTTTTATGATGGAGGTGGCTTAGATCTAGCTTTCTTAGGATTAGCTCAGGCAGATAAGGAAGGTAATATAAATGTAAGTAAGTTTGGACCTCGTATAGCAGGGTGTGGAGGGTTTATAAATATCACACAAAACTCTAAGAAAGTATTCTTCTGTGGAACTTTCACTGCTGGTGGTTTGAAGATAGACGTTGATAATGGAAAGTTAATTATTAAAGAAGAGGGTAAGGTTAAAAAGTTAATTAATATAGTAGAGCAAATTACTTTTAGCGGAGAATATGCACAGAAGATCAAGCAACCAGTTATGTACATAACTGAAAGAGCAGTATTTGAGCTAAAAGAAGATGGGCTATATTTAACTGAAATTGCCCCAGGAATAGATCTTCAAAAGGATGTATTAAATTTAATGGATTTCACACCTAAGATGGATGGTGAACCAAAGTTAATGGATGAAAGGATTTTTTACAATGAACCCATGGGGTTAAAGAGAGGATAGGGGGGATATTATGTTTGACATATTAATATTAATTGTTGCATTAATATTATTTTCGGTGTTAGCATTTAAGAGAGTCAGTGCTATTATACTAGGTCCAGTAATCTCAATATTTGTAATTGTAGCTGCAAGGCTTCCAATGTTTGAATCAATGCTAGGACCTTATATGCAGGCTGCAGCAGGATACGTTGAAAAGTTTTTCCTTGTTTTTTTCGTAGGAGCTGTGTTTGGAGCAATAATGGATGAGTCAAGAGCAGCAGAATCTATTGCTCGTTCACTAGTAAGAATTACAAGAGGAAGATGGGCAGCACCAGTAGTAATGATAATAACAGGTATTTTAACTTATGGAGGAGTAAGTGGATTCGTTGTATTCTTTGCAATGTACCCTATTGCACTTCAGCTTTTTAAGAATACCAATCTATCTAGAAGATTAATACCAGCAGCTATTTCAGCAGGAGCATGGACATGGTCCATGAGTGGACCAGGAAGTCCAGCTATTCAGAATATCATACCTATGAGATATTTAGGCACTAGTAGTACAGCAGCATTAGCACCAGCCATTGTAGGGGCTTTAGGACAATTGATTTTAATATTCTTATGGCTTGAATATAGAGGTAAATCATTACGTAAGAAGGGATGCGACTTTAATGATACATCTTTACCACCATTAAAAGAACTTGATATAGTACCAGGTAGTGAAGCGGCACCACTACCAAATGCATGGATAGCATCAATACCAGTTATATTAATATTAGTAACTTTCAATATATTAAAACTTCCAGTAGAAGCAGCAGTAACTATAGGTATAGTTTCAGCTTTAGCGCTACTATGGAAACAAAAAAATGGAGCTAGTGAATGGATTAGTACGTTAAATAGAGGAGCTGTAAATTCAGCAACTGCAATACTAAATACAGCTATAGTTGTAGGTTTTGCAGGAGTAGTTAAGGTGACAGCAGGATTTGATAAAGTAATAGGTGGATTGAAAAACTTAACACTTTCTCCTATGGCTTTCGTAGCAATAACAACAGCTATAGCGGCAGGTGTAGCTGGTTCTGCATCAGGTGGTTTAGGAATTGTGTATGAAGCATTAAAAGACACTTATGTAAGTATGGGTATTAACTTAGAATATGTACACAGAATATCCGTAATTGCATCTGGAACGTTAGATACTCTTCCTTATCAAGGGGCTCAAATCACATTACTAGGAATATGTGGGCTTACTCATAAAGAGGGATACTTTGACATAGCTATTACACAAATAATAATCCCTATAATAGTATTAGCAGCACTTGTAATTCCAATGGCTTCACTAGGATTATAATTAGATTAAAAGGTATATAGGCTAATAACTTATAAAAAATACTCTTATATATTTAAAAACTACTACTGAGGAGATATGTAAAGTAGTAGTTTTTAAGTATATATAAAATAATACATTTATGTAAAAGAATATATTATTTATTTTTGCAAATTACTTATTGACAATAGATAAATACTTTGATACTATTAATAACAATTTAATAATTAAAAGCAGAGATTGAGAGTAGTAAAAAGGAAGAAGTTTTATAGAGAGTAGGGATATGGTGAAAACCCGCAGATGTTCCCTTTTGAACTTGCTCATGAGCTGAGAGAGTAAAGTCTTTCCGGCAGTATATGTCGTTAGTATAATTAAGTATAATTTTGGATGGTACCGCGTTAATCGCTCCAAACATGGAGTGTTTAGGCGGTTTTTTTATACAATTTTTTAGGGGTGATATATAGGATAATTCATTAAAATAGCTAAGCATAAGGGGGAATTTATCAATGTTAAATCATAAAAAATATAAAAGATTTGAGACAATATGTTTTGGGGAAAGAACATGGCCGAATAAAAGAATAACAAAGGCACCAATATGGTGTTCAGTAGACTTAAGAGATGGTAATCAAGCACTTATAAATCCAATGACAATAGAAGAAAAGTTAGAAATGTTTAAGCTTTTAGTTGAGCTTGGATTTAAGGAAATTGAAATAGGATTTCCTTCTGCATCACAAATTGAGTATGATTTCTTAAGAACTTTAGTTGATAACAATTTAATTCCAGAGGATGTTACTGTTCAAGCACTTACACAGGCTAGACCTGAACTAATAAAAAGAACAATTGAAGCTTTTAAAGGTGTAAAAAAAGCAATTATTCATATGTATAACTCTACTTCAGTTCTTCAAAGAGATGTAGTATTTAATAAGGGCAAAGATGAAATAAAGCAAATTGCTATAGATGGAGTTAATTTAGTAAAGAAATATGCATCAGAATTTGAAGGAGAAATAACTCTTGAATATTCTCCAGAAAGCTTTACTGGTACAGAAGTAGAATATGCTTTAGAGGTTTGTGAAGCAGTATGTGACGCTTGGGGAGCGTCTAAGGATAAAAAAGTAATAATAAATCTTCCATCAACTGTGGAGATGGATACTCCAAATGTATATGCAGACCAAATTGAGTGGATGTGTACTCATTTTAAAGATAGAGAAAGAGTTATAGTAAGTGTTCATCCACACAATGATAGAGGAACTTGTACTGCAGCAGCAGAGCTTGCTTTACTTGCAGGAGCTGATAGACTTGAGGGAACTTTATTAGGTAATGGAGAAAGAACAGGAAATCTAGATATATTAAATGTTGCTTATAATATGTTTGCTCAAGGAGTAAATCCTGAATTAAACTTAGAAAATATTCAAAAGATAATTGATGTCTATGAAAGATGCTGCAAAATACCAGTTCCTATAAGACATCCATATGCAGGAGAATTAGTATTCACAGCTTTCTCAGGATCTCACCAGGATGCTATAAATAAAGGAATGGCTAAGTACGAAAAAAGAAACAGTGGATATTGGGAAGTTCCATATTTACTAATAGATCCTAATGATATAGGAAGAGAGTATGAAGCTCTAGTTAGAATAAATAGTCAATCTGGTAAAGGTGGAATTGCATATGTAATGGAAAAATATTTTGGATACACACTTCCAAAGTCTATGCATAAAGAGTTTGCAGATGTAATTCAAAAATTATCAGAAAAGATTGGTGAAATTCCTCATCAAACTATTATGGATAAATTTGAAGAAGAGTATCTTAAAAATGAAAGCATATTTAAATTAATAAAATGTAGTGTTTCTCAGCTTCCAGATAGTACTGATGATAGTTCAGACACAATAGTTAATGTAGACTTGATTTATAATGGAAAAGAAATGAAGTTAACAGGAACAGGAAATGGTCCTATAAGTTCATTAATAAAAGCTCTTTCAGATGCTTCATTAGCTGATACTACTGTTTTAGCTTATTCAGAACATTCTTTAGGAAATGGGTCAGAAGCTAATGCCGCAGCATATATTCATATGAAGAGAAATGATAATGGCACGGAAACTTTTGGTGTTGGAGTTAGTAGCAATATTACTCTTGCATCTGTCAAAGCTATATTTAGTGCTTTAAATAGACTTTATTCATAAGCTAAGTTTTATTTCAAAATATAGAAAAATGAATTAAAATTAAAGTAAGAGTTCATGATAATAAAATTACATTATTATGAACTCTTATTTGTTTTTGGAGATGAAACATAATAAAAGGTGGAGATAAGTATAGATGAATAAATTATTATTAGTAGAAGATGATGGGGCTTTAGCAATGGGGATAGAATTTACACTGAAGGATGAGGGATATGAGGTGTTAACTGCATCTACCTTCAACGAGGGTAAGGATTTATTTGAAAATGAAAATTTTGATTTAATAATATTAGATGTGAATTTACCAGATGGTAATGGATATAATCTTTGTAAGTATATTAGAACAAAAAAGGATACCCCTGTAATATTCTTGACTGCCTTAGATGAAGAGGTTAATGTGGTAGTAGGTTTTGAAATGGGTGGAGATGATTATATAACTAAGCCCTTTAGAGTAAAAGAGTTATTATTAAGGATAAAAGCTATTCTAAGGAGAAATTCTAAGACGACTTCCCAAGAAAATAAGTTAATCAGTAGAGATATTGTTGTTGATACATCCACAGCGATAGTAAAAAAGAATGATAAAGAAATTGCTCTTACAGCACAGGAGTATAAGCTTATCTTGATATTTATGTCAAAGGCAGAAGTTGTAATGAAGAGAGAAGAAATATTGGAAGAATTAATGGAGGGGGCTGGAGCTTTCTTTGATGAGAATACTCTTTCAGTTTATATAAAGAGAATAAGAGAAAAAATAGAAGAAAACCCTAAAGAGCCTCAGTATATTGTAACTGTACGAGGTTTAGGTTATAAGTGGAACAAAGAAGTAACTAAGGAGTAATGCTATGAAGAGATATTTTAATAACCCAGAGATAAAGAAAAGTTCTACTAATCTTATTTTAATAATGCTAATTTTTTTAGTGTGTAATTATATTGTGATAAAGGTACATAATGAAAAGTTAAAAAATGATTATATAAAGGCTTTTGCTAGTGTTACAGCTAAGATAGTTGAAGTTGAGCCTAAGATGGAAAAAGAAATAGTACCCCTCCTGACTAAGGAAGTTAGTATTGAGGAAGAGGAAAAGGGTAAGGAAATTTTGAGACAATATGGATTAAGTAAAAATCTAGATATCAACCTATTTCCATATTTAAAGAGTAATTTTAAAAATATGGAATTAAGTATACTATGCACAGGGATTGTCCTTACAATTCTGCTGTTTATGCTTAATTATCTACAATACGGATATTTTTATAAAAATATTAGAGCTTTTAGCTCAGCAGCAAAAAGAATTGTAGAGGGAGATTATAATCTAAAGCTTAGCGAAGAAAAAGAAGGGGATTTATCAAAGCTGACAAAGTCCTTTAACTCTATGGGAGAAGTTATTAGAGGAAATATGTTTGAGCTAAATAAGGAGAAAAAGTTTTTAGTGGATTTACTCTCGGATATTTCTCATCAGTTAAAGACTCCTCTATCTACAATGATTGTGTACAATGATATTTTGTTAAGTAAAGATTTGAGCAAGGAGAAGCAAAGTCTTTTCTTAAAGAATAATGAAGATCAACTTAATCGGATGAGCTGGCTTATTTTAAATTTGCTAAAGTTAGCAAAAATAGATGCCAACGCTATAGAACTTGAAATAGAGAATCAGAGCTTAAATGAAACCATAGAAGAAATTATTGATACACTAAAAAGTAAGGCTATAGAGGCTAAGGTTAAAGTAGAATTTGCTCAAAATAATATTGTATATTTAAATCACGACAGACTGTGGCTTCAGGAAGCATTAATCAATGTGGTTAAGAATGGAATAGAACATGCTGGAGAAGATGGAAGGATTGATATTAACATAGAAGCTAACCCTGTGTATACAAAAATAATAATAAATAATACGGGAGAATCCATCCCGGAAGAAGACTTACCACATATATTTAAAAGATTTTACAAAGGTAAAAGAGTACAAAAGAGTGATTCTATAGGTATTGGGCTAGCGCTAGCTAAGTCAGTAATTGAAAGACATGGAGGGTATATTGAAGTAAAAAGTAGTGTTGTTTATGGAACAAGTTTTATAATAACATTTTTAAAATATTAGGTTATCTTACTAAACTGTAAGATAATCTTTTTCTTTGTAAGGGTACTGTTATGGAGCATTAACATAAAGAAGACTATAATAACATCATTGGTAGAAGATAATCGAAAGATAGTTAAAGATACTTAGAATATTAGGAGGTATGGAAATGGAGATATTGAAGGTTCAAGGTTTAAAGAAGATTTATGGAAAAGAAGGAAATAAAGTAGAAGCACTAAAAGGTGTGGATTTAAGTATAAATACAGGTGAATTTGTAGCTGTAGTAGGGGCCTCTGGTTCAGGGAAAAGTACTCTTCTTCATCTTCTAGGAGGCTTAGATAGACCAAGTGAAGGAAAGGTTATTATAGATGGAGAGGATATTTATAAGTATAAAGAAGAAAAGCTTGCTATATTTAGGAGAAGAAAAATAGGATTCATTTTTCAATTTTTTAACCTACTACCGGTATTAGATATAGAAGAGAACATAGCACTACCTGCGCTTCTTGATAATGACAAGGTGGATAAGGAATATTTAGCTGAGATAATTAAGCTTTTAGGCTTGGAGGATAGAAAACATTATCTCCCTTCAGAGCTTTCAGGGGGACAACAACAGAGAGTTTCTATTGGAAGAGCCTTGCTTAATAAACCATCTATAATACTTGCAGATGAGCCTACTGGAAATCTTGACAGCAGCAACTCTAAGGAAGTTATTGACCTTTTAAAGTTTTCTGCAAAAAAATATAATCAAACTTTAATATTAATTACCCATGATGTAAATATAGCCTCAAGTGCTGACAGGGTAATAACAATTATGGATGGCAGTATAGTTTCAGATAAATATTTAAAATAGTCAGGGGTGAAAAATATGATTACAAGCTATAAGGAAATAACAGGTAAATATTTAAAAGCAAATAAAAAAAGAACTATACTTACTTTAATCGGAATTATATTATCAGTAGCCTTAGTATCTTCCATAGGATTTTTTCTAAAAAGTATGCAAGAGGCACAGATACAAGATATGAAAAATACTTATGGTTCTTGGCATATTGGATATCTTAAAGCTAACGATGAGCTTATTACAAAGATTAAGAGCAATCCCAATGTTTTGAGAAGTGGTACCTATGCAGAAGGAAAAGAAATTGATATAAATAGCAACCTTAGAGCAAAAGAAATATTTGTAACAGATGAAGGGGCAAAGCTTTTACCCTATTCACTTAAAGAAGGTAGACTACCTGAAAAGAGCACGGAAGTAGTTATAGAAAACTGGTTTCTTGATAGGATAAAAAGGAATGCAAAGTCTGGAGATACTATAAAAATAGTAGACAAAGAATATACTTTGGTTGGAATACTAAAGGATACCTTTAAGACTCAGAATTCAAAAATAGGTGAAGTAATTACAAATAGTTCTCATGTAGATGAAAATCAAAGAGTTTTACTAGCAGAGTTACAGGTTGATAAAAAATTAGGAGGAAAGCTTGATGAACTTGCAGGGCTATCAGATAAAAAATTAGTAATGAAAAATGTTGATTTGCTAGCAATGCAAGGAGAAGGATTACCCAAGGGGTTATTTGGAACACTTGTTGTAATAATTACAATTGTTATGATTGCAACTATAGCTGTTATATATAATGCTTTTCAAATAAGTGTAGTTGAGAGGGTTAGACAGTTTGGACTTTTAAGAGCTGTTGGAACTACACCAAAACAAATAAGAAACATTATATTAAGGGAAGCTACCATTCTTGCTGCTATAGGTATTCCTATAGGACTTTGTTGTGGAGTAATTGCTCTCTATGGAATAGATTTAGCTTTTAAAATTATAAGTAAGGGAGAGCTAGTTTTCATTAAAGCAACTATCAGCGCAGATGTTTTAATCATCAGCACTATTATTGGATTACTTTCAATTTATATATCTGCAATGCTTCCAGCTATATTCGCGGGAAGAATATCACCACTAGTTGCTATCAGCAGTAGAAATTCTATATCAAAGGAGAAGTTAAAGCAGGGAAAAAGTTTATTTATAGGTAAATTATTCGGTTTTGAAGGAGAGTTAGCTTCAAAGAATATAAAGAGAAATAGAAAAAGATATAGAACAACAGTATTTTCGATAATAATTAGTGTAACTTTATTTATAACATTTAAGGCTTTTATAGATATGTCCTTAAATGTTTATAAAGAAATGAATGAGTCTAAAGAGATAGA
Organism: Clostridium sp. X; assembly: GCF_055755365.1. Classification (NCBI taxonomy): domain Bacteria; kingdom Bacillati; phylum Bacillota; class Clostridia; order Eubacteriales; family Clostridiaceae; genus Clostridium; species Clostridium sp. X. The sequence continues at coordinate 1,633,763 of NZ_CM146912.1, forward strand.
TTTTTTAGTAACAACAGATGAAGATGGCACCAACAAGCCAAAGAAGATTGATGAAGAAATTATAAAAGATATAGAAACCATGCCTGAAACTGAAGTTGTATATAAGTCATATGATCAGCACCTTTTTCAATCAGTTATAGATAAGAATAAAGAGCTAAATGACATAAAAGATATGGGGGGTATATATAAAGATACAAACTATAATGGACAAAACAAGACTTTAATAAATGCGTCACTAACAATTTATGATGAAAAATCACTGGAAGTTGCAAAGAAGTACTTAAAAGAAGGAAGTATAAATACAGAGGATTTAAATAGTGAAAATGGAGTAATCATAATAGGAAAAAATGAAATATTTAATGGGAATACTAAAAAGAATTTTTATGGACCTATAGCGAATTTAAAAGTTGGAGATGAAGTACTTCTTCAGAACTACGATGATAGCCTTGATTTAGAAGATGAACCTAAATTTGGTAGTAAAGAGGTTAAAAAGGTTAAAGTTTTGGCTGTCCTTGAAGGCGATCCATTTGATTACCAGGGATATGGAAGAGTTATTAAAATGGTAACTACAAAGACAGTAGCTGAAAAATTAACAGGTAAAAGTATAAAACCAACAGTATTAAATGTGAAGATAAAAGATACAAAACTAGAGGACTCAGCTAAGAGGGGTATAGAGCTTATAATAAGTGATACAGAAAATTTAAGCCTTATAAACATTATTGAGCGAAACAGAACATCAAAGTCTGCTATACTCATGGTTAAAATTTTATTGTTTGGATTTATTATAGTAGTATCCTTAATAAGTAGTGTAAATATTATAAACACACTAACTACAAATATAATATTAAGAAGAAGAGAATTTGCAGCCTTAAAGTGTATTGGACTTACTCAAAAGGGACTTAGAAAAATAATAACCCTTGAAGGAATGCTTTATGGTATTATGGGTAGCATATATGGCTCTATAGCAGGAACTGCATTATCCTATGCTATTTATAAGGGTTTAAGTGATGTGAGAGAACAAAGTTATAGATTGCCTATAGACTCAATAATCATTGCGGTATTAGGTGCTATAATTATTGGATACATTTCAGTTCAAGCACCTCTTAGAAGGATACAAAGAGAGAATTTAATAGATGCTGTAAGAGAAGATTTTTAGTGTGAAAGTCCCCATGATTTGGGGACTTTTTTATAAAGAAAATTTCAATAAGTATTAAAAAATATACTCCAATTATGAATTCTCAATAGGTATCTTGGAGGTTGAATCTTCTAATATATACCCAACGCCTCGTATAGTCTTTATAGTAACTTTTGAACTTAAGTGAGCCAGTTTCTTTCTTAAAAAAGAAATGTAAACTTCCACATGATTATGTTCAACTTCAGAATCAAAACCCCATAACTTTTCAATTATAAGCTCTTTTGACGTGGTCAAGTTTTTTCTTGTAATAAGGAGTTCTAAAAGCTCAGCTTCCTTAAGTATTAACTTGATTTCTTTATTTTCTTTAGTTAATTTCAAAGTAGAGATATTTAATTGTAAGTCACCAAAATTTAAGGAGTTATCTTGAAGTACTTCCCCTTTTCGTCTGGATATAGCTCTTATTCTAGCGAGCAGTTCTTCACTTGCAAAAGGTTTTGCTAAATAGTCATCCGCACCGCTATCAAGGCCTATTACTTTATCAGAAATCTCTCCTCTTGCAGTCAATAGTATTACAGGAGTAGATAGCCCTTCCTTTCTAATGTGCTTAAGAATACTTATGCCATCCATTTTAGGTAGCATAATATCTAAAATTATTAAATCATAAATGTCGCTTAAAGCATTATCTAAACCACTTTCACCATCATTAACAGCATCAACAGTATAGTTGGTTTTTCTTAATATTTGTGTCAGAGCCTCAGCTAATGGAAGCTCATCCTCTACTAACAAAATTCTCATGATAAATTCTCCTTCTGGATATATTCATTTAATTATATCATAAGAAACCTTTAATCAACCTTAAATAGGATTTATCTACTCTAACTTGTTTTATCAGTAAAATTTTAATTTAGCAAAGATATTTAAGGTTTATTTAAGGTTAGATTTTTAAAATAAACCTTAAGCAATAAAACTTTTAAAAATAATAAAGGAAGAGAAGTTAAATCAATAGTTCAGCTCTTTACTATGATATCAGATTTCGTTATCATAAATTTAAAATATGGATTTGAAAGGTAGGAATAAGATGAATATAAAAAGAGAAATGGTAAAAAAAATACGTTATGTTGTGCAAGCTTTCGGTATTCTGCTTACAATTATTGGACTTTTCACAGGTTATCCTATAGCTAAAGCGCTTTTATTAGTTATTACCTTTATTATGGCTCCTGTCTTTTGTGGATGGGTTTGTCCTTTTGGTACATTACAAGATTTCTTTGGAATAATAGGAGATAAATTAGGAATTAAAAAACGTATGATCCCTAAAAGTCTAAATAAAGTTTTAGTATGCTCACGGTATGTACTGTTGATTATTACTACATTTATTAGTATTGATTTTATTTTTAGTCTGTTTAAATTAGATCCTCGTAGCAACCTATCAGCGGTTCTTACAGGCAATAGTCTAACAGTAATAGGATGGATTGTCATTGGAATATTTCTTGGAATATCTTTATTTTTTAAAAGACCATTTTGCAATTATCTATGTATTGAAGGTGCTAAATATGGTTTAGTGAGCGCATTGAGGCCTATAACTATCATTAGAGATGAAAATTCCTGCGTTAATTGTGATAAATGCAACAGAGCATGTCCTATGAATATAGATGTGTCTTCCCATGGACAAGTGAGATCCTTGCAGTGTGTTAATTGTATGGAATGTGTTTTGGAATGTCCTATTAGTAATACCTTAACTGTAGGTATAGTACCAATTAAGGGAAAAAATAAAAAAATAGTCCTTCCTATAATTATTATTGGTGCCTTGTCAATATTTACGTTTATTATATACAGTAATATTAATTATGGCAGTTTAAATATAGGTGCATTATCTGGTGCTTTTAATGATAAATCAATGGCTATTGCTGGAGATAGTACAGTAGAATATGGGGATGCTGCAGGCATAGCTGATGGAGTTTATACAGGAACTGGCACAGGATTTAGAGGAGAAATGTCTGTTGAAGTCACTATAAAAGAGGAGCAAATTAATAAGATTGAAGTTACTAAAACAATAGATGATGCTAAATGGTTCGATAGGGCTTATAGTACTATAGCTTCTGAGATCATTTCTTCGCAGACAGCAGATGTGGATACGGTATCTGGAGCGACTTACTCTTCAATGGGAGTAAAAGAAGCTGTTGCAAATGCGTTAATAAATGCAGGTGGAAAGAATGTAGAAGCTATTGTTAATGATTTACCTAAAGAGGGTGGTTCCCATGGTAAAAGACCAAGATCTGAAGGAGGACATTTTAATAGAAACTAAATATATATTCATTTAAGGTTTGTTTAAGGTTCACTATATACAATGAAGATATCAAAACAACACTCTAGTTATAAAAACAAACATAAATGAATTAGTAAAGAAGGGGATATATACTATGAATAAAAAATCTATATATTATAAATTAACAACAGCATTTGTTTGCACTGCATTTTTGTATGGTTGTAGCGGCCAAAGCTCAGTATCAGAAAATAATACTTCTGCTGAACAGGTCAAAGCAAGTATTATTGGTAATAAAGCTGTAAAGACTGCTATAAGTGAAGTGATTACCTATGATAATGATGACACATATACTGAATGGAAAAATGGGAATCCCAATTATATTCAATTAAGTGTAACTAATGCTAGTTTAAAGGGCTCTGGAGCAGCGGTAAAGCAGGGTAAAATTACTATAACTGCTGCAGGAGTTTATGTAATTAGTGGTAAACTAGAGAATGGACAAATAGTTGTTGATGTTCAGAATAAAGGAACAGTTAGGCTTGTTTTAAATGGAGCGGAAATAAAGAGTTCTGATAATGCACCTATTTATGTAAAGAATGCGGGAAAGACAATTATTTCTCTTGAAGCTGGTACAGAAAATATTATAACAGACGGAACGAAATATACTTTAGAGGATTCTTCCACTGATGAGCCTAGTGCAGCAATATTTAGTAAGGATAATCTAGTTATAAATGGAAGTGGTAAATTAACTGTTAAGGCAAATTATAACGATGGAATTACTAGTAAGGATGATTTGAAAATTACGGGAGGAAATATTAAAATTACTTCAGTTGATGACGGTTTAGTGGGACGTGACATATTAGCAGTTAAAAAGGGTACTATAACCATAGAAGCTGGTGGAGATGCAATAAAATCTTCTAATGATGAAGACAATACTAAAGGGATTATAGCTATTGAAAATGGAACTTTTAATCTAAAAGCTGAAAAGGACGGAATACAAGCAGAAACAGCAGTACTTATAGCTGATGGTTCTTTTAATATTAATTCCGGTGGTGGAAGTGTAAATGGAACTAAAAAGGCTGAAGGGAATATGAGAGGTGCAGGAGGCCCGATGGGTGGCAAGGATAATAATTTTAATAGAACACCTCCTACAGAAAATGATAATACTAACTCCGATAAAACAGCTACTGCTGAAACAGAAACTGAAAGTAAAAAAGCAATAAAAGCTATTAGTGATATAGGGATTGCGGGAGGCACTTTCAATATAGATTCTGCAGATGATTCTATACACAGTAATAACAATGCTATTATAGAGAAAGGTAATTTTACAATTACTTCTGGTTATGATGGAATTCATGCCGATGCAACTTTAAGTATAAAGGGTGGAAAAATAAATATCACAAAGAGTTATGAAGGCATAGAGAGCGCTGTAATAACAATTTCAGATGGTGATATACATGTTACCTCTAGTGATGACGGTATAAATGCTGCTGGAGGAGCTGATGGCTCTAATAAGATTAATATAAATGGTGGATATATTGTAATTAATGCTAGTGGGGATGGCTTAGATGCAAATGGTTCAATATATATGACTAAAGGAACAGTAGTTGCATATGGACCAACATCTAATGGAAATGGAGTTTTAGATTATGATGGAACATTTGATATGACTGGTGGTTTCTTAGTAGCTGCTGGTAGTTCAGGAATGATACAGACACCTTCAGATAGTTCAACTCAATACTCAATAGAAATGACTTACCCACAGATTCAGGCAGCAGGAACTCTTGTAAACTTACAAAACAGTAAAGGAAAATCTATTGCAACCTTTGCACCTATAAAAGATTATCAAGCTGTAATTATTAGTTCACCTGAACTTAAAAAAGGGGAAAGTTATACACTTTACTCCGGTGGAAGTTCAACAACAACAGCAACTGACGGACTTTATACTAATGCTAAGTATGAAAATGGAACTAAAGTAGTAAGCTTTACTATTTCAAGTTCAGTAACTTGGCTTAATGAATCAGGAGTGACAACTGCTAAAAGCTCTATGCCAGGAGGAGGTCGTGGAGGTAAGGGAGAACAAAGAGGACAGAGACCAATAGTACCGCAAGATCAAGCTTCTCCTGCACAGTAAAATTAGTTATAGAATAATTAAATACAGCAATAGAATAGGGAAAGTTATTACTGTTTAAAGGTTTTTTAATAAAAGGTCTGTTTTGTTTATCAAAACAGACTTTTTTTATTCCTATGGCATAGGTAATAATATATTGATATGATGGAGTTAGAAGTAGAATAAACTGGGTAAGTATCATTATGACATAAAAAAAGCACCATAAACTTTTAGTGTTTATGACACTTTATAAGAATGTTGCGAATAATTCACAGTCTTTACCTACTTTATTACTCTTTATCATACCATCTCTGATAAAAATAAATAACTGGAACATAACCGAATTGCATAAGTAAAAGTCCAAAGTTACTCATGTTAACCATCTTGTAAAGACCAACTCTTTCAAAAATAAAGGGACTGATGATAAATGCTTGAATTGCTTCAAAAACTATATTAGTTCCAAAAAACAACCAAATCTTTGGATATGTAAAATAAAATACAAGTAATGTAGCAACAGGAAGCAGTCCATAATTGAAGGCTGAAATATTTTTAAGGAAAAATAAATTAGTTGTTACTGTCCACCAATTCCATTTTTCAGCAATCTGCCAGAAAATCGAAGTCAAAAATATCGTAAAAAATGTAACTGATAAAAACCGTTTTACTCTTTTTATGTCTAGAAAGAATAATACAAACCAAGGTACAATAAATGTAAACCATAATATAACTTGCGCCATACTTATTCACCTCCATAATATGTTATTATATTTTCATATCTTAATTAAATCTATGCATAAACGGAATAACTTTTATATATTGGTGTTAGTATAATATTGTACACACAGAGTAAAATCTGTAATTGTAAAGAAATGCAGGACTACATATTCTAAACATAAAATAGTAGAACAAGAAAATGTGCTCAAAAGAGATTTTGAAACTAAAAATATCAATGAAAAATGGGTATAAGTTGTTCAACTTTTTGTGTCCAAGATATTGACATAGAGCCAGAATTACAAGAGCTAAAAGAGACAAAAGAAATTCATAGAAGAGAACTAGAAAAAGTATGTAACCATGCAAACTAATATGGTATATTAGTAATAATTAGAGGGTATGACAAAAACGATGCAGTATATGTGGGTATTTTCACAGAATATAAAAGGAGGAAGAAATATAATGGGAGCAGAGTGTAAAAACTTATTTAAAATAGCAGGAAGTGTAGAGGATGTACATACATTTAGAGATGAAGTGATATCTATATTAAAAACAGGTTGTGCTGAGAGCATCCTATCAGATAAAAGAATCAGAAAATGTGATATTCTATTCTACGGAGATACATTTAAAACAATAGAAGAAAATGATAGAATACTATGGGGATCTATTGAAACCAATAAAGGTGATATGTCTGAGTTATTAGCTATACTTTCACAGGACAAAGATTTAAGAGTAGAGCTATGTGCAACTAATAATGAAGCTGATAAATTTTCTGTTATGAAAATACGTAATGGAAGAATAGAATTTTGTATTTCAACAGAGTACGTACACGATACAGAAGGTTTAGACGAGTTTTTAGCTATAGTAGAAAAACATTCAACAATACCTGTTGAAAAATTAGTTTGGGCAAAGATACTTAAGGCAATATCTTAATCTTGGACAAACTAATATGATAAAAATCATATTGAGCATGGGTGTTATATAATGAAGGGATTAATTTAGATATATAAGAAATTGAAGAAAATCAAAGAGAAATATATAACTAAATAATTTAGTAAAAATAGAGTTCATGATAATAAACAACATTATTATGAACTCATTTTCATTTTTGTTTATAAAAGGATACAATCATTATTTATTAGTTTAGACAATTTTCACAGGGGTTCCAATTGGGACTAAATTAGCTAGCTCAAGAACATTAGCATTACTGAGTCTGATACATCCATTAGATACAGCCTTTCCTATAGAAGATGGATTATTAGTTCCGTGAATACCATAACCAGGTTTTGATAAACCTAGCCATCGTACCCCGAAAGGACCTCCTGGATTTACAGCTCTATTAATAATAGTAAAATCCCCTCTAGGAGTAGGTGTGGAAGGTTTACCGAATGACCTGATACCGGGGTAAAAGGTTAAATTTATCAAAAGTAAATTAACATAACAAGGAACATATAACACTATAATAATGTCCTGTAACATAGTAGCTAACACGACATATATTACTCCTTGAAGTAGGCGTATATTTCGTAATAAACTTTAGTTAATAAATTATTAATATTTAACTAAAGAGGAGGAAATATAGTGAACAGTTACAGAAGATTAATATCTAGGCTACTTATAGCTGTTTTTATTGTTACCGCTTTCCCCACCCAGGTACTTGCGGAAACACTAAATAGTCAAAGTAAACAAGCCTATGTAGAACCACAGTTAAGTGAAACAGAAGTACAAGCTAGTAAAGCAAAAAATCCACCTAAAATACTTAAAGAGGTGGAAGAAAAAAGAGAAGAAAACATAAAGCATTTTCTGCTAGATGATAATACATATGAAGCGGTGATATATGAGGATCCAGTTCACTACAAAGAAAATGGGAAGTGGCAGGATATAGATAACTCATTAGTTGAAGCTAAGGATAAACAAGGTAATAGTCTCCTTGAAAATAAGAAAAATGACTTTAAGGTTAAAATAGATAAAAAGTCAAATTCAGAAAAACTAGTAAGCATAAACAAAGATAAATATGAAATATCCTGGAAAATAAGTAAGAGCAAAAATAGCTATGACAAAGTGAAAAAAGCTAAAGAGCTTAAAGAAGTTAAAGAGGAAAACGGAGAAAATGATATATTAAATGAACAGAAAACAGAAGTTTCTGAGAATGAAGAGGAAGAAGAAAGTACTGTTCTAGAAGAAAGTCTTATTAAAGAAGTAGAAGCTGAAGTAGTGGAGACAGCTCCAAAGGAAAGTATCTTTAGCTTAACTAAAAAAGACGAAGATGAAGATAAAAAAAATTTAAAGAACATAAGCTCAAAAGTTAAGTATGAAAATATAGAAGATAAAGTAAATCTTGAATATAATGTTACATCTAAAAAAGTTAAAGAATCCATAGTTTTAAATGAAAAAATAGACAATCCTAACTTTGAATTTATTTTAAAAGCTAAGAATTTAACTGCAAAATTGAATGAAGATAAAAGCATTAGCTTTTATGATAGCCTAAATAATAAGAAGCTCGTATACACTATGGAATCACCTTATATGTACGACAACATAGGAGAGTTAAGTCAAGATATAGAAGTTATATTAGAGGAAAAAGGTAATAATTATATTTTAACTCTTTTACCAAATAAAGAATGGCTAGATAGTGAAAAAAGAGTACACCCTATAACGATAGATCCAACCATAGGAACGCCTCAAGATATAAACAGTATTAAAGACAGCTATGTAGCTGAGGGAGTACCAGGTAATAACTATGGTGGAATTGAGTTTTTACAAGTAGGTAAGGGAAGCGTTACTGGGACTAATAGGTCTTATATATCTTTCAACTTACCTACTATAAAATCTACAAATATAATTACAGAAGCTTATTTATATTTGTGGTTAAATCAAGCAAATTCTACACCGACTCAAATAGATGTTCATAAAGTTAATTCAGCATGGAATTCAGGTACAATAACTTGGAACAATAAACCAGGATTTAATTCTAAGATAGAGGATTATGATATTGTAAGCGGAGATCAATATTCTGGTTTTATGTGGGATATAACCTCTATTGCAAAAGAATGGACATCCACAGGAATAAACAATGGATTAATGCTTAAAAATCATAATGAAGCTACTGGATATAGTCAGTTCATTTCTTCCGATTCCCAAAGTGGGCTTTTAATAGGAAGACCAAAAGCTAGTATAGTTTATACTGATAGTACAGGACTGGAAGGTTACTGGACGTATCATTCACAAAATGTAGGAAGAGCTGGTACAGGCTATGTTAATGATTATAATGGTAACTTAATATTTGTTCACAATGATCTATCTATGAATGGAAATAGAATGCCTATTTCTTTATCCCATGTATTTAATAGCAATGAAAAAGCTACAAGTACAGGGTATGGTAATGGATGGAGATTAAATTTAAGTCAAAGAGTATTGCCTGAAACAATTGCAGGAATTCAATACTATGCTTATACAGATGAAGATGGAACAAAGCATTATTTAAAATATAATTCTACAGAACAAGTATACAAAGATGAAACAGGCATTGATATTACTATGACTATAAACTCCTCTAGCACAAATGAAAGATACAGAATAAAAGACAAGAAAGATAATCAACTTTTATTTACAGCTAGTGGGTATCTTTATAAGATACAAGATAATAATGGTAATGCTTTAATATTAAGTTATGAAGGTACAGTTTTAAAGTCTGTAACTGATGGATCGGGTAGAGTAACAACTTTTGATGTAAGTGAATATGGATACTTATTAGGAATAATTGATCCAAGTGGCAGAAGGACAAGCTTTGCATACAATGGAACAAAATTATCAAGAATAACTTATCCAGATGAGAAGTTTACTACATATACTTATAATACCCATAATAATTTAGAATCTGTTAAAAACTTTGATGGCTATAAAATGAGCTATGTATATTATGACGTAGTTCCTTATCGTGTAAAACAAATAATAGAGACTAACAAAGATAACTCAGCTGGAGAAGGAATAAATATTAAATACGGATATAATAGCACAACATATAATGATCACAGAGGAAATAAGGAGATATATCAATTTAATAATTCTGGAAACACTATAGCTATAAGAGATGATGAAGGAAATGCCCTTTATTATGATTATGGTAAAGACCAATCAACAAAGAATAAGCTCTCTTTTGGGTCAAAACTTCAAAAGTCAATAATGAATTATGTAAAGAACCATAATGCAGAAATAGTAGGAAATTGGACAGCAGTAAATGATGGAAATACTAATGGTTCATCAACTTATGATACTACAATTAAGTATCGAGGAGCACAGTCTTTAAAAACTGAAAAACTAGATAATTTAAACAGACGTTTTCATAAGCAGCAAGTAACTTTAACTAAAGGAAATACCTATACATTATCTGCTTATATAAAGACTGATAATGTATCAAATGATAATAAAAAAGGTGCAGCAGTATTTGTAACCTACCAAGATGAAACTGGAGCTACAAAAAATGTATATTCTGACTATGTTTCAGGATCAAATGATTGGAAAAGAGAAGAAGTAACCTTTACTCTTCCAGGAAGTTCAACATCAAATATAGTTGAAGTAAATGTAGGTATAGTAAATGAGAGTGGAGCTGCTTATTTTGATGCTATTCAGTTAGAGGATGGATCACTGGCTAACCGCTACAATATGTTAGAAAATCCTAACTTTATTCATGAAACAGGTGGAAACCCAGAGTTTTGGAGTAAAAATCCTTATACAGACAGTAATGATATGGTATTAACTTCTTCAGATTCCTCATATCCTATAAAACTAGATAATAGTAAAAAGGTATTTAGAATTAACGGACGTGCATCACTAAATAAGAATATATACCAAAAGATAAATCAATCAGGTAATATTGGAGATGTATTTGTTGTATCAGGCTGGGCAAAGGGAGACTCTGTACCCTTAGGAGGAAATAGATACTTTGCACTAGATGTAGGTATAGAAAAACTAGATGGATCCTATGAATGGAAGGTAATCCCTTTCAATGAAGACTCCACGGAGTGGCAGTATACATCAAAGAAGATAGTTACGGGAGTGCAATATAAGAGTATAACCTTCTATGCCCTTTACTATGGGAATGAAAACACAGCATACTTTGATGGACTTCAGCTATACAAAGAAGAATTTGGACAGAGTTATCAGTATGATAGTAAAGGAAATTTAATATCTACTGAAGATTTAGCGAAGCAAAAATCGCAATTTCAATATTCAGCTAGTAATGACCTAATTAAATCTACAAATATAAATGGTGGAGAGTTTAATTATATATATGATTCTAAACACAATATAAAAGAAGCTACTTCATCTGAAAATGTAAAATACAGCTTTCAATATGATGATAGTGAAAATGGAAATGGAAATGTTACAAAATCAACAATAGGAGATCCAAGTGGAATCACTATACAATCTGAAGCAGAATACACACCAGATGGAAATTATCTAAGTGAAATAAAGGATTCCTCTGGAAACAAGGTAAGCTATAATTATGATACAACTAAAGGAAATTTAGTTAAAACTACTGATGCGAGAGGAAATTCAGTATTCTATTCTTATGACTCTATGGATAGGTTGACAAAGGTAGAGACTAAAGGACTTGAAGTATTTTCACTTACAAACAGTGTAACAGGAACAAGGGGTACAACTCCTTATATAAATGATGCTATTTTTGATGATGACGAAAATGGAAAGTTTGTATTAAGGGCAATAGATAATAAAAGGCTTGTATACTCTCTAGGCCTTGGACTAAATTCAGGTACTATGGCAACTTGGGTAAAACCAGGCACTAGCACTACTTCAAGATATATACTTGATTCTCAAGGAGCTAGTTCCTCAGTTTTAAGCATATATCTAGACACAAACAATAAGATAAATTTAGCTGTAAGAAATAGTAGTGATAATGGTTGGAATCCAGTTATACCAGGGACAAGTACTGTAGCTGTAGCTGCAGATACATGGAATTATGTAGCTGTTACTTGGAGCAAAAGTGAAGATAATAAACTTACCTTTAATTTATATTTAAATGGGGAGGTATATACAAAAAACGGCATAGATGCGGATACTATAAAGAACTTTGCAGGAGCAACTACTTCTCTAGGTATGCATAATAGTGGAGCTTACTCAGTAAATGGATTAATGGATCAGTTTATATACTCAGGAAGTGCTCTAACAGGAGATGAAATAAGTGATATACGTGATGATGGAAGAGGAAATTATGAAGAAGAAGCATCAAGTATAAAAAACACTTATACCTATAAAGATGATAAGATAAAAACAGTAGAACACAATGGCTTTAGCTACACTTTCAACTACGACGATGTAGGTAATAATAAAGGGGTTAGCATAGGAGGTCAAAACTTAATCACTAATGAATATCAACTTAGAACAAAGCTTCTTAAAAGCTCTACCTACGGTAATGGAGCAAGTGTATCTTATCAATATGATAGTGAAGATAGAATTAGTTCTAAATCAACTAATAATGGTAAGAATTATGAGTATTCTTATGACGCCAACGGAAACTTAGGACTTCTTAAAGAAACAGTAGGTGGCACAAGCATAGATTATAGATATTTATATGATGCCTCAGATAGACTTGTAAAGGTAAAAGAGTCTAATGGCAATGTAATGTCTTATAACTATGATAAAGGAAGTAATTTAAGTACTTTCCAGGAGAAAGTAAATGGAATAGGATATATAACTTCTTATGATTATGATAAGGATAATAGAATAACAGATATATACTATAAAAATCCATTAATGAATAGTGAAGGGACAGAATATTTCCCACTAAACAATAGTCTTATAGGATCAAGAGGAACAAAGCCTTATAGTATAGGTATTGGCTCTGAAAAATATGAAAAAGATACAACAATAACTGACTCGGAGATAAAACAAAAAAGAGTGCTTAAAACTGACTCAAATACAAAGATCCTTTATGATTTGGGAATAAAACAAGATAAAGGTACTATGGGAGTATGGTTTAAAACCGAAGGTGGTACAAGTTCAAGATATATATTAGATTCAAGGGGAGAAGACAATTCAGTCTTAAGTATGTATCTAGATGCAAACAATAAGTTAAATTTAGCCGTAAGAAATAGTGCAGGAGTCTGGGTACCTCTAGTACCATCAACAGAAGCTGTAGCCCTAAATACATGGAATTATGCAGCGTTTACTTGGAGTTTATCAGGAACAACTTTAAATGTAAAACTATATGTAAATGATGAAGAGTATTCAGCAAGTACTACAGACTTTAAAGACTTCTCAGGAGCAAAGACAGCTCTATGCGGAACTGTATCAGGAACCCACCAGCTAGATGGACAGTTAGAAGGACTAAGCACTTACAATAAAGCACTAACTTCTGAAGAAGTAGATTCAATATATGAAGCAGGTAGAAATAATAAAGTAAATTTCAAGTATGACAACTTAGGAAGACTAACACATAGAACAGTAAATACAGGGGTAGTAGATTTTGTAACAAAATATAGCTTTGAAGCTGGAAAAGAAGAAAATATAACTACCACAAGGGTAAGTGAAATAGATAATAACTCAAAGAAAATAGCCTACACTTATGACCAAAATGGTAATATAAAAACAATTACTGAAGATGAAAAAGTAATAACTTATTATTATGATGAGCTGAATCAGTTAATAAGAGAAGATAATAAGGTACTAGACAAGACAATAACCTACACTTATGATGCTGGTGGAAATATGCTAAATAAAACAGAATATGCATATACAACAGGAACATTAGGAGAAGTAACGTCAACAGTAAGCTATGGATATACGGATTCTAATTGGAAAGATAAGCTTACAAAATACAATGAGAAACCTATAACCTATGATGCCATAGGGAATCCAGAAACCTATGATAACTACACATTTACTTGGGAGCAAGGAAGGCAGCTAGCAGGAATAAATATTGGCGGTAAAAATATAAGCTTCAAGTATAATGTAGATGGAATAAGAACAGAGAAAACAGTAGATGGAGTAACAACAAAATATCGTCTTGTAGGTGATAAGGTAACATTTGAAGATAATGTTACTGATAAGATATATTACACCTATGATGCTTCAAGTGACCTTGTATCTATGAACCTTAATGGTGTAGAATATTGGTATATAAGGAATGCTCAAGGGGATATTATTGGTTTATTTGATGAAAATGGAGCTACAGTTGCTTCTTATACCTATGATTCTTGGGGGAAGCTTATATCCATAAAGGATGGAAATAATAATGATATAACAAATGATGAAACAAGTGTAGGATATAAGAATCCGTATAGATATCGAGGCTATAGGTATGATACAGAGACTAAGTTGTACTATCTGAATTCAAGATATTATAATCCGGAGTGGGGTAGGTTTATTAATGCGGATGCAGCTGTAGGACAAACAGGAAGTATCCAAGGACATAATATGTTCCAGTATTGTTTTAATAACCCTGTAAATATGGATGACCCAAGTGGATACTGGCCAAAGTTAAGTACAATATTAACTGCTGTGGCAGTTGTAGCAACAGTGGTTGCTATAGGGGCAGTTGTTGTTGCAACTGCAGGAGCGGCAGCACCAGCATTTGCTTTGGCTGGTGGGGCTGTTCTTGGAGGTTCGGCAGGTGGAGCTGCAGGTGTAGCAGCTGCTGCTGGAGTGGTAGCTATTGGTGCAGGTGCAGCATCTGTTGGTGTAAAAGCCGTAGAAAAATCTATGAGTCGGAGTTCTACACAAAGCTATACGGTATATGCTTTAGCTGATGACAATGGGGAGGTTAAATATGTTGGTAGAACTAAAAATTTTAATACCAGAATGAAGCAACATCAAAAACCAGGTAGTAGAACTGAAGGACTTACCCCAAAAGTAAGAATAGATAACTTAAGCTATGCCCAGGCAAGAGGATTAGAGCAACTTGGCATGACTTACTATCATACGAGGGCATTTATGGGTGAAAATGGAAAAAACCTGATAAATGGTATCAGCCCAAAAAGGTGGGGAACAACTCCGTATCTAGATGCTGGTAGGGCTATGTCTGGATATCTATATAATCAAATATCAAATGAAATACTTTGCTGGACTGAATAGGAGGAAACAAATTTATGGGAACGTGGGGACCAAAGCTTTATCAAGATGATATAGCTGAAGATGTTAGAAGTTATTATAAGGACCAATTGAAGAGAGGAAAGTCAAATGATGAAGTGACAAATGAATTGATAGAACAGAGTAGAGATATTATTAGTGATCAAGACGATGCTCCAATTTTCTGGTTTGCACTAGCTGATACACAATGGGACTTAGGTAGACTATTAAACCGGGTAAGAGAAAATGCTCTAGAGTGTCTTCGTAATGCCTCCAACTTGGAAAGGTGGAAAAATGAAAGTCCAAAGGAATATGAATTGAGAAGGAAGATTTTAGAGGAACTAGAAATCAAGTTAAATTCACCTATGCCACCTGAAAAAAAGGTTTCTCAGTACAAATTGTATAAGTGTGAATGGAAAATTGGTGATGTATTTGCCTATAAATTTGAAGAAAATTATGCAATAGAAAATGGTTTTGGCGGGAGGTTTGCAATCATTTGTAAGGCTGATGAAGGTATATGGAGTCCAGGACATGTAATACCCATAGTTTACATTAAGCTTTCGAATGGGACTGAACTCCCAAAATCTGAGTCTGATATTGAAAAATGTGAATTTGTAAGAACAACTCTTGCAAGAAGAAAGCCAGAATATAGGATGCAACTCCTTTCAACTTCTAGGAGAATAATACCGAATGACAAGTTGATTTATATTGGGAACTTTACAAATTTGTCTACACCAAATGATGAATATATTATTCATGACAAAGTAAGCATCGTTACATGTAATTGGTCAAAATTTGAAGAAACTGTTATTAATAAGTATTTAAACCTTAATAATCGTTATCTAAACAAGTAATATTTAAATTTAACTGTCCGATGACATTGTACATGAAAAACTTTTAAGGTGCTGAATACATGATTTAAAAGAAAGGGCTAAAAGCGTAAAGCCTAGTGCCACGGATGAATGACAAGGAGCCAACTTCCAGTGACTTTCTATCATCTCAGAGGAAGATTTTAAAGGAGTAGTACTAAAGTATAAGATCTCAATGTAGAAAAGAAAAAAGCATTTTAATATATCTATAAGTGTAATCTAAAGTTCCTAGCAATATGTATATCATATGTTGCTAGGAATTTTAGATTAATTATGAATGACTTTTAAAAAGGTGATAAAATCACCACCCGTAGGAGTTGTGGTCAGTGCTTATAAAATATGATTAGAAGCAACTGTGTCATATATGAAAACTTTCAGAGTAATATATAAGATTCATAAAAACTTTTTTATAGTAGAAAAAATAGCCGTAGGCGAATTCAGCTTAGAAAATTACTAGTTATATAGAAAGTTATAATGGATAAGTAGCTATAATTTCTGAAGAAGTTAATGCAATATTATACTTATGATGCTTCAAGTGACCTTGTATCTATGAACCTTAATGGTGTAGAATATTGGTATATAAGGAATGCTCAAGGAGATATAATAGGACTACATGATAAACAGAGTTCTTAGCCTCAGAGGAAAGGGTTTATCTCCGCTGAGGCTTAGAAATCGTTATCCAGGGATGTAGCTGCCGTTGCCTCCCACTTTTAGGAAAGATGGGAGTATTACGGCAGGTAGTCATCTGATAAAGATGGTGTTCAGGTTGTAAGCTATGTTTATGATAGTTGGGGTAAACCCTTTGTAACCTATGCAGAGGAAAATAATGCAGGTGATACTATTAAAGATGGTATAACTGGATCAATGGCAAATACTGTAGGAGTTAAGAATCCTTATAGATATCGAGGATATAGGTATGATACAGAGACTAGGCTATATTATCTGCAAAGTCGTTACTATAATCCTGAATGGGGAAGGTTTGTTAATACGGATGCTATAGTGGGTAAAACTGGTAAGTTATTAGCGCATAATATGTTTGCATATTGTATGAATAACCCAGTAAATATGGTAGATCCAAGTGGGTTCGAAGCGTATTGGGGAGAGTTTAGAAAGATGGAGGCGGAACTTAATAGACAAGAAATTATTGGTATTGTAAAAGCGGCAGAACCTCCAAATACTAACATACCTAGTGCGATATCGGGAACATTAACAACTGTGGTAGGGAGTAAAACTAAAAAGATTAGTGCATATACTGATGCTGATTCAATTATACGACTTTATCCATCTGCGCAAAAAATACAACCATATTTAAAAGGAGCTAACTTTGCATCAAAAGCATTCACAGTCTTTACAGCAACATTGGACATAAGCCATACTTGGGATTCTAATGTAAAGCTTACAACTAGCCAAAGAGTTACAAAGACATTAGTGCAAATTGGAGGAATTGCGGCAGGAGCCGCTGTTGGTGCGATTGCATCAGGGCCGTTATTGGCTGCGGGTATAACAGCTGGCGGAATTTCATTCTGGGGAGCTGTGATAGGGGCTACTGCAATTGATATTGGAGCAGGAATACTTATAAATAAAGGACAAGATATTATTTATAAAAAATTGGAATAGGTGATAGTATGAAGTATAAAAATAGTATATTAATTATGATTCTTTCGTTATTAGCATTAGTTGTATTTGGTTATTGTTTTATTTATTTGCAAGAGAGTATGGAGTACAAGGTATATGGTATTGTGTCTGTAGTTATCTTATCAATACTGTACATATTTGTAGTTTTTGAATACTATCAAATAAACGAAGAAAGTATAGTACATGTAAAAAAAATGGGGTTTGAAAGAAAAGAAGCATTTTGGAAAGAAATTAACCAAATTTATGTTCAGCCAAATGATATATTTACGGCGGTTGAAATTCGATACGGTAGGATAAGTGAGAATTCTATTGTAATAAATGCTGGTGTGAAGAATTACAAAGAATTAGTAAAAATAGTTTTAGATAAAACTAAGAATAATCCTAAGATTTCTGTAGATATTAAAATTCATAAATTATTAAGATAAAATAACAAGTGGGTTTTATAAAGAAATTTCTTTATGAACTTATAATTTAGCAATGGTCATAAAATACATGAGAGATTATGGTTTTAGAATATTACAATGAGAGATAACTGTCAGGTGAAAAAGATGTTCTATAAACCTTAACTCAATAGTAATAAGGAATTACTGGAGCAATAACCTAAAAGAAAAAGCTGAATAATAAGAATACCATATAATAAATCATGGAATTTAATAACAAACCGTCAGCAGGTTCTAATAACTGTTGACGGTTTTTCTCAATCAAATTAAAGGAAACATTAAAAATTTAGTATTAGTAATATTGAAGGATACTGTTCAGAGCACTAAATCCTTACAAAAAACAAGTAATATGAATATGACGAGGCATTTATTAGGGATTTAATGCATTTTATATGTTCCTATATAGGAACATACATAGATATTGCACGAAGATATTTTGAAAAGTATCTTTAATAAACTAAGATAACCTATACCTGATCACAATCTCACTCTTATTAAACACCTCAACACTATAAATCCTTTCCTTTAACCAAAGCTTTATATTAACGGGATTATTTAGTGCTAGTATTTCTTCAACTCCATCCAGATGTAGCTTCAAGTTATTAGACATGTCCTTATGTTGAAGCTTTTTTTCTAGTTGGTCTATCTGATTTTTTATTTCTTTTTCCTCTATTAATACTCTACTCTTAGCTGACTGAAGCTCTTCAAGTGAAATAACTCCAGCTTCAAAAGCTTCAAGTTGCCTGTCGAATTTTTGATGTGTCTTTTTAAGGTTTGAATACAATAGTTCTTTTTCAATATTTATAGTATCTGATTGTACAGTAATAATCTTAGTAGCATCAGCTTTTCCAGTTTTAATTATTTCTTTTATATTATCAAATACTAACTTTTCTATAGCATCCTTATGAACAAAATTATAAAAACACAGTTTGTGATTAAGATAGTTTCCACAGACATATCTAATATAAACTTTTCCTGATACATGTTTCTTTCTCTCACCAATCATGTTGTGACCGCAGTGCCCACATTTAATCATAGAAGATAATAGATAATTACTTTTTACAGCTTTACCTTTAATTGTGGACTTAGCCTTAATTATATTTTCCACCTTTTTATATAGCTCACCTGAAATAATAGGAGTATGGGAGTTTTCTACAACTATCCATTCACTTTCATCTTTTTTAGAGTTTGTACAGCGTTTAGTTTTATTCCATACATAATTCCCTATATATACGGGATTTTTTATCATGCGTCTAATAGCTGTTGAATCCCAGGCTTTAGCTTCACGGGTAAGAATACCAGCATTATTAAGATGAGCTTTAATAGTTGTAAAGCTATCACCTTTTGAGTACATTTCAAAAATAAGTTTTACAAACTTAGCTTCTTCGTTATCTATCATAAGCTTTTTTGTATCTTTGTCCATTGTATAGCCATAGGGAGTACGGCCAATATATTTTCCTTTTGTAGCCTTTTGCTTCATTCCCTTCATTACTTCTTGAGCAAGATTAAGAGAGTGAAATTCAGCTATTACTTCCATCATTCCTTCAAGGAGTTTTCCGGTAGGAGAATCATCAAAGATTTCTGTGATGCTAATTACAGTTACACCACATTCTTTTTGTAGAAGAGACTTATATATGACCGAATCAGCTCTATTTCTAGCAAAACGGTCTGTCTTATGTATGAGTATTATTGAAAAACTCTTGTCCTTTTTCTTTGCGTCACTAATCATCTGTTGAAACTGAGGTCTATCAGCTGTTCTAGCAGATTTACCCTCATCAACATACTCTTTTATAAGCTCTATATTATTTTTAATAGCAAACTGTTTTATAGCCTTTATTTGAGCAGGGATAGAATTATCTCTGGATGCCTGTTCTTCAGTACTTACACGAGCATATAAAACTGCTTTATTATTATCTAATTTATTTACCATAACTTTCACTCCATATAGTGTTTATGTGAAATTAAAATATCAAAGGTACTTTATTCATAAGTTAAATATTTAGTTCACATTAGTTTTTAATCTTTATATCAGAGTTAAGTTATAGCCAGTAGAGTGTATGATAATTTGCCCAAGCTAATTATAACACTTTGGCTTATTAATGGAATTTGTAAATTGTGGATAGTTTTAATTGTAAATTGTGTATAACATTATATTCTTATTGAATAAAGATTAGATTTATACACAATTTGTTAGTAGAATCTATATTTTAAACAAATACTTTCTGTTATAAAAAATCCCCTTGCTCATATATTTGAACAAGGGGATGATCTAAATGATTGAAGATAAGTTATTACAGTTAGTAAAAGTGAGCTTTATAACAGAAGACAATGAGGAGCTAGAAAGAAGTAAGCTCACAGATGAACAGTATAAAAATTTTTGTAATGAGCTAGAAACAGCTAGATTGAAGCATAAAATTATCTGGCCTGAAATGGATGAAAGATATCAAGTGAAACTTAATTCAGATGTGGTTTGAAGCCATATCTGAATAGTGTTAATTATCTATTCATCTTCTCCTAATATCTTTGCAATTTTAGTTAATTTGTTAATTGATTTAGCAGATAAATTTTTTATTTGCTTAGATAATACCTGAATTTCCTTATTATTAGCTAGGTTTTGAAGATAATCAGCTAATTCATCGTCATTCTTTATCATATTATGTATACTCTTAAGTACTTTATCTACTTGTACTGGATTACGGGTATCAGTTTTTCCTATCAAATAATCTATTGAAACCTTAAAAAAGTCAGCAAGAATTTCTAGCATTTTTATGTCAGGAGACCTTCTACCAAGCTCCCAGGACGAAATAGTTGTCCTAGGTATATTTAATTTTAAGCTTAATTCCTGTTGAGATAAGCCTTCTTCAAGTCTTAATATCTTTAACCTTTTAGTAAAGTGATTCATCATTACACCTCTTCAATTATGGCAAGATTATACAGAGCTTTTCGCTAACAAGTAAAATCTTCCTCTAAGTACATATTGTATTGAAAAATATAGTTATATTCAATGTATTTACCAAAATTATTGCCATAATGTTCTATTGATTTACATGGTGCGTCTGAAATATAATATTTATGACGCGTATTGCGTCTAAAGGAAATGAGTTAAGATACAAAAGCCAGTTAGAAGTAAATTTTAATTTGCCCATTGAAATTTATTACTGTTTTACAGGTATATTTGGGGGGAGGATTATGCACAGCTCTAATTTATCAAATAAGTATTTATCCTTTGATCAGAGCATTCATCAAACTATGGCTGACTATAATTTACTTCCTATTTCAAGAGAATTAAGCACTAATATAATACTTGATACTTTGAACAAAAATTGGATTAGTAAAGGCTATGAATCATATTCTGAGGAGCGAAAATTTAAAGCTAGAGCTTATAATGTAGTGCTCACATATTTTACTAACCCTCTTGATATAGGATTAGATATGTTTGTCATAAATAAAAATCTTGGCTATAGCATTAGTAGAGAAGTAGCTATATTTGCAAAGGTGGACAAGGTGTATGAAAGATTTGATGGCAATATTGAGATTGTTGATTATAAAAGTGGTTATTTAATTAATCATATAAATAGTTTTCCTATAGATTTAAGAACCGCTGTACTTTTGAAGTTGGTGTATTTAAAGATTGGTATATATGCTGATTATATAAGCTACTACTATTTAAATTACAATAAAAAGTTTATAAGAAAAGTTTCAAATGAAGATATTTATAGTGTAGATACTATAATCAATAAACTTAGGAGGAAGAGATGAAAAATATAAATAATAATGATGAAGTTAAAATGATATTTAGAAATGAGAGAGAAGCAATGAATAAACTAATGAGTTTTATAATAAATAAACTACTAGAGAATGATGATATCTTTAAGGAGATTATAAATGAAAATAAAAATTCCAAAGAAGGAGGACATAGTAAAGAGCATGGTTAATGATTCTTCTAATTATGTAGCTATATATGCTAGAGAATCTAACCCTAGTGTAAAAAGTGCTCTTGAAGCTCAAGTTATAACGTGTACAAGATATGCAAGAGAAAACAACTTAATTGTTTATGATGTATATAAGGAATTTGTTTCCGCAACTCAAAAACACTTTACTAGAAGAGTAGAATTTAAAAGATTAATTGAGGATGCTAAAAAAGGTTTATTTAAAAAAATTATAGTGACTAAAAGAGATAGATTAACAAGAAACTTTCAAGAACATCTAGAAATAAGAAACCTTTTTAAGGATATAGATATAGAAATATTATATAGCAATGATGTACAACTGAGAGAAGATAGAGATTATGCGGCTAACTTTATAGAAAATATTATTATGGCAATTGCGGAGCTTGAACCTCAAAATATTAAAGATAGAATTTATACAGGTCAACAAATAAAAAGGACAAAGAGAATTTATGACAAGAGACCAGCTTATGGATTTACTTGCATAAGAGTATCAGAAAAAGAGTATAAAAAAAAGTATATAGAAGATGGAGTTAAAGCCTTAGTAATTAAAGATATATTTCAAATTTATTTAGATAAAAATGACACAGCAGAAAAGCCAGAAGAAATTATTGAGAAATTAAAAGAAAAAGTTGAGGAAAGGTGTAAAGATAAGGGTAAAGAATATCTGGAATATAAAAAAACTATTTCTAATTTACACAGTGGTGATGTAGTTAATTATCTATCACGTCCAATCTATGCTGGGCTACAAACAAAATCTCTAGATTATAAGTATAAAGATTTTAAAATTTTATATGAGGATAGAGAGCTTGAAGTGGACGAACAGTATTTTCATCCGTGCAAGAATGTGAATAGGATTATTTCACCTAAGCAATGGTATGAAGCAGTTAATAAGTGGACTAGTGGTAATCAGGTGATCAAGAGAAAAAATTCACAACGCAAAAGTAAAAGTAATTTATTTAAAGGAGCATTTTATTGTGGTAAATGTAAGAGCGATATTGAACTAAAAGGAAATACATTTACCTGTGGCAAAAAGGATTGTCTCAGAATAGCAAAAGATAAATTTATTAAGGGAATATTAAATTATTTCATTGTGTGGATTAGTAACAATAGTAAAGGTACAAAGATAGTAAAAGAAATAGTTAGTAAGCTTAAATTGACTTTGAAAAATTTGCAGAATGATTTAATTAAATGTATAAATGAACAAGGAAAGTGGGTTAACAGATATATTAAAGATAATGAAGATAAGTTTATAAAAGAAAATATACAAAGATTAGTTGATGAAAAATTAAAGATTGAAAAAGATATAGAAGATATAAAAGAAAAAATTATCTTTCTAGAGGGAGATTTTAATAATATAATTTTAGAACTTGCTAATTCAAAATTCATGAATTTATTATCAAAAGAATTAGAAAATAATGAACAAGCTCTATTAGAAATATTTGATTATAAAAATTTAGAGGAGATAATAGTTGATGGAAAGAGAATTAAAATCAAATATAACTAAGGATAAAAATGATATAGATAAAGTAGCAGCTTATTTGAGAGTTTCATCTACAAGGCAAAGTGAAGAAGGGTATTCTATAGAAAATCAACTAAAGTTTATTAATGAATATGTAGAAAAGAAGGAATGGATTTTAGAGAAAAATTTAATATATGAAGAGAGCAAACCAGCTACAAAAGTAGAGGGTAAAAATATAGACAAATTAAATTTTATAGATAGTTTTAAAAATAGACCTAAGCTATCGCAGTTATTAAAAGAGGCTCAGAAAAGATCATTTCAGCATTTAATTGTATATTCTAGAGATAGACTATCAAGAGTTGTGGAAGATGCAATGGCATTAGAAATCTTCTTTGAAAAGTATGGTATCAAAATACACTATATTAAAGCAGGTGAAGATTTTGAAAATGCAAATCCTAAGATAAAAAGATTATTAAATATAATATTTACTAGTCTAGCAGAAATGGAAATAAACCTGCTATCAACAAGAGTAAAAGAGGGTAGTAAAGCAGCTGTAAGTAAAGGTAACTGGGCAGGCGGAAAAGTACCTTTAGGATATATACCTGTTCAATATGAGGATTACTCAAAGGGAGGTAATAAAAAATCTACAAGACTGAAG
Source organism: Clostridium sp. X (assembly GCF_055755365.1). Taxonomy (NCBI): domain Bacteria; kingdom Bacillati; phylum Bacillota; class Clostridia; order Eubacteriales; family Clostridiaceae; genus Clostridium; species Clostridium sp. X. The sequence continues at coordinate 1,658,074 of NZ_CM146912.1, forward strand.
GTATCAGAGCTTGATAGCAGTTTTATTAAAAAGATATTTGAATTATACTCTGGAGGATATGGTTATAGAAAAATTGCGGAGGTTATGAATAAAGAATATGGTTTTATTATATGGACTAAAAGTAAAATTGAAGCCATTATAAAAAATAAAACTTATACTGGGCAAATATTTTGGGATAGAAGAGGGGGAAGGAGAAGTCCTAATAGATATAATAATGATCAGTTTTTCTCACCTTTAGATAAAGATAATATAATCATTAATGAGAGTTTTTGGGACGAGATAAATAATGAAAGGGAAGCTCGAAATATGAGAAGGGATGCTTTTTACTATGATACAGACTATATTCTAAAAAATAAATTAGTATGTTCAAAGTGTAAAAGAATTATGAAAGCTAAGTATCCAGGAGTTAACAAGACAAGTGTTTATAGATGTGCAAATACAAAAGATGAAAGGAGCATATGTAATACTATTATCCCCTGTAATATGGTAGAAGAAGCTTTTCTTAAGTACATGAAAGAAGTTGTACCTGAACCTGAAGATACTAGTGAATTTTGGAGTCGCTATGAAGCTACGTTTAATAAGAGTGTAAAAGGATATAAGTGTATTGCAAAGCTTCTAGAAAAGAGAAAGAAGAATACAGAGGATTTAATGGGGAAAATTCGATACTGTATGGGAAAAGAAGAGGATAAAGCATTACTTATTGCACTTGAAATTCAGCTTTCAGTATATAAAAATTTAATTACTAAATATGATGAAACACTAGAACTTCTTAAAAAGAAATCTAGTGTAACTGAAAAAAGTAGAGAAGAAGTGGAGTCTATAGTTCAATTATTTTTACCAAGTTTATTCACTGACATAAAATTAAAAGGTATAAAAAGAATTAGAAGAGAGTTTATTGTTAGATTTATTGATAAGATAGAAGTTAATTATAATAAGAAGAGTAAAGAAATAGTTATAAATAAAATAGTATTTTTACCTCCTGAACTTATGTAAAGCTTAGGAGGTTTTTTCTATATCCAAAGTAGGTAAGGAGTCTGTCACGGTATACCGTGACAGACTCCTTACCTACTTTAAATCGATAAAAACAGTACAGAGTTTTAAAAGTTTTTATAACATGAACTAAATGTATAGGATTAAAAGTTATAACATTAAAAATGAGAGTTTTCCTAATATTTTAGCATTATCTAATAAAAAATGTATATATGACTACTAATGAAAATAGAATTAGTTATAGAAATATACAAGGGGTGCGGATTTTGACTTCAAGTGATTTTCAGATAATTAAGATTTTAGGGGATTTAAGGAAGAATTTGATTAGCAACTGCGTAGATAGAAATTATTCACCAAAAGAGATAATAGAGGAATTAAGAAAACTTAAGCTAGATCATTCGGGAGTTGGAGAGAGTGGAATTCAAGATACTATAATTAATGTAATAAATAAGCGATGGAATGAAGAGAGAAAGGAATGGGTGGATAATACCCAACTGAAGCTTTTTGGAAGTTTTACTGAGGAAGATGAGAGGAAGTTTTGGAGTAGCTATCTTGCAAAATTTTCACCAAATCAAGCAGAAACATTATTAAAGGATATGAAGGAAATCTTAAGTAACGTAAAAAGAATAACTCAAGCTGCTGAGAGGATTACAAGGGATATAGATTATATTGTTTCAAAAGTAAAACAGTATGATGGAGATAAATAGTGGGTAGGCAAATAAGTTTATAAATAAAGTTTTTAGAGTGGTAAAGAATGTAGCCACTCTATTTTTGTATTGAATAAAAGTGAAGATAGTGGTAAATTTGAATAAATGGTAAATTTATGTTTTATTATGTCTAAAATATGGCTATATAGTAGAGTGAATTTCTTTAAGTATCTTTGAGAACAAACAAATAAAAAAAGGTATTTATAGTCAAGTGTTTTGTGATATGGTAAAGGTGAAAAATTTGGTGTATTAGAATTTAGGAAGAATAAATGGCGTAAATCTCATCAATCAATGATAAATCATTACTTTAACTGGTATTACACGAAGGAGGGAATGAAATGTTAGGATTATTTAGACATAAAAAAGATGATGTTTATACACAATTAACCAAAATTGCTAAAGGTATCTATGCAGATTTTGATTTCAATGGAGAAAATGTGTTATATGAACTATCAAAAGAAAAAGAGGCACGGATAGCTTATGGACAACCTGTTGGCAAGCAGTTTAAAGTTATTGTTGGTATTAAAGATTTTATTGATGCTAACGAAATAGATGAAAAGCAACTTATATATTTTCAAAATACTATGTTTCATGAATTTGTACATGCAGATACGTGGTTGCATACACCTGAAACCTTAAAGAACGCTTTTCAAGGCAATAAACTAACTTATGCATATTGGGCATATAAATTATTAGATGAATATAGAGCCTATAGAAAAGCAAACGAGAAGTATAGACAAGATGAACAGTATTTAAAAGAAGGAGAGGAAAAGATCTTAAGCGTATTTGAGCATTACTGTAATAGGTTGCAAATTCGTGCACAAGAACCAGCGCCAGAAGTGTTTATAGACAGTTACTATGATTTAGGCTCTGCTTTTATAGCACATAAATTTGTGAATCCTGATTTTCCTTCCATCAATGATAAGCATTATATTCAGTTTGTTGATTCATATTTAAGCCACTTAAAACAAGCAAGTGAATGTAATTTGACAGAATATAAAGAATATGAGCAATTAGGAAAACAGTTAGTGAAAGACTTTAAACTATTATTCCCTTATGTTAATGGAATGCATATAGGCAATTCTTTTGACTACTTTTTGACTAATTCTCATATGAAATAGTATTATAACAAAACAATGGATAGCTCAGCTTGAGTTGGAAGCATCAAATCCAAATAAGAGGTGTCAATTAATTTTATAGTTTATGATATTAGCTACATTGAGTAGAAAACGAATAAATTAGATTTATCAACTTCCTATTATCCATAAAAAGGCCTGCTATCATAATTAGATAGCAGATACTAAAAAAGTTAATTAAACATCATAGCTAATGGGTTGGAATTAACTGCGGATTGAAGTTGATGTTCATCAATATGAGTATATATTTCGGTTGTAGCAACACTTTCATGACCAAGAATTTGCTGTAGAGAGCGGATATCTACTCTACCGTACTTATACATAAGAGTAGCTGCTGTATGACGAAGCTTATGAGTTGATATGGACTTGGAGTCAAGTCCAGAAGAAGCAACATATTTCTTTACAATATTTTGTATAGCTCTTGTGGTAATACGTTTATTATTTCTAGATATGAATAAAGCATCAGTGCCAACATTAATTGAATTTCTAATATGTAGCCAATCATTTATAGCTTTTTTAGCTGCAGGTGTTAGAAAGATTTTACGTTCTTTATTACCTTTACCGACTACAGACAAAATGTCATTATTAACTTGATTAATATTTAAACTTGCAAGTTCAGACAGTCTTAATGCACAATTCAAGAAAATAGTTATTATGCAGTGATCTCTTGGAGAGTTTTTGCATGCAAGTAATAAACGTACTGATTCTTCTAAGTTGAGATATTTTGGTATACGTTTTGGTAATTTTGGAGTTTCTAATTCTTCAGCAATATTATTATCAATAACATGAGCTTTAGTTTTAAGGTATTTCCAGAATTGTCGTATAGAAACTATTTTTCTTGCACGAGTTCCAGCAGAAGCATTTACTGTCTTTTGGCAATTGGTAATAAAAGAATACATATCATGCAGCTGGATAGATTTTATAAATTCTATATCTACTTGGGCAAAGTTGTTGTCAGTTATATTAATGCTGCGTGAGTTCATGGTATAACTAAAAAACATGAGCAAATCTGTCCTATACTCAAATATTGTGTTTTCAGAACGATTTTTTATTATAGAGAGATAGCCTAGATATTGTTCAACTAAAGGACAAGTTTTATTTGATTGCATATTTAACACCTCAATAAAATTGTTGACAAACTAGCAATGGTATAAACAAGCTCTTATAAAAAGTTGTTTAATAGGTAAAAAAGGAAATTAATATAGGAGATGAAAGTATGTTTGGCACGGTAATTATAGATGCATACAAAAAAGATGAAAAGGAACAAATAGCAAATGCACTTGATGACTTATGTTCACCTTGTGATACATACGGATGGGCATCTGCTGGAATTTATTGTTTTTGGGATTATTATAGTAAAGAGATTCTTTATATTGGATTGGCAGCAGATTTATGTGATAGATTTAAGCAACATAATGGAATTGTCCTAGTAGATGATAATAGCTGCAAAAGAAATCAGATTGATGCATATTTCAACATTAAAGAGAAAATTGGATATTCCATATTTGTTCAATCACCACTATCTCAACCAATCACACACAGAAACGAAAAAGAGTATAGAAAAATGCTAGGGGATGAATTTTCAAGAGAAGATTATGTAGGACAGGAAGGTCAAGAGCATATAAAGCAAGTTGAAGGAATTTTAATAGAAGCTTATAGAAAAGCAAATGGAGAATTTCCTTTATGGAATCGTATGGGAGGATCCTTATATGGGCAACAAGTTGCCTCTATTGGAAATTATGAAATTGTAAAATCATTTTATGATTTTGAACCTAATCCACTTGTTTCTAGATATTCATTACGAGAATTATCAGAAAATGCTATGTATGCAGGATTTGAAAATTATTTGCATGCAGTAAGAATGTCAATGCTAATTTCAGGGATGAATTTTGGGGATGCATTAGAATTTCATAATAGAATGGATTCAATAAATAGATATCAGCAAATGATTGAAAATGGATATTTCAACAAAAGACTGAAAATATAAACTGAATAAAAACTTGTAATCAATATCTACATACCCATTAGGTTAATACTAGAAAGTTAATAACGATATAGGGCTATAATAAAAAGCTCAAAATATTTTATTATTATGAGAATAGAAGTAATAAGATTTGCTCTATTTAACAATTTCACAAACTTTTATTTTGAAAATAAGAGTTAGAGTAGAATAAAAAGGAGAAAAACAATGAGAACGTGGGAAGCTAAATTATATATTAAAACGTATTATAATTTTAAAGAAGAAATAAATATCGATAGAGTTAGATTTTTTTACGATAATGTTCGTAATTGTAATTTTGCTATTATCAGTTTAGAGGCGGAATCTATAGATGAGGCTGAAAGAATTGCTATAGCTGAAGTAAGTTTAATAATGAAAGTCTTAAGGTATATAATAGATTCTACATTTGAATGCATAATATTTTCAGTCAATGAAACAACAGAGGGCCAAGTCGTTAAAGAAGGATTTACTGATATGGATGCGACTATTACAGTAGTTAAGGACTTTCCAGTAGATAAAGTAAGTGAAATAAATGCTTTGCTAAATAAATATTGTTACGCAGATGAAATCGGTAAAAAATCTTTCAACTATTTTGTAGATGGATTTAATTTGAAAGATCACGGTAATGAGGCTTTTCTTAATTTCTTTAAGTCAATTGAGCTTATTTCTAATAAATATTTGGATCAAGCTAAAATTGAAAAAGAAAATGAGACAAGTAAAGAAATTAATAAGCTTCTTATCAAGCTTCAAAAGGCTATAGAAGATATGAATATTAAAAAAATTAATGGAATTTCTAAGCAATTATATAGTTTAGGATTTATTGAGGCTAAAAGAAAGCTAAAAATTGCTTTGAAAAATTTAGGTTTAAATGAATATGAAGAACAAATAAATGACCTTCCAGACTTAAGAAAAAATGTAGCACATGGAATGATAGAGTATGAACCTATTACATTTGAACAATTGACTATATGTAAAGACATCGCTAAAAAAGTTATACTTAAATATCTAGAAAAGAATCAGATTGATATTAAAATATGATTCTTTACATAGAATTTCTATATATATATTTAGCTTTTTAGTATCAATACTTTAGAAAATGAGACAATCAATGGCAAATAAGACGGGACCACAACCAGATATAAAATATTGTCCTTTATGCAAAGATGATCTTAAAAATATACCAAGGGATAAAATGAAATCTAAAGGTTATATCAGAAAAGATGGAACAGTTTCTCAACACACACATACATATGAATGCTTAAAATGCGGCAATAAGTTTGAAATTAATCAAGATCGATAAATAAATTAATTTAAGAATGTCTTCTATTTGTTCATAAATTTGGACAAGTTAAATCTATAATAGCAAAGTTAATGGTAAGTTCCCATTAGGCTAATAATAGGAAGTTTAATCAAATATGAAAACAAGTCAATAAATAGTAATTTACTTATGTGAGGCTGAATGAGGAAATGGAGGAAAATAGATGATTATGACTAATATGATTTATGATATTCGCACAACTGAATATGCTCAACAGACATTGACCAAACTTACAGGTGTACCAATCCCAGTGTGGGAACAATATCTTGGCCACGAGCGCGAATATAAATACGCAGACGATCTTGTGGCAGAAGTAATCAACTCTCATGGATATCTTCCCCGTAACTACAGAGATTTCGTATTTGTCTACTTTCATGTGACGACAAGCGCTAACGAATGCTCTTCTTTTAGGAAGCATGGAATATTAGATTTAAAGCAATCTTATTCGTGTCATGACTCTGAGCTGAGAGAGTTTTTGGAAAAGCACGATGTCCATATCAATTTGGATGAGCGAATACTAACATATCGTGGACAAGGATTTGATATTACTTTTGGAGCTTGTCCAAGACGAGGCACAGAAGCTTATAAATGTTGGTCCATAGGGAGAAAGTTTTATTATGATTATACTACATGTGGGTTCTTGTCGGTGTGGGAGAGAAGTCCTTATGGTGGGCAAGTTCATCGTAGACCAGAAATTTTGATGGATATAGATGATCTTATCGGATTGAATTTGTCCCAAGAGTGGATGTCGATGCATGATTCTTATGAGATAGTGGCCAAGGTAAGTGGCGAAAAAATCGTCTATGCCGGTGATGACGATCTAAGCGATGAAGATAAGGTCCTGAGTTATTTGACAAAGGCATATCATACAGCCTTTTATGAACCGACTGAAGAAGTGCTTCTAATTAAGAATAATGTACAGATACCGCCTTTCGATATTCTTGAAATAAAGTCACTGGGACATTGGAAAAATGATTGATGTTTTATCTATTGGAGTCTAATACTTTCGCGGAATTAAAGATAGAGCAACAAATTCCAATTTGTAGAGTTGAGGTAACATAATTATAGATTCAATTCGGACTGAACTTTCTTAAATTATGACATATTACTGAAAAGATAATAGCATTGATAAGCCTTAGTTTTGCTTCTCATTATCCATATAATAAGAAGTTTAATGATTAAAACTAAGTTAGTATGTAGTTTATAGTAATATAACCTTATCATAATCATCAGGGGGAACTTAACTTCTCCCTGCTTTTTTTAGTTTGTCCATTCCTAATACGCTACCCTAACACAAAATTTGATTCAGGTATCAAGTCATTCGGTTTACCAACTGCAATCGGGTAACTCTTAAACACTGCTCCATTTTTAAATAAAGTAAGGCGACGAGCAGCTACATTAATGGTGATGCTATAACTAGGAGTTGGAGCTCGAAGAAGTGGCAGAAAAGTATAGGTCTTAGGATATGAAGACATATTTACCTCCAAAAGAAATTAGTTATCTTTATATTATGCAAAAGTATAGTTTAATGGTGATTAATAAATTAAAATAAGTCTAATTTAAGCATAGAGGATGGTGATATATATGAAATGGAATTGTATAAGAAAGATATATCTAAACCATTACGATTCCTAGGTTGTAATAAAAAATGAAACTTATACTGGAGAAATATTTTGGGACAGAAGATTGGAGGCTCTATTTAGAGAATAGTGTAGATATCATAAAATTATAGGAACAATAGCAAAGAGGTGGTTCACATGAGTAAAAAATATTAGTTCTGTTATCTTTTATATTTTTATTGTTGCATACAAAATATGCTAATGCTGAAGATTTTAAATATGTTGAAATTTTTGACCCGAAACAAGATAAAGTTGTGAAAGTAGTTCAATCAAATGCAGAAATTCATAGTATCATTGGAAGTTGGATTAAAAATCTGCAAGGCATTTATGGTAAAAGTGATCCTCTTACTGATGATGGATATGCCATTCTATATTATTTTTGAAGATGAAAACAAAGCAGTGTGTTACCCATTTAATGGTGATATAGATATATTATCAAATATTTTAGACTTTAAACTAAGTTATAAATGAAGGGCTTACTATTTACTAACAATATAAGAAGCATATTTAATAAATTTAGATATATTACTATCAATATATCTGTTATGTCATAATTTAAGATTATGAGATTAATTTTATGTGTTATCTTATGATAGTACTATCTAAATTATATAAAATATTAAAATCATAGTAAGATACTCCTCCAATAATTTCCACTTGGGATTTTAGTATTATAAGATTAATTCTGCTATCTGGATATTTCGCTTGTAAAGGGTGATTGATTACAACTGCATAGTGTTCTTCTATAACTTTTCCAACTTTTACTTTATCATTTTGCGTTAAGTAAATAAAAATAATAATTATTAAAAATGTTATAGGACCTAAAACTGTCAAATATCTTCTCAAAATTACCCACCCACCTTATTTTCTCAAGGGGCTATAGCTGGTTAGTCATCACGCAAATAAGAGAACAAAAGCTTTTATACTGGAAAGTGATTTCTAGAGTAAGATAGTTTTTTGTATAGAGTAAAAATTAACTTTTACAAAAATAATTACAAAAAAATAATATGTTTACAAATATAAATTAAAACAGTATAATGATAATGATTATCATTATCTGCAAAAGCAGTAGAGTTAAAATTAAAAGTATACTTAGTAATAATCAATATATGAATGGTGTTTGAGGAGTCTGAGTATAACTAAATTAATCGGATGATTCCAACTAGGAAATTTGAATAGATAAATAAGATAAAATTATAGTCTTCAACAGTAGTTGTGAACATATTCACAAAATGGGGTAAGGTATATAAATGTAATCTTATGAGTAAAAGGATTTTCGATTAATAAAATATAAATTTAAGAAAAAGTTATAATACATAAGCGATAATGAAAATTAATTTCAATTAGAAAGGGATGATTTATAAACTATAGTTGTAGATTATTTAGAGTGTAGATTACAATATAAGGGGGATATAAATGAATAAGAAAATAGCAACAATGACTGCAACAATACTAATGGTTTCATCTCTTTTGATAGGATGCAAATCAAGGCCCGTTTTCAATGATGGAATATATGAAGGTGCGGGAGAAGGTAAAAATGGAGAATTAAAGGTTGAGGTAACTGTAAACAAAGGCAAAATAAGTGGTATTAAAATAGTTGAGCATAAAGAAACACCAGGACTTTCAGATGAGATATTAAAGAAAGTACCTGAAGCTATTATTAAGGCCCAATCAACAGAGGTTGATAATATAAGTGGAGCAACAATAACAACAAAGGCTATTAAGGATGCAGTGGATAATGCATTAAAAAATGTAAAATAGATATTTTATTGAAAGTATATGGGGGTGTACTTATGAAAAAAAGATTAATAATATTAGGCCTTATTGCGGCTATGTCAGTATCATTATTTGCAGGCTGTAGCAGTAGCGGTAAAACTGGAAATTCCACAGATGTACTTGTTATCGGTGGCGGTGGAGCAGGGATGGTATCAGCTATAACTGCTGCGGAAAATGGAGCTAAGGTAATATTAGTGGACAAGATGCCGATGCTTGGAGGAAATACTTTAGTTTCTGCTACAGGGATCACTGCTTCTGACACAAAGCTTCACAAAGATGCAAATAGACCATTTACTGTTGAGGATCATATTAAGAAAACAATGGAGGCTGGTAAGAATCTACCCAATGAAAAATTGGTAAGGCTTTTGGCTGAAAGTAGTAATGATGCCTATGATTGGTTAGTATCTTTAGGGTTAAAGTATAAATTAGATCCAAATGACTCATTTTGGATAATACCAGAGGAAGGACATTATGGAGCGCAACTTGTAGGAGCATATAAAAGAGAGCTTGAAAAACATAAAGAAAATATCGAAGTAAAGCTTGAAACAAAAGCAATGGAGTTAATAGTTGAAAATGGCAAAGTAGTCGGAGCTAAGATTAAAGATAATTCAGGAAAAGAAAGCACGATAAAAGCTAAATCAGTTATCTTAGCTACAGGTGGATTAGGCAACGCTCCAGAGATGATTGGAAAATATAATCCGAAATATAAAGGTGCACATGGTGTAATGAGTACTCCAGGTATAACAGGAGATGGTATTACAATGGCAGTGGCAGTAGGAGCCGCTTTAAGAGATATGGAATATCACCAGATGAGACCTCTCGCTACTGCATCATACTGGATAAGAGAAAGTGTATTGAGTGAAAAGGATCTTGGCGGAATTCTTGTTAATATGGATGGAAAAAGATTCACAAATGAAGAGCTTAAACCATTAGATTTAGTGCCAGAAATACTTTCACAAAAGAAAAGAACATCATTTGTAATATTTGATTCAAACATAGCCGAAACAAAAAATGGACAGGCTGCAATTAAAAAGGCCAATATTATTAAGGCTGATACTATAGAGGAATTAGCACAAAAGCTAAAACTAAATCCAATGGTAGTTAAACAGACAGTAGAAGAATACAACTCAGGCAAGGATGAATTTAGTAGACAAAACCTTGGTAAGGTTCAAAAATCACCTTTCTATGGTGTCCAAGTATTCCCATCCTCTCACTATACTATGGGTGGTATTGAAATAAATGAAAAAGCTGAAGTTTTAAATAATAAAGGTATGAAAATAGAAGGACTATATGCTGTAGGAGAAGTTGTAGGAGGACTTTATGGTGCAGGTAGAGTAGCAGGTAATAACACATTAGATGATATAGTATTTGGTAAGATTGCAGGGAAATTAGCTGCAGGAAAATAACAAGTATCTCACCCGTTTTTTATAATATATATTTAAAAGGTTGCTCTCTAAATATTAATATTAGAGTACAACCTTTTATTAGTTTTTTGTATATGATTTAATATATTTAATTATACAAACTATGCTATGTGTACTTCATATTGAAACAGAATATAACGTAGTTATATTCATCAGGGAGAGATTTAATTGCTCACTGATTTCTTTTTCTAAACACCATCCCTTAACACCAGACTTTATCTAGGTGTTAGGATATGAAGACATATTTACCTCCAAAAGAAAGATTAATCTTTCATATAGTATGCAAATTTATAGAGGACTGATAGTATGTAAACTATAGAAGGATATAAAAATTTTATATCCTTCTAAGAGGACTATAATTAATCAGTAAATCTTATAGAATTAAGGCGCTAAATTTTCCATTTTAGAAAGAACTTTTTTTAGTAAATTCATCTCATCCTCACCAATATACTGAGTTATAAACTTTTGTGTCTCCATCCAAAGAGGTTCTGCTTTACTTAATAGGTCGGTACCTTTATTAGTCAACGTTAACTCGCGGTTTCTAGTTCCTTTTTCGGAAGTATCTGCAACCAGGCCTTTTTCTTCTAATGGCTTCAATGTTCTAACCAGAGTGCTTCTATCTAATCTCATTTCTAGAGCTAAATCACTAACACTTAGGCCTCCATAAAATTTTAAATATCGAAGTAATGAAAATTGATTTACTGTGAGTCCACAAGATTTTAGTTTCTCATCATAAAATGATGTAATACTAGTAGAAGCACGGCGTATATTTATACAATGACAGGGGCTAGATTTTTTATTATAATTTTTTTTCAATAATTTCACTCCTTAAACATTTGTGTATATACACAATTAACATAGTTATTTTACTATTCTAAAAAATATATGTCAATGTATACACTATACCTAAATATGAAGAGGTGATATAGAGGTAATAAGGTTATATGAAAAGTACTCATGTTGACAAGCTAAATATTCAGTAGTAAACTAAGCTCATAAGTAATGCAAGCTATATCACAGAGAGATGTGATAAATTTTTTTAGATATATTCGTGCATATACACGAAATTTGCAGACGTTTTCAAATTTATTATCTTAAATTAAAAGGAGAAAGTTAGATTATGAACATAAAAGAAGATATTCGTAATTTTGTACTTGATTTAGGTATTGATGATGTAGGCTTTGCTGCTGCAGTAGATTATAAAAGTCCACGAACTACTCCTCTAGAACAAATTCTACCAGGTGTTAAAAGTATCATTGTTCTAGCTATACGTGAAATGTCTCACGTTGAAAGTCTGAGTGCAGAGATAGCTATGAATGGTAGATTAGATTCTATGAAATTTTTACACCACTGCAATTTTAAACTGGCTAGATATATAGAAATGAAATTACAGGCAAAAGCTATGGCAATCCCTTTTTCTTATCCACTAAAAATGGATCCTAACAATAAAGAAGGGATTGTAGCAGAAGTATCTCTGCGACACGCCGCAATAGCAGCAGGTCTTGGAAATTTTGGGAGACATAACTTGGTAATACATCCTCGTTTAGGAGCAAGAGTTATTTTTACAGCTATATTAACAGATCTAGAATTAGAGTCTGACCCACCAGTTACTGAAGATTTATGCATTCATTGTAATATTTGTGAAAAGACTTGCCCTGCAAATGCCCTAGAAGAAGAGAATTTTACTGATGTAAACCGTTGCCGAAAAAAATCTCAACCTTATGGATTAGGTAAAGCAATCGGCTTTTGGAATGAATTCGTGGACAAAACACCAGAAGAGCAAAAGAGAATGTTTATGACAAAAGATTACTGGCAAATGTATCAAACACAATTTATAGGTTTTCAATATTTTTGCTTTAACTGCTATAAAAATTGCCCTATAGGAATGAAGAAGATTTAAATGATATATTTAATAATTAAATATCTAAGATAAAAGCCAACCTAGCATTAATAGAAATATAATGCTAGGTTGTTTTATATATGAAAAAGGTTAATAGTCATCGGATAAAATAAAAAGCTTTAAAAATAGAAAACTTTTTGGAAATAAATAAGGTATATACTTATGAAAGCAACTAAGCAGGTATCCCAAATCTAGGATTTGGTGATGGTCGCTTACTCATTCGAGGAACGAGAAGGAGCTTCCTCCTTGTTAAGGAAAACTTACACCAAGAGTTAGTTAGATTAAAAAGTTGATTTAAAGGAATTAAGGAGAAATAGGGGGTAAGACAGTGGAGAGAGTTTTATTAGAAAAAATTAGAGAAGGAGATAATGAAGCCTTTGCTCAGCTGTATGAGAAATATGCAGAATACGCACTTAGGGTTGCCATGGCAGTTACAAGGGATAAGATGAGTGCTGCAGATGTTGTTCAGGAAACCTTCATAAAAACTTATAGGAGCATTAATGGGTTTGATTTAGATAGAGAGTTTAAGCCTTGGTTTTATAAAATTTTAATAAATGAATGTAATAGATTACTCAAAAAAACTCCAGATGCAGTACTTGTAGAAGATTTTGTAGAAGCAGGAATGCAGGATTATATAAAAGAAGATGATGATTATGATTTTGAGAAATACGAGGATTTGTATAAAGCTATAGAAAGTCTTGAAGATATAAATAGAGTTACCATAATTTTAAAATACTTAAATGGGTTTAAGGAAGCTGAGATTGCTGAGATACTAGGAATTAACATAAATACAGTAAAATCTAGACTGTTTAAAGGACGGCAGAAGCTGAAAAATTTAATGAGAAATTTTGAGGGAGGTAGTAAGATTAATGGATAATAGAGAAGATAAAAAAATTAATGAAGTACTTCTTAAAGGCACAGATGAAGCTTTAGAGTTAAAGGATATGGTATGGAAGAATATTGAGAAGGAATTAGGTTTAAAAGTAGGAAAGGTGATAGAGATGAAGTCTAAAGAGAAAAATAATAGAAGATTATTTAAATATGGAAGTATGGTTGCAGCAGCTCTTGCCGTAGTAATATTTTCAAATACAGAATATGGTCATGCAACAGCAAATAAAATTAGAGAAATATTTGCTCCTAATAAAACTATTACTCAAAGCTTAGAGGGAATGGACGAAGAGAGTAATGTTTCACTTAAAGAGGGTTCATCAAAATATATAGTCTACATTGATGAAGAAAGATATACTATGGTAAGTGAAAATGGGAAAGATCTAATTTCTCCAAAAACTAAAGCTGAAAACTTACCAGAGGTATACATGGAAATAGAGCAAGTTAAAGGGAAAAGTCCCAAAATAGTAGCTTCTGAAATAGAAAGTACTCTTAAAGTTAAATATCCTAAGGTAGAAAATAAGAGAGAGGTTACAGATCCAATTGAGAGTATATTAATTTCTGCATATAGCGGTTCAAATTGGAATGACACAGTTATAAAGTATTATTTTGTTGATAATAAGGAAGGGGGCACTTTTATAATTAAAGAACAGTACTTCCTTGAAGCAGCGGAAGGGCATGGAGCAAGATTCTATAATATGCTTAAAGAATTTAAAATACTAGAAGAATAAGAGGTAGGTTGCGGAGACGCAACTTACCTTTTATTCTTGAAAATCTAACAACTTGAAGTTCAATTTTTATAGCTTGACTTTAATAATAATATAAACTATATTAGTATAGTTATAATAATATAACTATTATACTAATATAACTAAGCTTGTTTACAAATAAGGTGGTTGATAAATTTGGAAAAAGAAAAACTTGAAGAGATAATGGAAAACTTATTTCTAATTCTACCTCTGTTTAAAAAGAAGTTAATAAGACATGATCTTTACGAAGAGGATATAGACTTATCTCCTTCACACTTTCATATACTTTTTACCTTACAAGAGAAAGGGGCAATGGCTACCTCGGAGTTAGGAAAAGTGCTTCATATATCTAAATCAAATGTTACTCCACTAGTACAAAAGTTAATAAATAAAGATATGGTTAAAAGAATTACTAGTGATAATGATAGAAGGTATATATATATTGAAGTTACAGAAAAAGGTGAAGAATTTTTAGCAAGACATAAAGAATTAGTAATAGAGCACCTAAAAAAGAAGATTTGTGGATTAAAAGAGGAAGAATTAGAAGTGCTAGCTGTATCACTACAAAACTTAAAAGAAATCATTATGAAATTTGAATAGAAAAATTAAATATTTAAGATGGGAGAGTAGATTATGAATAATTCAAATCAGTTAGGAGAAGAAAAGATTTTAAAATTATTATTGAGATTTTCTGTTCCTGCTATTATAGGTATGCTAGTTAATGCTTTATATAACATTGTGGATAGAGTATTTATAGGACGAGGAGTTGGATCTCTTGGAATTGCAGGGATTACTATAGGGTTTCCTATAATGCTTGTAATAATGGGATGTGCTATGCTAGTTGGTATTGGAGCAACTTCTTTAATTTCTATTAAGTTAGGAGAGCAAAACAAGGACGGGGCAGAACATATCGCAGGAAATGGTATGGCATTACTAATTATAATTTCTATAGCATTAACAGTTATAGGTTTGATTTTTTTAACTCCTCTATTAAAACTTTTTGGAGCAAGTGAGATTGTATTGCCTTATGCAAGAGATTACATGAGGATTATTCTTTTGGGAACTATATTTCAGTCTATTGGATTTGGTATGAATAACTTTATTCGTGCAGAAGGAAATCCTAAGATTGCTATGTTTACAATGTTGATTGGTGCAATTCTAAACACTATATTAGATCCTATTTTTATATTTGTATTTAACTGGGGAATAGGTGGGGCAGCCCTTGCAACCATAATATCACAAGCAGTATCTGCAGCTTGGGTACTATATCACTTCTTTAGTGGTAGAAGTACATTAAAAATTTATAAGAAAAATCTAAAGTTAGATAAAGCAGTAGTAAAAGGAATTGTAGCGATTGGATTTGCACCTTTTGCTATGCAGATTGCAGCTAGCCTTTTAAATGTAGTTATGAATAAAAGCTTAAGCTTTTATGGAGGAGATGTTGCAATATCAGGTATGGGAATAATTAATAGTATAACTATGTTAATGCTAATGCCTGTATTTGGTATAAACCAAGGTGCTCAACCTATTATTGGATATAATTATGGAGCAGAAAGATTTGATAGGGTTAAGGAAGCATTAAAACTTGCAATTGTTGGAGCTACTATAATTGTAACTATTGGGTTCATTGCTACTAGATTATTTCCAGAGGAGTTTATTGCAATGTTTAGCAAGGAAGATACGGAGCTTATAGCTTTTGGGGTTCATGCGTTAAATATATTCTTAATCTTCTTACCTATAATCGGATTTCAAATTGTAGGAGCAAACTACTTTCAAGCTGTAGGAAAACCAAAGCAAGCTATGATGCTGAGCTTATCAAGACAAGTGCTTATATTAATTCCAGCTTTATTAATTCTTCCAAAGTTTTTTGAAATTAATGGACTATTAATGGCAGGGCCACTTGCAGATTTATTATCATCAATAATAACAGGAACTTGGCTATATAGGGAATTAAAGCATTTAGGGGCAAAACATGAAGAGAGCTTTTCGGGCATATTACAAGAAGAATCATAACCTAGACTTAATTACTTAAGCAAATTTTAAATATAGAATAAAATATTTATTTAAGTATAAGCTTCAGGAGGGTTAGGATGAAGAATAAAATTTTGGTAACGGGTATTACAGGAAATGTGGGAAATGACGTTGGAAAGAAATTACTTGAAAAAGGTGCTAGAGTAAAGGCAGCTGTTAGAAACGTTGAAAAAGTAGAAAAGGAAGGCTTAGAGGGGGTAGAGTATGTGAAATTTGATTTTGAAGACACTACTACCTATGAGGAAACTTTAAAAGATGTAAGTAAGGTATTTCTAATGAGACCGCCACAAATTACTGATGCTAAAAGGCAGATAAAGCCTTTCGTAGAGGAAGCTAAGAAAAGGGGTGTAGAGCAAATTGTATTCCTATCCCTAATGGGAATTGAGAGGAATCCAATTCCACCACATTATAAGGTAGAAAAATACATTAAAGAATCGGGAGTGCCCTATACCTTTTTAAGACCTAGCTTTTTTATGCAAAATTTAAATTCAACCCATCGTGATGATATAAGGATAGGGATGATATTTTTATTCCAGCAGGAAAGTCTAGGTCAAGCTTTATTGATACAAGAGATATAGGAGAAGCGGGAGCCATAGTATTAACAGAAGAAGGACATAAAAATAAAGCCTATACCTTAACAGGGAATGAGGCGCTAGATTACTATGAGGTGGCAAAGATTTTTTCAGAAGTTTTAGGAAGAGATATCAAATATACAAATCCATCTCCTCTTAAGTTTAAGAGAGTAATGCTTGAAAGAGGAGTGGATAAAGCATTTGTCAATGTAATGGTTGCTCTTTACTTTACTACTGGAATGGGAATGGCAAAGAAGGTAACTCCAGATCTTGAGAACTTACTTGGAAGAAAACCAATTACAGTTAAACAATTTGTAGAAGATTATGAGAGTTGCTGGAGATAAGATTTAGTTTATTTTTTCTACTAAGTTGTTTTATAGCATATTCTCTTTTTTGAGCGGATATTTTATTATCATATTCTTCAAAGTATACCAGTTTAACTGGAAGTCTACAGCGTGTATATTTTGCACCTTGTCCACTAAGATGGGTCTTTAAGCGCTTATTTATATCAGTAGTCCAACCGGTGTAAAGAGTATTATCAGAGCATTCTAATATATAAACATAACACATTTTCATCACCAAAATTATTATAGCGTATAGACGGATTTACTGTCTATACGCTATATCTGTATTTAGAGACTATTAAATAAAATCAATTAATGAGTATATTTTAAAAATACAGCGTAAATTTAAAAGTATTTACACATACTAGATATATATAACTTAGAAGGTTTTACTTATGAAAGGATGATAAACTGATGAAAAAGTTAGCTAGATGTGTACTTTTTTTATTTATTTTTTGCATTGGATATACTAATAATTATAAATTAGTTTTTGCAGAAGATATACAATCTAATGAAAGCTACAATATAACAATGAAGAGAGATATTTTATGCCTAATGATGGCTTATCCAGAGTATATTACTGGAGTGGAGAGCAGTGAAGGAAAAGTATATATAGTTATGAAATCAGGTAGAAAAATTCTTTATGATGATAAAAAAGAAAAGAGTTTTAGTGCAAAACTACAGAATCCAGATCTACAGGATGCCCTAGAAGAGATTTATCCAATGGGTGATATAAAAGAATTAATGGCTGAAAATTGTGATCCAGGAAGAGCAAGGATTTATCCTATTCTAAAGGAAGTATACGGTGGTTCAAAAGCTCAAGTTCAATCTAATCTTAAAGGTATAAGGATTGGAAATCAACATTTTCAGTTTAATAAGAATAATAAAGCTGCTGAATCGTTACAAAAAACTATGAACGAATTAACTACTCTCGCTAAAAGTAATAGTAAGATATGGGCTGTTGCTTTCCCTGTTAATGGTACATTCAACTATAGGGTTATAGCAGGTACAAATCAGTTAAGTCCTCATTCATTTGGAACAGCTATAGATTTAAAAAGTGATAAACGAGATTACTGGAAGTGGGCATCAAGAAAAGACGGACAGGTAAGAATGCTCTCATATCCTAGAGAGATTGTAGAAACTTTTGAGAAGAATAATTTTATTTGGGGAGGAAAATGGGGACATTTTGATATTCTACATTTTGAATATAGACCTGAGATTATAATGAAGGGCAAGTATTTCTCAAATAAGTCATTAGATAAGGAAAATTGGTATAAGGGAGCACCTGAGGAAGATGAAAATGTAAAAAACTATATAAAGTTAATTGATGAAAAGGTTAAATAATAAAATGTAAAATTATTAGAAATAGTAATGGTCTATCTAATTTTCAGATAGACCATTATTTTTACCACTCTACTAAAAATCTATTTAGAGCAGGATTTATTTTTAATGCTTTCATTAAATCATTATATTCTTCTAAGGATTTAGGATTTTCTTCTTTTGTCTTTATAGCTCTTATCATAAGATTTTTAGGAGTTTCAAGAGGAGATATATATTCTACTACTGAAACATCATATCCCTTTGCTTCCAGCATAGCAGAGCGCATACCATCTGTAAGTATGTCTGCAAGCCTAGCTTTTAATACACCATGTTTTGTTATACTTTTAAAAGGATCATAAGAATATTGACTTAAAAGCTCTCTATGACAACATGGCACTGCAATAATTAAATCAGATGTTACTTTTATTCCTAAGGCTAATGCCATATCAGTTGCAGTATCACAGGCGTGTAGAGATAAAACTACATTTATTTTTTTATCAGGTACATAATCTTTTATATCTATTGCATGAAACTCCATATTTCTATAACCTAAATTATCAGCCATCTTTCTAGAAGATTCTATAACTCCTTCAGAATAATCAAGTCCTATAAAGTGGGATTTTATCTTTTTTACTTCTGTTAAATAATAGTTTAAAACAAAGGATAAATAAGATTTACCACAGCCACAATCTAGTATAGTTAAAGTTCCTTTATAATCTAATTTATCAAAAATACCATCAAGAAGCTCTACATAATGATCAATTTGATTATATTTTCTTATTTTATCATTCTTAATTTTTCCATCCTTAGTCATTATGTTTATTTCTTTTAAAAGACTATCTGCTTTTCCAACTTTAACGTAGTAGTCTCTGTTTAACAAAGTTGAAGTTGTTCCATCACTATGATTTCCTATAGTTGATAATTTAGTGATCTTTGCTTTGGGGTCAGCTAGATCCTCATCTTTAATTTCAATATTTTTCATTGTAACATTTTTATTATCTGCTGAAATTAATATATCTGTTCCACGTTCACTATATATAAAGGCAAGGCTCTCGTAACTTTCCGCATCTTTTAGGATTCTTTCTAATACAGTTTTAATATCATCAACTTGAGTTATTCCATTAAAATTATATTTAATTTTGCTATCTTCATAGCTTCCAGTACCATTAAAGGATTTTAATCCTGTATTAAAGGTAATCTTTAATCCTTTAAAAGTTGAGTTGTTTTCAGAAAACCTATTTTCTATTCCCATAAAAAAAAGCTTTAATTTGCTTAAACTTTGTTTGTTCATATGTAATTTTTAATCCTCCACTTTCACAAATCTTTTAATAGATAGTATATCAAAGTCAATGAAGGGTTACAAGGATGTAAGTTACAGGTGCTAGGCTGAGATGTATATTATTAAAATAATATATTCTAGTACTTAGCACCTGATTTTTACCACTTCTTAAAAGAGTCCTATTTAGTTATTACTTAATATTTACTATCTTTATTATCTATTGGGTGTTCCATTGCAGCCATCATTCGTTTTGCCATCTCACCATCTGCATTGCGGGCACCTGCCATAGATTTGTGACGATTTTTATATGAATCTAATCCCATATCTTCAGCTACTTCCATCTTAAAACTATTTAATCCTGTATTTGCTTCAGGAATAAGAGCTTTACGTCTTGACATAGTACATTCTCCTTTCTTTTTTAGAGTTACAATAATAGTTTCTGTAGAATACAAGCATATATACTAAAAAAGAACTCTAATTTATTAATATGTATTTTAGGCATATTAATAAATTAGATATTGTTTATAAAGTATTCAGAAAATTTTAAAAAATCTATTTATATCTTTATTTGTTTGTGTCATAATTATATTAGAGTCATAAACACTTTTATATGAGGAGGTTAAATTTTATGAAACTATATACAAGACGTATTGGCAAAAGTATGGGTACTGGAAGGATAGAAATAGAAAGTCCTAGGGAACTTTTGGATATTGAAATGGCCTTAAAACAATATAGAAAGCTGTTAGAAAAGAAAACTCAAACACCTTATGTTGTAGAACAAAAGAGTGAAATTGAAAGATTACTAGAGAGATTAAATTTTAGAAATGGAATAGCAATAGATTAAATACATAAGGATATCTGTGAAGTTAAAACTTCATCAGATATCTTTTTTACTATATATATTTTAAAACTATAACAAGATTTATTTAATAAATATTAAAAAATAGTTGCATAATTATAAATTTAATGATACACTAACAATAATTTAAAAAGTTAATAAAATGTTAGTTGCCTAGGGTAGAGGCGCTATAATTAATAGTATTTACTAGGAGTCGGCAGATGTTGATGAGTAAAGAAAGGAATTATGGCCGAAGAAATTAAGCTGGCAAGTTTAATTTCTGGCTTTGCATAAAATATATGTAAAGTTGTCGCGTAAGAAATTACGTGGAGAGCTACAAGGTACACTGAGTTCGGAATATAAGGATTTTTTATTTATATTGCGGCAAGGGTGTTCCTTGCTGCAATATTTTTTTTGAAATATATTGCAGCCACAATCTTCTAAATCATTAATCACTAATCGCTAATCTTTATTCACTACATTATGTGTGGAAACTATAGAGATAGCTATTAGAGACTAGAGATTAAGAGATTATGTGTTTTCTCCTAGTACCTCATATTACCACCTGAAAAGGATGGCAACTGCTTACTAAAAAGCGGGGGGCTATAAATATGGAAATAGTAGTGCAAAAATACGGTGGGAGTTCTGTGGCTACAACAGAAAAAATAAAAAAGATTGCAAAAACCTTAATTAAAAGAAAAGAAAAAGGGGCTAGTTTAGTTGTTGTAGTATCAGCCATGGGAGATACTACAGATGATTTAATTTCAATTGCTAAGCAAATCTCTAAGAATCCAGATAAGAGAGAGTTAGATGCTTTGTTATCAACAGGGGAAATGATGTCTTCAGCATTACTATCTATGGCAATAAAGGAATTAGGTCATGATTCTGTTAGTTATACAGCATACCAAATAGGGGTAAAAACAACGGGACAGTATGGCAAAGGATTAATTGATGATATAGATGATACAAAAATAAAGAAGAGTCTTAAAGAAGGTAAGGTCGTAATTGTGGCAGGGTTCCAAGGGATTAATGAAGATGGGGATATAATTACTCTTGGAAGAGGCGGCTCTGATACGTCAGCAGTAGCCCTTGCAGTTAAGTTAAAAGGTATATGTGAGATATACACAGATGTTGATGGAATATATAGTGTTGACCCGAGAAGATATAAAGAAGCTAAAAAACTTGAAGTTATTGATTATGAGGAAATGCTTGAACTATCAAGTTTAGGGGCACAGGTCATGCATTCAAGATCTATTGAACTGGCACAAAAATATGATATATCAATATATGTGGGTTTAAGTAATAGTGATATTAGGGGAACAATTATCAAGGGGGTTAATAAAATGAACTTAGAGAGTAAACCAGTAACTGGACTAGCTACTAGTGATGATGATATAGCGGTAACTTTAAAAGATATAGATGGGGATATAAATATACTTTCAGCTTTATTTGAAGCTATTGGTAGTAGAAAGATAAATATAGATATGATAAGTCAAACTGCACCTTTAAATGGAAAAGTAAATGTGTCGTTTACAATTCCAAGGGATGAGGAAGAAGAATGTATGGATATAATTAAGAATTTTGCAAGAGACAGGTATATAGCCATAGATGAGGATATAACTAAATTCTCAGTAGTTGGAATAGGAATGAAGAATACCTCTGGAGTTGCAGCAAAGATGTTTAAGCTTTTTAGTGCTAATAATATAAATGTTAAAATGATAACTACATCAGAAATAAGAATTACATGTGCTATAAAACAAGAAGATAAAACTAAAGCAATTCAGATAGTAGCAAAAGAATTTAATCTTTAATCAAGGTAATAATATTATTGAATGGGGGCTATTAAAGTGAAATTATTTGGAAGTACAGAAGTAGTAAATGAACATTTGCATATAGGAGGTATCAGCTCTAGTGAGTTAGTTGAAAGATTTCAAACACCTCTTTATGTTATGGATGAAAACCTAATTAGAAATAATTGTAGAAGATTTTATAATGGATTTAAAGCTAATGAAGGAAGAAATAGAGTAGCTTATGCTGGAAAAGCATTTTTGACCCTAGCTATGTGTCAGATTGTTAAAGAAGAAGGATTATACCTTGATGTAGTTTCTGGTGGAGAGCTATATACAGCATATAAGAGTGGATTTCCAATGGAAAAGATATATTTTCATGGTAATAATAAAACTCATGAAGAAATAGAAATGGGAATTAAGCTTGGAGTTGGAAGATTTGTAGCTGATAACTTTTATGAAATAGAAAAAATAAATGAAATAGCAGAGAAACATAATAAGACTCAAGAAATACTTTTAAGAATATCTCCAGGAATAGAAGCACATACTCATGATTATATAAAAACTGGACAAATAGACTCTAAATTTGGTTTCACTTTACTTGAAAATCAAACGTTAAGAGCTGTAAAGCAGGCTATATCTTTCAAGAATATAGACCTTACAGGATTCCACTGTCACATTGGTTCTCAAATATTTGATATAGAACCTTATAGGGATGAAGTTAGAATAATGCTTACTATAGTTAAAGATATTAAGGATGAATTAAGATATGATATTAAAGAACTAGATTTAGGCGGAGGATTCGGAATATACTACGAAAAAGGCGATGACCCAAAGGAAGCTGAAGAGTTTTGCACAGCTATATTAGATGAAGCTGAAAAAGTGGCAAAAGACCTTGGTATAGACTTACCAACTTTAACTATAGAACCAGGTAGGTCAATAGTAGGAAATGCAGGAACTACCCTCTATACAATAGGATCAATAAAACAAATACCAGAAATTAGAAAGTATGTAGCTGTAGATGGAGGAATGACTGATAATATAAGACCAGCTTTATATAGAGCTCAATATGAGTGTGTAATTGCAAATAAGATAAACTCATCAAGCACAGAAAAGGTTACAATATCAGGAAAATGCTGTGAATCAGGAGATATATTATTAAATAATGTAGAGATACCAGCAGCTGAAAGTGGAGATATATTAGCCGTTTTAGGAACTGGAGCTTATGGTTACTCTATGTCTAGTAATTACAATAAAATTCCTAGGGCTGCAGTAGTTTTAGTGAAAGATGGAAATGCAAAAATTATATGCAAAAGACAGTCTTATGAAGATTTAATAATTAATGAACTTGAGCTTTAAGCTCATTAAAATTTGCCATCCAAATTTAAAAAATATATTAGTAGGGGACTTATACAGAAATTTATGTATAAGTCCTTTGCTGATTTTTTGTTTAATCTTAATTTTTTTGGGGAACAATAGTTAGGCAATAATGAAAATGTAATTACATAACGAAGGAGTGACTTTAAATGGCCTATATTATGGCAGTTATATCTATAGTTTTGGTTATAGTAATATATTTATCATTCTTCAATAATGAGAAAGATAAGGAAGAAAATATATTAGACGATATGCCAGTTATAGATGTAAATGGAGAAGACTTAGAAAAGCATGCTATGCAAATATCAAAAAACTATTCTTATGCAAGAAAATCAAATTGTAGAAGAAAGTTATTTGGGAGCTTAGATATTAGCTATAAAAAAATAATAGAGGGCTATGAACATATAGATAGAGATGTAAGGGAGAAAAAAGACGTAGCTCCAGCATCAGAATGGCTTTTAGATAATCTGTATCTAATTGAAAAAGAATATAAACATATAAAGCATAATATGCCAAAGTCATATTATAAGGATTTGCCAGTTATAAAAAAGGGAATGATGAAGGGATACCCTAGAATTTACCATATAGCAGTAGAGTTAGTTTCTCATACTGATGCTAGAATTGATGAACATATAATAGAGAGATTTATTAGGGCTTACCAAAGTAACTCTGTTTTAACTAGTGGAGAGATTTGGTCACTTCCTATTATGCTTAGAATAGCTTTAATTCAAAACATAAGCAAAATAACAGAAAAAATAGTTATGAACTCAAAAGAGAAATCTGAAGCAGATAAAATTGCAGATAGACTAATAAACGCAGTTGAAAATCAGAAGACAAAAGAAGAAGTTTACCGTATTTCAAGAGAAGATATAAATTTTACTTCCCATTTTACAGAGAGATTGTTAAAGGTACTTAGAGATAAGGGAATAGACTCTAGTGAAATATATGAGTGGATAGATGAGAGACTTGAAATGAAAGAAACAAATTCTGAGAAGATGATAAATTTAGATCATCAGGAGCAGGCTACTTATCAAGTTTCCATTGGAAATTCTATAAGTTCAATTAGAGAAGTTGAGGCATTGAATTGGAGAGAAAGTTTTGAACATCTAAGCTTTGTTGAAAATGTTTTAAGAGAAGACCCAGCAAATATATATTCCACTATGGACTTTGAATCTAGAGATTATTATAGACATAGAGTTGAAAAATTAGCAAATATAATGAAAAAACCAGAGTCTTTTATAGCTAAGAAGGCAGTTCAATGTGCTGAAGAGGCAGAGCTGGTAGAAGGAAGAGAATTTGAAAAGCATGTAGGATATTATTTAGTAGATGATGGAGTAGATTGCTTAAAGAAAAAATCCTATTTTAAAGATAAAGGAATACATGGTATAAAGAATTCTATGAAGAGTTCTTCAGTAGGATATTACGTAGGGGTTATAGCTATAGGAACTATAATTGCCATGAGTATTTTTCTTGCAGTAAGCTATATGAATGATACAAATAGAGCTTTGTGGAGATATGTTGTTGCAGGATTTATTTTAATAGTACCATGTAGTGAGATAATAGTTTCTGTTCTAAATTGGAGTATAAATAATCTCACCACTCCTAGATTCATTTCTAAAATAGAATATAAAGAAGGAATAGGCGAGGAAAATAGAACAATAGTAGTAATACCTACAATTATAAACAGTGTTCAAAAAGTACATGAATTATTAAAAAATATTGAAGTGTATCATTTAGCTAATCTTGATGACAATATATATTTTACTCTCTTAAGTGACTTTCAAGATAGTTCTACTGAGGTAAATGAAGAGGATGAAAAGATAGTAGAAGCTGCTTTAGAACATGTAAAAAAATTAAATAATAAGTATTCTAAAGATAAGGGAGATAAATTTTTCTTTTTTAGTAGATACAGAAAGTATAATGAAAAAGAAGCTAAATGGCTTGGATGGGAAAGAAAGCGTGGTAAATTAGAGGAGTTTAATGCTCTAATTAGAGGGGAAGAAAAAACTAGTTATAATGTTATAAGTGGAGATATAAGTGAACTTAAAAAAGCTAGTTATGTAATAACTTTAGACAGTGACACTCAGTTACCTAGAGATAGTGCAAAAAAACTAGTTGGAGCTATGAGCCATATACTAAATAAGCCTTGTATTGATAAGCCTAAAAAAAGAGTTACAAGAGGATATGGGCTTATGCAGCCAAGAATAAGTATTAGTACTTTAAGTGCAAATAAAACTATTTTTTCAAGGATGTTCTCTGGAGAAACTGGTTTAGACACTTATACTACAGCTGTTTCTGATGTGTATCAGGATTTGTTTGGAGAAGGTATTTTTACAGGAAAAGGTATCTATCATATAGATACTTTTAATGAGATGCTTAAAGGAGAAATAGCTGAAAATATGGTGTTAAGTCATGATCTTTTAGAAGGATCTTATGTGAGAACTGCTTTAGTTACTGATGTAGAATTAATAGATAGTTACCCAGCTTACTATATGGCAAGTTCAAAAAGATTTCACAGATGGGTTAGAGGTGACTGGCAATTACTTCCGTGGATTAAAAATAAAAAGTCTATCAATTCTCTTTCAAAGTGGAAGCTATTAGATAATTTAAGGAGAAGCTTAGTAGCACCATCAATAATGCTATTGATATTATTATCTTTTAATGTTTTACCAGATGGAACAGATAAGTGGGTATCAGCAGCTGTTCTTGCGCTAATTGCACCTATACTTTTTAATGTTAGTGAATCTGTTACATCACCTATAAGGGGTATAAGTCTGTCAGGCAGAATTAATAATAGCAAAACTATTATTGAACAAGTTTTTTTAACATTTGCTTTTCTACCCTTTATAGCCTATTTAACATTAAATGCTATTGTAAAAACTTTATATAGAGTTTATGTGAGCAAAAAGAATCTATTAGAATGGCAAACAGCAGCAGATGCTGAAGCAAAGTCAGGAAAAAGTTTAACGGATTATATAGCATTTATGTGGATAGGAAGTTTGATATCTGCAGTAACATTAACTATAGCTTTTAACAGATCAAGTGATTTAGGGATTTTTATGCTACCATCTTGTGCAATATGGTTTTTAAGTCCTTGGATAGCTTGTTATATAAGTAAAGATATAAAAGAAAAGAATGTACAAATAAATACGCAACAAGAAACTATGCTAAGAAGAATAGGAAGAAAGACTTGGGCGTATTTTGAAGACTTTGTAAATGAGGAAAATAATTGGTTAGCTCCTGATAATTATCAGGAAGATCCAAGCAATGGAGTTGCCCACAGAACATCTCCGACGAATATTGCAATGGGTCTTACATCAAATCTTGTTGCTTATGATTTAGGATATATAGGTTTGGTAGAAAATATAAACAGACTAGAAAATGTAGTAAGAAATGTAGAAGACTTAAAAGGATATAGAGGGCATCTATTTAACTGGTATAACACTATAACGAAGGAGCCATTACACCCTAAATATGTATCAACTGTTGATAGTGGTAATTTAGTGGGATATCTTTGGTTATTAGAAGAGAATTTAAGAGAATATTTAAATAAACCAGCTATTAATAGAGAAATGATAGTAGGCCTTTCAGATACACTAACTCTTGCTAGTGAGGAGATATCTAGAGAACTTACCATTAAGGACTACTATGAGAATGATATAAATACATTGAAGGGATTAGAGTTTACTGTATTTTCTTGGAAGGAATTAACAATACGGTTAAGAGATAAGGCACTAGAAATAGAAAAAGATAGTAATAGTATAGAGCTTTACTGGAATAACAAAGTAAAAAGCGGGGTTAATAAATTCCTAGAAGAGATAGAACTACTTTTCCCTTGGGCTGATACTATAGGTAAAAATAAAGAAAATGATATTAGTTTATACAATAGCTTAAACAGAATAGTATTAAATACTTCTTTGAAAAATATAGGAGAAGAATTAAATAATGTATTAGAAAACTCTGATAGTTCTTATAAGACTATTGAAGAATTAAAAGGTTTAATACAAAAAACAGTAAAAGAAGTAGAAACTCTTATACAAAGAATAGAATTGCTAATGAATACATTAAACAAAATGGTTGAAAGTACAGACTTTAAGATGTTGTATGACAAAAAAAGAGGGCTTTTCTCTATAGGATATGATGTAGAGAGAGATTCCCTAGGAAAAAGTTACTATGATTTATTAGCTTCTGAGGCAAGGCAGGCAAGTTTTGTTGCCATAGCAAAAGGTGATGTTGGAATAAGACATTGGTTCAAACTAGGTAGGTCTATGGCTATAATAGGTAGAAGTAAGGGACTTGTATCTTGGACTGGTACTATGTTTGAATATTTAATGCCTTTGCTTATTATGAAGCCGTATCCTAATACACTTTTAACCCATACCTATAAGGCTATAGTAGAAGGTCAAAAGAAATATGGTGGTATTAAAAAAGTGCCTTGGGGGATATCAGAATCTGCTTATAAAGCTTTTGATGTAAGTTTAAATTATCAGTATAAAGCATTTGGAATTCCAGGTATAGGATTAAAGAGAGGACTAAAGAATGAGTTAGTTGTTTCACCATATTCTACAGTATTGGCACTACAAGTAGATCCTAAGAGTGCTATAGATAATATGAATAGACTTATTAATGAGGGATTAGAAGGTAGATATGGATTTTATGAGGCTATAGATTATACGAAAGATAGAATGATAAATGGTCAGGATAAGTCTATTATAAAATGTTTTATGGTTCATCATGAAGGCATGAGTCTTATGGCATTAGACAATGTATTGAAAAACAATATACTTGTAAATAGATTTCATAATATACCTTCTGTAAAAGCTACAGAACTACTTCTTCAAGAAAAAGTTCCAAATAGAATAGTTTATGAAAGAGAACAAAGATTTGAGGTAACAGAAGTAAGGGAAGAAAAACAAAGCATAATTGCTAGAACTTATGATACAGCACTTACTCCTATTCCAGAGACTCAACTATTTTCAAATGGAAGCTATTCAATGATGATTTCTAATAGTGGTAGTGGATATGGTAAAAAGAACGATATGACAGTATACAGGTGGAAAGGAGACGTTACCTCCGATAATAGTGGAATGTTTTTTTATATTAAAGATGTAAGAACAAATAATTATTGGAGTTCCACTTATGAACCTTGTAAAAGTGAAGGAGATGACTATAAAGTTATTTTTTCACAGGATAAAGCAGAATTTAAAAGAGTTGATGGAGATATACTTACCTATACAGAAATTACAGTATCTAGCGAAGATGATGCAGAGATAAGAAAGATATCTTTAACTAATACTGGAAGTGAGGATAAGATCTTAGAGATAACCTCTTATTGTGAAGTGACATTAGCTCCATTTAATTCAGATATAGTTCATCCGGCTTTTGGTAACTTATTTATAAGTACTGAATTTATCCAAGATCATGAATGTATAATTGCTAATAGAAGACCAAGAGCAAAGGGACAAAAAAAGCCTTATGTAGTTCAATGCATAGCACTTGAAGGAAACTCTATTGGAACAACACAATATGAAACAAGTAGAGCTGACTTTATTGGAAGAGGAAAAAGTCTAATGGAACCTATTGCATTAGGAGAAGATACACCTTTAAAGAATAATGTAGGGCCAGTTTTAGACCCAATAATAAGTATGAGAAAGAGATTAAAGCTTGAACCAGGAGAAACTTGTAGAATAGTTTATACAACAGCAGTAGCAGACTCAAGAGAACATGCTATTGAGCTAGCTATTAAGTATAAAGAGATAAAGAGTATTGATAGAGTCTTTGAAATTGCTTGGAGTCAAAGTACTGTTGAAATGAAATATTTAGGTATAAAATCACCACAAGCAAATCTTTATCAGCTTATGGCCTCTAGAATACTTTATCAAACAAGTCAATATAGAGATAGAGAAGATTATATAAAGAATATTAAAAGAAGTCAGCAGGATTTATGGAAATATGGTATATCAGGCGACGTACCTATTGTTTTAGTTGAAGTTAAAGAAGAAAAAGACAAAGATACGGTTCGTCAAATGTTAAATGCTCATGAATATTGGAGCGTTAAAGGTTTAAAGGTAGACCTTATAATTTTAAATGTTCAAAATGTTGCATATACTCAACCATTACAAGATAGCTTAAGGGATTTAATAGCTACAAGTCATGCAAGAGATAAGCAAAATAAGTCAGGTGGAGTATTCTTAACAGGAAATTCTACAATGGAACAAGAAGATATGGATTTGTTAAAAGCGCTTGCTAGAATTGTTATTGATGGAAGTAATGGGCTTATAATAAATCAAATAAAGAAGGAAGAAGGTGTAGAAGAAACTTCTACTACGAAACTCTTATCAGCTAAAGAAAATAACTATGTATATGAATCATATAAATTCAAAACAAATAAGCTAGATTATTACAATGGTTATGGTGGTTTTGACTTAAAGGATAACAAATATGTTATAGTCCTAAGAGATAGAAAAATCACTCCTGCTCCTTGGATAAATGTCATAGCAAATGAGGATTTTGGATTTATAGTATCGGAAAGTGGATCACCTTATACATGGCATAAGAATAGTAGAGAAAATAAGATAACTACTTGGTCTAATGATTGGGTAATTGATCCTCCTTCAGAAGCTCTTTACTTAAGAGATGATGATAGTGGGGATGTATGGAGTATAGCACCTAAACCGATTAGAGATGATAGAGAGTACGTAATTGAACATGGATTTGGTTATTCTAACTTTAAGCATGAAGCATACGGCATAATTGGTGAAGTTTCTATGTTTGTGCCTATTGAAGAAAAAGTGAAGTTATTAAAAGTAAAATTAAAAAATAATAGTAATCTCGATAGGAAAATATCGTTAACTTATTATGCTCATTTAGTTTTAGGTGTGGTTCCTCAACAAACAGCTACTAACATAGCTACTTATTTAAACGAAGAAAAAAAATATATTTATGCTCAGAATTCATACAGTAGTAATTTTAGCGATCAATACGCATACCTAAAGATTGTAGGTGGAAATGAAGAAAGTTTCACCGGAAATAGAACAGAATTTATAGGTAGGGGAAAAAGCATAGAAAATCCAGATGCATTGAAGCGAGTAGGATTATCTAATGATGTAGGAGCTGGAATGGATCCATGTCTTGCTGAGAACGCTAAAATAAGTTTAAGAAGTGGTGAGGAAAAGACACTAATAGTTATTTTTGGTGAAGATGCAGGAATTGAAAATATAGAAAAAATTATAAATAAGTATGTAGATGTTAATAAAGCTGAGGAAGAACTAGAAAATGTAAAAGCATATTGGAATAACCTTCTTGGAACTATCAAAGTAAAAACTCCTGACAAAAGTATGGATATAATGCTTAATGGTTGGCTGTTATATCAAACTATTGTATGTAGAGTATGGGCTAGAAGTGGATTCTATCAATCAGGAGGAGCTTTTGGATTTAGAGACCAGTTACAAGATGTAATGGCTGTGGCGTATGTAGATCCTAATATGACAAGAGAGCACATTTTATATAGTGCTACAAGACAGTTTGTAGAGGGAGATGTACAACATTGGTGGCATCCTGTAATTGATAGCGGTATAAGAACAAGATTTTCAGATGATTTACTATGGCTTCCTTATGTTACTGTAGACTATGTGAAGAGAACAGGAGACTATAGTATATTAAATGAGCAAGCTGGATATCTAGAAGATAAACCGCTAGAAGAAGGAGAAGATGAAAGATACACTATATCTAGAAAATCTGATAAAACAGGAACTATATATGAGCACTGTGTAAAAGCTATAGAAAAATCCTTGAAATTTGGATCACACAATATACCATTAATGGGTTCAGGAGACTGGAATGATGGAATGAGTGAGATTGGAAATAAGGGAAAAGGAGAAAGTGTATGGCTTGGATGGTTTTTATATAGTATATTAGATAATTTTAAAGATATATGTAAAGCACAAAATGATGAGTATAGAGTGCAAAGATATGAAGAGATGAAGGAGTTTATAAAAGAAAATTTAAACAAAAATGCTTGGGATGGAAATTGGTTTAGAAGAGCTTACTTTGATGATGGAACTCCGCTAGGTTCTGCAGAAAATGATGAATGTCAAATAGACTCTCTTTCACAGTCTTGGGCAGTTATATCTAAGGCAGGAGAGAAAGAGAAGACTAGAGAGGCTATGAAAGCTCTTGAGAAGTATTTAATAAAAGAAGATACAGGAATGGTATTTTTATTAACTCCGCCTTTTGCAGATAGCAAGTTAGAACCAGGATATATTAAGGGATATGTTCCAGGAGTAAGAGAAAATGGAGGACAGTATACTCATGCATCAACTTGGGTAGTGTTAGCTATGGCAGAGCTTGGTGAAGGAAATAAGGCATGGGAAACTTATAACATGCTAAATCCTATAAATCATACTAAGACTTTTTATGAATGTGAAAGATACAAGGTAGAGCCTTATGTAATGGCAGCTGATGTATATGGAAGAGAACCACACATAGGTAGAGGAGGTTGGAGTTGGTATACTGGAGCATCAGGCTGGATGTACAGAGTTGCTATTGAAGGAATACTTGGACTTAGATTTAATGGAAAAGAAGGATTTACAATAGATCCTGTAATTCCTGATAATTGGAATGGTTTTGACATGGAATATACAAAAGATAAATGTAAATATAAAATAAAGGTTTCAAGAGGACAAAAATCAGAAATAACATTAGACGGAAACCCTATAGAAAATAGACTTATTCCAATTTTAGACGAAGGAATTCATCAGGTAAATATAGTTTTGGAATATAGTAGTGTTAATAAAAAACTAGTAGAGATAAATTAAATCTCTACTAGTTTTTTCATTCTATAAAAATTTTTAAATTATTATGTAATGCTTTAATTTACAGTCTAAAAATAGTCATCCCAATAATCTTCATCCCATATAACATCATCCTCTTGATTGTAAGTATATTTAGGTTCCTTCCAAGTAGTGTTTTTAGATGATGCAGAATTAGTAACATTATTATGGATATCTACATAATCTACTTTAGAAAAAGAATTTATTTCTTTAGACTCTGTATCAGGATATTCTTCTTGGTCTAGTTTATATAGCTTACGTTCAATCATGGTTATTATCTCCCTTCTAATAAAATATTGCTTTCAAAAATTAGTATTTCACTAAAATTAAAATAAATTATGATTTTTGAACATATTATTTAATTAGAAAATTTTTTAGATTAGAAGGAGAATTAATGTATTTGTAGAATATAATTATTAAAGAATAAAAGTTATTACTTAAAGGGGGATTTAATATGACAAAATTAAGAGAAGTTTATAAATGTGGAATTTGTGGAAATATAGTTGAGGTTGTTCATAACTCAGGTGGTGTATTAGTTTGTTGTGGTAAACCTATGACCTTAAAAGCTGAAAATTCAGTAGATGCATCAAATGAAAAGCATGTACCTGTTATTGAAAAAATAGATGGTGGAGTTAAGGTTATAGTAGGAGAAGTAGAGCATCCTATGGCAGAAGAGCATTATATTGAGTGGATAGAAATCCATACAGAAAATAAAGTATATAGAGAGTACTTAAAACCAGGTCAAAAGCCAGAAGCAGTATTTATGGTTGAAGAAGAACTTTTATATGCAAGAGAATACTGTAATCTTCATGGACTTTGGAAAAGGTAAAAATACTCATCAGTATTTTATGAGATAAATTTTCATATATAAATACTGCTGAATATAACACATAAGTAAAGTATAAAATATCCTATATAACAAGATAATTGTTATATAGGATATTTTACTTTATAATGGTATATAGTAAAAGTTATCTATAAGTAAAGTGAATTACTAAAGAATGTGGAGGTATATATAGTGGAGCAGATGGAACAAAAGAAGGTTATTTTTAGTGGAATACAGCCTTCAGGAGAATTGACACTAGGAAATTATTTAGGAGCATTAAAAAATTGGGTTAAACTCCAGGATGATTATGATTGCTATTATTGCATAGTTGATATGCATGCCATAACAGTAAGACAAGAACCAAAGGATTTAAGAAGAAGAACATTAGAAGTTCTTGCAATATATATTGCGTCAGGTATTGACCCAGATAAAAATACTATTTTTATTCAATCTCATGTACCAGCTCATGCTGAGGCTGCATGGCTTTTAAACTGTAACACTTATATGGGTGAGCTTAGTAGAATGACTCAGTTTAAAGATAAGTCACAGAAGTATGGAAATAATATTATAGCTGGGTTATTTAATTATCCAGTTTTAATGGCCGGCGATATTTTATTATATCAAACAGATTTAGTTCCAGTAGGAAGTGATCAAAAGCAGCATTTAGAACTAAGCCGTGATATTGCGGAAAGATTCAATAATGCTTATAGTCCAACTTTTAAAATTCCAGATCCTTATATAGCAAAAGAAGGGGCTAGGATTATGGATTTACAAGAACCTACTAAGAAAATGTCTAAGTCTTCAGACAACCCTAATTCATATATATTTATTATGGATCCGCCAGATGTAATAAGAAAAAAAATATCAAGAGCTGTGACAGATAGCCTTGGAATTGTTAAGTATAGTGATGAACAACCAGGTGTTAAGAATTTAATGACAATTTTAAGTGTAATTAAGGGGAAAAGTATAGAAGAAATCGAGAAAGATTATGAAGGTCAAGGATATGCTCAATTTAAAAAGGATGTAGCAGAGGCTATAGTTGAGGAGCTTGAACCTGTTCAAAATAAAGTAAAAGAATTAACTACAAATAAAGAGTATTTAGAGAGCATATATAGAAAAGGTTCAGAAAAGGCTAACTATGTAGCAACTAAGACTCTTAGAAAAATGCAGAAAAAGATTGGGTTTATACCAGTGTCTAAGTAAAACATTTTTGTTATATAAAAATTTGAGGAATCACTGCCTATTTTATAGTGGTTCCTTTTTAATTGCTTAATGTTTATCCACTTGGATAGGAATCTCCTGAACTGCTGAGCAAAACTCTTTAGAAAGATGAATAAATCCTCCAAATATATAAGCACTATTCGCTTCAGGTATAACCTGCATATGAAGAGCTACCCCATTTGAAAATACTAGGTTTATCGCAATACGCTTCCCAATAGAATAAGGATCTTTACCTAGCTCTGAGGATTGTAATAAAGGTAGCTTAGATAGTTCACTATTAATAAGTTCAAGCAATTGTTTATTTTCGGACACACCTATAACAGAACTATCCTCTTCGCTACGAAGTTCAACAGAAGATACTTTTGCATAATCATCATCTATAACCAGAATAGCCCTTTCCTTTTTTAGATTTTTAACTGTATAAATTTCAGTTCCCTCATCAAGGGCGCTTGAAAAACTAGGAGGTATTCCTGTATAGATTTTACCTTTTAAATCTAAAGTCACTTTGCCAAGTTTTTCTCCTTTAAGTTTATCATAGTTAGGATTAATAAATTCAGAGCGAGAATAATTCAACCACTCTGAGGGACTATAAGCATAACCGTCTAAATAGACGACACTTATATAGCATGCAGTTGAATTAATAGAATTTAGACCGATTATTGAAAATTGTCTATCTACTGTATCAAAATCCTTTCTTAAATCTAATTTAAGTACTTTTCTAGTGATATAGATATGAGGTTGCATCATTTCAACTATAATACGATTCAAAGAGAAAAGATATAGCATCTTTATGTAAATTTATTTAAAAAGAATAATATGAATTTTACCATAGTTTGTAAGTATATAAATAAGAAGAGTATACGGAGAGTATGCTCTTCTTATTATTGTTGCATCTATGTTTTTTAATGAGATTTAAGAAATTTATATTAGGTTTTTATCTATACATTTTAAAAATGCATCAACGACCTTTGGATCAAATTGTGTTCCGGAGTTTAGTCGAATTTCTTGTAGAGCCTGCTCTTTCCTCATGGGACTTTTATAAGGTCTATGGGCTGTCATAGCTTCCCAAGAATCAGTTACACTAACAATTCTTGACATTAGTGGAATGTTATCACCTTTTAGACCATCAGGATACCCTTTACCATCCCATCTTTCATGATGAAAATTTGCAATATCAGTAATGATATTAAATTCTTTTACGTTAAAGATTGTATTTTCATCTTGAAATATTTCAGAAAGAATATCTTTACTATATACTGGATGTAGCTTTATTATGTTATATTCTTCAGGGGATAGCCTTGAAGCCTTATTTAATATAGTTTCAGGAACTCCTATTTTACCTACATCATGAAGCATTGCGGCCCATTCCAGAGCCTTTAAGTTATTTTTATCAATTCCTAGTTCTTTTGCTAAAGCTACAGAATACTCAGATACTTTTTTCGAATGTTCCCATGTATATCCGCTTTTTTTCTCAAGACTTTTAAATAAAGAGTTAACTATGCTATTATAAGCTTTTTTGATATTGTTTTGTTCCAATTTTCTTTTGTGTAAAATTAAGAAAAGGAATGCTATAAAGTATAGTAATACTATTGAAATATATAATATTAATCTAGTTAAATCATTATAGAAGTAAGATAGAGAATAGTCTAAAGTAAAATCAACGCCTACAAGACCTATTACAACACCATGTTCGTTAAGAAGTGGTGTATAGCCTGATATAAGACTACCCCATTTATTATAATAACTTGCACCTTTAAAAAAACTCGGCATATATTTAGTATTGTATTCAATAGGAGTTGTATTTTCATCCTTTTCTCCAAGACTATCTTTTTCAGAATCGAATATATACTCGATTTCAGTATCACTTAAACGTCTTTCGATATAAATATATTTTGCACCTGTATTTCTTTGAAGTTCCGAGAAAAATTTTTGCATTCCATAAAAATACGAACTTTTATCCTTGGATGTAATTATATTTTTATATTCATCTATATTTACAAATTGCTCAATTGACTTTGATATAGCTATAGCTACATTTCCAACATTATGAACAGACGACTTATATTGGTTATAAATAAATATTCCTTGAAATAATAAGAAAGAAGTTACTAGAACAAATATAATTACATTAAATTGTATTTTTTTCAATAATATCCCCACCAAACTCATATAAATGACAAAAAACAATAAATTAATATTCTTACTGGATAATTATACATAAAATCCAAATATAAATAAATGAAAATATAAAGAATATTAACAAAAATTAAAGCGACTTTAGTACGAATTTATTAATTACATGAGCGACCCCGTCTTCTTCATTACAAAGTGTTACATAATCAGCAACGTCTTTAACATGAGAACTTGCATTTCCCATAGCGACGCCAAGACCTGCATAGTTTATCATATCTATGTCGTTTCCAGAGTCTCCAATGCATATAACTTCTTCTTGTTTAATCCCGAACTTATCTGCTAAAAGTTTTACTCCAGTGCCTTTGCTAACTCCCTTAGATAGTATCTCTAAAGTATTTGAGGAAGGTCTTAATACTGTAAATCTATCGAAAAGTGTTTTTGGAATATTCTCTTTATCAAGAACTAAAGCATCATTTCCATTTAAAATCTCAGGAATAGTAATATTATAGTTATGTTTTTTTATTATATTGATAAGATTTTCTGTAAATTTTGCATTCTCGTTTATATAAACTGCTCTATTTATAATTATATTTTTATCTAAAGAATTGAAGTCGGTAATTTTCATATTTAAACCAGATAATAGAATTTCAAATTGAGTAGTTAAATTTAAAGTAGGTGTTAGGATTAGATTTTGTTTTTGTAGTAATATATTTAAGGTTATTTTTAGCTCATTAGCTAAACTATAAAGAAATTGTAAATCATCGTAAGATAATGGACTTTCAAATATTATTTCTTTTGTTCCTAAGCACTGAATAAAAGCACCGCTACAGGCTATTCCATAATCATCATTAGAATTTAAATTTAATTCCTTTGCATATTTTTCTAGTCCTTGGATAGGTCTACCAGTTGATAATATAACTTTAACTCCTTTTTTAACAGCCTCTTCTATGGCTCTTATGGTAGAAGTAGAGATAGTTTTATTTTTTCTAGTTAGAGTTCCGTCTATATCAATAGCTATAAGCTTATACATATAATACCTCCTGTAATATAAATATAAAGTTTATTAATTATAGTATAATATGTTTATTTTATATATTATAACATTTTAAGTTAGAATAGTATTTATAAAAATGAAATACAATTTTCTTTTAATATGACTTTAATAACTATTTAAGTTGTGGTAAAATTAATAGTTGACAGAAAATATGATAACTTTCTATAAATATAACAATAAATTTTAAATTATATAAGAAAGAGGAGAAATAAGTGGTAGACTTTATACGAGAAATAGAAAAAAGAAGAACTTTTGCTATAATATCTCATCCAGATGCAGGTAAAACAACACTTACAGAAAAACTTTTACTATATGGAGGAGCTATAAGAGAGGCAGGTTCTGTTAAAGCAAGAAGAGCTTCAAAACATGCTGTATCAGACTGGATGGAAATTGAAAAACAAAGAGGAATTTCAGTTACATCTTCAGTACTACAATTTAATTATGATAATCACTGTATAAATATATTAGATACTCCAGGACATCAAGACTTTAGTGAAGATACATATAGAACTCTTATGGCAGCAGATAGTGCTGTTATGGTAATAGATGGAGCAAAGGGTGTAGAAGCTCAAACAAGAAAGTTATTCCACGTATGTAGTTTGAGAGAGATTCCTATATTTACTTTTATAAATAAGATGGATAGAGAAACTAGAGACCCATTTGACCTATTAGAGGACATAGAAAAAGAACTGGGAATAAAATCATATCCTATGAACTGGCCTATAGGTACTGGATCTGATTTTAAGGGAGTTTATGATAGAGAAAAGAAGCACGTTTTAGTGTTTCGTGGAGGAAACCACGGACAAAGTGCTGTAAATGTATTTGAAGGAAATTTAGAAGATAAAGAGATTATAGAATTAATAGGAGAGCAACTTCATGAAAAACTTCTTGAGGATCTAGAACTTTTAGATGAAGCAGGAGAAGAATTTGACATAGAAAAAATAAAAGTAGGGGAATTAACTCCAGTATTTTTTGGAAGTGCTTTAACTAACTTTGGAGTTGAACCTTTTCTAGAGAAATTCTTAAAGTTAACACCACCACCATTAGCCAGAAAATCAGATATTGGTAAGATAGAAGTATTTAGCGAGGATTTTTCAGCCTTTATATTTAAGATACAAGCAAATATGAATAAGGCACATAGAGATAGAATTGCATTTATGAGAATTTGTTCAGGTAAGTATACTAAAGGTATGGAAGTTTATCATGTACAACAAGGAAAGAAAATTAAGCTTTCTCAACCTCAACAATTTTTAGCTGAAGAGAGAGAGATAATTGAAGAGGCTTATGCAGGAGATATTATAGGTGTATTTGATCCAGGCATAT
Organism: Clostridium sp. X; assembly: GCF_055755365.1. Taxonomy (NCBI): domain Bacteria; kingdom Bacillati; phylum Bacillota; class Clostridia; order Eubacteriales; family Clostridiaceae; genus Clostridium; species Clostridium sp. X. Next base: position 1,697,516 of record NZ_CM146912.1, read on the forward strand.
TTGGTATAGGGGATACTCTGTGTCCAGCATCTAATAAATTTAAATTTGAAGGTATTCCTACTTTTGCACCAGAACATTTTGCAAGAGTTAGAACAGTTGATACTATGAAGAGAAAACAATTTATAAAAGGAATAACTCAAATTGCTCAAGAAGGTGCTATACAGGTATTTAAAGAACTTCATATAGGAATAGAAGAGATAATTGTTGGTGTAGTAGGCGTACTTCAATTTGAAGTTTTAGAATACAGATTAAAAAATGAATATAATGTAGATATAAGAATTGAAAGATTACCATTTAAAAATGTTAGATGGATTGAAAAGTCAGATATAAAACCAGAAGATTTAAATATCACTAGTGATACAAAAGTAGTTAAGGACTTAAAAGATAAAGACTTATTAATATTTGCAAGCGAATGGGCAATAAGTTGGGCTCTTGATCACAATAAAGGATTAGTATTATCTGATATTGGTAAGAGTGATGCATAATAAAAAAACAGTTTAGGAAGCTAAAGCCTTCCTAAACTGTTTTTTTACCTATTAAAAGAAAATAACTTAGTATAAGGATTTGTATCATATAAGATTAGATCTTTTATAATTTGTGCTCCCATAAGGCTATAACAAATAGGATTTCTCCCAAGGGCTAGATTGAAATAGCAGTTTTCAAATTTTGGATGATTTCCAATGTAAGGAAGTGCATCTATGCTCTCGCCATAGGATGTAGAAAAGGAATATTCAGCTGATAAAGTATTTGAATATTCACAGGTGTCTTTAAATAAGTCTAATAGTCTTTCGTTAGTATAAAGATTTTTGTCACTATTAAAACTTGCAATCATAATCCTTTTATCGTATGTAGATCTAATATAAGTATAATCTTTATTATAATTTAAAATAAAATTTTTATTAAGTATACTTAAAGGTGTATCTAACGGATTAGTTACTATAGTGTTTATATTCTTTATTTGTATAAGATCTTTAATAGGTAATATATTATTTATGGATAAATCATTGGTAAAAATTATTTTCTTACATTCTATATAATGAGACGTATTTGTTTTAACCCTCAAAGTATTGGAGTAAGAATCATAGTTAGTAGCAGACGTATTCTCATATATTTTTGCCTGCTTTTTCTGAGCATTTTTTAAAAGGCCATGACAGAACTTAAAAGGGTCTATTACAGCAGAGTATTTAGAATAAGCATGTTTATGAATACTTTTTATTATATTACTTTTATCAAATCCACTATTTATAGAGTATAAGGTTTCTTTTTTATCAAAGATATGTGAGAAGTTGATGCTATCTAAAATGTACTCAATATCATCTACGGCTTTTTCACAAAGTTTATGGATAAGGAGAGCATTCTTTTTACCTGTAAATCTTGAAAGTTTATCAAATTCAAGATCAGGAGAAGCTTCTAAAATACCTATACCAGCAGAAACATTGCCTTGAGCTATAAGATTTTTTTCAAGCAACACTGTGCTTATATTATAGGCTGAAAGGTAATACGCTGTTAAACAACCAGATAGTCCACCGCCTATTACAACTACATCACATTTTTCGTTATTTGATAAGGATGGATAGTTTTTATATCCTGTAGTTATGGAATTCCAATAGTAGTTTGAATTATTTTTCATGAAATTTCTACCCTCCCTAGAGTAAATTAAACTCATAGAGAGGCTCCCTATGAGTTCAAAACTTTACATAGTTTTTTCTTTGTTATAAAGTAGGTCGATGAAAAATATTAGTGCGGCAATAACAATTAAGAAATTTATATGATTATTATCCACTCTAAAAATTAAGGCACTTAACCAACCCACAAGTACAAGTGTACCTAACCATCTTAAAAAGTTCATTATGTAGCCTCCATCATATGTTAATAATTAATTCCTTAATAGTATTTACAAATCTGAAAAGATTATAAATAATTTAAAAAACTTTGTAGAAATACATTTTTAAAATTATTCTTAATTATAATAAAGTAATATTAACAGGGTAAACTTATATATAATATAAAGTAAAAGAATGATAATTAAAATTCTTAGTATAGAAGATTAAATTATAAAATGTGTAATAATTCATATAAAGTTAGATATATTTATATAAGGAAGAATTTGTATTACTTTCATTTAAAGGGATAATATGATATATTTATTATGTAAGAAAATAGATTTAAATTAAGTTCTAGGAGAAAGTGATACCTTATGGATAACTATAATAATAATGTCCAAAAAAGCTATTATGAGAAATATGTAAGAATTAAGGATGAATTTGAAACATATCAAAATTTTGCTGAAAGTACTATACAGATGTTAACTGAAAAAAATATAAAGTTAGAAAAGAAACTAGATTCTATAACTAATATAGTTGAAATAAGTAAGTATATAAATTCATACCTTAGTGATAAAAATTTAATTCCCATGATAAATGACATGATAATAGGTATATTAGGTGCAACTTATTCTACCATATATATTATGGAAGATAATGAATTAGTTATGAAGGCATGTAATCTTCAAAACTATAATTATCAATGTTGTATTTCACATAAGGATTCATATAAAGAACTTTTAGATGGTAAACCGTTTATTTTAAATTCACGAGAACCATTATTTGATGTGGAAACTTTTAAGAGTAATATTCATTCTTTAATAGGGGTGCCAATATATCTTAGAGAAAAGTTTATAGGATATATAATAGTTGAACATGCATTAAATAACTTTTTTGCTCATGATCATATAAAATTTATTTCTACTATAGCTAATCAAATAGCTATAGCACTAGAAAATAATGCATTATATAATCAAATTAGAGAAAATTCAATTAGAGATCCTCTTTTAGGTATATATAATAGAAAACAATTTTATGATATTATTGAAAATAAATTAGATAAGGAACCAGAAAAGCAATTTGCTTTAGTAATGATAGATATGGATAATTTTAAACAATCAAATGATTTATACGGACATCAATTTGGAGACGAGGTTTTAAAACAAACAGTAAAGCTAATGGAAAATAATATAGATAAAGAAGATATTATTGGAAGATATGGTGGAGAAGAGATTGTAATTTGTATAAGTAAGTTTGAAAGTTTAGATGAAGTGTATTACAAGATTGAAAATATTAGGACGAAATTGAGTGAGAACATTATATTTTTCGGAGAGGTAAAAGGAAGTATTACAGCAAGCTTTGGAATAAGTTATTATCCAATTGATGGGAATACTTTAAATGAAGTTCTAAGTGTAGCTGATTCAAGATTGTATATAGCAAAAGGAACAGGGAAAAATAAGGTTATTAACAATTAAGAAGACGATGAATATAATTTCATCGTCTCTATATTTATTAATTTTAAGGTTGTGGTTTAAGCTATGAACAAAAAAAAACTTAAAAGTCTACTTAAAAGTTCAGAAGGTGTTAAGTTGGATTTTAAATTACAATTAGACTTAAATGTAGAGACAGGAAAAAAAGAACTGGCTAAAGATATTTGTGCTATAGCAAACTCTAGGGGTGGAAGAGGATATCTCATAATTGGAGTAGAAGATAAGACAAAAAAAGTTGTTGGAATTGAAAAGGACTCTTTAAATGAAGAGCAGGTTCAGCAAATAATAAGTTCAAGATGCGAACCGCCTATACCCATTAGTTTAGAAATTGTAGATTATGAAGAAGTCTACGTAGCTGTTATAACTATATTCCAGAGCAATCAGAAGCCCTATCAACTTAGAGAAAATGGGGCCTTTTATATAAGACGTGGCTCTACTACTGATACTATGAGAAAACAAGAGTTAATTACTATTTTTCAAGAGAGTACAAATTTAAATATAGAGTTGACACCAATAATAAAAAGTAGAATATATAATTTTGATACAGCATTAATAGATACTTATTTTAAAAAGCATGGTATTGAAGTTAATGATGAAAATAGAATTGCTTTTATGGAAAATACGGGAATGATATATCTTGACGATGAATCTAAAGAGTATTACGGAACTTTAGGTGGTTTACTTGTGTTCTCAAAAATTAATTATTTGTATATTCCTAGTAATATGATTAGGATAGTTAATAATGTAAATGAGAATTACAATGAGTTAATTATTATTCAAGGTGACTTGTTAAGTATGCTTTATAGGAGTAAAGAGATTCTTGAAGAAATACTCCCTAAAAACTATCCGGTTGCTGCAGTTTATGAAGGAATAAAAAATGCTTTAATATATAGAGACTATACTATTATAAATAAAGAGATAGAGGTTATTTTAGGATATAATAGTGTAAATGTAATAAGTCCAGGAATACTTTTAAAAGATAACTCAAATCATAACACTTCATCTCATAATTATATAAGAAGAAATATGTGGATATATGAGAAGTTAGTAGTTTTAGATGAAAGTAAAAGTGTGACACATTCAGGTAGAGGTTTTACAAAGATGAAGAAAGCTTTTAAAAATTATGGGAAAATTATATTTATAAATTCAATAAAGGATAATATATTTAAGGTCATTTATCCTGGAATTAGTTCTATAAAGTAGTACTTTTAAATAATAAGTATGTAATATTAGTTCCCCTAAAAGAATACTATATAATTATAGCAAGTTATATTAAAAAAGGGGGATTAACATGCTACGTGTTTTTTGTGATAGGAAAGGTTCTGGAAAAACTAAAGCACTTATTAAATCTGCAAATGAAGAGGTTAGTTCATCAGAAGGAAGTATAGTATATATAAATGATGATAATAAACCCATGTTGAAATTAGACAGAAGAATCAGATTTATATCAGCTGAAGAGTATGAACTGAATGATTATAATGATTTATATGGATTTTTATGTGGGATTTTATCACAAAACTATGATATTATAACTGTATATATAGATGGGTTATTTAATATCACAGAAAATTCTGTTGACGATGTCACGGAAGCACTTTCTAAAATTGAAGAACTATCACAAAGACAAAATATAGAATTCTATTTAAATATTGACGTTGAAAAGGATATCATACCAGAGGGTATAAAAAATATGTTGCATAGTTAATTTTTTAGTGTTAAACTGCATGCTTTATAATAGTATGCAGTTTTATTAATTAGTAAGAAGTTTAGTAATCAAACTCTTATCAATTAAGTGTTGCAAAATTTATATCTTGCATTTAAGATGGAATATTTATATAATATTATGTAAATAACTAAAAGGTAAAGATAATGATGGAAAGAAGTAACTATATAAATCATTTAGAGAGCTAGTGGTTGGTGAGAACTAGTTGAGGAGCATAGTGAAATACATTCCTGAATCTTAGATTGAAAAGCAATGAAATATTGCTTAGTAGATTGTTACGTATCATCCCTACGTTATAAGGGATTTGAGAGAATATGCATGCATATTAACTTGGGTGGTACCACGGAGATAATTCGTCCCTTTATATTTTTATATAGAGGGATTTTTTATTTTATAAATCAAAAAAATGGAGGAATTGGATATGGAAAATGTATTTAATGTATTAATGGAACGAGGATACATAAAACAAACAACTCATGAAGATGAGATAAGGGATTTACTAGGAAAAGAAAAAGTAACTTTTTACATAGGCTTTGATCCAACTGCAGATAGTCTTCATGTAGGACATTTTATTGCTATGATGTTTATGTCACATATGCAAAAGGCAGGACATAAACCTATAGCCTTAGTTGGTGGTGGAACAGCCATGATTGGTGATCCAAGCGGAAAAACAGATATGAGAAAAATGCTTACTGAAGAGGAAATAGGAGCGAATGTTGATAGTATAAAGAAGCAACTCTCTAAATTTATAGATTTTACTGATGACAAGGCTATACTTGTAGATAATGCAGATTGGCTTTTAAAGTTAAACTATGTGGAGTTTATAAGAGACATAGGAGTCCAATTTTCAGTAAACAAAATGCTTACAGCAGAATGTTTTAAGCAAAGAATGGAAAAAGGGTTATCTTTCCTAGAATTTAATTATATGATAATGCAAGGATATGATTTCTTAGAGCTAAACAAGAGATACAATTGTGTTATGCAGCTTGGTGGAGATGACCAATGGTCTAATATGATAGCAGGAATGGATCTTATAAGAAGAAAAGAAAGAAAATCTGCTTTTGCTATGACTTGTACTTTACTAACTAATAGTGAAGGGAAAAAGATGGGTAAAACAGAAAATGGAGCATTATGGCTTGATCCTTCTAAGACATCACCATATGATTTCTACCAATATTGGAGAAATGTAAATGATGCAGATGTAGAAAAATGCTTATCATTACTTACTTTTATTCCTATGGATGAAGTTAGAAGACTTGCGGCATTAGAGGATGCAGCTATCAATGAAGCTAAGAAAATTTTAGCTTTTGAAGTTACTAAACTTGTACATGGAGAAGAAGAAGCAATTAAGGCTCAAACTGCAGCAGAAGCTTTATTTGGTGGTGGGGTAGATATGAGTAATGTTCCTTCAATTGAAATTACTAATGAAGAGATAGGAACAGCTTTATTAGATATACTTTTAAAAGGAAAAGTAATTCCGTCTAAAAAGGAAGGAAGAAGACTTATTGATCAAGGAGGACTTCAAATTAACGATAATAAAGTAGAAGATCCAAACTTTATTTTAAAAGAGGAAGATCTTAAAGATGGAAGTGCCCTTGTTAAAAAAGGTAAAAAGAATTACTACAAAATAGTTATGCAATAATATTTTCTTTGTAAAAATTCTAGGGGGTGTGAAATAAATGGGTGGAATTTTGCAGATTAATAATGCTTATAATATAGATTCGAAAAAGATGCATAAGAAACTATCTTTTACAGTAGGAGAGCAAGTTACTGCTAGAATTGCTAGTGTAGATAAGCTGACTAATGAAGCTGTCCTTAAGCTTCTAGATGGATGGCAATTTTCAGCACAACTTAAAGACTCAATAGATTTCACACCTAAAGAATTGATAAAGTTTCAGATAGAAGGTTATGAAAATGGAAAGCTCATTGTAAAAGTTCTTAGTGACTCTGGAGAAGAAACTCAAGAGAACGTAATAGGAGATATTCTAGAAGAACAAGGAATAAATATAAAGCAAGAAGATTATAGCATTATTGAAAAAATGGTAAAATATAAAATGGCTTTAACAAAAGAAAATATTTCAAAGACAAAATCTTTAATAGACTTTCAGATGAAAATTCTTCAAGATGTTAGAGAAGAAGATAGTTTCATAATGAAGTATTTAAGTAATAAAGGTATAGATATTAATAGTGAAAAAGGACAAAATATATCAAATTCACTTAAAGGATTTTTTCATGAATTTAAAAATCTTGATTTAGATGAATTAATGACCTTAATTGAAAATGATATAAAATTTACTGAAGAAAATATTAAAAGTTTTAACAAATTAAATAAGGAATCTATGTCTTTATATAAGGATATTAAAGAATTAGAGAGTGAATTATCTAAAGCAGATAAAGGAAGTATTAGTCCAAAGGAAATTGAAATAGAAATAAAAGATGTAACTATGAATAATTTACAAAGCAAAGATGGAGTTGTAGATAATAAGGCCAATACTCCTTCAAGAAGTAGTGCTTACATTCAAAATGCTTATGAAAATAATGAAATTAAAGAGCTAGATAAAAAAGAGATATTAAGAAGATTATTGGATTTAGGAGATACAAATAGCTCTGATATGGAAGATGGAATAATAAATAATATAGGGAAAAATAAACTTCAAGTTGATATAAAGAATATTGATAGGGATGGCAGTTCGGAATTTATATTGAATTCTGAAACTGAAGGTTTGTTAGAAGATAACTTGTCTTCTAATATATCAAAAGATATACACCTTGAAGAACTTACTGAAGATATACATATTAAAAAGCTCAACAATGAAAAGGTAGAAGCATCACAACTTGTAAAGGAACAAATAGATACTAAGATTAGTGAGATGAAAGAATTAATAAAACAAGTTTTAGAAGAAAGTAACAATGTTAATAAAGATATTGCAAGTAAAGTTCTTCAAGGACTTGAAAGTAAGATGAATGATTTTAAGGTGTTCAACTCTGTATCTAATCAATATTACTATGTAGATGTTCCTGTTAATTTGAAAGATAAAGAATATCCATGTAAGCTAATAGTTAAAGATGATAGAAAAAAAGGCAAAAAAATAGATTCAACTAATGTTAAATTTGTAGCCTCTGTAAAAACTATTAACATGGGTGTAGTGGATGCTTATATTAAGGTATCAAATAGTACTATAAATATAGATATTAAATCTGAAGAAAATTGGGTTAAGGTTTTAGAAATAGGAAAAAGTAAAGTTGAGAAGAGTCTAAATAATATGGGTTTTATAACTAGTGTTAAGGTTGATAAAAAAGAGAAGGAAGCAAATTTAGTTAAGTGTAGAGATTTTTTTGAGGATAACGAATTTACTAGAATTAATCTAAAGGTTTAATAAAAGATTATGGGGGGAGAAGATGAATAAAGGCATGAGAAGAAAAGCTGCTGCATTAAAATATGAATTAAACTATGAAGCCCCTGTAGTCACTGCAGCAGGAATGGGATATATAGCAGATAAAATAATTGAGGAAGCTGAAAAGAACGATGTTCCAGTAGTGTATAATAAGGAACTGGCTGAATTATTAACTAATGTAAATGTAGGGGAAAATATTCCATCAGAGTTATATAATGCAGTAGCAGAGGTTATAGCATACATAATGGATATAGATACATTAGCAGATAGAAGGTGAGAAAGTGGCATTATATGCGATATCAGATTTACACTTATCTTTTGCAGGTGATAAACCTATGGACGTTTTCGGAGAGCATTGGCTTAATCACCACGAGAGAATAAAAGAAAATTGGATTAAAAAAATTAATCCTGAAGATACAGTTTTAATAGCAGGAGACATATCTTGGTCTATGAGAATGGAAGATGGAATTAGAGATCTTCAGTGGATACATAGCTTACCAGGTAAAAAGATTATTTCAAAAGGAAATCATGACTACTGGTGGGGAAGCATAAGTAAATTGAATGATTTGCATGAAGATATAAACTTTATTCAAAATAACTTTTTTATCTATGGGGATTATGCCATTTGTGGAACAAGAGGATGGAATCCACCAGGAGATAAATATGGTGAGCATGATAGAAAGATATACAGTAGAGAACAGATAAGATTAAAGTTATCTCTAGATAAAGCTGTAAGTGCAGGATATAGTAAGATAATTGTAATGATTCACTATCCCCCTGTTAATGATAAGTTTGAAGAATCAGATTTTCTAAAAATTTTTCAAGAGTATAAAGTAGAGAAGGTTGTATATGGTCATCTTCATGGACCATCATTAAAGAATGTCTTTGAAGGAGAACATAAAGGAACGGAATACATAATGACATCTTGTGATTATATAAACTTTAATCCTATACAAATCCTATAAGTTAATAATGAATATTCTTTAGTGACTAAAATATTAAAAAGTTGCTAGTCACAATAAGGTGCACAGAAGTACCCAAAGTAGTGATTAGCAACTTAAATTTATTTAATAGTTTTATTTGTTAAAGAAGGATGAAAAAAATCCTTTCTTCTTATTAGAAGTAGACTCGCTTTCAGACTCATCTTTTTCTAAAGATGAACTTTTAATAAGATCCTTTTGATCTCTTGTCATTTCTTTAAGTCTTTTATTTATGTTAGGAGTAGTAATTACTTTACTAAACCAAAGTAATGCATCTTCGTTATTTCCTAGTTTTCTATTAAGTTCGCCTATCAAATACATAGTAGTAAATCTATCCATACCATAAATAGGAAAGTCTTCATTAAAATATGCATCATTAAAACCTTTTAGTGCTTGGCTTAGATATTCATTTTCAGATTTAGAATCTTCAATTACTCTACACATCCATGCTAACTTTAAACAATTCATTGCTTTTTTACTAGCAGGAGAGTCCATATAAAAATAATTTAATAAAGATAATTTATAGCGCTCAATTGCAGTGTTAACATCATAGGGCTCACTATAAACTCTCCCTTTCCATTTAGATGATATATTTTGTTTTATTAGATATTTTTGAAAGCTTTTAATTTTTTCAAAGTCTGCTTTCATAGCAGCATATCCACAACTATTGCAAAGCCAAACATCATAAAAATAAGGATTTACTAAGTCATACCTAATAAAAAAGTCGCTATCTTTACCTTGTGTTCTATATGATGATGTTTTTACGGCTTTTACCGAAAAATTTTCACCACAAACAGGACAAATAATTTTTTTATCATATAAATGTATTAATTCATTTCGTACTGATTTTTCAGATGCTTCTTCTAATTCTTTTTCAAATTCTTCTTTATTTTTTTGATACAAGTCTATAGAATCAACATTTTCAAAACCCAAATCATTTAATCCTGAAAAAATATCTTTCATATTTAACCACCACCCGAAGTAATTACAAAATATACGCATAAATAAATTATATCAAAAAAGTTTACAAAAAGTACACAACAGATGAAATAATAATTTATATAATGTACAATTATGTATTATAATATTATAAGATATGTAAAAGTATACAATAATAACGTAAAGGGTGAATTATATGGCAGTAAGAGAGTGGAAAAAGTTTTTAATACCTTACGAGCAAGCAGTAGAAGAATTGAAGGTGAAATTTAAAAGTATTAGAAGAGAATATAGAAGGAAAAATGAAAATTCACCTATTGAGTTTGTAACAGGTAGAGTTAAGGAATTATCTAGCATATTAGAGAAGGCAAATAAATTTAGCATTCCTATTGAAAGAATTGAATATGAGTTAGAGGATATTGCAGGAATGCGAGTAATGTGCCAATTTGTTGATGATATATATAAGGTAGTAGATTTAATTAGAAAAAGAAAAGATATGCAAATTATATATGAAAAAGACTACATAACAGATGTGAAAATGAGTGGATATAGAAGCTATCATATAGTTGTAAAATATCCAGTAAACATGGCCGATGGAGTTAAAGATATATTAGCTGAATTCCAAATAAGAACTTTAGCTATGAATTTTTGGGCAACAGTGGAGCATTCCTTAAACTATAAGTACAAGCATCAAATACCTGAAGAAATAAAAAATAAGCTTAAGAATGCCGCAGATGCAGCTTTCAATTTAGATCAAGAGATGCTTGAAATTAAAGATGAGATAATGGATGCTCAAAAGTTATTTGAAGTTAAATCAAGTCTAGTTTCAGACATAATGAACAATGTCTTTACTCTTATTTCTATTGGAAGAAATACAGAAGCAGATAATTATCGTATACAGTTAAATAAACTTGTAGCAGAAGGAGACGCGGCTGAACTTAGTAAATTACTTGAAGCAACTGAAAGAAGTATTAGGATATATAAATAAAAGGATTTTGCCCTTGGCAAAATCCTTTTATTATTATTTAGCTACTATATTTACAAGTTTTCCTTTTACAACGATAACCTTCATAACAGTTTTTCCTTCTAAAGCTTCTTTAATAGTTTCATTGTTTAAAGCAGCTTCTTTAATTTCATCCTCAGTAAGATTAGTAGGGATGTTCATTCTAGCTCTTATTTTTCCACTAATTTGGATAGCTATTTCAACTTCATCTTTTATTAATGCATTAGGATCAAATGTTGGCCAAGGCGCATTAAATACTGAGAAATCCTTTCCTAAGGATTCCCATTGTTCTTCAGCAAAATGAGGAGCGAATGGAGCTAGAAGTTTAATGTAGTCAGTTAAGGCTTCTTTAAGGAATTCTATATTTTTATTTTCTTCGCTTAAATATTTAGATAAAGCATTTGTAAATTCCATCATTCTAGCTATTGCAGTATTAAATTGGAATTTATCTGTGTCCTCAGTAACATGATTAATAGCATAATGTCTTGCATAGTTTAATTCTTTTTCGGATTTTCCCATATTAACATTTGTATTACTACCATTAGCTATTTCAGTTTTACTGTCTTCTAAAAGTCTTTGAACTCTATCTATAAATCTACCCATAGATTTAATACCATCATCAGACCAAGCGCCACCCTCAGAATATGCAAATCCAAACATTAGGTACATTCTAAATACATCAGCACCAAATTCTTTTATATAGTCATCTGGAGAAATAGTATTTCCTTTGGATTTACTCATTTTCATTCCATCTGGTCCAAGTATTAAGCCTTGGTGAGTTAAAGATTTAAATGGCTCATCGAAGTTTACATATCCCATATCTCTTAGAGCTTTAGTTATAAATCTAGCATATAAAAGGTGCATTACTGCATGCTCAGGACCACCTACATATTTATCTACAGGAAGCATTGCATTTACTTTATCAGAATCAAAACACTTTTCTTCATTTTTATTATCTACATATCTCAAATAGTAGAAAGAAGAACAAACAAAGGTATCTAATGTGTCAGTTTCACGTATAGCATGCCCTCCACATGTAGGACAAGTAGTGTTTAAGAATGCATCATTCTTAGAAAGTGGAGATTTACCATCAGGAGTAAATTCTATATCGTAAGGTAGTTTTACTGGCAATTGATTTTCAGGTACTGGTACTGTTCCACATTTATCACAATAAACTACTGGAATAGGTGCTCCCCAATATCTTTGTCTTGATACTAACCAATCACGAAGTCTGTAGTTTACTTTCCAACCACCTAATCTATCTTTTTTTAGTTTATTTATTATAGCTTCTTTAGCAGCTTCACTAGATAGACCATCAAATTCACCACTGTTAACTAAAGTGCCATATTCAGTATAAGGAAGAGACTCTCCACCTTCAATAACTCTAATTATTGGCAAATTATACTTTGTAGCGAAAGCAAAGTCACGTTCATCATGACCAGGAACGGCCATTACACAACCTGTTCCATAAGTTGCAAGAACATAATCTCCAACCCATATTGGAACAGTCTTCCCATTAATAGGATTTATAGCATAAGCCCCAGTGAATACCCCTGTTTTTTCTCGTGTAGTAGATTGTCTTTCTATATCTGATTGTTTTTGAGCTTGAAGTTTATATTCTTCAAGAGCTGCTTTATTTTCAGCAGTTGTAATCTCATCTACTAAAGGAGTTTCAGGTGCTAATACTACATAAGTAACTCCATTAAGAGTATCAATTCTTGTAGTAAATACATCAAAGGTTAAATTAGAGTCTTTAATTTTAAAGGTTACTTCAGCACCTTTAGACTTACCAATCCAATGTTTTTGCATTGACTTAGTTTTTTCAGGCCAATCTAAGTCTCCAAGTTTTTCTAAAAGTTCATCTGCATAGTCTGTGATTTTAAAGAACCATTGAGTTAATGCTTTCTTTGTAACCTCAGAATCACATCTCTCGCAACAACCTTCTACAACTTGCTCATTTGCAAGAACTGTATTACAACTAGGGCACCAGTTTACAGGAGCATTTTTTCTGTATGCGAGTCCTTTTTCAAATAGTTTTAAGAATACCCATTGAGTCCACTTATAATAATCAGGAAGACAAGTTACCACTTCATGATCCCAATTAAACATAGCTCCCATAGCTTTTAGTTGTTCTTCCATATTAGATATGTTCTGAATTGTAGAATCTTTTGGGTGAATCCCAGTTTTTATAGCATAGTTTTCAGCTGGAAGACCAAAAGCATCAAAACCCATAGGTTGAAATACATTATAGCCTTGCATTTTTTTGAATCTTGCCCAAGAATCAGTAGGGCCATAGTTAAACCAGTGACCTGCATGTAATTTTGATCCTGACGGGTAAGAAAACATTTCAAGTACATATAGTTTTTCACCTGGTGCATTTTCATTAAAGCTATGTAAGCCAGATTCTTCCCATTTGTTTTGCCATTTTTTATCTACTAATGTTCCGTAGTTTGCCATTTAAAGTTGACCTCCTTGAATGTTTAAGTATGTAATTAATTTTAAAAAACAAAAAAACCCTCATCTCTACACTGTAAGAGACGAAAGTTACTTCCGCGGTACCACTCTTAATTAAGCAATATTGCTTCACTCATAAACATAACGGTTTAACCGTATCTGATTTTCACAGATAAGCTCAAAGGCAAGTTCATGTTTTATCAATACTGCCTTGCACCCTACGGCAGCTCTCTGGAAATGAAAGTAACACTACTACTCCTTATCAACGCAATTATAATATATTCTTCTAATTTTTCAATTATAGTCTAAATAGGAAATAGTGTCAAGAGGTATATTGAAAACAATACCATACTTATTGAGGTCTAATACTAAAATTAAAAACATACATACTATATATTAAAAATTAGTGATTTCTTTAATATTTAAACATAATTTGGTATACTATAATAAGTAGAGTAAAATTATCATTAGAAAAGATAAGGAGAGGTTATATATGATAACTGAAAAGTTTGAAGAAGGTTCAATGAGTGAAATTATGGAGCACATAGATAAAACTATGAAGCCTGTTCACAGTGGAGATATCATTGAAGGAGAAGTTATATCCGTATCTGAAAAAGGAGCCTTGGTCAATATAGGTTATATGGCTGATGGAATAATAGATAGAGCAGAAGTGTCAGAAGAAGAAGTTAATCCTACTGAGATTTTAAATCCAGGAGATAAAATTACAGTATATGTATTAAAGGCAAACGATGGGGAAGGTAATGTAGTCTTATCTAAAAGAAAAGCAGATGCAATAAAGATTTGGAATGAATTTGAAGAAAACTTTAAAAAAGAAACTTTATTTGAGGTTAATGTTAGTGAAGTTATAAAGGGTGGAGTTATTTGTTACATAAAAGGAATAAGAGCATTTATACCAGCATCCCATGTATCTAATTCCTTTGTAAAGGATTTAAATGAATTTAAAGGTAAGAACTTATTAGTTAAGATAATTGAATTTGATAAAGATAAGCATAGGATTGTACTTTCAAGAAAAGAAGTTGAAAAGAAAGAAGAACAGGTAAAGAAAGATGAACTATGGGCTACTCTTAAAAAAGGGGAGAAAAGAGCAGGTGTTGTTAGTAGACTTGCTAAGTTTGGTGCTTTTGTAGACTTAGGTGGAATGGATGGATTAATTCATAATTCGGATTTATCATGGAAAAGAGTAAATGATCCTTCAGAGGTAGTGAAAGTAGGAGATGATGTAGAGGTTTATGTATTAGATTTTGATAAGGAGAAAGGGAGAATATCTTTAGGACTTAAAGATGTAAAAGAAAATCCTTGGATTAATGCAACTGCTAAATACAAAGTTAATGATGTAGTAGAAGGAAAAGTAGTAAGACTTGCAGATTTTGGTGCTTTTGTAGAGTTGGAACCAGGATTTGATGGGTTAGTGCATATTTCTCAAATTACAGATGATCATATTGCAAAGCCAGCACAGGTTTTAAATATAGGAGATAAGGTAAAGGTTAAGATATTAGAATTAAACGTAGAAGGAAAGAAAATGTCTCTAAGTATTAAAGAAGCTGATACTAGTGTAAAGGAAGAGCTAGATAAGTACAATAAGGATAACGATGAAGGAAACTTCTTGTTTGCAGACCTTTTTAAAAACATGAAGTTCTAAGGAGTAAGAGAATAATAGATAAATCTCTAATCCCTAGTCACCATTCGCTATAATAAGAGATTAGCGAATAGCGACTAAAAAAAGATATATCATGCGGAGAACGCATGATATATCTTTTTTTAGTTGGCTACCCAAGCAGGATTCGAACCTGCGAATACTTGAGTCAGAGTCAAGTGCCTTACCGCTTGGCGATTGGGCATTATTTACTAATAAAATTATAGCACTTTCCTATTAAAAGTCAATATCTAAAGGATCATTTTACAAATTTACCCTTTAGATTAGTGTTAAAATAAGCTACAAATAGAGTTAATACATAGTCATATATGAAAAATGCTATTTGTAGTAAAAACCAAACTATATATAGAGATAATCTTATTTTTGATAAATCTACTAGATTTACTAAAAATGCATCATATAAAAAGAACAATATTCCAAGGCAAGAATTAAAAAATAAAACTTTAAGAGTTATCTCTATAGGAAGTATACTTAATCTCTCAATATAATATTTTATAAAGCCATAAGCTCCGAAAAATATTAAATAAATAATTGCTATACCTTTAGATGTAAGGAGAAAGAAACTTAATATACTTACTGATATATATAGAAGAAAGCTACTTTTTAGCCCTATAATTAAAATAGAAGAGATTATTATAAATGAAGATAGGGTGAGTAAAGCTAGCTTATTTGTAGGTACTATGGAAGCTAAATATATAAAAATAAGGCTTAAGGCAGCAAATAAGCCGCCTCTTGTTATATTTGAAGTTTTAAACATTACAATATCTCTCCTTTAGCAGCAGGAAATAAGATCGCCGCCACAGCATTCGCAAAGAGAGTCTGCACACCATAGTTTACAACATAAATCACAACATTCATCATTGTTTCCATAACTACGCCTATATGGACTTCTATAGGAATAATTTCGTCTATTGATGGATTTAAAGGTATTTGCATATTCCTTATTAAATGGATCAAGACTACAAGCTGTATTCATGTAATTATAAGCAGCATCATACCAACCCTTGTTAATGTTTATAACCCCCATTAAAAAATTCCACTCTGCATTGTGATCAGTCATATTATTTAATTGCTGCTCAGCAAAAGCATAATTTCCATGTTCAATGTTCATTCTTATATTCTTATAATTGGCATTATTAGAAGCATGATGGTTGTCAGAATAGCTTGAGGATGTTTGAGCATTTTTAGTTAGATGCTCATAAGCTTCATTTAATTCCCGCATTTTATCCTCAGCAAGATCTTTTAATGGATTATTGCCATATTGATCGGGGTGATATTTTCTAGCAAGTCTTCGATAGGCTTGCTTAATTTCTTCAAGAGAAGAGCCTTCCTTTAATTCAAGGATATCATAAGGATTTTTCATTTATAAATTCGCTCCTTTTAAATACTAAATTCATTTTATTTAGTAATCCATAATGAAGTATATTTTCAAGTAAGTCAACATTTTTCTTTATAGGAAGTTTCAAAAAAGATTCATAACACTGTCTAGCACAGCTAGTAAGTGTAAAATCTACTCTTTCTTCTATAATAGGTTTTAGTTCATTATATGATAGATTATTAGCATTTAGCGATACATTTAAAGCATTAAATTTATTTTTATACATATCTTTTTCTAAATCATCATAAGCATCTATAATATAAATCCATTTGCCAAGATTATAGCCAAACCAATATAAGTCTAGTTTATAGTTAGTGTCTGTAATGTAATTTGATATGATAAAGCCTGTTAAGTCAGCAAAGCTATGGGATAGTTCATCTAAAGTTTTTCCTTTAGAGTTATGTTCCATTATATAAAGTTCATTAAGCTTTTTCTCAGTATAATCCATAACAATCTGAAGATTGGAGGGAGTATTTTTTAAGTAACTGTTTAGGAAATATCCGAATAGTTTACTTTTTACTGATTTGTCATCCCTATAATCATCCATAAGCTTATGATAAGTTAAACATATATTACAAAAAGCTGCATAGTCTAAAGCTGGATTATCTATAATGATATTTTTATGCTTAAGGGGATGGGCTATGCAATTACCTTTTATATAAGACACTTTACTAGAGTCTAAAGAATCTATTAGTATACCTAAAAAGGTCATGTCATAGTTTAAAGAGAATCTAGGTAGATTTCCATAATTTTTTTTTATAGCAATGCAAAGACCACAATAATAGGAATTAAATTTTTCATAATCTCGTACTTTCACTTCCATTTTGTATGGACCAACATATCCAAACATTATAGACCTCTTAGACCTTTATTTTGTAATAGTTCATAAATAGTTTTAGAAGTAGTATCTTTAAGAGAATATCCTAGAAGAGTAACTACTTCTTTTAATTGCTCTTCATTATTGGTTTCAATTTCAATATAGGGAAAAGGACAAAAGGATTTTTCATTAATATCAATTTCAATAAGAGTATCCTTATATTTGTAGCTTTCTCTATACTTTTTAATAGACTGGACTAAATGAAGTCCAAGTGCTTTAAAAATATTCTCACCTTCAAGAGCATCGGTAATTAGAACTTCATTTTCATCCATGACTTTGTATTTTTCCTGGCTTATTAATTTTTTTACTGTCATATAGTATAAGTTTTTATTATTAAGTTTATCTTCAACTATTCTTATTCTTGCATAGCCTTTTTCATTCAAGAGCCTTTTATCGTTAAAGTCATATATATTATTAATTTGATTTTCTTGCTTTACTTTAACAGCATTAATATTCAATAATTTTTTTCGAATATCATCTACATCTATATCTATTATTCTAGTCTCAATCTCACGCAATTAATTCACCTCATAATCTTTAGTAACCTAAATTATACCATAACCAGATTATAAGGAAAAGGAGCTTATTTTAATTCGTTTGAGTCTTTAAAATCAACTGTAAAGAATTCATCTTTTTTCATTTCAAAATGTCCTGAACTATATGGATTACCTTCAATAGTGATATAAACTTTATCTACAGTATAGTATCTTGCTAAAGAATTTGTAATACTCTTTAGGATAGCGCCTTCAGTAGCGGATCCAGCATTCATCTCACTAACTAATTCTTTTGAAAAATCCACCATAACAACGTTTTTTTCAGTATCAGGATAAAGTTTGTTTATCTTAGTGTTCTTACTAATTAATGGTATTAAGTTTTCAGTTGGTGGATTTTTGAAGTATTGTTCAAAAATATTTTTAATTTCTTCATTTGTATTTAGTGTTATATTTCTTTTTACAAAACCAACTTTAATATCATTTTCTACAAGATGAGGATAAAAAAACTGTAGACTTTGTGTTAAGGATACATTATTACGAATTTCCTTTAAAGAAGTTGTTACTTCAAAATCCTTTGATGCAAATACAGATTTTACAAAACCTATATTTAGCACATAGTAATCCTTAATTGTATAATCAGAACCTTCTGTAGTAACTTCAAGAGCAGTATAGTCTCCGGAAGGAGTGTTTATATTTATAGAAGTACTTGTAATTGTGCGTTTTGCTCCATTTGGAAGTGTCCAAGAAGTACCTACAAGTAAAGGTTCTTTTAGTATAACCTCTTTATTGGTTGTGTTTATATTCATAGTAGTTAAATTATCCTTATAGTAAAACTCCTCTTTATTATATAAAATAGATAGCTCTCCATTTTTATTTTGTATTAACCTACCTAGAGTAGTTCCACCATTATTTACTCTAATTTGAATTACATTATCTTTTATAAAGTCTGTCATTATGGTTTGAGAAGCATATTCATTTCCTTTTCCCTCATATATCATCTCTATGTTTTCTTTAAAAGGATAATAATCACTTATAGTGTAGGCTTTAGGATTATTATTGTTCTCAGGAGTAGTAGGAGTAGTTGGATTAGAATCTTTTCCGCATCCAGTGAAAGCGAGAATTACTATAAACATTAGATACATAATAAATTTTTTCATAAAATTCACCTCTTTAATTTAATATTATATATTTAGAGAATATTGAAAAGTTAATCACTCTATTTATATTATAATACGTAAAAGTATTACATAAAGTTATTATACCTATTTTATTGTTTTTTTAATAAAGCAAGTATATAATTACTTTGGTATTTGATAAGTGACGATAATGGAGTTTATAAAATTATCACACTAAATAGAGTTATTAATTAGTGAAATTACAACTTGGAGGTATCTACGTGGAATATATAAATGAAATTACTATAAATGAAGCTATTGTACATATTTTAGATAATAACTCAGACGAACCCATACTAAATGAGTATACATTGGAGCTTAATGAAGAAATATATGCATTCTTGTATAAGCATATACAAAAATGTTTTAGAGATGAGGAACTAAAATATGCTATTTTTAGTGAAGATAGAAATATTGTAAAAGATGTATCTCAAGAATTTTTAAATGGAGAAAATAATTTACTTCAGATATCTAAAGAGTTAGCAAAACAGATGTTTTTACTTATGAGGTCTAAAGGGAGCATAGCATCCTGTGATATAATGCTTATTTCAATATCTACAGAATATGGACCATTACTTGGTATTATGAAGATGGATTATGTTAAGAATTATGTTCATAATGTAGAGTTTATAGATAATAAAATTGGAATAAATATTATACCTCAATTTACGGGGTTGCCAGCTAGTGGACAAAGAATTCAGAAATGCGCTTTTATAAAACCTTTAAGGTCTGAGAATACTTTTGATCTAATGGTAATAGATAAACAAGCAAAAAGTAAAAATAATGAAGAGTATGGTTCAAATTATTTTATAAGCAATTATTTAGGCTGTTCAATAATTAATAATGAGAGGGATTTAACTAAAAGCTTCGTACAATCAGCAGAAAAATGGACTAGAACAAACTTAAAAGAAAATGCAGAGGCTCAAGAAAATATAAGAAGTGTAATAAAAAAGAAGCTTAGAGAAGAAGAAGAGCTAGATGTAAAGGAAATGGCAGAAGAACTATTTGGAAATGAAACAAGTGCTAAAGAAAACTTTATAACTTATTTAAAAGAAGAGGGTGGAATAGAAAAAGTAGCTATTGATAAAGAATGGGTTGATAAAAAGCTAAAAAGAGTAAGACTTAAAATAGATAAGGATATTGATCTTTATATAAATGAAGAGGCTTATAATGATAATAGTAGATTTGAAGTAGTTCGTAATGGAGATGGAACTATTAATATGATTATAAAACATGTTTCTAATTATGTAGAAAAATAAAAATGAAGTTGCACTTAGCAACTTCATTTTTATTTTTTAAAGTTTATTATTAGATCCTAAAACATCTAAGATTTTTCTTTCAACTAATGATTTAATTAAATCTCTTCCAACACCTAAGTATTTTCTAGGGTCGAATTCAGATGGTTTTTCTCCAAATACTTTTCTTATACCAGCAGTCATTGCAAGTCTTAAGTCAGTATCCATATTTATTTTACACACTGCCATTGAAGACGCTTTTCTAAGCATTTCTTCAGGAACACCTTTAGCTTTAGAAGGGATTTTTCCACCGAATTCATTAGAAAGTGCAACAAGTTCAGCATCAACAGAAGATGCTCCGTGAAGAACTATTGGAAATCCAGGTAACTTTGCTTGGATTTCTTCTAATATATCAAATCTTAGCTTAGCTTCTCCTTCAAATTTAAATGCACCATGGCTAGTTCCGATAGCTATAGCTAGTGAATCACAACCAGTTCTATTAACAAAATCTACAGCTTGATCTGGGTTAGTGTAAATATGAACATCACTCTTAACATCATCTTCAACGCCAGCAAGAACTCCAAGTTCTGCTTCTACAACAACACCATGAGCATGTGCATAATCAACCACTTCTTTAGTTTTAGCTATATTTTCTTCGAAGTCAAAATGAGATCCATCAAACATTACAGAAGTAAATCCATTTTCAATACATAGTTTAATCGTCTCTAAATCTGGACCATGGTCTAAGTGAAGTGCAACATCTACACCAGTATCAGCTATAGCAGCCTCTACCATAGCCTTTAAGTATTTAGGGCCAGCATAAGTAAGAGCGCCTTTTGAAACTTGAACTATAACTGGAGATTTTTGTTCTTTGCAAGCTTCCATAACACCTTGTAATATTTCCATATTATTGATATTAAAAGCTCCTATTGCATACCTACCTTCATATGCGTCTTGAAACATTTTTTTAGTAGTTACTAATGCCATATATATTCCACCTTCCGAAATTAGTATAGTTATGTAGGACTATATTTGTCAATTAGACAGGATTTATCCTTCTATATTATACCTCAATATTAACACATTTACCATACTATATAATATAATGTAGCTAATATAGTGCCTTAAATGATAAAAGTACATTAAGTTTCAATAAATAGTATATTACATTTGTTTTTAAAAGATGTTATCTATTGTTATTTTTTCCATAGATAAGATTGATTTTAGAAAAAATTTAATTTCATGAACTACAGCTAAGGATTCAGATTTGTCTTTAACTTTTACGTATTGAGTCAACTTTAAGACTTGATCATTTATAGCCTCTACATGAAAATGATTAATATATGCGGAAATAACTTTTGAGTCTTCTTTCCATTCTTCTAAAAACTTTATTGACATATCATAAGCTGTATTCCAGGATTCTTTATTAAGTGAAGTTTCAAGAGAACTTGCCATTCCCTCATAGTAAGAGCATTTTTTATTAAGAAAATTTAGAGATACTACCATTCCAGTAACCATAATTATAAAAATCATGAATGAAATTATTAAATTTCTCATATATAAGTATATCCTTTCTAAAAAACTCATCTTATTTTTACAGTCATTGATAATTGCTTATTAGCTTTATATAAGTAAAAAGCTTAATTACATTTAAGAACTTCACTTATTATAAGATTGGCAAAAGAAGTTACCCCTAGAGTCTATAGTAGCTAAAAAAACATTTTTTATAGATTTAATTTTTTTAGATTTTAACTGATGTAGTAACCAATCTTCATTTTTATTGGCTAATTTCAAATTATGTTCGTTTAGTTTTCCATCAAGAATTAAGGTTATGGGAAGTGTTTCTTCAGCAATCTTTAAATTTAGATCTTCACGGCATACAGGTGCAGCGCAGTTTTTAGGCATTATTGATATTTGACCACTAGTTTCTAAAATAGCATACTGTATGTCAGAAATATTAAAATATCCGCTAATTCTTATTTCTTCAATCAAATCATTATAAGATAGTCTTTGATTTTTTAATTCTTGTATGTTAATTTTACCATTTTTAATTAGTATACTTGGAGTACCAGTTATTATAGCACTAGCTTTTTCACTTTTTATTTCTAAAAGGGTTATAGTTAGCTGAACTATAAGCAGGGTTACTATAGGAATGACTCCATGTATTAAAGGAATTCTTACATCCTGCATAGGAAGAGCTGCAAGCTCAGATACCATTATAGCAATTACTAATTCAAAGGGTTCCATTTCACCCACTTGTCTTTTGCCCATTAATCGCAATATAATGACAACTAAAATATAAAGGATTACAGTTCTAATCATTAATATAAACATTTCTGAGCACTCCTTTCAAATATCTATTTTTAGCAAAAAGTTATAAAATATAAGGGGGATAAGATATTATTTTGTATTTATAATATATAATAATAAAGAAGATGTTATTAAGTGAAACTTAATTCAGGTGTGGTTTGAAACCACACCTGAATGCTGGTAGTCATCAGATAAAAATAAATATAAGATAAATTTGATAATAATAAATAAGGAGAAATGTCATGGATAAGTTAAGTATAACTTTAGAAAATGATAAAGTAGTAAAGGTAGATAAGGGAGTAACATTAAGCAAGATTATTATAGACAATAATCTTGAAGAATATAAAAAATGTATATTATGCAAATTTAATGGAAAGTTACAAGAACTTAGCTATAAAGTTGATGAAGATGGATATTTAGAAGCAGTTAGCGCTACCGAAAAAATTTCTGTTAGTACCTATATTAGAACTCTCCAATTCGTATTTATTAAAGCGGTGTATGACTTATATCCAAAAGCAAGAGTTTCTATAGAACACTCTTTGAGTAAAGGACTATATGGAGAAATTTATAAAGATTCACCCCTTGATAAGACAGATATAGAAAAAATAAAAAAGAGAATGAAGGAAATAGTTATTGAGAATATCCCTATAAATAAAGTTTCTGTTAGTAAGGAAGAGGCTATAGATATATTTAAGGGGTATGGGTTTGAAGATAAAGTAAGGATGCTAAAATATAATAGTAATAACAGTTTAAAGCTTTATGAATTAGGTGGAAGATATGACTATTTTTATGGTCCAATAGCTATATCTACAGGATATATTGAGCTATTTGATTTAATTTATTATGCACCAGGTTTCATACTTATTCCACCTAAAGAAAATGATCTTACGAGTTTACCAGAGTTTGTAGAACATAAAAATCTAGCAAAGGTATTCTATGAAACAGAGCAATGGGGAAAAATTTTAGATGTAGCTGATGTAGGGTCTTTAAATGAAAAGGTGGTAAGTGGAGAGATAGTTGATATTGTAAGAATTTCAGAAGCTTTCCATGAGAAAAAAACAGCACACATTGCTGATATGATTGAGAATAGAGGAAATGTTAAGGTTGTTTTAATAGCAGGGCCTTCATCTTCTGGAAAAACAACTTTTACTAGAAGATTAGCAATACAACTAAGAGTTAATGGTTTGGTTCCAGTTCCGATTTCGTTAGATGATTATTTTGTAGATAGAGAGAGAACACCTAAAGATGAACATGGAGAATATGATTTTGAATCAATTTATGCTCTAGATTTAGAGTTATTTAATAAAAATCTTAAAGATTTATTAGAGGGTAAAGAAATAATAATGCCTCAATTTGACTTTTTAACAGGAACAAGAAAATGGCATGAAAACTCACTAAAGCTACCTGAAAATGGAATGATATTAATTGAAGGAATTCATGGATTAAATGAATTACTTACTACATCCATACCAAAGGAAAATAAGTTTAAAATTTATATAAGTGCATTAACGCAACTAAATCTAGATAATCATAATAGAATAGCAACAACTGATGTTAGAATAATAAGGAGAATAGTTAGAGATTCACTCTCAAGAGGATATGCTGGAGAGCAGACACTAAAGATGTGGCCATCTATAAGAAGGGGAGAGGAAAAAAGTGTTTTTATTTTTCAAGAGGAAGCAGATGTTATGTTTAATTCAAGTTTAGTCTATGAACTTTGTGTTCTGAAAAAATATGCTGAGCCAGAACTTGATAAGATACAGCAAGATAGTGATGTATACTATGAAGCTATGAGACTTAGAAGTTTGATACATTTTTTTAAAGATGTTGATAAGGATATAACACCTGATAACTCTATAATAAGAGAGTTTATAGGAGCAAGTTGCTTTTATAAATATTAAGAGTTAAATGTAACTACTTTTATTACATGACCATATACTAAAACAAGACAAAAGAATGTAATACAAGTAGGTGTGTTCTATGAAAAAGTATGGAATTATGATAGCAACGTTAATTTTAGTATTTATCAGTACATCTTCTAATCTAACAAATGCAGTAATCTATTCAATTGGAATGATTCCATTAGCTATACTGTTAGGAGATTTAACTTCAAATATGTCTTTATATATAGGAGAAAAAAGAGGAGGACTCCTAGCGGCAACTATTGGAAATTTTCCTGAACTAATGATGGGAATTTGGTCTATAAGTTATGGTATGATCCCAATGGTAAGATCAGCATTAATAGGTTCTATAATAAGTAATATGCTTCTAGTTTTAGGAATAGCAATATTCTGTGGAGGTATTAAGTTTAAGGAACAAAGATTTAATAAAATAATTGCTAGAACTAACTTTAATATGCTCCTTTTAGCTATGTCAGCAATGGTAGTGATGGCATCTATAAAAAGTTATGGAAATGTATCAGAAAGTTTGATGTTTGGACTTAGTATAAAGGTATCAATAGTGCTTATGGGAGTATATATATTAGGATTGATCTTTTCACTCTTTACTCATAGTAACCTTTTTGTAGTAAGTGAAAGAGAAGAAGAAAAGATAGATATTAAAAATAAAAAGAAAAGAAATATAATTATTATAGATATAGTAATAAGTTCAATTTTATTGTTTTTAATAAGTGAAAAGTTAATAGTTAATATTAGAGGATTAATTATTGATTACAATCTATCACAGGAATTTATAGGTATAATCCTAATACCTATATTAGGTAATATGGGAGAAAATATCTCAGCTATTATATGTGCTGCAAAAAACAAAATAAATATGAGTCTAGAGATTGCTATAGGTTCAAGTATACAAATTACTCTTTTTGTTACACCACTTCTTATAATATACTCATATTTTATAGGGGTAGAGATGAATTTTGTATTTAGTAATTTTCAAATTATAATGAGTGCTATAGCTATAGCAATGTCATTCTTTGTGTTTCAGGATGGAAGATCCTATTGGTTAGAAGGTGCAATTTTAATAGCCATATACTCCATGATTACTATGGGATACTATTATTTGGTATAAAATTAAGTACTTTATAATATAAATATTATGATATCAATTCGTAGGGTGATTAATTGGGAAGCAGAAAAGTTATACAAACATATTATTCTGATGTAAATAATTTAACAGATCTATTAGGTAAGTTAGTGAATTCTTATAGAATCTTGATTGGAGCAGCTGATGAGCTTAATAAAATTGCCTTATCAAAAAAAACAGATGTAAGAGATGCATTAAAGAGAGCGGATAAATTAGGAGACATTATAGATGAAATAATTGATGTATTAGAAAATACTAGTACAAATTATGCAGAGTACTGTGATTTAAAATCAAGTATATTGAAGAATAAAATAAATGAAAACTATATATATACAGAAATTGAAGAAGATATAAATTTTAAAGATTAAAAAAGTGTGACTGAAAAAATGTCACACTTTTTTTATCTTTAATTTACTAATCATAAGATAAGATAAAATAATTATTAATATACCAGTCATAAAAACATTAGAGGCATTTTTAAGGGTTATATAGGAATATAAGGATACTAACATACCAGCAGCTGTTATAGGTATTCCCATAAAAGTTCCATCAAATTCACTACAGTTGTATCTTGCTAATCTGTATGCTCCAGATAGCGGGAAAACTAATACTAAAACATAGCCTAAAAATCCTAAATCTATAAGATTATATAAATTGAAAACCAGAATTGAAGGAGCAACACCAAAAGATACTAAATCAGCTAAGGAATCTAGTTCTTTCCCGATTTCTGATGAAGCACCTAAATATCGGGCTATTCTTCCATCGTATCTATCCATAATACCTGCTAATAAAATGAAAATACAAGCTGTCTTATATTCGCCTTGAAATGTCATAATTAAAGATATTAAACCGCAGGCAAGGTTTCCTAAGGTAAATGCGTTTGGCACTACACTCTTTGTCATCATATCACTCCTAAATATTAATCCAAAAAAATAGAAATACACTACTATTATAATGCTTATTATACAATTATATAATATTTCTAACAAATATTTAAGTAGTAAAAGAAATTTTTTATAAATATTATAATCTTTTTGGGTAAAAATAAGCTGAGGAGGTGATAAGTATGGATATGAAAAACATAATGACTAAGATTGTAACTACTATAACTCCAGAGGATACAGTAGAACGTGCAGCTCAAATGATGAAAGAGCATAATGTGGGTTCTATACCAGTATGTAGAGGAGAAGAGGTAGTAGGAGTAATAACAGACAGAGATATTACATTAAGATCATCAGCTCAAGGTCAAAATGTACGTCAACAAAAAGTAAGCGAAATAATGAGCTCAAATCCAGTAACTGGAACACCAAATATGGATGTTCACGAAGCTGCTAGATTGATGAGTGAAAGACAAATAAGAAGACTTCCAATAGTAGATAATAATAAAGTAGTAGGGATTGTAGCTTTAGGAGATTTAGCGGTGGAGCCACAACTTGCAAATGAAGCAGAGAGTGCTCTAAGTAGTATTTCAGTACCAGCTAGTCCTGAAATGTAGAGATATAGATTATATTATAATAAAAGATTAATATTAGATAATTAATAAAAATATATTTAGAAAGTCTATGAATTTCTTAAGTCATAGACTTTTTAAGTTTACATAAAGCTAATAATTAGTATAATAATTAATATATGAAATTTTAAAATTATACATATTAAATATAGTTTGTTAAATAATCTTATTAGCATTATAATGGATATATAAATTAATGTAAAATAAAGAATAAAAAGTAAAGATATTTAAGGTTTGATAGGAGAGTATATATGAATAAGGTTAAGTTTATTTATAATCCATATTCAGGTGAAAATTCCATAGTAAGTGATATTGATAAAGTGATAATGCTTCATCAAAAATATAATTATATTATAGAGCCTTTTAGAATAGGTATGGATAATGAATTATGCGAAGCTTTTGAAGATATTGATGAAAGCTATAAGTATATACTTATAGCAGGCGGAGATGGAACTGTTGATAGTGTAGTCAATATTATGAAAAAATTAAATATAGATATTCCTATAGCCATTCTTCCAGTAGGTACGGCAAATGATTTCGCAAAGTTTATAGGTATACCATTAAATGTTGAAAAGGCTTGTGAAAAAATATTGAATAGTGACCCCGTTCCCCTAGATATAGGAAAGATAAATGATAAATATTTTGTAAATGTAGCAAGTACGGGACTTTTTACAGATATATCTCAGAAAACAGATGTTAACTTAAAGAATACTATAGGGAAGTTAGCATACTATGTGAAGGGGATTGAGCAGATTCCTTATTTAAGAAAGCTTAAAGTAAAGGTCTCCTCACAAGAGACAGAGTTTGATGGAGATATGTATTTAATGCTTGTCTTTAATGGTCAAACTGCAGGGAACTTTAAGTTAGCATATAAAGCAGATTTGAGAGATGGAATGCTAGATGTAATAATTATAAAAGCAGGGATGATAAAAGAAATAATACCTATGTTTATAAAAATGTTAAAAATTGAACATCTTGAAGACAATAAAGGACTTATCTATTTTAAAACAGATAAGCTTACAATTGAATGTGATGAAGATATTGTTACAGACATTGATGGAGAAAGAGGGCCAGATTTTCCAGTAACTATAGAATGTATTAAAGATGGAATAAGAGTTCTTGGTTTTAATGATATAAGAAGTTAAAAAGTGTGAATAATTCCAAGGAATATGAAATAACTATAAGTAACAACAATTTCTTGGAGAGAATGTATTGAAACCGTATATTTATCTGATACTTTTATTATTTATGTTATTTATTACATATGAAGGCTTTAGAAAAAGCTTAAAAAATACTCCTAATAAGATAAGACTGGTATGCATGTTTGCATTTACAGGAATACTGCTTCAATATGCGTGCCTTTTAGTTTTATTTTTAATTCAAAACATAGGGTATTTATATATTTTAAAACCATTATACTTTTTAAACCTAATATGTATTCCTATTGTTGGTATTATGACTCTTTATATACTTCTTAGAAATGATAAGATAAAGTTTTCTTATATATTTCTAATAAGTGGAGTTTTAGTAATGCTTTACTCTTATATAATATATAGTAATCCTATAAGAGTAAAAGTAAGCTTACTATATGGATATTACATGGAATTTATAGATAATCCCTATATTTATGTTGCTTATATGCTTATAAGTGTATTGTTTATAATTATTACTTTATCTTATTGGAAAGAAAATAAATATAAAATAGGAATAATTTTAGTAGTAGTATCAGCATCGACTTTAATTTGTGAGGGTATCCTTAGCTTAAGATTACAAGGTATATTTGAAACTCTTATTATAAGTGATATATTATGGATTTTAACTTTGAATTATGGATTAAATAAAGTAAAAAAAGTCAGGTAGAAAAATTCTTCTGCCTGTCTTTTTATTTATATTAGAATATTACTTTGCAAAAATCCTAAATATTAAGAAAAACGGAGTAATTTCAATTATAATTTAAGTATATTGATATAAATAAAAAATTTAAAATTATATTGCTGAATATGGTTGCATTTTAGAAATAATTTAATATAATCTATAGTAGATATAATTATTTTTTAACTCTTGAAAAAGATTTAAAATTAAATTTTATTCTAAATAAAGTGTAAGTCTACTAGTTAGTTTTGGTAAATTAAAGAAGAATATTGAAAAGAGGTGCATATTAATGGAAGGTGGTCCCCTTGAATGGAGATCAGAAAAATTTAATACTATGAGGAAAATATATAGAGAAACTTTATGCTGAATTAAAATTTAACAGTTGAGAGTTGACAGAAAATTTATGTCAAGCTGTCAGTTGTCAACTGTTAAATTTTATATTTATTAGTGGAGTTTCTCTATGCATGATTAGGAGGAATATCCATGAAAAAGCTAAATAGTTTTTATTTAAGCGAATTACTCCAAAAAAATATATATGATGAGTATGGTTATTGTATAGGTAAGTTAGTGGATATATATGTTACTACTGGAGATGGATATCCTAAAGCTATAGGATATCAGGTGAAAAAGAATAGTGAAGTATATAATAATGAATTTAGAAATATTGAATTCTATAATGAGGATGGAAAAATCCTAATTAAAGTTAGAGGAGTTAAAGATATAATACCAAGAGCATATACCTATCTTTTATCTAAGAATTTATTAGACAAGCAAATAATTGATGTAAACGGAAAGAAAGTTGTTAGAGTTAATGATTTAAGAATTGCAGATATTTCCTCGGAGATTAGAGTAATAGCTGTAGAAACAGGTTTTTTAGCATTAAGTAGAAGATATGGTATTGAGAAATTAGTTAATTTTATGTGTAAGCTTTTAAGAAGACAACCTAATAATACTATAATTATGTGGGACGATGTTGAATCACTAGAGATGATGGAACATAATTTAAAAATATCTATTCCATATAAAAAAATATCAGAGCTTCATCCTGCTGATATTGCAGATATTCTTGAGGAAGTAGATTCAAAGTATAGAAACAAAATTTTTGAAAGTTTAGATAAAGATTTGGCTGCAGAAACATTAGAAGAAATAAATCCAGAAATACAGGTTAATATACTAGAAACTATGAATCAATCTAAAGTAAGTGAAATATTAAATAATATGGCCAATGACGAGATCGCGGATATATTAGAGGAACTAGATGAAGATACTGCAGAAAAACTTTTAATTAATTTAAATAGTGAAGCTGTAGAGAAAGTTAGAGATCTCATGAGGTATGAGGAAGAGACTGTTGGAAGTGTAATGAGTACAGATTTCATATCTTTTAATGTAAACATTACTGCTAGTGAAACTATTGAACTTTTAAGGGAAATTCATCCAGAAGATAAGAATTCACATTATGTGTACATCATAGATGAAGATGAAAAATTAGAAGGTGTAATATCTATTAATAAATTAATTTTTTCAGATAGTAATAGCAAGTTAAAAGATATAATGGAAACAGAAGTTATAAAACTAAGTGATGATGAAAAATTAGATTCAGCTATTGGAAAACTTGTAAAATATGATTTAATAACTATGCCTGTAGTTGACGAAGAGGAAAAGT
This sequence comes from Clostridium sp. X, assembly GCF_055755365.1. NCBI lineage: Bacteria > Bacillati > Bacillota > Clostridia > Eubacteriales > Clostridiaceae > Clostridium > Clostridium sp. X. The sequence continues at coordinate 1,728,551 of NZ_CM146912.1, forward strand.
TACAGGGTATCTTATTTATTAATGATATAATAGAAGAAATGTTTCCGCAAATAGGTAAGAGAAAGTTAAAAAGAAATATCTAAATAATAAAAAAACTGCTACATAATATTGTAGTAGTTTTTTTATGTGTATTTTTTCAAAATATGCACAAAATAAATGTAATAGATTCATTATATTTAAACTTTTAGGAGGAATCTTTTGATGATGAGCAAATTAGGTTGGAGGAGAGTAGGAGTTCTTGTTGTACTAATTTTATTTACATTCTTTAGTACATCGGATTTTATTATTCCCTACTGTAATGTAGTAAAAACAGTAACCTATAAGTATGGCTCAAAAGGTCAAACGGTTAGGGAAGTACAAACTAGACTTAAAAGATGGGGATATTACAATAGTTCTGTAGATGGAGTATATGGTTATCAAACCTATCTTGGAGTAAAAACTTTTCAGAGAAAAAACAAACTTACTGTTGATGGAGTAGTTGGAAATGCAACATTAAAAGCACTAGGAATAAATGTTCCAAGTACAAGTGGTGGAACTGCTGGTTCAACTAAAACTGCATCAGCTAAAGTATCTACAAGTAGTTCTGATGAGTTATTATTAGCAAGACTTATAAATGGAGAAGCAAGAGGAGAGCCATATGAAGGTCAAGTTGCAGTAGGGGCAGTTATACTAAATAGGGTTAGAGATTCAAAGTTTCCAAATAGCATTGCAGGAGTAGTATATCAACCAGGTGCATTTACAGCAATTGTGGATGGGCAAGTACATGCAGAAATGGCACCAAATTCAATTAGAGCAGCAAGAGATGCAATTAATGGATGGGATCCCTCATCAGGAGCAATGTATTACTTTAATCCAGATACAGCTACTAGTGGGTGGATTTGGTCTAGATCACTGATAAAAATAATAGGAAAACATAGATTTTGCAGCTAAAAAATGTTGACAATTATACTATAACTTCATATAATAAAAATGTAATCCTTAGTGAAATAGTAGGAAATGCTATGATAGAGGAAAGTAATATAAATGATATATTCAGAGAAGAAATCATTTGCTGAGAGATTTCTATATGGAGTTTATATGAAGTGCCCTTTGGAGTTTTGCACCGAAATAATAGTAGGCTGCAACGGTGTTACCCGTTATAGTAATAGAGCATGAATAGTGCTTAAAACTTAAGTGGGATTAATATCCAATTAGAGTGGAACCGCAGAGTATAGCTTTGTCTCTAGAATATTTAGAGATAAGGCTTTTTGTTATGTTTTAATTATGTTATGGGGGGAACGATATGACTAATTTTTTTAAAACAATAAAATACGATATAAACAATATTCTACAAAACGATCCAGCTGCAAGGAATGGAGTAGAGGTATTTTTACTTTATCCAAGTGTTCATGCAGTTATAAGTTATAGAATAGCACATTTATTTTATAAGAAAAGACTATTTTTTATAGCTAGATTTATATCGCAGTTTGCAAGATTTCTTACTGGTATAGAAATACATCCAGGGGCTACAATAGGAAAAGGATTTTTCGTTGATCATGGTATGGGAGTAGTTGTAGGAGAAACGGCAGAAGTTGGAGATAATGTAACATTGTATCATGGGGTTACATTAGGTGGAACAGGTAAAGATAAGGGGAAGAGACATCCTACTATTGGCAATAATGTTATTATAGGAACTGGAGCCAAGGTGCTTGGACCTATATTAATAGGAGATAATTGTAGGATAGGAGCAAATTCAGTTGTGCTTAAAAATACTCCTTCAAATTCAACAGTAGTAGGTATACCAGGTCAAATCGTAACTAAAGATATGACTAAATAGTTTATTTAAAAAATAGAAGAAATGAGAAACTAATATCTAGAAGGGATATTTTAAAATAGTGAATTTAAAAAATGAAATAATAAATTATTGTAGTAGTTTAGGCCTAAATTTAGTTGGATTCACCCGTTGCAGAATATTTCATGAATTAAAAGAATTTTATTATAATAGAAAAAGTTCAGGGTTTGAAAATGAGTTTGAAGAAAAGGATATAGAGAAAAGAATTAATCCTTATATATATATGAAGGAAGGAAAAACTATTATATCAATAGCCTTTCCATATATTACTGAAAAGACTGAGAGTTCTAAAATTTACTTTTCTAAATATACTTTAGGAAATGATTATCATAGAGTCGTATCTAAGTATTTAGAGAATATTTGTTGTTATATAAGAACTTTAGGAGGAGAGGCAAAGTATTTTGTGGATAGCAACTCATTACCAGAAAGATACTTAGCTTACCTTAGTGGGGTTGGCTTTATAGGAAAAAATAATATGCTTATTACAAAAGAATATGGATCCTACGTATTTTTAGGGGAGATAATAACAGACTTAGAGTTAGAGAGTGATAAACCTATAGAAGTATTATGTGGTGAGTGCAATAAGTGTATCGAAGCATGTCCTACAAAAGCTATAAGTGAAAGAGTAACTAATTCTAATATATGTCTATCATATATAACTCAAAAAAAGGATATTCAGGATTATTGGTTTAATAAATTTGAAGGAAGAATATTTGGATGTGATACTTGCCAAGATGTATGTCCTTATAATTATAAAGTAAAATTATCTAATTTAGAAGAATTTACTCCTTATGATTTTATGAAGAATATAGATAGTGAAGAGATATTTAATATGAGCAATAGGGAATTTAAGGACAGGTATAAATTAACCTCTTGTGGATGGAGAGGAAAAAATGTTATTCAGAGAAACTTGCTTATTAACATGTTTAATTTAGAAAGTATAAAAAAAGAATTGGAATTTTCTTCCACTTATTTACAAGAATATTATAATAGACTTTTGAAAATTTCTGAAAAATAGTGTATTATATATAAAGAAGATTATGAAGGGTGGAATAAATTCATGTTATTATCAATTTTCAGTGGAATTATAAAGCACCTTCCAAAATGGCTAGTAAGATTTATATCTAGTAAATGGATAAATGCTTATGTTAATAAATACGCTAAAATAAATATAAAAAATGAAGAAAATATAAATAAAGTTAAAATGCCTGTTATATTTATATGTAATCATTTAAGTAATTCAGATGCACTTATTTTAAATAGAGTACTAGAGAAGTATGATACAACATTTGTAGCAGGAGTTAAATTAGCAAGTAATTCTTTTACAAGTTTAGGATTAAGTATTGTAAAAACTACACCAATACGTCCAGATACAGCAGATAAAGAAGGCATCAAAAAGGTTATTGATATTGTAAAAGCTGGAGGTAATGTTCTTATATTTCCAGAAGGGACAAGAAGTAGAACTGGTAAAATGATTAAAGCTAAAAAGGGGATAGTGTTAATAACTAAAATGTGCAAGGTTCCTATAATTCCAATAGGTATGACTGGAACTGAAAAACTTATGCCAATAAATCAAGAAGGACAAATGAGTAAGGAGAAATTTCATCACGCAGATGTTAATGTAAATATAGGTGAGGCATTCACTCTTCCAGTAAAAGGACAAGATGAATCAGCAAAAGAGTATGAAGATAGAGTTTTAGCATTGATTATGGGAAGTATAGCATCACTTCTACCAGAAGATTATAGAGGTGAGTACAAATAAAGTGCTTTTTTAGGGCAATATATAAAGAAAAGAGTACTAGAATAATTTTAGTACTCTTTTTAAATTTTTGAAATTAGGGTATAATATCAATAAAGATTAATACTTTATTATGGTAAAGTCACATGAAATTAGTATGAAGGTGGTAGCTTTGAAAAAAGAACATAGAGAAAAAGTTATAGAAATATTAGAAACTACATATAAGGGTGCAAAATGTGGGTTAGATTTTAGAAGTCCTTATGAGTTATTAATATCTACTATGTTGTCAGCTCAATGTACTGATGAGAGAGTTAATAAAGTAACTAAGGACTTATACTCAGACTATAATAATCCGGAAAAAATGACAACTTTGACTGAAGAAGAATTAGGCAATAAAATAAAAAGTTGTGGATTATACAAAAATAAGAGTAAGAATATATTAGAAACCTCTAAGATATTACTTTCACATTATAGGGGTGAAGTTCCTGAGACTATGGAGGAATTAATTAAACTTCCAGGAGTGGGAAGAAAAACTGCTAATGTAGTATTATCTAATGCTTTTGGGGTTCCTGCTATTGCTGTTGATACTCATGTGTTTAGAGTATCAAACAGAATAGGTATAGGAAAAGGAAATAATGTTAATGAGGTAGAAAATCAGCTTATGGAGAACATACCAAGAGAAAAATGGAGTGATACACACCATTATATTATATGGCATGGAAGAAAAATATGTAAGGCAAAAAAACCTCAATGTGAAGAATGTCCAGTAGCTCCTTATTGTGAATACTTTAAGGGTAAGGAAATAGATTAACTATAAATAATTATGGGGGAGATTTAGTTGAGCATTAAAGAAGAAGCGTTGAAAATTCACAAAGAAAATGCAGGAAAAATAGAGGTAACAAGTAAGATAGCTATTAATAGTAAATATGATTTATCTCTTGCGTATACGCCAGGGGTAGCAGAACCATGTCTAGAAATAAAGGAAGATAAGAATAAAGTATATGATTATACAATGAAGGGAAACACTGTTGCAGTAGTTACCAATGGAACAGCAGTACTCGGTCTTGGAGATATAGGACCTGAAGCAGGGCTACCAGTTATGGAAGGAAAGGCCCTTTTATTTAAGGAATTTGGGGGGATAAATGCTTTCCCTATATGCTTAGATACAAAGGATCCTGATAAAATAATAGAAACAGTAAAGTTAATAGCACCATCTTTTGGTGGAATTAATCTTGAAGATATAAAAGCACCTGAATGTTTCTATATAGAAAGAAGACTTAAAGAAGAACTAGATATTCCTGTTTTTCATGATGATCAGCACGGAACAGCAGTAGTTGTTTTAGCAGGATTATATAATTCACTAAAACTTCTAAATAAAAAACTTGAGGAAGTAGAAATTGTCATAAATGGAGCTGGTGCAGCTGGAATTTCTATATGTAGACTATTACTTTTAGCTGGAGCTAAAAATATCATTATGTGTGATAAAAATGGAGCTATAGCTGAAGGGGAAGAGTGGCTTAATGACTCTCAAAGAGAGATATCCATGATTACTAATAGGGAGTTTAAAAAGGGAACATTAAAAGATATCATAAATAATAAGGATGTTTTCATTGGAGTTTCTGGACCTAATGTATTAAATGAAATAATGGTTAAGTCTATGAATAAAGATAGTATTATATTTGCTATGGCAAATCCAACTCCGGAAATAATGCCAGATATAGCTAAAGCAGCAGGTGCAAGGATAGTGGCTACAGGAAGATCAGATTTCCCAAATCAAATAAATAATGTTTTGGTATTTCCAGGAATATTTAAGGGAGCTCTTGAAATTCGATCAAAAGAAATAACAGAAGATATGAAACTTGCAGCTGCAAGGGGAATAGCAGATCTTATACAAAGTGAAGAATTAAATGAAGATTATATCATCCCAGATGCCTTAGATAGAAGAGTTTGTGAGGCTGTAGCTAAAAAAGTGAAAAAAGCAGTTGTTTAATTACAACTGCTTTAATACTTTATTTAGTTCTTTACTTAATTCTTCCAGAGTATAGGGTTTATTAATTACTCCTTTAAAGCCATACTCTTTATAGTGGGAAATAACACTGCTAGCAGAGTAGCCACTTGATACTATAGCTTTAATATCGGGGTCAATTCTAAGAAGGTGTTTTATTGCCTCTTCTCCTCCCATTCCACCTGGGATTGTAAGATCCATAATTACTGCATCAAAAGGGGTATTGCGTTTTAATGCATCCTCATAGAATTTTATGACTTCAGCTCCATCTTTTGATAACTCTACTTTATAACCTAAGTGATTTAGCATAGAGCTTATTACTTTTCTTATTTCAATCTCATCATCCATTACTAAGATTTTATTTTCACCATGGAAAACTGATTGTGAAATTTGTTCCATTTCAATTGGAATCCCTTCACAGGCTGGTAAGTATACTTGAAATACAGTTCCTTTTCCTAGCTTTGACTTAACTATAATATGTCCGTTATGTTTTTTTATAATGGAATAACAAGAAGTTAGTCCAAGACCACTTCCAGTTTTTTTTGTAGTGAAGTAAGGATCAAATATCTTAAGAAGATTACTTTCATCTATTCCTATACCTTGATCTTTAAAAGAAATATTAATATATTTTCCAGAGGATAATCCTATAATTTCGTTATCAAGTAAGGTTACATTTCTGGCTTTAACAGTAACAATTCCTCCATTTTGCATAGCTTGATAGGCGTTTATAATTAAATTGCTTATTACCTGGCTTATTTGACCAGGATCAATTTCAACAGGCCATAAATCATTAGGCAGATTTAAATTACACATTACATTAGTACCACATAGAGCTAGTGTAGCAGTTTCCTTTATTAATACATTTATATAAGTTATTTTCTTTAGGGGATTACTTCCTTTAGAAAAAGTAAGTAATTGTTTGGTTAAATCCTTGGCTTGAAAAACAGTCTTCTCTATATTTAATAACTTTTTTTCTGTTTTTTCATCAATATTTTTATAGGTTTTTAACATAGATATATTTCCAAGAATTATGGTGAGTATATTGTTAAAGTCGTGGGCAACTCCACCAGCTAAGGTTCCTATGGAGTTTAGCTTTTCGATTTTTAACATTTCTTCTTCAGTTTGTTTACGCTTTGTGATGTTTCTTGATATAACCATAGCTTCATTATCTGAGAAGGGAGTTATTCTTGCCTCAAAGTGTTGCAAACCTTTAGGTAAATTTAAATCATATTCATACAGTACTAAAGATTTTGTTTTAATTGATTTTATTATAGAAGATTTTAGTTCATGTCCTAGAGGATTAGGGAGAAGATCTATTATATTTTTCCCTATTAACTTAGTAGGAGGAGCAAGCATATCATCTATATTTTGAGATTTACAGTCTAAAAAAGTACCCTCTTTATCAAGTTTGAAATATATGTCAGGAAGAGCCGTGAAGATAGAATTAAGCTGCTTTTCACGCTCAATTAAACTTAGTTCTATTCTTTTATGTTCTGTGATATCGTACAGTAGTAGTATTATTACTTCAATATCATCATTGGAATTATATATTTTATTAATTTTTATTTGAAAATACAGGTCTTTATCACCACTGATTATTTTTTTGTCAAAAGTACATTCAGTTAAGTCATTATTAATAAAATTTAGAACAAGTTGTTTAAGATAAGTTAGAATAAATGGAGTTTCACAATATGAATTTTCGAATAAACTTACCTCTAATTTCTTTAATAAATTTTCAGCGTATATATTCATGTTTTGAATTTCACAACATGTATTTAGTGCAATAACAGGAACAGGCAAATTTTTTAACACATTAAAACAAGTATTATGATCATTTATCATGGAACATCAACTCTCCTTGATTAAAAAACTAAGTAGTAAATTACTATATACAATATTCCATAAAAATCCTTAAAATCCTTTTTATTCAGACTTAAAATTACATATAGTACTAAGATATGAATAGTTTAAGTATTAAAATAAAGGATACTTCTGTTTTAAGGTTAAATATACCATATTAAGCTATATACTTTTCTTATGTAATTATAGAATGTTTTGTAGTATAATATATGAGAAAGAGGGGGAAATGGATGAGTAGAGGAAAAAAAAATAAAACTAAGCAAAAAAATGCAAAAAGAGTAAAAAAATTGTTGTTTGCAGTTATTTTGCTTTTAGCTTCAGTGTCTATAAGTTATGCGTACTTTACAATTGAAAAGTACAATAATGTGATGTTTCCAGGTGTAGTAGTAAAGGGCATTAACTTGTCGGGAAAAACAAAGGAAGAAGCGATTAATATATTAAGAAATAGTTTTGGAAATTCTATTTTAAATAAAAAGATAAGTATTAAAACTCCAAGTAATACTTATGAAATGAGTTACTCTGAGTTAAATGCACAGTATAATATTATTGAAACTGTTGATGAAGCTTTATCCTATGGCAAGGATTTAAATATAATTTCTAAATTCAAAGCTATAAGAAGCCCAATTAAGAAAGAGTACAGCCTTAAATTATCTTATAATAATAAGCCTATTGACAATATAATAAAAAGTATTGAGAAGAAAATAAATGAGTTACCTAAAAATGCAAGTATACAAATGGTAAATAGAAAATTTAATATAACAAATAGCCAAAATGGTATGGAACTTGAGAGTGATAAACTTAAAAATACTATTATCTCAGAAATAGACAGAAATCTTGAAGAAGATATAGAAATAGAAGCACCTATTAAGATTTCAAAACCTAAAATAACAGAGGAGGCTTTAAAATCCATAGATTCTAGAATTGCTTCATACTCCACAAGCTTTGCTACATCTTCATCGTCGAGATCTACAAATATTGATTTAGCAACAAAGAGTATTAATGGAGTAGTTTTAATGCCTGGAGATTCCTTTAGCTTCAATGAAGTAGTTGGAGAAAGGACAAAGGCAAGAGGATACCAAGAGGCAGGAGTAATTGTGAACCAACAATTGGATTCAGGAGTAGGTGGAGGAATATGTCAAGTATCATCTACTTTATATAATGCTATATTACAAGGAAATATAAAAACCACTCAAAGAGTACATCATACATTCCCATCAACTTATGTTGGAATTGGACTTGATGCTACAGTAGATTGGGGAAATATTGATTTTAAATTCATGAACTCATACGATTATCCAATATTTATTCAAGGATATACTAGCAATAAACATCTTTATTTTAATATATATTCAAATTCTTCTTTAAATAAAAGAACATATTCTATTAGTACAGAAATATATGGTCAAGTCGAGCCTATTATAAAGTATATTGATGATCCAAACTTGCTAGAAGGTAAAACAGAAGTAGTAAAAAAACCATATACGGGGTATAGGGTGAAAACTTATAGAAATATATATGAAGGCGGAAAATTTATTAGTAAAGAACTTGTTACAAATGATTATTATGTGCCTGTAAACGGAATAATAAAAAAGGGCACAAAAAAATAAAATCTTATGCTGATATAGTATTTACTATATCAGCATTTTTACTAAAAGTTATTTTTACTTTATAATGATAATACAAAATTTTTTAATAAAGGAGAGATTCTATTGACGTATAAATTAATTTGTTTAGATATGGATGGAACATTGTTGAATAATAAAAAAGAATTAACAGAAAGGAATAAAGAAGCTATAAAAAAAGCTCATAATAAGGGAATCAGAGTTGCTATATCTACAGGAAGATTATTTACTTCAGCAAAGTATTATGCTGGACTTTTGGAAATAGAGGCGCCTGTTATAGCTGCAAATGGAGCGTATATAAGAGAAAAAGATAGAGATGAAATTATATATGAGTCAGTAATATCTATTGAAGATTGTAAAGCTATATTATCTATAATAGAAAAATACGATTTTAAATTTTACTATAATACTTTTAATACTATAATATCAAAAACACCCTTTCCAAAAGGGTACACTTATCTAGAAATGAATCAAGATTTACCGGAAGAAATGAAAATACAATTATGTGTAAATGAAAATCTAAGGAAAGTATTTGAGGAAAGAGATGGAGAAATACTTAAATGTATTTGTATCAGTAATAATACAGATAGTTTTTCTAAAGCAAGAGATGAAATAAGACAACTTGGTAAATTTGAAGTTGTAAGTTCACTAAGTGATAATTTTGAAATAATGAATAAAGGTATATCTAAAGGAAATGCTGTAGAGATTTTAGCGAATTTTTATGGATTAACAAGAGATGAAGTAATATGTATTGGCGATGGAGAAAATGACTTATCCATGATAGAATATGCAGGAATGGGTATTGCTATGGGAAATGGTGCTAGGTGTGTAAAAGAAGCTGCAAATTATATAACTGATACAAATGAAAATGATGGGGTTGCAAAAGCTATAGAAAAATTTGCTCTATAAGAACTTAATCTTTACCTTATTCTTCAATTAAGGTAATATATTTATTATGTATCACTTGAGAGGGAGGAATAATAAGTGGAATTAAGTAATTTAAATATAGTTTTATTTGAACCAGAAATACCTCAAAATACAGGGAATATTGGAAGAACATGTGTGCTAACCAATTGTAAATTACATTTAATTAAACCCTTAGGATTTACATTAGATGACAAACAAGTAAAAAGAGCAGGTCTTGACTATTGGCCGGAACTTAAATTAGAAATCCACGAGTCTTTTGATGATATGATATCAAAGTATCCAGATGCTAGAGTGTTCTTATCTACTACAAAAGGTACTAAATATCATCACGACCAAGTAAAATATAAAGAAGGAGACTTTATTGTTTTCGGAAAGGAATCCTCAGGATTACCTGATTATATTAGAGACAGGTATGAAGAAAACAGAATTAGAGTTCCAATGGTAAATACAACAACTAGGTCTTTAAATCTTTCAAATACCGTAGCTATAGTAGTTTATGAGGCTTTAAGACAAATAGGATATCCACAAATGGAGTAGGAGTGTAGCTATGGAAAAAATAAAGATAATAACAGATAGTACCTGCGATCTCAATAAAGAAATTATTAAAAAATATGATTTAGAAGTGATTCCTCTAACAGTAAATTTTGGAGAAGAAGAATATTTAGATGGTGTAGAAATAGACATAAAAGAATTTTTAAGAAAAATAAATGAGGAAGATGTTTTTCCAACAACCGCTGGAGTTAATCCTCAAAGATTTTATGAAGTATATAAAAAGTATTTAGATGAGGGATATAAGATTATATCAATTCATCTTTCGTCTAAAATGAGTGGTACATATCAGTCAGCATGTATTGCTAAAGAGATGACAGATAGTGATGATATAATTGTAATAGATAGTTTAAATGTAACAGCAGGACTAGGTGTTGTTGTAATAAAGGCAGCTGAACTTAGGAATGAAGGTCTTAGTATAGAGGAAATTGAAACAAATATTATAAGTATCATACCGCATGTTAAAAGTGCTTATGCATTTGTAAGTTTAGATAACTTAGTTAAGGGAGGAAGACTCTCAAAAACGGCAGCCACAATAGGAGGGTTTTTAAATATAACTCTTATATTAGGTGTAATTAATGGTAAAATGGAACTTATAGATAAAGTAAGAGGAACTAAAAAAGCTATAAAAACAATTTTGAATTATTTAGATAGCAATAATCTTGATAATACAGAAACAAGTATATTGCTTCATATTTATAATGAAGATATATTTCCGGTGTTACAAAGAGAACTTACAGAAAGAACAATTAATTATATAGAATGTGAAGCAGGATGTGTAGTAGGGACTCACTCGGGTCCTAATGCATGTGGTATAGCATATATAGAGAAAGTTTAATTAAAATTGTTTTTATGTTTAAATTTATGTACATAAGTATGTACAAAGTGGTGATAAAATGAAGATGGAATTCAAATTAAACTTAACTCAAGAACAAAAGTTAATTATGACTCAACAAATGCAATTATCTGTGAAGTTACTTCAAATGTCAAATTTAGAAATTCAAAAATATATAGAAAAAGAACTTCAAGAAAATCCTGTACTAGATGCGGAGTATAATAAAAAAAATGACGAAAATGCAGAAAAAATAGAAGATAAAATAAAAGATGAAATTGATTATAAGGCATTATTAAAACATCTTGAATTTGATGACTATGGTAATGGGGCTTATTATAATAAGAATGATGAGGATGTATCACCATTAAATTTTATAATTGCTAAAAAGTCTTTAAAAGAATTTTTGTTTGAACAAATAATAGAATTAAGTGAAAATATGCAAATAAAATCTGTTTGCAAGTATTTAATAGAAAATATAGATAACAGAGGATATTTAAGTAACAGTATTGAAGATATACAAAAAGAACTAGGTATAGCCTCATCGCTATCAAAGAAGGCATTAAAGATTTTACAAAGTTTAGAGCCACATGGAATAGGGGCTAGGAATATAGAAGAATGTCTAAAAATCCAGCTTCATTTAAAAGGAATTAAGGATAAAAATATTTATGAGATTGTAGATAAATATCTAGAGCTTATAGCAGAAAATAAATACAATATTATATCAAAAAGTTTAAACATAAGTATAAGTCAAGCTCAAGATTACGGTGATATTATAAAGTCTCTTGAACCCAAACCATCTCGAGGCTTCTATACAGGAGAAGAAACCTGGTATATAGTTCCAGAAGCCTATATAAAGAAAATAGATGGAGAAGTTTGTATTTTTATGAATGATGATTCTATTCCTGTATTAAGAATAAATCAACTGTATAGGCAAATTATTAATAATGAGAAAGATAAGGATACAATAAGATTTGTAAAAGATAAATTAAATAGTGCTATATTTTTAATGAAAAGTATTGCACAAAGAGAAACTACAATATACAATATTTTGAAAAAAATTGTAGAAGTACAGAAAGATTATTTTAATTTAGGGGATGAATATCTTAAGCCTATGACTTTGAAAGAGATAGCAGATGATTTAGAGATACATGAGTCTACTGTAAGTAGAGCTATAAGGGAAAAATATATTCATACAGATAAAGGAACAATAAAAATTAAGGACTTATTTACAACGGGGATATCAAGAAACGACAATTTTGAGGATATATCAACTAGAATAATAAAAAAAGAAATAAATGACTTAATTGACAAAGAAGATAAAAGTAAACCATTGTCAGATCAGAAAATCTGCGACTTACTAAAGGATATTAACATAGAAATATCTAGAAGAACTGTTGCTAAGTATAGAGAAGAGATTGGAATAAAATCATCAAGTAAACGAAAACGGTTTTAAAAAAACGTATTATAGGAATACTAAGAGAGAGGAATAATTCTCTCTTATTTTTTTGAATATTAAAAAAATGTCCATAATTTTCTTATTTTTCATAAAAACTCTTTTAAAACAAATATATCTGAATTATAATAAGAGTGGGACTATAAATTAATATATGGGACTATTTTAGTCCAAAGAGGTGATTCTTTGAATTATGCTTTAGAAGCTCAGAAGAAAATTGTTCCTGAATTATTAGAATTACTAGATAAAAGATACAGTATCTTAACAACAATATATTATAATCAACCTATCGGTAGAAGAATGCTATCAAGTTATCTAGCAATTGGAGAGAGAATTGTAAGAACGGAATTAGATTTTCTAAAGAAGCAAGGTTTAATAGATATTAATTCTGATGGCACAAAAGTAACAAATGAAGGTAAAGAAGTTTTAAATGACTTAAAAGGATTTATTCATGATTTAAGAGGATTATGCAAATTGGAAGAAATTATAAAAAAAGAATTAAATTTGAAGGATATTATTATTGTACCAGGAGATGTTGATGAAAAGGGTCTTGTCCTAGAAGAAATGGGGAAGAGCGCAGCGAATTTTCTAAAAAGTATGCTAAAAGATAAGATTATAATAGCCTTAACTGGAGGATTAAGTATAAAAAAAATAGTTGACAATATGGTAAAAATAAACGATTATAAAGATGTGCTAATTGTTCCAGCAAGGGGAGGACTTGGAAGAAATGTGGAGATTCAAGCTAATACTTTAGCTGCAAAACTTGCTGAAAAACTATCTGCTGATTATAAGATGTTGCAACTTATTGATAACGTAGATTATGCAGAAATATTTGAAATTTTGAATGAAGAAAGCATTAAAGAAGTGGTAGAGAGCATACATAAAGCTAATATTTTAATATATGGTATTGGAAAAGCTGAGGAGATGGCATTAAAAAGAAAGCTAAAGGAAGAAGAAATACGTAAGCTTAAAGATAATAATGCAGTAGGAGAAGCTTTTGGATGTTATTTTAATCCTCATGGAGAAATAGTTTTTTCTACTCCCACCGCAGGAATAAAGAGCCAGGATACAAAAAAGATAAAAAAACTAATAGCTATAGCTGGAGGAAAAAGTAAGGCTAAGGCTATTATATCAGTTCAAAGGTATAATACTAATAATATTCTTATAACAGACGAAGGTGCTGCTAGAGAAATTATAAATATTATAAAAAAAGAGAAGACTACTACGGATAGCTAAGGACTATAAAAATAGTTTAAATATTTATTTTTAGGAGGTAATCTAAATGAAAAAAGTGGCAATTAATGGATTTGGAAGAATAGGGAGAAATGTATTCAAAGCACTAGTGAACAATTACAGTGAGGATTTACAAATAGTTGCAATTAATGATTTAACAGACCCAGCTACATTAGCTCATCTATTAAAGTATGATTCATTATATGGAATATTTAATGGAGACATACAAGCAAAGGAAAAATCTATAGTAGTAAATGGAAATGAAATAAAAATATTTGCTGAAAGAAGCCCTAAAGATATAGACTGGAGCAGCACTGGAGCAGAAATTGTTCTAGAATGTACAGGAATATTCACTGATGCAGATAAGGCAAAAGATCACATACAAGGAACTGTTAAAAAAGTACTTATATCAGCACCAGCTAAAGGTGAAGATATTACAATAGTTATGGGAGTTAATGAAGATAAGTATGATGCAACAAATCACAATATAATATCAAACGCTTCATGTACAACAAACTGTTTAGCACCATTTGCTAAGGTTCTTCATGAGGAATTTGGAATAGTAGAAGGATTAATGACTACAATTCACTCATATACAGGAGACCAAAGATTACTTGATGCTCCGCATAAAGATTTAAGAAGAGCAAGAGCAGCAGCTGAATCAATGGTTCCTACAACTACAGGAGCTGCTAAAGCAGTTGCATTAGTATTACCAGAATTAAAAGGAAAATTAAATGGATTCTCTATGAGAGTACCAACACCAACAGTTTCTGTAACTGATCTTGTATGTACTCTATCAAAAGATGTTACTGTAGAATCAGTTAATGCAGCGTTCAAGAATGCAGCAGAAGGAAAATTAAAAGGAATTTTAGGATACAGTGAAGAGCCACTAGTATCAATTGATTACAGAGGAGACGAGAGATCTTCTATAATTGATGCATTATCAACTATGGTTATAGGACCAAGAATGGTTAAGGTTATTTCTTGGTATGACAATGAATCAGGATATTCAAACAGACTTGCTGATTTAGCTAAGTACGTTGCAGATAGATTATAATTATTAGTATTCTAATAGTAAAAGCATTGTTTTGACAAATTGTCAAAACAATGCTTTTTTATAGTTAGGTTATATATTAAATATATCTAGAGATCTATCTAGGATTCCTGTAAGAAATGCTAGGAGAACTCCATAGTTTACAATGGGGACCTTGTTTCTTTCGCATATATCTATTCTTGTTTGAACTGTTTTTTTATTTACCATACATGCCCCACAGTGAATTACTAAATCATATTTTTCAATATCCTCTGGAAAATCAGGACCCATCTTAAATTCATAGTTAAGTTCTTTTCCTACATGTTTGTTTATTAATTTAGGTATTTTAACTCTTCCAATATCTTCGTGAGAAGTGTTATGAGTACAGCTTTCAGATATTAAAATCTTAGAGTTTTCATCTAAATCTTTTATTTTTGATATTCCCTTAGTGAAGGATTTTAAGTCTCCCTTATGTCTTGCGAACAGTATAGAAAAGCTAGTTAGTTTTATATTCTTAGGTACAAGTTCACTTACTTTTTTAAAAGCTTGGGAGTCTGTTACCACTAAATCAATATCTTTAATATCTTGTAGGGCATATTCAAGTTCTGTATCTCTCACCACATAACTCTTTATTCCATGATCTAAGCAATCGCGTATAAGCTGGACTTGAGGAAGGATAAGTCTTCCTTTTGGAGCTTCAGAATCTACGGGTACTACCATAATAACCTTTCCGTTATAAGGAACTAAATCCCCTAATATGGTTTCTTCTTTATCATCTTCTTTAAGTCTTTTAATTAGTTCATCTTTTAAGAAGAGTATATTTTCTTCTTCTTTTGCAGAAACAAAAACAGCATTATCAAATTTCTGTTTAGCTAGATTTATAGTTTTCTCCTCAGCTGTATCAACTTTATTTATGACAATCATATAAGATATCCCATGTTTCTTAAAATTATCCACAGTTTCTTTATAATTATCCTCATCTATATCATTTATATCCACAACGTAAATAGCGAAATCTATCTTTTGAAGAGTTTTAAGACTTCTTTTTACTCTAAGTTCGCCAAGTTCACTGACATCATCAAGACCAGCTGTATCTATAAAAAGAACAGGGCCAAAGGGGATAAGTTCCATAGCTTTACTTACAGGATCTGTAGTAGTTCCTTTGATTTCAGATACTAAGGAAATATCTTGCCCTATAATTGCATTTAATAAGGATGATTTACCGGAATTAGTTTTACCATAGATTCCAATATGTGTTCTATTAGCATTTGGTGTAGTATTCATATTACCTCCTATTTATATATATAAATCTCTTTCGCCATTTTTAATTTTTTCTATATTATCCGATGTTAAGTTTCTAATATCTTCTCTTTGAATCTTTTTTAATTCTTCTTGAATTAAGGCTTCACCTTTTTTATAAAGTTCTTCATCACTATAATCCATTAAAAATTCCATTAATGTCATAAGGGCGTTTGGAGTACATACATTTTGAATTTGTCCTGATTTTGCAAGACTCATAAATCTATCACCAGTTCTGCCTTTTCTATAACATGCTGTACAATAACTTGGTATATATTTGCTATCTATTAGTTCTTTTAAAACTTCCATAGGAGTTCTGTTATCACCCTTTTCAAATTGACCTATATTATTTCCATTTTGACTTTCTCTGTACCCACCAACCCCTACACTAGAGCCAGCACTAAATTGAGAAACTCCATATTTTATAACTTCTCTTCTCATTTCTGCTGTCTCTCTTGTAGACATAATAATACCTGTAAAAGGTACAGCTATACGAATGATTGCTACAAGCTTTTTAAAGAGTTCGTCGGTTACTAGATGTGGAAATTGATTTAAATCATTACCTTCAGCTTTTTTTAGTCTTGGCATAGATATTGTATGAAAACCAACACCGAATTTTTTCTCGAGATGTTCGTTGTGAAGCATTAGACCTAGAACTTCAAATTTAGGATCAGCAAGTCCGAAGAGTACTCCTGCCCCTACATCATCAATGCCACCTGTAATAGCTCTATCAAAGGCAGTTAAATGATATTCATAATCTCCTTTTATGCTATTAGGATGCATTTTTTCATAAGTTGGCTTATGGTAGGTTTCCTGAAATAGTATATAAGTTCCTATCTTCGCTTCTTTTAACTTTTTATAATTTTCAACAGTAGTAGCTGCAATATTTACGTTTATTCGTCGAATTACGCCATTATCATTTTGAGCACTATATACATCATCTATACAATCTAGTATATAATCAATATTGCAATTTACAGGATCTTCTCCTGCCTCTAATGCAAGTCTTTTATGTCCCATCTTCTCAAGGATTTTAACTTCTTCTTGGATTTCTTCTCTTGTTAGTTTTCGTCTAGGAAAAGTATTATTTTTCTTATATCCGCAGTATACACAGTTATTTTCGCAGTAATCACTTACATAAAGGGGAGCAAACATAACAATTCTATTTCCGTAGATAGATTTTTTTATATCACCTGCTATTGTGTACATTTCCTCTAATTGGTCTTTATCTTCAACTTGAAGAAGTGTTGCTATATCCTTATGGGATAATCCTTTTTTTTCTTTAGCTTTATCTAAAACTTCTTGTACCTCTAATTTTTTAGCATTTTTAGCTTCATTTAATAAACTATATATATATTCGTGATCAATAAACATATCATTTTCTCCTCCATAACTTATTATCTCCTCTAGACATCTCAAGAGAAAAACCAGCACTTTTTATTCTACCTTCAATACACATTCTGCATTCGGCAGCTTCATCACCTGTACAGATTTTTCCATCATATAAAGCATACTTTGACCTAACCTCTGTAGGAGATAAATTTGGCATTACTACGTTTGCACCTGCTTTTAAGCCTTTTTCTCGTCCAAGTGGGTCTATACTTCCAAGGGCAGTAGTGGCAGGAAGCAAAACCTCAGGTAGTAGTAATCTAATAAGAGCTAGTAAGACTATAGTATCCTCAACTGTTCCCCCTTCCTCTTTTCCAAGGGGAGTATATTTTTGAGGTATAAATGGTCCTATTCCTACCATTTCAGGTTGAAGTTCTTTTAGGAAGAGGAGGTCATTAACGTAGTCAGCATTACTCTGTCCAGGGAGGCCTACCATAAATCCAGCTCCAACTTGATATCCAATATTCTTTAAATCTTTTAGGCATCTTATTCTATTTTCGAAACTCATGCCAGGATGTAATTTTTCATACAACTCTTTAGTTGCAGTTTCATGTCTTAAAAGATATCTATCTGTACCAGCATCATAATACTTTTTATAAGATTCATAGGACTTTTCGCCTATGGAAAGAGTTATAGCACAATCGGGAAATTTAGACTTTATCATTTCTACTATTTCAACAATTTTCTCATCAGTATAATAACTATCTTCTCCACCTTGAAGAACAAAAGTCTTATATCCTAACATATACCCCTCTTCACAAGCACTTAAAATTTCATTTAAAGATAATCTATATCTATCAGCATTTTTATTTGAAGTTCTAATACCGCAATAAATACAGTTCTTATTACAGTAATTAGTAAATTCGATAAGACCTCTAGGGTATACTACATTCCCATAGTGCTTAACTCTAGTTTCATGAGATTTAATTAGTAAATAGTCTTTATCATCCTTACTCATACCATTAAGTAAGTGGAGAAGTTCTTGTCTCTCTAAGTAATTGTCTTTGTATAATTTATCAATTAAATTTTTCATAGCTTATATCTCTTTTTTGGATATTGATGTTTTAACTGTAACATGGTCAATATTACCCAGTTTTCCTGTAAGACTATTTATTTCATCTAAACTTCCAACTACAGTAATACATATTACGGCTATTCCGTTTTCTTCAAAAGGAATACCCATTCTACCCTTAATAATACCTTTAAAAGAAGAGACAACTTCATTGAATTCTTGTTGACATTGTTTTGGTTCTTCTAAGATAGCACTTATTACACCAATCTTTTTCACTATATTTCCTCCTTAAATAACAAATATATAATTATTAACTTACTAATCGTATTTAGACATAGGTTTTAAAAATAAAAAAACTTTCCTAAATGGGAAAGTTTAATTTACATAACAGAAAGACTTTGATATTTTCAAAGCCATAGATATGTTTATAAATTATAGTTCCTTTTAGATTAGAATACTCTTTTCTATTAGGTTAGTATTTGCATAAACAAATAATTAAAGACTACTCTCTAAGTATTTGAAATTTAGCTTTTCTTATTAAGTATATTGTATTAATTATAGTATATGAATGTCAATAAAACAGTTAAGATTATTCATAAAATCAATTTTTTATTAAATAACTATTTAAATTTATGGAAATTTATACTATAATAAAGTGGGACTCTGAAAATATATAAGGGACTTAAAAAGACCCCCCACTAATATCTAGTAATCATAATAAATAAATTAAAAACGGTGTACAATAATAAACATGAGGCTAGGCTGAAATATTAAAAACTTTAATTAGAGTAGAAGTTAGGCAACTACATAGATTAAGCAAAATTTAAACTTATAATAAAATATTCTAGTTTGCCAAATATTTTGATATTATTCCAATTTAGTATTATAATGATTTAGTATGCTTTGATTTATACTTTAAATTATGAAGGGAGTATAATTATGAAATTAAATAAGAAAACTGTTGAGGAAGTACAATTAGAAGGTAAGAGAGTACTAGTTAGATGTGATTTTAATGTACCACTTAAAGATGCAGTAATAACAGATGAGAATAGATTAGTAGGAGCAATGCCTACAATTAAATATTTAATAGAACAAGGAGCAAAAGTTATTCTTTGTTCGCATCTTGGTAAGCCAAAGGGAGAAGCAAAACCTGAATTATCTTTAGCACCTGTAGCTAAGAGACTTTCACAAATGTTAAATAAAGAGGTAGTATTTGCAGCAGATAGTAATGTAATTGGAGAAGAAGCTAAAAATGCTATATCAAAGATGAATAATGGAGATGTAGTTTTATTAGAAAATACAAGATATAGAAAAGAAGAAACTAAAAATGAAGAAAACTTTTCAAGAGAACTTGCATCTATAGCAGAAATATTTGTAAATGATGCTTTTGGAACAGCCCATAGAGCACACTGTTCAACTGTTGGTGTAGCAAGTTTTGTAGAAGAAGCAGTTTGCGGATATTTAATTCAAAAGGAATTACAGTTCCTTGGTGAGGCAGTAGAAAATCCAGAAAGACCTTTCGTTGCAATCCTTGGAGGAGCAAAGGTATCAGATAAATTAGGAGTTATAAATAATCTATTAGATAAAGTAGATACTCTAATAATTGGTGGAGGAATGGCTTACACATTTTTAAAAGCTTTAGGTCATGAAATAGGTAAGTCACTTCTAGAAGAAGATAAGATAGACTATGCTAAAGAAATGATGAGTAAAGCAGAAGAAAAGGGAGTAAAAATATTACTGCCTATTGATGTAATATATGCTGATAGATTTGATGAAAATGCAGAGCCAAAAACATCAGAAGGAAGAGATATTCCATCAGATCATCAAGGATTAGATATAGGACCAAAGAGTGCAGAACTATTTAGTGATGCAATTAAAGAAGCTAAAACAGTAATATGGAATGGTCCTATGGGAGTATTTGAATTTGCAAACTTTGCAAAAGGAACTATAGCTGTAGCTAAAGCTATGTCAGAGGTAAATGCAACTACCATAATAGGTGGAGGAGATAGTGCAGCAGCAGTAAATATACTGGGCTTTGGAGATAAAATGACTCATATATCAACAGGTGGTGGAGCATCACTTGAATTCCTAGAAGGAAAAGAATTACCAGGAATTACAGCACTTAAAGATAGATAATAAGTGGAAGATGGAGGAGTAAATATGAGAAAAGCTATTATTGCAGGGAACTGGAAAATGAATAATACTATGGATGAAGCAACTAAACTTGTAAATGAGTTAAAACCATTAGTTGCTGATGCTACTTGTGAAGTAGTAGTTTGTCCACCAGCTATATATTTAGATTTAGTAAAGAAAGCTACAGAAGGAACAAACATAATGGTTGGGGCTCAAAATATGCACTTTGAAGAGAGTGGAGCTTTTACTGGAGAGATTTCCCCAGTTATGCTAAAAGAAATGGGAATTCAATATGTTATTTTAGGCCATAGTGAAAGAAGACAATACTTTGGAGAAAATGATCAAGACTTAAATAAAAAGATGAAAAAGGCTTTTGAATACAATCTAATTCCAATACTTTGTGTTGGAGAAACACTTGAAGAAAGAGAAGCAAATATAACTGAAGAAGTACTAGCAAAGCAAGTAAAGCTTGATTTAGCAGGACTTGAAAAAGAGAAAGTAGAAAAATCGGTTATAGCTTATGAGCCGATATGGGCAATAGGAACAGGAAAAACAGCTACAGCAGAACAAGCAGATGAAACTATAGGATTTATAAGAAGTATTGTAGGAAAAATGTTTGGTTCTGATACTGCTGAAAAGATAAGAATCCAATATGGTGGTTCTGTTAAACCTTCAACTATAAAGGAACAAATGGGTAAAACTAATATAGATGGAGGACTCATAGGAGGAGCTGCACTTAAAGCAGAAGAGTTTGCTGCAATAGTAAATTATGATAAGTAAATAAGAATTTTACTTTGTAAAATTCTTATTTGCAGACTTTTGGGGGTGAAAAAATGGGCAAAAAACCTGTAATGCTAGCTATTTTGGATGGTTTTGGTATATCGGACCATGATGACGGAAATGCTGTTAAATTAGCTAGTAAACCTAATTATGATAGACTCTCAAGCACTTATCCATATACTACAATAGGTGGAAGTGGATTATCTGTGGGACTTCCAGATGGACAAATGGGAAACTCAGAGGTAGGACATTTGAACATAGGAGCGGGAAGAATAATATATCAAGCTTTAACTAGAATAACAAAGGCTATAATGGACGGAGAGTTATCACAAAATGAAACTCTATTAAAAGCTATTAATAATGTTAAACTAAATAATTCATCGCTACATCTTTTAGGACTATTATCAGATGGAGGAGTACATTCACACATAGACCATTTAAAAGGTTTGATTTCTTTTGCTGCTGAGCAGGGAATAAGAAAAGTGTATGTACATGCATTTTTAGATGGAAGAGATACACCGCCAGACTCTGCTCCAAGCTATATAGAAGAGTTAGAAAGCTATATGCATGAGCTAGGTGTTGGTAGTATTGCTACCCTATCAGGAAGATACTATGCTATGGATAGAGATAATAGGTGGGAAAGAACTCAGTTAGCCTATGAAGCAATGGTATTAGGTAAAGGTGAAAATGAAGTAAGTGCAAAAGAGGCTGTACAAAGATCTTATCACGATAATAAAACAGATGAATTTGTACTTCCAACTGTAATATTAAATGGTGATAAGCCTACAGCAACAATAAAGGATAGTGATTCTGTTATATTCTTCAATTTTAGACCAGATAGAGCAAGACAAATGACTAGAGCGATAAATGACAAAGCATTTGAAGGTTTTAAAAGAGAAAATCTAGATTTAACATTTATAACATTAACTGAGTATGAC
Source organism: Clostridium sp. X (assembly GCF_055755365.1). Taxonomy (NCBI): domain Bacteria; kingdom Bacillati; phylum Bacillota; class Clostridia; order Eubacteriales; family Clostridiaceae; genus Clostridium; species Clostridium sp. X. Next base: position 1,751,188 of record NZ_CM146912.1, read on the forward strand.
AAGACTCTAGAAAATGTTCATGTTACTTTTGGTCCAACCTCATATAAAAACACCTTAGGTGAATATTTAGCTGGACTTGGCAAAAAACAGTTAAGAATAGCAGAAACAGAAAAATATGCTCATGTAACTTTCTTTTTTAATGGAGGAATAGAGGAACCTTATGCTAATGAAGATAGAGTTTTAATACCTTCACCAAAGGTTGCAACCTATGATCTAAAGCCAGAAATGAGTGCCTATGAAATGACTGAAGAAGTAATAAATAGAATAGATTCTGATGTATATGATACTATTATACTGAACTTTGCAAATCCAGATATGGTGGGCCACACAGGAGTTGTAGAAGCAGCTGTTAAAGCTATTGAGACTGTGGATGAATGTTTAGGAAAGATTGTGGATAAAATACTAGAGGGAAATGGCTCAATATTTATAACTTCTGACCACGGTAATTCTGAACAAATGATAGATTATTCCACAGGTGGACCTATGACAGCTCATACTATAAATGCAGTTCCATTTATATATGTATCAAAAGATACAGAAGGAAAAGAGTTGAGAGAGGGAGGAGTCCTTGCGGATATTGCTCCAACAATACTTGAAGAAATGGGATTAGAAATTCCAAAGGAAATGACAGGAAGAACTCTATTTAGATAATTTTATGAGTTTAACTTTAAAATTAAGGTATATCAGTAGATAACTGTTTTGATTATGTTATCTACTACATATAAATTCAATGTGATTTTTAGGAGGAGATTTTTAATGAAGACTTTTGTAGAAATAGTAGACGTGTATGCTAGACAAATACTAGATTCAAGAGGAAATCCAACAGTAGAAGTGGAAGTAGAACTCGAAGATGGTACAGTAGGTAGAGCAGCAGTTCCATCTGGAGCATCAACTGGAATATTTGAAGCAGTAGAATTAAGAGATGGTGATAAATCAGTTTATTTAGGAAAAGGCGTTCAAAATGCAGTAGATAATGTAAATGACTTAATAGCTGAAGAGTTAGTAGGAATGAATGCATTTGATCAAGTTGCTATTGATAAAGTTATGATAGAACTTGATGGTACAGAAAACAAAAGTAAGCTTGGAGCAAATGCAATGCTTGGAGTATCCCTTGCTTGTGCAAGAGCTGCTGCTGATTATTTAGGAATTAGTATCTATCAATACATAGGTGGAGTAAATGCTAAAGTTCTTCCAGTTCCTATGATGAATATATTAAATGGTGGTTCTCATGCTGATAATAACGTAGACTTACAAGAATTTATGATAATGCCAGTAGGAGCTGAATCTTTCTCAGAAGCTTTAAGAATGTGTGCAGAAATATATCATACATTAAAAACTATATTAAAAGACAAAGGCTTATCAACTGGTGTAGGTGATGAAGGTGGATTTGCACCAAACCTAAATAGCAACGAAGAAGCTATCCAAATTATATTAGAAGCAGTTGAAAAAGCAGGATATAAAGCAGGAGAGCAAATATTTATAGCGTTAGACCCAGCATCTTCTGAATTCTATAACTCTGAAACTAAGATGTATGAATTAAAGGGAGAAGGAAGAACTTTAACACCAGCTGAGATGGTTGACTACTATGCTAACTTAGCAGAAAAGTATCCAATAATCTCTATTGAAGATGGTATGGCTGAAGAAGATTGGGAAGGCTGGAAGTTAATAACTGATAAATTAGGTAAAAAAGTTCAGTTAGTTGGAGATGATTTATTCGTTACTAACACTGAAAGACTTTCAATGGGAATTGAAAGAGGAGTTGGTAATTCAATTCTTATCAAGCTTAACCAAATAGGAACATTAACTGAAACTTTAAATACAATAGAAATGGCAGCAAGAGCTGGATATACTGCAGTAGTATCACACAGATCAGGAGAAACAGAAGATACTACAATATCTGATTTAGTTGTTGCAGTTAATGCAGGACAAATCAAAACAGGAGCACCAGCAAGAAGCGAAAGAGTTGCTAAGTACAATCAATTATTAAGAATTGAAGAAGAGTTAAATGGTATGGGAGAATATAGAGGAATTAATACATTCTTCAATATAAAAAGATAGTAAATTAAATTTAAATTCAATAAAAGCCTGCAATTATTAAGTTGCAGGCTTTTATTGTAATTACATAATGCATATGATAAAATATTTATAATGAAGTAAACGTGTGATGAAACATAAAACATTGGAGGTGCATTTTTTTGATTAGAGCTTTACAAATCGTTCAGATAATAATAGCAGTTGCGCTTATAGTTACTATATTAAAACAGCCAGGAAAAGCGGACGGATTTAATTTAATATCTTCTAGTGGAGAAACCTTTTATTCAAAAAATAAGACTAAAACTTACGAAGCTTTCTTATCTAAGTTAACAGTTTTTTTAGCTGTAGGTTTTGCAATTATAACATCGCTTTTAACTATACTAAGATAGTACATATATATAATTTAAAAGAGTATACTAGAATGTAGAAAGACGTATAGATCCGATAAAGGTATTTGTGCGGCTTTTTTTTTACATAAATTTATACTAAACTTTAAGTTAAGCTAATAGAATATAAATAAGCCTGTTACAATACGGGTTCATTTAAAAAAAATTATCTATATGCAGAGGAGGGTAAAAAATGAATTTATATTTGCCAATAATATGTGGGGTTTTAGCACTAATTTTTGCATTTGTATTAAGTCTAAGTATTACTAAAGAAGATGCAGGAAATGCAAGAATGAAAGAAATAGCAGGGTACATTCATGAAGGAGCCATGGCTTTTTTAATGAGGGAATACAAGTACTTAACAGCCTTTATAATAGCTGTAGCAGTTATTATACTTATAGCTATTGATTATAAAACAGCTATATGTTTTGTTTTTGGAGCTTTATTTTCTATTCTAGCAGGTTACTTTGGAATGACTGTAGCAACTAAAGCAAATGTAAGAACAGCTCAAGCAGCACATCATGGACAAAGTAAAGCTTTGAAAATTGCATTTTCAGGTGGAGCTGTTATGGGAATGTGTGTTGTAGGACTAGGTGTATTAGGACTTACAATACTATATATGATTTTCGGAGATGAGATTAGTATTATAACTGGCTTTGGACTAGGAGCAAGTTCTATAGCCCTTTTTGCTCGTGTAGGTGGAGGAATTTACACAAAGGCAGCAGACGTTGGAGCAGACCTTGTTGGAAAGGTTGAGGCAGGAATACCAGAAGATGACCCAAGAAATCCAGCAGTTATTGCAGACAATGTTGGAGATAATGTTGGAGATGTTGCTGGAATGGGTGCAGACTTATTTGAATCTTATGTCGGTTCTATAATATCAGCTCTTACTTTAGGATTCTTTTTATTCACAGGTGAAAAGGGAAAAATTGCTTTCCCACTTATTTTATCAGCTATTGGAATAGTGGCATCTATAATAGGAGCAGTATTTGCAAGAAATAGTAAAAATGATAATCCTCAAAAGGCATTAAATACAGGAACATATATAGGTGGAATACTCGTAATTATAGGATCAGTAGTATTAAGTAAACAGACATTTGGAGATTATAAGGCTTTTGGAGCTATACTATCAGGTTTAATAGTAGGAATAGTAATTGGTAAAATTACAGAAATTTATACTGCAGATGAATATAAACATGTAAAGAGAATCGCAAAACAATCTGAAACAGGGGCAGCTACAACTATAATTTCAGGTTTTGCTACTGGTATGTATTCAACTATGTTACCTATATTATGTATATCAGTTGGAGTATTATTTTCCTTCTATATAATGGGTGGAGCAAGTAATATTAATATGGGGCTTTATGGAATATCTCTTGCAGCAGTTGGAATGTTATCAACTACTGGACTTACAGTAGCAGTTGATGCCTATGGCCCTATTGCAGATAATGCTGGTGGTATTGCTGAAATGTCTGGATTAGATCCAAGTGTTAGAAAAGTAACAGATAAACTAGATTCAGTTGGAAACACTACAGCAGCTATTGGAAAAGGATTTGCTATAGGTTCAGCAGCACTTACAGCATTAGCACTATTTGCATCTTATGCACAAGCAACTAATCTTACTGCAATCAACCTTTTAACACCTGTTACTTTAGTTGGTGTTTTAATAGGAGCGATGTTACCTTTCCTATTTGGAGCACTAACTATGGAATCAGTAGGAAAGGCTGCAAATGAAATGATTGAAGAGGTAAGACGTCAGTTTAAGACTATACCTGGAATTATGGAAGGCACAGGAAAGCCGGATTATAAAAAATGTGTTGATATATCAACAACAGCAGCATTAAAGGAAATGATGATTCCTGGAGTACTTGCAATAGTTGCACCGCTTGCAGTAGGAATGCTTCTAGGAGCTGAAGCTTTAGGAGGGCTTATTGGTGGAGCTGTAGCTTCTGGAGTTCTTATGGCTATAATGATGGCTAATGCTGGTGGAGCATGGGATAATGCTAAAAAGTACATTGAAGGTGGAGCTCATGGTGGAAAAGGTAGCGATGCTCATAAAGCAGCAGTAGTTGGAGATACAGTAGGAGATCCGTTCAAGGATACATCAGGTCCAGCTATGAATATTTTAATAAAATTAATGACTATAGTATCATTAGTATTTGCAACAGTTATAGCAAATAATGGTGGAATACTATTAAATCTTTTTAAATAGATAAGACATCAACTTTTCTAGGAAGTTTCATTAATATATTTTAATAAGCTAAAGGATATGTAGTTCTATTGAGGATTACATATCTTTGTTTTATAGATAGAATTTTAAATGTTATTTAAGAAAATTATAGTATTAAATCCATAGTTTGACTTGTAAATCTAATTAGGTTACTATATACATAACATAATATTGTGTATTAAAGATAATATAGTGAATACTATTTATGATAATAGCAAAAAATATAATAAATTGTTTATAAAAAGGCTTTATATAAACATATGATGTTATAGGAGGAGTGAAAATGAACATAAAAAATGCAGTCTTAGACTTTATGAGAGAACAAGCATATAAGCCCATGGACATAAATGAACTAGCATCATCTTTTGGAATCAATAAGAGCGAAATAAAAGATTTTAAAGATATATTAAAGTTTATGGAAAAAGAAGGAAGTGTAGTTAAGAATAGAGCAAATCTTTATGGACTTCCAGAAAAAATGGGTCTTGTAGCAGGAAGACTTCAAGGGCATCCAAGAGGTTTTGGATTTGTTATACCAGATGAAGGTGGTGCAGACATTTTTGTTGTATCTTCTTCTATGAATGGAGCTATGCATGGAGATAGAGTACTTGCTAAAGTTTTAAAGGAAGAAAATAAGAGCAAAAAACGTGAGGGAGAAATAGTTAGAGTTACTGAAAGAGTAAATAAGACAATTATAGGAATTTACGAGGAAAATAAAACTTTTGGATTTGTAATTCCTGAAGAAAGAAGAATACAACAAGATATATTTGTACCTGCAGAACATGCTAACGGAGCAACACATGGAGATATAGTAATAGTAGAAATAACAGATTGGCCTGAGAAGAGAAGAAATCCAGAAGGAAAAGTTACAGAAATATTAGGTAAAAAAGGCGATAGAGGAATAGATATCTTAACTATTATAAAGAAATTTAAACTTCCAGAAGAGTTTCCACCAAAGGTTCAAACTTTTGCTCAAAATATTCCTAATGAGATACCAGCTGATGAGTATAATGGCAGAGAAGATTTAAGAGATATGAAGATGGTAACTATAGACGGAGAGGATGCAAAAGACTTAGACGATGCAGTATCTATACAAAAGCTTTCTAACGGAAACTATTATTTAGGAGTTCATATTGCGGATGTATCTCACTATGTAAAGGAGAAGAATCCGCTAGACAAAGAAGCATTGAAAAGAGGAACTTCTGTTTATTTAATTGACAGAGTTATACCTATGCTTCCAAAAGAATTATCTAATGGAATATGTAGTTTAAATCCTAAAGTAGATAGACTTACTATGTCTTGTTTCATGGAAATTAACGACCAAGGTAAGGTTGTAGATTATAAAATTACAAAAAGTGTAATAAGAACTAATGAAAGAATGACTTACACAGATGTAACTAAAATTTTAAGAGATAAAGATGAAGAACTTATAGAAAGATATAATTATCTATATGAAGACTTTAAAGCTATGGAGGAACTATTTGAAATCCTTAATAAGAAGAGATCAAAACGAGGAGCTATAGACTTTGATTTCCAAGAGTGTAAGATAATATTAAATGAAACTGGAAAGCCGATAGATATAAAACCTTATGAGAGGGCTGTTGCAAATAAAATAATAGAAGAATTTATGCTTGTATGTAATGAAACTGTAGCAGAGCATATGTTCTGGACTAAGCTTCCATTTGTTTATAGAATTCATGAAGATCCAGATGAAGAAAAACTTCAAAAGTTTAGAACTTTTGCTTACAATTTAGGATACTTCATAAAAGCAAGTAATGATATTCATCCAAAGGCTCTTCAACAAATAGTTGAAGAAGTAAAAGGAAAAAAAGAAGAAGTAGTAGTTAATACACTTCTATTACGTTCTTTAAAACAAGCTAGATATTCTCCAGAATCTGTGGGTCATTTTGGACTTGCGGCAAAATATTATTGTCACTTTACATCACCAATAAGACGATATCCAGACTTAATTATTCATAGAATCATTAAAGAGTCTTTAGTTGGTATTGTAGATGATAGCAGATTTAAAGAGTTAGAAAAAGCTGTTGAAGTAGCAGCAGCTCAATCTTCAGACATGGAAAGACTTGCAGTAGAAGCTGAAAGAGAAGTTGATGATTTAAAGAAAGCTGAATATATGAGTGAAAGAATTGGGGAAGAATATAGCGGTATAATATCTTCAGTAACAAACTTTGGTATGTTCGTTGAATTATCAAATACAGTAGAAGGATTAGTTCATATAAGTAATATGGATGATGACTACTATGTATATGATGAAGAACATCTATGCTTAATTGGAGAGAGAACTAAGAAGCAATATAGACTAGGTGATGAAATAAGAATAAAAGTTTCAAAAGTTGATATGGGTTCTTATGATATATACTTTGATATAGTTAAAGAAGAAACCGAAGAAGAAGCTGTAGATGAACTTCCAAAGACTAGTTTTGTAAAGCTTACTGAAGAAGAAATACAACAAGCTATAAAAGAAGAACATTTAATTAATGAAATACAAACTTATATATAGTTAGAGATGGAAAGTGGAAATTATCCACTTTCCTTTTTAAGTAAAAGCAATTAGTTGTAAATTTCTTGACTTGTAGATAAGTATGGTGTAAAATAATGCCACAAACTAGTAATGTGAAGTAGGTGTTAATATGGGGAAAGAAAATAAGAATACTACCCTAGCGCAAAATAGGAAAGCACATCATGATTATTTTATAGATGAAGTATTCGAAGCTGGTATGGTACTTGTTGGAACAGAGGTTAAATCTATTAGAGCAGGTAAGGCAAACTTAAAAGAGAGTTATGCACAGATTAGAAACGGAGAAATATTCATATCAGGTATGCATATAAGCCCTTATGAAAAAGGCAATATATTTAATAAAGATCCTTTAAGGGAAAGAAAATTACTTCTTCATAAAAAAGAAATAGCTACTTTACTTGGATATACAGCTCAAAAAGGATTTACGCTAATACCTTTAAGCTTGTATTTAAAAAAAGGAAGAGTAAAGATGGCACTTGGAGTAGCTAGAGGTAAGAAAGATTACGATAAGAGAAATTCTATAGCAGAAAAGTCTGCTAAGAGAGATATAGACAGAGAATTAAAAGAAAGAATGAGATAAAGACTGTACTTAATGTGCAGTCTTTTGTTTTTTAAATTTAATAGGAAGAAAATAACACTGGTTATCCCTAAGTAACTAACTTTATATCTCCCGCATAATCTAATAATATACATTTTTTTATGAGGAGGGATACCAATGATTATAGAATTAACAGCTCTGCACTATGCTTATTTGATTTTCATATTAGTAATTATTGCAGCAATGGTAGTGAAGAAAGATATATCTTTGATATGTATAATAGGTATATTTACTCTAGGATTAATAGGAACAGAGTCTATATATAAATCTTTAATGGGGGTATTTAATAGTTTTATTTATGCTACTAAAGAATTAATGCCAACTATATTAATTATCTCGGTTATAACAGCTATGAGTAATGTTTTAGCTGTTTCAGGAATAAATGGGGAGATAGTATCTCCATTTAAGAAAATTATAAAATCCTATGGGGTAGCGTATTGGGTTATAGGTTTAGTTATGATGATACTTTCATGGTTTTTCTGGCCATCACCAGCTGTAGCTCTTATAGGAGCACTATTTTTACCTATAGCTAAGAGAGCAGGACTTCCAGCTATGGGAGTAGCTATAGCCATGAATCTATTTGGACATGGTATAGCCCTATCAAGTGATTATGTAATACAAGCTGCGCCTAAACTTACTGCAGACGCTGCTGGATTAGAGGTATCAAAAGTAATTTCAGCTAGTATTCCTTTAGCTATTACTATGGGAGTAGTAACCACTGTAGTGGCCTTCTATATGTTACGAAAAGATATTAAAAAAGGTTATTTATCTACTGAATACGAAATAGTTCAAGATGAAGTAGAAGTAGAAAACTCTCAATTAATAGCTTCAAAAGTTACAAGAAAACTTTTAGCTTTACTTATATTTATACTATTCTCAGCAGATATAGTTATAATGTATTTTGCGAGACTTCAAGGGGGAGATGCTACTGCTTTAATAGGAGGAACATCAATTTTTATACTATCTTTAGTTTCTGTATTAATTTATAAGAAAGAGGCTCTAGAGAATATAACAAATGATCTAGTTAAAGGGTTGCAGTTTGGGTTTAAGATATTTGGAATAGTAATACCTGTAGCTGCCTTCTTCTATCTAGGAGACTCAGCTTTCAATGATATATTTGGAAAGATACTTCCGGAAGTATCTAACGGAATAGTTAATGATCTAGGAGTAGCTTTAGCAAATTTAGTACCGCTAAACTCAGTAGTTGCATCTATAACATTAACCTCTGTAGGTGCTATTACAGGACTTGACGGTTCAGGTTTTTCGGGAATATCTCTAGTTGGATCTATAGCTAGATTATTCTCAACAGCTATAGGTGGAGGAGTAGAAACTCTAACAGCACTTGGACAAATATCAGGAATATGGGTAGGAGGAGGAACTATAGTTCCTTGGGCTTTAATACCAGTTGCGGCCATATGCGGAGTAGATGCTTTTGAACTTGCCAAACGAAATCTAAAGCCAGTTGTTATTGGACTTGCAGTTACTACAGTTGTAGCTATGTTCTTGATATAAATAAGTTTTTTTATGCTAGGTAGTGAGTTGCGACGGTAAGAGATTACTGGTAATGTTTAGAGTAAGAGCTAAAAAGAAGTGTGTAATTAGGAATTGACAAGGACTATAAATTGTCAGTTCCTAATTTTGTTTTTATTTTATCCGACCAATATCTGGCGTATGATTCTTGATAAGGATTTCCCTTAAAGGAAACTTATATATAAAATATAAAAAGTTGATTAATGTAACTCTAAAACCCTATTGATAACTTTATGTTAATAAGGTATTATACTAATTGTCACCAAGTTAGTTCAGACTTATATGGATAAAACTTTAGAAATATTGACAAAATAGAAAAGTAATGATAGAATAATATATTACAAGAATGATTTTTGAAAACTGAATATACTGCTTATAAAGCAATATATCACACATGGGGGCGTACATGGCTTTCGACGGGGGTATGTTGTACTACAGAAGCGAGTCGATGGTTTCCTGGACCAGCGTTAAAAAACTGGGAACTAAACGTAAACGCAAACGATAATTTCGTTTTAGCAGCCTAGTCGCTGCTCGTCCTACCCAAGAGTCCCACGACTTGGGATAGGGCGTCATGAAGTGGGGAACCGAGCTTAGGAAAGCTTTGACCTAGGAACGGAATTTATGAAGCTACTGAAACTAGAAGCCTGTCCTTAGGCGTCTAGTGGAGGGAATGTCAAATTAAGGACTGCACTCGGAGATGCTGTAGTATTGCTACTTTCGGACAGGGGTTCGATTCATAAAAGAGTCGCCTTATGAAGTGATTCATAAGTGAAAACCTAGCTTTATCGGTGAAACCGTAACGTACATTAAGACGACGGCAATACCGAGTGGTATGTGAGGAAACTCAACAGCCACGTATCGACTCATAGGCTTCTAAGTCCATAAGTTATTGGATATTGAAGTACTAGGATAGAAGTTAAAAAACTATATTATGGCTTCTATAATACGCTAGGGCACTTACAAGTAATATGTAAGCGCGAGATATAGTCAGCACTATTAGAAATAATAGATAGATGTGTCCCCTCGCCTCCACCATACATAGTAGAAAAAACACCAACGTAAAATTGGTGTTTTTTTACTTTATACTAATAAAATCATTGTAGAATTTCTCTTTAGATTCTAACATTTCTTTAGAATATCTACCATTTCTAGGAGTAACCCTCTTATAAACATCTATAATTAATCGTGCTCTTTTCTTTTTACTTTCTATAACTAAATAGGGTTCTATCTTTTCAAGTAAATCAATAGCATCATTATATTTAACAATATAGGTAAAAGAATTTTTATGTTTCTCTAAACAGTAATTCTTTTTTTTCTTTAATAGTACCAACTCTAGTTTTGTTCTTTAGCCATTCTAATAGTTCTAAAGTTGTTGAACTTATACTTATGCAAGGAGCAGGGAACTGGTTATTATGAAATTTCAATAACATTATACTTCCTTCTCCATCAATTATACCTGCAATGTAGGCTTTTTCTTCTGTAATCAAAATACCACCACCTGGGAATAGGGTAGTATATATTTTAGGAAATGTAAAGTATAAAAATGTGGCAATACAGGGAAAACTAAAAAATTATTAAAGAATAATGCAAAGTTTTAACAGGAAATTGAGATATTAAGAGAATTGTCGTAGGAGATAGTGTATGATAATTCAACAAGTGACTGTCACTGTAGTAAGAAGGCTTGCCTACGAATTCCCTAATAAATACAAAAAGTGGTAAATAAGTTTATTTTATAGTATAATATTGCAAGAAACTAAAAAATATGTAGAATATAAAGGAGTAAATTGGGGATGAAAAGGGCAATGTTTTTTTCAGCTTTTTTATTAGTGCTAACAATTTTTTTTAGCTTTTCCTTAAGAAAGAAACCAATATTAATTGGGTTTTCAGCTAAGTTGACTGGTAATCAAGCTGAATTAGGAGTACAAGAACGGAATGGAGTTCAATTGGCTGTGGAAAAAATTAATTCTGAGGGAGGAATTAATGGCCATAATATTGAGCTTTTAATCCGGGATGATTATGGTATACCTGAGGAAGCAAAAAGAGTTGATAAAGAACTTATTGATGCTGGAGTTGTTGCTATCATTGCACATGCAACTACCATGCAAACCATGGCAGCTTTAGAAGTGACAAACCCTGCAAAAGTTGTTTTGATAAGTCCAACTACATCAACACCATTACTAACTGGTATTGATGATTATTTTTTTTCAGTTTGTCCATCGTTTAAAGATAGTGCACAAGCTTCGGCTAAATATGTCTATACAAATTATAAACAAAAAAATATAGCTGTAATTTATGATAGTGACAATTTATTCTATTCTAAAACATATAGTGATATTTTTAGTACTACACTTAAATCATTAGGTGGAAATTTAACTAAAGAAATTGGTTTTTCTTCCAAAGCACAAATAGATTTTTCAGATAAACTAGCAGAGATTAAGAAGTCTAAAGCAGATGGATTATTAATAATAGCTTCAGATATTGATACAGCTTTAATTGCACAAAAGCTTCGCTTAATGGATTATAATATAAATTTATATAGTACGGGTTGGGCTAATACGTCTACTTTAATAAATAATGGTGGAAAGGCTGTAGAAGGGATGCTAATAGATCAAGATTATATTTTTGATTGTAAGACATCAAGGTTTAATGAATTCAAGGATAAATTTAAATCTAGATTTGGTGATGATGTATCCTTTGGGTCAACCTTTGGTTATGATACGGTCTTAGTGCTAAGAGAAGCATTAGAAAAGACTGGTGGAAAGGCAGAGGGGTTGAAAGAGGAGTTGAGTTTAATTACTAAATATGAAGGAGTATTAAATACCTTTATTATGGACAACTATGGTGATACTGAGAGAGATCGTTATTTAAGTGTTATAAGTAATAAAAAATTCAATATAATTACTAAGATACAGAATGTGGAGGTAAGTAATGAACAATGAAAAAGATATTCCCTTACTTCTTCAAGTATTTAAGCGATTGTTACTTTTTCGTTTATTTCTACCATTGATATTTTTAACTTTAATAATTTCTATTGGAATAAGTTACAATGAGCGACAAAATACTGTAGATTTGCAATTAAAAACAGCTCAATCTATGGCAAATATCATTACGTATCATGTTAATTTAGGTAGTAATATTATAGATGCAATAGCTAAGACTGCTGAAGTATCTGAAAAACACAGTCTAAGTATTTTTATGGAAAGTACGTGGAAAGCATATGGCTATTTTGACACTATATATTATTTAGATGAAAATAATAGAATAGATTTACTTATACCTTTAGATCCTCGAATTAATGGATTTGATATGTCGAATATTCCAGACTTTAAAAAAGGAAAAAGTAAAGATGATATTATAATTTCTCGCCCATTTATATCAATTAGGACAGGAGAGCCAACTGTTTACTTAATCAAGCATCTTATTAAGGGTGGTACTATTGTAGGGGAATTAAAATTAGGAATTTTGCAGCAAGAAATTTCAAAAATTTTAGCTAATTCCAAAAATGATTATATCTATATTATGAATGCATCAGGAGGTATATTGGCACATCCATCCTTAGATTATGTTAAGCAGCAAACAAATTTTAGCGATTTAGAAATTTTTAATAAAGCTAAGCATGGAGAAACAAATGCAATTTATAAATATAATGGGAAGAGTGTTTTTGGTAGTGCAATTAGGATGGATAAGTATGGGTGGTATATTGTAAACCAACAATCTGTGTCCGTTTTTTTTAATATTTTTTTAAAAGCTTTTGCAATAGTAATAGTGGGGTTTTTTATTATTTGGTCAGTTATAAATTGGAGTCTTAGCAAACAGCTTGATAGATATATTATTATGCCATTGGAGAAGTTAAGTAAAGGTACAAATGCAATGGCAGCAGGTAATTATAAAGAGGCAAATTCTATTTGCTCTAATCTTAACGCCTTTGTTGAATTAAATATACTTTTAAAAGACTTTAATGCTATGAGCCAAAATCTTCAATTACGTGAAAATGCATTAAAGGAAAGTGAGAAAGAAAAAAGGAGAGTTCTAGAACAAGCCCTTATTATGAAAGACGAGTTTATTTCATTAATTAGTCATGAATTGAAAACTCCCTTAAATGTAATATACTCAGCTATTCAATTAATTGAAGGTGTGTATATTAATCAAGTTCCAGACAAGGTTAGAAGTCTGTTAGATAGTATTAAACAAAATACCTTTAGACAATTGAGGCTTGTAAATAATCTGCTGGATATTACAAGATTAAATTCAGGGCAAGTTAAGTTAAATGTGAAAAAGAATGATATAGTATTTTTGACAAAAGTCATCGTAGAATCTGTAGAGTTATTTTCAAGTGAAAAAAATATAAAAATAGAGTTTAAAGGGAGTATAGATGAAAAAATTATTAGTATTGATGATGAAAAATTTGAAAGAATTATATTAAATATACTTTCAAATGCGATAAAATTTACAAATCCAGGTGGACAGATTACTGTAATACTTGAAGAAATAACTCAATCAAACATGATTCAAATAAAAATTAAGGATACAGGTATCGGTATTCCGAAAGATAAAATGCAGTTTATTTTCGAAAGATTTGGACAAGTTGAGAGCAATTTATCTAGGCAAGCTGAAGGAACGGGGATTGGACTATATATAGTTAAGTTATTAGTTAGCATTTTAGAAGGTAGTATTTACGTAGAAAGTGAAGTAGGTGTTGGTAGTATATTTACTTTAATGCTGCCTATAAAAGAAGGGTCTGAAAATTGTAATTCAGAACAATGTCTAAATATTGATAATCGTCTAGTAAATGAAATTAAAGTTGAGTTCTCAGACATTTATTTTTAATACAGGTTTTAATATTAAATCCTAACTTATACTAGGAAATTCTTATGACAAAATAACAAGAAATTATGTACTCTACCTTTGCGCAAATTGAGGCAGCCATTGAGCATGGAAATGATACTTTAATATCGGAAATTAGAGGTTTGAAAAATTTAGAGAATAGAACTTCTTTCTATCTACAAGAAACCAACTGGTATTTCTTATGTTTTTTAGAACTATTTATGGAAATATTAGCCTAAATAGAAAATTTTGAAGATGCAAAGTGGATAATCACTAGTGAGAAAAAATATGATTGCTTCATAAAAATAATTTAGATTTTGACTAATTTGCTTCGTATCCACCATATATATTAAATATGGTTCTATGGATTTAAGTAAACTATTCCTTCTACATAAATTATACCTGAAAAATAGACTTTTTCTTCTGGAATCAAAATAAAACCACTTGAAAATAAAGTATTATATAGAATAAATTCGACAGATATAAACTTATTATACATATAGAACTAGGTTCTTAATGCCAATAGCAAGATGTTACATATAATGATATTGAAAGATGTAAATAAAGTGAGAATAGATTTTGCGCTCGTAATGTGAATAACAGAACTTCCTAATCGCAGCGTAGAGTGAATTTATTAAAAAAAATTTAAGATGAAAGGTAGCGGTTGAATATATAGAAGGAGTTTAGTTCATAATAATTACATTGTAATAAATAAAAGAAAGGTGTGATATTATGAATTCAATTATTTCTAGAGTTTCATACTTAAATGGCTTAATTGAAGGTTTGGGTATTACTAGTCAAACTAAAGAAGGAAAAGCAATTACTGAACTTGCTAGTATACTAAGAGATATGGCAATAGAAATTGAAGATCTTCAAACAGCTCAAGAAGAAATTGAAGATTTCATTGATGATATGGATGATGATTTAGCTGAGGTTGAAGATGAAATTTTTGAAACTAGTGATGAAAATGATGAAGATGACTGTTATGACGCTAATGTAGAATAACCTTCATCGTAATGAAAGATTAAAATTAGGTCAGTATAAACTACTAAAGTTTATACTGGCCTAATTTAGTTAAATCTAAGTTATATTTAGAAGAGGGTAGAGTGTATCACATTATGTTAATAGTTCTGCTAAATTAGCAGTAACTTCTTCTATTTGATTAGGGATAATGAGTATAACTTTTTATTTGAATGTTTTTGAAAAAAGTTGACATAAACAGTATTCAAGTTATATATATAGTACATGCTTAAAATATGGTATATTATAATTCAATATTGAATTATATTCAATATTGAATTAAAGATAGAGAAAAGAAAGTAAGGGAGTGGAATTGTTATAATATATAAGTGGATTAGAGAGAAGTACAAAAGAAATAAATTATCATATATTCTAAACTTATAGGGGTATATTTATTAGAATAATTTTTATGATAAGAAATTTTAATATCTGGGGCTTTTCAGTAATAGGGGGGAATTTATCTTGAATGATATGGATCGTAGCAAAAAGGACATTATAAATGAGTTGATTCAACTCAGGCAACGCAATTTTACATTAGAAGCATGTTTAAAGTATAAACTTTTTCATGATTCATATTTTAATATTAATTATGATTTTTATGAAAATATGTGTAAATGTAAAGAGTACCTAACTAGTTCAGAAGTAATATGTCGAATGAGTTCTGATTGGAGTGAGATGTACCAGTTAAGTAGCAGGGAGTTTTTGAGTAATATGGAAGAGCCAAGTAAAAATTGGCTTCAAAAATACATACCACCCGAGGATCAAATTAAAGTTAAAAATACTATAAATGAAGTTATTAGTAAGAAAAGTATTTTTGAACTTGAACATAAAGTTTGGCGGGCTGATGGTAGTATAGGATGGGCTTGCTCATGTGTAGTTCCTATAATAAATAATAAGGGTGAAATAGTTGAATGGTTTGGTACAGCAAGAGACATTACAGAGTACAAACGTCGTGAAAATCATTTATATTTTTTAGCCACAATTACAGAAGAATTTACTCACCTTTCGTCAGCTGATGAAATTATACAGATGGCATGTTCTAAAGTTGGTAAGTTTATGAATGCAACTAGCTGTATTCTGGCTAAAGTAAATGAAATACAAAATGAGGTTAGCGTGAATTATTCTTGGTACGCTGAAAATATGTCCAAGGAAATAGATGGACAAGAGTTATCTTCTTTTATGATAGGGCAACTTGAAAAGAACGTTCATGATGGAAAAAATATTATTATACATAACACACAAACAGACTCGGGGATTTATGCTGGACTCAACACTTATTCCTATGTTACCTTATTATTTCATTATGGTGGACAAGACAAATATTTATTCACTATAAATCAATCTTCTGCTCGTAACTGGTTAGAAGATGAAGTCCAGCTGATTTATGAAATAATAAATCGGATGTTTCTACGTATAGAACGAATTCGATCAGAAGAAGCGCTACGCCAGAGCGAAGTTAAATATAGGACTTTATTTGAGAATATAAATGAAGGCTTTTTTTTGGCGGACATAATTTGTGATGAATTAGGTAAGCCTATAGATTATATGTATTTAGCAGCTAATTCTGCGTTAGAGAAAATTTTCAGTATGAAGAATGAGGAAATTATTGGTAAAAGGGGGAGTGAGGTACTAGCTATTCCTAATTCTTGGATTGAAGTTTTGGGGAATGTAGCCTTGACTGGACAACCAGTAACTTATGAGGATTTCTTAGTTAATGTAGACTCTCACTTCTGGATTAGAGTCTACTCACCAGCATATGGTCAATTTGCCTGTCTTATTAAGGATATTAGTGAAAATAAAAAACTAGATATAGAATTAAAATGTCAAAAAGAGATGTTTGAATCAGTAATTGAAAATATGCATGATGCGCTTATTATCTTTAATAAAGAAGGTTATGTAATCTTTATGAATGCAGAGACTCGTAAGCTTTATCCTAATATGGATATTCAAACACATATAAGTAATGCCTTTAGCACTTTTGAATTTTTTGATCTTAAGAATAATGTAATATTAGAAGAGGATTTACCTATGAGGAGAGCTTTTAGAGGAGAAAAAGTAAGAAATGAAAGGATAATTACAAAACGACCAGATAAAATACAGTATACGGAAATTAATGCAACGCCTATTTTTGATAATAAAAATAATTTATCTTCTTTAGTAGTGTGTCATCGGGATATAACAGAGCTTATACAGAATCAGCGGCGAGTGAAGTATAAGCATAATCAATTACTGAGAGTAGAGAAAGAAAAAAGAGAAACTCTTCAAGCTGATATGAAATTAAAAGATGAGTTTCTTTATTTAATAACTCATGAATTTAAAACACCAATGGCAGTTATTTATTCAGCTTTACAAGCAATAGATTTTATTTGTAAAGATGATGTTACCGAAAGACTTGGAAAATATTTAAACACTATAAAAAACAACACTAATAGACAGCTTCGATTAGTGAATAATTTGCTTGATGTTACAAAGATAAACTCTGGAAATATAAAACTGAGTAGATATAATTTTGATATAGTTTACGTAACAAAGTTTATTGCTAAATCTGTTGAAATTTATGCAAAACAAAAGAAGGTTAATATAAATTTCAAATCAAGTATAGATAAAAAAGTAGTTTATTTAGATGAAGAGAAGTTTGAACGCATAATGTTGAATCTTTTATCAAATGCATTAAAGTTTACTAAAGAAGGTAAATCAATAAATGTGTTACTAGCGATTAAAAGATATGAGAATGAAGACTTTATTAGTATAAGTGTAATTGATGAGGGAATTGGTGTTCAAAAGGATAATCAACAAATGATATTTGAACGATTTGGTCAAGTAGATACAAATCTATCACGCCAAGCTGAAGGTACAGGCTTAGGGTTATATCTGGTTAATCTTTTACTTAAGGCATTAGATGGAAAAATATTTTTAGAAAGTGAAGTTGGAAAGGGTAGTAATTTTACGGTATTACTACCTATGGTTAAGCTTTCTCAGTGTGATGAAACAGCTAATTCTAGTGATCAAAATAATCAATTGATAGATGGAGATAATCGAATTATTCGAGCTATATCCATTGAATTTAGTGATATATATTTTGATTAGAAAATTATATATGAAAAATAAAGATTACTTATCAATAAAAACCTCTACAAAAATAAAATTTGGAGGTTTTTTAATTTTTAACGTCAATTTTAACGAAGCATTAAGGCAAAATTGATATTAATTTTACTACTATTAATTTTAATACCTATTGTTTTATCAGGAATATATACTTACAATAAAACAAGTGATCTTTTGTATAGTGAGTTTAAAGCCTCCACTACAGAAACCTTGGATTTAGCCAATATAAAAATTCGACAAAATGGTTATGTATTTGTAACCGATTCCAAAGGGATTATGATGGCTCATCGCGATAATAAGTTGCTTGGTGGAGAAAACTCCTTATTCTCATTTACCGAGGCAAAAAATATTTCATTAATATTTTTCACTCCAAGATTAGATATCTGCTGATTAAGCCAATCCTCTGTAAGATTTAGTTTTGTTAAAACATTCTTGTATACCATTCCCTCAATTATTATAGGATATGCTAATGGGGGAATATTTTTATTTAGGTTAAGATCTTCTACAGTCACTTCAGATTTATTTGGCTTTTTTAATACAGATATATTTCCGTTTGATTCTATAATCCCTAAGTGTACTTCACTAATATCAAAAACATCTTTTTCTCTAAGCATTTGAAGAACATTATCATAGGATTAAAACACCAAACTTAATGTTGGTGTTTTTGTTTATTATTGTAATAGTAGCACATAGGTGTGATAAAACAGCTTACCATTTAATAAAATGATATGTGGCAAAATATATAGAATAGTTTATCTATAATTAGTGAAAAGAATTTCTCTAGAGAATAATCCTAAGGGGGAAATGTAAATGAAAGAGGTTGTAGTCATTGGTGGTGGATGGGCTGGATGTGCAGCTGCTATAAGTGCAAAAAAAGCTGGAGCAAAGGTAACTTTATTAGAGAGAACAGACCTATTACTAGGACTAGGGAATGTTGGAGGACTTACTAGAAACAATGGAAGATATACAGCGTCAGAGGAGTCTATATTATTAGGTGGCAGAGAATTATTTGAAATAACAGATGGTTTTTCAAGACATAAAAATGTTGACTTTCCAGGACATAAGCATGCAAGTATATATGACGTAAATTTAGTTGAAAGTGCAGTAAGAAGAAAATTGCAAGAGATGGATATCGATATTTTATTTTATACAATAGCTAAGAATGTAGAAATTGAAAATAATAAAATAAAAGCTATTGTATTGGATGATGGAAATAAAATTATAGCAGATGCTTTTATAGAAACTACTGGATCTACTGGTCCAATGAATAATTGCCACAAATATGGAAATGGATGTGCCATGTGTATACTAAGATGTCCTACCTTTGGTGGAAGGGTAAGTATCACAGAAAAATGTGGGATCAAGGATATGATGGGAAGAAAAAATGATGGAACCTATGGCTCTTTTAGCGGTTCTGTAAAAATAAATAAAGATACATTAAGTAAAGAACTTCAAGAAAAGCTAAATAAGGACGGTGTAGTAATTGTACCTTTATCTCCTGAAGAAAGAAATGCAGAAAAGTTAAATATTAAAATATGTCAGCATTATGCCCTAGATGCATTTGTAGAAAATATAGTTTTACTTGATACTGGCCATGCTAAATTAATGGCACCATTTTATCCTACTGAGAAATTAAGAAAAATTAAAGGATTTGAAAATGCTAGATTCGAAGATCCGTATTCAGGGGGAGTAGCTAATTCTATAAGACATCTATCTATTGCTCCAAGGGAAAACACAATGAGAGTAAGGGGAATAGAGAATCTCTTTATAGCAGGAGAAAAAAGTGGATTTTATATTGGACACACAGAAGCTATTGTTACTGGATATTTAGCAGGTCATAATAGCGTAAGATATGCATTAAATATTCCTCAGCTAGAATTACCAAATAACTTAGCAATAGGAGACTTTATAACCTTCTCTAATGAAAAGATGTATGGAGAAGATGGAGATAAATTAAAGTTTACATTTGCCGGTTCTGTTTACTTTGAAAGAATGAAAGAAACCAGTCTCTATTCAACAGATCATGATGAATTATATAGTAGAGTAGAGAAAACTGGATTACTCAATATATATGATAAGAAGTTATGCTAATCTAGGGAAAGTAATAAGGTGGATTTAAAGAAAAGGGGTGGCTAATTTTATATAATCACCCTTTAACAATAGGGAATTATAACTTAGTAATCACTTATTATATAAAAAATAAATATTATGTAATGATAGCAATATATAAGGTGAGTTTAATGTTTAAAAAAGGTGACTTTCATATGCACTCCACAGCTTCGGATGGGGAACTTAGACCAGAGGAAGTAGTAAGACTTGCAAAAAGCAGAGGAGTAGATATAATATCTCTTACTGATCACAATACTACACTTGGAGTAGAGGAAGCTATAAATGCAGGTAAAAAGTATGGCATTACTGTAATACCAGGGGTTGAGTTATCCACTAGGTATAATGGAGAACGTATCCACATTTTAGGGTATTTTAGAGATGATAGGTATAAGGATGCAACATTTCAAAAGGCATTAAGTCTTATAAAAAATAGAAAGTCCGATACAGCTATAGAGATGTTCAAGAAGCTTAGGGGATTTAATTTTCATCTTGATGATGTTAGAGGGGGAAGCAGGCTTACAGTTACAAGTGGTATAGATTTTCTTAAACTATTTGGAGCAGTAGTAGTTTTAGCTCATCCTGTTGTTATAAGAAAGGAAAGTCTAACCTATATTCTTAATTTGCCCTTTGATGGGATAGAGGCAAAATATTTTAGAAATAGTGAAGATGACACAGAATTTTTTATAAAGCTTGCAAAGGATATGGGAGTATTTTATACAGCTGGTTCTGACTTTCACAAAAGTAAAGAGGTAGATTTAAAGCATGGACTAATTGGAGATAGGTATCTTGATGAGAGAGAAATAGAAGAGTTTTTAAGAAATTTATAAGTTAACTTATTTTAGTAAAAACGTAAACTTATTTAGTCTACGTTTTTATTAAGATTTACTAAGTATAATATTTATTTAAAAACTTTAACCCTATTATCTAAAGGCTCAAATTGTTTTTCATCAGGTTTAACTGTAGGCTTTCCAAATGGCATTTGAGCGATAAGCTTCCAGTTATTTGGTATATTCCATTCAGTTTTTATATCAGCTTCAATTAGTTCATTATAATGTTGTAATGATGCACCAAAACCTTCAAGCTCTAATGAAGTCCAGATAACATATTGATGCATTCCGCTTGATTGCTGAGACCAAATAGGGAAATTGTCTTTATATAAAGCAAATTGTTGTTGTAGAGATTCTACGATACTATTATCTTCAAAGAATAAAACTGTACCGTATCCATTGGCAAATGAATTTATTTTATCTTCAGTAGGTTTAAAACGGTCAGGTGGAACAATCTTTCTTAAGGCTTCTTTTGTAATATCCCATAACTTGTCGTGATGTTTTTTCAGTAATAAAACTACTCTTGCACTTTGAGAGTTAAAAGCTGATGGAGTATGTTTTACTGCATATTCAATAATTTCCTGAATCCTTTCATCGGAAACAACCGATTCCTTACTAATTCCATAAAAGGAACGTCTATCTGCTATTGCATTAAAAAAATTCTTTTCCATTTAGTTTTCCTCCCTTTATTTTTAAAATCGAAAATAGTTATTAATTAATTAAAAGTACATGTAAATAAATATTCTCCGTATATAGGCAAATTTCCTCCATATTTAAAAAAAATTTCAGCATATTAATAGAAGATTTTATCTAACGTAAATATCATATGTATTATATCGATATCTAAGGTTCTTTTTTACCTTCAAATATTTTACTGTTTATTTCTTTGAAAATATTATTCCCGCTACTAGAAGGAGGGTGAGGAGGGATATTAGAACCAAGAGCTGCTTTAATTTGTGATATTTCATTCATTAATATATTAAAGTCCTCCTTTGTTAGAGGTTTTTTACTTTCTTTTAACTCGTAACCTAATTGTCCACTAACTTCAATGGTAGCGTATTTAAGATCATCAATTGAAGATACTCCAACTTGTCTTAAGCGAGTTTCAAGTTTGTCAACGGATAATCGTAGTCTTCTTAAATTATTAAGGTTTAGAGTTCCGTTTTCAACAACCATGACTGATTTACCTGAAAATAAAGTTTCAATAGGGTCTATTTTAACTTGAAGATATTCTGCAATTATCATTAATATAGTTAGTAAAAATGCTGAAAGAAAAGTAATAGTAAGTCCTCTTCCAGCAAGAGGTTGAATTAGTAAAGAACCGAGTCCAATCATTACAACTGTCTGAGCTATAGTCATTTGAGAAATTGATTTTCTTCCACCTACTCTTAATATAAAAGTTCCAATAAAAAATATAATAATTGCATGCCAAATCCAACTAAGTTCCATTATTTTCAGCTCCTATTAAAATAATAATTAATCTATTTTTTAGTATTCTCTAATTTTTATTTTACATCCAATAAACCATAAATAGTAACAACAAAGTAAATGTAAAATAAATGTAACAAACATAATTCATTTATATAGAATATAGTAGGGGGAATAATGTGAGGTGAGTGGGATGAAAAGTATGAACCCTATGAATAAAATAAAAATGGTAATTTGTTTATTTGGTTTTATGGTTGGAGCTATTTTCCCTATATTAGTAGATTACTTTGTCATCTGGATACCTGAAAGAAAAATTTTATTTAATATATCTTGTATAATAGCTGGACTTATAGTTGGAATGTTTGCTTATTTAGTAGTAAAAGTAGTGTTATATAAAATTGACAAAGATTATAAAAATATAATTAAGCTAAAGCTAGGAGTGCAGATTGAAAAGAGATTTTCAGATAAAGGAGATATATTAATTACTATGGAGAAAGAGTTTCAAGTAATGCTAGAAGAATTTTCAAGAATAAAGAAAAAAGAAGATGATAGACTTAAAAAACTTACGATTACTGATGGATTGACAAAGTTATATAATATAAGATTTCTTGAAACATACAGTAAGAATATATATATGAACTTAGAAAAGGAGATAGGAATTTTATTCTTAGATATAGATTATTTTAAAGACATAAATGACAATTTTGGACATAATATAGGGGATTTAGTGTTAAAATCCTTAGCAAATATTATGAAGGAGTTTATTGGGTCAAAAGGAAGGATAATTAGATATGGAGGAGAAGAGTTTTTAGTTTTACTAGAGAATTCTTCATTAGAAGAAACTATAAATACAGGGGAAGACTTAAGATTAGAGATAAAAAATAGTGTAATTATACCAAGCTGTAAGGAAGGAAAATCAGTAACTGTAAGTATTGGCATAGGTCATTTTCCAACACATGGTAATAGCCTAGAGAGTATTATTAAAAAAGCAGATTATGCTATGTATAATGCAAAAAAACAAGGAAGAGATAGGTGCTGTATTTATGAAGATAATATTCACTTATTTCATTGATATAAAAAGAGATGGTAACTATATAAATTTACCATCTCTTTTGCATATAACATAGACATTTGCAAAAAGTAACTATACAATATGGGTTATGAAGAAATTTTTAGTAATTGAGAGGAGATAGAGTATGAAACTAGGAGAGATCACTTTAATATTAACAAATATAATTTTGCTAGTAGTGTTGGTATCTAATAAAGTTAAGAGAAAGAATTTGAAGCTAATAACAAGAATAGGGCTAATGGTACTTGTATTTCAATTAGGGGTAGAAGTTACTAGATGGCAGATGATCTTTTCATACATAGTTACATTATGGGCCTTTAGGAGAGTACATGTTATAAAGGAAGAAAAAGTAAGTAGAAAGGCATTTTTAATAATTTCATTAATACTTATAGTATTATCTATTGTTACATCTTACTTTGCGCCACAATTTACATTCGTTAATTAAATGGAGTGAATAGAAGTATGAAAAAAAGACTATTTTTAATAAAGGTTTTAACACTTGTTTTATTAACTACTGTATTATCAGGTTGTTCGAAACTAGATAGTAAAGATACATTAAGTAAGAATACAACTGAAAAAAAGGAGCTTGTTATTGCCATAGGAGGAGAACCAGAGAACGGATTTGATCCAACTACGGGTTGGGGTAGGTATGGCAGTCCTTTATTTCAAAGTACTTTATTTGTAAGAGATGAAAAACTTAATGTAGTTAATGATCTTGCTAGTGGATATAAAGTAAGAGAAGATGGATTAGTATGGAGTGTGAGTATTAGACAAGATGCAAAATTCTCAGATGGTAAGCCTCTTACTGTAGAAGATGTTAAGTTTACTTTTGAAACAGCAGAAAAAAGCGGGTCTATAGTGGATCTTTCTGTACTTAAAGAAATCAAAACTAGCGGAAACTATTCTATTCAGTTTATATTGAACAAACCTCAATCTACGTTTATA
This sequence comes from Clostridium sp. X, assembly GCF_055755365.1. NCBI lineage: Bacteria > Bacillati > Bacillota > Clostridia > Eubacteriales > Clostridiaceae > Clostridium > Clostridium sp. X. Next base: position 1,775,829 of record NZ_CM146912.1, read on the forward strand.
ACTAATCTTTTAAGCCTTGGCATTGTTCCAAAGCATGGATATGGAAAGGATTATGCTAGTAATCCTGTAGGTTCAGGTCCTTATAAATTAGTACAATGGAATAAGGGGCAACAACTTATAGTTGAGGCTAATTCAGAGTACTATGGACAAAAACCTTATTTTAATAAAATTACATTTCTATTTTTAAACGAGGACGCGGCTTTTGCAGCTAGCAAAGTAGGAACTGTAGATATATCCTATGTAACCCCAACCTTTGCAAAGCAAGAGGTTGAGGGAATGAAACTTCTTAATATAAGCAGTGTAGATAATCGTGGTATTGCATTTCCACATTTAAAGAGTGGAGAAAAAGATTCAGAGGGAAATATTATAGGTAATGATGTAACCTCAGATATAGCGATATGTAAAGCTATTAACATTGCAATAAGCAGACAATCTCTTGTTGATGGAATTTTAGAAGGCTTTGGAACTCCTGCTTATACTGTATGTGACAATCTGCCTTGGTGGAATGAAGATACTGTTATTAAAGATGGCAATATAGAAGAAGCTAAAAAAATCTTAGCAGATGCAGGATGGAAAGATAGGGATGGAGATGGAATTCTAGAGAAGAATTCAGTAAAAGCGGAATTTAAGTTATTATATCCTTCTAGTGATCAAACTCGACAATTCTTATCTATAGCTGTAGCAGATATGATGAAGCCTTTAGGCATAAACATTATTCCGGAAGGACAAAGCTGGGATAAGTTAGAGAAAAATATGTATTCTAATGCTGTACTTTTTGGATGGGGAAGCCACGATCCTTTAGAAATATATAATATATATAGTAGTGATAATAAGGGAGTAGGCTTTTATAATACTATTTATTATAGTAACAAGGTAGTAGATGAGTATATGGAGAAAGCATTATCTTCTATAAGTGAGAGAGAAGCAATAGAATATTGGAAAAAAGCTCAGTGGGATGGAAGTACAGGACTAAGTGCTAAAGGAGATGCACCTTGGGCTTGGTTAGTAAATTTAGATCACTTATATTTAGTAAATGAAAAGCTAGACATTGGAGTTCAAAAGGTTCAGCCACATGACCATGGATGGCCTATTACTGATAACATAGTTCAGTGGAAGTGGAAGGAAAATTAAAAGGAGGTTCATCCTATTATAAATTATAAAATAATATTTAAATTTGTAGTAAGTAAAATAATAAGAATGAGTATTCTTATTATTACCTTAAGTTTTCTTTCTTTTATGCTTATTAAATACTCACCAATTGATCCAGTTGAGGCTTATATTGGTGGTGACATTATGCGTATTGGAGTAGAGCAGAGGGAAAAGATTGCTGAATATTGGGGGCTTAACAAGCCTCCGATAGAACAGTTTATTAGGTGGGCCTCAGCAGCTATATATGGTGATTTTGGAACATCTCTTATTTTTCGTCGTACTGTTCTTGAGATAATTAAGGATGGATTTATTGGGTCAGTTCTTCTTATGGGAATATCATGGCTTCTATCTGGTATATTAGGTTTTGTGCTAGGTATTGTTGCTGCGGTAAAGGAAGGTACCTGGATAGATAAAATTATAAAATACTATTGTTTAATTTTAGCTTCTACCCCCACTTTTTGGATAGGTATTCTTTTGCTTATTATTTTTTCAGTGAAGCTAAAATGGTTTCCCATTGGACTTGGAGTTCCAGCAGGTGTATTAAATGAAGATGTTACCTTTGGGAGTTATATCCATCATTTAGTGTTACCAGTTATGGCACTAAGTTTACTAGGAGTAGCTAATATAGCATTACATACAAGACAAAAGTTACTAGAAATATTAGAAAGTGACTATATATTATTTGCCAAAGCAAGAGGAGAGAGGGGAGCTTTATTAATTTGGAGACATGGAATTCGGAATATACTATTACCTGCCCTTACTCTTCAATTCTCTTCTTTTAGTGAACTTTTTGGAGGAGCAGTACTAGCAGAACAGGTATTTTCATATCCAGGACTAGGACAATTAACGGTGCAAGCAGGATTAAGAGGGGATGTTCCACTTTTGCTAGGAATAGTAATTTTTAGCGCTATCTTTGTATTTGTGGGAAATCTTATAGCAGACTTTTTATATACTATTGTGGATCCTCGTATGAGGGGAGGAGCTATATGAAGTATAGTTTAAGACAAAAAACTGGAATTAGGCTTTTATTTATTCTAGGATTATTAATAAGTATAATAATAGGAGGACTTCTAATTAGCAGTAAAGGGCTTACTACTAATTTTGAAATACGAAATCTCCCTCCTTCGATAGGACATTTATTTGGAACAGATTGGCTTGGACGAGATATGTTTACTCGTACACTAAAGGGACTGACTCTAAGTATTGGAATTGGATTATTATCAGCTTTCATAAGCGCTATAATTGCATTAATATTAGGGATTTTATCTGCTATGGATAACAAGTTAATTAATAATTTTATAATTCTTCTAGTAGATTTATTTCTAAGTGTCCCACATCTTGTTACTCTAATTTTAATTTCTTTTGTAGTTGGTGGAAGGGCAAAAGGAGTAATTATAGGAATAGCTTTTACACACTGGCCTAGTCTTACAAGATTAATTCGAGCAGAAGTATTACAGTTAAAGTCTTCAGATTTTGTTCAAATTTCTCGTAGACTGGGAAAATCTCAATGGTGGATTTTTTTACAACATATACTACCTCACTTAATTCCTCAAATTTTCATAGGGTTTATGCTACTATTTCCCCATGCTGTTTTACATGAAGCAGCTATTACATTTTTAGGATTCGGTCTGTCACCCCATAAACCTGCTATTGGAGTTATACTCTCTGAATCGATGAAGTACTTGTCTACAGGAATGTGGTGGCTTGCTTTCTTCCCAGGACTATCTTTATTAGTGGTAGTAAGAGGATTTGATGCTCTTGGAGATAATCTACGTATTTTAATAGATCCACATAGTGCACATAATTAAAGATCTTTATTTGAAATTAGGTGGTGTAAATCATAGATATAAAAAACGGAGCTCCTTTATTAGAAATAAAAGATTTATCTATATCTTTTACACAGTACACAAATAGATTTAAACAAAGTGAGATTAAGGTAATTACAGATCTTAGTTTATCTATATATGAGGGTGAAGTCCTTGCTATAATGGGGGCTAGTGGTTCAGGGAAAAGTCTACTAGCTCATAGCATTTTAGGTATTCTTCCAAGAAATGCTACCACAAGTGGTACTATAAAATATAAACAAGAAGTGCTAACAAAAAAACACCAAGAAAAATTAAGAGGTAAAGAAATTTCTCTTATACCTCAATCAGTTACTTCTCTAGACCCTTTAATGAAGGTAGGCAAACAAATAAGGACATCTGTTAACAATGGTAATCCAATTGAAGAGCAGAGAAAGATTTTTAAAAAATATAGGTTGTTAACTCATATTGAAAATATGTTTCCATTTCAGCTCTCAGGAGGCATGGCAAGAAGAGTGTTAGTTTCTACAGCTATGGTAAGTGGAGCGAGACTTGTTATTGCAGACGAGCCAACACCAGGACTAGATTCAGAGGTAATTAAAGATACAATAGAATCTTTTAGAGAATTATCTAAAAAAGGATCTTCTGTAATGCTTATTACTCATGATATAGAAATAGCGCTTCAAGTTGCAAGTAGAATTGCTATTCTTTATGCAGGGACTGTTCTTGAGATTGCTCATGTAGAAGATTTCTCAGGTAAAGGAGAAAACCTAAGACATCCCTATAGCAAGTTATTATGGCAGGCACTTCCACAAAATGATTTTATATCTGCTTCAGATTCAGGGTCCTCTAGCAATGAATTTATAAAGGGATGTTTATTTGTACATAGATGTAGCATGGCAACAGAAGAATGTTTTAATAAGCTACCTGAGACTCGTGATTTAAGAGGGGGATTAGTGAGGTGTTTTCATGCTTCTTGAAGGAAGAAATATTGGATTTCAATATAAAAAAAATATATGGACTCTGCATGGAGTAAATGTTTCAATAAAATCCGGTGAGAGTGTTGGACTTATAGGGCCCAGTGGATGTGGGAAAACAACTTTAGCACGTATAATGGCGGGATATATTACTCCACATGAAGGCTCTGTATTAATAGATAATTGTAAGATAAGTTCTACTGGCTACAGTCCTGTGCAACTTGTTTTTCAGCATCCAGAAAAGGCTGTTAACCCAAGATGGACTATGAATAAAATATTAAATGAAGGCTGGAATCCAGACAAGGAAATACTTAAAAAGCTTGAAATAAAGACAGAGTGGCTTAGTAGATGGCCAAACGAATTATCTGGTGGAGAACTGCAAAGATTTTGTATAGCAAGAGCACTCGGGCCTAAGACAAAATTTCTTATTGCTGATGAGATGACCACTATGCTAGATGCTATCACTCAAGCACAAATTTGGAAAGCAGTAATTGATATTATAAAAAAAAGAGATATGGGTCTTGTAGTGGTAAGTCATGACAGATATCTTATTGATAGAATTTGTTCTAGAGTTATAGATTTTAAAAAATGGGGGACTTAGAATGGAAAAAGGGGAACATAATGCTTTAGGCATTAAAGAAGGAGTTGTAGCAGGACTCCCTTTAGTTATTGGATATTTTCCAGTAGCTGTAGCTTTTGGAATCTTAGCAAAAACAACGGGAATTTCACTTATGGAGAGCTTTTTATTTTCTTTTTTTGTCTTTGCTGGTGCAAGTCAGTTTATGGCTTTAAATTTACTAGCTGTAGGAGCAGGAGTTGGACAAATCATATTAACAACACTACTCGTGAATTTTCGCCACTTCTTGATGAGCGCATCACTTACAACAAGGATTACAAAAGATATGAAAAAATGGGTACCTCTAATTGCCTTTGGAGTAACAGATGAAGTTTTTTCAGTTGTATCCTTTAAAGAGGAGGAGCTTACAACAAAGTTTATCCTGGGTTTGCAGTTAACATCATATCCATCCTGGGTAATTGGAAGTGTAGTTGGGTACTTAGTTGGTGAAATATTGCCACCTTTAATAAGAAATAGTATGGGGATTGCCTTATATGCTATGTTTGCAGCACTTTTAGTTCCAGAGACAAAAAGATCTAGGAAGATTCTAGTTATGGCCTTATCCTCTGGACTATTAAATTCAGCTTTAAACTATTTTAAGTTATTACCACAAGGATGGAATTTAATTTTATCAATAGTATTAATATCTGCTTTAGGAGCTGTAATATTTAATGAGGAGGAAGTTGTTTATGAATAAAATATTATTAATGATACTAGGAATGACTTTAGTAACTTATATCCCTAGATTGCTTCCTTTTTTAATGGTATCTAATGAAGATATGCCAAAGAGACTACGTAGGTTTTTAACATTAATCCCTTATACAGCCTTAGGTGCACTTATTATTCCAGGAGTTTTCTCTACAACACCAGATATGCCAGCAGCCTCATTAGTAGGAATTAGTTTTGCAGTAATATATGCTTGGTTTAAGGGTGGAATAATAGTTCCTGTAATAGGATCAATAGTGGCAACTTTTATTATGTTAGTGGTGAAATTTTAGAACAACATAGGAGTTTTAAATAATTTACATATAAGTAAAAAATTAATAATACATACTAAGTGAAGTATTTTAACACTTGAGTAGGGGTATAACATATACTATAGTATACTCAAGCTAATTAATATTTTGGAGGTATGCAATATGAAATTTGGTATGAGAAAACCAAGTTTGAAAAAAAGAATTGTGGCTAGAACTAGTGTTAAAAGAAATTTGGTACACAGATTAGGAATAAAGATGCCAAGAGGTTATGGATGGCTTAGAAGTCCTAAAAAATACGTATACAATAAAGTTTATAGAAAAACTACCTTTGATATATTTAAGTTGATAAAGAAAATATTCAAATAAGTAATATGAGTCATATATTATCACTGAGATATATTAGATTAAGTTGCATACAGAACCTAGTGTTTTCATATATTAGGTTAAGTATGCAATTTTTGTTTAAAGAAGGTGAAGGTATTGCCAAAGTTAAAACCAGAGAAATTATTTGTAGAATATAGACAAGGGATAACTAAAAAAGAACCTATTTTTAATAGGTACTATACTTTAACTCATTCTGATGAAACAGGAGAACTTTTTTTAACTATAGGAAGTATGTATGCTTTTGACAAAGTTAATTCTATGAGAGATGAAGTTCTTGGACAGTGGATTAAATATAATGACGAGTATTTCTTTTATATTTATCTATTAATAGATGGAGGAGAAATTCCACCATCTAAGGCAGAGATAAGGGATAAGATTTTTAGAAAAGAACTTCCATTAGCTCTTGAAGCTATAAGATATGGGGATAGGGAACTCTTCAAGGCTAATAAAGAGCTTGATAATGCACATATAATAGTATTCTTCAGTTCATCTATGCAAGAATACAATAACATTGAGAAGTGGGGAAAGTTATCAGACTATAACTTAGCATATAGAAGTGTGAAAGAGTCAAGTCTAGGAGAAGGAGAAATTCTAGACAGGGTAATTGCTACAATGTTAAATCCATACATTAAAAAGGAAATCTTTAATATCTATGAAAAAGATGAAAAATTTTGCTTAAAGGAAGTTGAAGTAGGGGCTCTTGAAGAAATAGGTACGGAGGATGAATGTGGGCCAAATTATGATGTGACTGTAGGATTAAAGGTAGGAGATGATCCTGCACCCTTCAATAATTTTATTATAAACTTCACTGTAACACCGAGTGAGGTAATAACTAGGTCAGTTAGAAAAGTTAAATATTATAATGTTTAACTTTTATAAGACTGATGAAAATGGTGTATACGGCAAGCCAGAGATATATGAAAAAGATGATGAGATAAAGGTAAGTATTTTTAAGGATTTAGTTATAGATTTAAAAATAGTATTTTAGTGAGTGCAGAGCAAAAGCTTTGCACCTTTTTTATTGCTAAATAGTATGTGATGTCAAAAAGTTTATTTAAAAATGAACCTTTTCAAGGGTACAATAGTCTTATATATAGAAAGAGGTGAGATGGTGGATGTAATAAACTTAGTGAGAGAGGCAAAAAAAGGGGATAAAGAAGCATTGATAGAGCTTATTATGGATAAAAAACAGGATTATTATAAGCTTGCCTATGTATATATGAAAAACAAAGAAGATGCTTTGGATGCAATGGAAGATATGATTGTAATTCTATATGAGAACATACACAAATTAAAAAAGGATGATGCATTCTATAGCTGGAGCAAGACTATTTTAGTAAATTGCTGCAAGAATGCTTTTAAAAAGAATAATAGAGTAATTTCACTAGAAGATATTAGGGATAAAGTACAAGAGGACTATGATAACAGTAAGGCAAGCTACAATGAAGAAATTGAAGAAAAAAATCAGCAAATTATTATAGAGGAATACATGTCAAAGCTAAATAAAAAGCATCAAGAAGTTATAAAACTTAGATATTTTTTAGACTTAGATTATAAAACTATTGCAAGTATATTAAAGATACCTAGTGGTACTGTAAAATCACGTATATCTATTGGACTTCAAAGATTGAAGGAATGTTTTGGAGGTGAAGAGGTATGAGTAAGGTTGAAGATATGTTAAATAATAAAAAATTAGAGATGGATAAAATAGAAGTACCAGAGGAATTAGAAGGAAGACTTAGAGGTGCACTATATAAAGTACAACCTAAAAAAAGTACAAGGCATAAAGTTATATTAAAAGTAGCCTCTTTAATTATGGCTATAACATTGATAGGATATAACATTGATACTTTAGCCTTTTATGGAAAAAAGATAATGGGTTTTGATGAAGTTATGACAGATACATTAAAAGAACTTAATGAAATGGGAAAAGGTCAGAATATAGATAAAAGTTATACCTTTAAAAATGGAGTAAAGGTAACAGTAGATGGAATTATGATAGATGATAATCAGCTTTTAATGTTCTACACAATAAAAGATCCAAGAGGTAATATAGATGATCCTAATCTTATGAATACTGATCCATATATACAAGGGATTATAGGTAGATACAATATGGGCAGTGGAGAAGGTAAGATGAATGAAGAGAATACTGAAATAAAATGGAAAACTGAATTTGAGAAGCCTTATTTCTTTGAAAAAACTTTAAAGTGGAGCTTTTGGCTAACGGAAGATAATAACAAAGAAGTAGGAGAAATAAAGTTTAAGATAGATAGAAGTAAAGCTATGGGTCACATTCTTAAGAAAAGCTTGAATAAAAGTATTAAAATCGACCAAGGAGAGATAACCTTTAAATCTATTGTAGCCTCTCCAACAGTGACTTATATAGAGGGTTCACTACAAAATATTGTTGAACTTGCTAGAGATGAGGTTAAAGGAGAAGGCTTTAGACCTTCAAGTTTAGATATAAGACTTATGGCAAATGGCAAAGAAGTTCAGCCGCAGGGTAGCGGTATGAGTACTAATATGAATGGAATTACCTTTGATAATAGATTTGATGCTTTGCCAAAAGAAATTGAAAGTCTTCAGATTAAAGTTGTGAGTCTTCAGACTGATAATAAAGTTAATGAACAAGTAAAGCTTAATAATGGGGACGAAAGTAAGAAACTTGAAATTTTAGGGCAACAGATAGAAATAAATAAGGTATGTGAATCAGAAGGAAAAACTTATGTGACAATTACAACTGAAGAGGATGTTCTCTTATCAAATGTACACATGGTTATGGATGGCGAAAATGTTGGACTTAAAAATACTACTCCAGCTAGTCATGATAAAAAGGCAGATGGAACCATTTTATATACAAGAAATCTTTGTTTTGAAGATACAGGAAAAGAACTATTCATGGAGATAAAAGGAATTAGATACAGAAAAGATTATAATGAATTAATTGATATTCCAATTAATTAAAATAAGTGCCAGCCTCAAATACTGACTTTAAGAGGCTGGCACCAAATGTTAAATGTTATTTTGCTAATTCCTGTTTTCCTGTAACTTTACTCTTGTCATCCATTTTGAAAGTAGATTGAGCTTCTGCATTAGCAAAATATACATTTCCATCAACTGTAGCATCTACTAATTGGAAGTTTTTAGATGAAACATAAAGATCACCTTTAAAAGTTCCGCTTTGAATTCTAGCTTCTGGGCTATTTATAGTAAGTTTTGGTGCTGTTAAAGTAAATCTAGCAGTTACTTTGCGATTTTCATCTTGAGTATATAAAGCTATCTTTCTTTGTATGATATCTTTACCAGCCTCATCTTTTTTACCATTCTTAAATTCACCATTGAGTGTTAGCTCTTTATTAATAGTTATATCTTTAACTGTTGCAATAATCCAAGTACCAGTGTCACTTATAGCTTTTTCAAAAGCTTCTCCATTATCTACTATTGAAGCTGTTGTTACAACATCTGGTGTTGTTTCAGGTGGAGTAGTTTGCTTTGGAGTCTGTTCTGTTTGTGTTGTGTCAGGTGTCTTTTGTGGTGCAGCTTCGTCACGAGCACATCCAGAAAAAATAGCAGTCGCTACAAGTAATGTTGATAATATAACTTTTACTTTCATTATAAATCCTCCTTAAATTTGTTATAAGTATATGTTCTGCTTTAAATATAGCATTTCCAGAATGATAAGAATTTACACATACTCTAAAATTTTTATATAACTCGACTTGTTTTGAAAAATTGAAAGCACAAGCTTAGTTTTTAAGCCTGTGCTTTGTAGGTGATTTTATATTAGATTTTTCATAATGTGGTATCAGCGTTAGTTTTTATTTTAGTTTTTACTTTTTTAGCAGCTACTGTGAAGATGAATAGTGATAAAATTGCTGCTATAATTCCTGCTGGTAAACCGATACTCATTGATAATTTAAATCCTTCTGGAGCAACTATTATATAAGTAGTACATACAGCTGTCATAAAGGTAGCTGGAATTGTTGACATCCAATGATTTCTTCCTATATTAACTAGATACATGGATGCAGTCCAAAGTACTATAGTTGCTAAAGTTTGGTTTGACCAACCAAAGTATCTCCAAACTATTCCAAAATTTATTCTAGTTAATGCAAAGCCTATTGCAAATAAAGGAATACTAATTAAAAATCTATTTTTAATTGGTCCTTGACTGAATTTTAATGAGTCAGCTATTGTAAGTCTAGCACTTCTAAAAGCTGTATCTCCTGAAGTGATAGGGCAAGCAACAACACCAAGTATTGCTAGTGTTCCACCAATAGTTCCAAGTAAACTTTTACTTACAGTATTAACAACTAAACCAGCATTGTTATTATTTGCAGCCATAAATCCTGATAGTCCATCAACTCCACCAAAGAAGCTCATTGCCGCTGCTGCCCATATTAAAGCAACAATACCTTCAGCAATCATTGAACCAAAGAAAATTTTTCGTCCTTGACTTTCTTTTGTTAAACATCTTGCCATTAAAGGTGATTGAGTTGAGTGGAAGCCTGAAATGGCACCACAAGCAATTGTTATAAATAACATAGGGAATAATGGATAGCTTTCTGGTTTAACATGCATATTTCTTAAGTTGCCAGCAATTTCAGGAATTGGATAGCCTCCGATTATTAGAGTAGCACCAACCCCTACAGCCATTATCAATAAACATATTCCAAATATAGGATATATTTTACCTATTAACTTATCTATAGGAACCATAGTAGCAATTAAATAGTATGCGAAAATTATATATAAGAATGTTTTAATACTTATACTTGGAATTAATCCATTTAGTATTCCTGCTGGACCACTTACAAATACAACACCTACAAGAACAAGAAGAACTACTGAGAATACTCTCATAAATTGTTTGAAACCGTTTCCTAGATACTTACCAACAACTTCAGGAATACTAGCACCGTCATGTCTTACTGATAACATACCTGAGAAATAATCGTGTACTGCTCCTGCAAATATACATCCAAATACAATCCACATAAATGCTGCTGGTCCCCACATTGCACCTGCAATGGCTCCAAATATAGGACCAAGTCCTGCAATGTTTAAGAACTGAATTAAGAAAATTTTCCATCCAGGCATTGGAACAAAATCAACTCCATCTTCAAGTCTTACTGCTGGAGTTTCTATATCGTCATTAGCACCAAATAACTTTTCAGTTATTTTGCCATAAATGAAGTAACCAACTATTAAAGCAATGATTGATAAAATAAATGATATCATATTCTAACTCCCCCCATAAAACAAATTTAATATAATTAATTTATTAAATTCATTATACTAAAAGTAGCTTAGTTTTTATCACTTCACTCATTAAAGAGCAAAAAAAGCACATGAAGTGCATTTATATGCCCATTAAGTGCTTAAAGCTACTAATATTATTTCGACTAACAGGAACTTCTTCTGATAATCCTTTAAGTTTAACCATGTAAGTATTATTAAACCAAGGTATTATTTCAACTATTTTATCTAAATTTACAATATAAGACCGATGAGTTTTAAAGAAGATATCCGTTGGAAGTCTCTTTTGGAATTCTGATATGCTAAGATGTTCAATATATGTATCACTTGAAGTATATATTAAGGTTTCTCTTTCCTTAGCTTCACAAAAACATATTTCACATACATCTATTACTTTTAATTTATTATTTTTTCGTAATGTAATTTTTTTATATACTGGAGCCTGTGCAGTATTCTCTTCTGTTTTTTCTAGTTTCTTCAAGGTATTAACAATTCTCTCTTCTGAATAAGGCTTAAGTATATAATCAAAGGCTTCAATTTCAAAAGCGTCTACTGCGTGTTCTTTATAAGCAGTAATAAAAACAACTATAATCTTTTTTTGAAAGTTATTTATTATTCTTCCAAGTGCTATTCCATCTAATTTAGGCATGCTAATATCTAAAAAAATAATATCAGGTTTGTTTTTCTGAATGTATTCTAATGCATTTATAGAGTCATCAAATTCTCCATCAATTCTTATGGAGCTAAATTTTGATATAAAATGCTTTAACTCTTCTCTTGCAGGATATTCATCATCCACAACTATACAATTCATATAATCACCCCTTCAAAGGTCTTACAACAAAAGTGGTTTTTGTCCCTTTAAGCAATCTTTCAATATAAAGTCCTTTTCCATATAGGAGTTTTAGTCTATTATTCACATTTGCAATTCCTATCCTATTTTCTTGAAGTGTTCCTTTATGCACTTGCTGTATTATATCATCAGAAATTCCTATTCCATCATCTTCTATGATTATTTTAACTTCATTATGATCATTATTTTTTATAATTTGAATTTTAATTGTACCATTTGTATCTCCTTGGAGTATACCGTGCTTTACGGAATTTTCTACTATGGGTTGAATTATTAGGCTAGGTATTTTTATATCTATATCTTCATCTATATCGTACAATACATTTAGCTTATATCCAAATCTTGCTTTTTCTATTTCTACATAGGCTTTAACTTGTTCTAATTCTTTATGAATATCTACAAGATTATCGCCTATCTCAAGATTATATCTTAAATAGGTAGAAAGGTTAATTATTAATTCTCTAGCTTTATTAGGGTCTATTCTTACAAAAGATACAATTGTATTTAAAGCATTAAATAAAAAATGTGGATTTATCTGTGCTTGGAGTGCTTTTATCTCTGCTTTGTTTGCAATTTCCCGAAGGTTACTTAATTTACTTATTTCTAGTTGTGTTGAGATAATTTGAGAAAGCCCTATAGCTAAATTTTTAGTTCGAAAAGATAAAGCATCTTTCTCTGAATAGTATATCTTTAATGCTCCTATCATATCTTGGCCTTGCTTTAAAGGAACCACAATTCCAGATTTTAATGAACATCCTTCCTCAAAACAATCTATTTGATTTTCTTCATCTATAAGGATTATTTCACCAGTATCAATTACTTGCCTTGTTGCTTTAGTTAATATTTTCATTTCTTTATGATGATGATCAGAACCTAAACCTACATGAGCTAGAATATGTTCTCTGTCTGTAATTGCTACTGCATCAGCTTTAATAGAGTCTCTTATTATTTCACATACCTTCTCCATACTATCATTTTCAAAAACTCTAAAGTAAGGCAAGGTTTTATTGGCTATTTCTAAAGCAAGCTGAGCCTGTTTTGCTGCTATTTCTTCTTTTTCTTTAAAAATATTTTGTACTAATAAAATTAATATAGATATACCGATAGCATTTGTAAAGCCCATAGGTATATAAATATTTTTAACTATACTGAGAGCTACTGGAAAGGGCCTTGACATGAGTAAAATAAGAACCATTTCCATGCTTTGCATTATAATTCCACCAATTAATCCGTAAAGCCATTTATTTTCCTTATTAGAAATCTTATAAAGTCCTGCCGAAACTATTCCCGTAATAATTGTTGAAATTGAACAGGGGATTGCGGTAAGTTCTCCAATACTTATTATTCCTCTGTGTATACCTGCAATAAGACCAGATAAAATACCTACAAAAGGACCGCAAAGTATTCCACCAGCGAGGACTCCTATAATACGAGTATTAGCAATTGCACCGTCTATTTCTGTGCCAATGTATGTACCTAGTATTCCAAAGGTTCCAAATATAGCAGACAAAATGATTAAATCTAATTTTTGAAATTTGTCTTTTTGTATAATTTTTTTAAAACTACTTAATTGGGAAATTATAAAAGCTATTAGGATAACATAACCCATATTGTTAGAAAGATTTTTTATTAATTCGATCACTAGTGTCACTCCATTCTTAAGAATTAAACACTTACAGTATAAAATATTATTATTAATATAACCCATTTAATTCTTATATTATCATTAATATATTATAGTTGATACTACAAATTAATATTGGTAATAGCTTGTCGTTAAAAAATACATAATACGAGGAAATGAGGGGAAAGTAAAAATAAAAGGAGGTTTTAATATTTATGAAAGATAATAAGAAAATTAATGTATTTAAAGTATTAATAATTGGAGCAACTGTTTTATCTATAGGGACTAGCAGTTATGTAAAAGCAGCTCATGCATTTGAAGAGGAGTCATCTAAAGCCACTATAAGTGCAAGTGTTTATAGAAAAGGAAAGAGTGGAAAGTTATTAAAGAAATCTGTAAATGATTTAGTTAAAGAAGGTGTACTTACTAAAAAGAAGGCGGATAATGTACTTTCTTATGCAAAGAAAAATAAAGATAATAAAGAAGGATACCATAAACTTTTTGAAAATATGGTAAATGAAAAAATTATTACACAAGTAGAGGCAGATGCAATTAGAGAAAAGAAATATGAAAATATAATGATACTTAAAAAAGAGAAAATAACAAAGAGTCTTAAGGGCTTAGTAAAAGATAATACAATAACACAGGAGCAAGCAGATAAATTCATGGAAAAATTCGAAAAAAAGAGTAACGAGAGGAGGGACTTACATAAGAAACTTAGAGGCATGACTAAAGAGAAGAAAAAAGAATATTTAGAGCAAAATAAATTAAAAGGAAAAAGTATAATTGATGAAATGGTGGAAGAAAAAATAATAACAGAAAAGCAAGCTGAAGCTATAAAAGAGGCAATGCCAAAGGCAAAGCAGCATAAAGAATAACTATATTTTAAATTAAAGTTAGTAAGAGCTATGGGAAACTTCTCATAGCTCTTACTACTTGTATTATGTTTAATTTATCCATTACACACAGTTTTGCTAATTTACTTAAATTATACATATTTTTTGAAAATTATAAATTTTTGAGAAGGAATTTAGATGAAAGTGTAGAATAATTGTATTATAAATATTAAATGTAAAAATATGAAGTTAATATAAAGAAAGGTAATAAAAATATGTTAAGACTAACACCCATTGAATTTTTCTTAAGACTTATTCCAGAAATGATGATATTTATGTGGGGAATTTACGTCATTTCAAGAGAAAAGTTTAAATTTAGAAATTACATGTTATCAAGTCTAATCCTAGCTCTGGCTAGTTTTTGGGTAAGAGAGCTACCTATAAATTATGGAGTTCATACAATTATCAATAATGTTTTAACAATTTGCATTCTTATTGTTATAGAAATTCCAATAATAAAGGGTATTTATAGTACCTTAGCTATGACTCTACTATTGGCCATTTCTGAAATTCTTAATATGTTTATTATAAAACTATTTAACATTAATTTAGAAAAGCTACTCAGTAATACTATTACAAAATGTATACTGGGAATTCCTTCATTAGTAATTTTATCAATAATTATATTATTATTGATGTTATATTTCAATAAAAAAGAGGGGAGAAATAGTGTATCTAACTGAACGATTAGCTATTAATATTGGAATAAAATCAAAAGAATTTTTAAACGTAGATGAAAATAAGGAAAAGATTATAGTGTACGGAGCTAGTAATTTACTTCAAGTAATATGGTCCATAGGATGGACTTGTATTATGGGTTTAATTTTTGGAGTTTTATTTGAAGCAATATTATTTTCAATAATAATAAGTGCTTTAAGAAAATATTCTGGTGGTGTACATGCCTCGGCACCAAATAGATGTGTGATAATAGGAACTTTTGTAACTGTGAGTTTTGGAATTTTAATAAACAAAGTTTTAATTAAGTCTAGTATTTCTATAATGTCAGCAATTGGTATTGTTTGTATATTAATAGCTCTAATAATAGTTATTAAAAAAGCACCTGTAGATAGTGCTAAAAAACCTATTATTAATCCAGTAATAAAACAGCGTTTCAAGCTTTACTCTATAATACTTATTTGTTTTTATATGCTTTGTCTCATAATCTTTTTAGAATTATACATAGTATATGAAAACTTAATGTATTGTAAAGCTTTTCAATGTATTGCTTTAGGAGCCTTATGGCAAAGTATTACACTTACAAGGAGTGGAGCTAAGATTTTAAATAAGGTTGACGATATTTTAGAATATATTTTAAAGGTAGGTAATTAATATGAAAAGAGGAATGGGAAGATTAATGACTGCTCTTATTGCTAGCATCTGCACACTTATGGCTTTATCAATTTCTGCATCAGCTTGCTCATGGGGATACTATCAACCAGAAGAGCCAAAAGCTTTAAGAAAATAATTTAAAGCACTAAAGATATGATGCACATAGAAGATAAAAGAGATTTTCTTATCTTATATGTGCATCATGTTTTAAATATTTTTATAGTATTTGGAGGTAATAAATGAAAGGTACTAGTGAAGTAAGTGAAAAAAATGTAAGCATAATGATATTAATTGTAAAAATTGCTATTATATTTTTTACAGAGATTGCTATATATAATAATTTATCTAACTATTTCCCATCTTTTGTGGAAAAAAATGTAATGTTTAATTTATATGCAATGATAATATTAGTATGTAATATTATGTTGATTTATGTATTTTGGTTTATAATAATAAAAAATAAATCAATGGAAAAGAAATATAATTTACTTTCGTGGATTGAAACTTCATTTTTTATAGCTTTTCTATCATTCTCCATGTACCTATCAAATTCTTATGAAAGTCAAGTAAAATACATATTCGTACTTCTTATTATAACTACAGTTATTCAGTATGGCTTACGTTATGGAATGATTATTACTCTTATATCCTCTTTTATAATACTAGGCTTTGATTTTGTTTACGCTCCAATAACAAATGGTATAAATAAAAATTTTGAAGGAGATTTGATTATAACAGGTATTTATATTTTTATAACTTGGGTACTTGGATATTACGTAGAAATTGAAAGAGAATACAAGCTGCGCACTACAGAGCAGCTTCACATATTAAATAGTGAGTTAGAAGAAAGTGATAAAAGTAGACACTACATTGAGGAAGTACTGTTAAAGAATAACATGTGCTTTGAAATGCTATTTGAAAATGCTGAGAATGCTATTCTTGTACATGAGGATGGAAAAATCTTTTACGCCAATGAAAGAGCAGCTAAGCTTTTAGGCTATGATAATGCTGAGAAATTAAATGAAATATTTATGTATGAGCATTATCCTATAACGAATAAAGAATTAATTAAAAATAAGTATATAAATATTTGTAATGAAAATTTATATAGGATTATAGAAGATGAAAATATATTAGATTGCCTGGGAAATTCAATTTTAGTGCGCAATACCTCATCTTTTTTTATCTATGAAGGAAAGCCAGCAGTATTAACTTTTTTACTAGACATAACATCAGAAAAACAAATAGAGAACTTAATTAAGAATATTGAAATAAATGAGAAGCTTTTAAATGAAACTAGGGAATATAATGTACTTGTCACAGAATTTTTCACAAATATTTCTCATGAGTTAAAAACACCAGTAAATGTTATTTACGCTGCTCTTCAAGCTATGAATACATATCTTGATAATTATAGTGAAGAAAATATAGAAAAATGTAAATCATACTCGAAGATGATGAAGCAGAATTGTTTTAGACTTATAAAATTAATTAATAACCTCTTAGATGTAGCTAAATTAGATTCAGGATTTTTAAAGCTAAATAGAAGTAATAATAATATTATAAGTGTAGTTGAAGATATAGCTCTTTCAGTTGCAACTTACGTAGAAAGTAAAGATATTGAACTAATTTTTGATACTAATGTAGAAGAAAGAAATATGGCTTTTGATCACGATAAAATAGAAAGAATTATTTTAAATTTACTTTCTAATGCATTTAAATATTCACCTTTTGGAGGGCAAATATTTGTTGATATAGAAGATAGAGAGTCTCTAGTAATTATATCAATAAAGGATCAAGGGGAAGGAATTCCAAAAAATAAATTAGAATTTATATTTGAACGATTCGGACAAGCAAATCGCTCTCTTTCACGGTTAAATGAAGGTACAGGTATAGGACTATACCTGGTAAAATCTTTTGTTGAAATGCATGGGGGAAATATAAGAGTTATTAGCACAGAAGGAAAAGGTAGTGAATTTATAATTCAGTTACCTGTAGAAATAATTGATAATAAAGACTATGTAGAAACTACTTATTTTGAAACTAATGTACAAAGAATAAATGTAGAATTTTCTGATATATATTCTGTATCAATTTAAAATTTGTAGCTATAAGAATATCCTCATAGCTACGAGTTTTATTTATATTTATTTTCTAGTTCCTTTATTTTTTCATATAACCAAGCATTTGTAGGAGTTGGAATACCATGTTTTTTACCAAGTTCTATAGCAGTTCCAGCAAATAGTTCTACTTCAGTTGGGCGTTTTGCTTCTATATCTTGTAGCATAGAGGGTTTGCTAGAAGGAGTTAAGGTATCAAGTACTAAAAGCCAGTATTTAATATCATCTTTTGAGAGATTTATCCCTTCTTTTATAGATAGTTCTCTAACTTCCTCCATAGCTTTTATCATAACTTCTCGGGGTTCACCAGAAACTTGAACTCCTCCATAAGGCACACCAAATACAGCAGTAACCTGGTTTAGCCCAGCGTTAAACATAAACTTACCCCATTGTCTTTTATACATATCCACTGGTACTTCATAAGGAAAGCTAGTGCTTTCAAAAAACTCAGCTACAGATCTTACCTTTTCAGAACAAGTTTCATTGCGCTTTTCTCCAAAGGAGAGTTTGCCCATGTTTATATAAGTTAAGTGATTCCCTTCTTTTACTGCATCCATACCCTGTGCAACGCAGTATAGAACTTTATCTACTCCATAAGCATTTCCAAGGAGTTCTTCGCTAGATATTCCGTTTAATGCAGAAATGATAATTGTATTTTCTCCAATCTGATTTCTAGCATCTTCAATAGCTTCTAATAGATGAGTAGATTTTACTGTAAATATAATTAAATCAGTTGGCTCTACGATTTCATCGCTTGGAATATAGTTAAAATTACAAAGTTCATCATTACAATAAACACCTTCACTTGTGTATTTTTTTATTCGCTTTCTATTTGCAATAACTCTTAAAGAATCCTTTGGGAGTATTTTTGAAAAGTGGTTAGCGTACATTGTTCCCAAAGCCCCGAGTCCTATAATTGAAACAGTTTTAATTTTCATGTGTCATCAGCCCCTTATATTGTAATTCAAAAGTTATATTATATGAGTATTATTAATTTTATATTATATCTATATTTATATAGTATTTGTCAATAAAAGAAAAGTCATTGTAAAACAAATGAAATGTATAGTACTCTAGTATATGGTATAATAATTACAATTAATTTAGGCTAAGTTTTAAATTATACCAAATCAACAACTTTTTAAAGCATAGCCCTAGTTTAAAGAAAGGAATGATATTTTATGTTAAATATAAATAAAAAATTGAAGACGGATATTGTAATAGATGGGGAGGTGTGTGCGGAATAATCCCGAGTGTCTCCCCAATACTGTAATTTTATAATTTAGTATGGGAGGAATAAAAAATTGAATAAAATAAATTTATATGATTTAGGATTAAGCGAAAGATATATTCAGGAAGCTACAATGTATGAGGAAGGTTTATACATTGCAAGAGTATCTGTTCAATATAAAGATATGTATAAGGTAATTACTGAAGAGGATGAGATATTAGCAGAGGTTTCTGGTAAATTAAATTACTCATCAAAGCTAGCTATAGATTACCCAGCGGTTGGAGATTGGGTATTAGTAGATAGGATTACCGACAAAAATGGAAACGCAATTATTCACCACATTCTTTCAAGAAAAAGTTGTTTTGAAAGAAAGGTGGCAGGTTCAAGAATTGATAGTCAAATAGTTGCAGCTAATATCGATATAGTATTTATATGTATGTCTCTTAATAATGATTTTAATATCCGTAGATTAGAGCGATATATTTCAATTGCTTGGGATAGTAGGGCCACACCAGTGATAGTACTAACTAAAGCAGATTTGTGTGATGACATTGATAGAAAGGTTTTAGAAGTTGAATCTGTTGCTATTGGTATAGACATATTAGTTACAAGTAGTGTATCTGAGGATGGGCATTTAATTATTAAAGAATACATGAAAAAAGGCAAAACCATAGCTTTTATTGGGTCATCAGGTGTTGGAAAATCTAGTCTTATTAATAGGCTTATGGGTAGCGATATTTTAAAAACCAATAATATAAGAAATGATGATAAAGGAAAACACACTACTACCCATAGAGAACTAGTACTAATTCCTAATGGAGGAGTTGTAATAGATACTCCTGGAATGAGAGAACTTGGAGTAGTAAGTGCGGACCTAGATAAATCTTTTAGTGACATAGAAGAGTTAGCTAGAAAATGTAAGTTTTCAGATTGTCGTCACGAAAATGAACCTAAATGTGCTGTTAGAGAAGCCATAGAAAGTGGCCTTCTTGATGTAGAGCGTTTAGAAAACTATAAAAAACTTCAAAGAGAGTTAAAGTATAGTGGACTTAACTCTAAAGAAGTGGAAAAAGAAAAAATAAATGAAATGTTTGGCAGCATGGGAGCTATGAAAGAAACCCAGAAGTTTATTAAAAATAAGAACAAAAGAAAACATTAAGAAGAAATAGAGATGAGATTTCCTAGTGGAAGAGTGGAAGCACTAAAGTGCTTACTTCTCTTCCACTATTATTTTTATTTATTATTTCCTATTTCACATTGAGTAGTATATATCTTTATAATAGATTTAATATTAAGATATAAAAAAAGCTATTGACCTTAACGCTGCGTAAAGGTGTAAAGTAATATTGTAAGGAGGGTGAGCAAATGGAATATACAGTACAAAAGCTAGCGACTCTAGCAGGTGTTAGTGCTAGAACACTTAGATATTATGATGAAATAGGGATTCTTAAGCCGGCAAGAATCAATTCTTCAGGATATCGTATCTACGGACAAAAGGAAGTGGATAAATTACAGCAAATATTATTTTATAGAGAGCTAGATATAGACTTAGACAGTATAAAAGATATAGTAACTTCACCTTCCTTTGATGGAGCAAAGGCACTGAAGGAACATCGTGACAAGCTTCTAGAGAGAAGAGAACAACTAAATAAATTAATTGAAAATGTTGATAAAACAATAGCTTCAACAGAGGGGAGAATTAAAATGAGTAATAAAGAAAAATTTGAAGGATTTAAACAAAATATGGTTGATGAAAATGAGAAGAAATATGGTAAAGAAATTAGAGAAAAGTATGGTAATGATACTGTAAATAAATCAAATGCAAAAATAAAGAATATGTCAGAGGAAGAATATGATGAGATAACAAAACTTACAGAAGAAGTAAACACAACATTAGCTGAGGCATTTAAAACAGGAGACCCAGCAGGGGAACTAGCACAAAAAGCTGTAGATCTTCATAAGAAATGGCTAATGTTTTACTGGAATGATTATACTAAAGAAGCACATGCAGGTCTTGGTCAAATGTATGTAGATGATGAAAGATTCACAGCATACTATGATAAAGAACAACCTGGTATAGCAGAGTTTTTAAGAGATGCAATCTTGATTTATATAGGAATGAATAAGTAATAAAATAAATGTAAGATGACTTTTTTAGAGTTTTATATTGTTTAAATTAGGAAAACTAGTGGTGTAAGCCACTGGTTTTTTTTTACATTGATTATGATATAATTGGCTCTAAGATAACTCAATATAACATTTTTATAAAAATATTATATTTTTTGAAACATTATACTAAGATTTAGCATCAGTATATTGTGAGAGAATAATTTTTTAACAAAAGCTAGAAATACTATATGAAAAAAATTGAGAAATGTAATATAGGAGAGAAAAGATATGAATAAGAGTAAACATACAATTATACTAACTACAATAATAATTATTGCAACAGTATTTATGATTTCAGCAACTTATATGGAGAACTTAGATAGAAATACTCGTATTTTAATTGGTTTTATATATACGGCTATAATTGCTGTTACAAGTGTCGTAAATCTTATATATATTTTCAAAAAGGAAAAATAATTTATTGGGTTCAATAAGTTTTGATAGTGAAAAGTTTTTTATTTAAGAACGGACTGGTAGACTGTGGCAAAACAAAGATTTACTTTTCTACAATGGAGGTTAATGACATGAAAAAATTGCTTTTTTATATAATGCAAGAATCAGGAGAACCTGTAAAACCGATTGTGTCACTGAATGATAGCAATAAATTTACCTTTACCTATATTGTAGATTTAAATTATTTGTATTTGACGAGATGATAAAAATGTTAAAGGAGGATATAAAATGATTACGAACTTGGAATCATTAAAAAAGAAAAAATATACAAAAGTAATGGCTTCAGGTCTATGTATGCTATTTGCACTGATATTATCCTACTCGGAAGAAAATGATATTACAGAAAACTATTTTGTATCTATAAGTAGCCAATGGGGATGCGGTGTAGGTACAGCTGAATTGTCTATGGTTTATGTATATATAACAATAATTCTAATCTTAGGAGCAATATTTGCAAGATATTTTTGGCGTTATAAATAGTTAAGTAAAGTTACAGTAACTATATAGAATTAGATTTGAAAATTGCTAATATTACAAAGCAAAAGTATTATAATGCATACTAATCATAGTGAAATTTTTATACAGGAGGCAATATGGAAAGTTCTATATTTTGTTTAGCAATCTCAATTATTATTAGTGCTTCTATCATTTCAAAAGGAATGAATAAAAATGGTCAGTATGTTAGTGATGGTCTATTTAGTATAGGTTCTGGATTAAATGGTATCAACAGTGTAATAAATCAATCTAGTATAAGGGAGAGCCATAAAAATAATTACAATTTATTTGAAGCATCTATGTATTTAGGAATTTCAGAAAGCGGATTAACAGATCTTGTTAATAATAAAAATTCTGGAATACCCTATCTAAAAATGGATGGCACTTATGTATTTAGTAAAAATGCATTAGATAAATGGCTAGAAACAGCTAGAGTTAAAATGTGATACTAAAACAAATATGAAGTACAAATAAAAGGATTATTACAAGTCTTATTGTTATTAATAATCTATACTTCTAATAAGTAATAAAGGTTGTTTAGGATGGATACTGGAGGAATAAAAATATGAAATTACTTTATTGTATTTTGGGGAGTGCGATACTTGCATTATTAAATAATCCTGTATTTAGTGAGGCAAGATTTGCAATACATATGAAATATTTATTTGTAATATTATTTATTCGTCTTGTTAACATATTGTCGCTATTTGGATTTATATTATTAATAATATTTTCTAGTATATTAATTATAAGAAATATTCCTAAAGAAAAATAAGAAATTTTTTAGTAGTTGGTAATAGACAAGCGGTATGGGAATGCCCGTACGTTATTATGGGGCGCGATTTCAACCTTTTTTGGAAATATAACTATATTTATAATAAGTAGAAATAAATATGAAAAATACATAGAAAAAATGATTGAAGGACAAGGATTTAACCTTGGGGTGGGACAGGTGTACCATACTACAAATCCGTTAAGAATGTTGATAATTAAGAATTAGAAAGGAAATTTGGTATGAGAGTTGAAAAGGAGCATTTTATTACTTTACTATTCATAATTTTATTGGTTTTATTATGGTTTTTACCTAACGTTGTAAATTCAATTACTTCTGAAGAGATAAAGTATAAAGTCACTATTATAATGTGTATATCAGTTTTATCAAATCATCTTAAAAGCGATAAGTTTATAAAGAAATAATAAATTATCTAAGGTACAAATTTTTTTATATTATGACTTAGTATTTCAAATTTTCAGGTGATCTAATGAAGGTCAATACCATTTTTAACATTAGGATTTTTATTTATTAAGAACTGGTTTTTCAGAAGGTAATGTTATGCAAAATTAAATTTATTGGGGGGATTACTATGGCAAAATATGAAAATATAATAACAGGTAAATTTGAGGAAATTCTTAGTCATTTAGAAAATGATATTAGTAATAGTGGAATGACTATGAATTTAGTGGACAAAAGCAACTATAGTTGTGGAGATACTAAAATAGCAGTGCGGGTATATGATAAATATTTTATGCGTAACGGAAATAGAGCAAGCTTAAGTTTAACCGTAGTTGGTCATGGAATGAATATTTTTATTTCAGCAATCGGTGCTGGAGGGGGACAAGGAATGATTTTTAACTTTAGTCTAGGTGCTGAAGATGAGATGGTAGCAATAGTAGAGGAAAGCATAGAGGGAATAGAGTAAGATTTACGCGTTTTAAATATAGCTCATGAACAATTTAGTTATATTGAAAATAACATTAATAACGATATTAATGAGTTAAATGCTATAAAAGGAATAGAGTTGAAAGTATTATGATTAAATTAAATGGGCTGTGTCAAAATAACTCTATTAGTTATTTTGACACAGCCCTTTACCTTGAGGGAAGGTAAATTAATAAGCAACTATGTTTTAAGTATTTGTAGATTGAGAGATTTTATACCTAATATTTAATAAGACTATTTAAAATCATTCCAATAATAACTAATAGTATCCCTACTAAGCTAATACATGAGGGCATTTTATCATGAAATATAAATACTCCTCCGATTAACGTAAATATCACTTCACCAGACTGAGTTGATTCTATAATTGCTAATTTAGAGGTATCCCCATTTACCATATCAGTTGCTTTAAAAAATAATATTGTAGCAATAACTCCTGAAAAAATAGCAACCATTAAGGAATTAACTGTTTGTCCTTTGTTTGGCAGACCAACAGATAATACCCCATAAGCTGATATAATCATCCAAAATGGCATACTACATAGTGTCATACCGAATACTCTTTGAAATGTATTATATCTATTATTACAAATCTCTATCATTTTACGATTTCCAAGTGGATAAGCAAATGCTGCTATAATAACAGGTATAAATCCTATTAGGATTGTTTTAAAATCAGGGATGTCCTTTGTCTTTTCAAACTGCATTAAAAATATACCTAATAATATTATTGAAGAGATTAGTAGAAATCTTTTAGGAATTTTATTTCTCGTTTTATAAATGCCATTTTCAGTTTTTACAGTTTTAAAGAATAAGGGGGACATAAGTGCACCAGCTACAATAGTTATTTGCCAGGTTCCAGCAACTAACCATGAAGGACCATAGGTTGAAGCGAAACATAAAGGAGCATAAAATAATCCAAAACCAACTGTGCTCCAAGTAATCCACTGAATAGGTTTTTCGAGTATATCTTTTACCACACTAAATAATTCATTTTTTATTATAAGAATGATAAATAGGATTGGTAACATAAAAATATATCTCAATGAAGAACTCCAAATCCAACTACCACCAGAGATATCCATTTGCTGATTAAGTACAAAAGTAAATGCAAAAAAGAATGATGATATTATTCCTAATATAAGTGCTTTTGTCATTTTAACTCCTCCATATTTGAAATTAAAGATACATATTAAATAGTTTTGTGTAATATATTATATAAAAATATGCTATATTACACAAGTCGTAATTTACATAATCCTTGAACTACTATAATATAGTAGTTGTTACAGCCTAAAAATCCTATAAATAAAAGGAGTTAAAAATGGAAAATTTAAATTTGATTATAGGGAATAGATTAAAAGATATAAGAAATAAAAGAAGTTTAAGTTTAGATGAGGTAGCTAAATTAACTAGTGTTAGCAAGGCAATGCTAGGTCAGATAGAAAGAGGTAAGTCAAATCCAACGGTTTCTATGCTATGGAAAATTGCCACAGGATTAAAAGTACCTTTTTCAACATTTATTGATGAAAATCAAGAGGATCTAAGCATAGTATATCAAGATGATATTACCCCAATAATAGAAGAGGATAATATGATGAAGTTGTATCCAATATTTCCTTTTGATGCTAATAAGGGTTTTGAAATATTTACTATTGAATTAGAACCGGGTTGTAATCATATATCTACCCCACATGATGAGGGCGTAGAGGAGTACATAATAATTACTGAAGGTAAAATTGAGATGATCATAAATGACAAAGAATTTGTATTACATAAGGGTAACTCTATTAGATTTATGGCTAATAAAGCCCATCAATATAAGAATAGCAGTGAGAAAAGGGCAGTGTTTCACAATATGATATTTTATTCTAGATAACTTAATTACGTTGAAATGTTTTCAAATAGGAATACTGAATGGTAATAGGTAATATTTTAATAGTTATCTCAAAAGCATTAATTGTATAAATTAAGTAGAAACTATAGTATACAAAAGCTTTTAGCTGGAGGGATAAACTTGAAGAAATATTTCACATTAACAGTTATGATATTTATTTTCTTGGCTACGATATATCCGTATAAGGAAGTACGAGGACAAGATATTATAATAACACTACAAAGTGAAATTATTAATTTTAATGATAAAAATTTAGAAACTGGAATAAGAGATAAATTAAATAAACCTAAAGGAGATATAACTAAAGATGATGTAAAGATTATAGAAGATTTAACTTTAAATCATAAAAATATTTCATCACTGGATGAAATCCGGTATTTAACTAATCTTAAAAAATTAAACTTAATGTTTAATAAGATTAGCGATATAAGGCTGTTAAATTCTTTACCAAATTTAGTGAGTTTGAATTTAGGATATAATCAAATTAGTAATATTAACGCACTAAGCAATTTAACAGGATTGCAAGAATTGAATTTTCAGAAAAACAATATAAGTGATATTAGACCGTTAGGCAATCTTAGAAATCTAAATATATTAGATTTATCTTTTAACCGATTAACAAATTTACAACCTTTGAGAGAATTAACCAATTTAGTTGACTTGGATTTATCCGATAATAAAATTGAAGATTTAGAGCCATTAATCTCCTTAGTAAATTTGACTACACTGACATTAGGAATGAATAAAATAACTAATATTGACTCTCTTAAAAACTTGAAAGAGTTGAAGATACTGCAATTAAGCGAAAATAATATTACTAATATTAAGTCATTAAGTGATTTGACAAAATTAGCTGACTTGTATTTGGATGGAAATCAAATTAAAAATATCAATCCCTTAAAGAATGTAAAAAGCCTAATACATTTATTTATATCAGAAAATGAGATCACCCACATTGGTGCATTGGGCAAACTTGAGAATTTAAAGACCTTGAGCTTGGATAGAAATAAGATTAATAACATTAAAGGTATTGGTACTGCAAAAGGTTTGGAAAGTATAGGACTGTCATATAATGAAGTGTCTTTTTTAGATGAATTGAGTTCACTTAAAAATTTGTCTTCTTTAAATTTGAGTAATAACAAAATAAGTAGTGTAAGTCCCCTAAGTTCATTATCTAATTTGAAGTCTTTAAATATATCACATAATCAAATAAGTGATATAAGTCCATTGAGAAGTATACCTGAATTAGCATTAACAAATATAGAATTTAGTGAAAATCCTTTACCGAATTATATTTTTACTGATAAACTCAACCAAGAGTTTATTTTGAGAACACTCTCTCCGTACATAGAATCAGCTATAAAACAATATTATGGAGAATATAGGCTATATATGAATGCAGGGATTTTAAGCACTGAAAAGACGGATGGAAAGTATAGACTTAAAATCAGGGTTGAAACATTTGTGGGACCTCATAACCCTCCATATGGAATAGAAACTATGATTATAACAGAAGATTCTTCAGGAATAAAAGTTGAAGAATTTAAACATCAAAGAAACCTCATATCTGATTACTTTATCAAAGTATATCAGATATGAGGTTTCTTTACATGATGGTGTTTTTTTAAATGCTTAAATATTATAAAGAGTATAAAGAATTAAAAGAAATTACAAATCCATACCAAGTAGAATATATGATCCTGTAGAATGAAAAATTTATATATGAATATCTATTGAAAAATAAAATTAATTTTAATTTGAAAATTTACTAGAAAAATTGAAACATTTCTCTAATATTTTTATCTAATTAATAGAGTTAAGTTTGAAATATAAATTAAGATTTATGGAAAAAGTAAAGCCTAATAGAAAGTGGGGTTATAAATAAAATCGCAGAATTTATTACTGAAAATGATTAGATATATTGAGAGGTCTAGTAAGGAGTTAAATATGAAAGTTAAAGCTATAATAGCATTTACTATATGTTTATTATCAATGATTACGTTAAGTGCTTGTTTTTCAGATTATAATAAAATTTTAGAAAGTAATTGGGGAATTTTACTTCCAAAAGGCTATAAAGAATTATATTCAACTGATAGCGGAGATTCCTTTCTAGGTGATGGACAAAGATATCATGTTTTTGACTATGAAGAAAAACTTAAACAAGAAGAAATTGAAAAGTTTAGTTCGAAAAAAAATATAAAGGTGGAGGAAGAAGCTGAAGGTATTTTGATTCAACTAGGAGTATCCAAGGAAAAAAGACCTAATTTCTCAAAAGAATACTATTGGTATAAAAAAGTTCATGATATAGATTCATGTAGCAATCTGTATTTGATTTATGTCTTTGAGAATAGTATGGTTTATGTTATAGAAGAATTTTATTAGGATAAATGAGAAGAATTAGATTAATTAAAGGAGGTATTTATGAAACTATATTTAAAAAGATATAAGAAAATAGCTTTCTTAATAATCTTAATATCCCTAAGCTTATTATTTTCTATAGTACCTACTAAGAGCTCCTTTGGTAAAGAGTTTTTGAAGTATTATAAAAATGATACCTTTAATAGATTAACTCTTGACTATAATGATGAGCGTGAATCAAAAAGAGAATATATATACAGACATAGATAAAATTAATAGTGTTTTATCATATTTATCTAATGTTAAAATACGTATACATAATAATCATAAATTCAATGATAATGATAGTAAAAATATTAAAATTGAACATCAGCTACGTATTTCAACTTTAAAAGGAAGTACTCTAAATATTATTATATTTAACAATAATATTATAGTTGTAGGTTGCAATACAGATAATGGACACTACCTAAAATTCTGCCAGGTACTAGATGATATTTTAAATTCAGATTATATAGTCAATCTACTTAATAAATAAGTAGATGTTTATTAGAGAAGTGCTTTTTAAATTCTATAATTTAATACAACTAAAAGTATTTAGAAAAAACTAGGCAAAAGTCTAGTTTTTTTATTTTTTTAAAATAAGCTGAAAAATTGAAACATTTCTTTAATATCTTTATCTAATTAATAGAGTTAAATTTAAACTCTAAATTAAATAATCCGTGGAGTGATGAGGGGAAATGAAAGGCAAGATTTATAGTATATCCATTTAAAAGATTTGGAAAGTTTGTAGTGGGGCAAGAGGCATTAGAATATTAAAATATTTAAGCATATGTATGGGTTTATTTTTAACTTATATAATACTAGGGTGTCATTGTAAAATACTGTTCACTAAGTTATATGTGAGACTGCTAAATCAAAATTGATTAAAAGGGGGATGTTTTATGTTCTTTTTAAACAAGGAAGATGTGTATATAGGCTATTCACTAGAGGAATTGTCTAAAGTAAGAGAAACTCTGGAGAAAGAAGGCATTAAGTATACCTATAAGGTCATAAATCACATGGGACAGTCCACTGGAATAGGTACAAGAAGAGGAAAGTGGGGAAGTTTTGGAATGAATATGGATTATGAAAAACAATACGTTGTTTCTGTTAAGAAGAAAGATTATGAGAAAGCAAAGTATCTGGTTAATAAGGCTTTACACTAATTTGGTAACTATTTTTAAGTTATCAAAATCATTGGCTAATCTAGAAAGTTTTAGAAAATTACAGTTGTTTTCTAAAAAGGTTATACCGGGTGATTATTTTATACTTCATCATGGTATATACATGATACAAGAATATTATATTGTTAATCTGTGTAGATCTTCATGTATGCGGATCAACTAGTTACTTTCAGAAAGGACGTTATGTTATGGTTGTAATGATATTATCAATAATATTAATAGGATTAGCAACATTAGAGGGAATTATGTATAGAAGAAAGAATAAAAATTGGAATAAGATAAGATTATTTATAGGAATATTGATTATCTGTTTATTACTTTCAATATTTTATTTTATAACTGATACAACCATTGGTATGTTTTATGTATTCTTAAGTGCTAGTACTTATATTTTAATAGGTATATTTAATTATAGAAGCAATTCAGAATGGCTTAAGTATTCATCATATGTAATAGGGTTACCTGTTATGCTATGTTTATCAATCAAGGCTATTCAAAATATGCTTATTAATCCACAGTATTTTTTTCTATTATTACTCGTAATAAATTTCGTATTAAGCCCTTCATTTATCCAAAGAACTAGAAAAGAAATCATTGCATTTGCAATAGGTATTGTAATTGCAGTAATAGTAATATTTTCTTATTACAAATCTCCGGGCTTTGAAGAAAAAGTTATGTCTAGGCAAGAGTTGATAGCACAAAAGTATCTAGAAGAATTAGGTATGTATGGACTAGATATTTATGCTGATAAATCTAGTATAAAATTAAGAGGAGAAGATATAACGGTAAGAGCATATAATTTATCGGGAACTTCTATAATAATGACATATAAAAATGGTAAGATCATAAGCTACGATATAAAAAGTAATGAGTAGCAGTTAAGATGAATTCTTCTTATGAAGTGTAATTAAATATATTTATATAGAGAAAGGTAAATGAGTATTTTTGTATGATGCATATTAATTAGGGGTGGTGATATTGTGGAATTGAATAGAAAAACAATAAAGTGGGGTTTAATTTTTATTGGGATATCTTTAATTTTAACTATGGTATTAGCAATGGCTTATAAGTTAGAAAGCCCTGTATTCTTGAAAATGTATATTCAAGAAAGTATATATTCTAATGAAAATTCAGAGTCAGTAAATAGCTTTGAATTAAAATATATAACTAACATATCAGATAAGAGAAAAGTTGTGGATATTGACTTTAAAGAAGAACCTAATATTCAAGCTATTGTTTCAGACAAGCATCTAGGTGGGATAAGTTTCTCATCTTTCTATAATAACAACCCTAATGAACAAAGAGGAGAAGTATATGGTAGATATCTCGTAAATACAGTATATCTTGATTTGAATTTAAGTAATATAAACAAAAATTTGAATCAATTTGAGATTAATAATATGAAAATAAGATTTGATGATGGAAGTACACTTGATACAAACATAGGTCGCATAATCTTGCAAAGAGAGGAAATGAAACATGAGAATACAGATTACAGTAATTCCAGTGCAGGTTCTTCTTCAGATGGAACAGCATTTTGTGAATATATCATAAATAAGGATATAAAATTACTGAGCATGGATTCGATCCTGTTAAATGAGTTAGAAGAATATTTTCAAATTTCTGTGGGAGAAATTGATTATAAAGAGATTTTGGGAGCTAAGTATGAGAAAGATACAATGCTAATTATAAATTCTAAGTGGAAATTTCCAAAGTCTATAGCTCAAAAATATAGCTACTATAATATTCACCCAAAGCTTTACTATGAAGATGATAAAGGAAATAAGGGATATATTCCTATATACAATATTAAATACAGACCATATAGTTTTGATTTGAAAGGAATATTTAACTACTTAAAGTCAAGGGGTGAGATTTAAAAATGTATAATGGATATAATAAGGTGTTTTGGGGGATAGTCATTGTTACATTTCACATAAATTTAGGAATGGTAAAGATATTACCACCCTTTATTGGATTTGCAATTATATTAAGTGGGGTAAGCTTATTATATAAAGAAACCAATATAGAATCCTTTGAAAGGGCCAAGATGTTCACAATTATTAAAATTACTATAAGCATCATAGGAGAAGTAATGGAAGCTTTATCAATTGAATTAACCAATTTTTTTATGCTTAATGAGGTTTGGATGGTTTTTCATAGTGTTATAGAGCTTCTTATTTTTTATAAGTTATTTGAGGCAGCAATTCAACATTTTAATAATACTAATGGCTTTGATTTAGCTGAAGAGACTATAAGAAAATTAAAGTCATATATTATAGTTTCAGTAATTGGTATCATATTTTTAAATTTCTCTTATACATTCAATATAGCATATCTGAAGGCTATAGTAGGGATAGCTTTCCTTATCTTACGTATCTATCTGATGACAATTGTTAATGGATTTAAAAAACATTACATTAGTGAAGTATAGACTGACTACACATGCTTATATGCTGTCAAATTATAAAGAGGATTCTTGGCTTCAGATGGAGTTTTTTTCTCCAACTGAAGCTTAGAAACCCTTATCTAGGGACTTAGCAGCCGTTATCTCCCACTTAAGCAGATATCCAAAATCTTAAGTAGATTGCCCAAATCTTTGATTTGGTGCAAGTCACTTACACAGAGTGCTGATTTTGTGATAGTCGCTTACTCATTCGAGGAACGAGAAGGAGTTTCCTACTTAAGATGGGAGTAGTGGACTAGTTGTAGATTAAGGACAATTAACAGAGCGGAGGATATATTTTGAAAAAGAAAATTTCAGCACTTCTATTACTTTTAGTGCTTGTAAAAGCAGAGGTTAAAAAACAAAGGAATTTATATGAAGATATATTGAAGACAGCAGATAATAAATATGAGATAAGAACTACCATGGATAATATAATAAAAAAATCAGGATTAACTGAGAATGAATATTGGAATACATATGCTGTGCAAGGTTATAAAAATGCTTTAATTATAGGGAAAACTAGAGAAAAATTAGGTGCAGATATTGAAAGAACACTTAAAGAGTTAAGATTAAAAGCAGAGATAAATTATTATAATTGATGACTTATATTCTTATTTTGGGGTGTAATTGTAGAATATTACGTCTTATAGATAGTATGAATACCTACTTTATCTAAATATAAAACTCCTTAGAAATATTAAATTTAATCAGAATATTTCTAAGGAGTTATTCATTTTAGTTAATATATTATTTTATCAAATTTGCACCTAGTTCAAATGCTTTTTGACAATCTAAAGGAAATTGTATTTTTCTATGTGCTGCTTTTGCTTCCTCAGAAAAGGCAGTAGATTTATATTTTGAGTAATCATCAAATTGGTAAGTATTATTTGAATACATAACTAATGGTTTTGTAAGCATACGTTCAATAGCGGATTCAATATTATTGAAGGTTTTTAAATAACCAATCTGGTCCATTACTTCTTCTGGAGCATTCATTGTATAAATAAATGCTGTTGGCATCTTCTTTGGTGCAATAAAAGAATAGTTCTCATCATACACTAAGTAAGGAAATATTAGCCTTTCTAAAAATGATTGTAATTGACCTGTTATAGTACCAAAATATATTGGAGATCCAAAAATAAGCCCATCAGCTTGAGATACCTTTTCTAAAACTTCTTGAATATCGTCTTTTACTGCACATTTTCCATAACTTTTACCTTCAAGTCTTTTGCAGGCAAAGCAGCTTTTACAACCAGTGTAATTTAAATCATATAAATTAATTATTTCAGTTTCAATTTCCTTATCTTTTACAGATTCTTTTACTCCGTCTAAAGCATTTTGAAGTAGTATAGCTGTATTTTTATTTTTTCTTGGACTTCCGTTAATAGCATAAACTTTCATAATAGTAACACTCCTCGTATTTATCTATATTTTTTTCACTTATCTTTATATTTATCATTTTATGCTATAATTATATATCATAAGGTTATAAATATATAAGTACGCAGTTTTTTCTGTGTTAGTATAAAAATTATACTATTGAATTTAAAGGAGCTGTAGTTATGAATAATGATTTGGATTCCAATGTAGAATTTGCTAATGATAATAAATATGAGAATTATGGTACAAGATGTCCCCTTATATACGCATTAGAGATTATTGGGCAAAAGTGGAAGCTTCCTATTATGTGGTACTTATTTGAGAATGATCTCACTAGATATAATGAATTAAAACGAAAAGTTAAAGGTATTACTAATATGATGCTTACAAAATCTTTAAAAGAATTAGAAGAACATAATCTTATTGTTAGAATCCAATACGAAACGATTCCTCCTAAAGTTGAATATGGTCTAACAGAAAGAGGTAAAACATTACTTCCCGCACTGAATGAATTGTCTATATGGGGTGAAGAACAACTTAAACTTGATAAGTCGAAATCAAATTTTTAAACGCTTCTTATTTACTTTAATACGCAATATTCTTATGTTACGTCGATACCGTGATCTATTATTCACTTGTAAATTGTAGTGAGTTGTTATAATTAAAATGTTAGGTCAAGAGAACTATAACTGGGGCAATATATACATTTTTAATACACCTAAAGGATATAGAACAGCAATATCAGAAAGATCTGGATTTCTTTGGAGAGCAAAAACTGCTTTCTATATGTATGAGAATTCTGATTTAATAAAGACAATTGGGTGGGGAAGCAATGAAAAAGCTACCCTATCGTTCAGAAATAGGAAGTTTATTTTATGAAAACAATAATTGGACAGCAGAAGATTTAGCTTACTATCCTCCAAATTCAAATACTCCTTATTATCCTTTCAAAAATATAAACTGAATAAATAATAAGATACTTTTGTAGCACTTATAGTTAGGAGGTGTAAAACTTGAAATCATATTATATAGATACAGGAAATGACAGTGAACAACTAACAATTAGCGAAATCGATGTTTCATATGCAGATTATTATAGTGGAAGTCCATATAATACAGTATTTAAGGTTAAAGTGGTTTCAGGAGATTTTGCAGGAACTTCTAAATTTGAGTATAACATTAAAGATTTTATTAAATTTATTAAGAAGATAAATGAGTTATATGATTTTAAATTGAAGAAAGTTGAATTAATAGTATGTGCTTGTAAGATTCAACAATGTTTTTATTTTGTGGAGTAGTTTTTCTTTAGGGCATCATTGTAGAATATTATGAAAGGCCTTGATGGTGTTACAGGAACTGTGGTATATAGCAAGGAGTTTTTTGAATAAAGCAAATTTGATATAGTTTCCTATTTTGATTTTTTTATCATTTTAATAAATAACAAGTTGAATAGAGTCAAAACTCTCAGAACAAGAGCTTGGCATATTGTATAAATAATAAATGTCATTAGGTTATCTATGTATGGCATAACATTAAAGATCTTATCAATAATATAATTATTCGCAAGATAACTGAAAAAATTACTGAGAGAAGTTAACATTAAGAGTAAAACTGTAATATCAATGCCGAATTCAGAAGAGTAAGAATTGTTGGGACATATGAATAAAAATTAAATCGGAGGAGTGATTTATAGTGAAAAAAGTAATGATTTTTTTGATACTTGTTCTTTTCAGTGTTACATTGCTTACAGGCTGCGGGTCAGGAGCACATATAGGCGATGTAAATCAAAGCGGGGGCTGGATTTATTATGTAAATAACGGTTCTCTTTATAAGATGAAAACGGACTGGACAGGGAAAACGAAACTTACAGACAAGGCATACCAGTTAAGGATAGATGGCGAAACAATTTATTATCTCGACGATTCAGTTATATGCAATCTCTTTAAAATTAATGCAGATGGCACAGGGAATATGAAGCTCAGTGATGATATCGTATCGTCTTTTGCCGTCTCAGACAATTGGATTTATTACAGCACGAAAAAAAGTAATGATGAAATGAATGATCTTGAAAAGAAATCCCCTCCTGATAAGCTTACAACGATAATTGTTGGTGGCGTTTATAAGATGAAGACAGATGGTTCGGAAAAGAAAAAGCTGGCAGATATTGATCTTACTTCAGGCGTGATACGAGTTTCAGATGATTGGATATATTATACAAACAGCGGTGGCATATACAAAATGATGATTGATGGTACGGGTAAGACCAAGGTTGCTGACAATGCAGGCCTTCAGGTAGTCAAAGATAACTGGATATACTACACATATGATGAAGTGCATCAATTTATGTATAGGATAAAAACAGATGGGACAGAAAAAACTCAAATTGTAAATGACAATACAGCGGATTTCAATTTGAACGGAAATTATATTTACTATTCTGTCCATGGCGGAAATGGGATTTACAGGGTAAATCTGGATGGAACAGAAAAAATAAAGATAAGTAATATCTCAATCAACGAAATCAAGGGTATATACGGAGAGTGGATCTATTACGGAGGTTCTTCTGGCAATGCTTACAGAATCAACATGGATGGGAGTGAAAAGATGAAGTTTAAATAGAGGTCATAACTAGCTATAGCTAATGTATTATTGTCAAGTATGCTAAGTTGGCAATTTTCATACACGGTTCATTAATTCTTAAATGCAGGATTATGAACCGTTTCATAAAATTGTGACCTAATAAATCAGGATACATCTATAACTTTATGGAAAGTAAATCTTTATGCTTTGATGACATTAACTTTAACTGTATCAGATATACTCTCATGTTCGATATTTTTCACATCAAAGTGTAATAATTTAAATGTAAATTGTAAAATAAATCCGATTCCTAATACATATATTGCTGTTCCTATGCCGATCTTTGCACCTAGTAGCCAGCCAATAATAAGAACAGTACCTTCTAGTAAACCTCGTACTGCCCCTATGGGTACATTAGGCATACGTTTTCCTAGTGCAATCATAAGTGCATCACGGGGACCACACCCGAGAGATGAACCAATATAAAAATAACTTCCAAAGCAGATAACAACTTGCCCTAAAAGGAGCATTAGTAAGCCAAGTCCAAGATTGGACATTTTGGGAATAATATTGGTAAATTGAATTAGATCAACAAACTTTCCTATCAGTATAGCATTGAGAATTGTACCAAATCCAATTTTTTCTTTCAATGTAAAATCAATAACAATGATAATTAAGCCAGTAATAACAACGATATTGCCATAGGATAGATGTGTTAGATAGGCTCCACCCATGCTTAATGCTTCCCAAGGGGCTAAGCCAATGTTAGCCTGTATGGTTAAAAAAGAACCAAGTGAATATAAAAACAGTCCAAATATCAGCTTGATTATTCTTTTAACATAATTATTCATAGTAGAATCCCCCTTTTATTCATGATACAGAATCATAACAATGTTTACCTCTTTGTCTGTTGAGTTTAAATATTTATGGTTGCAATTAGCAAGGAACTGTATTGCCTCGCCTTCTTGTAAATGGAATGTTTTGTCTCCAACTTGTACGCTAAAAATGCCCTTTGTGCAAATAATATACTCTCTTATACCTGCTTCATGGTACTCGGAGGAACGTTCAGAATTGGGAGCAATTACATGACGAAATATTTCAAACTTTTTATCAGGGTCAAATTCAAACAAAACAAATAATTCAAATCCATCCCATGCTGAATAGTGCTTAACTGTATCATTTGTGGTAACAGATACTTGAGGCGTTTCAATATACGTAAGTTGAGAGAGTGGAACATTAATTCCATTACATATTTTTTCAAGGACAGATATTGTGGGACTTTTGGTGCAACGTTCAATTTCACTTAGCATACTCTTGCTAACGCTGGTTAATACAGCTAAATCATCCAATGTAAGATTTCTCTCTTGTCGAATTCTTTTAATATTTCTACTTATAGTTTCGTTTGCTGAAATCATATGAATCTCCTTGTATATTATAGTGGATTAATTACTCTATAGTGAATAAAATATCATGATCTAGATTATTTGTAAAGATTTTCTTAAAATAATACTATCGATATCATATGGATTATAGACATAAAATTAAGACGTAATCGTAATCAAATGTGATATATGAACGATATAAACAACTCGATCAGTATCATTAATGTGCCAACTGAGTTTTGGACTTTATGTGTTAATTTTATATACGATATAGTATAATTTATAAAAAATATAACTGAAAAAGAGGTGTAAATTATGTTATCTTTAGTGATTATAGTATAGATAGTAAGTAATAATATAACTATATAGAATAGTAGTATTATACAAGGGTAAGAGAGTATAAATGGAGAGTGTATAAGAGTAAGTGAGTACCATACTTGGTATAAATATTAATAAGGCAATATTATCATTGATATACGTTAGGTATAAGTGGTAAAATGACAATATAAACTTGTTAGACATATAAAATAAGTATGGAGGAACAGAAGAAGTGGAATTACACACGATAAGATATAAAGAAAAAGATATCGTTGTTTTGTTAGACAATAGTATGAGGTTGGTTAAGCCAGTATATGACTACTTGAAACACCTTAGACAAAAAGATAGAGCATTTAACACTATAAAGGCTAATTGCAATGATTTAAAGTTGTATTGGGAGTTCTTGAATAAGGAGCATTACCAATATGACGAAGTAACACCTAATGTTATAGGTGAGTTTATAGAATGCCTTAGAGAGCCTAACGCTACCGATAACGTAGTTAGTATTTATGCAGAAAGTAAGCGTACAGGTAAAACAATAAATAGAATACTTAGTACAGTTTATAACTTCTATAAATATTGTGGAATGGTTAAAGAGATAAATAACCCTATCATAATGGAAGACGTAAATAGACCATTTGATATGTTTAAGAGCCTACTACACCATGCAAGAAGTAATAATAAGACTAAGCAATCCATATTCAAAGTTAAAGAAAGTAAAACTACTTTTAAATTAGTATCAGATAGTGATGCAGAAATATTTTTAAATGCTTTAACTACTTGGAGAAATAAACTTATTTTCAAGATAATGTACCTTACAGGGGCAAGAATCGGTGAAGTTTTAGACCTTCAAATTGAGGATATACCTTATCCTGATACTTCAAAAGAAATTGGAATGTTGGAAAATATAAAGTCTAAAGGTAAGAGAAGAAACTTATATATTCCAATGAATTTATTAGAGGAAATAGATAATTTCATAATGGAAGAAAGGAATAACATTGATACAGAACATAGTTATATCTTTGTATCACAACAAAAACAAAACTTAGGTAAGCCACTAACTTATAGAGCAATCTATGAAGTATTTAATACAGTTAAAAAGAAAACTGGAATAGAGTTAAATTTCCACGATTTAAGGCATACTTGTGCAACTGCTTTAGTTCAAAGTGGTATGGATATTAGCGTTGTTAAGATAATCTTAGGACACGAACATATTACTACTACTCAACAATATACTCATATTTCAAATCAGTATCTTGAAGATAATTTAAGTAGGTATTGGAATAAGAGTTCATTAGTTGGAGGTGGAGCATGGCGAGTAAAATGCCTAACAGTGATGAGTGGGAATTGATAGATAATGATAGCAACTCACAACATTACGGAAAGAAGTTTAAATTTGATTTTTCATATATCGAGAGCGATAGCATTAAAAATGTAGTTAAGACTTATATTTGGAGAAACTATAAAGAAGGAAATAAGGTTTTAAATGGGTTATATATAGAATCTTCTAGTAATGTTAAAACTTTAAATGATTTTTTAAAATTAAATAACATTCATAATTTTAATTCTCTAACAAATAAAGAAGTAGATTTATTAATTTCATACTTGAAACTTTTGATTAATCCTAAGACACAAAGGAATTATTCCCAATCTAAACAAAGACAATGTATTATCACTCTTAGAAATATAATTCGTTGGGGACAATTATATATGCCTAACAAAGTACCTAAAACAGAAATATTTACTGGTAATGAATATACAGGAGTTAACAGTAAGCTTAAAATAAATTTTATTCCAGATGAAGTATTAAGTCAGATAAACAAAGTTCTAAAAAATGAAGAAAATCCTTATGTAAAATACGGAATAATCATTCTTCAATCAACTGGTATGAGAATTGGAGATATGCTAAAGTTAACTGTTCGTTGCATTAACCCACACTTAATTAGTGGATATACATTAACTTGGTATGACCATAAAAACCGTAAAGAACGTCAACCTATGCCTATTCCTAATGAATGTGCTATCGCAGTGAAAAAGTTGATAGAGCATACACAAGAATTAAGGAAACAAGCTAATGATAGTATTAAAGATTATTTGTTTATTAATAAATACAAAATAGGAAACTTAAAAAATAATATAAAACCAATTATAAATAGACCTTCAACGTATAATGAATGGCTTAATAACTTCATTAAAAATAATAATATCAGAGATACCAATGGTGAATATTACAACCTTACAGCCCACCAATTTAGAAGAACACTTGCTACAGATATGTTATCTAAAGGAACTGATTTAAAGGCTATACAAGAAGTTTTAGGACATTCTTCTCCTATGACAACAAAGCAGAGTTATGCTGATGTTAAAGATAAGGAAAGAGCTGAAGTATTTAAGAATATAGGTATTATAGGTAACATAAACAAAGTTGATGAGACGGTTATAAGAGATAAGAATGATTTAATTTGGTTCAAAAAAAACACAGACAAAGGAGCAAGAATGGAAGATGGTTATTGCACTAAGCCTTGCACTGATGGAAAGATTTGCGATAGATTATTAAAAAGGCAGAAATGTTACACTTGTAGCAGATATATCACCACTCCAGAGTATTTACAGGCTCATAAAAACCATTTAGCAGAATTAGAAAAACAATTAGAAGAAAATATTTATGGCGACCACTATGCAGAGCATTTCCTTCCTACTATTGAAATTCTAAAAGAGATTGTAAAGAGATTGGAGGAAATACAAGATGTCAATAACTAAGTTAAATTTACAACCAATAACTATTGAAAGTGATTATAGTAATATAACTATTGGAAACTCTAAATTTACTGATGATATATGGGATTTATCCCCTTTTATAACTGCTAAAACAACCAAAAATAGTCATAAAAAAATCAACTTTGATTTTATAAGAAATGAAGATATGAAGCTTACTGTTAAATTTTATACTTACTATAGATTAGGAAAAGTTAAACCGCAAACTGCTTTCTACAATATTAATGGACATTTACCTATATTTATAAAGTTTTGTGATTCAAATAGTATCAATAGTTTTAATGAAATAACTAAAGAAGTATTTTTAAATTATTCATTATGGCTTAAAGAGGAAAAGAAAGTGTCTCAAAGGACAGGATATTTGTATTGTTCAGTAATTGAAGAAATCATTAAGATAGGTCAAATTAAAGGTTGGAATGTTCCTAAAACTAATATATTTGTAGACTTTACTTCTTTTGATTTATGGGATGTTAAAAAGGATTTAAAAGAAAATAGAACTAAACCCGTTCCAGAAGATATATTTGATAAAATACTTCAAAGTGCATTAAAAGAAAAGAATATCTTAACTAAAGTAGGAGTAATAATTCAAAGTCAAACAGGACTTAGAATTAATGAAGTGTTATCTATTCGACAAGGTTGTGTTCACACAACGAAGGATGGATATGATTATATGGAAGTTACTCTTGGTAAAACTGAAAAAGGTGAGCCTATAATTCATAAGGTATTTATTAATGAATTAGTTAAAAATGCAGTATCAGAACTTGAAGAATATACTAAGGATTTAAGAAAAGAAAGTGGATTAAAGGAACTATTTATAATTAAAAATCATGGAATAAGAGTCTTAAACACTTCTAAATGGTCAGAAAAAAGATTGCCTAGCTTCATTAAAAGATGGGATATAAGAGATAGTAAAGGCAACTTATATCCGTTGAAATCTCACCAATTTAGAGCAACATTTGTTAGAGAACTTATTAAACAAAAAGTACCTATAGCACATATTATGAAACAATTTGCCCATGTATCTATTGAAATGACTTCACACTACCTTACTTTAAAAGAAGAAGAAGTTAAAGAAATATATTCAGATATGATACTTGGCAAAGATTCTAAGATTGCTGGACTAAGAGCAAAGGAAATTAAATCTAAACTTAATGAACAATTTCGTGGTAAAACAGAACAAGAGATTGATGATATAATTTCTAACTTATCAAAATCTATGAGTTTTAATCCTTTGCCGACAGGTGTATGCCTTTATGATTTTAGAAGGGGTAACTGCTCCGATGGAGACGGTTGTTTTTTCTATAACTGTCCTAACTACGTTACCGAGGTAAAGTTCTATCCTATCTTAAA
The DNA here is from genome assembly GCF_055755365.1 of Clostridium sp. X. Classification (NCBI taxonomy): domain Bacteria; kingdom Bacillati; phylum Bacillota; class Clostridia; order Eubacteriales; family Clostridiaceae; genus Clostridium; species Clostridium sp. X. The sequence continues at coordinate 1,817,601 of NZ_CM146912.1, forward strand.
GCAAGAATTAGACCTTATGGAAAAGGAAATGGCAAGATATAAAGAGTTAGGACAACAAAGGTCTTGGGAAAGACAGTATGTTAAATATAAGTATTTAAAACCACTTGTAGATAGTTTGGAGGTGCAAATGAATGGTAAAGAAGCCTAATAGAAACACAGAAGGTTTAAAGGAATTTGCAGAAAAGAAGAACCAAGAAACTATCGACAAAGTTAATAAAGTAATAGATAAATTAAAGCGTTCTAAAACGAAGAAAATCAACTTTAAAACAGTAGCCGAGGAAGCAGGAGTATCTAAGGCTACTCTATATAACAATGATATTCTAAAAGAGCGTATATTAAGCCTAAGAGCCATTGAGAAAGGTGTTCCTGATGATAGTAACGTTACACATAAAGATAAAATAAAGGCTAAAGATGATAAGATAAAGCAATTATACGAAGAAGTTAAGAAACTTAAGGAAGACAAGCAAAATTTAATTATTCAGTTAGTTGAAATGGAAGAACTTAAAGAGGAAAATAAAAGATTAAGAGAACAATTAGATAAATTAAAAAGTATAAAGTAAGTCGCAATCGTATAAAATTACGAACTAACAATTATTTATATAATTATATCGATAAGTAAGAATTTGAAGCAAAAGCAGAAAGATAAGAAAGGAAGGTGATGTAATGACTTTGCAAAATTTAAAATATATGATTATGATTGCAGAAACAGAATCTATTACAGAAGCAGCTAGGCAGCTTTTTATTTCTCAGCCCAGTTTATCAAATGCAATCAAGGAAGTGGAGAAAGAATTAAAATTTAAGGTTTTTACTAGAAGCAGAACTGGGATTGCATTAACAAAAGAGGGGATGGAATTTCTGGGATATGCCAGGCAGGTAATTCAGCAGATGGATTTGCTGGAAGATAAATTCATTACGAAGCTTCCGAAAAAACAAAGATTTTGTGTTTCCACTCAGCATTACACTTTTACAGCGAACGCTTTTGTTGAGACGGTAAAACAGTTTGGACAGGAACGGTTTGAGTTTATATTAAACGAAACACAGACCCACCAGATTTTCGAAGATGTAAAGAACCGGTTTAGTGATTTGGGCATTATTTATATCAGCAACAGTAATAAAATTGTCATACAAAAAGCGTTGGAGGATAATAAGCTTACATTCTCCGAATTATTTACTGTTAGACCTCATGTTTTCATGAGATCAGAACACCCATTGGCGCATAGGACTTACGTGAAATTGGAGGACTTGAAGGAGTATCCTAGGTTGAATTTTATTCAGGGAAATTATGAATCTGCTTATTTTTCGGAAGAACTGTATAGCACTGTATTAAGCGAAAAGAGTATAAAGGTCAGTGACCGTGCGGCTATAGTAAATCTAATGATTGGGTTAGATGGTTATACTATCTCCAGTGGTATTTTTCCTAAATATTTGCAAGGAGACATGATTATTGCAATTCCATTAGATGAAGATGAAGATGAAGAGATGTGTATTGGCTATGTTCTGAATGAAAATCATGAATTATCCGAATTGGGGCAAATATATATTTCAGCATTAAAAAAATATAACGAGAACTAATCATAGACTGAAGCTATGGATTAACATAAAAATAAAGAATTACATATGGAATGTTCTTTTATGGTATTCTAAAGAAAAATGAAAAGGATGTTTGATTATGCCAAGTTATGTATTATTTAATTTCTTTATTTATTCGTTAGTTAACGCTTTTACACCAGGACCGGGGAATATTTTAGCACTAAGTACAGTTACAGACTATGGGTGGAAAAAAGGAAAGCCATTATTCTTTGGGATTTTTATTGGATATTATGTGGTACAAGTTATCTGTGCAATTTTTGTCTATGGTGTCAGTTTCTTATTGCCAAGTTCACTTGAAATCATGAAATATATTGGTGCTATATATATTTTGTGGCTTGCAATCCATATTGCATTGAGCAAGGTAGGAACAGGAAACACAGAAAAGTCGGCATCATTTATTAAAGGATTCATGTTACAGTTTATAAATGTCAAAATTTATATGTTTGGAATTACGGCATTGACAGGATATGTAATAGAATACAGCACATCTTTTATCGTGCTTTTGGTATTTGAACTCGTTATAGCTACAATAGGAACTATTGCAACAATAACGTGGATTGGGATTGGAATGATGATTCAGAAGGTGTATTTGAGACATTACCGTATTATAAATATAGTCTTAGCAATTATCTTATTAGAAAGTGCATATAGCATAATAAAATGAAATAGGTTATTACTTATCCAATTGAAAAATTCAATTTGTAGTTGTACTATTACGCATTCTTAATATATAACGAATTATCAACATGTTATACACAGGAAAAGGTATAAAAAGAAAGGAAGTGAGTTTTAGTGAGGGCTTGGTACTTATAATACACTCTCTCACTAAAGATAAATTATGATAAAACCAATTATAAAAGATATATTGTTTTTAGGACAGAAATCAGAAGATGCAACTAAAAATGATATAGTAGTAATTGATGATTTAATAGATACATTAAGAGCAAACCTTGAGAATTGTGTTGGATTGGCTGGTAATATGATTGGAGTAAGAAAGCGTACATTAGTATTTACTGTAGGCAACCTTATTGTGCCTATGATAAATCCAGTTGTATTAAATAAAGAAAAGGTTTATGAAACTGAAGAGAGTTGTTTATCTTTAATTGGCTTTAGAAAAACAAAGAGATATGAAATGATAGAAGTGGAATATCTTGATAGAAATTTTAAGAAGCAAAAGCAAGTATTTACTGGATTTATAGCACAAATAATTCAACATGAAATGGATCACTTTGAAGGTATAATAATCTAATTGAATAATTAAAATATGAAGTAAGTATTAGCCTAGAGGTCATTGAGAATCATGTGAGCTTGATAAGTGAGGTTTTGCTCTGATCATTAATTAATAATGATTAGGGATACTGTTATTTAGAAATATAGTATATACTTGATTTGAAGAGAAATAAGTATTTAAAAAAGAAAGAGAGAGAAAAAATGGAAAAGCTTTTTAAAGCAATAGAGGAAAAGATAAGAAAGTCAGGATATCCTGGAGAAGTTAGTGGCGAAGAAATCTACGCTGAAATAAGTGATGAGGCTGAGAATCAAGAAGAAGGAAGTTACTTATTCATGAAGAAGCAAAATGATGATATCATGTTTGAATACAGATTGGATATTTTAGAGGACAATATTAGTTTAGCAACCCTCACGATACATACACCAGAGAGAGAGTACTTTATTGATTTTGATGCTGAATAGATAGAGATTTTGGGCATGAAGTATGTTACTGGTAAAATAAAATTGTATTTTAAGAATTTTTGTGATTTTTTAAATTAAGAAATAGTTTTGTTGATGATAACTATGGTGTTATTACACTTGGATGAAACTTATTTCCAGATAGAAAACCTAGAGATACGTATAGAAATAATAATATTGATGCAATAATAAAAAGAAATTCTGAAATTTTTACATAAATTTAAAGACAAATTCCAATTTGTAGACCTGATGTAACATAATTTGGGCTTTAGTTTATTCGCATTTTTCTAATTTTGCGCCGTTCGTATATTAAGAAAAATAACGAAATATTCATATAAACAAAATCAACCCTAGGATATTACTCCTTGGGCTTTATCTTTAGGGAATGGTATTGGTATGGGTAAGTATTTAAATTATTAACAGATAGAGCAAAAAGTATACATATGTAGAATGAAATTCTAAATATTTCTTTATATATAAATAGAGGGAATAAGAGAGGATTTAATATGAAAAATAGTAAGTTGATTTTGTATGAAATTGCTGTTAAATGGAGATTAATATTCTATCTAATTGCTGCATCCATAGTTCTTATACCTATATCCATAGTATTAATCACTGATAATACTTTTAAGCTTTTTTCTTCTGAAGCATTAATTAACACAGCATTGCTTTTTGTTATAATGGGTAAAATATTAACTGCATATAAAAAGACTATAGAAAATGAGTCTATCAATTGGAGTAGTATTGGAGTCATTACAGGACTTTTGATTGTATTTATAAGGAGCGTCTTGAAATAAATATAATACTATTAGAGTTTTTTAAAAGAGCTTGATATTTTAAATGTGAGAACTCAATTTTACATAAGAGGAGACAGACAGAATGATGATTCAATATGATTTAACAAAAGAAGACTATATCGCTTTTAATATGCATCATATAAAGAGCTCTAAAACAGTTAAGAAAACTCTATTTATACAGCTTGGAGTTCAATTGAAAGAATAGAAGAGAATGAGGATTATATTTTTATCTATATAAGCTCTCTTTCTGCTGCAATTATTCCATTAAGAGCATTTACTGATATAGAAGAGAAGAATAAGTTTTTGATGACATTAAAGAGATACAGAAATGACTTAGAACATATTGAATGTTTTAAATAAAAAACTGAATGATTTAAAAAAATTATCGAGAATATAGGATAGGACTTTTAAAATCAAAAAATACTAAAGGAGATGTTAATTTATGAATCAAGGGCAAGAGATGTTTTATAATTTTTTTATTGAACGAGTAATGGATGACAAAAAGGAAGAAGCTAAATCAATGTTAGAGGAGAGCTTTGCAAGACAAGCAGCAGGAACATTTGATATGGCATATTTTCAAGAAATAATGCATAAGTTTTTTGCAATAATAAAACCTGAAGCAGTAGAAGAAGTTAAGGAAGCAATGAATAGCTTTTCATCAAGATTTTAAAGCAAAATAGATACAAGATTAAATCATTAAGATTACTCATCTTAGCAGTTGACAGCAATAATTGTTATCTATATAATTATACTAGAAATTAACAAATTTGATCTTAAGAAAGGGCAAGGTATTGGCAGAAATGAGAATATATAATTCACTTATGTTTATCTAAAATAAAAGTTCAAATAAGGTCTTAAGGAAGGCTTTGTTGTTGTGCGCTTTATTTTAACTTTGTGAGTGGATAGTGTTTTTGTAACTGTTGATAGTTTGTCGATATAATATGTTTTTAACCTTAATTAATTGCTTGAATCTTGATATGTACAGGTGTTTTTTGTACATAGATCTAAGATTTTATTTGTAATACACTAAGGTTATGATATAGTTAGGACGCTATCCTCTCCAGGTTACAAGGAGGGGATTTTTTATTTTATTAATGGAATGCAAGTAATATTATTTTAAAAATGATTGGAGTGTATATTAACATATGGATAAAAATTGGAAAAAGAACATAATACTCTTTTTAACCAGTCAGACTATATCTCTTTTTGGGTCAATGCTGGTTCAATATGCAATTATGTGGCATATTACTTTAAAAACACAATCAGGATCAATGATGACCATGGCAATTATATGTGGTTTCTTACCTACCTTTTTTCTTTCACCATTTGCAGGGGTATGGGCTGACCGCTATAATCGGAAAATGCTTATAATCTTGTCAGATTCCTTAATTGCCATAGCAACACTTATTTTAGCTATAATGTTTTTTAAGGGATACAATGCAATATGGATGCTTTTTGTAGCTTCTGCTGTACGTGCTGTAGGTTCAGGAATTCAAACTCCAGCTATAGGAGCTTTTCTTCCGCAACTTGTGCCTGAGGATAAGCTGACTAAGGTAAATGCAACAAATGGAAGTATACAATCACTAGTTATGCTAATTTCACCAATGCTTAGCGGGGCGCTTTTAACTAAAGCTAGTATAGAGGCAATATTTTTTATAGATGTTATTACAGCAGCTATAGCTATTTTAATATTACTTTTATTTTTAAAGGTTCCATCTCACGCAAAAGCTTTAAGTAAGCCAACAACTAGCTATTTTACTGATATGAAAGAGGGAGTAAAATATATCAAGAATCATGGTTATGTTAAGAGATTCTTTCTCTTCTGTGCAGTATTCAATATATTAGTGGCACCAGCAGCATTTTTGACACCGCTACAAGTTACACGTACTTTTGGTAATGAAGTTTGGCGTCTAACAGCAATTGAAATTACTTTCTCAATTGGTATGATGCTTGGAGGTATTGTAATGGTTTCATGGGGTGGCTTTAAAAACAGAGTTCATACAATGATACTATCAAGCTTTTTTATTGGAATTTGTACTGTTGCACTTGGAATCATTCCAAACTTTTGGGTATATATAAGTTTTATGGCCCTGTTTGGAGTTATTATGCCCGTGTTTAATACACCGGCCACAGTACTATTGCAAGAGAAGGTAGAGGAAGATTTTCTTGGAAGAGTATTTAGTGTTCTAGGAATGATATCGAGTATTATGATGCCCCTTGGCATGCTTGTATTTGGACCACTATCCGACATAATTAGAATAGAATGGCTACTTAGAGGAACAGGAATTTTACTATTTATTCAAGGGTTCTTTATGCTAAGTAGTAAAGTCTTGGTTAAGGCTGGAGAGCCAATAGTAAAAGCTGAATAGTAGCTTTTGTATGGAGGGGAAATCTTATGGAGAATATAGTTATTTTAGATGTTAAATTTAATTTTGGATATGGCGAAGATGCAATTTATCCTGTGATACTTGTGGATAAAAATGAAATGATTTTAGTGGATTGTGGATATATAAATTTTCTGACTCTTTTAGAAGAGGCTGCATATAAAAAAGGTATTGATTTCTGTAAATTAACAAAAGTAATTGTAACTCATCATGACCATGATCATATGGGAAGTCTTGTTGCAATAAAGAGAAAGTACCCTCATGTTCAGATTATTGCAAGTGAAAAGGAGACACCTTATATTGAGGGAAGATCAAAGTCATTACGTCTTCAGCAAGCTGAAGAGATACAGTCAATTCTGTCACCAGAAGAGCAGGAGGCAGGTAAGGCCTTTCAGGATATTTTAAAATTCGTAGGAAATGCAGAAGTAGACGTAATTGTAAAAGACGGAGATGATTTTCTTTGGTGTGGAGGAATAGAGATTGTGGAAACCCCAGGGCACACTCCAGGACATATTTCAATATATTTAAGAAAGCCTAAAGTATTAATCAGTGGAGATGCTTTAGCAATAGAAAATGGAAAGCTTGAAATTGCTGCACCTCAGTATACATTAAATATGGAAGAGGCAAAAAAGTCTGCTTTAAAATTGCGTAACTATGATATAGAGAAAGTAATATGTTATCATGGAGGCGAATATGTAGGGGATATACCTGATGCGCTAAACAAGATTGGGAAGTTAGGTTAGTAGAATAAAGGTTAAAAGATAATATTAGAAAAGTACGCTAATCAAATGGTTTTAGCGTACTTTTTTAAATTTTCGCCATAAATATAGAAGAAATCTTGAAAATATAGATTTAACATTATAAGAATATACTATTTTTGAACTGATAATAAATCTTCGACACGATCACTCATGTATTTGTATGAGTCATGTACCCCCTGATTATAGAATTCTGGGCCTAATTCTTCTATAATGAAATCTAACATAAGATTTGAGGCTAAGTCACCTAATTCTTCCTCTCTTTCGTTAAAAAAGTAGGTTTTTATTGATGAAATCATACTTTCTCTTGTTTCTTTAGTTAAGTTAAACTTATCTTTCTTTTTCATAATATACCTCCGTTACAGTCTATATTCTTAATACAAGATATACAAACTACATATCTTTTCTTATTCCTTTATAAAATCTTAGGATGATGTTTGTTGGAAATAAACGCTGCTGAAATAAAAGAACAATTGATAATCCAGCCTGAACTAATCCAATAATAAAGAATAAAACATGAAGAAAAACAACATCATTAAGCATTATACATTGAACTACAATCCAAATGACTAAAGCCCAGCTAAAAATACTACTTATATAACCTTGAAGTTTTGACCTGAAACGAAATATTATAGCACTAATGATATTTCCAAGACCTATTACAGAAAAAAGTATAATTCCAGGTATTAAATAATTACTAAAAGGTGAATTCTTTAAAGAAGCAACTGACGCTCCAAGGGGATCCAGAGGATTAAGAATAGCAGCAGCTCCCCCCATGATGGCGCCTATTCCTACAAATACATGTAAGGAAAATAGAAAACGATGTATTAATTTCATAGCTATGGGCTCCTTTACATTTAAATATTAATAAGAAATGTTATCGTAAAAGAGAGTAATTTATAACCATATTCTTTTTATTTCTACAATAACAATAAGTATAGATATAAATATATTTAGAACATTTATCCAATTGCGTTTCCAACTAAAGTTATATTCAAAGCATTTGGAATCAATAATGCTCCCTGCATTTGAAATGCCAAGCAAAAACCATAAAATAAGCCACTGTGTTTCTTTAAATATATTTTTATTAATAAAAAAGTAATAAATACATATAACTAACATAGTAATGGAAACAATCCACTGAGTTACATGATGGACTTTTTTTAATGAATCTTTATTAATCATATTTTTAATCCCTTCATAATTTCTAAGAATCTTGTGAACAGAGCAGCTAAAGTCAGATAGTCATGTCTTAGTCCCAATTCCAAAGGCGAGTTTCACCTACAATTATTCGTTTTACAAGGTTTTCTTCTCGTAGTTTTAGGATTTCTTTAGTAGGGCCAGTAATAGCAACACCTAGTATTTTCACTCCATTTTTATTAACATAGTTTATAGCATTTTCGATATTTTCAATTGAATCAAATGGATCAACTATATTAGCTATATATTTATGTTCATCTAGAAATTCTAAGGTATTTATAAAATATTCATTTCTAAACTGAGCATTTGTATAATAATCTATAAATTTTGGCGGAGGATCAAACCAATTTCTGCGAAGCTCTGGAAAGTCTTGAGTATGAGGGAATCCTAGTACTGTATGAGAATTATTCTTAGCACCTGTATCCACTGCAAGCCATAGAAGATTCATGTCCTTATTCTTAAATATACTAAACACTTCCTCAGTTTCGTACAGTTTGTCAAAAGTGATATAGGCTTCTGCAACAGTTCCTTCATGAAGCTTTTCTAAGGTGTTCCACATTGTTTTATCTAAAGAGATATTAGTATTCTCATTGTTATAAGGTGTATTGTCAAAAAAGAAATTATTAAAGTTTAAATAATCTGGTGATTTAGCTGTTACAGTGACTGGCTTAGTAAAATGAAATTTAAGAGTAACATTACCTCCTTTAATCGTTTCTTTGCCAACTTCCTTTGAATAATCTATTCCTATTTCGCTACTAAAAAGTAGACCTGCTCTAAAAGTAGATCCATTTAGCTTAGCATTAGGTTTTGTTGTATTTATAGCAGATTTAATAGCATTTCTATACAATGTATGTTTACTTGGATTACCAAAGTTGTAATACTTAGAGGTAAGAGGGCGTGAAATTATCAGTAAAATAGATAATAGAATTAATGCAATACATACATTTTTAACTTTATTTTCTGAATAGGTTTTTAATTTTTCTTTAAAATTATTGTTCAAGTTAATTTATCCTTTCTTTAGTGGTTTCTTAATACTTAACAGACAGGGGAATAATCTTCTTCTATCCCCTAAAATATAAAGTTCTGTTAGTAAAACATGATCTAAGATTGTATTGTAAATATAATTACTCTTTTACTTTATTAAAACTTGTGATTAATATATAACCTAAAATCATTTGGAAGATTGGAATAAAATGCATTCTAGTTTCCATAAAGGATGATAAAGGTTGCCTGATAAAATCTATTGGACAATAATAAACAAATATACTTAGTGAAAAATAAAGTGTAGGAATCCCTAAAAATATTACTTTAGGAAGATTTATTTCCCATTTTCCTTCCTTGCGTATTTCTAATAAAAATTTCTCTAATCCAAGGAGTAATCCCAATACTATAAATATTACAATTCTCCATATTGTTAATGGTAAAATATTGTAAAACTTTTGTGCTTGTTCATTCAAGTATATTAAGATTTTATTACTTAACATAATATAACCTAGTAGTATTACAGCATATACAAAGTATGATAACCAATTATTCTTTCTCACACATACCCCTTCTTTCAAATTATTATTAAAACTAATCCACACTATTTTTATGGTTTGTCTAACTCTAAATACAAAAAAATAGCCTATTTTTTATTCTTGTTAATAATCCAACATCTTATTATCATAATAATTAACGATGAAATTACTGTAATATCTGTTATTGTTGTTATAGGGAAATACATAGGTAAAGCTTTTAATCTTACATACCTTATAAAAATCAATATTAATGCTAGAAAAAGCTGTAGAATATATAATAATTTATGCAATATACTACTTCTCATAATTAAATCACCCTTAATAATTTAATATAAAAATATTTTGAAATATGTGACTAAAAGTTAGGCTTTTGAAATAAATGATTATTTTGTTTCTAAATATAAAAAGATAATAGGTTCTCGTTATTAATTAAGGTTTTTAATTATCTTTATTTAAAATTTTATCTGTGCAAGAATAAATAATAATTGAGAGTGTTACTGTTGCAGCTAAAATAGCACTAATAATATCACTATTACCTAGAAATACAAATACAAACATAAAAATGAAATATGAGAAAAAACCTCTAGAAATTAAAGTCAATAGTTTGTCTATATCTTTTTTATCCAAATATATACCTCCTTTAAGTATAGGAAAGTTTTGAATTTAATATTAAGGTCCAATGGTACTATCCCTGAAAGGTAGATCGTGCTATTTTTATATCTTATTGGTCTTATAATATATTGAATTATAGAATATGAATCATGGGGAAGTTTATATGCTGATAATCCTGATATAAATAAAATCCCCAGATATTTTAGTAGCTTTTTATTATCCTTACTCAATGTAATCATCTCCTAGTCTATATTTTATATATTTAAGTATTAGACTTACTAAAGATGTTTTTTGTTTCAAAATATAATGAGATTTTTTAGAAATATAATGTTTAGAGGGGAGAGTCTACTAAATAAATTCAAGGAATTAAGAGATACTATTGGAGGAATGAAAATCTATATGTTCATTAGATAAGATAAAAAGCAGGGCTGATACTACCAGTTTAGTTCCAGACCTACTCCAACTTCTTTCACTGGCAAAAATTTATGCATTGTTGCTCTAACAGCAAATGAAGTACAATGACAAGGATACAATTCCTTTAAGTTATTCTGTTTTAGATATTCTATTGTTCTATTAACTTGTTCAGTTACTTCGAATAAATGAAAGCCACCTATAATCCCCAATACTCTATTGTCATTGCACACTTGCTTTGCATATTCTACTATATTGCATATTCCACTATGAGAACATCCTGTAATAATATAAAGTCCATGTTCACTTTTATATACAAGAGCTGTATCATCCATTACATAATCATCTATTAAAGTTTCGCCAACAATTTGTTTGCCAATGGACTTTCTAATTTCGAAATTATTAATTTGAGGTATTTCACCTAAGAAGATTATATTTTTACTAACTTTTTTAGGTTCTTTTGAAAGAACTAGGTTACATTTTTCTTTTAGTTCTTCTTGTAAAATAGGTGAACAAATTTTTAAATTATCTATTATCTTTTCTTTAAACGTATCTGGGTGAGCAATAATCATAATGTTATTTTTATTATTTTGTTCAAAGTAATATTTTAATCCTCTTGTGTGATCATCATGACCATGAGAAATAACAATAGTATTTATGTTTTTTAAATCTACATCTAACGCATTTGCATTTCTAATAAATAAATCTGAATACCCCACATCTAATAATAGTCTAGTATCTTCGTCTTCAATATAATATGAAACAGCAGGTTCACCATAATAATATTGGTCAATGTATGTATTGTTATCTACTAGAACTTTTAATTTCACCTTTTTACTCCTTCACTCTCTTCATAACGAGTATATATACCTTCTTCTCTTTTCTTTGTTGCTCCAGCACTAACATAAGATCCTTCTACTACATTTTTGTAACCTTTCTTTGTCACTATATTTTTAATGTAATCTACATGTGGACATCTATCATAGTGATGATTATCAGTTATCATACAAGAAGATAAGTGAATTACAACTTCATCTTTATTAATATTATTCTTTTTATATAATTTGTTAGAGAAATGTTCAAGCTTAGCGGCAACCCCTTTACCACAACATCCACCACAAGTAAAAGAGATATATCTTGTCTCATTATCATAGTCCTTAAAAACTTCATCTCTATTGTAAAAAGCATTTGTACATGCAAAGCCACTGCATCTTATGTGTGCAATATCGCACTGAATTATAACAACATATTTAGTATTCATGGTTAATTCCCCCTCGTTTTATTTAAGCTCTTTCAGACAAAATAGCATATCTAGTTAGTTTTTTATCTGATCCACTTTTCATTCATCTTTATCTATGAAATCTAACTTCCATTCCTCATTATCAAAAATAAAATATACATGTAACGTTTTTAACACATTTGATTGTTGAATTGGAAAAAATTCATATATTGAACTAAATTCTTTTTTATCATCACTAAGCATGTATGCTCTTTGCCTAAGAGTGAATTGTTCCTTAGATATTTCAAGTTCTCCTTTATTTTTACTATTTGATACTAATTTGTTGCCAGAAATAGTAATATTATTAGTTATCTTATCTTTTAAATAATCAGTATTGCCCTTAGATAGTTCGGATAATATCATATGTGTTTTATAATCTAATATATTTCTTAGATCGTATAGTTCATTTTGTGCTTTTATGTTTTTATTTATTTGCAATAATTAATTGTTGTTTAAGTTCCTTATTTTCATTCTTTAATGTAGTATTTTCAAGATTTATATTACTTGTGCAACCTACTAAAAAAAAACGATGTAACAACACATAATATAAATTTTTTTATGCATTTTGTCATTTTCAAAGCCTCCCTTTATATGGATTTTATTACATCATATAACTAATGTTTTATATTATAACATAAATAAATTCATGCGAAGACTTAAATTTAAAATCATATTGTAGATTTTTGAAAAGCAAGAATTATATATAGTAAAAGCATTATTCATTTTTAAAAATCCTTTATCGGGTGAATATATTAGGATTGTGCAACATAAAAACACTAATTTATTTTTAAATGTAAACCTGTAATTCTAAATTTCTTTATATTTAAATTCAATAAGAATAATTCATCTAAATAAAAAATAAAAATATTTTATTTTTTGAAACATTTTTATTTTTTTATTTATCTTCTGTATGGAAATAAAGAATATAGATTAAGGAGAGATTAGTATGATATCAATATTTAAGCAAAATTCATTAAGGTTCAAATTTATAACATCAGTATTTTTATTAATATCAGTAATTTTTTTTATAACAGGCTGTACAAGTACAGAAAAGGTTAAAGCATCAGATGCTAACATGAAAAATATGGATATACTAACTGGCAAGGTAAAGGTACAAGGGGAGGGTGTTAGTATAACACTTACAGATGACCCAACAGAGAGAGATAAACAAGATAGATATTATTATATAGTTCATGATTGGCATATAAAAAAGATAGTAAATTTATTAGAAAATGCCGGAGCAGAAGCTATTTCTGTAAATGATGAACGAGTAATTTCAACAAACAAAATAAAAGCAAATGAAATGAAGATTAGGGTAAATAATAATGAGTTTGAATCACCTTTTATTATCAAAGCTATTGGAAACTCTGAAGTATTGATGAATGATGATGAATTAAAAAATGAATTAAACTATTGGTCAAATAAAAATCACATAGGAATTAAAATAGAAAAAAAAGATAAATTATTAATACCTCAATATACTGGAAGTATAGATTTTAAATATGCTAATCCAGTAGAAATAAATAACTAAATACATTCTTTTGTGGGGTATTCATTATAAAGAAAAGAGGAAGTGTATGAAAAATGGTTAAAATAATAGATGCTATTTTGCTATAGGATCAAGTATATTTATACTAATATTATGGGGGTATAAAATGTTAGTTACAAGTGATATACCTGTGAATGTATCTTTTGAGGATAGTGCATTAATATTATGTATATCACTGCTATTTTTCACAGTATATGATTTTTGTATAAGAAATACAAAATATATCTTATTGAATATTATGTTATTAATGCTACCATTATTTCTTTGATTTATGGTTATGGAACAATCAGTAAAACATCCTTACCTAAAACATGATACGGTAGCTGGTATTATAGGTTTTTTTTTAATCTTTTTTTCTGAATATTCTCATTTAGAAGATGCTTGGATTGAAAATTATAATTAAAAGTATCATCAGATGAAACTGCAAAATCATTTGAAGATATAATTCCAGTAATTAAAATAGTAAAAGCTAAAATTATTAATTTTATTTTTAGCATTGATTGTATCATTAGGAACAAGTATTCCAGCTTTTGCAAAAACTAAAGAGGTATCATCGTATGAAAAAATATTAAATTCAGTAAATAAAGAATTTAACTTAGATTTAGGTTATATTCCTGTAGATGAATCTAAAGTAAGTATTGAAGAATATGAAGAAACTACTCGTAAGATTGCAACGCAGCAGAGAGAATTATTAGACTATATTAATATGCGTAAAAAACAATGTGAATTAGAGACAGCAATAAAATCAACAAACCTTATGGCAATTAATTCTGTTACAAAGACAGTAAAAAAAGATGTCTGGAATTTTGAGAGTTCGTTCTTTATTGAAGTTACATATAACGTAAATGGTACAACAGTAAGTTCATTAAGGAACGCTTCAGTAGATACTAAATTAATGGCAACAATTGCCGGTACTGGTATCATGAATCATTCTGCTCCAAGTTATTCTATCCTTGATGGTGGCAGAACAGGAGGAGTATCTTTTAGAGCAAATATATATTTTAACAATGGTACTGTTAATTATACAAATGTATTACTTTATTGTGAAGTATCTTAGTAATGGTTAAGTGATAGTGAATAAAATTTATAGTTAGCTAATACATCAAATAAAAAGAGTTATAATTTAATATGTTGAAATTATACTAGATGACATCGTTTTTCAAATGATGTTATCTTAGTTTTTTAGTTGAATTCTTTCATAATTGTAAAATAAATATTAATCACATGTATTGACAATATATGTATTTGCTTTATAATATAAAGTGAATTAAAAGAAAGGATGATTTTATGAAAAAAAATATGGAAGATACTTTAGAAGATATATTTATTATTAAAAATTCTATTGGAAATGCAAAAGGAAATTATAATAAATTGTATAAAATTTTGATAGCTTTTGGTGTAGTTAACTTAATTTATTATTTAACAACAATAATATTATCAATTATGTTTAAACCTCATATGATACAACCACATTTCAATATTATATTAAATATAACGATATATACTTTTTTATTAATTTATTTTACTAAAATATATAGAGAAGAAAGAAAAAGTTCAAATAAGTATTATCTTAATTTTTTAAGTATATGGGCAATAGTTACGTTTTTATTGCCATTATTACTATTTATAATAAGAATAATAATTAATTTTAATATTCATCTTGAAGAGAAAGGAAGATCTTTAATTCAGTTGCAATACTTAAGTATGTTATCTAATATTCTACTTTTATGTTTTTGTATAATGATATGTGGTTATATTTTGAAGAAAAAAAGATTTATAGTTATTTCAACAGTTGTTTTATTTATATATTTAATGCTGTCATCAGTTTATAATAATATTGGTTATACTATGAATTATTCAGAAATAGATATTACTTTCCCATTATCAGGAATATACTATCACCTAGCAGTATCAATTGGTTATATAATTATAGCAATGATTTTAAAACATGAGGAGAATAATATAGATGGAATTAAATAATATTCCTGAAGCGCTTACTTTGCCATTAAGATTATCTTTAATAAGTTGTCTAGTTGATGGAGAAAAAACTTTTAAAGAAATACAATCTATAACCAAATCCTCTGATGGAAATATATATGTTCAATTATCAAAATTAGAAAAATGGGGATATATAAAATCTGAAAAAAAAATGATTAACAAAAAAATCCAAACGCTTTATACAATTACGGAGTTTGGATTGAACAAATTAGAAGAGTATGTTGTATTGCTAGAAGAAATAGTAAGAAAAAATAATTATAATTTATTACCTAATGTTATTAAATAAATGTATTATTTTAGATAAAAGATTACATTGATTAAAGCGAGTATAATTGTCTATATAAAAGAGTTAAACAGGATTTTATGTTTTGCTCTTTTGTTTTTTGATTTTAAATATAATATTTTTATTCTAATTATAAATAAGTTCTTTCAGTGCCGTAAATTTTGAGTATTGATACTAATGGAATATAGAAGAACAATTACTACTTAGAATGGTGTAAAAAATTATAATCACAATTAGATTAGTGTTATGTTTTATTTATCAATAAACTATTGTTAAGTAGTATGATATATAAATTGCAAATATAATTACAATTATTGCAGTAAAAAACATTAGTAAAATTGACAACAATAACTTAAAATGTTATTATATCTATGAAATTAATAGACAGGAGAGAAAAATGGAAGAGTTAATTCGTAATGCAACTATTGATGATTTTAAAAGAGGGTATCTTTGGAGTAACAAAGAAGCTCAATTTGTTTGCTTAATATGTGGTGAAAATATAGGTGATAAAAATGATGGTGTAAATATACATATTGAGAAACATGGTAATCCTATTGAAAGACTATTATTGCTAGATAAGAAGTATACTGGGCTTACTGAAATTCAAAAAGAGTTTTTATCAATGGTATCAAATAAATATAGTGATAAAGAGATTTCTAGAAGGCTTTCTTGTGCAGAATCAACAGTAAGAAATATGAGATTTGCTTTAAGAGAAAGAGCAAAACAAGCAAGAGCCTTTTTAGCGGTTATGGAATTAGTGGAAGAAGATATGCCGACAGTAACACATCCTAAACTTCGAGCCTTTCCAGCTAGGGAAGGAAAAAGAAAAGAACTGTTACCCCGCTTTGCTAATCTCTTTGAGCCAAATAAAGAGTATACAGAAAAGGAAGTAAAGAAGATTATTAAGACTATTTATGAAGATGACGCAACTATACGCCGATACCTAGTAGATTATGGGTACCTAATTAGAAATAAGGATGGAAGTAAATACTTTAAGAATTGTGAGGGAAACAATATGGATAAATTAGAGAAGAAAGAACTTATTAATATATATAAACAGCAAGAAGTAGAAATGGGGATAATTCGAGTATATAATACGGAGACAGGATATTCCTTTGTGGATATATGCAGTAATTTATATAAGCCTTTTGAAGGAATAAAGTTTAGATTGAATTTAGGTAGATTTAAAGTAAAAAACCTTCAAGAAGAATGGAATAAATATGGAGAGGGAGTTTTTAATTTTGAAGTTGTAGAAAAACTTGAGAATACTGAAGGAGCTACAGAGAAAGAAAAAATGGATGACTTAAAAGAACTTTTAGAGATGTGGGTTGATAGCCAGGGAGAGAATTTGAAGTTGTATAAATAAGTGCTACGTTACAATTTAAGCAGAAAGATCTTTAAATAATGGATTTATGGTAATATATAGTTAAATTTCAAATTTTCATGTATAATAATTAATATATATTATAGTGAAAGAAGGTAATGTTTAATGTATGAATTTAAAGAAGAGTATAAAACTGGAATAGATTTTATTGATGAACAACATAAGGTTCTTTTTGAAATAGCCGATAAAACTTACAAGTTACTAAAAAATGAATTAATAACCGATAAGTATGATAAAATAGTAGCCTTAGTAGAAGAACTTCAACAATATACAAATTTTCACTTTACTGCTGAAGAAGAATATATGAAAAGTATTAATTATAAGAGAATGTTTACTCAGAAAGTTTCACATGATGGATTTATTAAGAAAATTAATGAGGTAGATTTTTCAAAAATTGACGAAAATCAGTATGAATATATAATTAGCTTACTACAGTTTTTGAATGATTGGTTAGTAGAGCATATAGTTAAAAGTGACAAGCTTATAGGAGAATAATTTTATTCTTGTGGAGAAGTAAAGGCGTTAAAGGGCTGAGTGAAGAAGTGTAGACTAATCTACATTAAGAATCTCAACTGACTTCGCTTCTCCACTAAAGTTTCCTTACCATTCTCTTCCAGGGGTCTCAGACATTAAGTTCACAGTTCCTCGTGGATAGAAAACAGAGTAATGGTCTAATAAAGGGTTAGGATTTTCCTTTGTAGGTTCAGGGAATACGAGTAATATTTTAAAATCCTTGTTTGCTACATAGCCAATGATTTCTTCGCCCTTTACTTTAACATCATAGGCAGGTTTACCGAGTACTTCTTTTACTTTAGAAAGAGGTATTTTTTTTATTTTACTATCAAAAGTTCTAACTTCAAATATTTGTGAACCTTTATTAATTCCAAAGGACATGTTATGTTTTGGATATGTGGCATAATTTCCTCTAGCTTCAGGAATCCAATTCATTTTCTCAGGTTTTCCCCATACTTTCTCAATATCTTCAATAGTAGTAGTTTTAAGAGGAAAGTCGCAGTTAATAACTTTACCTTTCTTAGCTAAGTCCATAATATTTAATAAAAGTATCTTTGTAGAATCTTCAGGTTTATTAATACTTTCAAATGTATTCTCTACATTGGTATTAGAATTGGATTCAGTAGATTTATCTGGTTGTTTAGTAGTGTTGCATCCTGTCATTAAAGCTATTAACATAACAGGTACCATAATTAATTTAATACATAAACTTTTTTTCCATAGAAACATTATAATAATCCTCCTTTAAATTTATAGTACTACTTAATTAGACGAAAGTAATTATACTTTTGTTCAATAAAAATAATTTTTCTTGCTGTGGGATTTATAGTAGCTTTTGTGGTAGGTGTAGGTGTTTTTTATTTATAAAATAAAAAGTAAAGGTATATCTAGTACCAATATATTAAAATATACGTATATATAAGTGATATAGCAGAGAACTTTAATTTAAAAACTGGAGGGATAGCTTATGATAAGGAAAGTAGTACTACTATTAAGCATTTTATTGATGTTTAGTTTAGTGGGATGTAATAAGGAGATTGCTGAAGAAAAGCTAGGGATAAGGGGAGAAATAATAGAGGTATCATTAGATGATAATGATAGGGCAACAAGAATACTAGTAGAAGGAAAGATTGATGAGGACACACAATATGATAAAGCAAGTGTCCGCATTGTAGAGAAAACTAAAATTTATGAAAAGAATACTAATGAAGAATTAGAAATAAGTATTTTAAAAAAAGGCGCAAAAGTAGAGATAATATTCGAAGGTGATGTTGCAGCATCTTATCCTGTTCAGGCTGAGGCGAAAACAATTATGGTTGCTGAGCAAGTTGATCCTATAGTAGAAAAAATAAACACAATGACTTTAGAAGAAAAGATCGGGCAAATGTTAATAGTAGGTATTGAAGGATACGAGTTAAATGATAGATCTAGAAGCCTTATAGAAAACTATAAGGTAGGAGGATTTATAATCTTTGGAGAGAACGTTAAAAATGCTGATCAGTTACTTAATTTAACTAATTCATTAAAGAAAGAGAACTTAAATAATAAGATTCCCTTGTTTCTATCTGTAGATGAAGAAGGTGGAAAGGTAACAAGGATGCCTAAGGAATTTAAGAAGTTTCCTACAAATAAAGCAATTGGGAAAATTAATGACAAGGACTTTTCTAATAAGATAGGGAAAACTATTGCTGATGAGATAAAGTCTTTAGGGTTTAATATGAACTTTGCTCCAGTTCTTGATGTTAATAGTAATCCAAAGAATCCAGTTATAGGGGATAGGTCTTTTGGATCAAACCCTGAAATAGTAAGTAACTTAGGTATTAAAACTATGAAAGGAATTCAGTCGGAAAATGTGATTCCTGTAGTTAAGCATTTCCCAGGACATGGTGATACTTCAGTAGATTCACATGTAGGACTCCCAACTGTAAATAATGACTTGCAAAGATTAGAAAGCTTTGAGTTAATACCTTTTGCTGAAGCTATAGAAAATGATGCGGATGCTATAATGATTGCTCATATACTTTTACCTAAGATTGACAAGGAAAATCCTTCTTCTATGTCAAAAACCATTATAACAGATATATTAAGAAATAATCTAAAGTTTAATGGTGTTGTTATAACTGATGATATGACAATGGGTGCAATAACTAAAAACTATAATATTAGTGAGGCTGCAATAAAGTCAGTAAAAGCTGGAAGTGACATTATATTAGTATGCCATGGTTATGATAATGAAGTAGGAGTAATTAGTGCTCTAAAAGATGCGGTATTAAAAGGAGAATTATCAGAAGAAAGAATAGATGAAAGCATTTATAGGATATTGAAATTAAAGGAGAAGTATAGTTTAAAAGATAGGACAATAAATTCTATAGATATTGATAAGATAAATAATAATATAAAGATACTTTTAAACAACTAGAAGGTATCCTGAAAGTTTATAACTTTTGGGGTACCTTTTTGTAACATTTATATTAGTTTTAACGTCTTTGTTATTGTAAATGTCTAGAGAGGAAAAGAGGAGTTGAATAAATGAGGTATATGATAAATAAGTATAAATTTTTCATAAACTTTTATAAAACAAAAAACTTTTTTAGCTTTTTTCCTGTATATATAGTATAGGATGCAAAAAAGGGGGAAACACATATGAAAAAAAGAGTGCTAGTTATAACTACAATATTAGCAGTACTATCAATTGGAACAGCTTCAGTAAGTTATGTATATGCAACAGGGAACAACTGGCAAGATGTTGTTTATCCAAAAGTTTATATAGAAGACATAGATGTAGGTGGAAAGCCTCTTGCAGAGGTAGAAAAATTAATACAAAAAGAATGTAGTGATCCATTACGTTCAAAGAAAATTGAGATTAAAGTAAATGATAAAAGCTACACATTAGATTATGATAGCATTGGAGCTGTATATAATACTGATGAGATTATAAAAGAAGCTTTTAGCTATGGTAAAAAAGGCAATTTACTTGAAAAGTACAGACTTATTAAAGGTGATGAAAAGAAAGTTTATAAGTTGAAATTTGCTTATAACACTAAGCCTATTGATAATTTAATTGATAAGATAGAAAAGGATGTTAATAAAGCTTCAAGCAATGCAAAAATATCTATAACAAGAGGGGATATAAAAATTACTCCAGAAACCACTGGAACAAAGCTTCAAAGAGAGAATTTAAAACAAGCTATTATGAAGGCTATTAGTGGTGAACTTTCTGAAGAACATGCTAAAATTGAAGCACCAGTAGAAACTACTAAGCCACAGATTACTAAAGAAAAGTTAGCTACTATTAATGCTCCTATTTCTTCTTTTAGTACGAGCTTTTCAACATCTATAGCAAACAGAATTAATAATATTGAACTTGCTACAAAAGCTATTAATGGAACTCTTCTTATGCCAGGTGAATCCTTTAGCTTTAATGAAATTGTAGGGGAACGTACAAAAGCAAGAGGATATAAAGCAGCAGGAGTTATCATAGGAGATAAGATAGAATCAGGTCTTGGAGGAGGTATCTGTCAGGTATCAAGTACCCTTTATAATACAATGTTAAAGGCTAATCTTAAAGCTGATGAAAGAAGAAATCATTCACTTCCACTAGGATATATTGGAAAGGGATTAGATGCCACTGTAGATTGGGGAAATATAGATCTTAGATTTACAAATACTCTAGACAAACCTATTTATATAGAAGGATATACAAAGGATAAAAAAGTATATTTTAATATATATGCTGATAAGTCATTAACTAAGAAAACTTATAAAATGGATACTGAAATTTCTGTAGTAGAACCAATTATTAAATATATTGATGATCCTAATAAGTTAGTAGGGGAAACAGTAGTAATTAAAAAACCTTCTAATGGGTATAGAGTAAAGGTGTATAGGAAAACTATTGAAAATGGTAAAGTAATTAATAGTGAAGTGATTTCTAATGATTACTATAGGGCTATAGGTGGAGAGATACTAAGAGGGACAAAGGTTCTGCCTAAAACTGAAACTAAAACCGAAATAAAAATTGTAACAGAATAGGGGGAGAGTTATGAATGTAGATTTAAAGCAAAAAGTAGACCTAATGGTAGAGAACTATAATGAGCTAAAAAAGCCCTTTAAGTGGGAGAATAATCTACTAAGACATTTTAGTGCTATGGTTCATGGAACTAAAAATAAAAAAGTTGATATAGAAAGACTTCAAGAAATAAAGCAATATCTTAAGGACGAAACTAGCTGGACTTCTTATTTTAGAGGTACCAATGAGTTTCTTTTAGTAAATCTTCTATGTTTTGAAGAGAATTATAAGGGATTTTTTAAATGCATAAACGATTTATATGAAAAAATGAAATCAGAGGGTTTTAAGAGAAGTATTCAGCTACCTTTAGCCTCTTATACAATTGCAAAAGAATCTTCTATGGAGGAGTGGGATTATAGAATTAAAAGAACAAAAGAATTCTATGATAGGATGAAGGAAAATCATTCTATATTAACATCAGCTGATGATTATGTTTTTGCTGCTGTTTTAGGTACTACTGGCTTAGAGGTATCAGAAACATCTGAAAAGATTGAGGAGTGCTATAGCACTTTAAATAAGGAAGGCTTTTATAAAGGAAATAATCTTCAGACCTTATCACACATATTAGCTCTTGGAGAAGAAACTGTAGAAGAAAAATGTAGTAAGGCAATGAGACTTTATAAAAAGCTAAAAGAAGTAAAGTGTAAGCTTGAGTATAGTAGCCTTGCCACCCTTGGAGTGCTTGCACTTATAACTGATGATGAAGATAAAATAGTAAGTGAGATAGAGGAAGTCGGTGACTATATATCTGTGCAGGATGGATATGGTTTTTGGAGCGTTAGCAAAGCAACAAAAGTTATGTTAGCAGCAAGTCTAGTTTCAGATTTTTATGTAGACGAGATTAAAAAAGGTGTTCTTAGAATAGCCCTTGGAAATAGCATTAATGCAATTATTATAGCTCAACAACAAGCAGCTGTAGCCACAATGGTTGCCACAAGTGCTGCGGCAAGTGCAGCTTCTAATTAGAGGCTGCCGTAAGTTTATTAGTATCGCGTAATAAAAACAAAAGCAAATGTTAAGAGGCAGCCTCTTAACATTTGCCTTTTTTTACTTATAGGTTTACCTGTGGAAGAGTTGCAAAGCCTTTTTCAAGGTCTTCATCTGTAGGGATGTAATCTGTCATAGTTCCACTGTTGTAGCTCATGTATGCAGATAGGTCAAAGTAGCCTGTCCCTGTAAGACCAAATAAAATAGTTTTCTTTTCTCCGGTTTCTTTGCATTTAAGAGCTTCATCTATAGCAACTCTTATAGCGTGAGAAGATTCAGGAGCTGGAAGAGTACCTTCGCAGCGAGCAAACATAGTAGCAGCATCAAATACCTTTGTTTGCTCTACAGCACGAGCTTCCATGTATCCATCGTGATAAAGTTTAGATATTATAGGACTCATTCCGTGATATCTAAGTCCGCCGGAATGGTTTGGTGCTGGCATAAATCCTGCACCTAATGTGTACATCTTCATTAAAGGTGTAGTTTTGCCTGTATCCCCGAAGTCAAAGGCGTATTTTCCTCTTGTTAATGATGGACAAGAAGCAGGTTCTACAGCTATGAATTGAATATTATTTTTACCTTCAATTTTATCACCCATAAATGGTGATATAAGACCTCCAAGGTTTGAACCACCACCAGCACATCCAATGATAACATCTGGCTTAATGTCATATTTATCACATGCTATCTTTGTTTCTTCTCCGATAATAGACTGATGTAATAGTACGTGATCAAGAACACTACCTAGCACGTAACGACAGTTATCAGTTTTAATTGCCACTTCCATAGCTTCAGAGATGGCACATCCTAAAGAACCCCCTGTTCCAGGATTTTCTTCTAAGATTTTTTTACCTATTTCTGTTGTAGTTGAAGGAGATGGAATAACTTTTCCACCGTAAGTTTCAATTACAGCTTTACGATATGGCTTTTGTTCTGTTGACACTTTTACCATATAAACGCTTAGTGGAATATTATAGTAAGCACATGCCATTGAAAGAGCAGTACCCCATTGACCAGCACCAGTTTCAGTAGTAAGACTTGTAAGTCCTTGCTTTTTAGCATAGTAAACCTGTGCTGCTGCTGAATTTAACTTGTGTGAGCCAGAGGTGTTTGTACCTTCAAACTTGTAGTAAATTTCTGCAGGAGTATCAAGTAGTTTTTCTAAGCAGTAAGCACGAACAAGAGGAGAAGGACGGTACATTTTATAAAAGTCACGTATTTCCTCGGGAATTTCTATATATTTATCTGTTGTGTTAAGCTCTTGATCAACGAGTTCTTTACAAAATACATGACCAAGATCCTCAGCAGTACAAGGTTCTAAGGTAGCTGGATTAATGAAGGGAGTAGGCAATTCCTTCATTACAGCTTTTAAGTTGTACCAACTTTTAGGCATCTCTTCTTCAGTTAAATAAATTTTATAAGGTGTTTTTGGCATAGTTATCATTCCTTTCAGCTTATTAGTTATTAATTTAAATTTGTATAAAAAAAAGTCTTTGTCCAAAATATAGGACAAAGACTGTAATCTCTGCGGTACCACCCAAATTGCGTAAAAAACGCCACTCATTTTATGTACTAACATACACTATCCATTTATAACGGGGGGAATTCCCGACTGGCATACACTTCCTAGAATTTCTGCCAAGTCCTCATGAGTCCATTCACAATAAGCTTATCATCGCAATCTCACCATCTGCGACTCTCTTTAGATAAGTAGATTATGCTACTACTCTCAATCAACGGTTTAAAGTTATATACTTATTATGATATTTTACAGTTATCAGAATTTATTGTCAATAGTAAAAATATATATGTAAGAGATGATGTCTTAAGATTTATTAAGCAATATAGGCTTAAAATTGTATTTATATAGTAGAATTATTTGTAATATTTTATAAGAATATATCAAAGAAACTGGATAAAGCTTCAATTATATATTATAATTAGTATTAATTAATAATTTTTATTGATAATTCAATGGATATAGAATTTATAAGATATTTAAATTGATATGCAGTTCTAAGGGGGGAATTATATGTTTTTTAAGTCGAAAAAATCGCCATGTCACGAGGCTGATGAGATTATAAATTATGTAGATAAACGTATGAAGGGGAAAATAATTAAAAGACCAGATGTTAAATATGGTATTCATGTAAAGATAAGTGACCACTTCGAAGAGCTTTTTTCAAGTCAAGAGAAGATGTCAGAATCTGCAAAGAAAATTATTGATATTGGTTCTATGATAAGTAGTTTTGATACTGAAATGAAACATGTATCTAATATGTTAATTGATTTTGCTGAGGATATGTCAGAGGTAAGTCAATCTAATTTAGCAATTGTTGAAGAAACTACTGCAAGTATGAATGGGGTTAATGAAACAACTAATGTGGCTACAGAGACACTAAATTTAGTTTCAGACTCATCTCAAGCTATTATGAAAAGTAATATTGAGGGGCTTGGGCAAATGGAAGAAATTGCAACAATTAAAGAAGATGTAGTAAATAATGCTAATATAATGAGCAGTAAGATAGATTATCTTATAGAAATGCTTAATAAAGTTACTGGTATTGTAAAAACTGTAGAATCAATAGCTTCTCAGACAAACCTTTTAGCACTTAATGCGTCTATTGAAGCAGCTAGAGCAGGAGAGTATGGGAGAGGGTTTTCTGTAGTAGCTGATGAAATAAGAAAACTTGCAGACAGTACTACACATAACCTTGATGGTATGAAATCTGTAATGTCAAATATTCATGAAGCTGCAAAAGATGGAAAGAGTAGCATGGATAGAACAATAAAAGAAACAAGTAAAATGAGTGAAAAAATCGATACAGTCAAAGACACTATACAAAAAAATGTTCATTTGTTAGGATCTACGGTTAAGGATATAGAAACACTTAATGAATCTATGAGTGGTATTAATACTTCAGTAAATGAAATTAATAGGGCCATGGAAGTATCAACTGTAGATGCAGAAAAGCTAAATAATATGTCAGAGGAGATACATAAGAATGCTATGCAAAGTGCAGAGCAGGCTGAAAAAGTTTCTCAAATAGATAAAGATCTTTCAAAAATAGTAAAAGAGATGTTAGCTAATTTAAAAAATAGTCCAAACTCTCTTACTAATGAAGAGTTTATTACGTATTTAGAAAAAGCAAAGAAATCCCATGAGGTCTGGGTAACTAATTTAAAGAAAGCTGTAGATGATATGAAGGTATACCCTATTCAATTAGATGGAAGCAAATGTGCTTTTGGGCATTTTTATTACTCTATTGACATTGAAAATCCTAAAATTTCTAATGAGTGGAAAGAAATTGATGGAATCCATTTAAATCTTCATAACTTGGGAAAAAAAGTAATGAATTCAATTAAGGAGAACAATTACGAAGGTGCTAATAGTTACTATAATCAAGCGAAGAACTTATCTGGTGATATATTTAAGCATCTGAATAGTATTATAAATAAGGTTAAAAAATTTGAAACAACTGGAGAGAGGGTATTTTCTATTATAGATAGCTCTTATGAGAGTTGTGGTGAAGGATGTAATTGCGGTTAAATTAAATAATAAAATGTTTAAGAATGTTGGGTAACTTTTACTCAGCATTTTTTTATATTTAGAAATTAATAAAAATACTGAACTTGGAGAAGTTATAAATAAAATATTTTTTATGTAAGTTATTAAAAATTATTAGAGAAGTAACTAGAGAGGAGAATAGGCTTTATGAAAAATGAAATATTAAATAAAATTTATCAAAATAAGATTATTGCAGTTACAAGAGGAATTGAAATAGACAAAATTGTAGAAACTGTTGGCGCACTACTCGAAGGAGGAATCACTTTATTTGAGGTTCCCCTTAATCAAAAATACCCAGAAAAATTAGAAGAGGGTTTAAAGAGTTTAAGGCTACTAAAAGAAGAATATAAAGATAAAATTTGTGTTGGAACAGGCACAGTTTTAACAGTGGAGCAAACAGTTTGTGCAGCTGAGGCTGGAGCTGATTATATTATATCACCAATTGTAGACGCTGAAATCATTAAGAAAACTAAAGAACTTGGGAAGATATCTGTTGCAGGTGCCTTTACCCCAACAGAAATATTTACAGCATACAATAAAGGTGCAGATATAATAAAGCTTTTCCCAGCAGGGATACTTGGAGTTGACTATATAAAAGCTGTTCTTGCACCCCTAAACCATATACCTGTTATGGCTTTTGCGGGAATCGATATAAATAGTGTTGATGAATTTATAAAAGCAGGTGCAGTTGGAGTTGGTATTGGAGGAGAACTAGTAGATAAAAAAGCTATTGATGAAGGAGAATTTACAAAGCTTACAAAATTAGCACAGCAGTATATTAAAAAGATAGGATATTAACATAATGTCGATCTAGATACTAACACCCTTTACATTATGAGGTATTAATTATGTAAATTACCTCATGATATGTACTGCTTTATGTGGTAAAATAAAACGCAAGAAAGATTCACATATTTTTAACAAATTAAAAGCTTCAAGGGGAGATGGGAAGGATATGAGTAAAGGAGTTAGATTTAGAAGCATTAGTATATTTTTTATTTTTACGTTAGTAATAGAGATGTTTGTAGGTATAAATTTTAAGGCTTCAGAGGCTGGAGCAAAAGAGGTAATCCCAAAGGTTGGAATAGTATCCCTGGATCATTCACCTTTTAAAGAAGGAGATAACAATTCATTCTTCATATCTACTAAAGAATTTAGTGGACAAGTTCAATATCAATTATTTTATACTTGTAAGACTACTATGGGGAATAACTGGGAGTTAATCAATAATAGTAGTACTATTAATGGGTGGACAAAATCTGTAGATGCAAAAGTGCCTGTAGAATTTGATATCAGTGGACTTAATTTAAAATCAGATTCTTATAGATTTGCTATAAGAGTAAGAAGGGTAGGGGTAAAAGGGAAGTATAGTAATCAATATGGAGACTATGATTCTGCTTATCCTTTTAATTTAAATGTGGTTAAAAATGCAGATATAGATTTAAGTGGAGATATGTTACTTGATAAAACGCTATATTCTCAAAATGAAAGCATTAAGATAGAGGGAGTAAAAGGTACTTCTGATAATGCAAAGTATAAGCTACATATTTATGATGTTAATAATAATAAGTGGATGACTAATCTTACTGAATATAATAACAGCATTAATTATGATATTAATTATTTACCAGCAGGATATTATATTCTAGATATATGGGGAAAAAGTGAAGGGTCAAATAAAGTATATGATGGATGGAAGCTAAAAACTATGGAGGTAAAAAAGGATGAGATTCCAGAGATAGGAATAGTTTCTTTAGACCATACTCCTTTTATAGAAGGAGATAAAAATGAGTTTTATATAACTTCTAAGGATTATAATGGACAAGTTCAGTATCAATTATTTTATACAAATAAAGCAACAATGGGAACTCAGTGGAAGGTTATTAATAATGAAGATACTGTAGATGGATGGACAAAGGCAGTAGATTCAAAAGAACCTATTACTTTTGATATTAGTGGACTAAACTTAAAGGCAGAGGCTTATAGATTTGCCATAAGAGTAAGAAGGGTAGGAGTAAAAGGAAGGTATAATAATCAATATGGAGATTATGACTGTGCTTACCCCTTCAATTTAAATGTAGTAAAAAGTGGAACTGTAAAATTAAATGGAGATATGTTAATAGATAAAACTAATTATGCAAAAAATGATAATTTAGTTATTAATGGAGTTAAAGATGCAGCTTCAAATGTACAGTATAAGCTTCATTTATATGATGTAAAAAATAATAAGTGGTTAACAGAGTTAACAGGCTATAGTAGTAAGATTGATTATGATCTAAGTAATATTCCAGAGGGAGTTTATATAGTAGATATCTGGGGTAAAAACTCTAATTCATCAAGCAAGTATGAGGGGTGGAAGCTTAAGACAATCAATATAGGGTCTGAGGTTAAAACTATCACAAATGTTGATAATATAACTACGGAAGCTTTTAGAGGAAATAGCTATACCTTACCGAAGACTCTTTTAGCTACCTTTGAGGATGGCACAAAAGCAAATAAGACAGTTATATGGAACAATGTAGCAGATACAAGCAAAGCTGGAGTATATAATTTTGAAGGAACAGTAAAGGGATATGATAAGAAGGTTCAGCTTAATCTAACTGTAAAAGAAGGTAGAGGGAATACTTCTGGAAATATCATAAATTTAGGTATGGTTGCTGAGAAAGATGGATGGATTTACTATATAAATAATTATGATGAGGGCAAACTTTATAAGGCAAAGCCAGACGGAAGTTATCCTACTAAGATAAGTGAAGATTCCCCTATTTATATTAATATAGTTGGAGAATGGTTATATTATTGTAATCTATCCGATGAAGGTAAATTATATAAAATGAAACTAGATGGTTCCAGTAGAACAAAAATAAGTAATGATTTTGCAGAACAGATTACAGTAAATGGAGACTGGATATATTATTCAAGTGCTTTAGAGGATTATAAATTATATAAGATAAAAACTGATGGGACAGGAAGAACAAAACTTAATAATGATATTTCATTAAATCTTAATTTAGAAAATGGATATATATACTACACTAATATGTCAGATAATAATAATATATATAAAATAAAAGTTGATGGTACAGGGAGAGTAAAGGTTAATAATGATATCTCAGGGTTTATAAATGTAGTCGGTGATTGGATTTACTACTCTAATTTATCGGATAGTTATAAGATATATAAGATAAATATTAATGGAACAGGCAGAGTTAAAGTAAGTAATGAGTCAGCTATGTATATTAATGTGCAAAATGGATGGATTTATTATTCTAAATTAAATGAACAAGGACTTTTGTCCAGAATGAAAGTAGATGGTACAAATAATAGAATTATTAATGTGTATGGAGCAGACTTTATTAGCGTTATAAATGATCATGTATATTATTGCGTAGAAGAGAATGAACTACAGATTTTCAAGGTTAAAATTACTGGAGAAGACAATGAAGGATTTGGTTTAGGAATTAAAGATCCTTATTACAGAGAAGTTAGATTAGAAAAAGGAGACTATTATAGTTTACCAAATCCAGTAGAAGTTAAAATGATAGATGGATCAAATAAGTTTTTTGATGTAACTTGGAATAAAACTTATGTAGACACAAGTAAAGCTGGAGTATATGAATATGTAGGAACTGTTAAAGGTCACTATGAGAAAGCATTGATTAAGGTTAATGTTATAGAAGCTATGGGATTTGAAATTGAAGCAGAAACAGAAACTATCTCTAAAGTTAGACCAAAGGGAAGTAATCTTACTTTACCTTATTTTGGATATAAAGTATATAGCGATGGTTCTAAAAAAAGTGTACCAATAACATGGAATCCTTCAATACCTAATACAAGCCAAGTTGGAGAATTTACCTATGAAGGTTCTATTCCTAACTACAATAAAAAAGTAAAATTAAATTTGTCAGTTGTAAATAGTGATAATGTAGTTACTGGGGAAATTGTTTATGAAGATAATGAATGGATTTACTTTAAAGATGAATGTGATAAATATAAACTGTATAAGATTAGAAAGGATGGCACAGAAAAAACAAAAGTTATAGACACAGATGTTTATGTACAGATAATTAAAGAAGGATGGATATATTATCTAGATAGTAGTAAGCTATATAAAATCAAGACAGATGGTACTAATAAGGTTCAAATGGTAAATGAAAATATAGAAAATTTAAAGGTAATAGAGGAATATATATATCATGTAAACTACTCTACAAAAACCTTAAGCAGAATAAATATGTATAGCAATCAATATCAAAAACTAACTAATGATAAAATTCAGTATTTCTTTACGGTAGATAAAGATTGGATTTATTATTCAAATGGAAGTGATGGTAGTAAACTCTATAAAATAAAAATGGATGGCACAAATAGAACGAAATTAAATGATCAAATGACATATGAAATAAATATAATAGATAGTTATATTTATTATTCAACAAGAGACAGTAAAAATATAGGTAGTTTCTTTAAGATAAAGACAGATGGTTCAGATAAGCAAGCGCTTTCTTCAAATAGTCTAGCATCACAGCTTAAGGTAATTGGTGAATGGATTTATTTTGTGGAAAATACTGATCCAGGAAGTCATGCTTCACCTGTGAGTAAGAGTAGAATAAGTAAGCTAAAGATAGGTACGTCTCAAATTATACCTGTAACAAGTATTATAGATAATCAAGTAACTATTATGGATATAAAAGATAATTGGATTACTTATTATAATTATTCAGATGGCTATGAAAAGATTTATAAAATTAAGATTGATGGTACAGAGAATACTAAGATAGTTTCGTTGAATGGCTTTATGTATATAAGAGATGGATGGGTATACTATAGAAATTACCAGGATGACGGTCTTATTTACAAAATGAGGCTTGATGCTACTGAAAACCAGATAGTAGCATAAAAACATATAAAAACGTAGGATATTCAATTATCCTGCGTTTTTATATTATATAATAAAATCTGAAGAATTTGTCACCTAAAAACTTCATCATAAAACTTAATTTCTACAACTACTTGATAACTACAGTCTTTTATATTAAATTAAGAGTAAGAAATAAAATGGAGAGTCAGGAGTGAAAAATATGAGCACAGAGAGAAATATAGAAGAGCATAAAGGCTTTGAAGTGGGACCAATTAGACCACCAAGTGAAGCACAGAGTTTATTACTTAGAATAACGAGAAATTGTCCTTGGAATCAATGTAAGTTTTGTACTTTATATAAGGGTCAGAAATTTAGCATTAGACCTGTTGAGCATATATTAAAAGATATCGACATGCTTAAATACTTTATTGATGCCATTAAAAGTATACAAGATAATCCGCAGCTAGATATAAATGAAGAGATGAGAAAGCTTAGCAGCTCTGTTTCACCAGAAGAAAACTGGGCTTATTATTCAGCTATAACTTGGATTAGCGGTGGCATGAAATCTATATTCCTTCAAGATGCTAATAGCATAATTATAAAGCCAGAAGATATGATAACAATACTAAAGTATGTTAGAAAGAATTTCCCTAACGTTGAGAGAATCACATCCTATGCTAGATCTCAGACTGTTGCTAGAATTAGTGATGAAGATCTTGCGAGGATGGCTGAAGCAGGTCTAAATAGAATTCATATAGGAATGGAATCAGCAGCGGATGTAGTATTAGATTTCATTAAAAAGGGAGTAGATAAAAAGACTCATATTATTGCTGGACAAAAGGTTAAGAGAGCTGGAATTCAGCTATCTGAGTATTTTATGCCAGGATTAGGGGGAGCTGATTACAGCAGAGAAAATGCCCTTGAGACTGCAGATGCTGTAAATCAAATTAATCCAGATTTCCTTAGACTAAGAACTCTTGCAGTTAAAGATGATTCACCACTAGGCAAGGATTATGCAGAGGGAACTTTTAAAAAGCTAAATGATGTTCAGATGGTAGAAGAGCTTCTTTTATTCATTGAAAACCTAGAGGGTATAACTACTACTATAAAAAGTGATCATATTTTAAATCTTATACCAGAAGTAGAAGGTAAGCTTCCAGAGGCTAAACAAAGAATAATTTCTCATATTAAAAAGTTCCTAGATCTTAGTGAAGAAGAGAAAGTAGTTTTTATGATTGGAAGAAGAACATCAACTATCGGGGGAATTAATGATATGGATTACCCAGAGAGAACAGCTAGAGCAAGAGAGATTGTAGCTCAGCATAATATAACAGTAGAAAATGTAGATAGTGTAGTTGCAGAACTAGTGAAGAGATTTATTTAAATTATATTAAATAAAGATATTATTAGTTTAAGAAAAAAAAATATTATACGAAATATCATATAAACATATTATTAAAGTTGTGGTAGAAGAGAAGCTTCTATAGCAACTTTTCTTTTTCAAATAGATAAAAATTTTAAAGATAAATAAATTTAAAAATAGTATTTGAAAAATATTGTATAGGACTTAAAAAATATAAAAGTATTGTAATAAAAGAATGAAGAATGTAAAAATTTGTTGTATAATAATTATGGGGCAAATTATGAATCGAAGATAAATGAAATACATATTATCCGGGGGTTATAGATATGAAATTTAACAAATCTAAGCAGATTATTCTTCTTATAATCTGTATTAGTAGTTTTATATATTTGTATGGATGCAGTAAGGAAAATGAAACAATAAAAATTGGGGTATTAGGAACAATGACAGGTGTTAATTCTGATTTATCTGTTTCAGGGAGAAGAGGCATTGAAATTGCAGTTGATGAGATAAACAAGGCTGGAGGATTAGATGGAAAAAAATTTCAGCTAGTTATTAAGGATGATAAAAATGATTCTCAACTAGCAGTTAATCTAGTTAATGAATTCATTGATGAAAAAATACCAGTTATAATTGGGCCTTATACAAGTGGAATGATTGTTAACTATATGAGTTACTTAAAAGACAGGAATATATTGTTTTTAGGGCCAACAATAAGTTCAGATTCATTATCAGATATAGATGATAACTTTATTAGGTTTATTGCAACTACTAAGGAGCAAGCAATTGCTCTAACGGATATGGCTAAGAAAAATAATAATAATAAATTTGTAGTATTATATGATATAGAAAATAAAGGATTTAATAATTCTCTTTATAATAATTTTAAAAAGTTTTTAGAAAAAAATGGAGGAGAAATTATTGAAACAAAAGCATATACCTCTAATTCAAAGGTTGACTATTTATGGTTAGCGAAAGAAATAGCAGAGTCAAAGGCAGAAGCACTTTTCTTAATTTCAAATTCAGCAGATGGTGCGGCTATAACTCAGCAACTAAGAAAAATTTCATGTCAGATTCAAATTTATGCCTCATTATGGTCAAATACTACTGACTTAATTAAAAAAGGTGGAGCTGCTGTTGAAGGTATGTTTATTGTAGGGGCAATTGATTTAAATGATAAATCATCAGCTTTTGTTAAATTTGAAGAAAATTATATTGAGAAGTATGGAGATGAGCCGAGTTTTTCCTCTGTATTTTCTTATGAAATTGCTATAGCATTACTTCAAGCTATGGAACAGGGACCAGATTTAAAACCTTCTACCATTAAAGATAATATTATTAAAATTAAAAAATTTAATGGACTACATGGAGAATATGAAGTTAATAAGTTTGGAGATAATACAAGAGAATATATGATATTTAGGATAGAAAATGGCAAATTAAGAAAGGTTGATTAAAACATGAGAAGCAAAATTAGCTTAAAGAATCACATGCTAGTAAGTAATTTATTAATATTTGTTTTGCCATGTTTAATTCTTGGATATATTACTATCTCTTTCTTTAATGAAAAAGTTAAAGAAAATATTCAATACAATAATGGTATTATTGCTACAAATATCAATAGGAACATTGAAAATTTTGTTGAAGATCCAATAAATGTAATAACACATGTAGGAAAGTTTCTATATAAAAAAGATACTATTAATGATGACAATACTAATGCATACCTTAATACTATAAAAAATCTATATTCTTATTTTGATAAGATACAAATTATTGATGAATATGGAATAGTAAGTAATGTGGCTCCATTTAATAAAGACTATATAGGGACAAGCATGATACATATGGATTATTTTGAAAAAGCAAAAAAGTCCGACAAACCTGTGTGGTCTAGAGTATTTATATCAGAACAGACTAATAAGCCAACAGTTACTATATCACTTCATATTAATGGAAATGTTTTGATTGGAGATTTGAATTTATCTGAAGTAACAAATGTTATTAAAGAGGTCCCTATGAAGGGAAAAGGAACTATATCTATTCTTGATGAAAATGGAATATATATTGCTGACGAAAATGATGAAAATGTAAATCAAAGAAGGATATTTGATAATTTTAGTTATGTAAAAGACAGTATTAATGAGGAAAATATAGTTATAAAGGATAAGGACAATAAAGATTTAATAATATATTCAAGTGAAATAAAGTCAACAGGTTGGTATTCTGTAATTACTGTAAAAGCTAATGACGTATTTGAACCTGTAGATAAACTTAAAGAGATGTTTTATGTAGCTCTTATGATGTTTTCATTTACAAGCTTTGCCACTTCTATAATGAGTGTAAATAAACTAACAGAATCTTTAAAAAGTTTTATTTTTAAAACTAAACTAATTTCTAATGGTGACTACAGCATAAAGCATGAAGTTAAGGGCTATAAGGAATTTATAGAGTTAGCTAAGAATTTTGATATTATGAAGGAAAATATAAAGGAACGGGAAGAAAAAATAAAAGCACTAAATGAGGAATTAGAAGAGAGAGTTGTTGAAAGAACTATACAACTTGAAGAGACTAATTGCATGTTAGAAGAAACTAATGCTATTCTAGAGGAAGAGATCTCTGAACGGGAAGAAGCAGAAAATCAAATAAGAAAACTAAATGATAGCCTTGAATATAAAGTTAAAGAGCGTACCAGTCAGTTAGCTGAACTAAATAGGGTACTTGAAGACTCTAATAGATTAACAAGTGCAATTCTTGAGAGTTCACCAGAGTTTATTATGTTTGCCTTAGATACAAACTATCGTTACCTCATTTTTAATAAGAAGCATAAAGAAACAATGCTTAGTATATGGGGAAAAGAGATAGAAGTTGGAATGAGTATGCTGGATGTTTTTAGTAAACATGAAGACTGCTATAAGGCAAAAGAAAATTTTGATAAGGTTCTAGATGGAGAGAGTTTTATTCTTGCTGAAGAATATGGAGACGAAAAGTACTCTCGTTTATTTTGGCAAAACTATTACTCGCCTATACTATCTTGTGAGGGCAGCGTTATTGGAATAACTTGTTTTGTGATGAATATTACAGAACAAAAACTAGCGGAAGAGAAAATGATTTATCTAAGCTATAATGATCAACTGACAGGATTATATAATAGAAGATTTTATGAAGAGGAGATAAAGAGATTAGATTCAGCGAAAAATTTACCTTTAACTATTGTTATGGCGGATGTAAATGGATTAAAGCTTATTAATGATTCCTTTGGACATGTTGAGGGAGATAAACTTTTAAATAAGGTAGCAGAAATTATAACAAAAGCTTGTCGAAAACAAGATATTGTGGCTAGGCTAAGTGGGGATGAATTTATAATTTTATTACCTAAGACGAATAGCTATGAAACTGAGGAAATTATTAAGAATATAAAGGAATTAGCAATGAAAGAAAAGGTAGGCTCTTTAGATATATCTATTTCTTTTGGATATGAGACTAAATATAATGAAGGAGAAAGAATTCAAGATATATTTAAAAAAGCTGAAGACCGCATGTATAAGAAAAAGCTTTTTGAAAGTCCAAGTATGAGAGGGAAAACTATTAATGCTATTATCAATACTCTTCACGAAAAAAATAAAAGAGAAGAGCAGCATTCTCATAGAGTTTCACAATTATGTGAGAGGATGGGAAGAGCTCTTGGTTTATTAGAAGAAGAAATTCAAGAGCTTAAGACTGTGGGGCTACTTCATGATATAGGTAAAATAGCTATAGAAGAAAATATACTAAATAAACAAGGAAAGCTTACAGAAGAGGAATGGGAAGAAATAAAACGACATCCTGAAATAGGGTATAGAATACTAAGTACAGTAAATGACATGTCAGAGATGGCAGAGTTTGTACTAGCTCATCATGAAAGATGGGATGGAAAAGGATATCCAAAGGGATTAAAGGGTGAAGAAATACCAATTCAATCAAGAATTATTGCAATAATTGACACCTATGATGCTATAACTAGTGAGAGAAGTTATAGAAGTGCTTTATCAGAGGATTTTGCTATTAGTGAACTAAGAAAGAATGCAGGTACTCAATTTGACCCAGAACTTGTAAAGATATTTATTGATGATGTATTAAAAAATTAATAAAAAGGATTAGCTGAGTAGAGTGCTTCTACTTAGCTAATCTTTTTTGTTAGAACTAAGAACCAGATTTAAAGAGATCAGTTAGATTATTAAATATAGAACAATCATAGTCATCATGAAGAGTAACATCTAAAACGTCATATAATTTTCTAAGTTGTTTT
Organism: Clostridium sp. X; assembly: GCF_055755365.1. Taxonomy (NCBI): domain Bacteria; kingdom Bacillati; phylum Bacillota; class Clostridia; order Eubacteriales; family Clostridiaceae; genus Clostridium; species Clostridium sp. X. Next base: position 1,854,704 of record NZ_CM146912.1, read on the forward strand.
ATTATTTGATCGATAAAATCATCATTTTTAACTAAAAGAAACATACAACTATTAGATCCGTCGCCTATTTGACCGCAGAGTATACCCTCAAGATTAAATGCTTTTCTTGCAAAAAGCCCAGTTATATGGGACATTGCCCCAGGATGATTACGAACCACTAGTTCAATTACAGAGTGATTACTATTTGGCATAGTCTTCACCACCTATCATTTCGTTATTTGATCCACCAGGAGGAACCATAGGAAGTACGATTTCTTCTGGGCTTATTGGAATATTAATAATATATGGACCAGACTTAGATAATATTTCACTAAGTTTACTTAAGGGGTCACTTTCATTACCTAGGTTACAGGAAGGTATATTAAAGCCTTTTCCAATTATCTCAAAGTCAGGATTAGTTATAAATTTTGTTGCAAAGTAATTTTTATTAAAAAATAGTTCTTGAAGTTGATTTACAAGGCCAAGATGTTGATTATTTAATATTATAACTTTTACATTTAAATTGTGATCTGCAAGGGTAGCTAGCTCTTGAATATTCATTAGTATAGAGCCATCACCGCTAAAGCAGATTACAGGTTTTGAAGGATTAGCCAGAGCTGCTCCAATGGCTGCAGGAAGTCCAAAGCCCATAGTTCCTAGACCTCCAGAAGTTATTAGAGTACGAGGCTTTTTAAAAGGATAAACCTGAGCAGTCCACATTTGATGCTGCCCTACATCTGTTGTAATAATAGCATCACTAGGAAGATTTTTAGCTACATATTTTATAATATTCATTGGATGAAAAATATCACTTTCACATGGAAAGCATAGTGAATGTTTTGATTTACATAAATTAACTTCATCTACCCATTCAGATCTATCATCTTTCTTTATATGAGGAAGTAGAGCATGAAGGGTAGTTTGTATATCTCCAGTTATGGAAAGGTGAGCAGATCTTAATTTATTAATTTCTGATTCATCAATCTCAATGTGAAGAATTTTAGCATTAGGACAGAAGTTAGATATATTTCCAGTAGCTCTATCATCAAAACGAACTCCAAAGGCTAAAATTAAATCAGCCTCATGCATCACTATATTAGTAGAACGAGCAGCATGCATTCCTACAAGTCCAAGATATAGTGGGTCATCACAAGGAAAAGCACCAAGTCCCATTAGGGTAGTGGCAACAGGTATATTATTTTTCTTAGAGAACTCATACAAAATATCATAAGCTTCAGAGTTAATAACTCCGCCACCAATATATAAAACAGGGCGTTTAGAAGTATTAATTAACTCAGCTATTTCTAAGATTTCTGATGCTTTAACATCATTTTCGATTTTTGAAAAGGCTTCTACAGAAGGCCATTCATCAATTTCTATTTCTTGTAACTGAATATTTTTTGGTATGTCAATGAGCACAGGTCCAGGACGGTCACTTACTGCAATCTTAAAAGCTTCAGGTATCATTCTAAAAAGTTCTTCCATAGAATGTACGAAAAAGTTATGTTTTGTTATAGGTATAGTTAATCCGTATATATCAATTTCCTGAAATGCATCTGTTCCAATCAGTGAATAAGGAACTTGCCCTGTAATAGCAATAATAGGAACAGAGTCCATTTTTGCATCTGCAATTCCTGTAAGTAAGTTAGTAGCCCCAGGACCAGAAGTTGCAAAGCAAACAGCAGGCTTTCCAGTAGAACGAGCCATACCATGAGCAATAAAAGCAGCCCCCTGCTCATGTCTTGCTAGGATATGTTTAATGCTACTTCTAGAAAGTGCATCATATAAGGGTAATATAGATCCGCCAGGAATACCTGATATAGTTTTTATACCCTGCATTTCTAATAGTTTAATTGCGATTTCAGCCCCATTAAGTTTCATAATATGCCCCCTTAGAATATATTAGAATAAAAAAACTCCTAGTCCTAAACTAACAGGACGAAGAGTATACTTCGCGGTACCACCTATTTTTGTATAATAAATACACACCTTAATATAATACGGGCAATAAGCCGATATTACTTCCTTTTTAACGGTAGGATTCCGGTTAATTCTACTCTCGGTCAGATTTCCATTAACAACTCCGTGGCTACCTTCTATATATCTATCATGGAAAATTCACACCAGCATTTCCTCTCTTTATTTCAAGAATATATGTACTCCTCCACATCAATGTTTTTACTAATTTCTAATTTATATGTATTGTATATTATTGCTTTATTATTGTCAAGAAAAATGAGAAGATTTCGTTAATTCAAAGTGTTTTTAATAAATAAAGATGTTATAGTAGAAGTTTTCATGTTTTTAAGAATAATTAAAAAAATCATTGCAATTATCATATGTATATAAGTTTTTATGTGTTAATATGTATATATAAGTAAAAATTTGAACTAGATTGGTAAAGCATATATTAAAGATGATTTATAGAGCATTGTTTAACACAATATATTTAAATTTTGGGGCTAATAATAAGGAGGATATAAAATGTTTGATAATAAGAATTTTGATGAGTTAAATACAATTGCAATGAAATTGGTTTTAGATAATCAATGGGATAATACTGCCATTGAGGTGAATAAAAGAATTATTCAAGAAAAACTTAATCATCCTGCTGCACACACAAGATTAGCAAAATGTTTATTAGCAAAAGGCGACCAACAAGGGGCCTATAAAATATATAAAACAGTATTAGAGTTTGATCCGAATAATACAATTGCATGGAATTTTGTTAAGTGCAAAGAATTTTCGGTAAAAAAAGAAATACAAAAGAAAGAACATGAAGAGATAACAGCTAAAAATTTAGAGGAAAAACAAAGAAAAGAAAAAGAAATTAAACGAATGATTAGTGAGATTTAGTAACTCAATATATTTAGCACTTAATGCTAAATATATTGAGTTACTTATCTTTACTATAGTATACTATAACCGGGGAATGGGAAAAACTAAAATATTAACACTTAGGAAGGAGGCTTTGTAAAAGCAGAATAAATAAGTTTATTAAAACTTATAAATGATGTGCAACAATGTATTGTATATATATCAGCTTACATAGGGGTGAACTTTCAAACTATTTAAATTAGCTTAAAAGATATTATTAAAGTTTAAAACAGTATTTTGCAATTATGTATGATTATTTATAATAACAACACATCGTGAGGGGCTATGTGAGGTTTTATTTATATTTTAATCTATGGAGGAAAAGGCAATGGGAAATCTAATGAAAAAATGGAATGAATTAAGTCTGGTAAAACGGATAATTATAGGTTTAATTATAGGTATTATTTTAGCTGTAACTGTACCAGATGCAGCACAACCAATAGTTATTTTTGGTTCTTTATTTGTAGGTGCACTAAAAGCCGTTGCACCTATGTTAGTATTCTTTTTGGTTATGTCCGCTATCTCTCAACATAAAAGCGGTCATCAAACAAATATGAAATCGATTATAGTTCTTTATCTTTTAGGAACATTTTTAGCGGGGCTTGTAGCAGTTGTAGCAAGTTTTATGTTCCCAGTAACATTAACACTCTATGTTGGCGCTGTTGATAGTGTAACGCCTCCAGGCGGTGTAGTAGAAGTTTTAAAAGCATTACTACTTAATCTTGTTGATAACCCAGTAAGAGCACTTTTCAATGCTAATTATATTGGTATATTATCTTGGGCTATACTTCTTGGTTTTGCGCTAAAAGGTGCACCAGATTCAACAAAAATAATGATTACGAATTTTTCAGATGCATTATCTCAAATAGTTAGATGGGTTATAAATTTTGCACCACTAGGAATTATGGGCCTTGTATTTGAAGCTATTGCAACAAGCGGGATTGAGTCTTTACTTAGCTACGGACAATTACTTATAGTTTTAATTGGATCAATGCTTTTTGTAGCTCTTGTTATAAATCCAATTATTGTATACTTATATATTCGTAAAAATCCATATCCACTTGTATTTAAGTGCATAAGAGAAAGTGGTATTACAGCATTCTTTACACGTAGCTCAGCTGCAAACATTCCTGTAAACATGAGCTTATGTGAAAAATTAGGTTTAGATAAAGATACTTATTCAGTATCAATTCCACTAGGAGCTACTATAAATATGGCTGGTGCAGCTGTTACTATTTCTGTATTAACTTTAGCAGCAGTCCACACTCTTGGAATTGAAGTAGATATAGCTACAGCATTTATTCTAAGTATACTATCTGCTGTAAGTGCATGTGGTGCTTCAGGAGTAGCTGGTGGATCTTTACTATTAATCCCTCTAGCTTGTAGCTTATTTGGAATTTCAAATGATATGGCTATGAAGGTAGTTGGAGTAGGATTTATTGTAGGTGTTCTACAAGATTCTTTCGAAACAGCACTAAACTCTTCTACAGACGCACTTTTCACAGCAACAGCTGAATTTGCAAAGTGGCGTAAAGAAGGTAAAAAGATTATTATTAATAAGTAAAAATTAGAGTTGAATTTAGCCCACTAGTTCTGGAATATAGAACTAGTGGGCTTTTAAATTATTCTATAATTTTTTGTTGGAGAAATATGAAGATATTATTGTCTAAGTTCTAATAAATAAAAAGGATTAATATAATTTCTAGGTAGGGATTATATCTCATAATATATTATAATTTATAGGAGAAATGAAAAATGAAGAGTAGTAAAACTACAGAGTTAAAAATCCTTAAAGCTATTTTATGGACATACATTGTTTTATGTTTAGTAATTGCAGGACTAAACTACGGCTATGCAAGTAAAGCAACTCCAAAAGTTGCAGAGTTTATTACATGGTTTTGGCACTTCTACGAAAACTGGATAAAAACTCTTTTTATAATTATATGTAGTTTTCTCACTCTAAGGATAGTTGGTAATTCTAAAGAAACTACAATGAGAAAAAGAAATTTGATTGGTTTTATTATAGCTGCCTTAGTTGTGCACATAGTAACTCCTTTCTTTTTAAATAATACTGAATTATACTTTTTTACAATGCCCCTACCTTGGACAACGACTCCACTACAGCTATTAAATGCAGAGTCTTCTTTTTATCTTAGCCGTTTTCCAGTTTGGGGAATGGCAGGGGTAACATCTGCTTTAGTATTTTATGTTTGTATGAGTGTTATCGTTATACTTGGAACACTTCTACTAGGTAGAAGATGGCAATGTTCCACTTTGTGTCTTTTCAATGGATTTGCAGCAGAAGTCTTTGCACCGGCAATGCCACTAGTTGGAGAACCTAAAAAAATGGATGAAAAAAGACTTAAAGTTTTTTTGGTTTTAAGATGGGTATTTCTTAGTATTGCAGTTTTCTTCACACTTTGGTGGACACTCTTTTTATTAGGCATACCAGTAGGTGAAAATGTTAAGCTACTTGGCAGAATAGAGAACTATAAATATCTTACTACAGAATTACTAATGGCTATGTTTTTCTGGGTAGCCTTTATTGGGAGAGGATATTGTTATTACTGCCCACTGGGCACTGTATTAGGTTTTATCGGAAAGTTGGCTGGTCAAAAGATTAGAACAGATAAGTCAAATTGTGCTGAGTGTGATCAGTGCAATAAAGCTTGCCCTATGACTATTGATATTAAAAATAAAGCAAAAGAAGGCGAGGATGTTAGAGAACTTAGATGTGTTGGGTGTGGGCATTGTGTAGATGTTTGCCCTACAAGAACACTATCTTACTCAACAAAGTTCTTAGATTGGAGATCAAGTAGAAGGAAGATATCAACCATAAATAAACAAATAGATAAACCAGTAGAATAAATACAAAAATGATCATTTGTTGTAAAAATAATTAAACAGAAAATTCTGATAATAGTCTTTACTTTTTAACTAACTCATGATATTATATATACAAGAAGAAGAAATTCTTCCTACAAACCCTAATTTACAAGCAAAAGTTAGTTTTTAAGTAAGAATTAGTTTCTAAGTAAGAGTTAGTTTTTAGTAAGAATTAAACTGGTTATGAATTAGAGTTGTAAAGAAGTTTAAAAGGTAAAAGATTTAAAGTTAAGAAGGTTTAAGAAGGTAAAAGGTAAAAGGTTAAAGATTTAAAAAATCAAGAATTTAAGAAATTAGAGTAAGAGTTAAAGATTAAAAAAATGAAGAATTTAGCAAATCAGAGTAAGAATTAAGAATTAAGAATTAAGAATTAAGAAGTTAATAGGTCAAATTAATAGTTAAAGATTTAAGAAATGAAGAAGTTAGTAAATCAAAGTAAAAGTTAAATGTTTAAGAAAAAAGAATGTAGAGAAAATATTTTAGATTTGCCAAAAGATCAATTAAAATTTAAGTATTTGCAATTGGAACAGAGGTAATTAGGAAGGAAAGTTTTATTGAGTAAAGAGGTTATGATTAATGTTAAAAAGTAAATTAGGGTTTGTGTAGTAGCTAGCTTAAGAGTGTTATGTAAGCTAGCTACTATTATTTTTTGCCCAAAATAGAAATAGATACTGAAAATTTATCATAGTTGACTTTACAGTCAATACAGCTTGTATTATAATTGACTGTAAAGTCAATGGTTTAAATATCCATTATATAAATTTAAAGGGAAGTGTGTTAAATTGTACTCTACTTTTGAAAGATTACCAGAGGATAAAAGACAGAAGATTATAAAGGTGTGTATAGATGAATTTTCAGCAAATGGTTATGAAAGTACATCTACTGATGTTATTACAGAAAAAGCGGAGATTTCAAAAGGTAGTCTGTTTTACTATTTCAAAAACAAAAAAGGTCTGTATCTTTATATCATTAAATATGTTTATGATTTGCTTTTTCAAAGATTTATGAAAGCTTTTGATGAAGTACAAGAACAAGACTTCTTTGAAAGAATTAAATCACTTATTATAACTAAGCAAAAGCTAACTATTCAATATTATAATGAGACACGGCTTATCATGAATGCTTTAAGCAATCCACCGATAGCTTTAAAAAAAGAATGCGAGGATATTTACAAAGATAATTGGAAGAGATATGAGCGTCTCAAGGATTATGTGTATAAAAAAGGATTGATCCATTCTGAAAATTTACGAGACAATATTTCAGCAGAAATCTCTGCTAACTTTACAGCAGCTATTCTTGAAAGACTTTCGGAAAGATTTTTCGCAATGTATAGTGCTGGGAAAATTGATTTAAATAATTACTGTGCAACCATAATAAAGGAATTAGATGAATATATTGATATTATTAAATATGGGATATTTAAAAGGAAGGATGATAAGTAAAGTTCTAAAAAAGCATAGTCTTTAATATAAGGAGGGGGATATATGGAGACGATTTTGAGAGCAAAAGATTTATCAAAATATTATCAGATGGGAGAAGTGCGGGTAGATGCACTAAAAGAAGTAAGCTTTGAAATTTATAAAGGGGAGTTCATTGTAGTACTAGGACCTAGTGGTTCAGGAAAGAGTACAATGCTTAATCTAATCGGAGGAATGGATACAGCTAGCAGTGGAGAGATATATTATAAAGAAAAAGCACTTCATGGTGCTACTGAAAAGACTTTAACAGAATATCGCAGGAATGCAATAGGATTTGTATTTCAATTTTATAACCTTATTGCTAACTTAACAGCTTATGAAAATGTTAAGCTTTCAGTTGAAATTTCAGAAAATCCTTTAAAAGTTGAAGAGGTACTAGAGCAGGTTGGTCTATTAGAAAGGTCAGAGCATTTTCCAGCACAGATGTCAGGAGGGCAACAGCAAAGAGTGGCTATTGCTAGGGCTATTGCAAAAAATCCAGAAATTTTATTGTGTGATGAGCCAACAGGTGCTCTTGATTTTTCTACGGGTATACAAGTGCTGAAACTTTTGAGAGATTTTAATAAAACATATAAAAATACAGTTATTGTTATTACTCATAATGCTGGTATAGCAAAAATGGCAGATCGGGTATTTTATATTCGTGATGGAAGGTTAGACCATGTTGAAGTAGTGGATAAGCCTCTGGAGCCAGAGGAGGTATCTTGGTAAATGTTGTGGCTTAAAATGATAAGAGATATTAAGGGTAATATCATAGCCTATTTAGCATGTATGATTGTAATTACTATAGGATTGATTTCCTATGCAGCAATATCAATCTCTAAGGATAACTTATTTATTGCTCAAGAACAGTTTTATAAGTATTATAATTTTGCTGATGGTTTTGCCACAGTTCGCACTATGCCATATGCGCAGCTTAAGAAGCTACAGAACATAGAAGGAGTAGATCAGCTTCAAGGTAGACTTGTAAAAGATGTAAGAGTAATAATGCCTGAAAGGGATGAAAATATATATTTACGATTAATATCTATTAATAAATCAGAATCTAACCCTATCAATGGTGTGAAACTTATAAAAGGTTCCTTTCCACAAGAGAAAGATCGCGGCATACTGCTTGCTGATAAATTTTATACCGCTAACCATCTATCCTTAAGTGACACTATTGTTATGATTATAGATGGAAAAAAGGTAGAATTACCTTTAGCGGGAACTGGACAAAGTCCAGAATATGTATATGCAATAAAAGATGGACAAAGTATTGCTCCAGAGCCTGAGAATTTTGAAGTAGCCTATATGAACTATGAGGAAATGGAAGCCCTATTCAATGAAGAGGGTAGGGTAAATGACATTATATTTACTCTAAAACCTGGATCTACCTTTACTGATGTAGAAGAAAAAATAAAAACAGAATTAAAGAAGTATGGCATGGATAGCTTAATTCCTCGTAAAGATCAGTTAAGTAATGTAATGCTATCGGAAGAATTAAATCAGCTTGAAGGTATGTCTAAAACCGTACCAGTGCTATTTTTAACTATTGCAACTACCATTTTATATATTATGCTTAAGAGGCTTGTTGAATCTCAGCGTGGACAAATCGGAATGTTTAAAGCTATGGGATATAGAACTGGTGAAATTTTAGTGCATTATATGTCTTTTGGTTTATTTATAGGTTTCTTTGGAGGAGTTACTGGTGGGTTAATGGGAACAACTCTTTCTATGTCTTTAACCAAGGTATATCAGACATATTATAGTTTACCTAATCTTACAGCTAGATTTTCATGGAAGTACTTTTTATATGGGATGGTGTTATCAATTTTCTTTGGTTTAGTAGCTGCCTTTCAAGGAGCTAAAGGTGTACTAAAACTTCAGCCAGCAGATGCAATGCATCCACCTGCTCCAGTACTTCAGAAAAAGACTATATTTGATTATATTCCAGCTCTATGGTCTATTTTTACAGTGCAAGGACGAATGGCTATAAGAAATGTACTTCGTAATAGAGGAAGGAGTTTTTTTACTTTTATCGGCATTATGTTCACTTTCAGTATGATGGGAGCCCTGTTGTCTATGAATGGATTAATGGACATTATGGTGAAAGACCAATTTACAAAGGCCCAGAAGCAAGATGTGAAAATATCTTTTACTCGGCCATTAGATGGAAAAAGCGTTCTTAGGGAATTTAAGTATATAAAAGGTGTAAAACGTGTAGAACTTATGCTGGAAGTACCTGTAACCTTGAGACATAAAAATTATAAGAAGGATATAATTGCTCTTGGAATCACAGAAAAGGCAGAATTGTATAAGATTTTTGATAAGAACGGAAAAGAAGTGAAGATTCCTAAAGAGGGTGTACTTGTTTCTGAAAGGGTAGCAGAAAAACTTAGGATACAAACTGGAGACAAGCTTCAGGTAGAAAGTCCTTGGGCAAAGGATTCCCCTTTCTATATAGTTGTAGCAGGTATTATACCTCAGTATATGGGAGTCAATATTTATATGAATCAGGATACATTAAATAATTTGCTTAAACAAGGAGATATGTCTACATCTATACTTATAGCAGTAGAGAACTCACAGATATCTGCATTGAAAGAAGAATACAGATTATCAAAGAATGTGGGTATTATAGAGGAACGTCAGAAATCTATTGATAAATATGAGGAACTTATGGCTACATCTGGCTATAGTATGTGGATAATGTCCATACTAGCTGTGGTTACAGGATTTGCTATTGTATATAATTCAAGCATCATCACTCTAGCTGAGAGGAAAAAAGAATTAGCATCTTTACGGGTCATGGGAATGACTCACAAAGAAGTTTTAGAAGTTGTTTCTGTGGAACAGTGGTTTATTGGGATATTTGGAATATTAGCAGGGATTCCACTTACTTACTTAATGCTACAAGGTATTTCTAAAGGAATGAATAATGATATATTTACTATTCCTGCTATTGTTGATCCATCTGCATTGATTTTAGCCTTCATAGGTACAGTTTTAGCCATAGGATCAGCACAGGGATGGGTGAAAAGAAAAATTCACAAAATGGACCTGGTAGAAGTTTTAAAAGAGAGAGAATAAAAAGGTAGGGATAAAGGAGATAGATTATGAAAAAGAATATAAAATGGATTTTTGGTATCTTTATAATAGTCTGCATTGCTGGTTACGCTATATATAATTCTAAAAAACCTCTTATTGCTGAGTTGATTGAGATACAGCCAAAGACGGTGGCACAGGAATTTGAAGAGGAAGGCATAGTGCAAAGCGCAGATGAGAGACCTATCTACAGTATAGTTAGCGGAAAAGTTATAGCAATGGATTTAAAAGAAGGAGAAAAAGTCAAAAAAGGACAGATTCTTGCGAGGATTGATAATAAGGATTTAGAATATCAGATAAATCAATTGAAAGCACAACAAAAGAGTCTAAGAGGACAGGAGAAAAAAACTTATCAAGAGATGCATCAGCAGCTAGGACAATTAAAAGGACAATTAGAAAGCATCAAAGGTCAAGAGCTTCAATCTAATAAGCCCATTTATGAAGCTGAAATTAATCGGCAAAAGTTAGCAATTGAAGAAACGAAGCGACAATTAAAAGAAAGTGAAGAGAATTACGAAAGAACAAAAACTCTTTTTGAGAGCGGTATAGTAGCAAAAATAGAGCTTGATTCCGCTAAAAGCAAGGTTGAGCAATTAAAAAATAAATTATCTCAAGAGGAAGAAGCTCTTAAGCTTATTATGGAACGCTCTAATCCTGTTCTAGGTACAACAGAATATTTTCAGGGATTAAAAAACGCAGTGCAGGCGCAAATTGATGTATTAGAGTATGAGATACAACAAAGTGGTAAAGCAAGTACAGGAACAAAGCAATATTATCAAGGTCTAATTGAAGCAGCAGATGCACAAATTAAACAGCTTGAGAATCAGATGTCAAATAGTGTAATCATCTCACCAGTAAATGGGAAGGTAATTAGATTAAATGCTAAAGTAGGGGAGATAGCTTCTCCGCAGACGGCTTTAATGACACTTTTAGGTGAATCTCTTTATGAGGTAAATGTATATCTTTTAACTGAAGATATTCTTAATGTTCATGAAGGAATGAAGGTAAAACTGATTCAAGAAAGAAAAGATAAGGATTATGAATTTAGCGGAGTAGTAAAAGCCATTGCACCTTCAGCAGTAGAAAAAATGTCTGCTTTAGGCCTTGTTGAAAGAAGAGTTAAGGTGGTTATTACACCAGAGGGAGAAATACCTGAACTAAGACCAGGATATGCACTAGATGTTAAGTTTACAGTACTTCAACAGCAAAATAAGCTTGCTGTATCTAAAACTACCCTGTTTCCATATGAGGATGGGGATGCCCTATGGGTTGTAAGAAATGGGGTTGCTGTTATTCAAAAAGTGAAAAAAGGATTGAAAACTGATGAACTAGTAGTCATTGAAGAAGGTCTAAAAGCTGGGGATAAAGTTATAAAGAATCCGGAATTAGAAGGATTAGAAGAGGGTAAAAAAGTTATTTCGAATGATTAAAAAAACAGTTGAATAGCAATAAAGGAGCTGAGTAAACATAATAATACTCAGCTCCTTATTTTCTTTTACACATTTCTCTATAAGTGCATATGTACTCTATAAGATAAAATTTTAGAGGGGGAATCTTTATGGCACTATATAGACAATTACAATTATCATTCTGGAGAGATGCTTTTGTTATGGATCTTACACCAGAGGAGAAATTCTTCTATGTGTATCTTTTACAGTGTTCTAATACTAAGCAATGTGGAATCTTTGAACTTCCTAAAAGAGCTATTGAATATGAGACAGGTTATAATAGAGAAACTATAGACAAGCTACTAGAGAGATTTATAAACTATGGGAAAATAGAATACTGTGAAAAAACAAAGGAGATTATGATTCTAAACTGGATAAAGTACAACTTTATCAACAGTAGAAACACAATTCTGTGTATAAATAAGGAATTAAAGGAAATTAAGAACAAAGAATTTGTGGATAAGTTTTTTATAATGTGTGAAAAGTTAAGATATCCTACTGAAGAGATTTTTAAGGATATTGAAGGCTTTCAGGAAAAAACAAGGGGCCTACAAGGGGCTTACAAGCCCCTAGGGGAAGAAGAAATTAAAGAAGAAATTAAAATTGAAATTGAAGAAGCAGAAGAAGTAGTAGAAGAAAATTTAAATTTAGTAGTGAGCAATTCTGATGATGCTGCTACAGAAATCTCAGGAATGAGTGAAGTAGTACAGGTCTTTAATAATAATATCCACCCAATAACCCCTATAGAGCTTGAAAAACTAAGGGATTGGAGTGAAGATTTAAGCTGCGATGCAATTATTCTAGGTATTAAAGAAGCTGTAAATCACAATGGAAGAACCATGAGTTATATAAATTCCGTATTAAACAATTGGTATAGTCTTGGACTTACTACAGGTAAAGCAGTGCTTGCTTATCAAAGGGAGTGGAAGGACAAAAATAAAGATAAGGCAAGTGATACCCCCTTTGAAGGCTCTAATGCTGCAGCTTACGTGTATGTAGAGTAGGGGGCACAAGCATGAATATTAATAGATTTTACAATGAGGATGCAGAGGTAAATCTTCTAGGAGCCATATTTAGGGACAATAATGCCCTTTGTAGCGTTATGGATTTTTTATCCAGTGATGACTTTTTTGTAACTAAGCATAAGTTTATATATAATGCAGCATTAAAGCTATATGAAGAGGGGAAACCTATAGACGTTGTTTCACTTTGTGAAAAACTAGGGACTAGTCTTACAGAGGTAGGAGGACTTAGCTATTTAAGTGAACTATATGCATCTTCACTTCCTTCCTCAAGAGTTGAATATTATGGAGAAATAATTAAAGAAAAAGCCAATTTAAGAAGAATGATGACTCTTCTTGAAGCAGAGAAAAAAGAACTTCAGGATAAGGATAAAAGCTGGGATGAAATTGTGGATTCTTTAGAAAATGCTTTCCTAAAGCTGAAGAGAAAAGATAATTTTAAAGATGCCAGCACTGAAGAGAGCTTAATGCAGGTCATTGATATGCTGGAGAAACGGTATAAAAATAATGGATCATTACCAGGCATTAGCACAGGCTATAGAATAATTGATAAAATGCTTGGGGGACTTAACAGGGAAGAATTCATAATCCTAGCTGCAAGACCTTCTATGGGTAAAACAGCCATGGCTTTAAACTTAGCTTTAAATACAGCTCTAAAGGAAAATGCTAAAGTAGCTTTCTTCAATCTAGAAATGGGAAAGAATCAAATTCTTGAAAGGGCATTATCTACTCTAGGAGAAATAGATTGTGGAAATATAAAAACTGGGTCCCTTAGAGATGAAGAGTGGGAAAAAATTTTAAAGGTATCTAGTGATTTATCAAAATCAAGTCTATACATATACGATAAGGTATTCTCTATTAGAGGGATAAAAAGTGAATGTAAAAGGCTTAAGATACAAAAGGGATTAGATATTGTCATAATAGACTATCTTCAGCTTATAAATAGTGAAGAAAAGGTAGAAAACAGAAATCTTGATATATCTAAAATATCAAGAGAGTTAAAGCTATTGGCCAAAGAATTAGATATAACTATAATTGCCCTCTCTCAGCTTTCAAGAGCACCAGAGGCAAGGGCCAACCACAGACCAATGCTCTCTGACCTTAGGGAATCAGGAAGTCTTGAACAGGATGCAGATGTAGTTATGTTTTTATATAGAGATGCCTACTACAACAGGGATACTGAGGATAAAAATATAATTGAGAATATAATTGCTAAGAATAGAAATGGACAGGTTGGAATAGTGAAGCTAAAGTGGAAGCCAGAGTATCAGAAGGTGGAGTGATTACGTAAATTTATTTAAAATAATCTGCGAACACATGTTTGCAATCTGTTTTAAGTGGTTATAATATTAATATAATGAACTCTAGTAAGTTAATAAGCTTTTACGCAGATATGTACATAACTATTACAGATGGCAATGAAGTTTATGAATATGCTTTAGAATTTCAAACTATCTTTGATAAAGAAATTGCTGTTAGAATTTTTAGATATAGTTTTGAAAGAGCTGTTAAATTAGCAGACTATTCAAATTCAAAAGAAATAATTAAGCTAAAAATGCCAGAACCATATGTTATTCTTATTGAGGAAACTGCAGGAGTAAAAGACAATATTAAATTAGAACTGGAATTTGGCAAGAAGCAAAAGTTGATGTAGTTAAGAATATGCTTGTTGATGGAGAACCTGAAGAAAAAATAAAGAAATATACAGGGGTTACGGATGAAGACATTGAGAGAATAAAGAGGCTTATATCAACACAAGGAGAACACTAAATATATAGGAAATAAAAAGTTGCTTTAGAAACACTAAATTCTAAAGCAACTTTTTTATGTAAATATCCTTAAAAGCACAATTTTAAAGGAGTCATTGATATTCCTTTTTCCACAAGTTCCAAAAACTCATCTCTAGGAATACTAATTGCACCAAGACTTTCAAGATGCTCAGTATAAACTTGGCAGTCTACAATAAGATAGTCTCTTTCCTCTAGGAATTTGCAAAGAGTAATAAAAGCTGCTTTAGAACTATTGCTCATAGTTGAGAACATAGATTCCCCGAAAAAGCATTTTCCTATACTAAGTCCATATAATCCCCCTACTAGAGTGTCCCCGTGCCAGGCTTCCACAGAATGAGCAAAACCTAGTTCATGGAGTTTACAGTAAGACTCTATCATATCATTGGTAATCCATGTACCACTTTCTTTTCGTACACTGGCGCAATTACATATGACTTCTCTAAAACAAGTGTTAAAGGTAATTTTATATGTATTTTTTTAAGTAGCTTTTTCATAGAGTGAGATACTTTTATATCCTTTGGGTATATAATAAATCTAGGATCAGGAGACCACCAAAGAATAGGCTCATCCTCTGAAAACCAAGGAAATATACCATTGCAGTATGCAAGAAGTAACCTCTGTGGAGAGAGATCACCATGTACAGCTAAAAGGCCATCTTTTCTTGATAGAGAAGGATGAGGAAAAACTAAGTCTTCATCTAATGAGTAAATTGGCATAACATTCACCTCTTAGAAAATATATTACAATCACTTTAACGATTCTGCAAGAAATTAAATATAAGAAGTTGTATATAAATATTAAGTTTCTTCTATAAAATTTGTTAAGTTCTAATTATTGAAGATAACTAATATAAATTTTCCGTAGAGATTAAATCTCTCAATATGATATCTATAGGAGAAGTGCAGAATGAAGAGAAAGAGAATTATACCAATATTTTTATTAGCAATAATACTGATAGTAGGAATTATACCAATTAATAGAGACGGTGAGAAAAAGCAACTAGCCTCATCTAAATCTCAAGAAGTTAATTTATCAGATAAAGATATTTTATCTATAATAAATAATGCACAAGAATCCTTTTATAAGGTTACTAGAAGTGTTGAAGCTGTTGATAACTATGGTGTACTTAATGAAGAGTTTAACTCACCTGAAAAATTGCAGAAATATTTAAATTTATATTGGACTAAGAGCTCATCTAAGAAGCTAATGAATTTCATTGGAGCTAGATATATTAATAATAAATATTTTATAACTTTAGGAGATGCGCCCTATATTGAGATCGTGCAGGGGGAAATAATAAGGAAAAGACAAGAGAAAGATAGAATTTATTTGACTGTAAAGGCTTATTGTCTTGATGAAGCAGATAATTATGACTTTGAGCTAAGGTTTGAAGATAATAAATGGGTAGCTGATTATTTTGAAGGCTCCTTTGGTGTCATTGGGAAGAGAGAAGAGATACAAGGAGAAGATTAAAAAGTAATAAATAGATTTTAAGGAATGGAGTAATTATGACTTCAGAAGTGATTTGCCAGTGGGCGATTGAAAAAAATGAAGGAAGTGTAGCAATGAAAAAGATTTTAAGTATAATTATTTTAATTTTCATCATCTCATTTGCATTTATAGGATGCAAAGCTAATGAAAAAAGTATAGACAAATCCAAAACAAATGTATCAGATCCAGAATCATCCATATCTTCAAAGGTTGATAGTGAAGTGCAACCCAATAGTAAAAATAGTGCATTAAAATTACTCACAAGCAAAGGAGAAAAAATTAATGATTCAGCTATTGCTGTAATTTTAAATTCTCCTAATAAATCACAGATAGATCAAGTTAGCAATTTATCTAAACAGGTAATAGAAGAAAGTGAAGATAAAATTCTTATTTTACCAATAAAAAATGGCATTGATATAAGGATCGAGAAGGTAAAGTATGAAAATAGTAAATTGATAACTGAATCAATTGTTACAGAAAATAAAAACACTCCTGACGGTTATGGTTTGTATTTAACTGCTACTCGCTCAGAAGGAATTCCACTATATCAAATAGTAATTTCTGATAAAGATACATCTAGTACTTATATTCTTCAGTATAACGGAAAAGATGGAACACCGCCTATTGAATGGATATTGCCTGAAAAAAAGTGATACAACTGATTCGTCTACAAAAGCAATATTACGTCAATTAAAAGATTTAATTGTTATCAGTATAAATGTTAAGAGGTATCCTCTTAACATTTATCACTTAATAATTCTTTATCTAAAATAGTTATAGACTGGGCATCATATAGGATTAGACCCTGATTTTTCATCTTTTGAAGTTCCCTTGAAAGGGAAGTTCTTTGTACGCCCATGCGATCTGCAATTTCTTTCTTTGTTAAATAGAGCATGATTTTGCTTGAATTTTGAAGTTTATATGCATTTTTCAAGTAGTCAATTAAACTTTCACGTATAGAGCGATTTACATAATGTTTTAGCTTATTACCTAAAAGTAGTGAATGATCTGAAATGTATTCTAAAAACATTTTTAAGAAATCTTTATTGCTAGAACATAACTCAAAGAGTAACTCTTTTTTTATCTCAAGTATGGTAGTTTCAGATTTTGATGTAATAGTCATAGGATAATAAGGGCTTTTAGAAAAAATCAGATTACCACCTAATATATCATCCGGATAGAATTCAGTAATGGTGAGCAGATTCCCGGATTCCTCAATACGTTCCACTACTACTTTCCCTAATAATAAAATTTCTAAATTTCTACAAACATCCCCGTCGAAATGGATAATTTCATCTTTACAGTAAGTCTTAATTTTCAGTAATTCATCATGAAAACCTTCTTCTAATAATTCTATTGATACTGGCTTTAACAAGGAATAGTTATTTGATAATGATAATAAATCCATAATATTCTCCTCTAAGTGTTACCTTGGTAACTCTAGTTTTCTTAATCTTATTGTATAATGATTTTAATCAATAAGAAAGGGGAATTTTTAATGGATATTTTTACTCTCTCATTTTGGGGGATATCAATTATCTTAATGGTTGTATCTTTGATAAAAAGTAAGCAGAGGACATTTAAAGCCATGAAAAAATCAAAAGCTATGATGGGAAATATGCTTGGACAAATTGTTGCAATTATCTTTATCATTGGATTAGTCCTTACATTTGTGCCACCAGAATCAATAAAAAGTGTGCTTGGATCAGAAAACACTGTTATGGCCACAGTTATTTCTGCTATTGCTGGAAGCATAACTCTAATACCTGCATTTGTTGCATTTCCTTTAGTAGGTTCTTTTATAAATGTAGGAGCTAGTATAGTTCCAGGGGTAGCATTTTTAACAACTTTAACTATGGTAGGGGTGGTAACCTTTCCCCTTGAGAAAAAGGAATTTGGCCTTAAATTCGCGCTAACAAGAAATCTGCTAAGTTTTGTTGCTGCATTATTTATTGCAGCAGTAATGGGGGTGGTGCTATGACATTGACTCAAAGAATAAAGAAAAACAAGTTGTTATTCATAGTAGGCATAATTTATCTCGTATTATTTGTTCTAATGCCAGATAAAGCATCAAGTGCAATAAATAATAGCGTTTATTATCTAATTGAAATGTTTCAAATTCTACCAGTGATTTTTCTGTTGACAGTAGGTATTGAAGTTTTGATTCCAAAAGAGGTAATTATAAAGAGGTTTGGAGAAAAATCAGGATTTCTTGGAAATATACTTTCGCTTGTATTAGGGAGTGTTTCAGCTGGACCCATTTATGCCGCTTTCCCTATTAGCAAAATGCTGCTTTCAAAAGGAGCAAGTGTTGAAAATATTGTTATTCTACTAAGCTCATGGGCGGTTATAAAAGTACCAATGCTAGCCAATGAAGCAAAATTTTTAGGTGTCTCTTTCATGGGTGTTCGATGGATTTTAACGGTGATAGCAATTCTTTCAATGGCTTGGATTACAGGAAAATTTGTGAATAGAGATGAAGTTGCTACAGGTGTAGTTACTAAAAAATTAAAGAAAGAGGGAGCAAAGTTATGATCGAAAAGGTATATCAAATGACTTTTGGAAATGAAAAATTAGTTGAAAAAATTATACAAGATGAAAATGTACATTATATCCATATGATATTCAATATAAATGAAGGATTGCCAGAGCACTATTCAAACTCTAATGTTTATATGACTGTACTCAGAGGGTGTTTATCCATAGGATTAAATGATGAAGCTGTGAATGAGTATAGCGCTGGAAGTATTTTAAAAATTCCTTTTAATACAAAGATGAATGTGAAGAATTTACATGAAGATGTATTAGAGCTTATTGTTATTAAAGCACCTGCACCTACGAATTAGACGTATTATAGAAAAAATAAAAAATTATATTCAGAATTTAACAAAAGGTATAGTCTTAAAACAGGCTATACCTTTTTAGCATCTGATACTAGTAACTCAACAGCAGGAATATCTGCAGGAGCCCAGTTTAAAGAAAGTAGATTTTCTTTATTTAACCATATAAGCTTTGCATGTTCACTGGCAATAGGTTGTCCATTTATAATTTTACATTTTACAGTAATTAAGTTTACGATAATGTTGTCGTACTCATGGGTATTGTCATTAAATATATCAATGAATCCAATATCACAGTTAAGTTCTTCTTTAATTTCACGTATTATAGCATCGCTAAGAGATTCACCTTTTTCTACTTTTCCACCAGGAAACTCCCAAAGGTTTGGTAGTACCATTGTTGTAGAACGTAGAGCACAAAGGATTTCATCATGTTCATTTTCGATAATTGCACCAACGACTTTTACTAGTTTCTTCATCTTAAACACCTCATGAAATAGTGTAGCATAGATAGATATATTATCAAGAGGAAAGTGTATCCTGTAAAAATTATAAAGCGATTTTTTGTTGTTAAATATTAATTAGGTGAAATTTACATAGAATTTATTATACTATAATATTTATAGCATATCATAGATAATAAGGACAAAAAACATAGCATTTATAAAGATCAAAAAGGGGATGTGAAGGTTATGATAATCTTAAATTGTGATGAATATCTGATTAAGACAAATAAAAGAGGATATGTTGTTATTAATACTAATGGAGATTATAAGAATCACAGCCATTTTAAGAAAATAGGAGCTGCAAAAAAAAGCATTGCTATTACAAAAAATAAAATAATTCCAAAGTCAGAATATATGATGGAGGCATGCATGAGATTATCCACAGATGAAGCTTATATAGCAAAGATAAAGGAATTATATGAAGTTAAAAATAATAAGAAAAAAAGTAAATATAAGAATAATTGTAGAAAGGTTTTAGGGATAGCGTAGACTAAAAATAGTACAGCAAATTATCAATAATTGCTGTACTATTTTTTAATTATAGATACCTTTTGTTATAGTAAAGCTTAAAGTTGTTATTATAAGGCTTATTGGATATAATTTATACAAAGAAGTAAAGCATACACAGATTATTTTATAAACACTGGAGGAAATAATATGAGTTGTTTATTTTGTAATTATGATAAAGAAAAATACATCGCAGAAAATGATTTTGCCTTTGCAATATATGATAATTTCCCGGTAAATAAAGGGCATACACTTATTATTCCTAAAAGACATTTTGAAAGCTTTTTTGAAGCTACAGAAGAAGAGATTAAAGAGATGTATAAGCTTATGCATGAAGTGAAAAAGATTCTAGAGGAAAAATATAAACCAGATGGTTATAACCTTGGAGTAAATATTGGGAAGTACGGTGGGCAGACTATAATGCATCTTCATATGCATCTTATTCCAAGATATAGACAGGATGTAGAGAACCCTAGAGGGGGAATTAGAAAGTTTAAAAAGGAATTGGTGGAGTATGATGGGTAAAATAATTGAAGAATTAAAAGTAGAAAAAATAAATGAAGTTATGGAAATCTGGAAGGATGCAACAATAGATGCTCATAAATTTATAGCAAAGGAATACTGGCTAAAAAATTATGATGTAGTAAAAGATGTGTATATTCCAATGGCAAAGACTTTTGTATACATTGAAGAGAATAAAATACTAGGCTTTATAAGCATTATTGAGGATGAGTTCATTGGAGCATTATTTATAGATGTTAATAGTCAAAGCACGGGAATAGGAACTACGTTAATAGACTTTGTAAAAGAGAAGTATAATAAATTAAGTCTAGCAGTGTATGTGGAGAATAACAGAGCAGTAGAATTTTATAAGAGAAGTGGATTTAGAGTAGAAAGTGAAGGATCAAGTGAAGATAGCGGGTACAAAGAGTTTATTATGAGTTGGGAGAGGTAATTGGATACATTGGCCCAAATGGAGCAGGAAAAAGCACTACTATAAAGATTATTCTTGGTTTATTAGAAGGATACCAAGGCCAGATTAAGATTTTTGGAGAGGAAATATCAAAAGACAATATAGAGTATAAGAAAAGAATTGGATATGTACCTGAAACTGCAGAGATATATGATACATTAACTGCAAGAGAGTATTTAACTTTTATTGGAGAACTTTATGGAAAAGATTCAAAAGTAATAGAACAAAAAGCAAGAAAGATGATGAGTATTTTTGGAATTGAAGAAGCCTTTGATTCTAAAATAGAAAATAAGTACTAGAATTATTTTATTGCGTGATGGACAAATACTCGCTGATGGAAGTTTTGAAGAATTAAGAGAACAATCTGAAGATAAATCCCTAGAGCAAATTTTTAATCAGCTAACTGGTTTTGATGATCATCAGTCAATAGCAGAAGAATTTGTGTCTAATTGCTCTTTTTATTTCAATAGGTGAAAACTATATTTTTCAGATGGGCCTTGCCTTTGCAATTATTATGTTTTTTCTTTTATTTTTAGTAGAAGTAATTTTAATAGACCTTTTTATAGTGGCTTTGACAGCTCTATTATACTTAATTATTTTACGTTTTTTTGATGGAGAAAAGCTAAAAGACATAATTAATTATGTACAAATTGGATTATCTATTACTATAACAATAGGATATCAATTATTTGGTAGGTTATTTAATATTATAGATTTAAATGTAACATTTGAGCCAAAGTGGTGGCAGTATTTTATTATTCCAGTTTGGTTTGCTAGCCCTTTTGAAGTATTATTACATCATAACATTAATAGCTACTATGTTATATTTAGTATACTTGCCTTAGTAGTACCTATAGTCTCCATTTCTTTATATATTTATCTAATTCCAACCTTTGAGAGAAATTTACAAAAGCTAAATAACAATAGTGTTAGAAATAAAGGAAATAAAGATAAGTTTTTAGACTTTATATGTAACATTATGTGCTCTAGTAAAGAGGAAAAGGTGTTTTTCAAATTTGCTTCTAAGATGATGAAAAATGAAAGAGAATTTAAGCTTAAGGTATATCCTTCTCTAGGATTTGCATTTATTTTTGTGATTTTTTCTTGCCTACTGCAATTTTAATGCTATCATATTCAGCTAATTATAAAGGAGCATGGATTTATAAAGTTATGCCTATTAAAGACGTGGCACCTGTATTTAAAGGGGCACTTAAAGCTTTTTTAGTTAATTTGTTAATGCCTATATATATTTTTGATTGTATTGTGTTTATTTATATATTTGGATTTCGTAGTGTACCTGACCTAATAGCAGTAATTCTTAACATTTATATATATACTGTAATAGTTTTTAAAGTTTTAAATATAGATCTTCCATTTACTAAATCCTTTAAAGCTGCCCAGGAAAGTAGTGGATGGGCTGCCTTTGCTAGTATGCTAATACTGGCTGCTCTAGGGGGAATTCATTTTCTAAGCACACGTATAAACTATGGTACATACGTGTATATAGTTGTAGCAATAATAGCAAATATAATATTGTGGAAAAGAAGTTTTAATGTATCTTGGGATAGGATATAACAGAAGTAAGAGTTATAGCTACAGGTAGCTCAGAAGGGTTGTTTTCTAAGTTTGACTGGGGTGCAGCAAATAACTTTACTAAAAGTGTTGAGGAGATTTTGAAGGTGTATAAGATTTAATGAAATTTGATTCTTATTAAAGTTATGAGAGTTAAATATATAGAAATAAATATAGTAACACATAAACACAAGAACAATGTGGATATGTGTTATTTTATTACCCAAAAATGTGGAAGAAAAAAGAATATGTGGTAAAATAGATGTAATTAAGTAAATATGTAGAAATGGATAATATAATAAAAGAAGCAATAGATGTTAATAACATTATTGATAATTTGATTTTTAGGAAGGTAATCTTAAAAAGTTAATGGGGGCGGTAGTAGTGTCAAAGCTCGGGTCATTAAAAAAGATAGATGATTTAAGAAGTATTTGGAAGCATGAAGAAAGAGATTTTTCAGCATGGTTAGCACAAGAAGATAATTTAGAACTTTTAAGCAATGAGATAGGATTAGATATAGTACTGGAGGAAAGAGAATCCTCTGTTGGTGGCTTTAGTGTAGATATTTTTGGTTATGAAGGTGGAACAGAGCGAAAAATTATAATTGAAAATCAACTTGAAGACACTAATCATGATCATCTTGGAAAGATTATTACATATGCAGCAGGTAAAGATGCTGAGGTGATTATTTGGATTGTTAAGAAAGCTAGAGATGAGCATCGTCAAGCTATTGACTGGCTTAATGGACATACAGATGATAAAATTACCTTCTTTCTTATTGAGTTAGAGCTTTGGCAGATAGGTGATTCACTTCCAGCACCAAAATTTCAAATTGTAGCTAAACCCAACGATTGGGCAAAAGCTATAAAAGTTGCAGGGCAGCTAACAGATACAAAGCAACTTCAATTAAAATTTTGGCAAGGTTTTGTTGAATATGCTTCAAAAACTAATTTTTCAAGAGATTTTACACTTAGGAAACCACGTCCACAGCATTGGTTTAATATAGGCATAGGAATGTCAGAAGCACAAATAACGCTTACAGCTAATACTCAAAAGAAAGTATTAGGTGCAGAAGTATATATTAGAGATGATAAGGAATTATTTAATTCTTACTTTGAAAAAAGAGAAGAAATAGAAGCTGAATTGGAATTTAAAATGGAATGGAAGCCTATACCAGATGGTAAGGCATGTAGGATTATTTCAAAGTATCATGGAGATATAAGGGACGAAGAAAAGTGGGAAGAATGTTTTCAATGGTTTTTAGAGAAGGCCAATAGAATCAAGAAAGTTTTTAATAGGTATAGGTAATCATTATCATAGTGTAAAGCAATATGTATTGTTTAATAGCATGATGGGTAAATTTATCCATCATACTATTCATAAACTTTTTCTAGAACAATGTTTTTATAAAAACCACCACGAGCCTCTAACTTTTCAGTACGTTTATTTAATAGGTCTTCTTCGCTACAACCTAAGTTTTTAGCTAGAGCAAAAATCACTTCCATAACATCAGCTAGCTCTTCTAAGTTTTCATCTGAGTGAAATTCAGCTACTTCTTCATCCAGCTTTGTATGGAGTAATTTTAAGGCTTCAGATTTGGTTGCAACATGTGAATCAAATTTTTTATTAGAGTTTTTTATAATTTCAGGAATCTTATCACGAACAAGTTTATTATATACTTTCATAGAAATCGTCCTTTCTGATTAGTTATACATTGATTTTATATTTTTCAACATACTATGTCAAAGGCAAGAAATAAATTTTTTACTAAAGAAGGTGATGTTGTGAACAAAAGATATGTTAATAAAACATATAGTGAAGTTGAAGATATACATTTAAATATTGATAGTAAGGACATTGAGGTTTCTTCTGATAATTGTATTACAGGAGATAAGAATCATTTATATACATATATAAAGAAAGCTATTAAAGAAGCAAGAAGTATTGATATTATAGTAGCATTTCTTATGGAGTCAGGGGTAAGGCTTTTAGAAGAAGATTTAAAGGAAGCTGTTAAAAGAAATATTCCCATAAGAATTTTAACAGGGAATTATCTTAATATAACTCATCCTTCTGCTCTTTATCTTTTAAAGGAGGTTTTAGGAGATAAAGTAGATCTTAGATTTTATAGTGATAAAAGTAGAAGCTTTCATCCAAAGGCTTATATATTTGAATATGAAGCTGAAGGAGATATATTTGTAGGTTCTTCTAATATATCAAGATCAGCTTTAACTTACGGCATAGAGTGGAACTATAGAATAGGTAAAGAAGGACACGAAGAGGATTTTAAATATTATAAGGCAGTTTTTGAGGATCTATTTTTAAATAAATCTATAATAATTGATGATGAAGAACTTAAAAAGTATTCGAAGGAATGGGTAAAACCAAAGATTTATAAGGATTTAGATAAGAAAGAGGAAGAGAGCAAGATAATAGCATATCCACAGCCAAAGGGTGCTCAAATAGAGGCATTATATCAGCTTAGAAAAACTAGAGAAGAAGGTATGAGGAAAGCTATAGTTGTAGCTGCTACTGGAATTGGTAAAACATATCTTGCAGCTTTTGATTCTATGGAGTTTAAAAAGGTATTATTTGTAGCCCATAGATCTGAAATATTAAAGCAAGCTGAGAGAAGCTTTAAAAGTATTAGAGAAAAAGTAACAACGGGATTTTTTATGAACAGTATAAGGGATACAGAATGTGATATCTTGTTTGCTACAGTTCAAACCTTAGGTAAGAAAGAGTATTTAAATGAAGAATATTTTGAGAAGGATGCTTTTGACTACATAATTATTGATGAGTTTCATCATGCCATAGCAGGAAGTTATAAAAATATTATAGATTACTTTAATCCAAAGTTTTTACTGGGACTTACAGCCACACCAGATAGACTAGATAACAAAGATGTTTTTGCTTTATGTGAATACAATCTAGTGTATGAAGTAGGTCTTAAGGCTGCCATAAATAAAGGATGGCTTGTGCCTTTTAGATATTATGGAATATATGATGAGAGCATAAATTATGAAGAAATAGAGTACAAAAACGGAAAATACAATGAAAAGAAATTGGAAGAAGCCTTAAGTATAAATAAAAGAGCAGAGACTATATTAAGTAACTATAAAAAGTATAACAGTAAAAGAGCTTTAGGTTTCTGTACATCAAAGAAACATGCACAGTTTATGGCAGAGTATTTTAATAGTAATGATATACCTTCCTGTGCTGTTTATAGTGGAGATGATGAAGGCAATACAGAAAGAAAGGAAGCTATAAGTAAGCTTATAAAGGGAGAAATCAAAGTGATATTTTCAGTAGACATGTTTAATGAGGGGTTAGATATACCTTCCATTGATATGGTAATGTTTTTAAGACCTACAGAATCCTCTACAGTATTTCTACAGCAGCTAGGAAGAGGGCTTAGAAAGTATCAGGATAAAAAGTATCTTAATGTACTAGATTTTATAGGAAATTATAAAAAAGCTAACTTAGTTCCTTTCTTTATAACTGGAGATAGAGAACAGATAAAGAATAGATTAAAAGGAAGTCTTCCACATGAAGAAGATTATCCAGAAGATTGTTTAGTAGATTTTCAATGGCAGTTAATAGACATCTTTAAAAAGATGGAAGAAGCTAATAAGAAAATACAAGATCTAATAAGAGAAGACTACTTTAGAGTAAAGGAAGACTTAGGAAAAAGACCTTCAAGACTTGAGATGTTTACCTATATGGATGATGATATATACGAAAACATGAAGAAGAAATCTAAATTGAACATATTCAATAATTATTTAAGATTTTTAGATAGCATAGAAGAACTAAGTGAAGAAGAAAAAGCTATATTAAACACTAAAGGTGAAGAATTCATAAATATGCTTGAAACTACTAGTATGAATAAAACCTATAAGATTCCTGTATTCTTAGCTTTCTATAATGAAGGTAATTTAAAAATGAAGATAAATGATGGGGATATCTATAGAAGCTTTAAAGAATTTTATTCTAAAGGTTCTAATGGGATTGACCTTGCGAGACATAAAGGAACCAGTGACTACGAAAACTGGAGTAAGAGAGAATATGTAAAACTAGCTAAGGATAACCCTATAAAATTCTTATCAAAATCTTCAAGTGAGTTTTTCTATAAGGATGGAGATGAGTTTTATTTGAATGATGAGATAGAAGCGTTTAAGGAAAATGAAGTATTCTTAGAACATTTTAGAGATGCTGTGGAATTTAGAGAGAGGGAGTTTTATAGGAGGAGGTTGGAATGAGAATTGATAATTACAGAATATAGGAAGATGAGATTTAGGATATTTTACGGTTAACCGTACCATAAGTAACGGCGGTTTTTAATTGTAAGCGTTGTAAACACTAAGATGTGTGATGGTTTATATAAGTTGGTATTAATTATTATCTTATAAGGAATCAAGAAAAATGAGATTATATGCGAGGGAGAGGTTGTTTGGGTTATGGTATGGTTTCAAGGCCGTATCATAACCCAAATGTAAATAATTACAAAGCAATAGAATTAGCCTCAATTGAACAGATTAAAACTCTACTTTATCTGGTAATTGTAAAGAAAACACTAGATGAAAATAATAGAATCAAGACAATAGATATGAATTTCATTGAGTAAAATCAACATTTTTTAGGAACCACTCCCTTCTTCTGTCTTTGGGAAGAAGTCTAATCATGTGATTGGATTTAGGATGAAAATACAAATGATTGGTAAATTTATGTAGGATTAAATACATTTATGGCGAATATGGAATATTGATGGGTAATAGATTAGAAAGGGGTATTGTTATGAGATTAGTAAAGCTATTATTAAAAGACTTTCGGGGGTATGACAACTTAGAATTGAATTTTCATCCTAAAATGAATGTGATTATTGGTAAAAATGATGTAGGAAAAAGTACAATTCTCGATGCATTAAATATATTTTTCAATGATGACATAAAGGCAGAAATCATCGATTGTAATATTAAATCAGAGGATAGGATTATTGAAATAGGAGCCTCATTTGAAATATCTGATGATGAACTTGTAATAATAGATTCTTCAAATCCTACATCATTAAGAGAAGAATATTTACTAAATAGTAATAACCAACTAGAAATCCGAAAGAGAATAAATGCAGGGGGAAAGTCCATAACAACAAAGGGTACAAGTGTACATATCTATGCTAATCATCCAAAGTTGACCGAAAAACCTCTTATTACATACAAACAAGCAGATTTAAAGAAGTTATTAGCTGAATATAAGGATGAAATTGAGGGTTATGAAGAAATTAATAAAAACAAAAAAGCAGATATGAGACAGGCATTATTTTCACACCTTATAGATGAAGAAATGATTTTTGAAGATACTCTAATTAATATTACTGAAATTCAAGATGACAGTTTAAAAACATGGGAGAGGCTGAAGGCAAGCTTACCTCTTTTCACCCTATTTCAATCAGATAGAGCAAATACTGATGGGGACAAAGAAGTTCAAGACCCAATGAAGGCAATAACAAAAGAAGTACTTTCAGATCTTCAAAATGAATTAGATGCTATTAGAGATGAAGTAGTTAAAAAGGTTGAAGAGGTAGGAAAAAGTACAATAGAGAAACTTAAGGAATTTAATAGCGAAATTGCAAATCAACTTCAAACTATTCCCGATTTAAAAAGCTGGGATTCCATCTTTAAGTTTAGTTTAGGTACAGACGATAATATTCCGCTAAATAAACGGGGGAGTGGAGTAAGAAGGTTGATACTACTAAGTTATTTTAGAGCTCAAGCAGAGAAAAGTGCAAAAGAAATCGGTAAAAAACAAATTATATATGCTATTGAAGAGCCAGAGACTTCACAGCATCCAGATTATCAGAATATGATTATTGATTCATTAACTAAAATATCGGAGCAAGACAATCATCAAGTATTTATAACTACTCATACACCAGAAATTGCCCAGATGGTTGACAAGGACTGCTTAATTTTAATTAAGAAAGATGAGCTTGGAAAACCAAAGGTCATAATAGAGCAGGAACTAAAATTAAGAGAGATTAGTACAACACTAGGGATTTTGCCTACCATATACTCTAAATTAGTAATTTGTGTAGAGGGGTCAAATGATATTTCTTTTTTACAAAATATAAATAAAGCTATACCAGAATTTACAGAAATTATTGATTTTGAAAGTACTGGTATAAGTATTTATGATTTAGGCGGTAGCAGACTAATTAACTGGATAAATAAAGACCACTTTAAGAATTCCAATACTAAAGAATTTCATTTATATGATGGTGACATACCTAAGTATAAAAATATGATAGACAAAATAAACGATGATAATGATGGTAGACGTTTCGGAAGAGTGACTAAATGGAGAGAGATGGAAAATTACATACCTATTGATTTAATTGAGGAACAGTTTAAATGTGATTTAAAAAGTTATAAAGATAATTGGCATGAATTTGATTTGCCTGTTTATTTAAAAAATATTTGTATGACTCATATTTCAGACATGCAAGAAAGAGAGAATGCTATTAAAGGGATTATCAATGGTAGTTTAACAAAGAAACTAACAGCTCAAAAACTTCAAGAACATGGTGTATATGATGAAATTAAGGAATGGTTTGAACAGATTAGTGCAACTTATAATGACTAAAGAAGGATATATAATATTACAATTTATTTATAGCCGTAAATAGTGTAGAAAATATTAAAGGATATACATGAGTAATATTTTGAAAATGAGTCATTAGTCCGCTCTAATAGAGCCACTATCACACTAAAAATGAGCCACCTTTACTCGGGGTGAACCACTTGTCATCTTAATTGATAGATTATTAAATACTTGACTGCAGGCACACGGTGCCAGCCTAACATATCAAATCCCTACAGTAAAGCAATGAAAAACCGTATTTAAAATTACAAAATACCTAGGCGGCTCACCCCAGCACAGTAGTGGCTCTATTTGATCGTGAAGGTGGATCAGTATACAGCGGAACGGTGGCTCAACTTCACCGAAATATTCAATACAGGAAAAGGGTATAAACTAATATTTAATAATAGGGAATTTACCTACTATGAGTATACTAATGGAAATGAGTTTGAAAACTTATTATTCAATAATTTTATCTATTAGGAGGATTTATTTTGAAGTTTAGAGTGAAAAGTGTGAATTACAAACCAGATTCAACACAAAGAAATACTATGTTTTTAATAGAGGATAAATGGGATGATTGGTTTAACTATGAGACTATGTATGATCTAGAATATATTGATGAGTATGGTGAACATAAATATATTGGAAAAATTAAAATAGGCGAGAAAGTAATGAAATCAGAACAGAGAAGACCAAAGATTCCTAATGAATTTGAATATCTAAATGAAAAATTTTTTTCATTAGGTCAAACAGATTACTATTATGAGAATCTCAATAAATTGGGAGAAGAAATAAGGCAAGATGTTTTAAAAAGTTTAAATGATATAGCATTAGATACTGATTTATTTGAAGAGGTACGTGGTCGTGATGTTACTCGAGTATCTTTAATGAGAGATATTACAATAACAACAGTACTGAGACAATTTAATAGAATTGCTAATGGTGGAGTTAGACTAACAGATTATAACTTCAAATTTATTTCTCCAGAAGATGAGAAGGCTTTATCTGATCCAATGGAACTATCTTTCTCTGTTACTCCAGAATCCAATCCTCCAACTAATATCCATGTTGTTATTGGAAGAAATGGAGTAGGTAAAACTCGACTTATTAAAAATATGATTAAATCATTAGTTTATTATAAAACCGATGAAAAAACAGGAGAATTCTTTGTCGGAAGGAGAAAGGAAAAACCTTTTGCTAATGTAATTTGTGTAGCGTTTAGTGCTTTTGATGAATTTTCATCTATCTTTTCTGAAGATATTAAGAGCGATGACAGTATTCCTTTTATTAATATTGGATTACCTTTATATAATGAACCTGACAATAGTAATAAAATAAATGATAGATTATCTCAACTGGCAAAGATTTTTGTTGAAAGTGCTGATATCTGTATACATGGTGCTAAATATAAAATGTGGAACAAAGCAATAAAAAACTTAGAATCAGATCCAATATTTAAAGATGCAGGCATCAGAAAACTAAGAAGATATAATAGTGATGTGTTTAAAGAGAAATCATTAAAGCTTTTTGATAACTTAAGTTCAGGACATAGAATCATACTACTAACAATAACAAAACTAGTTGAAGTTGTGGAGGAAAAATCTTTGATAATTTTAGATGAACCTGAAGGACATTTACATCCTCCTCTTTTATCAGCTTTTATTAGAGCACTTTCAGAATTATTAATTGATAGAAATGGTGTGGCGATTATAGCTACACATTCTCCTGTCGTTCTTCAAGAGGTACCTAAAAGTTGTGTTTGGAAACTCAGAAGAAGTGGCAGAGAAGCAATTGCTGAAAGGCTAGAGATTGAATCATTTGGAGAAAACTTAGGGGCTTTAACAAGAGAAGTGTTTGGATATGAAGTAACCCATTCGGGTTTTCATAAAATGCTTAAAGAAGCTGCTGAAAAATATCGTAGTTATAATAGGGTAGTTCGTCATTTTAATGATGAACTTGGCATGGAAGCTAAAGCAATACTTAGAGCTATTATTGCTAACTTGGAAATTGAGGAGTAATAGATTATGAGAAAATTACCTAAGCCAAATGATGATGCAAAAGAAGTTTTTTTAGAGTGTATTAGTAATACAAGGAATAAGGCATACAAGAAAAATCTAGAGATATGTGCCGATGAAATAGCATCTGCTGTTATCGACTTTGATGCTAAAAAACATAGTGACGAGATCCATACAATTTCTTCAGCAGACAATGTTGCAGGAATCATCTCAAATGAAGATATGAGTAAGTTATATAATAATAAGCTGGTAAATAAAAAGGGGCCAGGGAGAAAATATTATGATAAATTAATTACTTCATCTAAGAATGGTATATGCCCAATTTGTGGTCATAGAGAAGTATCAACATTAGAGCATTATTTACCTAAAATGAAATACCCCTCACTGGCTGTTGCTTTGATAAATTTAATTCCTACATGTAAAGATTGTAATTTTGTTAAAGCTGATAATGAGTTTAACAATCAGATAGATGTAACAATTCATCCATATTACGATGAAATTGATGATGTGATATGGTTAAATGCAAATTTGAAAGAAGAAGATGAAATAATATTTACTTTTGAAGTCTTAAAACCTGAAGAATGGGATGACCTTCTTTATGAACGTGTTAAAAATCATTTTAAGGTTTTTGAACTTAATCAACTTTATAGTGTACAAGCAGCTGTAGAATTTGAAGGAATAAAAAGAATGCTTATTAATATTAATAATAGGTCAAGAGGTGAAACCGTTAGAAATTACTTGAAAGAATGTCTGGAAAGCTACAAATATGTTAGCCTAAATTCATGGAAATGCGGAATGTACAGAGCTTTAATAAAAAGTGACTGGTTTTGTAGCAATTGGTTAGAAAGACATAGAGAAGCCAATAATTCTGAATAATTAGTGTTGGTCTTAAACGATTTTAAAGGGACGAGGGAACAGGTGCATTGTCCCGTAATTAAGAATAGCAAGTGAGTCCAGCAAAGCATGGCCTCACTAGAAATCCAGGGTAGAAGAAAATTCCAATTCAAAGAGAAACAAAAATTCTTCGCTAAGTTACCAATTTTTGAAAGGTGACACGTGCCCTATAGAAAATGGAATGAATGTTAGTAAATTCTGTTTTGTATTGCTAAAAGGATGTAAGTCTATTTAAGATGAAATAAGAAATATTTGATTTTGAGGTCATTATTTACTGGAACTGGAGAGGCAGAACCATGATGGATAATGAATTAAAAGATAATAATTTTGTTTAAGATGTATTACTCTTTATTTAATGTCAATAATCAAAACAGAGGTGATTATTGATGGAGTCTACTAAACAAGAATTGCAATATACTACTTTATGGAGTTTTAAAGAAAGAGGAAATTGGGCAACACACAAAGGAGATTATCGGGGAAATTGGAGTCCTTATATACCTAGAAATATTATTTTGAGATATAGTAAAGAGAAAGACTTAGTGTTAGATCAATTTCTAGGCAGTGGAACGACTGCAATTGAGGCAGCATTATTAAATAGAAAATTTATAGGTATAGATATTAATGATAATGCACTATCTTTAGCTAAAGAAAGATGTAGTAATTACTCTAATAATATATCCATTATAAAAGGTGATGCTAAAAATATTAAAAATATTAAAGATGAAACAATAGATTTAATTTGTACCCATCCTCCATATTCAAATATTATAAAGTACAGCAATTCTAATAAAGATGATATATCTTTACTTGATTTAAATGAATATTATAAGGTAATGGAAGTAGTAGCAGAAGAGTGTTATAGAGTCCTCAAAAAAGATTGCTATTGTGCTATTCTTATAGGTGATACTAGAAAAAATGGACTAATTCAACCATTAGGATTTAATATTATGAACAGTTTTATAAATGTTGGATTCAAAATAAAGGAAATAATAATTAAAGAACAGCATAATTGCTCATCAACAGAAAAATGGATAGAGATAAGTAAGAAAAGAAATTTTCTTCTTATTGCTCATGAATATTTATTTATATTTAAAAAGTTTTAAAAGAGCTATCACAATAGCTCTTTTTTAATGTAAAATAGAAGAGTTATCAAATTTAAATAAATTGATATTAATGGTGGTTATAATGAAAATATATAAAGAAAGTCATAATTTTATGTTATATAAAGGCGACTGTAATAAAGTTTTAAAAAAGTTAGACCAGAAGTCTATAGATTTAATTTTTGCAGATCCTCCTTATATGCTTAGTAATGATGGAATTACATGTCAAAGTGGTAAAATGGTAAGTGTAAATAAGGGAGAATGGGATAAATCAAAAGGTTTTAAGGAAGATATAAAGTTTCATAAAAAGTGGTTGAAGAGTTGTGACAGAGTATTAAAGGATGAAGGTACTATATGGATATCTGGAACCTATCATTGCATACATCAAATAACATATATTTTATTAGAAATGGGATACTATATAATAAATGAAATTTCATGGATTAAACCTAATGCAGCACCCAATATGGGGTGTAGATGTTTTACTGCAAGTCATGAAACTTTAATCTGGGCAAAGAAAGCAAAAAAGTTTAAGCATACTTTCAATTATGAGATTATGAAAGAATTAAACGATGGTAAACAAATGAGAAGTTTTTGGACCATATCAACTACTCCTAAAAAAGAGAAGCTCTTAGGAAAACATCCGACACAAAAACCATTAGAGTTACTTAGAAGAGTAATATTATCTTCATCAAATGAAGGAGACTTAATATTAGACCCTTTTGCAGGTTCAGGAACCACTGGAGTTTCCGCACTTATATATAATAGAAAATTTATAGGTATTGATACAGAAAGAGATTATTTAGATTTAGCATATAAAAGATTAACAGAAGACAAAATGAATCGGAGTGAAGTAAATGACAAATAATGCAAGACCATTTTTAAAATGGGCTGGAGGAAAAACTCAATTATTAGACCAATTTAGTAATTTTTATCCAAGAGACCTAGAAGAAAGTAATATAAAAATTTATGTTGAACCTTTTATCGGAGGAGGAGCAGTTTTCTTTAGTTTGCAGGAGAAATATGATTTTGAAAAAGTTATTATAAATGATATTAATAAAAATCTTATAATAACTTATAAAGTTATTCAAAATAATGTAAATAAACTTATAAATGAACTAAGAAATATACATAACGAATATCATGCTACTGAGGACATGGAAGTTAAACAAAACATTTATTATAATGAAAGAAAAGCATTCAATGATGAAAATGGCAATATAAATTCTGACGTGTTTGCTGAAAAATGGATATCGCATGCATCAAGAATGATATTTTTAAATAAGACTTGTTTTAATGGCTTGTATAGAGAAAATAAAAAGGGTGGTTTCAATGTTCCATTTGGGAAAAGAGTAAATGCACCAATATTAGATGAAGAAAACTTAAAAGAAGTGAATAAAGTTCTTAAAAATGTTATTATTTTAAATGGAGATTTTACAGAGGTTGAAGAGTATATTGATAAGGATACTTTTGTCTATATAGATCCACCATATAGACCTTTAAGTAATACATCTAATTTTAAAGATTATTCTAGCACTGAATTTAATGATGAATCTCAGATAAGATTGGGAAATTGGGTTAGAAAAGTGTGGGAAGAAAAGGGAGCTAAGATAATGCTTAGTAATTCTGATCCTAAGAACACTAATGAAGAAGATAGTTTTTTTGATGAATTATATAGTGAGTTTAAGATAGAAAGAGTTAGAGCCCTTAGAAATATAAACAGTAAAGGAAATGGTAGGGGAGCAATTAACGAGATATTGGTGCGTACATATTAAGTAGCAATTGATTAGTAAAGAAAAATAGTCCATAATATATGGGCTTTTTTTGCTTTTTTGTGCTAAACTTGTAGTAATTAATTATCTGGAGGTATATTATGGAACTACAAGAAGCATTTATTAAAATAAAACCTTATATAGGAAAACTATTTGGAGAAATATTATCTAATGATAATATGCAAGATATTATTAAAAACAAGGGTAAAAGTGGACAACTTTTAGAGATACTACTTGGTATGAAAAATACAAATAAAGCTTTGGATTTTGATGATGGAGAGTTAAAGACTAATAAATGTGACAGAACTGGTAAACCACTAGAGACTATGTTCATTACTCAAATATCTGGTATGATAGACGAGTTGCTAGAAGAGAGAAATTTTTATGAAAGTAAACTTTATAAAAAGATAAAAAATCTCTTATATGTGCCTATAAGTAAAGATGGACAACCTGCCGATTGGTTTATTTTATCTGAAATCAATATAAATCTTGAAGATTCAAAATTCGTTAATTTACGTAATCAGTTAGAAGAGGATTATTACAATATATGTAAAAAATTAAAAGAACATATAGAAACAAGTAGTGATGGATTTATTCATACATCTAATGGAGAGTTTATTCAGATTAGAAGTAAAGATTCAAAGCCTTACTTTCCAATTTACTCAGAGACTTATGGTAAATATGTATCTAATAAGAACCATGCTTTTTATTTTAAGAAAGAGTTTATGCGTTATATAACTTCATTATAAAATTATATAAAAGAAGGTGTATTATGAAATCAGTGAAGAACTTGTTAGAAGAAGTCTTAAAAGAGCTTGGAATAGATTCAAAAATTGAATTTGATGAAATCACTACAACTAGATTATTTTTAGACAAACTAAATAAATATTTTTATCAAAAGAGTGGAGTCTATGTATCGGATTTTCATCATTATTGGGAAAAAAATCATAAAGAAATATTAAATATATCAATTGATGATGAACAAGCAATAAAAATAGCAAAGAAATTTGATGAAGTTTTTTCAAATAGAGAGGAATTTATTGACATAGAGATAAGTCCTAAAATAAATAAAGAAGGTCTTACTTCTAATAATATAGCGAATGTAAGATTTTTCACAGCCATTCAAGATTTTAAAATTAATATCTATAAAAAGGACAGAGATCCATTTCAGCAGTTTTTAAAAACACCTGACTGGTTTGATGCTAATAAAATTGTTAATGACAAATCTATAATTTATGAATTCCTTGACTATTTAGATGCAACTGGCTCTCAAGGTGATAAAAGAACAAAATGGATGCGAAATGCTGCCGATTTTCTAATAGAATATTGTGAAAGTGATGCTTTTAATATTTATGAAAAGTGTGGAAATGATGTGCTGGAAGTTAGGAGTTTATTAGCTGACAAGATGGAAATAGGGTATAGTAGAAAAAAAGCAGATATGTTTCTTAGGGATATGATGGATTGGAAGGTATGGAAACCGGGAAAAAATATTCAGTCTTTAAATGTTGCAAGTGATTCTAATACAATGAGGATAGCATTAAGAACTGGTCTTTTGAAAATGCCTATTCCACTACTGGCAAGTTATTTAGATGTTTATTGTCATCAATATGGATTAATGGATAAAATGACTCAAGAAGCATGGAGGCGTGTTTGGGAGGTGTGGAAAGAGTTGCCAAATAACTCATGTCCACCAACACCAGCATCTATGGATTATTTAGTATATAAGTCAATAGGCAAGGCCAACTGTTTATTAAATGCTAGGAAGTGTAGTAAATGCCTAATGAATTATATCTGTCCAAAAGAAAAAAGAAATTTAAAGCCGCCTAAATCTATTTCTATAAAAGGCATGACAGGATGGGATAGTGGAACCACTGATGAAGGTGGTGGTGGTGGAATTATGGCATAAAGACGGTTAGTTATTAGCAACATACCTTGTCAGCAAAGCTGCCAAGCTCTAGCATACAAAAGAGCCACAGTAACAAAAATTCTCCACTACGTTACCGATTTTTAGAAGGTGACAGCTACCCTGCAGAAAATGGAATGAATGTTAGTGAATTCTGTTTTCTGTTACTATCATACACTTAAAACATGATCTATATGGGGAAAGATAAAGATTGATAAGTATGGGTACTAGATATTGAAAGTTTTTAATAACATGAGGTAATCAATATGAATAATATAGCTAAAGATAATTTGTCCATTAAATCAATTGAATATGAGTCATTAAATATAGAGCCTAAAAGTATAGAAAATGAATCCTATTTAGTAAATAACAAATTAATAGTCAATTCAGATCAAAGTAATTTACTAAATGAACTAAAAATATGTTTAAGTGAATGTGAGAAGTTTTATTTTAGTGTTGCCTTCATAAATTTTAGTGGCATACAGCTTCTACTAGATACCTTTAGAGATTTAGAGTTAAAAGGCGTAGAAGGCAAGATAATAACTTCCACTTATTTAAACTTTACAGAACCTAAGGCTTTAGAAAAGATCAAGAGCTTTAGCAATATAGACTTAAAAGTATTTATTGCAAATAAAGACAATGGTGGCTTTCATACAAAGGCATATATATTTGAAAATAAAGATGATTATAAAATTATTATAGGATCTTCTAATATCACTCAAAGCGCATTAAAAAGCAATGTAGAGTGGAATGTTAGAGTTGTTTCTAAAAAGGAAGATACTTTTATTAAAGATGTATTAAAAGAATATGATAAGCTTTGGGATTTCACAGAGATTGTAAATGAAGAGTTTATTAATACATATGAGAGTTTTGTAAAAGAAATTAGAAAAATAGATTCCTCAAAGAAGATTGAGTTTGAAAACTATCAGTTAATAAAACCTAATGAAATGCAAGTAAAAGCAATAGATAATTTAAATAGGTTAAGAGCCTTTGGAGAAAATAAAGCATTAGTCATAGCTGCAACAGGAACAGGAAAGACATATATGTCAGCTTTTGATGTTGTTAATTTCAAACCTAAAAAGATGCTGTTTATTGTTCATAGAGAAGAGATATTAAAAAGTGCAGAAAAGACCTTTAAAAGATTAGTTAAGAATAAATCAAAGACAACAGGACTCTTAACAGGAAGTAGTAAAGAACTTGATGCAGATTATTTATTTTCTACAATACAATCTATGAATAATAATTTATATGAATTTGATCCAGAGGAATTTGAATATATTGTTGTGGATGAGGCACATCATGCAGGAAGTCCTACCTATAAAAAAGTTATAGAATACTTTAAACCTAAGTTTTTAATGGGAATGACAGCTACACCAGAGAGAAGTGATAGCGAGAATATATTTGACATCTTTGATAATAATGTAGCATTAGAAGTTAGATTGCGTGAAGCTTTAGACTTAGATTTAGTTATACCATTTCACTATTTTGGAATAACTGATATAGAGGGTGTAGATTTAAGTGATATCAGCCTAGATAATATTTCAGAAGTTAGCAAGAGATTAAAAGTCAATGAAAGAGTTGACTTTATAATTGAGAAAATGAACTTCTATGGATATGATGGTAAAAAGTTAAAAGCTGTAGGCTTTTGTGCCACTATAGATCATGCAGAATATATGGCTGCTGAGTTTAATAAAAGAGGTATTAAAAGTGTATCTTTAACAGGAGAAAATTCACCAAAGGAGAGAGAAGAATATATAAAAAAGCTAGAGTCTGATGAAGAGGATCTTCAGGTGATTTTTACTGTGGACATTTTTAATGAAGGTGTGGATATACCTTCTATTAATTTAGTACTAATGCTTAGGCCTACAAATTCACCTATAGTTTTTATACAACAATTAGGTAGAGGACTTAGAAAACATGAAGATAAAAGCTTTTTAACAGTGCTGGACTTTATAGGAAATCATAATAAAGCTTTCTTAATCGCTATAGCATTAAATGGTTCTAGGTACTATGACAAGGATAGCTTAAGAGTAGCTGTAGCAACGGAATTTGCAAATCTTCCAGGGTGCACAAATATTCAAATGGACAGAATTTCTCAAGAGAGAATACTAGAACAATTAGGTGCAGAAAACTTTAATTCTATGAAATATTTAAAAGAAGAGTACCTTGAATTTAAAATAATGAGAAGTGGTAAAATCTCTTACTTACTAATGGATTATTTTAAGTATGATGGTGCACCAGATCCAATCAAGTTCATAAATAAAGAAAAGACTTATTTAGGATTTGTAGCAAAAATGGAAAAAGATGAAGTAATTCAAGGATTACTAGGAAATGAGATTTTTTCTAAAGTCTTAAAAGAATTATCAAGTAAGCTTCCAGTAAAGAGAGTATATGAGTTTGCAATTATGCATTACTTGCTGAATCATTCTAAGATAACTTTAGAAGAAGGTAAAAATCAAATATTAAAATATATAAAAGATGTTGATAATGGAAGTGTGGAACATGCTTTTAGGTGCTTAAATCAAGAGTACTATGATTCAGCGCAGGTTAAAAGCAATATAAAGTGTTTTGATTATAGTGATGGAGTTTTAAATGACACAGAAGAGTTCTTAAGTATAATTAAGAATAAAGACTTTAGAGTTTATATAGAAGATATAGTAAACTATGGACTCTTTAGATATAAAAAAGAATTTGGAGATAACTACTATGGTATACCTTTCCTTAAACTGTATGAGCAATATAAAATGGTAGATACAGCTTTATTATCTAACTATACAAAGATTCACAGTTCTTTTAGAGGAGTTGGGTTAACAGTTAATGAAAAAGAATATTTTATATTTATAGACTTGCATAAAGAAGAAAATATAAAAGAAAGCATTAACTATAAAGATAAATTTATTAGTAAAACGCTTTTACAATGGCAAACTCAAAATAATACAGCACAAAAATCAGACAGAGGAAAAAATATAATATTTAATAGAGAGAGAAAGACTAACTTGCATATATTTATAAGAAAATATAAGGAGCTAGATGGAAAATCAGAACCATATATCTATATTGGAAAAGGAAACACTGTTGAATATAGTGGAGAAAAACCTATAACAGTTGCTTTAGAATTAGAAAATGAAATACCAAGTAGTTTATATTTAGAATTTAATAAGAAGGTATAGTCTTTAACTAGTCTATACCTTTTATACTTCTGATACTAATTATTCAACAGCTAGTACATCAGCAGGGGCCCAATTTAGAGAAATTAGGTTTTTCTTATGTAACCAAATAAGTTTATCATGCTCACTAGCAGTAGGGCATCCACTTACAATTCTACACTTTACAGTAATTAGCAAGCTCAGTCAGGCAAGCTTTCCCTCACAAAAGGGTCAGACCCTTGTAAAAAGATGTAAAATTAGTTTGTCATGAAACATAATAAAGAGACGTATTTATACGAGAATATGGAATATCGATAGTAAATAAAGTAGGGGAACAGAAGAGGGATTTAATATATAAATAGAAGTAAGAACAGTAGAGTGTGTATATTCTACTGTTTTTTGCGTTAAGTAGGAGTTTAGTGAAGAGATGAAAAAATCTGAGATGTTTAAACTATATGAGGAAAGGATGGTTCTTTTAAGAAATACTCTTACAGCTATTGATAAGGCTTATGAAGGCTGTAAAATAGATATAAGTGATTATAATGATATGAACATAGTAATTGAAAATTTAAGTACATATTTTATAAATATGTATGGTAAGTATAGAGATTTTGATTTGGAAGTTGAAAGTATGGTTAAAAGCTTTTATGATCCAAGAGTTGAGGAAAGAGGAATAGAAAAAGGAGTGGAGCAAGCTCAGGGGTATCTCCTTGGCAAGTACCCCTGAGGGGGGGATTTGTATTTATAAATTAATTATTTGTGACGAGAAAATGACGAGTTAATGGCGATTTACAATGTTCAATGTGAAATTAGGTGATTTTTATTCCATCCTACTAAATATTAAGAACCTTGCGTATATATAATTGGAGGTGCTTATTAGTATGAAGATTAACAGAGTATTGGAATATAATAAATATTATGATCATAGAGAGTCGAGCTATAAGGGTGATCTTAAGCAAAGAAAGCAAACTATAAATAATGAGAATATAACATTTTCTGAAGTGCTTAAGAATATAGAAAAGAATAAAGAAAAGAATACATATAGATAAAAATATTAACACAAAAGGGTCAGGCACTTGTAAAAAGATGTAAAATCATTTTATCATCAAATATAAGAAATAGACGTATTTATATCAGAATAGAGAATAGTTAGAATAAATAAAGTAGGGAATCTAAAGAGGAATTTAATATATAAATAGAAGTAAGAACAGTAGAGTGTGTATATTCTACTGTTTTTTCGCGTTTGTAAGGATCAGACTCCAGGGTAAAACTGTAAGTAGGGTATGACCTCAAAGGTTGTAGCAATAATTGGGAATTATTGTTTGATGTTATACATCAGAATTATAAGCAAGAGTATTCTCATAGCTCCGTAATACGATTACAACATGTAGTTATTTTAATAATTATAAATAATATTTTTACTAAGAGGATAAATATTATATGTTATAATATTTATAAAAAGGATGATGATAAATTTGTCAGCTAATTATAGATATATTAAAAGACAGAGGAATTTCGTGGGGAGAATACACAGAAGAACAAAATAAGATCAGCACCCCAGGGGTGTAATTTATGTCAACAAACTTTTGTTATAATGTAATTATATAAATAAATATAAGGGAGGGGTATTGAAATGCCATACATAAATTCAAAGCTAACTATAAAGCTCTCAGAGCAAGACAAAGAAGTCTTAAAGACTAAGATGGGAGAAATCATAACAGAAATTCCAGGAAAATCTGAAGACTGGCTTATGGTAAGCTTTAATGAAGATGAAACTATTTATTTTAGAGGAAATAAAATGGAAAAAGCTGCTTTTATTGAAGTTAAAATAGCTGGAACTGCGGAAAGAGAACATAAGAATAAAGTTACTAACTTATTATGCAGCCTTTTTGAAACACAACTTTCTATATCAAAGGATAGTATATTTATTACCTTTAGTGAAGTTGAAGATTGGGGATGGAATGGGGAGCTTTTTTAAATTAGTGGATAAACAAGTTCACTCAGTCAAGCCTTCCCGCGAAAAGGGGCCACACACTTATAAAAAAATAGTAAAGGGGTAGAGAGTATATGGTAAAAAATATATTAGATGAAGTTTCATTAGATAAAGAAATTAAAGAGGGTACTTTTGTAGTAGTAGATTTTTGGGCATCATTTTGTACTCCATGTGAAATGTTAGAACCTGTTTTTCAAGAAGTATCAGAGGAATTAAGTGAAAAAGCAAAATTTCTAAGAATAAATATTTTTGATCATGAAGAGATAGCGAAAAAGTTTGATACTTACACAGTTCCGGCTGTCATTATATTTAAAGATGGAAATATTGTTGATAAATCACTTGGATTTAAACCAAAAGAAATTATGGTTCAATGGATAGAGAAGTACATATAAGTTTAGGGCAATAAAAAAAAATATGAAAGTATTTAAAAGTAAATTATCAATTTATTAATTATTAAGAAAACGTATACTAAATATATGGACTTTATTGGGGCAAAATGATAATATATTTGTATATATAATGGAAAAGGGGGATAAAAATGAAAAAAAGAATTGCTTTGATGATGGCTGGTGCTTTGACATTAGCTATGCTTACGGGGTGTGGAAGCACAAAATCAACTTCAAGCTCAAGTAAAGACGCGAAGGTAATTAAAATAGGTATTTTTGAACCAGCATCAGGACAGAATGCAGGTGGTGGAAAGCAAGAAGTTTTAGGAATGCGTTATGCCAATACAGTTACACCTACTGTAGCTATAAATGGTGAAACATATAAAATTGAACTTGTAGAAGTGGACAATCAGTCAGATACTAGTAAGGCTAAAACAGCTGCACAAAAGCTTGTTAGCGAAAACGTTTCAGCTGTACTTGGTTCTTACGGTTCAGGTGTTTCTATTGCGGCAGGTGCAATTTTCAAGGATGCAAAGATTCCTGCGATAGGGGCATCATGTACAAATCCTCAAGTAACTCTTGGAAATGATTATTATTTCCGTGTATGTTTCCTTGATCCGTTCCAAGGAACAGTTATGGCAAACTTTGCAAAAGAAAAGGGATTCAAGAAAGCAGCAGTTCTAACACAAGCAGGAGATGATTATTCTGCAGGTCTTGGAAACTACTTCAAAAAAGCTTTTGAAAATGCTGGTGGAACAGTTGTAACGGCTGATTTCCAAAGTGGAGAAACTGATTTCGCAGCAATATTATCAAACTTCCAAAAGGGGAATGTTGATGTAATATTTGCTCCAACGTCAATCGAAACTGCACCTCTTATTATCAAGCAAGCAAGAACAGCTGGTATTAAGGCACCAATTATGGCAGGAGACACTTGGGAAAACGAAACTATAATAAAGAATTCAGGGGATGCTGCAAAAGACATTTTCTTATCTACTTTCTTTGATGAAAGTGATACTTCAAATGTAGCAGCAACTGACTTTGTAAAAGGATTTAAGGCTTTCTTAAAGGCAGATCCAAAGAATCTTACAAATAACGGAGGAACTGAAGGTGTTGCAGCAGTTTCAGCTCTTGGCTACGATGCATATATGGTAGCTGTTGAAGCTATTAAAACAGCAAACAGTACTAAAGGCGAAGATATAGCTAAGATAATGCCAAATACAAATTATAATGGAGTTACAGGAAACATAACATTTGATGCAAACGGAGACGCTAATAAGTCAATGGCATATATAAAAACAATTGAAAACGGTGCATTCAAATTCTTAAAAACTCAGTCTGTAGCAAAGTAAATCATAAGCAGATTATTCAAAATATGCACGGTTGGTAAATTATTTACCTACTGTGCTTTATTATTTAAGAGATTAACATTTTTTACTACATAAAAGATTTAAATAAATGAAAGGAGGTTTTTCTTTATGCAAAATTCATCTTATTATATACAACTGTTGTTGTCAGGGGTAACTGTTGGTAGTCTCTATGCACTAATTGCAATAGGATATACAATGGTTTACGGCATACTGAGGCTCATTAACTTTGCACATGGTGAGATTTTCATGATGGCTGGGTTTTTTATGATTTATATTGTGACTTCTGGTGTGCCAGTTTATATTTCTATTCCACTTGTGCTGATTTTAACTGTAGTTTTAGGTGTTGTTGTTGAACGTGTGGCATATAAGCCTTTAAGAAATACCTCGAGAATGTCAATAATGATATCGGCAATAGGAGTGTCATATCTTTTACAAAATTTTGCTACATATTTCACTGGAGGACTTGCAAAGCCATATCCTTCAATACCAGTTATATCAAATACAATTAATATTGGTGGGATATCAACAAAGCTTATAACTATAATTACGCCTATTCTTACAATAGTCCTTGTTATTGGCCTTGTAATATTAATTAAACGTACAAAAATTGGTATGGCTATGCGTGCAGTATCAAAGGATTTTGAAGCCTCTCAGCTTATGGGTATTAAAATTAATAGTGTTATTAGTACCACATTTATAATAGGTTCTTTTCTTGCAGCTGTAGGGTCTATTCTTTATTTTTCATATTATGAGCAGGTAACTCCGACTATTGGGGCAATGCCTGGACTTAAAGCCTTTGTTGCAGCAGTATTTGGAGGGATAGGTTCAATTCCTGGGGCTGTAATAGGTGCATATATAATTGGTATCTGTGAAACCTTTATTAAATCTAATAGCGATTATTCAATATTCAGTAATGCTTTTACTTTTGTATTATTAATAATAATATTAGTAATGAAGCCAAACGGTCTGTTTGGAGAAAAATTATCGGAGAAGGTGTAGATATGAAGAAACGAACTAAATTAATAGCATCACTAATTCTTACAGCAGTGCTTTTAGGTTTTTTGCTCTACATAGATAATTCTTCATTAAAGAGTTCAATGCTTTCAACGGTTCTTCAAAAGGGTGTTATATATGCCTTGGTTGCTGTATCAATGAACTTGCTGAATGGATTTACTGGATTATTTTCTTTAGGGCAAGCTGGATTTATGCTTATAGGAGCGTATACCTATGCAATATTAACTATTCCTGTAGCA
The DNA here is from genome assembly GCF_055755365.1 of Clostridium sp. X. NCBI lineage: Bacteria > Bacillati > Bacillota > Clostridia > Eubacteriales > Clostridiaceae > Clostridium > Clostridium sp. X. The sequence goes on from NZ_CM146912.1 coordinate 1,899,628, forward strand.
CAGCGTGAATTTGTATATCAGTATTTTGATGGAGGAATAGTACAGTTTACAGTTCCTGTACTTGTAGCAATAATAATTGCAGGAATTATTGCGGCATTAACAGCATTTTTAATAGGACTCCCTGTATTAAAACTTACAAGTGACTATCTTGCTATAGCAACTTTAGGTTTTGCAGAAATTATAAGAGCCATAATACAGTGGAATAAAATAGGACCTCTAACAAATGGATCTAACCTTCTGCGTAATTTTCATACATATGATTCAATACTATTTCCTTTTGGTGTTTCAGCAGTATGTATATTTATAGTTATTCTATTAATACGCTCAACTTACGGCCGTGCTTTTATGGCTATACGTGAGGATGAGATTGCCGCAGAAGCAATGGGAATAAATCTGTTTAAACATAAGATGATGTCATTTATCATAAGTTCTTTCTTTGCGGGTATTAGTGGAGCACTTCTTGCAATGTTCCAAACAACTGTACAGGCAATGGCGTTTACTTCTGCAATGACATATGAAATACTTCTTATAGTAGTAATAGGAGGAATCGGCTCTATTACAGGAAGCATTCTTGCATCATTCCTGTTTGTTGCTAGCAGTGAGTGGTGGATGAGATTCCTTGATGAACCTATGTTCATAGGAGAATTTCAAGTTCCTTTCCTTCGTACAGGCTTTAGAATGGTAGTATTTTCAATAGTTATAATGATAGTAGTACTTTTCTGGCGTAAAGGTATTATGGGAACAGGGGAATTTTCATGGGATGGAATAGCTAGATTCTTTAAAGACCCGTTTAGATTAGTTTCAAGGAAAAAAGGAAAACGGGAGGTACAGGAAAATGCATGATAATTCAATACGAGAAAGTATACTTCGCTTAGAAAACATTACAATGCAGTTTGGAGGAGTTGTTTCTGTAAGCAATCTTTCAATGGAGATAAATGAGGGTGAAATAGTATCACTTATAGGTCCCAATGGAGCAGGAAAAACAACTTCATTCAATGTAATCACAGGAGTATATGCCCCAACTAATGGTGCAGTATATTTTAAAGATAAAAAAATAATGGAAAATTGTCCTAAGGGAAAAATGAAAAGTCTATATGCTGGTGAAAATAAGGACATGTATAAAAATACAATAGAAAAAACACCGGATCAAATTACAAAACTTGGTGTTGCAAGAACCTTCCAGAATATTCGTCTTTTTAAGGAACTAAGTGTGCTTGAAAATGTTCTTATTGCAAAACATATGCGTCAAAAGGCCAATGTTTTTACTGCTACTTTTAGGATGAATCGTAATGAAGAGAAGGAGAATAGGGAGGAGTGTTTGAAGCTTCTTGAAATTCTTGGACTTGCAGACCTTAAGGATGAAATTGCAAGCTCATTGCCTTATGGAAAGCAGAGAAGACTTGAAATTGCAAGGGCTCTTGCCACTGAACCTGAGCTTCTGCTTTTAGATGAGCCTGCTGCAGGGATGAATCCTCAGGAAACAATGGAACTTTGTGAGTTTATCAGAAGAATAAAGGACGATTTCAAACTTACAATATTTTTGATCGAGCATCATATGAATCTTGTTATGGATATTTCTGACCGCATATATGTAATTGATTTTGGTAAGGAGATTGCATCGGGTACTCCAGCTGAAATTCAGAATAATCCTCGAGTAATAGAAGCATATTTGGGGGTGAGCGGAGATGAGTAGTATTTTAAAAATTGAAAATCTTGTTGTTAATTATGGTGGGATTGAAGCTGTAAGAGATGTTTCAATAGATGTAGAAGAGGGGAAAATTATAACCTTAATAGGTGCAAATGGAGCAGGTAAAAGTACAGTTCTTCGTACTATTGCTGGACTTGTTAAGCCTAAGCAGGCTAATATAACATTTCAGGGAAAAGATATAACAGGAAAACAGCCTGATTATATAGTTTCTCAGGGTATTACATTGGTTCCGGAAGGACGTCGTGTATTTCCTAATCTTACTGTATTAGAGAACCTGAAAATCGGGGCATATCTTCGTAAGGATAACATTCAAGCAGATATTGACCATGTGTATGAGCTTTTTCCAAGGTTGAAGGAGCGTTCATGGCAGCTTGCAGGGACATTATCAGGTGGAGAGCAGCAGATGGTGGCAGTTGGTAGGGCAATAATGAGCCGTCCTAAGCTTATTATGATGGATGAGCCATCCCTTGGACTTGCTCCACTTATTGTGCAGGGAATATTTGATATTATAAGAACTATAAATAAAGAAGGCATTACTGTTCTTTTGATCGAGCAAAATGCCAATATGGCACTTAAGGTTGCTGATTGGGCATATGTACTTGAAACAGGTATAATTACAAAAGAAGGTACAGGACAAGAGCTTCTTTCTGACGAAAGCATTAAGGAAGCATATCTTGGTAAGACAAAATAGACTGTATCCTATTTTTACTATGGTACCTGGTTATGGATGTAAAGTGCCACAATTTTTAGCAAGTTCGGCGCAAGCCCCTCACAAAGGGGCCAGACCCTTGTAAAAATAAAAACTGATAATTTGTTTAGATTATAACAAAACAGCCTGACACTCCTAAGTGCCAGGCTGTTTATTTAAATACTTAATAAAATTATTATTTTTCTTCAAGTTTTTCTTTAGCAGTCTCAACTTCAAATCCATCTACGAAATTTTTTATGTCTTTTAACTTCGTATCTTCTGGAACTGAATCTGGGATTTCTAACTTCTTGTATAAATCCTCTATTTTTATACCTGTTCCTATTGATACTTCCCTTATTGTCATGTAACCTTTTAGCTCTTCAACACTGAGTTTAGTTTCAGAAGTTATTGCCTTAGGCAGTACGTCAAATAAACCAACAGATTTGCTTATTAGCAATCCTCCACAGAAAATCGATATTACAAGCAAAATAACTGTAAGAGGCCTTATAACTTTTCCTGAAGTATTATATTGCAGCGCATCTTTTTTAGGACATGAAAGTACACAAGTTTGACATCCAATACATTCCGCTGAAGTAACTTTGTCGCACTCAGCTACATTAATATTTACAGGACAGCTCTTGCTGCAAATTTTACAATTTACACATTTATCTTTATTTCTAACAATTTTTGATGGACTTAATTTTGACACTATACCATATACTGCTCCCATTGGACAAAGATATTTGCAGAAAAATCTATCATAAAGCATAGAACCAACTATAACAATAATCAAAAGTATAAATGCAACTAAGTATTCACCAGTTAAAGTGGACAGTCCTTCAGTTATATGTCCATAAGCTGCCCAAGGATCATAGGGATCTATCCATAAGCCAGCAGTTTTCCATGCAAAAATTATGGTTATTATTAGTATCACATATTTTAAATACCTTAGAGGCTTGTCTATTTTTGCGGGAATAATGAACCTCTTACGGAATATTTTTTTCCCTATTAAGCCAAAGAACTCTTGAAGTGCTCCAAAAGGACAGATGAATCCGCAGAAGCTTCTCCTAAATAATATTGATACAAGCAAAGTTATTGTCAATAAAGTCATTGTTCCTAGGAATATTTTTTGAATATAAGTACCACTAAAAATTACACTGTATAATGACTCAAGCCCACCGTAGGGACATAACGCATGAATTGATGGAGCTTCTCCACCACCAATTAACTGATGCAAATATGCTTCAATTGTTATAAGTACAAGAAAAGAAGCTAATAGTACCCATCTTATATATTTAATGAATTTATTATTTTTCATAATAAACATTTCCTTTCACATTATATTTTTATATACTTCAAAGAACATTAACTTTTTATTTAAAGTTAATAAAAGAGTTTATCGTGAGTATTAACTTCATTCTTTATTGAATAAAATTCTTCTGTATTTATTTCACCTTTTGCATATCGCTCTAAAAGAATTAGTTCAGCAGGTTCCGGGAATTCTGTATCCTCAATTACTACTTTTCTTTCTACATATTCATCAGAATCTATTTCTCCTTTAGCATATCGTTCCTTTAATATATATAGAATCTTAGTGTAGTTGTTTGAGCCATTACCTTTGTTTATAAATCTCAAAATGTATAGAAATATAAATCCAACTATTAACAGAGTTATTAACCAATCAAGCCCATTGAGTCCATATCCAATAGAATGACCATATCCCATAGAATCACACCTTCCATATTCAAATTTTACATTGTATACTTATAAATGAGATACGGAATAGGTTTGCTATTCCGTATAAGTCCATGCAATTCAAAATTTACTTAGTCAGGCTTGAATTATTTAAACATCCACCGCCTTGCATACCTCTACCTCTATTTTGTCCGCCCATTCTTTCGTTCATTTGACCTGGAGTGGTGCAGTTAGCAATATTTTCAGTAATTCTTTCTTTAGAAAGCTCTCCCTGTTCTTTAGTTAAAGTACCATTAGCAACGGCATCATCTATAATTTTAATTCTTTCTTCCAGCATGGAGCTTTTAAATTGATCATTTGTTATACCTTTTTCTTCAGCTAAGCTATATAATGTTTTGCCAGAATTTACGGCATCTGTTATTTCTGTATCAGTTACACCTTTACCTTTAAGTATATTGGTTATAACGTCAAATCCTCTAAAGCCTGTAATTCGACCTAATCTAGTACCTTGATAGTAGCCGGTATTAGTGTCAGTTGTAGCAGCATAGGCTGTTGCACCTAACCCAACAAGTAAAGTAATAGCGAGTGTTAAGATTAAATTTTTCTTTTTCATATATTTCAACTCCTTAATGTTTTTTTAGGTTGGTTAAAGTACTAAAGCTTTGCAAGTAATATGATTTAATCAACCTTATGTTTATATATTACTTTTAATTTTTGATAAAGCATTGTGGTAATTGTGATGGAAATGTGAAAATTTATAAAAAAATCATGTCTTCATATAGTTAAGTGATAAATATTGAATGAGTCACAAAAGGGTCAGACCCTTGTAAAAAGATGTAAAATTATTTTGTCATGAAATATAAGAAATAGACGTATTCATATGAGAATAGGGAATAGAGATAGTAAATAAAGTGGGGGAGCCGAAGAGGGATTTAATATATAAATAGAAGTAAGAACAGTAGAGTGTGAATATTCTACTGTTTTTCGCGTTAAGTAGGAGTTTAGTGAAGAGATGAAAAAGTCTGAGATGTTTAAACTATACGAGGAAATGATGGTGCTTTTAAAAAATACTCTTACAGCTATTGATAAGGCCTATGAAGATGGTAAAATAGAGATTAACAGAGTTCTTGGCTTCAGATGGAGTTTTTATCTTACTCCCCAGCATAAAGGCATAGTTAGGCTATACTATTGTTTCCATGTTAACTAACTTAGGTGGTTGACCAGCAGGTGTAGCTGTAACGTAAATTTTTACAAGACCAACTCTAGGTGCTAGTGTTACAGTTGTGGCTTTAGCTATAAATAAGTAGTTAATTCCATTTACAACTTGAGTAGCAACAGCTATAGGTTCAAAAGTAGAACCTACGAATCCTTTCAAAGCAGTATCGAGAACTTTTTTATTTTCATCACTAACAGGTACTTGTACAGACCATCCTCCAGGTATCAGATTACCCCCTCCTTAATTAATGGTTAGATAAAGATATGATTTATAATAATATATTGCTATGGAAGTAAAAAATTGCAAATATATTTTACTGCTTATATAAAATGATAGTTCTTTTAGGATAGGCGATTATAATGAAATCTTTGAGGACTTAGAGTTAATAGTGCAACTAATCAATTAAAACTTAGCAGTTTCTGTAATATGTTGAGCTTTAATTGGTTTTTTGTTATTTTAAAATAAAATTTCATATTAAGTTAGTTATTATTTTTATTATAGAATTTTTAGTGTTTGAGATTTATTCAAGTAAGTTTATAACAAAGATAAAAATTAATTGAGAGATATATAAGAAAATAATTAGTAAAAATATTGAGCAGGGGGGATAAAGATGTTAAAAGAAAACATAGAATTAATTGAGAATATAGTTTCTGTAATTGCAGAAGAAGCAGGATAAGGGGTTATATTATGCAACGAAAATGGAAAAATAATAGTAGCCACAATTAAAAGCAGAATTGGTAACGAACATGAAGGATCCAAAAAGATATTAAGAGGTGAATGTAACGAGATAGCAGTAACAGAACAAATGTGTAGCGAATTTAAACTTAAAGGAAAAGATGTAAGAGCTGGCTATAACTGCTTAATTAAATTTGGTGATAAACGCATAGGAAGTATTGGTATTACAGGGGACCCTGATAGGGTAAAAATTGGAGTGAAAATTGCAGCAAGAAATATAGAGATGTTTTTATATAAAATACAGAAAGAAAAAGAAAAAAGTGAAAAATTGACCACATTTATACAGGAAACATTCCTTATTATTAATGAGATAACTGTACATGCTAATGAAATTGAAATAATGACAACTAACTTAGACAAAATAGCTGATAAAAATAATAATAATGTAAAAAACATAACAGCAGTGATAAATGTAATAAAAGAAGTCTCCGAACAAATAAACATATTAGGTCTAAATGCAGCTATAGAAGCAGCTAGAGCAGGAGAAAATGGTAGAGGTTTCAATGTAGTAGCAAATGAGGTAAGGAAGCTAAGTCAAAGAACAAGAACGTCGACAGTTGATATAGAAAATACCATAACAGGCATCAAAAAATCTAATGGGGAGCTGATGACATCTTTGATGAACACTCGAAGAATAATAGGTAGTCAGTCTAGTTCTTTGAATAAGCTAAATGAAACGTTAAAAGAACTGGCATAATCCTAGCTAGGATTGTCCCGCATACGGTAAGCCTTATTGCAAAGAGGGAATAGACGAGTTTAAATGCGAATACCTTTTGCAAAAAAGAGCCACAGAAAAAACTGATGAAAATCAGCTATATAAATATACTCTATATTAAATGGGGTAAAGGTAGAATTTTGCTCTGATAAATAGTTTTTAAAATATAAGTATTTAATTGAGGATTCATTTACTTTTAGAGGTTTTTCCTACATTCTTTAAGTGGTGAACTAGCAACGCAATTACAGGAATTATAACTGCTAAAGGTATATGAGCATATGTTAGTGTAGGCACTTGACCTATATATATATGCTGAGGATAATTTTTAGCGATTAATAGTGAAGTAATCATAATAATTACGCCTAAGGGGATGGCTAAATATTTGACCTCCTTTGATTTTATAAGCTGTGCAGCTCCTAGCATTGCTCCATACATAAAAAAACTTATTTTTATAAATGCTCCAATTAGCATAATAAGAACTATAAATATATCTAACCTGTCAAAAGTTTCTCCTATTTTAATCATACGAATTGTTTGTAATAATGGGAAGAGAGAGTTAGAGGCAAAATCTACTCCCAAAACAGATATAAACATTATAGTATTTATGGAAATAAGTATTCCTTGAGCTATAATTCCCATTACTGCGGCTTTTCTCACCTTTGAGGTTTCAACTACAGAGGAAAAGAACATAGTAAATAATATACTTTCACCATAAGGAAAAGTGATAAGCTTCCAACCTTCTTTTATGACCGGAATTATCCCATTTTCGAGGACAGGCTTTAAGTTATAAAGCTTTAAAGCATAGGGTGTTGTTAAAAGAAATATCCATATCATGATGAAGAAAAATACCAATAGTGGTAAGAATAAATGCGCTGCTCGTGAAAGATTTTCAAATCCAAGGTAGGCAGAGTAGCCAATAACTAACATAAATATTAATGCAGATATACTTGATGGTAATCTTGGCATTATGGAAATTGCTATAAGGTCTATAATGTCTCTTAACACTCTTGCAGCTTCATATGCAAAAAAGACAGTGTATAATACACCAAGGATATAACCTAGAAATTTTCCGAAAATTTTAGGCATATATGTTACCACAAGTATCTTGTGGATATTTACTCCATAAACTTGTATATATAATTTGTAATATGACTCCTGGAATAATATAAATAAGGAGTGCTATCCATGCATCTTGCTTTGCCTTAGGTGTTATTAAAAAAAGTATAGCACTTCCATAAGGTACTAATATAATAGAAGAAAATATCTGATAAGCTGATATTCGTACTTTCAAGATAAACCTCCTTAAAAATTAATGTAGTTATACTATTCTTGTATTGGCTTAGAAATTATCCCTGGCCACTGTAAATTTGAATTAACGTTAATATCAACTTCTATGGTTGGAAAAATATGTTCCCAGTTATTCTCTAGTTTTTTCCAGACTTCTGGATAGTCTCTATATATTATACCTCCAAAATCAAAAATATCTGCATTAAGTTCCTTTTGTGCTGCATTCAAGGCTAGCTGAATTTCTTTTTTTATAGCTTTTTCCTGAACTTCATTTAACTCATCCATTACTTTGTAATTTTCCATAGGATTAAGGTTAGCAGTCATTTCTTTTAAGTTTCCTTTTGCATTAATACTTATTTGCATAATTACACTGTCATCTTTTAAAATAGGTTTTACCTTACTGCTTGCTTTTAATATTTCAAAGGTTACTATTTCATTAGCTTGATCTAGAACAGATATATTTCCAGTTTTAACTTTACCCCTTATCCATTGCATGCCTCTAGTTTCATTTGCATCTAAATAGCCTATAAGCTTATTTTTCTTAAATACAGCAGTACCTGCCATTTTAAATTTAGCATCTGTATATTGCATATTATTCATCTCAACAACTCCAAGTATAGAAGTTCCTGTTTTACTGCTTAAAGCATTGATGAAATCAAGCCTAGAAACTACAGGGAATAATCCTGTAATTTCCTGAGTTTTCATTAAGTTTGCTATGGCATCAGCAGGGATTTTATAATCTTTAGTTACGTTGGATATTATATTTGAGGCTCTGCCTTTTGTTACAAGTAAGTGGGCATTAGGTCGAACAAGAGCAGAACGCAATGAAGCATCAATATATAGTGATAAACCTGCTTCAGCTAATTCCTGTCCTAAAACTGTAAATTCACTGTGTCCCCAAAATAGGGGTTTACCAAGTATTGTAGATATATTTTTTATGGCATCAAAAGGAGAAATGCCTGTTGCACTATAAACTAGTACATCTGTTTGAACCTGTTCACTTACTCCTTTTTGAGAAGTCATCTTACTTGAGGATTCCTTTTGTGAGTTCAGTATTTGTACAGTAATCATATATGTATTATCTTCAATTAGATCAAACCCGGAAGCCATAACTACAGCAAGAGTTTCAACTTCTTGTTTTATTCCTTTACAGCCTGTAGATGAAATGGTTGTAATTAATATCATGAAGATTGTAATGAGTTTCTTCATAAATTACTCCTTTGTATCCTTATCATTTATAGATTTTTCATGCTCTTCTTTTATTGAATTTGTTCGAGATACAGGTTCTTTTTTTATAGATTTTCTTCCCACAATAAGCCAGGACCTTTTAAATTTATTCCAATGAGGACGTCTTAAAAATACATCGAGTAATTCATCTGGGATAATAGGAGCTAAGGGGCTCATGTATGGTACACCAAAAGAACGCATGGAAATAAGTTTCATTAACATTACTAGAATTCCGCAGGTTAGTCCTAATAAACCAAAGCTGCCGCCAAGTATTAAAAATAAAAATCTAGGAAGAGTAATGGCAATAAACATATCTGTAGATGGCACTGCATAGGAGGCTATAGCGGTAACACCAACTACAATTAATAAGGGAGTACTTACTAAACCAGCTGCTACTGCTGCTTCACCTAATATCAAGGCACCAACAACGCTAATAGCCTGACCAACACTTCTTGGCATTCTGACGCCAGATTCTCTTACTACCTCAAATGCTAGCAACAGCAAAATACATTCAGTCAATGCTGGATAAGGTACACCGGAACGAGCTTTTATAATAGTAATTAACAAAGGTGTTGGAATAAGTTCTTGATGGAAGGTTACTACTGCAATATAGCTTCCAGGAAGAAGAAGACTTAAAATAAGCGATATATATCGTATTAATCTATTAATAGTAGCAGGAATAAAGTTTAAATAATAATCTTCATTTGTTAGCATAAACTCTACGAATATGGCAGGAACAGTTGATACTACAGGTGTTCCGTCCACCAAGATTGCAATACGACCTTCTAATAGTTTTCCTGATGCTACATCAGGTCTTTCCGTAGAAAATATAGTAGGAAAGGAACTTAAAGGATTATCATTAATATATTCTTTTATATAATTAATTCCTAGAACAGCATTTACATCGATTTTACTTAGCCTTTCTTTTAACTCGGATACGATTTTTTTATTAACTATGTTGGAAAGATAAATAATACTAACATCTGTTCTGGTTTCCCTTCCTAATTTTAAAGATTCAATTTTAAGATTTGTACTTTTAATTTTCTTTCTTATAAGTGTTATATTAGTAGAAATGGATTCGGTAAAACCTTCTCTAGGGCCACGTATCGTTGTTTCTACTTCTGGTTCCTCAATAGTTCTACTAGGTGGATTATTAATGTTAACAACTAATGCTTCAGCTATTCCATTTATAAACTGAACTAAATTTCCACTTAATATAGAATCAATAACTTTATTTATATCTGTGTAAATGTCCTCATTTCTTACTCCAAGTAAGTATTGAGAATATTCTTTACTGCCTAGATTTAAAGAAGCGTCTTCATTTTTCGTGGTTAACTTTCCAATAATAGATTGTTCAATAGTAGATATATCTATCATATTATCTATGTATACAAGCATTGAAGTAAATGCAGGGTTATTTGCAATATTCACTTCTCTAATAATTAAATCTGGAGAATTATTAAATACGCTATATAAATTTTTTTTGTTATCTTCTAATATACTTGAAATACGTATATTTTCATCTCTAGGTGGGGTAGTATTTGCATTTTCACTATGCTTATTACTATTTTCATCTCTCAAAGAGAAGATGCTTTTAATAAAATCAAACATTTAACTCACCTACCTCTAAATAATATTGTGTCAAAAACTAAGAAATTTATACATATAATAGCAAATATAAACTTTCAGTTTATGTTATGACCTCGGAGGGCACTAGCACAAGTGGGTTACTAGAAGGTATCTATAAATTAAAAGAGATAGTCACTTAGAATAGAAATTCAAGTGACTATCTTTTTTGGTTAGATTAGATTTATCTTGTTCTGAAGCATAAAGGCATATTTAGGCTATACTATTGTTTCGATATTAACTAATTTAGGTGGTTGTCCAGCAGGTGTAGCTGTAACATAAATTTTTACTAGACCAACTCTAGGTGCTAGTGTTACAGTTGTAGCTTTAGCAATAAATAAGTAGTTAATTCCATTTACAACTTGAGTAGCAACAGCTACAGGTTCAAAAGTAGAACCTACGAATCCTTTCAAAGCAGTATCAAGCACTTTTTTATTTTCATCACTAACAGGTATTTGTATAGACCATCCTCCAGGTATCAGATTAACCCCTCCTTAATTAATAGTTAGATATAAATGTATTTTATGGTATTATATTAATATAAAATTAAATAATTACAAATAAATTCTACTGCTTATATAAATAAGAGAGATATAAGAGCTATCTACAGATGGAGCCTATATAGTGAAAAAGGTTCTAAAAAACAGGAGAGTATGTACCTCTGAACATGCAAATTGAGAAAAAGCCTAGGATATGAAGTTGAGTAATTGATTTTTATAAAATATTGTGATAATATGTAAATATATTATAAAAAATGTATAATATATGAAAAAAATGAAATTTAATAAATCAAAATCGGGTACAGTGAAAAGTCCTCTTTAAATATGATCACTTTGAGAATTTGGAGTTAATAGTTCAACCAATTAAAACTTAGCAATTTTTGTAATATGTTGAGCTTTAATTGGTTTTTTGTTATTTTAAAATAAAATTTTATACTGAATTAGTTATTATTTTTATTACAGGATTTTTAGTGTTTGGGGTTCATTCAAATAAGATTATAACAGAGATAAAAATTAATGGAGAGATATATAAGAAAATAATTAGTAAAATATTGAGCAGGGGGTATCAAGATGTTAGAAGAAAATATAGAATTAGTTGACAATATAGTTTCTGTAATAGCAGAAGAAGTAGGAGAAGGGGTTATAGTGTGCAACGAAAATGGAAAAATAATAGTAGCCACAGTTAAAAGCAGAATTGGTAACGAACATGAAGGAGCTAAAAAGATATTAAGCGGTGAATGTAACGAGGTAGCAATAACAGAACAAATGGCTAGTGAATTTAATAAACGTAAAGGACAATCTATAAGAGCAGGATATAACTTCTTAATTAAATTTGGTGACAAACGTATAGGAAGTATTGGCATTACAGGGGAACCTGATAGAGTAAAAATGGGGGTAAAAATTGCATCAAGAAGTATAGAAATGTTTTTAGATAAAATACAACAAGAAAAAGAAAAAAGTGAGAAATTGACTGAATTTGTACAGGAAACTTTAGTTATTATTAACGAGATAACTGGAAGTGCTAATGAAATTGAAGTAATGACAACTAACTTAGAAGAGATAGCTAATAAAAATAGCAATAATGTAAAAAATATAACAGGAGTATTGAACATAATAAAAGAAGTCTCCGATCAAATAAACGTACTGGGGTTAAATGCAGCTATAGAAGCAGCGAGAGCAGGAGAACATGGTAGAGGTTTCAATGTAGTAGCAAACGAGGTAAGGAAGTTAAGTCAAAGAACAAGAACCTCAACAATTGATATAGAAAATACCATAACAAGCATCAAAAAATCCAATGGGGAGCTGATGACATCTTTGATTGACACTCGAAAAATAATAGGTAATCAGTCTAGTTCTTCAAATAAGCTAAATGAAGCGTTAAAAGAAATGGCAAAAGCTTAGACAGGATTAGATACCTGTGAAAAGATGAAAAAATAAGACGAATCATCATAATTATAGATGTATTTATATGAGAATAGGGAATAGAGATAGTAAATAAAGTTGGGATGTCGAAGATGGATTTAATATATAAATAGAAGTAAGAACAGTAGAGTGTGTATACTCTACTGTTTTTTTGCGTTAAGTAGGAGCTTAGTGAAGAGATAAAAAAGTCTAAGATGTTTAAACTATACGAGGAAATGATGATGCTAAACAGTATTTTATAAAGAAATTGCGAACGAAAGACTGATTATATTCGTCTAATAAGTATAGATAATTAAAAAAAGGATTTTTACATTAAGATAATAGGAGGAATTTATATGAAATCAAAGAAATTAATAGTGGGAATAATAGCAGCAAGCCTTGTAATAGTACCAACTGCAACTGCATTTGCTACAGGTGCAGGTATAAATCTTTCAAAAGATATAGTAATTGAAGATGTAAGGCCTATAAGCACACCCATAAGAGAAGTAAAGCGATCTAATTTTAATAGTTATGCTGGAAAAGTTAAAAGCATAAAGGAATCTGAAACACAAAAGGGAACTAAGATTGTTATAGTTGAAGATAAGCAAGGTGGAGAAGCACATTTCAATATTAATGAAAAGACTTATTTTATAAATAATAAAGAAATAAAAGAGGGATTAAGTATAACAGGATACTACGATGCAACAAAACCTATGATAATGATATATCCTGCACAGTATACAATTGATGCCGTAGTTGTAGGAGATATAAAAGAGACAGTAAAGGTAGATTTATTTGATGATAATCTAATTAGTAAAGATAATCAGCTAAAAATAAATGTTGATAAAGATACGACTGTCATAACTGAAGAGGGTGGAAAATACAAAGGTAAACTCAATAATAAAAATCTAGTAGTTATATATGATATTGCAACAAAGAGTATACCAGCACAAACAAGTCCCATAAAAGTAGTGGTATTAGATAAAGAGCCAGTTATTGAGAACAATGATGATGTGAAAAATGGCAATAAGGTGGACACTGAAGTAATCAAACTTTTAAGACAAATAATTAGGACGTTCTTATCAAAATAATATTGGGATTGTTACAGTTAATCTTTTAATGATATAATAGTGCAAGCTACTTTTAGAATTATTATTACCAAAAACAAACAAAAGGAGAATTTATTATGTTGAACGAATTTAAGAAGTTTGCACTTAAAGGAAATGTTGCAGATTTAGCAGTAGGTGTAGTAATAGGTGGTGCCTTTGGCAAGATTGTTACATCTCTTGTTAATGATATTATCATGCCAGTAGTTGGCTTGTTACTTGGAAAAAGAAGTTTTAGGGATTTATTTATAACACTAGGTGAAGGGGAATTTGCTACATTAGATGCAGCACAAAAAGCTGGTGTTCCAACTTTAAATTATGGATTGTTTTTAAATAATATCCTTGACTTTTTAATCATAGCTTTTTCTATATTCATAGTTATAAGACAAATGAATCGTTTATTTAAGAAAAAAGAAAAAGCTATTCCAGCACCTGCAAAGGTAAAGTCTTGTGGATATTGCTATAGCGAAATACATGTAGATGCTACAAGATGTCCTCATTGTACATCAGAATTATAAGCAAGATCATTCTCTTCGATCTTTCGGAAAGGTACAGGCCATCCAGCCGTAAAGTGCCATATTTTTATAAGTTATCTATAAATAAAAGAGATAGTCCATGAATAGAACTTCAAGTGACTATCTTTTTTGTTGCCTCAAATTTATATTGTTCTGCAGCATATATTCATGATGACATTTGCAGCCCTATTACCATTTGTCGTAATGTATACTTTCTTATACTTTTTCTGTTTAATATAGCATTCATGTAGAGGACTCCTTTCAGAATAAATAATTTGGTATGTTCCATAGAAGATGGTAAAATATAAATAATTGTAACCTAAAGATGTTAATAAGTTAATGGATTAATTAAGAACAATAGATAAGAAAGGAGTTTCAAATATGATAAAATTGGTGTATTCAGAAGTTTATAGTACTATTGATTTTTACGATAAATTAAGGTTGAAGTATAAAGAATATTTAAAGCCTGAGATCATTTCAATTGTTATGATACAGTCTGAAGAGGAAGTTTTGTTAGAAACAATAGAGATTGAAATGACAGAAATTGGCCTTGAAAAACAAACAATAAAAAGAATAAATCTAGGATTTATAAAAGATGGTGAAGATTGTGAAAGCGAAGAAGCTTTTTTTAATTCAGAGGACACCATAGAGTGTAATGTTATAAAGTTTATTGATAAGTTTACTCCATATTCTATTGTAAACACTGTAGATTTATTTCATGAGGAAGCTTGCGAAAAAATAAAGAAAAGATATAAAACCTTTGGGATAGATAGTTAAAGGTAAAATAAAAACACTAGAATGGCTAGTGTTTTTTATTCTGAGTTAAAGATTTTCTACAAATTGAATTTTTAATCCATTTGGATCTTTTATAAAGAAATATCTTACATGTGGATTTGGCCGAATAGGACCACTGTGAATATCTATACCCTTTTCTTTAAGTGATGCTAATGTATCATCAACCGACTTTACTTCAAAGCCTAGAGAAATATCTGTGCCCATATTTACTTCATTATTATTTTTATCATAAATCAGTTCGACTTGTGTATCGCCATCGCCTAAAAATGCAATTTCAACTCCAGGGCCAGCTTGAAATCTTTTGTCTAATGTAAGTCCAACTATTTCTTGATAAAACTTTAATGATTCTTCCATGTTTTTAACTTTTAAAGTAACCCAACAGAATTTCATAGTAACACTCCTTTTGTATATGTCTTAATAGGTATATTATACCATATTGTTTTAAAAGTCTCTTTTACTCTATGTTATTATTTTTATTAAATTCAGACTATGTATACCATACAGGACAAAGATCAGAGTCAGATGAATATTTCCTAAACATTTAAGTGCCTAGTAGTGCATTTTATTTTTAAAATAAATTTTGGCAGCTTTATAACCTTGGTTATAGAGTAAATTATATGTGTTGTCTACGGTACTAATATTAAAATCAACAGGTGAAACGGTGCCTGTGAAAATTTGAATAGATCTTACAATACCTTGAGGGTTATGATTGAAAATCTATAAGATAAATCTGTACCAACAATGTACAAATTGCGCAGCTATCTGTTCTTGCACCTGCAGAGGTGCCGGCTACTTAAGATATAGTATTTAAAATTATTAAAATATAAATGCGCTATGGATAAGTACTATTCTATAGTGTTTTTTAGAAATAAATCTCATTTCTTTAACTTTTCTGATAAAACTTTATTGTATTCATTCAATGTTGCATCTAAAACCTTACTCATACGTACTACCTCTTCATCAATTAAATTCCCTTGTTTTTTGTGAATTAAATACAATAATTTTTCTCTTAAAATTTCAACATCTTTTAGCAAGTCTTCTATTTCAGGCAATATAAAACACCTCCTTGATATAGTATTAGCATTATAAGAGATATTAATAACTGAAATGTTAAGAGGTAGCCTCTTAACATTCTTTAGCTGGGTGATTCTTTTGGGAACTGCTAGGTTTATTTTAAATACTATTACCATAAACATAATGTATTAGTAGATTTTTTTATAGTCTGGCATTATAATAATATAAACAATCTTATTATTCTAAATTTTGACATTATAAAAGCTAAATAATGTCAAGATATACTACCAATAAATTCTTAGAACTTCATATGTAAGAGAAATCTATTGGTCAACAAAAATATAGAAGAATTTGATATTAAGGGGAGGTAAAGATGTCAAATAGAGCATTATTAAAAGAAAGAAAAAAAATTATACTATATGCTTTTAGTATTTTTATAACACTAAGTCTAGCTTATTTATTAATTACTTTAGTGATTCAGAGTAATTCAGATAAAATATATAAAAAAGAAATCATTAGTAGTGAAAAAAGATTAGTAGATTTAGAGAGGAGAAATATATCAAACAAGGTAAATGCACTCATATCTGATATATTGTATATATCAGATAGTTTAAAAATTAGTAATACAAGCATTGGAAATTATTCGGAATTAAAACAACAATGGATAGCTTTTTCTAATAGAAAAAAGATATATGATCAGATACGCTTTATTGATAAGGACGGAAATGAAGTGATTAGGGTAAATTATGCTAAAGAAGGTTCATATATTACAAAAGAAGAGGAGCTTCAAAATAAGAAAAATAGATATTATTTTACAGATACAATTTTTTTGAATGAAAATCAGATATATATTTCACAATTAGATATAAATGTTGAAAATGGTAAGATAGAAGAACCAATAAAACCAATGATTCGTTTATCAAAGTCATTTTATGGAGAGAACGGTAAATTAGAGGGAATTATTGTATTGAATTATTTAGCAAATGATATGTTGGAACATGTAAAAGATATAGCAATGATGAGTAAAGGAAGCGTAAATATACTTAATTCAGATGGATATTGGATTTATAATAGTCAAGATAGTAGTAAAGAATGGGCATTTATGTATGACAATAGAAAAAATGAGAGTTTAAAAAATGAATATCCTGATGAATGGCTAAAAATAGAAAAAGAAGAAAAGAGTTCTTTTATCACTTTAAATGGAATTTATAATTATACTAATATATTTAAAAATTATGAATTTGATTTGAATAATGATAAAAATTCACTTGTTCTTGGTTTTGGTGACTTGTATATTGGGTCAAATATACCTTTGAATTCACAAAATGGGAAGCTTTTTTCAAATAATACATTTGAAGCATTATTTATTGTTTTAAAGAAAAATTATATTGTATACTTTTTAATATTAGGAATATCATTAATTTTTTCTATACTTATTACAATGAATAAAATAGAAAAGGATAAAATAAAGTATTTTTCTGAATATGATGCCATGACAGGGGTATATAACAGACGCGCAGGAATTGAAAAGCTTACTGCATTATATAAAGAAGCGATGAAAAATACTAGAAAAATAAGTATATGCTTTATTGACATTAATGGACTAAAAGAAGTAAATGATTTTTTAGGACATGAAGCAGGTGATGAACTTATTTTAAGTGTTATAAGTGGTATAAGAAAAAATATTCGAGAAAATGATTTTGTAGCTAGACTTGGTGGTGATGAATTTTTAATCATATTAGAAGGCTTGAATGAACAAGAGTCAGAAAACATTTGGAAATGTATTAATAAAGAATATGAAAATATAAATAATAATGAAAATAGAAAGTATATTATAAGTGCAAGCCATGGAATTGAAGAGTTTCAATTTAAGTCTAATGAATACATTGAGACTATTATCAATCATGCGGATGAAAAAATGTATAATGAAAAACGGATTATAAAGAAAGATTTAAAAGTCGTTAGATTATAATGTTCAGTATTAATAAAAATGAAATTTGTACAAGCATAGCACTTTAAGTAGAATAATTAAAATATATCGTATTTTATGAGATTGGAGATAATCATGTTATTAGATAATATGGAGGATTTTATACATTTTAATATTTATATTTTAATTATAGTTAATATAGGAATATTATTAGCGATATATTATGAAATTTTAAAAACAAAAATTATTAAGTATAGGATAGATAAAATCACATCTGAGTTAGAACCATTAATAAATTCTTATTTGGAAGGTCATGACAATCTAAGTATTATTAAATCAAAAATACACAGTAATTATAAAAAGAATGTTGCAATTGATATAATTAATAATATATCTGAGAATAAGGAAAAAGACATTAGTGAGATTGTTATGAATTTAGAACTGGATAAATTTTTAATTAAAACTGCAAAGAGCAATCCAAATATGTTTTATCTAAGGAAATTAGCTTTTTTGAAAAGCCCATCTGCATACGAAATCCTTACTAAGTATTCGGAGTCAACAGATATGAATATTAAATATATATGTTATTTTGGTCTCACGATGATGAATGTTGATCATGAAAAAAAGTTTAAAATAATACATCAATTATTAAAATCTGATATCTATAGTGATCGTATTATAGAAATGCTTATTAATGTAAACTTAGTAATTGAAGATTGGATGAAATTATTAGAGGAAGAAGAAAGTGAAATAGGGAAGGTTATCATTCTGAAAATTCTTTCAGAACAAGAGGGAATAAAAAATGAAAAATGTTCTGATTTATTGTTAAAATACCTTGATGATGTAAAAGAAGTTAGAATCGCAGCAATTGCTGCAATAAGCAATAGTAGAAATGAAAAATATGTGGATAAACTTTTTGAAATTTATAAAAGTGATTCAATATGGGAGATTAGAGCAGCTATTACAAAAGGTATGATAAATTATAATTCTGCTGTCACTAAGGATAAGCTATTGGTTATGATAAAAGACAAAGAATGGTGGGTAAGATTTAATGCAGCAAGAGCAATTTCTTTATTAGGAGAAGAGGGTATCTATCTTTTAATTGATTTATCCATTGATAAAAGTGATGAAAAAACAGCTGCATTAGCTTACTATTTCTTAAATTCTAATAAAGATGTTTATGAAACAATAAGGAATATAGAGGGATAAATATGGATGTGACTATAAATGTTATTAATATCATAAGTATTATAATAATTGGATATTTTTTCAGTGTAAGTTTATTGTATATTATTTTAATTATTTTATCTTCAAGACGGTTGAGACAATTCATTAATATTATAAATAATGATATTACCATTGTTAGCAATTATACAAAACCTATTTCAATCATAGTACCTGCCTATAATGAGCAAGAAACAATCATTGACAATATTAAATCACTATTAGATTTGAACTATCCAATATATGAGATAGTACTGGTTAATGATGGCTCAAAGGATGAGACATTAAGTAGAGTCATTGAATGTTTTAATTTGAGAAAGATTGACTTAGAAATTAATATGCAAATTCCCTGTAATGAGATTAAGGGGACCTATGGTTCCTTTGATATCCCTAATCTTGTTGTAGTAGACAAGGTAAATGGTGGGAAGTCAGATGCTTTAAATGCAGGAATAAATATATCAAGATATCCACTTTTTTGTGGTATTGATGCGGATTGTATAATAGAAAAAAATGCATTATTACGAATTGTAAAACCATTTTTGAAAAATGATGAAACAATTGCTGTTGGTGGAATAGTTAGAATTGCAAATGGTTGTGAAATAAAAAGTGGAAACTTAATAAATGCCAAACTTCCTAGAAAATTAATTGTTGTTTTCCAAATATTAGAATACTTTAGAGCCTTCTTGACTAGTAGAATTGGATGGGAGAAAATAAATGCTTTACTTATAATTTCTGGTGCTTTTGGTGTATTTAAAAAATCAGCAGTAATAGAAGTTGGTGGTTATAGTAAAACAATTGGTGAAGATATGGAATTAACATTAAGATTGCATCAATATTTCCGTAAAAATAAAAGAGATTATAAAATTGATTTTACATCTGATGCAGTTTGTTGGACACAAGCTCCAGATACTATTAAAGGAATGAGCAATCAAAGAATAAGGTGGCATAGAGGACTTATTGACTCATTGCTAAAACACAAAAGAATGTTGTTTAATCCTAAATATGGAGTGGTTGGAATGCTTTCTATGCCATATTTTGTTTTTGTTGAAATGCTTGGACCAGTTATTGAAACTGTAGGGTATATTATATTAATAATTACAATTGTTACAGGAAATTTATCGGAGTTTTTTTTAGTTGTATTTTTAATGGCTTATTTATATGGACTATTATTTTCTCTTACTGCCATATTATTTGAACAGTTTTCATATAAAAGATATAATAATGTTTTTGAAATAACAAAATTAATAATATTGAGTTTTCTAGAACAACTTTCCTACAGACAATTAACTGTATTTTGGAGAATAAGAGCTTTTTTTAATTATAAAAGAGGAAGTAAAAATTGGGGAACTATAAAAAGAAAAGGATTTTAGAATGATAAACGCAACATTAATGAGAGGATGTATAAAAAGTGGAGAATAATAACTTTTATTTAAATATGATACAACTTGAAGAAAATGCTCGTAGTCTATATATGAAGTTTTCAGAAATATGTGATTTAAGAATAAAAAAAATTATTATAAATTTTGCAGAAGAGGAAGAAAATCATAAGAAAATCATAAAAAGTATATTTTCACATCTTATAACTGATGTTGAACTAAATGATGAAATTTTAATGCTGATTCAAGAACAAGAGTTATATCGCAAGGAAATGGAGGAAAATGTATTTAACAATAGGGATAAAGATTTTTTTGTTTTTGCATTAGGCATTGAGAAAAGTTCCATTAATATTTATTCTAAAGTTCTGGAAAATATTAAAGAATATTCTAAAGAATATTCTTTGTTTAAAAAGTTGATTGAAGAAGAAAAAAAGCATATGATATACATTATAAAAAAAATTCATGAATTAAAGTAAATAGATGTATTAACTATAAAAAATTTTTGGAGGAATTCTTATGTTTAATTTTAATTTTTACAACCCTGTCCATATAGTTTTTGGTAAAGATCGTTTAGCTGAACTAGATAATTTAGTACCAAAAGAGGCAAAGGTACTTGTACTTTATGGTGGGGGTAGTGTTAAGAAGTTTGGAACTCTAGATAAAGTTATAAGCAGTTTAGGTAACCGCACAGTTTTAGAGTTTGGTGGGATAGAAGCAAATCCACAATATACTACATTAGTGAAAGCTGTGGAAATAGTTAAAAAAGAAAACATTGATTTCTTACTTGCTGTAGGTGGGGGCTCTGTAATGGATGGAACCAAATTTGTAGCCTTGGCATCAGAATATGAAGGGGAGAATGCATCAGATATACTATTAAACAGATCTACCCTTTCGAAATTACAAAAAGTAAAGCCAATAGGGACTATTGTTACTTTACCAGCTACAGGTTCAGAAATGAATGCAAGTAGTGTAATAACTTATGAGCATGGAAAGTTTGCCTTTGCAAGTAAACTTGTATATCCAAAGTTTTCAGTTTTAGACCCAACTCTTACATTTACTCTTCCAGCTAGTCAAGTGGCTAATGGTATAGTAGATACTTTTATTCATACAACTGAGCAATATCTTACTTTTCCTGCTGAAGGAAGATTTCAGGATCGTACAGCAGAGGGAATACTAAAGACATTAATTGAAATAGGAAGAACAACTATAGATAATCCAACAGATTACGATGCAAGAGCAAATCTTGTATGGTGTTCAACAATGGCACTTAACGGATTAATTGGTGCTGGTGTTCCACAAGATTGGGCTAGTCATATGATTGGACATGAACTTACAGCTATGTTTGGTATTGATCATGGAAAGACACTTGCCGCTATAGCACCATCCGCTTGGACTGTACTAAAAGATCAAAAACGTGAAAAGTTGCTTCAGTTTGCTGATAGGGTATGGGAGATTACTGAGGGAGATGAGGATAGCAGAATAGATGCTGCCATTAATAAGACTCGTGATTTCTTTGAAAGTCTTGGAGTGAAAACTCATTTATCAGACTATAATGTGACTGCTGATAAAGTTGATGATTTGGTTGAAGCTTTAGAGAAACATGGTATGACAAAATTATCTGAGACAAGAAAAGCTACTCCAGAAGTTAGTCGTAAAATTATAGAAGGTGCTATGTAATTTAAGATAATAAAAACAGACACTCTTAATAATGATGAAGAGTAGTCTGTTTTTTGGCAAATAGAAACGTCTGGTTTCTGTTACCAACTTGGAGGAAACTTTTTAACCAATAATTTTATAGATATGGAGATGATATTATGAAAAGGAAATTAGGAAGCATGATTATTGTATTAGTTTTTGTAGTTTCTACGCTACTTATTGTTGGTTGCTCAAAAGAATCAAAGAATGTTGGACAACCTGAAAATGCAACCACTGAGAAAGCTACAAAAGAAAAAATTAAGATTGCAGTGTTAAAAGGGCCTACAGGTATGGGAATAGTGAAGCTTATGGAAGAGAATAAAGAGAGTTATGACATTTCCTTATATGATTCACCTGATCAAATAGTATCAAAAGTTGTAAATGGAGATGTAGATGGAGCAGCAATACCATCTAATTTAGCACCAATTTTATATAATAAGACTAAAGGGGAAGTTCAACTAGTTGGAATTAATACCTTAGGAGTTCTTTATATTGTTGAAAATGGTGATACTATAAAAAATATAGAAGATTTAAAAGGTAAAACAATTTATATAAGTGGAAAAGGTGCTACCCCAGAGTTTGTCTTAAATTATTTATTAAAACAAAATGGATTAGATCCAAATAAAGATGTTAAAATTGAATTCAAAGCACAACACAGTGATGTAGCTTCATTATTAGCATCAAAAGAAGCATTAATTGCTGTTTTACCTGAACCCTTTGTAACAACAAGCCAAATGAAAGATAAAGATTTAAAGATAGCAATTGATTTAACTAAAGAATGGGAAAAGGCATCAAATAATACTAGTAAGTTAATAATGGGAACATTGGTATTTAGAAAAGACTTCTTAGACAAAAGAGGAGATGAAATAGATGAGTTTTTAACTAAATACAAAGACTCTGTAGATTTTGTAAATAAAAATGTAGTAGAAGCAGGAAAACTAATAGAGAAGAATGGAATATTACCAAAAGCTAAAGTAGCAGAGATGGCTATCCCAAAATGCAATATAGTATTTATAAGTGCCAAAGAGGGAAAAGAATCTTTGAATGAATTTTACAGTGTTTTAAAAGATAGCGACCCTAAATCCATTGGAGGAAAACTTCCAGATGAAAATTTCTATTATAAAGAAAAGTAGAAAAATAATTATATTAATATTTTGGATACTTATTTGGGAGCTCTGCTCCCTTTTTGTTAATCAAATTCTTTTTCTTCCTTCTCCTTTTGTGGTTTTTAAGGTTTTGATGAGTCTTATTGGAGATGCTTATTTTTGGAAAAGTGTTTTTTATAGTATGGCTAGGGTTATACTAGGACTTTTTTTATCTATAGTTATAGGAATAATAATAGGAATTGTTGCAGGGCTTAACAAGTTTATAGAAGAACTATTAAATCCACTAATTATATGTATTAAAGCTACTCCAATTATGTCAATAATAATTCTTGCTCTTGTATGGTTTAAGTCTGATTATGTATCTGTATTTACTACAATACTCACATGCTTTCCTATAATATATACAAATGTATTACAAGGTATAAAGTCTGTAGATATAAAGTTAATTCAAATGGCTAATATATATAAAGTAAAGAAAAAATATATAATAAAAGATATTTACCTGCCAAGTATAAAGCATTATATAGTTTCAGGTATATTAATGTGTTTAGGACTAGGGTTTAAAGTTTCAGTAAGCTCTGAAGTTTTAAGTACACCTAAATATTCTATAGGCCTAAATTTATTAAATTCTAAATCCATGTTAGAGACAGCTGAGCTTTTTGCATGGACCATTGTAGTAATTTTATTGAGTTATATTTTTGAAACAGTATTTAAAAAATATATAAAAAGAATGGACAAATAGACTTAATTAAGGTGATATTTATGAATGTTAAAAATGATTATGAAGTACAGATAAAGAATTTATATAAATCCTATGGAACTCATGTGGTTTTTGATAACTTGAATATAAATTTTATAAAGAATAAAATTACTGTTATTTTAGGACCTTCAGGTTGTGGAAAAACCACGTTGCTAAATATTATTAGTGGTATTGAAAGAAAATACAGTGGAGAAGTAATTTTAAAAGATAGCAGTATATCTTACATATTTCAAGAAGATAGACTTATACCCAACCTTACAGTTTTTGAAAATGTAGCTTTTGTATTGAAATCCACAATGAGTAAGGAAGAGACTAGAAGAATAACAGATAG
Organism: Clostridium sp. X; assembly: GCF_055755365.1. Lineage (NCBI taxonomy): Bacteria > Bacillati > Bacillota > Clostridia > Eubacteriales > Clostridiaceae > Clostridium > Clostridium sp. X. The sequence continues at coordinate 1,924,278 of NZ_CM146912.1, forward strand.
ATATTTAAATCTAGTTAAACTAATGGAATATAAGGATATGCTTCCTGAAGAGTTAAGTGGAGGAATGAAAAGAAGAGTTACAATTGCTAGAGCTTTTGCATATAAAAGCAGGCTCTTATTAATGGATGAGCCTTTTAAAGGATTAGATCAAAAATTAAAAAATGAAATAATAGAAGAGTTTTTAAAAGTTCACAATGAGGATAAGAGAACAATTATATTAGTAACCCATGATATTAAAGAGGCAGAAGCTTTAGGAGATGAAATTTCAATGTTGTTAGTATGATATTATAAAGAATTAAAATATGAAATGAGGGAGAGTTTATGATAATCACTTGCAATAATATTTTAACATTGCCACATTTAGAAAGAATGAAGATTGTGGCAGGTAGAGATGGATTAGATAGAATTATAAGCTGGGTTCATGTAGTAGAAAACCCTGAACATTCTGCATGGTTAAAGGGAGGAGAACTACTTTTAATAAGTGGAATAAATATTAAAGGTGATTTAAAAGCTCTTTTAGATTTTATTAAAGATATACATTCTAGGAATGTTGCTGGAGTAGTTATAAATGTAGGACCTTATATTGAATCTGTACCAAAAGAAGTTATAGATTTAGGAGATTCGCTTAATTTTCCAATTTTTGAACTGCCCTTTGAGGTGAAATTTATAGATATAAGTCAAAGTGTATGTAGAGCTATTTTTATGAGTAAAATAGAGCAAGAATCAATGGAAAGCTTTATTGAAGATATTATTTATACAGATTCAACTGTTACAGATGATGTTTTAAATAGAGCTATTCTTTATGGGTATAAACCTGAAAAAAGCTATTATTCATTTTTTATTAGCATTAATAATTTTGAAACATTTGTTAAAAATAATCAAATAGCTGAAGAAGAGAAAATTTTGCAAATTAAGCAACGGATTCAACATATTATAATAGATATAATGAATAGATGGAACAAGAAATCAATTTATACAATAAGAAGAGAGTCTGTCATTCTTATATTTCCAATAAATAAAAAAGATAAGGTTAATTCTATTGCAGAAGAAATAGTAAATAATATTAGGATGAAAATACAAGGTATCACTGTAAATATAGGCATTGGAAGACCCTGGAGCCATTTAAAGGATTTTAGAAAAAGTGTTCATGAGGCACAAAAAGCTTTGAAAATTTTAAAAATAGGTGAAAAAAAAGATAGCATAAGTAATTATAGTGACATGGGCATATATAGATTATTTTTTGAAATAGATAAATACGAAGAAATGAAAGAACTTTATCATGAAACTTTGGATGAATTAATTAATTATGATTTGAAAAATTCAACTAATCTCGTTGATACTTTAGAAGCATATATAGAGGAAGGTGGCAATCTAACTAGCACATCAAAGAGACTTTTTATTCACAAAAATACAGTAAAGTATAGAGTTAAAAGAATAGAAGAAATATTAGGATGTGATCTTAGAAATATAAAACATTTATTTAATTTTAGTATAGCATTGAAAATAGGAAAATTTTTAAAAAGTATATAAAAAGACAAATTAAAGGCAATATATTTGTCCCTTTGGGACATATATATTGCCTTTTTAATATGGTAAATTATTAGTATAATAATTATTAATTTAATAATAAAAAATATTATTAATTATTGAATTGATAATAAAACTAGGAAATAATTAATATTTGATAATTAGATAAAGAAATGTGAGGAGGGGGAATACAGTGATAAATTTTGATTATTATATGCCAACAAAACTTTTATTTGGTGCTAAAAAAGTTTTGCAGATAGGAAAGATAACAAAAGAATATGGAAATAAAGCACTAATAGTTACAGGAAGGAGTAGTACAAAGAAGACAGGAGTTCTAGATAAAGTAAGAGCATGTTTAGAGGAAGAGGGTATAGAAAGTGTTGTTTTTGATAGGGTAGAATCTAATCCTTTAATTGGAACTGTGGAAGAAGGAGCAAAATTTGCAAAAGAGGAAAACTGCGATGTAGTTATTGCACTGGGAGGAGGAAGTGCATTAGACGCTGGCAAAGCAATTGCTTTATTAGTTGAAAATGAAGGTGATATATCAGAGTATATATTCGGAAAACAGGCTATGGGAGCTCTTCCCATAATAGCAATAACAACTACCGCAGGTACTGGAAGTGAAGCAGACTGTTTGGCAGTACTTACAAATCCAGAAAATAATGATAAGAAATCTTTAAAAACACCATTCACTTATCCAAAAGTTTCAATTATAGATCCTGAGCTTATGACTACTCTTCCCAAAAGAATAGTAGCGTCAACATGTATAGATGCTTTATGTCATGCAATGGAGGCTTATGTTGCTGAAAGAAGTAATCCTATCAGTGAAATAATGGCACTAAAAGCTATAGAACTTATAAGTGAAAATATTGAAAAAGTTTATAAAGATCCAAATAATATTGAAGCATGGGGTGCTATGGCATTAGCAAATACATTAGGTGGAATGGTTATAGATGCGTCAGGGGTAGCTCTTGCTCATGGACTTGAGCATCCTGTAAGTGGACTTTTAAATGTAGCTCATGGAGAAGGCTTAGCAGCAATAATAGTTAATTGGGCTGAATTTAGTTATAGTTCATCAATGCAGAAGTTTTCTAATATAGCAAAAGCATTAGGTGAGGAGATAGAAGGATTACCACTAGAAGAGACAGCTAAAAAGAGTGTTATTGCAATAGAAAAAATTCTTGAAAAAGTAGAATTAACACCTACCTTATCTGACCTTGGAGTAAAAGAAGAACACATAGAATGGTTGGTTAACAATTCATTAAAGACAATGATTTATGCAATAAATAACAATCCAAAGGTAGCAACATCAGAAGAAATAAGAGAACTTTATATGAAAAGTTTGTGATTCTAATTTTAAAAGGGGGATATTATTATGAGTAAAAGTAATGAAAAATTTGAAAAAGTTTTAGGTAAAAAAGATATTTTTGCTCTTGCTTTTGGAGCAATGATTGGCTGGGGCTGGGTGGTACTTGCTGGAGATTGGGTGACAAAAGCAGGTGCACTTGGAGCTATTATAGCATTCTTATTAGGTGGCATAATGGTGCTATTTGTTGGACTTACTTATGCAGAATTGACTTCAGCAATGCCTAAATGTGGTGGAGAGCATGTTTTTAGTTATAGAGCATTAGGACGAAATGCATCCTTTATATGTACATGGGCAATTATTTTAGGCTATATATCAGTTGTAGCCTTTGAGGCAGTAGCTTTTCCAACAGTGTTACAATATCTATTTCCCGCATATCCAAAGGGACTTATGTATAATATAGCAGGTTTTGATGTTTACTTTACATGGGTTCTTGTTGGAGTTATAAGTTCAATTGCAATAGCTGTAATTAACTACGTAGGAGTAAAGCCAGCAGCTTTCTTGCAAGGTGTCTTAACTATATGTATAGCACTTATAGGATTAACATTATTTTCAGGATCATTAGTAACTGGAAACCCTGAAAATTTTAAACCTTTATTTGTAGATGGGGGTAAAGGAATACTTGCAGTTGCAGTTATGACTCCCTTTATGTATGTAGGATTTGATGTTATACCACAAGCAGCAGAAGAAATTAATGTTCCATTTAAGAAAATTGGACAAATTTTGATTTTATCAGTTGTTATGGCTGTTATTTGGTATGTAATTATAATAATTGCAGTATCATTGGCACTTTCAGATGCAGAAATGAGTACTTCTACATTAGTTACTGCAGATGCTATGGCAAAGGTGTTTAATGGTAGTTCAATAGCTCCAAAAATTCTTATAATTGGAGGAATTGCTGGAATAATAACAAGTTGGAATTCCTTTTATGTTGGTGGAAGCAGAGCTATATATTCTATGGCTGAATCAAATATGTTACCAGCTTTCTTAGGAAAATTACATCCTAAATACAAAACGCCATGTAATGCAGTTCTATTAGTAGGTGTAATATCATCTATAGCACCTTTCTTCGGAAGAAAAATGTTGGTATGGCTTGTTGATGCAGGTGGATTAACAATAGTTGTGGCTTATTTAATTGTATCAATATCTTTCTTAGTATTAAGAAAGAAAGAACCTAATATGCCAAGACCATATAAAGTTAAAAATGGCACATTTGTTGGTATTGCTGCAATAGCTTTAAGTTTAGGAATAACGCTAATGTATTTGCCAGGAGCACCAGCAGCATTAGTATGGCCATATGAATGGGCAATGATTATGTTCTGGTGTGCATTAGGTATAGTATTTTATGCTTGGGCTAAGGTATCTAATAAAAAAGCTAGAATTAACGAGGCGGATTATTTACAAGAATTATTGGAAGAAAAATATATAGATGTACAAGAATGTTTAGAATTATAAGAAAAATATGTAGGATAGAAAAAATGTGAGAAAAATTGAAAATATTAAAAGTACTTTTAAAATATATAACTTGTTTTAAAAAAATGGAGGTAATGAAAATGATTGAAGAAAGAATTGCAAAGATAGTAACTGAAATACCAGGTCCAAATTCTAGGGAACTTCTAGAAAAGAAAAATAAATATGTAGCAAAGGGAGTTGCCAGTGCAACAGAGTTATTTATAGATGAAGCTAAAGGAGCTCTTATTAAGGATATAGATGGAAATATATTTATTGATTTCATTGGCGCAATAGGTGTTCAAAATATAGGACATAGTGATGATGGTGTAATAGAGGCAGTAAAAAACCAAATAGATAAATACATTCACCCTTGCTTTCATGTAAATATGTATGAACCTTATGTGGAATTAGCAGAGAAACTAAGTACATTAGCTAAGGGAAATTATGAAAAAAAAGTTATGTTTTCAAATAGTGGAGCTGAAGCTGTAGAGAATGCTATTAAAATAGCAAGAGCTTATACTAAGAAAACAGGCATAATATCTATGCAAGGTTCATTTCATGGTCGTACTAATATGACTATGTCTATAACAAGCAAATATAAGCCATATAAAAATGGATTTGGACCATATGCTGTAGAAACATACAAAGCTGATAGTGCTTATTGTTATAGATGTCCACTTGGATGCAAGTACCCAGAATGTGGTATAGCCTGTGCAGAGAAGTTAAGAACTATGCTAAAGACAACTGTATCTCCTGAAATGATAGCATGTTTAATAGTTGAAGTTGTACAAGGAGAGGGTGGATTTATACCTCAACCTAAAGAATATATGCAAGCTCTTCAATCTATATGTAATGAAAATGGAATTGTGTTTATAGTAGATGAAGTTCAAACTGGTTTTGCAAGAACTGGAAAAATGTTTGCATATCAAAACTATGGGATTGAACCAGATCTTATGACTTTATCAAAATCAATTGCTAATGGATTACCTCTTAGTGCAGTGGTAGGAAAAGCTGAGATAATGGATGCTCCTTGTGTTGGGGGTATAGGGGGTACTTATGGTGGAAGTCCTTTAGCATGTGTAGCTTCACTTAAAGTTATTGAGAAAATTGAAAAAGATAATTTATCCTCTAAGGCAGTAGAGCTTGGATCATATATAAAAGAAAGATTAAGTATTATGAAAGAAAAATATGATGTAATAGGTGATGTAAGAGGATTAGGTGCAATGATAGGTGTTGAATTTGTAAAAAATAGAGATACAAAAGAGCCTAATGCTGAAATAGCTAAAAAAATAATAGATAAGTGTTATAAAAAAGGTGTATTGCTTATGGGGGCAGGTCTTCTTGGAAATGTAATTCGTTTCTTACCTCCTATTATAATGACAGATGAGCAAGTAAAATATGGAATGGATGTGCTTGAAGAAACTATTGGGCAGTGTTTATAGTTTAATATTATTTATAGAGGTGTTGTATGGAAAATATAGTTGTAGAAGTAATTGAAAGTAAGTGTAGTCACTACAGAGTAGGAGATAAGATATATATAGAAGATGCATTAATAAATATGGATAAAACATCTAATGTATGTCTTATGGCAGTTCAATCTTTTTTTCCTTTTATATATGCTGCGAGAAAAGGAGTTACGCCAGAACAAATGGGATTCGGAGAAAAGTTAGTTGTTCAGTGTCCTGATTATTGTGCTCCTGTGGTATTTGAAATAAAAAGAGAAAGAAGCTAAAAGTTAATAGTCAGCCGATTAACTTGAGACAAGAAAAGCTACTCCAAAAGTTAGTCGTAAGATTATAGAAGGTGCTATGTAAATTAGCATAATAGAAACAGACACTCTTAATAATGATGAGAGTAGTCTGTTTTTTTATTATCTTTTTTATAACAGGTGGGACGAAGTTCGGATTAAGGAATATTATGATATAGGAGATTTTGGGGTTTTATCATTGATGGACAATCTATAAGACATAGAGAGGGGATTTGTATGTTTAGGTCATTAAAATCTAAAATAATAGGATTAGTTTTGATAATTGCTTTAGTTCCATTAATAATAAGCAATGGATTTCAGCTAAATTCAGCTAAGGAGATATATACTAATGAAGTAAAGGCAGAGTATGAAAATATAGCAATAAGAGAAGGTGAAGTTATAGATTCTTGGATTAAAGCTAAGATAGCTTTATTAGAAAATACCTACAATAATAATGCAGAGTTTAAGACAGGAGATAAGAATACAATGATTCCTATACTAGGTGAATTAAAAAAGTATTATGTGGATGTTTTACGTTTTTGTTTTATTGATAAAAACGGTATACTAACTAATTCACAAGGATTAGAAGTTAATGTATCAGATCAAGAACATTTTAAAAAGGCAGTAGAGTCAAAGAAAATTGTAGTTAGTGATATAATCAAAGATAGCATTAGTGGTGGGAAAATTATTGTTTTTAATAAGCCTATTATTAATGAAAAAGGTGAATTAATAGGAGTTCTTCAATGTGTTGGCAATGCTGGTTTTATAGAAGGACTTATTTTAGATACTAAAGTAGGGAGAACAGGGTATGGATATTTATTAAGCAAAGATGGGGAATTTTTAGTGCATAAAGATACTACTAAAGTAGGAAACGATTTTAAAAATATAAATTCTGATGGATGGAAAATATTTAAGGATAGTGTTTTTAAAAATAAATCAGGATATATGGAATACTTTGCTAGTGACAATACAGATAGGATTGCCGCTTACAACACTGTACCTTTAGTGGGATGGAAATTTATAATTACAGCTGAAACTGAAGAAATATTTCAGGAATATAATAAATCAAGAAGTATAACGGTTATATTAATTTTAATTACTTCAGGTATTACAGCTATTTTGGCATTCATCTTTGCATCTCATATAGTGAAACGAATCAAGAAGTTAATAAGTATTGTAGAAAATACTGCAAAATTTAACCTAGTAAATGATGGAGAGTTTGAGGAAAGCTTTAAAGAATATAAAAATAAAGATGAAATACAAAGTGCAATTCAAGCTGTAATTAATATGAGAAAGGAATTAAGGGAGTTAATAAATAATATTAAAGAAAAATCTAATAAGGTTTGGAAAAGATCTGATAATCTTTCACTTATAACAGACGAAACTTCAAAATCTATTGAGGGAGTATCCCATGGAACAGATGAGTTGGCCCAAGGAGCTTATGAGCTTGCTAAAAACATGGAAGACAGTGCTATGAAATTAAACAGTTTATCACAAGAAATTGATGGTATAACTAAAGCAACAGATAGTATGAAAGAGTATATAGAAAGAACAAAGAATGCAAATGAAAAGGGTATGAATATTATAGACAATTTAGAAGTAGCAGTAAAAACTAATGTATTAGTTTCAGAGAAAATTGAATCACAAGTAAATCTATTAGATAAAAATTCAGAGTCTATTGAAAAAATAACAGACACTATAAAAGGTATTGCAGATCAAATTAATCTATTATCATTAAATGCCGCTATAGAGGCAGCTAGAAAAAATTAAAATGGATGAATCAAAAACTGTTATTGATGAAACTAGTATGGCTTCAAAAAATACAAGAGTTGCTTTTGTTGATATAGAAAATGCTACTAGAAATATAATATTAGAAGTAGATAAATTAATTGTGAGTATTAATGAAATGAATATAAATAAAGATGGAGTTATTAGTGCTGTAGAAGGAGTATCTGCTATTGCAGAGGAGTCGGCTTCTACTACTGAAGAGATTGCAGCTTCAATTCAACAGCAGTTTGCAAGTATGGAGCAGCTAGGTCATTCATTTAAAGATTTAAAAGTTATAGCTGAATCACTTAATGTATTGGTTAAAAAGTTCAGGACGTGAAAAATTTTATATAAAAGCAATAGAGTATTGAGATTCCCTTAAATTGATGTTTAGGGGAATTTATTTTATTTAAATCTTATTGGTAAATAATGGTTAAGATTTATATTTTATGAATTAAAGTATAGTCTCCATCAAGATAAGTCCTGTTATCCTGTTAATACTATCTATCAACTATTTACTGCTTAAAGAGTTATATATTAAAGCCGGAATAAAAACGTTACTCCAGGTAATACTAGTTCTTGAGATTTATTTTTTAAATCTATTTTTAGGAGGGCTTTTTAATGAGTAAAAATAAAATCATAAGCAAAGGTGAGCATGAAGCCTGTATGGAAAAAGCAAAAGAAATGATTGATAGAGGTTGTGGTATGGGTCAAATTATGGAAGAGACTAATCTTACAGCAGAAGATATAGTAAAAGCTAAAAAGAAATGGGTAGATCGCTCTTAAGCCTCAGATATGTTGATACAGGATTAATCAAAAGAAGAATTAGAAGGAGATAAAAAAGCTATGAAAAATAAACCAGATGATAGAAGAGATAACGTAGATAGAATTCAGCACAATATTAGTAACACTATTCAGAATATTGAACTAGCAGAAGAAATGATTCAAATAACAGATGATAAAAAGATGAAAAATACACTTATAGAAAAGAATGAAAGAAGAGAAGAAGCTCTTAAAGGCATGAGAGAAGAAATTAAAGATGAGGCAATAGCTAAAAAGAATGGATATTAGTAATAATCAAGGTATAGTCTTTAAATTAGACTATACCTTTTATGATTTTGATATTAAATTTCCTATAAAATACCTGAGAGAACTAAGTTCATATGTCCAATAACTATTATTCCCATAATTAAATCAATAATAAAGCCACCCACTATTGGTATTGTAAAGAATGCTTTTGGCGATGGTTTCTTATATTTTTCTACAACGGCAGTCATACTTATCATTGCATTAGGTGTAGCTCCCATTGCATATCCATAAAAACCTGCACTCATTACTGCACTATCGTAATTTTTCCCTGTAAAATTAAATACTATAACTACTGAATATATAGCAAGTATAACTACCTGACCTAGTAGTATTACTATTAGAGGCAATGCCATCCCTACAATCTTCCATATTTCTAAGGACATGATTGTCATAGCAAGAAATATATTTAAAAATACATTACCAATGACGTTGATTTCTTTCTGAGGGAGTGTTACTTTTCCTATATCGGCAGAATTTCGAATTATTGCTGCAGCAAAGATAGCGCCAATATATGCTGGGAAAACTAAGCCTGTTTTATTGATTAATACTGAAATTACAGAGCCTATGCCCATGGCTAACATAATAAGAAGAAAACCCTTACTAAAGTCATTTGTGCTAATAATATCAGCATCATTATCCTCTGTTCTTAATTCAGAGTAACCATTCTCTTCCTCACTTTTAGCTTCGTCCTCCTCTTCAGATATTTGAGCTAACCCTTTTTTCTCTATAATATATCTTGCTACTGGACCAGATACTATTCCTCCCATGACTAGACCAAAAGTGGCAGAGGCAATGGCAATAGGCAATCCTCCAATAGCACCATTAGACTCTATGATAGGAGAAAGTGCAGCAGCAGTCCCAACTCCGCCCATAAGTGATATAGAACCTGCGCACATACCTATAAGAGGATTTAAGTTAAAGGCTTTTGCAATACTGATTCCCCATATATTTTGTAGCAACAACATAACTATTGAAATTAGAACCATAACAGCAATTGAAATTCCACCCTGTTTAAGAATCCTAAAGCTTGCTGTAAAACCAATGGTTGAGAAGAATCCAATCATAAAGAAATTTTTTAAAGTTTGATCAAATATAAAAGAGAATGTTCCGGTTTGTATTCCAATTAAATGTATCAAAGCAAAGATAAGTCCGCCAACAACCGGGGCTGGAATACAGTACTTTTTAAAAAGTTCTACTCTTTCTACAATAATATCACCTATTAAGAATACTATTACTCCGATGCCTACTGCTTGAATCAAATTTACGTTAATAACCATAATACACTCCTATCAAATGAAGTATTCCGCATTTTCGGTAAACTAAAACTTTTGTAGTATATTCTCTCCAAAAATAATGTTAATATGATTATGTTAAAAATTATAAACGTTATAAGTAGTTATTACATAACATATATTATTAGGAATAATACAAATGAGGTGAATTCTTATGAGGAAATTAGTATTGTTTTCATATAATTATGGTAAGGATAAAATGAAACAATTGGAGCAGTTAGGTTATGAAATAATAATTGAAAAAGAAAAAGGGCTACATTATATAGAAGAATTTAATGATGTAGAAGTTCTTGTAACATATGATCCTTTTGATACATTAGATATTTCAAAGATGAAAAATTTAAAATGGATTCAGTTATTAAGCATTGGGTTTAATCAAGTACCTAAAGATGTATTGAAAAATAATAGTATTAAGGTTACTAATAATAAACATGGATATGTAATACCTGTAGCAGAATGGATAGTTGGAAAGATTTTAGAGATATATAAAAATTCTAATAATTTTAATGAAAATAAGAAAAAAAGAGTATGGAGAATGGACTTTAGTTTAATGGAATTATGCGGTAAGACTGTAGGAATAGTTGGTACAGGAGCTATAGCCGTAGAGACAGCTAAGAGATTAAGAGCATTTGATACTCGTGTGCTAGGTGTAAATAGAGATGGAAGACCTATTGAGTATTTTAATGAAACCTACAGTACTTATAACTTAAATGAAATGTTAAGGATTTGCGATATTGTTATTTCTCTTGTTCCAAGTACACCTGGAACTTATCATTTATTTGATGAGAGTAGATTTAATTCTATGAAAGAAGGAGTTGTATTTATTAATGCGTCAAGAGGAGATGTAGTAGATGAAGAGAAATTGATTGAAAGTCTGAAAAATAATAGAATTAAGGCTGCTGCTTTAGATGTCTTTGAAAAAGAGCCTTTAGATAAAGAAAGTGTATTATGGGATTTGGAAAATCTAATAATTAGTCCTCATAATTCATGGGTATCTGAAAGTCGAGATGTAAAAATATATAGTACCATATATGAAAATCTACAAAGATATCTTAATGGTGAGGAACTTATAAACTTAGTAGATATGGAAAGAGGCTACTAAAGCATGCCTTAAGCACAGTGGAAGGAGAATCTAAATTGAATAGATTGTTACTGGACTTACTTAGAGGAGATGGATATATACTATATACTAGACATGGGGAGGCAACAGTAGGAGAAGACCAACCTAATTTAAATTATTGGTACTGTTCTACTCAAAGAAATCTTTCGGAAATGGGTAGAAGACAAGCGGTTTACTATGGAGAAATTCTCCGTAACTTACGAATTCCTATTAGTTATCCTATTATAAGCAGCCTCTTTTGTAGAACTATAGAAACTGCACAATTAGCTTTTGGAAGGACTAATGTTTTAGTAGATCCATTTTGGTTTGAAATTTATAAGTTGAGTGGGGATTTGTCTATTGCAGAACGGAAGAGAATATTAGACTCTCTCAGGGCAAGACTAGAAATAAGACCACCTCAGGGAAGTAATAGAGTTATTATCGCTCACAGTTTTCCAAGCGGAATTGGTCTAGGGGAAATCCCTAACATGGGAATAGTTGTTATTAAGCCCTTAGGACAGGGAAATGGTTATGAAATTGTTGATAGACTATCTTTAGAAGAATTAGCAAATTTGTTAAGGTAGCTCAAAGAGGAGCCCGAGTTAAGTATATTTTTGTTAACGAGGGCTATTTATTTGCTTTAATAATTAATACATATCCTAGTGTATCACTATGTTTATTGCAGAAATATTGGAAGGAAATGAAAGAACTAAAGACTACATTGAAATAGACGATCTTTTTTGATGTTTTATTGAAGAATATTTATGATAAGATATTCCTTGTCGCTTCGAGAGAGCGAAAAAAAAACAATTTCAACTAAAAAAAAGTCGTTGACAAAACAACTTAAAGTTGATACAATAATTAAGCTGTCGAAAGGCAGTAAAGAAAATTTGGTCTTTGAAAATTAAACAGAATTAAGGTAAATAAAATGCCAGTCAATAACTTTAAGTAATGAGTAACAGATTAAACTTTTAAATTGAGAGTTTGATCCTGGCTCAGGACGAACGCTGGCGGCGTGCCTAACACATGCAAGTCGAGCGATGAAGTTGCTTCGGGAACGGATTAGCGGCGGACGGGTGAGTAACACGTGGGTAACCTGCCTCAAAGAGGGGGATAGCCTCCCGAAAGGGAGATTAATACCGCATAACATTATCTTCTCGCATGAGAAGATAATCAAAGGAGCAATCCGCTTTGAGATGGACCCGCGGCGCATTAGCTAGTTGGTGAGGTAACGGCTCACCAAGGCGACGATGCGTAGCCGACCTGAGAGGGTGATCGGCCACATTGGAACTGAGACACGGTCCAGACTCCTACGGGAGGCAGCAGTGGGGAATATTGCGCAATGGGGGAAACCCTGACGCAGCAACGCCGCGTGAGTGATGAAGGTCTTCGGATTGTAAAGCTCTGTCTTTGGGGACGATAATGACGGTACCCAAGGAGGAAGCCACGGCTAACTACGTGCCAGCAGCCGCGGTAATACGTAGGTGGCAAGCGTTGTCCGGATTTACTGGGCGTAAAGAGTATGTAGGCGGATATTTAAGTCAGATGTGAAATTCCCGGGCTTAACCTGGGCGCTGCATTTGAAACTGGGTATCTAGAGTGCGGGAGAGGAAAGTGGAATTCCTAGTGTAGCGGTGAAATGCGTAGAGATTAGGAAGAACACCAGTGGCGAAGGCGACTTTCTGGACCGTAACTGACGCTGAGATACGAAAGCGTGGGGAGCAAACAGGATTAGATACCCTGGTAGTCCACGCCGTAAACGATGAATACTAGGTGTCGGGGGGTACCACCCTCGGTGCCGCAGCAAACGCAATAAGTATTCCGCCTGGGGAGTACGGTCGCAAGATTAAAACTCAAAGGAATTGACGGGGACCCGCACAAGCAGCGGAGCATGTGGTTTAATTCGAAGCAACGCGAAGAACCTTACCTAGACTTGACATCTCCTGAATTACTCGTAACAGAGGAAGCCCTTCGGGGCAGGAAGACAGGTGGTGCATGGTTGTCGTCAGCTCGTGTCGTGAGATGTTGGGTTAAGTCCCGCAACGAGCGCAACCCTTATCGTTAGTTGCTACCATTAAGTTGAGCACTCTAGCGAGACTGCCTGGGTTAACCAGGAGGAAGGTGGGGATGACGTCAAATCATCATGCCCCTTATGTCTAGGGCTACACACGTGCTACAATGGCCGGTACAACGAGAAGCAAACCCGCGAGGGGGAGCCAAACTAAAAAACCGGTCCCAGTTCGGATTGTAGGCTGAAACTCGCCTACATGAAGTTGGAGTTGCTAGTAATCGCGAATCAGAATGTCGCGGTGAATACGTTCCCGGGTCTTGTACACACCGCCCGTCACACCATGAGAGCCGGTAACACCCGAAGCCTGTGAGGTAACCGCAAGGAGCCAGCAGTCGAAGGTGGGATTGGTGATTGGGGTGAAGTCGTAACAAGGTAGCCGTAGGAGAACCTGCGGCTGGATCACCTCCTTTCTAGGGAGAAATGAAAGCTCACAGCTTTCATAGACTGGAAATAATTTATCCTTAATTCTGTTTAATTTTGAAAGACTAATGTCTTTCATTAATTGTTCTTTGAAAATTGCACAGTGAATATTAAGAAATCTACTAAAACTAAGTAATTAGTTTTAGTAATAAATCTCACTCAGTATATCTGAGGAGTGAAGTCTTGTATAACATTTATGTTTACAAGCGTCTAACGATCAAGTTAGAAAGGGCGCACGGTGAATGCCCTGGCACTAGGAGCCGAAGAAGGACGCGATAAGCTGCGATAAGCTACGAGTAGGCGCACACAGCCTGTGATTCGTAGATTTCCGAATGGGGAAACCCACATGATAAACATCATGTACTATATACTGAATTCATAGGTATATAGAGGTACACTCTGGGAACTGAAACATCTAAGTACCAGAAGGAAGAGAAAGAAAAATCGATTCCCTCAGTAGCGGCGAGCGAAAGGGGAAGAGCCCAAACCAGAAACTTTGTTTCTGGGGTTGCGGATAGATCATAACGCTTCAATCTTTTTAGTCGAAGAGAACTGGAAAGTTCTGTCGTAGAAGGTAATAACCCTGTAGGCAAAAAGAAGAGAGAAGTAGATCTACTCCAGAGTACCACGAGACACGTGAAACCTTGTGGGAAGCTGGGAGGACCATCTCCCAAGGCTAAATACTACCTAGTGACCGATAGTGAAGCAGTACCGTGAGGGAAAGGTGAAAAGAACCCCGGAAGGGGAGTGAAATAGAACCTGAAACCGTGTGCCTACAATCGGTCGGAGCACGTTAATGTGTGACGGCGTACTTTTTGTAGAACGGGCCAGCGAGTTACGATATGTAGCAAGGTTAAGCACCTACGGTGCGGAGCCGAAGGGAAACCGAGTCTGAACAGGGCAACTAGTTGCATATCGTAGACCCGAAACCGGGTGATCTATCCATGGCCAGGATGAAGCGGAAGTAAAATTCCGTGGAGGTCCGAACCACGTTGGTGTTGAAAAACCATGGGATGAGCTGTGGATAGCGGAGAAATTCCAATCGAACTCGGAGATAGCTGGTTCTCCTCGAAATAGCTTTAGGGCTAGCGTCGGGTAATTAAGTAGTGGAGGTAGAGCACTGAATGGGCTAGGGGCTGACAACAGTTACTGAACCCTATCAAACTCCGAATGCCACATACTGGTACCCCGGCAGTCAGACTACGAATGATAAGATCCGTGGTCAAAAGGGAAACAGCCCAGACCATCAGCTAAGGTCCCAAAGTGTAAGTTAAGTGGGAAAGGATGTGGGATTTCTAAGACAACTAGGATGTTGGCTTAGAAGCAGCCACTCATTTAAAGAGTGCGTAATAGCTCACTAGTCGAGAGATCCCGCGCCGAAGATGTAACGGGGCTAAAACTTACCACCGAAGCTATGGATGTGTACTACGTACACGTGGTAGAGGAGCTTTCTGCACAGGTAGAAGCCATATCGTAAGGAGTGGTGGACAGTGCAGAAGTGAGAATGCTGGCATAAGTAGCGAGAAACAGGTGAGAATCCTGTTGGCCGAATATCTAAGGTTTCCTGGGGAAGGCTCGTCCTCCCAGGGTTAGTCGGGACCTAAGCCGAGGCCGAAAGGCGTAGGTGATGGACAACTGGTTGATATTCCAGTACCACCAAAATGCGTTTGACAAATGGGATGACGCAGGAGGATAGGATGTGCGCACTATTGGATGTGCGTCTAAGCACTTAGGATGTTGAGTAGGCAAATCCGCTCAATTTAAGTCTGAGGTGTGATGGGGAGCCCTATGGGCGAAGTATCTGATTCCACGCTGCCAAGAAAAGTCTCTATGGAGCAAATTGGTGCCCGTACCGCAAACCGACACAGGTAGATGAGGAGAGAATCCTAAGGCCGTCGGAAGAATTGCTGCTAAGGAACTCGGCAAATTAACCCCGTAACTTCGGGAGAAGGGGTGCCTCCGAGAGGAGGCCGCAGTGAACAGGCCCAAGCAACTGTTTATCAAAAACACAGGTCTCTGCTAAAGCGTAAGCTGATGTATAGGGGCTGACGCCTGCCCGGTGCTGGAAGGTTAAGGGGAATGCTTAGCGCAAGCGAAGGTATGAACTTAAGCCCCAGTAAACGGCGGCCGTAACTATAACGGTCCTAAGGTAGCGAAATTCCTTGTCGGGTAAGTTCCGACCCGCACGAATGGCGTAATGATTTGGGCACTGTCTCGGCAGCAAATCCGGTGAAATTGAAGTGCAAGTGAAGATGCTTGCTACCCGCGGTTGGACGGAAAGACCCCGTAGAGCTTTACTGTAGCTTAGCATTGCATTTCGGTATTGTCTGTACAGGATAGGTGGGAGACTAAGAAGCGAGAGCGTCAGCTTTCGTGGAGTCGTCCTTGGGATACCACCCTGACAGTACTGGAATTCTAACTGGCGGCCATGAATCTGGTCACAGGACATTGCTAGGTGGGCAGTTTGACTGGGGCGGTCGCCTCCTAAAAGGTAACGGAGGCGCTCAAAGGTTCCCTCAGCGCGGTCGGAAATCGCGCGTAGAGTGTAAAGGCAGAAGGGAGCCTGACTGCGACACATACAGGTGGAGCAGGGACGAAAGTCGGACTTAGTGATCCGGTGGTTCTGTATGGAAGGGCCATCGCTCAACGGATAAAAGCTACCTCGGGGATAACAGGCTGATCTCCCCCAAGAGTCCACATCGACGGGGAGGTTTGGCACCTCGATGTCGGCTCGTCGCATCCTGGGGCTGTAGTCGGTCCCAAGGGTTGGGCTGTTCGCCCATTAAAGCGGCACGCGAGCTGGGTTCAGAACGTCGTGAGACAGTTCGGTCCCTATCCGCCGTGGGCGTAGGAAATTTGAGAGGAGCTGTCCTTAGTACGAGAGGACCGGGATGGACTGACCTCTGGTGCACCAGTTGTTTCGCCAGAAGCACAGCTGGGTAGCTATGTCGGGAAGGGATAAACGCTGAAAGCATCTAAGCGTGAAGCCCACCTCAAGATTAGATTTCCCATAGCGTAAGCTAGTAAGATCCCTGGAAGACTACCAGGTTGATAGGTTAGGGGTGTAAGTGCAGTAATGTACTCAGCTGACTAATACTAATAGATCGAGGACTTGATCTAAAATATTAAATTCACTGTGCAATTTTGAGAGAACAATCTCAAAGGAAACTCCTGAACTAACGTTCATGAGTACTCTGGCTCTAGAAAATCATAGATTTAAAGAGCCAGAGCATCTGGTGATTATGGCGTGAAGGATACACCCGTACCCATCCCGAACACGATGGTTAAGCTTCACAGCGCCGATGGTACTGCACTGGAGACGGTGTGGAAGAGTAGGACATCGCCAGGTAAGTTAAAAACACTAAGCAAACGCTTAGTGTTTTTTTATTTTATAAAAGAGTATAAACGATTTATATACAAAAGAATTGAATCTAAAAATCATATTTGAAAAATGATTAAAAGAATAGTATATTTTTAAGTAATCTTCATATAATATAAATAATGTATTCCGCGATAGCTCAACGGTGGAGCACTCGGCTGTTAACCGATAGGTTGAAGGTTCGAATCCTTTTCGGGGAGCCATTATATATTAATTATTACATATTAAGATAAAAGCACTAAAAAAAACTGCCTGTTATAAAGTAGACAGTCAAATGATAGAAGATATTAAGTTGATAAAGTCACATATTCATTGAACTTTATCAACTTAATATCTTTTGTAATTTTTTTGTATCGACAAAAGGAATAGTCCTTTGATAATTATAGCTACTTCAATTTTAAAGAGTGATAAAACAGGTTCAGTTGATGGAACATTAATTATGGGTAGATTTATAAGTGAAGTATTTATAAAAAGACTTGAAGAAACAAAATCTGAACCTTTATCAGATAAAGAACAGTATCAAGAATGTTTAAAAGTCCTGATACTGTTTTTTTTTATTGGACTATTTGTGAACTTTAGATTCCAATAGTTAATTTTAGGTGAACAGTTGGGTGGATTTATTGAAAAGTACTTCAAAATTTATTAACATAGTCATGGGTATATTTTAGTTAAAGATTTAGTATAGCTATAGAATCTATGGATCATGTGGTAATTAATTTGTAATATTATAAAGATAAATCTCTATAATATTGAGGAGGAAGGTATTTGATTGATTTTAACTTAGAAATAAAAAAAGTACAACCTATAAGTATTGAAGATATGGAATCAAATCAGTATGAAGCTAATGACAATATTAAAAAGGCTGTTATTCTATATAATAAAGCCGTTGCTGAAATAAAAATAAAGGATTTAGATTCAGCTATAAAGGATTTAAAAAAGGCGTTATCCTATAATGACGAATTTGTTGAAGGAATAAAGCTTTTGGGATTGTGTTATGTTAATAATAAAGAATATAGAAGGGCAGAAAAAACTTTTAAAGAGCTATCAGAATACGAATTATATAGTGATTTAGCAATAGAATATATAAAAAACTCAATAATTGAAAGAACTATGTCCAAAACCATGAAGTCTATAAAAAGATATGAAAATAGTTCTAGCGATAGTTCAATTGATAATAAGGAAAATAATAAAACTACTTTTAAGGAACATCATAAAAAAATATTTATTATAGGAGCTTCAATCGCCATTAGTATAGCTGTTTTTACTATAAGCTACTTAATCGGAATAAATCTTGAAAGTACTTCAAAAAAAAGCCAAGTTACTAGCAAGGCAGTAGATTCATCCAAAAATAAAATAGATGAAACTTCTAAGGATAATGAAAGCAAAGAAGATACTGAATTAAATAAAGATATCAAAAATGTTCAGAAAGAAGATAGTACAAAGTTTGAAGAAGAGAATAATAAAGACGAAGATTTATTAGAAACTGATAAATTGCCATCAGACATGAATAAAAATAATATATGGAATATATACAATGAGGGAAACAGTTTATATAAGCAAGGAAAATATGGAGAAGCACTACCAAAGTTAAAGATAGCTTATGAAGTTAAACCAGATCCAGATCTTATGCCCTGGATTACTTATCAAATAGGAAACTGCTATAAAGAAGCTAACGATCATGCTAAAGCTATTGAGTTTTTTCAGAGGGTTAAGGATAACTATCCAAATTCTCAATATGTTTCTTCTGCGGAGAGAATGATAAATCAAATAGAAAGTAATAAAGCTAACAGAGAGTAAATATATGCCAGCACCATTAAATATTAGAAGATATTTGATGACGCTGGTATTTTAATTTTAAAGAAAGTATTATATCTATCAGACCTATCAGAGTTATGTTGAAGTCTAAAGATAAACTAAAAAAAGTAATATACTAACCCATGCGTATCAACATAAGATAAAGCTATTTATAAGGAGAATTGGCTAGATATGTTGACGTATATTATATTAAAGATAGATAACTAAAAATCAGAGAGTTAAGTTCATGATAAGATATTCCTTGTCGCTTGGAGAGAGCAGAAAAAACAACAGCTAATCATAAGTAAATAGTTGCTAAACAGTAACTTAATGAAATTGTGATTAGAGAAGGAAAAGCTCTTAGAAAGATGACATCAACTAAAAAAAGTTGTTGACAAAATAACTTAAAGTTGATACAATAACTAAGCTGTCGAAAGACAGTAAAGAAAACTTGGTCTTTGAAAATTAAACAGAATTAAGGTAAACAAAATGCCAGTCAATAACTTTAAGTAATGAGTAACAGATTAAACTTTTAAATTGAGAGTTTGATCCTGGCTCAGGACGAACGCTGGCGGCGTGCCTAACACATGCAAGTCGAGCGATGAAGTTCCTTCGGGAACGGATTAGCGGCGGACGGGTGAGTAACACGTGGGTAACCTGCCTCAAAGAGGGGGATAGCCTCCCGAAAGGGAGATTAATACCGCATAACATTATCTTCTCGCATGAGAAGATAATCAAAGGAGCAATCCGCTTTGAGATGGACCCGCGGCGCATTAGCTAGTTGGTGAGGTAACGGCTCACCAAGGCGACGATGCGTAGCCGACCTGAGAGGGTGATCGGCCACATTGGAACTGAGACACGGTCCAGACTCCTACGGGAGGCAGCAGTGGGGAATATTGCGCAATGGGGGAAACCCTGACGCAGCAACGCCGCGTGAGTGATGAAGGTCTTCGGATTGTAAAGCTCTGTCTTTGGGGACGATAATGACGGTACCCAAGGAGGAAGCCACGGCTAACTACGTGCCAGCAGCCGCGGTAATACGTAGGTGGCAAGCGTTGTCCGGATTTACTGGGCGTAAAGAGTATGTAGGCGGATATTTAAGTCAGATGTGAAATTCCCGGGCTTAACCTGGGCGCTGCATTTGAAACTGGGTATCTAGAGTGCGGGAGAGGAAAGTGGAATTCCTAGTGTAGCGGTGAAATGCGTAGAGATTAGGAAGAACACCAGTGGCGAAGGCGACTTTCTGGACCGTAACTGACGCTGAGATACGAAAGCGTGGGGAGCAAACAGGATTAGATACCCTGGTAGTCCACGCCGTAAACGATGAATACTAGGTGTCGGGGGGTACCACCCTCGGTGCCGCAGCAAACGCAATAAGTATTCCGCCTGGGGAGTACGGTCGCAAGATTAAAACTCAAAGGAATTGACGGGGACCCGCACAAGCAGCGGAGCATGTGGTTTAATTCGAAGCAACGCGAAGAACCTTACCTAGACTTGACATCTCCTGAATTACTCGTAACAGAGGAAGCCCTTCGGGGCAGGAAGACAGGTGGTGCATGGTTGTCGTCAGCTCGTGTCGTGAGATGTTGGGTTAAGTCCCGCAACGAGCGCAACCCTTATCGTTAGTTGCTACCATTAAGTTGAGCACTCTAGCGAGACTGCCTGGGTTAACCAGGAGGAAGGTGGGGATGACGTCAAATCATCATGCCCCTTATGTCTAGGGCTACACACGTGCTACAATGGCCGGTACAACGAGAAGCAAACCCGTGAGGGGGAGCCAAACTAAAAAACCGGTCCCAGTTCGGATTGTAGGCTGAAACTCGCCTACATGAAGTTGGAGTTGCTAGTAATCGCGAATCAGAATGTCGCGGTGAATACGTTCCCGGGTCTTGTACACACCGCCCGTCACACCATGAGAGCCGGTAACACCCGAAGCCTGTGAGGTAACCGCAAGGAGCCAGCAGTCGAAGGTGGGATTGGTGATTGGGGTGAAGTCGTAACAAGGTAGCCGTAGGAGAACCTGCGGCTGGATCACCTCCTTTCTAGGGAGAAATGAAAGCTCACAGCTTTCATAGACTGGAAATAATTTATCCTTAATTCTGTTTAATTTTGAAAGACTAATGTCTTTCATTAATTGTTCTTTGAAAATTGCACAGTGAATATTAAGAAATCTACTATAACTAAGTAATTAGTTGTAGTAATAATGAAACTCACTCAGCGAAGCTGAGGAGTACTGACTTGTTACCAAAATCGAAGATTTTGACAAGTCATGTATCTAACGATCAAGTTAGAAAGGGCGCACGGTGAATGCCCTGGCACTAGGAGCCGAAGAAGGACGCGATAAGCTGCGATAAGCTACGAGTAGGCGCACACAGCCTGTGATTCGTAGATTTCCGAATGGGGAAACCCACATGATAAACATCATGTACTATATACTGAATTCATAGGTATATAGAGGTACACTCTGGGAACTGAAACATCTAAGTACCAGAAGGAAGAGAAAGAAAAATCGATTCCCTCAGTAGCGGCGAGCGAAAGGGGAAGAGCCCAAACCAGAAACTTTGTTTCTGGGGTTGCGGATAGATCATAACGCTTCAATCTTTTTAGTCGAAGAGAACTGGAAAGTTCTGTCGTAGAAGGTAATAACCCTGTAGGCAAAAAGAAGAGAGAAGTAGATCTACTCCAGAGTACCACGAGACACGTGAAACCTTGTGGGAAGCTGGGAGGACCATCTCCCAAGGCTAAATACTACCTAGTGACCGATAGTGAAGCAGTACCGTGAGGGAAAGGTGAAAAGAACCCCGGAAGGGGAGTGAAATAGAACCTGAAACCGTGTGCCTACAATCGGTCGGAGCACGTTAATGTGTGACGGCGTACTTTTTGTAGAACGGGCCAGCGAGTTACGATATGTAGCAAGGTTAAGCACCTACGGTGCGGAGCCGAAGGGAAACCGAGTCTGAACAGGGCAACTAGTTGCATATCGTAGACCCGAAACCGGGTGATCTATCCATGGCCAGGATGAAGCGGAAGTAAAATTCCGTGGAGGTCCGAACCACGTTGGTGTTGAAAAACCATGGGATGAGCTGTGGATAGCGGAGAAATTCCAATCGAACTCGGAGATAGCTGGTTCTCCTCGAAATAGCTTTAGGGCTAGCGTCGGGTAATTAAGTAGTGGAGGTAGAGCACTGAATGGGCTAGGGGCTGACAACAGTTACTGAACCCTATCAAACTCCGAATGCCACATACTGGTACCCCGGCAGTCAGACTACGAATGATAAGATCCGTGGTCAAAAGGGAAACAGCCCAGACCATCAGCTAAGGTCCCAAAGTGTAAGTTAAGTGGGAAAGGATGTGGGATTTCTAAGACAACTAGGATGTTGGCTTAGAAGCAGCCACTCATTTAAAGAGTGCGTAATAGCTCACTAGTCGAGAGATCCCGCGCCGAAGATGTAACGGGGCTAAAACTTACCACCGAAGCTATGGATGTGTACTACGTACACGTGGTAGAGGAGCTTTCTGCACAGGTAGAAGCCATATCGTAAGGAGTGGTGGACAGTGCAGAAGTGAGAATGCTGGCATAAGTAGCGAGAAACAGGTGAGAATCCTGTTGGCCGAATATCTAAGGTTTCCTGGGGAAGGCTCGTCCTCCCAGGGTTAGTCGGGACCTAAGCCGAGGCCGAAAGGCGTAGGTGATGGACAACTGGTTGATATTCCAGTACCACCAAAATGCGTTTGACAAATGGGATGACGCAGGAGGATAGGATGTGCGCACTATTGGATGTGCGTCTAAGCACTTAGGATGTTGAGTAGGCAAATCCGCTCAATTTAAGTCTGAGGTGTGATGGGGAGCCCTATGGGCGAAGTATCTGATTCCACGCTGCCAAGAAAAGTCTCTATGGAGCAAATTGGTGCCCGTACCGCAAACCGACACAGGTAGATGAGGAGAGAATCCTAAGGCCGTCGGAAGAATTGCTGCTAAGGAACTCGGCAAATTAACCCCGTAACTTCGGGAGAAGGGGTGCCTCCGAGAGGAGGCCGCAGTGAACAGGCCCAAGCAACTGTTTATCAAAAACACAGGTCTCTGCTAAAGCGTAAGCTGATGTATAGGGGCTGACGCCTGCCCGGTGCTGGAAGGTTAAGGGGAATGCTTAGCGCAAGCGAAGGTATGAACTTAAGCCCCAGTAAACGGCGGCCGTAACTATAACGGTCCTAAGGTAGCGAAATTCCTTGTCGGGTAAGTTCCGACCCGCACGAATGGCGTAATGATTTGGGCACTGTCTCGGCAGCAAATCCGGTGAAATTGAAGTGCAAGTGAAGATGCTTGCTACCCGCGGTTGGACGGAAAGACCCCGTAGAGCTTTACTGTAGCTTAGCATTGCATTTCGGTATTGTCTGTACAGGATAGGTGGGAGACTAAGAAGCGAGAGCGTCAGCTTTCGTGGAGTCGTCCTTGGGATACCACCCTGACAGTACTGGAATTCTAACTGGCGGCCATGAATCTGGTCACAGGACATTGCTAGGTGGGCAGTTTGACTGGGGCGGTCGCCTCCTAAAAGGTAACGGAGGCGCTCAAAGGTTCCCTCAGCGCGGTCGGAAATCGCGCGTAGAGTGTAAAGGCAGAAGGGAGCCTGACTGCGACACATACAGGTGGAGCAGGGACGAAAGTCGGACTTAGTGATCCGGTGGTTCTGTATGGAAGGGCCATCGCTCAACGGATAAAAGCTACCTCGGGGATAACAGGCTGATCTCCCCCAAGAGTCCACATCGACGGGGAGGTTTGGCACCTCGATGTCGGCTCGTCGCATCCTGGGGCTGTAGTCGGTCCCAAGGGTTGGGCTGTTCGCCCATTAAAGCGGCACGCGAGCTGGGTTCAGAACGTCGTGAGACAGTTCGGTCCCTATCCGCCGTGGGCGTAGGAAATTTGAGAGGAGCTGTCCTTAGTACGAGAGGACCGGGATGGACTGACCTCTGGTGCACCAGTTGTTTCGCCAGAAGCACAGCTGGGTAGCTATGTCGGGAAGGGATAAACGCTGAAAGCATCTAAGCGTGAAGCCCACCTCAAGATTAGATTTCCCATAGCGTAAGCTAGTAAGATCCCTGGAAGACTACCAGGTTGATAGGTTAGGGGTGTAAGTGCAGTAATGTACTCAGCTGACTAATACTAATAGATCGAGGACTTGATCTAAAATATTAAATTCACTGTGCAATTTTGAGAGAACAATCTCATAGAAAAACACTAAGCAAATGCTTGGTGTTTTTAGTTTTTTGTCGATAAATTTTTAAAATATGTTATAATTAATGATATTACTTATAAGGAAAGTCTTAGGAGGTATGTAATGAATAAGTTAAAAGATAATGTAATTCTTTCTATTATATTGACTACTTCATCGGTTGCAATTTATTTCATTCAGTATTTGATTTTTAACAAAGCAGAGGACACCTTCTTTTATCTGTTTCAAGATATGGCATTTGTTCCTGTACAGGTACTTATTGTAACACTAGTTATCAATAGATTCTTAAACATTATAGAGAGTCGAAAAAAACTTAAAAAACTTAATGTTATTATAAGTTTATTTTTTACAGAGGCTGGAATTAACATTATGAAGGTTATGTCCAGTTTTAATCAAAATCATAATAAGCTATGTGAAATTATAAATATTGAAGAAATTATAAAAAATAAAGAAAATGTTGCAAAGAAAAAAGCAGGTGAGTTTGAATACTATTTTTATGCTGATCCGGACAGACTAGAAGAATTAGCACACATAATGAATGAAAATGAAGAATTTTTAAGATCTTTACTAATAAATCCAAATTTACATGAACATGAATCCTTTACTGATATGTTGTGGGCAGTTTTTCATGTTGCTGATGAAATTAAAAGTAGAGGAGATCTAACAAAGCTTTCTAAGGATGAAATTGAACATTTATCTACAGATTTACTTCGTGCTTATACATCCTTGGTTATAGAGTGGACTAGCTATATAATTTATTTAAAAAATGAATATCCTTTTCTATATACAGCAGCTATTAAAAAGAATCCATTTTGTCCTGCCGATACAAAATAAGGATTAAAGTCTTAC
The DNA here is from genome assembly GCF_055755365.1 of Clostridium sp. X. Taxonomy (NCBI): domain Bacteria; kingdom Bacillati; phylum Bacillota; class Clostridia; order Eubacteriales; family Clostridiaceae; genus Clostridium; species Clostridium sp. X. Next base: position 1,949,361 of record NZ_CM146912.1, read on the forward strand.
AAGTAATTTTAGATGCAATGAGATAGGAGAATAATTTACTTATGAGAGAGCTAAGAAAATTTGTTATAATATTTATGGTTCTTAGTACATTAATTGTTGTAGGAACTATAGGATATAGGTATCTTTTAGATGTAAGTATAATAGATGCCTTATATATGACTGTTATCACTATATCTACTGTAGGATATAGTGAAGTTGGTATTATGAATACAGCTGCTAAGTTATTTTCCATATTTGTTATCTTCTCAGGTTTAGGTATAGCAGGGTATGCTTTTTCTAGCATTGTGTCTTTGTTTTTAGAAGGAGAGTTTAGAAACGCTTGGAGGAGAAAGAGGATGGAGATTAAAATATCAGGATTAAGTAATCACTACATATTATGTGGTGCTGGAGAGACAGGACAGAGCGTTATTGAACAATTTTTAAAGAGTAATGTACCTTTTGTAGTAATTGAAAAAGAGGAAGAAAAGGTAGCAGAGCTTATAGAAAATGATATATTAGCTGTACATGGAGATGCAACCCAAGAAGATATACTAGAAAAGGTTAGGATACATCAGGCTAAAGGGCTTATAAGTACCTTATCAAGTGATGCTGCTAATGTATTTACTGTCCTTACAGCTAGAGGAATGAATAAAGATCTTTATATAGTGTCTAGAGCAATAGAGAAGAACTCTCCAGAGAAATTAAAAAAAGCAGGAGCAAACAATACTGTATCTCCTAACGAAATAGGGGGGAGAAGAATGGCGGCTACAGTTTTAAAACCTTCCATTATATCCTTTTTTGATATTATAACTCACGCAGGAGATGTGGTTCTTGATTTAGAGTATGTAGTTGTATGTAAAGACTCAAAAATCATAGGAAATTCCTTAAAAGAAGTAAAGATACCTGAGAGAATAGGTCTTATAATATTAGCTATAAAAAAAGAAGGGAAAGAAAATATTATATTTAATCCTAGTTCTGACGAAATGCTACAGTTAGGTGATGTTATGATAGTTCTAGGAACAGAAGAACAGGTTAATAGACTAAGAGAGTTAGCTTATGATAGTGGAGAAACACAATTATGGGACTGCATATCAGGGTTATTTAATTGATATTAAGTAGAAACTAAGAAAGTATAATTATTTTAAATCTATTGCTTTGAGAGATTAATACTTGTCTGATTAAGTGTAAAACATTAAAAATCCAGTAAAAATAAAATTTTTACTGGATTTTTAATGTTAAATCTCTTCTGTGGGAAGAAATATATTAACTTTTTAGAGAGGTTAATACTTGTAATCATCAACCTCAACTTTATCTATCTCTTCATAAGGGGCAAGTGTAGAAACCATCTTCACTGAAGAGTTGGAATTATTTACACAGTAGTGAATTTCACCTGGCTCAATGTGGATAAATTGACCCTTTGTTAAATGGTTTACTTTTCCGTCTACTACAATATCAATTTCACCGTCTATAATATAAAAATTTTCTTCCATAATATTATGATAGTGAGCTTTAAAATCCTGATTTGCCTGAAACTGTACTAAAGCAAAGTTCATACGAGGACCTTTCATTAGATATTTAGGGCCACTATCTCCAAAACGATATTCCTTATCTTTTTCATCTATAATATACATACTTAATTCCTCCCAAACTTTTTATAGTTTTTTTATTTCATTTCTCATTTATAATTTTTACACTCCTGGTGCAATCCACATGTTTTTTGTAAGCTTTTGATTAGAAAGCTCCAATTGCGTAGCATAAACCTTGCGCCATGTTTCGTAAAGTTTTTGATACAAAGCGTGATTTTCAGGATTAGGTTTATAGGTTTTATCTATGTGTACTAGTTCACTGGCTGCTTTTGCTATATCAGGATAAATTCCTATTCCATGACCAGCCAGGATAGCAGCACCAAGAGCAGTTGCTTCTTTTATTACAGGCACACGAATTTCAAGACCAAGAACATCAGAAAGAATTTGGCACCACAATGGGCTTTTTGAAGCACCTCCTGCGAATACAATGCTTTCTGGCATGTTGCCGGTGGCTTCACGAACTAGATCGAGATGTCCTTTGGTGACCATAGCTGTATTTTCTAAAATTGCGCGATAAAATGTGTAACGATTGAATTTCACAGGATCTATTTCAAAATTTGTGAAAGTAGGAGCAGCATGTTTCCAGGAAATAAAATTCATAACGTCAGAGAATGCACATATCATACCGTAACTTCCAGGCGGAATTTCAGCAGCATTTCTATTCATAAGATCATAAGGATCTTTACCAGTTTTTTCAGCCTCTTCTTTTTCATGTTGACAAAAGCCGTCGCGATACCAGCGCATCACTAGTCCAGGATTAAAGGCTATAGCTTCATATTGACATAAACCAGGTATAGCATGGCAATTAACACGAACCCGGCAATCTGGATCAGTTTTACTATTAGCTATATTAAATTCATACTGCCAGAAGGTTCCACCAAACACAGCCGCTTCATTTGGATTCACAACTCCTACTCCGATACAACCAAGCTGTGAATCGCCACCACCGACAACAACAGTAGTTCCTTCCATAAGACCAGTATCTTCAGCACCTTTTGCATTTACTTTTCCAATTATAGAGCCGCATTCTGCAACGGGAGGAAAGATATCACTTTTAAGATTAAATTTGCTTACAATAGAAGAATCCCATTCACGATTCTCTAAACTAAAGATGCCAGTGGTGGAACCGTTACTAGGTTCTACGGCTAACTTTCCGGTGATTCTATAAATAAGCCAGTCATTGAACATTCCTATGGTAGCGATTTTTTCATATACATCAGGCATCTTGTTTTTTATCCAGAGAATTCGAGGAAGAGCACTGAGGGCATAGGTTTGACCAGATTCCCAGTATAATTCTTTTTCGAGTTCAGGATTCATACGTATGAGTTCTGCTACTTCTTCATTAGAGCGGGCATCTACATTTGCACAAGCCCATATTTCCGTGCCTTCACTGTCATACATCACAATTCCTTCACGCATACAGGTAGTGGATACAGCTGCAATCTCTTTAGGGTGGATTTTTGTTTCATTAATTACACCACGAATACAATTACATGCTAAATTCCAATTATGAATCCAGTCAAAGTCCATGCTTCCAGGCCAACGGGGGTCTTCGGCATGAGTCCATTCTTGCTGTACGCAACCAATCTGATTACCTTTCAAATCGAATAAAACGGCACGTACACTACCAGTACCAGCATCAATAGCCATTAAGTATTTTTCCATAAATGAACCTCCTTTATAATACATATAATATTTAATCCTCAAGATTTTCTAAAGGTTCTTTAGTATTTTTTAATAGTTGAAGTGCCGTGGATTCATCTGTAATTAAAATATCAATATAACCACCCTTTAAGGCAGCTTTAATTGCATCTACTTTATCATCACCTGCTGCAACTCCGATTACATTATCAAGGCTCCGAAGAGTAGAAAGTGGAGTTGATATGAGCCGATCTTCGATGTTAGATTCTAATAGATTTCCATCCTTATCAATGAAATGACATAATATATCCCCTACAGCGCCTTTCATTTTTAAATATAGAAGATCATTTTTATTTAAAATCCCGCTTTTGATAATTGTAGCATTTTCTTTAAGAGATCCAATGCCTACAACAGTTAAAGAAGAGAGCTGCACCATACGGGAAATCTCATTAACGGATGCTTCATTTCGAATTGCATCTACTACTTCTTTAGAAGACACTAGAAGAGGTGATGGAATTAGATAAAGCTTAGCATTGAATATAGTGGACATATTATTTGGAAGATAATAACTGACTCCTCCAGTCAGTGAAACTATTGAAGTAGGGTGCTCTACCATGGTTGCTAAGTTATTTAAGACACGGCTTTGTGTATCACCATAGCCCATGTTAATAAAGGTATTATTTTTATTGTCGATACGGTTGCTAATATACATAGCAGCTGCTCGTGCAATATTTTCATTTATGGAAACTGAACTTGGAGGAGAAGGCACAATAAAGGTATCTTTCAGAGCATATGTCTTGGCTAAAATTTCTTCTACTTGCATACGATTAACAGAATCATCCCTTATTTTAAATTGAACTATGCCTATGTTGCGTGCCTTCTCTAGTAATTTTACAACCCGTATACGGGAAATGCCCAGAAGCTCTGAAATACGTTGTTGAGTCATATTATTAAAATAGTAGTACCACACTGTTTTAGTCATAAGTGCTTCTTCGTAGTCCATTTCTATTGCCTCCGTCTTTATAGATTAATTGAACATTTGTTTCATTAGTAAACATATGATTATATTATTAAAAATATGACATTGTGGTATTTTTTGGTAAGTGCATAAATAAGATATAGTAAACTAACAATTATGAAAACGTTTTATCAGATATTTTCATGAACAAAAAATCGTTGTCATAACAAATGTTAATAATTCTGATTATGGGGGCTAAGAGTATGTTAGAGAATATTTCAAAAGATACTACAATAAATCCCAATAATACTCTTCTTTCTGTGCGTAATATTTATAAATCATTTGCTAAGAATCAGGTTCTTAAAGGAATTAACTTGGAGGTCGGTCCAGGTGAAGTATTAGCCTTGATTGGTGGAAATGGTGCTGGTAAAAGTACATTAATGAAAATTATCATGTGTATTTATCAGCAGGATATGGGTGATATTTATGTAGAAGGTAGAAAGGTTACAAGTACTAAACCTTTGGATGCAATGGATCTTGGTATGTATCTTGTACCCCAGGAGCCCATGCTTTTCCCAAATATGAGTGTGGAAGAGAATATAGTAATTGGGTTTAATGAAAAACCTGGTGAGTTACACAGACGTCTTATAGATCTACTAGAACAGCTTGGATGGCACTTAGATTTAAATCGTAAGGCATTAAGTTTATCAATTGCAGAACAACAATTGGTAGAAATTCTTCGTGGGTTACTGCGAAATTCAAAATTACTGATTCTAGATGAGCCAACTAGCGCATTGACATTTGATGAAGTAGAATCACTTTTTAAGATTATTAATGATCTCAAAAAAAAGAACATTGGCATCATATATATTACACATCGTCTTGCTGAGGTATTTGTTATTGCTACCAGTGTTGCAATTATGAGGGACGGCATTATCACTTTGAACGGACATATTAAGGATTTTACTCGTGAGATGCTTGTGCAAGGTCTTCTTCCACCAAATACTTGTGAGAGTGAGCAGTGCTTTAAAGGAAATGTACCAGATTATGAAAAATTAAAGCCTATCTTTAGTTTGAAAAATTATACTGGGTATGGATTCAAGGATGTTTCTTTTGATGTATATCCTGGTGAAATCTTAGGTTTAGCAGGGGTACTGGGTGCTGGCCGTTCTGAACTTGCAACTACAATTTTTGGAAAGGATGTAGTACTTGGCGGAAAAGCTTATCTTGAAGGGGAAGATATCACAGGAATGTCTACTTCGCAAATAATTGAAAAGGGTATCAACTATATCCCCGAAGATAGACGAAGAGATGGCATATTTAAGATTGGTGACATCACTATGAATACTACATGTGGATGTTTAAAGAAGCTTAGCAAGTTTTTTATGGATTTTAAATCAGAAAGAGAGATAACAGATCAATATATAAATGATTTACACATTAAAGTAACCGGACAAGATCAGCTTATTGAGAGTCTCTCAGGGGGAAATCAGCAGAAGGTTGTAATAGCAAGAATTCTTGCAACACACCCTAAGCTAATTATAATGGATGAGCCAACTAGAGGTATTGATGCTTCAGCCCGTGGTGATGTATATATGATTATTAATACATTAAAGGAACAAGGATTATCAGTTTTATTGATTTCCTCTGATATGGAGGAGATTATTGAACTTTCAGATCGGGCAGTTACCATGTTTCAGGGTCGAGTTAATCATATATTTGAGAAGTGTGACATCAATCAAAATAATCTAATGAGTGCTGCTTTTGGTGCTTATGAAGATAAAAAGGAGGGCATATAAAGTATGAACTTCATGAAGATGTTAACAAAGAGGAGAGAGTTTACTTCTATTTTCTTCTTACTTGCTTTGTATTTAGGTGTTGGAATGGTAAATCCCATATTTATTAAACTAGACAATATAATGCTTTGCTTAAATGGTGCAGCAGTTTATACATTATGTACAATAGGTATGACATTTGTTATATACACAGGAGAAATCGATGCATCCATTGGTGCAACTTTAGGTCTTTCAGCCGCAGTACTAGCTTCTATGATTAGGGATGGAAAGTCTTTTGGATTGGCAGTAGTAGTGGTTATTGTTATTGGTCTTTGCATAGGTATTATCAATGGAGTTGGAGTAGCTATTCTTAAGGTCCCATCAATTATTATGACTATAGGTATCAGCGGTATTGTGAGAGGACTTTCATATGTATACACAGGTGGTGCATGGGTTGAAAATGTACCAAGTAGCTTTAAGGCCATTTCTCAAAAAGGGGCAGCAGGACTATCGTGGTTATATATAGGAACCGTTGTTATTATGATTTGTATCCATATATATTTGACAAAAACAAGAAAAGGACGCTATTTCCATGCAGTTGGTGATAATGAGGAAGGGGCTAACCACATTGGTATTCCTGTTGCTTCAACTAAGATGATTAGTTATATACTTTGTGCACTATGCGCATCATTAGCTTCTATTATATTTGTTAGCCGTATCGGATTTGTAACACCTACATCTGGTAATGGTTATGAGATGAAAGCAATTGCTGCATGTGTTATTGGTGGTATTAGTCTTTCAGGTGGTATGGGTAATATGATTGGCGCTACAGTGGGTGCATTAATTATGGCATCTATAAGCCGTGTTCTAGTATTTTTAGGATTCTCTTCTAATTATGATAACACTATTACTGGTATTTTACTCATTACTATTGTCGTTTTAGATGCAGTAATGCAACACCGTAACATTGAAAAAGCAAGACGAGAGCGGTTAGTAGCTAGAACATCAACAGATGTTATTGATATTAAAGTGTAAGGAGGAATTATGAGATGAAAGAGAAACTAAAAGAAAAATATAAAAGATTAAAGTTTCGGTGGGAATATTTTCTGATCTTATTCCTTGTTGCAGAAGTAGCTTTATTTGGCACTCTAAATCCAAGATTTTTAAGACCACATGTTTTATTCGGGAGTGTAAATGATTTTATTTCTATTTGTATAATTGCAATTTTTATGTGCTTTGTATTTATTACAGGAGGTATTGATCTTCAGGCAGCCTCTATTGTAGGATTAACATCTATTATTATAGGCGTACTTTGGAAAAGTTTTGGAATTAATATTTATTTAGCATGTATTATTGCCATAATTATTGCTGGTTTGTGTGGGGCATTGAGTGGTTTCTTTATAGCTTATACTGGTGTTCAGCCTATGGTAGTTACTCTAGGTGGCTCCTTTCTATATTCAGGTCTGGCTATTGCTGTATCAAATATGTCAAATACAGCTGCCTATCTTGGTATAAGTGGATTTCCGGAGCACTTTACAAATTTTACGAAAAAGCGCCTATTTGGGGTGCTACCTCAACAGTTCTTGCTTTTTATTGTGCTTGCTATTGTTGCTTATTTTATTCTTCACCATACAAGATACGGAAGAAAGGTATTCCTTTGTGGCATCAATCAGAGTGCAGCAGAATTCTCAGGTATTAATAAAAAACTGATTATTATGAGCACATATATTTTCTCAGGTATGGCAGCAGCTATTGCGGGAATCGTTATGACAAGCTATCTTGGATCTTCGAAAGCTGATTTTGGTAGTGAATTAACTATGCCAATTATTACAGCTGTGGTACTAGGTGGCACATCTACCTTAGGTGGAAAAGGAGGAGTAATTGGTTCAGCATTAGCAGCTATTGTAATAGGAATTATGAGATTTGGACTATCTATGAATGGTGTTTCAAATCAATATTTAGATATTCCAGTAGGGATTATGTTGGTTCTTGTTGTAGTAGCAAGTACCATTTCTAAAAATCAGAAGATATATGGATTTATTCAACGCCATTTAGGATTTAGAAATTAAATAAGAAAAATAAAGTGTTTATATCTAATCTAATTGGCACCTTTAAGGTATACAGGCGGATGTATTTGCGTCTGCATAAAAATAAATTAGAATTAAAAGAGGGGGATTAAAATGAAAAAAGGTCTTGCATTATCACTTATTTTAGCAATGGCTATTACAACTCTTGCTGGTTGTGGTGCATCTAACAACAAAGCGGGCACACCATCTACAGATTCTAAAAGTAAAGACATCAAAGTAACATTCATTCCAAAACTAACAGGTAACGCATTCTTTGAATCTGCTAACAAAGGGGCTCAGAAGTATGCTCAAAAATGGGGATTTACTGTTGATTATCAAGGTGATGCTACTGCATCTGCAGCTGCACAGGTAGCTGTAATTAATAAAGCAGTTCAGCAAGGTACTGATGCTATTAGCTTATCATCTGTTGATGCTGCTGGAGTAAAAGATGCACTAATAGCTGCTGCTAAAGCTGGTGTTAAAGTTACTACATGGGACTCAGACGTAGATCCATCTGTTCGTAAAATTATGGTTTCTCAAGGTACTCCAGAACAATTAGGACAGATGTTAGTTCAAATGGGTTACGATTCATTAAAAGAAAGAGGCAAAAATCCTGATAAAGACACTATTAAATATGCATGGCACTATTCTAATGCAACTGTTACAGACCAAAACTCTTGGCAGGTAGAAGGTGAGAAATACATCAAAGAAAAATATCCTAACTGGACTAACGTTGCAAAAGACAACTATTATTCTAATCAGGATGCTGAACAGGCTATATCTGTTGGTGAATCTATATTAGCTGCACATCCAGACATTGATTTAATAATCTGTAATGATTCTACTGCACTTCCAGGACAGGCGCAGGCAGCTCAAAATAAAGGCAAGACAGCTAAGGATATTACTATTACTGGATTTGCTTCTCCAAACTCTATGAAACAATATTGTACAGATGGCATTTTAACTCGTTGGGGTCTTTGGGATTGTGGAATTCAAGGAGGTATAGGATGTTACATGGCATATTATATCGCTGCTGGTAATGAAGTAAAAGTAGGTAGCAAGATTAATATCCCTGACATCGGTACTGTAGAAGTTATGCCGAACAGTGTACTTGATCCTTCAGCAGATGATTCAGACACTTCTTCAGGTGTTGTATTGCTTCCTGAAAGAACTGTATTCACAAAAGACAATATGAATAATTATGATTTTTAATATCTATTTCATATAATAAAGCCTTATGCTCACTTCATGAGAAGTGGGCATAAGTAATTAAAAGAAAGCTTGCTAAGGAGGGTTTTAATTATGGCAGATAAAGACGGATTTAAAGCAGCAAAGGATTATCATATAGATGTTCCATTTGCAAATAACTATAACGGGTTTTACGTAAAAGGATCTAATAATCTTGATTGGGGAATGAAGAAACATCTTGCTAATATTTTTGATGCAAAAAGCGGTAATACTGTGATGTTTGCATTTGATCATGGCTATTTTATGGGTTCTATATCAGGTCTAGAAAGACTTGATTTATTAATTCCAACAATTCTACCTCATGTTGATGTGATGATGTGTACAAGGGGCGCACTTCGTACTTGTGTTCCGCCAGTTGGAAATAAAGCAGTTGCACTTCGTGTTTCATCGGGTTCATCTATTCTAAATGACGATTTATCTCATGAAATAGTTGCTGTGGATATTGAAGATGCAATTCGCTGTAATGCAGACTGTATGGCTGTACAAGGATTTATCGGGGCTGATGGGCAATTAACAAGTATTGATAACATATCTAGAGTCATTAATGCAGGCCTTCGTTATAGCATTCCTACTATGGGTGTTGTAGCAGTAGGAAAGAATATGGAACGTACAGACAAGTACTTCAAAATTGCTACCCGCATATTTGCAGAAATTGGAGCCAACATAATAAAGACCTATTATTGTGAGAATTTCGAAGAAGTTGTAGCAGCATGCCCAGTTCCTATTGTAGTAGCTGGAGGAAAGAAACTTGCAGAAGATGAAGCTCTTACAATGGCATATCGTGCAATAAGTGAAGGTGCACGTGGACTTGATATGGGTCGTAATATTTTTCAAAGTGAAAATCCAGCAGCAATGGCAGAAGCCATTGGAAAGATAGTTCACGAAAAAGCAACTGATAAGGAAGCATATGAGTTCTATCAGGATGCTATTCATAAATAGAAAGATATACTAAAAAAGCTGAAGAGTTAGATTAACTTTAATTTTGTTAATTCTTACTTCAGCTTTTTATATATTTATGATACTTATAAAGAGATCACATTCATTAAAAAATTTCATTAGTGTAGATACATATAAAACTATTTAAAAATATTGTAGTAATATCATAATTAAGGGTATAATTTAGAAGTAAAACATATTAACTGATTATATGATAGTATTATTAGAAAAATGGAATAGAGGTATTTAAAAAACATGATTGGAAAAACATATGATAAAAAGGATTTTCTAATTCTTATAGCAGATGATTCAAAACTTATACGATTTACAATGCGTCAATCACTAGAAGAAGAAGGATATAAAGTGATTGACGCTGAAAATGGTAAACAAGCGCTTTCGCTCTTTATGGAGCAAAAACCTGATATTATCTTAATGGATTATATGATGCCAGAGCTAGATGGCGTTGATGCCTGTGCTGAGTTGCAAAGGTTACCAGAAGGAAATAATACTCCAGTTATTATTATAACTTCTCTTGAAGATGAGAATTCTGTAAATTTAGCTTTTGAAGCTGGAGCTACTGATTATATTAGTAAACCAATAAACTGGGCTGTACTACGAAAGAGAATAAGCAGACTATTATATACAAGATTTACAGAAAAAAATCTTAATCGTAGCGAGGCTTTTTCACATTCAATAATTAATCATGCTATTGATAGTATTATAACTATAGATATCAGTGGAACTATTAATTTTATAAATCCAGCTGTAGAAAAAGTTTTTCAGTATTCGGCTAGTGAATTAATAGGAAAAAATATAAATATTCTTATTCCAGAACTTAATTATAGAGATAATGAATTTATAAATACCAATATAGAGGTAACTGGAGCTAGAAAGGATAAGTTAGTTATACCTTTTGAGCTTACAGTAAGTACGTTTTGTATAGATAGAGAATGTTTTTTCACTCTTATTTGTCGTGATGTTACAGAAAGAAAAAATTATGAAAAAGCTATTGAATATCATGCTTTTTATGATTCATTGACTGGACTACCTAATCGTATTCTATTAAAGGAACGCATGAGTCATGAAATTTCCCATGCTAAGCACATGAAACATAAACTTGCTGTAATGTACCTTGATTTAGATAGATTTAAACTTATCAATGACACCCTTGGTCATGATGTGGGAGATAGATTACTACAAGAGGTTGCCGAAAAGTTTAAAAAATGTGTGTCTTCAACTGATACTGTTGCTAGAATAGGGGGAGATGAGTTTGTAATTTTACTACCTAAAATAACTAGGGAAGAGGAGGTAGTTAAATTAGCGAACAAACTCCTGGAGATAATAAGAGAACCAGTAGTAATAGATAATCATGAACTTTATATTTCTGTTAGCATTGGAATTACTTTTTATCCAGATGATAGTGAAGATACTGAAACTTTGATTACTAATGCTGATATTGCTATGTATCGTGCTAAAGAAAATGGCAAAAATAATTTTGAAATTTATACAGAATCCTTAAATGCAAAAGCACTTGAACGATTAGAGATGGAAAATAGTTTACGTCGTGCCTTAGAATATAAAGAATTTGTACTTTATTATCAGCCAAAAGTAGATACTAAAACAGAAGAAATAACTGGAATGGAAGCTTTAATTCGATGGCAACATCCGAAACTAGGCTTAGTTCTTCCTAATAAATTTATACCTCTAGCTGAAGAAACTGGATTAATTATACCTATGGGAGAATGGGTATTACGAACTGCCTGTGCTGAGAATAAAGCATTGCAGAATGCTGGATTTCCTCATTTAACTGTGGCTGTTAATCTTTCGCCAGTTCAATTTGAGCTACAAGATTTAACAAAGATGGTTTTTAAGATACTTGAAGAAACTAAATTAGAACCTCAATACTTAGAATTAGAGATTACAGAAAGTATAGCTATGCAAAATATACAACATACAATTAAAACTATAAATGAATTAAAAGAAATGGGAATTAAGTTTGCTATAGATGACTTCGGTACTGGTTATTCGTCTTTGAGTCAGCTAAATAGCTTTTCTGTAAATAAGCTAAAAATAGATAAATCCTTTGTAGGGCAAATTCACGGTAAAAAAGAGGATTCTATAATGGCTTCTACAATTATGGCATTAGGAAAAGGTCTTAAGCTAGAAATAATTGCTGAAGGTGTGGAAACGCAAGAACAGGCTAATTTCTTTAAGGAAAGTACTTGTGAAGAGATGCAGGGTTACTTTTTTGGTAAACCTATGGCTAGTGAAGAATTTTCAAAATTCTATACTAAAAAACTTAAAAAGATTTAAATACACAAAAGAGATATACTAATTTAATTGGTGCATATCTCTTTTCTTTTGTTTTATCCCATGACTATCTGGTTTATATAAAGTTTTGTTTAAGGATATACTAATAAAGGTGCTATTTAATACAAAAATATAATGTGAAATTATTCAGCAAAAAAGTCTTAATGTAAGAGTTAGGAGGAAATAATGCTTAAGAATCTAACTTACAGATATTCAGTTTATATTATGTATTTTCTAGGAATTGGTATGGTTTCGAGTAGTATAGTGTTAATGCCTTTTAATTATATAAGATATTCAATAATATTGGGTATTGGACTTGGATTATTTATTACTGGATCATTATTTAATGAAGTAGTAATTGATCATCATCACCTAACATTATGGGAAAGTATAAATCTTGTTACAGTGTCATTAACTCTTGCTATTGGAATTGGTATGATAAGTGGAGGTATATCGCATTTTAAAGAAAGTCCACAATATATTTCATACTTAATTCCTTCAGGAGTAGTAATTTCCTTAGTAAGCTTTACACTTAAGAATGATATTAAATTAAGCAGAAGCGAGAAAGTTACTTTATTTATTGGAGTTGTTATACTGGCAATTTTACTTTATTTAGGATTATCTTTCTTATCAGCGGATATGGTTCCAGGAGGAGACATTTATAAGGGTGGACATTAATTTATTAGGAGTTAAAATGCATTAAAAAGCTGGAGAATTAGATTAATTATAATTAATCTAATTCTCCAGCTGCTTATATATTTTATAGCTTTTGAACATTTATAGCCATAGGACCTTTTGGGCCATCATTAATGTCAAAAGATACACTTTCACCTTCACGTAAATCTTTATCATTTCCTTGTTCTTTAATTTGTGAATGATGTACAAAAACATCATTTCCACTATCACAAGATATGAATCCATAATGTCTTTCTTGATCGTACCATTTAACAATTCCAGTTGTACTAGCCAAAGTTTGTTCCTCCTTATTTTATCAGTATAGACAGTATTATTTGTTTAATATTAAATTTTTAAACCTATCTAAATATGATAATATAAGTTTTATTAGAAGCAAGGAACTTTTGGATTTACCGATACGGTACATTATGAATCTATATACTTTAGTATGCCATTAGCAATTGCTTCTGCAAATAGATCTTGATATCTTTTGCTATGGAGTAAAGTAGCTTCTTTATAATTACTAGTATAACCTAGCTCAACAAGCACTGCTGGAGCGCGTACATTCCTTAGAACTGAATAGTCGGCATATCTAATATCTCTATCCTTAAACTTAGTTTTTTTTATAATACTATTTTGAATCATTTGAGCCATCTTTTTTCCTTTAGAGCTACCTAACATATAGTAAGATTCTGTACCTCTAATACTACTTATATCAGAATGGTTGGTATGTATGCTTATAAAAAGATCGGCTCCTACATTATTGGCAATATTAGCACGTGAGACTAAGGCTTTTTTAATATCAGTTGGCCAAGTAACATTATCATTTTTTCGAGTATAAACTACATTAACTCCATTTTTTTTTAGAATTGAACCTACTTTTAAAGCCACTAATAATGTAATGTCTTTCTCTTTTCCACCTCTACATCCAATGGAACCTGGGTCATAGCCACCATGTCCAGCATCAATAACCACAGTCTTATTTAAGTTTGAGTTAGTATAAGAAAAACAAGAATTAATATTAATTAATACTGTTAATATAAGAAAAGTAAAAAGCTTAACTGAAAATTTATCTGTAGATTTCATATGCCCTCCTAAGATTATATTATTCACAAGAACGCTAGGAAGTATGTTATTTTATTTTTATATACAAAAGCTACATTAAATCTACATAACTTTAATATAAAATTATCCCATAAACAAATCTTAATATGAAATTTAGGGGGAGAAATGGTTAAAAAGCTAATTTATAAATATCTAGTATATATTATCTACTTTTTAGGGATTGGTATGGTTTCAAGCGGTATAGTTTTAATGCCTTTTAACTATGTAAGATATTCAATAATATTAAGTATTGGACTTGGGTTATTTATTACTGGATCAGTATTTAATGAGGTAGTAATCGATAAGCATCATCTAACATTATGGGAAAGTGTAAAGCTTATTGTAGTTTCATTAACTCTTGCCATTGGAATTGGCATGATAAGTGGAGGTATATCACATTTTAAAGAAAGTCCAAATTACGTTTCATATTTGATTCCTTAGGGAGTAGTCACTTATGGTAAAGTATAAGTGACTATCCCCTTTTAGTAATTACACATTATATTAGGTATTTTAAAAAAGTCTCTGTTGCTATAGATAGAGGTATGTTCTTATGATACACAACACCAATGTTTCTCTTAGGGATAGGTGGTTCAATAGGGATTTCAACCAACTTTCCATCCTCAAGTTCACTTCTTATAAAATTTTGTATTACTACTGTAACCCCCAATCCTATTTTTGCAAATTCTATTAATAAGTCCATATTACTTACTTCAATTTCTGGGTTAATTACTATAGCGTTATCTTGAAAATACTTATCTATATATCTTCTAGAAATATTACCACTTTCCATAAGCATCAATGTTGCAGAGGAAAAAATATCATTGTAATCTTTTATATTTAAGGATTTTAAGTAATCCTTCTCTGCTACAAAGACATCTTGTATTTCAGATAGTTCAATAAAATTATAAAAATTTTTCTCAGGAGGTTCACTAAGTATAACTAAATCTAGTTCCCCGTTTTCTAATATCTTTAAAGTTTCAAAGGGTGTTTTATTAATTATCTTTACTTCAATATTAGGGTAATCTTTAATAAATTTTTTTAGTTTTGGTATAAGGAAGTGTTTACATAAGGTAGTACTTACTCCTAGCTTAATTGTACCTACTTCTTTTTTCTTGAGTTTACCTATAACCTTCTCACCAACACTTATTTCATTTAGGGCTCTTTCTATATATTTATAAAAGATTAAACCCTCTTCCGTTAGCTTAACGCCTCTAGAATTTCTTGAAAAAAGAGTGATTCCTAAAGTAGCTTCTAATTTTTTAATTGACTTACTTACAGCAGGCTGACTTATAAAAAGCTTTTCTGAAGCTAAAGAAATGTTTCCATGGGATGCTACAGTATAAAAAATCTTATAAAGTTCTAAATTATTATCCATATTATAACCTCACGTTATATCAACTATAATTTATATGCATTTGAATTATACAATTATTTGATGTATAATTCAACTATCAAATAAAATTTAATTAACGTATGACAGTGTTTTGGATTATTAAATAGGGGCGCTAGAAAAATCCATGGGGCGGATTAACTAGCATTTATTTTAATATAAAGAGGGGGATTTAATATATGTCAGGGAAAACAATGTATGAAAAAATCTGGGATAAACATGTAGTTCATGCTGAAGAAGGCAAGGCAAGCATTATTTATATAGATACTCATTTACTTCATGAGGTTACATCACCTCAAGCTTTCGAAGGACTAAGACTTACAGATCGTAAAGTAAGAAGAACGGATTTAACTTTTGCAACTATAGATCATAACGTGCCAACAAAGGATAGATTTAATATTACAGATCCTATTTCAAAAGCACAAATAGATGCTATCTGCAAAAACTGTGCAGACTTTGATGTTACTCTTTATGATTTATACAGCGATGATCAAGGAGTTATTCATGTTACTATGCCAGAACTTGGTTTAAGTCTTCCAGGTAAAACTATTGTTTGTGGTGATAGCCATACTGCAACTCACGGTGCTTTCGGAGCTTTAGCATTTGGTATTGGTACAAGCGAAGTTGAGCATGTACTTGCAACTCAATGTCTTGCTCAAAAGAAATCAAAGACAATGAATGTTGTATTCAAGGGGTCATTAAAACCAGGGGTAACGGCTAAAGATATGATTCTTGGTTTAATTGGAAAGTACGGTACAGATTTTGCTACTAATTACGTAATTGAATTTACTGGAGAAGCTATTAAAAATCTTACTATGGAAGAAAGAATGACTGTATGTAACATGGCTATTGAAGGTGGGGCAAGAGCAGGATTAATAGCTCCAGATGAAACTACTTTTGAATACGTAGAAGGTAGAGCATATACTCCAAAGGGTGCTGACTTTGATGCTGCAGTAGAAGAATGGAAAACACTACCTTCTGATGCTGATGCAGTTTATGATTCAACTGTAGAATTCGACTTATCTACTTTAGACCCACAAGTTACATGGGGAACTAGTCCTGGAATGGGAGCTTCAATAAATGATGTTGTTCCGTCACCAGAAGATTTTGAAGATGCAGATAAGCGTAGTGCTGCTGGAAAAGCATTAGAGTATATGGGACTCGTACCTGGAACTCCAATGAGTGAAATTAAAATTGACTATGTTTTCATAGGTTCTTGTACAAATGGAAGAATTGAAGATATGAGAGCAGCTGCTGAAGTTGCTAAAGGAAGAAAAGTAAATCCTAATGTAACAGCTATTGTTGTACCTGGCTCACAAAGAGTTAAGGCAAAGGCTGAAGCAGAAGGCTTAGATAAAATATTTATAGAAGCTGGTTTTGAATGGAGAGAATCAGGATGCAGTATGTGTCTTGCAATGAATCCAGACGTTTTAAACCCAGGTCAAAGATGTGCATCAACATCAAATAGAAATTTTGAAGGTCGTCAAGGTAGAGGCGGAAGAACTCATCTTGTATCACCTGCTATGGCAGTAGCAGCAGCTGTTGCTGGACATTTTGTTGATGTAAGAGATTTAGATAAATAGGAAGGAGTGAATTTAATGGAACCATTAGTTAAGGTAAAAGGAATTGTAGCACCTCTTGATAGAGTTAATGTTGATACGGATGCAATTATACCAAAGCAATTTTTAAAGAGAATAGAAAAAAGCGGGTTCGGACAGTTTTTATTCTACGAATTTAGATTTGATGAAGAAGGAAATCCAATTAGCGATTTCATATTAAATAAAGATAAATATAAGGGAACAAATATATTATTATCAAGAGCAAACTTTGGATGTGGATCTTCAAGAGAACACGCACCTTGGGCACTAGCTGATTATGGTTTTAGAGTAATAATAGCGTCAAGCTTTGCAGATATTTTTCATAACAACTGCTTTAATAATGGAATACTTCCTGTTAAGCTTTCTGTAGAACAAGTAGATGAACTTTTCAAAAGAGCTGAAAGTACTGAAGGATATGAAATTGAAGTAGATTTAGAAGCAAAGAAAGTAAGAGATAATAAGGGGCTAGAATACAGTTTTGAAGTAGAAGATTTCGCTAGACATAAGCTTTTAAATGGACTAGATGAAATAGGCTTAACTCTTCTTCATGAGGATAAGATCGATTCATTTGAAGAACAACATAAAACATACTGTGTTCACTAATTCGCCAATTTAAAATTAAAAAAGAGGATATTAAAAAGTTTATCTTTATAATCTTATAAAAAGGTATAGTCTTTCATTAGGCTATACCTTTTTAGATTTTCTCGTTTTGGGTAATAGATGGGAATTAATAAATTTTCCTTCATATATATAGCTTTTATGTTAAAATACTAATTAACGACTAAGCTGACGCTTTTTCAGAAGGTTTAAAGCACTACAGATAAAATTTTATATACATTAAGAGGAGGAACTAAAGTGAAAAGAAATAAGTTTTATAATAGCAATTGGTTTATGTGGATTACATTAATATTTCTTGCACCAGTTGGTATTTTTATAATGTGGAAGAATAACAGATTTAATAAAGTAGTAAGAAGTGTTTTATCCTTAGTATTTATTTCTATATTCATTTCTGGTATGGGCTCAAATAGCATTAAATTGAGCACTGATAATACTGAAAGTAAAAAGTTAGTTACAAGTGACATAGTTAATCAGGAAAGTTCAATTAAAGAAAATAAAACTGAAGAAACTAATACTAAAATTACGGAAATTAAAGAGGATAAAAGCGAAGATAAAGATGTAGGCACTACAAAACCAGTAGATGTATTAGTAAATGGAACTCTAAAAGTACATTATATAGATGTAGGACAAGCAGATTCTATATTAATTCAGCAAAATGGAGAAAACATGTTAATTGATGCTGGAAATAATACAGACTCTAACTTAGTGGTGAATTATCTTAAAAATCAAGGAGTATCAAAATTAGACTATGTTATAGGAACTCATCCCCATGAAGATCATATTGGAGGACTTGATGTAGTTATAAAGAGTTTTAGTATAGGTAAAGTGTACATGCCTAAGGCAACAGCAACAACTACAACTTTTAAAGATGTAGTATCAGCTATAAGTAGTAAGGGATTAAAAATAACAACTCCGGTAGTTGGAAATACTATAAACTTAGGAGATGCAACAGCAACTATATTAGCACCAAATGGTAATGGATACGAGGATGTTAATAACGAATCTATAGTTATAAAATTAAAGTATGGTAATAACAGCTTCTTATTCATGGGAGATGCTGAAGATGTTTCAGAAAATGAAATATTAGCTAAGCAATTAGACATTAAAGCAGATGTATTAAAAGTAGGACATCATGGAAGTAGTTCATCAACAACAACAACTTTTTTAAATAAAGTAGACCCAGAGTATGCTGTAATTATGGTAGGAAAAGAAAATACCTATGGACATCCTCATAAGCCTTTAATGGATAGACTAAAAGCTAAAGGAACTACAGTATACAGAACAGATGAATCAGGTACAATAGTAGTAACAAGCGATGGAAGTAAGATAACTTTTAATACTAAACCAGGAAGTTACTCTTCAAGTGGAACTGGAAGTTCAGAGTCAAGGAGTTCCACATCAAGTAATAAAAGCAGTAGCACTAAACCAACTTTAACAACAGTGGAGCCAATACCAAAAGCTACAACAAATACTTCAAGTAATACTAGCTCAAGTGACAAGAAATTAATAAAAGGAAATATTAATTCTAAGGGAGAAAAAATTTATCATGTTCCAGGTGGAGCTTATTATAATAAAACAAATCCAGAAGAATGGTTTAAAACTGAAGCAGAAGCAGAAGCTGCTGGTTATAGAAAGTCAAAGAGGTAGGTGAGTTTTGTGAAAGTAACAATTGATAGGTTTGAAGGGCAATATGCTATATGTGAAAAAGAAAATAGAGAAATGATAGATATTAAAAGGAGTGCAATTCCAGTAGAAGCAAAAGAGGGAGATGTACTTAATATTGAAGATAATATAATTACTGTAGATTTAGAAAAAACAAGTAGAAGAAAAGCGCAAATAGAGGAATTAACAAAAGATTTATGGATATAATCTAGAAAAAAGATTATTAGAAGAAAAATAGCATGATTTTATAAGATTAATATAAATTAGACCAGTAGTTAAGTGATATGCTCCCCTTAAAGTAGACAGATTAAAAAATAAAAATCTGTTACCAGAAAGGGGAGCATTTTTATGTCCAAAAGAACTAAATACTCAGCCGAAGAAAAGTATGAAATCCTGAAAGAGTATGAGGATGGAGTTAGAACGATATTAGAAATTACTTCTATATATAAAATTAATAGAAGTACTTTAGAAGATTGGAGATATAACTTCGAAAAATATGGTATAGATGGATTGAGAGAAATGATAACTTGGAAGAGGTATTCAAAGGAGCTAAAGGAACAGGCTGTAAAAGATTACCTTTCAGGTAAATACTCACAAAGAGAAGTGGCAAAGAAGTATGAAATATCAAATAAAAGTGTATTGTTAAAATGGGTAGACAAGTATAATAGTCATAGAGAAATAACGGCAACCACGAAAGGAATGAGTCAATCTATGATAAAAGGAAGGTCTACTTCTTGGAAGGAAAGAATTGAAATTGTATTATACTGTATTGCTCACAATAACGACTATCAACACACAGCTGAAACCTACAATGTTTCCTACCAACAAATATACCAGTGGGTAAAAAAATATGAACTAGGTAGAGAGGATGCATTAAAAGACCGACGAGGTCGTAAAAGAACTGAAGAGGAACTAACACCTGAAGATAGAGTAAATTTTGAAATGAAGAGACTAAAAGCAGAAAATGAGCGCTTAAGAGCAGAAAATGCATTCTTAAAAAAATTAGAGGAGCTAGAAAGGGGGCGATTTTAAGCCGTCTACGACAAGAAAATAGCTATAATGCGATTTTACAACTTCATAAAAAAGATAAATTTTCGATATCCTTATTGTGTGAAATAGCAATGATTCCACGATCCTCATATTACAAATGGCTAAATCGCCAAGAATCTGTTGCAGAATCCGAGAATGAAATGTTGATATCAAAGATTATAGAACTTTACGAGGAAGTCAATGGCATTTATGGTTATCGAAGAATAACTATGAATTTGAACCGAAGGTTGGGGAAGCTGTATAATCATAAACGCATCTATCGACTTATGAGACTTTCAGGTCTACAGTCTGTGATTCGAAGGAAAAGGAAACGTTATATAAAATCTACACCTCAACATGTAGCAGAAAACATACTTAATCGAGAGTTTATAGCAGATAGACCAAACGAGAAGTGGGTTACTGATGTTACTGAATTTAAGTATGGAAATTCTAAAAAGGCATACTTAAGTGCTATATTGGATCTTTATGATAAGAGTATTGTTGCCTATGTACTTGGACATTCCAACAACAATAATCTTGTATTCAAGACCCTTGATTTAGCTTTGGAGGCTTCACAAGGTGCAAGTCCAATGATTCATAGCGATCGTGGTTTTCAATATACCTCCATTGGATTCAAACAAAGATTGAATACAGCAGGAATGACACAAAGCATGTCACGAGTAGGTAGATGTATCGACAATGGTCCTATGGAAGCATTTTGGGGTATCCTCAAGTGTGAAAAATACTACTTGCACAAATATTATACATATGAGGATCTATCTAATGCAGTTGATGAATATATCAGTTTCTACAATACCAAAAGATTACAAGAAAAATTAAACGGCCTTAGCCCAATGGAGTTTAGGGCTTTAGCCGCTTAAATTGATTTTTATTATTTCCACTGTCTACTTGACAGGGTGCAGTTCATAAGTCAGTGAACTACTGGTCTTTTACATGAACAATAATATAGTGAAGTTTTATAAATTGCTTTTTTCTAGTTCTTCTGCTTTTTTTAGAACCATGTCATTTAAATCTTTCTTATATTTATCAATAGAATTGTAAACATCCTCATCAAAGGTTCCAACTATCTGAGCTGCTAAAATCCCAGCATTTTTCCCACCGTTTATAGCAACTGTGGCAACGGGAACGCCAGCTGGCATTTGGACTATTGAATAAAGAGAGTCAATGCCGTTTAAAGTAGAGGTTTTCACGGGAACTCCTATTACGGGAAGAGCTGTAATAGCTGCTACCATGCCAGGAAGATGTGCCGCGCCACCTGCACCAGCAATTATAACTTTAATTCCTCGTGACTTTGCATCTTTTGCATAGCTATATAATCTATCGGGAGTTCTGTGAGCTGAAACTATTGTGATTTCATAAGGGATTTTGAACTCCTTTAAAATAGTAGCTCCTTCTTGCATAACAGGTAAATCAGAGTCACTTCCCATTATTATTCCTACTAAAGGTTTCATATAGTTACTTCCTTTCATATTTTATTGAGAAATTATTTTAACAAGGGGATGAACTTTATCAGCTTTTTTTCTTGCAATTTCTAGGGATTCTCCAGTTACTGTAATATGTCCCATTTTTCTCTTTGGTTTTGTATATTTTTTTCCATATATGTGAAGGTGTACTTCTGGTACTTCTAAAGCTTCATATGCCCCAATAATCTTTGTTAAACCTTCATGCTTTTCTTCACCAAGAATATTTCTCATAACTGTTGGTCTTAGTAAACTAGTATCTCCAAGAGGAAGACCCATTACTGCTCTTAAATGATTCTCAAATTGAGAAGTTACACAACCCTCTATGGTGTAATGACCAGAATTATGAGGTCTAGGTGCTACTTCATTAACAAGTATTTCTCCATCGCGAGTTAAAAACATCTCTATACAGAACATACCTACACCCTCAAGAGCTTCACATAGATTTTTTGCTATAAGCAGAGCCTGTTCTTCTTCAGAGGAGGTTATACTTGCGGGAACAGAGGTTTCGAATAATATGCTATCTTTGTGTATATTTTCTGCCACTGGATATAATGCAATTTCTCCATTGATTCCTCTGCAGCAAAGTACAGATATTTCTTTTATGAATGGAACAAATTTTTCGACGTAAAGAGGTAATTTTCCACCACCAAGTTCAGTAAAAGAATTGTCAATATCTTCTTCACACATTATAAGGCTATTTCCTTTGCCGTCATAGGCTCCTGTTGAACTTTTAAGCATAATAGGATAGCCAAATTTCCTAGCAGCATTTTTAATGTCGTCTGTATTATCAATTTTTAAAAATTCACCTAAAGGAATACCATGATTTCTTAAATGAACCTTTTGATTATATTTATTTTGTATTATTTCAAGGCTTTCCACACTAGGATAAAGTATATATCCTTCGCTTTCTAACTCCTTTAGAGCTTCTGTGGATATATGTTCAAATTCATAAGTTATAACATCTGTTTTGCTAGCTAAATCCTTTAAAGCTTTTTTGTCATCAAAACTACCTAATATAAACTCGTTAGCTAAAAATCTTGAAGGACATTCCGTGCTTGGATCAAAAACTACTGTATAAATTCCCAATCTATTAGCTTCTGCTAGCATCATTTTGCCAAGCTGACCACCACCGATGATTCCAACCTTTTTTGAAATAAAGTTTTTTTCCAATATCATCTACTCCTTAAAAAATTAATAAGAAATCCTGAATCATCTTATTATGATTATGTTGTTGCAATAATTAGTTTATAATTGAATATTAACATTCTTAGAAGAAAAACGCAATATTTCAATCATATAATTCTATTAAATTCGTATGGTTAAGTAATATTTAAATTAAAATATAATTTAAAATTCGTGAATTGTATAAAGTGCCATTATGATTACTGGAAGAATAGCATAAATTAAAACACTTCATTAATAGAGTAGTATGGATGTTTAAATTATCAATAGGAAGCTGAGTATAATAAATTAGTAGAAGTAAAAACTAAAAAGGGCATTAAAAATCATAGAATGTTTATGATTTTTAATGTATGCAAAATAAAGATTTATTATATAAAAATACAAAAGAAAAAAAGGAGATATCATGATAAAGGAAAAAACAATAACAGAAATAGGATTGAACCTAGATAATAGTTATGCTCATTTACCTAAATCCTTTTTTAGTATGTGTAATCCAATCCCAGTAGCTTCACCAAAGTTAGTCTGTTTAAATTATGATTTAGCAAATAAATTGGGATTAAATGGAAAAAAGTTAAAAAGTAAAGAAGGTATAGAGATACTTGCTGGTAATAGAATTCCTGAAGGAGCTTCACCTCTTGCTCAAGCCTATGCAGGTCATCAATATGGGCACTTTACAATGCTTGGAGACGGTCGAGCTGTGCTTCTTGGAGAGCAAATCACACCACAAGGTGAAAGGTTTGATATTCAGCTTAAGGGTTCAGGTGAAACGCCATATTCTCGTAGAGGTGATGGTAGAGCTACACTTGGACCTATGCTTCGTGAATATATTATTAGTGAAGCTATGCATGCACTAGGTATTCCTACCACTCGTAGTTTGGCTGTAGTGACAACTGGTGAGTCAGTAATTCGTCAAAATCCATTGCCAGGTGCGGTTCTAACTCGTGTAGCTTCAAGTCACCTAAGATTTGGTACCTTTCAATATGTTGCAAATTGGGGAACAGTTGAGGAACTTAAGATATTAGCTGACTATGCAATAAAGCGTCATTTTCCAGATGTTGAAGATAGTGAAAATCCATATCTTTCTCTACTTCAGGAGGTTATGAAACGTCAAGCTTCACTGGTTACTAAGTGGCAAATGGTTGGATTTATTCATGGAGTTATGAACACAGACAACATGACTATTAGTGGAGAAACTATTGATTATGGTCCTTGTGCCTTTATGGATAATTACGATCCCTTAAGAGTATTTAGTTCTATTGATACCGGGGGGCGCTATGCCTATGGAAATCAGCATAATATTGCTGGGTGGAATATGGCACGATTTGCCGAAACTCTTATACCATTATTCCATCCAAGTCAAGAAGAGGCCATTAAGTTAGCTGAAAATGCCATTTCAGAATTTGCTGAATTGTATCGTAATAATTGGCTTAAGTCAATGAGATCAAAACTAGGGATATTTAATGAAGAAGTAGATGATACAGCTATTATTCAAGAACTTTTTAACATGATGAATAAGTATAGTGCAGACTATACAAATACTTTCCGTGCATTAACTTTTGATAAGCCAGAGGATACTGTACTATTTGGTATGCCAGAATTTTCTCAGTGGTATGAGAAATGGCAGGCAAGACTAGGGAGACAGGAAGAATCCAAAGAGTTATCTTACGAGATGATGAAAAATAGTAACCCAGCGGTAATCCCGCGTAATCATAGAGTAGAGGCTGCACTAGAGGCCGCAGTAAAAAATGGAGATTACAGTGTTATGGAGAGACTTCTTGATGTCCTTGCAAGTCCGTATGATTACTCAAAGGAACAAGATGAATATACTAAACTACCTGAGATAGTAGATCCTTATTATAGAACATTTTGTGGTACCTGATAGGAAATAATTGCAGAAAAGTTGAATTAATAATTTCAACATTGAAATTATTAATTCAACTTTAATTCATAGCTTGAAATTGGACTAATAGATACAAAACAATAGTCAAGTTTCTTTTGTTCCATTTCAACTTATCTAGTATTAGAATGTAATTACAGACAAGCTTTTAAAATTTTTTAATTCGGTCATGTAAACTATATCTTATTCTTTTATTAATAAAAATCTGCGCGGATTTTATTTTTAAGGTAATAAAGATAAATTCTATATTAAAATGAAGTTATAGGCAAACTGTTAAACTTTAGTTATTTAGTTATGTAAATCATATCTTATTCTTTTATTAATAAAAATCTGTGCGGATTTTATTTTAAAGTAATATTGATATTCAAACATAAGTAATTGATTTAATGGGATTTGCTCCTAGATGGCTGAAGAAAAGGAATACTTGTTCAATATGTGTAAACTGTTGGACAAAGTCAAATATAGGTTCGCCATAAATATATTAAATTTACATTTAGATTTAATCTAAATGTGAAAATATTTAATTATTATATACAATTACATGACTGTTTGGAAAAAACCTATGCAAAAGCATAGGTTTTTTTCAGGTTGTTGATAAACATATTTTGTAAGTAGCCTTTTAGATTTATTAAAAAAGGAGTTTTAAAATTTATGAATCGAATCTATCCACCTTAAAAAGTTTTAAATCTTCATCAACTTCTCCCAAATATAATTTACTGAGCATTATTCCACCTAATATAGCAAATAAAATGCCGTTCGCACCATATCCTAAACCGTACCATAACTTTGAGTTTCTT
Organism: Clostridium sp. X; assembly: GCF_055755365.1. Lineage (NCBI taxonomy): Bacteria > Bacillati > Bacillota > Clostridia > Eubacteriales > Clostridiaceae > Clostridium > Clostridium sp. X. The sequence goes on from NZ_CM146912.1 coordinate 1,975,296, forward strand.
GGATCTTTACCTAGAAAACCTAAGTTATCTTGAGTTGATGCAAAAGCACCACAATATCTATATTCTATATCTATATCTATATCTAAATTTGCAAATAAATTTTTTAGTCTTTGTTCTAACTTCTCATAACTTCTAACACATAATTCCTCATTAGATATATCAGGTAAAAAGTTTATATCTTCTCCACCGATTATTATTCTATTATCATTTGTTGTTCTGAAATAGTTGTAGGGGTCTTCATTATCTCTAACACATGTTTTCTTATGAATATCTTCTATATTTTTTATTGGTTTAGTTGCAATATTAAAAGTTGTAGTTTTAATTCCGAAGGCTCGTTTAGTAAAAAGAGTTGTGTTATATCCAGTAGCTACAATAATAATTTTTCCCTTAACTTTATGACCATATATAGTTTCTACTGTAACTCCCTCATCATTATAATTAACATCTATAACTTCAGTATTTTCATACACTCTTAATCCTTTTTCACAGCTTACTTTAAGTAAGCTATGGGTGTATCTATAGGGAGCAAATTGTGCTCCGCCGCCTTTACTTAATACACCAGCCTTCAAGTTAAAAGAAAATGGATTATTGTCTTTATCAATAAATTCTACTGGAAATCCATTTTCCTTTCTAAACTTATACTCTTGTTCAATTATACCTTTTTCTATATCTTTAGATGTATATAAAAGGCTATCTACTCTTTTGAAGTCGCAGGTATTTCCATATTTATTTATAAAGTCTTCGATTTCATCTAATGCTTGTATTCCTAGATTATATGATTTAATAATGTTGTCTATAGATGTATACTTCTTTAGTTCCACAGCATTACTATCAAGTTCGTATTGAAGCAGTGAAGTTGTTATACTAGTACTACCATGAGCGATTCTTGATTTTTCTAATATAGTAGTATTAATATTATTTTTAGTAAAATAGTATCCTAGTATTGCTCCTGTTACTCCACCACCTACTATTATTACATCAGTTTCTATGTCCTCTGTTAAGTATTCGTATTGCTTGGCTGGTTGATTGATGCGAGTAAAAATGCAATCACCTTTTACATACTGTATATTCATAACAATTACCTACTCCCTTATATCTATAATCTAAATTAATATTTTTTAGCTAAAACCATATTTTTCATTAGTGATCTTCTAATAAAATGACCATATCTCTATATTTCTCAGGAACATCAAGTAAATCATATAAATCATTAAAAAACCTTTTGTTTTTTTCAGAGTCAAGTTTCTCCTTCACAGGGGCTTCTAAGTAAGGGATAGTTATTCCTTGTTCCTGTAACATTTCATCTAGCACACTGGTCATTACTCCATAAACATCTTCCACAGGATCGCCTTCTAAATCAGGCATCATAGATTCCGTCTTATATTTATTTACCTTGTGTTTACCCCAGTGTATACTGCAAGTTGGGCTTCCTTCTATTCCTATATAGCAAAGGGGAGTATTATCATTTTTTATAAGCTCACATACCATATCTACGTAGGTTTGAAGTTCATGTCTACAATGTTTTCTAAAGAATATATTATCGTATTGTTGCCGTCCTTGTGGATTTCTCAAGTATCCCATAGCAGTGAATTCAGGGCATGGCAATTGGATAATACTAATTTTTTTGTCTAATAAATAGCTAACTATCTTCTGAGCTAGTGCGAATCCTTTTCCTAATAGATGAACTCTAGTACTAGGATTTAATAAACAATGTGATACTATTATAAAATAGCGATGTTTTTTAGGCATATATTAGTCCTTTCTTTCATCTCTGAAATAAGTAATTATAAATAACACATACATACTTATTATGTAGTCATCTATTTGCACAATTATTATTTACTAAAGCTTAGAACGTGATACTAATAAAGCTTAAAAAAGGTGCCAAAACTCCATTAGGTTGGAATTTTGGCACCTTTTTCAAGCAATTACTACTATACTTGTGATCCAAAGATAGCTACATACTGATTATCTAAGACAAAGCTATTATTTTTATACTTTAAAGTATTTAAAACATAACCTAAAGAGTCTGCATTGTATCTTCCAGCTATTCTTTGATAAGCAAGCAGTTCGTATACTTTATCAGAATCAAAGTCAACTGGATATAAACCACTTAGGGGATTTACAAATCCAGTAATTGGAGCTTTTAGTTTGCCGTTAGAATCATATATTTCATTTAAATAATCAGATCCCCTATTAGATATATCTATAATGTAGCTTGATTTATTTTCATTACTAAGAACTTCAACTTTATAATTGTCTTTATACGTAATCGCATATGTGTATTTATCGTTATATGAATTAAAGTCGAAGAGTAATTTTGCAGTATTGTTAATAAAGGAATATATATAGTAGTACATTATTCCGCCACTACCACCTGAGTTAATTCCTATTAAAATATCAGCGACTCTATTTCCGGTGAAATCTCCTAAAAATAGTGTAGGATTATATCCAGCGTTTTCACTAAGTTTTATGCTAGTAAATCTACCAGTCATTCCATTCTGTATTACAAGGGTAATATTTTGGGTAAATGGACTATCAGGTGTTTTTGTACCAGTTAAATATACATTATCAGGTATTCTATCACCGGTTACATCTCCTCTTGCAGAAGCGATAATATTTCCCTGTCCCATCTTATCTCTATAATAATAATTGTACATAATCACTCCTTTGTATTATCGAGTTTTACATAATACTATATGATATAGATAGTAATGGTGTTACAGATCTTAATGGTATTTTAAGGTCAACCTACCATATGTAAGTTAGGATCATAAGCTATATTTTCAACTATGAAAAGGTTAAATGTAGTTTATTTATTTTATGGGGAAGATATAATAAGTTTAAATGAGATAATTATTGATACAACAGTTAAAGATATGTATAATTAGAGGGGCAATTATACATAGTTTATTGATAATATACATAAATAGTAGACCAAGGGGGATTTAAAATGTTTAACGAGGATAGTGATATAAATATAAAAAAGGCCGATATATTAATTCAAGCATTACCTTATATTCAGAAATTTAATGGAAAAACTGTTGTAGTCAAATACGGCGGAAATGCAATGATAAATGAAGAATTAAAGAATGCAGTAATTAGAGATATTATTTTAATGAGTTGTGTAGGTATAAGAGTTGTTGTAGTTCATGGTGGGGGACCAGAAATTAATGAGTTTTTAAATAGGACTGGTAAAAAAAGTGAGTTTGTTGATGGACTTAGGGTGACAGATGAAGAAACTATGGATATAGTTCAAGCAGTTCTTGCTGGGAAAGTAAATAAGGATTTAGTATCCTTAATTCATAAAAATGGTGGTAAAGCTATAGGGTTATGTGGAGTAGATGCAGGACTTTTAAAGGCGAAAAAAGTATTATCTCAAAATGGAACAGATATAGGATATGTAGGAGAAATAGTAGAAGTGAATGATGCCATCATTGAGCATTGTCTTAATGGAGGGTATATACCGGTTATTTCAACAGTAGCCTTAGGAAAAGAAGACGGGAAGGCATACAATATTAATGCAGATTCAGCTGCTGCAAAGATCAGTATCAAACTTAAAGCTGAAAAATTTATTTTAGTTACGGATGTACCAGGAGTATTAAGAGATCCAAAAGATGAAAGCAGTCTTATTACACAACTAAATATAGAAGACATTGATCAGTTAATAGAAAGTGAAGTAATAACTGGGGGTATGATTCCAAAAATTAATTGTTGTATGGAATCAGTTAAGGGTGGAGTTACAAGAACGCATATAATTGATGGTAGAGTAACCCACTCCCTATTACTTGAGATTTTTTCAAATGAAGGTGTAGGGACTATGATTTATTAGAAGATTATTGTGATAGAGTAAAGATAAAGCGGATAACAGATGCTATGGCTTTAATATTGTATAATATTTATTAAGTAATCTATCTAAATCTTGACTTATTTTAATAACTTCAGGATCTAATAGATTATCTTTTCTTATAATTAAATCAATCATTTGATTTCTTAGGTGATTTATTAAAGTAAGTAATTCAGTGTATTCTTTCATGTTATCCCTCTTTCTATTAAGGATTAGGTAAAAAGAACAATGGTTCCATTTACCTAATCCTTAACTTTGTCCTAGAACGTATGTTCGCAAAACTATTATATACCATTTTTGCATTTTTGATAAGAGGTTTTTTAAAATTTTTAATTAATTAAATAAATAGCATTATGAGTAGTATAGGTGAAAAGCTAAGTTCCTATAAGGGTTTTATTTCCGAATATTCTATCAATTCTGTAAAAATAGTGGATAGAAGATGAAATTGTGGATTTTTCACTCCATAGTTTACATCATTTAAGTGGTTGTAAAATTCACTATTAATAGATATACTATCATTAGTAAATGGATGTGACATATTGTTATCTTCTATAATAAATGTTTACAGATAATACATGTTTAAAATAGATGAGGTTCAGTGTGTTATATTTTTTACAATAAGATTGCAAATTCACACTATTATTTTAAAAATAAAAGGCTCATAGAAAACGTTTTGATTAACTCAAATATTGATAGATAGATCCCTTAAACCCTAATATTAGCAGCAGTTAAAAGAATAATAAAATTCATGTAGAAAAAACTGACAAAAATTTAACGAGTTTTTCTTAAAGAAGGCTAGATATTTTTTTTAGTTTATGATACAATAAATTCATGGTCAAGCAATCAAAAAAATGGTCAGACCAAAGCAATTTATAAAAGTAAAAATCCGCGCAGAACTTATTATTATTCTTAAAATGCGAATGCATAGTATATTTAGGAGGGATAAAATTGAAAAAAGTCAAAATTTTAACAGCTGCTGAAGCCGCTACTATCGTGCAAGATGGGGATACGCTTGTTACAAGTGGTTTCGTTGGAAACTGTAACCCAGAGGCATTAAGTAAGGCTATAGAAAGAAGATTCTTAGAAACTGGTAGTCCAAAAAATATAACTTTATTCTACCCAGCATCTCAAGGCGATAGAAGTGGAAAAACTGGTGGAGATCACTATGCTCATGAAGGTTTATTAAAAAGAGTAATTGCAGGTCATTATGCTACTGCTCCAACATTAGGAAAATTTGCTCTTGATAATAAATGTGAAGCATACAACTTACCACAAGGAGCTCTAGTATACTTACTAAGAGACATGGCTGGTCACAGACCAGGAACAATCACTCATGTTGGTTTAGATACTTTCATTGACCCTAGAAATGGTGGCGGTAAAGTAAACGCAAAAGCAACAGAAGATTTAGTAGAAGTTATAAATGTTAATGGAGAAGAAAAACTTTTCTACAAAGCTTTCCCAGTAAATGTTGCATTTATCAGAGGAACTTATGCAGATGAATATGGTAATGTAACTGTTGAAAAAGAAGCTGCTACTACTGAAGTTACATCTATAGCACAAGCTGTTAAAAATAACGGCGGAAAAGTTATTGTACAAGTTGAAAAGGTTGTCAAAGCTGGTACATTAGATCCAAGATTAGTTAAAGTTCCAGGAATTTATGTACATGCTGTTGTAGTTGCTGACCCAGCAGATCATGAGCAAGCATTGGGACAAGAATTTAACCCAGCAATTTGCGGAATGACAAGAGAAGCAGTAAGTGAAGATGTAGAAATTAGTCCATTAACTGCTAAGAAAGTTATAGCAAGAAGAGCAGCTATGGAATTAAAAGAAGATACAGCTGTTAATTTAGGAGTAGGAGCACCTGAATACATTGCACAAGTTGCAAATGAAGAAGGAATTGGCGACTACATGACTTTAACTGTTGAATCAGGTGCAATCGGAGGTATCCCTCAAGGAGGTCCTAGATTCGGATCAGCTTTAAATCCAGACGCTATCATTGACCAACCATACCAATTTGATTTCTATGATGGTGGCGGTCTTGATATGGCATTCTTAGGATTAGCAGAATGTGATAAAACTGGAAGTATCAATGTTAGTAGATTTGGTCCAAAACTACCAGGTTGCGGTGGATTTATTAATATAACTCAAAATGCTAAAAAAGTTTTCTTCTGTGGTACTTTCACAGCAGGTGGATTAAAAGTTAAAATAGAAGATGGCAAAGTAGTAATTGAGCAAGAAGGAAGACAAATTAAATTTATAAATGCAGTTGAACAGGTTACATTTAGTGGAAGATATGCTAATAAAAATGGACAACCTGTACTATATATAACAGAAAGATGTGTATTTGAATTAAGAGAAAGTGGACTTCACTTAATAGAAGTTGCACCTGGAATCGATATTCAAACACAAATCTTAGACTTAATGGAGTTTGCTCCTACAATTGATGAAAATGTTAAGATTATGGATGCAAAACTATTTAGAGAAGAAAATATGGGGTTAAAGAAATAATATTAATCCCTTAAAATTGAAGTCTATTCAGGTTTCAAAAATGCTTCTTTAAATGTGTGGATAAGTTAGACAAGTCCAGGGGTAGTATTATATAAAATATCATAATTTACCTTTGGATTAAGTCTAGACTTTAAGATATAATAGAGAGGTAATGTGAAGCTTTGAAATATATTTTTCTTGAAAAAAGAAAAATAACTAAGACAGAGGGAGATACGCTATGTATACAATGGGAATTGATGTTGGTTCAGCTTCTTCAAAAGTTGTAATATTAAAAGATGGAAAAGATATTGTTGCTGGAGAAGTAATTCAAGTTGGAACTGGTTCTTCAGGCCCTAAACGTGCTTTAGAACAAGCTCTTTCAAAAACAGGACTTAATATGGAAGATATGACAACAGTTGTAGCAACAGGCTACGGAAGGTTTGCAATAGAAGATGCAGACAAGCAAATGAGTGAAATAAGCTGTCATGCTAAAGGAATCGCTTTCTTAGTACCAACAGCGAAAACGATTATCGACATTGGAGGTCAGGATGCTAAAGCAATCAAACTTGACAATGACGGTGGAGTTAAGCAGTTCTTTATGAATGATAAATGTGCTGCAGGAACAGGTCGTTTCTTAGATGTAATGGCAAGAGTTTTAGAAGTTGAGCTTAGTGAAATGGCAGAATACGATTCACGTGCAACAGAGCCTGCTACTGTTAGTAGTACGTGTACAGTTTTTGCAGAATCTGAAGTAATATCTCAGCTTTCAAAAGGAGTTTCCATAGAAAATATTGTAGCTGGTGTTCATCAATCAGTTGCTAGCAAAGCTTGTGGACTTGCTTATAGAGCAGGTGTAGAAGATGATGTTGTTATGTGTGGCGGTGTTGCACAAAACGCAGGAGTTGTTAGAGCAATTAGTAGAGAACTAAAAAGACCAGTGATTGTAGCGCCAAACCCGCAAATCACAGGTGCACTTGGTGCAGCGTTGTTTGCTTATATAGAAGCAAGTAAAAAGGTAGTTAATGAAGCTTAAAAATTATTTAATTATATATTAAAAAATTTTAAAAAAAAAAGAAAAGAGGGGTAAAAAATGACTGATATATCAACTATGAATTCAAAACAGTTATTAGCTTACTATCAAGAAAAATTAGATGAAGAAGCAAGACAAGCCAAAGCCGAAGGTAGACTAGTTTGTTGGTCAGCATCAGTTGCACCACCAGAATTTTGTGTAACTATGGGTATTGCAATGGTATATCCTGAAACACACGCTGCTGGTATAGGAGCAAGAAAAGGTGCAATGGATATGCTTGAAGTTGCAGACCAAAAAGGATACTCATTAGATACATGTTCTTATGGAAGAGTAAACATGGGATACATGGAACTTTTAAAAGAAAAAGCAGCAACAGGAGTTACACCTGAAAAACTTAAAAATTCTCCAGCTGCAGATGTACCACTTCCAGACCTTGTAATAACATGTAATAACATTTGTAATACATTACTTAAATGGTATGAAAATCTTGCAAAAGAATTAAATATTCCTTGCATAATAATCGACGTGCCATTTAACCACACAATGCCAATTCCACAATACGCTAAAGATTATATAGTAGGACAATTTGGAAAGGCAATTTCTCAACTTGAAGAAATTACTGGAAAGAAATTTGACTACGATAAATTCTTAGAAGTACAAAAACAAACTCAACGTTCAGTTGGTCAATGGAACAGATTAGCTGATATGTTAAAATACAAACCATCTCCATTAAATGGTTTCGATCTTTTCAACTTCATGGCTCTTATTGTTTGTGCTAGAAGTTTAGAATATGCTGAAATCACATTTAAGAAGTTTGCTGATGAATTAGATGAAAATATGAAAAATGGTATCTATGCATTCAAAGGCGCTGAGCAAAAACGTATAACTTGGGAAGGTATAGCTGTTTGGCCACACCTTGGACATACATTTAAAACATTAAAGAATGAAGGAACTATAATGACTGGTTCTGCATATCCAGGACTTTGGAACTTAACTTATACTCCAGGAGATATGAGTTCAATGGCAGAAGCTTACACTAGAATATATATCAATACTTGTGTTCAAAACAAAGTAAAAGTTCTTGGCGATATAGTTGAAAACGGAAAATCTGACGGTATCATCTATCACCAAAACAGAAGCTGTAAGTTAATGAGCTTACTAAACGTAGAAACAGCTGAAATAATCCAAAACAGAAATGGATTACCATATGTAAGCTTTGACGGAGACCAAACTGATCCTCGTAACTACGCTCCAGCACAATATGAAACACGTGTTCAAGCTTTAGAGGAAATGATGAATCAAGAGCAAGGAGGACAAAAATAATATGAGTAAAATAGATAGTATTATACAAGAATTAGATCAAATTTCAAACAATCCTAGAAAAGCTATAGAAGATTTTACAAAAGAAACTGGTAAAGGTGCAGTAGGTGTAATGCCTGTTTACGCTCCAGAAGAATTAATACATGCAGCTGGTTTTCTTCCAATAGGTATCTGGGGAGGACAAAAGAGTATTTCTAAAGCTCGTGCATATTTCCCACCATTTGCTTGTTCAATAATGCAATCAGTTATGGAACTTTCACTTGAAGGTGCATATGACGACTTAAAAGCTATACTTTTCTCAGTACCATGTGATACATTAAAGAACTTCAGCCAAAAGTGGAAAGGTACATCACCTGTAATCGTGTTTACTCACCCACAAAACAGAAAATTAGAAGTTTCAAATGCATTCCTTGTTGAAGAATTCAAGCTTGTTCGTCAAAAACTTGAAAGAATATTAAACATCCAAATTACAGATGAAGCAATAAACAATAGTATTGAAATATACAACGAAAACCGTAAAGCTATGCGTGAATTCTCAGAACTTGCTGCTGAGTATCCACAAGTTATTGACCCAATCAAACGTCATGCTGTAATTAAAGCAAGATGGTTTATGGAAAAATCAAAACACACAGCTTTAGTAAAAGAATTAATAGCAGAAGTTAAAGCATTACCTGTTGAGCCATGGACTGGTAAGAAGGTTGTATTAACTGGTATTACTGCTGAACCAAATGAAGTATTAGAAATATTCAAAGAAAATGGATTAGCTATAGTTGCAGACGATCTTGCACAAGAAACAAGACAATTTAGAATAGATGTACCAGCAGGATCAGACCCATTATATAGATTAGCTAAATGGTGGCAAGATTTTGACGGATGTTCTCTTGCAACAGATCCAGAAAAACCAAGAGGCCAAATGCTTATCGATACAGTTAATAAATATAAAGCAGATGCAGTTGTTGTCTGTATGATGAAATTCTGTGACCCAGAAGAATGGGATTACCCAATATACTATGCAGAACTTGAAAAAGCTGGTATTAAGAGCTTATATATAGAAATCGATCAAGAAGCAACAGCTTTCGAGCAAATTAAAACTAGGGTACAAAGTTTCGCTGAAATGGTTTAAATTTTAAAGAAATAATAATGTATCCGTCCCTGCCTTATTAATTAGGGTAGGAATGGATACTATTATTTTGGATTTGAAATTTATTACTATAAAATTACAAAGGGAAAAGGAGTGTGTAATTATGTTAGCACTAATTGCTTTAGTACCTATCCTTGTTATAGGTATATTAATGCTAGGGTTTAACTTACCATCAACAAAGGCTATGCCTGTAGGATTTGTTTTGGCTGCTATTATAGCAACTATATTCTGGGATATGCCAAGCAAATGGATAGCAGCAGCTACTATTAGTGGAGGTATTAATACTATTGATATATTAATAATAGTTTATGGTGCCTTATTAATACTAGCAATCATGAGAAAGAGTGGCGGTATTGATGGAATAGCTCACTCAATGGCAACTGTATCTTCAGACAGAAGAGTTCAAGTTATCATCATTGGTTTCTTAATGGGAGCTTTCTTTGAAGGAGCAGCAGGATTTGGAACTCCAGCAGCAGTAGCAGCACCTCTATTAGTTGGTTTAGGATTCCCTCCACTAGTAGCAGCAATGGTTGCATTAATTGGTAACAGTACACCAGTTACTTATGGTGCAGTAGGTACACCAATAATAGGTGGATTTAACAACTTAGAAGCAATGGCAGCAGAATCAGGATATACAAAGGGTATAATTGAATTATTAAAAGCAGTAGGTGGATTTGCAGGTCTATTAGATTTCGTTGTAGGTTCTTTTATTCCTCTAGTTATGGTTTGTGTTATGACTTTAATAATAGACAAGAGCATTAAAAAAGGATTAGAAGTATTACCATTGGCATTATTCGGAGGATTTATATTTACAATACCACAAGTACTAATTGCTAATTTTGTTGGACCAGAACTTCCATCATTATTAGGAGCATTAATTGCAATACCAATATTCGTTATATCAATTAAAAAAGGATTATTTATACCTAAGTCTAACTGGGATTTCAAACCTATGGATCAATGGGATGAAGACTGGGTAGGAGATATTAAACCAGGTGTTTCAGGAGATGGTAATAAAGAAGTTATGAGTGCTGCTAAAGCTTGGGGACCATATATATTAATAGGTGTATTACTATTAATAGGACGTTTAAAATGGTTAGGTGTAACTCCATTACTTAAAGTGTGGAGCATAGGATGGAGCAACATCCTTGGAACAACAATAAGCAGAAGTATCACACCTTTATACAACCCAGGAATTATACCATTTATGTTAGTTGCATTATTAATTCCAGCTATGCATGGACTTGATTCAAAAGAAGCTTTCAAAGCTTGGGGAGAAACATTAGGACAAATTAAGTCAGCGGCAATAGCATTATTCTTTGCATTAGGTATGACTTATATATTAATGAATTCAGGTGCAGCTACAGGTACAGACTCTATGCTAATTGTTATGGCTAAGGCTGCAGCAGGAATAGCAGGAGGTTCTTGGTATATAGTAGCACCAATCGTAGGATCACTAGGTTCATTTATTTCAGGTAGTGCTACAGTTTCAGACATTATGTTTGGAGGATTACAATTAAGCGCAGCTAAGGAAATAGGACTTCCAATTACACCAATACTTGCTCTACAAGCTAATGGAGCAGCAGCAGGAAATATGATCTGCGTACACAATGTTGTTGCGGTTTTAACAACAGTTGGATTAATGGGTAAAGAAGGAAAAGTTCTAAGAAATAATATGAAAATTTGTATAGGTTATTGTGTATTATCAGGAATTGCCGCTATGATTATTGTTAAAGTATTCATGCCAGGTATATTCTAAAATACCATAAATCTATGTTATTATATATATATAATAACAACTTAGTATAAGCATAATAAATTATCATATTTTAAGGACTGTCTCAGCAATGAGGCAGTTCTTTTTATGTGCAAAAATTTGAAAAAACTTAAGGGAAATTTTTCAAAAAATTATATGTTGTAAATTTAATAAATTATTGATATTCTGTATAAGTGAATTTATTTTATAATTATATTTTTACCTTGTAGAATTGAGGATTAAAGGTATTTTTACAGATATAAATCATATTAATAATTGTTCAGTTTTAATATAAATATATTGGGGGTAGATCGATGAAACATTTAAAAATTGCTTGCACCATAGAGGCTAAGAATTACATTAGTACTAAGAGAGATGTAGTTTTAGCTAAGGATACTGACTATACAGATGTAGCTGTAGTTGTAGTAACTGATTCGGATAAGGATATTATTGAGGAAATATATAACACAAAGTTTGAAATTCCAGTGTTTCTTATTTCGAAGGTTTCAGATAAGCTTAGCAGTGAATCTGTAAAAAAAGTTTATGGTGTAATTGATGGTAATAATTTTGATGCAGAAGCATTTAATAGAGACATCGAAACTGCTGCAAAGCAGTACGAAGAAAATCTATTACCACCTTTTTTTAAAATGTTAAGTAACTATGTAGAAAATGGAAATCTACAATTTGCTTGCCCAGGACATCAAGGAGGACAATATTTCCGTAAACATCCAGCAGGAAGATATCTTTATGATTTTTATGGTGAGAATATTTTTCGTTCAGATTTTTGCAATGCGGATGTTGCACTGGGAGACTTGCTTATACATGAAGGCCCTGCAATGGAAGCTGAACAATATGCGGCTAAAGTATACAATGCTGATAAAACTTATTTTGTAATGAATGGAACTAGCACTGCTAATGCTGTAGTTATAAATGCAATAGTTGCTCCTGGTGATCTAGTTTTATTTGATAGAAATAATCATAAATCAATATACAATGCAGCTTTGGTTCAATCAGGAGGTAATCCTGTATATCTTCAAACTGTTCGTAACCCATTTGGATTTATTGGTGGTATTGACGAGCATTGTTTTGATGAACATTATATAAGAGAAGAAATAGCTAAAGTAGACCCTGAGAAAGCTAATGCAAAAAGGCCTTTTAGAATTGCTGCAATTCAACTTGGAACTTATGATGGAACAGTTTATAATGCTAGACAAGTAGTAGACAAAATTGGACATCTATGCGATTATATCTTATTTGACTCAGCTTGGGTTGGATATGAGCAATTTATTCCTATGATGAGAGATTGCTCACCATTATTACTTGATTTGAAAGAAGATGATCCGGGAATATTAGTAACTCAATCTGTTCATAAACAACAGGCTGGATTTTCACAAGCATCCCAAATTCATAAGAAAGATAATCACATTAAAGGTCAAAAACGTTATGTAGAGCATAAACGATTAAATAATTCATATATGCTACATGCCTCTACAAGCCCCTTTTATCCGCTCTTTGCAACACTAGATGTTAATGCAAGAATGCAGGCAGGTGAAGCAGGAAAGAGACTATGGGCAGAGTGTGTAAAGATGGGTGTGGAAGCTAGAAAAGAAGTTATAAAAAACTGTACTTTAATGAAACCATTTATCCCACCAGTTGTAAACGGGAAGAGATGGGAAGAATATGATACAGAAGAGATTGCAAATAATATAGAATTCTTTAAGTTTCGCCCAGGTGAAAAATGGCATTCTTTTGAAGGATATGGAGAGAATCAATATTTTGTTGACCCAAATAAATTTATGTTAACAACACCGGGAATTGATGCTGAAAGTGGAGAATATGAAGAGTTTGGTATACCTGCAAATATTCTTGCAAATTATTTAAGAGAACATGGAATTATACCAGAAAAAAGTGATTTGAACTCTATATTGTTCTTATTAACTCCAGCAGAAACTCCTGAAAAGATGAATAGACTTGTATCAGAAATTGCTCGATTTGAAGAGCTTGTATTAGAAGATGCATTATTAAGTGATGTATTGCCAAAACTTTATAATAGCAATATAGAGCGTTATAAAGAGTATACAATAAGAATGCTATGTCAAGAGATGCATGATTTTTATAAGAATCATGATGCAAAGACATATCAAAAGAATTTATTTAGAGCAGCTTCCTTTGCAGATAGTGAAGTAAGTTATCATAATGTTAATGAGGAAGCCTTAGATGAAGTGGCATCAGCTTTAGATGGTGTTCAAAAGGTTTCAAGAGGAAAACGAGTAATGAGTCCTCAAGAAGCTAAATGGGAGCTCGTACGAAATAATGCTAAACTAGTTCCTTTAGATAAAATTTTAGGTGAAGTAGCCCTAGAAGGTGCTCTTCCATATCCACCTGGAGTATTTTGTGTAGTTCCAGGGGAAAGATGGTGTAGTGTTGCCCAAAAATACTTCTTAATATTAGAAGATGGAATTAATAAATTTCCAGGTTTTGCTCCAGAAATTCAAGGAGTATATTTAGAAAAAGAAGAAGATGGCTTTAAAGCATATGGATATGTACTAGATAAACAATAATGAACTATAAAACTTCTAACCAATCTTAAAAATGGTTAGAAGTTTTTATTTTAGTTACATCTGAATAATTTAAATAAAAGTGCACATATATAAATTATAACAAAAGTAAAGGAAGTGCAGATATGCTTTTAGATATACCTAAAATAGAAGAAATACAGACAAAGGATGGCAATGCTAGAATTAAGTTTGATACATTTAATCAAAGAATCAAAATTGTAAGTTTTAAAGGTAGTTTAGAAAATCTAATGGATGAACTTAAATTTTATTCTAGGAAAGATACTATTGGAAAGATATTTTCTATAATATCTAAAGAAGATATAAGTATATTTAAGGAGCAAGGCTTTATAATAGAAGCTAAAATTGATCAGTTTATTAAAGGTGAACCAGGATATCTTTTATCTAAATTTATAACACCAGAACGAAAAATGAGTATGACTTTACCAGAAGAAGAAGAAGTCCTCATTATATCAAGAGAGTATATTAGCCAAGACTATACTCATACAAATTATGAAGCGTATACTATTAGAGATGGAATGAAAGAAGATGCAAATGAATTAGCAAAATTATATGATAAGGTATTTGAAACTTATCCGTCACCTATGAATGATCCAAATTATATTCAATATGCTATGGACAATAATGTATTTTTTAAAGTAGCCCTTTATGAAAATAAGATAGTAAGTGCAGCTTCTGCTGATATAGATCCTATTAATTTAAATTCAGAAATGACAGATTGTGCAACCCTTAAAGAACACAGAGGATCTGGACTTATGGGACATTTAATTTTTGAACTTGAAAGAGATTTAAAATCAAGAGATTATAAAGTACTCTATAGTACAGCTAGAGCCACTTCAACTGGAATGAATATTGTATTTGCAAAGCATGATTATGCATATGGTGGTAGATTAATAAATCACTGTCATATTTGTGGTCAGTTTGAAAACATGAATATATGGGTAAAAATATTGTAGAAATTCAAATTTTATAATTCCTTACATAGTATAATTATCCGTAGAAAAAGGTGATATATTATAAACGTTAAATTGGTTTATAATATATCACCTTTAATATGTTAATTACATATTAGATAAAACTTGTATAACCTCATTTATATCGGGTAACTGTTCAGGTGGGTAAACCTTAACCCATTTAACTTTGCCATTTTCATCTATTATAATATTTACTCGATCTGAGACACCAAGTGCTTCGTCAAATATCCCATATTCTTTTGCAACTTTTCCATGAGGCCAAAAATCTGAAGGAAGAGCTATATTCTCAATTACAAGTGCTGTTGCCCATGCTTTTTTGCAAGGAGAAGGATCAACACTAAATCCAAGAGGAACTGTATTTAACTTCTGAAATGTTTCCCAATTATTTTCTAAGGATCTCATTTGATCGGTACAAACTGGTGTCCAGGCAAGTGGATGCCAAGAGAGCAATACCTTCTTTCCACGATAGTTTGAAAGACTTATATCTTGTTCATTAATATCCTTTACAGTGAAATTTGGTGCATCACTACCGACTGCAATAACTTTCATTAGTATATACTCCTTTCTAATACGTAAATATATATATAAGATGTCCTAGATAGATAAGTTTTATGTAAGTTATAAGGTAGTAGAAAAGAAGAAAATCTAAATCTTAGCTTGACAATAACAATATAAACAGCTATGTTTATATTGCGACGACATTATCGTCGGATGATTATTCACAAGTAATTGTTTATAGGAGGTACCTATCATGAAAGTTACATTTCTGACCTTAGGTAGTAGGGGTGATGTTCAACCATATGTAGCACTTTCAAAAGAACTTATAAAAAATGGTCATGAGGCAT
This sequence comes from Clostridium sp. X, assembly GCF_055755365.1. NCBI lineage: Bacteria > Bacillati > Bacillota > Clostridia > Eubacteriales > Clostridiaceae > Clostridium > Clostridium sp. X. The sequence continues at coordinate 1,991,272 of NZ_CM146912.1, forward strand.
TAATATGTACAGGGGAAACCTTTAAAAGTTTTATAGAAGAGAACGGTGTAGGCTTCCACAAGGCAGCATCCGACTTAATGGCTATTATGGAAAGTGAGGAAGGTAGAAAAGTTTTTAATGGTGGTAATTATAATATTTTCAAGATGCTAAAATTTTCAAAAGAAATAATTAAGCCTTTATATAGAAAAAGTATGGATGACTTTTTAGAGGCGTCAAAAGGATCAGATATGATAATATATCATCCTAAAGCACTTGGAGCCGTAGATATTGCAGATTATTTAAATATTCCTTGTATTTGTATGTCACCAGTTCCAATAATGTATCCTATAACTGAGTTCCCTAATTTTGCTATATCTTCTAAAGGGAATTTTGGGCCTTTTATAAATAAGTTAACTTACAAAGCTATTTCTTTTAGTGAATCATCTTTTATAGGAGATATAAATGACTTCAGAAGAGAATTATTAAATCTTCCTCAAAGAAAAACAGGAGAACTTACATTTAAACTTAAAGATAAAAATATTCCTATAATATATCCAATTAGTCCATTTCTTTTTCAGGAAGTTAAGAGTTGGAAGGACAGAGTGTTTCTTTCAGGATTCTTTTTCTTAAGTTTAAATGAAGAAAAACTTGATGAGAGACTTGAACATTTCCTGAAAAGTGGAGATAAACCCATTGTTATATCCTTTAGTAGTATGCCTCTTAAAAATCCAACATTGTTTAAAGAAAAGCTTGTTAAGGCGATAAAAGAAACTAATAATAGAGCTGTTATCTTAACAGGAACAAGTGGTATGAAGTTTGAGGATGAAAGTGATATTTTTGCAGTAGAAAAAGCACCTCACAGACTAATATTTAGAAGGGCTAAAGGTATAATTCACCACGGTGGAGTTGGTACAATGGCTGAAGCTCTTATAAGTGGAGCACCTCAATTAATTATGCCATTTACAGTAGATCAGCCATTCTGGGCTAATAGACTTTACATTAAAGGATATTCTATAAAACCATTAAGAGAAAAAGATCTTAAAATAACTGATTTAGCTAATGCACTTAAGGAAATGGAAAATAAAAAATATATAGATAATGCTAAAAATATTAAAACTATTATTGAAGCTGAAAAAGGTCTTGAAAAGGCTGTAAAATATATAGAAGAAGTTCATGAAGGATTTAGGAGTTGATTATTTGCCAAAGCAAACATTTTTTAAACTAATTAAAGAAAAGCAAGAACATATTATTAATGCAGCAATAAGTGAATTTTCTAATCTATCTTTTAATGAAGTAAAAATTTCAGATATTGTAAATAAGGCAAAGATTCCAAGAAGTAGTTTTTATGATTATTTTGAGGATAAAACAGATTTATACAGATATATAATTCTTATTATTAAGGAAGAGAAGACAAAGTTTATAGCTGAATCCTTTGAAAAATATGAAGAAGGTTTCTTTGAGGAGTTTAGAGAATTTTTTAAAGCAGGAGCTAAGTTTGCATTTATGAAACCTGAATATTATAAAATAGGTAATAAGATGTATGAAAATATAGAGATAGTGAAGGATATTTTAGGAATTGATGTTGAGGAGTTTGATGCATCTAAAGTTTTTGAGCCTATGATAAAAATAGGTATAGAATCTGGAGAATTAAGAAGTGATATTGATGTTAAGTTTATAGCAAAGGCAATATATAGTTTATCTTCAAATTTTATAGCTAAAGGGTTTGAAGAAGAAGAGGGCATGACGGATAAATATATAGAAGAAGTTACTTATAAAATTTTAGAGTTTATAAGGTATGGAATATCTAGTTCTAAAAAATAAGTTTACCGACATTCAGATTGCATAAATCTAGCTTAAAATAAAATAATATATATATCCACAATAAAAAGGAGATATATATATGGATATAATGGATAATTGGAATGACTGGAGAAAGACTCTAGGAAAAGCTGTTGATCTTGGTGAAACTGTAGGTATGTCTGATAGAACAATAACTAATTTAGCTGAAAAGGTTGGAACCTATTTTTCAAATAATGTAGATCCTCATAATGATGAAGAAAGACTTCTGAAAGAGATGTGGGATGCTGCAAACGATGAAGATAGGCATGTGTTAGCTAAACTTGTTGTAAAAATTGCTGATAAGTAAAGGAAGAATGTAAAACGAATAATAAAGGAGATGGGCTAAGCCATCTCCTTTATTATTATAAAAAATATTTAGTTAGTTTTATTAAACTTTTTATTTACACCAATAACACCAATCAAAATTAAAACAGTGCCAATAAAGTGATACATATAAAAATTTTCATTTAATACAAATACACCGGCAAAAATACTGACTACAGTTGATAGGTTTGCAAATATCCCAACAATAGCAGCATCCATTTTAGAAACTGCGTAATTTGATAAAAAGGAAGTCCCGATAGAAGATAGTATACTTAAGTATAAAATTGTAATAAGAAATTGCCTATTTTGTAATGCTGATAAATAAGAAGTTGCAGAAAAGGTTTCTCTATAAAATATAAAAGTACATAGGTTAAAAAAGATTGCAGCCACTAACATCATTCCATAGGTTAATTCCATAGGTGTAAAACTAGTTGACAGTTTTCTTGCCATAACTGTATATGCAGAAGTAGATATCGCAGAAAGCAATATAAGAACAGGTCCGAGTAAACTGTTTTTAGAGGTGGCACCGTTCATTATAGAAATAATTATAACACCAGAAACTGAGAGAAGAGCAAATAACCTTTGTCGCATCATTATATTTTCTTTTAAAAAATAGTAGCTCATAACCATAATAACTATAGGGGTTAGCGCCATTATTATGCCAGCTTCTGAACTAGATGTATACTTCATTCCATAAGCTTGAAAAGTAAAAAACATAACAGGTTGAACCATAGAAAAGAGTAAAAGGATTTTTAGATTTTTATCCTTATAATTTACTTTTACTATCTTAAGTAATATTAATATAGACATTACTAAGAATGCTATTGAAAAACGATAAGCTAAAGTAGGTAAAGGTGGGAAAATAGCAACAGCATTTTTAGTAAATAATAAACTAAGTCCAATAATCATTGAACTTAGTATTGCAGAAACAGTTGGGAGTATTATTTTTAATTTATACATAGGACCCCCCTAATAAAAAGAATTTAAAATCTTTAATTATAGTTTGATTATATATAAGTATTCAAAATAGAAAAGAAAAGTTCTTAACATACTAGTTATTTATCTAGTAAATCAAATAAAGCTTGGGTTCCTTTGTCGCCTTTTCCTTTCTGTATTAAGGTATCATATAAAGACTTTGATAGTTCAAGACCAGGAGTGGTAATTCCCATTTCTTTAACTTCGGATAAAGCAATATCCATATCTTTTACAAAATGTTTTATATAGAATCCAGGTTCAAAATCACCTTGGATCATTCTAGGAGCTAAGTTGTTTAGTGACCAACTACCAGCAGCACCAGAACCAATACTTTTAAGTACTTCTTCAGGATTAAGACCAGCAGATTTTGCATATATCATAGCTTCACATGCCCCCATCATATTTGAAGCAATAACTATTTGATTGCACATTTTTGTATGCTGACCAGAACCAGCAGTTCCTTGAAGAATAATATTTTTACCCATTATTTCAAGTATAGGCTTTATTTTTTCAAAGACTTCGCTATCTCCTCCAACCATAATAGTTAGGGTAGCATTTTTAGCTCCAATATCTCCACCAGATACAGGTGCATCAAGAGAATATATACCTTTTTCCTTAGCTTTTTCATAAATTGTTTTAGCTAAATTTGGTTTAGAGGTAGTCATATCAATTACATAAGTACCTGTTTTAGCATTGTTAAGTATACCCTCATCTCCAAGATAGGTTTCCTCTACATCTTTAGGATATCCAACTATAGTGATAATAACATCAGATTCCTTTGATAATTCTTTTACAGTATCTTTCCAAATAGCTCCCTTTTCTATTAATGAATTTGCACGAGATTTTGTTCTATTATAAACTAAAACCTTATATCCAGCATCTAAAATATGAGAAGCCATGCTTGAACCCATAACACCAGTTCCAATAAATCCTATAGTTTTATCTTTCATTATTACCCTCCTTATGGAAAAAAATGTATAAAAAATGTTTGATATTCAATCATTTCTATTATATCATAATAAAAGTATACTTTCATTATTAATGGATTTAGTGGTATAATATAGATAAATTAAAAATATATAAGAAATATTGAATATAAATACCAATTCATACAGAAAATAGTAAGATGTATGATAAGTTGTATATAGAAAGGGCTGTGAATTGTAATGGTGGAAAATAAAATTGATGAAAAGAATATAAGTATTATATCTGATTATGATATTCACCTTTTTCACCAGGGAACTCATTATGAGTGCTATAAGTTTATGGGAGCACATCATGGGAAAGAAAATAGGAGACTGGGAGTAAGATTTACTGTATGGGCGCCAAAAGCTTTAGATGTAAGAGTAGTAGGAGAGTTTAATCAGTGGGAATCTAGAGAAGAATACTCTCTAAAAAAAATAAATAATAGCGGATTATGGACCCTATTTATTCCAGGTTTAAAAGGAAACTTCATCTACAAGTATGAAATAACTCAAAAAAGCGGTAAAAAAGTTCTCAAATCTGACCCTTATGCAATCTATAGTGAGAAAAGACCTAATACTGCCTCTTATGCTATAAAAAAGAAAAAATTTATCTGGAGAGATGAAAAATGGTTGCAGGAGAGAAGCTCTGAAAACATATATGAGGCTCCAATAAATATTTATGAGATACATTTAGGTTCCTGGAGAAGAGATGAACATGGGGAGTTCTTAAATTATAAAGAAATAGCAGACAAGCTAGTAACCTATGTAAAAGATATGAAGTATACTCATGTAGAATTAATGCCAGTTATGGAGCACCCCCTAGATGCTTCGTGGGGATATCAGCTTACGGGATATTATTCTATTACAAGTAGATATGGTACAATAGAGGATTTTAAGTATCTTATAAATAAATTACATAAGGCTGGTATAGGAATAATACTAGATTGGGTTCCAGGTCATTTTTGTAAAGATGAGCATGGACTTTATCGATTTGATGGTACACCTACTTATGAATATGAAGATATAAATAAAGGAGAAAATAAAGGCTGGGGAGCATCAAATTTTGATTTAGGGAAACCAGAAGTAAAGAGTTTTCTTATATCAAATGCATTGTTTTGGATTAGAGAATATCATATTGATGGACTAAGGATAGATGCAGTAACAAATATGCTTTATTTGAATTATGACAAGAAAGAAGGAGAATGGACACCAAACAAAAATGGAGGGTGTGAAAATCTCGAAGCTGCTGAATTTTTAAAAGAGCTTAATCATGCTTTATATAGAGAAGAACCTAATTTACTTATCATTGCAGAAGAGTCAACTGTATGGCCAATGATAACAAAGCCTATAAAGTCAGGGGGACTAGGTTTTGATTTTAAATGGAACATGGGATGGATGAATGATATTTTAAGTTATATAAATTTAGATCCCATACATAGGAAATTTAATCACAATAAAATAACTTTTTCTATGATGTACAATTATACAGAAAACTTCATATTACCCTTATCTCATGACGAAGTAGTACATGGTAAAAAATCTTTGGTGAATAAAATGTGGGGAGATTACTGGAATAAGTTCGCAGGATTAAGATTATTTATGGCCTATATGTTTGCTCATCCAGGGAAAAAAAGCACCTTTATGGGAACCGAATTTGCCCAATTTGTTGAATGGAGATATTATGAAGAACTTGAATGGAATTTAATTAGTAATTTTAAGATGCATGAAATTACTCAAGAATTTTTTAGAGATTTAAACATTTTATATAAGAATGAAAAAGCTTTATGGCTTAATGATTATAAAGTTGATGGATTCAAATGGATTGATGCGGATAATTCCCATCAGAGTATTATAAGCTTTATGAGAAATACAAATGAACCAAAGGAAACTTTAATTATTATATGTAACTTTACTCCAGTAGTATATTATGATTATAAAATTGGGGTACCACACTTAGGAGAGTATAGAGAGCTTTTGAATACGGATAGTAAGAAATATGGTGGATCAGGACAAGTTATGGAGAGCACCCTTTACTCAGTAAAAGAACCATGGCACATAGAAAAATATCACATAAAGATTAAAGTTCCACCTATGGCATCAGTTATACTTAAGGTGAATAAAATCTATGATATAAATGATGAAAAGAATGATGATAATAATAAAGATCATAGTGATAAAAAGAACAATAGTAAAAAGAATAGTGATAGAAAGAGCAAAGAAAGGAAATTTGAATAATGAAAGTATTATTTATAGCCTCTGAAGCAGATCCTTTTATTAAAACAGGAGGACTTGCAGATGTTGCATACGCTCTTCCAAAATACCTTAAAACACTAGGTATAGATGTAAGAGTTGTAATACCAAAGTACAAAACAATAAAACCAAGTAGTAAATATTATATGGAATTTAAAAAATCTTTTACAGTACCTGTAGGATGGAGAAATCAGTATGCGGGAGTATTTGAAAGTGAAGTAGATTCAGTTAAATATTATCTGATAGATAATGAATACTATTTTTCTAGAGATAGTCTTTATGGTTACTATGATGATGGAGAGAGGTTTGCATTTTTCGATAGGGCTGTACTTATGATGTTAAAGGAGATGGACTGGAAGCCAGATGTGATTCACTGTAACGATTGGCATACAGGGATGGTGCCAGTTTTATACAAAACTCAGTATGAAAAAGATGATTTTTATAGGAACATAAAAGTCTTATATACCATACATAATATATTATTCCAAGGAAATTATGATCCAAATATATTAGGGGAACTCTTTGGACTTAGTGATGATTTGTATATGGATGGAAGTTTAGAATTTCATGGCCAAGTAAGTTTTATGAAGGGTGGAATAAACTACAGTGATAGGATATCAACTGTAAGTAAAACTTATGCTAAAGAGATTCAAAGTGCATATTATGGAGAAAAGTTAGATGGACTATTAAGAAGTAGGGCTAGAGATCTTTCAGGGATAGTAAATGGAATAGATTATGATATTTACAATCCGAAAAAGGATAGTTATATCTATAAAAATTATAGTAAGTATAGTTTAAAAGATAAATATATTAATAAAACAAAATTGCAAGAAGAGTTAGGACTTAAGGTAAGCGAAAAAATTCCTATGATAGCTATAGTTTCAAGGTTTACTGCACAAAAAGGAATAGACTTGATCAAGCATATAGGTGAAGAATTTATAAATAGAGATATACAATTTGTAGTGCTAGGCACTGGAGACAAGGATTACGAGGAGTATTTTAAATATCTTAATGAAAAGTATCCAGAAAAAGTATCTGCACATATATATTTTGATGATATATTAGCTCACAGAATATATGCAGCTACAGATTTACTTTTAATGCCTTCTTTATTTGAACCTTGTGGACTTGGTCAACTTATAGCTTTAAGATATGGGGCTTTGCCTATAGTTAGAGAAACAGGTGGCCTTAAAGATACTGTAAAACCATATAACAAATTTACTGGAGAAGGTAATGGCTTTAGTTTCACTAATAATAATGCACATGATTTATTATATGTTATAGAATCAGCACTAGATTATTATAAAGATAAAAAGCTTTGGGAAACTATAGTGATTCAAGCACTGGATAGTGTCAATAGTTGGGATGAATCAGCTAAAGAATATAAAGAGCTTTATGAGAGTATGTTTAGAAGTCCTGAATATTTTCGTGTTAAAAGGATTATATACACTAAGAGGTGATTTTGTGAATTACTATATAAAACACAATTCATGGGAAACAAGATTTAGAAAGCCTTTTGGAGCATTAAAATCAGGAGATCAGTTATATCTAGCTCTGGAAGCAGAGTATTTTGATAAGGCTGAAATAGTTATGATGTATTTTGATGGTACTGAAGAAATTAGAGAATTTTCTTCGATGAAAATTAATGATACTTTATATAACTATTTCACTGAAATAATGATAAAAGAGGATTATAAAGGATTAATAAATTATTATTTTAGACTTTATAAGGATTACAAGACAATAATTTATGGAAATAATTCTGATGGATTAGGGGGAGAAGGAAAGATTTATGAATCCTATCCTAGAACTTATCAGATAACAGTGTACAAAGAAGCAAAAGCACCTAAATGGTTTAAAGAGGGCATAGTATATCAAATATTTGTAGATAGATTTAGAAATGGCAATAAAGATGGAAAAGTGGATAATCCTAAAAAAAATAGCTTTATATATGGAACCTGGGAAGATGAGCCCACATATATAAGAGATGGAGATGGAAGAATAGTACGCTGGGATTTCTATGGAGGAAACCTTAAAGGAGTCATAGAAAAGCTAGAATATTTAAAGGAGTTAGGAATTAGTATAATTTACTTAAATCCAATTTTTGAGGCAGCTAGCAATCATAAATACGATACTGGAGATTACAAATCAATAGATCCAATGTTTGGTGATGATAGTATATTTCAAGAACTTTGTATTAAGGCTGAGAAGTTAGGAATAAAAATAGTGTTAGACGGAGTTTTTAATCATACTGGATCGGATAGTGTATATTTTAACAAATTCGGAAGTTATGATAGCCTAGGAGCGTATCAATCTAGGGCCTCTTATTATTATAACTGGTATAATTTCACTAATTATCCAGATAAGTACGAATGCTGGTGGGGAATAGATAATCATCCTAGTGTAGATGAAATGAATAGTAATTATATAAATTTCATAATAAAAGATGATGATTCTGTAATTAATAAATGGATGAAGTTAGGGGCTAGTGGTTGGAGATTGGATGTAGCTGACGAGCTTCCAGACGAATTTATAAGAATACTAAAGACTCATATTAAAGAGATTAAGAGTGACTCAGTATTAATAGGTGAAGTTTGGGAAGATGCATCTAATAAGATAAGCTATCACCAAAAAAGACAATATCTATTTGGCGAAGAGCTGGATTCAGTAACAAACTACCCTTTCAAGGAAGCAGTAATTAAATTTGTAAATTCTGAAATTACTTCAGAGGATTTTACAAGAATTATTATGAGTCTTTATGAAAATTATCCTAAAGAAAATTTCTACTGTAATCTAAATGTACTAGGGACTCATGATACTGAGAGAATTTTAACTTTACTATATAAAGATGGAAAAAATATTATATATAAACTTACAATAGCTTTGGCTATCCAAATGACTATGCCTGGAGTGCCGCTTATATACTATGGAGACGAAGCTGGCCTTACAGGAGGAAAAGACCCATTAAATAGGAAACCTTACCCTTGGGGAAATGAAAATATGGATATTTATAATATTTATAAGGAAGTTATAAAAATAAGAAATAATAATCAGGTTTTTATTGAAGGAGACTTAAAATTTCATAGCATAAATGAAGATATACTCTGTTATGAAAGAGCCTATGATAATATAAAATCTTTAGTAGTAATAAATAAGTCTAGAGAAAATTCTTATAATATTAATTTTAAGTCCTTAGGTATTGATAACTATTCAAAAATTGAAGATTTAACTTTCCATATCAAAAGGATATTAAATAAAAATATATTAGAGGAAGATATAACTTTAGAATATATAAAAATTAGTCCATTAGAAGCAAAAATATATAAATTTATACATTAGTTTATGTAAAACAATTAACGATAGATCCATGTAATGCATAATCGAATTACTAACAAAGTGTTTAGGAGGTAGATGACTTTTTATGTTAAAAAAAGAAATTATAGCAATGATATTAGCTGGAGGACAAGGATCGAGATTAGGTGTACTTACAAAACGACTTGCAAAACCAGCAGTTCCTTTTGGTGGGAAATACAGAATAATTGATTTTACTTTAAGTAATTGTTCAAATTCAGGGATAGATACTGTAGGAGTATTAACACAATATAAACCCTTAGTGCTTAACAGCCATATAGGAGTAGGAACACCTTGGGATTTAGATCGAAGAGATGGGGGATTATTTATTCTACCACCTTATCAGGAGGAAAGTGGAGGAGATTGGTACAAAGGTACTGCAAATGCAATATATCAAAATAGTTCCTTTATAGATAAATATGACTCAGAATATGTTTTAATTTTATCTGGAGATCACATATATAAAATGAATTATGAAAACATGTTAGAATACCATAAAGAAAAAAATGCAGATGCTACTATAGCTGTTATAGATGTACCTTTAGAAGAAGCTAGCAGATTTGGTATCATGAATACTAATGAAGATGGATCCATATATGAATTTGAAGAAAAACCTGAAAATCCTAAGAGTACAAAAGCATCCATGGGGATTTATATATTTAATTGGAAGTTTTTAAAGAAGTTTTTAGAGGAAGATAATAGAAATAAAGAATCAAGCAATGATTTTGGTAAGGATATAATACCTAAAATGCTTAATGATGGAGCTAAAATGCATGCTTATTCTTTCAAAGGATATTGGAAAGATGTTGGTACTGTAGAAAGCTTATGGGAAGCAAATATGGATTTACTTAGAGAAGATAATGAGCTGAAAATGCATGATAGAAATTGGAGAATATACTCAGAGAAGCATATTAGACAAGCACAATATATAGGGCCTAGTTCTGAGGTTAAAAATAGTCTTATTGTAGATGGATGTGAAATTTACGGAGAAGTAGATAATTCTGTGCTATTTGCAGGTGTTACTATAGGTGAAAATTCTAAAATAACAAATTCGGTAATAATGACAGATAGTAAAATTGAGGATAACGTAATTATTAATAAAGCAATTATCGGAAGTAACGTTGTTATAAGAAGTGGTTCTGTTATTGGTGATGGTAAAAAAATAACATTAGTAGATAGTAGTGAGAATGTGGAGGTAAACTCTATTGCTGTAACAGGATAGTATAAAAAACTTAGGTTGTTTTACGGGGGGGTAGACATATGTTAAAAGACTGCTTGGGACTAATTAATTTAGATGAAAATGAAGAAAGAATAAGAGAACTTACAAGAAATAGACCGTTAGCCTCTATTCCAATAGCAGGAAGATATAGAATTATAGATTTTATATTATCTAATCTTACTAACTCAGGAGTAGAGAATATAGGTGTATTTGCTAAAGCGCAATCAAGATCTTTAATGGATCATTTGACTAATGGCAGCCCTTGGGAGCTAAACAGAAAAGTAGATGGATTGAGACTCTTTAACTTTACAAATACGGATCCCTATTTAGATGATATAAATAACTTTGTAGACAATATGGAGTTTTTATATAGAGCTAAACAAGAGTATGTTATATTTACTTCATCTTATATGGTATGTAACATTGATTTTAGAGAGGTTGTAAAAAGTCATATAAAATCAGGCTGTGATATAACTATGGTATATAAAAAAGTTAAGAATGCAGACAGTAATTTTGATGACTGTGATACTTTAAATATAGATGATTTGGGAAATGTACTTAGTGTTGGAAAAAACATACTTAATAAGGTTAATTCTAATATTAGTATGAATATATACGTAATGAAAAAAGAGACTTTGATAAAAATAATTAATGAATGCATAAGTACAGGATGCTATAGAAAAGTTAAATCTTATATATATAATTCTTTGGATAAATTAAAGGTGAAGAGCTACGAGTTTAAGGGCTATCTTGCTTGTATAAATTCTTTAAAAGCTTACTATAAAGTAAGTATGGATTTATTAGATTACAAAATAAGTAAAGAACTCTTTTCTAGTGAAAGACCTATATATGCAAAAACTAGTGACGAAAGTCCAGCAAAATACGGTAATAATTGTAAAGTTAAGAATTCCATAATAGCTAATGGCTGTTTAATAGAGGGTACTGTAGAAAATAGTATACTCTTTAGAAGGGTTAAGGTAGCTAAAGGAGCTATAATAAAAAATTGTATAATTCTTCCTAATAATATAATAGGAGAAAATGCAACACTTTATAATGTAGTGACAGATAAGTATGTAATTATAGAAGATAATAAAGAGTTAAAGGGAAACATAGATACTCCTCTTGTAGTAGAGAAAGAGGAAAGACGTCGATACTTATATGATGTAATAAAAAAAATAATATAGATTTTTAATACTAAGGCTGTTGATAAATATATTTTATCAACAGCCTTTTGTTATGAGTAAGATTAAACTATTACTAACTCGTATTCTAAATTACCGATTCCTAGTGCCATAGCATGTTTTAAACCAGTCTCCCAGTTTGTGTTTGCATGGATGTGATTAAACTTATCCTCTCCTTCGTGATAATGTTTATCTGATATTCTAGATCCATTAATAATTGGAGCTTTATTTACTAAATTAACACTTGCCATATCAAGTGCAACAGGATCAAAGGATGCAGCTATCCCTATATCAGGTACAATAGGTATATCATTTGAGTTAAAGCAATCACAATCAGGTGAAACATTCATTATAAAATTAATATGGAAATTTTCTTTATCTTTTATAACAGCATGAGTATATTCAGCTATTTTTTCATTAGCAGTATCAGCAGATTCATTCCATATAACTTGTGCTGCATCAAATTGACATACTGCAACGCATTGACCACATCCGATGCATTTAGAATATTCTATAAAAGCTAATTTATTTTCACCTAAACTCACAGCATTTTGAGAACAATTTTTTATACATTGACTGCAAGCGGTGCAATTTTTTAGTTTTATTCTAGGTTGAGAAGCAGAATGCATTTCAAGTTTTCCACCTCTTGATCCAGAACCCATACCTAAGTTTTTTATAGCTCCACCAAATCCAGTCATTTCATGGCCTTTAAAATGGTTCATAGAGATTATTATATCAGCATCAGCTATAGCAGAACCTATTTTAGCAGTTTTGCAATGTTTTCCATTGATCTTAATCTCTCTATATTCAGTCCCTTTAAGACCATCTGCTATAATTATGTTACACCCTACTGTTAGAGGATTAAAGCCATTCTCAAAAGCAGCAGTTAAATGATCAACAGCATTAGATCTTCTGCCAGTATATAAAGTGTTAGAGTCTGTTAAAAAGGGTATACCACCTAGATTTTCTATGAGTTTTACTACTTTTGCGGCATAATTTGGTCTTATGTAAGCTAGGTTTCCGGGTTCTCCGAAGTGAATTTTTATGGCTACAAATTTATCTTTAAAGTTAATGTTTTCTATACCAGCTTTTTTTATCAACCTTTCAAGTTTATCTAATAAGTTTAAACCCGGTTTAGTTCTTAAATCTGTAAAGTATACTTTTGACTTTTCCATTGGTTATCCTCCTAAATAGTTAATTTAGTTTAGAATATTTCATTACTTAAAATATATTATACATGAAAACCAATTGGATATACATGGGATAGAAGAGATACTAATTAATATGATATACTATAAGTGGAATTTAGAGAACAATCATTATCTTTTACGGATAAGGACGTAGTTGTTTTTGGAGTTCCAGTCTACGCAGGAAGAGTTCCAAATGTTTTATTAAAATATTTACAGTCTATTAAAGGGAATGGTGCTTTATCAATTGCTGTTGTTGTTTACGGAAATAGAAATTATGATGATGCATTAATAGAATTAAAAGATATTCTTGAATTAGACGGTTTTAAAGTTGTTGCAGGGGGAGCATTTATAGGAGAACATTCATTTTCTAAAACTCTTGGAAAAGGTAGACCAGATGAAAAAGATATGGCTACAATAATTGATTTTGTAGATGAAATATTTAAGAAAATAACCTCTGAAAATGAAATTCAGACTATAACTGTAAAGGGAACGAAGCCTTACAGAAAATATTATATGCCTGAAAATAAAGAAGGTATTCCTGTTGATATTAGAAAGGTTGCTCCAAAAACAAATAGTAACTGTAATAATTGCAAGATATGTGTAAGCGTGTGCCCTATGGGTTCTATTGATTTTAACAATGTATCTAAAGTTAAGGGTGTTTGTATTAAGTGTGGGGCTTGCATTAAAAAGTGTCCAATCAATGCTAAATATTATGATGATGAAAACTATTTAAGACATAAAAACGAATTAGAAGTTGATTGCGAAGATAGAAGGGAACCAGAGTTATTTATTTAGTAGTTGTATTTTAAAGTATAATCACATAACTTGTTAATGCTGTAGTATATTTAGGTAATGTACTACAGCATTATTATTTTTGTATTATTATAAGTAAAAGTTATAGAGAATCCTCACAACTTGTCACAGGAGTATATTTAGCTTGTCTGCTGTTTGATATAAAGGTTACTAACGATCCCATTATAATTAAAAGTATACCTACTATTGTGGTTGGTGCCATAGATTCTTTAAGAATAATAAAAGCTAAAACAGGTGCCAGAGCTGGCTTTATATAAAATACTAAAGAAGCCGTTGTAGCCGATGTTTTTTCTATAGCTAGGAAAAAGAATGTATAACCTAGGCCAGTTACAAATATGCCAATATAAATAAGACTAGGTATGTTGTTAAGTGTTATACCATGTAGTATTGGTATATTTGAAAACACCTCAAGACTAGATCCAGCAAGCCATTCAGAAATAAAGCTTATCTTAGAAATAAGTATAAGAATTAGCATTTGAAAACTACCTGCAAAGAAAGAAAAACAAGTTTGTACAATACCTCCATACCTGTTACTTCTTGTTTTTCCGATTACTGAATGTAAAGCAAAAACTGTAGCTGCTAAAAGTGAGAATATAATTCCGTATGGGTTACTTGTCATATGAAGGGGATTCATTATAAAAATGATTCCAGAAATGCTTATAAATAATGAAATTATTGTATGTTTATATATTTTTTCTTTAACTATAAAATAAGCAAAAGGTATCACAAATATTGGATTACAACTAAATAATACTGCAACAATAGATGCTTTTTCATTAACAACAGCTAACTGATAAAAGGTCATACTGACTACTATACATAGGAAACCCTGAAGTATAAAAAAACTAAAGTCATCTCTTGTTAATGAAAGTTTTCTTTCTTTTAAATTTTTTATTGCTAAGGGAGACAATATTATTGCTCCTATGAGGAATCTTAGGAATGTCAATTGTATAGGGTGAAACTGGCTTGTAACCAGCTTAAGTGCTATTTCCATGGTACTAAACAGGAGGGTAGATAGAAGAATATAAATATATCCGTTTTTCATAATTTATTGAGACACCTTCTTTCAAAGAATTATTAACAAGAACACGACTTTAAGTTATCTTTTTTTATAGATTAGTAAGTATAGATACTGTTTTATAGTATAAATAAGATTGTAATATATTTAAAAGGATTTTAAAAGAGAAAAATTTTAGGTTGGGGCATGTAAAAAGGACTGCTTAAATTTAAGCAGTCCACAGTATGGAGAATGTCTTATATGAGAATATTTTAAGCTTTATTTATAATAACACTTTTTACTACAGGTTTTGCGTTATACTGAAAGTAATACCATTTATTCATTGCTACTTTATCACCTAATAAAGTTGATTCAATTGGAGAAGTATTATTTATATATAATGAATAGGAAGCATTAAATATAAATATCCCATCTCCCCCAGCGTTATATATCTCTACTGTTCTCTTCATATATTCATTAATTGTTAACTATGTTTTAGTATGAACATACAATCCAGCCTTCATAAGTTGTTCATTTTCCTTAGTTAAATCCTTACCTTTAACATCTGCACAAATCCCAATATAGAGCTTAACTTTTGTACCTTTAACCATATCTACAAAAGGCTTAATATCAAAGAAGTCATCTACATATACATTTGATGGTATTAATATATCAATTAACCCTTCTTTCATCCATGTTTTAATATCAAATCCATAACTTTTGTTCCATCTTCGTATTTTAAGTTACTTATACTCCACCCTATTGTATCTTTATTAATAAGACTACTCATATTATAAAAATAGCCTGATTTATCAACTGTTGGAATTACAGTTTTTATAAAAAATGCCATTTTAACGGGCTTTTTTAGAAATTTACCGTCTTTTGATTTAACATTATTTGTTACTATAAATTTATATTTTATACCTTTAGTATAGGCAATAGAAGGCTTTAATATAATAGTTTTGTTATCTGAATCTAAGGTTATATTAGTAGGAATTATATTATTTTGTTCATCTTGAACTAGTATGGTTATGTTATTTACTGTAGATGAATCTAGTTCTTTATTAAATTTTATTTTCCATTGTTTATTGTTTGTTACATTGGTACTTGTTCTTATATCATAGTCTGTAGATGAATTAGCATACACCTCAGTGGGTATTAATAGAATAATTAACAAAAGTATAAGTGCTACTAAATTATTTCTTTTATGTATCTTTATTGTAATAACCTCTATTCATTTCAAGTTATTGATAATATATACTATAACATAAAATTTGTAAATATTCAGCTGTTAAAATACTTTAAATTTGATGGTATTGTATATTAAATCAGGTTTTATAGCTAAATTGTTATATATAAAATTATCGAAGAAGATATAATAAAACTATTTAAGATATGCTCTTTCAATTTATGTATAGTTAATATACTGAATGCTAAAATTAGATAAGAAATGAATAAGTGAACTATAAGAAAAGTGTTTTAAAGATTATGAAGAAAGGATGAAGATACATGAATAGAGAAATTAAGTATATTACCATAGATGGACGTGGAGAACATGAATCCTTTAGGGATTGTATTACAAAGACTATTGAGAATTTGAAACCAAAGGAAGGAATACATATAATTAAAGATTTTGAACCATTTCCAATGTACAAGATGATGGAGGAAAAAGGTTTTGATAAATATGTAGAAAAGATAAGTGATGAAGAATTTCATGTTTATTTTACACCTAAAGATGAATCAGAACGAATAAAGATGGGTGAATACCTAGAAGTTGATAAGGAGAAAATACAGAATATAATAAATATTAAGTTAGATTATCTGAAGGGAAATATTTCTTTAGAAGCTGCAAAAAAGAAAATCAAAGACTCCTTTGATAAAATAACTGCTCAAGAATTTGCTGTATGTGAGCAATATCTTGAAAAACATGGAATTTCAGATGATGTTCTGGCTGAAAAAATGGAAGAAATTTTAGAAATTTTTGATGGAATACTTGTAAGTAATAAATTAGATTTACCATTAGGACATCCAATTAGAACTTACTTAGATGAAGTAGAAGCTATAAGAAGAGTACTTAAGGAAATAAGAGATATGGTAAAGAGAAAGTTTATTAAAAATCAATGGGCTGAGCTTTATGAAAAGCTAGGAGAGATTAATATTCATTTTTCAAGAAAACAAAATCAATTATTTGCAGCATTAGAAAGTAAAGGCTTTGATAAACCATCTAAAGTAATGTGGACACTAGATAATAATATAAAAGATATAATTAGGAAAGCTAAAGAGTGCTTAGAAAAGAATAATAATGATAAATTTTTAAGCCTACAGGATGAAGTTGTTGAAATGGTAGAAGATATGATGGTAAAGGAAGAAGAAATTCTATTTCCAACCGCTATGGATCTTCTTTCAGAGGAGGACTTTATTAAAATGAGAAAAGGAGATGATGAGATTGGCTATTGTCTAATTGAACCTCCTCTTTCTTATGGAAGTAAAGAAGAAAGAAGTATAGATAAATTTTCAAATACGGAACTACTTAAAGATTTAGCAAAGGTACTACAAAAGCATGGATTAGTTAATACGTTATCAAATGGAGAGGAGCTAGATGTAAGTCAAGGAAAGCTTACTCTTGATCGAATTAATCTTATTTTTAAACATCTTAATGTAGATTTATCATATGTAGATGAACATGAGATTGTTAAGTTTTACAGCGATACAAAACATAGAATATTTCCAAGAAGTGCAGGAGTTATCGGAAGAAAAGTACAAAATTGCCATCCGAGAGAAAGTGTAGATACTGTTCAAGAGATTATCAGATCCTTTAGAGAAGGGGAGCATGATGAAGCAGAATTTTGGCTAGAAATTGGTGGCAAGTTTATTTACATCATTTATACTGCAGTGAGAGATGATGAGGGAAATTTTAGGGGAGTACTAGAGATGATGCAGGATGTAACTAAAATAAGAAGTTTGACAGGTAACCAGAGGCTGTTATCTTGGAATGATAAGAAGTTAGAAAAGAAAAGTGAAGAAGAAAATAAAGTTAATATTGAAAATAAGTATGGTATAACACAAAAAACTGTTATTGGTGATTTAGTAAAAGAATATCCTTTTATAAAAGAGTTCTTATTTAATTTATCACCTAAATTTAATAAATTAAAAAATCCAATGATTTTTAAAACTATGTCTTCAGTTGCTACTCTTGAAATGATAAGTGAAAGAGGCGGCTTTCAAGTTGAGGATCTTATAAATAAAATTATTGGGAAAATTGAGTCTAAATAATAAAAGCAAGTATAAGTTATAGATGAAATCTTATAATGTAATTATAGTTGAGCTAAAACTCACTAAGCATCAGATTGTTACATGTAAAGAGGACTGCTTGAATTCAAGCGGTCCTTAGTATTTATTGGACCTTTTATGAGAAGTTCTAGTACTACTAACAGCTTCCACCATTAATTATACCTTGTAGAATAGGTTGACCTGATAAACCGGTTAATGAGTTAAAAGGACGTACTACCACAATTGAGTTTGGTACTACTGATGCAACGGTTGGAAGTTCTATTCTAGTTGACCAAGTTGGCGGATTCTCAGGAGTTGGGAATAATTGATTACCAAAGCCACCAATACTAGGTATAAATATATCACCATTATACATATTAAAGTTACCGAAGACTGTTGGTTGTGGTAATGTTGCCATAAAGTTTACAGATTGACCTCCTCTAGGAGCAAAATTTACAGAAGCCACTCCACTTGTTCCAAAAGGTACAGGTCGAACAGGTTTTAAAATAGTGCAACATGGATAAGGGACAAGTCCGGGAACACAAAGTACATCTCCAGGAAATATTATGTTAGGATTTGGTATATGTGGATTATTTACTGCAAGTGCTTCTAATCTTACCCTGAACATTTGAGCAATGAGATAGAAGACATCTCCAGGAACAACAGTATATCTACCTAAAAAGCCTGGGGGACAGTTTTGTGGAACTCTTGGTTGCTGTCTAAACATAAACGCTACCTCCATATTATTGATTTCATTCTTGGAAAAAATAAGACTATAAAAATAAATCTTAATTCTTAAAAACTCTAGAATATAATATGATATAGCATTTGAAATTGTTAAATTTTCATATGATAAAATCTTCACTTTGTAAACTGTATAATTTCATCTAGTTTCTTTTATACTATTGTTGTAATAAAGTATAAAGGAGTGTGTTTATTGTGATAACAGCTGAAGTTGCAGTATATCCATTAAAAACAAGCAATGCCACAAAGGTTATAAATGATTCTATAAATTCACTTAAGTCAAGTACTATTGATTTCAGAGTGAACTCTATGAATACTGTATTAAGTGGTTCAAAAGAAACAGTTTTTGAAAGTATTAAAGACATGTTTTGTGAAGCGGAAAAAAGTGGTGGAGAAATAAATATGGTAGTAACTATAGGAAATGCAAATAAATAATGTGGAAAAAACTCCAATGTCTCTATAATCTTGAGCTATTGGAGTTTTTTTTATATTCTTAGTAACTGAAATTAGGTTTATTATTCCAATATAGGGGATAATATAATTTAAATATTAAAAGTAAGGTGGAGATAAAATGAAAGATTATTTTGATAATGTAGATGTTATTGAAAAAAATCTTAAATATTTAATTGAAAATCATGGTGAAATCTATGATGCTTATGAGAAGTTTGGGAAGCTTATACATGAAAAAGGTGGTCCTTTAGATGAAAAAACACGCTGGCTTATTAAGGTAGCCCTATCTACAGAATGTGAATACCAACATGCTTTAAGAACACATATTCTAAAAGCTTTAAAAAGTGGCTGTACAAAAGAAGAAATAGAACATGTTATGTTACTTGTGGCACCAACAGGAGGATTTCCAAAGATGATGGAAGGTTTACTTGTACTAAGAAGTATTATGGAAGAATCAAAATAAGAATCACTTATTTCTATAGAGTAACTTTTTAAAACTACTTTGAATATATTGAAGGAGATAAAATTTAATAAGGAGTTTTAAATGTTATATTTAGTACAAAGAAATGATACTCTAGCTAAAATTGCCATGAGATTTGGAACAACAGTTCAAGCTATAATGAATGCTAATGTAATTTGTAACCCTGCTCTAATATTTATAGGGCAGCCTTTGATTATTCCAGAAAGGAATCTAGAATTGCCAAAAGCAGGGGCTGGGCCTTATTATATTATTCAACCTGGTGATAGTCTATATTGCATTTCACAACAAACTGGAATATCAATACAAACATTAGTAAATATAAATAATATACAAAATCCAAATATGATTTATGTGGGAAAAGAGCTAATACTAACTCCACCAACTACTGATGATCCAGAACAGTTAAAACTCACATGGGAGAGAAGTCCGGATGAAAACTGTAATGTTTATGGCTTCACTGAACATGGTGTCTACTATAACGGATCTTTTGAGTGGGCGGCATTTGGAGGACTTGCAATAGAGTATTTATTAGAATTATTAAAGAATCCATGTGATATTGTACGTAGATATTCTGTTATTAGTCTTGGTAGGCTTGGGTTAAATGGAAGGGTTAGAAAAGTTTTAATTTCACTTTTACAAGATGAAGCCATATCTGATATTGTGGGCTTTGCCATTAGGAGAATTGATCTTAGTGCTATGGGACTAGAGAGAGTTCATGTAAATATAACAGATAATAATTTACTAGCAGCACCTGATCTTAATTCACCAGCAATAAAACTACCAAAGGGAGCAGAGATAGTTGTACGTAGGTGGTTTATACCAAGTCCAACAGCTGAAGAAGGGCCAAGAGGCGGTATTCAAGTTTATGATTATGTACAGTTAGTAAGTACAGGTCAAGTAGGATTTGTTCCTAGATTTGGCTACACAGAAATTACTTATATATAGTATTTCATTAAAATAATAAACTTATTTAATTATCTACTTAGCTTTAATTATATAGAACTTCTTAATTATGGAAAGGATAAGTGATAAAAATCTCACTTATCCCTTTAAGCAGAGTGGTTATTTTAAAATTTAATCACATAGTATATTTTATCAAGAGGATTATTTTAATTTATGATTTTTAAACCACTATAAATTCTGTCAAATATTCTAAATATGCCCCACATTCCTAATTCAATGTCCCAACGGAGTATACCAGATCTGTAAGCATAATCACCTGGATTCTGATTTGCACCATTTTCTAAAGAAATATTAAATACATTACCAATGCTTATTGCTCCTTGCACAGATATTATATTAGAAAATGGATCATTGTATTGAGCTTTCCATGAATGGCCATGCAATACAAAGCAGTGATTTCGTGGTTTATCAGCAGGCATAAGAAGTCTTATCTTTATAGGATCTCCAGGATACGAGTTGAAAACAGGAGTAGCTGGATCACCATGAATCACAGAACTCATTACAAGATGAACACGAGGATCTTCCTTTAGACGATTATAAAAACGTTCAGATCTATAATTAATACCCTTTTGTCCTTGATCTTCAAAATCAAGACGAGCCATATCATGATCTTCATCAGCTGGATCAGGTATTGGATTATTATCTTTATCATATAAGCTTATTCCATTTTGCATAAATACTACAAATTCTCTAAAGTCCGGTACTCCAGGAGTAGATATTACTACTTGATCAAGGAAACCAGAGGTCACTTCTTTACTAGTTCGACAATCAAGATATTTTGAACCAGTGGGTTCTACTATAATAGCACCAAAAAGCCCATGGTGTCTGTGATTTCGTATATCGCCAAAACCTGTAAGCATACAGGTACCTAGCTCTAGATCAGCGTACCATCTATAGATTATACTCTCCCCAGGAGCAATAGTCTGATCAGGATTAAAACCTACAGTGGCTCCGTCAGAACCTAAAACATCATATTTCAGCAATTGTGCGTGAAGAGAAACTCTATTTGATGGAGGGTAAGGTACATCCACAGGGACTTCAGGATGTTTATCATCTGCTATTGGTTTGAAAATATGGTTTGTTAAGGTTATTTCTACGCAATCTCCTGCATTTGCTCTTATTATTAAAGGTTTAGGTTCCGTAGTTCCGTTTAAAACTGCCTTCTCTTCATGTTGTAACACAAACATTAGTCCATTTGGATCATGATCACCGAATCTATTGTATACAATATCCTTTTGTATAGCAACGATATGGTATTTTCGTGTATTAGCATCATTAGGAGCTGGATGACCAGAACATTTTGCTTTTGGTGGTGGATTATCAGTTTTAGCAGGCAGTGGGATTGTGCGGTTTATTGGAAGCGGTCTATCTTCAAGAGGTAATAGATGAGGAATTCCTTCTTTATGAACTCTTAATATTCCCAATAAACCAAGCCATAAATCATCTAGTCCTCCAAAGTAGTATAAATAATCTCCCTTTTTATAATCATCATTTATTTCTATATTAAAGGCCTCAGAGATGCCTAAGGTTTGAGATTGAACGAGAGGTGATACAGCATTGGTAGGTTCCTTTCTCCATCTTAGACCATGAAGATTAAAAGAATGTTGTTCTTCATGAGCACCATCAAACAATCTTATGCGTATTGGATCTCCTTCATAAGTTTCAAGAATAGGTGTAACAGGATCGCCGTGTACATAAGAACTAAATACATAAGCAGGATCACCTTTTCGAAATTGGAAAGGTTCATTTTTATAATTTATACCCATAACTCCTGGATCATCTTGAGAGCTTGGGAAAGGTGGTGGATTTAAAGGGTTACCATCTTTATCAAATAGTAGAGCAAAGTCATGAACTGCTAGAACAAATTCTCTAAAATCAGGTTCTCCAGGTCTTTTTATTATTGCCTGTGTTCCACTTTTAATTTCCTTACCAGTTTTAGGATCATGATAAGTGGAGTTTACTGGTTCAATAATTAAAGCACCAAATAAACCATGTTGTTGATGCACACTTGCAAATAAGTGATCGTGGAAAAATACTGTTCGAAGTTCTGTATCTGCATAAAATCTTTCTATAATAGTATCTCCAAAATCAGCAGAAGCGTCATTATCCCAACCATTAGCACCACCATCAGATACAATGGTATCAAATTTAACAAGGTGTATATGCCAACCAGCCTCTGTAGTCTTAGTTACCAATTGAAAAGCATTGCCACCTAATGTTTTAGGAAGTTTATTTGTGAGCCTAATTTCTATACAATCTCCTACATTTGCTCTTATAACAAAAGGTTCAGGTTCTTTTTTGCCACATCTAACTGCTGCTTCATCTTCTTTTAAAACAAATATTCTTCCTTCAGGGTCATGCCATCCTTGGCTGTTATATTTTATAGGAATCTGTATAGCTACAACTTCAAAAACTTTAGTGACTGCATCTGCAGGACAAGGATTAGAATATAAAGCACCAGGTTCAGCATTTGGAACAAAGTTGGCCTCTTCAAGTTCAGTAGGTCCTCTACCACCAATTATGCCTAGTGGTGGTTTAAAGGCTTTCTTACCTACCTCGCCAGCTATAAAACGTGGATAGCCTGGATGTTTATTGTCTGGAGGAGGTGGAGGTGTTCTATCAGGTAGTGGGATTAAAGCAGGTACACAGCTACCATCAGGAAGGGTATTTGTTCTATCTTCGAGCTTGTCCAGTATCCTCCAAAGTCCCCACATTCCTTCACCAAAGTGAGGATAAAGATGACAGTGCCATATAACATCACCAATACATCCATTTAAGCTTCCAGCTCCAAATAAAGGTTCAATAGTAAAGCTTTCTTGAGGACTAAAAGATATTGAGTCAATTATAGTAGAATTAGGATTATTAGGCTCTAATCTCCATTGATGATTGTGAAGATGAAATACATGAGTTTACATAATTCCACCATGAATTACTCTAAACTTGGCAGGATCACCTTTATAAGCACGTAATATCGGAGTTGAAGGATCTCCGAAAGGCCAAGAACTTAGGGATACTTCCTCACCAACCCCTCTTGTACCTTCAGGATGACGATTTCTCATAGGTTCAGCTCTATAGTTTATTGGCATAGTAGATTCGGGCATTCCTGTTTCGTGATTTACAGGTGTATCACCGTGAATGTTTTTTATCTCTGGTTCATCGTGAAATATTGTAACGTATTCTCTAAAGTCTGGTAATGAAGGGTGGTGTATATCAGCATATAAGCCACTTTTAATGCTTTCACCTGTTTCAGGACTTGTCCAAGTTGCACCAACAGGTTCAACTATTAATGCACCAAAAAGTCCGTGAACATTTGTAGCTTCCTCGGAACTTCTAGAGTCTCCCATATCATTAAAGAAGAAAATACCTTCTTTATCAGCTTCCCATATATATCTTATTTTCCTATTAGCTGTAGTGTTAGGATTAAATCCAACAGAAGCACCATCAGAATTTAAAACATTATATTTTACACCTTGTATATGAATTGATGCTGGCTTGTCCAATTTATTCTCAAAATCTACAATTAAAATATCTCCTAGATTTGCTCTTATAACTAATGGTTGTATAATATCTACGGGAGTTAAGGGATGGTTTTTTACTTCTTTTCTTAAATCAGCCTCATTTTCTTTTAGAACGTACATTAATCCGTTTGGATCATGATCGCCATGCATGTTGTATACTATTCTTGTGGAAATTGCAACAATGTTAAAGTGTCTAGCTTGTACATATTTTCCTTTGTAATAAATTTTATTATCTTCTGGTTTATAACTTTCTTCATACATTGTATTATCACTCCTATAATTTAAAGAAAGTTAGAGTTTATTAATAAGAATTAGTCTAAACATCAGACTAACTCTTAATATATACTATGGAGTATTATAGAATAGGTGATATATAATGTATAAATATTTTTAGCAATTAGATTTAAATATAATAAAAAGGTATAGTCTAAAATTAGATTATACCTTTTGGCCCTTCAATTAAATTTCCACAAACATATCTGTGAAGTATATGTCTATCATCTCCAGTATAAATAAATCTTTCAAGTCTTTGTTCAAGGGTGTAATCAGAATAATTAAGACTAGAATCATCAATGATAAGAGCGTCAAAATCATAACCCTTTTCAAAGCTTCCTACCTTTCCAAAGAAGCTACCGCCACCCTTTGTAGCTATATAAAAAGCTTCAGAATTAGAGAGGAAAGGAATTTCCTTATTAGAATTTTCCCAAAATAGTTTTGATACTTGAATTGCATATACCATTGTTTTGAAAAGTGAACACGTATGGCCACCACTTATATCAGATCCAAAACCAAGTTTTATATTGTTATCAATAAATTTTCTAATAGGCATCATACCACTTCCAACGTTAAGATTAGAACTTGGGCAGTGAACAGCCATTACGTTATTTTCTTTCATTAAGCGCATCTCTTCATCTGGAGAAAAACTACAATGAGCCATTAAAGTAGGGGTTTGACCAAAGAGATTAAAATTATTATAAACATCACCATAGTATCTTGAAGTTGGGTATAGATCTTTTACCCAAGCAATTTCACCTTTATTTTCAGATAGGTGAGATTGTACTGGCATATTATATTTCACACTAAGTTCTCCTAAACCCTGTAGAAGCTCCCTACTACAGCTTGGTACAAATCTAGGAGTTATTATTGGTTTTACTAGTGGAGATTTATCCTTAAATTTAGTTATTATTTCTTCTGTATCTTTAAGTGAAGATTCTAAGGTTTCTCGTATATGAGAAGGGCAGTGCAAATCCATATTTACTTTACCTACAAATGCTCCAAGTCCAGATTTAATAAAGAGGTCCATTAGATACATGGAGGCTTCTTTGTGAACTGTTGCAAATAATACAGTTCTTGTAGTTCCTTGTTTCCATATTTCTTTAATAAATCTGTCATATATTTCTTTGCTATAATCTAAATTCTTAAATTTTGATTCTTCGGGGAAGGTATAATCATTAAGCCAGGGAATTAACTCTTTATCCATGGCCATTCCAAGATGTCTAAATTGTGAAGCGTGAGAATGAAGGTCATTCATGCCAGGAATGATTAATTTATCACTATAATCTATTATATTATAATCTTTATATTTCCCAGGCAATACAGTATAAACATCATCTACTTTGCCATTAATAACTACAATAAAGCCCTTCTCTATAAGGGTGAATTTTTCTGAAGTAGGGGTAAAAATAATATTTCCTTTGAATACTTTAGTCGATGTCATTAAATTCATTTAGTGTCACACTCCTTTACTTGTTAATAAACCAATTTATAAGTCTTCGAGCTATACTGCCAGGTAGAGGTAGGTTAGGGAAATCTTCAACTTTATAAAAAGCGGCATCATCAATTTCAGCACCATCAACTTTTAAGTCTCCTCCAGCATATTCACAAGTAAAAGCAACCATTAAAGAATCAGGAAAAGGCCAAGGTTGGCTTCCAAAATACTTTATATTTTTAACCTGTATACCTACTTCTTCATAAACTTCTCTAGCAACACAATCCTCAAAGGTTTCACCAGGTTCTACAAAACCTGCAAGTACACTGTAGAATTCTTTAGGAAAAGTAGTATTATGAGCAAGTAATAATTTATCATCCTTAGTAACCGCTGTTATAATTGCGGGAGATATTTTAGGGTAACCAGTAAAGCCACATTTAGAACAAGTTTTAGATGGATCTTCTTTTTTAGCATCTATTAAAGTACCACATTTAGAACAATATTTATATGTATTATTCCAATGTAGAAGATGAAAAGCTTTTGAAGCTAAATTAAAAGTAGAGTTATCTACTAAACTTATAAGTACACGTAACTTATAAAATTTAAATTCATCAGTTATATCTAAATCTAAGTCTATTCTTCCAAAAAAATAATCTGTATTATCTTTTGTTGTTAAGAAAGATAAAGTGTTAGAATCTAGTGATAAAGATTTTATATCATTATCACTAGGTAGAGATATATTATCATCATTCATCTTAACAATTAATCTATCCTTATTAAAAATAAAATATAGTTTAATATTATTCATAGCGATACACCTTTTCTTATTTGATTTATGTTATAACATTAGTATAGATATTGACATAAATATAATCAAGGTAAAAATGACCAAATAGTTAAGTGATTTAACCCTATATCTATTGGTATATAAGAGTAATTAATATATACTTAATTTATGGAAAATTATGAAATTCATATAATGTACTAATTAAAAGTAAGGGAGATATTTATTTATGATATTTTATTTTTCAGGAACTAGGAACTCTTTACAAGTAGCTAAAGATATTTCTGATTATCATAATGAAAAGCTAATTTCTATATCTAAAGAAATGAATAGTGTTATGGAAGAGATTGAGTATACATTAAAGGATGAAGAAGTTATAGGTTTCATATTTCCTATATATGCCTGGGCTCCACCTAAAATGGTACTGCAATTTGTGGAAAAGCTAAAACTTAATAATTATAAAAATAATTATATTTTTTCCGTAGCAACTTGTGGTGATAATATAGGAAATACAATGAAGGTTTTAGAAAATTCTTTAAAGAGAAAGGGAATGAAACTTAGCAGTGGATTTTCACTTAAAATGCCTAACAATTATATTATAATGGGTAACATTGATTCAAAAAAAGTTCAAGAAGAAAAGCTTACATCAGCAGAGGCAAGTTTAAAGAATATTAATGAAGTAGTTAAAGAAAGAAGAGTTGGAGTATTTCAAATTAAAAAGGGAGTTTTACCGGGATTATTAACTACAGTTATAAATCCTTTATTTAATAAGAATGCTATGGATACAAAAAAGTTTAATGTAAATGATAAATGTATTGCTTGTGGACTATGTGAAAAAGTATGTAACTCTAATACTATTAAAGTCAAAGAAAAGCCAGAATGGGGAGAGGCGTGTACTCAATGTTTAGCCTGTATTCACTACTGTCCCACTAAAGCAATTCAATACGGAAAAGGTACTGAAAGTAAGGGGAGATATGTAAATCCAAAGGTGAATATAAATGAGTTTTTAAAATAATAATAAGTTTTAGACATAAGGTATAGACAGCATATTATGTCTATACCTTTTTATTTAAATTACATAAGAAAAGTGGTGAGAAGATGAACTTACAAGAATTAGAAGAAATAATTTTCAAACCAGCTTCTAATATTATGAAGAAAATGGGAGAAGAAATATTTAAAACTGGACTTATTACAAATGTACAAGGCAAAAAGATAGAAGATATATATCATATATATGCAGCAATAGTAAATAGTAAAAGTCATAGTGAAATAAAGACACATATGAAGGTAGATTTAAAAGATAAAGAATTAAAGTATGTCAAATGTACGTGTGAGGACTTTAAAGAAATTTCTAAAAATAAAAAAATGTTTATGTGCGAGCATTTAACAGGAACTACATATAAATTTTTGAGTTTAATAAAGAATAGAAAATCAAAAGAAAATAAGACATTAGAAGATTCAAAACAGAATTTATATAAGAATGAAGATTGTTATAAAGATAAAAGAATTCTTATAGATCTTGATGTGAAGATTTTACATAGAAGCTTTAGGGAGAAGGTTAATTACGAATTAGAATTTAGATTAGGTTTTGCACATAAGCATTTAATAACTGATTTAAAAAGCTTTATATATAAGCTTGATGAAGAAGGAAAAGTCTATTTCAATGATAAGTTCACTTATAACTCTAAGAAACATGAAATTTCCTTAGAAGGTACAAAAATTATAGATTTCATTAGAAAATATATTTATAAAAGAAAAGAAATGTCTAACTCTAATAGGAGTTTGTTAATAGATTCTAAGGATTTAAGAGAATTTTTAAATTGTATTGTAGATAGTAAAGTTCTTTTTAAGTACGGTGGAGTAGTTTATAGAATAAACGTTTTAAAGGAAGACTTACCCCTTACTTTTACTCTGCGGGAGGAGAAAGATTACTTTAAATTGACTACACATAAAAAGCTTCCCATACCTTTAAGTGAACATAAAGATGTGTATTTTTTTTACAATAAGTTATATATACCTTCTAAAAATCAAATTGAAAAATATATTCCTTTATATAATAAATTTAGAGATCAGAGTGAAATTTTATATAATAGAACTATAAAAAATTATAATGGAATTATCACTATAATCAGTAGTATTTCAAGAGATATTACACTTTCAGAAGAAGTTAAAAGATTCACAGGTAGCTTAGCAAAGTATGAATTTTTTATTTATACAGATAGAGATAGTATATATTGTGATGCTTATATACTTTACTATAGAGAAAAAATTAACTTATTAGAGAAGGATATTGATGGTATAGGTGTTATAAGAGATTTAAATGAAGAAGAAAAACTTCTTATGAAGCTAGAAAAATATAAGTTTATACAAAAATCAGAAAAGTTTATGTTTATTGGTGGAGATGAAGACCTTTTTAGCCTTTTAAGTAATAAGAAAAGTGGAATTTATACATTAGGTAAGGTCACTTTAGGTAAGGGTCTTGAGGATATAAAAGTATATAATTCAGAATCTATTAAAATAGATTTTTACGAAGAAGAGGATTATTTTAAACTTAATTATAGTATGGGAGATGTAGATAGTAGAGAATTTAGAAACATTTTTCAAAGCTATAATTCTAATAATAGATTTTATAAAACTAAAGATAATGGATTTATAAATTTTCAGGATGAGGAAATAAAAAGTTTTTTTAATTTAATTCAGTACTTGAATTTTGAGGAAGAAATAGAAGATGGTTCTGTTAAGATAGATAAAAATAGAGCTTTATATATTTCAGAAAGTTTGAGGAATAAGAATTATGAATTTGGCACAGGAATGGATTTAATAAGAAATATAGAGAATAGAATAAGCAAGATAAATAAAGATGAGGAAACTGTTCCAAGGGATTTAAAAGCTAAGCTTAGAGCCTATCAAGTAAGTGGATTTAGATGGTTTAAAGCTTTAAGTGAATTAGGCTTTGGAGGCATCTTGGCAGATGATATGGGACTTGGTAAGACTATTCAAACTATTACCTTACTTTTAAGTGAAAAGAATAAAAAATCCTTAATAATTGCTCCAACTTCTTTAATTTATAACTGGAAAGATGAAATGATAAAATTTGCTCCAAGTTTAAGAAGCGGCATAGCTTACGGAAATATGGATAGTGTAGAGAAGATAATAAATAGATTAGATGAATATGATGTAATTTTAACAACCTATGGAACTTTGAGAAATAATATTGAAAAGTATGAAGATATCCTATTTGATTATTGCATTATAGATGAAGCTCAAAATATAAAAAATCCTGCAGCTCAAGTTACAGTAGCAGTTAAAGAAGTTAATGCAAAAATAAGATTTGCATTAACAGGAACACCAATTGAAAATAATCTAAGTGAATTATGGTCCCTCTTTGATTTTGTAATGCCAGGGTATCTATATTCTAAGGAAGTATTTGAAAAGAAATTTATTTCTAACTCGCATAGTGACTTAGAGAACTTGAAAATAATGATAAAGCCTTTTGTTTTAAGAAGAACTAAAAAAGAAGTTATAGATGATTTACCAGATAAAATAGAAAAAAAGATATTAGTAGAAATGACCATTGCCCAAAAATCAGTATACAGTGCTTATATAAAGAAAATAAAAGAAAGAATGAAGAATGATACTCATAAAAAAATAGAAGTATTCTCCTACTTAACAAAGCTTAGACAGGTTTGTTTAGATCCATCTCTTGTTATTGAAGAGTACAGGGGAGGGAGTGGGAAATTGAAGGTTGCAATGAATTTATTAGAAGAGAATATAGCATCTCAGGGAAAAACCTTGCTATTTTCTCAGTTTACTTCTGCTTTAAAGAAAATAGGCAGTTCATTAGAGGATAAAGGCATTGAATATTTTTATTTAGATGGTTCTACGGAATCAAAAGACAGAATTAGATTAGTAAATGAATTTAATAAGAGTAAGCAGGTTAAAGTTTTTTTAATTTCATTAAAAGCAGGAGGAACTGGACTAAATTTAACCTCAGCTAACCTAGTGATTCACTTTGATCCTTGGTGGAATCCAGCAGTAGAAAATCAGGCAACAGATAGAGCACATAGAATTGGACAGAAGAGTGTAGTAGAAGTAATTAAATTAGTAGCTAAGGGAACCATAGAAGAAAAGATAATCTCACTTCAAGAAGATAAGAAAGAACTAATTGATAATGTTATTACAGGAGAGCTTAAAAATAGCAATGCATTAAGCAAGCTATCTAGGGAAGAATTAATAGAGATTTTTTATCAGGTATAAGGTGATAAGTAAAAATTTATAAATTCAATAAACTGGCTAGAAATCAGATTTTGACACATTTTATGAACTGTATGCTATAATTATACTATAGTAGTATTAAATGGGGGAGATTAAATTATGAATTTTGTAAATAATGATAAGGAAGCCGCAAGATTAGTTGAAATTGGGGCTATAATGGACAGTATAGGTATTAAAACAGTAGAAATTGCTGAAAAACTTAAAGAACATCTTGGAAGTTGTCCCGGTGGAAAAGGGTGTATTGAGAAACTCATATTAGAAAACAATAGTGACAATATTTAAGACAATCCAAGGCGTAAGATCGGAGAAATGTGCATATGGATAAGGGAAAGATAAAGAATATAGAAATTTTGGCAAAGACTAAGTTTTTAAGTTTATATAGTGCAGAGTATGAAAATAAGTTAGGAAATATTAAGCACTGGACCATAGCTTCAAGAAAAAGTGAGAAAATTTTAAAAGAACAAATTTTTGAAGGAAAAGAAGAAAAAATTGATGCGGTTGTTATAGTAGCCTTTCATAAAGATTTAAATAAGTTGGTCTTAATTAGACAATTTAGAGTGCCTGTCAATGATTATTTATATGAGCTACCAGCTGGGCTTATAGATGAAGGTGAGGAGCTTTCTACAGCAGTAGCAAGAGAACTTTTTGAAGAGACAGGATTAAAACTGATATCTATAGATAAAAGTAAGAATATAATGCCTGTATATGCATCAGGAGGAATGTCAGATGAATCTATGGCTCTAATATACTGTTTGTGTGAAGGGGAACCGTCTACAGATCATTTAGAAGAAGATGAAGATATAGAGGTTGTCTTAATATCACCAGAAGAAGCTAGAATTATGTTAAAGAGTAAAGTTAAATTTGATGCAAAGGCATATCTTGCACTACAGAGCTTCGTAATTTTAGGAAAGTATATAGTTCGGGAATAAGGCATAATAAAATAAATTTAAATAATTAAAAGAACTAGAGTAAACTCTAGTTCTTTTAATTATTATAGAGATCTATTCTAATTTTTTTTATTTGTATTTGAATTGCTTAAGAATAAAGCATATATTTCTTCCTGTTGATTTTCTTCATATAAGAACCTGTCACATATCTCTTTAGTATATTTTTTATTAAGATTTTTTCTATAACTAGAGCTTAAAAGATACTTTATAAGATTCATAAATTAGCCCCCCATTTCTGTTTTGAAATTTCATACTTAGTATTAATATAGTATATGAAATTTGTATAAAAATGTAAGTATAAATAAAATATTAACAGGATTATTTAAAATTTAACAGAGATTAAAGGGGGAATTTGCTAGTGATAAAAATAAATAAATCATTAGTTCAATTCTTGCTATAAGCTATTTCATTCTTAATAATATTTTTTAATCTTTAAATTTCTTTACTTTCACATTATCTTTATTCTTGTTATTCTTGTTATCTGTTACATATACAGTGCATTGAGCAAAGTATTTTCCATCTAATGTTTTAACTGTAAGAATCGAAGTACCTTCTTTTAGGCCAAGGATTTTTCCGCTGGTATTCACTGTAGCAACACTAGTGTCGCTTGATTTCCATGTTAAAGAAGTATCTTTTTTATTTTTTGAAGTGAAAATAGGATTAATCTGTTTAGATTTACCCTTCTTTACTAAAAGAGAGTATTTATTTAATTTTATAGGGTTAACGGACACATTTGTGCTTACAGGGTTTATAGGACTTACTTCAACTATACATGTAGAGGTAAAACCACCATCTTCAGTTTTTGCTATTATTAAGACTGCTCCTTCTGATTTACCTGTTATTAATCCATTTTCATCTACCACAGCAATATCAGAATTAGCAGATCGCCATATAATATTTTTATTAGATGCTGTAAGTGGAAGTATGGTTGCAGATAACGAAGTTTTTTCATTTGCTTTTATAGTTACAGAATCTTTATTCAGAGATACCCCAGTTACATTAATAATACTAGGAGATAACTGATTTGTATTGGTAGTTTCAGACATTAGTATAACTTCAGAAGTTGCCATTACGTAATAATCTCTTATCTGAAAAACTACAATAAGCGTAAAAAGTATAGCTAACATTATACTAATATATTTTTTATTCTTCTTAAATTTTACTATAGAAGCCTCCTTGTAGCAATTAAGTAGTTAACATATAAATTCTATATAATAAATACGTATGTTTTGTATAGTTTTGATGTAGTATAAAAAGAAATCTTAAAAATTTTGTTTATGCTATAATAAAAATAATATATAGATGAGGTGATTATTATGGATGTAGAGGAAAGAATTAAACATTTAAGGCATCTTATGAAAGAAAGAGGAATTGATGCATACATAGTACCAAGTAGCGATCCACATCAAAGTGAGTATGTTGCCGAACATTACGCTACTAGGGCATTTATAACTGGCTTTACTGGATCTTTTGGAACGGCAGTTATAACACTTGAGGATGCTGGACTATGGACAGATGGAAGATACTTTATTCAAGCAGAGAGTGAATTAAAAGATACAGGTATTACCCTGTTTAAAATGGGGGAAAAGGATGTTCCGACTGTTGAAGAATTTTTAAGAGACTCACTTTCTAAGAAAGCTAAAATTGCTTTTGATGGAAAAGTTGTATCATTACAATACTTTAAAGAGTTAAAAAAGTGTTTAGAAAATAAAGAAATTTCCTTTGAGATTATGGAAGACTTAATAAATAGTATATGGAAGAATAGACCTGAAAAGCCATGTACTGATGTTATACTTCATGATACAAAGTATGCAGGAAAATCAAGAGAAGATAAACTTGATGATGTAGTTAAAGAAATGAAAACTTTAGGAGCGGATTACTACGTTATATCAGGGCTAGACGATATAGCATGGTTACTAAATATTAGAGGAAGAGATGTTGAGTGTAATCCACTAACTATAGCATATTTAGTAGTTTCTGAGGGAAACTCAAATATATTTATAGATAATAGAAAAATTAATTCACAAGTTAGAGATGAGCTAAAGAAAGCCAATGTAGAAATAAAACCCTATGATAGTATTGGAGAATTTTTGGAGGAGATTACAGAGAGTACAATATTATTTGATCCATCAAAAACGAATATATGGTTGCACAGTGCTATAAAAGTTAAAACTATAGAGAGCATAGATATAACAACAAAAATGAAGGCTATAAAAAATGATGTAGAGATTCAAAATGTAAGGAATGCAATGGTAAGAGATGGTGTGGCTATGGCTAAATTCATAAGCTGGCTAAAAAAAACTATAAAAACAAGTCACATTAGCGAAATAGAGGCATCGGATAAGCTAGAGGAAATAAGAAAAGTTGGGGATAAGTTTTATGATTTAAGTTTTGATACTATATCAGCTTATAGAGCTAATGCTTCTATGCCTCATTATAAAGCAACAAAAGAGAAACAAGCAATTATAAAGAACGAAGGATTATATTTAGTAGATTCAGGAGCTCAATACTTAGATGGAACTACAGATATAACAAGAACTATAGCAGTAGGTTCTTTAACAAATGAAGAAAAGTTTGACTATACCCTTGTTCTTAAAGGGATGATTGACCTTAGTATGCAACGATTTTTATATGGAGCTACGGGATCTAATATAGATATCATAGCGAGGCTTCCATTATGGAATGCGGGAATGGACTATAAGCATGGAACAGGCCACGGAATTGGATTCTTTTTAAATGTCCATGAAGGACCACATAGAATATCTACCGTTCCTAATTCTGTAAAACTTGAAAAAGGAATGATTGTTTCTAATGAACCAGGAGTATATAAGTCAGGAAAACATGGTATAAGAATAGAAAATCTTGTAGTTGTTCAAGAAGATGAAAAGACAGAATATGGTGGACAGTTTATGAAGTTTGAGACTTTGACACTATGTCCTATAGATAAGGAAGCTATAGATGTTTCTTTATTGACTACTGATGAAAAGACATGGTTTAATAATTATCATAAAATCGTATTTGAGAAGCTATCTCCATATTTAGAGGGAGAAGAATTAGATTATTTAATAAAGGCAACAGAGGGAATTAAATAATAGATTTAATAGCACATATAACCACAGCTTAGGCTGTGGTTATTTTTCTGTAAAGAGGATATTAAGATAAATTAGAGAAAATAAATTAAGAAATTAAATAATAAAAACAAAAAACATTTTAATTTATGTAGAGTCTAACTTATATAAGCAGTAAAAGGGGGCGGGATTTTTGCATGATCATTTATATGCAGTAAAAAAAGCTATTAGTGGAGATGGAGAATGCTTTATTAAGCTTATTGAGGAAAGAAAAGATATCTTATATAGAACTGCATTTCTTTACGTAAAAAATCAACAGGATGCATTAGAAATAGTGGATGCTACAGTATATAAAGCATATTTATCAATAAAGAAATTAAAAAGACCTGAGTTTTTTTATACATGGCTTACAAAAATTCTTATTAATTGTTGTATGGACTTACTTAGGCATAAAAAGAAAGTGGTTCAACTTAATGACAATTATGATGAATTATATATAGAAAAAGATTCAGAAATTAAGATTGATCTTTGTAATGCAGTAGATAGACTTCAAGGGAAGTATAAAACCGCAATTATTTTAAAATATTATAACAATCTTAAAATACGAGAAGTGGCTGAAATAATGGAATGTACAGAAAGTAATGTGAAGAATTATATTCATAAGGCACTTAAAGAGTTGAGATGTGATATTAATGAAGGAGGAGATTATGCAGATGGAAAAATATAAATTTGATTTAGATAAGTGTAATGATATAGAAGTTCCAAAGGAAATTCATGATTTAGTAAGCAGTGCAGTAGCTAGAGCAGATATAAAAATGAAGAAGAAAAAGAGAGCTATAAAGTATTTTTCATTAATTGCAGCGTCCTTAGTTATATTCATATTTTCTATTAACATGTCACCTGCTTTAGCATCCAGTATATCAAAGATTCCAGGGCTTGAGTATCTTGTAGAACTTGTAACCTTTGATAAAGGTCTCACAAAAGCAATTGAAAATAATTTTGTGCAACACATAGATAAAAGTGTAGAAAGTATGAATATAAAACTTACAGTTAAAGATGTAATAATTGATAAGAGAAATATGATTATTGCCTATGAGGTAAGTACAATAGATAAGAAATATAGTGATTTAAATGTTTCATTGCGTAGTTCAATAGAAATAACTGATGATAAAAATAATAATATGGTTGGGAGTATACAAACAAGTAATTATCCTTATGAAGATTTTAAAATAACTGGAAAAAAAGAAGGAATAATAAAAGTTTATTTTAATGAAGATATTTTAAAAATTCCTGAAGCTTTAACAGTGAAAGTAAAAGAAATGGAGGATGGCTACTATGAAGGTGATTATCAAGAGGGAAGAAATTATAAAAGTGATAGAATTTATGGAGAATGGAAAGTACGCTTTAATATTGATACTAAACTTGCCAGTGTAGAGCCACATCTGTACTCTGTAAATAAAAGTATAAACATTGGTGAAATAGATGCAGTAATTCAAGATATAAATATCTATCCAACTTCTGGAGAAATAAATTTTAAAATTAAGGATAATAAAGACTATAAATTTATTGATTTTCTTAATGCAAGACTTGTTGATGAGAAGGGAATAGAATATAAAATGAAAGGTGGTTTCGGATCTGTAGATAATTTAAGTGGAACCCTATTTTCAGAGAGTACCTATTTCACTGAGGCAAAGGAGCTATATTTTAAAGCTGATGGAGCGTTATTTATACCTAAAAAGGATATGTATATTATAGTAGATATAAAAAATAAGAAGATTTTAGAAAATAGTGGTTTTGATATAGAGTTTGAAGATACAACCTTTGAAGATATAGAGGATAAAAAGGAATATAATGTTGCATTTGAGATTAAAGATAAAGAAATCCTTCAAATGAGTAGTATCGAAGGTGCTAATTTTGGAGGCATAACTTATGATGAAGTAAAAGATGAAAAAAATAATAAGTATAATATTATAGGCTTTTTTTCAAGTAATGTTATAGAAAATGTAATAAACGGTGAAAAATGTATCAGAAGTGGAATAAGTATTTCTGATGTTACAAAAGAACCAAATATATTAAAATTAAAAATAGAAAGAGTTGCTAAAGGATTGTTAAAACCTATAACTATAAAAGTTAAATAATGTTATGTAAAGTAAACATGTAAAATAAATAAAGTACTTTAAATTATTTAACCTAAAAAATTTATATAATTCTAATATATTATAATAAATTTTGGTGACAATATAATGTGAACGGGTTATAGCTAAAAAATAATTAATAATAATATTAGTTTAATAAGAAATATATTAGCCTGTTTTATCTACTCACTAATGATAAAAAATTATGTTGGGAGTGATTAGTATGTCACACAAAAATAATAAAAACAGTAAAAATAATAAGAAAGCAGGTGAAAAGACAAAAAAAGAATTAAAAGAAATGGAATTTGAAATGTCTAATGAAATAGGTCATTCTAATGAATCAAAAAAGCTTGGTAAAAATAAGACAGGAAAAACAAAAAAACACTAAAAATAAATAATTTAACTAATACACTAATTAATATAAAAAATGCTTGCGTTATATAAAAAAGTATGATAATATAAATATATTGCTTAAATGAATAGTAAATAATAAAATCTAAATATATTTCAATTAGTACTTTAAAAGCAGTATTTTAATTTCGAAATTTTATTAGTGTATTATTACAAAGAAGTTTAAGAAAAATAAAATTTCGGAGGTACACATCGCATGAATGGTACAGTAAAATGGTTTAACTCAGAAAAAGGATTTGGATTTATTACAGGAGAAGACGGAAAAGATGTTTTTGCACACTTTTCACAAATAAATTCAGATGGTTACAAAACTCTTGAAGAAGGTCAAAATGTTTCTTTTAGCGTAGTTAAAGGACCAAAAGGACCACAAGCAGAAAATATTACTATTATCTAATATAAATATTTTAGCCCTTAAATAGTTTGCTATTTAAGGGCTTTTTATGTTTTAAAAGAAAATTATAAAAAAATACAAAGTAACTATGTGATTTTATAGTTACTTTGTATTTTTTTTAATAAGATATACTTAATTATTAATATCTAAGGTTTCGTCATTTTCAGGTGTTTCTGATTCCTTTACCAATAGAACATTAGCTAAATTAGATTTTCTATTATTTAAAGAATTATGAGTTATATGTTTAGTAATCATATCCTCAGGAGCATTCATTATAAAATCATGTAAAAAAACTCTACCAGTAGATGAATTAGCTATAGCGTAGTGCTCACCTTGATTTAAATAGTAAACCCAAGAATAACCACTGTTAAGTACTCTATCTAAATCTTCTTTATCAATTAGAGTCCTTTCCTTTCGTCTACCATATTTATCTCTAAGTATGATTGCAACGGTTTCTGAATCTATCTCTTCATAATCATTAATTACTGCATTTTGATTATATACTTCAATATTACATCTTCTATTGTCAAGAGTATCACCGTTAAGATGTCTAATAGGAGTTTTAGTATGTGTACCTAGAATAAAGGAATGTAGAGTTTGTTTTTCTTTAAGTGTTTTTCCATTCACAGTAGAAAAATTTAAAACTTGAACTAAGTAGCTATTGAAGTCTTTATTCCATTCTGCAAACCAAGTTCCTTTATCTAATACCATCTTTAAATCAGCAGTATCTATTTTTGTATCAATAATTGAATCATTCTTTTTACTAACTTTTAAAAAAGTAATATTTTCTTTTGTTTCATACTCATTAACTTTCACTTCGTATTTACCTTTTATGACAGGCACCTCTTTCTTTTAGCATATTATAGTATGTCTTATAGACAGCATTCTTTATTATATCACAAATATGAAAATTGATGCAAATATGGAAGAGTGAAAACTAGTTTATGTAGCTTTATTTTATTCTTACCTATATAATGTTAAGAAGAGAAGGCAATACTAAGGGAAACGAGCATTCTCTATATTTAAAACGTTTATTATAAATTTAATTATCCAAGGGAGAAAAAATGATATTTAAAAACTTAAATCTTATTGAGCCTATTTTGAAGGCTCTAACTAATGAAGGATATACAAATCCAACCCCTATACAAGAACAAGCTATACCACATATTCTCGAAGGTAAAGATTTGCTAGGATGTGCTCAAACGGGTACAGGAAAAACAGCAGCTTTTGCTTTACCTATACTACAACTTCTATATGGTGAGCAAAGATCTTCAAAACGAACTCAAACTATTAAAGCATTGGTATTAGCTCCAACTAGAGAACTTGCTGTTCAAATTGGAGATAGCTTTACGGCCTATGGAAAACATATGGCATTAAAGAATACTGTTGTTTTAGGTGGAGTTTCACAAAATTCTCAAATAAAAGCATTAAATGCAGGGGTAGATATTTTAATTGCCACACCGGGTAGACTTCTAGATTTGATTCAACAGAACTTTATAAGTCTTGATCATATAAAGTTTTTTGTCCTTGATGAAGCGGACAGAATGCTTGATATGGGTTTTGGACCTGATGTAAAAAGAATTATATCAAAGCTACCTAAAGAGAGACAGAATATGCTGTTTTCTGCAACAATGCCAACAGAGATATTAAAGTTAGTGGATTCTATTTTAAAGAGTCCGGTGAAGGTAACTGTAGACCCTGTCTCATCTACTATTGATACTATAAAACAAGCAGTGTATTTTGTTGAAAAGAAAAATAAGAAAGCTTTACTTATACACCTTTTAAAAGATAAATCCATTGATTCTGTTCTTGTGTTTTCACGAACAAAACATGGTGCAAATAAAATAACTCAAGATCTTGAAAAGGTTGGAATAGAAGCTCAAGCCATTCATGGAAATAAATCACAAAATGCAAGACAGCTTGCTTTAAATAATTTTAAGGAAAAGAAAATCAGAGTTTTAGTAGCAACGGATATAGCAGCTAGAGGTATTGATGTAGACGAATTATCTCATGTAATAAACTTTAATCTGCCAGATACGCCAGAAACCTATGTGCATAGAATTGGACGTACTGGAAGAGCGGGAGCAAAGGGAGTTGCACTTACATTTTGTGATGAAGAAGAGAAGAAAGAACTGAAAGATATTGAAAAGACTATACTAAAATCAATACCAGTAATTGAAGAGCATCCTTACGTTATGGACACTTCAAGTATAGTAAAAAGTAATGAAGTTAAAAAGAAAGTCTCCACAAACAGAGATCGAAAAAGAGGCTATCATAGAAGTAATGAGAAAAAATCTCCAAAAAAACAATATTCTAAACAAAACAAAAGTAAGCAAATAAGTAAATAAGTAAATAAGTACTCATAAAGACTCTTAGGGGTCTTTATTTTATTTGGAGGTATTTTAAAAGTTTTAACAGAAATTTTATATTTAAAAAGAGTTTATCCTATTTACATATAGAATTCAGATGAAAAATTTGCTATAATTTTAACATATACGACAGGAAACGATAAAAAATGATACAAAATATGATTTTTTAGGGTGAAGGGGCCATATGAAAAAGAATAATAAACTACCAAAGATAAGATTATTTATTTTACTGTTAATTACCTTAGGAATATTTATGTACATAATTAATGAAAGTATAAATGTCAATGACATGAGCAAGCTTAAACCTATTGCGGAAAAGGGTGTAATAGATTTAAGAAATTGGAATTTTAGCAAAGATGGTATGATAAAACTAGATGGTGAATGGGAATTTTATAAAGATCAATTTTTAGCACATGAGGACTTTAAAAATACATCCATAAAAAGAGACTATAATTCTATACCAGGTATTTTAGGTGGACAAGGGTACGGAACCTATAGAATAAAAGTTCTTGTTAATAATGATGATTATTTATATTCAGTAAAAATTGATTATCTTCAAAATGCCTATAAACTTTATGCAAATAGTAGAGAGATAGTATCAGTAGGGAAAATAGGGAAAAGTAAAGGGGAAATACAACCTCAAAATTTACCTGAAATAGGTTCCTTCTATACAGAAAATGGTGAAGTATACTTGATACTTCAAGTTAGTAACTTTTATTCTAAATTTGGATTTATTGACAGTATAACAATGGGAGAAGCCTCTAGAATGACTGATTATAAAGAGGAAAAGTTAGCTTTTGACTTATTTCTCTTTGGGAGCAGTATAATTGCCGCACTTTATA
This sequence comes from Clostridium sp. X, assembly GCF_055755365.1. Lineage (NCBI taxonomy): Bacteria > Bacillati > Bacillota > Clostridia > Eubacteriales > Clostridiaceae > Clostridium > Clostridium sp. X. The sequence goes on from NZ_CM146912.1 coordinate 2,032,711, forward strand.
ATTTAGCAGTATTTTTTAAACGCAAAAAAGACAAGGCGCCTTTATATTTTGCATTAGTTTGTATTTTGGTTGCAATTAGGACAATATTTATAGGAGAAAGATTTTTTATCGCTCTGTTTCCTAGCTTTAATTATTTAATTGCAGTAAAAATAATGATTTGGACATTTTATTTATATGTGCCATTTATAGTATCATTTATTAATAAAAATTATGTTGGTGCTCTTCCAAAAAAAGTTGTAAAAATCTCCAATTTTTCAGCAATTCTTTACTTTTTTATAGTACTTGTAAGTCCGAATGCATATTATATCGTGTTTCTTGTTTATTTTGAAGTGGTGGCATTGTTAATGATATTGTATATGATGTGGAGAATATCTAAGTTATATATTTATTCAGAGACAAGTGACTATATTACTGTAGTAGGACTATTTGCATTATTTATAACAAGAATAAATGATATTTTATATGAGTACAGTATTATTATGACAAATTCCTATGCACCTTTAGGCGTATTTGTATTTATAATAGCTAGTTATTATGTTTTAGCAGAAAGACAATCAAAAGCTCTTTCTAATGCTGAGGATATGAGTGAGAAGCTTAAATCTTTAAATAACTTAAAGGATGATTTTTTAGCTGTAACATCTCATGAACTAAAAACCCCTTTAAATGGTATAATTGGATTATCTGAAAGTATTGCTAATGTGAGTTCAAGCAATATGAATGAGGATGAAAAATATAATTTATATCTAATTAAATCAAGTGCTATAAGATTATCTAACTTGGTAAATGATATTATAGTATTTTCTAGGCTGAAAAATAATGATATAACATTAAATAAAAAGTCAGTTAAAATTAATAAACTTATAGATATGGTAGTGAAATTTAGTGAGCCATTCATAAAAAATAAAAATATAGAATTGATTAATTTAATAGATTCAAATATTCCTTGTGTATATGGTGATGGGGACAGAATACAGCAGATTTTTTATAACTTAATTGGTAATTCAATTAAGTTTACACAAGAGGGTAGAATAATTATTTCCTATGACATAAAAGAGAATTTTATAGAAATTTTTATAGAAGACACTGGAATAGGCATACCAAAAGAAAAAATTAATACAATTTTTAATATATATGAACAAGCTGAAGGAATTTCAGAGAAATATGGGGGAACTGGACTTGGACTTCATATAACAAAAAAACTAGTAAATCTTCATGATGGGGATATAATAGTTGAATCTCAGGTTGATGAAGGTACTAAATTTACCATTACTTTGCCACTAAGTTCTAAAGGTAATGATGATTATAATCATGAGAGTAAATATATAGAACCAGTAGAAATTAAATCTTCTGATATTTCAACAAATGAGATTATTACTAAAGTAAATAACGACTCAGATATTATAAAGAGCAAAAGCTATAAGATACTAATAGTAGATGATGAGTATATTAATCAAAGAGTGTTAGAATATCATCTTTCAAATGTTAGTGAAAATATATTAAAGGTCTCAACTGGAAAACAAGCTTTAGAAATTATAGAAGAGAATAAAGACATAGACCTAGTTATTATGGATATGATGCTTCCGGATTTATTAGGCTATGAAATATGTAGTATGATTAGAAAAAAATATTCAATTTTTCAGTTGCCTATAATCATGATGACAGCAAGTAATAGACCAGAAAATTTAGTGTCATCTTTTAATAGTGGTGCAAATGATTATCTAAGAAAGCCCTTTAGTAAGGATGAACTTTTATCGAGAGTTAATACTTTACTGACACTGAAAAGTTCTGTTAATGATGCTTTACTTTTAGCACAAGAAATATCAAGAGCTAATGAAAAAATTGAGACACTTAATTTTAAAAATTATGAAAGCAGTAAAAAAGTCGAAAAGCTTATAGAATACGATAAGATAAAAACAGAGTTTTTTGCTAATATGTCTCATGAACTTAGAACTCCTCTGAATGTTATCAGTAGTACAATACAACTATTAAAGTCTCTAGATAAATCAAAAACTCTAGATGATGATAGAATAAACTATTACTTTAATATAATTAATCAAAATGCATGGAGACTTCTGAGATTAATTAATAACATAATAGATACTACAAAAATAGAGGGAAATTATTTAAATCTAAGTTTAGCTAACGGCAATATAATAGAAGTGGTGGAAGAATTAGTTCAATCTGTTGCATACTTCATAGAAGCTAAAGGAGTAAATATAACTTTTGATACAGAGATAGAAGAGAAGATAATTGCTTTTGATGAAGAAAAAATGGAAAGAATTATATTAAATCTTTTATCTAATGCAGTAAAATTTACTGATGTAGGTGGAAATATATATGTTAACATTTATGACAGAGATGATTTTGTAGAAATATCCATTAAAGATACAGGAATCGGTATTCCAAAGGAAAAATTAGAGTTTATCTTTAAGAGATTTGCTCAAATCGATAAAACAACAACTAAAAAAAGCGAAGGAAGTGGAATTGGACTTGCTCTTGTTAAATCTCTTGTTGAAGCTCAGGGTGGAACTGTTTATGCTAAAAGTGAGATAGGAGAAGGTAGTGAATTAATTGTCACTCTTCCGGTGAAAGTATTAGATAATGAAGAAGTAGATAACAAAGATACTTTGAAGCCAAAGTATAACGAAAATTTAAAAATTGAATTTTCGGATATATACTAATATTTAATTGTGAAGAATTACCATGAAAATTTGTGTATGATATTTTTATAAGTGAACATAATAATAGCATAAGGAACATGACAGTTGAACGAAGAGTTATATATGCTCTTAAGGTTTTGGGGTATATATGATTCGATCAAAGATTTTATATAGGTCAATAAGGCTTATATAGGGTCAGAGAGAAGATTTTATATTGTGGGGTAAAGCTTTATTATAGTAGGTTTTGAAAAATAAATCTATTATAATAGGGTTGAAACTTATGATATAGGGTCGAGTTAAGATTATATGATGTGTAAAAATAGATTTTATAAGGTCGAAAGATTTTATAAGGTTTATGATATATGTTATATAGTCGAGGAAACCATTATTATAGGTTGTGATTTGCTTTATTATAGTCGAAAGATTATAGTAGGGTAATAAACTATCTATATTAGTGCAACTTAGATTGTTATGCTCTTTAGATGTAATATTAGCTGTGAATACTGTATAGCTTTATCAGAGACTAATATTATAAAACATGTATAATATATATACATGTAAAAACCAGAAATCCTGATACTTCAAACTATGAAGTATTAGGATTTTTTTTCGTTGAAGAAAAAAATTATTATGTTATAGTAAAGTCATGATAAAATATAGAAGTGATTTTCATTTTTATGATTTAACTAAAGTTAATTGGAAGATATAATTCAGCTTAAAACTTAGAATAATGGAGGTAAAGAGATGATAAAAGAGATTATACATAATATTTATAAGATAGATGTAACGCTACCAGAAAATCCACTAAAAAATCTTAATTGTTATGTTATTAAAGGTTCAGAAAGAAATTTGATTATTGATACTGGTTTTAATAGAGAAGAGTGTTTAAGTTCTCTTATTGAAGGAATAAAAGAATTAAATCTTGATATGGATGTAACAGATTTATTTATAACTCATCTACATGCTGATCATTCGGGACTTGTTCCAGAGATAATTTCTAAAAGCTCAAAAATATATATGAATCCTATTGATAAAAACATACTAGATAAATTAATTAATGATAGTTCTGGTTACTGGACAAAGCTTGAGTCTAGATACATGATGGAGGGATTTTCAGAAGAAGAAGTTATAAAATCACGACAATCTAATCCAGCTAGAAGACTAATACCTAGATGTAGTTTTGGTATAGTTCCTGTTCAGCAGGGAAGTAAACTATGTTATGGTGGATATGAATTTGTTGCAGTTACAACTCCTGGACATACACCAGGTCACACTTGTTTATATTGTGAAAAAGAACAATTAATGTTTACTGGAGATCATGTTCTTTTCGATATAACTCCAAATATTACTTTATGGATGGATCTTCCCAACTCTCTAGGTAGTTATATAGAAAGCCTACATAAAATAAAAAAATATGACGTAAAATTAGCATTAGTTGGACATAGAGAGATAACAGGAGAATTTGAAAAAAGGGTAGATGAAATTTTGGTGCATCATAAAGAGAGACTTAAGGATGCACGTTTGATTATATCAGAGAGTCCAGGAATAAATGCATATAATATAGCCTCAAAAATGAAGTGGTCTATTAGAGCTAAAGATTGGAGCGATTTTCCCCTTGCTCAAAAATGGTTTGCTATTGGAGAGACAATTGCCCATTTAAAATATTTAATAGAAGATAAAAAAATATATATAGTAGAGAAAGATAATATAAATACTTATTATAGTTATTAGTTGTAAATTTGGATAAAATTCAATAAATATAATTGTGCATGATATCTTTATAAATGAACATAATAATATCATAAGGAACATAACAATTGAACGAAGAGTTATATATGCTTTTATAATTTAAGGGTATATATGATTCGATTAAAGATTTTATATAGGTCAATATGGCTTATATAAGGTCAGAGATAAGATTTTATATTGTGGGGTAAAGCTTTATTATAGTGGATTTTGAAAAAAATTCATTATAATGAGGTTGAAACTTATGATATAAGGTCGAGTTAAGATTATATAGTGTGTAAAAATAGGTTTTATAAAATCGAAAGATTTTATAAAGTTTAGGATATATGTTATATAGTCGAGGAAACCATTATTATAGGTTGTGAATCTGCTTTATTATAGTCGAAAGATTATAATAAGGTAATAAGCTATCTATATTAATGCAACTTAAATTGTTATGCTCTTTAGTATAATATTAGCTTTGAACAATTTATAAAATTGGTAGAAGATTAATATTATAGGTATTCAGTCAAATACCCCAAAAATAGAAATCCTAATACTTCATTATTTGAGGTATTAGGATTTCTTATTTAAAACAACTAAATAATATAAAAGCTAGTAACATATACATATCTGATTATAAAATAAATAACTTTAATAAATCTATTAAAAGTATTGACATGTTTAGAAATAGGTAATATATTACTTATATAGGTAATATATTACCTATTTTAAGATGCAAATTATCAGGAGGGAAACCATGAAAGATATTGATAAACAAAAGTTTATATTTGGAAGTATATTTCTTTTGGCAAATAAATTCCAGGTTATAGGGGATCAGTATTTGGGCAGGGAAGGAATAACTACAAAACAATGGTTCTTAACAGCTATGATATCACAATTTGGCGATAAAGCACCTACTTTAAGTGAAGTTGGAGAGCTTATGGGCAGTTCAAGGCAAAATGTAAAGCAACTTGCACTAAAACTTGAAGAAAAAGGGTTTCTAACTATAGAAAAGGATGAACAAGACTCTAGAGCACTTAGATTAAGGTTAACAGAAAAGAGTAGAGCATTTTGGGAAAATCGTGAAGAGAAAGACAATGAATTTATTATAAATCTTTTTAATAATTTAAATCAGGAAGAGATTGATATACTGTTTAAAAGTGTTAACAAGCTAGGAGAAAATATAGATAATATAGGAAAAGAATATAAATAAGAATTTTTTATAGAAATATACTTAGTTTGGGGGGGATAAATATGAGTTTAGTAATACTTGATTCATTTCAAAGTGAAAATGATGTTAATATATCACTAAAAAAACTACTTGTAGATAGAAAAGAAGAATTCCATTGCTTTAATTTAAAGGATATGAACATTAAAAGATGCACGGGATGTGGAGCATGTGGAGATAAGACACCAGGTAAGTGCATAATAAATGATGATATGCAACAAGTATTTAGGTCTATAGCAAAATCAGATTGGATTATAATGTTGACGGCTCTAAAATTCGGAGGGTACTCTTCACAGCTGAAAATAGCTGTAGATAGATTTATGGTACTTGCACTTCCTTTCTATTTTGTAAAAAAAGGAAGCTTATATCATCGTCCACGTTATGGTCATAAGTATATTGTAGGCATAGCATTAGCTGAAGAAAATCTAGAAGGGCAAGAAGTGAATTTTAATAATATAGTATCTCAGAATGCAGCGAATTTAGATTATACAGGAAAATCTATTGTGTTTAATAAATCATATAAAATATCAGAAATTGAAAATGAAATAAGTAAGCTTTTACAAGGAGGTAAGGAAAATGAAGAGTAAAAAAATTCTTATTTTCAATGGAAGTCCTCGAAAGAAAGGTACTTCTTATAGTTTCGCTAGAACTATTAAGAAGTTAGCTGAAGAAGATAGAAATACAATTGAGATTATACACATTATAGAATATTTAGAGGAGGGAAAGAGTATAGAAAGTCTTAAAGAAACTATAGCTAAAAGTGATATTATAGCTCTTTCAAGTCCTCTATATGTAGATTCTCTTCCTCATCCAGTAATATGGTTTTTTGAAAGACTTATAGAGGAGTGTAAAGATGAGCTGAAAGGGAAATGTTTCTTTGCTGTAGGACAATGTGCATTTCCTTATTCAGAACTTGTAAAGACACTGATAGGTTCATGCAAGTGTTTTGCAGAAGCAGCTAAGATGAAGTGGATAGGTGGTCTTAGATATGGGGGTGGAGTACTGATAAATGGTGAACTTATAGAAAATCTAGGAAAAAAGGGAGAGAAAATAACTTCAGCTTTTAAATATGCATTGGATGATATATACGCAGGTAGAGATATATCACCTAAAGCACAGGAAATGTTAGATATGAAGTTTCCAAAAATTCTTGCAAGACCAATGGCTGCATTTTTAAATCATAAAATAAAGATAAATGCAAAGAAGATTGGACTTACTGTTGATGATATTGAGAAAAAAGCTTATCTTCAGTAGAAAATATGTTTGCAAAGTTAGTAAGAATGTGATACACTTAGAAAGTTAGTTATCTATTGGATAGAATTAGTTAAGCTATAAATAAGTAATTTTGTAAAAATCTTATGATTATTATTCTTAAAGTACTCATCAATTAATTTCTAAGTGTATAAAATCAAGATTACGTTTCTTTCTTATTTCAAGCTCTTAAAGTATTAGAATTATTTAATTAAGATAGATTTATTTTAAATTTTAAATATAAACGATCTAATAAGTAATTAAATAATAAATTATTTGCTAACAAGTACTAATGTGTTAGTTTTTTTATTGCATTTTATTTGAAAAATTTACTATATATTGATAATTATAACTACAGATATTTAAAATTAAAGGAGGTGGCATAATGACTAGAAACGTTATGTTTGCAATTATAGGGTTATTTTTAATAACTTCGTTTACAAATATTTTAGCAACACTTAAATCAATATTAATGTCCAAAAAAATTATGAGTCCAGTTTATTTGTTAGTATTTTTAGATGCTATGATTTTTGCGATGGTAGTTTCTAAAATGAGCGGTTCAAAAGGGATTCATTTTACTATAGCATATGCTTTAGGTAAAACAACGGGAGTGTTTATAGGCAGTAAAATCGAAGAACGATTAGCATTAGGTATATTAGAAGTAGACTTATTCTTAAACAATAAAGAAAAAATGGTTAAGATAGCAGAACAGCTAAGAGAAGAAGGGTATACTGTAAATAACTTTTTAGCTCGAGGTAACAATGGCGACAAAAGATATAAAGTGGAAGTAGTAATTAAGAGAAAAGAATTTAAGGTTTTAGAAAGTATAATAGATGCCTGTGGAGTTATTAATCCAACGTTAAAGATTAAAACTCTTAGCAAGGTGTATGGTAAAATCAGTACCACTAGAGTGAGAACTAGTTAAGAATTTTAAATAGGATGAATATCTGAAATTTAAAAATTAAATTAGGATTTATTTAGTAGCTAGTTTATAGTTTTTATATAAGCTAGCTACTATTCTTTTTCAATATAAAGATGAGTTTATCCTTGGATTGTTTTTAGATAAAACAAAAAACTTTGTTTATGATATAATTAAAGGATTAAGGATGAAATTACTGAGGAGAAATTATGTTAAGAGAAGATATGTTATTGCAAGTATTTAATGAAGAAACTAGTGGAAATAACTATTCTAAGGGACAAAGAGTTCTCAATAATGATTTAGTTTCTTCCATAGATATTACTAGTGAAGAGGAACTAATCTGTATAGATGGTAATGTGATTTCAGAAAATCTTTTTAATGAATATCATACAAAAATTGAAATGGAAATAGGTAAGAAAAGTGTTTTTTCAACCTACTGTACTTGTGCAGATTATGAGAAGAATGAATTTAAAAAGAAAAATTATTGTTGTAAACATTTAGTAGCAACTTACTATAAAGCACTTGAAGAGCTTGCAAAGCATCATCTTTTAAAAGATGATGCTTTGCAAGAGGAGAGCATATTAAAAAATAAAGGTAACAATTTATTATCTATACTTTTAGGAGAAGAAAAATATAAAGATGAAACAAAAATAGATGTATATATAAATAAAAATGAGTGGAATCACAATATTTCTGCTGAGTTTAAGATAGGACTTAATTCTATGAGCTCTAGCAATCTTTATGTGCTTAAGGATGTTAATCAGTTTTTAGTGGCTTATTATAACAGGGTTCCTATAAGCTACAGTAAAAAATTTATTTTTTCTATAGAAAATCAAAAATTAAGTACAAAGGATAAAAGACTTATAGACTTTATAGAGATGCTAAGAGATATAGAAAAACAGAGTTACATAAGCAAAACTGGAAAGAAAATTATTGAAGGAAAATCTATTAATGTTCCTAAATACTTAGTAAGAGAGTTTTTTGAAGTTGTAAGAAATCATAGAGTTTACTTAAATGAGGGATTTTTTTATAGAGCAGTAGAGACAGAAGTTTTAAATGAGGCTCCAGATATAAATTTTGATTTAAAGACTATAAAGGATAATTATGTACTAAAGTCACCAGATGGAATGCCGACAGTTTTAGGATCTAAAAACAATGTTTTTTTATACGGTACAACTATATATCTTCCAGATTATGATTTTTGTTATAGTATAAATCCCTATCTTAAGGTCTTTAATGAATCAAAAGTTATAACTATTCCTAAATTAGAAGAAGAAACGGTATTAAGAAGACTGATTCCAGACCTAAATATCTTATCTAATAATGTTACTTTATCTAAATCCATAAAGGATAAGATAGTTATGGGGCACTGTGTATTTAAATTTTATTTTGATGAAGAAAATAGAGATATAACATTAATTGTGAAGGTAGAGTATGGTGGATTTCAGTTTAATATTTTTCAGGATTGTGAAGAAAAAATTATATATAGAGATGTAAAAAAAGAAGCTGAGATTATTCAGATTGTAAAAAACTTAGGCTTTGAAGGAATAAAGGAAAAGTTTCATATGACCTTAGAAGAAGACTATATATTTAGATTTTTTAAAAGTGAGATACATAAGCTACAAGCTATAGGAGAGGTGTATTACTCAGAAAATTTTAAGGGAATAAAGTCTATTGGTAAAAAAGGTATAAAGGGAGATATTAAGTCAGGCAAGTATAACTACTTTAACATGGAGTTTAAGATTGGGGATATACCACCAGAAGAGACTACAAATATACTAAGATCTTTTAGAGATAACCTTAAATACTACAAGTTAAAAAGTGGAGAATATCTTGATTTAGAGGAGCTGGAGCTTAAAAGATTTTTAAAACTTCTAGATATAGTCTCGCCTAAAGAGATAAATGATAATAATATTATAGTATCTAAAAATAAAGGTGTTTTTATAGATAGTTATATAGAAGAAAATGATATTAGATATATAAAAGGAAAATCAGAGTTAAAAGAAATAAGAGATAAGTTTAAGAATGTAGATAAGTTAAAATTTAAAGAACCAGAGGATTTAAAAGGGAGTTTAAGGGAATATCAAAAGCTAGGTTATAATTGGTTGAAGACTTTAGATTATCTTGGCTTTGGAGGGATTTTGGGAGATGAAATGGGACTTGGGAAAACCCTTCAAGCCATTACCTTTATATTATCCAATAAAGAAAATAAGACTTTAATAGTGGCACCTACTTCATTAATATACAACTGGATAAGTGAATTTGAAAAATTTGCCCCTAATATATCTGTAGTTGCAATTTATGGTTCTAGAGAAGAAAGGCAGGAAATATTTAAGAATATTAAAAAGTATGATGTGGTCATAACTACATACAATTTACTTAAGAGAGACTTAGAACATTATGAGAAATTAGAATTTGATTATTGTATATTAGATGAAGCCCAGTATATAAAAAATCCAAATTCTCAAAATGCAATATCTGCAAAAAGTATCAATGCAAAGACAAAGTTTGCTCTATCAGGTACTCCAATAGAGAATTCTCTTATGGAGCTTTGGTCTATATTTGACTTTGTAATGCCGGGATATTTATATGATGAAAAAAGATTTAGTGTTCGATATCATAAAAAGCTTAGAGAGAGTCCAGAGGTTATTGAAGATTTAAATAGACTTATAAAACCCTTCATTCTTAGAAGAAGAAAAAAGGATGTTATAAAGGAGTTACCTGATAAGATAGAAAAGAAATTAATGGTAAGTTTAGATGATGAGCAAAAGAAGATTTATAAGATATATGCTGATCATGCAATGGAACTTATTGAAAAAAAGGTAAAGAATGAGGAGTTTAAAAGTAGCAAGATAGAGATACTATCATATATAACAAAATTAAGGCAACTTTGTCTAGATCCTACCGTGCTGATGAAAGAGTACAGTGGTGGTAGTGGAAAAATAGAAGCCTTAGTAGAAGTTTTAAAACAAAGTTTAGAAGAGGGGCACAGAGTACTTGTTTTTTCTCAATTTACCTCTGTTCTTAAAAATATAAGGAAGAGACTTAAAATTGAGAAAATATCTTTTAGTTATTTAGATGGTTCTATTCTTCCAGATAAGAGAATGGATACAGTAAAAGCTTTTAATGAGGGTGAGAATTCAGTATTCTTAATAAGTTTAAAGGCTGGAGGTACAGGACTCAATCTAACTTCAGCAGATATAGTAATTCATTTTGATCCATGGTGGAATCCAGCAGTAGAGGATCAGGCAACAGATAGAGCACATAGAATAGGACAGAAAAATGTAGTAGAGGTCATAAAAATTATAGCTAAGGGTACTATTGAGGAAAAGATTTTATCACTTCAGGAAGATAAAAGAAAACTTATATCACAGCTTATGGGAGACGAATTATCAGATAGCAAAGTTTTTGGGGATTTAAGTGAAGAAGAAATAGTAGAATTATTTAAAAGCTAGTTAAAGAATAATAAAATTTTTAAAAGAGATTGATTTTTCAATTATTCTAGTATAATATATAAAAATAGAAAAACTTTAATTTATTAAAAACTATGACAGGGAAGAGTACATAAAGATTTAATTTAAAGCGAGTCGATGAATGGTGAAAGCACGATATTTAGACTTTGTAGAAAGCAGCCCTTGAGTTTCTTATCGAGAAAGAAGAATTAGTATTCTAATTCTTACAATAGAGACAGACGTGCCCTCACGTTACAGAGGAATAGAACATTTAGTTCTAAATCGAGAGAGTGTTTCATGACACTAACTAGGGTGGTACCGCGAATACTCCTTCGTCCCTTTATGGGATGGGGGATTTTTTGTGTTGTAACTTAAAAAATAGGAGGTAGTATATTATGGAAGAAATTCTTGAAATCTTAGAAAAAGATAGTAGATATAGTATTGAAGACATAGCTACTATGACAGGAAAAAGTGTAGAAGAAGTAGAAGCAGCTATAAAAAAGTATGAGAAAGAGAATGTGATTTTAGGCTATACTACTTTAATAAATTGGGAAAATACAAGTAAAGATAATGTGACAGCTTTAATTGAGGTGAAAATAACTCCGCAGAGAGGAGAAGGCTTCGATAAGGTTGCAGAAAGAATTTATAAATTTTCAGAAGTAAAGGCTTGCTATTTAATGTCTGGTGGTTTTGACTTAACAGTTATTGTTGAAGGCAAAACAATGAAGGATGTAGCATTCTTTGTATCACAAAAGTTAGCAGTACAAGAAGGAGTCTTAAGTACTGGAACACACTTTATACTTAAAAAGTATAAAGATAAAGGCACTATATTTGAAAGTGAACCGAGGGATGATAGGGAGGCTATATTTATATGAAGATAGAAAATATGATTTTACCTAGGGTTAGTAATATGCCGCCCTCAGGAATAAGAAAATATTTCGATATGTTAAATGAGATGAAAGATGTTATATCTCTTGGGGTTGGAGAACCAGATTTTCTTACCCCTTGGAATATAACAGAAGCTGGCATATATTCTTTAGAGAATGGACACACTCACTACTCATCAAATGCGGGACTTATTGAGCTTCGTGAAGAAATCTCTAATTATTTAAAGAGAAAGTATAGTTTAGAATACGATCCTAATGAGCAGATTATTGTGACTGTAGGTGGAAGTGAAGGGATTGATATAGCGCTTAGAGCTTTGATTGGTGAGGGTGATGAGGTAATCATTCCAGAACCAAGCTTTGTTGCATACAAGGGCTGTACTGCTTTTACAGGAGGAACTCCAGTAACTTTAAAGCTTAGAGCAGAGGATGAGTTTAAGCTTACTCCTGAGCTTTTAGAAAGTGCAATCACTCCTAGAACAAAAGTGGTTATAGTACCTTTTCCAAATAATCCAACAGGAGCTACTATGACAAGAGATGAGCTTGCAGCTATTGTTGAGGTGCTTAAGGATAAGGATATAATAGTTTTATCAGATGAAATATACTCTGAATTAACATATGAAGGACAACATGTATCTATAGCAAGCTTTCCAGAAATGAAGGATAAGACTATAGTGATCAACGGATTTTCAAAGGCTTTTGCTATGACAGGCTGGAGGCTCGGATATGTTTGTGCACATCCAGTATTAATAGAAGCTATGAAGAAAATTCACCAATATGCTATTATGTGTTCACCTACAATAGCTCAATATGCTGCTATTGAAGCGTTAAAGAGTGGAGATGATGCTGTAGAGGAAATGGTTAGAGAATACAATAGAAGAAGAAGAGTATTAGTGAATGGATTTCAGAAAATGGGACTAGAATGTTTTGAGCCTAAAGGTGCCTTCTACGTTTTTCCATCTATAAAGTCTACAGGAATGACCTCAGATGAATTCTGTGAAAAGTTACTTATGTCAGAAAAAGTATTAGCAGTTCCAGGTAATGCCTTTGGAGAATGTGGAGAGGGCTTTATAAGAGCTTGCTATGCATCCTCAATGGAAAATATAATAGAAGCGTTAAAGAGAATAGAAAGATTTATATCCTCTAATTAAATTACGAGAATTATTAACAATTTTTTAAAGTTCATAAAAATCTATTGACTTCAATACTTTAGTGTGATAAAGTATTATGTATAAAAGTTAACTCGTAAAATAAATAATTATGTAAATAAATAGGGGGTAAAAATATGAACAAATTAGTAAAAAGTATAATAGCACTAGGAATTGTTGGGGTAACTTCATTAGGATTTGTGGGCTGCAGTAGCACTACAAAAGAGACAGCAGCAAAGAAAAAACTTGTGCTTGGTTTCGATGATACTTTTGTTCCAATGGGATTTAAAGATGAAAAGGGTGAAGTTGTAGGTTTTGATATAGAACTTGCTAAGGAAGTATCTAAGAAAATAGAAACAGAAATCATATTTCAACCTATAGATTGGTCTATGAAAGAAACAGAACTAAATTCTGGTAAAATAGATATGATATGGAATGGTTATACAATAACTGAGGAAAGAAAAGAAAAAGTAAACTTTGCAAGACCGTACTTAGACAATAGACAAGCGATAATAACTCTTGCAGATTCAAAGATAAATAATAAAGCTGACTTAAAAGATGCAAAAGTAGGAGCGCAAAATGGATCAAGTGCAGTAGATGCAGTAAGTAAAGAAGCTGATCTTTTAAAGAGCTTTAAAGATGGTAAGGTTTATACTTTTGAAAGTAATAACGAAGCTTTAATGGACTTAGAGGCAGGAAGAATAGATGCAGTAGTAGCTGATGAAATTTTAGTAAGATATTATATAAGCAAAAAAGGTGCAGAAAAGTATAAAATATTAAAAGATGATTTTGGTAGCGAAACTTATGGTGTTGGTGTAAGAAAAGATGATAAAGAATTATTAGAAAAACTTAACAAAGCTTTAGATGATATGAAGAAAGACGGAACTGCTAAAGCTATATCTGAAAAATGGTTTGGAGAAGACATATTTAAATAAGCATTTTATAGAGGAGGATTTTCATGGATTATATAACTAGCCTGTTACCCCAGGTATTTGAGGGGCTTAAAGTAACGTTACAGGTGTTTATACTAACTTTGGTACTTTCAATACCACTTGGAATATTAGTTTCAGTAGGAAGAATATCTAAGAATGAAATATTAAGCAAAGTAACAGGATTTTATGTGTTAATTATGAGAGGAACTCCTCTTCTTTTGCAAATTTTATTTATATACTACGGATTACCTAACGTAAGAATAAATCTTGATAGATTTCCAGCTACAATATTTGCCTTTACATTGAACTATGCAGCATATTTTGCAGAAATATTTAGAGCAGGAATATCCTCAATAGATGAAGGGCAATATGAAGGAGCTAAAGTACTTGGGTTTTCACAGAGATATACTTTCTTTAGAATTATACTCCCACAAGCTACTAAAAGAATATTACCAGCAGTAGCTAATGAAGTTACTACTCTTGTAAAGGATACTGCACTAGTATATGCAGTTGGACTTGACGAACTTTTAAAGTTTGCAAAGATAGCATCAAATAGAGATGTTTCTTTGGTACCTTATTTAGTAGTTGGAATAGTATATCTAATTTTGATTGCCATATTTACAGAATTATTTAAGCTTATAGAAAAGAAATATAGCTATTATCAATAGGAGGGCAACAATGCTTAAAGTAGAGGGATTAGAAAAACACTTTAATAAAAATAAAGTTCTAAAAGGTGTAAATCTTGAAATTAAGGAAGGAGAAATTACTGTTGTAGTAGGTCCTTCTGGTGGTGGAAAGACAACTCTTCTTAGATGTATTAGTGGGCTTACCAATCCTGATAATGGCTCTATTATGATAAATGGAAAGCACTTATATAAAGAGGGAAAATTAGCATCAAAAAATGAGGAAGTAAATATAAGAAAAGATATAGGATTAGTGTTTCAAAGCTTTAATTTATTTCCACATATGAGTGTTTTAGAAAATATTGTGGAAGCACCAAGAGTTGTACTAGGTATTCAAAAGGAAGAGGCAGAAAAAAAGGCTAAAGAGATATTAAGCTTTTTAGGACTTGAAGATAAGCAAAGTAACTATCCATGTGAACTTTCAGGAGGACAAAAGCAAAGAGTTGCTATAGGGCGTGCTCTTGCTATGGAACCTAAACTGATATGTTTTGACGAACCTACCTCTGCACTAGATCCAAGTATGTCTGGTGATGTAGCAAATCTTATAAGAAAATTAAGTAAGGAAAAATCTATGACAGTTTTAATAATCACCCATGATATGACTTTTGCAACTCAGGTGGCAGATAGAATTTTATCAATGGATAAAGGTGTATTAAAAGAAGAGCATATGTATATGTAATAAAATCCAGTAGTTCTACTAATGTAGAACTACTGGATTTTTTAGTTTTAAGGATAAATTTATGAAACTGAATATAAAAGTGATTTATTGACTATAATCTAAGTTATAAGTTTATAGAGGAGAGATACGCATGCTGGATATTACAAAATTATTATCTTTAAATATAGAAGAAGACTCTATAAGGTATCATAAGGAGTGCGAGAAAAGTACAACAGGAGTTAAAAAAGGAAATGGGCCTGTTGTTGTATGGAATATAACCCATAAATGTAATTATAAATGTGAACATTGTTACTCTAATTCTGGAAGTTTTGAAGAAAAAGAAGAAATGTTATCTTTGGAAGAAGTAAAAAGAATAGTAGATGAATTAGCTTTAGAAAAGGTTCCTGTAATCCTATTATCAGGTGGAGAACCTCTTATGAGAAAAGATATATTCACTATAATAGAATATATAAGAGATAAAGGTATAAATGTGAGTATATCAACTAATGGAAGTCTAATTGATGAGATTACGGCTAAATTATTAAAGAAACTTGGAGTAGGTTATGTAGGAATAAGTATAGATGGAAGTGAAGAAATTAATGATAAATTTAGAGGAGTTAAAGGAGCTTTTTCTAGTTCAATAAAGGCAATTAATAATTGTAAAGATTCTAATCAAAAGGTTGGACTTAGATTTACTCTTCAAAAAAATAACTTTCATAGAGTTCCTTATATTTTAAGTCTTATGGATGAAATGGACATAAAAAGAATATGTTTCTATCATCTAGTTCCACAAGGTAGAGGAAAAGAAATACAAAATCAAATGCTATCCTCAGATGAAACAAGAAAAGTTATGGACTATTTATATACATATTGCAAAGATAAAGAAATAAATACAGAAAAAGAAATACTCACTGTTGATAATCATACAGATGCTCCCTATTTATATTTGAAGCTACTTAAAGAAGATAATGAAAAAGCAAATAAAGTTCTAGAACTATTGAAAATTAATGGAGGGAATAGATCAGGAATGGCTCTTGTTAATATAGACTGGATGGGCAATGTTTATCCTGATCAATTTACTAGATTTTTAAAGTTGGGTAATTTAAAGAATCAAAGCTTTCAGGAGATTTGGCATGGAGATAATAGAGTGCTGAATTCTCTTAGAGATAGAAAAGCACAATTAAAAGGTAAGTGTAATTATTGTAAGTGGCTTCAGATATGTAACGGAAATTTAAGAGCAAGGGCATACAGTGTTAACGAAGATATATGGTCAGAAGACCCGGGGTGTTATTTAATGGAGGGTGAAATATGATAATTTCATGGAATGTAACAAAAAAGTGTAATTTATATTGTAAACATTGTTATAGAGATTCTGAATTTAAGGATTATAAAGAAGAACTGACTACAGGAGAAGGAGAAAAACTGATAAAAGAGATAGCTAAATCAGGTTTTAAAATATTAATTTTAAGTGGGGGAGAACCATTAGTAAGAAAGGATTTATTTCATCTTATATCCTTTGCAAGAAAGCAGGGACTAATCCCTGTCCTTGGAACTAACGGAACCCTTATTACAGAAGAAGTAGCAAAGGATTTAAAAAAAGCAGGAATAAATGGGGTTGGAATAAGTATTGATAGTACACAAGAAGATAAGCATGATGAATTTAGACAAACAAAGGGAAGTTTTAGGAATGCATTAAAAGGAATAGAGAATTGTCTAAAGGAAAATATAAGAGTTCAAATAAATTGTACTGTTACAAAAGATAATAAAGATGAAATCCTAGATATAATAGAGTTTGCTAAAGAAAAAGGAGCAACATCTATGCACCCTTTCTTTTTAGTAGAAGTGGGAAGAGGGAAGAATATAGGAGCTAAAGCACTACAAGAACAAGAATATATGAATCTTATAGATGATATTTTAGATAAACAGTTAGACATAGATATAGAATTAAAACCAACATGTGCTCCTCAGTTTATGGTAAGAGCTAAAAAGAAGGGTATTAATATGCGTTTTACTAGGGGATGCATTGCAGGTATAGATTATTGTTGCATTCTTCCAAATGGTGATGTTAACATATGTCCTTATCTGCAAGTAAAGGTGGATAATGTTAAAGAGAAATCTTTTTATGATATATGGAACAACAATGAAATATTTAATAAACTAAGAGATTATAAATCCTATAGTGGAGAGTGTGGAAAGTGTGAGCATATTTCTATATGTGGTGGATGTAGAGCTAGAGCCTATAAAACAACAGGAGATTATTTTGCAGAAGATCCTATATGTTCAATATGTGGAGCTTAAAGCTTTAAAGGAGATAACATGAAAGAAACAGAAAAAATGATATTAAATGAGATACAAAAAGGTATACCCTTAGAAGAACGCCCCTTTTTAACAATAGCTAAAAAACTGAACTTAGAAGAAGAGGAAGTTATTGATTGTATTAAAAGATTAAAGAAAGAGAAGTATGTAAGACGAATAGGTGGAATAGTAGATGTTAATAAAATAGGTGCGACTAGTACACTTGTAGCTTTGAAGGTAAAAAAAGAATATTTAGAAGAGACAGTTTCTATTATAAATGAATATAATGCTGTTACTCATAATTACGAGAGAGAAGATGAATATAATATCTGGTTTACTTTAATGGCTTCAACAGAAAAAAAACTAGATAATATATTAAAAGAAATTATTGCTAAAGTAAGTTTATACATTGAAGAATCTGTGAATTTACCTAGCAGTACAAAATATAAGACATATGTGTACTTTAATCTATAAAGAAATAAGGTGTTAAATTTTGGATAGACTAGATAAAGAAATATTAATAGAGCTATCAAAGAATATTCCTATATGCAAGAACCCTTATGGGGATATTGCTGGAAAATTAAAAATACCCATAAATACTTTATTTTCAAGAATAAAGGAACTACAGGATATGGGATATATAAAAAGGATTTCAGGTATTCTTGATCATAATAAGACTAACTACAAGTTCAATGCTATGACCGTATGGAAAGTAGATGAGGAAAGTAAAAAAGATATTACAGACGTAATGAGACAAATTTCAAATATTAGTCATATCTATGAAAGAAAGCCAGTTAAAGGTTGGGAATATAATATCTATGGAATGATTCATGCTATAAATAAAGAAGAAATTGAAAGCATAATAAAATATATATCTAATCAGATAAAAACCAGTAATTATAGGGTGCTTTATACAAAGAGACAGTGGAAAAAGACTAGCCCTGTTTTAGAAGAATTACTTTAAGTATATATACTAAAAGTTAGAGTAATCATAAAGAAAGGATGAATAACTATGGACTCTAGTTCAAATATTTCTGTATATAATGAAATAGGGAAATTAAAATCTGTATTACTTCATAGTCCAGGAGAAGAAATTGAAAATATAGTACCTGGTTATTTAAGAAGGCTTTTATTTGACGAAATTGCTTATCTAAAACAGGCCCGTAAAGAACATAATGAATTTGCTGAGATATTAAGAAAAGAAGGTGTGGAGATTCTTTATTTAACAGATCTGATGGCAGAAGTTTTAAAGAATCCGAAAGTCAGGCAGGAATTTTTAATGGAGTTTATGGAGGAGGGAAGAGCTACTACAAAGGGACTACAGGAAGCTCTTTTAGAGTTGTTTAGTTCTTGCTCTCCAAATGAACTTATAAGAAAATGTATAGCTGGAGTTCGTAAAGAAGAGCTTAAACATATTAAGGCAAGATCGTTAGGGGATATGGTGAAAAAACCTTACCCATTTTATCTAGACCCTATTCCAAACCTTTATTTTCAAAGAGATCCCTTTGCTTCAATTGGAAAAGGAATTTCTCTAAATGTTATGTCAAATGTAACTAGAAACAGAGAGACTTTGTTTGCTAAGTATATCTTTAATTATCATCCAAGATTTAAAGGTGTAAAGAGATGGTATAATAGAGATAAAGCTCATTCTATTGAAGGAGGAGATATTTTAGTTCTTTCTCCTAAAATCTTAGCTATAGGAATAAGTGATAGAACAGAGCCTGTAGCTATTGAAAAATTAGCAAAAAATATCTTTAATGCAGAAGAAGAATCATTTGAAGTTATTCTTGCTTTTGATATTCCAAAAACTAGAGCATATATGCATCTAGATACAGTATTTACTATGGTAGATTATGATAAGTTTAGTATATATCCAGGAATTGAGGAGCCTTTAGATGTCTACAGTATAACAAAGGGTAAAGATAAACAAATTAGAATCACTTATGAACACGAGGAATTATCATCAATATTAAAAAGATATTTGAATTTACCAGAAGTAAAGTTAATAAGATGTGGAGATGGAGATCCAATAGCAGCTAGCAGAGAGCAGTGGAGCGATGGAAGTAATACTCTTGCAATTTCTCCAGGAAAAGTAGTTTGCTATGATCGCAATTATATAACAAATGATGCATTGAGAAGAAATAATATAGAAGTTCTGGAATTCCAATCATATGAGCTTTCAAGAGGGCGTGGAGGACCAAGATGTATGAGCATGCCATTAATTAGAGAAGGAATATGATGAATAAAGAGTAGCATACCTAGAATTAGGTTGTTACTCTTTATTTTTTTCAAATATATAATAGATTTATTTAGAATTTATCAATTAATATATAAATATTGTTCTCATTTTTAAAAAATTAAGTTAAAATGATTATAAAAAGCA
The DNA here is from genome assembly GCF_055755365.1 of Clostridium sp. X. Classification (NCBI taxonomy): domain Bacteria; kingdom Bacillati; phylum Bacillota; class Clostridia; order Eubacteriales; family Clostridiaceae; genus Clostridium; species Clostridium sp. X. The sequence goes on from NZ_CM146912.1 coordinate 2,052,932, forward strand.
AAAACACTTGATAACATTTAGCTGTATTACTATAGATATGTATAGATAAATGTTATAGTTTCATATAAAGGGGTGTACATAATGGATGATAAAAATTTAAAGATAGTTGTATCAGGTGATATATGCATAAGCTTCTTACAATGGGTTACTGAACCTAAGATAGATAGAGGTTTAAATTGGCAAAAACATTCAAACATGCATAGTGTTTTGAAACCAGGAGAATCGTTACTTCTAGCAAAACTAGTGGCTTTAGCTACAGGAGTTCCAGTAATTTCTCCTATAATAGAAGACATAGAGTGTAATTTATCAAAAGATTTTTTAAAATCTACTGCAGAATTAGAGTTATTTTCAGTCTATGGAAATAAAAAAACTAGTGATAAAGTATATAGAGTTAAGCGCTTTCTAGGATTCACTGGCCCTTCATCAGGAGCTCCAAAATTACTTCCTATAATTAATGATGATGTTAATGCAGATATAGTTATAATAGATGATGAAGATAATGGATTTAATTCTAATAAGGAATTTTGGCCTTTAGCTATACAATCAACTGAAAAATCACCAATAGTTTTGTATAAGATGAATAATCCTATTGGAACAAATCCTTTATGGAAGCATCTAAAAAAAATTCACATTAATAAGACTGTTGTTATAATTAATGCTGCTGATTTACGATCCAAGGGGGTTAATATAAGCAAAAGCCTTTCATGGGAAAAGACAGCACAAGATTTCTTGTGGCAGATTAACAATAATCCTAATCTTCATTTTCTTTCAAAGTGCCACCATCTTATTGTAGCTTTTGGACTTGAAGGTGCTATTTATTATTCTACTAAAAAGGATAAAGCTGAAGCACAGTTATTTTTCCTTCCATCTGCCGCTGAAGGAAGAACATTTAAAAGAATAGAAGGAAAAATGTATGGATTCACATCTTCTTTTGTAGCTGGAATTGCTCGCAGTATTGCATTAGAAAGCAACAGGGATGAGGAATTATCTACAGCAATAGAAGAGGGTATACGTGACGGAATTGCTGTTGCTCAGAAATATTTTATAAATGGATTTGGTAAAAATGTTGAGGAAGATGAATTTCCGAGTAGGGAAATATTTAATGATGATGAAAATGATATTGTTCAAAACGAGTTGGTACAGGATGTAAAAATACCTGATTTATCTGATATAAATTCTTATTCGCGATGGTATATACTTAAGGATAAAAGCTCTACTAATTTAGCAGAAATAGCATATGATATTGTAAAAAATGGGGTAGAAAGTGCCCTTAAGTTTATACCAATAGCACAATTTGGAAATTTACAAACTGTAGATAGAACAGAAATAGAAAGTTATAGAAGTATTAAGAACCTAATGCTAGAATATATTTCTACTAAAAATTCAGTAAGACCACTTTGTATTGCTGTATTTGGAACTCCAGGTTCGGGAAAATCTTTTGGAGTAACGGAAGTAGCTGCTACAATTGCACCAGAACTAATTAGAAAATTAGATTTCAATTTATCTCAATTTAGAACACCATTAGATCTAATTAGTGCATTTCATAAGGTGAGAGATATTGTTCTAGATGGAAAGCTGCCTTTAGTATTTTTTGATGAATTCGATTCAGCTTTTGAAGGAAAGTTAGGATGGCTTAAATACTTTTTAGCACCTATGCAAGACGGAGTATTTAGAGAGGGAGATAGCATTCATCCTATTGGAAAAGCTATTTTTGTTTTTGCAGGAGGAACAAGTACTACTTTCAAAGATTTTCGTGGAGAAGATATAGAATATGAAGATGAAAAAAAGAAGTTCCTCTTAGAATTTAAGACGGCAAAAGGCCCAGATTTTGTAAGTCGTTTAAGAGGATATGTAGACATTTTAGGACCAAACCAAACAGATAAACAATGGGATCAATTATTTATTATTAGAAGAGCAATGCTATTACGTTCATTATTAGAGCGTAAAGTACCGCATCTTATAAATGATAAGAAGGAAGCTCAAATTGATAATGGAGTATTGAGGGCAATGCTCAAAATACCGAGATATAAACATGAATCAAGATCAATGGAAGCCATACTAGAAATGAGTAGGTTAACTAGTGCGAGAAAATGGGAACAATCTGATTTACCATCTAGAGAACAGCTAAAACTTCATGTAGATGAAGAGCAATTCCTACGACACTTAATGCATGACGCATTTTTTAGTGAAAGCATTGAAAGTCTTGCAATGGCTATTCACGAAAGGTATAGAATGATTAATGCTGATAATACAGATATAGATGCAGATTTTATAATGCCATGGGAAGATTTAAGTGAAGATCTAAAAAAATCTAATCGACATGAAGCTAAAAATATTCCTAATGCGTTGCTTAAAATAAATTATGATCTTGTATATGTTAAATGTAATCCAGAATTTATAGAATTTACACAAAAGGAATTAGATATACTAGCAGAAAATGAGCATATGCGCTGGTACCGTCACAGAAAAAAATCAGGATGGAAATATAGTAATGTTAAAGATCACAAGAGAAAGACAGATCCTGCTCTTGTACCATGGGATAGTTTGCCAGAACAAAAAAAGAATAAAGTATATGAAATAGTTAAGATTTTGCCTGAGATATTATCAAAGTCAAATTTTAAATTAGAGAGAATGAAATCAGAGGATACTTGTGATTAATAAAAAATAGATGAGTTATAAAAATAAAAGCTATGTCAAAGCTAATAGACATAGCTTTTATTTTTTTCATTATTTTAATATATAATGTAGAGTATTTTGCAAAAGGTATGGTAAAGATGGTTCAACTTAAAGTTGGAGAAGGAATGCCTATTATTTGACTAGTCTATTGCTATAACTAGGAATGAATGTAAAAATAATAGAGATAGATAAGCAGAGGTGGTTGGAACTTTCTGAGCTTCTTCCAAAGGCACTTATTATTAATGCTGATGGTACAGATGAAGAATTTTTATTATCTGAAAATATAAATAATATAGATGCTTATATAGCAGTAACAGGAATTGATGAGGAAAATGTTTTATCATCCTTGCTAACAAAACAAAATGGAGTAAAAAAAGTTATTACAAAAATAAGTAGAACAAACTATGCTAACCTAGTAAGTGAAGCAGCAGTTATGATTCCTTCACTTTTAGTAGACAGTTTTTTGAAGCAAGTTCAGGACTTACAACTACTGGATCAAGTATACTTACGAATGTTGAAAGTTTACCTAGAGGTAGTCATAATGTTTGTTGGTGGATGTGCAGGGTCAACAGCAGGAGGAATTAAAAACATTAGAATTTTATTATTATTTAAGATTATGAGAAGGATTATTGCTTATTGTTCCAACCTTTTGGAGAAGATAAAGTTATAATGTTTTGTAAGAAAGAAGTAAATTTTTCTTAAGAAACCAGAAGGAGATAATTCAATGTCAATTAAAAATTCACAAAATGAAACAGCAATAATAGATGTTCACGAAAAAGTGCCACTAGGAAAGGCTATTCCTTTGAGTTTTCAACACTTATTTGCTATGTTCGGAGCATCGGTATTAGTACCTGTATTATTTAAGATTGATCCTGCAATTGTATTATTTTTTAATGGGATAGGTACATTACTATATGCGTTTTTAACAAAGAGAAAAATTCCAGCTTTTCTAGGATCAAGTTTTGCTTTTTTATCACCTGCATTTTTTTTGATGGAACAAGGATATGATTTCTCATATGTTCAAGGGGGATTTGTAGTATCAGGATTAATTTTTGCTTTAGTAGGAATAATTGTAAAGTATACAGGAATTCAATGGATTAACAAAGTATTTCCGCCAGCATCAATGGGAGCTATAGTTACTATTATAGGTTTAGAATTAGCCCCTACAGCGGCGGATATGGCTGGATTTCCAGTAGGAGGTGCTAATACACAAGTATTTAATCCAACTTGGGTTACAGTATCAATGATAACATTATTAACAGTTGTATTTTGTTCAGTATTATGTAGAGGATTTTTAAAAGTAATACCAATATTGATAGGTGTTGTAGTTGGATATATTACATCATGGGCTATGGGATTAATTAACTTTGATGGAGTAGCAAAAGCTAGTATGATTGTAATTCCTAACATGCAACTAGCTAAGTTCGATATTAATGCAATTATTATAATACTACCAGCTACCTTCGTTGTAGTAGCAGAGCATATAGGACATCTTACTGTAACAAGTAGTATAATGGGGAGAAACCTTGCAAAAGATCCAGGATTGCATAGATCACTATTAGGTGATGGGCTATCAACTGCTTTATCAGGTATGTTTGGATCTGTTCCAACAACGACTTATGGAGAAAATATAGGAGTTATGGCTATAACTAAAGTGTATAGTACCTATGTTGTAATGGGTGCAGGAGCCTTATCTATTCTTCTTGCTTTCTCAGGAAAACTATCATCTATTATAAATAGTATTCCAATTCCTGTTATAGGCGGAATATCACTGTTGCTTTTTGGAACAATTGCTACATCAGGATTAAGAACTTTTATTCAGGAGAAAGTAGACTTTTCAAGGTCAAGAAATTTGATATTAACATCCGTAATATTAATAATTGGACTCAGTGGAATAAGAATACAAATCGGAGTAGTTGAATTAAAAGGAATGGCATTAGCTACAATGATAGGAATAGTATTAAATTTAGTATTTATAATACTTGATAAGTTTAATCTAATGAATGAAGAATAGTAAAATCATTGATTCTAAAATTTTATATAACTAAATAATTTACACAAAAGTAGATTTTTAAGAGTCTGATTTTTGTATTTCATTAATGTAGTTTTAGGACTTATATGCTGCATCATATGGATTAATCTTTTTTATGTAATTTTCAAAAGAAAAATATTTATGTCAAAATAATTCTCAGGGGAATTAAAAATAAATAGATATAAATAAATATAATACCCCTCTAAATTTTATCTCTTATACGTATAACACAGATGTGGCAATATACGACAAAATTATACAAGAGGTGAAGTATGAGTAATAGTAGATGGTATTCAGAAGAGAAGCAATGTTTAGAGGGGGAATTGTTAGAAACTTATGTGATGAATAAACACATTTTAAGTATTGACGAGATATATAGAATTATATTAAACTTATGCACAATTATAGAAGGATTTCACAAAGGAGACTTTTTTTGTATACATAGAGAACTTAATCCATCAAATATAGTTATTATGAAGAATAAAGAGGTTACTCTAACGTATAAAAAAAGTGATTTATATATGTTTCATAGCAGAAATACTAGTTTGAAAAATCATAGACTATGGAAAATGAGCAAACAAAATGATTTGCATAGTATAGGAATGATTATGTATTTTATGGCAACAGGTAAGTATGTCTATACAATTTTAGATGTTTTTATAGATGATAATTATCCAGATAATATAGATAAGAGTTTAAAGAAAATAATACATAGATGTTTTAAAGAAAATGATAAAGATAAATATTTTTCAGTAAAAGAACTTAGTGAAGAGATTACTATAGAAATGTTAAAGAATATTAAGTATAAAGAGATTATCAATTCAATTAATTTAGATTCAAAAATAATTATTACTAAACAAAGAAGAGAAAGGACAATAAAGCCTACTACAATTACATATATTAATAAAGGGATGAATTACTTTAAGCATATTATAAGAGAAAGTAGAAAAAATTTTGAAGTATCTATAAAATATCTTAAGGAGGAACTTTAAATATGAGATATAAAATTCGTCAACGAATTTTTAGCTTTGGAGATAATTTTACAATTAAAGATGAAAATGAGAGGCCCTTTTTCATTGTTAGAGGAAAGGTGTTTAGTTTTGGAGACAAGCTAGCCTTAGAAGATTTAAATGGAAATCAGCTATTTTATATTGAACAAAAATTGTTTAAACTTTTACCAGAATATATTATTCATCAAAATGATAAGCCAGTAGCTAGAGTAAAGAAAGAGTTTACTTTTTTTAAGCCAAAATTTGATATTGAAAGTAACTTTGGACAATATGAAATGGAGGGTGATATTTTTTCTCATGACTTTCAGATACTAAAAAATGGGAGAGTTGTAGCAGGGATAAATAAAAAATGGTTTTCTTTTTCAGATACTTATGGGGTGGAAATTGCAGATGGAGAAAATCAAGCATTTTTACTAGCATTAGTTATTGTAATTGATCAGGTAATCCATGATAACAATAAAAATAATAAATAGTAAAAGATTCACAAAACCACTTTGAAATCATATAGTAATATGATAGCTATTATTAAGGTGGTTTTTATGAGAGTACTAAGATTAGGTTCTAATGGTTCAGATGTCATGAAATTGCAGGCAGTTTTAAGAAAGATAGGGTATAATCCTGGTCCCATAGATGGAGTATTTGGAAATCAGACAAGGGATGCGGTGATACAGTTTCAAAGGAATAATTGGCTAACACCAGATGGAGTAGTAGGAACAAATACTTATAACGCTTTAAGAAAGTTTTTTCAAGGATATGTAACCTATACTATAAAACCAGGAGATACACTATATGCTATAGCAGCAAGACATTATACTAGTGTAGGAAGGATACTTGTTGCAAATCCAGGTATAAGACCAAATAATCTAATGATAGGTCAAAGAATTACAGTGCCCTATGGAATTGATGTCGTAGATACAAACATTAATTATACTTATGAAGTTCTTGAAAATGATATTCAAGGATTAAAAGCAAGATATCCATTTATAGAAGTAGGGGTTGCTGGTAAGAGTGTTCTGGGAAAAAATATATACTATATAAAGCTTGGTAATGGACAAAATCAAGTTTTTTATAATGGAGCTCATCATGGATTAGAGTGGATTACAGTACCACTTCTTATGAAGTATATTGAAGACTTTTCAGAAGCATATGTAGACGGAGTAAGTATAAGAGGATATGACATAAGAGAAATATGGAATACTAGTAGTATTTATATAATACCAATGGTAAATCCAGATGGAGTAGATTTAGTTCTCAATGGACTCGAAAGAGATAACCCTTACTATTCAAGACTTATACAGTGGAATAATGGAAGTACAGATTTTTCAAAGGTATGGCAAGCAAATATAAGAGGGGTAGATTTAAATCATAATTATGATGCATCATGGAACTTATCAAAAGAAGCTGAAAAGGAATACGGAATTACGGGTCCGGGCCCAACTAGGTACTCAGGGCCAGCACCAGAGTCAGAGCCGGAGAGTAAGGCAGTAGCGGATTTTACTAGAAATCACAACTTCAGACTAGCATTAGCATATCACAGTCAAGGAGAAGTAATATATTGGACTTACTCAAATATAGTGCCGCCAGATTCAAGAAGAATTGGAGAGTTATTTTCAAAGGCTAGCGGATATGTATTATCACAAACTTCTGGAATAGCTTCTTATGCTGGGTATAAGGATTGGTTCATTGAAGAATTTAGAAGACCAGGTTATACCATAGAGGTTGGTAGAGGAAGAAACCCACTTCCAATATCACAATTTAATGAAATATATAATGATAATATAGAGATTCTGCTTTTGGCACCAATTGTATAGAAAATAAAATAAGTAATCAATTTATTTAGTAGCTAGTTTATAGTTTTTTCTGAAATCCAAAAAATATATATATAAACTAGCTATGTTTATTTGCAAATATTTTATATAGAGATTATAATATATTTGAATTAAATTAGCTCCTCTTTATGAGGAATTTTTTAGTTTATAGGAGGTATTACAAATGAAAAGAGAAAATGGGTTTAAAGTTAGTATAGCTATAATAGCTATTTTAGTTGTGGTAGTAGGATATTTTGTTATTAATAACTTTATGAGTGGAGAAAAAGGAAATAAGACTATTGTAGTCACTATTAAAGATGGCAGCACTAACAATATCTTAGTTGATAAGAAAAAGTATAAAACGGATGCGGAAAATTTAGGTACTTTTTTAGATCAATATAAAGAAGAATTTCAAGTAGAAATGGAAACTTCTAAATATGGAAGATTTATAACAGGATTAAAAGGGATTAAGACCACTGATATGAATAAGGGACCATGGTGGATGTATGGATATAAGTCTCCAAGTCAAAATACTAATATGAAGGTTGGAGAAGCACCTGGAGCAGATACACTTGGATTGCATGATAAAGATGAAGTAGAATTTGTATTCACAAATAATATTGGTCAATAAAGATGAGTACTAGAGAACTGACGAGAATAGCAATACTTGCTGCTTTGCTTTATGTAATTCAGTTTTTTGGATCTTTTATACTATATTTTGAATGGGTAAATTTTATAATTTTATTATATGGAGTATATCTTAAACGTAAAGAAGCATGGCTTGCCGTAGTGGTATTTTGCTTTATGATTATGTTGACTCGAGGAATAGCTCTTTGGAGTTTAGCATATTTATTGGTATTTCCTCAGTATGCACTTATATATTCATTTTTAAAAAACTATTTTAAAAGTGAATATACACTAGCAATCTTAGGTTTTATACTAGCATTTTTGTGTGGTACACTTATAGATATGCCTTATATTCTAAGTGCTGGATTGGATTATAGAGCATTAATTATTAGATTATTAGTTGGATTTCAGGTATCTTTAGGAAGTGGAATAATTACGTTTATATCGACTTTATTTCTTTTAAAGCCACTAGAAAGAGTTTTTGTTATTACTAAAACATGAGATTAGAGAATATGAGTATTTTCTAAGTAAAATAGAAAATAATATAAATAATAAAGTAATAAATGAATAATTTAAAAGCCTAAATAGAATTAATTCTATTTAGGCTTTTAAATTTCCAATTTACAGAATAAGTATTTTTGTTTATGGAGGAGGAAAAGTATGTTTTTAGAACTTGCAAAAGAGAATTTTAAATCAATAAGTGTTAAAGAAATAGAAAATTTATTAGATAAAATACAACTAATAGATATAAGAGAGCCTTATGAATATATGGATGGGCATCTGCCAAAAGCAAAAAATATTCCAATGGCTAATATTTTAAGTGAAACAGAAAAGTATTTAAACAAATCAGATGAATATTATATTATTTGCAGATCAGGAGTAAGAAGTTCAATGGCATGTAATGAATTAGCAGCTAAGGGTTATAAAGTGATTGATATATTAGGTGGAACAGGTTCTTATAGAGGTTCTCTAAGAAGAAATATAATTAATTAATGCATTAGAACCTTCTTTTTAGTAAAGAAAGAAAGTAGGTAGTAAGCTTATGAAAGAATGTAGTTGTGGAAACTGTTCTCATGACCTTTGCACAAGAAAGGTACCCATATTTTCAGCTCTTTCAGAGTATGAAATGATAAAAATTATAAATATGACAGGGCATAAAAGCTATAAAAGAGGAGAAGTGCTTTGTCGGGAAGGAGAAGTATCTGATACTTTATATATATTAAATGAAGGTAAAGTGAAGTTATCTAAAGTAACAAAATATGGAAAAGAACAAATAATTCATATACTCGGTAGTGGAGATTTTTTTGGAGAACTAAACTTATTTAGTGACAGTGAATTATATAACTTTGATGCACATGCCATATCGGAGCTTAAAGTGTGTACATTAACAAAAGATGATATGCATAATATTATTCTTAATAATCCTGAAATTTCACTAAAGATACTCAAAGAGGTTACAAGGAGACTTACTGAAACGGAAAATTTAGCACAGAATCTTGCTACTAACGATGCTGAAGTTAGAATTGCATATATGATATTAGAGTTTGGTGAAAAATATGGAGTATATAGCAATGAAGGATTAAAAATAAAACTACCTGTTAATAGAGAGGAAATGGCAAACTATTGTGGCATCACAAGAGAAACCATAAGCAGAAAACTTACAAAGTTTGAAGAATTAGAAATAATAAAGCTTGAAGGCACCAGGGTAATTGTCATAAAGGATGAAAAAGCCTTAAGAGAATATGGACAATAAAAGGTATATTATTCATTAGCCCAGTTAAAAAACAGCTTTTAAACTAGAGTAAACACTCTAGCTTAAAAGTTGTTTTTAATTTTTAGAATCATGGATAAATATTTAGAATGTGATTTCAATCATATTTTTAAAGTGTTAAAACAGATAAAATTTAATCATAGAAAACAAAGATAACAGGATGTCCAAATACAAGGAGGAAGAGTTAAGATGGAGAACAAAACTATGATTAGCAAAAATATTTATTGGATAGGAAAAATTGATAATAGAGATGTACCATTTCATAGATTAACTTTAACTAAAGGGACTACTTATAACAGCTACTTATTAATGACAGAAAAACCAACAGTTATTGATACCATAGATATAAGCTTTGGAAGAGAGTTTGTAGAAAACTTAAAGAATTTAGTTGATCTTGATAAAATTCAATATATTGTTATAAATCATTCAGAGCCTGATCACTCTGGAGGACTTGGGGCTTTAGCAGCAAAGGCTAAGAATGCAGTTATAGTATGTACAAAGCCAGCTGTTTACGAATTAAAAGAAATGTATAAACTTCATAATAGAGAGTTTTTAATAGTTAAAAATGGAGATACTTTAGATATAGGTGGTAAGACACTTAAGTTCATAGAAACACCATATCTTCATACTGAAGAGACGATGATAACCTATTGCGAGGAAGATAAAATATTATTCCCTTGCGATATATTTAGTACTCACATAGCAAACTATGAATACTTTAGTGATTTGACAAAGGAAGATATAATAGAAGATTTTAAATTATACTATACATTAATAATGCATCCTCATAGAATATATGTCCAAGAGATGATAAAAAAGATTAAGGATTTAGATATAAAAACTATAGCTCCCGCTCATGGATTTATTTTAAGGAAAGATGTAAATAAATTTATAGAACTATATAATAACATGAGCAAGGATACAGAGAAGCATAAAAGTGCAGTAATCCTTTATTCTACTATGACTGGAAATACAAAAAGAGTTGCGGCTATGCTTCAAGAAAATCTTGAAAAAAGCAATATATCAGTTGAAGTTATAAATGTAAATAAAGCTTTAAAAGAAGACGTTATAAAGTCTATAAAAAAAACAGATGCATTATTTATTGGAAGCTCTACGAAATATGCAGATATGATTGGCGGTTTAGAGGAGATAATAAAAGAGCTTGAAAATGTGAATTTAAAAGATAAAATAGGAGGAGCATTCGGTTCTTACGGTTGGAGTGGAGAAGCTATTGAGGTAGTTCAAGATTATTTAAATAAAACTAACATGAAGGTTTTAAGTACCTCAGAAATAATTAAATCTACAGGCATGACTGATATACAATTCCCAATTAGAGTAAGATTTTCACCACAAGAAGAAAACATAAAAAATATTAAAAGGGCAGCATTGTATATTACAGGACTTTTGTTAAGTAGATAATATTTAATAGTTATTGCCTATTAAGTAATTTAGGAATTATTAGTTTAGTCATTAATCATTAGTCATATATTTTGAAAAGTAGGGAGGAAATAAAAATGGAAAATATAATAAATGCAAACTTAAAACTTGGTGAAGTTGTTTCAATATTTCCTGATTCAAGTGAGATATTCAATGAATATAAAATAGATTATTGCTGTGGAGGATATAATACCTTAGGGCAAGCGTTAAAAGATAAAGGGTTAGATTCAGAGTTAATTATAGAAAAACTTAATAATGAATATAATAAATTTATAAGTTCTAATGCTTATTATAAGGATTGGAGAAAAGAAAAGCCAACCGAAGTAATTAAACATATATTAAAAGCACATCACGATTTTACAAAAAAAGAACTTAGAGAAATTAATATGCTTATGTTTAAGATATTAAAGGTTCATTTTAGCAGTCACAAGGAAGAACTATTAACAGTTCACAGACTCTTTGGAAATCTAAAAATTGAACTAGAAGAGCATTTAATAAAGGAAGAAGAAGAGTTATTTCCCTTAATCGAAGCCTTTGAAAATACAAATAATAAAGAAATGTTGGAGGAAATACACAAATTCATAAAGGAAACAGAGGCTGAACACGATGCAGCAGGAGATATATTAAAAGAATTAGAGAAGATAACAGGAGATTTTAAAGCACCAAAAGGAGCATGTACAACTTATAAACTTGTATACGATAAAATTCATAACTTACAGAAGGATTTATTTACTCATATTTACCTAGAAAATAGTGTTTTATTTAATATGTTATAAAGCTTTCTAATAAAGCTAATCTTTGGTATACTTAGATAGTTTGAATATAATTATGGATAAAAATATGTTTTATATAGAAAGGTAAATAATATGATAGAATTTAAAGATCTAGGATTAAGTAATGAGATTTTAAGTGTTCTCAAAAACCAAGGAATTACTAAACCTACTCCCATTCAACAAGAGAGTATTTCATTTATAAAGGACGGGAATGACGTTATAGCAGAGGCTCAGACTGGTACTGGAAAAACCTTAGCATTTCTACTTCCAATGTTTCATAATATGTCTACCGAAGTAAACACCATTCAGGGTTTAATAGTAACTCCTACAAGGGAGCTTGCTATACAGATAACAGAAGAGGCTATGAAGCTTAAAGAAGCTAAAGACTTAAATATTCTAGCTGCATATGGTGGTAAGGATCTAAGTGGTCAGTTAAAAAAGTTAAAGGGTAATGTTCATTTAATTATTGCTACACCAGGTAGACTTTTAGACCATTTAAAGAGAGAGACAATAAAATTAGATAAGTTAAAAACTTTGGTATTAGATGAAGCAGATCAAATGCTTTTAATGGGCTTTAAGAATGAAGTAGAAGCTATCATAAAAGAAACATCAAAAGATAGGCAGACTCTTTGTTTTTCAGCAACTATGAGTTCTGATGTTAAAAAATTAGCTTATAAATACATGAAAGATCCGAAAGTAGTAGCTATTGAAAAGGAAGAAGTTACTCTTAAAAATATAGAGCAGTTTTTAATAGAAACAACAGATAGAAGAAAACAAGAGGACTTATGTAAGGTTTTAAATGCAGATAATCCATTTATGGCTATTATCTTTTGTAGAACTAAAAGAAGAGTGGATGATTTAGAATTAGCTCTGCACCAAAAGGGATATAATTGCGAAAAGCTACATTCAGATATACTTCAATCAAAGCGGGAAAAGATAATGAAGGCCTTTAAAAAGTGCGAAGTTCAGTATTTAATAGCAACTGATGTAGCATCAAGAGGGTTAGATATAAATGGTGTTACCCATGTATATAGCTACGATATTCCAGAAAGTGCCGAAGCATATATACATCGCATAGGCAGAACAGGAAGAGTAGGAGAAAAGGGATACGCCTACATCTTTGCAGATCCAAAGGATAAATATTATTTAAATCAAATAGAAGAAGCTATTCAATTTAAGATTCCTATAAGAGTATTAGAAGAAGTATAATAGTAAACTATTTTATTATGAGAAATTTTTTATAAATATATCAATAGAGTACCTAGTAGTTTCAAGTAGAACTACTAGGTACTTTATTATCCTTTTCATCAATTGGTACTACATTATTTGTCTGAATAATTTGAAATTGATTTGTTTTTCCCATAATATAAGCAAGCTTAATAATCGATTTTTCCTCTTCAGACATTTGTCTATTGAACATTTTTTCAAATTGGTTCATTAAAGCAACTGTATCAATATTATTTTTTTCTTTTTTATATCTATTTGAATTTCGCGGTTTAGTGAAGTTATATATTTTAGGTTCTATTTTACTAGTGTAAATCTTTTTAAAAACCTCTGCCGTATAGTAAGCATCAGTAAAAGCATCATGAAATTTATCTTGGGAAGGGATATTTAACAGGTCTACAGCATTGCTTAGTCCGATATTAATTCCTTTTGGAGAATTAAGCTCTTTAGAGGTATAGTGTTGAATGTTAATATACTCCTTAGGAATAACGGAAGCATCCAATTTATGATAGTTCATATTTCTAAATAATTCTTTTATATCTGCAACTCCCCATACGCATAAGATATTTCTTTCACATTGAAAAAAGTCAATAAATTCTACATATGCATCTTTAAAGGGTTTTGCAGTTTCAAGTTTCTCTGTTGTTAAACCAGTAAGATTCTTGATAAAAGGATTAAGATCAGGATATATCTCTGGCTTTACTAGAGTATCCATAGTTTTTATTGTGCGAAAATTTTCATCAAGTTTAATAGCCCCAATTTGAATTATTTCAAAGGGACAAACATCCTTTGCCTTATTTCTATTTCGTTTTTTAGAGTTGTATTCTTGATTGAATTCTAAATCAAATATTATATAGTTCATATTTGCATCACCTATTTTTATTATATCACTGATTATTAAATGATATGTTTATAAAATGAATTAGTTCTAACTCTTTTTATTAAAAGGTACTAAATGTACATATATAGAAAGTTTTGATATATGGCAATTTAAAAGCTTTTGATATAATAGAAATAATTTTTAAAGTGTATGCTAGCCTGAAGGGGGATTTTTATGTTTTTGATGATAGATAATTATGATTCTTTTGTGTATAATCTTGTTAGATATTTTCGCGAATTGGGACAAGAAATTATAGTACATAGAAATGATGAAATTATTATAGAGGATATTGAAAAAATGAATTTGCAGGGAATAGTAATTTCACCAGGACCTAAGGAGCCCAGGGAGGCTGGAATTTCAATAGATATAATAAAAAATTTTAAAGGTAAACTTCCTATTCTAGGAATATGTTTAGGACATCAGACTATAGGATATGCTTTTGGAGGGAAAATAGTAAAAGGAAAAAGACCTATGCATGGTAAGATATCTCAGGTCTACCATAGAGGAGAAGGGGTATTTGAAAATGTAAAGAATCCTCTAAAGGTTACAAGGTATCATTCTTTAATTCTAGAACGTGAAAGTTTGCCTGCTTGTCTTTCTGTAACTTGTGAGACAAAAGAAGGAGTTATTATGGGAATAAAACATAAGGAATATGATATTGAAGGAGTACAATTTCATCCAGAAGCAGAGTTAACAGAATATGGACATGAAATTTTAAGAAACTTTATAGAGAGGTGCAGAAGATGATGAAACCTTTAATAGAAGAAGTAAGTACAGAGCTTGATGCCTTTAGTATATATTCTATATTTAAAGAAGAAAAAGAGAGTGTGTTTTTAGACAGTGGAATGGACAGAAAAAGACTTGGTAAATATTCCTTCATAGGATTAAATTCCTTTATTACATTTAAAGCAAAAAATAATATATGTGTTATAAATGAAGAAGAATATGAAGGGAATACTTTTGAAGAATTGAAAAATATAACAAAAAAATATAAATTTAAAAATAATACGGGGCTTCCTTTTATAGGTGGGGGTATAGGTTATTTTTCTTATGACTTAGGAAGAAGTATAGAAAAATTACCTGAGGTAGCAGTTGAAGATGTGGATATACCGGATTGTTATTTCAATTTTTATGACAATGTTATTGTTATAGATCATGTTAATAATAAAGTTTATGTCATAGCTTTGGGGATTTTACAGGAACATGAAAAAAGTATAAATAGTATAAAACAGAGAATATATAGAGGGAATAAAATAGAATATTCAAAACATGTAGGAGATAAAGTTGAGTTTGAATCTAATTTTACAAAGGAGGATTACATAAGAACTATAGATAAAGTTAGACAGTATATAGAGAATGGAGACATTTATATAACAAATTTAACTCAAAGGTTCACATGCATCACAGAAAAAGAGCCTTATGAGATTTATAAAGCTCTAAGAAGTATAAATCCAGCTCCTTTTGCTGCTTTTATGAAGTGTGATGGTTTTAGTATAGTATCATCATCTCCAGAAAGATTTCTACAAATTAAGGATGGAATTGTGGAAACTAGACCTATAAAGGGAACAAGACCAAGAGGAAAAGACAAACATGAAGACATAAAAAATAGGCATGAGCTTTTGAATAGTGAGAAGGATAAATCAGAACTTTTAATGATTGTTGACTTAGAAAGAAATGATTTAAGTAGAGTATGTAAATCAAATTCTGTTAAGGTTACAGAGCTTTTTGCGTTGGAGGAGTATAGTACAGTTTATCACTTAGTTGCCACTGTGAAAGGTGAGATTAGAGATGAATATACTTCAATAGACTGTATAAAGGCATGTTTTCCAGGCGGGTCTATAACCGGTGCACCTAAAATTCGATCAATGGAGATAATTGATGAATTGGAGAAGGTAAGGAGAAATATATACACAGGATGTATAGGCTACATAGGGTTTGATGATAATGTAGACTTAAATATTGTAATTAGAACTATTCTAATAAAGAATAATAAAGCTTATATAGGAGTAGGTGGAGGAATAACTTGGGAGTCAGACCCGAAGGAAGAATATGAAGAGACATTAGATAAAGCTAGAGCATTATTTAAAAGTTTAGAGAGTGCAATTTAAAATTTAAAGTAAAGAGTAGATACCAAAGTATATTTTAATGATGGAAAAGTGAAATGTTTTATAAGAGGTGATGATATGATAGTAGTTAATGGAGAACTTGGCGAAGATAGTAAAATTGAACTTGATAGTGGTTTCTTTTTTGGAAGAGGGCTTTTTGAAACTATACTAGTTAATGATAAGCCAGTTTTTTTAAAGGAGCACTTGCAGCGATTAAATGGAGGTCTTTTAAAAATAGGGATAAAAATACAAATTTCAGAAGAATATTTCCTAGAGAATATTAAAAAGCTAAATTGCAAAAACTGTGGGATCAAGCTAGCGGTTAGTGAAAAAAATATAGTTTTTACTAAAAGAGAAATAGCATATAAGGAAGATGATTATATTAAGGGTTTCAAATTAAAAGTAAGTAAAATTAAAAGAAATCCTAACTCATATGTAACATATTTAAAGTCATTGAATTATGTAGATAATGCAATAGAAAGAGAAAATGCTTTAAAAGAAGGACACGATGAGGTTTTATTTTTAAATAATTATGGATATTTAAGTGAAGGAAGCATTTCAAATATATTTTTTATTAAAGGAGATAAAATATATACTCCCTCAATACAGTCAGGTTTACTCCCAGGTGTGGTTAGGAGATGGGTTATTGATAACTGTCATGTTTTAGAGGGGAAATTTATTTTAAAGGATTTATTAAATTCAGATGGAGCTTTTTTGACAAATAGTTTAATGGGAATTATGAAAATAGGCAGAATAGAGAAAAAGATTTTAAAAAAGAATGATATAATAGATAATATTCGTTTAAATTATAGAGATTACATATATAGGTAAAGAGTAAAAAGAGGGGTATTTTAATGGAACTTGAAAGAGTTAATAAAATATTATATAACCAAACATATAAAGAATATATAAAGAAAATAGTGAAATATGAGATAAAAAGAGAATTTTGTAAGCATGATATACAACATTTTTTAGATACTGCAAGAATTGCTTATATTCTTAATTTAGAGAAGAATTTAGGTATAGATAAAGAAATAATTTATGCTGTAGGGCTGCTTCATGATATAGGAAGGTGGAGACAATATGAAGATGGGACACCTCACAACATTGCAAGTTTTGATTTAAGTGAAAAAATTTTGATAGACAGTGGTTTTAATGAAGAGGAAAGAAAAGAAATAAGGAAAGCTATTTTAACTCATAGAAAAAAGGATGAAGATTCAAATATAATAGAAGAATATTCTTTGAGCAGCATATTCTATATAGCAGATAAGTTATCGAGAAGCTGTTTTAACTGTAGAAGTACAAAAGAATGCAATTGGTCAGATGAAAAGAAAAATTTAGATATACACCTATGAGAATAAGTTCATGTCACTACTAAAGATGTCTTAACATTAGGAGGAAAAGTTAATGAAGATAGGTAATAAGGAATTTAGTATAGGAGAAAAAACTTATGTTATGGGAATTTTAAATCTAACTCCTGATTCCTTTTCAGATGGAGGAAAGTTTAATAATGTAGAAGCAGCAATAATTCGTGCGAAGGAAATGATAGAAGAGGGAGTTGACATTATAGATATAGGAGGAGAGTCAACAAGACCAGGACATATAGAAATTTCAGAAGAAGAAGAGATAAGAAGAGTAGTGCCTATAATAGAACATTTATCTAAAGAAATAAATATTCCTATATCTATAGATACATATAAAGCCAAGGTAGCTAGAATGGCAGTAAAAGCAGGAGCAAGTCTTATAAATGATGTTTGGGGTTTTAAAAGAGAAAGAGAAATAGCAAAAGTAGCTGGGGAATTTGGAATACCATGCTGTCTTATGCATAATAGAGATAATAAAGATTATAATAATATAATTGAAGATATGATAGAAGATTTAAAGGAAAGTATAGAAATAGCGGTAAAGGCTGGAGTTAAAAAAGAAAATATAATACTTGATCCAGGTATAGGTTTTGCAAAGACTTATGAGGATAATCTAAAGGTTATGAAGGAACTTGAAAATTTGAGGGCATTAGGTTATCCTATCCTTTTAGGAACCTCTAGAAAGTCAATGATAGGACTTGCTTTGGAGTTACCTACAGAAGAAAGGGTAGAAGGTACTATTGCAACTACAGTAATAGGAATAATGAAGGGTTGCGATTTTGTAAGAGTTCATGATATTAAAGAAAATAAGAGAGCATGTGTTATGACAGACGCTATTTTAAGAAGGAAATAGATGGAGGATTATTTTTTGGATAAGATATATATAAGAGATCTTGAAATTTATGGTTTTCATGGAGTTAATAAAGAAGAAAAAAGTATGGGTCAAAAATTCTTAGTTTCTGCTGAATTATTTTTGGATTTAAGTGTTGCGGCAAAAAGTGATGATTTAACAAAGACAGTTAATTATGCGGAACTCTGCTGGGAGCTTGAAGAGGAATTTAAGAAGAATAAATATGACTTAATTGAAAAAGCATCAGAGGAGCTAGCTAAGTATATTCTCTTAAATTATGAAAGAGTACAAAGAGTTAAACTTATGCTCAAAAAGCCTTGGGCACCTATAGGAAAACCTATAAAATATGTAGCTATTGAAGTTGATAGAAGTTGGCATAAAGCGTATATAGGAGTGGGCTCTAATTTAGGAGATAAGGAAGACAATATAAAAGGAGCTATTGAGAAAATAAATTTATCGGAAGTAACTAAGGTAACAAAGGTAGCGAATATGTATGAAACAAAACCTGTTGGATATGTAGAACAGGATGATTTTCTTAATACAGTATTAGAAATTAAAACGCTTTTAGAACCTAGCCAACTTATAAAGCTTTTGCTTAAAATTGAGCAAGAACTAAAGAGGGAAAGAGTAATAAAGTGGGGACCTAGAACTATAGATTTAGACATTCTTTTATATGATAATTTAGTAACGGACTTTGAAGAAGCTATTATACCGCATCCAAGAATGCATGAAAGAATGTTTGTATTAAAGCCTCTTTCAGATTTAGCTCCTTATTTAATGCATCCTGTATTAAATAAAAGAATTTATCAATTAGTGGAAGAATTATAAAATTACTTAATATAAAAAGCTTTAGCGATTTTTATAAAGATTGCTAAAGCTTTTTATATTTTTAGATTTAGTTATATATATTAGGGGGATTTTTTTAATAATAAGAATTAAATTTGTATAATAAGGCAAAATAACTAAATGAAATAATATAATTGTAAAGATAAAGGGGATGATTTAATGTTAAATAAGGATAGTGTAAAAATCATTCCACTAGGAGGACTAGGGGAAATTGGAAAGAATATAACAGCTATTGAATACCAGGATGAAATCATAGTTATAGATTGTGGTATAGCCTTTCCTGATGAAGATATGTATGGTGTAGATTTAGTTATTCCTGATATAGCATATCTACTAAATAATGCAAAAAAGGTAAAAGGATTTTTTATAACGCATGGACATGAGGATCATATAGGATCATTACCTTATATTTTAAAGCAGTTAAATGCTCCTGTTTATGGAACACGATTAACCTTAGGGATAATCAAAAATAAGCTAGAAGAACATAATCTGCTCTCAGAAACTACACTTAATGGAGTAGAAGCTGGAGATGTTATTAAATTAGAAAATCTAAAGGTTGAATTTATAAGAAATACTCACAGTATAGCAGATTCTTGTGCACTTGCTATTCATACTCCAATTGGAACTATACTACATACTGGAGATTTTAAGATAGACTATACCCCTATTGATGGATTAGTTATGGACTTACAACGCATTTCAACACTAGGAAGAGAAGGTGTAATGCTTCTTATGGCTGATAGCACTAATGTAAAAAGGGAAGGACACACAATATCAGAAAAAGTTATAGGAGAAACTTTAGCTAAAGTTATATCTAAAGCTGAAGGAAGAGTTATTGTGGCTACCTTTGCTTCAAATATACATAGAATGCAGCAAATAATTAATGCTTCTATTAAATATGGAAGAAAAGTAGCTTTTAGTGGAAGAAGTATGGAGAATATATCAAAAGTGGCTATGGAATTGGGGTATTTACACATACCTGAGGGCTCACTTATCAGTGTAGATGATATGATTAATTATTCTAATGATAGACTTAGTATAATCACTACTGGAAGTCAAGGAGAACCTATGGCAGCCCTTGCTAGAATAGCCTTTGCTACTCATAGAAAGATTAAAATTGAGCCAAAAGATTTATTTATAATTTCTTCATCACCAATTCCAGGAAATGAAAAGCTTGTATCTAAGATGATTAATCAATTATTTAAACAAGGTGCAGATGTAATTTATGATGATTTAGAAGAGGTGCATGTATCAGGGCATGCTTATCAAGAGGAACTAAAATTAATTCATACCTTAGTTAAGCCGAAGTATTTTATGCCAGTTCATGGCGAGCATATGCATTTAAAGCATCACACTGACTTAGCCAAAAAGTTAGGTATGGAAGGAGAAAATATATTCTCCTTAGATCTTGGTAAATGCTTAGAGATATCAAAAGAAGGAGCTAAAGTACTCGGAGGAATTCCAACAGGTTCTGTATATGTAGACGGTCTTGGAGTAGGAGATGTAGGCAATATAGTGCTTAGAGATAGAAAGCATTTAGCAGAGGATGGAATGCTTACTATAGTTGCTACTTTAGAAAGAGAGACTTATAGTATAATTGCAGGACCAGATATAATCACTAGAGGATTTGTATATGCAAAAGAATCAGAAGCTTTAATTAGAGAAGTAAAAGAGATTGTTAAAAATGAGCTTAATAAATCTTTACAAAATCAAGTTATTGAATGGTATGTACTAAAATCTAATATGAAGAAGGCTGTAGAAAGATTCTTATTTGAAAAAACTAAGAGAAGACCAATTATTCTTCCTATTATAATGGAGATTTAAGTTTAACTATTGACGTATTAAAGATTAGGATGTATAGTAATACGTAAAAATCCGATAGGATTAGACTAACTTATTTATTTGGGGGGGCTTACATTGAGTATAGAGTACATTAAGAAAATTCCAAGTCCGGAAGAGATTTTAGAATCACTACCGTTAAGCTTGGAAGCTGGGGAAAGAAAAAAGAAGAGAGATCAGGAAACAGCTGACGTATTTATGGGGAAAAGTGATAAGTTTATTTTAATAATAGGACCATGCTCTGCCGACAGCGAAGAACCTGTTTGTGAATACTTAGAAAGATTATCTAAAATTCAAGAAAAAGTTCAAGATAAACTTATATTAATTCCAAGAATATATACAAATAAACCAAGAACTACAGGAGAAGGTTATAAAGGCATGATGCTTCAACCAGACCCTAATAAGAAACCAGATATAGTAGAAGGAATTAAATCTATTAGAAGATTACATTTAAAGGCTATAACAGATTTTAATATGCCTGCTGCTGATGAGATGTTATATCCAGAAAATTATATTTACTTATCAGATCTTCTTGGATATGTAGCTGTTGGTGCTCGTTCAGTAGAGAATCAACAACATAGACTTACAGTAAGTGGTCTTGATATTCCTGTTGGTATGAAAAATCCAACAAGTGGGGATATCTCTGTAATGTTCAATTCTATAAAAGCAGCACAATTAGAACATACATTTATTTATAATGGATATGAAGTAAAAACTAGTGGAAATCCATTAGCACATGGAATACTAAGAGGAGCAGTAGATTCTTATGGAAGAAACATTCCAAACTATCACTATGAAGATTTGGTTAACGTAATAAATGAATATAAGGAATTAAACTTATTTAATCCAAGTTTAATTATTGATTGTAACCATGCTAATTCCTTAAAGAAACATAAAGAACAACCAAGGATAGCAAGAGAAGTTCTTTTAAATAGAAAATACAATAATGAATTAAAGGATTCAATTAAGGGATTAATGATTGAAAGCTATCTTATAGATGGAAAGCAAGATGCGTGTGATAATGTGTATGGTAAATCAATAACAGATGCATGTATAGGTTGGGAAGATACAGAAAAATTAATATATTTCTGCGCTGAGAATTGTTAGTATATATATGGATAATGTTTTATGATTCATAATATAGAAAAATTATTAAGAATATGATTATAAAAGTAAAGCTATGGGGTGAATTATATTTAATTCGTTCCATAGCTTTAAATTATTTACAATATAATCAATTTATATCTTTAATAAAATGAGTATTATTTTATTACTTTAATTCAAACTAATACTAATGAGTATTTAAAGATGGAGGTGTAAAATGAAAAATAATTTTAAAGAAAAAGGCCTAATAACTACAATTATTATTTTATTCATAATGTGTTTTATAGTAACAACAACATACGCCTCAGAAATATTAATAAAAAGAGAGAAAAAGCTGCATGACAATGTTTATTTAAATAATATAGATATAGGAGGAAAGAGCTTTAAGGAAGTTGAAAAACTAATTGATGACAAAGTAAATCAACAAGAAAATAGAATAATAAAAATTACATTCATATATGAAGGAAAAACTCAAGTCCATAACTTTAAGTTAAAGGATTTAGGGTATAAAACTGATAAAGATGAAGTAATAAAACAAATATCATCATTGATATACAACGACTTAAATCCTATAGAAAAAGTAAAGCAGTATGTAGATATAAGAAAAAAGGGAAGACGATATAAAATTAGTGAAGAAGTGGAGTATGATAAATTTTCTAAAGCTATAAATAGATTTAATTTTTCAAAGCTTCCTAAGCCAATTAATGCAAAGCATATATATGAAAATGGACAAATGAAAATTATTGATGAAAAATCAGGAGCTGAGGTAGATAGAAAAAAATTATATAAAGAATTACTAGTAAGCTTAAAGGATAATAGAAAAGAATTTTCTTTAGAAATTAAAGAATTTAAGGCTGAAATAACAAAAGAAATTCTAAAAACTCAAGGTATCAAACAGAGGATATCTTCTTTTACAACTTCATTTAATAGTTCAAATGGACCAAGAAGTGGAAACATTCGACTAGCTACCAATATAATAAATGGTACCATAATATCTCCAGGAGAAACTTTTTCTTTTAATAAAGTAGTAGGAGTAAGAACTAGAGCTAGAGGATTTCAAGAGGCTGGTATCTATATTAATGGTAATTTAGATCAAGGTTTAGGCGGAGGTATATGTCAAGTATCAACTACTTTATATAATGCAGTACTCTTAGCTGATTTAGAAATAGTGGAGCGGGATAATCATAGTTTAACAGTACATTATGTTCCTTTAAGTAGAGATGCTGTAGTAAACTACGGTTCTAAGGATTTAAAGTTTAAAAATAATACAGATCACTATATATATATTCATGCTAGATCTAAGGAGAATACTGTTACATTTGATTTGTTTAGTACAAAAAGAAATAGAAGAATAGAGCTTATATCTAAAACTATAGGTAAAATAGATAGTCCTATAAAATATTTAGAGGATTCAAGTCTTATGTGGGGAAGAGAGTATATAGAAGAAAAAGGGCGTGCAGGATATGAATCAAAGCTTATAAGAAGAATTTATGAAAATGGAAAGATGATAAAAGAAGAAGTTGTATCTCATGATAAATATAAAGCAGTACCTACTGTTATAAGAAGAGGAACCATGAGGCTTAATAGAGAATATTACTAGTAATATTTACGTAGTAGGTAATAGAGAAGATTGAAGGGATGGGGATCCATGATTATAGCACTTATAGTGGGAGTATTAATTGCTGGGGTAGGAATATTATTATCAATACTCTCAAACAACTGGCAAGTGTCATTTGTAATATCTGGAACAGTGGCTATCATTAGCCTAGTTATTACTAGTTTATTTAAAAATCTCTCTGTGATCTCAGGAAAAAAGTCACAAATTAAAATGGGAGAAAAGCTAAAAGCAATAGATGATATAGATATTTGGGGAAAAGTCATTGTTACAGTGGGTATACCAAACATCATAGTTGCTGTTTGGTTATTTTTAAAGCTATATAAAAATGTCTAAGTAGAAGGAGAAAAAAAGTTGAAGAATTTTGTATTTGTATCAGATTTTGATGGAACACTTACAGATAAAGATTTTTATAAAATAATAACAGATGAATATTTAAAAGATGAGTGCAAAGAAATGTATCAAGATTGGAGAGCTAAAAAAATAAAAGATATAGATTATTTAGGATATATATTTAAAAATATAAGAAGAAATGAAGAAGAAATATATGAAGATATAATGAAAATTGCTATTGATCCTTATACAAAAGATTTTATCAATAATATAAAATCAGCAGGTGGAGATTTTATAGTAGTTAGTGCAGGAAGTAGTTATTATATAGATAAGATTTTTGAAAAACATGGAATAGATGGTGTAGAAGTCTATTCAAATAAAGGTATGTTTAAGGATAAAGGAATACATTTTGTTTTAGATGAAACTAGCGAGGTCTATTCTCCAGTTTATGGTATTGATAAAGCTAAGGTTATAGCAAAACTAAGAGAAAAATACAATAAAGTTTTTTATGCTGGTGACAGTGAGCCGGATTTTAAAGCAGCAATTTTATCAGATGTGATATTTGCAAGAGGGAGTTTAGTAAAACTTTTACAGAAGGATAGTAGAAATTTTATTGAGTTTAAAGATTTTACTGAGATTTGGGATTGGCTGAAAAAGTACCTTGAGGAGTGGAGTAAATGAAAGCTATAAATAATAGAATATCTATTCCATCTATATTGGAAGTAGGAAAAGGGAATTTAAGTAATATAGGAAATTTAATAAGAAAAGGCAACTTTAATAAGGCTGGAGTATATTTTGGTGAAGGAATATATGAGTTATTTGGAGAAACTATTATAGCATCTTTAAAGGAAACAAAAATTCAAATTTCTAATATTGGAACAGTTAGTGATATAGATTTTCAACATATTTCTATAAAGGCTTTCGATATTGAAAATGATGTAGATGTACTCATTGGAGTTGGTGGAGGAAAAGCTATAGATGCAGTAAAATATATGAGTTTTTTAAGAGAAATCCCATTTATAAGTGTTCCTACATCCACATCAAATGATGGCTTTGCAAGTTCCAATGCTTCATTAATGATAAATAAAAAAAGAATTACTCTTCACTCAAAAACACCCTATGGAGTTATAGTTGATATTGATGTAATTAAGGGTGCTCCAGAAAAATTTATATATTCAGGAATTGGAGATTTGGTATCAAATATAACTGCTCTTTATGATTGGAAATTTGAAGAGGATAATAAAAAAACAGTTATGGATGATTTTGCTGTCCTAATATCCAAAAAGGCAGTAAATAGTTTTGTAAGAACTGAATTTAAAACTATAAAGGATGATTTATTTTTAAAAGAGTTAGTAGATTCCCTTACTCTAAATGGAATAGCTATGGAGATTGCTGGAAATAGTTCTCCAGCTAGTGGATCAGAACATCTCATTTCCCATGCTTTAGATAAGGTATTAGAAGAACCACAGCTTCACGGAATACAGGTTGGAATTGCTACTTATATAATGTCAAAAATACAAAAACATAGAGAAGAGAGAATTAAAAAAGTCTTAGAGGATACAGGATTTTTTAAATATGCGGAAAGTATAAAAATGAAAAAAGAAGACTTCAAAATGGCAATAGAACTTGCGCGATCAATGAAGCCTAGTAGATTCACATATATACATGTTGAAGAAAATATGGAAATTGCTAAAGGGATTATTGATGAAGATCCGATACTTACTAAAATATTAGTTTAGTAAATAGATTAAACTAATATTTAAAATGTAAATACCAAGATGAATCTAGAGGGTATCTTATAAAAAGACCTCTAGAAGTTTTTTTGTCAGTAAGTCTTTGATTAGACATAAATTCATTATATATTCTATATAAACGTTTAAAATTAGGGCGAGAAACAGAAGGTAATAAGTAGGATGATACAGTAGAGTCTTTTTTTCTATTTTTATTTAATTCCTGAATTACTTCTTTAACAGTTTTAATACCCATACCATGACCATAGTAAGTTCCATTACTTAAGTCCATAATATTTTCACCCTGCCATTCTGGAGTTTCAGGGTTAACATCAGGATTTTTAACATATCTACGATCTCCAGGTATATAATCTGAAACATCTTCCATATAACCAAGTTCTTTAAGGTTATGATCTAGTGCACGCCAATTCATTAAATAAATCCTTTTAAATATTATATTAAAAAGCTTTTCTGGAAATACATCTAGAAGTGCCTTGTAATGGAGTATAACTATTGCTGTAGAACATTCGGTGCCATACTCAGAACTATTTTTATAGATATCTCTTATAGCATCAGAAGGTTTTACATCTGCTTTTAATAAAAAACCACCTTCGCTTGTTCTTCTCCAATAATTAGGGTTACATATAGCTTCTTCAAAGACTTTAAAATCAAAACTAGTATAATGTAAATCTATAGATGCTTCGATAATGGCCTTTCTAAACTTTAACTCGAAAATTAATTCGTCTAAGGAATTATATTTGTACACAGTGCTACTAGATTCAAGTATGTTTAAAATTTTTTTCTCTATACTATTATCATAATAATCATCTAAAATTTCATCAATATTAAATGTACTTGTTGAAATTTTAATCATTTCGCTCCTCCTCATAAATATACTATGCTGATTTTATAGTATGCAATAGTAAAAGGGGGGGTGAAATAGAATAGTAAAGTCATTTTAAATATTACCTAGTTTTACTCTACTTAGATACTTTTCAGCTATTTCTTTGGCTTTAAACATAAAGTTTACATCTGTAGCTGGATTATCTAACTTATACCTTGGAAAGTATCTTGAAAGATGAAGTGGAATATCGCTACTTATAACGCTTAAAAATTTTGCGATTTCTTCTACCTCATTTAAGTTATCATTTTCTCCACTTACAAGTAGGGTGGTTATTTCTACGTGACATTCTTTTGCGGCTATTTCAATAGTTTTAAGTACGGGTTTAAGGCTACCGCCACAGATTACATCATAGTATCTATTGGTAAAGGCTTTTAAATCTATATTCATTGCATCTACATAAGGTAATAGCTGCTTTAAAGGTTCTTCACTTATATATCCATTAGTAACGACGACTACTGAAGTATTTTTATTTTTTTCTTTGAGAAGCTTTGCACAGTCATACACATATTCATACCAGATACTAGGTTCATTATAAGTAAAAGCTACACCTACACTATCTTTATTTGATAATATTGTATCTACCAAATTTTCTTTAGATACAAATTCACTATTAGGCTTAAATTGAGAAATATTATAGTTTTGGCAAAATCCGCATACAAAATTACAACCATAGCTTCCTACAGACAAAATATTAGTACCAGACTTATAGTAGTGAATAGGTTTTTTCTCAATAGGGTCTAGGGCTATGGAAGTTATCTCTCCATAATTCAAGGTATATAGCTTGCCATTTTCATGACTTCGTACATTACATTTGCCAATATGTCCATTTTCAATAACACAGTTATGAGGACAAAGATAGCAATGTATTTTATCATCTAATTTTTCATAGAACATTGCCTCATGTTTCATAGATAAAGACTTCCTTTCATAAAATCTATTTTTCTATATGTCTTATAACTTTAAATCTTTCAACAGTATAAGCTTCATTTTCTGAGATGCCTGCTTTTCTCAAGGCAATTGAAACTTGATTATCTACAGTATCTACTCCTTCAAGATTAGGAAGAAGAAGTCCAGTATGTCCAAGACTCTTTACAATAACTCCATATATTTTTGGATCTAATTGATTTTTAGTAGTTATTTCAGGTTCTGTAAGTATATCAACTGAAAAATCTATATCTAGAAGTTCATCTTTTCACACTTTATAGAACCGTGGATCATAAATACCGGCTTCAATAGCATTATTTATAATTTCTTTAGCTAGAGAGGAGGTTGTAGGTAAAATAGTTCCAATACATCCTCGAAGTTCACCTTTCTTTTTTAAAGATACAAAAACTCCTCTTTTATTATTTTTCATATCTTCAGTTATATAGTCGGGTAGATGTTGAAGCTTATCTCCAGTAGTTAAATAAGTAGTGAGACTTTCACGAGCAAGTTTTACATAAAGGTCATCTTGCTGAGATTTTATTAGACTTTTCAAATCTTCAAGCTTTGAGGTATCTTTAGAAATAATATTAAATTTCATAACTCCATATCCAATTCCAAAGATTCCTTCGTAGCTTAAAAGTTCCCCACTGAACTTCTTGCCTTCAAGAGCTCCGAGCATTATAACTACAGAATTTCTTCCACATTCACCTGCATTAGAGACAGTTGTATTATCCATATTTATAGCATTTACAGTGTCTCCGTTTTTAAGATGATTAAGAAATTCTCTATCAAATTTTTCACCATAGGGACTATATTTATAGGGACTTTCTTCTTTAAGTTTATGAGATAGGTCACCACTAGCTATAAAAACAGTATCTTCACTTAATTCATCTACTGCCTTTGCTATGGTCATTCCAAATTTATAAAGCTCTATATCACTAAGAGGAGCATAAGTTATGTGAATAAGTTTAAAGTTGCTATAGTGTTTGTTAATAAAATATAAAGGTACTAAAGCTCCATGGTCTAGATTAACCTTGTCACAATATTTTTGAAGGAAATTATTTGTAATAAGAGTTGATGAAATACCTTGATCTAGAGTTATTTCATAAATTCTATCTGTAAGCGCTTTATTTATAGATAAGTCCATATTAATTTCAGGCACTCCAAAATCTTTTAGGCTTCCAGAAATACTATCTTCATAAATCATAGTAATAGAATCTTCAAGCATTGTGCCATGCGGCGTCACTAGTATTATAGTGCTTGGTGCTTTTTCTTTAATTTCTTTACTGATTTTATATAAGCTTTCACTTGTAGTTTTGATTTTGTTTTCTTCACCTTTGCCTACTTCGGGAATAACTATAGGAGGGTGTGGCATTAGATAAAATCCTTGTATTGACATAAATTCACCTCTGAATAATTTTATGTTAGTTATAATTTTTACTGAAGATGAGAGTCATCAGTAGTTGGTTACAGTTTAGTTTTACCTAGTTAATATATAACATACTTTGAGTCATGTGTAGGAGGGAAATGTATAAATATTATAAATATTATAAATATTATAAATCTTCATGATGCGAAATTTAAATAATTAATGTATAATAGAATTAATTATCAAGGACTTTACATTAATTGGATTAACTAACATATAAAAACTAGTCGCAAAACTTCGATAAATCATATATGTAAAGTGTATAAACATATGATAGATAGGATGGTGGAAGTATGGAAAAGATTAGAGTTGCAATCGTTGATGATTCACCCTTCTCAATAAGCATTCTTAGAGATATATTAACTGAAAAGGGATATGATGTAGTTGGGGATGCTGGATCACTAGAGGAAACTAAACAAGTTATTAGAGATACAAAACCAGATCTAGTGACAATGGATATGACCATGCCAGGGACAGATGGTTTAGAATGTACAAGAGCCATTCATAAAATCAATCCTAATATAAAAGTAATTATTGTAAGCTCAATGATGGATGATGAGATTGTTAAACAAGCAAAAGAAAGTAGGGTTTCAGGATACATACAGAAACCAGTTGATCCAGAGGAACTTGTGACATTGCTAAAGAGAATAATGTCTGGAGAAGAATTATTTCATGAATTGCAAGAAATATATTTTGATACATTTAAAGAGGTTTTTTTGGATAATATCAATAGATTGGCAAAAACTATTCCAGAATGTTCTAGTGTTACAAATTCAATAGAAACACAACCATCAAGAGGTGTTTCTATTGTAGTGGGGATTATAGGGAAATACTCTGGAAGTATGATTTTAGATGCATCTTATGAAACAGTAGACAATATGGCAAAACATGTTTTAAAGAGAGAGATTAAGAGTAGAGAAGAATCTCTAGCTATGATGGGTGAATTTGCTAACATAGTTTCTGGAAATGGTTGTTCAGTAATGAATCGTAAAAATAAGGTTTTGGGGTTTCGTGTAGCACCTCCTACTATTTTTCATGGAAATTCTTTAAATATATCCAGAACTATCTCAGATTCAAAATCTATAATATTTAAAACTATATTTGGGGATATTTATTTAAATGTAGGGTTTAAAAGAGGTGATGCTGAATGGATGTAAAATACATAAATCCTTTTATCGATTCATTCTTATATGTAATGCCGCAACTTGGCTTTCGAGAAGTTATTAAGCAGGGTATTAACCTTAAAGGTAAGAGTATAAAAAGTTTGGGTGTTATGATGAACTTAGGAATTGTTGGAGATATTAAAGGGAATATTATTTACTCATTAGATAATGGAAGTGCAAAGCAGATTGCTTCTACTATGATGATGGGAATGCCTGTTAATGAGTTAGATGATATGGCTCAAAGTGCCTTGTCAGAGCTATCTAATATGCTTACTGCCAATGCAAGTACTAATCTTTCAGAAGAAGGTATAAATATAAATATTTCAACTCCTACCTTAATATATGGAAGTGATTTCGAAGCTAAAATGAATACGGACAAAGTTTTATGTATAAATCTTCTAGTTGATAATATTCCTGTGGAAATAAACGTTGCATTAGAAAAATTCAATTAAATATATTAAAAAATAAGTGAGAGCTTTTTTTTAAAAGCTCTCACTTATTTTTTAATATAAATCTTCTAAATCCTTTTCTCCACGAGAGTCAAAAACTGCTCTTGCACTTTCACCTTGACCATGTTTTATATTTATCTTTTTAAAATGACCATCTTGTTTTTTATTGTTTTTAGTTTTTTTCATATTATTATTTGACATGATAATCTCCTTTCAGAAAATTTATATATTATACAGTACCATCTGTGTCTTTTATAACACCTTTTGAACTTTGTTTTCTCATTTCATCTTCATGGATAATATTAGCTTTTGAAGTTCTTTTGTCTATATTTTTAGTATCTTTTGATTTTTTATGACTCATTTTAATCACTCCCTTTTAAAGAAAATTTAAAATAAATTTTCTATTAGTCTCTAGTCACTAATCTCTAATTACTAAAGATAAAATATAATGCTACCTAATAGCAATTAGAGACTAAAGATTAGGCAGTTATAAATAGTATAGGTAATCTAAAAATTATTATGTATTATAAAAAAGATTGATTTTAAGAAATATTTTCACAAAAATGTATTGTAAAACATATATTTATAGTGTAATATTACACTATAAATATAAAGCTACAAGGATGTATTTATATTTAGTAAAATTCTTCAGCAAGTTAATTTACTATTATGAAATTGGGAAAAAATTATAATATAAATGAAGTAATATCAATCATAATGAAGCTGAGTAAGCTATCTTTTATTACATAGAAAGGAGGAATGACAATTTGGAGAATTTTACACAAGAAGAGTTAATTAGTATAGTTTCAAAAAAGATGCGTCTTATAAGGAGTGAATATAACTTTTCACAGGATAGAATGTCAGAAGTATTAGGAATTTCTAAAAAAACTCTAATTCAAATAGAAAAAGAAAGAAATGGAGCTTCATGGACCTTAGTTATAGCAGTATGTGGCATTTTTAGAGAAAGTGAAATATTAAAGATGGTTCTTGGAGAAGATCCTCTGGAAATTCTAGAAGCTATAACATTTACAAATATAGATTCCCCGAAAAATTTAACTGGTGGAGGTAGAGTATTCTGGAAAGACATTTTGGTTGAAGGAGGATTTAAGGTTCAAAAGAATATGATAAGTTCTCATTATAGAATAATAGATGGAAGTAATAAAAGGTGGTACAGTTCCTTTGACAAGGATTATATATTAGAAAAGTTTAAAATTCTTTTAGAGGAGGGTAAAGATTATGAAGAAGAAGTTGAGTAAATCG
Organism: Clostridium sp. X; assembly: GCF_055755365.1. Taxonomy (NCBI): domain Bacteria; kingdom Bacillati; phylum Bacillota; class Clostridia; order Eubacteriales; family Clostridiaceae; genus Clostridium; species Clostridium sp. X. The sequence continues at coordinate 2,085,085 of NZ_CM146912.1, forward strand.
AATTACAAGTTTCTTGAAACAGAGTTAAAAGAGCATAAAGATAGAGGGATAATTACCCCTTATCAGTTAGAAGACATAATGACTTTTTATGAAGAAGAGTCTCAATTAAACTTTATTAAAATATTAGTAATGATAGGTTCAATTTTAATAGGGCTTGGAATTTTAAGTTTTGTAGCAAGTAACTGGCCATATATGGGGAAGGTTTTAAAAATTTCAGTTATTGTAGCTGCATTAGGTTGCTCTACACTTATATCCTTTAAACTTGAAAAATATTATCCTAGAACATCTAAATCATTAATGTATTTAAGTGCTCTAATTTATGGGGCAGGTATATTTTTAATAGAGCAGATATTTAATATAGGAGGAAATCATACTTCAGCTTTCTTACTATGGAGTATCGGAGTTGTAGTTATGGGAGTTTTATTAAAAGAAATGCCTCTGCTTATATTCTCTCATGTACTTCTAATTATATATATAGGACAAAATTTTAATGAAAATATAATTATATATCCTATAATTTTGATAGTAGTCTTTTACATGGCAAATAAATATTTTAACCATCTAAAAATAATAACCTTTTTTAATAATTTTGTAGCACTACAATACTTGTTGTATCTTCTAAATTATAATGATGTAAAGGGGTTATATGTAGCTATAATATTCTTTATCATAGGGCTTGTAATGTATTATTTTAAGCATAATTTAAATCATGATATATTCAAGTTAGAAGGTATTATAGTATTTGGAATAAGTGGACTATTTCTAACAGGAAAGCATATTTGGGAGGAGTTGAACTTTGTAACAAACGGTAATTTTGTGGCAATTTGCTTTGGTATTCTTCTATTATTGTATTTATTAAGTTTAGTTAAAAATGGTTTACTTACACCATTGTTATTTATTTGTGCATTAATACTAAGATACTATTTTGATACTTTATATGATTTTATGCCTAAGTCCTTGTTCTTTATTATTGGAGGAGTAATTCTTTTAGGATTTGGATATTATTTTGAAAGACTTAGAAAACAGCAAGGAGGTGTCATAGGTGAGAAAAATAGTTAAAAATAAAGGTTCTAAGTATATAATTGTATTTCTAGTACAGATTCTAATATTATTATCTATGACAATACAACCAATAATGACAAATATTTTAGGAACAGAAATTCTAATTAAGACACAACCATTTGATCCTAGAGATGTTTTTAGAGGGGATTATGTTCAACTTAACTATGAAATAAATGATATACCTTTAATCTTACTTGATGAAGAAATTTTAAAGTTGGAGAAACATACAGAGCAATATAGTGAATTTGAGAAGTTAGGGACAAAAACTATATATGTGAGTTTGAAGAAAGATAAGGATTTTTATAGTGTAGATAAAGCTACTTTAGTAGAACCAAAAGAGGGAGTATTTTTAAAAGGAAAATATGAATATTCTATTTGGGATGAAACAAAACAAGGTAAGATAAAAGGGATTAGAGTAGGATATACATTAGATAAATACTTTATACCTGAAAATACTGGTAAAGACTTAGAAGAAGCTGCGAGAAAGGGTAATGTTATTGCAAGGGTAAAAGTATATAAGGGATATTCATTATTACAAGAAATATTACCACAATAGATCAGAAAAGACATCTTCAATAATAATTGAGGTGTCTTTAATTTTTTATAATAAAAAATTAATAGCATATAAAGTAATATTACTATATAATAAAACGTGCTTATATTTTAAAGAGAAAAATTATGCTTTAACTATATATTTAAATAGATAATAGATGGGTGATTTAATGGACAATAAATTAACAGAAGGGAAAATATTAACATCCCTCATAAAACTTACAATTCCAATAATGGGGACATCCTTTGTACAGATGGCTTATAATATGACCGATATGATATACATTGGAAGAATAGGGAGTAGCGCTGTAGCGGCTGTAGGAACTGCTGGATTTTTTACTTGGTTTGCCATGGCATTTATTCTTATATCAAGAGTTGGTGCAGAGATCGGTGTGTCTCAAGCAATAGGTAGAGATGATATAAAATCAGCAAAAAAGTATGCTAAAAACACCCTTATTCTTAATGTTATTTTAGGAGTAATCTATGCTGTGTTTTTAATTTTATTTAGAAATCAGCTAATAGGATTTTTTAAACTTGAAAGTAAAACTGTTGTAGATATGGCAGTTGAGTATTTAGTTATAATAGCCCTTGGAATAAACTTTTACTTTATAAATCCTGTATTTACTGGAATTTATAATGGAAGAGGAGATAGCAAAACTCCATTTAGATTTAATGTAATAGGACTTATAATTAATATAATACTTGATCCAGTTTTAATATTTGGACTAGGACCTATACCAGCTATGGGGGTTAAAGGAGCAGCTATAGCTACAGTATTTGCGCAAGTAGTTGTAACTATTTTATTTATTTTATCTGCAAAGAAATTAGATTTGACTCGAGGTATTTCTTTTAAAGATTTTGATAGGGACTACATAAGAGGAATATTTAAATATGGATTACCAGTAGCTTTGCAAAATGGATTGTTTTGTATTTTTGCTATGATTATTGCTAGAATAATTGCAGGGTGGGGAGAGGTGCCAGTTGCAGTTCAAAAAGTAGGTTCTCAGATTGAATCAATATCTTGGATGACAGCGGGAGGTTTTCAGACAGCTATAAGTACATTTATTGGACAAAATTATGGAGCAAAAAAATGGGATAGAATCACTAAAGGTTATAAGCTTGGTATGATTAGTGTAGGTGTTTTAGGAGTATTTGCAACGTTACTTTTAATTTTTGGAGCAGCTACTATATTTTCTTTTTTTATACCAGAAGAGGGAACATTGTCCTATGGAGTTGATTACCTCAGAATTCTTGGAGTATCACAGTTGTTTATGTGTATAGAAATTGCCACAGCGGGTGCCTTTAATGGAATGGGTAAAACTATGCCCCCTTCACTTGTAAGTACAGTATTTACAGGACTTAGAATACCTATGGCTTTAATTTTATCCTCACCTAATATTTTAGGTCTTAATGGAATCTGGTGGAGTATAAGTATTACAAGTATTATAAAAGGTATGGTATTATTTATATGGTTTGAGATACACTTAAAAATAAGTAACTCTAAAAGAATTAACACAAAAGATATAATTTTAGTGGAAGAAACTTTGTAAATAAAATCTTTCCTTAAATTTCTTGTTGAAATTAATTAACTATTTGATATAATAATATTCCAGAACAAAACTATATAGCATATATTAAAATTATAATATTTAATATTAATTTCTGAAGTATTTGTGAAGCTCTTATTTTGAACCTACATTATGCAATAGGGAGTTCAATATTTAGATATGAGTTGAGTTATAAGACCAATTATAAAGTGGCAAATTCTAAAAAATATCTGTGAGAACACCCACCTATCGAGAGATAGGTGTCAAAATCAGAGTAACGGTATTTTGGATTACAAATTTAAAAATATTAATTTTATCTATTTAAAAGAGGTAATCAATTACCTCTTTTTTGTTTGCAAAAAATTTAATATTAAAAATTTTTTTTGTACATACTAGAAAAGTATCACTTTAAGAATAAAGGAGGATGTTATGTGTAGAGAGGCTAAACTTTTACTCACAATAAGCATTCTATTCACTTTTGGAATGGGCTTATCTGGAATATTCGTAAATATATTTTTCTGGAAGCAAACTAGTAGCTTTGTAGTAATAGTAATATACCATCTTATTCAACATATCACTGTACCAATAACATTTGTAATAGCGGGGATATTAGCTAAAAAGAAAAATGGAATATGGTCATTGAGAATAGGGTTACTTATATACGCATTATTTTATACATTAATGCTCCTGGTAGGAAGTAAAGGTATAATATACATATATCTTTTAGGATTTGTTTTTGGAATATCAGGAGGATTCTATTGGTTAGCTTTTAATACATTAAGTTTTGATTTCACATGTACCAATAATAGAGATACATTTAACGGGTTTAATGGAGCATGTTCAGGAATTGCAGCAGCAGTGGCACCTATCACTTCAGCATTTATAATAAGTAGATTTTCAGGAGTTAGAGGGTATAATATTGTCTTTAGTATGACACTTTTAATGTTTGTGGTACTTATTTTAGTAAGTCTAACTTTAAAGTGTAAAAATTATGGTAGTAAGCTTGATTTTAAAAAAGCTATATCTGACAATTGTGCAGAATGGAGTATTATTAGAAAAAGTACTTTTTTCTGGGGTTTTAGAGATGTAATCATAACTGTTTTAGTAAATATACTAATTATAGAAATAACTAAAAGTGAACTTTCTCTTGGGAAATTAACTTTTATTGCTTCTCTTATAACATCTTTATCTTTTGTACTTGTACAAAAGATTATAAAACCACCTAAAAGAAGACTTTCTATTTATATTGGTAATATAGGTGGCTTTTTAGCCATACTAGGACTGGCTACAAGAATAAATTATACTACACTTTTGATGTATGTTGTAGTAAATGCATTTTTTCTCCCTTTTTTTATGATACAGTGGTCTTCTTCAACTTTTAATGTAGTAAATAGAGTTCATGAAGAAAATATGAGAATAGAATATATGATAAATAGAGATATAGTTTTAAATAGTGGGAGAGCAGTTAGCTCAATACTGTTATTAATTTTGCTTACAAAATTTAATGATATCTCAATTCTAAAATTTTATTTAGTAGTTATTAGTTTAGCTCCTTTAGTATCGGGATATTTTTTAAGAAAACTTAAAAAAGTATTAGAGGGAGCTTATGAGGCAGATTCAACAACATAAATAGCTTAAATAAGTATATATAAGTTTTAACATTTATTTAAATTACTCATAGTATATAATACAAACTATAAGATTATAAGGGATACGTAGTAATCTCATAGTAAAGATATCTATGTTAAGAAAGATGTTAATATCTAATGAGTAATATTGTATGGGGGGATAATATTGAAACTATACCCAATTACCCAGGAGGATTATGAACTTGTTGAACAAGCAAGAGAGATTATAAAAAAACACTATAAACACTCTAGACATCAAGTTGGAGCAGCTATAAGAACAAAATCAGGAAAAATAATTACAGCAGTTAATATAGAAGCATATTTAAGAAAAATGGATATTTGTGCAGAGGCTATTGCTATCGGAAAAGCGATACTAGAAGATGAAGATAGATTTGAAACTATTGTAGCAGTTCGTCATCCACATCCTTATGAAGAAAGTAAAGAAGTTAAAGTAGTATCCCCTTGTGGTATGTGCAGGGAGTTAATTTATGATTATGGCTCACATATAAAGGTTATTATCTCTAATAATGATACATTAGAAAAATATAGTATTTCAGAGTTGCTTCCTTTTAAATATAAAAGAAAATAATAAGCGGAATCTTCGTTAGGAGCCTAGGGCTCTTATTTAATTTTAAAATTATAATTTAAATTCATTAGTAAATAGTTTAAAATAGTCTTAATTACATTATTTTGATTTGGTAAAAGTTGAAAGTGAGGTTAAGTACTAAACATGGATGAGAGAACAGTTAACATAGGTCATAAATATAGACATTTCAAAGGTAATGAATACAAAGTTTTACATCTTGCAAAACACTCAGAGACACTAGAAGATATAGTTGTCTATCAGCAGCTATATGGAGAGATGGGAGTATGGGTTAGACCTCTTGAAATGTTCTTAGAGAAGGTAGAATTTGAAGGAATACTAGTTAATAGATTTGAGCAAGTGAGGGAATAAAAAATGGTAGATGGCAATGAAGAGTTATAAAGTTTTGCATAAGCAAAATAACTTTCATTGTCATTTTTTAAATTTATAAGAAATTATAAATATTTTATACTATATTATATAAAAACTAAATTTATTAAAATATAATGCTATATTTTAATAAATTTAGTTTTTGTAACGTTAAAATTAACAAAAAAACATAAAGTATAGTTTATATTCATAAAAATTACTATATCAATAAAAATATACAATATTTTATCAGATCAAAAATATTATTTTATATTTATCCTGAAAAGGAGGAGATTATATGAGTCAATTTTTAGATTTAATTAAAAAAGACGCAGATCAAAAAAGAAAACTGAAATTTGAAGGGACATTTTTAGAATATCTAGATAAGGTGAAATTAGAACCATCAGTAACAATGTTAGCCCACAGAAGAATGTATGATATAGTTACAAGCAAAGGAGTAGGGGAGATTAAAACAGGAGAAAACCCAAGATTAAGAAGAATATACGGTAGTAATGATATTATAAAAAAATATAACTTTTTTAAAGAGGAGTTTTATGGAATAGACAAAACCTTAGGTAAAATTGTTCAATATTTTAAAGCAGCAGCTTTGCAAGGAGAAGAGGCGCGTCAAGTACTTTATCTTGTTGGTCCAGTAGGGTCAGGAAAATCTTCTATAATGGAATCACTTAAAAAGGCTTTGGAGATGAGTACACCAATATATGCACTAAAAGGATGTCCTATGAGAGAAGAACCACTTCATCTAGTTCCTAAGCATCTAAGAAAACAATTTGAAGATATGTTGAATGTACAGATTGAGGGAGATTTATGTCCTGTTTGTAGGCACAGATTAAAGACTGAGTATAATGGAGAGTATCAGAACTTCCTAGTAGAGTCAGTAGACTTTAGTATTAGATCAAGAAAAGGAATAGGGGTCATACCACCAGTTGATCCAAATAACCAGGACGCATCGGTGCTTATAGGATCTATAGATATATCTAAGCTGGATTTATATTCAGAAGATGATGCTAGGGTGTTATCTTTAAATGGAGCTTTTAATGTAGGAAATAGAGGACTCGTAGAATTTATAGAAGTATTTAAAAATGAGGTAGAATATCTTCATACTATGATTACAGCTACACAAGAGAAAAGTATTCCTGCTCCAGGTAAGGCTTCAATGATATATTTTGATGGAATTATATTAGCTCATTCTAATGAATCAGAATGGAATAAATTTAAAGCAGACCATACTAATGAGGCCATTTTAGACAGGATTGTAAAGGTGGATGTACCATATTGTCTTGAGTTAGAAGAAGAAGTAAAAATATATAACAAGATGTTAGGAAAGAGTAAGTTTGATGTGCATATTGCTCCTCATACAGTGGAAATTGGTGCTATGTTTGCTATACTAAGCAGGTTAGGTGAATCTGCTAAAATTGATCCTATTACAAAACTTAAAATATATAATGGAGAAGAAATTGTAGAAAAAGGAACTACTAAAAAAGTAGATATAGTAGAACTTAGAGAAGAGGTTCAAAGAGAGGGTATGACAGGAATATCTACAAGATTTATTATGAAAGCTATTGATACAGCAATTACAGATTCAGAGCATAATTGTATTAATCCTATTGCTTTTATTGATACACTAGTAAAGGCAGTAAAAGAATTAGAGTTAAGTGAAGAAATAAAGAAAAAGTATCTAGGTTTCTTGCAAAATACTATTAAAAAAGAATATCATAAGATGCTAGAAAATGAAGTAACAAAGGCATTTATACATGGATATAGAGAACAGGCTGAAGATTTATTTAATAATTATCTAGATCATGCTGAAGCATTTGTGAATAGAAAAAAAATTAGAGATAGCCGTACAGGAGAGGAATTAGATCCAGATGAAGCTTTCTTAAAATCTATAGAAGAGCATATTAATATAACTGGAACAGCAGCAAAGGGATTCCGTCAAGATGTTACTGCATACATGCTGTATATTATGAGAAATGGTGGTAAACTTGATTATACATGCTATGAACCACTAAAAGAAGCTATAGAAAAGAAGCTAACCTCTTCAGTAAGAGAATTAAGTAGAGTTATTACTCGTACAAAAGTTAGAGATAAAGAACAAAGTGAAAAATATAATGCTATGGTGGAAGAAATGAATAAAAATGGATATTGTGACCATTGCTGTGATGTAATTCTCAAATATGCTGCTAATAATTTGTGGAAAGACTGAACAGTAATTAAGAACTTGGGGTTGTAGGATTATTTCTACAACTCAAAATTTAGCTAAGAAAAGTCTAACTTTATAATATAAAGTAGAATGAGGTGGTAAGGTGGCTATATTTAGGGAGTTTGACAATAGGGGAAGAGATCGGTCCGTTGAGGATAGGAGAAGACATAGAAAGCTCATAGAAGAGTCTATTAAGAAAAATATAATGGATATAATTGCAGAGGAAAGTATTATTGGACAGGATAAAAGCAAAAAGATTAAAATTCCTATTAAGGGAATAAAAGAATATAGATTTATTTATGGGAAAAATGATCAAGGGGCAGGTTCAGGAAATGGAAATGAAAAAAGAGGAGATGTAGTTGGAACAGATAGTGATGGAAAGGCACAAGGAAAGGGAAGTGGTCAGGCAGGAGATCAATCAGGAGAAGATATTTATGAAACTGAAATTACAATAGAAGAACTAATTAACTATCTATTTGATGATTTAAATTTGCCTGATTTGGATAGAAAGAAATTTAATGAAATTGAATCAGAAAGAAATTTTAAAAGATTAGGGTATAAGCGAAAAGGTATACCAGCTCATTTAGCAAAAAAGAAATCAGTAATAGAAAAGTTAAAAAGAAAAAAATCCTATTATAGAGATGGAGAGGAAGAGAGAACAATTGATGAAGAGGAAGAGAGAAGATTTCCTTTTATAGAAGACGATATAAGATATATTCGTATGCGAGAAGATATAAAAAGGGAAAGTAATGCCGTAATTATATGTATAATGGACACTTCAGGTTCTATGGGGACTACTAAAAAATATTTAGCTAGAAGTTTTTACTTTCTTTTATATCAGTTTGTAATATTAAAGTATATTAATGTAGAAGTCGTATTTGTATCACATAGTGTAGAAGCTAAGGAAGTTAATGAGGATGATTTCTTCCATAAGGGTGAGTCTGGAGGGACTCTTATCAGTAGTGGATATAATAAAGCTCTAGAGATTATTGAAAAAAGATATAATCCTTCTGTTTGGAATGTATATGCATTTCACTGTAGCGATGGGGATAATTGGACTGAAGATAATGATAGAGCTATTGATGCTGCAAAAAAACTATGTGAGAAATGCAATTTATTTGGATATGCGGAGATTACATCAGGAAACTATAGACCAACGAGCACAATTAAGTCCCAATTAGATTCAAAGGTTAATTTTAAAAACTTCTCAATAATAACCATGTCAAGAAAGGAGGATATTATTCCAGCCCTTAAAAAAGTATTGACAGTAGAAAATGGGCTTGGGGAATAATGATTCTGACTATGATGGAATATACTATTGAACAACTAGAAAGTTGGAATGATAGAATTCAGGAAATTGTACATGAAGTAGGTTTAGATTGTTATTCACAAGAATTTGAAATCTGTAACTACGAAGATATGCTTTGTTATGAAACATATGTAGGTATGCCTTCTCATTATTCCCATTGGAGTTATGGAAAGGACTATGAAAAGAAGAAATTACTCTATTCCTACAATCTAGAGGGATTACCTTATGAGATGGTTATTAACTCTAATCCATGTATTGCCTATCTTATGAGGGATAATACATTACTTTTGCAAATTCTCACTATTGCTCATGTATATGGACATAATGACTTTTTTAAAAATAATAGACTATTTGTAGAAGGTACAAATGCTAGTGATACAGTTGATACGTTTAAAAGACATGCAGATAGAATTAGAACATATATAGAAGATCCTAGCATTGGATATGATAGAGTAGAACGTATACTGGATGCAGCTCATGCTCTAAAGTTTCATACAACAAATATTAAAATTAAAGAGCTTTCAGAGGAAGAAAAGAAAAAAAGAGTCTTAGAAGAATACTATAGGAAAGCAAAAGCTGTGGATAAATTAGAGGGAAATGAGAAAATACCTTTTCCTAATGTGAACAAGATTCCTTTAGAACCAACAGAAGATATAATAGGATTTTTAGCGCAGTATGGTAGATTAGAAGAGTGGGAAAAAGATATAATTAGAATCGTTATAGAAGAGGCAAAATATTTTATTCCACAGATAGAGACAAAAATAATGAATGAAGGCTGGGCAAGTTATTTTCATTTTAAGATTCTAAACAAGTTGAACCTACCACAAGGTCTTCATATTGAGTTTTTAAATCGCCATAATCAAGTTATTAGACCTTTTCTTGGAAGTATAAATCCTTATTATATGGGATTTAAGATATTTGAAGATATAGAAAAGAGATATGGAATAAAGAAAATATTTGAAGTTCGTGAAATTGAAAGAGATGAATCATTTATTAGAAGATATTTAACAAATGAGCTTTCTAGAGAGATGAATTTATTCTCTTACAATAAGAGTGGAAAAGATTATAAAGTAGAAGAAGTATCTGATGAAGATGGATGGAGAAAAATAAGAGATATAATAGCAAGTAGTGTAGGAATGTCAAGTATTCCCATTATAAAAGTATTAGAAATATTAGGAGATGGAACACTGCTGCTAGAACATGAATATAATGGCAGAGAGTTAGAACTAACATATACTAATGAAACACTAAAATATATTTCTACTCTTTGGGGCAGAAAAGTAGAATTAAGAACTATTATAAATAAGAATAAAAAAGTCATAATATGTACTGAGGACAAAAAAATAAATATGGATGATTTAAAAAAATATAACTGAAATAAAAGTTATAAAATAATTTTCATTAATAAACACGCTCTAGAGAATATATTATCTCCAGAGCGTGTTTATTAATTTTGTTTTTTAGGATACTGTATACCATCCTCTAGACTGCATAGCATTAAATAGTGTCTCTGCGTGACCTTGTTCTTCTTGCTGAATATGTTGAAGTTGTTTTCTTATGCTAGGGTCTACTGATTCTAATACTGCATTATTGTAAGAACCTGATACGTGCTTTTCAGTGCTTAATGCATCATTTAGTAGTTGTGCGTCTGTAAGACCTATACTAGTTTGTAGATTTGATAAGTCTCCTTGTGGCTTAGTGTAGCTTTCAAACATATTTTGATTGTTTACTCCGTTTTGAGATAATATGTTCTTAAGGGTAGTAGCATGTTGTGTTTCCTTACTTGCGAGATCTGTAAATACCTGTTTTATATTTTGATCAGATGACATAGCTGCATATTGCTCATATTTTCTTATACACAAGTATTCAGCATTTAAATTGTCTTCAATTAAAGTTTTTTCCTTATTTGTTAGTGGCATGTTAAAAACCCCTTTCAATGTATTTTATGTTCATATATAGTATTACCAGTTATAATAATTATATTTATAGAAATTATGATCCTAATGTAGTAAAAGCTTTTGAAAGAATACAATCAGCTTTTGATTCAATTAATAATAGACATAAGGAAGTATTTACTATATATTTTAAAGTTTAAGATTAAGTATAGTTACGTTAAGTTTTGAAAATAATAACTTTACATAAGAATTTAGGGAGTTGATATTAATGACAGTAGGTTCAAATGTAAAGCAAACTTTAGCTAGCTTGAAAGGAATAGAAAGTACTTTAAGGATTTATTCAATTCAAAGTAGTAAGGAAGAGGAAAAAATAGTTTATAAAGAAGAACTACAAACAATAAAATCAGTTATTAAGGATATAGAGGATAGGATGAAAATACTTGAATTTGAAGAACCCCAGTATAAAGGAAATTAGGAGATGAGAAAATATGGATATTTGGCTTTTGGTGTTGTTAAGAACTATAATTATGTTTTTTATAACATTAGCAGTAGTTAGAAGTATTGGTAAGGGTAGCTTATCAAAAACAACACCCTTTAAATTTGTAAGCTATATAGTAATTGCTATTATTACTTCTTTAATAGCAATAGGAGTAATAACAAGTGTTGCTTTTGGATTTGTTTCTTTAGTCACGTGGGTTTTGCTAGCTATAGCACTAGATTATTTATCTATAAAAAGCAAGTGGATTCATGATTTTATAAATGGAAGAGAAACAGTGCTAATAAAAGATGGTAAAGTCATGGAAGATAATTTAATGGATGTAAAGTATACAGCTGAAGAATTACTAAGAGAATTGCGAACAAAAAATGCTTTTAATTTAGCTGATGTAGAATTTGCGGTGATGGAAGCAACGGGAGAAGTAAATGTTTTATTAAAATCAGATAAACAACCTATTACTCCACATGATCTTGAAAGAAAGACTAAACCTTCCTCAGAACCTCAGACTGTAATATTAGATGGTAATATAATTGATGAATCACTATCAAATAGAGGATTAAATAGAGGATGGTTAGAAGTTCAATTATCAAATTTAGGAGTATCTTTAGATAATGTATTTATTGCACAGGTGGACTCGTCAGGAGATTTATTTGTAGATTTATTTGATGACTCAATAGAAGTTGCAGCATCTCAAGTTAAAGAAATGTTATATGCTAGTATTTCTAAAGTACATGCAGATTTACTTAGCTTTGCATTAGAAACGGATAATTTAGAAGCAAAAAAGATGTATTCAGAGAACACTGATAAAATAAAGAAATCAATGGATAGATTGGAACCATACTTATTACGTTAGAAGGTGATTAATATGTCTAGTAAGAAAAAGAAAAAGTTAACTCCTGTTCAACAGGAGTATCAAGATTTTGCAAAAGATAGAGAGCCAAAGCGTCCAGTTGTAAAAAACTGCTTAAGAGCATTTTTAGTTGGGGGGATTATATGTACTATAGGTCAAATATTGCAGTGGACTTTCATAAAATATTTTAACTTTACTGAAAAAACTGCAAGTAATCCTACAGCTGCTGTTTTAATAATAATAGCTATTTTACTAACAGGACTTGGAGTATACGACCACATTGCACAATGGGCGGGAGCAGGTACCGCAGTTCCAATTACAGGTTTTGCAAATAGTATGTCTTCTGCAGCAATAGAACATAGAACTGAAGGATATGTTCTTGGTGTTGGAGGAAATATGTTTAAACTTGCAGGTTCAGTAATTGTTTATGGAGTTTTTTCGGCTTTTGTCGTGGCAACTATAAAAATAACTATTAATTGGTTAGGTGGGATGTAAATGCTGAAAGGTCATCAAACATGGGTTTTTGAGTCAAAACCAGTAATAATAGCATCAGCTGCTATTGGAGGTCCTTTTGAAGCAAAGGGAGCAGTAGCAGAGGATTTTGATTTTCTTCATCAAGATGTATGGCTAGGACAAGATAGCTTTGAAAAAGCAGAAAGAAAGTTATTAGAGCAAGCCTGTGAAACTGCAATAAATAAAGGAAAGATGAAAAAGGAAGATGTTCAATTTTTTATAAGTGGAGACTTAATGAATCAGATTATATCAAGTAGTTTTACAGCGCGCACACTAGGAATACCTTTTTTGGGAGTTTTTGGTGCTTGCTCAAGTGCAATGGAAGGTCTTGCAATGGCCTCTTTACTGGTTGATAGTAAAGCTGCCAAATATGTAATAACAGGTGCATCAAGCCATAATATATCAGTAGAAAAACAATTTAGATACCCTACAGAGTATGGAGGTCAAAAACCTCCTACAGCCCAGTGGACAGTAACAGGAGCTGGAGCAGGTCTTGTAGCTCATGAAGGTGAGGGTCCGAGAGTAATTGCTGCAACAATTGGTAAAGTAATTGATATGGGACTTTCAGATCCGTTTAATATGGGGGCAGCTATGGCTCCGGCAGCGGTAGATACTATTGAAGCACACTTTAGAGATTTGAACATAGATCCTTCTTATTATGATTTAATTGCAACAGGAGATTTAGGAAGAGTTGGTCATAGAATTGCTGGTGACTTACTAGATAAGCACGGACTTAAAATTTCAAGAGAGATATTTACTGATTGTGGATTATTGATTTATAAGGAAGATCAGCCAGTTATAGCTGGTGGTAGTGGATGTGGATGTACTGCAACTGTTGCATATGGACATCTGCTTAATCGAATGAAAAAAGGTGAATTAAAAAGAATATTAGTTATAGCAACAGGAGCATTACTATCTCCATTATCTTATCAACAAAAAGAAAGTATACCTTCTATTGCACATGCTGTATCTATAGAGATGTAAAGCGAGGTGTTTTAAAATTGTCAATTTTTATTTGGGCATTTATAATTGGTGGTCTTATATGCGTTATTGGACAGATAATGATGGATGTATTTAGACTTACACCTGCGCACACAATGAGTACATTAGTTGTAACAGGAGCTATATTAGGAGGACTTGGACTATATGACCCATTGGTAAAGTTCGCAGGTGCAGGTGCGTCAGTACCAATAAGTAGTTTCGGCAATGCCTTAGTTAAAGGAGCATTAATGGAAGCTGAAACAACAGGTGCAATTGGAGTACTGACAGGTATATTTGAGGTTACAAGCTCAGGAATATCTGCTGCGATAATATTTGCATTTTTAGCGTCATTAATATTTAAACCTAAAGGCTAGTGTATATTTATAAACAGAGTTCTTGATTTCAAGTAATCGGATAAAGAGTGAAGGGAGGTGAGATAATGACAGTAGGAACACAAATGCAACAAGCTATAGCGGGAGTTCAATCAGCAGCAGCAACAATGAAGACATTTGCATTACAAACAGAGGATAAAGCAGCTAAGAAAGACTTTCAACAATTAGCGCAAACCTTTGAAGATTCATTAAAAGTTTTAGAAGGCAGACAAAAATATATTGAAGAGCAAGAACCACAATATAAGAATCAATAGAAGATTTTAGAAATAATAAATTACATTATTAAATTTTGTTTTAGTTTATTAATCATATAAAATTTAAGCTTATGAGTAGATAGGATGAGGTTAGTCCATCTACTCTTTTTTTTAAAAATAATAAGGATTTAATAATAAACCTTCTAAATGTGATAGAATAAATGGATGAGATGAATTTTATTTACTTTAAGTCTAAGTAGATAATTAGAAGGTGGAGGTTATATGGCAGAATACATAATATCTGTTGATAATTTAGATAAAGAAACAGGTTATATCGAAAAAATGGAAGCACATGAAAAAGGAGTACTACATAGAGCTTTTTCTATACTTATATTTAATTCTAATAATCAGTTATTATTGCAAAGAAGGAGCTTAGGAAAATATCATTCACCAGGATTGTGGACTAATACTTGTTGTAGCCATCCAAGATATGGTGAAAATCTAGAAGATGCAATTCATAGAAGACTTAAGGAAGAGATGGGTTTTTCATGTGAGCTGAAAGAGGTATTTAGTTTTATATATAAAGTAGAATTTGACAATGGTCTTTTTGAAAATGAATATGACCATGTATTTATTGGGAAATATGATGGAGAAATAGTCGTAAATAAAGATGAAGTAGAAGATTTTAAATGGATTGATATTAATGAACTAAAAGCTGATATTAAAGATAACCCTCAGCTATATACTTATTGGTTTAAGCACTTATTTAATAAAATTGAAATTGATTTGTATAAGCATTTAAAATAGAAGTTTAATAAAATAATATCTTAGAGGAGCAGGGAGAGAGGAGACCAATAGCATGAAAAAGGATTTAACATTAGAAGGGCAAGCAGAATATTTAACTATAAAGGATGTATTAGATGCTAGAGAAAGGATAAAGGATATATGTGTAAATACTAAATTAATATATAGTCCAGAATATAGCAGAGAAAGCGGAAATGAAGTATACATAAAGCCAGAAAACCTACAAATAACAGGAGCATTTAAGCTAAGAGGAGCAGTAAATAAAGTTAGTAAATTAACTGATGATAAAAGAGCAAAAGGATTAATTGCATCTTCCGCAGGAAATCATGCCCAGGGAGTTGCTTATGCAGCTAGTAGACTTGGAATTAATGCAACAATTGTTATGCCAGAAACCACACCACTCATAAAGGTGCAAGCAACTAGAAACTATGGGGCAAATGTAATCCTTAAAGGAAAAGTATATGATGAGGCTTATGACGAAGCTAAGAGATTAGAAAAAGAACATGGATATACTTTCATACATCCTTTTGATGATGTAGATGTAATGGCAGGACAGGGAACCATAGCACTTGAAATTATAGAAGAATTAAAAGATGTAGATGCTATATTAGTGCCAATTGGTGGTGGTGGATTAATAAGTGGAATAGCAGTAACGGCTAAGTCGATTAATCCTAATATAAAAATAATTGGAGTTCAATCAGAAGGTGCAAATCCAATGAAATGCTCTTTTGATAGTGATACTTTAATTTGCGCAGAGGTTATTGATACTATTGCAGATGGTGCAGCAGTAAAAAAACCAGGTGAAATAACTTTTCAGGTAATAAGAAAGTATGTAAATAAAATTGTTACAGTTAGCGATCATGATATTATGGATGCTGTATATGTTCTTCTAGAGAAACACAAGCTTGTAGCAGAAACAACAGGAGCTATGTCCTTAGCTGCATTAGGAAAATTAAAGTTTAAAGGTAAAAAGGTTGTATCTTTAATAAGTGGTGGAAATATAGACGTAGTAACAATGTCATCACTTTTAACTCATGGACTTGTTTCAAGAGGAAGAGTATTATGGTTTTCTGTTAATCTTAAAGATACACCGGGACAACTACTAGAAATAGCAAAAATCTTATCAGATAAAGGTGCTAATGTAATAAAATTAGACCATAATCAATTTAAAGCTATTGATAGATTAAAGCATGTTGTACTTGAAGTAACAGTTGAAACTAATGGACCAGAACACATAGGAGAAATAATTAAAGCCTTAAATGAAAAAGGATATAATATAGATAAAATACGCTAAGAAAGTATTTTGGTATAGTATTGTATATAATAAAATAATAGAAATGTATAAAAGGAGGATAACTGTTTTAAAGTTATCCTAGTTTATATTATAATATGAAATTTATTACTAGTTATTCAGCAAGCTTCTTTAATGTATATGCTATGGAGTTCAACTCTTGTAATGTAGCATTTATTTGTTGAAGTGAGGAGAGTTGTCCTTTAAAGGCATCTGTAGAAGATGTAATACTATCAGATATTTTATTTGCTGAAGTTTTAATTTTAGTCAAAGTGCTATTTATTTCATTTATTGAATTACTACTAGAACTAGATAGTTTTCTAATTTTACTAGCAACGACAGAGAAACCTTTTCCACATTCTCCAGCTCTTGAAGCTTCGATAGCTGCATTGAGTCCAAGTAAATTTGTTTGATACGCCACATTTTTCACAAAACGAAGTACATCATCGGTATCTTTTGTAGCATTTTCAGCTTCAGTAACTTCTGATAAAATCTTGTCATTAGATTCTACTACGACTTCTATACCTTCTGAAACTCTACTTGAACTCTGAGATATTTCTACCAAGGATTCAGATAAGATCTTAGATAAATTTAATATTTCATGATGTCTAGCTAAGCTCTTTACTAAGACGATACTTCCTACAATTGAACCATTTTTCTCCTTAACGGGTATTCCAATGGCTTTTATTTCTACACCGAAAACTTCCTTTGGAACTATTAGTGTTACTGTTTTTTTGCTTTTATACATTCGTAAGCTGCGCCACCAGGTCTTAAAACATCACCAGGAAGTGCATTCATATTTATGTTTTTACTATTTACAACCTTTATAAAATGTGATTTTGTAGAAAGAGTAAAAGCTATTTCATCATCAAAAAAGACTTGCATATAGGGAATTAACTCATTAAAAGATTGTTGCAGTTTGTTTTGCATTACAAATTATTCTATTTTAACATGCCCCCTTGACAAATACATTTAATATGTAGTTAGATTATCAAATAGTTTATAAAATAATGTAGAGCTTTCAACTTTTAGAATCACAATGTTTATAAACTAATTATATTATACTAAAATAAGCATTGTATTATAATATATGGAATTATTGCCGATTTAAGTTCACTGTACTATAACAGTAGATTTGACTAAACTTTATTAAGCTAGTATAAAATTCATAGAAAAAATTTAAACAATATCATATAATATTGTAAAACTATGAAGATAAAGGGGGAATTTTATGTTAAATGAGTTATTTATAAATACACTTTTACTCATTTCATTTACTTTTGTCGGAGGACATATATCAAGAGAGATACCTGAAAGTTTAAAAAATAAGATTTTATTAAAGATTCTATTAGGAATTGGTGGGGGAATATTAGGAATTTTAATGATGATATATGCTATCCAAGTGATTGGAACTAATACATTACTTGATCTTCGTTCACTATCAATTATGATGATTAGTAGTATTGGTGGATTTTTAAGTACACTAGTAACAGGAATAATTATTGGTATATATCGTATAAGTTACTATGGTATAAATGAATCATCAATTTTCGCTTTAGTTCATATATGTTTATACATAACATTTTTTAGCATAATTAATAAAAAGATTAAGACACCTTTAAAAAATTGGTTCACAAAGTTAGCTGTTGTAGTTTTGATATTAGATACAACATTTTTTTATCTATTAAATGATGTAGAGAATAATTACTTAATAATATTAGAATTTTCTATAGTTATTATATCTTCAGCTGTATTAGCATATTTTTTATTAAAATATGCTAAATATTCTAATGAATTATATAGAATGTACGAAACAGATTCAACAAAGGATTTTCTTACTGGACTAAATAATACAAGACAATTTGATAAATTACTTAATATGACTTTTGAAAGAGTAATTGAAAATAATGAAAAGTTATCTTGTTTAATGATAGATATAGATCATTTTAAAAAAGTTAATGATACTTATGGACATCCTGTTGGAGATTTAGTTTTAAAGGAGCTAGCAGATATTTTAAAGAAGAGTTGTAGAGCATTTGATCTTGTAGGACGTGTAGGCGGTGAAGAGTTTTGCGTATTGCTTTTAGATTGTCCTGATGAACGTTCTTTTGAAATAGCTACAAGAATAAGGACTAGTGTAAAAGAGCATAATTTTTCTATTGGAGATAATAGATTTATTAACATAACAGTATCAATTGGCAGTGCAACATATCCTGAAACAGTGGATAGTTTAGAAGAAATTATGAATAAGGCTGATATTGGTTTATATAAAGCAAAGCAAACTGGACGAGACAAGGTATGTGACTATCATCAGTGTATAGAATCAGAAGTGTAGTTTAGATTAGAATAGGTAAGATATTTTTTGTTTTAAAATAATTAGAATTTTTTTAGACTTAAAAGTTTAGGGGAATTTTTTAAGTTTCAACACTGTGAAAGATGAAGTAAACCTTTATTTTTCACTTCATAATGTTTTTATATTAGGGGAACACTAAAAAAAACATTATGAAAAGAGAGGGATAGCATTGAGTAAAACTATGAATGAAACAGTTAATAGATTAATAGATGAAAAGTCTCCTTACCTACTTCAACATGCATATAATCCAGTAGATTGGTATCCTTGGGGAGAAGAAGCCTTTAATAAAGCAAAAGCAGAACACAAACCTATATTTTTAAGTATAGGATATTCAACTTGCCATTGGTGCCATGTAATGGAGAGGGAATCATTTGAAAATGTTGAAGTGGCTAAAGTAATAAATGATAGTTTTATTGCTATAAAGGTAGATAGAGAAGAAAGACCAGATGTTGATGCTGTATATATGGATGTATGTCAGGCTATAAATGGTAGTGGAGGATGGCCCCTTACAATAGTTATGACTCCAGATAAGAAGCCATTTTTTGCTGGTACATATATTCCTGTTCAAGATAAATACGGAAGAGCTGGCATAATAACTATACTTAATAATATAACTGAAGCATGGAAAGATAGAAGAGATGAGATAATAGACAGCAGTAATGGGATAATTGCGGATATAAAAGAAAACTATCATTTTAAAAGGGATAGAGCGGACATAGGAATAGATGCAGTAGAGCAAACTTTTGGTGAGTTTTCAAGCTTCTTTGAATCTAAATATGGTGGATTTAATATAGCTCCAAAGTTTCCATCACCACATAATTTATATTTCTTATTAAGATATTGGAAACATAGTAACTCTGAAAAAGCCTTAGATATGGTTACAAAAACCCTTGATGCTATGTATAAGGGAGGAATTTTTGATCATGTTGGCTTTGGATTTGCAAGA
This sequence comes from Clostridium sp. X, assembly GCF_055755365.1. Taxonomy (NCBI): domain Bacteria; kingdom Bacillati; phylum Bacillota; class Clostridia; order Eubacteriales; family Clostridiaceae; genus Clostridium; species Clostridium sp. X. The sequence continues at coordinate 2,105,071 of NZ_CM146912.1, forward strand.
TACTCAACGGATACAAAATGGTTAGTACCTCACTTTGAGAAAATGCTCTATGATAATGCTCTCTTAATCTTAGCTTATGCAGAGGGTTATGCAGCTACAGGAAAAGAGTTATACAGAGAAGTATCAGAAAAAACTATATCCTATGTATTAAGAGATATGAAAAATGAGAATGGAGGCTTCTACTCAGCAGAGGATGCAGATTCAGAAGGTGTAGAAGGAAAATTTTATGCATGGTCTTATGAGGAGATTATAGATCTAGTAGGTAAAGAAAAGGGAGAGCTGTACAGCAAATACTATGGTATAACTCAAAAAGGTAATTTTGAAGGAAAAAATATACCTAATCTTATAAGTACTAAGGTTGAGGAGATTGAAGATAATAGGGAACTTAAAGAAACTTTAGAAGATATAAATAAAATATTATACATTCACAGGGAGAAAAGAATTCACCCTCATAAGGATGATAAAATACTTACAGCTTGGAATGGACTTATGATAGCAGCCTTAGCTTATGCAGGTAAGGTTTTTGATGATTCTATGTATATAGAAGAAGCTGAAGAAGCAGTTAAGTTTATATATGATAATCTAGTTAATGAAAAAGGTAGATTACTTGCTAGGTATAGAGAGGGAGAGGCTGCATATGAAGGCTATTCTGAGGATTATGCCTTTTTAATATGGGGGCTTATCGAACTATATGAATCTAGCTTCAAGACAGAGTACTTAAAAAAAGCCCTTAAACTCAATGGGGATATGTATAAGTATTTTTGGGATAAAGATGAAGGTGGCTTCTTTCTATATGGAGAAGATAGTGAAGAGCTTATTTGGAGACCAAAAGAAATATATGATGGAGCTACTCCTTCAGCAAACTCTGTAGCTGCACTTAATATGCTAAGGTTAGGAAAGCTTACAGGTAATATAGATTTAGAAGAGAGAAGTAGAGAAATGTTTAAGATTTTTGGAAACCGAGCTAAAGAGGCACTGAGAGGTCATGCTTACTTTATGATGTCGGTGTTAGTTGATAATGTAGCAAGCAAAGAAATTCTCATAGCAGGAGATAAGAAGGATAAGGAAGTAGTAAAATTTTTGAGAAAAATTAATAAAGAATACTCTCCGTTCACTACAGTATTATTAAATGATAATAGCGAAGAACTGAGAGCAATTATGCCACATGTTACTGACAAAGGATTAGTAGATGGAAAAAATGCTGTGTATATTTGTGAAAATTTTGCTTGTCAAAAACCTATGGTAAACCTAGAAGAAGCTCTTAAATATTTAAAAATATACTAATCAAAATGTATATATTTACTTGACAAGGACAAAATTATAATAATATAATATTTTGTAAATAATGTAGTATAATAATTTCATTGAAGAGAAGAGTATCCATTTAGAAACTAAAAGCGAGCAGGAGAGGGTGGAAGTCCTGTAGTATTTTAATTGGAGAAAAGAATCTTGGAGAAGCTGCTAAGTTTTATTTATATAGATTAAATATTATGAGGTTTGCCGTTAACTGCGTTAAAGTTTTGAGTGGGCTTATTTTAAGTCAACTAGAGTGGTACCGCGGATATATCCGTCTCTGTTTTTAAATAGAGACGGTTTTTTTTGTTTTTTTCAAACTTAAGAAAATGGAGGAAAGTAAAAGATGGATTATAGAAATATAGTTGCTGAAAGAATTAAAGAACATTTAGAATTAGAAATTGAGGTAATAGAAAAATTAATTGAGATACCACCAAAGCCTGAAATGGGAGACTATGCATTTCCATGTTTTCAATTAGCTAAAACATTAAAAAAAGCTCCAAATATGATTTCAGCAGATCTAAAAGAAAAAATAAATAATGAAGGTTTTGAGAGAGTTGAAGCATTAGGACCTTATTTAAACTTTTTTATGGATAAAGGGGCTTTTGTAGATACAACATTAGAAAAAGTATTAAAAGAAGGAAAAAATTATGGTACTTCAGAAATGGGAACAGGAAAGAATGTAACAATTGACTTCTCCTCACCTAACATAGCTAAACCTTTCCATGTAGGACATTTATTTAGTACATCAATAGGAAATTCATTGTATAAAATGTTTAAATCACAAGGATATAATCCTGTTGGAATAAACCATCTTGGGGATTGGGGAACACAATTTGGTAAGCTAATATCAGCATATAAAAGATGGGCTGATGAAGATGCATTAGAAAAAGAGCCAATAAAAGAGCTTTTAAGAATATATGTAAAGTTTCATGATGAAGCAGAAAAAGATCCATCTCTTGAAGATGAAGGAAGAATGTACTTTAAAAAATTAGAAGATGGAAGCAAAGAAGAAGTAGCTCTTTGGGAAAAGTTTAAGAATCAAAGCTTAAAGGAATTTGAAATAGTATATAAACTTTTAGGTGTTAATTTTGATTCCTATGCAGGAGAGAGCTTTTACAACGATAAAATGGATACTGTAGTTAAAGAACTTGAAGATAAGAATTTGTTAGTTGAAAGTAATGGAGCAAAGGTTGTAATGCTTGAAGAAGAAAATATGCCTCCATGTATTATATTAAAAGGAGATGGAGCTACGATCTATGCAACTCGTGATCTTGCGGCAGCCTTTTACAGAAAGAAAACTTATGATTTCCACAAGAGTATATATGTAGTTGGCTCTCCACAGGCATTACACTTTAAACAAGTCTTTAAGACTATTGAAAAGATGGGATATGACTGGGCTAAGGATTGTGAACATGTTGGATTTGGTCTTGTTAAATTTGCAGATAGAAAGTTATCTACAAGAAAGGGAGAAGTTATTTTCCTTGAAGAATTATTAAATGAATCCATAGCTAAAACAATAGAAGTAATAAATGAAAAAAATCCTGAACTTGAAAATAAGGAAGAAGTGGCTAAAAAAGTAGGTATAGGAGCAATCATATTTACTTACTTAAAAAACAAAAGAGAAAAAGACATAGTATTTAACTGGGAAGAGATGTTGAACTTTGAAGGGGAAACAGGTCCTTATGTTCAATACACTTATGCAAGAGGAAAGAGTATATTAAGACGTGCTGGAGAAATAGAAGGGGAGATTAACTACTCTGCCTTAACTTCAACTGAAGAGTATGAACTTGTTAAAACACTTGCTAATCTTAATGATGTTATTGTAAATGCTATTGATAAGCTAGAGCCATCAATTCTTACAAGATATATAATTGATGTTGCTAAAGCATTTAATAAGTTCTATAATGCACACAACATAATGGCTACAGAAGAAGTAGCGGTTAAGAATGCAAGACTTAAAATGGTTGAAGCGACTTGTCAAGTTATAAAAAATGGATTGGATTTAATTGGATTAGAAGTAGTAGAGAAGATGTAATATAATTAACAATAGATAGTTGGTAATTATATTTTAGGTATTAGGGACTAGTGGATAGAAAATCCTCTTGAATCCTAGTACCTAATACATAAATTAAAGGTGTGTGAGTTTAGCGTGATTATAAAGAAGTACAGAAGAAAGCTGAATATATCAAAAGAAGTATTCAATAATTATAATTTAGACAAAATAATATTTTATGATATAGAAACCACTGGTTTTGATAAAGAGAAAGCTAAGCTCATATTAATTTCAGGAGGATGGTTTTTAAATAAGGATACTTTTTTTATAAAACAGTACTTTGCTGAAAATACAGATGAAGAAAAGGATATTTTATTATATTTTAAAGAAGATATTAAAAACTTTAATGAATGGTGCTCCTATAATGGAAAAGCCTTTGATGAGCCTTTTATTTTAAAAAAAGCAGAAATGAACAATGTAGATTTTATAACTTCTAAAAAACATATAGATTTGTATAGAATCATAAGACCTTATCAAACATACATAGGACTGGAAAGATGCAGTTTAAAAAGTGTAGAAGAGTATTTAGGGATAGAAAGAAAAGATAAAATTGATGGGGCATTAAGTGTAGAACTATATAATGAGTTTTTAAATACAAAAACTGCATCAATTAGAGATACTATAATGCTACATAATTTTGAAGATGTACTTAACTTACCTATAATACTAGAACTAGTAAATGACATAGAGAACAATGATGAAGTGCAAAGATCAAATGCTATTACTGAAAAACAGTTACAATATTTAAAATTTCTTATTAAGAAAAATAATATCAACTTAGAACTTAATATAAAAAAGGTATCAAAGAAAGCTGCTGGAAGAATTATTGATAATATACTTAAAGGAAACATAGATTTAGACGAATTTAATAATATAGTAAATAACAGCTATTAGTTTTTAACTATATAAGTCAATAATTTTAGGGGGAAAAGCTATGAAAATTAGTGAAATTATGCAGAAGAATATAATAAGATTAAGTCCAGAGGATAATATAAAAAAGGCTCTTGAAGTTATGGAAGTAAATAAGATTAACGGAGCATCGGTTGTGGACAAGGATAGCAAGCTAGTTGGAATTATAGTAAAAGCGGATATCTATAGATTTCTAATTGAAGAGGGCCACTATGATACATACCCTATTTCTAGTATTATGACAAAAAACGTTGTAAGTTCTAACGCTGATGATGAAGTTGTGGAAGCTGCAAAAAAACTTATAGATAAAAACATAGTCGCAATACCAGTAGTAGAAGAGGAAAGAGTTATAGGAATAGTTTCAATGGAAAATATAATAAAGCATTTTATAGAAAATTGTAAATAAAAAAGATAAATGTTAGGTGACTTAGTCACCTAGCATTTATCTTTTTTATCTTCTTTCTTATCATCGTACATTGGGCAGTGAGAAGAACAACTTCCACATTCGCAGTCTCCACCCTTTAACTTCTTTTTAGCACTTTTTACAAGTATATATAAGGCAAAAGCTACTATTAAAGCTGTTATTAATATTTCCATAAAATCACCTCTTAAAGCAAGTTAAAAAATTAAGGAGCCTATATTATAAACTAAGAAGGAAGCTATCCAAGCAAGTACTAATTGATACACTACAGAGAAAAACATCATTTTACTTCCGTATTCTTTTTTCATTGTAGCTATAGTTGTTACGCATGGAGTATATAAAAGTGTAAAAACTAAGAATCCATAAGCTGTAACTGCTGTAAAGTGCTGAGGTAAAATTGTTTCTAAGTTAGCTCCAAAGATAACGCCCATAGTACTTACAACAACTTCTTTTGCCATAAGACCTGTAAGTAAGGATACTGAAATCTCCCAAGAACCAAAACCTAAAGGCTTGAAGATAGGAGCGATAAACTTACCTATAGATGCAAATAAGCTAGTATTCATATCTGTCATTCCATACATATTAAAGTTTGATAAAAACCAAACTACTACTGATATTGATAATATTATAGTACCAGCTTTCTTTAAAAAACCTTTTCCTTTATCCCAAGTATGTAGTGCTAAATTTCTAACCTCTGGAACTTTATACTCAGGTAGTTCTATTATAAAAGGTTCTTCATCTTTTCTAAATATTGTACTCTTGAATAATAAACCAATTATAAAGGCGATAACTACACCAATAAGATAAAGTGAAAATACTACAGGGGTTTCACGCCCGGGGAAAAATATAGATGCAAATAGTGCATAAACGGGAAGTCTTGCATTACATGACATCAAGGGAATAATTAATGCAGCGAGTTTTCTATCTTTTTCACTTTCAAGTGTTCTTGCAGACATTATAGCAGGAACTGAACAACCAAAGCCAACAATAAGAGGTATAAAAGCTTTACCTGAAAGTCCCATTCTTCTCATGACTTTATCCATTAGAAAGGCAGCTCTTGCCATGTATCCGCTATCTTCTAAGAAGGATATTCCTAAAAATAAAGCTAAAATTACTGGAAGAAATATAACTATAGATCCAACACCACCAACAATTCCATCAACTAAAAGAGATCTAAACCAAGGACTACTATTTACCAGTAAATTATTTAAAGTTGGCATTAAGTAATCATCAAGTAAAGTACCTAAAAGATCAGCTAAAGGCTGTCCCACCCAATTAAAAGTAAACTTAAAAATAAGATACATAATTCCAAAAAAGATTGGGTAAGCCAAGAATTTATTTAATAAGATTACATCAATACCATCTCGTGTACGTAGCTTGCTTTTAGAATTATAAGATACACATCTATTAAGGATCTTCTCAATATAATCATAGGTATCTTTTTCACTCTTAAAATCATGAGAGCTAAAAGTGTTATCAATAGAAAGCTTTGAAAGATCTAAATTTGTAAGCATATCTTTAATAGCATGAATTCCGATACCCTTAGAAGCTGATATAGGAACAATAGTTATTTTTAACTCTTTAGCTAGTTTGATTACATCTATATCAATGCCTTTTGATTCAGCAACATCCATCATATTTAAAATCATTATGATTGGTTTATTAAATTGTTTTAACTGTGTAGTTAAGTATAAATTTCTATCAAGGTTAGAAGCATCTACTATATTGATAATTACATCTGCATCTTCTGTGGATAGATAGTCTTTAGATACTCTCTCTTCATTAGAATAAGTATCAAGGGCATAAATTCCAGGAAGGTCAACGATTTTTACGAATTTACCTAAATAACCTTCCTTTTTTTCTACAGTAACCCCAGCCCAGTTTCCAACATACTGATTAGCACCCGTAAGAGCATTAAATATAGTAGTTTTTCCAACGTTAGGATTTCCTGTTAAAGCCACTGTTATCATATTAAGCCTCCTTTAGTTTAATACTAAAGGCGTCCTTTTTTCTTATAGCTAAGTCAAAGCCTCTTACATTAATTATTATAGGATCACCGAAAGGTGCCGTAGTTTTAAAAGTTATTCTAGTTCCTTCAATACAACCTAATGCTAGAAGACGTTTTGTGAGTTTTTCATCTCCAATTATATTTTTAATATAGCCATTTTCACCTGGTTTTAAATCTATTATGCTCATTTAAAAGTTCCCCCCATTAAAATAATCATGAAAATCATTCTCAGTTAAAATATAACATTAGTTATACAGAATGTCAATATAGAAGAGAGATAATAGGAGGAATTTTATTGATAATTCTACTTATTATAAAGTATATTTAAAATAATGAACTAGGCATGGGTTCACAAAGTTAAAAAAGTATGAGATAATAAGAAGGCAAAATTAAGAGTATAATAATTAAAATAATTATTTGTTTATCTAGAAAAGAGTGATTAAGTGATTACAAGAGAGAACAGTATAAAAGTAGATGAATGCTCTACTGAATTTACTTTAGAAATTGACGGGAAAAATGATGTTTTTAAGGATGCGATATTCTTTGATTTAGAACACTATCTATATAAGAAACCAATTTGTATTGGAGTCTTTGGATGTTGTTATTTTGATTCTACAACAGAAGAACTCAAAATTACTCAGTATATGATAGAACATAAAAAGGATTCTAATGTAATTTTACAGTTAGCTAAAGAATACTTTGAAAAAATGTACAAGGAGCATAATAAAAGATATATTGTTACCTTTTCAGGTAATAACGATTTTTCGGTTATTGAGTACTTGTTTAAAAAACATAATGTGGATTTTGATATAGGAGAACACTTCATTAAGGTAGACCTTCAAAGAGAGTATGAAAATCTTATGAAAGAAAACATTGGTCTTAAAAACCTTGAGAAGAAATTTGATATATATAGAGAAAGTGAACTTATCAGTGGATCTAATCTTTCAAAGACCTTTTGTAAAGTAATGAAGGATTTTGATTATATGAATAGAATGCCAGAAGAGAAAAGACAAAGAATTCTTTTATATAATGAGCAGGATGTAGCAAGTTTATTTAAAATATATGTAGAGTGGAATAGGTTTTTGAAAAAAGAAGAGAATGTAGAAGAAACTAAACCTTGATGTAATTACATCAAGGTTTTTATCATTGTTAAATAGAAAAAGTCATATATATAAATAATGTTATATAACTAATCTAACTTTAAAGTTTACTAGTGCAATTTTAAATCATCAAGTAAAATATAATACATTTCTATAAAGTCGATATAAGTTATATAAAAATCTTCATATATTACATAATTTAATAGAAAATTTGAATTATGTTAAAAAATCAATTTAAATTAAATAACTATTAAAATTAAATTCAAAAAATGTAAAAAAGATGCGATTCTCATTGAAAATACAAGACAAAATGATATATAATTTAATAGAATTATTAAATAAAAGTGATTCTCATACAGATAGAAAATAGGAGAATAACAAATGAATCCAGTTAACAAAAAAAGACTAGGAGATTTACTTGTAGAAGCGGGGAAAATAACAAAAGAGCAATTAAAGACTGAGCTTGAAAAACAGAGACTAACTGGAATAAAACTAGGCGAACTTCTCGTAAAAGATAAGATTTTAAGTGAAGAAGATATAATAGATGTACTTGAATTTCAACTAGGGATACAAAGAGTCTATCTTGATATGATTCAATTAGATAGAAATGCAGTTAGGGCAATACCGGAATCTTTGGCAATAAAATATTCTTTAATAGCTATTGGTTTTGAGGGAAATAAAATTAAGGTATGTATGGTTGACCCCTTAAATTTATTTGCAATAGATGATGTGCATATAGCAACTGGAAAGGAAGCTATAGTATTTATATCTTCTAAGACAGATATTGAAAAGGCTATAGGTAACTACTATTCTACAGAATACGTAGAAAAAGCTGCAGAGGAATTAAGTAAAGTAAGTAAAAAAGAAGAGCAAGAAGACATAGAAGAACTAGATGATGTAAAGAATGCTCCTGTAGTTAAACTCATAGATTCTATAATAAAGAATGCAATTAAAGCTAAAGCAAGTGATATTCATATAGAACCCTTTCAAAACTATATAAAAATTCGATATAGAGTAGATGGATCTCTTCAAGAGGTTTTAAGAACGCCAAAGGACACCGCAAGTTCACTGATTGCTCGTATTAAAATACTTGCAAGTTTAGATATAGCGGAAAAAAGGTTACCACAAGATGGAAGAATAATAACAAAGGTTGAAGAGAGCCAGGTTGATCTTAGAGTATCTGTACTTCCAACAATTTTTGGAGAAAAAGTAGTTATTAGAATACTATTAAGAGATAATTTCTTAATTGGAAAAGAAAAACTTGGAATGGAACCTAATGAAATAGAAAAGCTTGAAAGAATTATAAAAAGTCCTTATGGGATAATTCTAGTTACAGGGCCTACGGGTAGTGGTAAATCCACAACCTTATATACAATTTTAGGAGAACTAAATAAGACTAATACAAATATAATTACTGTTGAAGATCCAGTAGAATATATGATGGATGGTGTTAACCAAGTAAACGTCAACACAAAGGCGGGACTTAGCTTTGCATCAGGACTAAGGGCTATATTAAGACAAGATCCTGATATAGTAATGATAGGGGAGATAAGAGATGGTGAGACTGCTGAAATAGCTGTAAGAGCAGCAATAACAGGACATTTAGTATTAAGTACTATGCATACCAATGATGCGGCATCTTCAATTATAAGATTAGAAGATATGGGTATAGAATCTTATTTAGTTGCAGCCTCAATATCAGGTATAGTTGCACAAAGACTTGTAAAAAAAATATGTCCTAAGTGTAAAGAGAGCTATATAGTAAGTGACTTTGAAAAAAATATGCTTGGAGTTAATATTTATGAAGAGTTAGTACTGTATAGAGGTGTAGGATGCAATTACTGTAATAATACTGGATATCATGGTAGACAGGGTATTTATGAAATAATAGAAATTACAAAAGAGCATAGAGACTTAATACAGAATAACGAAAGTTCAGAAAAAATTAGAGAGTTAAGTATAAAAAATGGTACTAAATCTCTTAAAAGTGCATGTGCTAATTTAGTAGTAAAAGGAGAGACAACTGTTGAGGAATTGGCTAAGGTTGCCTTCTTAAAAGAATAATGTTTAAACACTTGATGAGGTGAGAATATGCCTTTATTTAAATATAAAGCAATGAGCGAAGGCGGTAAAAGGATAGAAGGTGAATTTACTGCTAACGCTGAAAATGAAGTACTAGCAATGATTAGAGAAAATGGATATTATCCAATAATTATAGAAGAAAAACTATCCAGAAAAGAAATTACATTTTCTCAATCTTTTACAAGAATTAAAGCAAAAGATTTAGCTGTATTTTGTAGACAAGTATCCACATTACTTGAAGCAGGAGCAGATATGTTAAATACTGTAAATTTGCTTAGAAAGCAGTCAGAAAATAAAAAGCTTCAAAACAGTTTGGATCAAATCTATGAGGATATACAAAAAGGATTTACCCTCTCCAGTGCAATGAGAAAATTTGAATACATTTATCCAAGTTTACTAATAAACATGGTGGCATCAGGAGAAGAAACAGGACAACTAGGTTCTGTTTTTGAAAAAATGGCAGAACAGTTTGAAAGAGATACAAGGATAAATGGGAAAATTAAAGGAGCATTGGTATACCCAGCTATATTATCGGTTATGAGTATAGGAATTGTAATATTTTTATTAACCTTTATTATGCCAACCTTTGTAGATATGTTTACAGGTAGTGGAGTAGAATTGCCAGCTCCTACACAGTTTGTAATTAACTTAAGTGAGGGAATTAAGAAGTATTGGTATATAATTATTATAGTTATAGGAATGGCAGCATATGCTATAAGGGTATTCATTAGAACAGAAGAAGGTGGAAAACAATTTGATAGGTTAAAATTGAATTTGCCTTTAATAAAGAGCACATCAAGAAAAATTCTAACTATGAGGTTTGCAAGAGGACTTTCCACAACCCTATATAGTGGATTGACTATGGTTAATGCCTTAGAAATAGTTGCAAAAGTTATAGATAATAAGTTAATAGAAACAAAACTAAATTATATAAGAGAAAAAGTAATTAAAGGAGTTCCTTTAAATGAAGCCCTTGAGAGTATTGAAGAATTTCCACCAATGCTTACAGCTATGGTGAAAATCGGAGAAGAATCTGGAGCCATAGATAATATACTAGATAAAACAGCAAAATTTTATGAACAAGAAGTAGAAGAAGCCCTTCAAAGACTAACAACAATGATAGAACCAATTATGATTCTAATAATGGGAGTTTTAATTGGAGGCATAGTAATAGCTATGATACTACCAATGTTTGATATGTTCCAAACAGTTATGTAAAAGCAGTAAAAATAAAAACGTTAGCAATAAAAATTAATATATAAAATCAAAGGGGAGGAATTTTTCATGATGAAAAATTTAAAAAAGAAAAAAGGGTTCACACTTATTGAGCTTATCATTGTTATAGCTATTTTAGGTATTTTGGCGGCAATTGCAATTCCTAAGTTTGGAAATGTTCAAGAAAATGCTAGAAAAAAGGCGGATATTGCAAGTGCTAAAACAATTGCAGATACTGCTGCAATGCTTATTGCAAGTGAAGAGATAAAGCCCGCAACAGAATATGGGTCTTCATTAGTGAAAACAGGATCAAATGGTTCTATAGGAGAAAAAGTTGGAAATGAGTTACAATCTATACCATCAGTTCAAGCATCAACAGGTTCATTCATTGTTAATATAGAAAGTGTTACAGGTGTTATAAAAGTATATGTAGCATCAGCTGATACTGAGTCAATAAACGATGCTAATCAAATATATCCTAAACCAAGTAAATTAAAACATACTCCAAGTGGAGAAACTGAAATAAGTAATCCGTTCTACAAATAGCAAGGAGCTGACTTCCAGTCACCTCCTAGTGCATCGGGGGCAATTCAAAAGCAAGCTCGTCAGCAAGCTTCCTCGCAAAGGGGTCAGACCCCTGTAAAAAGATGTAAAAACAAGCAAGTCTAAGGAGTTAAGACACTCGGGGGCAATTCAATAAATTTATGATTTTTAAACTCAATGCACTAAGTGCATTGAGTTACTTTTAAATAGGGAGGTGTACAAATGTTAAACTTAAACAATAAAATACTATCCATAGATATTGGAAGTAAGAATATAAAGTTAGTTAGTGGAAGTGTAAAGGGAAAGAAGGTTGTCATAGATAAGGCTATAACTATTGATACTCCGGAAGGGTCTTTTAGAGATGGTACTATTATTAATATGATTACCCTTAAAGAGGTTATTGGTGAGACATTAAAGGAAATAGATTCTAAAGCTAAACAGGTGGTATTTAGCTCTAAAGGCACCTCAATAATTTCTAGAATAATTGAAATACCACTGGTTAAAGATAAAGAAATGGAGACTTTAGTCCAATATGAAATAAAGCAATATTTACCTTTAGATTTTGAGGAGTACATAATTAAGTTTAAAAAGTTAAATGAGTTTGAGGATGGACAAATTAAAAAATGTAGAGTAGGTGCTGTAGTATATCCTAAGGAAATGGCAAAGGGATATTGGGATTTAGCTAATGAATTGAAGTTAACACCTAAGGCACTTGATATTAGTTCTAATTGTATTAATAAATTATTTAGTACAGATAATATCGAAATTAATGATGAAAATTATAGTATCAATGATACTGTTGCAGTAATAGATATGGGCTATGATCAAATAGAACTTAATATTATTTTCCAGGGGATTCTAGAATTCACTAGAATTATACAAGGGGGAGGAAGTTTTATTGATGGTAATATAGCAAGTCAATTAGGGATAGATACACTAGAGGCTGAAGATAAAAAGATTAAAGAATGTAATTTAGTAGTAAATGATGAGTTTCTAAATTTAGAAAAGGATGTTGTAAATGACTCAGTAAAGCTTGTTGTAAACAGATGGCAGAATGAATTTAATAGAATGATTGATTATTACAGAACTAAAAATAGACAAGCTATTATTAGTAAAATCTATATCTATGGGGGAAGTAGCAATATAAAAGGTATAGATACTTATTTAGAGAATATGCTACAAATTCCAGTAGAGAAGATAGAAACTATGGGAAATATAACAACAATAGATTTTGAAAGTGATATGGGTCTTGAAAGATATTTAAATGCAATAGGTGCTATTATAAGGATTAAGTAGGTGAGAGAATGAGAGACTATAATTTTTTTGAATCCATTTCAGAACAGAAAAAGACTAATGATTTGAAATTTATATATGTAGGAATTATAACAGTTATTATAGTAGGTGCAATGGTAGTAATGTATCTTGTAAATATTTTCAAAATAAGAGGTTTAGAAAATAGTATTTATGAAGAGAAGCAAGTGATAAATTCCTCAGAGTTTGCTAAAGCCTATGAACAAAAAACTAGAGGAGAACAAAAATTAGAAGTACTAAACCAGTATCACTCAGCAGTTACTTCATTAAATGATGTAGTTGTAAGTGAGGATTATATCAATACTGAGCTTATAAAGAAGATATCAAATGTAGTGCCAGAAAGCATATCCTTTAAGAGTATGAACATTGCAGATAGAGTAATTGTTATGAATGGAACTTCCTCAACAAGAGTAAGTATTGGAGAACTTCAGTATAATCTTAAGGAACTTGGGATTTTTGATGAGGTACATGTTTCAACTATTAACTCTAATGAAGAGGATTCAGCTAATTTTTCTTTCAATTTTAATATAAGTTTTAAATTGAAGGAGGAAGCGAAGAATGAAAATTAATTTAAAAGTAAGTAATAGAGAAAAGATTTTAATAATTATTTTACTGATTATTATGATTATAGGTGCGTATTATAACTTTATTTATGTAAAGCAAGCAGCTAAAATTCAGGAATTAACTAAAATTCACGATGACAATAAAAGTAAAATAGTTGCATTTGAAAATGATAAATTATTAAATCAAAAGATAGAAAAGAATATTAAAATAGAAAATGCTAAAATTTTAGAAGTTGCAAAAGATTTCTTACCTTCTATAATTGAAGAAAAAATCTTAGTAATCTTAGATAATATGATTAATGAATCAAATGTTCAGTGTAATTCTATTGCTATTTCAGATACAAGTGATGAGACCCTTCAAAAGAAGGAGTCCACAAGTGATAAGATAAATTCAATAGAAAAACTTGTTGAAAAGTATAAATATATTGAAGCTGGAAAGTATACTGAGGCTAAAAATATTGATACAGATAATACAACAGGTACTAATAATACAGATACTAATAAAGCAGCTTCTACAAATAACCCAGAAGCTAAAGAAAAAACAAATCCTGAAGTTAAAAAACTTACTATAACTCTAAGTGTTAAGGGTAGTTATGATGAGGTAATAAAATTTGTTGATGAGGTAAAAGGATTTTATAAAAGAATTGTAATTAATAATATTAATTTTACTGCAGAAGAGGAGAGCATTAGTGCTAATATGCTTTTAAGCTTTTATGCAGTACCTAAACTAATAGAAGAGGATATTGATTACAATAAATGGCGATTTGAAGGGGATTATGGAAAGACAAATATATTTAAGGACAATGCTCCAGGTAAAATTACAACGGTTACAGAAGAAAAGAAAAGTGATTTTGCAATAAGTGTTAGACCTATTACCTCTGACCTACCTACTGTAATACTTGGAAGGACAGTGGATAAGAGCTCATACATTTATGCAGATAATGAAGGCATAGAAAATGTAGAGTTTTACGTAACTGAAAAAGCTGGAAAATACTATTATAAATATAAAACAAGCAAAGAATTTTATCCTAAGGGATTTGAAGGTGATGGTACCCCATTTACTTTTACGGGAGACAATATGCTATTTAAAGTATTTTCAAGAGCTAGAGTTTCGGATAAAGATGTAAATGGAGTTAGTATAAAGATATATAATAATACTAATAAAAGTTTACAAGTTATTGTTGAAGATGATGATAAAACAAGAGCTAGAGTTAACATAACAAAAGCAAAGGGAGATATAACTGTTAAAAGTAATTAGCAATGGGGAGATGTTATGAATAAAGCCCTTATAAATATAAAAAGGAAGAAAAAAGGATTTACATTACTAGAGCTTATTATATCCATAGGCATATTATCCATAGTAGTAATACCTCTATCTAACTTAGTTATAGGTACTTTTAGAATGACTAATAACGCTAAAATAAAACAAGAGGCCACTAATATTGCTCAGAAGTATATGGAAAAGATAAAAGCTGATGATAGTATAAAGCTAGATAAAATAATAGATGAAGAAGAAACATTTCCGAGTTATGGATATCCATCCTCAGAAAATGGATATAGTATAAGCTATAGTATAAATAAAGAGGAAGATTACTATTTACCCCATGAATCTTATAGTGGGGTTGATAGTAATACCTTTGACTATAAATTTAAATTACCAGAAGAAGGAGAATTAGTTAATATTTATGATAATAATGGGCAAATAAATAGTCATAGTATAACTTCAGACTTAGGTATGCAAATTACTATTAATAACAGAAAATATGATGAAATTACTAATCAAAATCAAATTACATATGAAATCAATGGATACACTAAAACACCCATTAACAAAACAAAAGCTAATAATGAGAATATATATATAAGAATAGATGTAAATAGGGATGATTTAACTAATCCTCTAGTTATTAATGCTAAGAATGAATGCTCAGGACAGCTAATTTTTTATTTTGTAAAATCTGATAAGCTTACAGAAGATGTTCAATGTAAGGTAATAAATGAAGGTGGAAATATAGTTAAATATGAAAATATATATAATAATACATCTAGTATTCCAAAATCAAGATTATATAAAATAAGAATTGAAGTTGAAAAAAATGATGAAAAAGTGGTAAATGAGTCCTACAAGACAGTTTATTAATAAGGAATGATTTTATGGAGAAAAAAGTTAAAAAAGGTTCTTCACTAGTTTTGGTAATAGTACTAATGGGAATAATAAGTATGTTAGGATTATCCTTAAGTAGCCTTGCGGTAACAACTTATAAATCGAGAATTATAAATAGTACTTCAAAGGTAAATTTATATGCGGCTGAGGCTGGGATAGATGAGGTATATGGTATTATTGGAAGTATCATTGATAAAGGAATTAATTATGCAAATGAACAGGTGGCAGCAATAGATCTAGAGAAAGCTAAAATAGATAAAATTTCAAATCTTTTTATTACATATCCAGATTTCTATGAATTAGAAGGTAGTCAAAGTATTTTAAATAATTTAAATGAAACAACAAACCCTTCAGGTATTCCCTTAGTAGTACTTGATGTAGCACAATTATTTTTAGATGATAATGGACAAGTATCTGCTAGTATTAACGAGAGTAGGTTAAAGGATTATCAAAATCAACAGTTTCAATACTATTATAAGAAATATATAAATAATGGAAAATCTAGTGTAGATGGTGAAATAGTTGAACAAAATTTAACTATAGCATTAACAGATACTGCTAGATACAAATTTGCCTTAAGTGGTGAGAGTAACAAACCTGAAGTAACTCTTTTAAATAATACACCTTTTTCTATGGACGTAGGAAATAATATTCCTTACGAAGTAAAAGTTAAATCAGAGTTTTTAGATTCAAGAGAGGGTATTAGAAAAGCTATAGAGATGGAATATGCGTTAGAAGTACCAGAATATAGCGATGTGTATTATATGAAGAATATTAAATTTCCTAAAAATGTAGTATGGGAAAAAGCTATAGCAGCTGACGGAGATATGAATGTTGATGCAGCAAAGGTTACAATTAATGGAGAGGTATATGTTAAAGGTACAAATGAAGGCGGAGTTAATTTGATTGGCAATAATTCAAGTGTAACTTTACAAAAGAAATTAGCTACCCGTCAAAATATAAATCTTAAAGCACAGAATAGCTTATTTACTTCTAATGAAAACATCTATGCAAATAATGTTATTATATATAATAATGATGACTATGATGCAAGGGGTTCAAATTTTAATATTACAAATTCAGAGGCAGCCTTATATTTAAGAGATGACTTAGAACTTAATGCAAATAATTCTAAAATCAATATAACTGGAGGATTTTATGGTCTTTATGATGGACCAGATGAAATAGGTGACACAAGCTTGTTAGGAAATGATCATTCTAGCTCAGTGGTAATAAATTCAGATGATATTGAAGAAATAGGTGGATCATCTCTAAACATTGCTGGAAATGTAATTATACAAGGAACAGCATATATTAATACTAATCCAGAGTATCAAACAGGAGAATCAATTTCAATTAAAGGAAATTATAAAGCATATACAAGAGGGCTTACCATTGACAGTGCTATTAGCAGAGGAAAATCTCTTAAAAGTGATAATGTTATATTTGAATATAGGGAGCCATTATCCGTAGTATCACAATTTTTAGATGGTACACCACTATTAGCACCAGATAAAAGTAAATACTTTGAAGCATATAATGATGAATTTAAGGGTAATACGGAGGATTCAGATAGACTTAGAACAAGTGGAGTGAATATTGCTGGTAATATAATTGCTAGTGCTGGGGCAGTAATTAATAATGGACAGATAGTAGAAAGTCAAATAACTCCAGATGAAGGTATAATAAAAGAAAAGACTAGAGAATTAAAAAGAAATATGTTTTATATGGGTGATACTACCCCAGGGGATAATGAGGTTTTTAATGAAACAGAAGTACGAAGAGATGTTACAAGTCTTGTAAATTATAATATTTTAATAGGAAAAACAAAGTCGCCAGTTAATAGTAATATTAGTGAAAGTGAAGAAATTGTAGTATTAGATGGAAGTAATACTAATTATGCATTTATAGGTAGGAATGGTAATACAACTGGTGCAGATAAGGTTTATAATGTAGTAAATAATAATTTTAAAGGGATTATAGTTACAGTAGGAGATGTTTATCTAAGTGGCGAATTAAACTTTAGTGGAACAATAATAACTAAAGGTAACATAATATTTTTAGGCAGTGATGAAAAAAATATTTCTTACGATTCAAAACTAGTAAAAAGACTTGTTGCCGAAAATTATGAAATATTTACTTCAGTGGATCCCAATATAATAGTTACCTATGATGAGATGGGTAAAAATAATATTGTAGGTACAGACCTAGTGAAAAACAAAATTATTAAAAGAAAAAATTGGAAGATTTTAAAATAAATTTTGTAAAGGTGTGTTTACAAAATGAATATACTAAAAAAAAGAGGATTTACTCTTATAGAATTGCTTATAGCCTTCGGAATCATGGGAATAGTAGCAACGGCCATTTCAACATTTTTCTTTAGCAATTTTAGAATAATAAATAAAACAAGTATAGAAATAGACCTTCAAAGCGAAGGGGAAAGTGCTATTAATTTAATAGTTCAAAAGGCTATGGGATCAAATGGGATATTGTTAGTAGAAGAGAATAGAATTGATATAACAAATAATGAAATATCAGAAGTTAGTACTGAAAAAAATATAAATAAGATTGTTTTTGGGTCAATTGATGGGACAAATGAACACTATATTTTTCAGTTGTATGGTAATAAGCTTTTATATGGAAAAGGGGAAAAAACAAAGGACTTAGATAATGATAATATCTTATCTGAAAATGAAGTTAAATCAGAGAGAATATTTGAAAATGTAGAAGAAGTTAGTATTAAATCTAATGAGAATTACATAGCGAGTAAAAGTATTAGTATAAAAATAAAATTGGGAAAGATTCAAGGAAATATTAGAGGAGAAAAGGAGGTTAACAGCGAAGTTTATTTTAGAAATAAAAATGATTAAAGTAAAGGGGGGAGTTATTTTGAAAAGAAATAAACTAAAATTTACAAGCATTTTTATGATATTAAGCGTAATATTTAACTTATTCACTTATATTCCTGCTTATGCCAGTACTGGATTTATAAGTGGAACTATATGGTATGATGCAAATGGCAATGGAAAATGGGAGTTAGGAAATAAGCATGAGTACCGTATTCCAGGTGTAAAAGTAGAGTTATTTAATGCTAATGATATGATTAATCCCGTTAAATCTGCAACAACCTCTCCTACTGGACAATATTATTTTAGTGAACTTATGACATCTAACTACAAAATAAAAATAAGATTACCAAATGGTTATGAGTTTACGAATCTGGGTAGCGGAAATGGCAATGGTGTCAATCCACGGTTAACTAAGATAGATCCTAAAGTTGGTATAACAGAAATAATTCAGCCTACTAAGACAGATGTAAATATAGGACTAATAAAAGGGGTAGGAACAATAGATACCACAGAAAATGTAATACAAGGAGACTTGCTAGATATAAATAGAAATTTAAATATTGAGAGTGCTAAAAAGGGAGATACCTTTGATGCTAAATATACAATAACACCTAAGCCTATTTTAGTTCAGAAGAATACAACTGAAAAAGATATTGTACTTGTAATAGATACATCTACTAGCATGGACTACATTTTAAGTCTAAATAGGAAGCCATATTTTCAGAATGAAAAATCTAGACTTCAAATAATAAAAAGTGTTGCAAGTAATTTTGTTAACAAGTTTAAAGGAGATAGCAAAGTGAATATTGCTTTAGTTGATTATAATAAGACTGCCAAAGTAAACACTAATTTACTGAATGTTGGAAATTATAGTAATGCAAATACAATTACTTCTGCTATTAGTAATTTAAGAACAGATAGTAATACAAATATAGGAGATGGACTAAGAGTAGCTTACTATTTATTAAATGAGGATAATGGACATGAAAAGTATATTGTTTTAATGACAGACGGATATGCCAACACTTATTCAATTAATAATGACAAAAGCTATTACATGTCCTCAGGAACTAATGTAAAATATGACTGTAAAAGTAATACAGATCCTAAGGGCCTTGAATATGCAAAGAAAGTTGCTAGTGAAAAAATAGCTTCTTTAGAAATTAAATCTTTTATTGTAGGTTTTGGTAGTGAGGCAAACTATAATAATAAACAAATAGCTGAAGCAGCAGATGGAGTTTATCAACAAGCTGTAAGTGAGACCGCTGTAAGTAATGTATATGACCAGATTCAAAAGAAAATTCAATCAACAGTTTATGGAACAGGATTAATTGAAGAGACTTTTAATGGAAATTTAGAGGTGGCTAATTTACCATCAGGTTTTAGTGTAAATAGTAATACATTAGTGGGTAATTTTCCAATAGAATACACTTTAAACGGAAGTAAGACTCAGTATGAAGCAAGACCCATTACAGTAACAGTAAAATATAGAGTTAAAGAGAATGTAATAAGTATTTTAGGGTCAGGAGGAAATTCTTCCTTTGGAAAAGTTACTGTATTAAATAACACTCAAATAAAATATTTACCAGAAAAAACTGTACAACCAATAAATCAAAATGGAGATTATCTAGATGTTCATAGAAGTATTAGTGATGATAGTGTTAGGGTTGGAGAATCATTTACTGCAAATTATACTATGACACCAAAGGCTATGCCAGTTGTAAAGGATAATACTCAAAAGAATATAGTGCTGGTTATAGATACTTCGAGAAGTATGACATGGGTTACAAATGCAAATAGAGAGCCATATTTGGGTGAAAAGTCTAGACTTAGTATAGTTAAGAATGTTGCTACTAACTTTATTGATAAGTTTAAAAGTTCTAATAATATAAAAATTGGAATTGTAGAGTATTTTGATTATGGAGTTAAAGTTAGTGACATTTTACCAGCAGCATCAAACATTGATACATTAAATAATAAAATTGATAGCCTTAGAGCTGGTGGAGGGACTAATATAGGAGATGGAATTAGAACTGCAAAGGCTATGTTAGATAAAGATACATCTACAAAAGACAAATATATAATTCTGATGACAGACGGAGTACCAACTGCGTATAGTAGAGATAAAAATGGTATATTTAAGAATAAGATGTATCAAGATGATTATTTGGGTTCAACAATAAATACTAATTATATTAATTATAGTGAAAAATATGACGGATATAACTTTTCGGATTATATAGCATATCAAGGAAATCAAAATGGTACTGATGTTCATTCATTAGACTATGCAAAATATGTAGTAAGTAATATGTTGAAAGATGACGATAAGATTAAAAGTTTTACAATGATAGGCTTTGGATCAGGAGCTGATGGAAATAACGCAGAAATTGTAGATGTTGCTGGTGGTTATTACGACAGTAATAATAGCTTTATAAAAAAGGGAAAATATTATTCTGCAAATGACACTCAAACGCTACAAAGTTTGTACGATGGATTTGCAAATAGTATTTTATCAAAAATTCATGGAACAATAGATTTTCAGGAAACCTTTAATGAAAACTTAGAAGTGCAAAATCCATCTTCACTTCCCTATGGTTTAAAAGTTGAAGGAAATAAAGTTATAGGCAAAGTTGATATTGAATACAATTTAAATGCAGCTAAAACAGAATTTGTAGCAAGTCCTATAAATTTCTCCATAAGCTACAAGGCTAAAGACTATGGTGATGGTATATTAGGAGGGACAACAAATTCATCCTTTGCAAAGATGTCTGTATCTGGTTATGAGGAAACTAAATATTTTGATAAAAGAATTATAGAATTAAAGGATAGTACACCTCCAACAACTCCAAGTATAACTGCTAATACAGCATGGTCAAAGGAGCCAGTTCAAGTTACTATAACTCCAGGAAATGATTCAGAGTCAGGAGTAAATAGAACTGAATATAAATTAACTGGATTAGCAGAACAAGACTGGACAACGTATAGTGAACCATTCCATGTAAATAGTGAAGGAGAAACTACTATTAGTGCAAGGACTATTGATAATCAGGAGAACATTTCACAACTTTCAAAGAAGATAGTTAAGATAGATATGACTCCTCCAACAAGCCCGAGCATAACTTGGGATGCAGCTAATCATAAAGTAACTATAGTTCCAGGAACTGACCTGCTCTCAGGAGTAGAGAAAACTCAGTATAGTATAGTAGAAAATGGAAGTACTAGTACAGAGTGGACACCGTATAATGCACAATTTACAGTATCAAATACAAATAATGTTGTAATTAAAGCAAGAACTGTAGATAATGCAGAAAATATATCAGATGTTTCTGAAAAAGAGCTTGATAGTAATAAACCAGAGGTTAATATAAAGATTCGTGATGCTTCTGGAATTAGAGATGAATATAATATAACTAATGAAGATACTTTTCTAAGAGTAAATAAATTACTAGATCCTGAAATTAAACTTCAAGGGGAAGCTTATGTTGATATAAATCTTAAGAGTGAAGGAACAGATGACTTACTACAGTATAAGATTATAAAATACAATGGTGAACCAAGTAGTTTAAATGTAAATGATATTACAGGATGGAGCAATTTAGATTTACAACAACAAAATGGAGTCAATAATGATGTTGTAACAGATAAGCAAGGATATTTAAATTGGAGAGGGTATGATGTTAATCATATGCCAACTCTAACAGATACTACTAATTGGAGTGATCTAGAGCAGGTGTTTAAATATCCATATGCAGCAACGGCGTATAAGGCAGCCAACACTTCAAGTAATTCTACACAGTATGGTCAATGGGAGAGTATAGTTCCTTATACTGTTAAAAATCTAAATAACCAAACCATAACAGTTAATCAAAGGTGGATTACTAACTCAATATTTTTACAGAATATGAACATTGGTGGAAATTATAAAGAGGCTTCTAAATTCTGGGGATATATAAAAGTACCAAGTGATGGAAATTACTCCTTTGGTGCCTACTCAGATGATGGTTGTAGAGGATATATAACTATAGATGGAGTATCAAATAGTTTTGTGGATATGTTTAAACCTCAAGGATCAACATGGGGAACAACTAATAAAGTATTTAATTTAAAAGCTGACAAATACTATCCAATTTATTTAGAATATTTTAATTGGGGTGGTTGGGCAGATTTTAGACTACAATACAGTAATAATAGTTCAACTAGGATAGATATACCGTCATCCTGGTTCTACCCATCAAAAAATCTTACCCCAGGGGAATATGGTACTACTCTATTTGCAGGTAGTGCTGGAGTTAAAATTCCAACTGAAGCTGGTAGATACTATGTTGTTTATAGAACTGGAGAGAAGGATTCTAGCGGAAATATACAAAATGTAAGTAGAGAAGGTATATATGGTTCCTTTGTAGTTGAACAAAAGGCTGAATTGACTTTAATTAGAGAACTTAATAGTACGGATTTAATTGTAGGCAATGAAGTTGAAATTAAAGCCACCATTACTCCACAACCTTTTAGTGTTTATTCAGTTTTTCAAGAAGGAAGTGCTAATATACCAGAAACTTACACTAGTACAGTAAGTAACTTTAGTTATGAAGATGTACTACCTAGTGGACTAATTCCATTAAAGAAGAATGATAGTACAGTAGTAAATGGACAGAAGATAAATATTAATCTTCAGGATAATATAACCTATACAAGAGTTGGAGATAACTATGTAGCCAATCCTATAGTTTTCTCAGTATATGCCAGAATAGATGAAAACAAAGAATACTTGTTAAGCGGTGAAGATGCTACTCTCACATATAAAGATATAGATGATGCACAAAGACAACTTCACTTTGATGATTTAAGCTTTGGAGCAGATGGAGATAGAAGTTCAATACTAAAGCAAGGCATATTTTTAAGAAACAATAGTAGTAGTAGTTATATTAAAAGTAAAGAAGATTTAAATAAAGATATTACAGTTGTACAAGGGTTTCCTATTACATTAGCAATGCTTGTAGAAGTAAACAACTCACAGTCATCAATAAAGATTAATATTGATGATCACTATAAAACAGGAAATATAGTATTTAAAAAGTATGAGCTTAAAGCTAATGAGGAAATAAATAATGCTGTGCCAGAAGATAGTGTAACAATAAATTCTGTTAAAAATACTAATATGATTTTAACAAATACTGATAGTTTTAAACTAAGTAAAGGAAAGAAATATCTTATAGTTTATACTATTGTTGCACAAGGACAGAAAGATCAGGTTATTAATATAAATTCATATATTAATAACTTAGGTGAAGCTAATTTATTAAAGTTAATTATTGAAAAAATGCCGAAGTTACAATAATATAATAAGTAATAGTAATCTATAACCCCAGAGATATATTTATCTTTGGGGTTATAAATTAATAGATTGATTGGAGAA
Organism: Clostridium sp. X; assembly: GCF_055755365.1. NCBI lineage: Bacteria > Bacillati > Bacillota > Clostridia > Eubacteriales > Clostridiaceae > Clostridium > Clostridium sp. X. Next base: position 2,129,001 of record NZ_CM146912.1, read on the forward strand.
TTATAATGACATTGATAATTTTTACCCTAGGACTCCTAATAGGAAGTTTCCTAAACGTCTGCATATATAGAATACCAAGAGATGAATCAATTTCATATCCGCCTTCTCATTGTGCAAACTGTACAAACAGAATAAAAGCATATGATTTAATACCAGTTATAAGCTATATATTTTTGAGAGGGAAGTGTAGATATTGTGGAGAGAAGATATCAATAAAATATCCTTTAATAGAGTTTTTTACAGGGCTTATATTTGTAGGTTTGTATTACAAGTATGATATTAGTCTTGATTTAGTTAAATATCTAATACTAGCATCATATTTAATAGTTATAGGACTTATAGATTTAAACACCACAGATGTTTATCTTAAGACAACCCTTAGTGGATTTATAATTGGAGTACTATTTTTAATATTAAATCTATATAATGGTGAACCTATAGGTACTTATATAATAGCTGCAATAATAGGTGGAGGCTTTATAACCACAATTATTATATTAACAGGTGGTATGGGCTGGGGAGATGCAGAAATCTGTGCATTATGCGGAATTTATTTAGGAATTAGGCTTACCATACTAACTTTATTTCTATCAGTAATATTAGGTGGCATTATAGGAGTAACATTAATACTTACTAAAAAGAAAACAAGAAAAGATTATATTCCTTTTGGACCTTACATAACTATGGGAGCACTTATAAGTATTCTATGGGGAGAAAAAATTATAGCATGGTATCTTGTGGGGATAATTTAAAAAACAGACATTAAGTTTTACACTAATGTCTGTTTTTTTGTGTAACAAGAATGGTCCACAGTATGGTGATGATATATATAAGTAATCCATAGGTTATACTATTAATGTATAGTGAAAATTCATTTATCAAATTTCATAGAGAAAGGATACATAAAGAAAATGCATAAAAAAATTCTCAATAATCAAAAGGGTAGTGTTTTTATGATGGTCTTAATATCCTTGGCTATATTAGGGATTTTCTCTATTTCTGCAATTACCTTGTTTCGCGCTGATTTTAATCATGCCCAGCGTCAAGAAAATAAAATGCAGGCTTATTACTTGGCACGATCAGGAGCAGAAACCCTAGCGTCCTATCTGATTTATAATCCAGAGGGTCTTACTATAACTGAAAGACAGGTTTTGATTGATGACCTTCTTAATGGAAAAACAAGCACTCAAGTTAAAATAAAAGAAGATGAAGATAGAGAATTTCTAAAGGAAGGTAGCATTCAAATAAAAACCCAAAAAATAGGTAGTAATCTTGAGATTACTTCTATAGGAATTTACAAAGGCATTTCAGATAAGGTGACGGTTACTCTTGGAATTGAAAATATAAAAGGTAGGACAGTACCAATTATTGACACAGCTCTATTCACAGTGGGAAATGGGAATGAAGGAAATCCTGTAATTAAACTGGAGGGTAGTGTCAAAATAAAAGGCTCCATAGGGTCAAATACTACGGGAAAAAACTCTATACAATTAGCTTGGAGTACGGGTATTACAAACGGAACCCTATCAATCGGTCCAGGAGCTAATATAAATGAAGTCATTCAAACTAATCGTCCATCTCCTTTAGAGAATATACCTGAAGGTATTAATAATTTGGCATCTAGTAGGAACTATCCTATGCCAGTTTTTCCGAGTTTTCCTGAATACTTACCAGTACCTAACAATCCTAATTTTACAACACCTTGGATTCCAGGAGGATATTATTTGATTAATACAAATGGGAAATATAATACTATACAAGCCACTAGTGATCGTACTATAACCTTTGATTTGGGTGGTGGAGAGAGAATTATTAGAGTTAAGAACTTAGATATATCTCAAGGGAACATAGTGCTTAGAAATACGGGTGAAAATGGTAAACTAATCTTTTACGTAGAGAATAGTTTTAAGCTCAGTGGTAGCAGCAATATCAATAAAGGTGGAGAATTTGAAAGAGTAATGGTTTATTATGCAGGATCTGAGGCTATTGATTTTGAAGGTAGTACCAGCTATGTTGGCAATATCTTTGTAAATACTGCTAACATTAAGATTGGAGGTAGTGGAGGTATAACAGGACATATTATAACCAATGGCACAAGTGTGGATATTTCTGGAGATGCCAGTGCTTATTCAAGGATATTTTATGCCCCAAACTCCTATGTAAATGTAAGTGGTAGCGGAAAAATAAAAGGGGCTTTGATAGCGAAATCCTTTTTTGCCAGTGGGGGAGGTATGAGCATAGAATTTGTTGAACCAGATATAGATACATTTCCAGGTGAGGTTTTTGGAGAAGATGCTTCAATAGAAGTAAAGTATATCAATAATCCATGGAAGTAGTTTTTAAACATTATAAATGACTATTGGTGATCTGTATTATTATGATATGAATCTTTGAAAGAAGGTAGAAGTCTATATGAAAAATGCACTAAGAAATCAGAAAGGACTTACTTTAATTGAGATATTGATTGGAATGGCCATTCTAGGCATTATCAGTATTTCTTTTATACCCGTGTTAACCTCATCATTTATTCAAATTTATCGGTCAGGTAGTAGAACTAAAGCTCAATATTCCAATCAAAGGATATTAGAAAAAATCTTAGCAGGAGAGAATATTGAAGAAGGTGTAACCAAATCAGGAAGGACATTGAGTATAAAGTTTGATGGATTAGCAGAGATAAATGTACCAGGCTGGATTATTGAAGTAGAAGAAAGTTATGATAATCATAGGAATACAACGGCGACAAAGGTTTTTAAGCCATAATAAATAGCTGTTCTTGGAGGGAATCAGATTGAAGCTAAATAATAAAGGAATTACCTTGATAGAATTATTGATTGTGATGGCCCTTATGGGGGTTATAGGTACAGTTGCATTTTCAATGTATTTATTTAGAAATAATATGTATTTAAAGGTGGATAAACAATACCAATTGCAGTCTGACCTCCGTTTATCCACTGATTATATTATTAAAGAAGTTAGAAATGCTTCTGAGCTTGAGATAGTAGAGGTACCTATCTCAACTTTTGTCCAAGGCTATCACTACATTTACATAGAGAATAAAAAGCTGATGTATTATTATAATGAGAATTCAGTAGCAAAAACAGAATCTGTTTTGCAAAATGATTTATTTAATCCTGCTTTTAAGAGATTAAAACTTAGCAATAATAAGAATATGTTATCTATAGGGTTTATTGGTGCTAAAGTAAGTCACAATTACAAAGTAGATACAGAGGTTCTTTTGAATAATATTAATGGATTAGACTTACAAGAAGGAAATGCAATTAAATATAAAAAGAATTATAATTAAGTAGTCATTTAAAGACAGTAATTGTATTGACCAATCTTTATAAATGATTATATAATAAGTAAAGTGTCGAAGTGTGGTTAGTTGCAGTATAGGAAAGGAGAAGGATAAAGTGTTTACTCCTATAAAAAACACAAAGGTATATGAGGATGTTATAGTTGAAATAAAAACTATGATACAGAATGGAATTCTAAAAAAAGGAGATAAGCTTCCTTCTGAGAGGGATTTATCTGAACAATTAGGTATAAGTAGAGCATCTATTAGAGAAGCAATAAAGTCTCTTCAGATAGTAGGGTTAATTGAATCTAGGCAAGGTGAAGGGAATTTTATAAGGGACTCTTTTCAAGATAACTTATTTGAGCCACTTTCTATTATGTTTATGTTAAATGAATGTAAGGTAAATGAAATATTTGAACTTAGAAAAGTTATGGAGATAGAAACAGCTGCACTGGCAGCAAAACAAATAACAGATGAAGAGTTAAATGACATATCAGATTTACTAGATAAAATGAGAGTGTCAGAAAATGAAGAAGAGAGAGTACGATATGATAAAATGTTTCATTATAAAATAGCTCAAGCATCTAGAAATTTTCTAATAGTTAATATATTAAATTCAATTTCTACGCTTATGGATTCTTTTATAAAGGACGCAAGAAAGATAATAATTAATAACAAACTTAAAGAGGCTACTGATTTTCAACATGAACAAATATGGAATGCCCTTAAAGAGCATAATCCAAATGAATCTGCAGAATATATGAGAAAGCATATGGAGTTAATAAATGAAAATTTAGTAGCAGCAACAAATAAGAATTAGTACTTTTGTTCTATTTTCATTGGAGTTAGTGAGTTCCTGAATATTAACATAATTTTGTTAATATTTAGGAACTCGTTTTATGTCAAAAAAAGATTGATAAAATTTTAACGTCGCTTCTCAAGCCAATGTAAAGGTTTAAATAAATTATAAAAGGACAATCCATCAGTGAAGCCATAAAATGGATATAATTGAAAAAAACTCATGTTAAATAAATAACAATTGTAGAAATTTTCAGAATATACTGGTAAACTACTGTTATAGGATTGTAAGATCAAAGTTGTAGCGAAAGCTAAAGTTTTAAAATTGGATTTATTCATAAATATTAATCTTACATATGTCCTATTTATTAATCCAAAGGGGGGGATTATAAAATTTTATGTAAAGGTTTAAATAGTCCTTATTTTCTGTTTTATCATGAAAAATTTTGAGGGGGAGTAAAATAATGTTAGCACTAATAGCCTTAATACCTATATTAATTGTTGGAACATTAATGATAGCTTTAAACTGGCCATCTACAAAAGCAATGCCAGTAGGTTTCGTAGCAGCAGCAATAGTAGCAGCATCATTTTGGAAAATGCCAGGTAAATGGATAGCAGCAGCTACTATAAGTGGAGCTATAAACACTGTAGATATAATATTCATAGTATTTGGAGCATTACTAATACTTCAAATTATGAAAGTAAGTGGAGGCGTAGATGGTATAGCAAATTCTATGGCATCTGTTTCCAAAGATAGAAGAGTACAAGTTATCTTAATAGGATTCTTAATGGGTGCATTCTTTGAAGGTGCAGCTGGATTCGGTACACCTGCTGCGGTAGCAGCTCCACTATTAGTTGGTTTAGGATTCCCACCATTAGTAGCAGCAATGGTTGCATTAATAGGTAACAGTGCTCCAGTTTCATTCGGTGCTGTTGGAACTCCTATCGTTGGAGGATTTTCAAACTTAGAAAACCTGTTAGCTCCAGCCGGATATACTGGAGATCTTACAAAGTTCTTATTTGAAATAGGTGGATTTGCAGGGTTACTACATTTCGCAGTAGGTACATTTATTCCACTTGCGATGGTTTGTACTATGACATTACTAGTTGATAAGAGTATTAAAAAGGGATTAGAAGTATTACCGTTAGCTTTATTTGGAGGACTAATATTTACAATTCCAGAAGTATTAATATCAAATTTCGTAGGACCTGAACTTCCAGCATTATTAGGAGCATTAATAGCTATCCCAATATTTGTAACTGCTGTTAGAAAAGGAATGTTTATTCCTAAAGACAATTGGGATTTCAAACCTCATGATCAATGGGAAGAAGACTGGGAAGGTTCAGTTAAAGCAGGAAGTACTAGACCAGCTGATGCTAAACAACTTAGTGCAGGAAAAGCATGGGCACCATATATATTAGTAGGTATATTATTATTAATCGGACGTTTAAAATGGTTAGGAGTTACCCCATTACTTAAAGCTTGGAGCATAGGTTGGACTAACATCCTTGGAACATCAATAAGCAGAAGTATCACACCTTTATATAACCCAGGAATTATTCCATTCATGCTAGTTGCATTACTTATTCCAATTATGCATGGATTAGATGGAAAAGAAGCTCGTCAAGCTTGGATTGACACAAGTAAACAAATAAAATCAGCAGCTATAGCATTATTCTTTGCTTTAGGTATGACTTATATCATGATGAATTCTGGAGCAGCTTTAAAGACAGATGGAATGCTTATAGTTATAGCTAAAACTGCAGCTTCATTAGTTGGAGTTGGCTGGTATGTAGTTGCTCCGATAGTTGGTGTACTAGGTGCATTCGTATCTGGAAGTAACACAGTATCAGACATCATGTTTGGTGGACTTCAATTTGGCGCAGCTCAACAAGTTGGAATACCAGTAATATCTACACTAGCTTTACAAGCAATAGGTGGAGCAGCTGGAAACATGATATGCGTTCACAACGTGGTTTCTGTTTTAACTACAGTTGGACTTGTAGGTAAAGAAGGTAAAGTAATCAAAAACAATATGAAGATTTGTATAACTTACGCAGTAGCGTGTGGATTAGTAGCTATGATACTTGTTAAGACGTTTAAGGCAGGTTTATTCTAAAATAATACAAAATGACTTTCAAATCTTAAGAATATAAAAAGACTTCTAGGTTCAGGGGGAGTAGTTACTCCTCTTGAAACTTAGAAGTCTTTTATAACTATATATTAACTTAAGAAATAAAAGCTTAGGGTGCAGATACACCCTAAGCTTTCTAAAGGTTTTTAAGCTTTTCTATTCCGATTATAATTCTTTTTAAAGATTCTTCTTTTCCAAGAATTTCTGCAAGTTCAAAAGCTCCCCCTGGAGAAGAAGGTTGACCTGATAGAGCAGTTCTTAATGGCCATAAAACAATTCCATTTTTAACTTCCATTTCTGCAATTAAAGCAAAAATAGTGTCATGAAGTGAATTGAATGTCCAATCTTCTAAGGTTTCAAGAACAGGTAAGGCCCTTTCAAGAGTCACTAAAGAATTTTCAGAGTTAGTTTTCATTTTTTTATGAGTATATAATTCTATATCATACTCTGGTAGTTCTTTAAAGAAGCCTAGAAAACTTGGAATGTCAGTTAAAACTTCAGTTCGTGATTGTAAAAGTTCACTAATCTTTATAAGTTGTAGTCTTACAAGCTCTTCTTTATTAAATACATCTTCGTAGTATGGCATTGCAAGAGCATGGAATGCCTCAGGTGATAGTTTTTTAATATATTCGCTATTCATCCATTTTAATTTCACGGTATCAAATATTGATGGTGCTTTATGGATATTTCTATAATTAAATTGTTCAACAAGTTCCTCTAATGAGAAAATTTCTTGTTCTGTTCCTGGGTTCCATCCAAGAAGAGCAATGAAGTTTACTACTGCTTCTTTAAGATATCCTTTTTGGAGTAAATCTTGGAAAGAAGCATCTCCATTTCTTTTACTTAATTTATTGTGAGCATCTTTCATTATTGGAGGACAGTGTACATATGTTGGAATATCCCATCCAAAAGCATTATATAATCGATTGTACTTTGGGGCAGAAGATAAATATTCATTTCCTCTAACTACATGAGTAATTCCCATTAAGTGATCATCTATAACATTAGCAAAATTGTATGTTGGAAGACCATCAGATTTTATAAGTACCATATCTTCAAGTTCAGAGTTATCTACAGAAATTTCTCCGTAAATTTCATCTAAGAAAGTAGTTACTCCTTCAGTAAGATTTTTTTGTCTTATGACATAAGATATCCCAGAAGATAGTTTTGAATCTATTTCTGATCTAGAAAGATTTTTGCAAAATCCATCATATTTAAATACTTTTTGACTAGAGTCTTCAGAATTATCTTTTATAGAGTCAAGTCTTTCTTTATCACAGAAGCAATAATAGGCTTCATCTTTTGCTACTAATTCCTCTGCATATTGAAGATATGTTCCACGTCTTTCGCTTTGAACATAAGGACCTACAGGACCACCTACATCTGGGCCTTCGTCGTGTGCGAGTCCAGTCATCTCTAAAGTTTTAAATATAACATCTACAGCTCCTTCAACGTATCTATCTTGATCTGTATCTTCAATTCTTAATATAAACTTCCCATTATCATGTTTAGCTATTAAATAAGTATAAAGTGCTGTTCTAAGGTTACCAACGTGCATATACCCAGTTGGACTTGGGGCAAATCTTGTTCTAACTTCCTTCACTGACATATAGTTCACTCCTATGTATAAATTTAAATGCCTTTTATTATATTATAAAAGGCATCGAAAATCCTCTTTTAATCATATACTAAGGCATATTTGCTGTCAATATTAGGAGAAATATTAAAGCGTTTTTAACTTAAAGTATTTTATAAATTAACATTACAGATTTAATAATTTTTTTTAAATATAAGAGTATATTTAATAAGGAAGACTAAACTAAAAAGGTCAGGTTTAGGCATATAATTATAATGGGTGGTGGGATTTAATGAGACAAAAGATAGTTATAAATATTATTTTTGTTATAATAGTACTTTTATCTCTTCAATTAATAAGTTTTAATAGAAGAGCAGTTCTGGCTGAAGATATTTCTTCCAGAGTAGTTGAACAAAAGATAGAGAGTAGAGAAGAAATTGGGCAAAGGTTCTATGAGAATGATAGAATAGTAGAGGGGATTAAGGTGGTTCTTAGCCTAGGAGTACCTATAGTATTTTTAATTACAGGATTATCTTCAAAGCTTAGTAGATTTTCAAGAAAAATAGGAAAAAACTATATTTTAACTGTTGGAGTCTACGGTATAATATATAATTTAATTGACAGTGTTATAAACTTTCCACTAAGATTTTATAGGGGATATAAGCAAAGTCATAATTTTGGCTTTTCTCATCAACCTTTTCTATCCTGGTTAAAAAACTACCTCATTGATCTTGGATTAGGATCTATTATAATATTTTTAATTATAACTATAGTCTATTTAATAATTAAAAAGAGTCCCAAAAGATGGTGGTTATATACTGGGATAATTTCTATACCACTTACAATATTTATGTTTTTAGCACAACCAATCATTATAGATCCAATATTTAATGATTTTAAACCAATAGGAAATATACAAGTTGAACAAGAACTAAGAAAAGTTACAGAAAAAGCAGGTATAGAAAATTGCAATATTCTTAAGGTGGATAAGAGTAAAGAAACTTCAATGATAAATGCATATATGACAGGAATAGGAAATACTAAGAGGATAGTTTTATGGGACACTGCATTAGATAAGTTAAGTGTAAGAGAGCTGAGATTTGTAACGGCTCATGAAATAGGACATTATGTTCTTGGTCATGTAAAAAAAATGATGATAATAGAAATAATCGTTACTTTTATAATGTTATATTTAATATACTCTCTAGCTCCAATTATAATATATAAGTGTAGAAAAGTCTTTAAGTTTGATAAGTTAAGTGATGTAGCATCATTGCCATTAATAATTTTAATAATGAATATGTTTTTTTTAATAGCAACGCCAAGTTCAAATGCATATTCTTGCTATATAGAAAGGCAAGCTGATGCTTTTGCTATAGAACTTACAAAAGATAATGATGCTGCAATTTCAGCTTTTGAAAAATTATCAGAAAATGGTATTGTGATTCCGAATCCAGATATAATTTATAAGATGTGGACCTATGATCATCCACCAGTAAAAGAGAGGATACAGTTTTTTAAAACTTATAGACCATGGTTACAAGGCAGAGAACTTATGTATGAAGAATACATAAAAGAATGATTATATAAGAAGGTTATTTATTCACTAATAGTAGTTAATTAATGACATTGAAGTAAAAACGTAGTATACTTACTTTGTTATAGGTAATAGGAAGATATATTTCATATACAAAGGAGAATGATATAATGTATTTTGTTAACGAAAGAGAAAGTAAAATTAATAATCTAACTTACTATATATATTTATTAGGATTTATGTCCTTATCATTAATAGGTCTGTTTATATTTAAGCTTAAAGATAGTTTTAACCCTAATGGTGGTCAGGTTGATAGAAATATAATTGAATATTTATTTAAGAGTAGACACGTATACATGGACAAATTTTTTGTGTTTATTAGTAGAAGTGGAGACACTTTATTTGCTATTACAGTTACTCTTATTATCATAATATTTTTTTATCATATAAGTAAGAAAAGAGAGGCATACTTTTATGCCACAAATATTCTAGCTATAGCAATTATAAGTCAGGGATTAAAATATATAGCAAAAAGACCAAGGCCAGAGGGAAAGTGGCTAGTAGATATAAGTGGATATACTCATGTTGGAGGATATAGTTTTCCAAGTGGACATTCTATGATATCTATGGCAGGAGCATTGATTCTAGTTTACTTTATTTTAGATCATTTTAGAAATAGAATATTAGCACATATATTAAGTATACTTGTATTTGCATATGCTATTTTAGTTGGAGTAAGTAGAGTATATGTTGGTGTGCACTATCCTAGCGATGTTTTAGGAGCGTGGGTAATTGCTTCAGTATGGGTATTAGTAACATTAATTATGTTTAGAAGAAAAAGAAAGTCAAATATAAGATACATATAATTTATATCATTTTAGAGACTTATAGTAAAAGCTATAAGTCTTTTATTTTATAATAAAAACGAAACCCCATTTTAAATTTATACATAATATGGTAAAATATGTTAATAAAGGATAGGGGGGTGAAAGATACGTCTGATAAATTAATAGTTATTAATGATTTAAGTCATTATAGAAAAATAACTAAAGAAAAAACAAAGATAGTAAGAGAAACCATTTTAAATGGACTAGGATATAGCATAATATTTCTTGGCTTAAGAGTAGCAGTTTCATATAATTTCGGAGGAGCTTTTTCAGTGATTTTTGAGAATAATGATTTTTTAATAAAGTATATGATGATAAGTTTTATATTACTCAGTTTTATTCTATCTTTCTTGATGAAATCTCCCAGTGGTATATTGATAGGATTTATAGCTACAATAATATCACCTTATTTTATTAGAAATATAATACTTCCAACACTATCTTTCGTTTATGTACCAGTTAGATTTATAAGTGAATTTATAGAAAGTTTGTTGCCAACTGTAAATATAGTGATTGTATGGGCAAGTCTTGGGTTTTTATTTGGGATTATAAAAAATTTAGTTAAAAACTCATAAGTCTAAGATTAAATTATGTTCATGACATTGGTGATTAGGAAATATGACTGTTAGGCCATCACTAATCACCGTCTTATAAATAGTTATTCATTGCTAACTAATGTATACTGATGTGCTTTCAGGTATGCTGTCATAAATATATTTTGCGTCAGATATGGAAAGTCTAATGCAGCCATGAGAGAGCTTTAATCCTAAGCGACCATCAGCAATTTCACCATTTCTATATAGTAGTACTGTGTGAAAGAGATAATTTCCACTTATTTGAGTATAATAGTCACACTTAAGTGATGGATTATCTTTTACAACAAAACTATTTCCTTTAATACCTACATTAAAAGTTCCTTTAATAGTTGGTGTAGAAGGTTTTCCTACTGTGCAAGCAATCTCTTTTAATAATTTCCATTGACGATTATATCCTTTAAAAATATATACTTTTGGATTATTTGTATTTACCCAGATATAGTATTGAGTAGGACTATTTGAAACCTTATTATTTATAAACTTTTCAGCTTTATTTGCTTTAGAATCTATATTATATATAACATCTTTTGGATTATAGATAGTTTCTTTTGTAGGAGACATATAAAGCTTTGAAATGGTTTCCTCATTTACAATTTCACTAAGAGCTATATTATTTCTATTTTGAAAGTCAAAGACAGCATTTAAAGTTTGTTGACCAAAGTTTCCGTCTAAAGTAAGGTTATATCCAAATTCATTTAGTTTATTTTGAAGAAGTAATACATTTTCTCCAAGAGATCCTAATTTTAGTATGTTAGGAGTAATCTTTTTAGGCTCACTCTTAGGTAATTCTATTTTAGAATCTATTTCTGTATCAATTTTAGATGATACAGTTTTATTATTCATATCATAATCTGTTTTATCTTTTGAACTTAAGTTATTTTCACAGGCTGTTAAAGAGAAGGTAATTATAAAGAGTAGAGTTATAGTTAAACTTTTTAATTTCATACGTCTCCCCCTAATATTCTTATACAAATGTATAAATTACCTTATCAATATATGAATAACTAAATAACTTGTTCCTTTATTACTAATATACATTCAAGATTAAGAGGAGTTATGAGTCAGTTAGGAAGTTGCACTATAATTTAAGAAGCTTTTTTTCAATTTGTTGGAATACATGACATGCTCCTTAATATAAATATATAATGATAAAATCTTTAAATATATCATTAATATATATGTAATAATAATAAAGGAGAAATGACAGTGGATGTAAAAACCTTAATAAAGGACAAGGCAGAAGAGTACAAAGATGATTTAATAAACTTTCTTATAGATTTAATTAAAATACGAAGTGTAAGTGGAGAAGAGGAAGAAGTAGCATTAAGAATTCAAAGTGAGATGGAAAAGGTAGGTTTTGATGAGGTATTTATAGACAAATTGGGAAATGTAATTGGAAGAATAGGTAGTGGGAAAACAATATTAGCTATGGACGCACATATTGATACTGCTGATGCTGGAGATACTGAATTGTGGCAGGTTAACCCTTTTGAGGCTACTATTGTAGATGACCGAATATATGGTAGAGGAACAGCAGGACAAAAGGGATCTATTGCAGCTATGATTTATGCAGGAAAGATTATCAAGGAGTTAGACCTTGAAGATGACTATACTCTCTACGTTACGGGAACCGTGTTAAAAGAAGAATGTGAGGGATTAGCTTGGAATTACATTATAAATGAAGATAATATATCACCAAACTTTGTAGTTATTGCTGATGCCACTAATTTAAACATAAATAGGGGAAATAGAGGAAGTGTTAATTTAGAAATTATTACTAAAGGATTATCTTGTGATGCAGGCTCACCACAAAGGGGAGTAAATGCTATATACAAGACTATCCCAATTATACAAGATATAGAAGAACAAAATAAGAACTTTAAAAGTGATGGATTCTTAGGAGAGCCATCCATTTCTGTAACTCATATTAATTATAATACTCCATCAAGAAGTTCAGTTCCAGATCAATGCACTATAGAAATCCAAAGAAGAACTATGGTAGGTGAAAGCACAAAAAAAATTTTAAAAGAGACGAAGGCTTTAAAGGGAGCAGAAAACTCTATGGTTAGAATAGTAGAATTTCAAAAGCCTAGTTATACAGGAATTGTATATCCTATAGATAAGTACTCACAAGCATGGCTTTTAGAAGAAGATAATATTCTTTTAAAAGCTGCATCTGAAGCATTTAAAAAAATGTTTAATAGAGACCCTAAAATAGATAAGTGGAGTATGGGTACAAATGGAAGTGTAACTATGGGAGTTTATAAAATACCAACTATTGGCTTCGGACCTGGGAATGAAATGTTTGTTCATGGACCAAGAGAACATGTTGAAATAGAAGATTTAATTAAGGCTTCTCAGTTTTATGCTATGTTTCCTAAGAGATTATCTAAATGGATAAATGTTGGAGGGAATAGTTAAAAAAGAATGCGGTAGAAGCTCTACCACATTTTTTCTATTTAGCTAACTTGATGTAAGAAACTCCTTCTCGTTCCTCGAATGAGTAACTTAAAACTCAATATAAGAGCTGCCATCGAGAGGTATTACTACTTGTAGAGTTGGAGTTCCATTTAAAAGTCCAACAGCGTAAATAGTATAATACCTTCCAGCCCTAAAAGTAATATTAGGAACAGTTAAAGCTATATCGGATGATCCTGTAGGCCTTGCTTGAAGAGTATATGTTCCAGGATTTAAAGGTACATATTCAGTCGCTTCTTCAAAGGTCACATCTTTAAATAATATATTACCATTTAGAATAGTTATATCTACAGCAGGAGTGTTTGGAGATAAGTGAACAAATCTTACATAAACCTTACCTGGTTCCTGTTGAATTTTAGGTTCTTCAAAAGGAATAAGTTCTATATCTTTCAGTAGACCAGTGGCTGCTATAGTTTGTATTACTTCATTTCTAAAGTTATAGTTAGTGTCTATAACTGGATTAGTAGTAGTTCCCTTAGCAAAAACTCTTACATTGTAGACACCTGGAGCTACAGAAATATAAGGAGTAAATTGTTTATAAGATAAATTTCTAGCAATTACCTTATCATTTAAGTAGATGTCTACGGCAGGAGCATCTGGAGATGCATGAAATAATCTCATAAAAGATTTTTCAGGCGTTCTATAATATGGATTAAAAAACATACTTTCATTCACCTTTCTAAAAAAGTACTACAAAATACAATATGTAGATATATAGTTATATGTTCCAGTAATTATAAACTTTGAAAATATATTTAATACTTCTAATTTTTGTTATAAAATTAAGATATAACTTTGAATTCAGAAAACTTTAACTTCAGAAGAGGAGACCTTGAATGAAAAATGGAACAGATTACAAATTGAGATTTATTCATGCATCAGATACACATTTAGGAAGTGTTATAGCTATAAGTGATATTCAGGAAGAAGATACATATATAAAGTTTAATGTAGCTATGTATGAAGCTTTTAAGAAAATTTGTGATGAGGCAATTAAAAATTCAGTAGACTTTATTATATTGGCTGGAGATATCTTTGACAGAGAGCTTAGGACAGTTAGAGCAAGTAGCTTTTTTTATGAGCAAAGCAAGCGACTTAAAGAACATAATATAGATATTTATTTAATAAGGGGAAATCATGATCCTGTTGGAGAAGGTAGAGAGATCTTCTCTTTACCAAGTAATGTATATATATTTGATCATAATAACCCAGAGGTTTTTGATATTTATAAGAATGAAGAAATTGTAGCAAGGATTGTTGGACAATCCTATAAAAGTAAATGGGAAGGGAAAAAGATTTTTAAGAATTATAAGTTAGAAGGTGATGAAACTTATAATATTGGAGTTCTACATACAGGACTTGAGAGTGAAAAGAGTAATTATATTCCTTGTAATGTTGAAGAACTAAAGTCTATAGAGAATATTAACTATTGGGCCCTTGGACATATACATAAATGCAAAGTAATCAATGATAAAAATCCTTTTATAGCCTATCCAGGAGTACCACAAGGTAGAGATATAGGGGAATTGGGTATTGGAGGATGCTTTCTTGTAGATATTATGAAAGATTTAACTGCGAAAATAAGATACATTCCAACGTCATCCTTTGTGTGGATTAAAGAAGTGGTTAATATAGAGACAGATTGTGATATTAAACCAATGAATTTAAATGATATTGAAGAAATGTTATTTAAGAGAGCAGAAAACATATTAAACAATAAGTTAAGTATACCCTTAGATATAAAGTCTCTATATGAAGAAGATATTAGAAATAATTATATAGTACATTGGGAGATTAAAGGAAGAGGGGAAATAGATAAGATTCTAAGAGAAGATGAGTACAATGTATGTAGCTATCTAAAGGAACGATTAAATAAATATTTCCAAGGAAATTTCACGTGCATTTATACGGATTCTATAAAAATTAATACTTCAAAAGAAATTCCTATTGATTATTTAAATAACAATGAAGTTATTAGAGAAATGAATGAAATTATGGAATCAATTTTTAATGAAGAAGATCTCAAAAATAAATTTATTGATAACTTAGGAAGTGTATTTGAAGAGTATAGAGATGCTGAGGATATCAATGAAGAAAAACTAGTTTTAGATGAAGAACTCATAGATGAAATACTTAAACTTTCAAAAGAGATTATTATAGAAAAACTATTAGAAAAAGGAGAAAATTATTGAGAATAAAAAGAATTTATATAAAGGATTTTGGGATTTTTAGAGAGGAAAAAATTGAAGAACTCAATAAGAATATAGTAGTAATAGGAGGACATAATAGAGCAGGTAAAACAACTTTTTCCAGATTATTTAGACACTTAGGCTTTGGTTTTGTACATAAGGATAGAAGTATTCCGGAAGCAAATGTGGACTATGGAGTAAGCTATGACATTGAAACTATAGAAGGTGAAGTATTCAACGTAAACATTGAGGGAAAAAAGCTCCCAGAAGTAAAGGGAATTAATACAGATAAAAGTATATCTATTGAAGAGCTATTTGGAAATATAGACTATTTTACTTACAAACAATTATTTGCTATTACCTTAGATGAGTTACAAAATACCTCTACAGATAATCCAGAAGAAATTGATAACATGCAAAGTATACTTTTGGGAGCTGGATTCAAGCAAATAATTCAAATTCCGAAAATTTTAAAGGATTTAGAGAGAGATTCAAAAAAGCTTGGAGGAAAAAATGGGAATCCTTCTACAGCACAGTTTAAGCCGTATTATACAGAGATAAAAGAAGGTTTAAGGTTGAGAGATAAAGCAAAGCTTCAAGTTGATGAATACTATGATAAGAAAAATGCCCTTAATGATGTTGAGAAAAAGATTTTTGATTCAAAAAAAGAGCTTGTGCAAGTTAATAAAGATATAAGATTTCTAAATTTATTAAAAACTAATTTTAATCAGTACGAAAATCTAAGAGCCTTAGACTATAAACTAAATAAGGTAGATTTTAATATATCATTAGAGGAATCAAAAGAGTTAATATATAAACTTCTGAGTTTTAAAGAAAAAATTATAAGCATAAAGGAAGATATTTCTGGGATTGATGAGAAAATTAAAAATTATAATGAAATTAAGGATAATTGTTTTAAACTTAAATCATTAATATCGAGTAAGATACTAGATATTAATGAGGAATGGAAAGACGATTTTAATGCAATATTAAAGGTAAATACAGATGCTCTAGAATTTTATAAATTAAGTGAAATTGTAGAAGGATACAAAGAGTTAATTTACAAGAGAAAAGAATTAGAGAGCGAAATTACGGGTATAAAATCTAATAAAGAAATCATGTCAAAAACAGCTCCTAAAAGAGAGTTATTAGACTTAAATAAGCTTATAAGTAAATATTTTTATATAGCATTATGTGTAGCAATTCTAGGAATTGGACTCGCTTTTATTGATTATAGAATCGGATTAGGAATTACTATATCTTCTTCGATTTTTTCAGGAACTTTTATTATTATAAAATACTCTTCTAGCAAAAAGTATTGGGCTAATCAAGATATTTATTCAAAATTAGAAGAGTTATCAAGAGCGTTTAATGAAAAGAGTGAGGAACTAGATGAAATAGAAAAAAATATAAGTGAAAGAAATATTAAAATTCAAAATTATAAAGATATGCTAAGCATAAAAGAAGATATATCAGGAGAGATGTTAAAAGATTACTTTATACAAATAAGGGATATAAAAAAAGATATAATTAATCTTCAAGAACTTATAAATAAGGCAACAATAATAAAGGATGAGATAGAAGAAAAGCTTTATTTTATAGTAAGTTTGATTGAGGAGTTTTGTGAGTTAGAGGAAGATAGTAATTTATCAAGTATAAAAGAAAATATAATAAAAAATTCACGGAGTATATTTTTAAAATTTAAAAGATTGATTAATCACTTAGAACATGCGGAAGGCTTAAGGTCATTAGAAATAGAAAGAGACATTATTGAAAAAAGTTTGAAAGGTATGTTTAAAATAATAGATTCAAAAGATAAAAGAATAGATTTTAGAGAGTATTTTGAAAAGTATACAACTTTTGAAGAGCTAGAAAAAGAATATTTGCAATCTGAAAAAATAAGAGTGAGCATTGAAGAAGATGTAGAAAAACTTATAAAATCTAAGCATTTATTCGAATTAGAACTTAAAAAGCTTTTATCAACAAAAGATATAGAAGTTGCACAGAGAAAAATTTATAGTGCTAAAAAA
Source organism: Clostridium sp. X (assembly GCF_055755365.1). Taxonomy (NCBI): domain Bacteria; kingdom Bacillati; phylum Bacillota; class Clostridia; order Eubacteriales; family Clostridiaceae; genus Clostridium; species Clostridium sp. X. The sequence continues at coordinate 2,146,525 of NZ_CM146912.1, forward strand.
GAATTGCTTCCAATTGCAAAAAAGTATGCCTCATTAAAAGGTGCAGAATTCATATTAAAGAAAGTTCAAGAAGGCTTTATTGAGAAAACAAAGGATTCTCTTTTAAAAGGTGCATCTAAGTATTTGGAGGAAATAACGAAGGGAGAATATATAAATATTTTACCAGGAGAAGAGTTGGGAAGTTTAGATTTTAAAGCTATATTAAAGGATGGAAGTGTAAAGAAAAATACTAATATTTTAAGTAGAGCGACGAGAGAGCAATTATTCTTATCTGTAAGGCTGAGCAGAATAAAAGAAATATATCCTTCTCTTCCTATAATTTTAGATGATTCTTTTGTAAATTTCGATGAAAATCATACCAAAGAGGTAGTTAAGATACTGGAGTATTTATCTAATACTAATCAAATATTTATAACTACTTGCCATTCCAGATTAGTAAATTATATAGGAAGTGTATCAGATAGAGTAGAATATATTAAACTTGAAGAAGGAAAGTTCATAAGTTCAAGTAAAAAAGAGTTAAGCAGTTATTTAGACTAGTAAGGATATCATAAATTAAGATTATTCACCCTCATAAATGGAAAAGATATAATTTGAATTAATTATATAGACTAAATATCGATATAAATGATAAAATATTATTTAATTGGAAAAAGTGAAAATATTTATTAAAATTAAGATATAATAGGGGAGATTAGAATGAAGGCATTGATTGTTGATGATTCACAATTTATAAGACTTAGTATATCAAATTATTTAAAAAATAATAATATTACAGTTGTTGGTCAGGCTTCTAATGGAAATGAGGCAATTGAGCTATATAAGAAATTGAGACCGGATGTAGTTACTATGGATATTACTATGCCTGATATGAACGGAGTAGAAACAGTAGAAGAAATTATAAAAATTGACCCTAAGGCCAATATAATAATTTGCTCAGCAATAAATCAAGAGTCACTACTTATAGAAGCTATAAAGGCAGGAGCAAAAAGTTATTTAATAAAGCCATTAAGTGAGGGAAAAGTTATCTTAGAAATAAATAAATTGTTATATGCTAAGCATTGAGTGCTAATTTCATAGAGGAGGTAAAGCTATGGGAGATCAAAGATTAAAAAAATTAGCAAAACTTTTAGTTGAGCAAATTTCATATTTTTAAATAGTTGATATAACTAATTTTTTTATAAATCAAAAAGGAGATTCACCCCAAATTGTTGAATATATTAAGTGCAAGCAAAATCACCAACAAAAGGAGTGAACCTCACTTATGTATATTCAACAACAATGTCTATTATCCTTTGAGGAAATTATAAAATATCAACCAAAAACAAAATTAGAGTTGATTCTTGCTCAATTAGATTTTACTAATATCTTGAATTTTTTATCTCCTAAAAGCGCTATGCGCGGCCCGAAAGGGCGGAATCCTTTAACTTTGTTATATTCATTAATTGCAATGCAGTTAGAGCAAATTAAAACAGTGAAAAAACTAGTCGATAGACTTAAAACAGATCCTGTTTTCAGATATACCTGCGGTATTAACATTTTGGATACTGTACCTTCTGCCTCAACATTTAGTAGATTTTTAGATAAAATATCTAGCACTAATGAGCTTGAAAGAGATTTTGAAGCTCTTATATTTAAAGCAAAAGAATTAAACATTATTGATGGTAAAAATGTTGCTATAGATTCTACTAAGTTAAATGCTTATGAAAAATCTAAACCATCATCTAAGCTTAAAAATGATGGAGTTTCTCCTAACTGGGGAGCTAAAAATGATACAGATGGCAATAAAATAAAGTGGTTTGGATTTAAATTACACATACTTGCTGACTGCAAAAGTGAATTGCCATTAAGCATATTACTAAGTCCTGCTAGTTATAATGATGGAGATATAGCTTTACCGATAATAGCTAAATTTAAAAACACCTATGGTCCGACATTTAAACCAGTGAATTACATTATGGATTCAGGCTATGACTATAAAAAAGTCTATGATTACATCACTCATATTATTAAAGCTCAACCTATAATAGCATTGAATACTAGAGGAGCATATGCCCCACCAGAAGGAATGAATGAGAACTTTCATCCAATATGCTCTCTTGGATATCCATTAGCGTATTGGGGAAAGGATGGAAACTATTTAAAGTTTAGATGTCCTCATGCAACTGATAAAGTAAACTGTCCCTCCGGGATGAAATGGTGTAGTAATTCTAATTATGGTCTATGCTATAAAGTAAATTATAAAAAAGAGAACAGATTTTATAGCTATCCTTTAAGAGATTCAAAAAAATGGCAAGATGTTTACAATAAAAGAAGCTCTATTGAAAGATGTAACTCTCGCTTAAAGGAATATCTGAGCACTGATAATATCCGTTCCAAAGGAATCCGTAAGGCTAAAATATTTGCTTTATTAAATTGTATTACATTAGTAGCAGCTACTATTGCAATTAATCAGCCTGACGGCTTAAAGAAAGTAGCGTAAAATAATTTTCAAAAATTAATAGGTTATCCACAGGCACGGTAGTGCTTAGCTTTGCTATTATCTTTTTTAGTGTTTTTAGTAATTTATTTTTATGAGTATTTAAAATCTAATTGTGCAATTTGCTCAGTTAACTACTCAACAGGGATTAAGAAAGGTGATTTTGTTCTTGTTCAATGTGAAGATGTAGCAACTCCATGGATGGTAGAAGTTGTTAAAGAGGCACTATTAGCGGGTGGTCATGTAGAGACTAATCTAACTTCTCATGAAGTGAGTCAAGCTAAATTAAAATGTAGCAGTGATGAACAACTACAAGAAGAAAACTTTATCCAAAAGGTTGCCTTAGAAAAAGCAGATGTTTGGTTAACAGCTTGGGGAACAAGAAATACAAAAGCAAATTCAAATGTAGAGCCTAGAAGGCTTCAGTTAAGCACTAAAGGTGCAGCAAGCTGGAGAAAGATATATTCAGAGAAGATGGGGAACGGATCGCTAAGATGGTGTGGAACACAATTCCCAACCTATGCAGATGCACAAGAAGCTAATATGAGCTTTGAAGAATATGAAGATTTTGTTTATGGAGCAGGACTATTAGATAGTGAAGACCCAGTAGCTGAATGGAAGAAAATAAGCGATTATCAAGAAAGATGGGTAAAGTATTTAAATAGTAAAAATGAATTACATATAATTTCAGAAGAAACTAATATAAAGTTAAATATATCAGGAAGAAAGTGGATTAACTGTGATGGTAAAGTTAACTTTCCAGATGGAGAAATATTTACCTCTCCTGTAGAGAGTGGTGTAAATGGATATATTACCTTTAGCTTCCCAGGAATTTATATGGGAAAAGAAATTGAAGGTATAAGACTTGAAGTTAAAGATGGTAAAGTTATAAAGGCAACCGCCAAAAAAGGAGAAGACTTATTAAAGATTCTTTTAGAAACAGATGAAGGAGCTTCAACTTTTGGAGAGGTTGCAATAGGAACAAACTATGGAATTCAAAAGTTTACAAGAAATATGTTATTTGATGAAAAGATTGGTGGAACAATTCATATGGCTATTGGAGATTCTATGCCAGAAGCTGGAGGGGAAAATAGGTCCACAATTCACTGGGATATGCTTTGTGACATGAGAAGTGGTGGAGTAATATATGCTGATGAAGAGCTATTTTATGAAAATGGAAAGTTCATTGATAGTGTATTAGAAAAATAATAAAAGACGCTTAAAGTGTAGAACTTTAAGCGTCTTTTATTTAGAGTAAGTATGGCGACATATATACGTTTAAATTATAAATAAAATATTTTGAGATAGATACTAAATAAATAAATTTACTCCTGATTGTTCGGCTTCACCCAGGTAGTATCCAACTCCACCTAGTTTAACGCCAGGAATTAATTCTTCTTGTTTAAACCCTAGAAGATCCATAGACATTTGGCAAGCAACTACTTCTACTCCATTTTTTATAGCAGCTTCCATTAATGATTCAAGAGATTCAACATTCTTATTTTGCATTATACCTCTTATCATTTTAGGACCGATTCCACCCATGTTCATTTGAGAAAGTTTCAATTTTCGTGAGCCTTTAGGCATCATAAATCCAAACATTTTTTCAATAAAAGTCTTTTTAACTGCAGAACTTTCATGCTTTCTCAGTATATTAATTCCCCAGAAGGTAAAGAACATAGTAACTTTTTTACCCATGGCAGCAGCACCATTAGCTATAATAAAGGAAGCTATAGCCTTATCTAAATCCCCACTAAATACTACCATTGTTTGACTATTTTTAGTTGGAATTACAACAGTATCTTGTGTGGTAGCAGCTACTTCTTGAAGATTTTTCTTTAATGTGGCTTTAATAATTCCTTTATCTCTGTTTAAGTTTACTAAATTGGTATTTGTACTTTTGCACCAAGATTTAATGTCTTCATAAAAACCAGGATCTGAAGCAGTAACATTTAAGCATTCTCCAGGATTTAATTCATCAACAGCTGATTTAACTCTCATAAGTGGACCAGGGCAACAAAGACCACAAGCATCTAAGTTTTTAATGATTTCTGAATTAGAATTTTTTAAATGTTCTGCCTTGATGGTATCTGAATCATTTTTTAATTTATTTGGTGTAAATTTAGAGGACATATATAGTTTGAAACCTCCAGTTACATTTTTAATGTTGAAACCATGTTGTTTTAATAATCTTTCAGCATAATATCCTCTTTGCCCAATTTGACAGTAAGTCCAAATTTCCTTTGATTTATCAAGATCATTTAATCTCTCTCTTAATTGCTGTAGAGGGATATGAACTGAACCATCGATTGTTCCTGTTTCTTGTTCAAGATCTGTTCTAATATCTAATAGAACTATATTTTCTTTATCTCTTGAATCTATTTCACGAGGAAGTACTGATTCTGACTTTCCAGTTATTATGTTTTCAGCTATATATCCTGCCATATTTACTGGATCTTTAGCAGAAGAGTATGGTGGAGCATAGGTTAATTCAAGTTCTGTTAAGTCAGTTACATTTCCTTTTAATCTTATAACAGTTGCAATATCGTCGATTCTCTTATCTACACCTTCATATCCAATTGCTTGAGCACCAAAAATCTTTCCTTCTTTATTAAAGATTAATTTTAAGGTCATTGGTGTTGCACCAGGATAGTAGGAAGCATGACTTTGAGGAAAAGCGTATATAACTTCATAAGGTATATTTAATCTTTGTAGTGTTCTTTCATTGTTTCCAGTAGAAGCACAAGTTAAATCACAAACTTTTAAGATTGAAGAACCTTGTGAGCCTTTAAAAGTTGTTCTTATGCCGCAAATATTATCAGCAGCTATTCTTCCTTGTTTGTTGGCAGGTCCTGCTAGAGGAACAGCTGTCTTTTGTCCATTGACAAAATCCATAACTTCAATAGCGTCACCAACAGCATATACATCTTTAATATTAGTTTCTAAGTTACTGTTTACTACTATATGACCCTTGGGGCCGAAATCTAATCTTGTATTTTTTAAGAAGGAAACATCAGGAGTTACGCCTATGGCTAAAATAACTATGTCCGTAGTCACGATTTCATCGTTATTTAGTCTTACGTTCAATTTATCTTCAATTAGATTAAATTGTTTAACACCGTTATTTAAAACTAAGCTAATACCATTGTCTTGAAGTTCTTTTTCTGCAATTGTAACCATATCAGAGTCAAAGGGTGCTAAAATATGAGGTGCAGCTTCAACTAAGGTTACCTTAATTCCTAAGTGGTTCAGGTTTTCAGCCATTTCAATCCCTATAAAGCCTCCACCTATTACTAGAGCAGATTTAAGATTATTTTTAGCAACATAATCTTTAATTCTATCAGTATCATGCATATTTCTTAAAGTAAATATTTTTTCATTGTCTATTCCAGGAATAGGAGGTGTGATTGGTTTTGCACCAGGGGATAGAACTAAGGCATCATAACTTTCAGTATAAGTACCTTTGTCGTTGTTTTTTATAGTGACCTCTTTTTTATCAGTGTCTATATCAATTACTTCACTTTTAGTCCTAACATCGATATTAAACTTTTCCTTCATATCAGTTGAAGTAGTAACTAAAAGATTTGATCTTTCTTGTATGACTCCACCTATATAGTAAGGTAATCCGCAGTTAGCGAAGGAAATATATTCTCCTTTTTCAAATAGTATAATTTCAGCTTTTTCATCTAATCTTCTAAGTCTTGCAGCAGCTGATGCGCCACCAGCGACTCCACCAACGATTAAAACTTTTTTATTCATATAAAACCCTCCATTAAATAAATTTTAAGATTTATAATTAAAGAGTAAGTAAGCTATTGCTCTTCATCATTTAGTAATATGTGTATTAACCTTACTATTTTTTGATTTGATATTCTATAATTTATTTCAAGACCATTTCTTTCACCTTCAATTATTCCAAGTCCCTTTAATATTTGTAAATGGCGAGAAACTGTAGGCTGTGGAATACCAAGACAGCCTTGCATAGTTGTAACATTACATGCACCTTTTTCAATTAATCCACGAATTATACATAAGCGAACTGGGTGAGAAATAGCCTTTAATAATTCGGCAGATTCTTCATATTTTTTAAAGTTATTATCCAAGTTTTCCACCTCTTTATATTACATATTTCATATATTTATATATTACAATATATCAATATATGTGTCAAATGTTTCTTATTATGATTATTAATATTAAACAAAAAAGTCGGCTACGCCGATTTTTTTCGCTAGGGGGACCTAGTCCCCCTTCGACGACGCTATGCGTCTGAGCACCCCCTTACTACGGCAATGGGTTCCCCCTATGCACACCATATTTTATAGGAAATTATAAGTTTATTTACAAAAGGATAAACTTATAATTTCCTATAAAATAAAAAAAGAAAATTGCATAAAGAGCAATTTTCTTTTCAATTTTTCTATTTATAAGTGTCACTATTCATTTATAGATTAGTCATATAGTTAAAACATTCGTCTATTTCGTCTTTTTCTTCTAAAGAGTTTTGAAATAAGTGCAACTATTAAAGCAAGTACAGCAAGTATAACTATTGCTCCAACACCAATACCAACATATAGTAAAGTATTACCTTTCATAACTTCTTTTGAGGAAAGCATAGGGTAGATATCATACGATCTTGAAGCTTCTCTCTCTTTTAAAACTAATTTACCAATACTATTATCAGTACTTAATTTATTGACCTTTATATCTTCAGAAAGTTTAAATTCAGTTTTTGCTTCTTTTTTATTAACGGTATTATCAAAGTAAGTTGCATCTTCCTTTAATATAACAGGAACTTTCACTTCTTTTTCAGGTCCAAAGAATTTTAAAGGTTTATATTTCAAAGTAAGAGACTTAAGTTCAGTATTAGCTTTATATAATGGGACTCTTTTAGCGGCATAACTCCAATTTATAATTCTTACCATATCATTAAAAACATAAGTATCATTAGAATCATAAACAGATTTTAATACTACACCAATAAGAACTCTTCCATCTTTTTCAAACATAGTAACGAGACATCTTCCAGCTTTAGAAGTATATCCAGTCTTTCCACCTATAGCTATAGCATTAGAAGCAGGAACTTCATTTAAATTGATACCTACTTTATCTGCAAAGGCAGTATCGATTTTTTGACCTAATAATTTATTTCTGTTTTCTACATAAGCTATTGTGCCATTTGAAATCTCGATTTTATCATTTGTAGTTGCCATAACTTGTTTAACCCAAGGATTTTTATAAGCTTCTCTTCCAATTATACTTAAATCATAAGCAGAGGTATAGTGATTATTTATATCGCTATCTAATCCATTCGCTGTAACAAAATGAGTGTTTTTGAGGCCCATTTTCTTAATTCGATTATTCATCATATTTGCAAACTCTGCAGGACTGCCAGCTAGGTTATCAGCAATCATATACGCTGAATCATTAGCTGAGAATAATAAAAGAGATTTCATTACATCTTCAGCAGTCATAGTGTCATTAACTCCAATTTTGCTTCTTCCTACTAAGTTGTAAAGGGAGTAATCAGGTTGTTTAGCTGCATTTTCTGTATATGTAATAGTATCTTTAAGTTGCCTATTTTCTGCAAGTAATAATGCAGTTAAAAGCTTTGTAGTGCTTGCAGGATACATTGGAGATACATCTATGTTTTTTTCATATATTATTTCTCCAGTAGCGGCATCAATTACTATAGCAGCTTTACCATTAATGGAGGGCACATCTGCATTAGCAGCGAAAGCTGTGGTAGAAAATGAAAATAGCAATAGCATTAATAATAATAAAGTTGATATTTTACGTCTCAAGATTCATCTCTCCCAAATTTATATTTTACTTCTAGATTTAAATACGATTTTAGTATAACATTTTAGTATGGTTTGAACAATATGAAAAAGACACTAAAAAGAGTAGGGGGAGCAATTATGGATGAAATTAAGAAAAAGTTTACAAATAGAAGAGCTACTTCTATAACAAAATTTAAACAGAGTGCTGTAATGATTCTACTTATAGAGGATAATGAGGAACTTTATATACTATTTGAAAAAAGAGCGCTTACAATGAGAAATCAGCCAGGAGATATTTCACTTCCAGGGGGAGCTATAGAAGAAGGAGAAAGTCCAAGGGAGGCATCTATTAGGGAAACAGAAGAAGAACTTAATATAAGCAGAAATAATATTGAATTCATCGGAGATATGGATTATTTTATCAGTCCTTATAATATCATTATATTTCCATTTGTAGGTAAATTAATTAATTATGAAGATATAAATCCTAGTAAGGATGAGGTAGATCATGTGTTTAAGGTTCCATTAAAGTTTTTTATGGAAAATGAACCTATATGTCACTATGTAGAACTAAGGCCAGAATTTACAGATGATTATCCTTTCCACTTAATAAATGGAGGAAAGCATTACAAGTTTGCAAGAAGAAAATATAATCAATATTTTTATATATATGGTGAGTATGTAATATGGGGATTTACTGCTCAAGTTATTAAGAGTTTTATTGATATTATAAAATAAAATTACACAGCAATATTCTTATAAAATACAATAAAGTAGGTTATATTACATAATAGCAGGAACAAAAAAATGTATTGATAGGAGTGCATCTTATGAAGAGGGGATTTAAAAATATAGTTACTAAATTACTGCTATTGTGTATGGTTATTGGAGTCTTAAACGTAATTACTTTTAGTTCAGAGGTAAGAGCTATAAATATCTATGGTAAGGATCCTTTTAATTTAGAGGATAATTTAGTACAAAATATATTAAAAAATAGAGAAGATTTGTTTGGAGAAGTTCTTAAAAATTCACAAAAACATGAGGTTCAAATACTATATACTCAAATAAATAGAGATGAGAATAATAATCCATCTTTTAAATCTTTTACATATAATGTAGATAAGGGAAAGTATTTTTATCCTGCTAGTTCTGTAAAACTATCAGCTTGTGCTCTGGCATTAGAAAAGTTAAATAATCTAAATATAGATAAAAAAGCACCCTTGAAAATTGAAAAAGGAAGAGCATCACAAAGTGCTGTAACTGTGGACTATAGCTCTAATGATAAACATCCTAATATAGAAAACTATATAAAAAAGGTTTTAGTAGCAAGTGATAATAATGGATTTGATAGATTGTATGAATTTTTAGGTCAAGAGTATTATAATGAAACCTTATGGAAAAAAGGATATAAGGATACAATGATAGTTCATCGCCTAGGGAATCCAGTAGGATATGAGGAAAATAAATATACTAATCAATTTATATTTTATAATAATGATAAGATAATTTATCAACAACCTATGGTATATAATTCTAAAGATTATTCATTAAATATGAAAGGTTTAGATAAAGGGATAGGTTATTATAATGGAAAAAGTCTTGTAGGCTCTCCTAAGAATTTTTCAAAAAGTAATTATTTTTCTATTGAATGTCTTCAAGGAGTTTTGAAGTCTATAATGTTTCCAGAAAATGTTTCAGATGAACAACGATTTAATCTAAAAAAAGAAGATTATGATTTCTTGAGAAAATATATGGGTATGGTTCCTAGAAAATGTGATAGTCCTAAATATAATTTAAAGGATAGTTACGCTAAATATTTTATGTTTGGAGATAGCAATGAGAATATTCCAGATAATATTAAGATATATAATAAAATCGGATGTGCATATGGATATTTAGTTGATAATGCATATATTGTAGATGAGAGTAATGGAATTGAATTTATGCTTACTAGTGTTATATATACAAATGAAAATAATATTTTAAATGATGGAAAGTATGAATATTATAAGATAGGAATGCCTTTTTTAGCTAATTTGGGGAGAGAGATATATTCCTTTGAAAAAAAGGGGAGAAAATTCTAAAATCTATTTAACATAAAAAAGGACTATGCCATATAAGACATAGTCTATTTTGATTCTTTTCTTGATTTTAGAGAATTTAATATAAATATTGCAGATACTACTGCAACAGCTATATATGCAAACATATACAAGGAATTTACTAATCCGATTCCATAATAAAATCTTAAATATACAAAAATAATAAGAGAAGCCACACTCCAAAATAGAGAGAAAATAGCTAGACGTGAATTTGAATTCCTCCATTGATCAGGATTCTTCATATTACCGATTATTTTATCACGTGCAGTACTATCAGGTTTTGTTTTTATAACTAAAGATTTAAAATATATAAAGAATACTAAGGCTATTAAAGATATACCTAAAAAAACATAAGCTAAAGAACTACTTGTCATATACATAGCAACACTCCTTGAATAATATTTATTAATAAATTTCTCTAATAAATATTAAATTTTAATATCTAAATATCTTACAAACATAACCATTTATAAATATTATTCCTCAAAATAAAATGTATATTCTAAATTTAGGCTTTAATATTTTACTTATTTCAAAACACTGTTAAAATTTGCTTGATAAAGGTTTGCATAAAGTCTAATATAATTTGTATAAATAACAAGTGTTAAATTAATAGTTTTGGCAATTGGAATGAATAAAATTGAATAGTGACACAATAGAGATTTATAAGAAAAGTAGTAAAAGTACTACTAGGATTTTAGCAAAAAATAATTAAACAAAATAAAGAATAATATTAAGGAGGAAGAAGATTATGCCGATTATAACACTTGAGGCAGGTAAAATGAGTAAGGAATAAAAATCAGACGTTATGAGGGAAAGAAAATAAATTTAAAGTAGGCACATATATAATAAATTATGTGCCTGCTGTTTTAATAGGAGCTGATAAATTGCTAATCGATAAACTAACAAGGGAAGACCAGGAATATACTATTAGGTTGAGGAGAGAATTTCATAGATATCCTGAGCTAAGCTTTAATGAGTTTAAGACTTCAGAGATAATTAAAAGGGAATTGGATAATTTAGAAATACCTTATAACATTATAGGAAATACAGGAGTAGTTGCAATTATAAAGGGAAAATTAGAAGGAAAGACAATTGCTTTAAGAGCTGATATGGATGCACTTCCTATAAAAGAAGAAACAGATGTAGATTATAAATCCTTAAATGAAGGGTGTATGCATGCCTGTGGACATGACTCACATATGGCTATGCTTCTTGGAGCTGCTAGAGTAATAAATAGAATGAGAGACGATATTAAGGGGAATATAAGGCTTGTATTTCAACCGGCTGAAGAAGTTGGAGGAGGAGCAAGACGTTTAGTAGAGGAAGGTGTTTTAAAAGAAGTTGATGGAATATTTGGTATTCATGCTTGGAGTGATATTGAAACAGGATATGTTTCAATAGAAGAAGGGCCAAGAATGGCCGCGTCAGGAAAATTTGTAATAAAGGTAAAAGGAAAAGGAGGGCATGGTTCTGCTCCTAATCAGGGTATAGATGCAATTCTTATCTGTTCTGCTATCGTTATGAATCTACAATCAGTTATAAGTAGAGAGTTAGATCCATCTCAGTGTGCGGTGCTAGGGGTTGGTTCTATAAAGTCAGGTACAGCCTTTAATATTATTGCTAGCGAAGGGATTATGGAAGGAACTACTAGATGTTTTGATCATGAAATAAATAAAGCATTTCCTGAAATTATCGAAAGGATAGCTAGAAATACAGCAGAGGCTTATAGAGGAGAAGTAGAAGTAGAATACTCAGATAATACGCCAGTATTAATAAATCATAGAGAATGTTCAAAAATTGCATCAAAAGCTGCAGAAAAGATAGGAGCTAAAAATATTACTATTGATAGGATAAAAGCCTCCGAAGATTTTGCAGAATACACAAACAGAATTCCAGGAGTTTTTGCTCTTTTAGGAGTTAGGAATGAAAAAAAAGGTGCTTGCTATGCTCAACACCATCACAAATATAATTTAGATGAAGATGCTTTGGAGGTAGGGGTAAAACTATTTGTCCAATATGCCTTTGATTTTTTAAATGAGTATAATAAAAAGTAGATAGAGAATTATAGGAGAAAATTTAAAATAAACTATAATTTAATATAAAAAATAGAAAAAACTATTTATTTTTTACAATAAATGGTATATAATATATACAATACGAAATAGCGGGGGGTATTGTGTATGTCTAGATGTTCATTTCTATCTACCTACGATAAGAAAGTTAGTTGCTTCGAGGAATGTCCTTTTTTTGGATGTGCAGGAAGTAGTGAGTCATGTCCATTTAAATTTAATATAAAGGAAAAATTAGTAGAGACAAACATTCTATATGAATACGATTTCATGAAGAGTGAAGGTATATCATTTCTAGATGATTTATATGAAAGTAATAGATATTTAAAAATTTTGCAATTATAAATAATGTTGTGTAAAAAAACTCATGCTAATTTATATATAACAATTATCTCTTAAACATACTATGATACATACTAAAACTAGTTTTAAATAAAAAGCAAACGCAAAGGATCATTCCTACACGTTTGCTTTTTAACATTATTTATATAAATCAGAGTATTTATTAAGCAAATCATTTTTTAAGTTCCAAAGATTTTTTGATAAATCAATATAATAAGGATGAGGATTTTCAAATCTTAAAACTTCTTCCCAAAGCTTTTCAGTTTCTTGTTTTGAAAAGAGCTGAATTTCTTTTACACTTGGAGTTGTATAGCAAGAATTTCCCTGGTTAAAAATTTGAACCATCAATTCTTTAGTGTAGTAATTCGTAAGTGTTTTCTTCTTCCAAGTAGATACTGGATTAAAGATTTCTAGTGGTTTGCTCTCATCTATAACTTCATCATTAAGACATATTAAATCAGCAAGAGCTTTATTACTACTCTTATCAAATATCCTATATATTTTCTTGAAACCTGGATTTGTTATTTTTTCTTCGTTTTCGCTTATTTTAATTTTAGGAATTAAATCACCATTGTCTTCAATAGCTACTAATTTATAGACACCACCAAATACAGGTTCAGATTTTGCAGTAATAAGTCTTTCGCCAACACCAAAGCTATCGATTTTAGCTCCTTGGCTTAAAACTTGAGTAATTATATGTTCATCTAAGGAGTTTGATACTACTATCTTTACGTCAGAATATCCAGCATCATCTAGAATTTTTCTACATCTCTTAGTAAGATAAGTAATATCTCCACTATCTATTCTAATTCCTTTTGGTCTAAAGCCCATTGGCTTTAAAACTTCATCAAAAACTTTTATTGCATTAGGAAGTCCTGATTTTAATACATTATATGTATCTATTAAAAAAAGACAACTATCAGGATAAGTCTCAGCCCATGCTTTAAAGGCTTCATATTCTGTAGGAAATAGCTGAACCCAACTGTGTGCCATAGTACCTGAGGCAGGAACTTCAAACATTTGCTCTGCTATAGTACAAGCGGTGGAAGTACATCCGCCAATTATAGCAGATCTGGCCCCGTAGATAGCTCCATCATATCCTTGTGCACGTCTTGAACCAAATTCCATTACTGGTCTTCCTTTAGCCGCTCTGCAAATTCTATTTGCTTTTGTAGCAATAAGAGTTTGGTGATTAATAGTTAAAAGAATCATTGTCTCAATAAATTGAGCTTGAATTATAGGTCCTTTAACAGTTACTAGAGGCTGACTAGGAAATACGGGATTTCCTTCTGGAATTGCCCATACATCACAAGAAAATTTAAAGTTTCTTAGATAATCTAAGAATTCATCAGAGAAACAGTTTTTATTTTTTAGATATTCTATATCTTCAGTTGTAAACTTTAAACTAGATAAGTATTCGATTAATTGATGAACACCAGACATAATACAGTAGCCACCGCCATCAGGTATCCTTCTAAAGAACATATCAAAATATGCTATCTTATTTCCTATATTATGGTGAAGATAACCGTTTCCCATTGTTAACTCATAAAAGTCAACAAGCATAGTGAGATTTCTTCCGTTTTTAATATCAAATAAGTTTTTATCCATTACTTTCTCCTCTAACTATATAAATTATGTCATATAATTATAATATTTTTATTGTTACTTTAGATTTGTGAAAATTAAATCAATATCAAGAAAATTCTCAAATATAACCTTATTTTAATCTTATATTAGAATTATTACAACAATTTTTCAGATTAAACCTTATTATATTAGTATGTGTAAAAAAAATCCCTGTACTATTAAAATCAATAATATTAAATTATTAGTTGATTATAACTTGAAAAAAAGTCTATAATCTTATAAAAAGAATTTTTAAATCTTTATTAGACAAAGTAATAAAATGAAACATAGAACGGGTGGTAGTGTGATAAATGAAATTATAAAAGAGTACTACAATTTAAGAGATACTATAATAAGAAATAGATACATAAAACTTAATGAAGAGCAGCAGAGAGCAGTGCTAAGTAATGATAAAAATTTAGCTATAATTGCCTGTCCAGGAGCAGGAAAGACTACAACACTAATAAATAGAGTAGATTATTTAATTAACTTTGGAAATATATATAAATCACAATACTATCCAGGAGATTTAAAAGAAATTGATTTAATTTTATTAAAGAAGTATCTAGAAGGAAAAGAAATAAATATTGAGAGATTTAATTACTTATTGAAAAGAAAAGCTATAAATCCAGGCAATATAATAGTTATAACTTTTACTAAAGCAGCAGCATTAAATATGAAAAGAAGATATACACAGCTAAATAAAGGAACTGTGGCTCCATTCTTTGGAACCTTCCATGGCTTATTTTATAAAATATTAAGCAGAAGATACGAAAAGATAAATATTTTAGAGAGTTTTGTAGCTTTTAAATTAATAAAATCAGTATTAAGTAATTATTTAGATGAGGTAAGTGAAGAAAAAGTAAAAGAAATATTAAATTATATATCTTTTTTTAAAACTAGCAATATTGAAATGTCAGAGTTTAGTCCTGGCATAGATAAAGAAATATTTATGAAGTGTTTTAATAATTATGAAGAATATAAAAAAGAAAATAAACTTCTAGATTTTGATGATTTACAGATAGAATGTAGAAATCTGTTTTTAAATAATGAGGATGTTTTAGAGAAGTATACAAGCCTTTTTAAATATATTTTAGTTGATGAGTTTCAAGATTGTGACTGGATGCAAATTGAAATTCTTAAAATTTTAAATAGAGAGAACTCGATTTTTGCGGTAGGAGATGAAGATCAGTGTATATATGGTTTTAGAGGATCTGAGCCAGAGTGTATAGTGAGTTTTGATAGACATTTTGAAAAAGGTAAAAAAGTATATTTGTCAATAAATTACAGATGCCCTAAAAGTATAATCGATATTGCTAACAGTTTAATTATCAATAATAAAATGAGAAATGAAAAAAGCATGAGAGCTTTTAAGAAAAGTATACCTAAAATAAATGTAATGAATTATATCAATGAAAACAAACAAGGTGAAGATATTTCACTTAATATATTAAAATTAGTATCTCAAGGAGTTTATGATTTTGAAGATAATGTAGTCTTATATAGGACTAATGTAGAAAGTAGGAGTATAATAGATGCTTTTATCAGAAAAAAGATACCCTTTAAACTTCTAGATAAAGAATATAATTTTTTCGAACATTTTATATGTAAGGATATAATTTCATATCTAAAATTAAGTATAGATACCTATGACATAGAAAGCTTTATAAGAGTAATAAATAAACCATTTAGATATATAAGTAAAATCAATATAGATAAAGTGAAGAGAGCTTTCGAAAAAGAGGATTATTTTGAGAAATTAAAGTCAATAGAAAACGTACCTTCTTTTCAGTTGAAGATTATAGATGATCTAAAGAAAGATATACAAAATTTAAATAAGATGTCTTTAACAGGAGCTATAAATACTATTATTAAAGATTTAAAGTATTATGATTATCTTAGAGAATATAGTTCCAAATATAAGTTGAATATGTCAGAATTAGAGGATATTGTAGATGAGTTTGTAGAATCCTCTAGAGAATACACTACAATAATTACTTTTTTAGCTCATATTGATGAGGTTAAAGAGCAAATAAGCAGCAGCAAGAGAAGTGAAGAAGGAAAAGGTGTCATTCTTAGTACTATTCACGGAGTTAAGGGGATGGAATTTAAGAATGTATTTATAATAAACTGTAATGAAGAAAATATACCACATAAAAATAGCATTGATAATAATCTAGAGGAAGAGAGAAGACTATTTTATGTGGGAATTACAAGGAGTATAGATAATCTTTGGCTTTGTACCTGTAATGAAATGCATGGTAAGAGTAAAAAGGTATCTAGGTTTATTGAGGAATGCAAGTTAAGCACCTTACTTCAAGGGACATTTAAAGCAGGGGATTTTGTAGAACATAAAAGCTTTGGAAAAGGAAAGGTTTTATTTATAGATGAGAAGAAAATAGAAATTTCCTTTGAGGGGAGTATAAATAGAAGCTTTGACCCTATAATACTATATAATAATGGTTTAATTGAAAAAATTATATGATTTTAAATTTAATTTTTCCTAAGATAGTGGATTAATTAACCAAAACATACCTTGGTTTATTGAATAAAGTAATAGGATAATATATAATTTTATTAGGCTCATATTCTTTGAATATGAGCCTTTACACTGTCTTAATAAAGAGAGGATATAAAATGAAACTTTTAGATGTTAATTCAAATGATATAATTTTTGCATTAGATATTGGTACTAGATCTATTATTGGTACTGTAGGAATAGTAAGAGATAAAAAGTTTAATGTTATTTGTGAGAGATACTTAGAACATCAAGAAAGAGCTATGATTGATGGTCAAATTCATGATATTAACTTAGTTGCAAGCACAGTAAATGCAGTAAAAAAATCTCTAGAAGAAGAATTAGGGTTTAAACTAGAAAATGTAGCAATAGCAGCCGCGGGAAGATTTTTAAGAACTACAGAAGTTAGAGTTGAGATTTCTGTAGATGAAGAAAAAGAAATTGATAGAGAAATTATAAGAAGTCTTGAACTTACAGCAGTTAAAAAGGCAGAGGAGGAAGTACATAAACAAACCAATGGAAAGTTATATTGTGTTGGATATAGCGTTAAAAATTACTATCTAAATGGCTATATTATTTCAAATTTACTTTCACAAAAAGGAGAAAATATAGCATCTGATATTATAGCCACCTTTTTACCACGGTCTGTTGTAGATAGTCTTTATGCTGTAATGAATAAGGTAGAGTTAAATGTAAGTAATTTAACACTAGAACCTATTGCTGCAATAGAAGCTGCTGTACCTAAGAAATTTAGATTACTTAATATAGGACTAATAGATATAGGGGCAGGAACTTCAGATATTGCAATAAGCAGTAATGATAGTATTAGTGCCTATGGTATGGTACCTATGGCTGGAGATGAGGTTACAGAGTCAATAGTTCAGAATTATTTAGTGGACTTTAATACAGCAGAAGAGATAAAAAAACAAATATCTAATAAAGAAAAAGTAGTTTATACAGATATTCTGGGAATAGATAATGAAATTTTATCAGAGGAAATAATTAAGACTATAACTCCAGTTGTAGATAAAATATCTTCTGAAGTTGCAAGTAAGATTATAGAATTAAATGGAGGTAAGTCTCCAAATGCTGTTTTTCTAGTAGGAGGAGGAGCACATACTCCAAATTTAAAAGTATTTTTAGCAGAAAAGTTAGGATTGTCATCTCAAAGAATAGCTATAAAGGGAAGAGAAGCTGTAATAGAGTCTTTAAATTCAGATGAGGAATTAGGAAGTACGGGGGTTACAGTTTTAGGAATTGCACTTGTAGCTATTAAAAAATCAGGTAATGATTTTATTGATGTTATATTGAATGATGAGGTTATAAGCCTGTTTAATTCTCATAGGCATACTGTAATGGATGTTATGGTTCAAGGTGGTATTAGTCATAAAGTTTTATTGGGCAGAAATGGAAAGAATCTTCATTTTACTTTAAATGGAATAGAAAGAGTTGCTTTCGGATCTCTTTCTCAAGGTGCTGATATATATGTAAATGATAAAAAGTCTACTATTGATACAAAAGTTAAAGAAGGGGATAAAATAGAAATAAATTTTGCTAAAGATGGTAAAGATGCATCACCAAAAGTAATTGAATTTATAAATAAAGCTCATTCTATAAGCTTCTATTTTAATGATATTATACAAAATTTAGAGCCTGTAGCGTTTATAAATAAGGAAAGAGTTTCAGTAGAAGATTACATAAAAGAAAGAGATGAAGTTGAAATAGTTCTTCCTTCAACTCTAGGAGAATATATAAAGTACTTTGCTATTGATGATAAAAGTTATGATTATTATTTAAAAGATAGTAAAATAGAAAAAGATTATATTATCCAAGAAGGAGATAGAATATATAGAATTGCTAACAAAAATCTAGATACAACAAAAGATAATTTAAATGATTTCATAGAAAAAATAGAAGATATAGATACTATGGATGAAGAAGGTTTAAAAGAGGAAGTATATTTCGAAAAAGAAGATATACAGGGAAAAGAGATACAGATTCTAGTGAATGATAAGTATGTAGTTTTAAATGGAAAAGAAGAGTATGTATTTATTGATATTTTTGACTTTATAGATTTTGATTTAACAAGACCACAAGGAAATTTAAATCTTATATTAAATAATAGAAAAGCAGGGTACTATGAAAAATTAAATCATAGTGATGTTATTAATATATTTTGGGAAAAAATATAAAAGGAGCTGAGAGTTTTGGATTTTTTAAAAATGGCTAAGGATATTGAAAAAGAATTAATAGATATAAGAAGAGATTTGCATATGAATCCTGAATTAGATTTTGACCTTCCTAAAACAACAGATAAGGTTAAAGCTTTCCTAGAAAAAGAGGGTATTGAATACTATGAAACTTCTAAAAATGGAATTTGTGGTATTATAAGAGGCGATGGAGATAAAACTATAGGTATAAGAGCTGATATGGATGCACTTCCTATGGAGGATAAAAAATCTTGTAAATATTCTTCTAAGATAAAAGGGAAAATGCATGCCTGTGGACATGACATTCATACAACTGTACTTTTAGGTGTAGCAAAGTTATTAAATGTTATGAAAAAAGACTTGAAGGGAAATATAAAGCTTTTATTTGAACCAGCAGAAGAAACAACAGGTGGGGCAGTACACATGATTGAAGAAGATGTTTTAGAAAATCCAAGAGTAGATGCTATTATTGGACTTCATGTAGAACCAAATATTCAGGTGGGTAAAATAGGAATAAAAAGAGATGTTGTTAACGCTGCATCAAATCCATTTAATGTTAAGATAATAGGAAAAGGTGGGCATGGAGCATATCCTCATAGCAATATAGATCCTATAGTTATGAGTGCAAATGTAATTACAGCTCTTCAAAACATAGTAAGTCGTGAAATACCACCAACAGATCCAGCAGTGATTACTATTGGCTCTATTCATGGGGGAACAGCTCAAAATATAATACCAGATGAAGTTAAAATTGCGGGAATAATGAGGACTATGACTAGTGAGCATAGAGAGTATGTAAAAAGAAGACTTGTAGAGGTTGTTGAAGGAATAACTAAAGCTATGAGAGGAAGTTGTGAAATAAATATAGAAGAAAGTTATCCTTGTCTTTATAACGATGATAGTATAGTAGATATACTAGAGGATTCAGCGAAAAACGTAATCCAAAAAGAAAATATAATAAAGCTTCAGAAGCCAACAATGGGTGTAGAGAGTTTTGCTTATTTTTCTTTAAAAAGGCCATCAGCATTTTATTATTTAGGAATAAGAAATGAAGAAAAGGACATTGTTCATCCGCTCCACAGTAATCTCTTTGATGCAGATGAAGAGTGTATTGCAGTTGGAGTTGCAATACAGTGTGAAACAGCTGTAAGATATATAAATGAAATGTAATAATTTAATATTTATAAATTAAAGGTTTATGTTGTAAACTATTTATACTTGGTATATAATCATTGATGTTACGTCGAAAAATGTTACCTTTACAGGTAATTTGATGTAATATTATGCGGAGGTAAAACATGAGAATTGAAATAGGGTCAAATGAAGCAGGACAGAGAATAGATAAATTTTGCAGAAAGTGGTTACAAGATATTCCACTAGGAGCAATATTTAAAGCTTTTAGAAAAGGTGATATAAGAGTAAATACAAAAAAAGTAAAACAAGATTATTTTTTAAGTGAAGGAGATATTATAGAAACTAAATATCTTCATTCAGATAGTCCAGAAAAAGTTAAAATTTTCCAAGAGGTTGATTTTAGTGCAATAAAGATAACCTATGAAGATCAGAATATGCTTATTATAGAGAAATGGCCAGGAATACTTGTTCATTCAGATAAGGAAGATGGAGAACCGACACTTACTGATTATGTTCTTTCATATTTAAATGCAAAAGGCGAATATATTCCGGAAAAAGAAGTAACTTTTACACCTGCGCCATGTAATAGATTAGATAGAAACACATCTGGTATGGTGTTGTTTGGTAAGAACTTTCAAAGTCTAAAATCATTAAATGAGATGATTAGAGAGAGAAAAATTAAAAAATATTATTATGCTTTAGTAAAAGGAAAACCGAAAGAAGGTCATTTTGAGGCATATATATCTAAAGACCAAGATAATAATTTATCTAAGATATTTGAAGAAAGTAGAGAAGATACTAAGAAAATTGCTATGGAACTTAGTGTAGTAGATAGTGTAGGAAGTTACTCACTATTAGAGTTAGATTTAATTACAGGAAGAAGTCATCAATTGAGAGCGCATTTAGCATACTTAGGAAACTATATAATAGGAGACAATAAGTATGGAGATAAGAAATTAAACAGTTTTTTCAATAATAAATATGGTCTAGACTTTCAATTTTTATATGCATATAAATTAGTATTTAAAGATTGTCCTAAGCAACTAGAATATATGGAAAATAAAATTATAGTAGAGTCACTACCTCCTATACTTAAAAAAGTAAAGAAGGACGTATTAAAATTTTAGGAGAGTTTTGGTATGAAAAAACAATCAACAACTAAAGGATTCGCTATATTGTCAGCAGCAGGGATAATTGTAAAATTATTATCCCTTTTATACATACCATTTTTAAAAGAGATAATCACTCTTAATGGATCGGGAATATATCAAGCATCATATAAAGTTTATGTATGGATATATGTTATTGCAAATTCAGGAATACCTGTTGCTATATCTAAGCTTGTTTCAGAATATATAGCATTACAGAACTATAAGGATGCTGTTAAAAGCTTTAAAATGGCAAGATTTATGATGCTTGTCATTGGAACTATAATGAGTTTATTTATGTTTATATTTGCAGGACCTTTAGCACGTTTTGTAAATTTTGAAGATGCAAAACTTGCTATTATGGCTTTAGCTCCTACAATATTTTTTACATCTATAGTTTCTTCTTATAGGGGATATTTTCAGGGTAGGGGAAATATGACACCTACTGCTATATCACAAATATTAGAACAAATAATTAATACAATTTTCACTTTAGTTTTTGCGGCTATGTTTATGAAGTATGGAGTAGCAGCAGGATGTGCTGGAGGAACGCTCGGAACTTCAGTAGGATCTCTTGTAGCAGCCATATACCTTATAGTCGTATACGAAAAAAATAAGATAATAAAAGTTCCAGTAGGAACAAAGGAACTAGATAAGAGTCACTATACAAATAAGCAATTATTTAAAAGAATAATTCATTATGGATTGCCTTTAGTTATTTGTGTTGGACTTCAGTATTCAGGAGATATAATAGATTTAGGAATTGTAAAAGGTAGACTTTTAGATTCAGGACTGAGTAAGGAGATTAGTAATGAGAAGTTTGCTCTGTTTGGTTTTTATAGAACTTTAATAGGGGTTCCTATAACCTTAATATCTGCTTTAGCAGCATCTATACTTCCATCTATATCAGGAGCATATTCTTTAAGAGATAGAAGTAGTGTGGAGAGTAAGGTTAATTATGCTCTTAGATTTTGCTTTCTTGTAGCAGTGCCTTCAGCTATAGGACTTGCTGTATTAAATGATTCTGCATTTCAACTTTTATTTAATGAGAATCAAGGGGGATCTTTACTACTTTATGGTTCAATGGTTTTAGTATTAAATGCTATAGTTTTAATACAAACATCAATACTTCAGAGTATAGGAAGATTATATGCTTCAACATTTTATATGGTGCTTGGGGTTATAGGTAAAATAGGGACCAATTATATTTTAGTTGGAATACCAAGTATTAATATACTAGGTGCTATAGTTGGAAACATGGTATTCTTTATAATACCACTTATATTAAACTATAGATTAATTAATAAAGAGCTTAAAATTAAAATTAGTCTAATAAATCACTTTAAAAAACCGTTTATAGCATCCTTATTAATGGGGATGGCGGTCTATGGGATACATACAGTTTCACAGTTCTTATTAAAAGGATTTGTGAAAGGATATATAAATAATGCAATATCAACTGCTCTTGCTGTTGGTGTTGGTGTATTTATTTATCTTTATGGATTGGCATTTACTAAAGGAATTACACAAGAGGACTTAGGAGAATTTCCAACCAAGGTAAAAAGAATAATTCCTAAATTTATAATAAGACGAATAAATTAAAACAACAAAAGAGGAAGTTGCCACACACAGGCAACTTCCTCTTAAAATTTTAAAGTTAGTTTCGTACTTCTCTAAATGTTTTATTAGCAAATGACATAATGAAGAAGAAGGAGACAAAACCTAAGAGAATTATTAATATAGTTTTAGTTTTAAAGAAAGTATTAGGTATGATGTTATTAATTATATTTAATAAGAAGTATATGAGTAAGCTTAAAAGAGTATCTATTATAAAGTTTTCAAGCGATAACTCTATATAACATCTTTTTCTAATTTCATATAAGTTAATAACTAGGCTTATAAGTGAGGTTATCATTAAGCTTAAGCCATAGCCCAATATATTTATACCAGGAATAGATGTTAGTATAAACAGTAGTATTAGTTCTATAACAGAAACTATTATAGAGTTTCTAAGAAGAACCCCTTGTTTTCCAAGACCATTTAATATACTAAAAGTAGTGGCTGAAATATAAGTAAAAGGTGCGGATAAAGCTGCAAACTTTATATATATTCCTAAGTCATCTCTGTGGAAGAATAGTTGCCCCAAAGAGTTTGGTATGCTAAAGCAAATTATCATTGTTGATACTCCAAGTAAAAATGAAATTCTAAGAACTTGCTGAATTCTTTCTTCAAGAGTGGTAAAATCTCGCTTCTCTAGGCTTTCTGAAATATCGGGTATAAGTACTATAGACATAGACATTACCACTACAAGAGGGAAAAAAATTATGCTAAGAGCCATACCAGAGAATTTCCCTATCATACCTAAGGCTGTACTGTGATCAAAACCAGCTATTAAAAGTCTTCGTGGTAAGATTAAGGTTGATACTGCAGAAATGGCTGTAGTTAGAAAACCATTAATGCATAGAGGGACAGACATAAGTAGCACATTAAATAATAGCTGAGCATTTCCTTCAACAGGATAATAATTGTACTCATTAGCAAAGTCCTTAGCTTTTCTAATTTTATAAAAGACATAAAGAAGTATAAAGCTTACAAATTCTCCAGCAGCTAATGCCCCATATACAGCTGTAACCGTATCTTCAATTTGTCTAAAAGGTAAAAATTTTATGATTGCATATGTTACAATTATTCTTACAACTTTCTCAAATATATCTATAAAAGCAGGGGTATTTACATCTGATATACCGAAAAAATATCCTTTTATTATAGATGACAAAGCAACAAATAGTAAAGCAAGACATATTAATAACAGACTATGTAAACTTCGACTATCTTTAATAATATTAGTGCTTATGTATTGAGAATTTAAAGTAACTCCGGCAACTATTATTAGAGTCCAAATTATATCAAATATTATAGTGATTTTAACTGATCTGTGCAAATTTCTAATATCTTTTTTAGCATAAAATGATGATGAATGTTTTGATATAGCAGTTATTAATCCACCACATACTAAACAACAAAACAAATCATATATAGGCATTATAAGAGCATATAATCCCATGCCTTCAGCACCTAATTCTCTTGACAATATTATAGAGAAAACAAATTTCAGAACTCCGGTTGCAGAGTTAGAAATAGTAAGTAATGCAGAATTTTTAAAGAAGTTATCTTTTTTCATTTACTGTCCGCTCCTCACAATTATTAACATTAATAACTATGAGAATGGACAGTATTTTATTCTAAATATAAGAAGTTTGAAACTTGAATTTATTTTATTGTCCATTTGCAGTTAAAATATTTTTTTGGTGAGTAGGGCTTATTTCATCGGCTACGTGGCTTGTGCTATTGTAGAAGTACATATCAAAGTGACCGTTAATTCCATTTTGAGCATAGCTGTCTGTAGAAGAGTGAGGCATTCCAGTCACACTTACAGCTAATTGATAATTTGTGCCACCTTGGTTGAAGGTAAGTATCATAGGACGAATAGCAGACCAGGACCAAGTTGGGTATATCTGTCTCATTTTATTAGAATCTGTAACAGCTAAAGGAACAATGTCTGAATGATTGGAGCCTCCATAATATTTAATATTAAAGATTATTCCTGTATTTAAATCTTTTAATGTTCCAGTTTGACCCACAGTAAATATTCTTCTAGCATTTGTCCAAGTATATAAGTCACCAAACTTATCACTTGATTTAGCTCGCATCATAGTTATTCCTACTGGTTTTACTATTTCAGTAGAGTTTACTGGAACAGTTACAATTTGTCCAGGCATGAATATCGGAAGTGCTAACATATTACTTTTTACTATAGCATCTACAGAAGTATTAAACTTTTGGGCTACTCCCCACACTGTATCCCCAGAAACTACTGTGTAGTTTGAAGTTTTGACTGTTGATTGTGTAGGGGTAGGAGTAGGTGCAGGTAATGAAATAGTTGAAGGTATGCGCAATACTTGACCTATATAAATAATGGAAGTTGTAAGATTATTTTCTTTCATAATAGCATCTGCTGTAGTGTTATAATTAACTGAAAGCCTCCAAAGAGTATCACCAGATGATACTGTATGATAAGTATTTTTATTATCATCTATTTTCAAAGTTTGTCCAATATAAATATATCCATTAGCATTTATATTATTTAGAGAAGCAATGCTTGATACTGTAGTTTTAAAATTATTAGATATTAGCCATAGAGAATCTCCGCTTTTTACTGTATAGTTTGTTATGGTTCCAGCTTTTGCTACGTAAATGTTTCCTGAAACTAAAAGAGTAGTTAATAATGCAGCGATCTTCTTTTTCATATGTAATAAATCCCCCTTATAAAGTATGTTTTTGTATATTTATTATCGATACAAAGCTCTGTTTCATAATTAGTAAGCTAAAGGGAATCTACCCAAATATTTCTACATAAGTCTGGTGTATTAGAAAATTAATAAAAAAAGTATCACATTTATGCACATAAGTGTGATACTTTAAAAAATTAATGCAGATATTATGCTTTTATATTGCTTTCAACATTTACAGTGGTACAAGTTTCTTAATTGATCTAATATAACTGAACAAGAAGTATCTCCAGTTATATTCACAGCTGTTCTTAGCATATCAAATAATCATCAACTCCAAGCTCCTCTTCACATATCTCCATATTTATAGGAAGTGTTGCCATAGAAGATGCTGTAGAAAGCGCTACTAGTTGAGCTTTATATATCTTATTAAAAAACTTAACTGGTGATACTTTTGAAAAAGTTTTAACTGAGAATCCATAAATACCAAAAGTGTGAAGAAGTAAAGCTACAATGTAAACTCCTAATAATTTAATTAGTAGTAAAAGAACTTTTGTATCCAAAGTTTCCAGTAGCATCAGCCATTACCGAATGATCCAGAAACCAAGGCTTGATAAAAAGCTTTTTTCTTTTTGCACTAATAAATCTCCCTTTAAACATTTATGATAAAATAATACAATAACAAGTATATTTTAATATAAAATAATAAAAAAATCAATTTAATGATAATGAATGTATATTATTACTTGAAAAGTGTTAATAAGTTAATAAAATCATAATAAAACTATAAAAATTATGCTTTTATTAGTTAGAAATTATTTATATAGTAATGCTATAATTAAACTAATCTTAAAAATTAAAACTATTTGAGGTGTAATATATGAAGAAATTAAAATGTAAAATTTGTGGAATGGAAATTAAGGATAGTAACTATAGTACTAATTCAAATGCTTTTTTTATTAAAAATAGCAAAGAAAATATACAATATTGTCCGTTTTGTGGAGTAGAGAATAGTTGTTTTGTTGAGTATAGCGATATTTACGAAAAACAAGATATAACAGATTCAAAGACACTAGATATATTAGAGAAGGCTATGAAATTAGAAACTTTCAATGGAGATTTCTATAAGGAAGCGGCTAAGCTTGCTAAAAATGAAAAAATACAAGCTTTGTTTAGTGATTTGAGTAGAATAGAGTATATGCATGCCAA
Organism: Clostridium sp. X; assembly: GCF_055755365.1. Lineage (NCBI taxonomy): Bacteria > Bacillati > Bacillota > Clostridia > Eubacteriales > Clostridiaceae > Clostridium > Clostridium sp. X. The sequence continues at coordinate 2,173,440 of NZ_CM146912.1, forward strand.
TGTACATAAGAGATTAGGAAATTTTAAAGAAAGACCAGTGTTAAATAAACTTAATTATAGTAATAATAATGATTTAACGCTTTTAGAAATAGCAAAACAAAGAGAAGAACATGCAATAAGTTTTTATAATAAAAATTATCACTATGTCTCTAGTAATGAAGTAAGACAAATATTTAAAGAATTAACAAAGGTAGAGCAACAGCATATTCAATTAACTTCTATAATTTAAAATAACTATATATAGTGAAAGCTTTTTATACATATCCTTATATTTAATTAAATATATTTAAGGTAAGAGGAATTTAAATTTGGAGGAAGTATGAAAAGATTTATTAAGATCATATCAGTAACTATAATATTTACTATATGTATAGTATTATTTAAACAATTCTACTATATAGACTACAATATTAATGCTAAAAGTGAGGAAATTAAAAATAAGATCATATTTAGAGGACTTAAAGATGCAGTAGATTTTATAGTAGATGAAAAAAATAATTACTATATAGCATATAAAGATAAAATACAATTTATAGATACAGAGGGGAAAAGCTATAATATATTTAATAATAAAAATATGAATATTACTAGCATGGAGTATAAAGATGGAAAATTGTATTTTGCAAGTAAAACTAATGTATTTTGTTATGATTTACATAAAAAAGAATTGAAGGATATAATTAAGGATATACCTAATTTTGGAGATTATAATGAGAGCTTATTAAAAATTAATGGTGACTATTTATATGTAACCATAGGATCGGCTACAAATTCTGGGGTAGTAGGATTAGATAATAAATGGATTAAAGCAAATCCTTTTAGTCATGACTTATCACCATATAAAATAACATTAAAGGGAATAAACTTCGAGCAAGGAAAAACAGGAGCCTTTGTAGGATATAGTACTAAAAATATTGAGGGACAAATTATACCAGGACATTATCCCGGGAATGCTTCAATAATTATGTATAATATGGAGACAGGAGCTTCTGCAACTTTTGCCTGGGGTATAAGAAATATAAAAGGGCTAGACTTTGATAGTAGAGGAAGAATGATTGTTACAGTAGGAGGTATGGAAGATAGAGGGTTAAGACCCGTAAAAGGAGATGCGGATTATATCTATGTAGTAAAGCCTAAAACTTGGTATGGATGGCCAGATTATAGTGGAGGAGATCCAATAAACTCTCCTAAGTTCAAAGATAATAATAATAAAACAGTAAAATTTATACTTGAAAATCATCCAACTACAAACCCAAGTGCACCACTATATATTCATAAAAACTTAAGTTCTATGCAGTCATTAGCTGTAGATAAAAAAGGAGATTTTGAGGAATTAGATTGTATATATTTTTATGATAGTAAAGATAAAATAATGTATTCTTTAAATAATAAAGGGATCTTAAATGAAAAAATAAAATTTAATGATAATAGTAAAATAATTAGTATTAAATATTCAAAAAGTCAAATTCTAATATTAGATTCTCAGTCAGGTAATCTATATAATGTAGAGACAAATAATACTTTGCAAAATACCTTTCAAAATAAACCTATTATATATTTTTTTATTATTACAATTATAAGTATTATAATTTCACTATTAAAAGTTATTTTAAAACCTATTAATAAAAATAAAATAAGTAAAACATAAGAATAAATCTAGAATGGAGTAATAAGATATGAGTACAAGAACAGAAATATTATTTGGAAAAACTGCAAGGAGTTTTATGCGTGTTGTAAATCCGATTAAAAAATTAGTGATAAAAACCCATTGTCTTGCTCACAGATATATAAATGATAAATGTTTAGAATTATTACTAAATGAGGGATATAATGATGCCCATAAATGTCTTAGTAAGTATATACACAATATTAATGAGGGGGTTACTTGGGCAGATCAAGATTTTAAGAGTAGTAATCATTTTTATCACTTTAATGAAAAAAGAGGATTATATGGTTTTTCAAATGCTTTAAATGAATGTAAAAATTATTATACTCTTTGTCTAAGGTATCTAGATTTAGGAGATATATCTATGAGTATGTTTTATTTTGGAGCAGCATGTCATCTTATACAAGATGCTACTGTACCTCATCATGTGAATAATAAATTGTTAAAAAACCATAGACAATTTGAATTATGGATAATAAGTAAAATAATTATGGGAGAACACTTTGAAGCTAAAAAAGGTATTAAGAGATATAAAGATATTGATGAATATATACAAAACAATGCATTAACTGCTAATTCAGCATATTATAGATTTAAAAATATTGAAAATAGAAATGAAAGATACTGTGGAGTAGCTACTGTAATAATTCAAGAAGCACAGATTACTACAGCAGGATTTATGTTGGAGTTTTATGAAGAATTAAGTAAAAAGATTACATGTTAATTAATAAACAAAATTATTTGTATCGTATAGAAAAAATATTTCTTCCAGTTGTTGGAGGAAATATTTTTTTTGTGTAGAAAGTAATAAGGTGGTTGAAGATTAACAATGGAGGAGGAGATTGAGTGATAGAAAGTACGATCGATTTAAAGAATATAAACTTTAAAGGCAATTTATTAGATATAGGCTTTGATAATTACGGTGTAATATATAATATATATAAGCATAATAATACTAATGTTGATATTAAATATATTAGCGAAGATGAAAATAGTTTTGTAGAGGAGAATTATTATGATAGTTGTGCCTTGTTTTTATCTCTAAGCAAAATAATGTCAAAGTCTAAAATACAGAAATTATTAAATAAAATATATGAAAGTTTAAAAAGTGACGGGGAATTATATATCTGGGACGTTGAAAAAAAATACTTTAAAACCTTTAATAAAAAAATTAATGTTCAACTACCTGAGGGTAAAAGTAGAGAAATTTACATGAAAGATTTAAATGTATTTAAAAAAAACTCAAAACAAAATACAGTAAGTACCATAGAACAATACTTTAATATAATCGATATAGAAACTTCAGAAGAGATATACTATATCAAAGCACAAAAGAAGAGGAGAAGAGAAAATAATGAAACTAAAAGTGTTACTAGTGGGGATTAATTCAAAATTTGTACATTCAAATCTTGCACTTAGATATTTAAAAGCATATACAGAGGATTTAGATTATGAATGTATTTTAAAAGAGTATTCAATTAATGATAGACTAGAAAAGATTCTAGAGGGAATAATGAAGGCAAATGCAAATGTTGTGGCTTTTTCTTGTTATATATGGAATATAGATATGATTAAAGCATTAGCAAAGTTAATTAAATTAATAAATGATAATATAGAAATTATATATGGTGGACCAGAGGTTACGCATAATGGGAAAGAATACTTAAAGAAGCAGGTAGGAGAGTATTTAATTGAAGGTGAAGGAGAAGATACTTTTAGAAAACTTATAGAGAACAAAATAATGCTTAATGAGCAAACAATAGAAAGTATAGATTTATCTAAAATAAAAGGACTGTTTTATAAGCAAGATGGAAATATATTTTATGGAGGTAAAAAAGATAATATAAATTTTAATAGTGTAGTATTTCCATATAAAGAAGAAGATGAACTTGAAAATAAGATAATTTATTATGAAGCTTCTAGAGGATGTCCTTATGGTTGTAAATATTGTTTATCATCAGTAGATAGGAATGTAAGAGTTAGAGGTATAGAGAAAGTAAAGGAAGAATTGAAGTTTTTAATAGAAAAGAAGGTTTCTCTAATAAAGTTTGTAGACAGAACTTTTAATTGTAATGAACAATTTGCAATTGATATATGGGATTTTATTATCGAGCAAGATACTAAAACTAAGTTTCATTTTGAGATTTCTGCTAATATTTTAACAGATAATCAAATAAAGATTTTGAAGAGAGCACCTAAGGGAAGATTACAATTTGAAGTTGGTGTTCAAACAACAAATAGTAAAGTTTTAAGCAATATAGATAGATACGTAAAGTTTGAAGATGTATGTGAAAAAGTTATTAAGATTAAAGAACTTGGTAACATAAGTCAACATTTAGACCTAATTGCAGGATTACCAGGAGAAAGCTATGAATCCTTTAAAAATTCTTTTAATAAAGTTTATGGACTAAAGCCGGAAGAACTTCAACTTGGATTTTTAAAGATTTTAAAAGGTTCTCCTATAATGTATGAAAAAGAACAATGGGGAATTGAATACTCTCCATATTCGCCATATGAGGTTATAAAAACAAAAGATATAAGTTATGAACAATTAATCTTATTGAAGAAAGTTGAGGCAATGGTAGATAAGTATTATAATTCAGGAAAATTTTCAACTATTATTCAGTATTTTGAATTAAAGTTTGAAGATAGCTTTGATATGTATCTTGAGTTAGGGATGTTTTTTGATGGAAAAGGATATTTTGATAGAAACATATCAGGAATAGATTATTATAAGGTATTTTTAGAGTTTAATAGTGAAAAACTAAGGGAAGGTAATAAGGTTCTAAAAGAAATAATAAAATATGATTATTTAATGTACAATAAGAAAAAATGGTTACCAGAGTTTTTAAAGAGAGATATAGATATTAAATTAACAAGAGAAATAAAAGAAAAACTTATAAATTCTAATTTAAAAATACCAAAAAACAATATACATGTCGAAAAATACAATATTGATATACTGAACTTTATTAAAACTAATAAAATTTTAGATAGGGATATATACTTATTATATAATGAAGATGATTTGGAAATTATGGATATAAGTGGATATATCCTGGAGAACGTTACATCCTAAGTACCCTATCATAAAATATTTAATATTGAATTAACTAACTTCTGATGAAAAGTTAAGAAAAAGGTTGGTATTTACAGAATATTTGTTTAAATTTTCTGAAAGTGGCCGTTTTTAATTTTGATTAGTTCATAGTATAGGTATTATAATTGTTACAATCTTGTTATTGATACCATATTAAGTATTTAAATCTATACTTTAAACTAGCCAATATAATTATTTATATATAATTATATATTAATTCCATTTTAAATATAAAGGTGGTGAGACTTTGGCATTAGAAGCAATTAAACAAATTAGAGATTCAGAAGAAAAGGCAATGGAAATAATTAAATTAGCTCAATCTCAAAGCAATGAAATACTAAAAAACGCTGATGCAAACGCTATTAATGAATATAAAAGAATTATTAATATTGCAAAAGATGATGCTAAGAAAATTTTAGATGAGGCTATTGATAAGGCAGAAAAAGAAGCTGCACCAATATTATCTAGTGGTAAAGAAAAAGCGGATACTATAAGAAATGTACCTTTGGAGAAATTAGACAAAGCCGTAAATCTAGTTATTGAGAGGATAGTGAATATCAATGGCAATAGTTAAAATGAAAAAATTTACATTGTTTGCCTTTGAAGAGAAAAGGGAGGCCTTGCTTAAAAAGCTGCAACAGTTTGGAGAAGTACAGTTTAGAGACCTTCAAGAAGAGTTAGAAAATGAAGATATGAACTTTCTTAAAGGAGCTGCTGTGGACAAGGATATATTGGATATAGAAACAGAAATGTTAAAAATAACCTTTTCGCTAGAGTTTTTAAGGCCATACATAAAAAAGATAGGTGGTTTAAAGGCACTAAAGAATGGTAAAAAGAAAGTTAGTTTTGATGAACTAGAAAGAATAGTAAAAGACATAAACTGGATAAAAATTTACGAAGAGTTAAAGGATAAGGAAGAAAGACAGAATATTTTAAATAACGAACAAACAAAGTTAGAATCTGAAATGGAAACTTTAATACCTTGGAAAAATTTCGACGAAAATCTTGGGGTACTTAAAGATTTTAAAATTGCTCAACATTTTTTAGGAACAGTGCCAATTGGACTCAAAGAAGGATTTATAGAGGAATTTGAAAGAGAAGTTGATAATTCCTATGTAGAAATCATAAATGAGAGTAGGGATGAAGTATATCTTCTAGCTGTTACATTAAAGAATAAAGCAGATCAAACACTAGAAATTTTAAAGAAGTATGGATTCACTAAAGCTACTATAAATTATAATGGCAACCCAAATGAATCGATTGATAACATTAAAGCTAGAATTTTAGAGATACAAAAAGAAAAGGACGCTATCACAAAAGAATTAGAGCAACTTGATAGCTATCAAAATGATCTTGAACTTGTATATGAATATTATTATAACAAATTAATAAGAGCAAGGGCAGGATTAAATTTTCTTAAATCAAGCAAAGTAGTCGCTATACAAGGCTGGGTAACAGAAAATGAGAGCAAAGAATTAGAGGATGTTACAAAGAATGTTACTGAAGGAAACTATTATATAGAAATTGAAGATATAAAAGATGGGGAGTATGCCCCTATACTATTAAAAAATAATGGCTTTGTAGAATCTTTTGAAAGTATAGTAGGCATGTATTCACTACCAAATTATGGAGAAGTAGACCCCACTCCTATAATGTCAGTTTTTTATCTAGTATTCTTTGGAATGATGCTTTCAGATGCAGGGTATGGACTTATAATGGTCATAGCAACTACAATAACTTTGAAATTCTTCAATATTGACGATAATTTGAAAAAAAGTGTAAAACTTTTCTTTTATCTAGGAATTTCTACCGTTGTTTGGGGAGCTATATATGGTAGTTGGTTTGGAGATGCTCCTATAACCATACTTGGTATGGAAAGTATACCTAAACTAATTGATCCACCAACTGAAATTATGAAAGTTATGGCTTTATCTATAATTTTAGGAGCAGTACACATCTTCGTTGGATTAGGTATTAAAGGCTATATTTTAATTAGGAAAAAGAAGTATTTAGATGCTTTATTTGATGTAGGTTTTTGGTATATAACACTTATAGGTGGTATTTTGTTTGGAATCGGACTAATTCCTATAATAGCTAAATGGATGCTATTTGGTGGGCTGATAGCTTTATTTGTAACTCAAGGTAGAGATGCGGATAGTATTGGAGGCAAAATTGGAGGAGGTTTATATGGTGTTTATGGTATAACCTCTTATATTGGAGATTTTGTATCATACTCAAGATTACTTGCTTTAGGTCTAGCTACTGGTTTTATTTCTGGAGCATTCAATCTTATGATAGGACTAGTGCCATCTCCAATTAAATATATTGTAGGACCAATAATATTTGTAATTGGACATTTGTTTAATTTAGGAATTAATGCATTAGGTGCTTATGTACATGCAAATAGATTACAGTACCTAGAGTTCTTTGGTAAGTTTTATGAAGGTGGAGGAAAGCCTTTCGAACCATTTAATGCTAAGTCAAAATATGTTGAAGTAGTAAAGCAAAAATAAATTAATCTAAAAAATAATTATCTTAGGAGGAATTAAATTATGGAAAATGTTACAACGTTATCACAATGGTTAATTAATAATGGTGGATTAGGGTTAACAATTTTAGGAATAGCTTTAGCTACATTTATGTCTGGAATAGGTTCAGCTAAAGGTGTAGGTATAGTTGGTGAAGCAGCATCAGGGGTAATTACTGAAGATCCAGATAAATTTGGTAAAGCACTTATATTAGAATTGTTACCTGGCACACAAGGTTTATATGGTTTCGTTATAGGATTATTAATATTATTAAATAGTGGAATTTTAGGTGGAACAGCAAACATAGATTTCGCAACTGGAGGAGCTTACCTCTTAGCATCACTTCCAATTGCTTTTGCAGGATGGCAATCAGCAATTTCTCAAGGTAAAGTTGCAGCAGCAGGTATGAATATATTAGCTAAAAAACCTGAACACTCAACTAAAGGTGTTATCCTTGCAGTTATGGTTGAAACTTATGCGCTTTTAGCATTCGTTATTTCTCTATTATTAGTATTTAATATATAATTGGTTGGGATGTGAAGACACATGTCTAATATAAAAAATTTAACTAGTAAAATTCTAGAAGATGCTGAAGCTACTGCAAAAAAATTAATAGAAGAAGCAAAACTTAAGGAACAAGAAGTAATTGCTAAAAAAGTATCAGAAGCTGAAGACGAGAAAAAAATTATACTTTCAAGAGCTGAAAGTGAAGCTAAAATAAGATCGGAGAGAATTGTTTCAAATTCTTACCTGCAGGTTAGGAATATGAATTTAACATCAAAGGGAGCAGTTATTGATAGGGTGTTTAATATTGCAGAAGATAAATTAATGCAATTACCAGCTGATAAAATTTTAGATTTTATAAAAAATAGTATATTGTCTATCGAAATAAAGGGTGATGAAGAAATTGTAGTAGGAGAGAATAATACTGCAGTGACTCCAGAATTCATTAGTGAACTAAATAAGGAACTAAATGCTAAGGGCAAATTAGGAGAGTTAAAGCTGAGTTCTATAAAAAGAAAGATAAAGGGAGGCTACGTTCTAATTAAGAATGGAGTGGAAATAAACTTCACCTTTGAAGCTTTAATAAAATCACTAAGAGATGAACTTGAAGCGGAAGTAGCAAGTACTTTGTTTAGTTAGAGGAGGAAAGCTTAATGAGTAACATAAAGTATGTTCAGGCTGTACCAAGAATAAGGTCAATTGAGAACAAGTTGCTAGACAAGGCAAAAATAGAAAGATTAGTTGACAGTAACTCAGCTGATGAGGCTTTTAAAATCCTTCAAGAAACTAGTTACGGTACTTTAATGGCTAACTTAAAAAGACCTGAGGAGTACGAGATTTTATTAAGCAATGAATTAAAAAAGCTTTACTCTTTTATGTATGAAATAGCTCCAGAAAAAGAGTTGATAGATATTATGAGTATAAGATATGATTATCACAATATAAAAGTACTTTTAAAGTCAGAGATTTTAGGTAAAGATTTTTCCAGTCTTCTTATCCCGGTTGGTACAATAAAAATAAGTGATTTAAAAACTTACATATCAACTGAAAATTATGGGAATTTACACTCCATGATGAGAGAAGGAATTAAAGAATCTAAGGAATCATTTAAAGAAGATAAAGATCCTCAAAAAATAGATGTAATTCTTGATAACTATATGTATAAAGATTTGTACTCTAGAGCTCATTCTCTAAATGAACCCTATTTAATAAAATTTATACAAACAAATATTGATTTAATAAATTTAAAAACATTATTAAGAGTTAAGAAACAAAATAAATCAAGAAAATTTTTAGAAGAGATTTTACTAGAAAATGGAAAGATGGATAAAGCAAGTCTAGTTGAATTACTTAGTGTATCATTAGAAAATATTATAAATAAATTACAGTATTCTGATTATATTAATGTAATTAAATTAGGAATAGAAGAATACGCACAATCAAAAAAGTTAAATATATTTGAAAAACTTTCAGATAATTTTATTATGAATTTCATAAAAGATGCTAAATATGTTAGCTTTGGTGTAGAGCCATTACTTGCTTATATTTTTGCTAAAGAAAATGAGATTAGATTAGTAAGAATTATAATGGTTGGGAAGTTAAACAATATTAATGCTGAACTAATAAAAGAAAGGCTGCGTGATATCTATGTATAAGATAGGTGTTGTTGGCGATAAAGATTCAGTGTTAGCTTTTAAGGCTATTGGAATAGATGTATACCCTGTTGTTGAAGCAGATGAGGCAAGAAGGACTATTGATAAAATGGCAATGGATAAATACGCAGTCATATTTGTTACTGAACAAGTTGCTAAAGATATTGAGGAGACAATTAAAAGATATAATAGGGAAACACTTCCAGCAGTTATATTGATTCCGAGCAATCAAGGAACGTTAAATATAGGTATGCAGAGAATAAGGGACAATGTGGAGAAAGCAGTAGGAGTTAATATTTTATAAGGAAGGTAGGTAGTTAACTTGAAGACTGGAAGAGTTATGAAGGTTTCAGGACCTTTGGTAATAGCCGAAGGAATGGAAGATGCAAGTATATATGATGTTGTAAAAGTTGGCGATAAACGTCTTATCGGTGAAATAATAGAAATGAGAGGCGATAAAGCTTCAATTCAAGTTTACGAAGAAACCACAGGTCTTGGACCAGGAGCTCCAGTAGTTACTACAGGAGTACCTTTAAGTGTAGAACTTGGGCCAGGACTTATTGAGTCTATGTTTGATGGAATACAAAGACCCCTTGAAGGTATAGCAGCAGTGGCAGGAAGCTATTTAACAAAGGGTGTAGAAGTACTTGCATTACCTAGAGATAGAAAGTGGCACTTTGTTCCTACTGTTAATGTAGGTGATATAGTTAAAGCTGGATATATTATAGGAACAGTACAAGAAACTACTGTTGTAAGTCATAAAATAATGATTCCTTATGGAATGGAAGGTAAAATAATATCTATTTCAGAAGGCGATTATACAATTGAAGAGACTGTTGCAGAAATAGAAACAGCAAAAGGAATTGAAAAAATTATAATGCTACAAAAATGGCCTGTAAGAAAAGGGAGACCTTACAAAGAAAAATTAAATCCTATTGAGCCGCTTGTTACAGGACAGAGAATTGTAGATACATTTTTTCCAGTAGCAAAAGGTGGAGCAGCATGTGTACCAGGACCTTTTGGAAGTGGTAAAACAGTAGTACAACATCAGCTTGCAAAATGGGGAGATGCCCAGATAGTGGTTTATATAGGATGTGGAGAGCGTGGAAATGAAATGACAGACGTTCTTCTTGAATTCCCAGAGTTAAAAGACCCTAGAACTGGAGAGTCTCTAATGAAGAGAACAGTTCTTATAGCTAATACTTCAAATATGCCGGTTGCTGCACGTGAGGCATCTATATATACTGGTATAACTATAGGGGAATATTTTAGAGATATGGGATATTCAGTAGCTCTTATGGCTGACTCAACATCACGTTGGGCAGAAGCATTAAGAGAGATGTCAGGACGACTTGAGGAAATGCCAGGTGATGAAGGATATCCAGCTTATCTAGGTTCAAGACTTGCAGATTTTTATGAAAGAGCTGGTAAAATTGTATGTCTAGGAGATGATGGAAGACAGGGAGCACTTACAGCAATAGGTGCAGTGTCACCTCCAGGAGGAGATTTATCTGAGCCAGTAACACAGTCTACCCTTAGAATAGTTAAAGTTTTCTGGGGACTGGATGCACAACTTGCATATAAAAGACATTTCCCAGCTATAAATTGGTTAAGTTCATATTCTTTATACTTAGAAAGTATAGGACGTTGGATGAATGAAAATGTATCTGATGAATGGGTAGATTTAAGAACAAGAGCTATGACACTGCTTCAAGAAGAAGCAAGTCTTGATGAAATAGTTAGACTTGTAGGTATAGATGCTCTTTCAGAAGGAGATAGATTAAAACTTGAAGTTGCTAAGTCAATAAGAGAAGATTATTTAATGCAAAATGCTTTCCATGATGTAGACACATATGCATCTCTTAATAAGCAATTTAAAATGCTTAAGCTTGTTCTTGCATTCCAAGATGAAGCCGTAAGGGCGTTAAAAGCTGGAGTTTATTTAAATAAGATAATAGATATGAGAGAAATGAGAGAAAAAATAGCAAGAGCTAAGTACATCTCGGAATCTGAAATAGATAGAATAGATGCTATAGCAGGGGAACTGGTAACAGCAATGGATAAGCTAATAGCGGAAGAAGGTGTTATTGTAAATGCTTAAAGAATATAAAACGGTTAGAGAAGTAGTTGGACCCTTAATGCTAGTAGATGGTGTTGAAGGAGTAACCTATGATGAACTAGTTGAAATTGAGCTTCAAACTGGTGAAATAAGAAACGGCAAAGTTCTTGAAATAAATGGAGAAAAAGCTTTAATCCAGTTATTTGAAGGTTCAACAGGAATTAACTTACTAGGAACTAAGACAAGATTTCTAGGAAGACCTCTAGAAATAAGCCTTTCAGAAGATATGCTTGGAAGAGTCTTTGATGGTCTTGGAAGACCCAAAGATGGAGGACCAAAAATAATACCAGAAGAAAAAAGAGATATTAATGGAGAACCTTTAAATCCGTTTTCGAGAGATTATCCTTCAGAATTTATTCAAACAGGAATATCTGCTATAGATGGACTTAATACTCTAGTTAGAGGACAAAAACTTCCAGTGTTTTCAGGTTCAGGTCTTCCACACGCTGAGCTTGCAGCACAAATCGCAAGACAGGCTAAAGTTTTAAAATCAGATGGTAAATTTGCTGTTGTATTTGCAGCTATGGGTATAACCTTTGAAGAGGCGCAGTTCTTTATAAAGGATTTTACAGAAACAGGTGCTATAGATAGAACGGTACTATTTATGAATCTTGCTAATGATCCAGCAGTAGAAAGAATAGCTACTCCAAGAATAGCATTAACTACAGCGGAATACTTAGCTTATGAAAAAGGTATGCACGTACTTGTAATAATGACTGATATGACAAATTATTGTGAGGCTCTTAGAGAAGTATCCGCAGCTAGAAAAGAAGTTCCAGGTAGACGTGGATATCCAGGATATCTATATACTGACCTTTCTACATTATATGAAAGAGCAGGAAGAGTAAAAGGAAAACCGGGTTCAATTACACAAATTCCCATATTAACAATGCCGGAAGATGACAAGACACATCCAATTCCTGACCTTACAGGATATATAACAGAGGGCCAAATAATTCTTTCAAGAGAATTATATAAAAAGGGAATAATGCCTCCAATAGATGTTTTACCTTCTCTTTCAAGACTTAAAGATAAGGGTATTGGTAAAGAAAAAACTAGAGAAGATCATGCTGATACAATGAACCAATTATTTGCAGCATATGCACAAGGAAAGCAAGCAAAGGAACTAGCTGTTATTTTAGGAGAAGCTGCACTATCTGATATTGATAAAGCTTATGCAAAATTTGCTGAAGCATTTGAAAGAGAATATGTATCACAAGGGTTTACTTCAAATAGATCTATAGAAGAGACACTGAACTTAGGATGGAAACTTCTGAAAATAATTCCTAGAACAGAACTTAAGAGAATAAGAGATGAATATTTAGAAAAATATTTAGGTTCAAAAGAAGGTGAATAAATATGCCTAGATTAAATGTAAATCCTACAAGGATGGAACTTACAACACTAAAAAAGAGATTATCAACAGCAACTAGAGGTCATAAGCTTTTAAAGGATAAGCAAGATGAGCTTATGAGAAGGTTTATAGAACTTGTTAAGTATAATAATAAGCTTAGAAAAAGTGTTGAAGAACAGTTAAGTAGCTCCTTTAAGGATTTTGTTATGGCAAGAGCACTTATGTCTTCAGAATTTTTGGAAGAAGCAATTGCTTATCCAAAGGAAGATATAACTGTTTATGTAAAGACAAAAAATATTATGAGTGTTGATGTACCAGAAATGGAATTTAGAAGACAACTTGAGGATGAAGAGGGAAGTATATACCCTTACGGATATGCTACTACATCATCGGAATTAGATGACTCCATAGAAAAGCTTTATGGGATTCTTCCAAAATTGCTGGAACTTGCTGAAGTGGAAAAGTCTTGTCAACTTATGGCGGACGAAATTGAAAAAACAAGAAGAAGAGTAAATGCTCTTGAGTATATGACAATTCCTCAACTTCAAGAGACTATTAGGTATATTGTAATGAAACTTGAAGAAAATGAAAGAGGAGCTCTTACAAGACTTATGAAAGTTAAGAGTATGTTAGAGGCACAAAGCCAAGCTAATTCAGTATCAGCAGGAGCTATGTAGTATAAAGGTATATAGAATTATTACTACATATCTATGAAACAGATTTTAAAACTTACTTCTTTATAACGAAGAACTAGAGATTATTAAATAAAACCTAAAATTAGAGAAAATCTATTTTAGGTTTTATTATTTTTTTAATTAAGGAGATAATAACTATAGCTTTTAGATATTTACATATATATAAACATAGTGTATATTGGTGTATATACACTAGTATACGGAGGGATGAATAAATGAACAACAATGTTAAAAAACTAACATATGCGGGATTGCTTACTGGAATTGCTATTATGATACCACTTTATTTTGGATTTTTAAAAATAGTTGTTGGTCCGTTCTCAGCAACACTTGCTTCACATGTACCAATGTTTTTAGCTATGTTTTTTGGACCTGGAACAGCAGTAGTTGTTGGAGTGGGTTCTACATTAGGATTCTTTATTGCTGGAACACCTTTATGGATAGTAGCAAGAGCAGCTATGCACATATTTGTAGGTTTAATTGGAGCTGTTATGCTTAAAAAAGGAATTAGTTTTAGGAAAGTTATTTTAGTAACAGCACCTATACACGGAATTTTAGAAGGATTAGCAGTACTACCATTTAGAAATGCATTTGGATGGTCTATAAACTTTATATTAGTAAGCGTAATTGTTGGTACTATACTTCACCATTTTGTAGATGGGCTTATAGCAGCTTCCTTAGTACGAGCACTAAGTAAAAGTGGAAGAAATGAATTTTCACCTAAAGCTTCTGCAGAATAAAAATAGAGACTAAGGCATGAGGAAAATATTGATTTTCTTCGTGCCTTTTTTATTTTTTAAAATTTAACTATAGGATTAAATAAATCTTAATACACTAATGTAATATTATTGTATTATAATATTAGTTAAGGAATAAAAATAAAATGAGGTATATACAATTAATTTTTTAGTGAGGTTATCTTATTACTAACGAAATTATTAAGAGAGGATGGGTTAGATGGATAATAAAAAGACAATAGCTATAGACTTTGAAACCTTAGAAGGAATTATATCTGAATTACAGGAGATAGAAGCTTTGACTCCAGAAGGAGCAGTAAAATTTAGAGTTAATAATTTAATAGAAAATATTAAAAAATATACAGGTGTTAATTCTAATGATTCTTTAGAAGAAAAGATTTTAAAAAAGATGAGGGAATCTAAAACAAATAATCCAGAGCTCCATACAAAACTATACATTCTTTATAGAAATCTAACTGAAGGAAGAATATCATTTGAAAATGCAGAGGGAATGTATGAGAATTATCTTGAAATGTATCCATTTGACACTATGATATTTTAAATCTTTAGGGAAAAATAAACAGAGTTCTTGGATGAAGTTTAGAAATCGTTATCTATGGTAGGTATTCATCGGATAAATATGAAGATTTGGAGTATTATTAAATGATAAATACTATATATGAGGAGAGATAATTGATGGCAGCGATAAAGATGAAAGATGGTATATATTGGGTTGGAGTTAAGGATGCTGGTCTTGAAGTTTTTGATATTATAATGACTACTAAAAAAGGTACTACATATAACTCTTATCTTATTAACGATGATAAAGTAGCTATAATTGATAGTGTTAAAGATGGTTTCTGGAAAGAGGCTTATGAATCTATAAAAGAAATAATTGGAGATAAGAAAGTAGATTATATTGTGGTTCAACATACTGAATTGGATCATAGTGGTTCTATTATAAAGTTTTTAGAGGTATATCCAGAAGCAATAGTAGTAGGAACTACAGCTGCCCTAAATTATTTAAAAGAAATTTTAAATAGGGAATTTATAGGGGAAAACATTTCAAATCTTAAAAAATTAAAGCTGGGTAAAAATACATTAAAATTTATATCAGCACCGAACTTACATTGGCCAGATACTATGTTTACTTATGCAATGGAGCAAAAGATACTATTTAGCTGTGACTTCATAGGAGCACACTATTGTACTAATAATATGATAATTGACAGAAATAAAGAAGATTATCTAGAAGAGTTTAAATATTATTTTGATTGTATTATGGAGCCATTTAAAAAATTTGTTTTAGCAGGACTAGATAAAGTTAAGGATTTAGAAATGGAGTTAATTGCACCAAGTCATGGACCTATTCATTCGAAAAATAGTATAAAAGATTCACTAGAAATTTACAGAGACATGGCACTAGAAAAAGCTCTTGAAGAAAATGTGCAAATATTATATATTTCAGCTTATCATAATACAGAGATTATGGCTAAATACTTAGCTAAAAAGTTAAATGAAAAAGGAATTAAGGCTGAGGTTAATGAAATAACTAATATAGACCATATTGAGGCCGTAGAACGTATAAATAATTGTACAGGATTTCTTGTAGGGTCTCCAACTATAAATCAAGATGCTGTTGAACCAGCATGGAAACTTCTGGCTTCAATATCTGTAATATCAAATAAAGGCAAGGCAGCAGGTGCTTTTGGGTCTTATGGATGGAGTGGAGAGGGAGTTAAAATGATGACTGATAGGTTAAAATCTATGAAATTTAAAACAGTAGATGAGGGAATGAAATTTAAGTTCATTCCAGGAGAAAAAGACTATAGGGTTGCTGATGAATTTTTAGAGAAGTTTATTAGAATACTAAAATAATTAGTATTCTTTATAGAATTTTAATAAAATATAAATTCAGAAATAATAATTTAAAGTATTTATCATAATATAAGTGTATCAATTTAAAAGGAGTGAGCTAATATGGATAAAAAAGAAATATTAAATTTTTTAAAAGAAAGTGACTTAAGTGATGTTGAAGAGCTTAAATTAAAGGGGAAAATGTGTGTTTTTAAATTCTTCTATGAGTTTGATGAAGATGAATTAGCAGGAGCCAGAGGTTATGCAAATGATGAAAGTGAAGATGAAGAGGATGGAGAGGACTGGAAAGAGAGTTATTACCTACCTTACTTAAATGATATAGCAGCAGATAATGTTGGAGAAACTATAGAAGAAATTATAGAAGATTTTGATGTAAATGGGCAATATGTTTCATATGATGTTGATGAAGATGAAGGAAATAGATGCGAATTTATATCAGTATTTTCTAGTGAAGAATTTGATATAGAAGAAGTTTTAGAGGAGTTAGGACTATAATATTATACGTATTATAAAATGAAAAGCACAACTTAATTAGTGCTTTTTATTTTATAGTATAGTTATTTAATATCCGTATAAAAATTATTCTATCTTTGATGAAATGTTGTACAGATTCCTTGTATAAAATCTTATATGTGCTATAATATTTATCGTAATATAATATCTAATATTGTAGAAATATTGCGTAAAACGTGATTACATAGATAAATAAGTAGAACATTACAATAATCTGGAGGGATATCAAATGATGAATATAGATGTAGCTATGGGTTTAGTGAGAGTAACAGAGGCTGCTGCTTTAAAAGGAGCTAGACTTATGGGAAGAGGAGACAAACATGCTGCGGATCAAGCAGCAGTGGATGGAATGGAAAAAGCTTTTAGCATGATGCCTATTAGAGGAACGGTTGTTATCGGTGAAGGAGAAATAGATGAGGCTCCAATGCTTTATATTGGTCAAAAAGTTGGGATTGGACAAGAAAATATGCCTGAGATGGACATTGCTGTAGATCCAGTAGACGGTACAGTGCTAATTGCAAAGGGATTACCTAACTCTATTGCAGTGGTTGCTATGGGACCAAAAGGAAGTCTACTTCATGCTCCAGATATGTATATGCAGAAAATAGCAGTAGGTCCAGGAGCAAAGGGTGCAATAGATATAAATAAGTCTCCAAGAGAAAATATTTTGAGTGTAGCTAAAGCCTTAAATAAGGATGTAACGGAGTTAACAGTTACTGTACAAGAAAGAGAAAGGCATAATTATATAGTAGAACAAGCTAGAGAGGTAGGAGCTAGAGTAAAGTTATTTGGAGAAGGGGACGTAGCTACTATTATAGCCTGTGGATTTGAAAATACTGGTATTGATTTAATGATGGGAACAGGTGGAGCACCAGAAGGCGTAATAGCAGCAGCAGCTATTAAATGTATGGGCGGAGAGATGCAAGCAAAGCTTGAGCCACATACTGAAGAAGAAAGAGAAAGATGTAAGTTAATGGGAATTGATGATGTGGAAAAAGTATTAACTATAGATGATTTAGTAAAGAGTGATGATGTGTACTTTGCAGCAACAGCACTTACAGACAGTGATTTATTAAAGGGAGTAGTATTCTCTAAAAATGATATGGCTACAACTCATTCTGTTGTAATGAGGGCTAAAACTTCTACAATAAGGTTTGTTGAAGCAATTCACTACTTAAATAAAACTAGTTTAATATAAAGGTAAGTTGCGCATAGTCGCAACTTTTTTTTACGTTATCGCGATTATCTAGTATAAAATATTTTTATCTACAACAGTAAAAAGTAATAAATGAAAATTTAACCTAGTAAATTTTTCAAAGTTTGTCAGCTAGTATGGATAAAAATAATTACATAATGTAAAATATTGATATAAATGAAATAAAGTGAGGATTAGTAATGAGAATAACAGTTGAAAATATAATTAAAGACTTAGATTTAGAGGTTGTTGTTAGAGGAGAAAAAAATACAGATATAAAGACTAGTGATATGGTTAGACCAGGACTACAGTTTGCGGGATTTTATAACTATTTTGCTAATGAAAGAATTCAAATAATAGGAAAGGCAGAATGGAGTTTTCTAGAGAGTATGCCTGTAGAAGTTATAAAGAAAAGAATGAAAAAATTCTTTCAGTTTGAAACTCCTTGTGTAATTATAACTAGAGGATTAGTACCACCAGATGAATTAATTGAAAATGCAAAACTTAATAATAGATGGGTTTTAAGAAGTCAAAGCCTAACGACAAAATTCATAACAAGATTAAAAAATTACTTAGAGGCAAAGCTGGCGCCAGAAACTAGACTTCATGGGGTGCTAGTAGATGTATATGGTATTGGAATACTATTAACAGGAGAAAGTGGTATAGGAAAAAGTGAAACAGCATTAGAGCTTATAAAGAGAGGTCATAGGCTTATTGCTGATGATGCTGTAGATATAAAAGAAATTGATGGGAATCTTTATGGAACAGCACCGTATATAACTGAAGGAATGATGGAAGTAAGAGGAATGGGGATTATTGATGTACCAGCACTTTATGGTCTTAGTTCTATTTTAGAGGAAAAAGCTATTAATATCATAATATATTTAGAACAATGGAAATCTGATCATAGCTACGATAGATTAGGAATAGATGAAGAATATTTAAGTATATTAGATATACCAGTAAGGAAAATTACTATTCCAATAAGACCGGGAAGAAATTTAGCAGTTATAATTGAAGCAGCAGCAGCTAACTATAGGTATAGTTTGATTTCCAATGTTTCACCTGTAGAGACAATAGATAAGAGAATGGAAGAAGTGATGAAAATTGAGCAAGAAAAAAAGAATTAGAGATATTATAGAAAAACAGAGAAAAGAATTGAATAAAGATATAAAAAGAGTTTTTGATGAACAAATATTTTATAAAGTAATTGATAGCAGTGAATATAAAAAATCAAAAACTATTTTTATCTATGTGAGCTTTGAAGGAGAGGTTGATACCCATAAAATTATTAAATATGCTTTAGCGGAAGGGAAACAAATATGCGTTCCTAAGATTTTATCTAAGGAAGAAGGTATGAAAGCTATAGCTATTTCTTCATTTAATGAACTAAAACCTAGTGTATATAATATTTTAGAGCCAGAAAGTTTTGATAATACAATTGATGAAAAACAGATAGATTTAATTTTAATGCCAGGAGTAGCTTTTGATAATAAAGGTGGAAGAGTTGGATATGGAGGAGCTTTTTATGATAGATTTTTAGCTAAGATAAAAAGCGATGCGGTAAAGATAGCTTTAGCTTATGATTTTCAAATAT
The DNA here is from genome assembly GCF_055755365.1 of Clostridium sp. X. NCBI lineage: Bacteria > Bacillati > Bacillota > Clostridia > Eubacteriales > Clostridiaceae > Clostridium > Clostridium sp. X. Next base: position 2,192,978 of record NZ_CM146912.1, read on the forward strand.
TAGAGGAAGTACCAATGGATAAACATGATAAAAAGATTGATAGAATAATTGCTAACTAAATCACAAATAATAAGTTTAAAAAACTAAATAGCTAAAATGTTTTGGTAAAGCCAAAACTAATTTTAGGTTGGTGATTATATGAAAGTGTTAGATATATTAGATAATTTTAAAGAGGCAGATTCTGATTGGAAGGTAGGAAAGAGTAATTATTGGATAATAACAAATAAAGAAGAGATAAAGGAATTAAGAGAAAAGATAGTTTTGGATGAGGAGAGTCTTGCACAGGCTATTAGTCCTATAAATACTTCATCGAAAATAATTTTTTTCGATGGCTATATGTTTTTAAGTTTTAATATATTAGGATATAGAAATAAAATAGTTAAAAGTAGGGAGTTAAATATTTATTTAAGTAAAGATTACATTATTACAGTTTATGATGATAATATTGGAATAATAAATGAACTAATACAAGACATTAATGATTGTAAGAACTGCTTTATGCTCAGAGAAAATCAGAAACCAGCCATGATCCTTTATTATATTATAGATAGGATTATATTGAAAAATTATAGTATTATGTCTAAGCTTGAAGCAAAAGCGGATGAAATAGAAATTGAAGTATTAAGGAATCCTTCTCATGAGCAAGCAGATGAATTAATTCATTTAAGAAGACAACTATATAAGATACGCAAGTTTTTAAATCCTTTAAGATATGTAGGCGATAGCTTAGTCAGCAATGACAATGCAATAATTGAAGAGGATGAAATAAAGCTTTTTTATAATATAAATGCAAAAATAAATAAGCTTATGATGGCCTTAGAAAGTTTGGTTCAGGATTTAGCTTTGGTAAGAGAAGCTTTTGAATCAGAGATAGCTAATAAAACAAATGATTTGATGAAGATATTTACTATAATAACTAGCATTTTTCTTCCTTTAAATCTTATAACTAGTCTTCAGGGAATGAATTTTGATAAAATGCCTCTTACAAGTTCAACCTACGGATATTATTATACAATATTATTAATGTCACTTATTACAGTAGCCCTTATATATGTATTTAAGAGAAAAAAATGGTTATAAAGATATTAGTAAGTAAATATTAAAAAATAGTTTTAAAATCTTTATTGAAATAAATAATACTATAATAAGACTAATATAAAATAAAACTAAATTATTACTATTATAAATAGACTGGGGGAATTAATGTGTCAGAAGAAAAAAAAGAAAATAAGTTAGAAAAAAACTATGATTATGCATGGGAGAAATATTCAGAAAATGATTTAAAGCAAGTATTTGACTTAAATGATAGATACATAAACTTTATGTCAAAGTGTAAAACAGAAAGAGAATGTATAAAAGAATTTGTTGAGATTGCAGAAAAAGAAGGTTATAAAAACCTTGAAAATATAATTAAGTCAAATGGTAAAGTAAAAGCTGGAGATAAAATTTATGCAAATTGTATGGGAAAAACTCTAGCTATGTTTGTTATTGGGAATGAACCTATGGAAAGTGGATTAAGAATTTTAGGTGCACATGTAGATTCTCCAAGATTAGATTTAAAACAAAATCCCCTATATGAGAATACAGATCTAGCATTACTTGAAACTCATTATTATGGTGGAGTTAAAAAATATCAATGGGTAACTATTCCTCTTGCAATTCATGGAGTATTTGCAAAAAAAGACGGTACTGTAGTAAATATAGTAATTGGAGAGGATGATAGTGATCCAGTGGTTGGAATATCAGACCTTTTAATTCATCTTGCTGGAAATCAGCTAGAGAAGAAATTAGCTAAGGGGATAGAAGGAGAAGATTTAAATATTTTAGTTGGAAGTATTCCAATAGAAGATAAAGAAATGAAAAATAGAGTTAAACAAAATATATTAAAGTTATTGAATGAAAAATATGATGTAAATGAAGAGGATTTTGTATCAGCTGAACTTGAGGTAGTACCGGCTGGTCGTGCAAGACATTATGGATTAGATAAGAGTATGGTTATGGCATATGGGCATGATGATAGAGTATGTGCTTATACATCTTTTGAAGCAATACTAAAAGTAAATAATCCAACAAAAACTTGTGTTGTTCTTTTAGTTGATAAAGAGGAAATAGGAAGTGTTGGAGCCACAGGAATGCAATCTAAGTTTTTTGAAAATACTGTAGCTGAAATTATGAACTTAATGGAGAGCTATAATGATTTAAAGCTTAGACGTGCTCTTTCAAGTTCAAAAATGTTATCTTCAGATGTTACTGCTGCCTTTGATCCAAATTACCCATCAGTAATGGAAAAAAGAAATTCAGCATACTTTGGAAAAGGTGTAGTATTTAGTAAATATACAGGATCTAAAGGAAAATCTAGCTCAAATGATGCAAATGCAGAGTATATGGGAGAAATCAGAGCCATTATGGAAAAACATAATGTTACATGGCAAACTGCTGAGCTTGGAAAGGTTGATCAAGGTGGTGGAGGAACTATAGCCTATATATTAGCACAATATGGAATGAATGTTATAGACTGTGGAGTTGCTGTACAAAATATGCATGCACCTTGGGAAGTGGTATCTAAAGCAGATGTATATGAAACATTGATGGCATATGCGGCATTTTTAAAAGAAGTTTAAAGATGAACAAAAGCTCCTGTGTTTTTTACAGGAGCTTTAAAATTTCTAAGAAGTTATTAAGATTATCCTTTTCTAAGGTACATTTACCTATATAGCCATGTTTAGTATCATCAATACCAAGTCCATGATAATCTGAACCTGCTGTAATGATTTTCCTATACTTAGATGCTAAAGTTCTAAAATGTTCTTCTTCGCCATTTCGATTTAGAGGATAAATAGCCTCAACACAATCAAAATCATACTTTAGTATATCTTCAACTGGGGACCGTTTAATTAAAGTAGGATGAGCAAGAGAGGTAATAGCATTAACAGAATGTAGTATATCAAGACCTTCTTCTATAGTAATCTCCTTATTTGGAACATAAGCGGGACTGTTATTACCTAAAATATTATCAAATATATATTGAAAAGCATAAGGGTAGCCTGCTTCTATTATTGCTTTAGCAATATGAGGTCTTGCGATAACTCCATGATTATCGATAAGAAGCTTATTAAAATCTAATTCTATATTAAAAAGAGATTTTAAATTTTGTATTATTTTTTCTGCTCTAATTATTCTATAGTCTTGTATATCTTTTAAGTACTTTTGAAAAGATCTATTTTTATAAGAATCGTCTTTGAAATATCCTAAGATATGAATACTATCACCATTATGTCTAGTAGATAGCTCAATTCCTGGTATAACTTTAATATTTATACTCTCACCCTGTAAAATCCCCTCTTCAACGCCAAAGGTGTTATCATGGTCTGTAATAGCTATAATATCTAATCCTTGATTTTTACCTAGTGAAACTAATTCTTTTGGAGAAAGTTTTCCATCTGATGCGGTTGTATGTAAATGGAAATCACCTTTTCTGTACATCTAATCATCTCCTAAATATAAGTTTATTAATTATTTTATATAATAATAATTACATAATAAGTATAAGATAAATTCTAAGGTTATACTATATTTAATAGTGGATTTTTTTAATATTAAAATAAAGTTGTCGTTTCTACGTGAAAATTTTGGTAAAATAATTAATAGTTACATATTGCGAAGGAGGTACTGGTATGAATTTTGAATTAAATAAAATATATCATGGATTTAAGTTAGTTGAAGAAAAAGATATAAAAGAGATAAATTCTAAAGCTAGAATGTTTGAACATGAAAAAAGTGGTGCAAGACTTTTAAGTATAGAGAATGATGATGATAATAAAGTATTTACAGTAGGTTTTAGAACACCTCCAACGGATAGCACAGGAGTTCCACATATAATGGAACATTCGGTACTATGTGGTTCTAGAAAATTTCCAATAAAGGATCCCTTTGTAGAACTTGCAAAAGGATCTTTAAATACCTTTTTAAATGCTATGACTTACTCAGATAAAACTATATATCCTGTTGCTAGCAAGAATGATAAAGATTTTTTAAATTTGATGGATGTATATTTAGATGCTGTATTTTATCCTAACATATACAAGTATCCTGAGATATTAATGCAAGAGGGATGGCACTACGAGCTTAATAGCAAGGAAGAAGAAATTACTTATAAAGGAGTAGTGTACAACGAGATGAAAGGAGCTTTTTCATCTCCAGAGGATTTGCTTTATAGAAAGATCCAGGAATCCTTATTTCCTGATACTACTTATGGAGTTGAGTCGGGAGGAGATCCTCAGTATATAACAGACTTAACCTATGAGCAGTTTTTAGATTTCCATAAAAAATTCTATCATCCTTCTAACAGCTATTTATATCTATATGGGAATGGAGAGATTGAGAAACAACTTAAATTCATTAATGAGGAGTATTTAAATAATTTTAATAAGATAGAGGTAGATTCTAAAATAAGTCTCCAAAAAGCTTTTGGAGAAATAAGAAACTTTAAAGCAGAGTATCCAGTAGGAAAAGAAGATCAAGGCAAAGATAAAACCTTCTTAAGTTTAAACTTTGTACTTGGAGATGCTTGCAATGATGAAGTTTCTCTAGCTTTTGATATATTAGAATACTTACTTTTAGAAACACCAGCAGCACCACTAAAAGAGGCCCTTATAGATGCAGGTATAGGAAAAGATGTTTATGGATTTTTTGATGGAAGTATTCTGCAGCCTGTATTTAGTATTGTAGTAAAAAATTCTAATGAAGACAAAAAAGAAGAGTTTAAAAATATAGTATTTAATACCTTAAAAAAATTAGTTGAAGATGGAATAGATAAAAGACTTGTAGAGGCATGTATTAATGTAAAAGAGTTTAGATTAAGAGAAGGGGATACGAGAAGTTATCCTAAAGGATTATTATATTATACAAAGGCTATGACAGGATGGTTATATGATAGTGATCCATTAATGCCTCTTGAATATGAGAGGGTTTTAGGAAAAGTTAAAACTGCATTAACTACAAATTATTTTGAAGAACTTATAAAAAAATACTTAATTAATGTCAACCACGGATCTTTAATTACTCTTGTTCCAAAAGCGAATCTAGCAGAGGAAAAAGCTGAAAGTTTAAAACGCAAATTAAAAGAATATAAAGATTCTTTATCAGAAGAAGAAATAGAAAAAATAATAAGTCAAACTAAAGCTTTAAGAGAAAGACAAACAACACCGGAAAGTAAAGAAGATATAGAAAAGATTCCTTTATTATCATTAGAAGATATAGACCCTAAAGCAGAAAAACTACCATTAGTAGAAAAATTTATAGGAGATAATAAAGTTCTATTAAATCCTATATTTACAAATAAGATAGCATATATTAAATTTATATTTGATACTAGAACTGTAGATGAAAAGCACATACCATATTTAACCCTACTCTCAGGTATACTAGGTAGAATAGGAACAGAGAAATTCACCTATGCAGATTTGTCAAATGAAATTAATATCTATACGGGTGGTATATCTTACGGTGCTGCAAGTTTTACTCAGAATGGAACTATGGGAGAATATTTACCTAAGTTTATTGTAAGATCAAAATCATTAGTAGATAAAGTACCTAAAGTTATAGAAATCCTAGAAGAAATATTACTTAATACAAAAATAGATGATAAAAAGAGACTAAAAGAGATTATTCAAGAAATAAAATCACGTTTAGAAATGGCAATTTTTGATTCAGGTCATATTGTAGCAGCTAATAGACTTTTCTCATATTTTTCACCAGTAGGTAAATATGAGGAAGTATTATCAGGATTTGATTTCTTTAGATTTATGGAGGATTTAGAAGAAAACTTTGATTCGAAGATTGATGAAATAATATGTAATTTAAAAGAAGTTTCAAACCTAATTTTTAATAGAAAGAACTTAATAATAAGTCTTGCATCGGAAAATGAAGATTATGAAGCTGTGAAAAAAGACTTAGAAGCTTTTATAAATAAACTTAATGACAATGACTTACCATTTAAAGAATATAAATTTGAAGTAGGTGCCAAAAATGAAGGATTACTTACACAAGGTGATGTTCAATATGTAATTAAAGGATGTAATTTTAGACAATTAGGATATGAATACAAAGGGAGTCTTCAAGTACTAAAGACTATACAAAGCCTAGATTACTTATGGAGTAATGTACGTGTTCTTGGAGGAGCTTATGGGTCATTTGCAAGCTTCGGAAGAAGTGGGAATATGTTTTTTGGATCTTATAGAGACCCAAATTTAAAAGAAACTATAGAAATATATAATAAGGCGGAAGATTATCTAAGAAACTTTAATGCTGATGAAAGAGAAATGACAAAATATATTATAGGTACAATAAGCAATTTCGATTTACCGCTAACACCTTCTTTAATAGCTGATAAATCCGTGACATATTATTTGAGTAATGTTACACAAGCTGATGTCCAAAAAGAAAGAGATGAAGTACTTAAATGCACTGTAGAAGAGATCAGAGGTTTTGCCGATATGTTAAGAGATAGTATGAAACAAAACTATTTATGTGTTTTAGGAAACTCATCAAAGATAAATGAAAGTAAAGAAATATTTAAAGAATTAATTGAAGTATTTAAGTAAAAAACAGAGTGTTATCCAAGATGGATAACACTCTGTTTTTTACTATCCTTTTTCTGTGAATGCATTTTTACATAGACTAAATAGATTATATCTAAGAGGTATATCTTTCATGTTTATGTAATCCATATTAAATGAACCATCCCAAGGATAAACTGATGCAGATTGATCGTCGTAAATATTAATTACGTATTTTTCTCCAGTGTGGGAAAAGTTAAAAAAGATCTTATATTTAGGTTTATTAGCGATATTGGCAGGTTTTGTAGTAAAGTTAGGTTTTCTTAATTCTTTTAAGAAACTCTTAATTATATCTATATTTTCACCAGAAATAGATTCTGTTTTATAAAAGTTAGTGTCCAATACTTTAACTTCATAATTGGAGTATAAAGTTAAATTTTTAGCTAGTAAATTTGTATAATAAAAATTACTTGGTTTTTTCTTGTTAAGATACAAGTTACCACCTGCAAAAATACCTATGATTAAAATTAAAATTAAAAATATAAGGCTTCCCTTTTTCAAATAGATTTCACCTCTTTCACGTTTCATAGTCATATATAGATAAAATTATGTTAAAGACAAGCCTATTATTACAACTTTATGTAAAACTGCATATATTGAAATAAGATGTATATTTAAATAGAGCTAAGGGAGGGATTATAATGAAAATATATATTGATCCAGGTCATGGAGGTTCTGATCCAGGAGCTATAGGTAATGGACTATTCGAAAAAGATTTGACATTAGATATATCACTAAGACAGAAAGATTTATTTGAAAGATTAGGGCATGAAGTTAAAATGTCTAGAACTGAAGATAAAACTGTTTCTTTAGAGGCAAGGATACAAGATGCAAATAGATGGAGGGCTGATGTATTTATATCCAATCATATTAATGCTGGGGGAGGACAGGGCGTAGAAGTTTGGCACTCTATAGTAGGTGGTAAGAGTAAAGAATATGCTAAAAGAGTTGAAGAGAAATTAAGGATGATATTTAAATCAAGGGGATTAAAAACCAGGGAAGGACGTAATGGGGATTATCTTTTTGTAATCAGGGCAACTAATATGCCAGCAATTTTAAATGAGTTTGGATTTATTGATAATATTGAAGATACAACAAAGTTAAAAAGGGAAGATATAAGACAGAGATGTGCCGAGGCAGTGGTATATGGACTGCTTAAAATAGAGATTCAGAATCAATCGCCAGTAAAGATTGATAAGCCTAAAGAAGAAAAGGTTAATCAAAGTATAAGACTTTTAAGATATATAATTCCTATGATGTCAGGTGATGATGTAAAGAAAGTTCAAAACAAGTTAAATGAATTAGGATTTAGTGTAGGAATAGCAGATGGGATTTATGGCAGAAATACTGAGAATGGAGTTAAGAATTTTCAGAAAGTTAGTGGTCTTTTAGTAGATGGTATAGTAGGACAAAACACAGTGGCTAAATTATTTAGTAGTAAGAGTTTACCAAAACTTAAGAGAGTAATATTATATACAATACCAATGATGACTGGGGAGGATGTAAAGCTATTACAGCAAAGGCTAAATACATTAGAATTTAATCCAGGCTCTGAAGATGGGGTCTATGGAGCTAAAACAGTTGAGGCAGTAAAGAGATACCAAAGAATAAAGGGGCTAAAAATAGATGGAATAGTTGGAGAAATCACATGGAATAGTTTAATAATGTAAAAATTTTAAAAACACTATCATTAAAGTGATAGTGTTTTTAAAATGTATGTAAGTTTTAGTCATCTTCTCTTAAAATGTTTATATTTTTTCCAGACATAATTTTATTCATATTTCTAACAGCGCACATTTTGCCGCACATGGTACATGTATTTGAATCTTCAGGAGTTGACTCTGCTCTAAAACGCCTAGCTTTTTCAGGATCAATGGCAAGATTAAACATTTCTTCCCAATCTAAATCTCTTCTAGCTTTGCTCATTTTGTTATCCCAATCTCTTGCTCCTTTTATACCTTTTGCAATGTCAGCAGCATGAGCAGCAATTTTAGTAGCAATAATTCCTTCTTTCATATCATCTAGATTTGGTAATCTAAGATGCTCTGCAGGAGTTACATAGCATAAAAAGTCTGCTCCTTTAGAGGCAGCTAATGCGCCACCTATAGCACTTGTTATATGATCATATCCGGGAGCTATATCTGTAACAATAGGCCCTAATACATAAAAAGGAGCACCATAGCATAATTTTTTTTCTAAAAGCATATTTGCTTCAATTTCATTTAGTGCCATGTGACCAGGGCCTTCAATCATAACCTGTACATTTCTTTCCCAGGCTCTTTTAGTAAGTTCTCCTAATGTCATTAATTCTTTAATTTGACTAGGGTCTGTAGAATCTGCTATAGAGCCAGGACGACAAGCATCTCCAAGACTTATTGTAACATCATATTTTTCACAAATGTCTAAGATTCTATCAAAGTACTCAAAGAAAGGATTTTCTTTATCATTTAGTTCCATCCAAGCAAAAAGTAAGCTTCCTCCTCGTGAGACTATATTAGTAAGCCTTTTATTTCTTTTAAATACCTCTGCAGTATCTCTATTTATTCCTGAATGAATAGTCATAAAATCTACACCGTTCTGGGCGTGTTTCTCTATAACTGCTAGTAATTCATCAGAAGTAATATCTTTTAGTTCTTTATCATAAAAACCTATAGCATCATACATGGGAACAGTTCCAATCATAGCTGATGATATTTCAATTAGTCTTGTTCTAAATTCTTCAGTTTTTCCAAAACAACTTAAGTCCATAATTGCTTCACTTTTCATATCAATTGCAACTTTAGCCTTTTCTAACTCTTTATCAATATTGTTACAATCTTTTGATGTACCTAAATTTACATTAATTTTAGTTTTAAGGCCTTGTCCTATACCTTCAGGGTCTAATGATTTATGATTTTTGTTGGCAGGTATTGCAATTTTACCCTCTGCTACAAGATTCATTAAAGTGTTAACATCCATATGTTCTTTTTTAGATACGATCTCCATTTCTCTAGTTATTATACCTTTTCTTGCTGCATCCATTTGAGTTGAATAATTCATGTTTTTAAATCCCCCTTAAATAAAAATAAGCTTACCCATAGGGTAAGCTTTTATTTACTAATAAAGTTAATTTATTATATAATGTATATAATAAATACCATTAGCTCATTTGCTTCCTACGACAGTATTAACTGCATCAGGTTCTAAGGGTCAGGTTTATAACCTTCTCAGCCTAAGGGCTCCCCCGCAAAGTTTTAAAATTCAATTTTTAAAATGTATATTATCATTAACCTAAGTATAATATATGAAATAAAATATGTAAAGAAATTATAAAGTTAAAAAGATTTAATATAAAAAATTTTATTATAAATATAAGATAGGAGAGAGTTATATGCCATTTAATAATAAATTTTATAAATATTCAGTAGGCATAATATTAATATTAATAATTGTCTATTTAATAGGTAAGATTAGTTACTTATTAAAGCCTTTTGGTGTGATAATGGATGCTTTATTTATATCTATAGTAGTGGGAGTATTATTTTATTATATGATTAGGCCCTTAGTAAGATTTTTATCAGAGAGTAAACATATTAATAAAAGTTTATCTATTTTAATTGTTTTTATATTTATAGGAATATTAATAGGAGTAACAGTAATTTATGGAGGATCAAGTATTGGACAAGAATTTAATAGCTTTTTTAATACTTTACCTAGTCAATTTGAAATAGCTAAAAATAATACAGATGGAATATTAGAAAGTAAAATAGGTCAGTATGTTTCTATAACAGGTATTCAACAAAAGCTAATTCAAAATGTAGAAGCTGTTTTTAAAAGTGTATTAATAAATACAGGGAATGTAATTTCTGCTATTGCTAATGTAGGCAGCCAAGTAATTTTAATACCTTTCATCTTATTTTATCTTTTAAAGGATGATAGAGAGATATATAAAGGTCTTATAGGGCTGCTTCCACAAAAGTATAAGAATGATTTTAATGAAATTTTTGGAGAAATAGATGAAACACTATCAATATATATTACTGGACAGTTAATAATAGCCTTAGTTATTGGACTACTAATGTATATAGGATATTTACTTATAGGAATGAGCAATCCAATGGTTTTAGCCATTTTTTCTATGATTACTTCTATAATCCCTGTTTTAGGTACTTTTATAGGTATACTGCCAGCAGTTTTTATAGCACTAACTATAGGGTTTTCAATGGTTATTAAAGTATTAGTTGTTCTTATTGTAGTACAGCAACTAGAAGGGAATCTTGTATCACCTTATGTCATAGGAAATAGATTAAATATTCATCCTCTCACCGTAGTATTTATAATTATTATTTTTATTTCATTATTTGGTTTTATAGGTGGTCTTTTGGCTATACCTACTTATGCTGTAATAAAAGTTCTGATTAAAGGTATATTTAAAATAACCAAAAATAATAAAATAACTGAATAAGATTTGAAAATAGTAGTTATTAAAGATGAGTTAGTAACCAGTTTTGTGGTTAGTAGCTTATTTTTATTTTGTAGGAATTATTGATTTAATATATAATAAGTGGTATATTACCTTTAGGTGTATATACACTTGTATACACCTAAATATATACAGAGAGAGGCGTGTAATAAATGGTTGTGGATATAAAAGAAGAGATATTAAAATTGAAACAAGAAAGAAATGCAGTTATTCTAGCTCATTATTATCAGCCTGAAGAAGTACAAGAAATAGCAGACTTTGTAGGAGATTCTTATTACTTAAGTCAAAAGGGAAAAGAATGTCTACAAGATGTAATAGTATTTTGTGGAGTAGAATTTATGGCGGAAAGTGCAAAGGTGTTATCACCTAATAAAACAGTACTATTTTCAAATACTAAAGCACTCTGTCCTATGGCAGACATGGCAACAAAGGAAGAAGTATTAGAATTAAAAGAAAAACATCCTAATGCAAAGGTAGTATGTTATATTAATTCTTCCACAGAAGTTAAAACTGTAGTTGATGTATGTTGTACATCTTCTAGTGCAATTAATATTATAAAAAATATAGATAGTGATGAAATAATATTTTTACCAGATAGAAATTTAGGATCTTATATACAAGAACAAGTCTCAGATAAAAGACTTATATTATGGGATGGATATTGTCATGTACATGATAGAATTACTGCTTTAGATATTATAGAGGCAAAAGAAAAATATGGACAAGACATAAAGGTATTAGTTCATCCAGAATGCAGAAAAGAAGTTAGAGATTTAGCAGACTATGTGGGAAGCACAGGTGGAATAATAAATTTTGCTACTACGGATAAATGGAATAAGTATCTCATTGTAACTGAGTATGGGGTGGTGCATGAGTTAAAGAAAAGAAATCCTACTAAGGATTTTTATGTTTTAAATATGTGTTGTCCTAACATGAAAAAAACCTCTCTTAAAGATGTATATCACTGTCTTAGAGATTTAAGTAATGAAGTTATAATTGATGAGAATACAAGGAAAAAAGCATCTTTATCTTTAGAGAAAATGCATATACTAGGAGAGTAAAAAATGAACACAGAGGTTGATGTATTTATTGTAGGAACAGGTGTAGCAGGTCTTTATGCAGCTTTAAATTTAAAAGAGAATTTAAAGATAGCTTTAATTACAAAATCTAAGATGGAAGAGTGTAATTCATATCTTGCTCAAGGGGGAATAGCTACTGTCTTAAATAAAGAAGATGAAAGCTTGTTTATTAAAGACACAGTTAAAGCAGGAAACTACAAAAATTCAGTAGAAGCTGTAGAAGTTTTAGCAAGAGAATCGATATTAAATATAGAAAAGTTAGTTAGCTTTGGAGTGGATTTTGATAAGTTAGGAAAAGGATATGATTATACAAGAGAGGGAGCACACAGTGTAAAGAGAATTCTTCATTGTGAAGATAAAACTGGTGAAAAAATATTTCAGAGACTTTTAAATAAGGTTAAAGAAAGAAAAAATATTAAAGTTTACGAGGATACTTGTTTAATAGATTTAGTTTGTAAAAATAATAAATGTTTTGGAGGAATAGCTATAAATGGGGATAATATATTATTTATAAATTCAAAGGTTACTATATTAGCTTCAGGTGGAATAGGAGGATTATTTAAAAATTCAACTAATCAAAGAACTTTAAAAGGAAATTCTCTAGCTATTGCACTAAGGCATAATATTTGGTTAAAGGACATGAAATATATTCAATTTCATCCTACAGCTTTGTATGAAAATGAGAAAGAAGGAAAAAGATTTTTAATATCAGAATCTCTAAGAGGTGAGGGAGCTTTTCTTATAAATATCAAGGGAGAAAGATTTGTAAATGAACTTCTACCTAGAGATAAAGTAGCAAAAGCTATAATAGAGGAAGAATACAAAACTAATTCTGTTTGTGTATTCCTAGATATAACTCATAAGCCTAAAGAATTCATTATAAATAGATTTCCTTTAATATATAGTGAATGTAATAAAAGAGGAATAGACATAACAAAGGATAAAATACCTGTAACCCCAGTTCAGCATTATTTTATGGGAGGAATAAAGGTAGATATAGATTCTAAGACTTCTATGAAGAACTTATTTGCTTGTGGTGAAGTAAGTTGTACGGGAGTACATGGAGATAATAGATTAGCTAGTAACTCACTTTTAGAAGCTTTAGTTTTTTCAAGAAGAGCAGCAAACTATATAAATAATGATATAGATAATATTAAAATTACTTTTTTGACTAGTCATATAAGTATAAAAAAAGCTAATCAAATTAGAGAATATAATAAAAGAATAATAACAGAGGAATTTATTAAGATAAGAGAGGATATAAAAGATGAATTGGTTAACTGTGGATAATTTTTTAAAGGAAGCTCTAAAGGAAGATAGCCAATATGGAGATATAACAACTGAAGCTATAATTTCTTATGATAGCAGATGTAGTGTAGAGTTAATATCTAAAGAAGAAGGGATTATAGCAGGACTTAAGATTTTTAAAAGAGTATTTTCTATATTAGAAGATGTGGAATTAGAGTTTAAGGTAGAGGAAGGAGATAGAGTTACAAAGGGCAGCATAATAGGGAAATTAATAGGGAACACTCAAAAAATATTAATTGGAGAGAGAGTAGCTTTAAATATGCTTCAGAGAATGAGTGGAATAGCGTCTATTACTAATAATTTCGTTAAAGAAATAGAAGGGACAAAGGCAAAGATATTAGACACAAGAAAGACAACACCAAATCTTAGAATATTTGATAAGTATGCAGTATTGATTGGAGGGGGCTGTAATCATAGGTTTAATCTTTCAGATGGAGTACTTATAAAGGATAATCATATAAATGCTGCTGGAGGAATAAAAGAAGCAGTAAATTTAATGAAAAGCAAAACTTCTTTTGTTAGAAAAATAGAAGTAGAGGTAGAAACGATACAGGAAGTTTATGAAGCTTTAGAAGCAAAAGCGGATATAATAATGTTAGATAATATGAAAATTGAAATTATGAGACAAGCTGTAGAAATAATAGACGGAAGAGCTCTTATAGAAGCTTCTGGCAATGTTACTTTAGAAACAGTAAAAGAAATAGCTAAAACTGGAGTGGACTATATATCTGTAGGTGTACTTACTCATTCTGTAAAAGCTTTAGATATTAGTATGAAAAATTTGATTAGAATATAGTAAGTTAATTAATCGGATATGAAAGCTTAAATAATTTTAAGATTTCATATCTTTTTTATTTTAAGTTTTTATTCACCTGGATCTCATAGGTAATCATTATTTCTATTTCCTTATTTGGCTTTATAGATGGACTTTCAGCTATCCCTGCCTATGCTGTCTTAAGAGCATTAATTAAGGGAATTATAAAAATATCTAGAGATAAAAATATAACTGAATAGACTAGAACTAATCATCTAGAATTAAAACAAGCTAGTTTTTCCACTTGTGGAAGCTAGCTTATTTTTGTTTTGTACCATTAAGGATTTTTGAGGAGGCAATAGAATTATCTTCTAAGTATATTAGAGTGCCTATTTAAAAAAGTATAGGATATTATAAAGGCTATCAAGCAAGGAAGAAGCCAAGCAAATCCTTGATTAGACAAGGGCATAATACTGAGAAATCTATCTAAAGAATTATTTGTTAGAGAACTTATAGTGCTAAGTATAGAAATAATTAAAGTTACATAGGTAGTTATAGCTATAATTTCATTGTTTTTAATAAATTCTTCAAAAAAGTTAGTAGCTATAAGTACAATTATTACTGTATAGATAATCTGCAAAATTGGAGCAGCTAAGGTAACTATGATATCTACTCCATTAACAGCTATAATTGCACTAAATATAGTTATAACTAAAACATTTAACTTATATGAAAGTTTATTTCTAGACAGTCTATTAAAAAATTCAGCGCCTGTAGCTGTAAGGCTTACAGAAGTAGTGAGGCAAGCTAATCCAACAGCAATAGCTAAAGCAAAGGATCCAAACCTTCCAAGAACTCTTGATGTTATTTCCATAACTAGAGTAGTTCTAGGTATTTCTTCACTAAACAATGAGCTAGTTTGAGAGCCTAAATAAAGAAGGCCTCCATATACTATACTTAATCCCAAAACAGCAACTAAAGCGGAATAACTTGTAGTTTTAATTATGTCAGCTGTATTAGTGTATCCCTTTTTCTTAATAGAAGAAATGATTATATAAGCAAATATTACAGAAGCCATGGCATCCATAGTCTGATAGCCTTCTAATAATGATTTTGAAAATGCATTAGAAAGACCAGTATTTATAGTGGGACCAATAGGTGAAATAATCCCTTTTAAGATAATAAGAAGAAGCATAGTTAGAAGCATAGGAGTTAAAAACTTTCCTATGGTGTCTATTATTGAGCTAGATCTTAAAACAAAAATAGAATTTATTAAAAAGTAAATAATAACTGTAGTAAGTGGAGTTATTGTAGGAAATAAGGGCTTAATAGTAAGCTCAAAGGTTGTAGCTGCAGTTCTTGGTATAGCCAGCATAGGGCCGATTGCAAGTATTAAGGAAGTATTAATAACAACAGAAAAAATACGTCCTACTTTATTTGCAATAGTCTCAAAATTACCACCACTCTTTACGCAGGATAATATACCTATTAAAGGAAGTCCTACTCCTGTAATTAAAAAACCTAATATGGATACTAAGTAATCAATGCCAACAGCTCTTCCGAGAGAAGGAGGAAAAATGAGATTTCCAGCTCCAAAAAACATAGCAAAAAGTGCAAATCCAATAACAAAATAATCTTTTGTTTTTTTTATCCATAAAAGTCCTCCATATATAAGAATATAATATCATAAAATGACAAAATTCGCTATTTACAATTTCGAATTTTATTAAATGTCAAGCGACTATTAAATAATAGTATTTACTTCATTATATGGAATATGTTGTATGATTCATATTATGAAAAATGGTTAAAATAATTAATGTAATTACTATGTAAAGAGTAGGAGGAATTTAAATTGAGCAGAAATATAAAGAAATCTAATTTTCTATCTGAAAAAAAATCTAGAGAATTTGATAAGGTAAATATGGAAGCTGCTGAATTAATGGAAATGCCAAGTACTGATAAGATGAGAAAAAATGGACAGGGAAATCCCATAAATCAATTCAGATAAATTGAAGGGAGAAAAGACATGGATAAAAAAGCTAGTAGTAAGAAGAAATCAAGAAACAAAGCTAAAGAAAAGTATCAATTAGAAGCACAAAAAGTAAATATGGAAGCAGGAAAAGAATTATCACCAGAAGCACTAAAAAGGAAAGATGGAATTAGATAATTAATAAATTGTATAGAGTATACAAAGAAAATTTAATTTATAAGAGAAGTTACCAAGATATAAAAAATCAAGGTAACTTCTTTATTTTTAGTACAAAACTATGAACTGATAAAAATATTTAATCATATAATAATGTGAGTATAGAAAGACATACAATAAATATTAAAAGGGGGAAGTATAAAATATGAGTTACCCTGAAAATAATGAATTAGATAATGATAACAGTTGGAATGATGAAGAACTTAATAATAATGAAGCAGGAAATACTTCTATTAATAATGACAGTATAGATTACAATTGGGATACTGAGGGCGTTGAATATTTTGATGATTTTAATTGGTCTGAAAATAATGAACAAGATAAAAATAAAGACTGGAATCAAGATAGTAAGTATGAAGAAGAACACTGGAATGAAGATAATATACAAGAAACAAATTGGAGTGAAAATACTATAGAAGATATAGAAGATATAGATGAGGCCGATGATGTTGTAATTAATAATAAGGCAGACAGATTACAAGGAATACCAGGACCAATTGGACCTCAAGGTCCTCCAGGACCAGGAGCGGAGTTTATTAAAGAACTTTGTATAAAACCAATGTATCATATATTAAAACAGTTAAATGAATTAATAGCAGATGATATTGAAATTGGAACTGAAAAGCAAGGTACTATATTAGATTGTATGATAGTTAAATTAGATGAGTATATAGTAATAGTGAGAAATTCATTTAGAGAAATAACTATTCCTATACATCAAATTGTAGGAATTTACTCAAGAAGATTGCCACAAGTATTACTTTTACCTGAGAGAGATAATAATAAGACTGGTGATTGTGATTGTTGTGAAAGACCATTGAGAGAATATTGCTCTAATCACATAGGTCAAGATTATACTATTAATACTACAGCTAGGGATGAGATCTTTAGTAATTTAAAAGGAAATATAACAAAAGTTGGAGAAGGAGTAGTGATTCTCAGCAATACAGTAGCTATATTGATTTGTAAAATAATATCAATTGAAAAAGATGCACGTTCTTCAATAAGAAATTACGATGAAAATGAACAATAATAAAAATAGCAACTCTAAAAAGTTGCTATTTTTAATTTAATATAAATATGTTCATATTAAATATCTTATATACACATATTAATCTTGTAATTATAGATATTAGTAAGTGAATTATTAGTTTAGTGAAGGAGAAATTATGATAAAAGTTTGTTTATTATCAGCTGGAGGCATGATGCCTCTTCCAGAGAGATATTTAACCTCTTTAGTAATAAATTATAGAGGAAGTATGATACTTATAGATTGTGGGGAAGGAACTCAGATTTTATTAAAAAAGTTGAAATGGGGATTTAAATCAATAGATGTTATTTGTCTAACTCATTATCATGCAGATCATGTAGCTGGTCTTCCGGGACTTTTAAGTACTATAGGTAATTCGAATCGTACAGATCCTATAACAATTATAGGTCCCAAAGGACTTAGTGAAATTGTAAGCGGACTTAAGGTTATAGTACCACATTTACCTTATGAGTTAAATTTAATAGAAGTTAGAGAAGGAGATATTAAAGAATATAATTATAAAGATTATATTATCCGTCATATGTGTGTAGAACATGGCATTGATTGTTTGGCATACAGTATAGAAGTTAAAAGAACTAAAAAGTTTAATAGGGAAAAAGCAGAAGCTCTAGGCGTTCCTATAATTCTTTGGAATAAGCTTCAAAAGGAAGAATTAGTAAATTATAATAATAAAGTTTTTACACCAGATATGGTTTTAGGTGAAAATAGAAAAGGATTAAAAGTATCTTATTGTACGGATTCAAGACCTATCACAGAATTAATAGATTTTATAAAAGAATCTGATTTATTTATTGGAGAAGGAATGTACGGAGATGACAGCTATTTAGAAAAAGCTCAAATAAATGGACATATGTTATTTTCGGAATGTGCAAATTTGGCAAAAATGGCAGAGGTTAAAGAACTTTGGCTTACACATTTTAGTCCATTATTATATAATCCTCAAGAATTTTTACATAACGCAACAAAGATATTTGAAAATACTAAGCTTGGACAAGAATTACTAGAAAAGGAATTAACCTTTGAAAATTTATAGAATAAAAGCTTATTAAGGGGGAAAATTAATTAGTAGAAGGAGTGATTACATGAAGAAAACAAAAATAGATAATTCCCAAATATCTATAGAAGAATCATCAAATAATTATGTATTTGCTCTAGAAAATTCTATAAGATTAGACAAAAGAGAAAAAGAAGACATTACTTTATTTAATGAAATAAAATCTTATAAGAATAAACAAAAAGTCTAAAAATATAAAAAAATAGAGGAGAATAGAGATGAGACGATATATAAATGGAGAAACGCATAAAAAAAGTAAAAAATTAGATGGTCATAGACCACAATATGATGCAGATAACAGAGATAAAAGAACTCCTCCAAGATATACAAATTTTGAAGGAGAGCCTATAGAATAAAAGTAAAAGGGCTTGTAGTAAAACAATTTTAATTATTTTGCTAAAGTCCTTTTCTTATAAACAATCTGTAGCAGCAACTATAACTTCTGCATCAGATTCATCAATAGCTTTTAAATTTTGAAGTTTTTGAATAAGTTCTTTAACTTGTGATTTATTAATTTCAGTAGCTATTATCCTTGTAGATACACTTATTTGTTTAACATCTTCATTCATATTTCTTACCTCCACAATTAAAGTTATTAAAATTATTACCATATTTTTGAATTTTATAACAAGGTAGCTACATTTTAATGTTTTATATTAAAAAATATAGGGAACTTTTTAAAAGAAGGAGGAGTAATACGTGATAGATGAAATATTAAAAACTGAATACTGCACAGATTTTGATAAGCTAAGAAAAAATAGAATGGCAACAAGCTATTTTAAATATGGAAAAATAAAAGAGAATTATGGACAAAAGCTTGTGAGTGCTGTAGAGAACTTAGAAATAAGAGTAGAAAAATATAAAAAAACAGGAAATACAGAGTATTTATTAGATATAGCAAATTTTGCAATGATTGAATATATGTATCCGCAACATGAAAATGCTTACTTTAGCTCAACAGATAATAAAGATAATTTAGCAGGTATAACAATAAATGAGTTAAAAGAGAGTTATAGTAGTGTACTATAACTGAAAATAAAAAAGAAAGCTATGGATTTTATATTGTAATCTATAGCTTTCTTTTTTAGTAAATGGGGTTGGGATAATGAATATTTAAATTATTACCATAATAAAAATTATTATACATAAAATTATAAAAATAAAAAAGAGATTGAATATAATTCAATCTCTTTTGGTGCCGATGGTGGGATTCGAACCCACATGGTTTCCCGCTCGATTTTGAGTCGAGTGCGTCTGCCGTTCCGCCACATCGGCATGTGGAACGAATATTATTATATCAGAATAGTAAAATTTAGTCAAGAAAATAAGAAAATTGCAAAGCAATTTTCTTATTTTCCATCTAAAATATCTCCTAAAAATCCTAAAGCACTGCCTTCACCAACGCGTTTTCCACCTAATTGAGGAGCAGAAGATAATATTCTATCTGTTAGTCTACTAAATGGAAGAGATTGAACCCAAACTGAACCTGGACCAGAAACGGTTGCGAAAAATAAACCTTCTCCACCAAAAAAGGCAGATTTAATACCACCAACAAATTCAATATCATAATGTACATCTTTTGTCATAGCAACTAAACAGCCTGTATCTAATTTTAGAGTTTCACCAGGCATGAGCTTCTTTTCAACTATAGTTCCACCAGCATGGACAAAAGCTAAGCCGTCACCCTCTAATTTTTGAAGAATAAATCCTTCACCGCCGAAAAAACCTACTCCAAGTTTTTTTCTAAAGTCTATTCCGATGGAAACTCCTTTTGCAGCACATAAGAAAGAATCTTTTTGACAAATAAGCTTACCACCAAGTTTACTTAAATCCATTGGTATAATTTTCCCCGGGAAAGGAGCTGCAAAGCTTACACTTTGTTTACCTATTCCTATGTTTGTAAACATAGTCATAAATAAGCTTTCACCAGTAAGAACCCTTTTTCCAGCACCGAATAGTTTATTCATCAGATTTCCATTAGAGTTACTAGATGTACCATCACCAAAAATTGTTTCCATCTGTATGCTGGAAGACATCATCATCATAGCACCAGCTTCAGCCACAACGCTTTCTTGGGGATCAAGCTGAATTTCTACAAATTGCATATCATCACCATATAGCGTGTAGTCTATTTCATGAGAATTCATTTAAATTCCTCCTTGTTATATAGGTATAAGAATATTTTACCAAATATAAAGATTAATCTAAATACATAAAAGAAAAAAATTTACTAATAAATAAATAATAGGTACTATTTACTTTAAATTATTGATATAAACAGAGAAAATGAGTAAACTAGATATAGTAAGTATACGAAGAAATGGATAGTATATGCAGAAAAAATATAGTATACATCAGCGAAATTTGGAGGATTAACATGAAAAAAGAGAAATTACTGATACTTGATGGACATAGCCTTATGTACAGAGCATTTTTTGCACTACCTAAATTCACTACCTCAGAGGGAATGCATACTAATGCTATTTTTGGGTTTGTTAAAATGCTTTTAAAGATGAAAGAAGAATTAAAACCAGATTATATAGTAACTACTTTTGATAGAAAAGCACCTACCTTTAGGCATAAGGAATATGAGGAATATAAAGCTGGTAGGGAAAAGATGCCTCCAGAACTTAAAGATCAATTTCCTATAGTAAAAGAACTTTTAGAAATGTTAGCTATTAATATATTTGAAGTAGATGGTTTTGAAGCAGATGATTTAATTGGAACATTGTCTAGTTTCGCAGATGATAAAGGAATAGAAGTTTATATTGTAACTGGAGATAGAGATGCACTCCAACTTGCAACAGATAATGTTAAGGTAGTTATAAATAAAAAGGGTATGAGTGATAAAGAAATTTATGACAGAAATAGAATGATTGAAGAGTTTGGAGTAACTCCTACTCAATTTATTGATGTTAAAGGACTTATGGGAGATAAATCAGATAATATACCTGGAGTTCCTGGAATAGGAAAGACGATTGCTTATAAACTAATTAAAGAATATGGGAGTATTGAAAGACTTTTGGAAAATGTTGAGAGTGTATCAGGAAAGAAAGTAAAAGAAAGTCTTATAGAAAACAGTGAACAAGCTATATTTAGCAAAAGATTAGCTACTATTATGACAGATGTTCCTATAGAAATTAATTTAGATGATATAAAATCTAAAGAAGCATATAATGTGAAAGGCGTTAGAGAACTATTTAGAAAGTTAGAATTTAAATCATTGATTAATATATTTAATGAAGAAGAAAATGATTTTAGTGTAGAGGAAAATGATCAAGAAATATTAGAGCAATTTAACTATGAAATAATAGATTCAATAGTTAAGCTAAATGAACTAATGCAGGAAATTAATAGTACTGTATATATACAATTTGAATTCTTAAATCAGGAATTGTTTTCAAAGATTGAGATTAATAAGTTATATTTGAGATGGGAAGAAATAGTATATTGCATAGACGTAAATAAGATAAGTGAACAGAGTAAAGAAGAAGTATTAAGTGCTCTAAAAAAGTTCTTTGAGGATGAAAAAATTGAAAAGATATGTCATGATAGTAAGTTGGGCTACGTATTTTTAAATAAGTATAAAATACTATTTAATAAACTTAGTTTTGATACAAAAATTGCAGCATACTTAATACAACCATCAAGTAAAGATTATATTATAAAAGAGATGGTAGAAGAACGCTTAAAGCTAACTATCAGAGGAGAAAGTGACGAAGTTAAAGCTAGAGAAACATATTTTATAAAAGAGTTATATATATTACTAAAAGAAGAGATAGATCAATTTAATATGGAAAAACTTTTTTATGAGGTAGAGATGCCTCTAATAGAGGTACTTGGTTTTATGGAAGCTAAAGGATTTAAAGTAGATGGAGAAAAGTTAGTAGAGATAGGTAGAAAGTTTAAGATTACTATAGAAGCCTTAGAAAGAGAAATTTATACTTTAGCTGATGAAGAATTTAATATAAAGTCTCCAAAGCAACTTGGTAAAGTTCTATTTGAGAAATTAGATTTGCCAACTGTGAAGAAGACAAAAACAGGATATTCTACCAATGCAGAAGTTCTTGATAAGCTAAAGGATAAGCATCCTATAATTGAAAAAGTTCTTGAATATAGACAAATTACAAAACTAGATTCTACTTATGTAGAGGGATTAAAAGCTGTAATTGACAAGGATGACAAGATACATACGAGCTTTAATCAAACTGTAACAACTACAGGAAGACTATCTAGTACTGAACCAAACCTTCAAAATATACCTATTAAGCATGAAATGGGTAGAGAAATCAGAAAGGTCTTTGTGCCTAATAATGAGGATTGTATAATATTATCGGCAGATTATTCCCAAATTGAATTAAGGGTACTTGCACATATTGCTAATGATGAAAACATGATAGATGCGTTTAGAAATAATCATGATATTCATACAAGAACGGCCTCAGAAGTATTTAAGGTTCCTATAGATGAAGTCACATCTACAATGAGGAGTAATGCTAAAGCAGTAAATTTTGGTATAGTATATGGAATAGGATCTTTTAGTCTTTCAGAAGATATTAAAGTATCACGAAAAGAAGCTCAACAATATATAGATGCTTATTTTGAACGATTTACAAGTGTAAAAAAATATATAGATGAAATAATAAAACAAGCAGAGAAAGATGGGTATGTAAGAACTATATTAAATAGAAGAAGATTTGTTCCAGAGGCCCAATCAAAAAATAAGGTAATAAAAGCTCTTGGTGAAAGGCTAGCAATGAATACTCCAATTCAAGGAACAGCGGCAGATATTATTAAAATGGCAATGGTTTCTGTATATAGAAGATTGAAGGCGGAAGAATTAAAAAGTTCTTTAATTCTTCAAGTTCATGATGAACTTATATTAAATGTTTATAAAGATGAAATTGAGGTAATTAAGAAACTTGTTGTAGATGAAATGAAAAAGGTAATGGAGCTCTCTGTGCCCCTAGAGGCTGATGTAAATATAGGAGAAAACTGGTATGAGGCTAAATAATAACTAAAAATACTAGTAGAAAAGGGGGAAGAGATATGATGAAGGTTGGACTTACTGGAGGAATTGGAAGTGGAAAAAGCACTGTTTCTAATATTCTTCGTGAAAAAAACATACCAGTTATAGATGCTGATATTATTGCAAGAGAGATATTAGAAATTTATCCAGATATACTGAAAGAAATAGAAGAATGTTTTGGTAAAGAGTTTTTTGATAAAGAAGGTAGGTTAAAAAGAAGAGAACTAGGAAATTATGTTTTCAAAGACAAAGGATTGTTGGATGAGCTGGAAAGGATAATGCTACCATATATAAAATTAGAAATATTTAATAGAATAGAAAAGTTAAGTGAGTTAGGAAGAAAGATATGTATAGTGGATGCGCCAACTTTAATTGAGCATTCTATTCATGAATATATGGATGTAAATATTTTGGTTTGGGTAAATGAAGATACACAAGTTCAAAGAGTTATTAAAAGAGACAACATGGAAATGGAACAAGTTAGTAATAGAATTAATGCTCAAATGACCATGGAGTCAAAAAAAGAAAAGGTAGACTTTATTATAGATAATAATGGAAGTTTACAAGAAACAAGAAATCAGATTGATAAAATTTTATTTAAAATAAGTAAATTAGGGGAGGAGAAATGAGATTAAGAAAAAGAAAAAGACTGGGTTCTTTATTACTTTTAGTAATAATAGCACTTGTTATTTTAAATGGAAAAGCAATAGGAAGATTTATTTATCCGTTAAAGTATAGTGATCAAATAGAAAAGTACTCAAATGAATATAATATTGATCCGTATTTAGTAGCAGCAGTAATTAAGGTTGAAAGTAATTTTCAAAAGGATGCTATATCAATTAAAGATGCAAGAGGATTGATGCAAGTAACCCCTTCAACTTCAAAATGGATTTCGGAAAAATTGGATATTAAAAACTTTGATGTGAATATGCTTTATAATACGGATCTTAATATAAGAATGGGATGTTGGTACATAAATGATCTCAAAAAAGAATTTGGTGCTGATATGAAATTAGTACTAGCTGCATATAACGGTGGAAGAGGTAATGTTAAAAAATGGCTTAATAACGAAGAAAACTCTAAGGATGGTGTAACTCTTTACTATATACCTTTTAAAGAAACAGATAAGTATGTAAAAAGAGTAGAAGTATATTATAATCTATACAAACTCTTATATACTAATGATAAAAGCTATATGGAGAACGTAAAGAAAATAATTAATAGTTTTTTTTCGTAAATCTATTGACAGTATGTATTATGGGAGTATAAAATAATATTTATATAAAACATAATATATATGCAGGAGTGGCGGAATCGGCAGACGCGTACGTTTAAGGGGCGTATACCGTGAGGTGTATGGGTTCAAGTCCCATCTTCTGCACCAAAAGTGGCTAAACTTAAAGGTTTAGGCCACTTTTTATTTGAATTTTTTAAGGGGATTTGATATATATTTTATTATTTGTTCGATGACTACCTGCCGTAATACTTCCACGCACTCTGTGAAAGCGATTCACTCCGAATCAGAGATTTGGGTTCTCTGCTTTTCTATCAAAGTGGGAGATAAGGTTAGTTAAGTCCCTGGATAACGATTTACCCTAAAGGACAACGATTTCTAAGTATCGAAAGTACCGATACTTAGAATTCTGTTAGTAAGCTTCAGATTAAGTGAAAAACTCCACCTGAAGCCAAGAAATCTGTTTATTAAAACAGATTAAAGAATTAATGTAGGAGGAAATATGGATAAGTATCTAATAATAAATACAAGAATTTTACCAGAAGTATTTGACAAGGTTGTACAAGTAAAGGAATTATTGAAAATAGGACAAGCAAAAGATATAACTGAAGCTGTAAAATCGGTAGGTATAAGCAGGAGTTCTTATTATAAATATAAAGATTTTGTATTTTCGGTTGCAGAAGGAACACATGTTAAAAAAGCTACAATCGGATTTTTGCTTTCTCATAAAACGGGAACTTTATCTAGAATATTAGATAGTATAGCAAGTGTTAATGGAAATATACTTACTATAAGCCAAGACATACCAGTAAATAATGCTGCGAATGTAACTATAACACTAGATATTTCAAATATAAATATAGAGTTAAGTGATTTTATTGATCAGGTAAAATGTATGGATAATGTAGTTCAAGTTAGATTAATTGCTATGGAATAAGGGTTTTGAGATAAAAAATAGTGCTTAAAATAAAGCTATATGCATAACTTAGTAATGTAGTCATTTTATTTATGGGGGTATGTATATGGATTTTAATGAAGAAGATAGAATAGATAAAGAGATAGATATGGACACAGAATATGATATGATGCCTATGCCAGGCGGGGTTCCAGTTCCAGGGATTATGCCTGTTGAAATGCCGTTAAATATGCAAGGAAGTATGGGTATGCAAGGCTTTATGCCACTTATGATGAAACCAGTAGGAGTAGAAATGTCTCCGATAATGATGCCAAACATAAATTCTAATATGATGCCAAATATGATACCAAATATGATACCTAGTATGATGAATGTTGAGCAGATGTTACCAACAACTACGGCTGGCATGAACATGATGGAACAAGACGAATATGAAGATATGGATGAAGATATGACAAGGAAAAAGGAATATGGACCTAAAGAAATTAATAAAATATTAATGAAGATGGAAAAATATAATCCAGGCATTTTCAGATATTTAAGAATGTACGGAGTTCCTTTTACTATAGCAAAGAAAATCATTAGAAGGATCATAAAGGTTACTCTTATGTATTATGAAGATTAATTAATAAATATTAAAGATTTTCTAAGAAATCTATTAAGTTATAAACTTGATAGATTTTTTTTGGAGGAAAATTACTCTAAATGTAGAATAGATATCAGTGAGGTGTAGCTTATATGTTTAATATTAATTTTAAAACTACAGAGTTTGAAATTAAAAATATTGAAAAAGAAGACATAAATGAAATTTATAATTGGTTTAAAATAGAGACAACCTATTTGGATGTAAATAAGTATGAAGAACTCGGTGAGAATGATTTTAAAGATAGATTTATGGAGTATTATCTTAGTGAATGTGAGTTTTTTATAAAAGTTACAATTAAGGATGAGCTAATAGGTATAATTAAAGGGAGGATAGAATTTGTAAATCCTAACAATGTATGGTTTGGATATATTTTAATAAGTGAGAAATATAGAAATAAAGGAGTAGGAGTTAAATTATTAAATTCCATAATTAATTATTTTGATACTGGTTTTGGCATAATTAATTTTAGTGCGAAGCTTAAGGAAACTGATATGAAGTCTTTGGATTTTTGGAAAAAAAGTGGATTTATAGTATCTACATTATTGAATAAGGAGAGAAGAATACAGGGGGCAATTTTAAAAAGGACCAAATAATATTATATTCATGGTAAATATAAATAGAATTAAAAATGTTTGACATTTATTTGTAATTTATACTATAATGAAAAAAGAGTGCATTATTTTCAGTTTTACGCAAATAAAAAAAGATAAGATTACTTTTGGTATAGGATAATGAAAACGTTATCTGTTAATAACTTAAAGGAGGAAGACAAATGAATAGTTTTATACGAAAAAGTATAACTTTCATTCTATTTATTTTTACTGTAGGTGTTATTATATCTATAAATAGTTATGAAGCAAAGGCTGACGTTGGAGTTCAATCATCTAAAGGTATAAATGTACGTTCTACAAAAGTTGAAATCAATAGAGTGATAAAGGTTCCGAGTAACCAAGTAGATAGAGAAAGATTGTCAAGAGGAAGTAGTAGTGTAACAAGTAATTTAATTGAATATTCTTATAGGTTTTTAGGTAGACCTTATGTATGGGCAGCTTCAGGACCAAGCGCATTTGATTGCTCGGGATTTACATCATATGTTTATAATAAGTTTGGATACTATTTGCCTCATTATACTGGAGACCAAGTTGAAATGGGGATATCAATAAGTAAAGAAAACTTACGAGCAGGAGATTTAGTATTTTTTGATACTTCAGGTTCAAATAGTCATGTGGGTATTTATATAGGTAGCGGGAATTTTATACACGCATCTTCAGGACGAAAAAAGGTTATGGTTAGTAGTTTAGGTGAAAGTTACTATAAATCAAGATACTCAGCATCAAGAAGAATAATTAATTAGATTGTACATAGTAAAATCCCAATCAAAGTTGATTGGGATTTTTATTCTATAGAATAAAAAATAAAGGTGTAGGAAAAAGGATTTCTTGCCGTAGCAAGGAGGGTGCGCAGACACGTAGTGTCGTCGAAAGGAACCGTAGGTTTCCCTAGCGAAATCAACAGAGTTGATTTTCTTAGTATAAATAATGAGTTTTTGAAATAGTATTAATTATATAACGAAGCGTTTGGGGAGGGGAAGATGAGATATACAAGATATGATTTGAAGAAAAGAAAAAAGAATAATGTGTTTTTTATAGTATTAATTGTGGGTATATTAACCTTAGCGTTTATTTCAGGATCAATAATATCAAATGTATTTATAAAAAGCACAGATTATAAAGTTAAAAATAACGAAAGTACTAAGGAAAATCTTAAACCACAAAATAATTATGTAGCTTTACAATGTGGAGTCTTTGCAAATAAGGATAATGCTAAAGAATTAAAGAAAAAATTATCTCTAATAGGTACTACTTTTATAGTAGAGGAAGATAATAAGAGTAGAGTAATAATGGGGATTTATACAGAGGAAAGTTCAGAATTAATTTTAAAAAAATTGATAGAAAACAAAATAGAGTCTTCTAAGCTAAAACTAAAAATAAATAATGAAGAGTTATGTGATAATCAAATTACAGAAATATTAGGAGCATATATACAAATCAATAATAGATTCTTCGATGATAAAGTAAAGTCAGTACAAACAAAGCAATTAAAGAGCTGGACATCTTCTTTAAAAGAAGTTGAAAAAAATAGTATAAATTATGAAGTTTTACAAAGTTTAAAACAAGAGATAAAGGTGCTTCCAGATCAAATAACTAAAGAGAATTTAGAAAATATTAATTTTCAATTATTCAATAAAATAAAAGAAATAAAATGATATATAAATTAAAAGCACAAAAAGCATTCAATAACTTAGTTGAATGCTTTTAAAAAATTCAAATTAAATTCATAAAAATTATAAACATACACACTTGTTTCTACTTTTATTAAATGTTAAACTATATAAGATAAAATAGTTAAAAGGGGTTATAGTTGTGAGGGGTAATGAAAAAGGCAATTTTCTGCTATTTATAATACTTCTTGGCGCAATATGTGGAAGTTTTATTGGAGATATCATAGGTAGTAATGTAGAATCTTTAAGTTTTTTTAAATCAACCTATCCTATTGGAACTTCAAGTCCATTTATTTTAAATTTAAAAGTAGTTCAATTTACCTTTGGAATTAATTTCCATATAAATATATTAGCTATTATTGGGGTTGTTTTAGCAATATTACTGTATAGAAAATATTAGGAGTGATAAAGTGAGATTAATCTTAGCATCAGCTTCAGCCAGGAGACAAGAACTTTTAAGTCGTTTAACTAATGAATTTGAAGTTATAATTAGTAACTTTAATGAAGACAAGGTTGAGTTTAAGAAAAGCTGTAGCGAGTATGTAATGGAGATTGCTAAAGGTAAAGCTAATGCAGTTGCAGAGTTATTACATACAGATGCAGTTGTAATAGGTTGTGACACAATAGTTGCTTTTGAAGATCATATATTAGGAAAACCAAAGGATGAGATAGAAGCTTTTAATATGTTAAAGCTTTTAAGTGGGAATGTCCATCAGGTGTACTCAGGAATTTCAGTTATAAATACAAAAACAAGAGAAGTGAAAATAGATTATATGAGTACTGATGTTAAATTTTCTACACTTACAGATAAGGAAATAAAAACATACATAGAAACGGAAGAACCTATGGATAAAGCTGGAGCCTATGGCATACAAGGTTTTGGAGGAGTGTTTGTTGAAGAAATTCATGGAGATTATTATAGTGTAGTAGGTCTTCCGATTAACAGATTAAATTATATATTAAAAGGTATGGGGGTAAATCTATAGTATAGGAGAAGTAATATGAAGGAAACTTTGAAAATTACAGATTTACCAATCAATGAAAGACCGAGAGAAAGACTTTTAAGATATGGAGCTACAGGGTTATCTAATAGTGAACTTTTAGCAATAATATTGAGAACAGGCATGAAGAATGAAAATATAGTAAGTTTAAGTAGTAGATTATTGACTGAAAGTGGAGGGTTAAATGGCTTATTAAGTTTGGCACCAGAGGAAATTATGTCTCTAAAGGGAATTGGAAAGGCTAAGGCATCGCAAATAATAGCAATATGTGAATTATCCAAAAGATTTAGAGCATATAAATCTGGAGAAGAGCATAAGATTCATCAACCTAAAGATGTTGCAAACTTATTTATGGAAGAAATGAAGAATTTTAAAGAGGAGCATTTAAGGATAGTAATGTTAAATACTAAAAATGTTGTTATTGCTGTCAAAGATGCTTCAATAGGAAGTCTAAATTCTTCTATTGTTCATCCAAGAGAAATTTTTGCTGAGGCTATAAAAAAAAGTAGTGCATCTATAGTTGTATGTCATAATCACCCTTCTGGAGATCCAACTCCAAGTTCAGAGGATATACAAGTAACACAGAGATTAAAAGAATGTGGAAAGATTTTAGGCATTGATTTACTTGATCATATAATAATAGGAAATGGTATTTATGTAAGTTTAAAAGAAAAGTGCATACTGTAGTTTTTTGCTTGAAAGGAGAAAAACAATGGGATTTTTTGGAATGAATAAAGATATGGGAATAGACTTAGGGACAGCTAATACGTTAGTCTATTCAAAAGGAAAAGGAATTGTATTGAGAGAGCCTTCAGTTGTAGCTATAAATAAAACGACTAATAAGGTTTTGGCTGTAGGAAATGAAGCAAAGCAAATGATTGGAAGAACACCAGGAAATATAGTAGCGATAAGACCTCTAAAAGATGGAGTAATAGCTGATTTTGATATTACGGAAGAAATGTTAAGACACTTTATATCAAAGGTTTCTTCGAAATCTGCATTTACAAGTCCTAGAGTTGTTGTATGTTTCCCGTCAGGAATAACAGCTGTTGAAAGAAGAGCAATAGAAGAAGCTAGCAAAAGAGCTGGGGCTAGAGAAGTGTTTCTTATGGAAGAACCTATGGCAGCTGCTATAGGAGCAGGATTACCTGTTCAAGATCCAACAGGAAGTATGGTTGTTGATATCGGAGGAGGAACTACTGAAATTGCAGTTGTTTCACTTGGTGGAATTGTAACCAGTAAGTCTTTAAGAATAGCTGGGGACGAAATGGACTATGCAATTATTGCATATATTAAAAAAGAGTATAATCTTATGATAGGGGAAAGAACAGCTGAAAACATTAAGATGGAACTAGGGTCTGCATATCCAAGAGAAGAAAAGAAAGATGGAGTAGATTTAGAAAAAGAAGATGTAGCAGTTGCTGAAGATCCATTTACTATGGAAATAAGAGGAAGAGATTTGATTACTGGACTTCCTAAAGTTATTGAAATAACTGAAGAAGAGGTAAGAGGAGCACTTAAGGAAACAGTTTCTTCCATTATTGATGCTATTAAAACAAATCTTGAAAAAACACCACCAGAGCTAGCAGCCGATATAATGGATAAGGGAATAATGCTTACAGGAGGAGGAGCTTTCTTAAAAGGTCTTGATAGACTAATTCATAAAGAAACTCATATGCCAGTACATATAGCAGAATCTCCTTTAGACTGCGTTGCAATAGGTGCAGGAAAAGCTTTAGATAATTTAGATAAGATGGGAAGAAAGTAAAAGAGCTATATGAAGTTATTTAAAAATAAGCTGACAGTAACTGTAATTTTACTGTCAGTTAGCTTTTTAATTTTAATTAGTTATACGGCAAAAAGAGAAAAAATGTCTGCTGCAGAAAATGGATTAGGTGTTGTTTTAAATATATTTCAAGGTAATTTATACAATTTGAATTATAGGATTAAAAATAGTGTAAGATTCATTTTGAATTTAAATGATATTAAGAAGGAAAACGAAACCTTAGTAAAAGATAATAATAATTTAAAAGATAAATCATTAAAATATGATGATTTAGTTAAAGAAAATGAAAGATTAAAGAAAATGTTGAATTTCAAAGATCAAAGAACAGAATATAATTATCTTGGCTGTGACATAATAGGTAAAAGTGGAGATAATTGGCTTGATGGATTTGTAATTAATAGAGGTTCTGATGATGGATTAAAAGATAAAATGATTGTAATGACTGGTGAAGGGTTAGTAGGACAAGTAACTACAGTAGGTAGTAATTGGGCAATTGTGCAATCGCTAATAAATGAAAATATTGCTGTTGCTGCAACGGTGAGTACTACTAGAGAAAATGATGGTGTAGTTAAAGGATATAGGGATGATAATGATAGACTGCTAGCGAAATTATATTATCTACCATTAGATTCACAGGTTAAAGAAGGGGATATAATTTTCACATCAGGACTAGGTGGTCTATATCCGAAAGATATTAAAATAGGTAGTGTTATTAGCATTGAAGAAGATAAAGGTAAATTAATTAAAAATGCTTTAATTGAACCAAGTGTCAATTTTAATAAGTTAGAAGAGCTTTTTGTTATTATACCTAAAAATCAG
The DNA here is from genome assembly GCF_055755365.1 of Clostridium sp. X. Lineage (NCBI taxonomy): Bacteria > Bacillati > Bacillota > Clostridia > Eubacteriales > Clostridiaceae > Clostridium > Clostridium sp. X. The sequence continues at coordinate 2,225,224 of NZ_CM146912.1, forward strand.
CGAGAAGTAAAATATTAAGGTGATAATATAATGAAGAAGATAATAATTTTACTATGTCTATCGATTCTATTTGCAATTTTAGATAATGCATTAATGCCCTTTGTATCAATAAAAGGTGTTTATCCCAGTTTGTTGTTTATATTTGCTGTATGTTATTCTATTATTAATGGCAGTTGGAGCGCTATGTTTATAGGTATATTATCAGGAGCTCTACAAGATATTTATCTAGTGGGTGGATTTGGAATAAATCTATTGCTAAATATGCTTATTTGTTTAGTTGCTGGAAAGATAGGAAAAACTATATTTAAAGATAAATCTGTTGTACCTATTATTTCATGCTTCTTATTGAGTTTTTTGAAAGGAATAGGTGTGTTTATAATACTTTATATAATTGGACAGCATGTATATTTTAGAGTTATTTTATATAGGAGTATATATAATCTTATAGCAGGGGCGTTTATTTATAAAAGAACGTATAATCTGTGTCAGAAAAGCTTTATGGTTAAAAATTGGAAATTCTAGAAGTGGTGATTTAGTATGTTTAGTAGCGAAAGAAGAATTTTTAAGAAGAAAAAAGATAAAAAATTTAATAGGTATACTGCTTTAGTTTTTATTATGCTATTTAGTTTCAGTTTAATAATACTTAAACTGCTATATCTACAAATAGTAAAAGCTGATGAATATAGAGAGGCTACAAGTCAAAAGGCTATAAGGAATATACCAATTACTGCACCAAGAGGAAATATTATAGATATAAATGGTGAGATATTAGCAGAAAGTAGGCAAGGATACACACTAGTTTTTACAGAAACTAATGAGAGTAAAAAAGAATTTTTTACTACAATGCAAAAAGTTTTAACGATATTAGATGAGAATAAAGAGATTCAAAAGGATGATTTTGAATTAAAAATTAATCCATATAGATTCGAATTTAGAAGTGATAATCCTAGTACTAGAAGATGGATGGAAATAAGATTTAAAAAAGATAGAGGAATGGATGATCAGGTAAGAAAAGAATTATTTCCAGATAAAAAGAAACAAGAAATAACCGATGAAGAACAAAAAAAGATAGATGATGAACTATTAAAGAAAACTCCAGAAGAGACTTTTGAATATTTGGTAAATTTGTATGGTATAGATAGTCAAGAAAATAGTCTAATATATACGTATGTTTTTAATAAGCTTAAAGATCAAGGTAGTGGGGAAGAGAGTTTAGGATTTTATTTAAAAAAATATGATATAACTGATAAAGATAAAGAAAATCAGTTCGCAAAACTGTATAAGAATATGGATAAAGATGAGTTTCAATCTTTGGTGAAAAAATATAATATTAACACTAATAGATACTCAACAGAATTAAAACGAAGGTTTATAGTTATTAAAGATTCCATGAAAATGCAAAGCTTTTACGGCTTTAAACCAATTGTTCTTGCAGCGAATATAAAGAAAGACACGGCTTTTATTTATATGCAAAAGTATGCTGAACTACCAGGAGTTGAGGTTACTGTAGATCCCATAAGAAAATATCCAAATGGAGAACTGGGCTCTGCATTTTTAGGTTATATATCTAAGATAAATTCATTGCAGAAAGAAAAGTACGAAGAAAAAGGCTATGATGCAAGTACTGATTATATTGGAGCATCAGGTATTGAAAGTGCTTTTGAAAGCACATTAAAAGGATCTAATGGTACTAAAATAGTTCAGATAAATAAATATGGAAGAATAATGAGAGAACTTGGAAGAAAGGAGCCTTATCCTGGAAAGACAGTTCAACTTACCATTGATAAAAATTTACAACATACAACAGAAAAGGCCCTTGATGAGATTATGAAAAATCTTCAAGCGAGTGGTAGAGTTGGTGATGTTGATACATCTAATGCTACTAGAGGAGCTGCAGTAGCAATTGATGTTAAAACTGGAAAGATGCTTGCTTTAGCTAGTAAACCAGGATTTGATCCTAATTTATTTGCTATTGCAGGAAGTCTTACTCCAGAACTTCAAGAAATCTATTTTAGTCCTAACCTAGAAGAGTTCGGAAAAGAATATGTAACGGATTTAGTAAAAAGTAATTATATAGCTAAAGAAGCATATAAAAATAAATCTGTTGAAGATGTGATTAATAGATTGTTTCCGCTAGATAAAAATATAAAAAACAATACAACTATAAGGCAAGACTATTATGATATTTATCCAAAGCCGTTATATAATTATGCTACTAAAAGCTTAATTCCTCCAGGATCTACTTTTAAACCACTAGTAGGACTAGCAGGACTAGAAGAGGGAGTAATTAAACCTAATGAAACTATCTATGATGGTCTTATTTTTACTAAACACGGATATAAAGGTAAAGATTGGAACTCTTATAGCTTTGGGCATGTAACTGTGGCTCGAGCGATAGAGAGTTCAATTAACTATTTCTTCTTTGAAGTTGGAGATAGATTATATCAAACTAAGAAATACAATGGAGGGTTTGATGCTATAGCAAACTATGCTTGGAAATTTGGACTTGGCGCTCCTCAAGGGGCTAAACCATCTACAGGAATTGAAATTTCAGAGAGATTTGGGCAAGTATATAATTTAGAATCAGGCAGAAAGATTTTTTCATCCTTATATATGAACTCTCTTATAAATCTACTATCAAGAGGAACGGATACAAGAACACCTAATTATAAAAGTCACTATATAGGAATTGATATTAGTGATAAAGAGGGAGATAAGGAAGAGGTCAAAAAATTAAAAGAAACATTGAGAAATAGGATATTAGAAGAAATGCAATATAAGAAAAAAGGTACAGAAGACATAAAAAATAATCTATTTAAACTAGCGGAAATGGATTTAATCTTAAAACAGAAATATACTAGTGGATATACTCAGTATTCTCGTACCTATGTAGGTGATATAACTAAAAAGCAAACTTATGAAAAGTATTTAAAGGATCAAATTGATAAGGTATGGATGGCAATAATATACTCTATTGATGATGCAAACTATAATATAAATAATCAAAATAATGTATATGATGCATCTATTGGGCAAGGAACAAATCAATTTACACCCGTTCAATTGGCTAATTATATGGCTACCCTCGTTAATGGAGGAAATAGATATAATGTCCATTTAGTGGATAAAATATTAGATCAGGATGGTAAGGTTGTAAAGGAATATAAACCTGAATTAATAGAAAAAATAGATATGAATTCAGTGAATTTAGATGCAGTTAAGGCTGGAATGCGAGATGTTACAAATGGTGGAGATGGTACAGCTAAATATGCATTTGAAGGATTTCCTATACCTAATGGTGGAAAAACTGGTTCTGCTACTTTTTCAAAATTACAAGATGAGTATGGAAGAACTGCTTATGGAGTATATGTAGGATTTGCACCTTTTGATAATCCGGAGATTGCAGTGTGTATAGTTATTTTTGATGGCGGTCATGGAGGAAGTGTAGCTCCAGTAGCAAGAGCTATGTATGAAGAATATTTTAAAGAAACCCTAAAGAGAGATTATCCTGCGTATGTACCAAGATATAACTTTCAAATCGATACAAGTGGAGAACAGGAAAAAACACAATCGGAGATAGAATTAAATATTCAACACTAAAAACCAGATATTACTATCTGGTTTTTTTAAAAATTTATTGTATAATTAGGAGGAATTAGCAAAAAAATGTTGAAATATAACATAAGTGTTGTTATGGAGGTTTGTTATGGTAAAGGCAGGAATATTAATAAAAGGAAATAGAGATGGATTAAATGCAGTAATAGATATGAATAAATTTAGAGATTTTGATGAAATGCTAGAAAATCTTATAGAGAAACTAAGTGTGGGAAAAAAGTTTTATAAAGGGTCTACAATAAAAATAATAACACAGCTAAAGGAATTTAATGAAAGTAATATAATTAAGTTAAGAGATATATTATTTGAAGAATTTATGATAAAAGATTGTATTTTTGAAGATAAAGATGAAGGTAGAAATAAAATGTTTTCAGGAATATATGAAGGACGTACAAAATTCTTTCGTAAAACTTTAAGAAGTGGTCAAGTTATTAAATACCCAGGCAATGTTGTAATAGTTGGAGATGTAAATCCAGGTGCAGAGGTGTATGCTTCAGGAAATGTACTAGTTTTAGGAAACTTGCAAGGAAATGTATATGCAGGAGATACTGGAAATAGTAAGGCAATAATTGCTGCTTTTAGACTTCAACCTAAAATACTTCAAATCGCAAATATTATTACAAGGGCTCCAGAAGAGGATGAAAAGCCATATTATCCTGAAGTAGCAAAAATTAAAGACGATATGATAATAGTTGAACCATATTTACCGAATAAATTTGTTTAATGGAGGAAAAAAAGAATGAGTGAAGCGATAGTAATAACATCAGGTAAGGGTGGAGTTGGAAAAACTACTACTACTGCAAATATTGGAACTGCCCTTGCTGCCCTTGGAAAAAAGGTTGTAGTAGTAGATGGAGATACAGGACTTAGGAACTTAGATGTTCTTATGGGACTTGAAAATAGAATTGTATTCACTTTATTAGATGTAATAGAAGAAAGATGTAGAATTAAACAGGCCCTTATAAAGGATAAGAGATTTCCTAACTTATATTTACTACCAACAGCTCAAACTAGAGATAAAGATGATGTAAATCCAGAACATATGCTAAATTTAGTAAAAGAACTAAAGGAAGAATTTGATTACATACTCATTGATTGTCCAGCTGGAATTGAACAAGGTTTTGAAAATGCAGTTGTGGGAGCGGATAGAGCGCTTGTAGTTGTAAATCCAGAAGTTACATCAGTAAGAGATGCTGATAGAGTGATAGGAAAGTTAGACGCTAAGGGTATTGAAGATCATCAATTAATTGTAAATAGACTAAGTTATGAGATGGTAAAGAGAGGGGATATGCTTGATGTAAATGATATCCTTGATAGTCTAGCTATTAAATTAATTGGTATAGTACCTAGAGATGAAGAAGTAACTATAGCTACAAATAAAGGAGAACCTGTTGTATTAAATGATAAAGCTTTATCGGGACAAGCGTTTAATAATATCGCTAGAAGAATCCTAGGAGAGGATATTCCTATTGTAAATTTAGAAGCTAATGAAACAGGTTTTGTGGCATCATTAAAAAAATTATTTAGGATTAAATAGGAGGAAAAAGTATGGACTTCTTTAAATTCTTCTCTAGTAAACCTTCCTCAAAGGAAGTAGCTAAAGATAGATTAAAGTTAATATTAATACATGATAGGTCTAATGTATCCCCTGAACTTTTAGAAATGATGAAAAGCGATATTCTAGAGGTTATTTCAAAATATATTATAATTGATGATGGTGAGGTAGATGTTAGACTTACAAGAACAGAAGAAATAGAAGGGTGTTCACCTGCACTAATTGCAAATATCCCAATAAAAAAAATGAGAGAGAGATAAGCAGACATCCCAAATCTACGATTTGCTGTGAGTGGCTTACTCAGTGGAGTACTCCTCTGAGTATAAAGGAAGATGAGTTTCAAACTAAGCGCAAAAAGCTATGGATATAATATATTATACATAGCTTTTTGCGCTTAATATGATATAATTTTATTTGTATTGGAGGGATACAGATGCTTAATAAGTTAATCATAAATAAAAAGCTCTTAAGACAGCTGGATGTAATTATAATTATTTTGGCTATTATTATAGTTGTATTTAGCTGTATAAACATATATAGTGCTACTTTTAGAAGTTTAGGGATATACTATGCAAAACTACAATTTGCATGGCTTATATTAGGGTTATCTGTAATATATGTTATATTGTTAGTAGATTATGTTTTAGTAAAAAATTATGCAGCCTTAATATACTGGGCAGGTGTCATATTCTTAGCATTAAATGATTTTATATTAGGAAGTACTCATAAAGGTGCAAATGCATGGATTGCTATAGGATCACGTGCTATCCAACCTTCTGAATTTGCAAAATTAGGTATGATTGTTATGTTAGCAAAGCTTTTAGAAGATATGGAAGGTAGAATAAATGAACCTAAAAATTTCTTTAAATTAGTTCTTTATGCAATATTACCAATGATACTTATTGTTATTCAACCAGATATGGGAATGACTATGGTGTCCTTTTTTATAGTTCTAGGAATGTTTTTTATAGCAGGTCTTAATTTAAGAGTTATCTTTGGAGGATTTGCTGGCATAACTCTACTTATTATAGGGATATGGAATTCTCCACTAATGAAAACCTACTGGAAAGGGAGGTTGCTTTCATTTATAAATCCTGAGGCACATGGACAGGGACTTTCCTTTCAGCTTAATCAGTCTCTTATGGGAATTGGATCAGGTAAAATTCTGGGTGAAGGTTTTGGAAAAGGACTCCAGATTGCAGGGAATAATGTCCCGGAAGCTCATACGGATTTTATTTTCGCTGTTGTGGGAGAAGAGTGGGGCCTTTTAGGTGCATTGATTTTGCTAGCTATGTATGGACTTCTCATATATAGATTTGTTAAAATAGCTAAAAGTTCAAAAGACATATTTGGAAGTTTAGTTGCAGTTGGGGTTATATCATCTTTTATATTTTCGATTTTTCAAAATATAGGAATGACTATAGGGCTTATGCCAATAACAGGAATTACATTACCTTTGATGAGTTATGGGGGAAGTTCGACTTTATCAAATTTTATGTCTATTGGATTACTTTTAAATATAGGAATGAGAAGGAAAAAGATAAACTTTTAATTAATATAAATAATAAATATTTGGTTAGTTTGGAAAAATAGTAATAGATTATTAGATAATTGAATATAATAGATATGTCTGGTAAAAATATGATATACTTATAAGTAAAATATAAAAATAAGGAGGAACAAAGATGAAAAAATATGAATGTTTAGTATGCGGATATATATATGATCCAGAATTAGGAGATCCTGATAATGGTGTAGCACCAGGAACAGCATGGGAAAACGTACCTGGGGACTGGTTATGTCCATTGTGTGGAGTAGGAAAGGATGAATTTGAACCAGTAAATTAATATTATAAATAAGAATCAGCTTTGGGGCGTTTTTACTTAGCCTAAAGCTGATTTTTTTTATTGTAATTATTATAATAGAAAATGTATTAAATTGGATATATTACATATATAAAACTAAATTTAAATTTATAATATACATTAGTTACACTTCTCTTTTTTTTGAATATTATATTACTGTATTGTATGTTTTATGAGAAAAATAGGGAGGCGAAATGTATGTCAAATGAAAACGCTATAGATTCAATGAATACAATAGATTGTCATAAGGACATTGTCCATTCTAATACAAAATGTGAATCACAGGTATTAGAGAGTAGTACATTAAATGAATGCAACAATAAACATTACATTCCAATGGGACGAACAGGACCATTAATAGCTAAAATTCCAGTTGTTTTATCTGATTTAGAAGTGCAAATTGATGTTGAATCAGAAATTAAACTACAAGAAGCTGCTTTAGATATTAAAACTGTAGATAAACATGTTTATCTTACTCAATGTAAACTTGTTCCTTATACAAATAAACTTTTCATAGCAGGTTACGTTCAAAAAAATATACAATTCTCAACTATTAATTGTGCTAATAAAACAAGTGTAAGTGGAAATATCCAACATACTACAGTTAATATACCTTTTAAATGTGCAACAAAAATACAATTCTCTCAAAGACCAATTTATGGGGAAGAATATAAAAAAAGATTAAATTCTTTAGATAAGAATATGCTTGGCAAAGATCAACAAGAAGAGTCTTGGATTCATTATAACAAATTATACGAACCTATCTATTGTGAATTAGAATATGCAAGAATATTAGAAACAGATATTATAAATGGCTCATATCATCATTCTACGGATTCACATCATGAAAAAGGTATCTGTGAGGTAGTGGAGAAGATGGTTATATTCATCCGATTAAAGGTATTACAAAATCAACAGATATGTATTCCAGAACCAGATGGGGATGTAACTATAGTAGAAAAGTCAAAAGAAGATACTCAGTATATAAAAGATAGAAAATATACAAATATAGAGGTGGGCTTTGATCCTCAAAATGGAATGATTGGAAGAGAAGTATCTACTCATGATAATGATCAAGACTAATTTTGATGAAAATAATGAACTTTATGAAGTAGCAATTTTCCTGTAAGAGAATATTATATTATTAGGTATGAAGCTTTGGAGTTAGCTTTGCTAGTTTTAAAGCTTCATATACGAAAGAGTATAAAGGGAGATGGAACCATGATTAGAAATAATTTCACTGATGAATCTAATTGCAATAATATAGGAGGACAACAAGTAGAATGTAATTCTGGAGTTATTGACCCAATTACTTTGACAGAGTGTGAGAGTGATTGTTCTGAACCTGTAGGACGTCCAGGTCCATTAGTAGCTAAGATTCCAGTTGTACTATCAGAATGTAAAGTACAACTAGATGTTGAAGCTGATATTAGATTAGAAAATCAAGCATATGATATAAAGACAATAGATAAAAGAGTATGTTTAACTCAATGCCACTTAGTACCTCATACAAATAAAATATTTATTAGAGGATATATTCAAAAGAATATACAATATTCAACTGTAGAATGTGTTAGTGAAGATAGTATAAGTGGAAATGTAAAACACACTACAGTTAATGTTGATTTTCATTGTGTAACAGCAGTAAAATTTGATAAACAACCTATATATGGCAAGTATTATAAGGAAAAACTGAATGCTATAGATGATACTATGCTCTGCCAAGATACTGGAGAAGATTCATGGACACACTTTAATAAATATTATGAACCTGTTTTTTGTGAATTAGAATGGTCAAAAATTTTAGAATCTGATATTTATCAGCGTAATAGACTTTGTGCAGAAGGGTTTACAGATGAAAATTGCTTCCGTAGATTCACTGAAAAAATGGTGGTATATATAGTAATAAAAGTACTACAAAATCAGCAAGTATGTATTCCAGCACCTAAACACAAAAAAGATAAAATGAAAGATTGTGATTATAGTAATAAAAAAGACTATGAAGATTATGATGAAGACAATGATTATGACGAATGTGAAAGGTAATTTACTGAAAAATTCTAGAAAGTAAATGCAAATAAATTTTTGTAACATTTAAATGAAATTAGCATATATTAACATTAGAGAGTTAATTATTTGGAAAACTACAAAACAATGGATAGCAAAAAAAAGTGTACTAGCTATGTAGGGTTCATATATGCAAGAATTAACTCTTTAGAAATAAAAATTTAGACACGGTGAGATAATATAGAGGGGGATTTTAAAATTATGAAACTTCGTTATGACTATGAAGACAAGCGTGATTATGATAAATGTGACTATTGTGATAAAAAAGATTATTATGATAAAAAATGCTGCGACGATCACAAATATGATAGATGCTACCCTAAAAACCCATGCCCTTATCCAATACTTTTTGAATGTGCTTGCGGTACAGGGGCTGTAATCCCAGGGATTGCAACAGCTTTAGAAGCAACACCTTTTGCTCCAAGAGCATTAGGATGCGTTACTATTGATACAACTTGCTTAAAAAATCCAGTAGTAAAATTTGATTTTACTAGTATTATAAGATTTTTAAATACTTCAGGAACACTTACTCCAACAAGATTAACTTTTGGATTATTCAAGAAATGTAATGATGGAGATGAAATACTCTGCGGAACTTGGGATTTTGCACTTGATTTTGATGATACAACAGAGCAGATTACTACTTCCTATAGTTTCAGTCACTGTGAATGCAATAGCTGTCCAGGATGTTGCACTTATTCTGTTAGAATAATAGCAGCTACAAATGTAGGACTTGATAATACTCTAGATGTATACAATCCAACACTTTCAATTATAGCTAAGTCAGCTTGCTAGTTGAAATAATTTTATTCAGTTAGTGATTAGACTTTAGTTAAATTTAAAATACGGGAAACCTCTGTCTTGAGGTTTCCTATTCAAGTTTTATTTTGCATCAATAATAAGGAGAGTACTACATGTCAAAAAAACATAAACATGATTATAAGCATAAACATAAGCACCAGATATACCAAGAACATACAGAATTTAATATAGTACCAGAAGAGCAACGCTTACTTGTTATTATTCTATTATTAAAAGCATTAAGTGAAAAAATAAAAGAAAATAATAACTTAATAGAGATACCATTAGTTAATGTAGATTCAAATAAAAAACATGAAAAAACAGACACAGAAGAAGTAGAAATAGAAGAAGTAGAAGAAGTAGAAAATGAAGTAGAAGTAGGAGATCTCAAGGATTATATTAAAATTTATAATGAAGAAACTATACAAAATATGGAGATAGTGAATGAAGTAGAGAATATAGAAAAGAATAAAAAAGAGAATAGTATTAGTAAAGAAGAAATTGTAGAGGAAGATAAAGAAAGTGATAAAGAAGATGACAAAGATAAGAGTAAAATAAACGAAATAGAAGATGTATCATATAAAATCACCTCGCGTTCTAAGGTAACATCCTGTAAAACTACTATGCTTCAGGATAATGTAAGTAAAAGCCTGGAATATTATTCTTTTTTTCAATCTGGAGTGACTAAAATACCCGTTATACTCTCGCAGATTCATATGAAAGTTTTTGTAGAATCAGTTATAAAGTTTCCGGAACCAGTTTTTCAAATAAAAGATTTGGATAGAAGCATTTTTTTGAATAAATGCGAATTAATTCTTGGTACAGACAAATTATTTGTGAAAGGTTTCATACAGGAGAATATAGAGTATGCTACTCCAATGACTATTAAAAAAAATACAATAAATGGGGAAGTTAAAAAATCTATTTTTAATATTCCTTTTAAATGCTCTACAAAGGTTGCTTTTAATAATATGCCTAAAATTCCTAAATCTTCTTATAGTCTAGAGTTAGAAATTATAAATCCAAATATAAATAAAAGTTGTTTAGATATAAAGGAAAAAAGCTACGAACACTTTGAATTTCTTAATGAAAAGGTCCTATGTAAAATAGATAATACAGAAATAATGGAGATAGATAATAAAGAAGAGATGAAATCTTTAAAAAATACCCTAGAGAAAGCACAGACTTTTCAAAAAATACGGAAAAAAATGATATTAAACTTAGGAATAAGTTTGTTGCAGGAACAAAAAATATTTCTTCAAAATAAAGAAGATAATGAATGTTAATAAAGAATAAAGAGAAAAAGCGAAGCTTTATGTATTCAAAAAATTACATGAACTTCGCTTTTGTTGTAAACAAAGCAGTAAAAACTTTAGATAATGGTTGAGTTATCTCTCTTCAGTTTCTTTAGAAGGACCTTTTTTGCCACTGTAAATATGAAGTTTATTAGATAGTTGTGCATTTTCGCTTTTTTCTATTATTATTGCTTCTTGTTTAGTCATATTATAATTATCTGAAGCTTTTCTAGCCATATAATTAACCACCTTTCACCTTTGTAAAAGATTATTTTTATTCAAACTTATTGTAACCATTATCGAAAGAAAAAATCCTTTTAAAGAGTTCTATATATTATAATTATCTCAATAATTAGTACGAATATAAGAGTAAATAGTAATTTATAAAAAATAGAATTGGATTTAATGTTTGACATGATTTACCTCAAAGGAAATATTATTATTATAAGTTTATGCTAAGTTTCTAAATTAGAACACAATTTTAGATATATATCAATATATTAGGTAAATGAAAAGAGTTTAAGAAAGTAATTTATAATATTTTTAATATGAATATGTGAAATTATGAATTAATAAAGTCAAAAAGTATATGAAAATAAATTATATGTTGCGTTATTATAGTTACTTATGTATACAAAAGCATTTTAATATTATTCAATTAATTAAATAATAAAGAATATTTGTAATTTTATTAGCTATTTAAGAGTGATTAACTAATTAAGTAATGATTTAGTACTGATTAATAGTGTTTTTTAATTAATAAATGTTAATTAAAGAAAGTTGAGTTACAATTTTTTTATGTATTATATTTAAAAAAATGTGTAATTATAATAAAGTGATTATTAGTATGCAGGTTTTAATAAAAGTGAAGTTTAAAATTCAATTTTTCTAAAAAAAGTAAATATATTGACAAGAAACGGGTTCACTGTTAGAATAGTAAAAACTTAACTTTATAAATAAAAGCATGAATTAAGTTATAGTTTGAATTATTACATTATAAGCAAAGATAACAAATCTAAGATTTATTGTGAATGGCTAACTCATCTGACTACTAGAAAGATGAGTTTCATAAGCAGAGAACACAAATGTGTGATTTGTTGTGAGTCGCTTACTCCTCTGACTATTAGGAAGCGGAGTTTCATATTTATACACCTTGCTTAAAGCTAGGTGATGTTTTTTTATTCAAAACATATTATATAAACAATATTATAAAGGGGGACTATATTATGGCAAAGTTATATTATGACAAAGATGCAAATTTACAATTATTACAGGGGAAAAAGGTAGCAGTTATAGGTTATGGAAGTCAAGGGCATGCACATGCGTTAAACTTAAAAGATAGCGGAGTGGATGTTTGTGTTGGACTTTATAAGGGAAGTAAGTCTTGGTCAATTGCAGAAGAAGCAGGTCTTCAAGTATTAGAAGTTGCGGATGCAGTTAAAGAATCAGATTTAATAATGATTTTAATACCTGATGAAAGACAAGGAAAACTTTATAAAGATAGTATAGAGCAAAATCTTACTGAAGGAAAAGCGTTATTATTTGCTCATGGATTTAACATACATTTTGATCAAATTGTTCCACCAGCAAATGTAGATGTATTTATGGTAGCTCCAAAGGGACCAGGACATACAGTAAGAAGCCAATATCAAGAAGGTAAAGGGGTTCCTTGTCTTATAGCTATACATCAAGATGCTACAGGAAGTGCTAAAGATTTAGCTTTAGCGTATGCAAAAGGAATTGGTGGTGCAAGAGCAGGTGTTCTTGAAACTACATTTAAAGAAGAGACAGAAACAGATCTTTTCGGAGAGCAAGCAGTTCTATGCGGAGGGGTTAGTGAACTTATAAAAGCTGGATTTGAAACTTTAATCGAAGCTGGTTATCAACCAGAAAGTGCTTACTTTGAATGTATGCATGAGATGAAGTTAATAGTAGATTTAATGAATAAAGGCGGTTTAGAATATATGAGATATTCTATCAGTGATACTGCTGAATTTGGAGATTATAGCATAGGTAAGAGAATTGTTACTGATGAGACTAAGAAAGAAATGAAAAAAGTACTTTCTGAAATCCAAGATGGAACTTTTGCAAAGAACTGGATACTTGAAAATCAATCAAATAGAGCAGCATTTAATTCAAGAAGAAGAATTGAAAAGGCACATGAAATCGAAAAAGTTGGTAAAGAACTTAGAAAAATGATGTCATGGTCAGATGAAAAATAAGTAATAAATAAACTACATTTAAAAAAGAGATAATAGTAATTAAAATTATAAAAAGCTATAATAACTTATTCAGTTTGATTTTCTACAAAATTAACCACAATGTTATGTTAATTATAAATGTGGTTGTGGTTTAATAAAAGTATGAAAATTAAACTGAATATTTTATAGATTTTTCTGGGATTTCAAAAAGGGGGCTGAACCAAAATTGGGGATTTAAGAGATAAAATATATATTTATGATACAACGCTAAGAGATGGGGCACAGGCTCAAGGCATATCCTTTACTGTTGAAGACAAGCTTAAAATACTTAAGAAACTAGATGAATTCGGTATAGATTATGTAGAAGCAGGAAACCCGGGATCAAATCCAAAAGATTTAGAATTTTTTGAAAAAACAAAGACCCTTACGTTAAAAAATGCAAAGTTAACTGCTTTTGGAAATACTCGAAAACCAAATATAAAGATTACTGAAGATGCAACTGTTATGGCATTAGCAAATGCAGGGACTGATGCTGTAGCTATATTTGGGAAGAGTTGGGATTTTCATGTTACGGATATTATTAAAACTACTTTAGAAGAAAACTTAAATATGATAAGGGATACCATTTCATATATGAAGAGTTTAGGAAAAGAAGTAGTATTTGACGCGGAACATTTCTTTGATGGTTATAAAGAAAACAAGAAGTATGCAATTGAAACACTTTTAGTAGCAGAAGAAGCTGGCGCAGATTGGCTAGTATTATGTGATACTAATGGAGGATTACTTCCATCAGAGTCAGCAACTATAGTAAAAGAAGTCATAGAAGAGGTAAATGCACCTGTTGGAGTGCACTGTCATAATGATTGTGGAATGGCGGTTGCCAATTCTATAGTATCTGTTGAGTATGGAGCATTCCAAGTTCAAGGAACTTTTAATGGATATGGAGAAAGATGCGGAAATACTAATCTTTGTACAGTAATTCCTAATCTTGAACTGAAATTAAACAAAACTTGTGTTGGAAGAGAAAAATTAGTAGAATTAACTGACTTATCAAGATATATATATGAAATAACAAACATTATTCCAAGTGAAAGAGATCCTTATGTAGGGGCAAGTTCATTTACACATAAAGGTGGAATGCATATTGACGGAGTTCAAAAGAATTCTAGATCTTTTGAACATATCTCACCAGAAGAAGTAGGCAATTCAAGAGATTTTGCCATGTCAGAAGTAGCGGGTAGAAGTACAATTCTTGCAAAAATTCAAAAAGTTGCACCATGGGCTACAAAAGAATCACCAGAAACCAAAATGTTAATTGATAAGATAAAAGATTTAGAACACAAAGGTTACGCTTTTGAGGGAGCCGAAGTTTCCTTTGAACTAATGGTAATTAAGACTCTTTCTAATTATAAAGAGATGTTTGAAGTGAAAGACTTTAAGGTAATTTGCGATGATAACTGGGGTGAAGAAAACAGTGCTTCGTCTATTGTAAAAGTTGTGGTAGATGGAGTAGAGGAAATAACAGCAGCTGAAGGTCATGGTCCAGTAAATGCACTTGATACAGCATTAAGAAAAGCTCTTGGAGTTTTTTATCCTCATCTTAAAAAAATGAGACTTGCAGATTATAAGGTTAGAGTGTTGGACACAGATACAGCTACTGCAGCTAAAGTTAGAGTTCATATAGAATCAACAGATGGGAAAAATGTATGGGGTACAGTAGGGGTATCTACAAACATTATTGAGGCTAGTTGGGTTGCACTAACGGATTCAATAGAGTATTTTTTACATAATAATAAGGGGGAAGAATAATGAAGATAGCTTTAATTCCAGGAGACGGAATAGGACCAGAGGTAATAAAACAAGGACTTAAGGTTCTAAATGTAGTAGAAAAAAAATATAATTGTAAATTTGAATACACAGAAGTATTAATGGGAGGAGTTGCAATTGACGCAACTGGAGTTCCTCTTCCAGAAGAAACTGTAGCTATATGCAAGGAGAGTGACGCAGTACTTCTTGGTGCTGTGGGTGGTGAAAAATGGGATGTACTTCCAGGCGATTTAAGACCAGAAGCAGGACTTTTAGGAATTAGAAAGGCATTAGGGGTATTTGCTAATCTAAGACCAGCTATAATGTTTCCACAACTTAAAGCAGCGTCTACTTTAAAAGAAGAAGTTTTAGGTGATGGACTTGATATAATGGTTATAAGAGAATTAACTGGTGGAGCTTACTTTGGTGAAAAGAATAGAGTAAATACTGAAGATGGACAAAAAGCTTGGGATACAATGGCATATTCTACATATGAAATAGAGAGAATTGCAAAGGTTGCTTTTGAGACTGCAATGAAAAGAGATAAGAAGCTAACATTAGTAGATAAAGCTAACGTATTAGAAAGTTCAAGATTGTGGCGTGAGATAGTAACTAAGATGGCTAAGCAGTATTCAGAAGTAGAATTAAGTTACATGTATGTTGATAATGCAGCTATGCAGCTGATTAGAAATCCAAGACAATTTAGCACAATTGTGACAGAAAATTTATTTGGGGATATTCTAAGTGATGAAGCTTCTATGCTTACAGGTTCTCTTGGAATGCTTCCATCAGCAAGTTTAGGAAATACTAAACTTGGTTTATATGAGCCAATTCATGGATCAGCACCAGATATTGCAGGACAAGATAAAGCAAATCCTATAGCAACAATTATGAGTATAGCTATGATGCTTAGATATAGTTTTGATATGGAGGAGGCAGCAAGTCACATAGAAAAAACTGTAGCGGCTGTATTAGATAACGGATATAGAACAGGCGATATTATGCAGAGTGGAATGACTTTGGTAGGAACTGAAAAAATGGGAGATTTAATTGCAGAAGCTTTAAATTAAGATAAAATTTAATACTAAAGTAATATTATATATGAGGTTTAAAGGGGGCGAGGGCATGCAGTTAACTGGAGCTCAAATATTTTTAGAATGTTTAAAAGAACAGGGAGCTAATGTTATTTTTGGATATCCGGGAGGAACAATACTTCCAATCTATGATGAATTATATAATTCAGAGGAGATAACACATATCTTAACAGCTCATGAGCAAGGGGCAACTCATGCAGCGGACGGATATGCTAGGTCTACTGGAAAGGTAGGCGTGGTACTTGCAACCTCAGGACCAGGTGCAACAAATACAATTACAGGAATCGCAACGGCCTATATGGATTCTGTTCCTATAGTTGTATTTACTGGTCAAGTGCCATTACCTATTCTTGGAAGATCTTCTTTCCAAGAGGTAGATATAATTAGTATGACTCGTGCAGTTACAAAACAAAACTATATTGTTAAGGATGTTAAAAAATTAGCTTCCACAATAAGAGAAGCTTTTAGGACTGCACGTTATGGGAGACCAGGTCCGGTACTTGTTGATATTCCAAAGGATGTTCAGACCTGCATAACAGAGTATGAACCAGCAGTTATAGACACTTCTAGTAAAAGAATTGAATGGGATTATCATAATGATGAATGGAATAAAGATTCTCTTAAAAGAAATCTTGAAAAAGCTATAGATGCAATAAATCAGTCTAAAAGGCCACTTATATATGCGGGTGGTGGTGTAATTATATCAGAAGCTAATGATAAGCTTATGGAATTTGCAGAAAAAATCAAATCGCCAGTTGCTTGCTCACTTATGGGAATGGGATCATTTTCACAAGATCATAATTTATATACAGGTATGATAGGGATGCATGGAACTCGTGCTTCAAATCGAGCAGTAATTGAATGTGATCTTTTAATTGCAATAGGGTCACGATTTAGTGATAGAGTTGCAGGAAAAACTGATGTTTTTGCAAAAAATGCTACGATAATTCATATAGATATAGATCCAGAGGAAATAGGTAAAAATGTTCAAGTAGATATTCCACTTTGTGGTGATGTAAGAAGTATTCTTACAAATCTGATTACAAAAATTGATGAAAAACCACTATCAGAGTGGAATAATCAGATTGATATATGGAAAGGTGTTTTTCCACCAAGGTTTAAGAATGAAAGTAAATTAAATCCTCATTTTATAATAGAGAAGCTTTCAGAACTTACTAAAGGTAATTGTATAGTAGCTACAGAAGTTGGTCAAAATCAAATGTGGACAGCACAATCATATATGTTTAAAGAGCCAAGAAGCTTTATATCTTCAGGTGGACTTGGAACCATGGGGTATGGACTTCCGGCGGCTATAGGAGCGTGTATAGCAAATCCTGATAAGAAGGTAATAAACATAGCAGGTGATGGTTGTTTTAGAATGAATTCTATAGAACTTGTTACAATTTCAAGATATAAGCTTCCAATAATACAACTAGTGCTTAATAATAGTGCTTTAGGTATGGTAAGACAATGGCAGGATTTATTTTATGATAAGAAATTCAGTAGTACTAAATTAGGAAATGATGTTGATTTTATGAAACTTGCTAATTCTTATAATATAAAAGCTTTAAAAATAACTTCTGATGATGAAGTTGAAGAAGTATTATTAAAGGCTTTAAATTTAAATGAAGCTGTAGTTATAGAATGTATAATAGATGACAGTGAAATGGTATTTCCTATAGTTCCACCAGGAGCAACTTTAGGTGATGCTATTGAAGAACAATAACTAAAGATATATAGTTGGCAATCAGAAAAAACCTCTGTAAGTTACTTTTTAGAGGTTTTTTTTGATTTAAAGATATATTTAGGCAAAATAAAAATCTCATAAATACTTTTTATTTATTTGAATATAAATTATAATAATCAGTATAAATAAGTTTTTAAGGAGAATATATGAAAAAAGGCATTTTTGACTTAAAGAGGTCTACATTAGAAAATGGAATTGATTTAGTAACAATAAAAAGAGATACTCAATTAGCTTCTATACAAATAGGAGTTAAAATTGGAAGTATTTATGAGAAGATTGAGGAAAAAGGAATAGCACATTTTGTTGAACACATGCTCTTTAAAGGGACTAATAATAGAAATAATAAACAGTTAAATGAAGAACTAGAACAACTCGCGGGAGAGTATAATGCTTATACTGATTATACTTGTACGGTTTATAGCATAACAGCTTTAAATGATGAACTTACATCTTCACTAGAGATACTTTCAGATATGCTTCAAAATTCAGTTTTTTCTGAAAAAGAAATTGAAAAAGAAAGAGGCGTTATTTTAGCTGAAATTAGAACTAGTAAGGATGATGTTGAAGATTTTAGTTTTAGAAAAACTTTAGATAGTGCATTTAAAAAAAGTTCAATTAAAATAGATGCTGCAGGAAAAGAAAGTACTGTTAGAAAGTTTAAAAGAGAAGATTTACTTGGTTTTTATGAGGAGTTTTATGTACCTAACAATACTTGTATAACTATTGTATCTCCAAACGAACATGAAATTGTTTTAGACTTAGTTACGAAATATTTTCATGGATGGAAAGATAGGAGCTTTAAGAAGGGTAATGTAATTGTTGAGGATAATGTACCGATTAAAAAGGTTTCTTATAAAAAAGAAATTGAGCAAAGCACTATAGTATATTTATACACATTTCATAATTTAAGTAAACAAGAAGAATTAGCATTAAGAATACTTAATTATAAGCTAGGAGAGAGTGCAAATTCCGTTCTCTTCAGAAAGTTAAGGGAGGAAAAGGGACTAGCATATGATGTATATTCTGAATTAGATGTTACAGAAGATGTTAAATTGTTAATTATATATACATCTGTAAATGAGCAAGATGTTGATGAAGCCCTTTCTATTATTGATGAAGTTATAAATAATATAAAAGCTGAAAAAATTATTTTAGACGAAAGAAATGTTTCTTTGATGAAAAAAGTTTTAAATACAGCAGTAGTAGGAACTTTAGAAGATTCTATTCAGCTTGGTAATTACGTACTGCATCAAATTATTGATAATGAGGATATATATGAATTTATAGATGATATGGACAACATGGAAAATATTAAGAGTAAAGATATATATGATATTGCAAAAAAAGTTTTATCAAATCCAACAGTACACATATTGCTTCCGAAGAAGGATGGTAAGTAGTGAATAAAATTATAACTAAAATAGAAGTGGGTAAAAAGAATAAGGAAAGAGTAAATGTATTTATAAATGATGATTTTGCTTTTGCTTGTAGTGCGGATTTAGTGTATTATTACAACTTAGAAAAAGGTAAAATTGTAGATTTAGATTTATTAAAGGATGTATTAGCTGAAGATAACTATATAAAGTGCAAAAGTTATGCTTTAAGGATTATTGAAAGAAGCTATAAAAGCGAAAAGGAAATGGCAGAAAAGTTATTGGCTAGGGATTATGATGAGAAAACTATAGCTAGAATAATAGATTTTTTAAAGGAATACAATTTTATAAATGATGAGAAATATGCAGAAATGTTTATAAAAGATAAGTCTATAAGTATAGGAAGAAATAAAATTAGATATATGCTTAAAAGAAAAGGAATAGAGGATAGTCTTATAGAGAATAAACTTACTATCTTAGAGGAAGATGTAGAGGAGCAATCTGCATTAAAGTTAGCACAGAAAAAGCTAGATATTCTAAAAAAATCTGAAGCAAATATAAAAAATATATACAAAAAAATTGGAGATTATTTAATATCAAAAGGTTATAATTTTGACGTAGTAACTAGTACTTTGAATAAAGTTATGGATATATACAAAATAGATATTAATGAAAGTACAAAAATAGATGAAAGTGAGTCAGAAGCTTCAGAAGAAAATTTATGTACACTTAAACAACTTGCAGAAAAAAGATATAGAATAGTATGTAAGCTAGAACAAGATAAGAAAAAGATATGCAAGAAACTTAGTGATTATCTTATAAGAAGGGGATATAATTGGAAGGATATAAAGAAAATATTGAAGGAAATAATAGAGTATGAGTAATGTAGTTGAGTTTATAAACCAAAATAGCATTGACATAATATTAATATTAATATTTCTATATCCTATAATAAAAGGATTTTTATTTAAATTTTCATCTAAAAATTTGAAGAATGATATAGAAGATGTAGGAAGTTATATAGCATTTATTATAGGATCAATTCTAGGTGTATATGTTACAAAGAAAATATTCATAAGACATGAAGAGGATATTTACAATAAAATATATAATGGTATACCTAAAACAATTATACAACTAATAGAAAGCAAACCTATAGTTATATATGTTGTATGTATGCCTATTATAATATTTATTATATATAAATTAGTAGAATTATTTATAGATATAATAAATAATTTAACATTTTATCCTCTTTTAGATGGAATTGAAAATTTTGTAAAAGAAAAAAGTAATGTTACAAAAAGATTTTTAGGAGTAATATTCCAGTTGCCAAAGTCTATATGCTATATATTGCTATTTACTTCTATATTTAATATATTTGCACTAATAGGTATAAATGAAAATTATGATAAGAAATTAGAGAATTCTAAAGTTTATAGCCTACTATCAGAGGAAGTAGTAAACCCGATTGCTAACTCTAACTTGGCAAAAGAACTACCTAATATAATAAATAATTCTTTTAAGATAGTAGTAGAAAATGGCTCAGAAGGGTCTGTTACTAGTACTGGAAGAACCATTGTTTATTACAATGGAATAACTCTTAATGAGGGACTTAAAACTAATGATGAGATTGATGCTTTTTCAAAGGAATTAGTAAAGGATTATGATAGTACAAGAGAAAAGGCCAAAGCTATATACAATTGGATAGGGGAAAATATAGAGTATGATTATGACAAAGTAGATAAAATACTAAATAATGATTTTAATGTTAAATCTGGTGCTATAAATACCTTTAATACTAGAAAGGGAATATGTTTTGATTATTCATGCCTTTACTCAGCAATGAGTAAAGCAAATGGAATAAATGTTAGAATAATAACTGGAGAGGGTTTTAATGGCTCGAGTTGGGTAAATCATGCATGGAATCAAGTTTATATTGAAGAAGAGAACACTTGGATTAATGTGGATACTACATTTTATAAAGGTGGAAATTATTTTGATAGTTCAGTATTTAAGCTTGATCATAGAGGGGCAAAAATTGCAAATTAATTATAACAAGAGACATATAAGCATAATTACAAAAAAAGAGAAAAACGATAAACAAAATTGCCCCAACCGTATATAATATATGGTGTTTAGATTGAAGTCCTAAATTTTTAGGGATATAATCTAAACATTTTTTTTAAAGTTTTCTATTATTAAATCTATCGCTCGTTCACAATCTTTATCGGAATTGTCTAGTGCCCAAGCGGTATTGAAATATATAAGAGCTTTTTTCGAGTCTTTTAGCATAGCATAACAATAGCCAAGATTGAAAAAGTATTTACTGTCTTCTTTTTCTTGGATTGCTAATTTTAAAAGAGGAATAGCCTTTTCGTAATCACAAAGTTTTATAAAGCATACAGCAGTGTTATATAAAGATGCAATTTTATTTTCTTTAATTTGAATAGCCTTTTTATATGTATCAATAGCTCTCTTGTATTGTTTATTGTTATAAAAAATATTAGCTTCATCAAAGTAACTCATAGTTATATTTAAACCTCCTTATAGACATAATTTTAACTTCAGAGGATATTTTTTATTTAATCTGAAGAATAAAAAAACATGAATATTTAATATTCATGTCTAATTATTGTCAAATCAATTACATTTTATTCATAATATATTAGTTTTTACCTCTGTTTTGACTAGTAATTCGTCTTTCAAGAAAGGCAACAACTTCATACATTAAGAAAGCAAGTATACATAGCACTACTATACTCATCATAACCATATCTAATTGGGAGATTTGACCACCAAATATAATTAAGAAACCTAGTCCATCTTTAGCAACTAAGAATTCTCCCATAATGACCCCTACCCAGGATAAGCCCACATTTATTTTTAATGACGATATAATAGTAGGAAAAGTAGCTGGAATTATTAAAGCATATAGTATTTGTAGCTTTGTAGCACCTAAAGTTTTAAGAAGTTTAATTTTATCCTTATCTACTTCTTTAAAGCCATTTAAGATATTAATTATAGTAACTACTATTGAGATTAGAAGCGCAATTAAAACTATTGCTTTTATACCATTTCCCACCCAAAATATAATAATAGGGGCTAAGGCTACCTTTGGTAGAGCATTTAGTACAACTAAATATGGATCAAGAACTTTAGAGGCAAAATCTGACCACCATAAAATTATAGCAATTATTGTGCCTAAAATAGTACTAAGCAAGAAGCCAAGTATAGTTTCACCGCAGGTTACTAGTATATGTTTAAATAGACTACCTTCAGCGTATATTTTTACAAGGCTTTTCCACATTCTAGATGGAGTACTTGTGAGAAATGGATCAATTAATTTCAAATTACCTGCAACTTCCCAAGAAATAAATATAAATAAAAGTATTAGTATTCTAGTTATTATAATTTTTCTTTTATCATTTTTTAATTTTCTAATAAAATCTTGATGTTCTGAACTGTAATTACTCATTTAAATCCATCTCCTTCCAGATTGCATTAAAGTAGAGTCTAAAGTTTGGATTTTCTCTACACTTTAAAGGAGATTCACATTCATTGCATAACTCTATTGGAATAATTTTCTTAATGCTGGCTGGTCTTTGAGATAGTATTATTACTCTATTTGACATAGATATAGCTTCGGATATGTCATGAGTAACCATTATTGCAGTTCTGTTTTCTTGTTTTATAATCTTATATATCTCATCACTAGCTTTTAATCTACTTTGATAATCTAGAGCAGAAAAAGGTTCATCAAGAAGTAAAATGCTAGGATCGATTGCAAGAGTTCTAATAAGTGCTACTCTTTGACGCATTCCGCCAGATAGCTGGCTAGGATAATGATTTCTAAAATCCCATAAGTTATATTGAATTAATAGTTGTTTAACCTTTTCTTTACTATTATCATTTACTCTATGTTGGATTTTAAGGCCTATAAGAACATTATCCCAGACTGTTAGCCATTCAAAAAGCTGGTCCTTTTGAAACATATACCCGATCCTTAGTTCAGTTTCACTTAAATCAGTATTATCTACTAGTACCTCTCCTTTAGAAGGGGAAAAGATTTTTGCAATAATGTTTAATATGGTTGATTTTCCACAACCAGAAGGACCTACTATGCTTACAAATTCACCATTATATATAGTAAAGGAAATGTCCCTCAATGCTTCAGTTTCAGCATTTAGAGTATGATAATTCATAAATACATGAGATAGGGTTAGTTCCTTCATATTATCAACTCCTAAGTATTTATATTTTATTATATGAATTAAAATCAGTAATGTTAAATATAGATATAGATGAGGATGTAAATTTTGATAAAATCATACTTAAAACAAAGGATATATTAGCTAATTAATAATAATTATCTTTAAAGCTGAATTACTAAGCGAAATATAATAAAAAGAAAGAAAATTCTTATTTGAAAAAAGATTATAAACACCTTATAATTAAGTATTACAATTATGGGTACATTTAGTGAGTTATAATTAGTAAATAGAAATTAGGAAAGAATGGGAAGGTAACTATGAAAAGAATATTGAGTTTTGGGTTAGATGTGGGGTCAACAACAGTTAAATTGGTAGTATTAGACCAAAACAATAATATTGTTTATGGAAATTATAAAAGACATTTTTCGGATATAAAAAATACAATTGCAAGTCTTATAGAGGAAACATATGAAAAGTTTAAAAATTATAATATTACTATAATGATAACAGGATCAGGAGGACTTGCAGTGTCCAAGTGGTTAGATGTTTCTTTTATTCAGGAAGTAATTGCATCAACAAAGACAGTAGAAGAACTTATTCCAAGAACAGATGTAGTAATTGAACTTGGAGGAGAAGATGCTAAAATTATTTATTTTGAAGATGGAATAGAGCAAAGAATGAATGGTACTTGCGCTGGAGGTACAGGAGCATTTATAGATCAGATGGCTGTATTGCTCCAAGCAGATGCAACGGGACTAAATGAGATGGCTAAAAATCATAAAGTGATATATCCAATTGCATCTAGATGTGGAGTATTTGCAAAGACGGATATTCAGCCGCTTTTAAATGAGGGAGCATCAAAAGAAGATTTATCAGCATCTATATTTCAGGCAGTAGTTAATCAAACTATAAGTGGACTTGCTTGTGGTAAGCCAATAAAAGGGAATGTGGCATTCTTAGGAGGGCCTCTACATTTTTTATCAGAGCTTAGAAAAAGATTTATAGAAACATTAAAATTGCAACCAGAGCAAATAATATTTCCAGATAACTCTCAACTATTTGTTGCCATGGGGGCAGCACTTGCATCAAGAGAAGAAAAGGTAGTAACGGTTGAAGCACTATATAAAAAGTTACCTAAATTAAAAGATGCTACAAACTATGAGGTAAATAGATTAAGACCATTATTTTTAAATGAAGAGGAATTAGATACATTTAGAGAGAGACATTCTAAGTACAAAGTAAATAGAAGAGAACTATCCAGTTATGAAGGAAACTGTTTTTTAGGAATAGATGCAGGATCTACAACAACAAAGGCTGCTTTAATTGGAGAAGACGGAGCTTTACTTTACTCCTACTATGGTAGCAATCAAGGAAATCCGTTAGCATTAACAATTGAAATTATAAAGGATATATATGACAAAATGCCAGAAGGAGCTAAAATAGCATCTAGTGCTGTTACTGGATATGGTGAAGGTATTATAAAGACTGCTTTAAAGATGGATATAGGAGAGATTGAAACAATTGCTCATTATAAAGCAGCTAACTTCTTTCTACCAGGAGTAGATTTTATATTAGATATCGGTGGTCAAGATATGAAATCTATGGTGATTAAAGATGGAGTTATAGATAATATCATGCTTAATGAAGCTTGTTCTTCAGGATGTGGATCTTTCATAGAAACCTTTGCAAAGTCATTACATATAAATATTGAGGATTTTGCAACAGCTGCTATGTTTACAAAAGAACCTGTGGATTTAGGTTCAAGATGTACAGTATTTATGAACTCTAGAGTTAAACAAGCTCAAAAAGAAGGGGCTACCGTTGGGGATATATCCGCAGGGTTATCTTACTCAGTAATAAAAAATGCTTTGTATAAAGTTATAAAGCTAAGAAATCCTGAAGAGATGGGAAAAAAAATTATTGTACAAGGTGGTACTTTTTATAATGACTCAGTTTTAAGAAGTCTAGAATTAATTTCTGAAAGGGAGGTTGTAAGGCCTGATATTGCAGGATTAATGGGAGCATTTGGAGTAGCTCTAATTGCAAGAGAAAAGTATAGTAAAGGATATAAAACTACATTACTTCCTCTAAGTGAGTTGGACAGTTTTGAGACTAAATCAATTCTAAGAAGATGTGGAGTTTGCGGAAACAATTGTTTGCTTACCATTAATAAATTTACTAATGGAGGAACATTTGTCTCTGGAAATAGATGCGAGAGAGGGTTAAATAGAGGAGAAGTAAAAAAGCAAATACCTAATTTATATGATTATAAATATAAGAGAGTCTTTAATTATGTACCCTTAAAAAAGGAAGAGGCTAAAAGAGGTACAGTTGGAATTCCAAGAGTTTTAAATATGTATGAAAACTATCCTTATTGGTTTACATTTTTTAATGAGCTTGGATTTAGAGTAGAGCTATCAAGAAGATCTTCGAAGGAAGTATATGAGATGGGAATGGAGACTATACCGTCGGAATCGGTGTGTTATCCAGCTAAATTAGTTCATGGACATATAATGGATCTAGTATCAAAGGAAGTAGATTTAATATTTTATCCATGTATTCCAGTAGACAAACAAGAATTAGATAATGTTGATAATAAATATAGTTGTCCTATAGTAACTTCTTATCCGGAAGTAATAAAAAATAATGTGGATGTTTTAAAGGAAAAGAATATAGTATTTTCAAATCCATTCTTACCTATGGATGAAGAGAAAAGACTTGCTAGTAGACTTTTTCAAGAATTACAGGGGTTAGGTCTGACTAAAAAAGAAGTATTTGAAGCTGCTTCTAAAGCATGGAAAGAAAGAGAAAACTATAGAAATGATTTAAGATTAAAAGGGGAAGAGGTTCTAGCTTATTTAAGGGAAACTGGTAAAAAAGGAATAGTTCTTGCAGGAAGACCATATCACGTTGATCCTGAGATTCAGCACGGAATCGCAAGTTTAATAAATGAATATGATATGGCTGTTTTAACTGAGGACTCAATATTCCATCTTGGAAAGGTAGAAAGACCTCTGCGAGTTGTAGATCAATGGGTGTATCATTCTAGATTATATGCAGCAGCAGAATTTGTTTCAACTCAAGAGAATTTAGAACTTGTTCAGTTAACTTCTTTTGGATGTGGACTTGACGCCGTAACTTCGGATCAAGTAGAAGAGATATTGAGAGGAAACAACAAAATATATACACTTTTAAAAATAGATGAAGTAAACAATCTTGGTGCTGTAAGAATTAGAATGAGATCATTGAAGGCGGCTCTTGAAGAAAGAAATAAAATGGGAGCAAAGCCTAAGTTAAATTATAAACCAATGGAAAAGATACCTTTTACTTTGGAGATGAGAAAAAAACATACTATTTTAGCCCCACAAATGTCCCCTATACATTTTCAATTTATTCAAGAGGCACTATCCTCTTCCGGATATAATATAGAAGTTCTTCCATCAGTTGATAAAGGTGCTGTAGAGGAAGGGCTAAAGTATGTAAATAATGATGCTTGTTATCCATCTATTATAGTTATTGGACAAATGATAGAGGCTTTAAAATCAGGTAAATATGATCCTAATAACACCTCTGTTATGATTACTCAAACGGGTGGAGGATGTAGAGCTAGTAACTATGTAGGATTTCTAAGAAAGGCGCTAAAAGAAGCTGGATTTGACAAAGTACCAGTTATATCATTAAATTATGTTGGACTCGAGAGTAATCCAGGTTTTACTATATCTTACTCTATGATAAAAAAGGTATTGACTGGGATTTTATTTGGTGATCTTTTTATGAGAGTTTTATATCGTGTTAGACCTTATGAAAAAATAAAAGGTTCAGCTAATTTATTGTATGAAAACTGGGTTGATAAGTGTAAAAAGGTTATAAGAGAAGGGAACTTCAGATTATGTAAGAAGTATATATATAACATAATAGAAGATTTTGATAATCTTGAAATTCTAGACATTAAAAAGCCTAAAGTAGGTGTGGTAGGAGAAATTTTAGTAAAATATCATCCAACAGCTAATAATGATATAGTAGCTATATTAGAAAATGAAGGTGCAGAGGCAGTTGTTCCTGACCTTATAGATTTCTTTTTGTATTGTGCATATGATGAAACTTATAAATACAAATATCTTTCTGGCAATTTAAAATCTAAAATAATTAGTGACGCTGTAATATGGTGTATTGAATACATTAGAAAAGATATGAAAAAAGCTTTAGAAAAAAGTAGTAGATTCCATGCTCCGGTTTCAATACAGGATATTGCTAAGGGAGCTGAGCCGATACTTTCTATGGGTAATCAAACTGGTGAAGGATGGTTCCTAACAGGAGAGATGGTGGAATTAATACAAACTGGAGTTAAAAATATTGCTTGTCTTCAACCTTTTGCATGTTTACCTAATCATGTAACTGGAAAAGGAGTAATTAAAGAGCTAAGAAGAAGATATAAAGGTTCAAATATTGTAGCAATAGATTATGATCCAGGTGCCAGTGAAGTAAATCAAATAAATAGAATAAAGCTTATGCTAGCAGTTGCTGAGAAAAATTTAAATGAAGAGTTAAACTATGAGAATAATGAACTAACAGCAGCAGGTGAAGAAGTAGCAAGTGGAATCCAAATTTAAATAGAAGAGCTAATGTCAGTACTGACATTAGCTCAAATTTTATTTTATAACTTCTTCAGCAAACTTATTGTTAACAATAGATTCAAAAGAAGGTCTCTCTTCTATTAATTTTGAATCATAAGACTGAATTATATCCATTAATTTATTTAAGTCGCCTTCATTTAATGTTGGATTTGTTGAAAATGCATTTATACCTCTGTAATTTTTAATAACATTTGTTAAAATTTCTATATCACTTCCTGGGAAGAAAGATTGAATAGATTTTGCAACTTCTTCATCAGTGTGTTCAGATACCCAAACCTGACCTTTGTAAATTGCATTTGTAAACTTTTGAATTGTTTCAGGATTTTTATCTATATAGGATTCAGTAGCAAAAAAACAAGTATATGCGATTGTACCTGCTTCACTACCTATAGAATCTACTATATATCCTGATTTATCTTTTTCAAGCATACTACCTGTTGGTTCAAATAAAGCAACATAGTCACCAGTACCAGCTTTAAATGCTCCGGCTGTAGCAGTAAAGGCTAAATTTGTAATTAGATTAATGTCTTTTTCAGGTTCTAACCCATGATTTCTTAAAACATATTCTAAAGTCATTTGTGGAACGCCACCAGGTCTGCCACCTATTATAGTTTTACCTTTTAAAGATTCCCACTTAAAGTTATCTTCTTTATTTCGACCTACTAAGAAAGAACCATCAGTTTGTGTTAATTGAGCAAATAATATAGGTAAGTCTTCTCTTTTTTGATTATAAATATAAATTATTTGTTCAGGTCCACAAAAACCAATTTCGACACTTCCACTTAAAACTTGTTGCATAGTCTTATCTGGAACTATTTTCTAAAGGCAAGTTAGCTTCTCTTCTTTTTACCACTCCCATGGGAATGGAAGAGCTAGAATTAAATAAATTAATCTGTAATTTATTATTTGAACTATCCCATAGGATATACTTAATAAGTCCTAATAGATAGGAGCGTTGTTTATCTATGGAATCTATGCACTGAAAGAGGTTTTGAAAATTATATAATTTATCGTTAATTTCATCAATATAATCTAATTTAGAATTTGTATTTCTAGAAAGGCGTCTTAAATCCGATAAGCCTTTTTCTAATAAATCGTTTTGTGCTTTTAAATTAGTAATTTCCTTTTGAAATTCTGAAATGACTATAGGATTATCGTCTAATAAAGCTAATTTTCTTATTAAACTTTGAATCATCTTATTGTTTGTGTCTATTTGTTTTTCTAGATTAATTTGTTCATCTTCTATAAAGTTACCTTTATTTTTTTCTTTAGATGTTATTTTATCATAAGCAGATACCAGTTGTTCTAGAGTGATACCTTTTATATTTGATAATACTAAATTTTCAGCTTTATCTGCATTTAACATTCTACTGCTACAGCGATTAGCTGCTCTATTTTTAAGATTGCATCTATAATATCTTTCATACTTATTACTTTTAGGATTATTTCTACTCCAAGAACTCATACTGCTACCACATTCACCACAAACTAAAAGGCCGGATAAGAGAAACTTATTACCAGTAGCACTTCGTGGAGAAGGTTTCTGAGCATTATGAGCATTGATATTTTGACATTTAATCCATAGGTCACTTGGAATGATACCGTTATGTTTTCCAACAGCAACTATCCATTCAGATATAGGGTTAATTTTTTTTCCCTTTTCTCTTTTATTATAAGTGATTACACCATAGTTACCATTAAAATCACCACAAACAGTTGCACCAAGGTTTTTAAAATAGTTATAGATTTTTTCATCAGCATAAGTATATACAGGGTTTTTTACAATTTGTTCTACAGTGCCTTGAGAAAATTCTCCTCCGTTCTTGCCTTTATAGTGGTGAGTACAAAGATAGTTAGCAACAGAAGGAAAGCCTTTCTTTTCAAGATATAAGTCAAATATAAGCTTAACAAGTTCAATTTCTTCAGGTACAACAATTAGCTTATACATTTTCTTGTTTTTCTCATTTGAATCTTTATAATTAACAGCTTCTGACTTAAATCCAAGGGGAGCTGTTCCGCCAAGCCAACGTCCAGTTTTAGAGAGTTCAAGCATATTATCGCGAACTCTTTCAGCAATGGTTTCACGTTCAAGCTGTGCAAAAACCGAAGCTATATATACCATTGCACGACCTATGGGAGTGGAAGTATCAAAATGTTCCTTAATAGAAACAAAATCTATATTATATTTTTGAAGTGTCTCAAGAGTGGAAGAAAAGTCAGCTACATTACGTGAAATTCTATCTAGTCTATAGCAAATTAACATTGAAAACTCTTTTGCTTTAGCAGCTTTCATCATTTTTTTAAAGTTAGGACGGTTGATATTTCCTCCACTAAAGCCCTCATCAGTATAATATACAAACTCTGTGATTCCAATTTTAATACCATATTCCTTGCAAAGTTGTATTTGATTCTCGATAGATTCTCCTTTGTCTGTTTCAATAGATTTTCTAGCATAAATTGCTACAATCATAGAATCCCTCCAAGCTACTACGAGTTAAAGTATCATAGTAAAGTTTATGTTCGTTATCTATTTAAAAGAAGATTTTTGTAGCAAAATTAATAAATGCGAATAGTATGATTGTAATAGTATTTTCAGTGGTGATGAGTATGGTAAAAAGAAAAGAAATTTCAGTAGAAGTAATATATCCTCCTAGAGAAGAAGAATTGAAAGAATTAGAGGATAAAAAAGCTAGAATTATAGTTAGTATTTTAAGAGAGAAATATGGTGATAAGATTTTAGAAGAATATATTAATACAAAAAAATAGGGTATTATATATAAAAAAGCTGAAATTTATACTTGTATATATGGGATTTCAAGAAAAAAGTGGAATAAAATTAAAAAAGTTGTTATAATAAAAGAGTATTTTAGTTTATAAAAGAAATGTAGGATTAATAGTATGATAGAAACCATATTGATAGCAATGATAATTGCAAAAATAAAAGGATACAATTTAAAACCGCTATTTAAGGAAAGGGTGATATATCCTATATTAGGGTATGAGTTATTGTATATAATTTTAAATGTTATGTTTTTTTTTGGTGATTATAGATTTATAAAATATTCATCTATGCTAAAATCATTCTATTTGTACTTATATTTGTTTCTAATTATTAAATATAAAAAATATTATAGTGCTATTATTGGATCAGTATTTATTTTTATTGGTAGTATTTTAAATAATATTGCTATAAAAGCAAATGGTGGGAATATGCCCGTATTTCCTAAACTATCATATTGGACAGGCTATGTAAAAGAAGATTCTTTTATGAGAATTAACGATATACACGTTTTGGGGAATTCACAAACAAATTTAAAATTTTTAACTGATATAATAGATACAGGATATAGTATTTTGAGTATTGGAGATGTATTTATAAGAGGTTTTGTTTTTATTATTATTTTTAATGTAATCAAATATCTAAATATAGTAAGGAAGGTTGCTAGTGAGTAAGAATAACTAGTTAATCAGAGACGTTAAGCAAAAACTCTAAATTTATAATTTGATATTGTTCTTTATTAAACTAGCAGTTAAGAAGAGTAGTTTTATAATAGATTTTAAAAGGAGAAAAAGATATGTTACAAGTAACCCCCTTCGAATTTTTCGCACGAGGATTGCCAGAGGGATTTTTATTTATTTTTGCCGCATACGCATTTTCAAAAAGGTATATTGATATTAAGAGATACATAGTATCAAGCATAATATATGTAATTATAGTATATACAATTAGATTCCTTCCAATTAATTTTGGTGTTCATACTATACTAAACTTTTTTATATTCATTATACTGATAGTTAATATAAATAAGATTAATTTAATTGAATCAGTACGATCAGTAACAATTGCTTTGATTTTACTATTTGTGTGTGAGGGCTTAAATATACTTATAATACAGCATGTTTTTAAAGCAGATATGAGTTATATACTTAGTAAACCAGTGTTAAAGGTATTGTATGGTACTCCAGCAATATTATTTTTTGCTTGTATTGTAATATCATATTATGTTAGATTATTGAAAAGAAAAGAGTTGAAATATATTTAGAATGGAGAATTTATCAAATAGTATTGCAAATAAAATAGCATTAGAACTAAATCTAAATAATGATAAAAAAGAAGTTATAGCTTATGGAACTTTTGCTTTATTACAGACTGTTCTTTCTATATTTCTTACTATTACACTAGGTTATTTATTTCATGTTGCAATTGAAGCAACAATAATATTATTTACAGTAAGTATACTTAGAAAATATTCTGGAGGAGCGCACGCTAGCTCACCAGGCAATTGCACTTCTATTGGATTAATCATATGTATGGGACAAGCTATTTTAATATCCCTTATAGTGAATATATGGGCAAAAATTAATATAACTTTAATTTTAGTACTGATGATTTTTATATGGTCATATTACATCATTTATAAATTAGCGCCTGTTGATACTCCATCAAAACCTATTAATAAAGAAAATACAAAGAATTTAATGAAAAAGAATTCTATTATAGTTTTAAACATTTATTTTATAATGGCTTTAGCTATAATGACATTATATTTTAATCTTGAAAAATCAAGATTTCTTGTATATGCATTATGTATAAGTGGGGGTGTAGCCTGGCAGACCTTCACACTTACTAAATGTGGCCATTCATTAATAAATAAAATAGATGTTTTTTTTATTCATATAATTAAAGAAGTAAGGAAGTGAAAATATTATGAAAAAACTAAATCATAAATTACTAGCTTTAATTGCAACTATAACTACTTTTGTTGCAACATCTGTGGCTACATCTGCATGTATTTGGTTTACTTATCAACCAGAAGAACCAAAATCTCTTAGAAAAGATTAATGTATGAGATTTGCTACTAAATCGTATTATATTTGAAAATTAACTATGGAGTAGTGATGTTATGACAAGGATGGAAGAGACTAAATATAGAAAGGTAAATGAAATATTATCAATAGTAAAAATATCTTCATTATTATTTTCTGGAACATCATTTTTTCAATATCTTTTTAAAGATAAGAAGCCTATATTAAATACCAAATATAATTATTATAGTGTAATAATAGTAGTATCACTATTATTGGTATTAATACTAATTTATGGTATGTGGATATTCTCAACACTTAATAAGTCAGGTGTAAAACATATAAAAGTAATACAAAACATAGAAATGATTTTATTTTTACTAGTATCTTTATCAGCAGTACTTGTTTCAGGTGCACACCAAAGTAGTTATAAATTCCTATTCCTATTTATTATAATAACTACCGCTATACAGTCAGGTATGAAACAGGGAATAATAGTAGCATGTATTTCTTCTACTATTATATTGGTCATGGACATTGTAGCTTTAAGAGGTGTGGAGATAAATACGTATTTTGAAAATGATCTAGTATTATCAGCATTATTTATCCTTACAGCATGGCCCTTAGGTTTTTATGTAAAGATAGAAGGGGAACATATCGAGGAACTTAAAAGGTTAGTAAATGAAGATGGGTTAACTGGTGTATATAATCATAGGTTTTTTCAGGATGCTATAAGACAAGAAATATTAGAATATGAAAAGGTTAATAAACCTATATCTATGATATTTATGGATATAGATTATTTTAAGCACTATAATGATCTATATGGACACCAAAAGGGTGATGAGGTGTTAAGAAGTATAGGATCTATACTAAAAAACAGTGTAAGAGAAACGGATATTGTAGCTAGATACGGTGGCGAGGAGTTTTCAATAATACTACCTGATACTATGGAAAAAGATGCAATTAGCATTGCAGAAAATATAAGAATAAAAATAGAAGAAACTTATTTTGAGGGAGAAGAAAATCAACCCAAGGGTAAGTTAACTGTATCAATGGGAGTGTCTATCTATCCTGATAAAGCTAAGAATGATGTTGAGCTTATTAAAAGTGCGGATGATGCTTTATATCGAGCTAAGTTTTTCAATAAAAATAGAGTTGAAATCTATACTTCTATACTGGATGAGTTGAAAAATGATATAGAAGAAAAACATATAGACCTTGTTACATCTATAAAAACATTAATAAGTGTTATTAATGCGAAAGACAAATATACATATGGACATGTTGAAAGAGTAGTAGTTTATAGTAGAATGTTGGCTGATAAACTTGAACTTAATGAGGAAGATAAAAAGAAACTAATATATGGTGCGTATATGCATGATATTGGCAAGATAAATATTTCAAAGGAAGTATTAAATAAGCAGATGCCATTAACTAATGAAGAGTGGGAACTACTTAAGCAACATCCCTTTAATGGGATAGAAATAATAAATCCTGTTAAATCTTTAGGAGATATTTCACCACTTATATTGCATCATCATGAAAGATATGATGGAAAGGGATACCCAGATAATCTTAAGGGGAAGGATATACCTTATCTAGCAAGAGTTTTAGCAGTAGTAGATAGCTTTGATGCTATGACATCAAATAGGCCATATAATAAAAGAAAAACTTATGATGAGGCTATAAATGAACTTAAGAAGTGTAGTGGTACTCAATTTGATCCACATATAGCTTCAGTATTTATAGAGATTATTAATGAAAGTAAATATAAAATATAAGTATACTTGTATTTTCAAAATAGTTGTATCTGCTCCTTGACCAGTGGAAAGGTCAATGTCTATACCTTCTTCTTTGAAGAAGCCTTCATTTATAGCAGCGTACATAGGTGCATAAAATACAGAACGTACAACTTCATTTAATTTGATTTTTTGCAAAGATTCTTCTTTTTTATTACTACAACCGAATAATGTAACTGAGGTAAGTAGTAACATAATAACTAGAAATGTACTAAACACTTTTTTCCTCATAAAATATTCCCCCTTTGACTAATTTATGTCATAAGCTATTATATGAAAATTATATATAAGGGGTGAATATGGTATATTAGTTTTTCCACAGTTCATATAAATCCGGACGTTCTTTTTTTAGAATTTTAAAGAATTTTTTAGATACTTTGAGCTTTCTAAGTCCGGAAAGTAAGTGTTTAGGATGTTTTTCTTTTCTTGTATAATTATTTTTTAAACCAATTACTTTAAAATCACCATTTTTTGTAATGAAAATATGAGAAATGCCAGTATCTAATCTGGTGAAATTAAGAAGGGTAAAATTTTCGATAAGATCAACTAAAGAAAGTGTTAAACTTTCATCTAGGCCATTTTTTTTAATATAATCAATTAAACACATGCCATCTATATGCTCTCTTATTATATAACCAAGATTATATTTATAAACCTTGGGAAAATACTTGCTGTGTTGACAATACTTTAAAATTAGATATTCACGTCTACAGTCATCTAGATTCCTGCAGATTTTTATAACCTTGTTATCAGGAGTTAAATAAATTTTTTCATCTTTACCTCTGTGTATTATTTTACATATAGATAAATCTATTCCTTCAATAACTAAGTGTTTCATATTATTGCCCCATTTTAATACAAAATATATTACTTATTATTACAGTATTCACTTTACATTAAATAGATTACTAAATATATTGTGTTTTATAAAAATAATAATATTTTTATAGTTAAGGATATAAGAGTAGCGGAGAAAAAAGATATATTATGAAGTTTAGTAGATATAAATAAGTTTATAAATAGTTCTTGACAGGTTATAAAATAAAGGTATAATAAAAAATAACTAAATATGAAAAGCAGAGAAAAAGAGGAGTAAAGATATAAGTGTATTAAGAGAGGAAGGTTCATAGGCTGAAAGATCTTCTATATAACTAATCTTGAAGGTAGCTTTGGAGCTTCTTTATTGAACTATTAGTAGATAAAGACGGTGGTCACATCGTTAATTTTAATGAGAGCCTGAATGTTTCAGGAATTAAGGTGGTAACGCGCGCTGTCGTCCTTTGAGGTGGCAGCGCTTTTTATTTTGTCTTAAATATCATAACAAAAGAGAAAAATAATTTTAAAATAACTTTTAAGGAGGATATAAAATGTTAGAAGCAAATATTTCGAAAACCTATGATCCTAAAGAATTTGAAGAGAGAATATATAAAACTTGGGAAGAAAAAAAGTATTTCACTCCAGAGGTAGATAAAAATAAGAAGCCTTATACTATAATGATGCCACCACCAAATATAACTGGTCAGCTTCATTTAGGTCATGCACTTGATGGAACATTGCAGGACTTTTTAATAAGAACAAAAAGAATGCAAGGATTTAGTACACTTTGGCTTCCAGGAGAAGATCATGCAAGTATTGCAACTGAAGTAAGAGTTGAAAAAGAACTCTTAAAGCAAGGTCTTTATAAAAAAGAAATGGGAAGAGAAGCATTTTTAGAAAAGGTTTGGGAATGGTCAGATGAATATAGAGAAAAAATAAAAAATCAATATAATAAGTTAGGAATATCGGCTGACTACACAAGAGAAAGATTTACTATGGATGAAGGCTTAAGTAAAGCCGTTAGACAGGTATTTGTTGATTTATATAATGAAGGACTTATATATAGAGGAAACAGAATTGTTAACTGGTGTCCTAAATGTCAAACAGCAATATCTGACGCAGAAATAGAGTATGAAGAAAAGAACGGGAACTTTTGGCATATAAAGTATCCTGTAATCGATAGTGATGAATTTATAGAAATTGCAACTACAAGACCTGAAACCATGCTTGGAGATACAGCTGTTGCAGTTAATGCTAAAGACAAGAGATACTCTCATCTATTAGGAAAAACATTGAAATTACCACTAGTGGAAAGAGAAATTCCTATTATTGCAGATGATTATGTTGATATGGAATTTGGTACAGGAGCAGTTAAAATAACACCTGCTCATGATCCTAACGATTACGAAGTGGGAAGAAGACATAACTTAACAGAGATTGTTATGATGAATAAGGATGGTAGTATTGCAGAAGGTTACGGAAAGTATTCAGGGCTTGATCGATATGAGGCTAGAAAGGCTATTATTAAAGATTTAGAAGCTCAAGGATACTTAGTAAAAACAAGAGAACATGTTCATAATGTTGGAACTCATGATAGATGTGAAACAATTATTGAACCAGTAACCTCTAAACAATGGTATGTAAAAATGCAGCCATTGGCAGATCCAGCTATTGATGTTGTAAGAGAAGGAAAAATAAAGTTTGTTCCAGAGAGATTTTCAAAAACTTATTTTAACTGGATGGAAAACATACAAGATTGGTGTATATCAAGACAATTATGGTGGGGACATAGAATTCCAGTTTGGTATTGTGAAGACTGTGGAGAGATTATAGCAGCTGTTGATGAGCCATCAAGCTGTAATAAATGTAGTAGTCATAAGTTAAGACAAGATGATGATGTATTGGATACTTGGTTTAGTTCTGCATTATGGCCATTTTCTACTTTAGGATATCCAGAGAATACAGAAGATCTTAAATATTTTTATCCTACAAGCACCCTGGTAACTGGATATGATATTATATTCTTCTGGGTAGCAAGAATGATTTTCTCAGGAATTCATAGCATGAAAGAAATTCCTTTTGATACTGTTCTGATTCACGGTATAGTAAGAGATAGTCAAGGAAAGAAGATGTCTAAGTCTCTTGGAAATGGTGTAGACCCTCTAGAAGTTATAGATAAGTACGGAGCGGATGCTCTTAGATTTATGCTTGTTACTGGAAACTCTCCAGGAAATGATATAAGATACTATGAAGAGAAAGTAGAATCTGCTAGAAACTTTGCAAATAAGATATGGAACGCATCTAGGTTTGTAATGATGAATTTAGATGTAGAGCTTATTAATGAATTTAAAGACTGCAAAGAATATACTCTTGCTGATAAATGGATATTATCAAGAATAAATTCAGTTGTTAAAGAAGTTAGTGAAAACATAGAAAAGTTTGAAACAGGAATGGCAGCTCAGAAGATCTATGATTTCATGTGGACTGAGTTTTGTGATTGGTATATAGAACTTGTAAAACCAATTTTATATGGAGAAGATAGAAAATCAAAAGGTGTAGTTTTAAATGTATTAAATGAAGTTTTAACTACAGGATTAAAATTACTACATCCAGTAATGCCATATATTACTGAAGAAATATATACAAATCTTCCGAATTCAGAGGAAACTATTGTAACTTCTGAGTGGCCTACTTATAATGATGAATTAAAAGATGAAAAAACAGAAAATGAAATGAATTATATAATAGAAGCTATTAAAGCATTAAGAAATGTTAGAGCAGAGATGAATGTTCCGCCTTCAAGAAAAGCTAAAGTAATAATCTATGCATCAGAGGGTAGAGAAGCTTTTGAAGAAGGAAAAGTTTATTTTGAAAAGTTAGCTTCAGCAGCAGAAGTAGTTTTTGTTAATTCAAAGGGAGAAATTCCTGAGAATTCAGTATCAACAGTTACTATGGGAGCAGAAATGTTTATGCCTCTTTTAGATTTAGTTGATATTGAAAAAGAAGTAGAAAGATTGAATAAAGAAAAAGAAAAATTACAAAAAGAAATTCAAAGAGTTGAGGGTAAGCTTTCTAATGAGAAATTTATGAGTAAAGCACCAGAAGCAGTAGTAAAAGAAGAACGAGAAAAAGAGGAAAAATATAAAGAGATGTATAAGGCTGTTATTGAAAGATTAGATAGTCTTCAAAAGTAATTCTATGTTTAACTATATAGATGTATAATAAGGATAATAGTAGGCTGGGGTCCATAAATGGCTCCAGCTTACTATTTAACTAAATAACTGAGATTAAGGTCTCTATAAGATAAGAGATAGTTTAATAGAAATGGAGGAATTTAAATGAATTATGAGGAAGTCATGATGTATATAGATGAATCTGCAAAGTTTAGTATGAAGTTAGGGTTAGAAAGAACTAAAAAGATACTTGAGATTTTAGGAAATCCTCAAGAAAAAATAAAAACAATACATATTGCAGGAACTAATGGCAAAGGCTCTACAACAGCTATTATATCAAACATATTAAAAGAAGCTGGATATAAGATTGGAATGTATACCTCTCCATATATAGAAGAATTTGAAGAAAGAATACAGGTTAATGGAATAAATATTCCTAAAGAAGATTTAGCTAAAGTAGTTACAAGGGTTTCGGAGGCTGTAACTAAAGTTGTAGAACTAGGTTATGATGATCCAACTCAGTTTGAGATAATTACATGTGCAGGATTTTTATATTTTTATGAGCAAGAAGTAGACTATGCAGTCATAGAAGTTGGCCTTGGAGGAAGATTAGATTCTACCAATGTTATAACACCTATTTTGAGTATCATAACTTCTATAAGTTATGATCATATGAATGTATTAGGGGATACACTGGAGGAAATAGCTTATGAAAAAGGCGGAATAATTAAAGAGAGAGTACCAGTGATCTTATATCCTCAAGAAGAAGAAGTTAATAAAGCTATAGAGAAAATTTGCACAGAAAGAAGTTCTAAGCTTATTGAAGTATCTTTAGATTCAGCTGAGTTTTTAGGAGTAGAGGATATACAAGAAAAGGGAAATATCAAAAGAGTTCAAAATATTAGAGTTAATACTAATGTTAATGAATATAATATGAAATTATCACTTCTAGGAAATCATCAAATACTAAATTGTGCTACATCCTTATATGCTATTGATGAGCTGAAACAATTAGGTTTAAAAATAAATGAAGAAGCTATTTTTAGAGGATTGTATACAGTAAAATGGCCTGGAAGGTTTGAAATATTAAATTGGATGCCTTTAGTTGTGATAGATGGAGCTCACAATATAGATGGAATTAAAAAGCTTAAAGAGAATGCAGGAATATATCTAAAATACAATAATTTAATATTGATTCTTGGTATTTTAGCTGATAAAAATATTGAAGAAATGGTAAAAATAATAACACCAGGGGTAAAGCAAATTATATGTGTAACTCCTCAAAGTGAAAGAGCGGAATTAGCAGCTGAATTAGAGAAGGAAGTTAAAAAGTATAATGAAAATTGTATAGCTGTAGAAGATTATGAAAAAGCATATAGTTTAGCATTAAGTTACAGTAATAAAGAAGATTTGATTTTAGTATCTGGTTCTTTGTATATGATAGGTGATATGAAAAAAGTAATAGAAAGAAAGTAGTTATATAAAAAAACAAGGCATGAGTGATTTATTACATGCCTTGTTTTAATATGCTTAAATATCGTTGTTATGTATATTTTTAATTTTTAAACGTTTCGACATAAAACGTTCAAGAAGTATTTTTAGAATCGCAATTATTGGAACACCTAGAAACATTCCTAATACTCCAGAGACTCCACCACCTATAATAACTGCAAGGATAATCCAAAATGGACCTACACCAACTTGGTCACCTAGAATCTTGGGACCCAGATAAAAACCATCAAATTGTTGAAGAACAAATATAAATAGTACTACCCAAAATGCCTTTATAGGATTGAATAGTAAAGTTATTATAAAAGCAGGAATCATACCTATAAATGGGCCGAAGTAAGGTATCATATTTGTAACACCTACTATTAAGCTGATTAGTAGTCCATAAGGAACT
Source organism: Clostridium sp. X (assembly GCF_055755365.1). Taxonomy (NCBI): domain Bacteria; kingdom Bacillati; phylum Bacillota; class Clostridia; order Eubacteriales; family Clostridiaceae; genus Clostridium; species Clostridium sp. X. The sequence continues at coordinate 2,265,991 of NZ_CM146912.1, forward strand.
CCTATTAAGCTGATACCTATAGCACAAAGCAATCCAATTATAGAGGAATCAATAGTTTTTCCTATGATGTATCTAGAAAATATACTATCCACTTCTCTTCCGAAATATAAAAAATTCTTTACTGAATGTTCATTAAATAAAGCATACAAAAGTTTTTTAGCATTTTTTATAAAAACTTCTTTATCTTTAAGAATATATATAGATATAATAAATCCGAAGATCATCTTGAGAAAAGATGAGGTAAAAGATATAGCCTTATTTAGTAGTAAATTTACTGTTGAATTTAATGATGCTGTTAATATATCCAGCATATCATTTAGAGCCTTATTAGCGTGATCTATAATATCTTGGTTATTAGATAAATCTAATTTTTTAATAGTATGATCAAACCAATTTTGAGTATTTCTAGCGTAGCTCGGCATATTTTGAAGAAGCTCTCCGATATTGTCAGTAATAGTTGGTGCTATAATAGTTATGATAAGGGTAATAATACCAAAAACTATAAGATACACTATAACTATTGTTAAAATTCTTCTGGTTTTAAATGTCCTTTCTAAGTGAACAATAAGAGGATTAAGTATATATGCGATGCTAAATGCCCAAAAAAATGGAGTTAAAATTGACATCATAATAGAAAATCCATCAGCTAAAAGTTGAATATTATCAATTGCTTTAAAAAGTAAAAAAGAAATAATAAGTATTGGTATTAATTTAAGATATGGAATTTTTTCTTCACTAAACAAAAAATACAACCCCTTTTGATTTTTCTTAAGCACAATATGAATAATTATATCACTTAAAGATTTTTCACTCAATCGTTATATTTTAAATTAAATGTATTTCTAGTAAAATTTAGAAAGTTTTATAATATTAATATGTATCATTTAGTATTACAAAAGAATAAAAAGCGGTATATTATAGAAATATACCGCTAAAATCTATTATTGTACTAGCAGCAGAAGAAAAGTGGTGCAGCGCAACCAATTCCACCGCAGAAACAGAATAATATAATTATTAGTATTATTAACCAAAGATTATCATCGAATATTGGGCGTGGGCAGCAGTCTTTCATATACTTAACCCCCCTTCATTAAAGAGGTATAATGGATGTAGGATTCTCGGCTTGTCCTACACTATAGTATATGTAATAGCTGTAAAATGTGTCTTTAAAATTTGTATTTTTTTATAATATTATATAGATTTTTTTTGGAGGATAATAATGAACAAATTAACAAGAGAATTTTATACTAGAAATGTACTAGAGGTATCACAAGATTTACTTGGAAAGTTACTTGTTTATGAAAACAATGGAAGAAGAATTATAGGGAGAATCGTTGAAGTTGAAGCGTACATGGGACCAAATGATAAAGCGGCTCATTCTTATGGTGGAAAAGTCACAGAAAGAACTAAAGTTATGTACAAAGAAGGTGGATATGTCTATATATTTATGATTTATGGAATGTACTACTGTTTTAATATTGTAGCTGCCAATGAGAATGAACCACAGGCAGTGCTTATAAGAGCTATAGAGCCAGTAGAAGATATGGAGATTATGAGTAAGAATAGATATAAAAAAAATTACCATGAGTTGACTTCTTATCAAAGGAAGAATTTATCTAATGGACCAGGTAAGTTGTGCAATGCAATGAATATTGATAAGACCTTAAATGGAGAGGATTTGTGTGGAGATAAAATATATGTTGTAGAAAGTGAAGAAGAAAATTTTGAGACAGTTTCATCAAAGCGCATAGGCATAGATTATGCAGAGGAAGCAAAAGATTTTTTATGGAGGTTTTATATAAAAGACAATAAATACGTTTCTAAAAAATAAAGAAGTTTTGCAAGTTTTAATGCAAAGCTTCTTTGCTTTTATTTCTTCATTATTTCTTGTAAAGCTATAGCTAATTGGTCAGGACAAGAAGTAGATTTCCTACCACAACGAATTCCTTTAAGTTTATCTATAACAGTAGCAATATCCATACCATCTAATAGGTTGCAAAGACCTGTTAAATTTCCATCACAACCACCAAAAAAGGACACGTTTTTAAGCTTTTCATCCTCTATATCAAAAGATATTGAACTAGCACAGATTCCTTTAGTAGTATATTTATACATTACAAATCCCCCTATATTAATGTCAAAATATCATCCTATTAGTCACACTATATTATAGAATATCATTTACAAATAAACAACAAGATAGTATTCCAAATTTATGTTTTGAAATAAATTCTTTATTGTAGTATTTATATAAAATAATATTATCATTTGTAATCACAAATTAAATTTAATAAAATAGTTAATCTCAATTTATTGTACAGATTCATAGTATACTATGAGGGGGTGAAATGTGTGGGATATTTGTATGTTTGCAATACGTCATCAGATAATATATCTGTTGTAAACACAGAAAATTTTAAAGAAGAGGTAAAAATTCCTCTTCAATTATCCAAGATGGATAGGGTTGGCCCTCATGGTATTTGCGTATACAAAGATAAGTTGTTAGTTGCTAATAATTATAGCAACACTATATCCATAGTAGATATCGAAACAAAAGAGGAAGTAGATAGCTTTTTTATAGGTATGCACTGTAATGATGTAGTCGTATATGAGGATAAAGCATATGTTATATGTGGAGATTCTAATCATGTATCAGTGTTTAATTTAATCAGTAAAACTGTAGAAGAGGAAATACCTTGTGGTAATTTGCCACATAGTATTGATATTAATAAGCAAAAAAAAATTATAGTTGTATCTAATTTTCATAATGATAGTCTAACGATGATTGATTTAGAGGATAAAAAAAATATAGCTAATTTAAGAGTAGGCGCATATCCGACGAAAGTATCATTCACAGTAGATGGAAATAATATTTTGATATGTGAAAGTAATTTAGGAAGTGATGTAAAGGGAAAGGTAAGTGTTTTATCTTTAAAGGGATTTAAGTTACTTAATAAAATTTTAGTGGGTAAATATCCAATAGATATTTATCCAAGCTCACCATATTGCTTTGTTACTAATTTTGGAGATGGATCTGTTAGTATAGTGGATATCAATAATTATAAGGAAATTAAAAATATAAATATAGGAGGTATGCCAAGAGGGGTATTTAGGATGGGAAGAAATGTATATGTAACGGATAGCTATAATGATTTACTTATATCAGTAGATATTGAAAGCGAAGATAAAAAAGTCATATCAATAGGAGGAGAACCTAATGGTATGACATATGCTTAAGAGTCTATTAATACTTTAAAAAGCTGATTATATAATTCTGAGGAATTCTGCTTCCATTTTAGACATAATTCTTTTGCTTGCTTATTTGAAGCCACATTTAACTTTAAATCCATTAAAATACAATTATTTTCTAATGCTTTAAGATTTACAATATAATTATTACCTTCTATTGTATAATCAGCAGAAATTGTAACTTCTTTTTTTATATTTTGAAGTTGTTTATCTAAATATAAATCTATATCAGTTAATTTTTGTTTAGACACTCTATTTTGAAAAAGAGACAAGACTTTGGACCCTTCAGGTGAAATAGTAATTCTATGCTTACCTTCTTGATCTATAACCTGAATAAAATGGGTACTTGTCAATTCTGTTATGTATTGTTGAAGAGTAAAATAATTCATAAGGTTATTTTCTAGGATAATATGAGTTATTTGATTATTTGAAAGAGGAAGTTTTATCTTCTCTAATAAATAAAGCAAAAGAAGTTTATCTTCAGCTAGCTCCGATGTGCTATTAAACATGGTTTTCACTCCTTTAAGTCTAATTCTTACACTATTATATCATAAAAAGCACCAAAAGCTATTGGTGCTTTTTATTTTAATTTATATTAAAACGTTTTCGTAAAATAAATTATACACAAAGATATAAATGAGTAATATTTATCTGTATTTCTATATAAATTTTATTAGAACAACTTTATTGTAGGAGGATATATGAAAATAACTGGATTTTTAAAATGCTCTAAGAAAAACAATATTTTTTTATTTGGAGGGCTACTTATAATTACTGCATTAGTGTTGACCTTGTTAGACTATAAAGCATCAACAGTATTTTCACAAACTAAAAAGAAAGTGCCTATTTATAGTGTAGAAGTTGCGGAAAAAAAAGTAGCTATTTCTTTTGACACAAGTTGGGGGGTAGATAATACCATAGAAATTTTAAATGTATTAGATAAAAATAATGTTAAGGGGACATTTTTTTTAATCGGTGTATGGATTGATAAATATCCTTCTCAGGCTAAGGCAATATTTGATAGAGGACATGACATAGGAAACCATTCAAATTCTCATCCTGATATGAAGTACATATCTAAAGAAAAAGTTGTACAAGAGATAGCAATAACGGATGCTAAAATAATAAAGCTTACAGGAGACGGGACTAAGCTATTTAGATTTCCCTCAGGCTCATATAGTGATGACTCTATATTGGCGGTAGAGGAGACTAAACATATACCTGTACAATGGGATGTAGACAGTATTGACTGGAAAGAACAGGGGGTTGATGTAGAATATGAAAGAGTTATTAAGAAAACTAGACCAGGTTCTATAATGCTATTCCATAATGGAGCTAAATACACACCAGAAACTTTAGATAAGGTTATTAAAGAATTAAAATCTCAAGGATATCAGTTTGTAAAGGTATCGGATTTAATATATAAAGAAAAATACTACATTGATAGTAATGGTAGACAAATTTTAAATTAAAAGGTATTGAAATATAACGAATATATGTATTATAATGGAAATATCCGTAAAATAACATTTGGATATTTATGTAAAATATTATATGGAGAACACAATAAAATATATTAATTTTAAAAATAGATGTTATATTTTCAAAATTAATTGAATATTTATATTTCAGTAAGATAAATAAAAAAAGGAAACTAAGGGAGAGAGGGGTTATGATGGACAATTTAATGTTGAACAACAAAATTTATTTAGAGGGCACTTGTGTATCGGGACTTGAGTTTAGTCATGAAATGTATGGAGAAGGTTTTTATGTCTTTAGAGTGGCTGTAAATAGGTTAAGTGATGCAAGTGACATTATTCCTGTAACTATTTCAGAAAGGCTTATTACAGATATTGAGATTAAAGAAGGTCTAGAATTAGTAATTGAGGGACAACTTAGATCCTATAATAAATTTATTGATGGTTCTAATAGACTTATCTTAACTGTTTTTGCAAGAGATATTCAACCATGTATTGAGAAAAGTAAAAATCCAAACCAGATATTCCTTAATGGATATATATGTAAGGAACCAGTGTATAGAACTACTCCTTTTGGAAGAGAAATATCAGATATATTATTAGCAGTAAATAGACCTTATAATAAATCTGACTATATACCTACAATCTCTTGGGGAAGAAATTCAAGATTTTGTAGAACATTAAAAGTTGGAGATAATATAAAAGTATGGGGTAGACTTCAAAGTAGACAATATCAGAAAAAACTTGGAGAATCTGATTTAATAACTAAAACTGCTTATGAAGTTTCTATATCTAAGTTAGAATTAGCAGATGAAAATGGAGATTCTATTGAAGATATTAATTTTTGTGAGGGAATAGCAAAATAAAGAACTTGGCCAAATGGCCAAGTTCTTTTATCTTCTTAAGTCTTCCATTAATTTAGTTTTATCTTTAGTCTTAGCATCAACATGCTTAATTATTTTTGCAGGACTACCAGCTACAACTACATTTTCAGGAACATCTTCAACAACTACAGATCCAGCAGCAACAACAGAATTATTTCCTACTTTAACACCTTCAAGTATAACTGCATTTGCTCCAACTAGCACGTTATCTCCAAGTTCAGAAGGGGATTTACTTGGTGGTTCTAATACTCCTGCTACAACAGCTCCAGCACCTAAATGAACATTTTTACCAAGCTTAGCTCTTGCTCCAAGTACAGCGTTCATATCAACCATAGTACCTTCACCGATTTCAGCTCCAATATTTATCACAGCGCCCATCATTACAACAGCATTTTTTCCAATAAAAACTTTATCTCTTATTATTGCGCCAGGTTCAATTCTAGCTTGAATATTTTTAGTATCTAATAAAGGAATAGCAGAATTCCTTCTATCTTGTTCAAGTTTATATTTTTTTATCTTATCTTTATAGCTTTCAAGAAAATCAGATATTTCTGAAGCTTCCCCAAATAAAATATAAAAGTTGTTTCCACCATAGCAATCTATATTACCTAAATTGCAATCGGATAAATCGCCATCGATATAAACCTTAAGTGGAGTAGTTTTTTTAGCTTCTTTTATGTAGCGAGCTATTTCGTAGGGATCAGTTAAATCATAATGCATTTTATAGCCTCCTTATTAATTAACATATAGATAGTATTATAATAAATAATGTTTACAAATCAAAGTTAAAATATGTAAAATACTATAAAAACTATTATTTAATCTGTGATGATTACTTAATAATTGCTCCACCTATAGACATATGTGGATGATTAGGGTAAAATTTATTTTATAATTATATATTAGAGTATTGGGGCGTTACTATGAAAAATTTAATTTCTAAAAATGTTGAAAATATTGAAATATCAGGAATAAGAAGGTTTTTTAATAAAGTCATAAAGGTACCAGAAGCTATTTCCTTAACTGTAGGTCAACCGGATTTTAAGGTTCCAGAAGAAATAAAGATAGCAATGATTGATGCTATTAAAGAAGATAAAACTTCTTATACATCAAATGCGGGAATTGATGAGTTAAGATATGAAATTTCAAAATACTTAAAGAAAAGTTTTGATATTAATTATTTAAAAGATGAAATATGTTTGACTATAGGAGGTAGTGAAGGACTTTTATCAACTTTTACAGCATTAATTAATGCTGGAGATAAAGTTTTAATTCCTACTCCGGCATACCCAGCATACGAAAGTTGTGTTAAACTTTTGGGGGGAGAAGTGGTGAACTATAATTTAAAAAGTGACTTTTCTATAGATCACGAAGCATTAAAAGAAACTATTATAAAACATAATCCTAAAATTTTAGTGCTTTCATACCCTTGTAACCCTACAGGAGCCACCTTGACAAAACGTGATAAAGAAGAATTATATAAGCTTATAAAAGATGAAGAAATAGTAGTTATAACTGATGAGATATATAGTGCTCTTACTTTTGAAGGGGAATATTATTCTCTAGCTCAATATGAAGATATAAAAGAGCAGGTTATTGTTGTCAGTGGATTTTCTAAGATGTTTTCTATGACGGGGCTTAGACTTGGATATGTGTGTGCTTCGGAAAGATTTATTAATAGTATAATTAAGGTTCATCAATATAATGTTTCATGTGCTCCATCTATTGTTCAATGGGGAGCATTAGAAGGACTTAAACAATGCCTTGGAACGGTAGAAGATATGAAGAAAGAATTTATTAATAGAAGAGATTATTTATATAATGAACTTATTCGTTTAGGTTTTGATGTTAATATTCCTACAGGTGCTTTTTATATGTTCCCAAGTATAAAAAGGTTTAATATGAATAGTGAAGAATTTTGTGAAAGGGTTTTAAATGAAGCTAAAGTAGCAATGGTTCCAGGAACTGCTTTTGGACACGGTGGAGAAGGGTATATAAGAATATCTTATTGCTATAGTATGGAAGAACTTAAAAAAGCAATAGAAAGACTAGAGATATGGCTTAATATTCAGCATTTCATCCAGAACTAATAAATTTAATGATTTGCTATATAAAAATGTAACTAAAATTAAAAAAAATCTATGCACTTAATTAGGTGCATAGATTTTTTTGTTTTAGAGATCATAAATTTAAATTAAGTTTTATGATCGTGTATTTATTTACTAATAACATCTTCCATAGAGTAGATACCATTAGGCTTTCCGTCCATATATTCACAAGCTTTAAGTGCACCAGTTGCAAAAACTTCTCTTGATAGAGCAGTATGACTTAATTGAATTATTTCACCTGCACCTGCAAAGAGTACATCATGATCACCAACTATACTTCCACCACGTAATGCATGAATTCCTATTTCATTTTTAGCTCTTTTTGAAATTCCATCTCTTCCATTAACAAATATTGTTTCTTCAGGTATAGAGTCTTTTATAGTGTTTGCAAGTAGGAGAGCAGTTCCGCTTGGGGAGTCTACTTTTTGATTATGATGCTTTTCGATTATTTCTATATCATAATTTTTATATAGCATAGCACTTATATCTTTTAATATATTATTTATAAGATTAACACCTATAGACATATTAGCAGATTTAAATATAGGAATGATTTTGCTAGTTTCCTTTATTTTATATAGCTCCTCATCAGAATAACCGGTAGCACATAATATAAGAGGAAGTTTCTTATCTGCACAATAATTAATTAAAGAATCTAAAGATGCAGGTCTAGAAAAGTCTAAAACTACATCTGCTTCAATATGGCAGTCGGAGATACTTGAGAATATAGGATAACCTGCTGAATTATCAGTATTTACATCTACTCCAGCTACTATTTCTAGATTGGGAAAGTTTAATACACTCTCAGAAATTGTTCTTCCCATTTTTCCTAGACAACCACTTAGAATAACTCTAGTCATAAATTTATTCCCCCTATTTAGAATAATAACTATCTAAAGCATTTTTTAAAGCTTTTAGATTTCCTTCTTCCATATCACAGAGAGGAAGTCTAAGATCTCCAACATTCATATCTTTAAGATTCATAGCTGTTTTGATAGGAATTGGATTAGTTTCAATAAACATTACGTTTATTAATTCAAGCATATCTAGTTGAAGCTTTAAAGCATCATCATAGTTTCCGTTAGCATAAAGATGACATATATCATGAATTTCTTTTGGAAGCAAGTTAGCTATAACAGAAATAACACCAGCTCCACCAAGTGAGAGTATAGGAATAATCTGATCATCATTACCAGAATAAATGTCCAGCCTATCTCTACACAAAGCTTTCATTTCAACAACTTGGCTTATATTTCCACTTGCCTCTTTTATAGCTACCAGATTATTAAGTTCACAAAGTGTTAGTAAGGTTTTAGGCGTAATATTGAGACCAGTTCTTGAAGGAACATTATAAGCTATTATTGGAATATTAACGCTATCATTAACGGCCTTAAAATGTTCAAAAATACCCTTTTGAGTTGTTTTATTATAGTATGGAGTTATAATTAACAGTCCGTCAACTCCGATACTTTCAGCCCATTTGCTCATATTTACTGTAGCAGCAGTATTATTAGTACCTGTTCCAGCTATTACAGGAACTTTTTTATTTACCACATCTACAGTAAATTTAATAACTTCTTTTCTTTCGCTCTCTGACATAGTTGAAGCTTCACCAGTAGTTCCACAAATAATAATAGCATCTGTACCGGAAGCAATTTGCCAGTCTAAAAGCTCTTTTAACTTATTAAAATCTATTCCATCCTTATTAAAAGGAGTAACTATAGCGACCCCTGAACCTTTAAATAAACTCATTTAAAACCCTCCTTATGAAGTGTGTTACTTATTCCAGCTTATCATGCGTTCTGCAATTTGTATTGCATTTGATGCCGCACCTTTTCTTATGTTGTCTGCAACTATCCATAAATTTAAACCATTATCAACGCTGAAGTCTCTTCTAATTCTGCCTACATAAACTTCATCGTGACCTTCAGCATCTAGAGGGAGAGGATATACAAGGTTTTTTACGTCGTCTTGTAAAATTATACCCTCAGAACTTTTATACATTTCAAATATATCATTTAATTCAAAAGGTTTTTCAAGTTCTACGTTAACACTTTCACTATGACCATAGAATACAGGAACTCTAACTGTAGTAGCTGTAATTTTAAGATCATCATTATGAAGGATTTTTCTAGTTTCATTTATCATTTTCATTTCTTCTTTTGTATATCCTGTATCTAAAAAAGAATCAATATGAGGTATTACATTGCCTGCTATAGGATACGGGAATTTGCTTGGTTTATTTCCATTGTATCCTTCTTTTAAGTCATTGAAGCCATCAACTCCTGCACCAGAAACTGCTTGGTAAGTAGAATAAATAATTCTTTTAATACCATATTTTTTATGCAAGGGTTGTAAAGCGACAACGGCTTGTATTGTTGAACAGTTTGGATTTGCAATGATGCCTTTATGAAGTTTGATATCTTCTGGATTTACTTCAGGTACAACTAATGGAACATTAGGATCCATTCTCCAAGCACTGCTATTATCGATAGCTACAGCACCATATCTTGCAAATATTGGAGCATATTCAAGACTTATATCTCCACCAGCAGAGAATAGTGCAAAGTCTATTTTTTTATTTTTGATATTATCTTCTTTTAACTCTTCAACTACAATATCAGAATCTTTAAATTTTAAAGTTTTTCCTGCAGATCTTTTAGATGCAAACAAATAAAGGTTCTCTATAGGAAAGTTTCTCTCCATAAGAACTTCTATAAATTTGTTTCCAACCATACCAGTAGCCCCGACTACTGCAACATTGTATTGCATAATAAATCCCCCTAAGTATAAGTTATAGTTATTTCCATCCAAATCTAAAAAAATATATTAACTATAATTATACAACGTAAATTAGTGAAATTACAATTATTTTTGTGGGTTAGATAAATTTTATACATGTATCCTTAAAGTTTAATAATAAATTATATATTTTAGTTGTAAATAATTAGGTAAAAAATACATGTCCTTAATATTATAGTATGCTCTTATTTTATAAGATGACAATTAATACCTAACAAAAAATAGAAAACTCAAACTATATAATCTTAAAAAAATTAAAATTAACGGTATAAAACATGAATAAAAGTGAAAAATAGTATTATGTTCAGATGTTTAATAGGGAGGAAAATCTAGATGGGGAATACACCATTAAAAAAAGTAATTAAAAATAAGCTAAAATCAAATAGAGAATTAACAGATTTAGAAAAATTAAGAGAAAAAGTTAAATATGAAATAGCTTCAGAATTAGGTTTACAAGATAAAGTAGACAAATATGGATGGGGTGGACTTACTGCTGAAGAGACTGGTAGAATTGGTGGGATAATGACGAAGAAGAAGAAGGAAATGAAGATTCCCAAAAACGATATTATTTTAAAAGAAATAGAAAAAAAGTGAGGAAAGAAAATATTAATAAAACACTATATGCTTTTAATTATAGTAGAGAATCAACAGAAAAATAGATGGGATTTAATAAGAACATTCCTATTTTCTGTTGATTTTTAGTATATAGTTGTATTATATTATTGAAAGAATTATATATAGATGATATATATATAAATTACATATTATAAAGAGGGTAAAACTATGGAATGTTATAAAGAATTTGCAAAAATTTATGATAAGCTAATATACGGTGACGTTGATTACGAAAAATGGGCTAATAGTATAATGGGAATATGTGATAAATATTCAATAAAAAAAGAACGATATTTGGATTTAGCATGTGGAACAGGTAACATGACTAAAGAAATAGCAAAGTATTTCAATCAGACTTGGGCTGTAGATTTATCTTATGATATGTTAACAGAAGCTGAAGATAAATTAAGGAGTAATAAGATTAAGGCGAGCTTTGTATGTCAGGACATAACGAATTTAGATTTAAAAGGTAAATTTGATTTAATAACCTGTATATTAGATTCAACTAACTACATACTAGATAAAGAGAAGTTAAAAAGTTATTTTTCTTCTGTATACAAGCATTTAGATGATGAGGGACTATTTATTTTTGATATAAACTCATACTATAAACTTACTAAAATGTTAGGTAATAATGTATATAACTATGATGATGAAGATGTTGTGTATATATGGGAGAATGTTTTAGAAGATGATATTGTAGAAATGTACCTTACTTTTTTTATTAAAGAAGGAGATACATATAGACGATTTGATGAAGAACATAGAGAACGAGCATATAAAGATAATTTCATCAGTGAGCTTTTAAAGGAAATAGGATTTACCATAGTAAAAAAGTTAGATAATTATGAAGATGAAAACATAGAAATAGGGAATGATACAGAGAGAATAGTTTATGTATTAATGAAAAAAGTAGATTAGGAGGATATATAAGATGGGAGATAAAATAATAACAGCTATAGCTAAAGATGGACAGGTTAGAATAATTGGAGCAACAACAAGGGAGTTAGTTAATGAAGGGGTTAAGATACATGGATGTGCACCAACAGCTTCAGCTGCATTAGGTAGAATGTTAACGGCAGGGAGCTTAATGGGGTCTATGTTAAAATCAGAAAAAGATGTAATTACTCTTAAAATTGATGGTGGTGGACCAGCAAAAGGTATTATTGTTACAAGCTATTCCAATGGATATGTTAAGGGATATATAGGAAATGCATCTGCTGATTTACCAGCAAATGCATTAGGAAAGTTAGATGTTAGCGGAGTTATTGGAAAAAGCGGAAACTTAGTAGTTATAAGAGATTTAGGATTAAAAGAGCCCTATGTTGGTCAAGTACCTATATATACAGGAGAAATAGGAGATGATCTGGCTTACTATTATACAGTTTCAGAACAAACACCTACTGCTGTTGGACTCGGAGTATTAGTAGATAAAGATTTAAGTATAAAAGAAGCTGGAGGTATTATTATACAAATGATGCCGGGAAGCGATGAGATGCTTGCAGATTTAATTATGTATAGACTACAAGACTTAGGTTCTATAACTGAATTCTTTTCTAAAGGTAAAACTATCGAAGATATGATTAATTTCTTATTTGATGATATGGATTTAAAGATTTTAGAACAGATGGAACCTAAATACTCTTGTGACTGCTCCGCAGAGAAAATAGAAAGAGCATTAATAAGTATAGGACAAAAAGATTTAGAAGAAATATATAGTGAAGGGAAAACAGAACAAGTTACATGCCATTTTTGTAATACAGGATATGAGTTTACTAATGAGCATATAGGAAAATTATTAGAAAGCGCAAAGAGATAGAAACGTATCCGAAGAACACTGTTAGTAGCTAGGATGAAATCTTCAAAAGATAGAGATTTTATCCTAGCTACTAGTGTTTTAAATCACTTATGCTTAATATACTAGCTTTAAAAAGCATTTTAAATTAAGTTATATAATCATAAGAAAATTAAAGGTAATTAGAAGTAAGTGAAGAAAAATGTAGGTAACTTTCCATAATGAGCTTTTATATCGTTGACATGGAGTGATATTTTTTATATTATGAATATGCGCTCGGGAAACAAAACGAAAGCAAAACAAGTTCTGAAAAATATCTAACAAATATAAAAGAATTTGCTTGACAATGTTCAAGAGTGGTGATAAAATAGTATTTGTTGTTAGCGATGAGGGAGCATAGCTCAGCTGGGAGAGCACCTGCCTTACAAGCAGGGGGTCACAGGTTCGAACCCTGTTGTTCCCACCAAGTTTCAAAAACATCGCGGCCCAGTGGCTCAGTTGGTTAGAGTGCCGGCCTGTCACGCCGGAGGTCGAGGGTTCGAGTCCCTTCTGGGTCGCCAATATGGCTCGATAGCTCAGTCGGTAGAGCAGAGGACTGAAAATCCTCGTGTCCCTGGTTCGATTCCTGGTCGAGCCACCAGAATGCGGGAGTGGCTCAGTGGTAGAGCGTCACCTTGCCAAGGTGAACGTCGTGGGTTCGAATCCCATCTTCCGCTCCAAATAAGGCGCTATAGCCAAGTGGTAAGGCACGAGTCTGCAAAACTCTGATCCCCCAGTTCAAATCTGGGTGGCGCCTCCAAAAAACACCTTAACTTTAAAAGTTAAGGTGTTTTTATTTATATATATGTTAAAATGACAGCTTGAAACAATCTTGTGCAATTCAATAAATGTTAAAAATTTATGAAATAAGGTAAATGTTGAAAATTTGGGAACCATTAATTTAGTATTTGAATAAAATGGTTAATAGAACAGGCCATAAATGTATCACATTTGATGCATGGAGCCGGGCCAATTTAAGGCAACGGGTGGAAAACTTGTGGGACTATAATATTTATTGTAGTCCCACAGGTTTTTACTTATCTGTATAAATATTTTAAGGTCAGATATTTATTAAAATAAAGAAATAAGAATAGGGGGGAGAATGGTGCAAAAAGAATTAATTAGAGGTAAGGAAGCGAAAAAAGTTACGCTTATTGGATTTAGCATTAATTCGATTCTAACAATATTTAAAGTATTTGCAGGTATAATTGGAAATAGTGGAGCTATGCTAGCAGACGGTATTCATTCACTTTCAGATTTGTTGACAGATATTGTGGTGTTAATTGGATTTAAGTTAACAGAGAAGCCAGAAGACGATAGTCATAACTATGGTCATGATAAATACGAAACTTTGACAACTATAATCATTAGTATTTTTTTAGCAATTGTTGGCTTTAAAATCATGAAATCAGGTATAGTCAATGTTATGACAGTTATAAAGGGGGAGAGATTACTTAAACCGGGATCGATAGCTTTAGTGGCTGCTATAGTATCGATTTTAGTTAAAGAATTATTATACCAATTCACTATTAAAATGGGTAACAAAATTAACAGCTCTGCTATAAAAGCTAACGCATGGCATCATAGGTCAGATGCTTGTTCATCTATTGGTACTCTGATTGGAATTGGTGGTGCTATTGCTTTGGGAGAAAAGTGGGTAATACTGGATCCAATTGCTTCTTTAGTTGTTAGCATTTTTATATTTAAAGTAGCTGTTGATATTTTTATTCCCGCTGTTAATGAATTAATGGAATCATCCCTAAATAAGGATGAAGTCAAGCAGATAAGACATATTATTGAGAACAAGAAAAATGTCATAAGTTTTCATAACTTGAGAACCAGAAGAATTGGAACAAAAGTTGCAATTGAAGTTCATATTTTTTTAGAAGATTCTGTTGGTTTAAAATTGGCACATGAAATTGCAACAGAAATAGAAAATGAACTAAAAATAAAATTTAGTAAAGATAGTATAGTAACCATTCATATGGAGCCTTATGAGGCAAGAGGTGAAAAATAAATATAGGATATAAGCAAGAGAGATGTCTAAAATAGATACTCTCTTTTTTATGTTTTATTCAAATATATAAACTGGTTTAAAATTTAGGAAATGGTGATTAGTGACTAGAGTGTATACACAATATGCTTCCCCTATCGATTAATTTTCCTTTTCGTAAGAATAAAGGTTCAACATTATGTTTTTTCAAAAAACTAAGAACATCCTTTCCGTAGGCATAGTACTCTAAATCACCATAAAAAGCTAAAACATTCTCTTCAATTAGGCCACAAGTACCACCTATAAATCCATAATTTAGCCCAGGAAGCTCTATATCGCCAGGAGGTAGGAGTAACACATCAAAATGTTCATTGTTAAACACTGATGCGATAACCTTATCACTTGTAATTATGGAATGATTATTTACTATAGCTGTAGAACATTTTGTATAGCCTTGTTTAACGTTTATGAGCTTTCTTCCACTATCAATAGCTATATCAATTAAAAGCTTATCGGTGCAGCTAATAGAATGAACGAATAAGTTTGAAATATTTATAGCATTTAAAATAATGTCTTCAGGATAAGTTGATTCCAAATGAAAATGAGATAAATGGACTTTAAATCCTAAATTATAAATTGAGTCAATAAAGCTTTTTGGGGTATCTTTATGTAATACAATTTTATCATCTATTATGTGCATTAACATATCAGGATGACCACATACTGCATCGTAGAGTTTTTCACATGGTGGACAAATTAAAATATTATAACCAAGAGATATAAGTGTGCGTTTTTCTTCTTCGGATGTTCTATAATCAATGATTAAAGTTTTTATATAAATCACCTCAACTTATTGTATAACTCCATTTAAGACTAAAATTTAATATAGCATACTACAACATTAAAAGTCTATTGTAAAATATTAAATTGATTTAATTTGAATAGACATTTATTTTAGACACATACTAATTCCAGGAAGGAGTGTGTAATGTGCTACTACAAACAATAGTCTTTGAAAAAGAATTATATGACATAATTGATGAAATAAATGATTTAAAAAAAACTTTTGAAGAAAAAAATATAATTTTAGGAATATCTGAATCTATAAATTTAGGCACTCATTTTGTAAAAATATTTTGCAATGATATAGATTTTAATGAGAAACTTAAAGGTAGATTTAATTTATATATATCAAATATATTATATAATATAGCAATAGAGGAGTTTAGTAGAGATGAAATACAACAGCTCCTATTAGAAAATTACTTTTTTTTAAGATATGATGAGATGAAGGATGTATCACAGAGAGTTGTTAAAATTTTAAGAAATGAAGAAAAGATAACAGATGAAGATATGGTTTACTGCATGAACAAAAAAAATGATATAATCACTAAAATAAAATTATGTATAGATGAAAATGATGAAATTAATATACAAGGATTCATTAGATTTAGAATGAAAGAACTTAAAGAAGAATTAGAAGATATAGTAAATAGAGTTGTAGAAAAGTATATGGCAGAAAAAGAATATAATGAGTTTATAAAACTTTTGAAATACTTTGTAGATGTTCAAGAAAGTAAAATAGAGACAATAAACATAATAATTAGACCTAATGGAGATTATGGAATACAAGATAAAGATGGGAATGATATAATGAGTGAAATATTTAATAATCTTACTGATACTAAATATTCGGACTCAGTTAGTGTAGAAGACCTAATTATAAGTGGACTTATAACCTACTGTCCTGAAAATATAATAATTCACGGTAAAGAAAATTGTGATAATAAAGAAATATTAGATACCATACAAAAAGTTTTTGAAGAGAGAGTGGACTTTTGTACAAATTGTGAGGCTTGCAACAAAATAAAAGAGACAGTTAAAATATAAAATTAAAATATTGACACTAGTATACATTAGTAATATAATCTATTGAAAAGAATATTTTAAAAACTATGATAAGGAAGAGTAAGTAGAGATCTGCTCTAAGAGAGGAAAGTCCTTGGCTGTAAGACCTTCTGTGTAAGTTCTATTGAAAACCACCTTTGAGTTGTATATCGAATAAAGTAGATATTTTCCGCAGCTTAGCGTTAAAAGATCAAGAGATAATAATAGAGATATTTTACTATTATTAATTTGGGTGGAACCGCGAAAAAACTCGTCCCATTTTGGGATGGGTTTTTATTTTTTTGCAAAATTATATTTTTATTTTAAAATTTAGAAAGGAAGAATAACTATGATAAAAATAACATTAAAAGATGGAAAAGTTCTAGAGGTAGAAAAAGGTTTGACTATTGGGGAAATTGCTTCAATAATAAGTTCTTCTTTAAGAAAAAAAGCTTTAGGAGCACGAGTTAATGGTAATAAAGCTGAACTCATGGATGTAATAAATGAAGATGTTATGCTAGAAATTCTTACATTTGAAGATGAAGATGGCAAAAAAATACTAAGACATACATCATCTCATATACTTGCACAAGCAGTAAAGAGATTATACCCAGATGTTAAGTTAGCTATAGGACCAGCTATTGATAATGGATTCTACTATGATTTTGATGCAGAAATTCCATTTACTCCTGAAATGCTTTTAAAGATTGAAAAAGAAATGGAGAAAATAGTTAAGGAAAATCTTCAATTAAAGAAGTTTACACTTTCAAGAGAAGAAGCTATAAAATTTATGAAGGAAAGAAATGAGGATTATAAAGTTGAGTTAATAGAAGATTTACCAGAAGACTCAATTATATCTTTCTATGAGCAAGGGGAGTTTGTAGACCTTTGTGCAGGACCTCATGTACCTTCAACTAAAGAAGTTAAAGCAGTAAAATTACTTTCGGTTGCAGGTGCTTACTGGAGAGGTAGCGAAAAAAATAAAATGCTTCAAAGAATATATGGAACATCTTTTACAAAGAAGAGTGAACTTGATGAATATATTCATATGATGGAAGAAGCTAAGAAAAGAGATCACAGAAAACTTGGAAAAGAGCTAGGATTATTTGTAATACCAGAAGAAGGTCCTGGATTCCCACTATTTTTGCCAAGAGGAGTTGAACTTAAGAATACTCTTTTAAAATACTGGAGAGAACTTCACAGAAAAGCAGGATATGTAGAAATAGAAACTCCTATTATTTTAAGTAGACACCTTTGGGAGAATTCAGGACATTGGGATCACTATAAAGATAATATGTATTCTGTAAAGATAGATGAACAAGACTTTGCCATTAAACCTATGAACTGTCCAGGTGGGATGCTTGCATTCAAGACAGCAATACATTCATATAGAGAGCTACCATTGCGTTATGCTGAGCTTGGAAGAGTTCACAGACATGAGCTTTCAGGAGCTCTACATGGACTTATGAGAGTAAGAGCTTTCACACAAGATGATGCACATATATTTATGCTTCCAGAGCAAATAAAAGATGAAATAAGCGGCGTTGCAAAATTAATCGATAAAGTTTATAGCACTTTTGGATTTAAGTATCATGTAGAATTATCTACAAGACCAGAAGACTCAATGGGTACTGATGAAGAATGGAAACTTGCTGAAGATGGATTAAGAGAAGCTTTAGAAGAATTAGGACTTAAATATATAGTTAATGAAGGTGATGGAGCTTTCTATGGTCCTAAGATAGACTTCCATTTAGAAGATTGTATAGGAAGAACGTGGCAATGCGGAACTATTCAGCTAGATATGCAAATGCCTCAAAGATTTGATCTAAGTTATATTGGTAATGATGGAGAAAAGCACAGACCTGTAATGGTGCATAGAGTTGCATTTGGAAGTATAGAAAGATTTATTGGTATTTTAATTGAACATTATGCAGGTAAATTCCCGGTATGGTTAGCTCCTACTCAGGTGAAAATTCTTCCAATTTCAGATAAGTTTGCTGAATATGCAACAAAAATAAGAAATATTTTATTTGATCAAGGATTTAAAGTGGAAATAGATGGAAGAGCTGAAAAGATAGGTTATAAAATCAGAGAAGCTCAATTAGAAAAAGTGCCTTATATGCTTGTTATTGGTGAAAAAGAAATGAATGAAAATAACTTATCAGTAAGAAGTAGAGATAATGGAGATTTAGGATCTATGAATTTAGATGATTTTATCGCAAAAATTGATGAAGAAATAAAAGAAAGAGTAAATAATATATAAAAAACTATTGACATACTTTTCTTTAGATAGTAAAATACAATATGTTAAGAAGAAACAAAGCTGTTTCTCACCTTGCAGCACTGCTAGCTAGGTTATACATACATCAAACTAGGGGTTTAATTATTCTGTTATGTTATGTAATGTATGGGACAGCTTAAGGCTGTCCCTTTTTTATTTTTATACTGTAATATTTATATGCAATTCGCTGACTATTCTTAAAAAGAGAATGTTGTCTAATTCTCTTTGTATCAAAATAGAATATGTATGTGCTGTTGAAAAACAAGCAGAACTTGGAGTGAAAATATGATTATGATGTTAGCTCCAAAGAGAGCAGAGTTGAAAGGAGGAAACTTCAATGCCAAAAATGAAATCGCACAAAGGTGCAGCAAAAAGATTCAAAAAAACTGGAAGTGGAAAAATCAAGAGAGCTAAAGCTTTCAAGAGACACATATTAACTAAAAAGAGTGCAAAGACAAAGAGAAATCTTAGACAAAGCGCACTAGTTTCAGTTACTCAAGAAAAAGCAATTAAGAAGTTATTACCATACCTATAAAATAATAGTTTTAACAGAAGGAGGTTTACAATATGGCAAGAGTAAAAAGAGCCGTACACGCTCGTAAAAAACATAAAAAAATATTGAAGCTTGCAAAAGGTTTTTACGGAAGAAGAAAAAACACTTTTAGAGCAGCAAACTCAACAGTAATCAGAGCAATGAGCTTTGCTTATGTTGGAAGAAAGTTAAAGAAGAGAGAATTCAGAAGACTTTGGATAGCAAGAATAAATGCAGCTACAAGAATGAGTGGATTATCTTACTCAAAATTCATGAATGGAATAAAGTTAGCTGGAATTAATATGAATAGAAAAATGCTTTCAGAAATCGCAATAAGTGATCCAAAATCATTTGCTGATTTAGTTGAAGTTGCAAAACAACAATTAAATGCTTAAAATAAAGTGCAGCCTATAGAGCTGCACTTTATTTTATACATTTGATGAAATAATATGGTGAAGTGAAATTATAGGGGTGTTGAATTTGAAACGAAACAATAGAAAGCTTACTTCAGTTCAGATATTAGCCTTAGGTTTTTTTCTAGTTATTATAACTGGGACGCTATTGCTGATGTTACCGATTTCTTCTAGAAATAATGATGTAACTCCATTTATTGATGCATTTTTCACATCAACTTCTGCAGTATGTGTAACAGGACTTATTACACTAAATACTCCAGAACATTGGACCTACTTTGGGACAACAGTAATAATGATACTTATTCAAGTTGGAGGACTTGGATTTATGTCCTTTGCAACCTTATTTGCTCTTATTGTAGGGAAAAGAATTACTTTAAAAGATAGGTTAGTAATGCAAGAGGCAATGAACTCATTTTCGCTCCAAGGACTCGTAAAGTTAGCAAAGTATATACTAATTTTTACATTCTCTATTGAAGGTATAGGAGCACTGTTTTTATCAACAAAGTTCATTCCGGAATATGGTCTGGTGAAGGGGATATATTTTAGCATATTCCATTCAATATCTGCCTTTTGTAATGCTGGATTTGATTTAACTGGAAATAGCTTAATGGCATATGCAGATAATACAGTTATTATTTTAACAATAGCAGCACTTATAATTATAGGAGGTCTAGGCTTTGCAGTTTGGGCTGAGATCTACAATTATAAAGGGGTAAAAAGATTGTCAACTCATTCAAAGTTTGCAATATTTATGACAGTATTTTTAATAGTTGGTGGATGGATCTTAATGTATTTATTTGAGATGAGAAATCCAGAGACTTTGAAGAATATGTCAATAAAAGGACGGCTACTATCTTCATTTTTTGCATCAGTAACTCCAAGAACAGCGGGCTTTAATTCCATTTCAACCTCGGGTATGACTTTAGCTGGAACTTTTTTAACTATAATTCTTATGTTTATTGGAGGATCACCTGGAGGAACGGCTGGAGGAGTAAAGACAACAACCACGGGAATACTTTTAATGACTGTAATATCTGTAATTAGAAATGATGCAGATACTAAGTTATTTAACAGAACCGTTAAAAAGGCACTAGTGTATAAGGCTTTTGTTATATTTATAATTGCTTTGACACTTGTAATAGGAGAAACCATGATTTTATCATTTACAGAGGTAGGAGCATCCCTTGAATATATTTTATATGAGGTCGTATCTGCCTTTGCGACAGTAGGTCTTAGTTTAGGACTTACGCCAGAACTAAGTGATATAGGTAAATTTTTAATTGCTGTGACTATGTATATGGGTAGAGTAGGTCCACTTACTTTATTTTTAGCATTGTCAAATAGAAAAAATGGAAATGTAATAAAATATCCGGAAGCTAAAATATTAGTTGGGTAGAGGTGAAAAAGATGAAAAAGAAACAATTTGTAGTTATAGGACTTGGAAGGTTTGGATTATCTATTGCAAAAACATTATATTCATTAGGAAATGATGTAATGGCAATTGACCCTGATGAGGAAATTATTCAAGAAATAGCAGATAGTGTTACACATGCAGTACAAGCAGATGGAACAGACGAACATAGTTTAAGAGCACTTGGAATAGGTAATTTTGATGTTGCAGTAGTAACTATTGGGTCTAATGTTCAAGCTAGTATAATGACAGCTCTTTTAGTAAAAGATTTAGGTGTAAAGAAGATACTTGCAAAAGCACAAAGTGAATTACATGCCAAGGTTTTGAAGAAATTAGGAGTAGATAGAGTAATATTTCCAGAAAGAGATATGGGTGTGAGAGTTGCTCATAACTTAGTTGCAACTAATATACTGGATTATATAGAGTTATCTCCAGATTATAGCATAGCTGAAATTGTAAGTGCTGCCGAGTGGGAAGGGAAGTCTTTACAAGAGTTAAAGATGAGAACTAAGTATGGAATAAATGTCATGGCGTTAAAAAGAAATAATGAAGTGAATATTTCTCCTACGGCTGAAGATATTATACATGAGGGAGACATTATTGTAGCTATCGGTGGAACAGAGGAATTAAATGAGCTTGAAAATAAAATAAAATAAACCTATTTAAGAGGTGGTTTTTTGAACATAATCCAAAGCAAAGATAATTCTATACTAAAAGAAGTAAAAAAGTTACATAAAAAGAAATTTAGAAATGAAACAGAAAGCTTTCTTGTTGAAGGATTTAGATTTGTGGAGGAGGCTTTGATGTCCTCCTTCAACATACCATATATATTTATAAGCGAAAGCGTTATGGATAAGTATATAAATTCTGATGTTAAAAAAATGATTCAAGAAGATACAGAAGTTTATTTAGTATCAGATAGTATTTTTAAAGATTTATGTGAAACTGTAACTCCACAAGGGATTTTGGCAGTAGTTAAAAATAGAAAAGTAGATTTTCAGAATAAAGAAGGTTTTTATATATTAGTAGATAGAATACAAGATCCAGGCAATATGGGAACTATTATAAGAACTGCCCATGCTAGCGGAGCATTAGGTATAATTACTACAAAAGGCACTGTGGATATTTATAATGATAAGACATTGAGATCTACAATGGGTTCAATCTTTAATATTCCGATAATAGAAGATATAGATTTGAAATTGTTAAATAATCTTAAGTCTATGGGATTCAAACTTATTGTAAGTTCTTTAGATACGGATAATAATTTTTATGATATTGATTTAAAGACAAAAGCTATTATAGCTGTAGGAAATGAAGGCAATGGTATTAGTAATGAAATTTCCAGGTTAGGAGATGAAAAGGTAAAGATACCTATGCCTGGGGGAGCGGAATCATTAAATGTTGCAGTTTCAGCTGCCATAATGATGTATGAAGCTGTTAGACAAAAAAATGTAGTATAAATGAAAAAAAATTTGCAATTTTTTTTCATGATAGATATAATATTACTTAAGTTTACAAACAAATATAATTAAATAATATAGACTATGATGGAGAGAGTAGATATAGGAATTTTTTTAGGGAGAAAAAGCCATAGACTGTAAGCTTTTTTATGAATGAGTATATTGAAGTTCACTCTGGAGTCCTAATTGTGAAGTTAGTAGCAATTAGCGGTAAACCGTTAAATTTATGAGAGAATGATGATGTTTGAATAGAGCATTGTTGTTAACAAGGGTGGTAACACGGAATACTTCGTCCCTATTTTTAGGGAGGGAGTTTTTTTTATTTTTATAAACTATTTGAAAGGAGTAAAAAAATGAGAGAAAAACTAGAAGTAATAAAATTAAATGCTCTTGAAGAGTTGAAGAGTGTATCAAGTAGGACAGAACTTGAAAATATAAGAGTAAAGTACCTTGGGAAAAAAGGAGAGCTTACTCAAATATTAAGAGGCATGGGAGGGCTTTCCGCAGAAGAAAGACCAATTGTAGGAAAGGTTGCCAACGAAGTTAGAGAAGAGCTAGAAACAGCTATAGATAAATATCTTAGTGATATGAAGAACAAAGAAAAAGAGATAAAGTTAAAGAGTGAAATAATTGATATCTCAATGCCTGGAAAAAAGCAGACTATTGGTAAGAAAAATCCTCTTGAATTAACTTTAGATAGTATAACAGATATATTTATATCAATGGGATTTTCTATAGAAGAAGGTCCGGAAGTAGAGAAAGATTATTATAATTTTGAAGCATTAAATATACCTAAAGATCACCCCGCGAGAGGTGAACAGGACACTTTTTACATAAATGATGATGTAGTTCTAAGAACACAGACATCACCAATACAAATACGAACAATGGAAAGTCAAAAGCCACCTATAAAAATGATAGCTCCAGGAAAGGTTTATCGTTCAGATGCAGTAGATGCTACACATTCTCCTATATTTTATCAAATAGAAGGATTAGTAATAGATAAGGGAATAACTTTCGCTGATTTGAAGGGAACCCTAGAGATGTTTATAAAAAAAATGTTTGGAGATAAAATGGAAACTAAGTTTAGACCTCATCATTTTCCTTTTACAGAACCATCAGCAGAGATGGATGCCACTTGCTTTGTATGTGGAGGAAATGGATGTAACGTATGTAAAAATAGTGGATGGATTGAAATTCTAGGTTGTGGAATGGTTCATCCTCAAGTACTTAGAAATTGTGGAATAGACCCAGAAGTATATAGTGGATTTGCATTTGGTTTCGGATTGGACAGAATGGTAATGCAGAAATACGAACTTGATGATATTAGATTATTATACGAAAGTGATATGAGATTTTTAAATCAGTTCTAATTATTAATATACACAGGAGGTAAGAAAATGAAGGTTCCAGTTAATTGGCTTAAAGATTATATAAATATAGATAATATATCACCGAAAGAATTAGGGGACGCTCTAACTTTATCAGGCTCAAAAGTAGAGGAAGTAATAGTCACTGGAGATGTTGTAGATAAAATTGTTACAGGAAAAATATTAAAAATAGAACCCAATCCAGAGGCAGAAAGACTTTCAATCTGTCAAGTTGATATTGGTGAAGCAGAGCATATTCAAATAGTTACTGCTGCAAATAACATGAAAGAAGGGGATGTAGTCCCAACTGCACTACATGGATCAACTTTAGCTGATGGTACTAAAATAAAGAAGGGTAAACTTAGAGGTGCTGTTTCAAATGGAATGTTTTGTTCAGAAGAAGAGCTTGGCATAGCAGGAGATGAACCAGTACATGGGCTTATGATTCTTCCAGGAGATACACCTGTTGGAAAAGACATAAAAGAAATAGTAAACATGCAAACAGCTATTATTGATTTTGAAATAACATCAAATAGACCAGATTGCTTAAGTATAGTAGGTATTGCTAGAGAGACAGCAGCTACATTAGGTAAAGAATATAGAATGCCTAGTTTAGAATATAAGGTATCTTCTAATAAGAGAATTGAAGACAGTATAAAAGTAGAAATAAGAGATAGTCTTTGCAGAAGATATATGGCTCGTCAAGTAACTAATATAAAAATAATGCCATCACCTCAATGGATGCAAGAAAGACTTTTAGAAGCAGGAGTAAGACCTATAAATAACATAGTAGACATAACAAATTTTGTTATGATAGAAATAGGTCAACCAATGCACGCTTTTGATAGAAGGGAAATAACTTCTGATGTTATAGTAGTTGAAAGAGCAAAGGATGGAGAGAAGTTCACTACTTTAGATGGTGAAGAAAGAACTTTAGATTCAGAAATATTAAATATTAAAGATGGAGAAAAAACTATAGGACTTGCTGGGATTATGGGAGGACTTAATTCTGAAGTTAAAGATGATACCACAGAGATTGTCTTTGAATCCGCTAATTTTAACGGAACAAATATAAGAATATCTTCTAAAAAATTAGGCTTAAGGACAGAAGCATCAGCAAAATTTGAGAAGGATTTAGATCCTAATTTAGTAGAAGTTGCTATAAATAGAGCTTGTGCATTAATAGATGAACTAGGCGCAGGAGCAGTAATGGAAGGTACAATAGATATCTATCCTGAGGAATTAGAATCTCATGGACTAAAAGTAGATTCAGTCTGGATTAATAAATTTTTAGGAATAAATATATCTAAGGATGAGATGAAAGAATATCTAGATAGATTAGACTTAAAAACTACAATTGAAGCTGATAATCTAATAGTAACTGTACCAACTTTTAGATGTGATGTTAATATAAAAGAAGATGTTGCAGAGGAAATCGCAAGGATATATGGATATAATAAGGTACCTTCTACAATTCCAAGTACACAACCTACAAAAGCAGGAAAGAATGAAACACAATTACTAAGAACTAAGTTAATAGATACTTTAATAGGAAGTGGACTTAATCAGGCAATAGCCTATTCTTTTGTAAGTCCTAAGGTTTTTGATAAGGTATTAATTTCAGAAGATAGTTCAATAAGAAATGCTGTATCTATAAAAAATCCATTAGGGGAAGATTATAGTATAATGAGAACCACTTCAATTCCTTCTATGATGGAAGCATTGTCAAGAAACTATTTAAGAAACAATGAAGTAGTTAAATTATTTGAAATAGGAAAAGTATATATACCTAATGAGAATACCTCTGAGTTACCAGAAGAGAGAAATACAGCTACCATAGGAATGTATGGAGGTGTTGACTATCTAGACTTAAAAGGTATAGTAGAAAATATTATAGATGTTTTAGGAATTAAAAATGTAAAATTCCAAAGAGTCAGTGATAATCCAACTTTTCATCCAGGAAAGACTGCAGGATTATATATTAAGAAAGAATTTTTAGGTATAGTTGGAGAAATACATCCAGATGTATCTGATAATTATGAAGTAGAAGAAAGATGTTATATAGCTGAGATTAATTTAGATGTATTGTTTAAATATGCCAATACTAATAAAAAATACACTCCTCTACCTAAGTTCCCGGCTAGTACAAGAGATTTAGCAGTAATAATAAATTCAGAAGTATTATCACAAGAAATTGAAGATATAATTAAAAATCAAGGTGGTAATTTACTTGAAAGTGCTAAGTTGTTTGATGTATATCAAGGTAAACAAATAGAAGAAGGAAAGAAAAGTATAGCGTATTCACTTATTTATAGAGGGGATAACAGAACTTTAACGGATAATGAAGTAAACAAAGTTCATGAAAAAATTGTAAAAGCACTTGAACATAAATTAGGTGCAGAGCTTAGATAAAGTTTTATTTCATATATTGAGAAAATATGTTAAAATATAAATAAATCAATTTATTGAATTTTGTCTAAGAGGGTGTTCAAATGAATATTGTAACGGTTAAAATAAATGGCGCAGAATATAATTTAAAAGGCGATGAGAGAGAAGAGTATCTACATAAAGTAGCAGGATATGTAGATAAAAAAATATCTGATGTGCTCAAAAAAAATAGTAGGCTTAGTATAGGAGATGCATCTGTTTTAGCAGCTTTGAACATAGTAGATGAAAAATTCAAGAGTGACAATCACGTCGAAGAGTTAAAAAGAGAAGTAGAAGATGCTAAAAAGGGAGAAAGAGTATTGCAAGCTCAGGTTGATGATCTGAAAAAACATATTAAAAACTTAGAGCAATTTAATGCTGAACTTCAAAATAAGTTAGAAAGTACAAAAAATGGTGACTACTTAAGAGAAGTTGAAGAAGATGCAAGAAGATTGAGAGATGAGTTAAATATACTAAGAGAGACATCAAATGAGTATCTTCTAGAAAAGAATAAGCTTAAAGCTGAAAACAAGGATTTAAAGTTCCAAGCACAATCATCTAAGTATAAAATAATGGATTTACAAAATAAACTTATAGAGAACCAAATAGATTTAGTAAAGATAAAGAAAAAAGATAATCCTTTATTAAATGTAAAATAGTGGTAAGAGTAAATTCTATAAAAAAGATGACTACCTGAAAATAATTTTAAAATTATTTTTAGGTAGTCTTTTTTCTTTATAAAGTAGGAAAATAGAGTGGTAAGGACATATTTATTAAATTTTGCTCATAATCTATATTAGAAAAGATATTCATTTTTGTGGAGGAATAATTATGTTTTGCAATGAAAAAAATAAAGCAGTTATTAAGGAAAAAATAATAGATCATTATCTATATATAGATGAAAATAAAAAGCTATTAAAAATTATAAATGAAAAAAACCAGGATATAGATGAAATTTTGAATAAATTAGAAATTCAGAACAAAATTATTTCTTCCATGAAAAACACAAATTCTAAATTGAAAGAATATATAATTATTCTTCAAAAATCTATAGAAGATATAGAAGATAAATTACATATGCTTAATATTGAAAAAGGCCTAGAAGAACAAAATTATTATAGAATAGTCAATGATTATGAAAATAAAATAAAAGAGTTGATAGAACAAAATGAAAGACTATTTATAGATTTAAACTTTAAAATGTCCTCATTATTAAGTTTAATAAATGAAAAAGATATAATAATACAAAATTTTATGAAATAAAATGTTTTTACTAGAATAATATTTTATATATTAATTTTTAGGAGATAATGTTCATGATATATTTTGATAATGCAGCTACTAGCTTTCCTAAACCAGAGAAAGTGTATAATGAAGTTTTAAGATGTATGAAAAGCTATGCGGGTAATTCAGGAAGGAGCTCTCATTCTATGGCAGTGAAAGCAGCTTCTAAAATTATGGATACGAGGGTAGAATTAAGTGAACTTTTTAATATAGAAAGCCCCTTTAACATTATTTTTACAAGCAATGCCACAGAGGCCTTAAATATTGGAATAAAAGGAATATTGAAAAAGGGAGATCATGTTATAAGTACAGTAATAGAACATAATTCAGTATTAAGACCTCTGAGCTATTTAAGTAAAAGAGGAATTGAAGTTACATTATTAGAGGTTGATGATAAAGGATATGTAGATACTAAGATTTTAAAAAAAGAAATTAAGCAAAATACCAAAGCTATAATAATAAATCATGGATCTAATGTATTAGGAACAATCCAAGATATTAAGAGCATTGGAAGAATAGCAAAGGAGGAAGGAATATTATTTTTAGTAGATGCTTCTCAAAGTGCTGGAGTTATATCTATAGATGTAATAGAAAATAATATTGATTTATTAGCTTTCCCAGGCCATAAAGGTTTATATGGACCACAAGGAACTGGAGCTATATATATAAAGGATGGTATTCAGGTAGAAGAATATAACCAAGGGGGAACTGGAAGCAATTCTTTATCTATGGAGCAGCCAGAAATTTTACCAGATAGGTTTGAGAGTGGAACATTAAATACACCAGGAATCGCTGGCTGGTGTGAGGGAGTAAAATTTATAAAGAAGGTTGGTATAGATAAGATTAAAGAGCATGAAATTGAATTAGTACAATACTTATTAGAAGAGTTGATGAAGCTTTCTTATGTGAAAATTTACGGAGATACTGATTATAAAAATAGGTGTGCTGTAGTTTCTATTAATTTAGATAATATTGATAGTTCGGAAGTGGGTAATTTATTGAGCGAAAAAGGAATTGCAGTAAGAACGGGATATCATTGTGCGCCACTTATTCACAGAGTAATTGGTACACATAACATGGGCACTATTAGAATAAGTCCTGGATATTTCAATACTTTTGATGATGTGGAGAATATTATTAAGTCTTTAATAGATATATATGAAAGAAAAACTATATAACTAGGGATTTTTAATAAACTAAGTAAGAATATAAGTTATAATAGTAACAGACTCATATCCAATTAGATATTATATATTAAAGAAGGTAGGGATTAATTTATACTTCATAAAGGTTCTAATAAGGAGATGAGCTTTATGACAAAAAATGAAGAAAAGGTTATTGGTATTTTTGCTTCAAACAATCAAACCATATTATTATATAATAAATTAAGAAAAGATGGGTATGATGTTGCGCTTTTATCAGCTCCAAATAAATTTTCAGTAGGATGTACTAAAGCTATTAAGTTCAATATAAGTGATATCGACATTGTAAAGGAAGAAATAAAAAAGAATAAACTCCTATGTGAGGGTATGTATAGGAGAGTTATAAGTGATAATAAAATAACTTATGTCTTAATAAGTTAATAATAGATAGATTAAACGAGTCTAGAAAATGGACTCGTTGTTCTTCTGATAGGAGGAGTTTATAATTTGAAAGATAATATTTTTCATTTTAAAAAAAACTTAATCTATGTGTCTATAATTATTGCTTGTAAAAATGAATTAAATAACTTGAAATGGACAATAGATTCTATAATGAAATCTAAAAATTTACTTAGCTTTGAAATTATTGTAGTAGATGATGCATCGAATGATGGAAGTACAGAATTTTTAAAATCTGATTTAGATATGTATAAGGATATTATTTTCATAAAAACAACAGGTTTAGGAGTTGCAAATGCGAGAAATAAAGGAGTGGAGTCTGCTAATGGAAAATACTTGTTTTTTTGTGATGCACATATAGAAGTACCAGATGGGTGGTTAGATGCTCTAGTGAGTACCTTAGAGAGCTCAAAAGCCCAGTTAGTGGCACCTGCAATTGTAGATATAAAAAATCCTTTAATTCAAACTTACGGTGCAACATGGAATCATAAGTTTGAAGCTAATTGGATCGTAAATAACCCTATTAGTATTGTTGAAACACCTTTTATAGGTGGAGCAGCACTTGGTATTAGTAAAGAAGTATTTAAAAAAATATACGGATTTCATCATTTATTTAAGGGGTATGGTGTAGAAGATCAGGAATTATGTCTTAAAGCATGGCTTTATGGATATAAAGTTGTAGTGAATCCAAATATAAAAATAAAGCATCTTTTTAGGAATGTTTATCCTTATAAAATAAATCCTTCTAATGGTATTTATAATACTTTGTGCTTAGCATACTCTCATTTTAATAAAGAACGAATTACTAAAATTATTAATATTTTAAAAATTTATAATTCATTTTCTGCTACAGCAATACAAATAAAGAAAAATCAACATTTGATTTTTGAACAAAGAGAAAAATATTTTAATGAACGTATTAATGACGATGATTTTTTCTTTAAGAAATTTAATATTATAATACTTTGATTTATTTATATAAGAGGAATATTGGTTATTAAGGGAATAACTTATATTTTTTACTCATATGATAGATTAATGAGAAATAATTTAAAGGAGTCTATGCATTGACAAATAATTTTATTGTACCTTCAGATATAATAGATGTTTCAATTATTATTCCATGCAAAAATGAAGTGAGCAATTTAAAGTGGACAGTAGATTCTATAATTAAATCTAAAAATTCACTAAGCTTTGAAATTATTGTAGTAGATGATAAATCAGAAGATAAAAGTTCAGAGTTCTTAGAAAGTAATTTAAGTAAAAATATTTATAAAAGGGTTACTTTAATAAAAACAAATAATGTAGGAGCTGCTGTAGCAAGGAATATTGGGGCAAAATCAGCTAAGGGGAAATACTTATTTTTTTGTGATGCTCATGTAAAAGTTCCAGATAAATGGATAGACAAGCTTGTAAATACATTAAAAATGTGTAATGCTGATTTAATAGCACCATATATTGCTGATATGTCAAACCCTTTATTAGTAGGCTGTGGTCAGACCTGGACTAAAGAATTGAGCATACAATGGTTATTAGATAAGCTTAACGAAGGATCAGAAATACCAATAGCTTGCGGTTGCACTTTTGGTATAACAAAAGAAGCTTTTGATAAAATAGAGGGTTTTAATAATCTATTTCAAGTGTGGGGTAAAGAAGATGAAGAATTGTGTTTTAAAGCTTGGCTTTATGGTTATAAAATAGTTATAAGTTCTAATGTGATAGTGAGACATCTTTTTAGAAAGAAACATCCATATACTGTTACAAAGTCAAATGTACTATATAATATGTTATGTATGGCATATTCTCATTTTGGAGAAGAACGACTTGCAAAAACAATAAGTATCGCAAAACAGAATCCTTATTTTTTAAGTGCATCTGAAAGGATAAAAAAAAATAAAGAATTAATACTTGACCAGAGAGAAAAGCATTTTAAAAATCGTATTTATAATGATGATTTTTTCTTTGAAAAATTTAATATACAATTTTAAAAAACTTAAGTCCATGCGATAATATGCAGGACTTAAGTTTTTATTTTCCTTCTATACTTTTAAGTATAGAAATGAAGAAGTATTGTATAGTGTTTATTTTTAGAAGGTTAGTTCAATTGGACAGTTTGTAATTTTAAATTTACCTTGGAATTCAAATACTGTACCTGTATTACTTTCTGCTCCAGTTACGCAATCTGTAGGTCCTGCTATAAAAGAAGCTTTAATATCGGTGCAAGGAATTGGTTGACCGGAATATACAGATGCTTTAAATGGATTTGATACATAACCAATAACTTGATCTACAAGTACACAATTATTGCAGCACACTTTAAGTGTTCTTTGATTTGTATCTGGGGTTTCAAAATTATCTGGGCTTCCAGTACCATCAACGTGACAAATAGTACTAGGAGCGTTTGGACCATTTACAGTTAGTTGAGCATTTGCTGCATATTTTATACAACCTACTACTCTAACTGGATGTAATTTAATAGTGGTTGTTAAGCCGCCACTACAACCATCTGGTAAATCAGTACATTGACAAGTGATAGAGCAAGGTTCTTTGTCTATAATATAAAACAAATTACTTTTATAAAAAAGATCTTTAGTAGTAGGTGGTCCATCAGGAGTGCCAAATTCAGCAGGTATTGTAACTCTGCAGCAATAAGGTATCTCACATTGACATGGTTCCATACATGGAGAAGGTGTAGGTGTAGGTGCAGGATATTGATAGCTATCAATATCTAACTTTTCTATTAATTGAAGTTTTTCTTCTTCACTAATAGCAAGTTCTGAATCAGTAATCTTATTCATTTCTGACATTATATCCTTAATTTCATCAAATATTTTTTTTTCATAGATTTCTGACATTAATAATACCCTCCTTTATAAAAAACAAATGTTTAGAAATAAGTATCTCTACAATACATGATATGAATATATTTAAAAAAGAGTGATTACTTTAATAGGAGATTTAAGTTGATATTTTAAATGTTATAATGTGGTTCATTGTAGGCATAAACATTATTGTATCTTGCATAACATATATAAAGAGTAATATTATTGGAAGGTAAATTTTAGTGAATCAGAGTGATGATAAAGTAATATTGTACGAAAAAATAATTAAACAGAAAGATCAAAAAATTGATGAGCTACAAAATATGCTGGAAAATAAAGAAATAAAAATTAAGTTTTATCAAACAAAAATTGAAAATATATATAAACAATATAATAAGTTTCAGGAATATAAGGAAGCATTAAAGAATAATATATCTTTCTTACAAGAAAACTTAATAGATAAAGAGCAAAAAATTATAGAATTAGAAAATATAAGTAGAGCTAAAGAAAGTGAAATTATATTACTAAACCAGATAATGGAAGAAAGAGAAAGTGAATCTGTATTCAAGCGCATATTCAATAATAAAAATATTTCCAAAACTGATAGGTAATTTGAACATTATTCTAGTTATATTTTTTTATCAACGTGTATATTAAACTATTTAATTTATGAATAAACATAATAATCATCAATTTCATAATATTATTATAGGAATAACACTGTTAATAAATTAAGGAGAGATTTATGAAAGAAATACTATCAGAGCAAAGTATATCTAATGCAGTAAACAGTTTAAAAATATTAAACTGTTATAGAAATTATCAAGCGGTTCATCCAAAGGTAATTTATTTTAAGAATGGATGGAATGGATATAAATTTTGGATGGCATATACTCCTTACCCCTATGCCAATGATTTTTATGAAAACCCCTGTATTGCAGTATCTAATGACATGATAAATTGGATAGACCCTTTTGCAGTTAATCCATTAGATTCTGTTGAAAAGAATGGGGATACGCATTTTAGTGATCCTCATTTAGTATATAGGGAAGACTTAGATTCAATGGAGTGTTGGTATAGGTATAGAAATAAAAAGACTAAAGAAGAAAAGTTTTATAGAAGAATAACTCAATTCGGGAGAAACTGGACCAAACCAGAAGTTGTATTTAATTGTGATGATTTTAATGAAATTTCCTTAGCTTTATCACCAGCAGTGTTATATGAGGATGAGAAATACAAGATGTGGTTAGTGAATCAAGACTATAAGATTGTATATCTAGAACGAAGTGATTGCAGTAGTTGGGAAATAAAAGATTATATAAATATAAACTTTGATAATATTGAAAAATATACACCTTGGCATATAGATGTGATTCATGCAGAAAAAGGATACGAGATGATAGTTGCGCCTTTATATGATAGAAAATTTGAAAAAATGAATTTATATTATACAAAAGGCAAAAATGAAATTGAATTTGAACCAGCTACAGAAATTATGAGACCATCAATAGATAAAAATGCTTGGGATAATTATATATTATATAGAGCCTCTTTTATAATATATGAAGGTGAATATTGTATTTTTTATTCTGCTCAAAATAAAAACAATCAATGGCATATAGGATTAAGTAAGGGTAAATTTATATAGTTATGAAAAGCATAATCTAAAGGCATCTAATCTAGAGATATATTATCAAAAGGAGCTATATGAATGAAAAAGATAAAAATACTGTTCATAACTAAAAATCATTCACAATGGATAACAAAAAATTATTACTATTTTACGATGAAATTATCTGAATATAGTGAATTAAAAGTATGGCATGATGCAGCTGATATAAGATATATATTAAATAAACTAGATTTTGAACCTGAATTTATATTACTAAATGATTTTCGTCCTCACATGCTGCCTAAAATTACGGGGCTTTCAACAATCAATATACCATTAGGTATTATTGTAGAAGATTTGCATCGTGAGATAGAAGACGGTAAAAAGTTTTTTTTTGAGAATAATATTAAGCATATTTTTTCCATTTGTCGCGATAAATTTTATAAGTCTTATCCTAACTATAAATATAATGTATATTGGTTTCCTCATTGGGTAAATATTGATGTATTTAAGGATTATGGTTTAAAAAAGGATATTGATTATTTACTTATGGGAGCCATAGCCAAAGAACATTATCCTTTAAGAAATAGAATACTTAATGTAATGCAAAAGGAAGCAGGTTTTGCCTATAATAAGCATCCTGGATATAAAAATATTAAAGAAGGTAATGCATTAATAGGTGAAAGATACGCAAAGGAAATAAACCGTGCTAAAATATTTTTTACAGATGGTGGAATATATAATTATCCAGTAAAAAAGTATTACGAAGTACTTGCTTGTAAAACACTACTATTGGCACCAACCTTTAAAGAACTAGAAGACTTAGGATTTATTCCAGAAGTAAATTTTGTAGATATTGATGAAAATAATTTTTTAGAAAAAGCTAAGTATTATTTAGAACATGAAGAAGAACGGGAGAAAATTACTGAAAATGGATATAATATGGTCCGTTCTAAACATTCTACAGAAATGCGTGTTATTCAATTTATAAAAACTGTACAGGATATTTTGAAGGAAAATCAAGTTAATAAGAGGTAATGAAATTATGAATAAAGAAGTTCTAGAAATTATTAGTGATAAAGTTAAAAGAAAGCATAATATAGATCACAGTATATTTTTAGATGATTTAACACTTTTAATAACTTCTCATAATAGAGGGGGAATTTTAAAAAGTGATTTGATAAATGGTTTTAAGTTATCAAATCAAACAAAATTGATAGTAGATGATTGTTCAACAAAGGAAAAAGGCATTATGAATTATTTGGAAGAAAACAAAGAAAAATTTAATATATGCAATATAATAGAGCATAACAGAAACAAAGGAGTGGCTGGGGCTAGAAAATCAGGCTTTGAAAATATAGTAACACAATATACTATGATTCTAGATGATGACGATATGATTTTTTGTATAAACAAAGAACAAGTGTCTAAAAAAATAGAGCGTTTAGTTAATGATGTAATTATAGTTATTCCAAGATATATTATTAATCTTTATAAAGATGGTAGTTTTCGAATTGGATATGACAGAATAAGATTTAATGAGATTTATGCTAAAAATGCAATGCTTGACTTTATGAACACTGGTGAGATAGAAGCATTTTTAGCTGGTTCTATTTCAAAAAATTCAAATCTTATTAAATATAATCCCGGAGAAAAATTTAGAGCAGCTGAGGATTATATTGCATTGTCAAGAATGTTTGCAAATAACTTGACTAAAAAGATTATAGTAACGGAAGATTTAATACATGTAAGAAGAATAAACGAGAATAGTTTAAGTAAAACAATAGGAAGTAAAGGTTTAGCTTTACATTTAATCTCTCATTTAGTTTCAGGGTATTATTGTTTTTCTAATAAACTTATAGATTTTAATGAAATGATAAATTTATTTTGTAAAAGAGCACTTTTAATTGAAGATATATATAAATTTGGAGAAGATTTTTCTAATATATTAATAGATTTTATTATGAACAAAACATCTGATAAAAAGCTTATTGAATATTTAAGAATACAGGATATATACTGCCAGAACAGTTTAGATGAATTAGCAGTTGAACTAAATAAAATGAGAAATATTAATAAAAATATATAGTAGTAACAGTGTGAACTAAAAATATCAATTTATATCAATTTATATAGGTGGTATGGTTACTATGGAATTAGTGGAACATAATAAATATTTAACCAGAGATTATAGAAAAAAAATAGTATTTTTTGTAGTACCTAGAGGAGATAGTTTTATTAATGATATAATTCATATTTTATCGGAAAAATATGATATAAGAAAAATTATAGTTACTGATTACAAGCAAATTGATGTGGGAATGCAATGGGCAGATATATGTTGGTTTGAATGGTGCGATTCACTTGTAATTTATGGAAGTAAACTCAAGATTGCAAAAGAAAAAACTATTATTTGTAGGCTACACAGCTATGAGGCCTTTACTGATAGTATAATGAAAGTTAATTGGAGTGTAGTTAATAAACTTATATTTGTTGCTGAGCATATAAAGAAATTAGTAGTTAATAGAGTGGAAATAGATAATAAAAAGATTGCTGTTATTCCCAATGGAGTGGATGTAAATAAATATAAATTTAAAAATTGTGGGAAAGGTTTTAATATTGCATTTATAGGATATATTGATTTTAAAAAAGGTCCTATGCTTTTAATCCATACATTTAATGCAGTTCATAACATAGATAATAGGTACAAGTTATATATTGCAGGACAGTTTAAAGAAGAAAGATATAATTTATATTTTAATCAAATGATTGAGGAACTGGGATTAAATGAATGTGTATTTTATGATGGATGGCAGAAAAATATAGATGAATGGTTAGAGGATAAAGAATATATAATTTGTACAAGTGTACTTGAATCTCAAAATATGAGTGTAATGCAAGCAATGAGCAAAGGAATAAAACCTATAGTTCATAATTTTGTTGGAGCAAAACAAATTTATTCTGAGGAATGTATATGGAATACAATAGATGATGCAGTTAAAATGATCATTTCTGATGAATATAACTCAAAACAGTATAGGGAATTTATTGAAAACAAGTACTCACTAAAAAAGCAGATAGAATCTATTAATAAGTTTGTTTTTAATTGAGAGAAAGAAATTTAAAACATGAATATTATGGATAATTTTGAATTGTTCTGCATAGAGATATTTTAAAACAACTGTGTTTATAAATTTTTTAGGGGGATAATTCAAATATGAAAATTCTTTTATGCACTAGGCAAGATTATCATAGAAATTTTGGAGGAGATTCAACACAAGTTTTGAAGACTGCAAAATACTTAGAGAAATTAGGGGTACAAGTTCATATTAATAATGGGGGCATATTTGATTATTCTGACTATGATATAATTCATTTATTTAATATTAATAAGATTGGGGAAATGTATAATTATTACAAAATTGCTCATAAATATAAGAAAAAAATTGTTACTACCCCTGTATATTATAATTTAACTAAATATTTTAAATTTAGAAATTATAGCGATAGACTAAGATTATGGGAAGCTAGTAATGCATATAGACAAGAAGTTCTCTCGGGAAGTGTTGGTATTATAGCAAATAGTTATACTGAATGTGAGCATCTAAGATCAGATTTCAATATAGATAAACAATGTAATGTAATTTATAATGGAATAGAAGTAGAAGATGAACAAGTTCCTTTATATAGTATTAGAGAAAGATATAGTTTAAATTCTTATGTGTTGTGCGTGGGGAAAATTTGTAATAAAAAGAATCAACTTGCCCTAGCGAAGGCTTGTAATAGATTAGGAATTCAATTAGTACTTATAGGTGAAGTTAAAAATAAAGAATATTTTATGGAGTGTATGAAGTATAAAAACGTTTTATATCTTGGCTTTATGGATAGTTATAATATATATAATGCTTATAGATTTGCTAAATTACACGTACTTGCAAGCTATATAGAAACTCCGGGTTTCTCATCA
Organism: Clostridium sp. X; assembly: GCF_055755365.1. Taxonomy (NCBI): domain Bacteria; kingdom Bacillati; phylum Bacillota; class Clostridia; order Eubacteriales; family Clostridiaceae; genus Clostridium; species Clostridium sp. X. The sequence goes on from NZ_CM146912.1 coordinate 2,304,027, forward strand.
TTAGAAGCAGCAGCAAGCGGATGTAACATTGTTTCAACTTTAGAAGGATGTGCACAGGAGTATTTTAAAGATATGGCAATATACTGTAATCCATACGATGATAATAGTATCCGTGAAAGTATAGAGAAAGGATTAAAAGAAGAAAAAACAGATAGATTAAAAAAAATAGTTAAAGAGAACTATTCTTGGGACAATTACATTAGAAAATTATATGAATGTTATAGAAGTCTTTTATAATAAACAAAAGGTAAAATATAATAAAATCTACGAAAGCGTATAAAGTTGGAAAAGGGGATGCATATGAAGATATATTCATGGAATGTAAATGGGATAAGGGCCATAGAAAAAAAAGGATTTTTACAATGGATTGTAGAAGAACAGCCAGATATACTTTGTATACAGGAAACAAAGATTCAGCTAGATCAAATAGAGAGCAAATTGAAGGATATAAATGGTTATAAAGCCTATTTTTCATGTGCAGAAAAAAAAGGATATAGCGGAGTTGCAACATATACAAAGGAAGAACCTATTTCTATTTCTTATGGAATAGGCATAGAAAGATTTTATAGCGAAGGTAGAATATTAATATGTGAGTATTCAAATTTTATTTTATTTAACATATATTTTCCTAACGGGCAAAGTAGTGAAGATAGACTTAAGTACAAATTAGAATTCTATGATGCTCTATTTAAGTATTGTGATGAATTAAAAAATAAAGGGAAAAAGATTATAATATGTGGTGATTATAATACTGCTCATAACGAGATAGATTTAAAGAATCCAAAAGCCAATAGTAAGATATCAGGATTTTTACCAATTGAAAGAAGATGGATGGATTATATTAGAGAGAGAGGATACATAGATACATTTAGATATCTTCATCCTGAAGAGATTAAATATTCTTGGTGGTCATATCGATTTAATGCTAGAAAGAATAATGCAGGTTGGAGAATAGACTATCATTTTGTTTCTGAGAATATGATTGAGGATGTACAGGGCGCTGAAATACTTAATGAAGTCATAGGATCAGACCATTGTCCAGTTGTACTTATCTTAAAATAATTAATCGCTAATCTCTAGTTACTAGTCGCTATTAAGTATCATAAAGTTATGATTTTTAGCGATTAGAGATTAGGGACTAGCGATTATTTTTATATTTCTTTTATCACTCCGCAAGCGAGTCGTCTACCTGCATTTCCAGCAGGCTCACTTCTATAGTCATCAGGACTTTCATGAATAATAACAACTTTTCCTAGAGCATCAGACACTTTAAATTTATTAGTAAAAAAGCTCATTTTTGATATGCCATCATTAGAGAAGAGTACTGGAAAATCACCAGCATGATTACCGTGAGGTTGATTAGTTGGATTCCAGTGTTCGCCAGCTGATTTAAAAGGTTCTTTAGGATCTCCAACTTCACAAGAACTTCCTGAATGAATATGGAATCCATGAGGACCTATAGGTAAATTATCTCCCTTTCCAGGTTTATATTCTGGTAGACCAGTAACATGTACATATACTTCGGTTCCGTTGGGAACACTTCTAAAATATACAATGCCTTCTATATTTGGGGCAAGAGGACCCCCTTTAATTTCAGCAACAGCCCATTGTTCAGAGTTTTCTTGTGGATCTGAAAATCTATAGAATTTATTATTTATGGGGTAAAAAGAATTATAAGAATATCCTTGGTTATTATAATACATAAAAAACCTCCTAAAAATTATAACTAGAATATTCTATGTTATTATATATCAGAATGTTAATTAAATATAAAGAATAGAGTTAAAGATATTCATTAAAAAGCATGGGAGCTATATGTGTTGTTTAAATACAGGATGTTTTGTTATAATATATAACTAGGTGTAAGAAAATGTTGGGAGAGATTAAAATTATGAAGAAAGTTGAATTACTAGCTCCAGCAGGAAGTTTAGATAGTCTTTATGCTGCAGTGCAAAATGGAGCAGATGCAATATATATGGGAGGAACGAAATTTTCAGCAAGGGCGTATGCCTCAAATTTTGATGAAGATAACATGATAAAAGCAATAGAATATTGTCGTATTTATAATATTAAAGTGTACGTTGCTCTAAATATTTTAATAAAGGAAGAAGAAATAACAGAAGCATTAGATTACATAAGTTTTTTATATAAAATAGGAGTGGATGCTCTGATTATTCAAGATACGGGTATAGCAGAACTTATAAAGAGGAATTTTCCAAAGTTTGAAATACATGCATCTACACAGATGACGGTTCATAATGGAGAAGGGGCACTTCTATTAAAAGAACTAGGATTTTCACGAATTGTTTTATCGAGAGAACTTTCATTAGAAGAAGTTGAATCTATATCAAAAGAATTAGATATAGATACAGAAATATTTATTCATGGTGCTCTTTGCATATCTTATTCAGGTCAATGTCTTATGAGCAGTATGATAGGTGGAAGAAGCGGAAATCGTGGTAAATGTGCACAACCTTGTAGACTTCCATATGATCTTATAAATAAGGGGAAAAATATTTCGAAAAAAGGATATCTATTGAGTCCAAAGGATATCTGTACTATAGAAAATGTAAAGGACATTATACTAAGTGGTACATCATCTTTAAAAATAGAGGGAAGAATGAAAAAGCCAGAGTACGTGGCGGGAGTTGTATCCTCTTACCGCAAAGCGATAGATGAAGCTTACGAAGAAATTAGAAAAGGGAAAGAAGGAAAACGTAATTTTTTAGAAGAAGAAAAAAAGCTGATGCAATTATTTAATAGAGAAGGTTTTTCAAAAGCTTATATGTTTGGTAATGTGGGTAAAGATATGATGGCTTATAATCACCCTAGAAATACAGGAATACGACTTGGGAAAGTTAATAAAAATTTAACTATTAAGCTAGAACAAGATTTAAATTTACAAGATGGAGTTAGAACCGAAGAGGATGGATTTACTGTAACAAGAATAACAATAGATAAACATAATGTAGAGAAAGCTTCTAAGGGAGAAGTTGTTGAAATTAAACCTAATAGATACAAACATGGAGATATACTTTATAAAACATTAGATATAAAATTAATGGATGAGCTTGGTAAAACTTATGAGAACTTATATAAGAGAAAAAATTATGTGGACTTATTGATAAGATTTAAAGTAGGAGAACCTGTAGTTCTAACAGGGTATTATAATAATAAGGAGTATATAGCTTCTGGAGAAGAAGTTCAAAAGTCTATAAAAAGACCACTGGAAAAAGAGAGTATAATTAAGAATTTAAATAAGACAGGGGATACTCCCTTTGCTTTTAGGGAGATAGTCTTTGATACTTTTGAAGAAGGATTTTTACCAGTTTCCTCAATAAATTTAGTTAGAAGAGAGCTAGTACAAAAAATAACTGAGGATATATTAAATATAGAAAGAACAAGCACTAACAAGGGATTAGATTTAAATATAAGTAAATCTAAATATGATTCTATAAAATTAGATAGTCCTATTATAATTGTTAATAATAGTAATCAGCTAAAAGCAGCCAAGGAATGTGGAATAGATAATATAGTTGTAGATCTGTTTATGAGAAAATGCGATATAAAATTAGAAAGTATCAATTTAGATAACTTATATATAAGAGTGCCTACTATTGTTAAAAGTGAATTTTCTTCTATATGTAAAATTATTGAGGATGCACTACCCAAGATTAAAGGAATCGTAACATCTAATTTAGGAATAATAAGAAGATTTAAAGAAAAAACTTTAATAATAGGAGATTATAAATTAAACATATTTAATTCATATAGCCTTCAATTTTATCAGAAAGTATTAAATGCTGCCACTATTAGTTTAGAGCTTAATAAAAAAGAAATTACAAGTTTATTAAAAAAATCTTCTGTACCAAGCTATTTAATGATTTATGGGAAAACAGAATTTATGGTAAGTGAGTATTGCCCAATTGGTAGCACTTTTGGTAATAAAAATAAAGAAAATCTTAATTGTTTATATAAGTGTAATGAAGATGAATTTGTTTTAAAGGATAGGAAAGGAGAAGAATTTCCTACTTTAACAGATAACTATTGTAGAAGTCATATTTATAATTCTTCTCCAATAAATTTAATACCCAATTTATCCGAAATAAACAGTATGAATATAAGTGGCCTTAGAATGGATTTTACTAATGAGAGTTATGAAGAAACAACTAAAATACTACAAAGCTTTATTAGAGGAAGTTTTGAGGAAGATTTTAATAACTATACTAGAGGACACTTCAAAAGAGGAGTAGAGTAACGTGAATCAGAAAGCTTTAAAGGTTTTAGAGTTTAATAAAATAAAAGAAGAAATAAAAAAATATACTAGCACATCAGCTGCAAAAGATATTATTGATAAATTGGAGCCATACGATAATGTTTTTGAGGTGAAAGAGCATTTAGAAGAGACGAAAGAGGCCTTCGACTTGCTAATAAAGAAAGGCACGCCTCCCTTTGAGGGAATGCACGATATAAGAGAAGGCATTACAAAAGCTGAAAGAGGGTTTATCTTAATGCCAGTTCAGCTTTTGAGAATTGGTACGCTATTAAAATGTGCTAGAAGATTTAAAGATTATATAAATCATAAAGAGGAAGAAGAAAGCTTTAGGGTTATAGAAGATATATGTGAAGGATTGGTAGCTTTAAAAAAGCTTGAAGATGAAATTTTTAATGCCATAATAAGTGATGATGAAATATCAGATCGAGCAAGTACTAACCTTTTTAATATAAGAAGAGCTTTAAAAGATAAAGAATCATCTATAAAGTCAAAAGTAAATTCATTAGTACGTAGTTATTCTCAATACTTGCAAGAAGCTATATATACCGTAAGAGGAGAGAGATATGTACTTCCGGTTAAAATTGAACATAAGGGAGCAGTTCCAGGACTTGTACATGATCAAAGTTCCTCTGGCGCTACTTTATTTATAGAGCCTATGAGTTTAGTAGATTTAAATAATGAGATAAAAGAATTAAGACTGAAAGAGAAAGCTGAAATAGAAAGAATTTTAGGAGAACTATCAGTTAAAGTATATGAAGATATAACTGCTGTAAAAAATAATGCTAATATTCTTTGGGAACTAGATTTTATATTTGCAAAAGCAAAGTATGCTGGAGGTATAAATGCTACATATCCAGAAATTAATGATGAAGGATATTTTAATATACTAAAGGCTAAGCACCCTCTACTAGATTCAAAGACAGCAGTAACAAATGATATATATTTAGAAGAGGGCATAACATCAATAGTTATAACAGGACCTAATACAGGAGGAAAAACAGTAACGCTAAAGACTGTTGGCCTTTTGCATATCATGGCAATGAGTGGTCTTATGATACCGGCAGCACAAGGCTCTAAGATTAGTTTTTTCAAAGAAGTATTTGCAGATATTGGAGATGAACAAAGCATAGAGCAGAGTCTATCAACATTCTCTTCTCACATGGCTAATATAGTAAATATTATAGAGAAAGCTAATGATAAGACGCTGGCTCTATTTGACGAGCTTGGAGCAGGAACAGATCCAACTGAGGGTGCAGCCCTTGCTATTTCTATTTTAGAAAATTTAAGAAATAGGGGGACGAAAGTTATAGCTACAACTCACTATAGTGAACTTAAAGCCTATGCTTTAAAGATTGAAGGAGTAGAAAATGCTTCTGTAGAATTTGATGTGGAAACATTAAAACCCACCTATAGGCTACTTATTGGAATTCCAGGAAAATCTAATGCATTTGAAATATCAAAGAGACTTGGGCTTCCAGATTATATAATTGAAGATGCAAGAGAAGGTATTTCTAAGGATACTTTAAGATTTGAAGACCTAATTCAGTCTCTTCAAGAAAAAAGTATAAAAGCTCAAAAAGATGCAGTAGAGGCTGCAGGAGTTAAAGAGCAAGCAATCAAGCTTAGAGAAAAGTATGAAGAAAAATTAGATAAGTTTGAAAGTATTAGGGAAAAAGCAGTTTTAGAAGCTCAAAAAGAGGCTAAAAAAATAGTAAAAGAAGCTAAGGAAGAAGCAGATAGGATTTTAAAGGATATTAGAGAACTTGAGAAAATGGGATACTCTTCTGATGTTCGACAATCACTTGAAGAGAATAGAAGAAAATTAAAGGAAAAATTAAATGGTCTTGAAGAAGATATGCATAATAGAAAGGATGAAGGAGAAGAACTTAAGGATGTACATGAAGGACAGGAAGTTTATCTTCCTAAGTTTGATAAGACAGTTTTAGTTCTAACAAACCCAGATAACAGAGGTGAAGTTCAAGTTCAAGCTGGAATAATTAAGATAAGTGTAAATGTAAAAGATCTACGGGCTAGTAAGCAAAATAAAGTGGAAAAGAAAAAAAATAAGAAGAGTCTAAATTTAAACCTTAAAAATATACCTTCTTCTGTAGATTTAAGAGGAATGGATTCTGAAGAAGCTGTATATACTGCTGATAAGTATTTAGATGATGCTTATATTGGAGGATTAGGTAAAGTAACGATTATACATGGTAAAGGCACAGGAATATTGAGAAAATCTATTAATGACATGTTAAAGAGACATCCTCATGTAAAAAGTTATAGATTAGGGGAATATGGAGAAGGTGGTACGGGAGTTACTATGGTAGAACTGAAGTAAAACTGAAAGGACGTATGGACTTGATAGTGATTAGTGCTTGTTTATGTGGAGTTAATTGTAGATATAATGGAAAAAGTAGTTTAGATGAAAAGGCATTGAAAATTCTTAAAGAAGATAAGGCTTTATTAATTTGTCCAGAAGAACTAGGAGGAATGAACACACCTAGGAATCCCCATGAGATTAAAGGGGGGACTGGAGCAGATGTTTTAGATGGAAAAGCCGTAGTTATAGGTAATGAGGGAGAAGAATCTACAGATAGGTTTATAAAAGGTGCCAAGGAAGCATATAGAATTGCAAAAAATGCAGATGTAAAGTTTGCAATTTTAAAGTCTAGAAGTCCTTCTTGTGGACATGGTAAAATATATGATGGAAATTTTAATGGTAATAAAATAGATGGTAATGGAGTAACAGCAGAGCTTTTTATGAGGAATGGTATAAGTGTAATTACAGAAGAAGAATTAGATGAAAATTTAGTAGAGAAAATATTAGATAATAAGTTTGTTAAATAAATATAAGGTTAATATTTAATAATATAAATTTAAGGGGGATTTTTTATGGATTATAAAGAAATGTTAAAATCAGCAAGAGAAAACTTAGGTGGAAGTTGTAAAGTGTGCAATTCTTGTAATGGAGTAGTATGTTCAGGAGAAGTGCCAGGAATGGGAGGTAAAGGAACTGGAGCAGCTTTTAAAGACAATTTTGAGGCATTAAATGAATATAAGCTGAATATGAGAGTTATACATGATGCAAAAGATCCAGATACTTCTTTTGAACTATTTGGGAAAAAGATGGATATACCTCTATTTGCAGCTCCAGTAACAGGTACTACTCTTAATATGGGAGGAAAATTTACTGAAGAAGAATATATTACATGGGTTATAGATGGATGTTTATCTTCAGGTATATATCCTATGGTTGGTGATACTGCAGTAGACTCTTTTTTAATTACAAATCTTCAAGTATTAAAAAGCTTTGGAGGGGAAGGAATAGTTTTTATTAAGCCTTGGTCAAATGAAAACGTGATAAATAAAATAAAATTAGCTGAAGAAGCTGGTGCTTTTGCAGTTGGTATGGATATAGATGCATGTGGTTTAATTACACTAGCGCTACATGGTAAACCAGTAATGCCTAAAAATGTTGAAGAGATTAGAGAGATTGTAAAAAGTACAAAATTACCTTTTATATTAAAAGGAATAATGACACCAGATGAGGCGGAACTTGCTGTTGAAGCTGGAGTAGATGCAATTGTAGTATCTAATCATGGAGGAAGAGTTCTTGACCAAACACCTGGAGTTGCAGATGTACTTCCAGATATAGCTGCTAGAGTTAAAGGAAAAGTGACTATACTGGCTGATGGAGGAGTTAGAAGTGGAGTTGACATATTAAAAATGATAGGACTTGGTGCAGATGCTGTTTTAATAGGAAGACCATTTGTCACTGCATCTTTTGGCGGACAAAAAGATGGAGTTAAAATGTATGTAGATAAATTAAAGGATGACTTAAAGGCTGCAATGGTTTTAACAGGATGTAAGAATATTAAAGATATCAATGGAAGAATAATTTACTAATCTTACAATATGAGATTAGTAGATTATCTTAAATTTTCTTATGTAGTGTATATTATTATTCCTAATGTTAATAATAAATAATAACTTAGGAGGGATAATAATGGAAATTTTGAAATGCCAAGAAAGAAAAAAAGAAGTAGTTCATTCAGGAAGAAAGAGTAGACAAAAAGGATTAGTTCCAGGAATTCTTTATGGAACACAATTAGGAAATGTATTATTTGAGATAGGTGAACTTGAGTTAAATAAGGAAATTTCAAAAAATGGAGAGCATGGGGCAATAAATCTTCTTATTAATAACACAGAACATAAGGCTATAATAAAAGAGATTCAAAAAGAACCTGTAACTCAAAAATTGATACATATTGACCTACAAGAGTTTGATGATAATAAAGTAATAGAAACAGAAGTTCCATTAAATTTTACAGGTGAAGAGTTAGCTAGTAAAAATGGTGGTATAGTACAAAAGGAAAAAAATAGTGTAAAGGTTCAAGGAAAATATAATGAAATACCTAAAGCTTTTAATATAAATCTTTCTAATATGCATTTAGGTGATGTTCTAAGACTATCAGATATTGAGGTAAGCAGTGAAATAACCTTTGCTGAAGATATTAGTAGTGTAGTAGCTGTAGTGAGCAGAACTAGTGTTAGGGAATCTTTACAAGAGTAAAATATAGTGATGAAAAGGATTGCAAAGTGCAATCCTTTTTTTAATTAAAAGGAAATAAATGGTGTATTTTTAAATTTTGTAGTATAATAATTTTATTCATTTAGGTAAGGGGGTATAAAATGAACTATTTAGAGAGATATAATGTATGGATGGAATGTGAAGATATTAATGAAAATATTAAAGAGGAACTAAGAAGTATAGAGGATAAAAAGGAATTAGAGGATAGATTTTACAAAGAGTTAGAGTTTGGAACAGGGGGTCTTAGAGGGGTAATAGGAGCTGGTTCAAATAGAATGAACTTATATACGGTGGGGAAGGCTACGCAAGGACTAGCAGATTTTCTACTTAAAAAATATGAGAGAGAAAAAGATATATCTGTTAGTATAGCTTATGATTCTAGAATAATGTCAAAAGAATTTTCGGAGGCTGCAGCAGCTATTTTCTGTGCTAACGGAATTAGAGTTAACTTATTTGAAGATTTAAGGCCAACTCCTATGTTATCTTTCACTGTAAGACAATTAAAAAGCAAAGCAGGAATTGTTATAACAGCATCACATAATCCTAAGAATTATAATGGATATAAGGTATATGGAGAAGATGGTGGGCAAGTAACAGACAAAGCTGCTGAAGAAATAACTTCATATATCAATAGAGTAGATGATTTCTCCAAGATAAAGTCTATGAATATTCATAAAGCAAAGCAAAACGGACTTCTAAATATAATAGGAGAAAAGATTGATAGAGAGTATATTAGTAGGGTTAAAGACTTAACTATTAGAAAAGAATTAGTTAAGGAATTTTCAAATGAGTTAAAAATTATTTATACACCTATTCATGGCAGTGGAAATATGCCAGTAAGGAGAGTTTTACAGGAATTAGGATATGAAAATGTACATGTAGTGAAAGAACAAGAATTACCTAATGGAGAGTTTCCTACAGCACAGTATCCAAACCCAGAAGAACCAAAAGTTTTTGAACTAGCATTAAAAATGGCAAAGGACATAGAGCCAGATATTATATTTGGAACTGATCCAGATTGCGATAGAATAGGTGCAGTGGTAAAGGATAGAACAGGTGAGTACAGGCTTTTAAATGGAAACATGATGGGTGTACTGCTGACTGAATATATTCTATCATCATTAACTGAGATGAAGAAGTTACCTGAAAATGGAGTTATAGTAAAGACTATTGTTACAACAGAAATGGCTACTAAAATAGCTGAGAACTTTGGAATAGAGATTATGGATGTACTTACTGGATTCAAGTATATAGGAGAAAAAATAAAAGAGTTTGAAATAAATAAGGATAAAACTTATTTATTCGGGTTTGAAGAAAGTTATGGTTATTTAGCGGGAGATTTTGTAAGAGATAAGGACGCTATAGTAGCTGCTATGCTTATATGTGAGATGTGCTTATATTATAAAAAAAGAAATATGAGTCTATATGAAGCTCTTATATCATTGTATAAAAAGTATGGATTTTATAAAGAAAATCTAATATCTATTAATTTAGAAGGAAAAGATGGTCAAGAAAAAATAGCTAGTTCTTTAGAATATTTAAGGCATTCAATGAAATTACAGATTAATGATGTTAAAATAGCGAAAAAGTTTGATTATAAATTAGGAATAGAAAAAGATTTAGTAGCTTTATCAGAGAAAGCTATAGATTTACCAGAATCCAATGTACTTAAATTTGTTTTAGAAGACAATTCAAGTTTTGTTGTTAGGCCTTCAGGAACAGAGCCTAAAATGAAAATTTATCTTTCAGCTGTTCATGATACAGAAGAAGGTGCAAATGAAAAGTTAACTAGTTTAACAAATTCAGTTATGGATATAATTAATATTGCTTGTAAGTAAGAAAACAATAAATTAGGGTTGGTGAATATAACAATGGATGTAAAAACACACTTTAAGAATAAGTTATCTGCTATACTATTTTTGCAGATGAAAAAAGATAGGTTAAAACATATATTTAGTATAAATAATGATAATAATATAGATGTTGAAGAAGATCTCTATATACCAATTGCTACTGATAGTATTATAAGGAAAATTAACAATGGAGAAGATGTTAATAGTATACCTATAGGATACTTTATAGAGGGAATGTTTTATGTTTTAGGAGCAGATGAAAATTTTAAATATAATAATTCATATAAAGTACTGATAAATTCTACACCAAAAGCTATTGATTATATGAAAGGAAGAATAGCTGAGAGTATAAAAAATAAAAAGTATGAAGATGCCTATATAATGCTGAAGGGACTTTCTTTTATACAAATTGATAAAGAAGTTTATGATAAGATAATTATACTTCTAGAAGAGCTAAAAGAAATTAATAGTATGTATATAGAAGAAGAACTATATATGCTAGAAAGAGCAAAAACTATAGAAGGATATGTAGAGCCTTATTATTATGAGAGCATAATAAAAAAAGATAAAGGAGATTATGAGGGAGCATTATTTGCATTAAACACATATATCTCAAAAGGAGGAAAAGAGACTCCGGAGGTTTTAGATTTAAAAAGCTCTTTGAAAATAGTAAATGATTATGATAAAGCAAAAAACTTGGTTTATGAAGACCCTGATAAGGCACTTGCTATATTAATTCCTTTATTAGAACAATTAGGTGATAGACCAGAGGTTTATTATTATATAGGAGTATCTTATAGAATATTAGAGAACTATGAAAAAGCTATATATTACTTAGAAAAGTCTATGGAAATTGATAATTCTTATCCAGAAGTGCTAAATGAACTAGGTATTAATTATGCTTCCTTAGAAGATTTTGGTACTGCTATTGTATATTTAAGAAAGGTTTTTGATGTTACTAAGTCCGTAGAAGTATGCACAAATTTAATAATGAGTTACATAAATGTTGGTGACTATAAACAAGCTAAGTTACACTTAGATATAGCGAAAAAATTAGATGACAAGGATGAAATAGTTAATCAGCTAGATCGTATTTTAGAAGAAGTAAATTAAAAAAGTTTAAACTTATATAAGGGGAGATACTCTGTATGAAGGTTAAAAAGGCAATAATACCTGCTGCTGGATTGGGAACAAGATTTTTACCGGCAACTAAAGCTCAACCAAAGGAGATGCTACCTATAGTAGATAAACCTACAATTCAGTACATTATCGAAGAGGCTGTAGCGTCGGGTATAGAAGAAATACTTATAATAACAGGAAGAAATAAAAGAGCTATTGAAGATCATTTTGACAAGTCTATAGAACTTGAAAATCAATTAGAGGCTAAAGGAAAAAAAGATTTACTTAATATGGTGAATGGTATTTCAAATATGGTGGACATATATTATATAAGACAAAAAGAGCCTAAGGGATTAGGTCACGCTATCAATTGTGCTAAAACCTTCGTGGGAGATGAGCCTTTTGCTGTTATGTTGGGAGATGATGTAGTTGATAGTGAGGTTCCATGTTTAAAACAGCTTATAGATTGTTATAATGAGTATAAGACTAGTATTTTAGGAGTTCAGGAAGTTCCAAAGGAAGAAGTATGTAAGTATGGTATAGTAAAAGGCATGCATATAGAAAATAGGGTTTATAAAGTTAAAGATTTAGTTGAAAAACCTAAAATTGAAGAAGCTCCTTCAAATATAGCCATTTTAGGTAGGTATATTATAACTCCTCAAATTTTTGATATATTGAGTAACACAGAACCTGGAATATCAGGAGAAATACAGCTGACAGATGCTTTAAATACATTGATTAAACAGGAAGCAATGTATGCATATAATTTTGAGGGAAGAAGATATGATGTAGGGGATAAATTAGGATTTTTAGAAGCTACGGTGGAATATGCGCTAAAAAAAGAAGAATTAAGAAGCGATTTTATGAAATATCTAATTTCAATTAAGGATAACGAGAAATTTGCAGAACTATACAGAGAATCAGAGAAAAAATAAATTATTATTTGTGATATAATAGACATGTATTATACATATTGCTATATTTATGTATAATACATGTCCTTTTTATTCTTGAAATTATTACAAAAAACATTGAATAATTTTAAAAATGATGTAAAATGATTAAAGGACAGATTAATAACTTACGTTAAGGACGTGATACAGTGCGAGATAATAAAAAGTTTTCATTATATCTATATGACATAATTTTAGTAACAGTTTTCTTATATTTTGCATTATTACTGAGATTCGATTTTAAAATACCTAGTGAATATATAGTATTTTTTAAAGTATCAATAGTTCCTGTGATTTTAATAGTTTTACTATGTAATAAAATTTTTCATCTATACGATTTTGTATGGAGATATGCATCGATAGATGAATTAATTTCAATTATTTACTCAGTATCCTTGTCTAATGTAATTTTTATAGTTTATAGTTACTTAATTAACTATAAGTTAGTGAAACTTATACACTACAGATTTCCAGCTACAGTACATATAATTTTTTGGGTTTTATGTATATGCACTTTAGGCGGTATGAGATTTATTTATAGAATTATAGGTAGAAATGAAGCTGTAGGGGAGTGTAAGGATACGAGCTCAAAAGTTTTGATAATAGGGGCAGGGGATGCCGGAGCAATGCTAATTAAAGAGGTTAAAAAGCACAATATTTTAAATTATGATATTGTTGGATTAGTAGATGATGATTTGTCTAAAATAGGTCAAGTTATAAATGGCATAAAGATAATTGGAACAAGAAATGATATTTTAAAAATATGTGATGAACATAAGGTGGAAGAAATATTTATTACTATCCCTTCAGCTCCTTTTCAAGAAAGAAAAGAAATTTATAATATATGCAAAAAGACTGGATGTAAATTAAAGACTCTACCAGGAATTTATGAAATCATAACTGGAGATGTTAATATTAGTCAATTAAGAGATGTGGATATAAATGATCTGTTAGGAAGAGCTCCAGTGAGTCTTAATAATGACAATATAAATATGTATATAAATAATAAGGTTGTACTTGTAACGGGAGGGGGCGGATCTATTGGGTCTGAACTTTGTAGACAAATTGTAAAGTTTAATCCTAAGAAGCTTTTAATCTTAGATATATATGAGAACAATGCCTATGATCTTCAAATAGAACTAAAGCATAAATATCCTGAATTAGATTTAGATGTAATAATTGCATCTATAAGAGATTTTAATAGATTAAAAAGTATATTTGAACAATATAAGCCTTATGTTGTGTTTCATGCAGCAGCACATAAACATGTTCCTTTAATGGAGGCGAATCCATCAGAAGCAATTAAAAACAATATAATTGGAACTTATAATCTTGTAAAGTGTAGTGATATGTATAAGGTAAAGAAGTTTGTACAAATTAGTACTGATAAAGCAGTTAACCCTACAAATGTTATGGGAGCTACAAAACGATTTTGTGAAAAAATTATTCAAGCTTTTGACAAAGAAAGTGAAACAGAATATGTTGCTGTAAGATTTGGTAATGTACTTGGAAGTAATGGATCTGTAGTTCCTCTATTTAAAAAGCAAATAATGCAGGGAGGACCTGTTACAGTTACTCATCCAGATATAAACAGGTTTTTTATGACAATACCAGAAGCGGCTCAACTTGTAATTCAGGCAGGAGCTATGGCAAATGGTGGTGAAATCTTTGTACTTGATATGGGTGAAGCTGTGAAAATTGTAGATCTTGCTAGAGATTTGATAAGACTCTCAGGTTTGAAACCAGATATGGATATAAAAATTGAATATACAGGGCTTAGACCAGGAGAAAAGCTTTATGAGGAGTTGTTAATGGATGAAGTAGCACTAACCTCAACCGAACATGAGAAGATATTTATAGAAAAACCGATGGAATTTGATAGGAATTATATAGAAAAGTCCATTGAAGAATTTAATGATGCAATTCAGAAAAATAGAGGGGAAATTATAGAGTTATTAAAAGAGAAAGTACCTACTTATATAAGCAAAAGGAGAGAGAATTTTGAAAGTTAATTTATTGGATTTAAAAGCACAGTACGAAACTATTAAAGATGAGGTTGAATCAGCAATAAAGGAAGTTTTGGAATCAGCACACTTTATAATGGGACCAAATGTTAAAAAGTTAGAAGAAGAAATAGCAGAATATACAGGGGTTAAATATGGTATTGGGGTAGCAAATGGTACAGATGCTCTGATGCTTACATTAAAAGCTTTAGGAATTGGGCAAGGAGACGAAGTTATAACAACGCCATTTACTTTTTTCGCATCTGCTGAAACAACTTCAGTAGTGGGTGCTACTCCGGTGTTTGCAGATATTGAAAAAGACACCCTATGCATAGACCCAGAAAGTATAGAAAAAAATATAACTGAAAAAACTAAGGCTATTATTCCAGTTCATATTTTTGGCCAAATGTGTGACATGGATAGAATAATGGAAATAGCCAAAAAACATAATTTAATTGTTATAGAGGATGCATGCCAAGCCATTGGAGCAGAATATAAAGGAAAAAGAGCAGGATCTATTGGTCATGTAGGTTGTTATTCCTTCTTCCCTACAAAAAATTTAGGAGGATATGGGGATGGAGGTATGATAGTAACTAATGATGAAAAACTTGCAGATAGAATTAAGCTTATAAGAGTCCATGGAAGCAAGGTGAAATATGAGCATATTGCAATTGGATATAATAGCAGACTAGATGAGATGCAAGCAGCTGTACTTAGAGTAAAATTAAATTACATACAAAAATGGAATAATTTAAGGAAGCAGCATGCACATACTTATAATGAACTTTTAAAAGATACTGAGATTATACTTCCAACTGAAAGAGAAGACAGTCTCCATGTATATCATCTATATACAATACAATCAGAAAAAAGAGATGAAATAATTAAGCATTTAAGTGAAAGTGGAATAGCTTCAGGTGTATACTATCCTATTCCGGTACATTTACAAGAGGTATATCAAGAATTAGGATATAAAAAAGGGGAGCTTCCAGTAGCAGAAGATGCATGTACAAAGACCTTTGCTTTACCGTTATATCCTGAAATGACTAAAGACCAGCAACAGTATGTAGTAGATAAAATCAAAGAATGTTTAAATAGATAGAATAGGTACTAACCTTAATTACTAGGAGGAATAAAATGTCAACAATGAAAGAGGAACTTTTATTAAAGTTAAAGAATAAAACTGCTAAGTTAGGAGTTGTAGGTCTAGGATATGTAGGGCTACCACTTGCTGTTGAAAAAGCTAGAACTGGCTATGATGTTATAGGTTTTGATGTTCAAGATGAAAAAGTAAAAATGGTTAATGAAGGCCACAATTATATAGGAGATATAGTTGATGAGGATTTAGAAAAACTAGTTAAGGAAAGGAAACTAAAGGCAACTACAGATTTTTCTTTTGTAAAAGATGTAGATGCTGTTGCAATAGCGGTTCCAACTCCACTTGATAAGTTTAAACAACCAGATGTTTCATATGTTGTAAACTCAACTAAGGATATTGCAAAATATTTACACAGAGGAATGCTTGTAGTATTAGAAAGTACAACTTATCCAGGAACAACTGAAGAAATTGTAAAACCTATTTTAGAAGAATCAGGTTTAAAATGTGGAGAAGATTTTTTCTTAGCATTCTCACCTGAAAGAGTTGACCCAGGTAATAAATCTTTCAATACAAAAAACACTCCAAAAGTAGTTGGAGGA
The DNA here is from genome assembly GCF_055755365.1 of Clostridium sp. X. Taxonomy (NCBI): domain Bacteria; kingdom Bacillati; phylum Bacillota; class Clostridia; order Eubacteriales; family Clostridiaceae; genus Clostridium; species Clostridium sp. X. Next base: position 2,320,520 of record NZ_CM146912.1, read on the forward strand.
ATTACTCCAGATTGTACAGATGTTGCAGCAGCACTTTATGAAAGTGTACTTGAAGGGGATATTCATAAGGTTTCATCTCCGGCAGTAGCCGAAATGGAAAAAATATTAGAAAATACTTTTAGACATATAAATATAGGTCTTGCAAATGAAATGGCTATACTATGCAAAAAAATGGGTATAGATATTTGGGAAGTAATTGATGCAGCAAAAACAAAACCTTATGGATTTATGGCATTCTATCCAGGACCAGGTCTTGGTGGACATTGTATCCCATTAGATCCGTTTTATTTAACATACAAGGCTAGAGAATTTGATTATCATACTAGATTAATAGAAACAGCAGGAGAAATCAATGATTTTATGCCTGAATTTGTAGTGGATAATGCCATGAAGTTTTTAAATAAAGCAGGAAAGGCTATGAATGGTTCAAAGGTACTTTTAATGGGAGTAGCATACAAAAAAGATATTGATGATATGAGAGAATCTCCAGCATTAAAGGTAATTGAGCATTTAGAAGAAAATGGAGCAGAGGTTATTTATAATGATCCATATGTTCCAAGTATGAAGCATAATGGAAAAGAATACGTATCAGTAGAATGGGAAAATGTAATAGAAAGTGCGGATATAGTAATAGTTACAACAGATCACAGTTGTTATGACTATGAAGCAATAGTGGAAAAGTCTAAAATATTCTATGATACAAGAAATGCTTCTAAGGATGTTAAAAACAATAGAGAAAAAATTCAAAAACTTTAGTATTAAACAGGATAGACCTTTTTAGGGTTTATCCTTTATTATGATTTTAGGAGTGATATGAATGGGAAAATTAAGATTTGCCGTAATTGGATGTGGAAGAATATCTTATAAACATATAGAAGGTTTAATTAATAATAAAGAAGAAGCATTGCTTGTAGCTACTTGTGATATAGACATAAATAAGGCAATTGAGAAAAAAGAAGAGTACATATCAAAGATGGGCGAAGATTTAGTTGTAAATACATATGCAGATTATAAAGAAATGCTTGAGAAAGAAGAGATAGATGTAGTTACTATAGCTACAGAAAGTGGTTACCATCCTGAAATAGGAATATACTGCATGAACAAAGGAAAACATGCTGTAATTGAAAAACCTATGGCATTATCTACTAAAGATGCAGATGACATGATAAGAATAGCAAAAGAAAAGGATGTAAAACTATCAGTATGTCATCAAAATAGATTTAATAAACCAATACAACAATTAAGAAATTCTATAGAAGATAATAGATTTGGAAGACTTATTAATGGAACGGCAAGAATTCTATGGAATAGAAATATGGGGTATTATCATCAGGCACCATGGAGAGGAACTTGGAAACTTGATGGAGGAACATTAATGAATCAATGTATTCATAATATAGATTTACTTCAATGGATGATGGGTGGAGAAATAGAGACTGTATATGCAGAATGCGATACTTTCTTAAGAGATATTGAAGCAGAAGATTTTGGGGCAATTCTACTACGTTTTAAAAATGGTGCTATTGGTATTGTTGAAGGCACAGCGTGTGTTTACCCTAAAAATTTAGAAGAAACGCTAAGTATTTTTGGTGAAAGTGGAACAGTAGCTATAGGTGGTCTTGCTGTAAATAAGATAGAAACCTGGAGATTTGAGGATAATAAGGATAGCGAAGAAGAGATTTTAAAAGGTCAAGAGGGAGACCCTGATAGTGTATATGGAAGTGGACATACTCCATTATTTAAGAATGTTATAGATGCAATAAATAGCAATGTAGAGCCTTTAATAAATGGAGAAGAGGGCAAGAAAGCAATGGAAATAATTCTTGCAGCATACAAATCAAGACTTACAGGAATACCAGTAAAATTCCCGATGGAAGATTTCTCAACACTAGATATGGAGAAGGCATATAGTAATAAATAAAATATTATTTAACATGGAATATGTTTAGCTTATATAATTAGTTACAGAAAAGAGGAGAGACGTATGAATTACATATCAGAAAAAGCTAATATAGGAGCAAATGTAAAAATGGGTCATTTTACGGTGGTAGAAGATGGCGTGAGAATAGGAGAGAATTGTATAATAGGACACAATGTAGTAATACATGAAGGAAGCATGATTGGAAATAATGTTAGAATAGACGCCAATACAGTTATAGGTAAAACACCTATGAGAGCAGTAAACAGTATATTTAAAGACGATAAAAAGTATACACCTTGCAGCATAGCTGATGGATGTTTAATTGGTGCAGGAGCTATAGTATATTGTGGTTCTATAATTGGAGAAAATACACTTATTGCTGATTTAGCTACAATAAGAGAAGATGTAACCATTGGAACAAAAACTATTATTGGAAGAGGAGCAACTATAGAAAACTTTTGCAATGTAGGTTCGAATTGTAAAATTCAAACAAATGTATATCTTACAGCTTATTCTGATGTAGAAGATGATGTTTTTATAGCACCTTGTGCAGTGACATCAAATGATAATTATGCAGCTCGTTCAAAAGAAAGATTTGGTAAATTTAAAGGAGTGACAATTAAAAAGGGTGGAAGGCTTGGAGCAGGTGCGGTAGTTTTACCAGGCAAAATCATATATGAAGATGGGTTTGCAGCAGCTGGAAGTGTAGTAACAAAAGATGTAGAAAAAGCAACTCTAGTTGTGGGAAATCCATCTAAAAAATTGAGAGAAGTACCAGAAAATCAACTTCTTAAAAATCAGTAAAAAGACAGGGTGATAGAATATGTATAAAGGTAAGAGGTTTCTAGCAATAATTCCGGCTAGAGGAGGGTCAAAGGGTATCCCACATAAAAATATTATGAACCTTTGCGGCAAACCCCTGATATCTTACTCAATAGAAGAAGCAAAACAGTCAAAGTATATAGACTATGTTCTAGTATCAACGGATGATAAGGAAATAAAAGACGTTTCTATAGCTTATGGTGCTAATGTTCCTTTTTTAAGACCAGAAAAATTTTCAGATGATAAGGCTAAGTCTATAGATGTGGTTATACATGCTATAGACTTCCTTAAAAATGAGGGAAATCTATTTGATTATGTAGTGCTTCTTCAGCCAACATCACCTCTTAGAACTTATGAGGATATTGATAATGCTATAGAATTAATAGCAGAGAAAAATGAAAGTTCCTTAGTAAGTGTATGTGAAGTAGACGAAAATCCAATCTTAATGAGGACTATCGAAAATGATACACTAAAATCTATTTTACAGTTTAATGGTGATAATTTAAGAAGACAAGACTTACCTAAATATTATATATTTAATGGAGCACTTTATATCAATACTGTAGAAATGATATTATCTCTAAATGCTTTTATTGATGAAAAGTCTATTCCTTTTATTATGGAGAGAGGTAAGTCTATAGATATTGATAATATATTAGATGCAAAACTAGCACAATATATTTTAGAGGAGAAGAGCAATGATTAAGGTAGGAGATAAATTTATAGGAAATAGTTATCCTTGTTTTATAATTGCAGAGGCTGGAGTTAATCATAATGGTGATATAAACCTTGCAAAACAGATGGTAGATAAAGCTGTAGATGCAGGAGTTGATGCTATAAAATTCCAAACCTTTAAAAGCGAGAAACTTGTTACAAAGTATGCATCCATGGCTAAATATCAAAAAGACAATATCGGTACAGAAGATACTCAGTTTAATATGTTAAAAAAACTTGAACTTTCTTTTGATGAGTTTGTAGAATTGAAGAAATATTGTGTAGACAAAAACATAATGTTTTTGTCTACACCTTTTGATATTGAGAGTGCAGAATTTTTAAATTCAATGGGTATGGAAGCTTTTAAAATAAGTTCTGGAGATTTGACGAATATACCTCTGCTTGAATATATTTCGGAATTTAATAAACCAATTATATTATCATCAGGTATGGCTATAATTGGTGAGATTGAGGATGCTCTAATTTCTATAAAAAATAAGGGGGTAGATGACATAGCAGTATTGCACTGCACCTCAAACTATCCGGCACCTTTTGACTCTATAAATCTAAAAGCTATGAATACTATAAAAAATACTTTTAATATTATTGGAGGATACTCTGATCATACAGAAGGAATAACTATATCAGTTGCAGCAGTGGCACTAGGAGCTAATATCATTGAAAAACATTTCACCTTAGATAAAAGTATGGATGGACCAGATCATAAAGCATCACTTAATGCGGATGAATTAAAAATGATGGTGAAAGAAATTAGAAAGGTGGAGTCTGCACTTGGAAACGGTATTAAAATGTTTAGCAAAAGTGAAATAGACACTATGAAGGTAGCTAGAAAAAGTATTGTAGCGGCTAGAGATATAAATTGTGGAGAAGTTATAGAACTTAAAGATTTAGACTATAAAAGACCAGGTGATGGACTGTCACCAAAGTACTATAAAGAGATATTAGGAAAAAAAGCTAAGATAGATATTAAAATAGATAAACAAATAACTCTAGATTTATTAGAGAATTAATTAAATGGAGAGGTTGAGTAAGCTGTGAAGAGAAAAATTGCTGTAATTACAGGTACAAGGGCCGATTATGGTATTTATTATTCAGTGTTAAAAGCGATACAAAACCATGAAGAATTAGAGCTAAGTTTAGTTGTATGCGGAATGCATCTATGCTCAGAGTTTGGAATGACAGTAAATGAAATCGAAAAAGACGGATTTCCTATTGTGGATAGAGTAGAAACCATTCTAGCTTCAGATACAGGGGCTTCCATGGCAAAATCTATAGGTATGACTTTACTAGGCTTAACACAAAGCTTAGAAAGAATAAATCCAGATATTTTAGTTATCCTAGGGGATAGAGGAGAAATGATGGCAGCTGCTTTAGCTGGAATTCATATGAACATACCTGTAGCACACATACATGGAGGAGAAGTTACAGGAACTGTTGATGAATCAATAAGACATGCTATAACAAAATTATCTCACATACATTTACCAGCTACAGAAGACAGTAGACAAAGAATAATTAAACTTGGAGAAAGAGAAAAGAATATATATGTAGTTGGAGCGCCAGGTATAGATTATATAAAAAATACTGACTATCTTTCAAGAGAAGAATTATTAAATAGATTTGGATTAAAAGATGATAAATTGTTTATTCTTACTCAACATCCTGTAACAACAGAGCGAGAAGAGGTAGAATGGCAAGCAAGACAGACTCTTGAGGTTATAGTTAAGTTTGGTATACAAACAATTATATCTTATCCTAATAGTGATAATGGTGGAAGAGAAATTATAAAAGTGATTGAAGAATACAGAAGCAAATATGATTATTTAAAAGTATTTAGAAATTTGAGTCAAGTTGAATATCTAAGTCTTTTAAATTCAGCAGATGCTATGATTGGGAACTCATCTTCAGGTATTATTGAGGCACCTAGCTTTAAACTTCCAGTTGTTAACATTGGAACAAGACAAGGTGGAAGGCTTAGAGCGTGCAATGTAATAGATGTAGGGTATACAAAAGAAGAAATTGAAAGTGGAATAAATAAAGCCCTATATAATGAAGAATACATTAATGACTTAAAGTCTTGTACTAATCCATATGGAAATGGAACTGCTGGAAAACAAATAGCTGATGTTTTAAGTAAGATAGAGATAAATAAAGAACTTATTCAAAAAAGAATAACTTATTAAAAAAGAGAGAATGTATATATGGAAAAGATTGTTTTAGTAGGTGGCGGAGGACATTGTAAAGTTATAATTGACATTATAAAAAGCAATAACCAATACGAAATTTTAGGTATTACGGATGTAACGGGTATTGGAGAAAAGATATTAGATATATCTGTTATTGGTGATGATAGCATACTTCCTGAAATTTACAATAAAGGTATAAAAAATGCTTTTGTGTGTATAGGAGCTATTAATAATATAAAAATAAGAGATAAGATATTTAGTAGATTAAAATCTATTGGTTTTAATATTCCTTCGTTGATACATAAGGATGCTACAATTTCAAATTATTCTAAAGTATATGACGGAACTTGTGTTATGGCTGGAGCAGTTATAAATCCAGGAACTATAATAGAAGAAAATTGTATTGTAAATACTGGTGCAGTAATAGAGCATGACTGCTTTATAGGAAGAAACACCCACATATCTCCTAAAAGCTGTATTCTCGGTGGAGTTAAAGTTGGAGAAAATTCTCATGTAGGTGCTGGAAGCACAATACTTCAAGGAATATCCATAGGAGATGATGTAGTAATTGGGTCTGGAGCTGTCGTACTGAAAGATATACAGGATAGTGTAACAGCAGTAGGCGTTCCGGCAAAAATAATAAAAAGTAGGTGATTCTATGAGATTTTCAATAGAAACATATTGCATAAAATTAAAGTCTACAATTGAAGATGCTATGAAATCTATAGATAAGAATTTAACAGGTGGAGCCTTTGTTGTTGATGAGGATTTTCGTGTAAAAGGTGTTATAACAGATGGAAACATTAGAAGAGCTATATTAGGTGGGCATAATATTGGAGATAGTATAGAAGGCATATATAATAAAGAATTTAAATATGTAACTACTTATACTAGCAAGAAAAAAGTTAAAGAATTAATGATTAAATATAAAATTAGGCAAGTACCTGTATTGGATGATCAAGGTAAGTTCGTAAACCTATACTTTATGGATGATATAATCTCATATGAAGAAAAAGATAACTATGTTTTTATATTAGCAGGGGGACTAGGAACTAGACTTAGACCACTTACAAATGACACACCTAAACCTATGTTAAAGCTTGGAGATAAGCCTATTTTAGAACATATAATTGAACAGTTCAAAGAGTATGGGTATAAGAACTTTATAATTTCCCTAAATTATAAAGGGGAAGTAATAGAAGATTACTTTAAGGGTGGAAAAGATTTTGATGTCAATATAGAGTATGTTAGGGAAACAAAACAATTAGGAACAGCTGGATCTATAAAGTTAGCAGAAGATAAGTTAATAAAACCATTTGTGGTTATAAATGGAGATATTTTGACGGGTATAGATTTTGATGCCTTTTTAAACTATCATACTAAAAATGAATTTGATATAACTGTGGGAGTGAGAAACTACGAAATAAAGGTTCCTTACGGAGTTATGGTTACTGAAGATAATCTAATTAAATCCTTGGAGGAAAAACCAGTTTATAGTTTTCATATTAATAGTGGAGTATACGTACTTAGTGAAAAATCAATAAAACATATACCAAGTGATGAGATGTATAATATGACGGATTTGATAGAAGAAGTTATAGCTAAAAAAGGTAAATCAGGAGTATATCAAATTACAGAGTATTGGTCAGATATAGGGCAAATGGATGATTTTCATAAAGCAAATGAAGATATAAGGAAGTTTTTTTAAACATAATAGATAAGGAGTGAAGTTTGATGAATTGGAATGCTAAGAAGGTTCTAGTTACTGGAGCAGAAGGATTTATAGGAAGTCATCTTACAGAAAGATTAGTAGAACTGGGAGCTGATGTTACAGCACTTGTACAATATAATTCATTTAATAATTGGGGCTGGATTGATGCTTTTGATAATAATGTAAAAAACAGTATAAATGTTATTACAGGAGATATAAGAGAATATGATAATGTAAAGAGAATGGTGAAAGGCCAAGAGGTGATAATGCATCTTGCAGCGCTTATTGCTATACCATATTCTTATTTGTCTCCAATGGCTTATGTAAGAACAAATGTAGAAGGAACTACTAATGTTTTAGAAGCGTGTAGAGATGAAGAAAATATAGAAAAGATAGTACATACTTCAACAAGTGAGACTTATGGGACAGCTCTTTACGTACCGATTGATGAAAATCACCCTATGCAAGGGCAATCACCATATTCAGCATCTAAGATAGGTGCAGATAAGATGGCAGAAAGTTTCTACAAATCTTTTAATTTGCCAATTACTACATTAAGACCTTTTAATACTTATGGACCAAGACAGTCTGCCAGAGCAGTAATTCCAACAATAATATCTCAGATACTTGCAGGTAAAAAAGAGATTAAGCTAGGTAGTTTAACGCCTACAAGAGATTTTAACTACGTAAAAGATACTGCAGAGGCATTTATAAAGGTTGCTGAAAGCAATAAGACTATTGGAGAAGTTATAAATGCAGGTTCAAACTATGAAATAACTATAGGTGATACAGTTAAAAAGATAATTAACATTATAGGGGAAGATGTAAAAATATCTTGTGACGATGAAAGAATAAGACCAGAGAAAAGCGAAGTTAATAGACTATGGGCAGATAATACAAAAATTAAAGAATTAACAGATTGGTCACCAAAATATACTCTTGATCAAGGGCTAGAAGAGACTATTGAATGGATAAAAAACAACTTACAAAACTTTAAAACTGATATATATAATGTTTAATATATAAGAATTTTATGTAAACAATGTTGATGGGAGTGAATATAAATGATACCTTTATGTATACCTGAAGTTAGAGGAAATGAATGGAAGTATGTTAAAGAATGTATAGATACTAATTGGGTTTCTTCAGTGGGAAGTTATGTAAATTTATTTGAAGAAAGATTTGCAGAGTATTTAAAGTGTAAAAATGCAATTGTTACAATGAACGGAACAGCAGCTATACAATTAGCTTTGGTAACCTTAGGTATAGGAGAAGGCGATGAGGTTATCGTTCCATCCATGACTTTTATTTCACCAGTGAATGCTGTAAAATATGTAGGTGCTATTCCTGTATTTTGTGATGTAAGAAGAGATACTTTTGTAATGGACGAAGAAAAAGTAGAGGAATTAATTACAGAAAAAACAAAGGCTATTATGCCTGTTCATATATATGGCCATCCAGTAGATATGGATAAAATTATGGATATAGCGAAGAAGCATAATTTGTATGTAATAGAAGATGCAACTGAAGCTCTAGGTTCGGAGTATAAAGATAGTATGATAGGAACTATTGGAGATATGGGATGCTTTAGTTTTAATGGAAATAAACTTATTACAACTGGAGCAGGTGGAATGTTAGTTACAAATAATGAAGAACTAGGAAAAAGAGCTAAGTTCTTATCCAATCAAACTAAAGTTGTATTAGATAATAAAGCATTTTATCATCCAGAGATAGGGTATAATTTTAGAATGCCTAATCTGCTTGCTGCCTTTGGAGTAGCACAGATGGAAAATATAGCAGAATTTGTGAATATAAAAATAGATAATGCTAAATATTATAATGAGTTACTAAAGGATATAAAAGGAATAACTCTTCAAGCAGAAAAAGAGTGGGCTAAAAATTGTTACTGGCTATATTCTATATTAGTTGAAGATGAATATGGGATAACAAGAGACGAACTTGTAAACGCTCTTAAAGAAGAAGGAATAGAAGCTAGACCATTTTTCATGGCGGTACATGAAATGCCTCCTTATAAAGATTGTAAAGCCGGAGATATGTCGGTTACTAAAGATATATGTAGTAGAGGAATAAATCTTCCAAGTTCAGTAGGGTTAAAGAAAAGTGAAATAAAATTAGTATGTGATATTATAAAGAAGTATATAAAATAATAGAATAAGTCTTTTCAGTAAGCTTTCAGCTGAATTTTTTATTTAAAAGAGGAGAAATATGAATACGTCTTTAATAAAAAGGATATATGGTAATAAGTTGGTAAAAAGCGGGATATGGTATACGATTGGAACCTTGTTTCTACAGGGACTTTCATTTGTAACTGTACCGATTTTTACAAGACTTTTAGATGAGAGTGATTTTGGGATTGTTACAATCTATGGAAATTACCTTTCAATTTTTATGACTATTGTGAGTTTAGGGCTAATTTCTTCTGTGCAAAGGGGAAAGTTTGATTTTAAAGAAGAGTATGATGAGTTTTTATCATCAGTTCTTTTTCTAGGTACAATTTCAGTAGGAGTATGGTTTATAATTACATTGGCTTTCAAAGGGACTATTGCAGATATTCTAGAAATAAATCAAGGTTTAGTAATTTTGCTAATTGTACAGTGTTTTTTTAATTTTGTAGTAGAATTTTGCAATCAAAAGTTTACTACACAATATAAATATAAAAAATTCTTATCAATATCTATAAGTAGTGCAATACTAAATATAGTGCTTTCAATTCTAATGATACAAAGACTAAATAGTAACAAATACTATGGGAGAATTGAAGCAGGTGCTATAGTGACTATAGCTTATGGAAGTATCCTATATATAATTACTATGACTAAAGGTAAAAAGTTTATTTCTAGAGAATATTGGAAATATGCTCTTGCAATATCTATCCCTCTAATATTGCATACACTTTCAGCAATTTTATTAAATTCTGCTGATACAATTATGATAAAAAAGTTTATAGGTGCAAGTGAAGCAGGAATTTATAGTTTTGCTTATAAAATAGGAATGATCCTACAGATAATCTGGATTGCAGTGAATAAAGCATGGGTACCTTGGTTTTTTGAAAATATGAATACAAAGAATTATAAGGAAATCCAAGAAAAGGTAAAATATTATATAGGACTATTTTCTCTAATAAGTTTTATACTTATTTTTGTTTCTCCGGAAATAGGTAAAGTTATGGGTACAAAAGGATATTTAACGGGACTTAAATTAGTTCCATTAATAATGCTAGGATACTATTTTGTATTTCTATACAGTATACCTAGTAATTTAGAGTTTTATACTAAAAAAACTCAGTATATATCTGCAGGTACATTCATGGCAGCACTTTCTAATGTCATATTAAACTATATATTAATTCCTAGATATGGTGCAGTTGCTGCAGCTTGGACAACGATAATATCATATATATTATTATTTATTTATCATTATGTTATATCTTTGCATGTATCAGATGTAAGAGTATTTAAATTTAAATATTTTTTGTATGGTATAATATTTATGTTTACGACAAGTGGGATTTTTTATGTTGCAAAAGATAAATTTATAATTAGATATATATTTGTTATAGGAGTAGTTAGTATATTAATATATAAATTTAAAAGTCTTTTAACTAAAAAAATAAACAGATAAGATACTTAGGAGAAGATAATTATGATTAAGTTAATTTATCTTAATGATAAGAAGAGTGTATTTCAAGAGAATGAGGAAATTAGTATAGATTCATATATTAAAAATATAGATATTGATAAAGAGGTCTTTAGCTATCTTCAATTTATTGAGAAACAAGAGATTGAAGGAATGAACCTAGAAGATTTTTATTTATATAATCATGTAGGAATGTATTGTTTTGAAAGGCATGGAATATATGAAAAGTTAAAGGGAATCTTTTATTGCTTTTTTGTAGTGAAAAATATAAAAGAAGAATTTAAACAGGAAATCTTTGTTGAGACAGATAATGAAATAATGGCTGATATATGTATAGAATTATTTAATATCCAAGTACATAAGGTATATGATCACAGCAGAACATTAGATAAAAAAATATTAGATAAAAAAACATTATTTAAATTAGCTTTAAGAAATTTAAAAGGTATAAGAAATTACATAAAGTTCTTAACTAATAGTAAAAAAAACAAAGAAAATTTTTTATCTGTATCTAATGCTATAAACATAAATAAAGTTAATATTGAGGGTAATGATGAATTAATAGATACTCAGCTAGGAATCACAACAAAGGCTTTAAGTAAAAAATATAATATGTTCAATATACAGTATATGTATAATTTTAATATACTAGATAAGTCTTTAAAGTATAAGGAGGGCGTTATACCTTTTGAGCTCTTCGTTATATATAAAAAAATATGTAAAGATAAGTACATACAAAAAGATTTAATAAAAGATAGCTTAAATAAGTTAGAGTTTATAGACTATAAGTATAATAATTATGACTTTAAAAGCATTCTTAAGAAGCATATTTTTAAAAATATTAGAAATAGATATTTAGATGATATAAGAGAACTAGTTTGTGCCAAAAGACTGATAAAAAAGTTAAATATAAAAAGATGTATAGTTGTTGATGAAGGAGATAGACCAAGAGAATTTATAATGGCGGGCAATATGGAAAATATAAAGACTTATGCACTTCAACACGGAATAATAAACTCAATGTCTCCAGCGTATATTATAAACTCTAAATATAAAGATAAGATAATACCAAATTGTACATTTTTGTGGGGAGATAAATATAAGAATATTTTAATTAATAACACTAATATATACAATAATGAAAATATAATGGTTGTAGGTCAAAGTAGAACAGACTTGTTAAAACAATATATTAATAAAACGGCAAATGAAGATACTAAAATTAAAATACTTTATGCAACTCAATACTATAAAGATATATTAGAGCCTGCAACAAATATTTTATTTGAAACATTATCGTTATTAGAAAAAGATTATGAAATAGTTATAAAATTACACCCAGCAGATAACTATTATGATATTTATAAATTTCTTATACAAAAGTATAAAATTAAAAATGTAAAAATAGTTAAAGAAGGAGATATATATGAACTTATATATTGGTGTGATGTAGTAGTTAGTGTACATTCAACGGTAATTGTTGAAGCAGCTATGTTAAATAAACCATCTGTTTGTATACTTCTTCCTAAGTATAATGATGCTGGGGGATTTGTTAAAGATGGTATATCTAAAGGTGTAAAAAATAAAATTGAGTTAAAGCATTTTTTAGATAATATAAATGAATTTGAATTCAATAGTGAGTTTAGTAGTTATATAAAAGATAATTTCTATATAATTGATGGTAAAGTAACAGATAGAATAATAGACAATATAAATAATAAATAATATAAGCATATATACTAATTGGAGGATAATAATGAATTTATTAAAAGAGTGTAAAGAATATTTAGCTTATCTAAAAAAACATATGAAAAGCATATTGGTTGCCTACATAGTCATAGAAATATTTATATTCTTAAAAATTGGACAGACTAACATATTGATGTTTAGCAGTAGTTTATTTGTTATGTTATTTATACTATGTAGTATACTTTTAAGCTTTAAGGATAGCGAGACTAACATATTAGTTTATATTTTAGCTATGCCTCTTCTTCCAATAATACTATATTTGTTAGCTAGATTAGATATGAAGTGGATTGGGAGTGGAGTTTACTGGATATACTTTAGTATATTTATAGTAAATATACTTAGATTTAAAGAGGAGTTTAATTTTTCAATAACATATTTGAAGCAAAGATATAAATATACTCTAATTACCTATTTCTTTATAATAATAATAGCATTTATTTCAGTTTTTTTAAGCAATAACAAATTAGAGTCTGGTAACTTAGTAGCTCTCTCTATAATTTCAACATTAATCTTAAGTTTAGTTATTTTAACATACAAAAAGTTTGATTATAACTTCTTGATAAGATTAATAACTTATTTAGCTATAGGTGTTGCATTATCTTCTATACCAGATATATTGATAGCAGTATATAGCCTAATATTTAGAGGAACAAATCAACACTTGTACGGAGTTCTTGGAAGTAACTTTATGCTAGGGTATACATTAATGGTTCTACCGTTTATTATGTTATTTGCTGTAAATAAAGAGTTTGCATCTCAATATAGAGATGTATACAAAATATTATTACTTTTAGAAGTAATAAACTTATGCACACAAATGTCTAGAGGAATAGCTATAGGGATATTCTTATGTATGCTTTTCGTTATTTTATATGATAGAAAAAATTACAAAAAATATTTACTTATTTCTTTGGTAGTCTTTATATGTTTAGTATATAATATAACCCATAGATGGGAATTTAATCAGGTAGTATCAGAAATTCAAGTTGAAGGTGTAGATTTCATTACTAGTAGTAAAGGGTTAGTACATCAAATGATACAACAGTTTAAAAGTAGAAGACCTATATGGATTATTGCACTTCAGATGATATATAGTTATCCATATTTTGGTGTAGGACCTGGTCAATTTAAAAATTACTATTTAACTTATGGTGGAAATCCTAATAGAATGTACATTGATGCTCATAATATCTTTTTTAATGTGGCAACTGAATTTGGATTAGTATTTACAGGTATATTATTCTTATCCGTATTATGCCTTGTTATTAAAGCTATTATATGTATAGTGAAATATAAAGAAAAACAGAAGTTTCTAGTTCCTGCTGTAATAGGATTAATATGCTTACTAGCATATGGAAATATAACAGGACAATCTTTTATAACATCAACTTATCCTATAAGTTATGTACCAGCCTTTATATTTATGTTTGTTATAACATTAATTATAAAAGTTACTAATAGCAGTGAAAGGAATTAAATATAATGAAAAATATATTAATTATTGCCTATTACTATCCACCAAAGGGGGGAGCTGGAGTTCAAAGAACTACAAAGTTTGCAAACTACTTAAGTAAAATGGGGTATAATGTTAATATTTTAACAGTTAAAGAAGATTCAAAAGGAATTTTAGATAAATCTCTGAATAAAGATATATATGAGAAAATATCTGTATATAGATCAGATATAAAAGAAGTAGATATAATAAGTAAATTCTCTAAAGTGTTAAATAATGGTAATAAAAACAATAAAAAAGAAGTTAAAAATCAAAATAATAATAAAGATAAAAAACATCTTTCAACAAGTATTAAAGGTAAATTAAAAGATAGTATAAAAAACATAGGAAAAAATGTATTTCTAAAAGGATATAATCTAGTTTATATGCCTGATGATAAAAAAGGTTGGATAGATTTTGCTGTTGAGGAAGGTAAGAAAATAATTAGAGAAAAAGAAATAGAAATAATTTTTACAACTTCTGGACCTTATTCATCACATTTAATAGGATATGAACTAGCAAAAGAATTAGAAGTAAAGTGGATTACTGACTTTAGAGATCCTTGGGTAGAAAATCCTTTTGTTAACACTGGAATTTTAGTTGAAAGTATCTATAAAAGATTTGAAAGTAAGATAATTAAAAGAGCTGATAAAGTTATAAGTGTTAGTCAACCAATAATAGACAGTTTTATAAAGAGATATAAAACTGAGGATATAAATAAATTTCATGTAATTACTAATGGGTATGATGAAATGGACTTTCAAGGATTAGATTTTTCATTGAGTGAAAACAACGAAAAATTTTTAATTTTATATAATGGTACTCTTTATGGGAAACGTTCACCAGAAAACATATTGATCTCTATAGATACCTTAATAGAAAATAATGAAATAGATAAAGATAAAATTCAAATTAAATTTCAGGGGCAAATTGGTAATGAACACATTGAAATAGTAAAGTATTATATGAATAAGTATCCTCAAATTGTAAAACATGAGAACTATGTTCCGCATGATGAGAGTTTAAAGGAACTTTCAAAAGCCAATGCGCTTCTCCTTATAATAGATGAGGGTATAGGAAGTGAAGGGATTTTTACAGGAAAGATATTTGAATACATAAGAACTGGAAAGCCTATACTTGGAATTATTCCAGATGGAGTAGCAAAAAAATTAATTTTAGAAACTAATACAGGATATACGGCACATCCATCTAAACAAATTGAAATTCAAAAAATAATTTTAGCTTCATATTTAGATTTTATAAGAAAAACAAGTTCTATAAGTCCTAAATGGGAAAAAATAAAAGAGTATAGCAGAGAAAATTTAACGAAGCAGTTGATTTCAGTAATGTCTGAAATGAAAGATTAAGAGGTGGATAATAGATGAAAATAGTTACGATTATAGGAGCAAGACCACAATTTATTAAAGCGGCTGCAGTATCTAGAAAGATAAGGGAGGAAAATCAGGAAATCATTATACATACAGGACAACATTATGATGATAATATGTCAAAAATATTCTTTGAAGAACTTGATATTCCTTATCCAGATTATAATTTAAATGTAGGTTCTGGTGGACATGGAGCACAAACAGGAAGAATGCTTGAAAAGATTGAAGAAATACTAGAAAAAGAATGTCCAGATTGGATACTTGTATATGGAGATACTAATTCAACAATTGCAGGAGCATTAGCTGCTAGTAAGATGCTAATTCCAGTAGCTCATGTAGAAGCAGGACTTAGAAGTTTCAATATGAATATGCCAGAAGAACAGAATAGAATTCTAACTGACCATATATCTAAATTGCTATTTGCACCTACAGAAACTAGTGTGAGTAATTTAAGAAATGAAGGAATAAAGGAAGAAATTATACATAATGTAGGAGATGTAATGTATGATGCTACATTGCACTTTGAAAAAATAGCAAATGAGAAGAGTATTATAATGGAAAAGTTAGAAATAAATGAAGGTGATTATATTCTAGCAACAGTACATAGAGCTGAGAACACAAATGACATTTCTAGACTAAGGAATATCATCGAAGCCCTTAATTCTTGTCAAATGAATATAATTTTACCTCTTCATCCTAGAACAAAAAAGTATATAGAGGACTATAATTTGAAATTAAAAGAAAATATAAGAGTAATAGAACCAGTAGGATATTTAGATATGATAATGCTTGAGAAAAATAGTAAAAAAATAGTAACAGATAGCGGTGGAGTTCAAAAGGAAGCTTTCTTTTTCAATAAGCCATGTATAACACTAAGAGATGAGACAGAATGGGTAGAAACGGTTAATAATGGATGGAATATTCTAGTAGGAGCAAATGAAAGTAAAATATTAAATGCTATACAGAATTTTAGTCCGACTAATGATAGAGAGAACTATTATGGAGATGGAGATGCTGCACACAAGATAGTAAGTAAATTGAGAGGGTGGAGGTAATAGAGTGATAAAGCTATGCATTCTAGGGGATGGAGAGAGTATTCATACTAGAAAATGGGTAAACTTTTTTTCAAATCTAGGCTATAGAATCTGTTTAATATCTATGAGAGATACAAAGTACACCTATAGAGAGAATGTAGAATTTCACTATATTAAACCACTGTTTAGAAATAAGTTAAGTTATTTTTTATTAATTAATAGAGTAAAAAGTATAATAAAAGAGTTTAATCCAGATTTATTGCATAGTCATTATGCTACCAGTTATGGAATGCTTGGTAAAATGACTAAGTTTAGACCGTTTATAATATCAGTTTGGGGAAGCGATATATATGAGTTTCCAAACCAAAGTAATTTTAATAAGAAATTTTTAATTAACATATTAAAAGATGCAGATGCTGTATGTTCTACAAGTAAGGATATGGCAGAAGAAGTAAAAAAGTATTATGATAAAGAAGTCTTGATAACTCCTTTTGGTGTTGATTTAAAAGCATTTAACTGTATAACCCCTATCTTAAGCAAAAAGTCTATAACAATAGGGATAACAAAAAACTTAGAAAAAGTTTATGGAATAAATTATTTGATAGAAGCCTTTGCTGAATTATGTAAAGAATGGGAAAAACATGATTTGCGTTTGTTGATTGTAGGCAATGGCACAGAAAGAGAAAACTTAGAGAAATTATGCAAAGAAAAGAAGATTTCGGATAAAGTAACCTTTACTGGTAATGTAGATAATGATAAAATTCCAGAATACATTAATTTAATGGACATAGTATGTATGCCATCTTTAAGCGAAAGTTTTGGAGTGGCAGCTGCAGAAGCAGGAGCTTGCGGTAGACCTGTAGTAGCATCAAAAGTAGGTGGATTAAAAGAAGTAATAATTCATGGATATAATGGATATTTAGTTGAGCCTGGTAGTGTTGAAGATATAAAAAATAACCTGAAGCTAATGCTCCAAGATGAAAAAAAACTTTTAGAAATGGGAAAAAAGAGCAGAAGGTATATGGAAGAAAATTATGACTGGATTAAAAATGCAAATGTTGTAAAAAATCTATATGAAAAGCTAATATGACTAATAAGATAAGTTTATTAAAATTATACAAAAATATGGAGGGGAAAAGTGGAGAATAATAAAAAGGGTAGTTTCACAGTATCCATAGTAATTCCTTGTAGAAATGAAAAAGAATACATAGGAAGATGTCTAGATTCTTTTGTAACTCAAAATTACCCACAAGAACTATATGAAATTTTTGTATGTGATGGACTTTCAAACGATGGTACTAGAGATATTGTTAAAAAATATAGTTTAAAGTACAAGAATATAAAAATCCTTGATAATAAAGGAGTGTCTGCACCTAAAGGGATGAATTTAGGGATAAAACACAGTAAGTCAGATGTGATTATAATTTTTGGAGCTCATGCTTATGCAGATAAGGATTTTATAAAAAATAACGTTGAAGCACTACAAAAACCAGAAGTGGGCTGTGCAGGAGGACCTATAAAAACCATTAGTGAAAATCAGGTGGGTAAGGCTATTGCGCTTGCTATGAGCTCACCATTTGGAGTAGGTAATGCTTTATTTAGATTTGCTGAAGATGAGATGTATGTGGACACTGTGGCCTTTGGAGCATATAGAAGAGAAGTTTTAGATAAGATAGGATATTTTGATGAAGAATTAGTAAGAAATCAAGATGATGAGTTGAATTTTAGAGTGTGTAAATATGGATATAGAATATTATTATCTCCTAAAATAAAATCTGTATATTATAGTAGAGGTTCTTTAAAAAAATTATGGAAACAATATTATCAATACGGATTTTGGAAGGTAAGGGTAATGCAAAAGCATGGAAAGGTTGCTTCTATGCGACATTTAGTTCCCATAGCATTTGTACTTTCAAATATTTTAGGAATTGGATTAGGAGTATTTTTTAAGCCAATATTAGTTTTATGGTTAATAGAAGCTATAATGTATATAGCTTGTAATTTAATATTCACAATAAAACTAGGTAAAAAAGAACCAAATACTATGAAATATTTACCTATAATTTTCCCTATACTACATATTAGTTATGGTCTAGGATTTTTAAATGGAATACTTACATTTCATATATTTAAATCAAATAGTGTTATTGATAAAAATACAAAAATGTCTAGATAGTATTTTGGCACGCAATTGAGCGTGCCAATTTTTCAGTATATAAAACCACTAAAAAGTCAATATTCTAGAAAGAAGGTATCATCTTGAAAAGAGAGAATAATTTAGTAGGAATTCTGCTTTGTTTATATATATTATTTATGCCATTAATTCCGGATAATTTCTTTATACAAGGAATTAGTATAAAAGGTGATTATATTTTATTAGTATTGTTTTTAACTTATTTAATAGAAATTATTAGAAACAAAAAAACTAGGATTAACTTTTGTATTGGAGTAAAAGCTTCTTTTAGAGACTTGATTTTTATATTAATGATAATTATTTTTATAATCATGTTGGCTTCTGTTAGCTATGCTTCGGATAAGAGTATTGCAATTAGGGAAAGTCTTAGATTTTTAATTTACATAATAGTTTATTTTATAATAAAATATGAAGTAAAAACAGAAAGATTGATATTTGCAATATTGAATAATTACATATTGGCTACTTTTTTCATAAGTTTATTTGGAGTAATTCAATACTTTACTAGAATAGGTTTAAATGATAGGTTTATATATGATACTTCAAAATATTCAGTAGCCTTAAGAATAACTTCAACCCTTGATAATTCAAATACCTTAGGAGCATATTTAATAATTGCAATTTTTCCGTTGATAATGATGGGGATTTATGAAAAGAATATAAATAAAAAGGTTATTTACATAATTATATCAATGCTAGCTTCAGTTACACTTATTCTTACATTTTCACGGAATGCTTGGCTTGGAGTTTTAATTGGTATTACACTTTTAGTTATTATGTATAATCATAAATTTATATTACTGTTTTTATCTGGAATAGGGATTAGTGTTTTATTACCACAGGTTAGAAGTAGAGCAGCAGATTTTAAAATATTACTTGACGATCCTAGGGTAAATATATGGAAATTAGCCCTAAATATGATAAAAGAAAACTTGGTTTTAGGTATAGGGAATGGAAACTTCTATAATCAATATGGAGAGTATGCAAAAAAGTATCCAAAACTTCGATATAATAGTAATACAAAATTCCCTACTCATAATTCATATCTTAAGGTGTTTAGTGAGCTAGGACTAATTGGGATAATTCCTTTCGTAGCTTTAATTATATCAGTGTTAATTGCTTTAAAAAATACATTAAGGAATTTAAGTCCAGGTGTGTTAAAATCTTTTTATAAAGGTTTCTATATTTCGGTAATAGTATTTATATTTATGAATATACCTGATAATTTATTTTTTGTGCCTAAAGTAACAATGAACTTTTGGATTTTAGTAGCTATTTCGCAGTCCATTATTTATAATGATATAAGATACTAGATAAAAGAAAATTGCGTCGCAATTTTCTTATATTCTTCATTAAAAATTTATAAAAATAAAACTAATAAGTATAAAAAAATAGGGAGAGAGGATTTATGGATGCTAAGGATATAAAAATAGACTTAAATAAGGATATAAGATCAAAACAAATAGAATTTACATTAAAAAGAATAATGGATATTATTTTATCTATAATAGGTATAATCATTTTATCTCCAATATTTTTAATACTAATTGCTTGGATTAAGATTGATTCAAAGGGGCCTGCTATTTTTAAACAAATAAGAGTAGGTGAGAATAACCAACTATTCACTATTTATAAATTTAGAACTATGGTAGTAGATGCTGATAAGAAGAGAGAACTTGCAATTGATTATGAAAATATTGAAAACTTTGTTTTTCAGAGTAAAAGTGATAACAGAATAACAAAAGTAGGTGCTTTTCTAAGAAAAACTAGCTTAGATGAAATACCACAATTATTTAACGTCTTCTTAGGTAATATGAGCATGGTTGGTCCTAGGCCAGAAATTCCAGATGTAGTACAGTTTTATCCGGAAGAATATAAACAAAGACTTTTAGTGCCACCAGGAATAACTGGACTTGCTCAAGTTAGTGGGAGAGGCGAGATTGAACTAGGCAAAACTATATATTATGATTTAACTTATATAAAAAACTTTTCGATAGTATATGATATAAAAATAATATTTAAAACAATTTACAGTGTATTTAAAAAAGAAGGTGCTTTTTAAATAGATACAGGGGGAAATATGTTTACGAAAATATTAGATTATAACATTTTTAATGGATCAAAAATTGAATTAATGAATCAATTGAAAAACTTTAAAAAGATAAATATTATTTCAGGAAATCCAGAAGTGTTATATAGAGGCCTTGAGGATAAAACCTTATTTGAATTTTATACAAATTCAAATAGTATAATAATTCCTGATGGAGTGGGAACAGTTATGGCGTCTAAAATAACAAAAGATCCTGTGCGGGAAAAAATTGCAGGTATTGAAGTTATGGATGAAATAATTAAAAAGTGTCATAAAGAGCAAAAGGGAATATACTTATTGGGTGCTAAAGAAGAAGTTTTAAGTGGATGCAAAATAAATTTATCTATAAAATACCCAGGTTTAAATATTCTAGGAACTAATAATGGGTATTTTGATATCTATGATTGCAGGGAGTTAATTGAAGATATTAAGAAAAAAAAGCCCTATGTTTTATTTGTAGCAATGGGTTGCCCGAGGCAAGAAATATTTATACATAATTATTTTAATGAGCTTCCTTGTGAGGTTTTTATGGGGGTTGGAGGAAGTTTTGACGTCTTCGCAGGTGAAGTAAAAAGGGCTCCGAAATGGATGATAGATTTTGGGCTAGAATGGCTGCATAGAGTAATAAAAGAACCCTTTAGAATAAAACGATTAACGTATATACCTAAATTTTTAATTAGAGTAGTATTAAAGACATATAAGAAATAGAAGCTATATGGTGGTGTTTAAGATCAATAAAGTAGTCAAAAATATGATGTCAGTAGGAGTATCGAGTATTATATCACAATTGTCTATGTTTTTTATGGTGGCGTATTATGCAAGAATATTAAGTGTAGAAGGTTTTGGAAAAGTTAGTTTAGCTCAATCAATACTTGTATATTTTACTATGATAACTCTTTTTGGGTTTCAAACTCTAGGAACAAAAGAAGTATCAAAGAATTCTAAGGGGAATGAAAGCTTAATAGGATATGTAACTTCTATAAGATTTATAGTTGCTATATTAGGATTTATAGTTATATTAGCTATATCTTTTATAATTAATAAAGGGACAGATTTTAGAAATATACTTATAATTTATGGTTTGACCTTATTTCCTATAGCATTGAATATAGACTGGTTTTATTCAGGTATTCAAGAAATGTTTCATAATGGTATATACAATATAGTGAAAAGTATAATTCCATTTATACTTATAATAATATTTTTAAAAAATGAGAGAGATATATATCTTATTCCTGTGGTTACATTAATAGGATTAGTAGTTGCAGTATTTTATCAATTTTACATTTATATTGTAAGCAAAAAGTTACGTGTTAAATTTGAGATGAATAGAATACAATACAAATCTTATATTGTAGCAAGTACTCCTTTTTTAATTTCAGGATTGCTATCTATGATTAACTGTAATATTGATTCTTTGATTATAGGTTTTATGAGAAATGATTATGAGTTAGGAATATATTCTTCTGCTTATAAGATAATATTTTTTTTAATTAATTTAATAGCTGTAATATTTACACCATTTTTTCCTTTGCTAATTAGGCTTAAGCATGAAAAAAAATATAGAGATTTGCAATTATTAACAAATAATATTAGTAAAATAATTATACTGTTTGCATTACCTATATCGGTTGGGGGTATTCTCTTATCAAAAGAAATAATAGTTCTATTATTTGGACAAAAATATATCGAGGCTTATAAGCCTTTTATAATTCTTTTAATATATATATTTATTTTATTTATGAGAGAAACCTATGGATATAGTTTAAATGCTTGGAATATGGAAAATAAGTACTTAAAGATTGTAGCTATTTCTGCTGCAGTAAATTTAATTTTAAACATGTTTTTAATTCCTATATGGGGACTTATGGCAGCAGCAATTACTACGGTTATTTCTGAAATTATTAACTTTGTTATAATGAGAAAATATTCCTTTAGTATAGCTAAAACAAATTATATAGCTAATATAGTTAGCTTAATACTCCCTATTTTAATAATGATGTGTCAAATAGTTTTATTTAAGTATTTAGGTATTAATGTGTTAGTTAATATTTCTGTAGCGATAATTATGTATTTTATGTGTATTATTTACTTTAAGTATATTACTGTAGAGGATATGAAAAGAATACTAAGACGGTAATAGGATACTTATTAAGAAGGTGGCAAATATGAGATATTGTGTATTATACCCAAACACTAAAAATGTAAATTTAGTTAAGGAAATGGGGATGATTCCTTATAAACTTCATAAACTTTTTAATTATCACTCAACAGTTGCATGTTACAACCTTGATGAATATACATATCTAAAAAATGAAGTTGAAGGTTTAAATATAGATTTTATAGAAAACAAGTATAATAATTATAGTTTAGATGGTATTAGGTATTTAAGGAAAAATGCAAAAAACATAGATATACTTCAAATATTTCATATTACCATGTATTCTATGTTATATGCTTTTACATTTAAAAAACTTAATCCTAAGGGTAAGATATATTTAAAATTGGACTGCAGTCATAAACTCATAGATAGAATTGCAGAGCTAAATAAAGTGCAAAAGTATTTTTTAGACCAGTACCTTTATAATGTAGATTTAATAAGTGTAGAACAAAAACTACTCTTTGACAAAATAAGATTGTTATTAGAGCCACATAAAAATAAGATAATTAATATACCTAATGGAGTAGATTTTACATATTTAGAGGAAAAAAATATAAAGTATAATTATGAGGTTAAAGAAAATATAATTTTAAATGTAGCAAGAGTAGGAACAGAAGAAAAAAATACAGAGATGCTTCTAGAGGCTTTTAAAAATATAAAAGACGATTGCAGACAAGGATGGAAAATGATAATTATAGGGCCTATAGAAAAGAGTTTTGAAAAGTATATTAATGATTTTTTTCATGAAAATCCAACATTAAAAGATGTAGTAGAATTTAAAGGATCTATTGAAGATCGAGAGGAATTATTTAAATACTATGAAAAATCAAAAATATTCTCTTTGACATCACGATTTGAAAGTTTTGGAATTGCATTTATTGAAGCTGCTGCTTTAGGAAATGTAATTGTTTCAACAGATGTAGGAATTGCAAGAGAAATTATACAAAAGAATAATGGGACTGTGGTTGAAGTAAATAACACTTATGCAATGACACAAAAGTTAGAAGAGATTATTACAGATAGTAATTTAAAAGAGAAATCTCTAATTACATATGAATTATGTAAAGAATATTTTAACTGGGATTTAATAATAAATAAGCTTCATAAAAGTTTAAACAATCTATTTCCATAACCAAAACATGGTAATTGTAGGAGAAAAATAAAAACTTAAAATTGAATAGTAAGCACTTTTTTTACTAATAATAATGTCTGAAGGAGTGTGATATTATGCAATTTTATGACGTAATAAAAAATAGAAAAAGTATTAAAAAATTTAATACTGATGAGTTAGATAGAAATAAATTAATGAGAATGCTTGAAGCAGCTATGAGAGCCCCATCGTGGAAAAATGCTACACCTTATAAAATTATGTTAGTAGATAATGAAGATTTAAAAACAAGACTAGCAGGAACTATAATGAATAAAAGTAGTGAAGCTTCAGGAGCAGTACAAAATGCACCAATTACTGCGATTATTGTAGCAGATCCTAATCAATCAGGAGACATAGAAGGAAAAGATTACTATCTAGTTGATAGTGCTATAGCTATGGAACATTTTATATTAGCAGCTACAGAAGAAGGATACGGTACTTGTTGGATAGGTGCTTTTGATGAGAAGAGAATAAAAGAAATTTTAAGTATACCTGATAATTTAAGAATAGTTGCTTTAACGCCTATTGGTATAATGCAAGAAAGTGAACAGGAAAAACCTCATCATCCTAAAAAAGATATGCGAGATTTTGTTTATGTGAACAAATGGAACGAGTCTTATATGGATCAAAATGTAAAGGTACTTGTTCATCAATAATAGATAATTAAATTTGCTTTTTTTATTTCAAGGAATTTATGAATTCCTTGAAATAATATTTTAACCTTAATAAGTTATAACTTATTAAAATTAAAATGTTGTTTAAAAACTTAAATATAAATTTTATAAATTAATTAAAGGAAAGGAGAGTTAATTTTGCAAAAGGATATAATTATTGAAAAGTATATTGAACAGCTTTCTTCTAGTACTCCTGTACCAGGAGGGGGAAGTGCAGCTGCTTTGGTGTCTAGTTTATGCAGTGCGTTAACAGCTATGGTTTTTAATTTAACGGTAGGTAAAAAAGGATATGATGAATTAAATTCTTTTGAAAAAGATAGTCTAGATAAGGCCTTAGAGAATTCAAAAATATTTAACGAAAAGTTGTTACAATTTATGGACAAAGATTCTGAGGCATTTCTAGATTTTATGAAAACTTTTAAGTTACCAAAAGGAAATGAAGAAGAATTAAAGTTTAGAGAAGAGGAAATACAAAAAGGATATAAAAAAGCACTGAGTGTACCATTAAGTTTAGCAGAGGAATGTGTAAAATTCTATGAGTCTGTATTAATAGCTTGCAAATATGGCAATAAAAATGTAATATCAGATGCCGGAGTTGCTGCAATACTATTACATGCTGCTATAGAGAGTTCTATATTAAATGTTAAGATTAATTTATTAGGACTAAAAGATGAAGAAAATAAATTAATAGTTCAAAATAGATGCAACGAATTATTAAATACTGCTTTAGATTATAAGCTTCGTTTAATGGAAATCGTAAATTTAGCTATTAGCTAAACTATAGTTATACAAATAAGCTAGTTATTGTTCATAAAATGATACAATAATTTTGGAGAGAAGAAATGTATCAATACTTTACAGAAAAAATTAATGAATTACATAATATAATAATTTCACCAATTGATAATATATACAAAACAATGGCTATTGAAAATTATAAGAAGCTATTAGATTTAAAGGAAGAAAAATTTTCCGAACTATACATAAGATTACTGGGGAAAAATAAAGAAAAAGGTATTGTATATACACCTAAAGAAATAGCTTATTATATAGTAAATAATGTTATAGAATTACAAGATATACTAAATAATCCGTATTTAAAGATATTAGACCCTGCCTGTGGATGTGGAGAAATTTTAATTTCTTGCTACTTTATATTAAAAGAAATATTTGAAGAAAATCTAGAGGAAATTAATAAAATAAATTCTTTAAATTTAAAACATCATGAAATCTCTAACCACATAATTAGGTATAATATATTTGGATCAGATATTGATGAATTAGCTTTGAAAATACTTAGCATATATATATTTGAAATTAGTGGTGAATTAAGCGTTAATTTAAATAACTTAGACTTTCTTATAGATAATGTAGAGGAAAAGTTTAATATTATATTAGGAAATCCACCCTATATAGGTCATAAATCTATAAATAAAGAGTATAGTAGATTGCTTAAAGAAAACTATAAAAATATATTTAAAGATAAAGGGGATATATCTTACTGCTTTTTTCAAGCTGCTTTAAATAACTTGAACAAAAATGGGAAGTTAGCTTTTATAACCTCTAGATATTTTATAGAATCTCCTAGTGGAGAAGAATTAAGAAAAATATTAAAGGAAATTTGTTCCCTTTATAAAATTGTAGATTTTTATGGTATTAGACCTTTTAAAAATGTAGGGATAGATCCAGTTATAATTTTTTTGAGAAATAAAGATGAATTAAATAGAGACATAGAAATTATAAAACCTATACAAAAGCTAGAAAAGAATAAAGAAAAGTTTTATAAATCTTTATTTCAGAATCAGGGAAGTTACTATAAAAAGTTTTATATAAATAAGAATGTTTTAAACAATAAGGGATGGATTTTAAGAGATGAAAAGGAAAGAAATATAATATCAAAAATAGAGGAAAAAAGTTTTACACACTTGTATAATATATGTGATAGCTATCAAGGTATAATTACAGGATGTGATAAAGCTTTTGTTGTAGATGAAAAAATTATACAAGAAAAAAAACTTGAAAGGGACATTATAAAACCTTGGATAAAAAGCAGCTATATAAGAACACAAGAAGTTAATTTAAAAGATAACTATCTAATATGTTCTGATTTAATTAATAACATAGAAGACTATCCGAATATTAAAAGTTATATAGAAGAATACAAGGATAAGCTATTAAAGAGAAGAGAATGTAAAAATGGAGTCAGACAATGGTATGAACTTCAGTGGGGAAGGAAAAAAGAGATTTTTGAGAATGAAAAGATTGTTTTTCCTTATAAATCTAATGATAATCGATTTGCTTTAGATAAGGGTGCTTATTTTAGTGCTGATGTCTATTCTCTAGTTTTAAAAGAAAATGTACCTTTTACGTATAATTACTTGGTAGAACTTTTAAATAGTAAAATATATGAATTCTATTTTCAGAGTTTTGCAAAAAAGTTAGGAGAAAATTTATACGAATATTATCCTAATAATTTAATGAAATTATGTATTCCTATTATGGGGACAATAGGTAAAATATCAAATAAAGAATTATATAGTTTTTTTGAGTTCAATCAAGAAGAAGTAAAAATAATAGAAGAATGTACGAAATAAGAGATATTTAATAAATAAATTAAATATCTCTTATTTTATGTATAAAAGTAAATAAAAGTGTTAATAATAAATTAATATACGTTAATTTTATAGAAAAAGAAGGAAATTAATAAATGTTATAGAATTATTAATATGGGATATTTTAACATATGCAGGAGGGGTAGAATGAATCTTAATTTTGAGACAAAAGGAGATAATCTTGTAGTACATATGATGGGAGAATTAGACCATCACAGTGCAGAAGAAGTTAGAAACAAAGTAGATGATAGACTAGAAAGAGACGGTTTTAATAAATTAGTAATGGATTTTTCTGGAGTAACTTTTATGGACAGCTCAGGTATCGGGGTTGTGATAGGAAGGTATAGAAAGCTATCGTTGAAAAAAGGAAAGGTTTATATTTGTAAAGTTACTGGAAGTGTAAAAAGAGTATTTGAGTTATCAGGAATGTTTAAAATAATTCCATTATACGATAGTGTCGAACAAGCATTAGATAATATGTAGTGGGGGGAAAAGAGATGAGTCACAATAGAATGAAAATAGAATTTTTAAGTAAGTCGGAAAATGAGAGTTTTGCGAGGGTAGCAGTTGCAGCTTTTGTTTCACAACTAGATCCTACTATAGAGGAAATTACTGATATTAAAACAGCTGTATCTGAAGCTGTAACAAATTCTATTATTCATGGATACGGCAATAAAGATGGAGTAGTAACTATAGAATCTGAAATAAATGATGGCGAGATATCAATTATAGTTGAAGATGAGGGAGTAGGAATATCTGATCTTGAACTTGCTATGCAACCTTTATATACTTCAAGACCAGATTTAGAAAGATCAGGAATGGGCTTTACTGTTATGGAAACATTTATGGATAATCTAAAAGTCGAATCCATTGGAGGAAAAGGCACAAAGATTATTATGAAAAAGACATTTAAATCCTTAAGTAGATAAGCTTTAATAGAAAGGAGGAAAACCTTATAATTGGTTTGAAATTCTATGAATGAAGACATGCATGTTAAAAGTTCATTTAAATATGAAGATAATTTAGAATTAATCGATAAAGCTAAATCCGGAGATAAATCTGCTTTGGATAAGCTTGTAGAAAGAAATTTACCATTAGTATCTTCTATAAGTAAAAAGTTTCTCAATAGAGGTTATGAGTATGATGATATTTTTCAAATAGGTTGTATGGGATTAGTAAAGGCCATAAACAACTTTAATTCCTCTTATAATGTTCAATTTTCTACTTATGCAGTTCCTATGATAATAGGAGAAATAAAAAGATTTTTGAGAGATGATGGATTAATAAAAGTAAGTAGAAGCTTAAAATATGCGGCAAGAAAATTACATTATGATAAGGAAAAATTAACACAAAAATTAAATAGAGAACCAACTATTGAAGAATTAGCAGAGTTTTCAGGAATGACTACAGAAGAAATTTTATTTTCAACAGAAGCTATTAATGAGCCTAAATATCTTTATGATACAATACATCAAGATGATGGTGCACCAATTTTTCTTATAGATAGAATCAAGAAAAATAATGACGAAGATAAAGAAATATTAGATAAAATAGCATTAAAAGAAGCATTAAGTAAATTAGATGCAAGATCTAGACAAATAATAATACTGAGATATTTTAAAGATATAACTCAAGTAAAAGTTGCAAAAATGCTTGGTATAAGTCAAGTGCAAGTTTCAAGAATAGAAAAAAAAGTTTTAAAAACTATGAAAGAAAAACTTAGCGGATAGGATATGTTTTATGTATCCTATCTTTTTGTTTAAAAATTTAATAATTGCTTAAAATATATAATATATAAATCAAAACTAAAATTTAAATAAAGGCTGTGTATACAATGAGTATAAAAGAGGACGAAATTAAAAGAAAGTTTAGAATTTTAGTAAGTCAAGAAATTCCAAAGTCAAATCTTTTAAAGGATTGTATAAGAGCATTTATTGTAGGCGGATTAATTTGTGATTTAGGTCAACTTTTTAATAACTTCTATGGGAAACTTGGATTTTCATTAGAGGATGCAATAGTTTTTTCAACTATAACTCTAATTTTTCTTGGATCGTTGCTAACAGGAATAGGTATATATGATAAGTTAGGAGATTTCGCAGGAGCAGGGTCTGTGGTGCCAATAACTGGCTTCGCGAATTCTATTGTAGCACCTGCTATGGAATTTAAAAAAGAAGGATATATATTTGGGGTTACTGCAAAGATGTTTATAATTGCAGGGCCAGTACTAGTATATGGAATAGGCTCATCCATAATAGTTGGGATTATATATTATTTCATGACTTTATAATAAAAGAATTTTACAACGTAAAATTCTTTTATTACTTATTGAAAGTATAAAAAAGAGGTGTCATATGACAAAAAGATTAGGAAAACAAACTATAAGATTAGATAGTAAGCCAAAAATTATAATGACTACTAGTATTGTTGGACCTAAAGAGGGAGAGGGACCTCTAAAAGATTACTTTGATATAATATTAACTGATGATTTAAATGGACAAGAGAGCTTTGAAAAGGCAGAAACTACTATGTTGTATAAAGCTATTCAGGAAACTATAAAAAAAAGAAATTTAAAAGAACAAGATATAAATTATCTTATAGCAGGAGATTTATTAAATCAAACAGCTGCATCTAACTTTGCTGCTAGAGATATAGATATACCTTTTTTAGGTTTATATGGAGCTTGTTCTACTATGTCAGAGTCCTTAAGTGTAGCAGCTATTCTAATAGATGGTGAATTTGCAGACTATGCAATAGCTGCTACATCATCTCACTTTTCTACAGCAGAAAGACAGTTTAGGTTTCCACTTGAAATGAGTAATCAAAGAAACCTAACATCTCAGTGGACTGTTACAGGTTCAGGAGCAATGCTTTTAGCCAAAGAAGGTAATTCTCCATATGTGACATATGTAACTATAGGAAAAATAAAAGATTATGGCCAAACAGATGTTAGTGATATGGGGTCTGCTATGGCTCCAGCAGCAGTAGATACTATAAAACAACACTTAATGGACACTGGAAGAAAACCAGAAGATTATGATTTGATAGCTACTGGGGACTTGGGTATGGTTGGTAAAAAGATCACGATTGAATTATTAAAAGAATATGGGTATGACATATCTAAAAATTATATTGATTGTGGTGATGAGATTTTTGATAAAGAACGTCAAAAGGTAAACTGTGGAGGAAGTGGTTGTGGATGTTCAGCTGTTGTGAGTTGTGGCTACATATATAAAAATATTATTCAAGGAAATTTAAAAAAAGTTTTAATTGTATCTACTGGCGCATTACTGAGTACTACTACATCATTGCAAGGAGAAAGTATTCCAGGTATAGCACATGCAGTATCTATTGAATTTGGAGGAGATTAACTATGGGTGACTATATTATGACTTTTATTATTGGTGGAAGTATATGCTTAGTAGGTCAAATACTAATGAGTAAGACGAAACTAAGTTCGGGAAGAATACTAGTAATTTTTGTTATAGCAGGAGTAATACTTGGAGCATTAAACGTATATGATATTTTAATTAAATATGGAAAAGCAGGGGCGAGTGTTCCACTTCCTGGTTTTGGATATGTACTTGCAAAGTCTGTAATGAAAGAAGTAGATAAGGTTGGATTTTTAGGTGTATTCACGGGAGGAATTAAAGGAATAGCAGCTACAGTAAGTTCAGCAATACTCTTTGGATATTTAATGGCGATATTTTTTAATCCTAAAACAAAAGTATAATAACACAATAAAAGGAAGCATTGGCTTCCTTTTATTGTGTATTATATTTGTTTCTTTTTATTCTTTCGATTTTTATTGAAAGTGTTTAAGGTAGTATTATTAGTGTCCTCAGAATCAGAGTTAGAATCATCTAAACTGTCATCTGTAGGTTCTGAAATATCTTCATCAATATCATTATCTGTGTTATTAGTATTGTCAGTTGGAGTCTGAGGCACAGTTATAGTATCATCAATATGTTTAGGCAGCACATATTGATGATCACCAAGATATACACTTGGAACATAATCTCTCTTTATAAAAACTTTGGATACAGTTAATGAAAAGGGCGTATATAATGAGGCTATTTTACCATTATTTTTATTTATTTTAGCTTCAACGTGAATATTATCAGTTGATGTTGGGACTGTACCTTTAATAAATAATTCAGTATATACTTGGCTACCTCTTGGATCTCTATATGATAATTCAGTAGGTAAAAGCCCAGATACTCTGTCTACTGCGGAACTTGTTATGCCAGAAGGGGGCGCAATGTCTTTAACAGGAAGGTCTTTAACAGCTTCATTCATAATTCTTCCCATTATATATGCTGCATCACTACTGTATATTCCTTGGTTATTTTTATTTTCAATCCAAACAGCTCCGGAATAATATGGAGTAAGTCCACAAAACCAAAGATTTTTAAAATTTGTTGATGAACCTGTTTTTCCTGCAAGAGGAATCCTGCTTTTATAAGTAGTATTTGCCTTATACGCAGTACCAGCTCTAACAGGCTCCTTTAACATATCATACATAATAAAAGCAGCTTGTGGAGATAATATCTTCTTTGTTTCTATTTTACTTTCTAATAAAAGTTTTCCGCTTCTATCTAAAATCTTTGTATAAAGTCTTGGAGTTGTATATAGACCATTATTACCAAATACTCCATAAGCATTTGCCATAGTAAATGTATTTGTACCTGTGCTCATTTGACCTAATGCTAAAGCAGCAATGCTATGCTTATCTGCTGTATCAAAATTTATGCCGAACTTTTCACCGTAACTAAAGCCAGTTTCCAGACCTATGGAGTCTTCTAGTTTTACTGCATAAATATTTACAGAGTCTTTAATTGCATTTCTCATATTAATATAACCGGCATAGGCACCATTAGAATTTTCAGGTTGCCAAGGAGTTCCACCATTAGCATATTTCTTTGACATATCGTAAGGTAGCGGAGAATCCTCTATTACTGTAGCAGCAGTCCCCAGCTTTAAATCAATTGCAGGAGAATACACTGTTAGAGGTTTTATACTAGAACCTGGAGGGACTTTTGCATCCATAGCTCTATTAAAAGAATATGCTGGTTGTTCGCCACGTCCGCCAATGATAACCTTAATTTCACCTGTATGATAATCAGTTAAAACAGCAGAAGCTTGAGGCTGAACTATATTATTTTCACCTAGCTTGGATAAATTTTTTAGCTTAGGATCATCATTAATAAATTTCTGTGCGCTATCTTGTAAAGATTTGTTCATGGTACTATAAATTTTTAAGCCGCCACTAACAAGGAGACTTTCAATTTCATCATCGCTGTAATTATAAGTTGTTTTTAAGTCTTCTTTAACTTTAGTAACTACTTCCCTTGAAAACCATTCATAATTATATTTATCATTACTAGATGTAGCTTTTCCAAGAACAGAAGTTCCCAGAGTTTGTATTTCTTCATTAGAAGTTACTTTGCTTCTCTCAGTGTTCAAATCAGTTATTGCTTTAGTATACTCAGTTTCAGTGATATATCCATTTTCTTTCATTTTAGAGAGAACAGTTTTAGTTCTATTTACATATTTAGATGGATCTTTTCTAGAGGTACGGGAGTATGGATAATAAATTGAAGGACTCTGATTTACGCCTGCTAAAAAAGCACATTGAGTTAAAGTCAAATTCTTTACGCTGACTCCAAAGTATTGTTGAGAAGCAGCTTCTATGCCTATAGCTCTACCACCAAGAAAGATAGTATTTAAGTATGCTTCTAGTATAACTTCCTTGCCTATTTTCTTTTCTAGCTTTGGAGCGAGATACCACTCTTGAATTTTTCTTTTTACTTTTTGTTCGAAGGATTCTCCTTGAAACTCGTAAAGGGTAGTTTTTAGTAATTGTTGAGTAATAGTGGATCCACCCTGGTATACGGATTTACCTTGAAGTTTATTCTTTACATCCATTATAATTACTCCAGCGATTCTCCTAAGGTCTATACCATTATGATTGAAGAAACGTTCATCTTCTATACTTACAAAAGCATCTATAAGATTTTTGGGTACATCCTCATATTTAACTAGAACCCTTTTTTGAGTAGTTATAATACTATCTATATATTCTCCTTTATCGTCATAAATTTTAGATGCTTCATTTGAAGCTAGAACTGCAGCCATATCTAAATCAGGAGCTGTCTTGACAATGGCAAGTACCAGTCCTCCACCGATTACAGCTAAAAATAAACATAGAGATAAAAAAGATAATAGGATTATTTTAAGAGATTTATGATTCTTTTTTTTCTTATTAACTTTTTTTGAAGACTGATTCTCCTGACTACTCTTACTCTCAGTCATATATATTCCTCCTTAAATAGACTACCTTATTAATGTAATAACATTATTATAACATATAATAAAATTATACACTATTTATTACCTTTTGATAACAAATACATTTGTTAATATATAATTATGTTACTTGAATAATACAAAAATATATTATATAAAACTCAGAATTTAAATAAAAATTAAAAATTACTATGCTAATGCATAGTAATTTAAATTAATTGTATTTTTAGTTTTCTTTCCAATTGAAAACATAAGGGATATTTCTGTAATAATCACCGTAATTTAATCCATATCCAACTACAAATACATCTGGTATTTGGAAACAACAGTAATCAGGTGATATTTCTACTTTTCTTCTTTCGGGTTTATCTAAAAGAACACAACTCTTTACACTGTTAGCACCAAGAGATTTCAAATGTTCTACTACAAACTTCATTGTAATACCAGTATCAACTATATCATCTACAATAAGAACATCATAGCCTGTAATATCATCTGGAACATCATGTATTATATTTACCTTACCAGAGGATTCTTCATTATGACCATAACTAGATGTTGTCATAAAACCTATTTTAGTTGGTACAGAAACTTGTCTTACTAAGTCAGCAGTATATATAAAACTTCCTCTAAGTAGTGATAAGACATAAAGTTTTTTACTTTCATAATCCTTTGAAATTTCAATTCCTATTTCTTTAATTCTTATCTTGATTTTTTCTTCGTCTATTAGTATATTTATTTTCTTATTTTCCATTGTAATCCCCCAAACTATAGATATTTACAATATGGTTTTTATAGTATAAAATTATATGAAAGTTGTCAAGTGAAAATTTATAATAAAAAATAAAAAATATGTAAAAGATAATCGAAAAAGCACAGAAAAGAGGGAAGAAATGATATCAGGAAATATAGAAGGTATAAGAAAGACTACTTTAAAACAGTTAGATGAAATTTATAATTACAAGATATATCGAGAAAACTTAGCTAATGAAGAAATCATAAATTTAATCTGTAGAATAACAGAAGATATAAATAAGGAAATTAGTGTTGCAATAGATAGAAAAGGTAATATAGTAAGTGTGGCTATAGGAGATAGTACTACTGTTGAATTACCACCTATAGATATTAAAGAAAAAAAGCTTTCCGGCATTAGAATTATTCATACACATCCAAATGGGAATTCAATGTTATCGGCATTAGATGCTTCGGCTCTTATTAAGCTGAAGTTAGATTGTATGGCAGCCGTAGCAGTGGAAAACGGACAATGTAAGGATATAACTATAGGATTTTGTGGAATCGAAAATAATAAACTAATTGTAGAAATCGCTAAAGAGTTAGGATTAAGTAGAGCATTAAATTTAAATATATTTAAAATAATTAATGAGATAGAAGATAGCTTAAAAGATAACGAGGTATATGAAGATCACAGAGAAAGGGCTATTCTTGTAGGTATAGAAGATGAAGAGAGTTTAGAAG
Organism: Clostridium sp. X; assembly: GCF_055755365.1. Lineage (NCBI taxonomy): Bacteria > Bacillati > Bacillota > Clostridia > Eubacteriales > Clostridiaceae > Clostridium > Clostridium sp. X. The sequence continues at coordinate 2,355,877 of NZ_CM146912.1, forward strand.
AATTAGAAGAATTAGCACGAGCATGTAATGTTATTACAGTAGATAAAGTACTTCAAAGAAGAAGCAAAATAGATACTGCACTTTTTATTGGAGAGGGAAAAGTAGAAGAAATTTCAATGTTAAGGCAGGCCCAAAATGCTAATATAATTATTTTTGATGATGAATTATCAGCTTCTCAAATTAGAAATCTTGAAAATCTTACTGGAACAAAGGTAATAGACAGAACTACATTAATTCTTGAAATATTTGCAACAAGAGCAAAAAGTAAAGAAGCTAAAATACAGGTTGAATTAGCTCAACTTAAATATAGACTTCCAAGATTATCTGGAATGGGTACTGTATTATCTAGAACAGGTGCAGGAATAGGAACTAGAGGACCAGGAGAAAAGAAACTCGAAGTAGATAAAAGACACATAAGGGACAGAGTTCATGATTTAACAAAAGAACTTGAGAAAGTAAGAAAAAATAGAGAAGTTCAAAGAGATAAAAGAAGTAGAGAGAATATACCTAAGATTTCTTTAGTTGGTTATACCAATGCAGGTAAATCGACCTTAAGAAACATTCTATGCGATATAGCATCACCTAGAGATATAGTTCAAAAGGAAAAAGTATTTGAAGCGGATATGCTATTTGCTACTTTGGATGTAACAACAAGAGCAATAATACTTCCGGATAATAGACTTGTTACGCTTACTGATACAGTTGGATTTGTAAGAAAGTTACCACACGATTTAGTAGAAGCTTTTAAATCAACATTAGAAGAGGTAGTGAATTCTGAACTTCTTCTCCATGTAGTAGATGCATCTTCACAAAAGGCTATGGAGCAAATAGAAGCAGTAAATCAAGTATTAGATGAATTAGGTGCTAAAGATAAACCTATGATATTACTTTTAAATAAAATTGATAAGGCTAATGAAGATGATATAAAGCTTTTAAAAGAGAAATATGATTATATGAAAATCATAGAAATATCAGCAAAAGAAAGCTTAAATTTAGATAAACTATTAGAACTAATCTCAAAGTCTTTACCTAATGCATTAACGCAAGTTGAGTATCTAATACCTTATACCGATACTGCAACAGTAGCATTACTTCATAGGGGTGCAAAAGTATTAGAGGAAGAGTATAAAGAGGATGGAACAAAAATAATAGCATTAGTTGATGAAGAAGTACTTAATAAATGCAAGCAATATGAAATTGTTTTTAATTAAATGGAGTTTTACTAAAAATATAACATGCCCCTTTTAACTATGTTAGAGAAAATAATTATTATAGTTTATTTTTAAAAAGCATTGCTAATAATAATTGTATATAGAAAAAAGGGGTGTTTATCTTGGAAAAAGTTTGTCCGATATGTAATGAGATAAATAATAATGTACAATATAAATGTAGTAGATGTGGGGATATTATGATAGACAAGGGGAGAAAACAGGAATATTATGATGATTATAGTGCTGATGATCCTATTGATGATTTAGGGAACTTTTGCATACATTTATTTAAATGTAGTAAGTGTGACTTTATGGAAGATATTAAAATTATCAAGGTGAATATGTAGTATATGAATCTATTGATATTACTAAAAATGGGGGATATGTAAATGGCAAATATAATTACAAGGTATCAGAAAGCTTTTAACTCATTAATTGAAAGATTAAAAGATACCGATTCCATTTTAGCTGCAATGGTATTTGGAAGTGTTGTTACAGGGGATCTTTGGGAAGAATCAGATATAGACTTATTTGTTATTTCGAAAGATGAAATTAATAATATAGTTAATGTATACACAGAGGAAAAAGGTATGCCTGTTCACGTTAAATTGATGAGTAAGGAAACATTATTGAGTTTACATAAAGATGAGCTTGTAGGAGGATTTATACATAGAATATTTGTATCTTCAAGATTGGTTTTCTCAAAAGATGAGGAAATAACAGCAAAATATGATTTGGGGAGATATTATCCAGATATAGATAGAGAAAAGTGGAATATGGTTTATTTAGGAGATTTGCTAAAGAGTATAGGTGTTTGTAAGAAATATCTAGCTAATAATGGATTATACATGGCATATAGTGCAGCAATTAAATGTGTAGAGGATTTTTCAAAATTGTATATAAATTCTACCGGATATATGATAAGTAAAGATGTAATGACCATGGCAATGAATCTAAATGATGAGTTAGAGGAGTATGTTGATAGTTTATTTTTTTCATCAAAAGAAGAGGTGCCAGATGCTATAGATAGCATTATTAATTTTTGTGAAGATAATATAAATGTAAATTTTAAAGAATATACTAGACTTTTATTAAGATACATGAAAGAAAGAGATTGCTTTCTAAGCTCGGAAGAAATAAAGAAAGATGAGTTTTTTAAAAATTATAAAATAGATTTTGAAAATATTTTAAATAAATTGTGCGAAAAGAATATTGTTAAAAAAGAAAGTAGAGATCATAAAGATTATTCTAATAACATGCTATTTAAGGAGAATGTATATTTTATTTAAATAGATGCTTTGACATGCATATTTCTAATATATTGAAGTGTGTATGTCATATTTTTTAAGAGGACTGATGATATGAATAAATATTTTGTAGATTTTGTAGAAGAGATTCCTAAATACATTCAAATCGCAAGACATATAAAGAAGTTGATATATTCTAAAAATATTATGGAGGGAGAGAAATTACCTTCTATAAGAGAACTTTCAAAGCAGTTAAAAGTTAATACAGTTACTATAGTTAATGCTTATAATAGATTGCAGATGGAAGGATATGCACTTCAAAAGATAGGAAGTGGAACGTATGCCAAATCCAAAGAAGATAATAAAAACTTTCTTAAGGAATATTCCAGTATTTATAAAAAAATAAGTAATGGGGAGTTAAAAGATTATATAGACTTTACAGGAGAAACAACTTGTAGTGAGTTTTTTCCTGTTAATACTTTTAAGGAAGTATTAAATAAGGTTATAGATAGAGATGGGGCAGAAGCATTTGTAAATGAGAACGCTTTTGGATACGATGGATTAAGGCATAATATTAATAAATATTTTTGGAATCATACTGTAGATGATGATAATATAGTAATTGTTTCAGGAGCACAACAAGGAATAGATATAGTGGCAAAGGCTATAATTAATGTAAATGACAATATAATTGTAGAGAGGCCTACTTATAGTGGTGCATTAAGTGTTTTTAAGAGTAGACGTGCAAATATATTTGAAGTAGATATTTTAAAAGATGGTATAGACATAGATACTTTAAAGAAAATATTAAAGAAAAATAAAATAAAATGTTTTTATTTAATGAGTTATTTTCAAAATCCTACAGGAAACACATATAGTTTAAATAAAAAAAGAGAACTACTAAATCTAGCAGAAGAACACGATTTTTATATTATAGAAGATGATTATTTATCAGAACTGATTTATGACAAAAATATAAGTTATAATAGTTTTAAAACTTTAGATAAAAATGATAGAGTCATATATATAAAAAGTTTTTCAAAAATTTTTCTGCCGGGAATAAGAATGGGATACTTAATATCTCCTAAAAGATTTAGTGAAGGCATTCAAAATTCTAAAATTAATACAGATAGAACTACATCTAGTTTAATGCAAAGGGCTTTAGATTTATATATTAATGATGGGTATTGGAAAGAGCATATTAAAAACTTAAATAAAGTCTATAAAGAGAGATATTTATTTATGGAAACATCTATTAGAGAAAATTTAAAAGATAAAGTTTTGTGTAATAACCCAGGAGGTGGGCTAAACTTTTATTTTCAAATTAATGAAAATATAGATGTTAATTGTATAGAGCTTTTTAATAAGTGTAAAAAGCAAAATGTAATTATTACACCAGGAGTGCTTTTTTATAAAAACAGTATAGATGGCGAAAAGTATTTTAGGCTTGGGTTTTCTGAAACTAATAACGAAGAAATAGAAAGAGGATTACAGGTTATAAGTAACTTGCTTTAAAGGGTGGGTATTATTATGAAAAAAGGACTAGTGGAATTCGATTGGAATCAGGTTGATAATTATTCTGAAGAAGACATTACATATTTTTTATTTGTAGAAGGAAAAAGTATTGAAAGTATAGCACGAATTCGCAATATCCATAGAAGTATAGTTCAAAATCATATAATAGAAGGAAAAATTAAGTATAGATTTTTAGCTAAAAGTAAAAATTCTGAAGAGCTTTTTAAAGTTATTTCTATAGCAGGAAAAAGAGATAAAATAGAATTTTTAAATTCTTTAAATGCAGATAATAAAATTAAACTTATAGACTATATTAGAAAAAATTATACAGATATGTATTCGAAAGATAAAGAGATAGCTATATGGATGTTAGGAGAACTAAAAGATGTAAGCAGCTTAGATATTTTACTAAAAGCTTCAGTACATAAATTTGTTAATATAAGAAGAATGGCTGTATCAGCTATGGGAAAGATTGAAAATCCTAAATCAGAGATGGCTTTATTAAGAGCATTGGAGGACGTAAATGCTCAAGTGGTTATGTATGCTATAAAGGCTTTGCAAATATTGAAAAGCTCTAAAGCTAAGGATAAAATTTTAAATATAAAAAATACTACAGAAAAACAATACTTAAAGGATGCTGCAGAAAAGTATTTAGAGGAATATAAGACAAATTTCTAATTGTGTGATGTAAGGAGGGAATGAATTGAGCTATCTTACAATTAAAAATGAGGGACAAGACCGATTTGAAGAGAAGAAGTCTCTTTTTATAGGCTATGCAAAACGTGTTTACTCCGAAGAGGATGCTAAAGATTTTATTGATGAGATAAGGAGTAAACATAAAGATGCTACTCATAATGTATATGCATATGTAATTGGTGAGAATATGGGTATTCAAAGATATAATGATGATGGAGAGCCTCAAGGAACTGGAGGAATACCAATTCTTGAAGTAATAAAAAAGAATGGAGTTACTGATATTGCAGTAGTAGTAACTAGATATTTTGGGGGTATACTATTAGGGGCAGGTGGACTGGTAAGAGCATACTCAAAAGGAGCAGCTATTGCAGTAGCTAGCGGTGAAATCGTAGAAAAGGTAGAGGGTGTAACTTTAACTATAAAAATAGACTATGATTTCTTAGGGAAAGTTCAGTACGTATGTTCCCAAAATTTTTGGCATATAGAAGAAGCTAACTATACAGATAAAGTAGAATTAATCATTTTTGTAGAAATTAGTAAAAGTGAAGAAATAAAAAATAAAATTACAGAGGTTACTTCCGGGAAAGCGGAGTATAAATTAGGGGATAAAGATCATTATTTCAAACTTGAAAAGAGGTTATTTGAAGATACTACTATAAATAAAAATTGAAATAAAAATATTTTATATGATATAATATTAAACGATTTCTAATGATAATACATATTATTATATTTTACCAGTTAGGGGGATATTAAATGTCAGGACATTCAAAATGGCATAACATACAAGCTAAAAAAGGAAAAAATGATGCTAAAAAGGGAAAGATATTCACAAAAATAGGTAGAGAACTTATTTTAGCGGCTAGAGATGGTGGTTCTAGTCCAGAAACAAATAGCAAGTTAAGAGATGTAATAGCAAAGGCAAAGGCTGCTAATATGCCTAATGACACTATAGAAAGAGCAATTAAAAAAGGAGCAGGAGAACTTGAAGGAATAAGCTATGAAGAAATAGTTTATGAAGGATATGCTCCTGGTGGAGTTGCTGTTATGGTAAAGTTTTTAACAGATAATAGAAACAGAAGTGCTGCAAGTGCAAGACATATCTTTGATAAATATGGTGGGAATCTTGGTGCAAATGGTTGTGTATCTTATATGTTTCAAAGAAAAGGTCAAATGATTATTGAGAGAACTGAAAAAATAGATGAAGAAGAATTAATGATGCAAGCCCTAGAAGTAGGCGCAGAGGATTTTAATGCTCAAGAGGAGGTTTTTGAAGTAATAACTGATCCTTTAGAATTCTCTTTTATTCGTGAAGAACTTGAAAAATTAGGATATAGTTTTATTGAAGCAGACATAACAATGATTCCAGACCTTATGGTATCAGTAGATATAGAGACTGCGCCTCAAACGCAAAAGCTTTTAGATATGTTAGAGGATGATGATGATGTTCAAGATATCTACCACAATGCAGAGTTCCCAGAAGAGTGGGAAGGATAAAGGGATAGCAACGGTTTGCAGATTTAAGGATTAGGAAAACGTGACGATATACGTTTTTTTACCAATACATGATGATAAATAACACCTTTAAATGTATGTATAAAATTATACTACATTGGAGGTGTTATTTTTTGTGCAATTAAAAGATGTTTTAGAAGAGTTTGTATTTAATCTTGAAGTTAAAAGTTTTTCTAAAAGAACTATCAAAAGTTATAGAAATAGCAATGCATTATTTCATAATTATTTAATGCAAGAATTCAAAATAACGACATTAGAAGATATTAAGCCACTACATATTAAAAAATATTTTAAGTTTTTATTACAGAAAGGTAGTAAACCGACTTATGTTAATGGAATTTTAAAGACATTAAGAGCATTTTTTAGATATTGCACTGAAGAAGAATATCTCACTGAGAATCCTTGTTTAAAAGTTTCTTGGCAAAGAGAAGGCAAAGTCTTAATAAACACATTTGAAAATCTTGAAATAATTAATATGCTAAATGCTTATAAATTCACGACTTATTTAACAGCAAGAAATAAAATGTTGATGGCTTTTTTAATTGATACAGGAGCAAGAAATAACGAAACTTGTATTTTGCTAAAAGAAGATGTTAAGGAAAAAGTTATTATATTAAGAGGAAAGGGTAATAAGCAAAGACAAGTTGCTATTAGTCCATTACTAAGAAAATATATGTTTAGGTATGAAAGAATAAAAGATTTTTATTTTAAAGATAAGATCGTTAGGGTTAATAATTACTTTTTGAGTAATACAGGCTTACCATTAACACCAGAAACTATAGAGAGAGTCGTTAGAGAAGCAGGGAGAATCGCAGGAGTTAGAGATGAAATAAGATGCTCTCCTCACACAATACGTCATTGGTATGCACAAGAACAATTGAGAAATGGTCTAGATTTATATAGTTTAAGTAGACTTTTAGGGCATGAGAATATCTCTATTACTAGGAGATATCTGCAATCTATTCAAGACGAAGATATAATAGACCTTAGCTTAAAAACAAGCCCGTTAATGAATATTAAATCGAAAATTAAAACTAACTGAGATAAGAGGACTCGCAGTTTAAGTTGGTTGCAAAAAAAGAAATAAGGTCGCTATTCGTAGTAGCAACCTTACAACTGAATAAAGATTAACGAAACCTTCATCCAAACTTTTATTATCCCTAAGATAATTTTATCAAAAAAAAGTTGTGGTAGCAATGGTTTTATTTACTATACCCTTTTTTAAGGAATAGTTTACTTGTATATGCACTCTAGCAAGTTTTAAAAAATTAGAGTAGGTTACTTAGAGCCGATGCTATAGAGTCTAAGGGGATAAATGATATTTCTGTTATTGTATTATTTATTCTCTCAAGTCCATGTATCTAAGGACTATATATAAATATTAGGTAGGCAGGTTTACTGGTCGCAAGACGGGATTATGTGGACTACTAGGGCAGTAATTAGTAGGATGAAGCATAATACAATAGCAGTGCAATAAGAAACTTCAACACTATACCCAACTTTTTTTATTTTTCCCCTTTCCTAGGGGAAACTACGTCTAATTGCTTAACAATTCCCCAACTTTATAGAAACCCTTTAAAGATGTAAAGTATAAATTTCAAAACAATATTAAGTTTATAGTTTAGATATTTAACGGTTAGAAGGAAATTAATAGCAAATGGAGAATACTGTAAGTAGAATAAATTAAAGAAATAAAGTAAGGGTGGTATAGAATGCCAATTAAAAATCGACTTAAGGAAATTAGAATGCGAGAGTACATGGTCAGTGCTGTTGAATTCTCTAAAATGCTAGATGTAAAAAAATCAACATATTCTCAGTGGGAAAATGGATTAAATAATCCTACTTTAGAAAAAGCATTTGAAATTGCTAAAAAACTAAATAAGAACATTAATGAGATATGGTATGAAGAATAGCCATATCTTTTTTTATAAACTAAGTTCAAAAATTATGAAAATAGTTCAATAAAATAGGAAACTTTTACGCAAGTCAATCATATAGTGTTATTAAAGAAGTAGTAAAGGGGTTGAAAGTATTGCTAAGAATTACTGTAAGCTTTAAGCAAACCACAAGGGATATAAGATTGTACACTATAGCAAATTCTAAAGAAGAAAAGTCTGATTTTATAAAGGATGCTATAGAACACTATATGGAATTTATTGAGAATAAGAAAAAAGAGAAATTATAGTTAGGAGAGTAATTATGAATAACCTATATCAACCTATTAGATTTAAACGTTCTAAGTCTGCTAAATGGGAAAAGGGATTTCTAAGGACAAATGAAAATGGATTGTTTTTCTTAGAAGAGGATATGACAACAATTGTTCAAAAAGTATGGAAATATGAGGCAGATTGGGGTATTTAGATAAAAAATAAGCCTAACTGTAAAGGTTAGACTTATCCCAAGTCGCTAAAAGTGAACTTCTTGCTCCGCTACGTCGTTACACTCTTAGCTTATGCGACAACTATTTAAAAGTTGCTACTTTATCTATTTTAATTGCTAATATTAATAATTTATTTACAAATTATAGTCCAAATATCTTACACACTATCTCTGCTCCAATTTGTATTCCACCAGCAACTAATGCAATTGCAAAAGGTATAGTCATTTTAAATTCCCTCTTTCTGTATTGATTTATTGTTAGTGTCCCCTGTTTTTTAATAATTTATTCGGAGGTTTATATATGCAAATAGTTGTAATGTATCATAACAACTTTTTAGATAATATAAAAAATAAACAGAAGAGAATTTATTTAGATAACTTAGAAGTAGTGGCAAAACACATTAATCAAGATACCAGATTAAAAAAGGTAGCTACATTTACATTAGCAAATCTTATGTATTGCCAATCAGTATTAGCATCACCAACCATGAGTACGGCCAAGATTGATAAAGCAGGAAGTACAATTTTAGGTATATGTAGGAGTATAGGGTATTGGGCTTGTTTAATTTCTTGCATAGTAGAAATTATTAAAAGTTTGATGCAAGGCGATACAAAGTCTATTGCCAAAATAATGATGAAGTATGCTTTAGCTTTTGCAGCACTGTATTTCTTCCCTTGGTTATTAGATATAATCAAAGATATTTTTGCCTAAGGAGGTCTCATAGTCATGTTATTTAGTAAAATTAAAAATATCCCATTAGAGAACTTGTTAAATCCAGTACAATATAATGCTCCAATAAACACTCCTACTACACCTATATTTGATTTTTCTTTAACTCAACAAATTACAGAGTTAAATTTACATTTAAAAACCATAGGTAAGATTATATTTTATATTACTCATCCTAAACAATTACTATCAATTTTATGGTACTGTTCCGTAGAGTATAGTTATTTAATATGTTTGATTATATGTGTTGCAGGAGTCATAATGTACATTCTAGGACATAAAAAAGGTGCTAAATGGATAAGTGGAAGTATTGTTAGTTATTCAATAATTCAAGCTATCAATTCAATATTTTAGGAGGTAGAAAGAATGAAATCTATGAAACTATCTCAATATTTCCAAGTTATGAACCCTAAGTATGTATATCTTAAATTAACTCCAGATACTTCAATTAGGAATTACAACTCTACAAATATAGCAAAAGCTATAAGTCATATGTATAAAGGAATTACCCAAAGAATCAAAAGAGAAGAAAAGAAATTTATAATTAAAACTCAGGTTAAGTGTTCTTACATGATAGATATTTATAAAGATGAGGTTAATTTCTATTTTATAGTACCAGTACAATATGTTTCTATAATTAAAGAGAAAATTCAGGAAACATGGAAACGAGTGAGTGTAGAAGAGGTAGAAGGTATTTTACCATTTACCTCTGAAGTTCTTAAATATCAATTATCTTATAAGAAAGAAGATGCATTAAGTCTTAATATCAATAAGGCTAGTAATGAGCCTTTAAATAGCTTACTGAATGTAATAGACATAATGCAAGATAAAGACCGTATAGGGATATTTTACAATATAATACCAAGCAATCAACTCGGATGGACAAAACAATATAATGACACTATGCAAAAGATAAAAGATAGAATGCCTATTGAAAGAGAAAAAATGAATTGGGGATATATATTAAAAATAGGACTAAGTTATTTAGTAGAGATCATTGATATGGCACTAGAAGTGGTTAATGATTTTGCAGGGACTGAAAAAAGGAAAAATGAAGATGTGAGTTTGCTAGAAATTGCATCAGAAGTTTTAAACAATAGTAACAAGCCGTCACCTTCAACGATAAAGAAAAAAGATGATATAATTCTCAATACTCAAATTTTAGTGTTATCGGAAAGTGAAGATAAGATAAGACAACAAAACAATGCTTTAGCAGTATGTCAATCATATAAGGCAATAGAAGAGGATAATGAGCTTGTATATAAGAAAGTTAGTAATAAGAATGTATTTTATGTAGATGATTTTAAAATTGCAGGTGTTGAAGAAAATAAATGTAGTATAGAAGAATATCAAAACTTTCTGCAATTACCAGGTAGGGAGTTACTAGAGCAACATAAGTGTATATCTAAAATAGATACTTTGGAAATAAAAGTTCCAGAACCCTTACAAAATGGAGTTTTAAGAGCAGGGATAAGTATATTTAAGGGTAATCCCAGTAATGTATATCATACAGAGGATAAAGAGTTAAAGAATACTTCTATATGCCTATGTGGGCCGAATAGAAGTGGTAAATCAACTCTTATAGCTAATATGGTTTATGATTTAATAAAAGCTGGTAGAACTGTAATATTACCTGATTTTTGTGGTAAGTGCCAACTCAGCGATGAATTGGCAGTAGTTATTCCAAAGGATAAGATAATTAATATAGAGTGCGATAATTGGGATACATTAGAGGGGTTTGGATATAATGAGATTGTTCCCAAAGATGATAGTATATTTGAATTATACAATTGTGCTAAGATGAAATCGGCTAAACTAAAAGAATTAATAAACTTAGTGAATGATGGGGATAGTGATTTAGAGGGAAGAATGGAGAGATATCTTGAATACTCAGCACTGATAGTATTTGTATGTAATGGTTCAGTTAACGATGTATTTAAAGTGTTAAAGAATCATGTGGCAAGACATGAATATATAGATAATATTCCAAAGGAATTAAAAGAAACTATGGAAGAATACGTTGAAGAATTGCTAGAAATAGATGAATGGTCTAAAGCAACTAAAGATAATCCAGCAGAGGTTATAGGTACAAAACAAGGACATATAAGTGCAATATTAAGCAGGGTACACAGGTTAAAACAAAATACTTATATAGAAATGATGTTAAAAAAACCTATTAAAAATAATATAAATCTTATAGATAAAATTCAGGAAGGTAAATTAATATGCATAAGAATGTATGATAGTATGTTTGCTACTCAACAGCAAAAGGATATATATGTGTGTTATTGGATAACTAAAGTCTGGGGAGCATTACAGAAACGTTTCTGTGATATAGAACAAGACAAATTGGTTCAAACTGTAATTTTAATAGATGAACTTTATCAGACTAAAAATTGTGAAAAATACTTAACTATGATATTGAGTCAAGTGCCTAAATATAGAGCTAAACTGATTTTATCATGCCATCACCTAGGTCAGATACCAGTTATACAAGAAGAATTGAAGTCAGCTTCATGTAGTTACATGTTTATTGCTGGAAGTAATAAGAAGAATTTTAATTCCATGAAAGAGGAGTTTGAAGATAAAGGATTTGTATTAGAGGATCTCTTACATCTTAAGAGATATACAGCTTTAAACTTACTGGCATATGAAGAAGGTTATTGGGCAGGAATATCAAAACTTCCACCACCAGTCAAGGGCGATTAAGCCCTTATTTTTATTTGACTAAGGAAAGTTCCGTAGCCAACTTTGGATTGGGGGTTGCCGAAAAATCGGCAGACCTATTTAAATCCAACCCTATGGACTATATTCCACAAGGTTGCATAAAATTATGCAGACTAACATCATGCAATATACTTTTGCTACCCAAATTATTTTGGTGACCAAAAGACATAACAAGATATGGGATATTTCTCCCACAAGAGTTTTTTTCTTTAAAGGAAATTACCTAATTTGCATCGCCCATTTTGGTCGGTTTAGTCGACTACTTAAAGTTAAAATTGACGATAACTCTAAAGGAAATGTTGTATTCCACAAAACTGTGGAGCGAAAGAATATTAATTACACCTCATTTATAATACCCTGTAAGTGGCATTTCTTCGTGCCAAAAACACTCAAATTTTTAATTCTGTGGCATTAATGAGTAATTGTATGGGAAAGTTAAAATAAACGGCTATAAACGCAATCTATTTAAGGGTACACATTTAACGTGTATCGCTATCATTTTGAGTGATAGCAAAAATAAAAATGCTGTGCCAGAGTGGCAGAGCACTCTTATTCCTCGTTTTTAATTATAATATCTAGTAAATCACTTATATCTAAATTATTATCTAAATCATGGAAAGCTTTAAATATATTTTCTAAATCATCTACATTAATTCTTTTAATTTCTTCGTAATAGTAGTTCTGTATTGTAGCAGGTCTTATTCCAGTTATATCACAAAGCCATTTTTGGCTCTTTTTATATTTTCCCAATAAATCAGAAACTTTAATTTTTAAATGCAATTTTATCACCTCCTATAGTTATATTATAAAGTATCATAGTTATATTTTCAATTAAATATATAAAAATATTACTTTAGTAGTTGACATACTACTACAAGAGTAGTATTATATAAATATAAGGTAAATAAACAACAGGAGGTAATGGAAATGAGCATAAAAATTTTAAGTGAATTTATAAGATTTGCTAAAGAATTTGGAATAGAGCCAACAACAAATAATCTTGTAAAATTTAGAAATTTAAAGTATAATATGCTATAATATGGTTTAAAGTAACATTTATTACAAAAAGTATAGAAACTAATAAACAATCAAAAGGGAGGAAAATTAAAATGATTATTAGAAATTTAGAAACAGAAGAAGTTAAGGGTTTAGATTTTTGGGGGGAAAGTGGAATTAAGGGAGAAAATGATAAAGGAACAAGATTTAACTGGATTAAACTTAAATGTTGCAGGAGATGAGCTAAGAGAATTACTTCAAAAAATCTTTGTCCATGCTATTTCAAGAGAAGAGTTTGAAATGATACAAAGATGCATGAACCGCAATAATTGGGATATACATAGCTTATTGGAAGTGCATAAACAAGAACTATACACAAATTTATTTGCACTCGTAAGTTGCAAAAGAGAGTTGATATATAAATAGGGTGGTTTTTAGTGGACGAATTGGAAAAACTATGTTAGCATATAATTACGATAACAAAACGCACAAATGGAACTCTATTTTAACAATACAGTTCTCGAGAATTATATTAAGTGGGTATAGCTGGAACTATGCCTACTTAGTTTATTGTATTTAATTCTTAATTTAATTTACCGAACAATTGTTTGGGTAGAAATAATTATACGTTATGTAACCCAACTTAATGTAAGTATAGCAAAATCAACACTTTACGTCAATAACTTTTTTTAATTAAAAGTTAAAATAAATATAAAAATAAAAATTTAGGAGGAATGAACATGAAAAAACAATTAAAAGAACAACTAAAACAAGTAGAAGGATTAGTAGAGCAATACTTTACCTATTGGGATGAGGAAGAGATTAAGGAATTTGAGGTTAAAATTAAGGAACTTAAAAATTTCGATACAGAAAATGAGGAAGAAAGCATTATTGATTGTTTGGGACTAACATTCACAGACACCGAAGACAACTCTACATATTTCTATAGAACTCAAGCCAATAATTTAAACTTAGAGGAAATAATAAATCAGCTTATAGGTAGTGTTTATGCAGAAGAGATTAATTACAGAAATAGTTTAGTAAGAAACTGGAAGTCGTTCTCTGCAAGGAAAGTTAAATCTTTAGGCATATGGTTAGAAAAAGGTAATACAGAGAAGGTTGCTAGTATTCAAAATGAATTAATAGAAAGATTACAGTTAACAGAAAAATATAAGAATCAGGTAGAGTTTTACAAGAGATTTGTTAGGAGTCTTTACCATGCTAAGAAGGAATTAATAGAAACGGCTGCTTAATGGTACTTACCTTAGAAATAAGGTGAGTACCATGATGGTGCAACAAGTTTGCCACTACAATAATAACTAGAGACAACTAGGGACATGAAATTGTCCCTAGTACCTTTTACACTTCGTAAAGGAGAGTAACTAGAATTACCGTAAAGGGGGTGAGTACATGGAGTATAACAAGTATTACATAATTGAAAAAGAAACATTAGCAAAAGCATTAAACTTTTTGGGTTTTAGATACTATAAATTTAAGGGAGATAAAGGTATAGATGTATATGGATTTGTGGATACAGAGGAATTTAGAAAAATGATGAATGGGCTATTTGATCTAAGAAGAACAATAAAAATATAAAGGTAGGTATCAATTTTTATGGAAGTTATCAATTTAGAATTAAACAAAGAATATAAATATCCGATGTTATGCAAAATATTTGGAGAACCAAAGAAGACAGGAAAGGCGAAACAACTACAAATTGCTAACTGGAAAAGATTTTATGATATAACTATAGGTCAAAAGGCTACGTTTATAATATTAGAAATTTATAATATGCCAAAGACTAAAGTAGATGGAAGAGGTAAATCCAAAGGAAGTAGGAATAATTATAAGGGCATATATGCAGAGTACATAGATAGGTTACTTCTACAATACTTACAAGAAGAGGAAAATAAATTAAAAGATACTTGTAAAATATATACAACTAATAATAAAATAGCAGAAAATACAGGTATTGTTAATCATAATTATAGAGTTGCTTTCAGTAATAGAGAAAAATTTTACAATACAGTTAAGAAAGATTTTAATATAAAATCCAACACATATTGCATGAAAGATGTATTTGACATGACAAAAACAAAAATTAGAGAAATAGTTAAAGCATCTTTAGAGAGATTGCAAAAGGCAGAAAAGTTAGAATATGAAACTTGTTATTTTATTTATATAGCACATACATCTAAAGTACCAAACGTAGAAGAAATGGAAGCAATAAGTCTTGCAGAAGAAATGGTAATGGAGGAGATGAGTGTTACAACTAAAAAAGAAATAGATAATAATTATAAATTATCTAAAGAATTTAATAGAAAAGTATTAGAAAAAGTTCAAGAGGGATTTGATTACATAGATGGTATATATAAAGGTTATACCATAAGTTTATGGGATGATTTTGAATTAAAGAATGATGAAGAAATTAAAGAATTAAAAGTAAAACTTAATGCTTTAGTAATTAAGTCATTAAAAGAAAAACCTCCAAAAATTCAAGAAAAAACTATAAAAGATGAGAAATTAGAATTATGGTTTGGAGCTAGAAGTCCATTTTGGAGTAGATGGGTTTTTGATAGATTAAGTAAAAAATACATAGAGCATTGTTTTGATTTTATACATATTTTAGTTGATATTGAAGCAGAAAATATAACTATGAAAATTAAAAATTGTAGAGATAAAAAAGTACCAGATGGATTAACACATAAACAAAAAGAAGAGCAAAAAGATAAAATAATTATCCAATTAATAGATAGAATGAATACAGAAGAACTACCTTATTAAATTTTGTCACCTTTCAGAAATCACTAATATATATATTTAATTATTAACTTATTATATTAGGTAATCTGAAAAGTGACAAAAAATAAAATTGATATTTGCGGAAAATTCGTAAGAATTTTATGCATGGTAAAGCCCCTGAGGGGCGTTGGCTTTAGCCATTACCAAAGGGGGAAGGTAATAGTAGTAATAATAGTGGGATAGGGGAAAGTCATGTTTTAGTTCCTAAAACATTCCTTAACATTTCCCCTCCCACACCCAACCCCATTGTAATTTAATTTTTTAATTTTTTTAATTAACATATAGTAAGTTGTAAGATACAACCTACACAAAAAAATAAATAACAGGGGGACGGTATTATGATGAATAAAAACTATAGAATATTAAATTTAGAGGGTGCATGGTTAGGGTTAAATAAAATAAAAACAGAAGTTGACGGTAAAAAGGTACAAAATATTGAATTTAATTTTTCTACTACAGAAGAAAAGACTTTTACAAGAAAAGATGGCACAAAGGTAACCATTAAACCAAATAAAAATAAATTATTTTCAGCAACAGTGCCTTATAGTTTAGAAACTTATAGAGCATTTAATGAATTGCCAAATGAAGTTAAATTAGAAGATAAAGATTTATTTACTAAGTTATTCGTTAATTTTAAATTCAGTAAGGATTTATTTGAAGACAATGCTGCTGAAGATAAAACAACTAGAATTAATAAGAAAAAACTTAGAAGATTAATATATACTTCTACAGTTAAGATAGATAATGTAGACTATTGCTTCTTTAAACGTGGAGCGTCTAAAGCAAGGACTGCAAATGTTATATTCTGCAAAAAAGAATATTATGAAACTTTATATAATCCTTGTCTTTTAGGTCTTAATTTTACACAAGGAGAAGAGTATGATATTACATCTATGCAGGCATATACGAGCCTTATTATGTCGGGAATTATAGCGATAATTAATATAAAACCAGAAGAAATACTTATTATAGATGATATTATGAGTCCAAACTTTTCTGCTATACAATCTCTTACTAAGCGTGATAATAACGGTGATATAGAACAATTTGAAGGTGAATATAACGTAGAAAATAATATGACTGATGGGCAAGTTTTAATGGATGAATCAATATATTTAGAAAACGAATTGTTAAATAAGGCTACTTGTGCATTACTAAGAAACGATTTCTTTAAAGGAAATGCTGTAAGAACTCGTATACAAGAGTATTATACCGCTGAAGGTATTGATGAGGTATATGATATGTATAGAGGTTGGATGGATGCTAGTAAAATAAAGCTTGTAATTACTCCAAGTGCTTGTAAGTATTTAAAATTTAGCGACCAGTTTACAGATGAAAAAGCTTGTTTTAATAATTGGTTAGAGAATATTCCTACAGAGTTTGGACTAGTAAAAACTGATCATGTTGGGAATTATGGATATTCAAACAGATTAAGCTACCAGATGCTAAATAGCATGAATCTTACTAAAAATGAAGTTGAGAAATTAATGAAGGACGAATTAGAGTATTATAAATTACTTAAAGATAACACACTTGTAAATAGTAAAGAACTTAGAAAATTAAGTAAGAAAGCTAAAGAAGAACAAAGAAGTAAGAGAAATGAAATGACTTATTTCTTAGATTTGGTTAAAGATAAAAAAGAAGAAGAATTAAGTAGTGGAGATATGATTGCTGATTTATTAAATAGAAATATTGATTTTAGATTTACTAAGAAATTTAAAGATTGGAAAAATGAACAACTGCAAGATTACATATCTAATTTAAGACTTGGTAAGATTAGAATTAAGAATTCAATTTATGCAATAATGGTTAGTTGCCCTTGGGAAATGTTGCAAGCCACCCACAAGGAGAAGAATAAAATTGATAAATGTATAATGAATGAGTATGAATGTTACTCTCCAGTATTTCCGACATACGGTGATGGTGAGTTTTTATTGGGTATAAGAAATCCACAAATAAATGCAGGAAATATAGTTAGGTTTACAAATAGACATCATGATGAATATAAGTGGTTTGGATATTATGTTAACAATAAGCCTAGACATGATTTTGTTGTGTTTGTTAACACCTTCAATTGTGATCTGATGAATCGTGCTCAGGGGTGTGACTTCGACATAGATGCAATTTACTTGTGTAATCATCCACTTTTAAGGGAAAAAGCACTACAAAGTCAAGACTGGGCAACTCCTGTAAATGGTATAGAAGGCAGTAAAGAATTGAAAAAATATAATAATAAATCTTTAGCTGAACTGGATGCATATCTTGGAGGTAGTACAGCTATAATAGGCAAAATAGTTAATAAAAGTGCTATATTTAACGCATACATGTATCATGCTGTTAATAATGATTATAGCAAAGAATATATACAAGCTTGTTATGGTGCTTCCAGTACCCTCAGTAGTTTTTCTCAAATCGCAATTGATATGGCAAAAAAAACATTCCAAGGATTGAGTTTAACTAAAGAAATGAATAACCTTAACCATACTTCTTTTAAAAATGCTGAGGGCAAAGATATTAAAATATTAGAGTTTGAAGAAGTTAAAGTAATAAATAAGGAAACAGGAGAAGATGAAACAGAGAAACATATGATAGTACCTTATTTCTTTAAATATATTGCGAAAAATAATGATTATAGAATATTAAGACCTATGGATTGTGCAATGGATTATTTGGAACAGATATTGGATAAATTAGATACTAAAGCAATGCAAACAGATATGATAGAAATAAAGGATTTAATAATTTTACAAAAAGAACTTGAGGGAAAAGCTTTTAATAGAGAAAAAATTGATAATGCTAGAATGATTATAGATAAATGTCAAACCACTTTGGATAAAAATTATTACAATAAATTAGACAATGAAGAAGAGAGTAAAGAAAAAGATAATCTTAGAAAGTGGTCTAAAAAAGAAGCTATAAAAGCACTTAAGGAATTAGAGTTAAATAGTAAAACGGTACATAGAATTATACTTAGAGCTTTCGGTTTAGATAATAATTACAAAGGACAAGAGATATTGAAACTTGATAAAGAAGGTAATAAAATTGATTATACAGATAAAGAAGGCAATAAGAAGGTTTTGATGTGTAGAGAGTTAAATGATATGACATTACTAACTCTTACACTACTACATAATGCTTATACAGAAGATTTTGTTAAATGCTTTATAGAAAAGAAAAAAGAGTCAGATAAAGTAGAAAATTTTTGGAAATAATGGTAAAACTATTAGTGTGTAAAATATGCATAAAACCCTTATAAATTAATGGTTTTATGCATATCACCATAATGGGATATATGGTATATAGTATACAATATACTAAACATGATGCGAAATTAAGTAGGTCAGGTCGCTATAATTGCAATGCGATAAACAAATAAGCAACAAGCTTGAGGAAGGGTAGATTAATTTCTATCCTTTTTATTTATATATTTTTTTTGTTGTTATTTAATATTAACCTTAAAATATAACATATAAATATATAAATTGTCAACAACAAATTTAAAAATAAAACAGGAGGTATAAAAATTGAGAAAAGAAGATGAAATTATTAAATTACTAAGAGAGATAAGGGAATTATTGGAAGAGGACAGAGGTGTAGTTGCTAGACCTACAGTTCCAACGGTAGTTAAAACTCTTGAAGTTAGAGGTGAAATATAATGATTATGGAAAAATTATATAATACGCAGAAAAGCTATTTAAGGAAATATTATACATATAAAACCTGTTCAAGACAACGTTAAGCCTTTTGTATCTCTATATGTAAGTTGTCTATATGTAGATAAGGATATAGAAGTTAGGGGTTCGCAGGTATGCCCTCTTTTTATTTTTAATTGCATATGATTATAATATTACAATTATACTATAACATATTACAAAAACAATAGCAATAGAAAATTTAAAAATAATTTATCTTATTGAAGATGGGATGATTGAGTATGGAAATTCAAGTAATTAGGTATAAGGATTTTAAGGAAAAGTTGAAGTTGATAAAAGAGTATAAGATGTACAGAGTTGAGGACTTAGAAAATGGAGTATTGATGTTAAGTAAGAGAATTAGATTAGTATAATTTGTGTACTCGTAAAATGCGAGGTCATAAAAAATAAAATAAAAATTAAACGGGGGTAATGGGAATATGGCAAAGAAAAGAATTGATGGGGTTTATTTAATTAAAAATAATATAACTTTAAGAGTTAGAGTGGGAAGTGCTAAGGATATTCCTAAAAGATTTAGCAACTATAAATCTAGACTTAGAAATGGTAATGGAAATAAACTAATGCAACAGGATTACAATGAGTATGGAGAACAAAGTTTTGAATTTATAATTTTAGAAGAATGTGCTGTTAAGGATTTATTTAAGAGAGAAAAATATTGGTTAAAAGAGTATGAAGACTGTGCTAATTATAATGTAAATAAAGTTAAGAATACCACTAAAAAAATTAGAACTGGTAAAGAAGCTAAGAACTATAAAGAGAAGAGATCTAAAATTACAAGTGGTGAAAATAATGGTAACTGTACAAAATTAAAGGTAGAAGACGTTAAGGAAATTAAAAGGATGCTAGTAGATGGAGTTAAGCAATCTAAGATAGCAGAAGAATATGGTGTAAGTGGAACTCTTATATATAACATTAAGTTAGGTAATAGATGGGGTAGTGTAGAGATATAACATATACATATTATTTAAAGATAATTATACATAGTGTCCTGATGTGACACAAAAGTTGTGGCAACCCAATTATATCAGAGGGTGTCCTATTTAGGATGCCCTATTATTAATGGAGGTAATTAGAATGGATTTAAATAAAGTTATTTTTACATTAGCAATTATTAATATTATTGTTATTGTTGTTAGTGCTAGAGTGCAAAATAAGTTAATGGATAGAATAGAAGAATTAGAAAAAGGTGGGAATGAGGATGGAGAAGTTAGAAACAATAGAGATATTATCTAGGAATAAAATAGCTTGGTTGAGAAGTAATAAAATAAAAGAAGCAGATAAGAAGTTAGTAGAAAAAGATGGTAGATTATTTGTAGCTTATGTATATCCAGCAAGTGAAGAAGTAGAAGATTTGTTGATGGAGTATAAGTACAACTATGATTTACAGAGTTTTATTCGAAGTTTTAAAGAGATAAGTTACGAGATGTATCGTTATAAACTGGAGGGATTGAAATGTATTTAGTATATTATATTGGGGTAATAGTTGGAGTTGGAATATTAGGGTACAAGACTTATAATTGTTGGGGTAGAATTTTGAGGAAATCAAAGTAGAATTAGAAGGATTTAGCACTCTTTTATAGAATGTAATATATGTAATATGTTTGATTATGAGGGAATGTATTACAAAATATTATTGATGGGAGAGTGTAAGGATGGATATACTATTTAAGTTTAAAGATGGAATGGTTGTTGAGAATAATGGCCTTGGTAATACTATGGATATGGAAGTAGATGGATCAGGAGTTGACTTTTTAAGTTTATTAGTTAAAGGTAAGAAAAATAATTCAACGATAAAATTTAATGGTGGAGAAAGAAAATATGAAGATTTATATTCTGTAGAAATTATTCTTTAGTTAATATTAAACTAAGGCATCCGATTTGGGTGCTTTTTTAATTGATGTAATAAATCTCTTATATAATGAGTATTGTTATATTGAGGTGATGATATGGTAATTGATAGCGAAGAAAAATTTGATACTGATAAAGATGAATTAATATGGACTAAGATTATTAGAATTAATCCTTTTGGAAGAGATAATACTGAAAGTACACATGTAGTAAAATACTATAAGGCAGAAGATGATAAAGAATATTATATATTTGAGTATATAATGGCTGATAACAATGGAAATATAGTAAATAACTTCAATGGTTATTATTGGAGAGAAGTTGTAAGGCAAATTGATTTTTCAGATGGGTGCTATATTTATGCTCAAAGTGTAGTAGATAAAAATTATTTTGGATTAGTTACGATAGGGAAATCAATATATAAACATATAAAAGAAGATATACACTAGAGTATCCGAAAAAGGTACTCTTTTGTTTGCAGGATTTTACCTTAATATAACGAATATGGATATGTTGAGGTGAGTAAGAATGAGAGAACAAATAATTACTAGTCTAGATTTCTATTATCATTCATTGGCACGAGAATATTATCAGAAATATTGTATAGCTAATGATGAGTATAATAAAATAAGTGATAATAATAAACCTTTTGATATATTAAGCCATAGTGAAGATGAAAACAATATGTATTTCATGAGTTGGAGACAAAAACAGAAAAATGCTATTATCGCAATAGTGTTTGAAGCTATGGCTGTAGAATCATTTATCAATTATTACATTGTAAAAACATATAATAATGATGTATTTATTAAAGAATATAAAGAAAAAAGTATTTGGGTTAAATATAAGATTATAGTCAATAAAATCACTGGTAAAAAATTTGAAGATTATAAAGAAGAATATGAATTGTTTAGTACACTTATAAGTATTAGAAATAATATGATCCATAGTAAATCTCAAATAGTTGATTTATTTAATGAGGATTCTCAAAAATTTATAGATAATATGTCTGAAATGTTTGGAGGAATAGAAGTTAATATTTTTAATTCAATTGATAAAGTAATCAATACTTATGATGTTTTAAATAAACTATTAAAGTAAATATATTACGCCTATTATTTTAGGTGTTTTTATTTTTTGCAAAAGTCAAAGAAAGTCAAAGTCTGAAGTGTGGTGATTATGATTGCCTGTTTATAGAAAATGTACGGAATGTGGTAAGAAAGTACTAGAGTTTACATTGTGTAAATGTGAAATAGAAAAGAGAAAAGAAAGTTATAAAGATTATAAGCGTAGAAGATTACAAGATAAAGAAGAGAGTGAAAGACAGAAGTTTTATAGTAGCAGTAGTTGGCTAAGGTTGAGTGAGAATGTTAAGAAGCATTACTTTGGTTTATGTATTATGTGTTGGTTTAAGGGATTGATACAAGAGAGTGAATATACACATCATATCGAAACAATGAAGGATAGATTTGATATGAGATTAAATGAAGACAACCTGATAGCATTATGTTCTCACCATCATACTATTACACATACTGAGTATGATAAATCCGATAAAAATAAAAAGATAATGCAGAAGGCTTTAAAAGAATTGATTAAAAAATTTAATGAAGAATATTATGAGTAGGTTCATGTCGTGATGACAGTAATAAGACCTATTCTTTTTATTATGTAGAAATAATAGAAAGAGAGGTTTAAATATGGTAAGTAATTTAAGAAATGAAGTATGGAAAGATATAAACGGTTACGAAGGATTTTATCAAGTAAGCAACTTAGGTAGAATTAAGAGCTTAAGTAGAAAAGTTTGGACAGGAAAATATCTGAAAAATATAGAAGAAAAAATCAAATCCAATGCTTATTGTAAAGGATATGATTGTATACATTTATATAAAAATGGTGAATACAAACAATTTAGAATTAATAGGTTAGTTGCAGAAACATTTATACCTAACCCTAATAATTTACCAGAAGTTAATCATAAAGATGAAGATAAAATAAATAATAAAGTTGATAATCTTGAATGGTGTACAAGTAAATATAATGCTAATTATGGAACTAGAAATGTAAGAGTTGCTGAAAAAACACGTAAAAAGATAATAGGTGTTAATTTAAAAGATGGAAGTCAGTTAGAGTTATCTCATTCAGAAGTAGCTAAAGAGTATGGATTAAATCCAAGTGCAATAAGAAATAACTTAATAGGTTTAAGTAAGAGTTCAGGTGGATTTAGATGGCAATATGCATAAAATATTACTAAGTGGGGGAGGGTATGAAACTATTTAAGAAGAGTTGGAAAGTCCCTGCTGCCCTCACAGTTTTATGAAATTCCCTAAATAAGACTTTGAAGTAAATAATAACAATTATTAATTATGAAAGTAGGTGATAAAAATTGTCAAGACCAGCCAAGAGTGTTGATACAATGAGTAAAAATTTAACTAAAGAAGAATATGAAGCTAGAAAACGAGCCGAAGAGAAGCTAAAGGGTGGTAATGATAATATTAAACCACCTACATATTTAAATAAAAACGCAAGAAAAATATTTAAGTACATAGTTGATGAACTTAAAAGTAGTGGAATACTTACAAACTTAGATATATATGTATTAGCAAGTTGTTCTGTTGCAATAGATAGAATACAAGAATCAGAAAAGATACTAAACAATGACTTGCTCAATAAAGATGCTTTAAGAATAAAAGAAAGTTATATGAAAGAGTTTTTCCGTTGTTGTAATGAACTAAGTTTATCTCCTCAATCTCGTGCAAAATTAGCAAATATAAATGTAAATGCACAAACAGAAAAAGAAGACCCGCTTTTAAAAGCACTAAAAGGTGATGATATTTCATGATGTTATTAGAACGTGCAATACAATATGCAGAGGATGTTGTAGATGGAAAAGAGGTTACCACATGGGAAGTAAGAAAGCAATGTGAGATATTTTTAAAAGATTATAATAATAGTCAGCATGAAGATAATTTTAAATTTTATTTTGATGAAGAGAAATCAAAAATAGTAAATAACTTATTAAAATTAATGAATTTTGCTACTGGATTTGTAGCAGGTAAACAAGTCTTGGAATGGTTAGCACCATTTCAGGCTTTTTTTATTGCAAATATTTTTGGATGGAGATTTAAAAACAATAAAAATAAATTTCGATACAATGATAACACACTTTTTATTGCTAGAAAAAATAGTAAGACAGCTACAATAGGTTTAGTATTTATCTTACTTTTATTAACAGAACAAGAGTATAGTGAGTTTTATAGTATCTGTTTAACTAAAGAATTAGCATCAGAGATTAAAAAGATAATGACTCAAATTATAAATGCTAGTTCGTTGATAAAGAAGTATTTTACGATCTCTACACCTAAGACTGGACAAATAAAGTGTAATATAACACATAGCTACTTTGAACCTCGTGTTGCAGAAGCGGGTAAGAATAACTCTATAAGACCAAGTGCTTTTGTAAGTGATGAACATGCTAATTTTACAGAAAACAGTAACTTTACAGCAATGAAATCTGGACAAAAGAATGTTATTAACCCTTTAACCTTTAGAACTACGACAGCTTATGCTATAGATAATTCTATTATGGAAAGTGATTTAGACTATATTAGAAAAGTATTAGAGGGTACAGTTGAAGATGAAAGAATGTTTGCATTAGTTTATTATGCAGAAAAGGAACATATTTGGGATGATATAGGTTTATATCAGGCCAATCCATTAAGACTAGAAGACAATTATAACACAATGCGAGAGGACAGGAAAAAAGCTAAGATACAAACAAATTTACAGGAAGAATTTATTACTAAAACTTGCAATGTATTTGTTGCTGAAAATGAATTAAATAAATACATAAATATTGATTATTGGAAAAAATGTGGAGTAGATAAAGTAGATTTTGAAGGTAAAAATGTAATTGTAGGAATAGACCTCTCTGTTACTACAGATTTAACAGCAGTTTCTATAATGTACAAAGAGAATAACATAATTTATTGTATGAGTCATGGATTTTTACCTGCTGATTCTTTAGGGAAAAGAAGAGAAAACATAGATTATAGAAAATATGCTAAGTTGGGATACTGTGATATACATAAAGGAATGACAGTAAATTATACACTTGTAGAAGAGTATATAAGAAATATTGAAAGTAAGTACAAGTGTACCATACAAACAATAGTAACTGATCCTATGAACGCAAAAGAGATGATTGATAGGCTTGAAAAAGATTATGATGTAGTGAAATTAAAACAAACATATACTAATTTATCTCCAAGTACAAAGGAATTTAGAAAAAAAG
The DNA here is from genome assembly GCF_055755365.1 of Clostridium sp. X. NCBI lineage: Bacteria > Bacillati > Bacillota > Clostridia > Eubacteriales > Clostridiaceae > Clostridium > Clostridium sp. X. The sequence continues at coordinate 2,381,550 of NZ_CM146912.1, forward strand.
TTTATGATGGTGAAGTTAAGTATTTAAAAAATGAATTATTGGACTGGAACATGAGTAATGCTATTACAAATAAAGGTAAGTCTGATGATGAAATGTTAGCTAAAGAGGATAAAAACAAGCAAAGAATAGACATGGTTGCAGTTTTAGTATTTGCCTATACAGAATTGATAGGTGAAGATTATACATATAATGCTTTAGATATACTCGATAATATGGATTGGTAGGTGATAATATGAAATTTAAAGAAAAACTTAATAAATTATTAGAAAAGACTATTTATAATGAGTTATTTATTATAGAAAGTCTTTTTTTATTAGGTGCAGTTATAATAATTATTACCAACTTTTCTATTTCTATTAGGTTTGGATTGTACTTTTCAGGCTTGATTTTAATAGCTTTAAGTGTATTTCTATATAAATTTAGAAGGGAAAAGAGGTGATAAATAATGATATTTGATAGGATTGAAAAAAGAAGTGATGTAACCGTAAATGATTGGAAAGATATATATACATTTGAAAATGGTTATGACATTACACCATTTGAAATGGAAATGCGAGAAAGTACATATTTTAGTTGTATAAATAATATATCTCAGGATGTTGCCAAATGTACTGTACAAGTAAAAAAAGAAACTGATAAAGGTGAATTATTGGCTAAAGAACACTATTTATATGACTTGTTAAGATTAAGACCTAATATTTATATGAGTGCTATAGATTGTTACAAAACTTTTGTAGCTTTATCCAAACATAATGGATATGCTGGGTTATTTATAAATAGAAAAGGGAATAAAATCGAAGGATTATACCCTGTAAAAATTACTAATTGCACTATAGATAATGCTGGATTAATAAAAGGTGTTAAAAACAATAAGATTTTATGGGATTATGAAAGTGTTGATTGTGAAATAGGGAGTTGTTTTGATAAAGATATAATAATTTTAAGAGATTTTACTTTAGACGGTATAAAAGGTAAAGCCAATAGAAGTATTTTAGGAGAAAGTATAGATACATCTATAAAAAGTCAAAATCATTTGAATAAATTATTTACAAATTCTCTAACCAACAAACTAGCCATACAGCTAACATCTGATATAAAGGATGAAAAAGAATTAAATAAAATTCAAGATAAATTTAGTAGGATTTATAGTAGCACAAACAAAATATTTACTATTCCTGCTGGGTATACTGTAACGCCACTTTCCTTAACTCTAAGTGATGTACAATTTACAGAACTTAGAAAATTAAGTAAAGAAGAAATTGCTATGAGTTTTAGAGTTCCACTGACAAAACTTGGACTTGTAAAAGAAAATGCTAAAAGTGAGGAACAGGACAATATAAAATATTTAGGCGAATGTTTGTTAGTAATCTTTGAACAGATAGAGCAAGAGATGGATTATAAATTACTTACAAGTATGGAAAGAAAGCAAGGTTATAAAATAAGATTCAATATTAACGTGCTACTTAGAACAGATTCTAAAACACAAGCTGATGTAATAAATTCTTACGTTAAGAATGGTGTCTATGATTTAGATTATGCTAGAGGTATTTTAGGTGTACCAAGATTAGGTGGAGAACCAATTGTCACACTTCCAAGTGGGCAGATACTATTGAAAGATTTGATTAATGGCAATGTTAGTTATTTAAAAAATAATAAATCTGATAGTGGAGGAGGTGATGAAGATGACAGAAAATAGAGAATTTCGAAACATAGAGCAATATGAAATAAGACAAGCAACTGAAGATAATAAAAATGTTGTTATAGAAGGATACATAGCTAAATTTAATAGTTTAACAGAATTGTGGGAAGGATATTATGAACAAATTGACAGAGGGGCTTTTGATAATACTTTAAAAGATGGACATAATATATTTTTACTTTATCATCATGACTGGAGTAAACCTTTAGCATCTACTAAGACAGGAACTTTAGAACTTGAAACTGATAATATTGGTCTAAGATTTAAAGCTACTATTAATAACAATCTTAGTTATGCAAAAGATACCATTGAATTAGTAAAAGAAGGCTTAATTGCTGGATGTAGTTTTGGATTTTCATGCGTTGAAGAAGATATTAATTATAACAGTGAAAAAGATACAATTACACGTACCCTATTAAAAGTAGAATTATATGAGGGTTCTGTTTTATGTATACCTCAATATACTGATACAACGGTATTTACAAGAGCAAAAGAGTTACTTGCAGAAGAAAGGCAAAAGATACAACAAGAAAAAGAATTATTAGATTTAAAAACAGAATTAGAACTTATAAAAATATCAAATGAATTACTTTAAGTAGTTCTTTTTTATACCCAAAAATAAAAATAAAAGGATGGTAGATATTAATGAAAATAGAAGAATTAAGACAAGAAATAACAACTAAAACTGAAGAGTTAGGAAAGAAAATTGAAGCTAGGGATGTTGATAGTGCAAAGGCATTGAAAGAAGAAATAAGACAAGCTAAAGAATTATTAAAACTTGCTGAGGAGCAAGAACAAGAAGAAAGACAATCATTAGAAACACAAAAAAATAATGAAAAGAGAGGTAATGAAAGAATGGAAAAAGTTAATGAGATGAGAAGTTTAGTAAAAAAGGTTATGGGTAAAGAAATGACACAAGAAGAAAGAGCAACTATTACAACTGTTGATAATAGTGCAGTTATTCCTAAACAATTTGTAAATCAGCTACAAGAAATTAAAAAAGGTTTTGGGTCTGTAAAAGAATATTGTGATGTAATTCCAGTTGTTAAGAATGAGGGTACGATTCCTGTTGTTGATCTTGACCAAAATACACTTCCAGAAGTAGTTGAGGGAGATAATATAGTAGATGGAACACTTGTTACAACTGATTTAACATTTAAGTGTGCTAAACATGGTCTTATACAATCATTATCTTCTGAAACTGTTGATGATGCAGAAGTTGAAATAGAAGGTTTAGTTAAGAAAAACTTTGCAGAAATAGTTACAGTAGCAGAAAATACTAAAATTTTAAAAGTTATAAAAGATAATGCAACTGCTATTGATGGAGCAATAGATTATAGTGATGTACAAATGGCTATGGATAAGTCTTTACCATCTGTTAAAGTTGGCTTAGTTACTATAACAAATGTAGAAGGTTTTGCTTATCTTAAGAATGCAAAAGACACACAAAAGAGACCATTAAATTTAGTTACTGAAATGAATGGAAAATTCTATTTTAATGGTAAAGAATTAATTGTTGTTGATGATACTTTACTACCTGTAGTAACAGAAGGTAAGACAAAGATATTCTACATAGCAAATATGAAAGAGGCTGTTAAATTCTGTGATAGAAAAGCAGTTACAATAGCTAGAAGTACAGAAGCAGGATTTAACGATGATACTGTTAAAACAAGAATATTAGAAAGATTTGCCGTTGTTAAAGGTTCAACTAGAAGTATTAAAAGAATTGAATTTTAATTAATGGGGTAGGTTAATCCTGCCCTTTCTTAATAAGAAGGTGAGTAAATGACTTTAGATGAAATTAAAGATTATCTAAGATTGGATGATTATACAGAGGAAGATATATTATTACAAGAGTTAATTGAAGTTTCTGAAATATACATAGATAGTTGTGTAGGTGAAGGTTATAAGATAGATGAGAAGGCAGTAAAACTTGCAAGATTAGTACAAAAGAAAGCTATAAAGGATATGTATGAAAATAGAAGTTGTGAAATACTTGAAAAAACTAAACAAGATAGAATAGTAACTACTATATTAGATAAGTTGAGTAATTACCCCATTAATGAAACGGTGGTGTAGATTATGAACATTAAAATATCTGAACTTAATAAACGTATTTCTATATTATCAATACAAAATATACAAGATGATTATGGATTTGAAACTGAGCAGGAAGTTGAGTATTGTAAATGCTGGTCTAAAATCTCTAACATGAGTGGGACTGAAATATTTAAAGCTGGTGCTGATTATTCTAAGATTATAACTAGATTTGTGATTAGGTATAGGAAAGATAAAGTTATAAATACAGATATGAAAATAAAATATAAAGATAAACTCTATAATATAACTTATGTAAATAATTATAATGAAAGTAATGAGTTTGTAGAGTTAGTTGCTGAGGTGATTGAGTAATGTCTGGAATTGAATTAGAAGGTATGCAAGAATTACTTAATAGACTTGAGGAAATGGGCAAGGAAGGAAAGAAAATAGAGAATGCCGCACTAAAAAAAGCAGGTGAAGTGTTACAAGAAGAAATACAGAAAGAAGCACCAACTGATTCTGGAAATCTTAAAGATAATATAGAAGTTGGTAAAATAAAGAAAAATAAAGAAGGTTCATATGTGCAAGTAGGGACAAATGATAAAAGTTGGTATGGAAAATTTGTTGAGTTTGGAACAACTAAAATGAGTGCGAACCCTTTTATGTCTAGAGCTTATCAAAGCAAAAAAGAAGAAATACAAGAAACAATTGCAGATGAAGTTAGGAAGGGGTTGGGATTATGAATATAAACAAATTGATTATAGATACTCTTAAACCTCTTAATATTCCGACTGTTTTTATTAAATATACAGGTTCAGCGACTACATATATTACTTTTGTAGAATATTTATGTGAAAGTGCAGACATTAGCGAAGATACAGAGGAAACGACAGGACATTATATACAACTAAATGTATTTAGCAAGGATAATTATAATAATATAGTGGATCAAGTAAAAGAATTATTAAACAATGCAGGATTTAAGAGATTAAGTGAATATGATTTATTTGAGTCTGATACAGGATTTTATAATCATGTTTTCAGATTTTTTTATTTAGAAAATAAAAATTAAAAGTGAGGTAGATAAATAATGGCAAGACAAGTGGGATTAAAACAGTTTACAATTGCAACTTTGACAAAAGATGATAGTACAGGGGTAACATACGACACTCCAACACTGCTAGAAAGAGCAATTAATGCAAAGATAGCACCTAAAACAAATAGTGAGAAATTATACAGTGATGATTCTGTAGAAGAAACTATAAATAGTTTTGATAGTATAGATGTAGAAATAGAATTGAATCAATTATCTCTTGAAAGCAGGGCATTACTACAAGGTGCAAAAGTTGTTAAAGGTGTACTAATAGAATCTAAAGAGGATATAGCACCAACTGTAGCACTAGGATTCAAAAGTAAAAAGTCAAATGGAAAGCATAGATTTGTGTGGCTATACAAAGGTTCTTTTGAAATAACAGAAGATGAATTTGCAACTGAAACAAATACCAAAGACACAAAAACAGCTAAATTAAAAGGTACTTTTTATGCTAGAGAGTTTGACGGAAATTATAGACTTATAGCAGACGAAGATGCAACAGGAGCAGATGAAACTATACTAGACGCATGGTTTACAGCAGTTCCAGCAGTACCAACTGTATAAGATAAAGCACTCTTTAACTAGGGTGCTTTTTATTTTTAGATAGAAATTGGAGGTAGTTAAATTGGTTAAAGGAAAAGACATAAGAAATAATGGAATAGTAATTAAATTAGATAAAGAAAGAAAAATAAATTTTGACTTAAACGCATTTTGCGAACTTGAAGAAATTTTTGGAGATATAAACAAGGCATTTGAAGGACTTGGAAAGGGTAGTATGAAAGCAGTTAGAGCACTTTTGTATGCAGGATTAAAAACAGACGATGATACATTAACTTTAAGTGAAGTAGGACAATTAATTACAATGCAAAATATAGGAGAAGTTAGTGCTATTATAAGTAATTCTTTAAGTAGTGCTATGCCAGAAATAGAGAGTAATGATATAGGGGAAATAGAAAAAGAAAAAAACTAGATGACCATGACAATTCTAATACTTGGGATTGGGCATGGCTTTTTTATATGGCAACAGTATTGTTAAAAATGAGTGAAAATGAATTTTGGAGATGCACTCCGAGGAAATTATTTGCTTTATATGATGTATATAAGGATGTTAATGGAATTAAAAGTGAGAAAGAAGAGTCGGGATACATAGATGATATTTTGTTTTAATAGATGGGAGGTGGAAATATGGCAGAGGTAGGAAATTTACAAGTCAATATAGGACTTAATTCTCAAGGGTTTCAACAGGGAATCAATAATATAAACAGACAATTAAATGTTGCACAAGCAGAGTTTAGAAATGCTAGTAGTGCTTTAGGTAGATTTGGGAATAGTACAGATCAATTAAGAACTAGAGCAGATTTTCTTAATAGAAGTGTTGGACTACAACAGGAAAAAGTAGAAGAATTAAGAAAAGCATATGAACAATCGCTAACTGCAACAGGTGAAAATAGCAGAGAAACACAACAACTTGCTGTACAATACAATAATGCACAAGCGAGACTTAATAATTTACAAAGACAACTAACAGAAACAAATGACAGTATAAGGACGCAAGAAAGCAGATGGACACAGTTGGGTGAAAGGCTTAGCAATATTGGCACTACAATGCAAAACGTAGGTAAAAAAATGCAAGATGTAGGAAAGAATTTATCTGCGAAGATTACTGCCCCACTTGTAGCAATAGGAACAGCTAGTGCTAAAATGGCTATAGATTTTGAAAATAGTATAGCTAAGGTTGGTACAATATCCAATAATGCAGAAGTTCCTATTGAAGATTTGCGAAAAGGAATTTTAAAACTATCTAATGATACAGGCATTGCTTCAACCGAAATAGCTAACAATGTTTATGACGCAATATCAGCAGGTCAAAGCACAGGGGATGCAGTTAACTTTGTATCTAATTCAACTAAACTTGCTAAAGCTGGATTTGCAGAAGCTGGACAATCTCTAGATTTGCTTACTACAATACTTAATTCTTATGGATTAAAAAGTAGTGAAGTAAACAAAGTATCTGATGTACTTATTCAAACCCAGAACAAGGGTAAAGTAACAGTTGCTGAACTAAGTAGTTCTATGGGAAAAGTTATTCCTACAGCTAATAGCTTAGGTGTTAATCTTGAACAAGTAGCAAGTGGTTATGCAATTATGACTGCAAAAGGTATTAAGGCAGCTGAAACAACGACCTTAGAGGAATATAGGGCCGCCTAATAGAAATATTAGGGCAATAATTCGGTGAATTCATGGAAGGCTAAGTTAAATATCGATTACTTTTAAGCAAAAAATGGTATTAAAAATGGTATAATATAAATATAGGATAAACTAATAGGAGAGTTGTTTTTTATGCCTAAGAAATTAGAAAAAATAAAATGCGAATGTGATGTTTGTGGAAAGGAATTGAATCTTACCCCTTATGTATTTAAGAGAAGCAAAAACCATTTTTGCTCAAAATCATGTTCTAATAAAGGGGTTTCAATTTTTCAAGCGAGAGAAAATAATCCTAATTATCGTGGTGGAAGCATTAAATATGCTTGTGATTTATGCGGGAAAGAAATAGAATTAACTAAATATCAATTTAATAGAAGTAAAAGGCATTTTTGTTCCGTTGAATGTAAAAATAAAGATATTTCATATACCAAAGAACAAAAGCAAAAGACATGCAAAAACTGTGATAAAGATTTTGTATATAGTTATGCAAATAAAGAGCAGGAATTTTGTTCAAAAAAGTGTCATTCAGAATATACCCATAAACTTTCCACTATATCTTGTAAATGTGATCATTGCGGTGAAGAATTAGAGATTGCTAATTCACTATATGAAAGAAACCAATTTAATTTTTGTTCTATGGAGTGTAAAAATATTTTCCATTCTAATCTCTTCAAGGGTGAAAATAATCCTAATTACAATTATGAACTAACAGAAGAAGATAGACAGTTAGGAAGATTTATGGATGGCTATAAGGAATGGAGAAAACAAGTATATGAAAGAGATAATTATACTTGTCAATGTTGTGGAGATGATACAGGTGGTAATCTCAATGCACATCATTTAGATGGTTATAATTGGTGTGTTGAGAAAAGAAATGATATAAAAAACGGAACAACGTTATGTGAAATATGCCATAAAGAATTCCATAGTATTTATGGTTATAAGAATAATACAAAAAAACAATATACGTGTTTTATAAATAATAAAAGAGTGTTTTAATACCATAGACACTCTTTTATAATGCTTAAAAATAAACATTTAATATGCTAATCATGAGCCAAGCTTAGTGAATGGTATAAAAGTAACTAGGAAGGTGCAACGACTAGGGGAATGACTAGCCAAAAGAATAATTTCCCCCAAGAGTGCCGAACACCTAAACGTAAAGTCGTAGGTGAAGATATAGTCTAAGCTATATGGAAACATATAGAACTATAGGATAAAGAGCCTATAGGATAATAAAATTGATATGAACTCTATGTTTAATGAGATGGGTAAGAGTGGAACTACGGCAAGTAAAGTTATAAAAGAAGCAACGGGAAAATCATTCTCTGAACTTATTGCAAGTGGTAAAACGGTTGGTGATGTTCTTGCTAGTATGAATGATTATGCTAAGAAAAATAATAAAAGTCTTTCAGATATGTTTGGAAGTGCCGAAGCTGGGAAAGCAGCGTTAATTTTAAGTACAAACTCTGGTAAAGATTTTAATGATATGCTTAAGACTATGGGCAATAGTGCAGGAGCAACAGATGAAGCTTTTAAAAAGGTAAATGACACTGCTGGTAATAGACTAGAAAAGTCTCTGAATAAGCTTAAAAATGCTAGTATAAAACTAGGAGATAGTTTAACACCAATTGTAGAAAAAATATCTTCAGGAATACAAATACTTGCAGATAAATTCAATAATTTAAGTCCAGCACAACAAGAAACTATAGTAAAGGTAGGATTATTAGTTGCGGCAATCGGCCCTGCTATTGTAACAATAGGTACTCTAATTAGTTCTTTTGGTGTAATAACAGGAGCAGTAGGAACTGCTAGTTTAGCAATAGCAGAAGCAGGAGGAATAATAGCTTTTTTATCTAGTCCTATAGGTATTGCAATAGGTGCAATAACGGCATTAATTGCAGTAGGAGTGCTATTATATAAAAACTGGGACACTATAAAATCTAAAGCTAATGAACTGAAAACAAATATTTCTAATATTTTTAATAGTATTAAAAAATCCATTACTGATATCGTAAATGCAATTACAAGTTTTGTAGTTGATAAGTTTGATTGGTTGTTAAATGGTATCGCTGATATTATGGAAGGTATGAAAAGAGTATTTTCAGGTGATTTAGGTGGCATTAAACAAATATTTACAGGAAATATGAACATAATTAGTGGGGTTGTATTAACAGCTATAAATGGAATTAAAAACCTATGGTCTACTGGATTTGTAGCACTTGATACAATAACAGGTGGTAAATTATCTAGCATATTAAGTAAAGTTAAGGATATTACAACTAAAGTTAAAACTTTCTTTAGCAATATGTTTGATTTTAAAATACCTAAAATTAAGCTACCTCATTTCAGCGTAACTGGTAAATTAGATTTATTAAGTCTACCTCCAAAAGTACCAAGTCTAGGTGTTAATTGGTATGATAAAGGGGGTATTTTTGATAGACCTAGTATTATAGGAGTAGGTGAGAAAAGACCAGAATTTGTTGGAGCATTAGATGATTTGAGGTATCTAATTCGAGATGAATTAAATAAAACAACAAATGATACAAACACTAACAGTAAAGTTGAAGTAATAGTACCAGTTAATTTGGATGGACAACAGATAGCTAAAATAATTGCACCATATAGCGATAAAATACAAGGTACTAATATTAAATTAGCAGGAAGGGGAGTTGGAGTATGATAAAGGGTTTTAAATTTAATAATCTACATAGTTATAAAGATTTTAGACTATTTATGGAAAGAAAACAAATTCTATCTCCTGCTAAGGTTAAGATTAAAGAAACAGTACCTTTTATGAATGGTACATATGATTTTTCAACTATTGGAACTAATGGTGAACCTGTATATGGAGAGAGACAAATACAAGTTACCTTGGGTTTGCCAACTAAATCTAAAGAGAAACTACACATACTATATTCTAAAATTCTTGAATGGCTACAAGATACAGGAAGAGAAAAGCTTATATTTGATGATATCTGTGATTATTATTTTCTTGCAGAAGTTGAAGAGTCTCCAAATTTTGAAGAGTTAATAAGGTTTGGTAAACTAACAGTAACTTTCATATGTCAGCCCTTTAAAACAGGGGTGAACTTAGAAGGTTCAGATATTTGGGATACATTTAACTTTGAAATGGATGTGTCACAGGATACTGAATTTAACGTTGTAGACAGTAAAACAGTAAATATAATTAATGTTGGTAGATTAGTAACTCCAGTTATTAATGTAGATACTAATATGAGTATTACTTTTAATAATAAAATATATAACTTAGCAGTCGGAGATAATAAGTTTTACGATTTAAAACTTAAAAGTGGTGATAATTACATAACTATAGATGGCACTGGTAACATTAAGTTTTCATTCAGGAAAGAGGTGATATAGTATGTATAAGGCATGTATTTACAACGATAATGTTAAAACTACAATACATTATCCAAGTGAAGATAAAGAAGCACCACACTTAAATAAAATAAACATTAAAGAAGGATTGTCACAAGTTGATAGTCTTTCTTTTTCTATTTATATAAATAATAATGGATATGATAAATTGTATGAACTGACTACAAAAATAAAAGTTATAGATACAAGAGATAACTCTATAAGATTTACAGGTCGTGTTCTTGATGTAGATGAAAAAATGGATTCAAGTGGATTATTCTACAAAGAAGTGCTTTGTGAAGGTGCTTTATCTTATTTCAATGATACAAAAATAAGGAACACTATTCTAGCTTCCAATACTACGGATTTTTTAACACAAGTATTAAACAATCACAATGGTAAAGTAGACACTATCAAGCAAATACAAATTGGAAACGTAGACGTTGCTGGAGATTTATCTATTAATGGAGAATTTAAAACCAGTTTAGAAGTACTGCTAGAAGCTAAAGAGAAGCTAGGCGGGGATATTAGAGTTAGAGAACTAAATGGAATTCTTTATTTAGATTGGCTTCAGAACTTTAGTCTTAATATAGTGGATATTACATTAGGTATTAACATGAAGGAAATAGTGAGAGGGAAGGATATAACTAGTCTTGGAACTAGAATAATTCCACTTGGAGCTAATAACTTGACTATAAGTTCCGTTAATGGTGGATTAGATTACATAGAAGATATTAATGCAAAAAATACATATGGAATTATTGAAAAGACAGTAGAGTATAGAGAGATTGAAGATGCCGCAGATTTGTATAATGCTTGTCTATCAGATTTAGACAAGTACACACAACCTCTATATCTCTTAGAATCTAACGCATTGGATTTAAGCTTTTTAAGTGGAAATAAAGCAGAGGAATTCACGTTAGGAGTTAATCTACATATAGTTAATCCAGTTATGGCTATAGATAGTATATATAAAATTGTAGAAATAGATTTAGACTTATTAAAGCCGTATGATCCTAAGCTTACTATAGCTAATTTTCCAATTAAATTGAGTACAAGTATAAATGACTTAAGAAAGTCTAGTGTACAAAACAATGGTGTCTACAATGGTGTTCAAGTTGGGAATGATTTTGGCATTAGGGTTGTGAGAAGTGATGGTAAGGTTGTAACTACACTTAATGCTACTGAAGGGATATCTATAGAAAATGAGAATCAGAAGGTATTTTTTGTAGATAGCAATGGAGTTTTAAGAGCTATAGAAGGTATTTTTGATGACATTACCACAAATAACATGATTGCTAATTTAATGCGTACATCTAACACCAACAATTATACTGTACTTCATGACCAATACCTAGACTTTTATAATAATTTAAGCAAGTTAGGTTCTATAGGATACGCACCAGACCCATCCTATAATGGAGGAGAATATGACTTTGGAATAATAACACCTAGATGCTCATTTACAGTTTATCCCGGTGGTGGTGGATTTGATTTACGCTCACAAGGCTGGAATTATTTTTGGGGCAATTGTGATTTTAAAGGACAAGTAAAGTCTAATGGCTACAACGTTGCGACAACACAACATATATCTAATTTAGAAAATACAATAACAGATTTACAACAAAGGGTATTCCTATTAGAACAAGCAGTTTATTAGGAGTCCAAATTAAAGGCCTACAAGGGTCTTTTTTTATTTACAAATAGAGACAAAAGGAAGGGATGAATATGGCAGATATAACACAATATACTCAGGAAATAAAACAAGCGGTATATGGGAAAGACGTAAGAGAGTCTATAGCAACTGGAATAGAAGCTATAAATACAGAAGTAGAAAATACTACAGCTAGACAATCTACTATTGAAGATAGACAAGATGAAGTCGAGGACACATTTCAAGAAATAATTAATATGGGAGGTAATGCTTCAGCAGAAGTTGTACAGGCTAGAATTGATACTGTTAGTGGTACAACACATGATAATTTACAAGCTAGATTAAATGGAGTTTCGTCGCAATTGGCAGAAAATGCGAACAAACTCAATCTGTCTGATTGGGAACTTCAAAACAAATGGAGAAAATTAACACCTTTAGTAACCATAGTTGATGATGATGGCAGAATTGAGGTGCTGACTAAGCTTTTACCTTTATCTCAAGAATATAATATACCAATGGTTACTGCTGTAATAGGTGAAAGGGCAGCGTCCACAAGTGAATATGCAGATTTTATGAAAAAAAATGATTTACTAATGCTACAAAATTTAGGCTGGGAAATATCAGGTCATACACAAACACACGCACACTTAGCCAATCTGGCGACATACGCAGAAAAAGAAACAGAGTTGAAAGTCGGCAAAGAAACACTTGAAAATATGGGTTTAAAGGTTACCACTGTTTGCTACCCATATAGTGGTAGGGATGATGACACTGTCGAAATCGCTCGTAAGTATTACCGAGGCGGAAGAATAACAGACGCACAGGGGAGAATAAACTTAGCTCCTCTCGAAACATGGGATATGACAGCTATGCCACTAGGTTCTTATTTCGACCAATGGGCTACACCGCCTTTCCCAACAGATAGTTTAGACTACTATAAATGGAGCGTTGACCAAGCTGTTGCCAATAATGGTTGGTTAATTATTATGACGCATTGTGGGGATCCACAACATACGGCCACACAGCAACAATATTTAGAGCAAACAATTCAATATATTAAGTCATTAAATATTGATGTTGTTACACTTAACGAAGGATTAAATAGGCGAGGAAATATCGTTGATATTGGAAGATATTGGACGGGAAGCACAATATACAGGAAGCACCTTGCAATAGGTTGCGACGGTTCTTATGTTGGTAGTGAACTACAAAATTCAGTTGTAGTAACAAATAGTAGTTTTCTTGTCACTAATGACACGCCACCGAAAGCATTTAAAGGAAGAAGAATATATCACACTAGGATAGATAATTCTAATAACACTGGATTTCCATCGACGGTTGGTGGGGTATTAACAACTGATACAACAGGTAAGCTTCTGCCATCAGAAGGGTATGCACACCAATTATATAAGATACGAAACACAAATGAAATCTACCGCAGATATGAAATAGATGAGGACACATGGACAGCGTGGCAAGTTGCAAATTCGGTTATTGCACTATCATCAAATACTGTCACGCTTGCTACGAATGGAAAAACTGGTTTCACTAAAAATAGCATAACAAAATGTCTTATTACTACAGATTTAACAGGTGCCCCAGAAGGGAAGAGTGGTATTTTGACAACTGATAGAACTGCAAATCACGACTATTATATTTATCAGACATATGAAACTACTGATAGTGCTAATTTATACAGAAGATATTGGTTGCAAGGTACTTCAACATGGGGTGCATGGTTACGTGTTACACCTTTGGCTTTAACAACAACACAAAGGAACGCAGGACAATTAGTAAGAAATATAGGTGATATGGTTTTTGATACAACTCTTGGCAAGCCTGTTTGGTATAAAACTGCACCAAACATATGGGTAGATGCAACAGGAACGCAAGTTTAAGTCGCAATCGGTTAAAAGTACGACACAACTAAATAAGTTTTAAAGGCAAAATATGGACTAGAAATAGTCCTTTTATTTTGCTTATTTTTATGTAGAGGAAGGTGGGAGAATTGGAAAGTTTATTTACAGAAATAGTAAAGTCAAGTCCTATACTAGGACTGATGTTAATCTTTTGGTTTTATAATAGAAAAGACTATAAAGAATTTGTAGATAAAGTACAGGTTCAAAATGATGAGAGAGAAAAGAATTATCAAGATATTATTAAAACACTTACAGACAAATTTAATATTGTTGAAGATGTTAAGAAGGACGTTGAGGATATTAAGGAATGTGTATTTAGAAATAATTAGAAAGGTGTGATTGCATGAAGATATGTTATGATGCAGGACATGGCGGCAAGGATAGTGGAGCGATTGGGCAGAGAAATACAAGAGAAAAGGATTTTACTCTTGACATAGCCAAAAGATGTGCAGTATATACAATTAAACTAGGACATAGTGAAGTATTGACTAGAAGTATAGATATGTCTTTGGAACTAACAGAAAGGGCGAATATAGCCAATAGAGCTAATACAGATGTATTTGTATCTATACATTGCAATAGTGCCAAAAATTCTCAGGCAAATGGGATAGAGACATTCTGTTATACTGGAAGTTCTAAAGGTAAGGAATATGCTAATAAGGTGCAATCAAAACTTATCAAAGTAACTGGATTAACTAACAGGGGAGTTAAAGAAGCTAATTTTGCAGTGCTTAAATATACAAATATGGCAGGAATATTAGTTGAGGTAGGATTCATTTCTAATGCTCAGGATGAGTTACTATTAATGAGTGAGGAATATAGAGATAAGGTAGCAAAAGCAATTGTTGAAGCAATAGTAGGAAAAGAAGTTATCGTTCAAAACGATAATAAATCTGCTATCACTCAAAAGGATAGCGACATATCTAAATATTATACTTTAGAGTTTCAAAAGTTCTATAATCAGGTTACTAAAACTAAGAAGCCTATAGGAGAGAACTCCATATTTAAAGGTAATGAGGAAACTGAAAAGGCATGTGAAACATTGATAAAACTAATGAGAGGTGAGTATTAAATGAAAGAATTAAAAAAGTTAATAAGTGTAAAGAAGATTATAGCATTATTATTAACTCTTACTTTTGTAATATTAACTTTGAGACAAATAACTGTAGATGAACCATTTAAAACTATATTCATAATGATAGTTTCTTTTTATTTTGGACAGTCTACGGCTAAAGATGCAAAAGAATTATAATAGATAAGTAAATACATATATAATGCGGGAATTTTTATACATAGGTAGGGATAGGGTAGGTCAATTAATTTTGACTTACCCTTTTTTTTCTTTTTTTTGTATAGAGTATTGAACAGATAATGCTAATAATGGTATACTAGGTTCAAGTTAAGAAATTTAAAATTATTTTATAATGACATACATACGTTTAATGTTTTGTTATAAATCACATATGTAAACAAATCGAAAAAACCTGTAGACCTTATGGTATCAGTAGATATAGAGACTGCGCCTCAAACGCAAAAGCTTTTAGATATGTTAGAGGATGATGATGATGTTCAAGATATCTACCACAATGCAGAGTTCCCAGAAGAGTGGGAAGGATAAATATCTTTTATTTATAGGATATGGTATTAGAGAACATTAGATTAATAGGAGTGTGTAAAAGATGCTAGAAAGTATAATACTGGGACTTGACAACGAAGTTAGTGAGCAGAAAATAGAAATAGAAAAGTTAAATAAAAAATTAGATTTAATTCTTAAATTTTTGTCTGAAAATCTTAATGTGGAAAAGATGATTATTGAAAAATTGAAGGAAGATCTTAATAGATAGAAATAATTGATCCATTTTAGGAACGTGCGTAATTCAATGTAAATTAATAAAATATAAGATTTTTTCTAAATAAGAATTACTACTAAGAGCGCGTACTCAGTAGTAATTCTTATTTATGTTTTTATTGATGATTATTTATTTCTATTAACACCCCTCCATATTTTTATAATATTACGTATATATGATAAATATATGATGTATATAAGAGGGGAAGAAGTAATAATGGATAAAAGGCATGTTGAAGAAGTGATGGACTTAGATGCAAATGAATATAAGAAGACATTTCAAGAGATTATTGAAAAAATAGAGAAAGAATTTATACAAAAAGGTATAATATTAGAAGTTGGAATTAAGCACTTAAATTATCTGTGTAATAATGCAAAACTTAATATTAAATAGGTAATTTCTAAAGGAAGAATAGAGACTAACAATAGTCTTTTTATTTTGTCCATATATAGATTAGGAATTTTTATTAATGATTTTTCATAAAATTATATGAGTATAAATATCATTCTTGGTTTCTGTAGGAGTTTTGCTCCATATCAAGCTTGAAATCGTTACTTAATGTGGTAGTTAAGATAAAAAATAAAAAATGAAATTAAGTAATATAGCAATGAATGTTGGAGGAAGAAAAGTGGATACAGATTTAAATAAAGAATGTAATAAGAGTGATGATGAAACTTTATCTTCAGAAAAAGCAGAAGATAGAATAGATAAAAATCAAGAGTTTGAAGTGCCTATTAGTGATACTATCACTGAAACTAGTGCTAATTTAAGAAATATAAACATAATTAGAGAGGAACTTTGTAAACTATCTTTAAACCCTTGTGAGAGAGAATATTTTAACAATTGTATATTACCGCTCTTAACTACATTAACTGGAATTACATCGGCTTCATCAAATTTGGCATCTTCCGCTAGTGACTTAAGTAACTCTAATATTCTTTTTAGGAAAAAATCAAATATAAAAGATACACTAGATCTTGTTTATGATATTAATAAGAAATCGGAAGATGTCTATAAAGCTTTAGTTAAGAGAATTGATAAGATGTTAGATTGCATAGAATAAGTGTTTTAATATAAAAATTTTAAATAAAAAGCTCATTTATATAGGCACATTTTAAGTATGAGATTAATATAATTTATATGAATGATTATATTACATGTAACATTATTAGTAAGTGCTGGTATAAATTGAGGAGGCAATATTTGATGAACTTTATAGTTAATTTTTATTCTTGCTTAGATGAAAATTATGATTCTTTTGAAGAAATAATTCAAGGAATTGAAACAGATAATATTATGTACCTAACCACTCAAATAGGAGATATCGTAGTTGTTCCAACTCTTGGAGAGTGTGAATATATTGTAAAAAAAGTTGTTAAGAAGTTTTATAATAAAGAGCTAGATATATATGTATCAAAAGTAAAAAGTCAAGACCAACTTATTGATGAAGCAAATACTTCAACTAATAGCACTATAATAAGAATGTTTGACTCAGTTAGAGATGCTAAGATATTTGATTTTACCAGTGTGATTAATTCAAATATAATTAGCACTATAAAAAATTCTAAAGATAAAGATATGATAATGTTAAAATAGTATAGTTACTAAATTGAAAAAATGTTCTTTATAGGTACTTTATTTATATAATAATATTAAATAAAAGTCACATAATAAGTGGCTTTTATTTTTGCGCATTAACAGTTACAATTTCTGAAGTGAATTCATAGTATATAAGGGTATTGAAGTTTAGGAGGTAAATTGTTAATGGCATACGTAAGAAATAATATGGAACAATATTATATGAATTTCCCACAAGAAAATTTAAAAGAAGCACTTAAACTTATAAAAGAATCTATTAAAGGTGAAAAAGAAGATAAATCATTTTATAACTATCTAATTAAGCTCGCACCTACTAAAGAACAAAAAGAAATCATAGAATCAATAAAGAATGATGAGAAAAGACATAATATGATATTTAAAAGAATATATAAAGATTTTACTACAGAGGAAATCGAAAATGAGGATGATGATTTTAAGAAACCAAAGACATATATAGAAGGAATAAAGATGGCACTAATGAGTGAAATGGGAGCAGTGGAAAAATATAAAAAAATAAGCCAAGGCCTTCCTTATAATCAATATAAGGAACTATTATTTGGGATAATAACAGATGAGATAAGGCATGGTATTTTATATAATTATATACTTTACTTAAATACAATACACAAAGGAAATATAGGTGAGATAAAAGAAAAAGTATGTAGAGAAATGGATAAGTTTAGTACATCAATTAATGAAGCTAAAGGGGTAACTCTAGACAAAGCTAAGGAAAAAATAAAAGAAGAAAAAATTTTTGAAAATATAGTTATTCCGGGAATTATCTTAGGAGTAAGAAATGCTTATTCTATAAATAATGAAAAAGCAGAATCAAGAGATATATTAAATATGAAGCAAGATATAGCAACTAGATATATTGCAGAGGGTGTTGAAATACTGTTAGGTAAAGTAAAAGAAAAAGTTGATTTAGAGAGTTTCTTTCAACAATATATACTTCCTCAATTAATTAAAGATTAAAGTATAAAATTTATTAAAAATGAATAAGTAATAGAAAGTTTGACCATAATATCTACATGAGGAGTGATATTATGGAAAAACAGAAATATTTTTCATTAACTTTAGTCTTGTGTAGTATACTGTTTCTTTTAGTGGGATATTTAATAGGTAGAGATATAAACACTGAAAATAAAGATGTTAAAGAACAAAATTTAACTATAGATGTAAGTGGAATAAAAGCAGATAATAATGAGACTTTAAATAAGATAATTGAAAAAGATTGGGAAATATTATTTGAAATTCAACCTAAAAATAACAAGATTATTATTGAGAGAACTAGAACAGCAGAGGAAGAAGAAATAGTAGGTAAAACAGTATCGGAAATAGAAAAAAAGTATAATCTGTATGGATATAAGCTTAAAGATATAAAATCTAATACAGTTGAATTAGTAAGAAATCCTTTAGTATACAAACCAAACCGATATATTCTTTTTATTGAAAATAATGAAATTGTAATAGTGAAAAGTGATGATAAAGGAAATATCTTTGATGGAAATGGAAATTTATTGAGCAAAGAAGGAACAGGTACGAAATTTACAAGTTTAAGACAAAATGATATTGATAATATTGTAAAAGGTAATGAATTAATGCAGTTTGAAAATATTGAACAATTAAATGATGGTATCAAAGATTTTGATATAAAATATGAAATGCCTGAATAATAGGCATTTCATATTTTTTTGTATGAATAAAGGTGGCCTTCCTTGATAAATATAACCTGAAATGGTAAAGTAATATATGATTATATATAAGACTATTTGGAGGGTTTAATTTGTTTGAATACATTAAGGGTCAATATGTAGGGATGAGCAAAGATTACATAATAATAGAGAATGAAAATAAGGGATACAAAATACATACATCAGGTAGTACTATGGCACAAATGCCTAATATTAATGAAGCGGTAAAAATATACATTGAGCAAATAGTCAGAGAGGACTATATAGGATTATATGGATTTCTTACAGAAGAAGAAAGGGAAATGTTTAATTTACTACTAACTATTAATGGAGTTGGCAGTAGAGCTACATTATCTTTATTATCCATAAGTAATGTAAATAACTTAAAACTAGCTATCATAAATGGAGACTATGGCACTTTAATGAAGGCTCCAGGTATAGGTAAAAAGATTGCGCAGAGAATAGTTTTAGAGCTAAAAGATAAGATTTCTAAGTTGAATAATACTGAAGTTGTTTCTGAAGGTTTAATGGGAGCTAATGAATTTAATATTAATAAAAATTACAGTGAAGCACTTGAAGCATTAATGGGACTTGGATTTACACAAAAGGAGACAGAGAAGGCTCTTAAAGATATAGATATAAATAGAAGCCTAGAAGAAATTATTAAGAATAGCCTAAAACATCTCATGAATTAGGGGGAAACTTTATGGAGGAGAGAATTGTATCAGGATTACATAAAACTGAGGAAATAGATATAGAATACTCATTAAGACCTCAAAATTTGAAAGAGTATATAGGTCAGAGAAAAGTAAAAGAAAAATTAGATATATTCATAAAAGCAGCTCAAAGAAGAAAAGAGTCTTTAGATCATGTTTTGCTTTATGGTCCTCCAGGACTTGGGAAAACTACTTTAGCTAATATAATAGCAAAAGAAATGGGTGGAAATCTTAAAGTAACATCAGGTCCAGCCATTGAGAGAGCAGGAGACTTAGCAGCTATACTAACTACTTTAAATAATTACGATGTATTATTTATAGATGAAATCCACAGGCTTAATAGAACAGTTGAAGAAATATTATATCCAGCTATGGAAGATAATGCACTAGATATAGTAATTGGAAAAGGTGCAGCAGCTAAATCAATAAGACTAGATTTACCGAAGTTTACCTTAATAGGAGCCACTACTAGAGTTGGATTGCTTACAGCTCCTCTTAGAGATAGATTTGGTGTATTAAGCCCTATGGAATTCTATGAGGAAAATGAATTAAAAGAAATAGTAACAAGATCATCTAAAATCGTTGGGATAAAAATCGAAGAAGATGCAGCCTACGAAATTGCAAGAAGGTCTCGAGGAACTCCTAGAATTGCAAATAGAATATTAAGGAGAGTACGAGATTATTGTGAAGTTAAGGGAAATGGAATAATTAATCTAGAAATTACTAAAATGGCACTAGAGTTACTAGAAATTGATGAACAAGGCTTTGATAGAATAGATAATAAAATTTTAGAAGCTATTATTTATAATTTTGATGGAGGTCCTGTGGGATTAGAGACTTTATCTTATTTTATAGGAGAAGAACTAGATACAATACAAGATGTATATGAACCATATTTACTTCAAAAAGGTTTTATTATAAGAATGCCAAGAGGAAGAAAAGCAACTGAAAAAGCCTATAAACACTTTAAAGTTCAGTTTATGGAACAAACTAAGCTAAAATAGAGGGAGTGGACGTATTTGAAAGTTAAGGATTTTGATTTTTATTTACCTGAGGAATTGATTGCTCAGCATCCTTTAGAAAAAAGAGATGAATCAAGATTAATGGTTGTAGATAGAGAGAGTTGTAATATTGAACATAAAGTATTTAAAGATATAATAGAATACTTAAAAGAAGGAGATTGTCTTGTATTAAATAATACCAGAGTTTTACCAGCTAGGTTGATAGGAGAAAAAGAAACTACTGGCAGTAGAATGGAGTTTTTACTTCTAAAAAGAATAAGTACGAATACATGGGAAACACTTGTTAAGCCGGGTAAAAGAGCTAAAGTAGGTGCTAGATTTACTTTTGGTAATGGAGAATTAAAAGCAGAAGTAAAAGATATCGGGGAAGAAGGAAGTAGAATAATAGAATTCGAGTATACTGGTATATTTGAAGAGGTACTAGATAGATTAGGGCAAATGCCTCTGCCGCCATATATAACAGAGCAACTAGAAGATAAAGAAAGATATCAAACAGTGTATTCGAAGGAGGTGGGCTCAGCAGCAGCACCAACTGCAGGACTTCATTTTACTGAAGAGCTTTTAGATGTAATTAATAAAAAAGGAATACAAATAGCTTTTGTAACCTTGCATGTTGGACTTGGAACCTTTAGACCAGTAAAAGTAGATAGTATAGAGGAACATCATATGCATTCGGAGTACTACACTATGTCAAAGGAAACAGCAGAAACTATAAATAGAGTAAAAGAAAATGGAGGAAGAATAATAGCTGTAGGTACTACTTCTTGTAGGACGTTAGAGACTATAGCAAATGACATAGGAAGTGTAAGAGAACAATCAGGGTGGACAGATATTTTTATGTACCCAGGTTATAAATTTAAAATAGTAGATAGATTAATAACTAACTTCCATTTACCACAATCCACTTTATTGATGCTTGTAAGTGCTTTCTCTTCTAGAGAAATAATAATGAAAGCTTATGATGAAGCTGTTAAGGAAAAGTACAGATTCTTTAGTTTTGGAGATGCTATGATTTTAAAATAGATTAGGATTACCTTATAGGAGGAGAAAAATAGTGTTTAAGTTACATAAGAAAAATAAAAATGCAAGAAGAGGAGAGTTTCACACTCCTCATGGAGTTATACAAACACCAGTATTTATGAATGTAGGAACATTAGCTGCTATAAAAGGTGCAGTGTCTTCTATGGATTTAAAAGATATTAGATGTCAAGTTGAATTATCTAATACGTATCACCTTCATTTAAGACCGGGAGATGGGGTTATTAAAAAATTAGGTGGATTACATAAATTTATGAATTGGGATAGACCAATACTTACTGATTCAGGTGGATTTCAAGTTTTTTCTCTAGCTAAAATGAGAAAAATTAAAGAAGAAGGAGTTTATTTTCGCTCTCATATAGATGGCAGACAGATCTTTATGGGACCAGAAGAAAGTATGCAAATACAAAGCAACTTAGCTTCTACTATAGCTATGGCTTTTGATGAATGTGTTGAAAATCCGGCGCCAAGAGATTATGTAGAGAAATCCGTAGATAGAACAACTAGATGGTTGGGAAGATGTATAAATGAGATGAAAAGATTAAATTCTCTTGAGGATACAATTAATAAAAAACAAATGTTATTTGGAATAAATCAAGGTGGAATTTACGAGGATATAAGAATAAAACACGCCAAGGAAATATCTAAGATGGAGTTAGATGGATACGCTATAGGTGGGCTTGCAGTTGGTGAAACTCACGAAGAGATGTACAGAATTATAGAAGCTGTAGAGCCGTATTTACCTTCTGATAAACCTAGATATTTAATGGGAGTAGGAATTCCAAGTAATATACTAGAGGCTGTATCAAGAGGAGTAGATTTTTTTGATTGTGTATTACCAGCTAGAAATGGTAGACATGGACATGTATTTACTAAATATGGTAAAATAAATTTATTGAATGCAAAGTTTGAACTTGATAGTAATCCAATTGATGAAGGTTGTGATTGTCCGGCATGTAAAGATTATTCTAGAGCTTATATAAGACATTTATTTAAGGCTAAAGAACTTCTTGCTATGAGACTTTGTGTTTTGCATAATTTATACTTCTATAATAAACTTATGGAAGATATAAGGAATGCTATAGACGGAGACTATTTTGAAGACTTTAAATCCCAAAAGCTAGAAGAATGGGGTGGAAGAGCGTAAAGAGGGGGAAAATCCATGCCTCAAGATAACAATGTAATTATTGTGGTTATACCTTTTTTATTTATGTTGATCTTATTTTATGCATTTATTATGATTCCTGAAAGAAAAAGAAAAATTAAGTATAATGAAATGATCTCATCCTTAAAGACTGGTGATGAGATAGTAACAATAGGTGGAATACTAGGGAGAATTATTGAAATGCAAGAAGAATCTATTATTATTGAATCAGGTCCAGACAAAGTTAAATTAAAGTTAAGGAAAAATGCTATAGCTTCTATATTAAATGAATTACTAGCATATGAAACTGAAAAGTAAGTAATAAATTGCCTTCTATGTACATAGATATTTATTAAATAGGAGGTGTTTTATTTTGCATGAAAAAAATAATGTCCTTTGCATTGGACAAGGTGTCTTAAGAAGTTTCTCTATTACTCTAATTTCACTTTTGGCCTATGCAGTAATAACATATTTTACAAAGCCAAATCCAAAGATAGATGCCATATTTTTTGTTGTTATAACTGCACTGAGTGTTATGTATGGCTCAATATATGCTGTTAAACATATACAAAAAAAAGGTTGGTTAGTTGGATTAATTGTAGCTATGCTATATATGCTTATTGTGTATTTGGTATCTGCTGTCAATGGAAGAGGTTTTGATATTTCTAGCTTGGGAGTACTTAGAATAGGTTTAGCGATGTTTGTTGGTGTATTATCTGGTATGTTAGGCATTAATATATAAAAAATCTTTATTATTATCCTGTATTATGATATAATTTTACAGGATAATTCTAAAGTGGGAATGGAGGAATAAGAATGAAGCATATAAAAACTATAAACAAAAAAAATATTAAAGAGAGTTTAAATAAACCAGGATGTAAGGAATGTGCTAATTCATGTCAATCAGCATGTAAAACTTCTTGTACGGTTGCAAATTTAGCTTGTGAAAACTAGAGTGTTAAAGTAAGCAGTAACGAAAAGTTACTGCTTTACGTTTTTATAGAAGGAGGAGTATAAAATGGCATTAATTCATAAATTTGTTCAAAATGGAGAATACTATATATTAGATGTAAATACTGGAGCTGTACATATTGTAGATGAGTTAGTATATGACTTATTAGAGGAAGATAGATTAAAAACTAAGGAAGAACTTGTTAATGAATTTAAGGACAAGTATTCTGTTCAGGATATAAACGAGGTTTATGATGAAATAGTAGAACTGAAAAAAGAGGGCTTTCTTTATACAGAAGATAGTTATGAAGAAATAGCATTAAAAAGTCAAAATTCAGAGGATTATATTAAAGCTGTATGCCTTAACATAACTCACGATTGTAATTTGCGTTGCAAATATTGCTTTGCTGATGAAGGGAAATATCACGGTGCCAGAAAAGTAATGTCGCCAGAGATAGGAAAGAAGTCTATTGATTTTGTTATAGCACATAGTGGCCCAAGAAGAAATATTGAGATAGATTTGTTTGGGGGGGAACCTCTAATTGCAGTAAAAGAAATTAAAGAGATAATTACATATGCAAGAGAACAAGAAAAAATACATAATAAAGTTATTAGATTTACAATGACAACTAATGGAACTTTATTAAATGAAGAAATTATGGAATTTATGGATAAAGAAATGGGAAATATAGTTCTAAGTATAGATGGAAGAAAATCAGTCAATGATAATATGAGGCCTAAGGTTGATGGAAGTGGGACTTATGAAACTATTCTTCCAAAGATAATAGATATGGTAGAAAAAAGAGATAAGTCAAAATCTTATTATGTAAGGGGAACTTTTACTCGTGAAAATTTAGACTTCTATAATGATATAAAACATTTAGCAGATTTAGGTTTTAAAGAAATATCAGTTGAACCAGTTGTTTTAGGCGATGAGCATGATTTATCCTTAAGAAAAGAAGATCTACCAACTATTTTTGAAAATTATGATAAATTATATAATGACATGTATGATAGATATAAAAAAGGGAATGAATTTAAATTTTATCACTTTAATATAGACTTGCAAGGAGGCCCTTGCGTTTATAAAAGAATATCAGGTTGTGGAGCAGGACATGAGTATATAGCTATAACACCAGAGGGAGATATTTATCCATGTCATCAGTTTGTAGGAAATAATGATTTTAGGATAGGAAGCATATATGATGAAGATGAAAATATAAACTGGCAAATATCAAAAACATTTAAAGAAGCTCATATATACAATAAACCAGTTTGCAGAGAGTGCTGGGCTAAGTTCTACTGTAGTGGTGGATGTCAGGCTAATAATTATAATTTTAATGGGGATATGAATACTCCTTATGAAGTAGGATGTGAAATGCAAAAAAAGAGGATAGAATGTGCAATAGCATTAAAGGCTAAAAAGATGGAAGATGAACAATAAAATGATAGAATAACCTATTATTGACTATTGTATTTAAAAGTAATATAATTAGTAGGATTATTCTGAAATTAAGTTACTAAGGGGGATAAAGATGAGGAACACAAAGCCTAACAATTCCCAGAAAACTAAAAGTGCAGTTTGGTTTATAATCAGTATACTATTAATTGGGTTATTTACTTATTCTGGATTTTTTGGGATTAAGAATATTTTTGGGTATAGAGTAAAATCCTTTAATGAAACTATTAATAAAGGATTAGATTTACAAGGTGGTATATCTGTTTTAGAAGAGATTAAGGGAGAGGCAAATAATGATACCATTGAAAGAACTATCGAAATGTTATCAATGAGACTTAATCCTGATGGTGTAAAGGAAATATCTTTAACCAAAGAAGGAGAAAATAGAATAAGAATTGAAATTCCAGGGGAATTCGACTCTAAAAAAGTATTGGAAAGTATAGGTAAAACTGGTAAATTAGAATTTAAAGGCCCAGATGAAGTTGTAATATTAACGGGTAAAGAGGTTAAAACTGCTGTAGCTTTCTTAGATGATATGCAGAGCCCTTCAATTAGACTAGAATTAAATGAAGAAGGTACAAAAAAATTTGCTGATGCAACTAGCAAATTTATAGGTCAAAAAATCGGAATATACATGGATGAAGAACTACTAACTAATCCTACTGTTAATGATGTTATAACGGCAGGTACAGCTACTATAACAGGAAGTTCTTCTTTGGAAGAAGCTCAGCGTCAAGCTAATATTATAAAATCTGGAGCTCTTCCAGTTGTTTTGGAAGCGGTTGAATTTAAAACAGTTGGAGCTACATTAGGAGCGAATGCACTTCCGCTAAGTGCTAAAGCAGGGGTAATTGGTATTTCACTAGTTATTCTATTTATGATAATTTATTATAGGCTTCCAGGTTTAATATCTGGAATTGCACTAGTATTTTATGTATTTATAGTGTTAGGAACATTTTCAGTTCTTGAAGTCACCTTGACACTTTCAGGAATAGCGGGATTTTTGTTAACGGTAGGTATGGCTGTAGATGCTAATGTTCTTATATTTGAAAGAATTAAAGAAGAATTGAATCAAGGAAAGGCTGTGAGAACAGCTTTAGAGAATGGTTTTAGTAGAGCCCTCTCATCTATAGTTGATTCAAATATAACAACTATAATTGCAGGTTTAGTTTTATACTTTTTAGGATCAGGTGGAGTTAAAGGCTTTGCACTTACCCTTATGATAGGTATATTATGGAGCATATTTACAGCTCTTGTAGTTACTAAAACATTACTAAAGTTAAGCATGGGAATGGGATTTATAAATAGTGCTTCTCATTTCGGTGTTAAAAGGGGGTAAGAACATGCTAAAAATTGTTGAGAAAACTAAGCTGTGGTTAGCTGTATCCTTAATTGTAATAATAATTGGTATGGTCTTTTTAGGCAAGAATGGTTTGAACTTTGGTATTGACTTTAAGGGTGGTACTACAGTTAATATAGAAATGGGTAAAGATTTTAACCAGAAACTTAAAGAAGAAATTGATGTAATAGTAAAAAAGTATGATAAAAATGCTACTACTTATATTGCAAATAAAACTCAGTATGAAGTTAAAAGTAATGTTCTAAACAGTGAAAATATAGGTAAGATGTTTTCTGAAATAAAAGATAAATATAAGATAGCAGACGAGGCATTAACTTCTCAAAATGTGGGTCCATCTATAGGAAAAGAGTTGAGAAATAAAGCAGTAAGAGCACTACTTTTAGCGACTGTTGCAATGCTGGCATATATATGGATGAGATTTGAAATTAGGTTTGGAATTGCAGCTATAATAGCCTTAATACATGATGTGTTAATTACTTTAAGTGTGTATACTATATTTAGTATACCTGTAAATACACCTTTTATTGCAGCTATGCTTACAATTGTAGGATACTCTATAAATGATACTATTGTTATATTTGATAGATTAAGAGAGAATAGAAGAAAAATGAGGGGTCGAGATATTTTAGAGATTACAAATATAAGTATAACTCAAACTATGTCTAGATCTATAAATACAACACTTACAACATTAATAACTATTGTATGTGTGTATATATTTGTACCCTCAGTTAGAGAGTTTACCTTTCCGTTAATAATAGGAATCCTATCAGGAGCTTATTCTTCTATATTTATTGCGAGTCCGATTTGGGTTTTATTAGGTAAAAAAACAAAGAAAGCCATAGCTTAATATAAAGAAAAGTCAGAGAATTTACTCTGGCTTTTCTTTATATTAAAATTAATTAGATATAATATTACATAAAATTATGTAAAAAATATTTTAAAAACACGTAGAGAAATGTATAGTTATTAAATATAATGTCATTTAGTGAAAAAAATATTTGTAATACCACTAAATTTAAATTATAATATTATTTGCTTCCTATAAATTTTGGGGGATTATATATGAAAAATAATGATTCTTGTAATAATATTTTAAATTTAATTAATATACATGATTCCTACCAATTAAAGGGAATAAAATATGCCTTAGGTAGGATTATAAAAGCTGTTAATGAGAGAGAGAAGATAGTTGTTTATGGATCTTGTGATTTAGATGGAGTAACTAGCGTTTCTTTGTTGATGCTTATTTTAAAATATCTTAATGCTGATGTTGAATACTATATACCAGATGTTATAGATGATGGTGATATATTCAATACTAATGTAATTAAAAATCATATTAAGTTACTAGGCGCACAGTTGATTATAACAGTAGGCTGTGGTATAAACTCACTTTATGAAGTTGAAATATGTAAAAGTTTGGGTATGGATGTAATTATTACAGATTATCATAAGCCAGAAAAAAGTTTGCCTAATACTATTGTAGTTAATCCGAATCAAGAGGACTGTAGTTATCCCTTTAAAGAATTAAGGGCGGTAGGAATAACTTATAAATTAGCCTATGTTATAGCGGAACATTATCATGTCCAATCTATAGAAAAATACTTAGATTTAGTAGCTATTGGAATTGTAGCCTCTAATGCTCCGCTTGTAGGAGAAAATTTACTTATGTTGCAAAAAGGAATATCTTATTTAGCCAACTCAAATAATTATGGAGTAAAAGCAATAAATAAATTAAATAACATTATTAATATTGATTATGAAGTAGTTGCAAAAATATCAGCTATAATAATGCCTAAAGTAAATGCTATTGGAAGAATGGATGATGCAAGAATAGTTGTTGAATTGTTTACAACAACAGACTTTCATAGAGCTGAGCAAATTGTTAAATACATGAAGAACATTTGGAAGTGCAATGAAAATAAACTAAAAGTTAAAGAACATAATGCCTAAAATAACTTGAATTTAAAATCCTACTTAATATATAATGTAGAAGTAGTTGAAAATGCATATCAATATTGTAGTATTGTATACTAGGGGGAATAATAGTTGAAATTAGAAGATAGCATAAGAGTAATTGAAGGATTTCCAAAAGAAGGTATTAGTTTCAAAGATATTACAACACTTCTACAAGATAAAGAAG
This sequence comes from Clostridium sp. X, assembly GCF_055755365.1. Classification (NCBI taxonomy): domain Bacteria; kingdom Bacillati; phylum Bacillota; class Clostridia; order Eubacteriales; family Clostridiaceae; genus Clostridium; species Clostridium sp. X. The sequence goes on from NZ_CM146912.1 coordinate 2,410,520, forward strand.
CCTTTAAAATGTCAGTAGATAGTCTAGTGAAACATCTAGAAGATAAAAATATAGATATTGTTGTTGGACCGGAGGCAAGAGGATTCTTATTTGGAACACCAGTAGCATATGCTTTAGAAGCAGGTTTTGTTCCAGTAAGAAAAAAGGGAAAGCTTCCAGCAGATACGATTAGTGTAGAATATGATTTGGAGTATGGTACTGATATATTGGAAATTCATAGAGATGCAATAAAGCCGGGTCAAAGGGTTGCCATTGTTGATGATCTTTTAGCAACAGGAGGTACTGTAGAGTCTGTGGTTAGATTAATTGAACAAGTTGGTGGAGTTGTAGTTAGTCTTGGATTTGTAATAGAGCTAACTGATTTAAATGGAAGAGAAAAACTAAAAAAATATGATATTATGTCTTTAGTACAGTATAATATTTAATATAAATTAAGTTCTTGTTAATATTGACAAGAACTTAATTTATATATATACGGCATAGTTTTGTATTTTAGTATTCTTTGCCGAATTATTGTTTTATAGTAGATAACACTAATAGTGTGTAAGAGGTTCTTATTGCAATATTCGATACTGTATTATATAATATTTATAAAAAAATGTGAGCTGGTTATATAAACCAGCTTTTGATTTTAGAGGAGTTATTCGTATGCTGGATGATTTATTAGGGAAAATTGATGAAAATTGTAATAATGTTAATAAAGATATTATTATTAAAGCTTATAAATATGCTGAAGGCGCACATAAAGAGCAGAAAAGGGTTTCGGGTGAACCGTACATAGTACATCCAGTCAAAGTTGCTTCTATTTTAGTTGAAATGGGTTTGGATGAGAATACCATTGCAGCTAGTCTACTTCATGATGTAATTGAAGATACTGAATTTACTTATAAAGATTTAGAAATGGAATTCAATGTAGAGGTAGCAAATTTAGTTGAAGGAGTAACTAAGCTAGGAAAAATAAAATATAGAACAAAAGAAGAACAACAAGCAGAAAACGTAAGAAAAATGTTATTTGCTATGACTAAGGATATAAGAGTTATATTAATAAAACTAGCTGATAGACTTCATAATATGAGAACCTTAAAATATATGAGTGTTGAAAAGCAAAAAGAAAAAGCAAAAGAAACTTTAGATATATTTGCTCCCTTAGCGCACAGGCTTGGTATATCAAAGATTAAATGGGAACTTGAAGATTTAGCTTTAAGATATATGAATCCAAATGAGTACTATGATTTGGTTAGAAAAGTGGCTGAAAAGAGAAATGAAAGAGAAGCCTACATTACTAATATAATAAGTGAGTTAAAACATAAATTAGATGAGGCAGGTATACAATCTGATATAGCGGGAAGACCAAAACACTTTTATAGTATATATAGAAAGATGGTAGTTAAAAATAAAACTATAGATCAAATTTTTGATTTAACTGCTGTTAGGATCTTGGTAAATGATGTAAAAGATTGTTATGCAGCTTTAGGAATGGTACACACTTTGTTTAAACCTATCCCAGGGAGATTTAAAGACTACATTGCAATGCCAAAGCCTAATATGTATCAGTCTTTACATTCCACTGTTATAGGACCTCAAGGTAAGCCATTTGAGATACAAATAAGAACTTATGAGATGCATTTTACCTCAGAATATGGTATTGCAGCTCATTGGAAGTATAAAGAAGGCGGCGCTGATGAGGCTCCTAAGGATTTTGAGACCAAATTAGTATGGCTTAGAGAAGTTTTAGAGTGGCAAAGAGAAACATCTAATCCAGAAGAGTTTATGGAAGACTTCAAGGTTGATATGTTTTCAGATGAAGTTTTTGTATTCACACCTAAAGGGGTTGTGATAAACTTACCTTATCAAGCTACACCTATTGATTTTGCCTATAAGATTCATACTGATATAGGCCATAGATGTATAGGTGCAAAAGTTAGTGGGAAGATAGTTCCATTGGATTATCATTTAAAAACTGGAGAGATTGTTGAAATTTTAACTTCAACTATTCCAAAGGGACCTAATATAGATTGGCTAAATATGACCAAAAGTAATCAGGCTAAGACTAAAATAAAAGCTTGGTTTAAAAAAGAAAAAAGACATGAAAATATTGAAAAAGGTAAAGAGTTAATTGAAAGAGAATGTAAGCGTCAAGGTGTTAACTTCGGTAAACTAGCTAAAGGGGAATCTTTAGAAATATTACTTAAAAAGTATAATTTTAATAGTGTGGACGATTTATATGTTTCTGCAAGTATAGGAGCAATTCCGGCAGCTTCTATAGTAAGTAGGCTATTAAGTTTCCTTAGAGTCCAAGAAAAAGAAGAAGTTAGTTTAGAAGAGTTGAAGGAACAATTAGATAAGACTGCTAGAAATAGAAAAAAAACCAACTCACCAGGAGTTAAGGTTAAAGGTATAGATAATGTGCTGGTTAGATTTGCTAAGTGTTGCAATCCTGTTCCGGGAGATTATATTACGGGTTACATAACAAAGGGCAGAGGAGTATCAGTTCATAGACAAGATTGTGATAATCTAAAAACGTTGCTTTTAGCTGAGGGAAATAGAATCGTTGATGTTGAATGGGAAAATGAAAGTTTAAGAAAAACAGAGTATATTACAGAAATAGAAGTTAGAGCTGAAGATAGACATGGTCTACTAGCAGGATTAATGGAGGCTATAATTGATACTAAAATAGCATTATATGCTGTAAATGCTAAAACATCAAAAGCTAATCTAGCAATAATTACAATAAAATTAAGAATATCTGATGTTGAAAAATTAAAAGAAGTTATGCGAAAAATGAGAAAGTTAAAAGGCGTAATAGCAGTATATAGAACTAAGAATTAAGTGCTTAGTCCTATATACTTCATTTTTAGTTTTTTGACTTGATTTCTTTGAGTTATTTATTGGGTTTAAAAATATAAGTTTTGTTTAAAAATGGGGTGTTGCTAATGAGAGCTGTAGTACAAAGAGTTAAATACTCAAGTGTTACTGTAGATAATAAGATAGTAGGAGAAATAAATAAAGGATTTAACGTACTGCTTGGTATATCAAAAGAAGATACCTTCGAGGATGTAGAATACTTAAAGAATAAAATAGTTAACTTAAGAGTTTTTGAAGATGAAGAAGGAAAGTTAAACAAATCTTTAATAGATGTAGGAGGAGAACTTTTAATTATATCACAGTTTACACTCTATGGAGATTGTAGAAAAGGAAGAAGACCTAATTTTATGGATGCTTTAGGTGGTGAAGAAGCAGAAAAATTATATTTGCAATTTGTTAGCTTATGCAAGGAAGAATTAGGGAATGTTGAGACAGGTATATTTGGAGCTGAAATGCTTATTGATATAAAAAATGATGGACCAGTTACTCTAATAATTGATAGTAAAAAAATATTTTAATATAGATAGGAGATAAAGTTATGAAAATAAAAAAAATACCAGCAGGAATGTATGGTGCAAATTGTTATATTTTAATAGATGAAGTTAGTAAAGTAGGTTGTGTGGTAGATCCAGGCGGAGATGAGGATATCATAATTAGAGAAATAGAAAATAGTGATATAGAGGTTAAGTATATATTACTAACACATGGTCATATAGATCACGTAGGAGCAGTTAATCCTATAAAGGAAAAATTTAATATACCTGTATATATAAATGGTAAAGATAAGATGTTTATGAAGGAGAATAGTGGCGTATTTGGAGGCTTATGGAATATAACTCCGGAAGATAAAGAAATAAATGATGGTGATATTTTAGAGTTGGGAAGTTTGAAAATAAAGGCCATTGAGACTGGAGGTCATACACCGGGGGGCATGTGCTTTCTAGTAGATGATGTTGTGTTCACAGGAGATACATTATTTTATGGTTCAATCGGAAGAACGGATTTCCCAGGAGGAAATCATAAACAACTAATTGATAATATAAAAACTAAACTTATGATTTTACCAGATAATGTTATAGTTTTACCAGGGCATGAAAGAGAAAGTAATATCAAATTTGAAAGAGATCACAATCCCTTCTTATAAGAAAGATTATTCTTAATTGACGATATTTTAGAGGAAAGATAAATTGATGATACATAATTATCAATTTATCTTTATTCTCTATTATATTTTAAATTAATATACTGTGCAGTAGTTTATTTGCTATTGATAAAAGGGTGTGAATTTTACAAGATATGATAAAAATAAAACTTAACAATTTAGATTATAGATACGATGTGTACCATATATTTAATCTTTTCTACAGGTTTGAAAATATACAGTTTAATAATGAAACTGATGAAAATTATGATTATCAGATTTCAATAAAGGAAGAAGAACTGACTATAGTGACAGAACAAAGGGAAGAGATGCATTATGACTTAGAGGGAAATGGAAAAGAGATAAAAAAAATTAGACGAATTCTATTCAAATACTTAAGAAACAAAACAGGTAAAAATCTTCCCTGGGGGATGATCATGGGGATTAAACCTACTAAAATTGTTGTGGAAATGATGGAAAATGGATTAAATGAAGAGCAGATAATTAGTACAATGAAAAAAGAATACTTTCTTCAAGAAGATAAGGCAAAGCTTTGTATAGATGTAGCTAAAGTAGAAAAAGAAAAAATAAACAAAGATCCTAAATTAATTAGCATTTATATAGGAATGCCTTTTTGTCCTACGAGATGTCTTTATTGCTCTTTTGCTTCTAATCCTATAAAAAGTTGTGTAAATATGGTAGAACCATATCTAGAAGCTTTGAAATATGAAATAGATAGAATTAAGGCTTTTGTGGATAAAAAAGATTTAAATATAGAATGTGTTTACTTTGGAGGAGGAACTCCAACAGCTGTAGATGATGAGCAATTTCATAGTACTCTAGCACTTGTTTATAAAAGCTTTGTAGAAGGAAGAAATGTTAAAGAGTTTAATGTTGAATGTGGAAGACCTGATAGTATAACTGAAGCAAAGCTAATAGCTATGAAAAAATATAATGTTAATAGAATTAGTATTAATCCACAAACAATGAATAATGATACCCTAGAGGCTATAGGAAGAAGCCATAATGTAGAAGATGTTATTGAGAAATTTAATATGGCTCGAGACTTAGGGTTTGATAATATAAATATGGACTTAATAATTGGATTACCAAATGAGGATTTAACCCATGTAGAAAATACTTGTAAAGGTATTTTAGAACTAAACCCTGATAGTATAACCGTTCATGGAATGGCTCTTAAAAGAGCATCTATTCTACACGAACAAATACTATTGAAAAAAGTTAAAATTATAGAACAGAATGAATTAGATGAAATGTATAAAAGAACTGTTGAGTTATCTAAGAAACTTGGTATGACGCCTTATTATATGTATAGACAAAAAAATATGGTAGGAAACATGGAAAATGTAGGTTACTCAAAACCTTCAAAGGAAGGAATATATAATATTCAAATAATAGAAGAAAAACAGACAATAATTGCATTAGGTGCAAATGCTGTTACAAAAGTTGTATTTTTAGAAACAAATAGAATTGAAAGATCAGCAAATTTAAAGGATTTGAAAGAATATATAAATAGAATAGAGGAAAAAGTAGAAGAAAAAATAAAGCTGCTAGAAGAGCTTTATTAAAGGAGAGTGAATTAATATTGACTATTCAAGCACCAAAAGGTACAAAAGACCTATTACCTATGGATTCGTATAAATGGCAATATGTTGAAGGGAAGCTTAGGAACATAGCATCCGCATATGCCTGTAAAGAAATAAGAACGCCTATGTTTGAACACACGGAACTTTTTGAAAGAGGAGTTGGAGATACAACGGATGTAGTTCAAAAGGAAATGTATACTTTTTTAGATAAGGGAAATAGAAGTATTACTTTAAAGCCAGAAGGAACTTCTCCAGCTGCTAGAGCATTTGTTGAAAATGGTCTATTTAATGAAACATTACCTATTAAAATGTATTATTTTACTCCTGTATTTAGATATGAAAATGTTCAAAAAGGAAGGTTTAGACAACATCATCAATTCGGAGTTGAAGTATTTGGTTCACCTGAGCCTTCAGTAGATGCAGAAGTAATAAATCTTGCAATGAGTGCATTTAAAGAATTTGGTGTAAAAAATTTGGAATTAAATATAAACAATATAGGTTGTCCAGAATGTAGAAGTGTATATAATAAAGCTTTAAAGGATTACTTTAGAGAAAAGCATGACGAGTTATGTGAACTATGCAAAACTAGATTTGATAAAAACCCTATGAGACTCCTAGACTGTAAAAATAAGAAGTGTAAAACTATAGGAGAAAATGCTCCAATAATTTTAGATTATGTTTGCAGTGACTGCGAGGAACATTTTGATAAACTAAAAACTTACCTAGATGCTTTAGGAATTACATATAAAATCGATCCTTATATAGTAAGAGGACTTGATTACTACACAAAAACAGTATTTGAAATTATTAATGATAATATAACAGTTTGTGGTGGTGGAAGATATAATGGATTGATTGAGGAAATTGGAGGGAAGCCAACTCCGGCAGTAGGTTTTGGTATGGGGATAGAAAGACTTCTTCTCACTTTAGAAGAAAATAATATAGCTATTTCAGAACCGAATTATACTCAAGTGTTTATTGGAGCTATGGGTGACAGTGGGAGAATAGAGAGCTTTAAATTAGCTAATTCTCTGAGAGCAAAAGCCATAAAAGCAGAATGTGATCACATGAATAAATCGGTTAAAGCTCAAATGAAATACGCAAATAAAATATCAGCTATTTATAGTATGATTATAGGAGAAACAGAAGTAGCTGAAGGAAAAGCTAATCTTAAAAGAATGGAAGATGGAAAACAATTTGAAGTGAGTTTAAATAATTTAGATGAAATAGTGAATATAATTAATGGCTAGTATTTATAAAAAACGAGGAGGACGAAAATATGGGAGAAACATTAGCTGGACTTAAAAGAACCGTAATGTGTGGAGAATTAAGAGAAGGTAACATAGGTGAGAAGCATGTTGTAATGGGATGGGTTCAAAGAAAAAGAAATCTTGGAGGATTAGTTTTTATAGATTTAAGAGATAGAGAAGGTATTCTCCAAGTAGTATTTGGAGAAGAAATAAATAAAGAAGCTTTTGAAAAAGCAGACTTAGTTAAATCAGAATATTGCATAGCTATTGAAGGTGAAGTAATAAAAAGACAATCACCTAATGAAGCATTACCTACAGGAATGATTGAATTAAAGGGAGAAGGAATTAAAATATTATCTGAATCTGAAACACCTCCTATATACATAAAGGAAAATTTAGATACTGATGAAACAATTAGAATGAAATATAGATACCTTGATCTTAGAAGACCTGATATGCAAAAAATACTTAAGGTGAGACATAAAGCTTCAAAAATAGTAAGAGACTTTTTAGATGAAAATGGTTTTCTTGAAGTAGAAACTCCAATACTTACAAGAAGTACACCAGAAGGGGCTAGAGACTATCTTGTTCCTAGTAGAAATTATTCTGGAATGTTCTATGCATTGCCACAATCACCACAATTATTTAAGCAATTATTAATGGTTTCAGGATACGATAAATATTTTCAAATAGCAAAGTGCTTTAGAGATGAAGATTTAAGAGCAAATAGGCAACCGGAGTTTACTCAAATTGACATGGAACTTTCATTTGTTGATATGGAAGATGTTATTGGATTAAATGAAAAATTGATTCAAAGAATGTTTAAAGAAATAATAAATGTAGATGTTCAGCTTCCTATTCAAAGAATGCCTTATAAAGAGGCTATGAATAAATACGGTTCTGATAAACCAGACCTTAGATTTGGTATGGAAATAAACGATATAAGTGAAGCGGTTAAGAATGCCGATTTTAAAGTGTTTAAAGATGCTTTAGAGGCTGGTGGAAGTGTAAGAGCTATAAAAGCTCCAAATTGTGCTGATATGGGAAGGAAACAAATTGATAAGTTAACAGAATTTGTTAAAACTTTTAAAGCAAAAGGACTTGCTTGGATATCCTATAAAGAGGATGAAATAAAGTCACCTATATCAAAATTCTTAAAAGAAGAAGAAATAAATGATATAGTTAAAACCATAGATGCTAAGTATGGAGATTTAATACTAATTGTAGCGGATAAAGATAGTGTAGTATTGCAAACACTTGGAGCGTTAAGACTTGAAATGGCTAAAAAGTTAGAACTATTAAAAGATAGTAGTGAATTTAGATTTGTGTGGATTACAGAATTCCCACTAGTTTCATTTAACGAAGAAGAAAATAGATATCAAGCAGAGCATCATCCATTTACGGCCCCTATGGATGAGGATATTCAGTATCTTGAGAGTGATCCAGGAAAGGTTAGAGCAATAGCATATGATATAGTTCTAAATGGAGAAGAACTTGGAGGAGGAAGTGTTAGAATACACGATACTAACCTCCAAGAGAAGATGTTTAAAGTGCTTGGTTTCACTAAAGAAAGTGCTTGGGAGAGATTTGGATTTCTGCTTGATGCATTTAGATTTGGACCACCACCACATGCAGGATTAGCTTATGGATTAGATAGGATTATTATGTTCTTAACTGGAAATGAAAACATAAAAGATGTTATAGCATTTCCTAAGAATCAAAATGCTTTCTGTCCATTAACGGAAGCTCCAAACCTAGTAGAAAACAAACAGTTAAATGATTTAGGATTAATTTTACAAGAAAAACAATAGTTTCATATTATATTTTTTGAAAGAATGTAGCATAATATAATTATAAAAGTTCCTACTATATATGTAATGCAAGTGTGTATTGACCCAACATTTTATTTGAAAGGGAATCTAACTCTTTTTGCGTAATGAAACTTTTAAGTACATTAGTACAATATAAAGGACGTGAAACAAAAAGGAGATACCCACCTGTTGAAAACAGGTTCAATTATTACTTGTAAAACGATATGGTGGGAGCTTTTTATATAAAAATATAATAATATGTGATGAATTTACTGTGTTGAATATATAAATTATTATTGATATAATTACACTACGGGGTATAGGTATAAATGAGCATTCGAGAATGGGAGAATTGTATATGGATAAGAAAAAAGATCCTAAAAAGGATATACAAGTAAGACTAAGGAAAATAGAAGGTCAAGTTAAAGGAATCGAAAAGATGATTGATAGTAATGCTTGTTGTAAAGATGTATTAGTGCAAGTTGCAGCAGCAAGAGCAGCTATGAATAAGGTAGGTGCATTAATATTAAAGAATTATGCTAAAGAATGTATGGCTAATGAAGAAAAAAATTATGAGCATGATATGAAAATGGATGATTTAGTTGAAACGTTAACAATGTTTATAAAATAGGCAATCTAAATTATAGTTTAGATTGCCTATTAATATTTTCTAATATTTGATTTTCTATTTTTTAAAGCAATTATAACTTTTATAGTTGATGAAACTAAAACTGTAGCTACGGCAATAGCCCCGGCACTACTTATGGTTTCAATGCCTAAGATTATAGATTTATCTAAATTTCCTTTAATAGTCTCAAACATTGTGTAATACATTCCTGCACCTGGTACTAGTGGAATTATTGCACAAATCATAAAGACGGTAACGGGAGATTTTAGTACTCTGGCCATTATCTCAGAATATATGCTACAAGCTAGAGAACCTATAAACAGAGCAAATAGAGCGGAAAAGCCATGATTTATAGAAAAAGAATAGAAAAACCAACCTAATGATCCTCCTAAAGCAGCAAAAAAAAGATTTTTACCTCTTATGTTAAATATAATCCCAAAAAATAAGCTAGCCAATAGAGCGTAGAGTGAACTTAGTATCATTATATTACTCCCCCTATATACATAAACCAAAGTTTCATAACTATACCACTTCCGATTGCTATTGCAACGGCTACAAAAATTGCTTCTATGGCTCTGGAAATTCCTGAGATTAAATCACCGGCTATAGTATCTCTTATAGAATTAGTAATAATAAGTCCTGGAACAAGAAGCATAATAGAACCTATAATAATCTTATCTTCGTGATTGCCTAAATTTAATCTAACACTAATTAAAGCTAGTAAAGTTGCAACAGATCCACCAAGTGAATTAATAAAGAAGTCATTAAGTTGCATATTATTAAGAGTAATGGAAATGATTTTAATTATAATACCAATAAAAATAGATACTACAAAGTCCTTAAAAGTTCCTCCGAATAATAGTGTGAAAAAAGCTGCAATAAAAGCTGATGCTATTATTAATGTATTATTACTATAACCAGGTGTAGTATCAATTTCTATTAATCTTTGTTCAACTAGCTCTAGAGAAATAGGATTAGTGCTAATTTCTCTAGATAAATTATTTACCTTTGAGATTTTTTCTAAATTGACAGTTCTGTTATTTATTCTTTTTATTAAAGAAATAGTTTCGTTATTCTTATCTATTAAAGATATCATTATTCCAGTAGGGGTAACAAAGCTATCCGCATGTTTTACTTTAAAAGCATAGCAAATTCTGAGCATTGTTTCTTCGACCCTGTATGTCTCTCCGCCGCTTTGGAGAATTATTCTCCCGGCCTCTGCTGCAATATGTAATATTTTATGACTTTCATTCATATTGTAAACCCTCTCTTAAAATCATCAGCTATTCTCATACCTTATTATATCATAGATTAATTTAATAATTTATTATAAATTTAAAGGAAAAAAATTTTTATTATTGATATTTATGATACAACACTTTATAATTTAGTAAACAAAAGTGAGGAGGGGCATAAATGAAATTTCTAAACTTAAAGAACAATGATCCAGATATATTCTCCCTAATAGAGAGAGAAAATAGTAGGCAAAACAATAATATTGAATTGATTGCTTCAGAAAACTTTACTAGCAAAGCTGTAATGGAAGCTATGGGGACTCAGCTTACTAATAAATATGCTGAGGGTTATCCAGGAAAAAGATATTATGGTGGATGCGAAGAAGTAGATAAGGTAGAAGCTTTAGCAATTGAGAGACTTAAAAAATTATTTGGAGCTGAACATGCTAATGTTCAACCACATTCAGGTTCTCAAGCAAACATGGCAGTATATCTTTCGGTTTTACAGCCAGGAGATACTATACTTGGAATGGATTTAAGTCATGGAGGACATTTAACTCATGGTAGTCCGGTAAATTTTTCGGGAAAGCTATTTAATTTCATATCTTATGGGGTAGATAATGAAACAGAGCTTATAGAGTATGAAAAATTAAGAGAATTGGCATTAGAGCATAGACCTAAAATGATTGTTGCAGGTGCTAGTGCATACTCAAGAGTAATTGATTTTGAAAAGATAAAATTAATTTGTGGTGAGGTAGATGCATATTTTATGGTAGATATGGCTCATATAGCTGGTCTTATTGCTGCAGGAAAGCATCCATCACCAGTAGAATGTGCAGACTTTGTTACAACTACTACTCATAAGACTTTAAGAGGTCCAAGAGGTGGAGCTATACTATGCAAAGAGAAATATGCAAAAGAAGTAGATAAAGCAATTTTTCCAGGAATACAAGGTGGACCATTGCTACATATAATTGCTGCTAAGGCTGTTTGTTTTGGAGAAGCTCTAAAGGATGATTATAAGAGTTACATTAATCAAGTAGTAAAAAATGCAAAGGCTCTTGAGGAAGAACTTAAAAAATACAACTTTAGGTTGGTTTCAGGGGGAACTGATAATCATCTTCTTTTAATAGACTTAACCAATAAAGATATTACAGGAAAAGATGCAGAAAAATTATTAGACAGCGTGGGGATTACTGTAAATAAAAACACTATTCCTTTTGAAACTAAAAGTCCATTTGTAACTAGTGGAATAAGAATTGGAACGCCTGCTGTTACAACTAGAGGCTTCAAAGAAGAGGAAATGAAGAAAATTGCATACTTGATTAATTATGTTATAGAAAATAAAGATAGAGACTTAAGTGAGATAAAGGATAAGGTTAGAGAAATTTGTTCTAAATACCCTTTATACGAAAAAAAATATGTAGAAATTGAATAAAAAGATTTTTTTTGATAAAACCAAGTAATTCAGCGGATTTACTAGTAATTCGTAGTATATTAATGATTACTTGGTTTACGAAATATTTGACAAAGAGTATAACAGATTAATATAATATATGTAACAGATTAAAAATTTATAGTAATATTAACTGTTGCATGTATTATATGATTTTTTAAACTATGTCCAAGCCTTCTTGAATAAAGAAGGTGCTAAAATATCTAATAAATTGACTTGCTATAAAGTATAGTAAAGTTAAACATTATTATAGAAAGAAGGTATATAAATGGCAAAGATGAAAACAATGGATGGAAATACAGCTGCTGCACACGTTTCATATGCATTTACAGACGTAGCGGCTATTTATCCAATTACTCCTTCCTCTCCTATGGCTGAACATGTTGATGAATGGGTAGCTGAAGGAAGAAAAAATATTTTTGGACAAACTGTAAAGGTTATGGAAATGCAATCAGAAGCAGGAGCGGCTGGTGCTGTTCATGGTTCATTACAAGCTGGTGCCTTGACTACAACATACACAGCGTCTCAAGGTCTTTTACTTATGGTTCCTAATATGTACAAAATTGCTGGAGAACTTTTACCAGGAGTACTTCACGTATCAGCAAGAGCTCTAGCTGCAAACTCACTTAACATATTTGGTGATCACCAAGACGTTATGGCAGCAAGACAAACAGGTTTTGCAATGCTTGCAGAAAGCTCAGTACAACAAGTTATGGATTTAGGAGCAGTTGCTCATTTAGCTGCAATAAAGGGAAAAGTTCCTTTTGTAAACTTCTTTGATGGATTTAGAACATCTCATGAAGTACAAAAAATTGAAATTTTAGAATATGAAGATTTAGCAAAATTACTTGATATGGATGCTGTTAAAGCATTTAGAAAAAATGCTTTAAATCCTGACCACCCAGTAACACGTGGTACTGCTCAAAATCCAGATATATACTTCCAAGAAAGAGAAGTTTCTAACCCATACTATGAAGCACTTCCAGAAATTGTTGAAGGCTACATGGCTGAAATAACTAAATTAACAGGAAGAGAATATCACCTATTCAATTATTATGGAGCTCCAGATGCTGAAAGAATGATCGTAGCTATGGGATCTATAACTGATACTATTGAAGAAACAATAGACTACTTAATGAGCAAGGGTGAAAAAGTTGGTTTATTAAATGTTCATTTATACAGACCATTCTCACTTGAGCACTTCTTAAAATATATACCAGAAACAGTTAAGAGCATCGCTGTTCTTGATAGAACTAAAGAACCAGGATCACTTGGTGAGCCTTTATACTTAGATGTTAAAAATGCATTCTATGGAAGAGAACATCAACCAGTAATAGTTGGTGGAAGATATGGATTAGGATCAAAAGATACTGTTCCAGCTCATATTTTACCAGTATTTGAAAACTTAAAGAAAGATACACCGAAAAATGGATTTACTATAGCTATAGTTGATGATGTAAGTAATACTTCATTACCAGTTGGAGAAGATATAGATGCTACACCAGCAGGAACTAAAGCTTGTAAATTCTGGGGTCTTGGATCAGACGGTACTGTTGGAGCAAACAAGAGTGCTATAAAGATTATTGGAGACCATACAGATATGTATGCACAAGGATACTTTGCATATGACTCAAAAAAATCTGGTGGTATAACAGTTTCTCACTTAAGATTTGGAAAGAGCCCAATTAAATCACCATACTTAATAAATAAAGCTGATTTTGTAGCTTGTCACAATCAATCTTATGTTTATAAATATAACGTATTAGAAGGATTGAAAAAAGGCGGTAAATTCTTATTAAATACTATCTGGAGTCCAGAAGAAGTAGAAGCTAATTTACCAGTTGCATATAAGAAGTTTATAGCTGAAAACAACATTGAGTTCTATACATTGAATGCTGTTAAGATAGCACAAGAAATCGGTCTTGGTGGAAGAATTAACATGATAATGCAATCAGCATTCTTCAAGATTTCAGAAGTTATTGAAGTTGCAGATGCTATTAAATACTTAAAAGATGCAGTTGTAAGTTCTTATGGTAAAAAGGGACAAAAAGTTGTTGATATGAACAACGCTGCTATCGATAAGGGTGTTGACTCAATAGTTAAAATAGAAGTTCCATCATCATGGAATGAAGTTGTAGAAGAAGCTGCTGCAACAATTGAAGTGCCAGAATTCATAGATAAAATCGTTAATCCGATGAATAGACAAGATGGAGATAAACTTCCAGTAAGTGCATTCGTAGGAATGGAAGATGGTACGTTCCCACATGGAACTGCTGCATATGAAAAAAGAGGAGTAGCAATAAACGTTCCAGAATGGCAAATAGATAAATGTATACAATGTAACCAATGTTCATATGTATGTCCACATGCTACTATAAGACCAATTCTTACAACTGAAGAAGAATTAGCGAATTCACCAGCAACATTTGAAGGTAAAGATGCTATAGGAGCTAAAGGACTTAAGTATACAATGGCTATTTCACCACTTGATTGTACAGGATGTGGAAACTGCGTTGATATCTGTCCAGCTAAGGAAAAAGCAATTGTAATGAAACCACTTGATACTCAAATAGAAAAGACTGAAGCTTGGGATTTTGCTATGACAGTATCACATAAAGAAAATCCAATGAATAAATTCACTGTAAAGGGAAGCCAATTCGAACAACCATTACTTGAGTTCTCAGGAGCATGTGCAGGATGTATGGAAACTTCATACGCTAAACTTGTAACTCAATTATTTGGTGAAAGAATGATGATAGCTAATGCTACTGGATGTTCATCAATTTGGGGAGCATCAGCGCCATCAACTCCATATACTAAAAACCACAGAGGACATGGACCAGCTTGGGCTAACTCATTATTCGAAGACAATGCTGAATTTGGTATGGGAATGTACCTTGGAGCTCAACAAATAAGAGAAAGATTGGCTATGAAAGCAACAGAAGCTATAAACGCTGGCGTTAGTGAAGAAGCAAAAACAGCTCTTCAAGAATGGATAGACAACTTTAATCTTGGAACAGGAACAAGAGAAAGAGCAGATAAAGTAATAGCTGCAATTGAAGCTGAAAAAGCAAATAATTCATTATTAAATGAAATTTACGAAGACAGAGACTTCTTAGTTAAGAGATCTAACTGGATCTTTGGTGGAGACGGTTGGGCATATGATATCGGATACGGTGGACTTGACCACGTTCTTGCATCAGGAGAAGATGTAAATGTATTTGTATTTGATACAGAAGTTTACTCAAATACTGGTGGACAATCTTCAAAAGCGACTCCAACAGCTGCTATAGCTAAATTTGCAGCTAGTGGTAAGCAAACTAAGAAGAAAGATCTTGGAATGATGGCTATGAGTTATGGATATGTTTATGTAGCACAAATATCAATGGGTGCTGACAAGAACCAAACATTAAAAGCTATAGCTGAAGCTGAAGCTTATCCAGGTCCATCATTAATAATAGCTTATTCACCATGTATCAACCACGGATTAAAGAGTGGTATGGGCAAGACTCAAGAAGAGGGTAAGAAAGCTGTTGAAACAGGATATTGGGCTATGTACAGATTCAATCCAACATTAAAAGAAGAAGGAAAGAATCCGTTCATTCTAGATTCAAAAGAACCAACTGGAAACTTTAGAGAATTCTTAATGGGAGAAGTAAGATACGCTTCACTTGCTAAGGAATTCCCAGAAACTGCAAATGCATTATTCGAAAAGACTGAAAAGGATGCATTTGAAAGATTAGAAACATACAAGAGATTAGCAGCAAACTAATTATAAATAATAAGAAAGAGGCATTTCTAAAAAGAAATGCCTCTTTTTTATTGGGAAAAAGGATATATACTCACATAATTTTCTTCTATTTATAAAAAAATTACAAAAAACTCTTTTAATATTTAGAAATAAGGTTTAAAATAATAATAATAATGTAATAATACATTAATGAAAGACTTAACTTATAGGAGGTTATATCATGGATAACGAAAAATTACATGATTGTGGTTGTGAAGATGAGGCTTGTGGAAGTAATTCACAAGAAGAGCATTGTGGATGCGGATGTGGATGTGACGATCATGGCCATGAAGCAGTAATTGTTGAATTAGAAGATGAAAATGGTAATGTAGTTCCATGCGAAGTTGTTGATGGATTTGAGTATAAAGATAATGAATATACACTTGTTCAAAACCCAGAAGATGGATCGGTTTATTTATTTAAGGTAGTTGGAGAAGGTGACGATTCAGAATTAGTTGTTCCAGAGGACAAAGAGTTCGAAGAAGTTACTGCTTATTATGATAGCTTAGTGGAAGAAGAAGAGGAATAATTTTAACCTCAAAAAAGTCGTTGCTTATGCATCGGCTTTTTTATTAATCATAAAACTTTTTTATTTATTGGAGTGATTTTATGGAGAAGTTAGCTATATTCGATATTGATTATACATTAACAAAGAGGGAAACCTTTATTGAATTGTATTTATATATGTTAAGAAAAGATTTGAGATTGCTTAGATACATTCCTAGAGTAATGATATCAGGAATTTTATATGGACTTAAGGTCTATAACGAAACCCAAACTAAAGAAACATTTTCAAAGTTTTTATGTGGAATAAAGGAAAATGATATGAAAATTTTAGTTAAGAAATTCTATGACGAAAGATTATCCAAAATATTATATAAAGATGCTATAGAAACCATAAGAAAATTTAAGTCAGAGGGATACAAGATATATCTAATTTCTGCATCTCCAGAAGTATATATAAATGAATTCTACAATATAAAGGAAATAGATAAAATTATAGGAACAAGACTTAGATTAGAAAATGGAGTATATAGAAATCTTATTGAGGGTGAAAATAATAAAGGAAAAGTTAAGGTGAAAAGATTAGAAGAAGAGCTTAAGAAGGAAAATATAGAAGTTGATTTTAAGAATTCATATATGTTTTCAGATTCCTTATCAGACTCTCCTCTTTTTGATATTGTAGGTAATCCATATTTAATAAATTATAAAAAGAAGCATGATAAAATAAAAATACTAAAGTGGAACTAAGGAGTACTAAATATATGAATGAATGTTTTTGCGAAAAGTTTATAGTGAATAATAAGGTGATGGATTGCAAAGAGTTTGATAATACCTTAATCCAGCAAGGGAAATCGGTATATGAGGTTATTAGAATTATAGATGGAGTACCTTTATTTATAGAAGATCATTTAGATAGGCTTTTTCAATCAGCTAATGTTACAGGAGTAAATATATGGCTGGAGAAAGAAGAAATTAAATATTCTATTAAGAAATTATCAGAGATTAATTTCATTAGAGATGGTAATGTGAAAATTATTTTTAATTTTAATGAAAAGACAGAAAATACATTTCTTATTTATTTTATTAAGCACAATTACCCTACAGAAGAAATGTACTTAAAGGGGATTGAGGTAGCTTTATATAATGCTGAAAGAGAAACTCCGAATGCAAAAGTAATAAACATGAGCCTAAGAGAAATAACAGATAAAATAATAAAAGAAGAAAATATATACGAAGTTATCTTGGTAAATAGTAGTGGAAAGATTACTGAAGGTAGCAGAAGTAATATTTTTATGATTAAAGAGAATAAAGTTTATACTGCACCAAAGGAAGATGTTTTACTAGGGATAACTAGAAAATATGTATTTAAAGCTTGCTACAATTTAGGATATGAAATTATAGAAGAAAAAACTAATTCGAATGATATTAAGAAATTAGATGGAATATTCTTATGCGGAACATCTCCTAAGGTTTTACCAATCTCAAAAATAGATGATGTGGAGATTACTATTCATAATAAAATACTCCAAGAAATAAAAAATGAATATAATAGATTGGTAGAGGAATATGTAAATGCTCATAAATAAATGATAAACACAGGTTTAAAATTTATTTATGGCTATGTTTAGTTACTTAAAATTAAAAATATTATAAAGTAAGCTTGTAAAATAACGATAAGATAGTAAAGTGATTCATTAAAATATGATATACTCATTATAAAACTATATTATATAGGGGGAGTGAGTTTTTATGAATAAAAAAATTTTTACAGCCAAAACATTAGATGAGTGTTTAGATATGGCTACTTCCCAATTAAAAATAAAAAAAGAAGAAATAAAATATGAAATCATAGAGTGTAAAAAAGGACTCTTTAATAAAAAGGTCTCAATATCAGTAGGAATTGAAGGATCAATAGAAGAAAATAGAAATGGAACGATTAAGGTTAAAGATGGTAAGATTATTGTTAAAAATCCAAAAGAGGGAGGAATACCTGCCTTTATCAAGCCATTTAAAAAAGCAAGAGTAGTGGTAAATCAAAATGAAATAAAATCAAAGATTGAAGTTTTACAAGATACTATTATAGAGATAATTTTTGAAAGTAACAGAGCAGAGAGAAGACTTAATATTAGTATTACTCAAGACAACATGGAAGCTTACGTAAGTATAAAATATATTCCTGAAAACACGTACATTCTGAAAGATACTGAAGAGAGCAATGAATTAGATATTGAGATAGAAGTAAAAGAACAAGTATTTCCACAAGCCTATACTAAAACGGAGATTTTAGAACAATTAACTTTGAGTGGAATTAAATATGGCATAAAGGAAGATGTTTTAGTTAAGTTAACGGAACAACAGGATTTTGATAATATATTAGTTGCAGAAGGAATACCAGCTATTAATGGAATAGATGATAAAATAGAAATAAAGTTTAGTGAAAAAACAAATAGTAAAAAATTAGTTGAGGATGAAGAAGGAAAAGTAGATTATAAAAGCATAGGTCGTGTTGAAGCTTCAAGAAAGGGAGATATCTTAGTAGTAAGAAGAGAAGGAAAAGAAGGAAAAGACGGTATAGATGTAAAAGGCATACCTAAAAAACATAAAGTATTAAAGAAAGTTCAACTAAAAGCTGGTGAAGGTTGCGAACTTAGAGGTGAAAATATTGCTGTTGCATTAATTGAGGGTAAGCCCTCTTGTAAAGGAAATGTGATATCAGTACATAAGCTTCATGTTATAGATAACGATGTGGATTTAAAAACAGGGAATATTGATTTCGTTGGTGATGTAGTTATTTATGGAAATGTAAAAGAAGGAATGAAGGTTAATGCAGGTCATAATTTAATTATACATCAAAATGTTGAAAGTGCTATTGTAAATGCTAAAGGGGATTTAGAAGTAACAGGAAACATAATAAATTCACATGTTAGTGCTGGGGGAACGGATATAAATAAGTTAAATAAGGTGAAAAACTTAGAAAAGCTTTACTCATTTATTTCTCAGCTTATAATTACAGTAGATCATATTAAAAAATTCAGCCTTTTAGGAAAAAAAGTTCATGATGGTGAAGTTGTAAAAGTATTGATAGAAAATAAGTTTAAGGGTATAATTCCCACAGGTATTCATTTTATGGCTTCTGTATTAAAGGAAGATTCAGATGAAGAGATAAATCTATCAAATACTATTAAAGAAAAATTAATTGGATTTGCCCCTCTTAATATTAAAACTTCAGATGAATTGAGGCTCTTAATGAATCAAATAGAAGAAGTTAAAACAAAGTTATCAGGAGAACTTTCAGAACCAGTTGATATTAAGATGAATTATTGTCAAGATTCCACAATAAATAGTTCAGGTAATATTATAGTTGTAGGTAAAGGGGAATATGTATCACATTTAACTGCTTACGAGAGTATTGAGTTTATTAACCCAAATAGTTTAGTAAGAGGTGGTGTTATAAAAGCTGGAAAAGATATAAAGTGTAAGCATGTCGGAAGCGAAGGTGGAGTCTCTACTAAACTAATAGTAGAAGCTTCAGGAAATATTTCGGTAGATGTGGCATATCAAAACACTTGTTTCATGGTAGGGGAAAGAGAGTATGTACTAGAATGTCCTAGCAAAAACGTACATGCCTATTTAAATAATGAAGGGGAACTAATAGTAGACAAATTTATACTTTAGAGTATTATATAGGAGGAAATATAACGTGAGTGAAAAAGAAATAAAAGTATTAATATTTAATATAAATAGCCAATATTATGCTACGGATATTATGGAAGTAGAAAGAATTTTAGGGTACGAAGCACCTACACAACTTCCTGACTCACCAGAGTTTATTGATGGGGTTATAAATTATGAAGGAAATATTTTGCCTATAATGAGTTTATCTAAAAAATTCAATATTCCATATGGGGAAGTTAAAGAAGAAACTAAAATTATAGTTTCTAAACAAGAGAAAAATAAAGTAGGAATAATTGTTGATGTGGTTTCAGAAGTATGTGATATACAAGTTGAAAGTATAGAAGAAGCGCCAGAAATTGTAGCAGGGATATCAAAAAGATATATTAAAGGATTAATAAAGAGAAATGGAAAGATAATAACATTCTTAAATTTAGGTACAATTCTTACCAATGAAGAAAAAGAATTGATATTAAAGTAAGGAGTTTCCTATGTTAAATGGTGAAATAAGAGTAGGGATTGCAGATTTAAATATTGCTGAGCCACCGAAAAAACTTATAACTGTTGGATTAGGTTCATGCATTGGGATTGCTATATATGATGCAGTTACTAAAGTTGGTGGACTTGCGCATATTATGTTGCCTGATAGCACTCAATTTAACAACGTAACTAATCCAATGAAATTTGCAGATCTTGCTATCCCTTTATTGCTAGAAAAGATGCAAAAAGAAGGTGCCTCAAAAAGAGGCTTAAAAGCGAAAATAGCAGGTGGAGCATCAATGTTTAATTTCTCAGATAAAAGTATGATCATGGATATTGGAAATAGAAATGGAATCTCAGTTAAAAATGTTTTAAAAAGTATAGGAATTCCCATAATTAGTGAAGATGTTGGGGGCAATAAAGGAAGAACTATGATTTTTGATACTGCAACCGGAATAGTACAAATAAAAACTGTAGGTATGGGAATAAAACAAATTTAATGGAGTGATATAAACTTGAAAAAAATTAAAGTTATAGTAGTAGATGATTCAGCTTTAATGAGGAAAATAATTTCTAATATTATTAATTCTATGGATGATATTGAAGTTATATACACTGCGAGAAATGGAGAAGATTTGCTTGAAAAAATCATTAATTATATACCTGATGTTATTACTTTAGATGTAGAGATGCCTAAAATGGATGGTATAGCTACTTTGAAAGAGTTGAAAAGCAGAAATTATAACATACCCGTAATTATGTTAAGTAGTGTATCAAAAACAGGAACAGCGCTTACTATAGAGTGTCTAGAAAAAGGAGCCTTTGATTTTATATCAAAACCATCAGGGGCAATATCATTAGACATCGAAAAGGTTGCAGAGGAATTAATTGATAAAATAAGATTAGCATGTAATAAAATTAGTTTTATTGATAAGAGTAATGTATATAATAAAATAGAAACTAAGCATAAAGTAACGACTAATTCATTTAGAAACAAGGGTAAAATTAATGCTGTTGCAATTGGAGCATCAACAGGTGGACCAAAGGCGCTTTATAAAGTTATAACAGTTCTTCCAAAAGATTTAGAGGTACCAGTATTTGTAGTGCAACACATGCCGGTAGGATTTACAAAGGCTTTTGCTGAAAGACTTGATTCAAATAGTAAAATCAAAGTTGTTGAAGCAACAGATGGGGAAATAGTAGAAAAAAACGTTGTGTATATAGCACCTGCTGGATATCATATGGAAGTTGGAATAGATAAAAAAATACATTTAAATATGGAACCGGCTATGTGGGGAGTTAGACCAGCAGTAGACAAGCTATTTAGCTCAGTGGCAAAGGTCTATGGAGCTCATGTATTAAGTGTTGTTCTTACTGGTATGGGACGAGATGGAGCACAAGGTACTGTGGAGATTAAAGATAGTGGAGGGATAACTATTTCTGAAGATAAGTCAACCTGTACCATCTATGGTATGCCAAGAGCTGCCTTTGAAACAGGGAAAGTAGACGAAGTATTACCCTTACATGATATATCTGATGCTATCATAAGAAATGTAAAGGCTATAGGGAGGTAGGGTATGGATTTAGAAGACTTTAAAAAATGGGCACTGAAAGAATTTAAAATAGATTTATCAGCTTATAAGTCCAATCAATTGCATAGAAGAATTTTAAGTCTTATGACTAGAGTTGGTGTTAGTTCTGTAGATGAATATATAACACTTCTTAAAAGAGATGAAAGTCAGAGGCAAAAGTTTCTAGATTTTATAACAATTAATGTATCAGAATTTTTTAGAAATCCTGAGATATTTGATGAAGTTAAAAAGAAAATAGAGACAGAACTAATTCTAAATGAAAGTAATCTAAAGATATGGAGTGCAGCGTGTTCAATAGGAGCTGAACCTTATTCTTTAGCTATGATATTAGATAGTCTTAAAACTAAAGGAAGACATAGTATCCTAGCTACAGATATAGATAGTAGCATAATTGAAAGAGCGAGGCAGGGAGAATATGTAGCAAGTGAAATAAAAAATGTAAAAGATGAGTATTTGCAAAAGTATTTTACAAAAGTTAACGATAAATATATAATAGATTCTAAAATTAAGAGTTTAGTTAATTTCAAGAAACATGATTTAATACTAGAAAATTATGAAAAAGGATTTGATTTAATAGTTTGTAGAAATGTTGTAATATATTTTAATCAAGATATAAAAAATGAAATATATAAAAAGTTTAGTGCTTCGTTAAAAAAAGGTGGACTTCTTTTTGTAGGAGCTACGGAAAGTATATACAATTACAAAGAATATGGTTTTGAGAAAGCTTCAACTTTTATTTATAAGAAGCTATAAGGAGGAAAATGGTCATGGATACATCACAATATATGTCAATGTTTCTTGAAGAATCAATGGATAATCTTCAAACTTTAAATGAATCTCTATTACAACTAGAGCAAGAACCAGAGAATATTGACAAGCTAAATGAGATATTTAGAGTTGCTCACACAATTAAAGGTATGGCTGCGACAATGGGATTCAATGAAATGGCAGAACTAACTCATAAAATGGAGGATGTATTATCTCAATTTAGAGAAGGAAAGTTAAAAGTAACTCAACAAGTTGTGACTGTATTGTTTAAGTGTCTAGATACTTTAGAACAAATGGTTAATAATATTTCTGAGGGTAATGATGGAAATATGCCTATAGAAGATATAATAGAGAGTTTAGGAGCTATAGTAGATGGGAAAAATACAGACAAGCCCCAGGCTATACCAACATACTCAGATGAAGATATAAGTAGAGAGTCTAAAACAAGTTTAATGGAAGAAGTTGTAGAAGAGAGTATTTTGTTATCACAAATGAATGATTATGATATAAACATAATTAAACAAGCGGAAGAAAAAGGGTACTATGCTCAACAGATAAAAATCACATTAGATGAAAATACCTTATTGAAATCAGCAAGAGCTTTTTTAATATTTAAGGGTTTAGAGGAATTTGGTGAAATAATTAAATGTATACCAGCAGCAGAAGACTTAGAAAGTGAAAATTTTGATTTTGAAATAGAAATGATCTACTTGAGTCATAAGAGCAAAGAAGAGATTCGTAACATTTTAATTGGCGTATCTGAAGTTACAAATGTGCAAGTTGATAAAGTAGATTTAAATTATAATAAAAATGTAATAAATAAGGCAACATATGAGATAAAAGAAAACACAGATATCGTATTAAAAGAAATTATAAAGCCAGAGAATAAAGTAATATCTAAATTAAACGAAAATACAATAGAACCAAAAGATGTTGAAAAAAAGGCTGAAGGAAAAAAACAAAAGAAAGCTCATCAGTCTGTCAGAGTTGATCTTGAAAGACTTGATAAGTTTATGAATATGGTATCAGAACTTGTTATACACAGAACAAGATTAGAACAAATAAGCACTAACTATAAATCAACAGAACTCAATGAAACCTTAGAGCAAGTAGCAAGAACAACTTCGGATCTACAAGATCTTGTAATGAAGATTAGAATGCTTCCACTTGATACTGTATTTAATAGATTTCCAAGAATGGTAAGAGATTTGTCAGTAGAGTTAAATAAAGAAATTAACTTTATAATTAAAGGAGAAGACACAGAACTTGATAGAACAGTAATTGATGAAATAGGAGAACCACTTATTCATTTAATTAGGAATGCTGCTGATCATGGAATAGAAAGACCAGAAGTAAGGATGGACAGAGGCAAAAATGCAATAGGAACAATTAAACTTATAGCTTATCAAGAAGGAACAAAAGCTATAATTAAGGTAGAGGATGATGGTGGAGGAATAGATGTTGAAAAAGTGCGTGCTAAAGCAAACAAAGTAGGTATAAATACTGAAGGTATGGATGATAATGACATTAGAAATCTAATATTTGATCAAGGCTTTAGCACGAATGAAGTTGTTACAGATATATCTGGTAGAGGAGTGGGAATGGATGTTGTAAAAACTAAAATAAGCTCTCTCGGAGGAACTGTAGATGTTATAAGTGAAATGGGCAAAGGTTCTTCATTTATAATAAGACTTCCTTTAACACTACAAATAATTCAAGCCTTACTTATTAAGGTTGGAAATGAAACCATGGCTATTTCTCTTGGATATATTGATAGAGTGATAGACTTTGATGAAAAGAAAGTGATGAAAACTGACAATAAAGAGGTTATAATATATAATGAAAGTGTAATCCCTCTTATAAGAGTCTATCAGAAGTTAGGACTTGAAAAAGTCAATAATAGCAACAAAAATTATATAGTTATTGTTAAAGTAGGAGAAAAGACAGTAGGCCTTTTAGCAGATGGATTATTAGGACAGCAGGAAACAGTAATTAAACCCTTAGGAAAAACATTAAAAAGTCTTAAAGAGTATATAGGTGCAACTATTTATGGTGACGGACTTGTTACTTTAATACTTGATGTTGCGGCCCTAATATAAGGAGGAATTTGAATGAGTATTCTTGATATGACTCCTATGCAACTAGATGCCCTAAGAGAAGTTGGTAATATTGGTGCTGGTAATGCAGCCACTGCTTTATCACAATTATTAAATAAGAAAGTTGATATGACAGTTCCAGCAGTAAATATTATACCTTTTGAGGATGTTTTTGCTGGAGATGGTACAGAAAGAATAGTAATAGGGGTTATTGTTAGAGTATTAGGTGATACACCAGGAAATATACTTTTTGTTTTAGAAAAAGATGAAGCAATGCAGATTATAAAGGAATTAACCGGAGAAGAATCAGAACAGCTTTCTGAAATGGGTTATTCAGTAATTTGTGAAATAGGAAATATAATAGCTTCTTCTTATATGAATTCTATTGCAAGATTTACAAACTTAGTTATAACACCTTCCGTACCAGCAGTTAGTTATGATATGTTAGGGGCTATATTGTCTACTACATTTATAGAGTCAGGTCAATTTGATGATCAAGTTCTAGATTTAGAAACTAGATTCTTAAGAAGTAATGATAAAGAATTAGGTGGGCATTTTTATTATATTCCCATGCCAGGATCATTAGAAAAAATATTGAATACATTAGGTGTAAATTAATGGAGGTTATAAACACATGGCTAGAGTATTAATTGTTGATGACGCAGCTTTTATGAGAATGATGATAAAAGATATATTAGAGAAGAATGGATATCAAGTAGTAGGAGAAGCTAGTAATGGAATTAAAGCAGTAGAACTTTATAAAGCTGAAAAACCAGACGTAGTTACGATGGATATAACAATGCCTGACATGGATGGAATTGAAGCTGTAAAAGAAATAAAAGCTTTCGATCCTGCAGCAAAAATTATTATGTGTAGCGCTATGGGTCAGCAAACAATGGTTATGGATGCTATAAGATCAGGAGCAAGAGACTTTATTGTTAAACCGTTTCAGGCTGATAGAGTTTTAGAAGCTATTAGAAAAGCTGTAGGTTAATAGGAGGAATGAAAAGTGCAAGTAGTTATATTTAGACTTGGAGACGAGCAATTTGCTGTAGAAACTTCAAAAGCTCAAGGTATAAATGATACTATGAAGATAACAGAGGTACCTAATTCTCCAGAATATATAAGGGGATTGATTAATCTAAGAGGAAACATAATTTCTCTCTTAGATATAAATTTATTATTAAATATATCAAAATCTAAAGAAGAAACTGAAAGTAATATAATTATCTTAAAAATGGAAGATGAGCAAGTTGGGATTACAGTAGACCAAGTAGATGAAGTTTTGGATATAGAGGAAACCATGATAGAAAAAGTTGATGATCAGAGAAAAGCTTACATTAAAGGGGTTATTAACTTTAAGGATAGAATAGTAACTTTAATTGATATTGATAAACTATTTTAAATTGGTTATAGAAATGAGGGACAAACATGGCAGACGTTTTATCACAAGGAGAAATAGATGCTCTTTTATCTGCCTTGGACTCTGGTGAATTAAATCCTGATGAACTTGAGAAGGAAGAGGAGAAGCATAAGGTTAAGCAGTATGATTTTAGAAGACCACAAAAGTTTTCAAAAGATCATATTAGGACTTTAGAGCTTGTTCATGATAATTTTGCTAGAATTATTTCGAATTATTTGACAGCTCAAGTGAGAAGTAATGTCAAAGTAAAGATAGAAACAGTTCAGCAGATAACATATGAAGAATTTATTCATTCAGTGCCTAATCCTACTATTTTAACTGTGTTTAAAATGCCTCCATTAAGTGGCTCTATATTATTTGAAACAAATCCACAGTTTGTTTATCAAATAATAGATATTCTTCTTGGAGGTTCTGGATTAGGACAGTACAAGAGTAGAGAATTTACTGATATTGATAAAAATATAATTAAACAAGTGAATAAAGGAGTTATTGCTAACTTAAAGCTCGCTTGGGAAGATGTGCTAGAGGTGGAACCGGAAATTGAAGGGTTAGAAACTAACCCTGCTTTAAATCAAACTTTGGCTCCAAATGAGCCTGTGGCACTCATAACCTTCTCAGTGGAATTGGGAGGGAACAGTACATTTATTAACATTTGTATTCCTTATTTAAGCATTGAAAAAGTATTAGATAAATTAGTAATTCAGTACTGGTTTAGAGAAAATGATGAGAGTGTACTAGAAGATTCTAGAACTAAAATAAGAAAGAGAATAGATATAGTAGAACTACCTGTTTCAGCATTATTAGGCACTACTAATATACTAGTAGGAGATTTCTTAAATCTTTCTGTAGGGGATGTAGTAACTTTAGATAACTTAACTACTGACCCTGTAAAAATTTTAGTAGGAGATCAATCATATGTTTATGCTAAACCGGGTACAATAGGAAAAAATAAGGGTATACAAGTACTAGATATTATTGATAAGGATGTGGAAAATTATGAGTAGCGATAACGGATTCCTTTCACAAGACGAAATAGATGCACTATTAAATGGTGGAGGAAGCAGTAGCGAATCAAAAGATTCATCCTCAACAGATGAAATAGAATCTAATATACCTGAAAGTAATTTGAGCTCTAAGGAACATCAATCAATCTCTGACATTGAAATAGATTTATTAGGGGAAATAGGAAATATTTCCATGGGTTCAGCATCTACAGCCCTTTCAACTATCATAGGTCAGCAGGTTAATATAACTACTCCGAAAGTTGAAGTTACAAGCTTAAGAGAGATGAGAAATACATTTTATGTTCCCAATATAGCATTAGAGGTTAAATATACAAGTGGAATTGTAGGGGGAAACCTACTTATAATGAAGCTTCCTGATGCAGCTGTAATTGCGGATCTTATGATGGGTAAGGATGGAACGGATATTGTTGAGAAAAAAGAATTATCTGAGATTGAGATAAGTGCAGTTTCGGAAGCTATGAACCAAATGATTGGATCAGCTGCTACTTCCATGGCTACTATGTTTGCAAGAGAAGTAAATATATCTCCTCCTACATCTAAGGTTTGGGATGAGTTAGGTGGCCCTTTAGCAGATACTATAAGTGAAGATGAGGAAATAATAAAGGTATCTTTCAGGCTTAATATAGGTGATTTAATAGATAGTACCATGATGCAGGTGCTTCCTATTGCTACGGCTAAAAAAATAGTTTCTATAATGATGGGTCAAGAAGAAATTGTGGAAGAAAAAGAGCAGCCTAAACAAGCACCACCTGCTGAAGTGCAACATCAGGCTGGGGCTATTCAACCGCAATATGTACCGCAACCACAACCTCAGATTGAGCCAAAACCAGCTGAGACATATTATTATGAACAACCATTTATTCCACCACAACCACCTGTAAATGTACACCAAGCATCTTTTCAACCACTTAAACAGATGGCTGTACACGATGCTCCAAAGAACATCGATTTAATTTTAGATGTACCACTTGAAATTTCGGTTGTACTTGGAAAATCTAAGCTAAGTATAAAGGAAGTTCTGGCTCTTGGAACAGGGTCTTTAATTGAACTTGATAAGCTAGCAGAAGAACCAGTAGAAATATATGTTAATGGGAAAAAAGTTGCTTATGGAGAAGTTGTTGTTGTTGATGAAAATTTTGGTGTTAGAATAGTAAGTATTGTAAGTAGCGAAGAAAGAGTAAAAACGTTAAAAGGATAAGATGAGGGCATATAGTGTTATTATTGGAAAGAAAAAGTTTTTCTAATAAATAAGCGTCTATATGTCTTTTGACTTTGGGAAAAATTCATATAGTATTATGTTAAAATTTTATAAAGAGTATAAACTTTATTTAAGGTAAGTCGATAATGAATGTATATAACAATGGAATTGCGAGGAGTGTTAGAATGAAGGTAACAGGGACATCCGTAAATAATATAGTTAATATTTACGATAAGAATAAATGTCATATTGAAAAGAACAAAGAAGTTACAAATAAAAAAGATTATATAGAAATTTCTCAGCTTGGCAAAAGCTTAAGTGCCTTTGGAAACGAAGAAATCACAGGGATTTCAGCTGAAAAGATTGAGCAAATAAAGATGGAAATCTCTAAGGGAACATATAATGTGGATGCTAAACTAGTAGCGGAAAAAATAATAGATGTTATGAAGGGAAGAAAAGTTTAGGAGTGAGCCTATGTATATAGAAAAGTTAATACCACAGTTACAGGCTTTAATGAATTCACAAATTGATCAGATAAGGGTTCTTCTAGAAATGCTAGAAGAACAACATAAATATATAGTAAAAGATGATGTATTTAATATGGAAGCTATGGTTGAAAAAATACAAGTATGTAATCAGCAAATAGCAAATCATGAACTTAAAAGAAGAGAAATAACAAAAGGATTACTTGAAGAAAAAACTTTTGTAAAGCTTATAGAAGATTTAATGGATGATGGATTAGAAAATAGCTTAAGAAGCCTAAGAAAACTTTTAGAAGAAGTAAAACTTCAAAAGGATACCAATGAACTTCTAATAAAGCAAGGTTTAAGCTTTACGAACAAAATGCTTATAATGCTAAATCCGGATAGACAAGCAAAAACATATAATGGATACGGGAAAATACAGAGATAAAAGGGGTGTTACAGTGTCGGGTTTATTTGCAACCTTTAATGTGGGTAAAAGAGGATTGTTTGGCCAACAGCAAGCCATAAATACAACAGCCCATAATATAGCTAATGCTAATACAGAAGGGTATTCGAGACAAAGGGCTATAATGGAAACTACAAGACCTTTTGGTATGCCAACTATGAATAATCAGGTGGGACCAGGACAGATTGGTACTGGAGTTGAAGTATCTTCTATTCAAAGAATAAGAGATAATTTTATGGATTTTCAAGTTAGAAGAGAGAAAAGTACTCTTGGTCAATATGAAGCAAGAGATAAATATTTGAGCGAAATAGAAAGTATTTTTAATGAACCTTCTGATACAGGAATCTCAACTCTTGTAGGAAAGTTCTTTGACTCATGGGAACAATTATCGAAACAAGCTGAAACCTCAAATGCCAGAACAATTGTAGCTCAACAATCAGCTGCACTAGCTGATGCATTAAATCATACATATAATCAGTTAACAGAAGTTAAAAAAAATGCTCAAGAATCTATAAAACAATCTGTCTTCGATGCTAATGGAATGCTAGAAAGAATAGACAAATTAAATCAACAAATCATAAGTGTTAAGGTTTCAGGGATGGAACCTAATGATTTAATGGATTCAAGAGATTTACTTTTAGATCAACTAAGTCAAAAGTTTAATATAAATGTAGAACCTGATAACTTCTATTCTATAAATTTAAAACCAGATTATACACTTACACCTGACCAAAACGGAGAAATACAAAATCCGCTACTTGTTAGAAAGAATCCTAATGATTCAGTTAGAAGATTTTCTTATGTAAAGAGCATGAAACCACAAGATGGACAAAAAGAAGGTGAACCTGGAGTATATACAATAACTTACCTAAGAAATGGAGATAAAGATCAAGAAGCTACATTTAAGATAACAATTAATAGCCCAGAGGAATATAAAAGATTAGAACAGTGTAGAGTAATCTGGGGGAAAAGTGATAAAAATGATGATTCTAAAGATGGATTAGCTATTGATGTTAATGGTGCAGTGATACCAAATGGAAGTGCCACTCCAATAGGTTTTAACAAGCTTGGTATTTTTGAGCTAGCAAATGACAACAATAGAGGAGAATTTAAAGGATTCATGTCAGTACAGAAGGATGTAGATCAATATATTGATCAGCTTAATAAACTGGCAAAGGCAGTAGCTTTTTCTGTTAATGCTATTCATAGTGGGGTTCCTAATGGAGATCCTAGTGTTAAGGTATCAAGTGATTTTATGCCATTCTTTGTTAATAGTGATATAGCTGAATATGATTTATCAGGAAATAAACATACCATGAGTAATTTACCAGATATACTTTTGAAAGAAATGGAAATAACAGCTGGAAATATAACGGTTAACAAGCAAATTCTAGATGATGTAATGCAAATAAAGACAAGAGTTAATGATGATAAATATGCACTTGCTACGCAAAATCAAGAAGATGGAGAAAAAGATGGTAAAAGAGCATTATCTATTGCCTCACTTCGTAACACATTACTTCAAATTCAAAATATAGATAGTAGTACTGATAGGAATGAATTCATAACTACCATGATGGGTGGCTTACAATTAGATAGCAATATAGGTATTAATACTATAAAGAGTGATATTAAAGGTATGAAAGTAGACAGTTACTTTAAAGATACAATTGACAAACTTGGCATACAGGGGCAAGAAGCTCAAAGAATTGTTAAAAATCAAGGAGTTCTTCTCCAAGGTTTTCAAGAGCGCAGAGATTCTATTTCAGGAGTATCCCTAGACGAAGAAATGGCAAACCTAATCCAATTCCAACATGCATATCAAGCAAATGCAAAAATAATATCTACAGTAGACGAGCTTTTGGATGTAGTAGTTAATGGTTTAAAGCGCTAGAGTGCTTTAAGCTAGTGACCAGTAGCCGGTAACCAGTTTTCAGTGAAAAATAGATATTTACTGATTATTGGTTACTAATAATGGTTTTATTATTGCTAATAATTTTACTTAAAATCTTTATTATTTCTATTAAAGATTTTTGTATAGAAGCTACGGAAGAGATATCTAATATGTTGCTAGCGACTAAAAGCTTTAGCCAGTATTCACATTCACCAGCTTCTTTTAATGAAATATATAGTTTTGAAATTAAGTCTTTTTTACTTTGAGCATTAAAGCTTTCACTAATGTTAGCACCTATACTTGTTCCACAACGTAATAGTTGTTTAGACATAATAAATTCTTTTTTTTCAGTAGTTAAATATTTATATAAGTTTATTATTTCAATTGCAAAACTGAAAGATTTATTATATATGATACTATTTTCTTCAAATCTCATTACGAAACCTCATTTAAGTTTAATTTTGTCTATAAGTATTGACTAAAAACGGTTTTGTATTCAAGATAAATTAATAAAATATAGTTAACTTGTAATTAAGCATGGATAACTGGTTTCTAATACTGGTTACCGTAAACTGGTTACTGGTTACTAAAAAACGAACGGAGTGAGTTTTTTATGCGTGTTACAAATAAGATGTTATCAAACGGTTTCTTAGCGGATATGAGAAGTAATCTTCAAAATATGAGAAAGATACAAGAGCAGATGACTTCAGGTAAGGAAATTAGAAGGCCATCAGATGATCCTTTTAAGGTTGCTCGTGCAATGCAGCTTCATACAGATATAAGTACAAATAAGCAATATAATGAAAATATAAGTGATACAATAAATTGGTTAGACACTACGGATACAGCACTAGGTCAAGTAGGAGATGTGTTGCAAAGAGTTAGAGAACTTTTAATATCATCAGGTAATGCTGGGTATAGCGAAAATGAAAGACTAGCTATAAAGGATGAAATAAACGAAAAAGTTGGAGAAGTTGCACAAATACTAAATACAAACTTTGATGGAGCATATATATTTGGGGGGACGAGAGGAACTACTAAACCATTAGAAACTACTATAGATACAAGCACTGAAAATACTAAACTTACATATTACAATAAATTAGGTGGAGAATTAGACTCATTAGACCCTAATCATACGAATCAATTGAATCAAATTGGATCAAAGCTTAAAGTTCAAATTTCACAAGGTGTTGTTATGGATTACAATGTGACTGCTACAGATGTTTTACAGTTTAAAACATCTAAAGGTAAGGATTTAGACTTAAGAGAAATCTTCACATCCATCACAAATCATCTTGATGGAAAAGATTCAAATGGTACAGCAGCTGATGCGGATGCGGTAAAACATCTTGTCAATGAAGATTTACAAGATATAACTGATACCATATCAAACCTTTTAAAAATCCGTTCAGAAGTTGGTGCAAAGCAAAATAGAATGGATAGTGCATTGGAAAAGAATACTGATGCTACATTTAATATGACGGAAATACTATCTAAAACTGAAGATATAGATATAACTGAAAAAACTATGGAATTTGCAAATATGCAAACAGTATACCTAGCATCACTACAAACTAGTGCAAAAGTATTACAACCATCTTTAATAGACTACCTATAAGAAAAACTCATAAGTTAAGCTAGTTAGAGGTTAGAAAGTATTTAGCAATTTAGTTTTTAACCTGTTACAAAAAATCACTAGTCGCTAATCACTAATCTCTAAAAGTTTTCCTAGTGACTAGAGACTAGCGATTAGAGATTATAATAGCGGGGTGACAAATTTGATTTTACAAACAAAGTATCATGGAGCACGTGAATACGAAGAAAAAGATATAATAGAATTTCAAAAGGGCTTACCAGGTTTTGATAAGTTGAAAAGTTTTATAATCTTTCCTGTAGAGGATAATGAAGTATTTAGTGTATTACACTCATTAGAGGATGAGAGCATAGGATTTGTTATAGCTTCCCCTTTCGATGTAATTGATAATTATGAATTCAAACTAGAGGATGATATTATACAAAAATTAAAAATTACTAAAAATGAAGATGTGTTAGTAGTTAATACAGTTACTTTAAGCTCCAAGGTTGAAAATATAACTATAAATTTAAGAGCGCCAATTATTATTAATATAAAAGAAAAATTAGGGGAACAAATAATCTTAAGTAATGAAGAATATTTAATAAAATATCGACTATTTAAGGAGAAGGTATAATGCTTGTAATAAAGAGAAAGCAAGGAGAAGCATTATTAATTGGCGATGATATTGAAATCAATATAGTGAGTATAGATAATGGTTCAGTAAAAGTTGCAATAAGTGCCCCTAAAAGTGTTACAATTTTAAGAAAAGAACTATACAAAGAAGTAGAAGAAGAAAATCAAAATGCCATAAGTACAGATTTATCAGTGCTAAAGATGTTAAAGAAAAAATAAATATTAATAGATTACATATATAAATTAAAGGATTGAATTATATATGTATCTTAAAAATTTAGAGGAGTGTTTAAAATGGATGTTAGTCTAATTGGTCAAGGAAGACATTTTCAGGTGGACAAAATATCTAATAATGTAGGAAATCAGCAGAAAAGTCATGTTCCTAGTAATGAAAACACTATGCCTGTAGTAAAAAATGAATCAACAAGTAAGAAAATGGAACATGGACAAAAAGAAAGAGAAATAAATGAAGAAGAAATTAAAAAAGCTGTAGATAAGCTTAATAAATTTCTCCAAGGGGAAATAACTCATGTAGAATATGAAAGACATGATGTTTTAAAAAATCAATTTGTAATTAGAATAATAAATAACGAAACAAAAGAAATCATAAAAGAAATACCTCCAAAGAAAATACTAGATATGGTAGCTGAATTATACAAGCTTGCTGGGGTAATAGTAGATGAAAAAGCCTAACAATACAGGTGCTAGGTACTAGGAAAAGACCTTATCTTTATCATTTAGAACCTAGAACCTAGGACCTTAAAAAGGTGGGGGTGTTTCTCATGGAATTCAGATTGAATAAAATAGACACTGAGCTTCGCAAAATTGTAAATGAAGCTACAAAAGAGGGGAAGGTACACGGAAATAAAGAAATATCTACTATAGATAAAGACGGTAAACAGAGCAAACAAGAGAGTAAAAATGATTTTAAAAAGCAGTTAGATGAAAAAAAAGAAAAGAAAATAGTTGTTGAAGCAACTAAGGTGAAAGAGATAAATATAGAAGCTTCAAAAGAAAGTTCTATAGGGGATTTAACTTTTGGAAGATTTTTAGATATAAAACGATGAAGTTAGGCATGCAGCAGAAACTAATACTGCATGCTTTAATTTTTTAGTTTGTGAATTATGATTTATTGAAATATAAAGTTAGAATAAACAACTACGATATAATAGATAAATATATAATTAAAGATATATAGTAATAGGAGGTCTTTAAATGTACGCACAAAATGCTTACAATGCTTATAAACAAAATAGTGTAAATTATGCTTCAAAGGATCAGTTATTATTAATGCTTTTAGATGGAGCAGTTAAATTTTCAAAAATAGGTAAACAAGCTATAGTAGATAAAGATATTACTAAAGCACACACAAATATAATAAAAACTCAAGATATATTCTATGAATTAATGGCTTCATTAGATGTGAAACAAGGTGGAGAATGGGGACAACAGTTAATGAGCATTTATGAGTTTATAGTTAGAAGGCTTGGAGATGCAAATATAAAGAAGAGTATAGAAGTGATGGATGAGGTTATTCCTTTAATAGAAGATATAAGAGATACTTGGAATGAGGCTTATAAATTATCTAAGAGATAATTTATAATGGTCAGTTAACAATGGACAATTGACAGTTAAGAAGGATTTAAATGTTTACTATCTGTCAATTGTCCATTGTCCATTGAAAAAGGATGGTGTCTATGGGAATACAGGATAATGCTACGGTATTGTTAAAAGAAAATCTTATGGAGTTTAAAGCTTTAACAGAAAAATTAATAGATGCAATTAATAATGAGTTATCAGAGGAAATTGATAGACTTTTTATAGATAGACAAGTAATAATAAATAATATTGGAAAGCTTGAATATAGTAAAGATCAGTTTACAATAATTTGTAGTGAATTAGATATTACTAATGTTTCAAAAGCATTAGGTGAATTAGTTCTAAAAAAAAGAGAAGAGCTTAAAGAAAAGATGAATAGTTTAAAAGAAGGAAATATTGCTAATAAAAGTTATGCTAACAGCGCTAATATTAAAAGAAGTTTTTTCAGTACTAAAATTTAATATTAATTTAATTGTCAATTAATAAAGGGGTGTGAATAATGAATGTAGGTAGTTCAATCAGTTCAGGTGCGGATTATAGCAGGATAACTGGACTTGCTACAGGTATGGATACAGATGCTATGGTAAAGCAAGCAGTTGCTGGAGATCAAGCGAAGATAGACTCAGCAAATCAAAGTAAACAAACTTTACAATGGCAGCAGGAAGCTTATGTGGATATTATTAAAGATTTAAAGGGATTTTATGATAGCTATATAGATATTTTAGGTTCTAATGATACTAGTATCATGAAAAGCAGTACCTATGCTGGAGTTACAGCTATAAGCAGTGATACTGCTAAATTAACGGCTACAGCTGCTGGTGGGGCCGTTAAAGGTGTTTATTCTGTAACTTTAACTACAAAGGCTTTAGTAGCTAAAGATCAAAGTAGTGTTTATGAAAATGCTACACAAAGTAGTACTTTATCAAGTTTAGGTTTTACAAATGGTAAGACACTTAATATTTTAGTAAATGGTGAAGCTTTCACTTTTACTGTTGATAATACTAAAAATGTTAGTGAGTTTGTAACGAGTTTAAAAGCTACAACTAATACTAATGGAAAAACCTTAGGTAACCTTGCAAACATAAGCTTTAGTGAGCTTACTGGAAAGTTCAGCATTGAAACAAAGGATACTGGTGCAGCTCAAAGACTTACAGTTTCAGGGGATGCTGCAACGGAGATGGGTTTTTCAGTTGTTGAAAAATCAGGAAATGATGCAACCGTAAAGATAACAGCTTCAGGAGAAGCAGAAGTTACAGTGACTAAGTCATCAAATAAATTTTCAATAGATAATATATCCTATGATTTATCAGGTGCTAGTAATGGAGATACTGCAACATTAACAGTAAAAGCAGATGCAACAGCTCAAGTAGACAAGTTTAAAAATTTTGTAGAAAAATATAATGAGTTAATTGAAAAAATAAATACAAAAATTACTGAAAAGAAAAAGTACAACTATAAACCTCTTACGGACACTCAGAAAGAGTCAATGAAAGATGAAGAAATTACAAAGTGGGAAACAGAAGCGAAAAAAGGTTTGCTTGCAAGAGAATCAAATTTATCTAATCTGCTGATTCAAGTTAGACAAACTTTTTACTCTACTGTTGAGGGGGCAGGTATTAGTCTATCAGAAGTAGGTATCAGCACTACCTCTAACTATAAAGATGGTGGAAAGCTTCAAATAGATGAAACTAAATTAAAGGATGCCCTTGAAAATAAAGGGGATTTAGTTCAGAAACTATTTACTCAAAGCGGTAGTAATGTAAATGAAAAAGGTATACTTCAAAGAGTAAAGGAAACTTTAAATAATTATATTGGCAATGATGGGCTTCTTATAAAAAAAGCTGGATATACAAATTCAAGATGGGCATATAATAATCACTTCAGCAAAAGTATTGAAAGTAAAAATAGTACAATTAAAGAAATGCAAAACAGATTATATGATAAGCAAGAACGATATTACAAAATGTTTGCTGCACTTGAAAAGAATATGAATAATTTGAATTCACAGAGTAATTGGTTATATTCTCAGTTAGGTACTGCATAAAAAAATAAAAGATTTTTTGAAATATATATAAAGTATATAAAGATTACATCGATATAATAAATACAAGTACTTAAGTGGTAACAAAATTTAACTTAATGCAAAAATGACGGCAGAAGGTTGCCGAACTGTTGAAAGTCAACATGGTGTTGAAAATGCCTTCAAAGCATTGATATTACTGAATGATGAAATTCAACAAAGTAGCAACATGATGTCAACAAGGACAAGCTGAAAAGCAACAATTTAGCAACATTTTAAATTAAAAGGGGACACAACTTTAGATGTGTCGCCTAACAGATTACGGTAGTAGGCTCAAAGAGCTTAACTATATATATTAAAAGGGGTAAGACCTTCAGGTCTGACGCCTATCATATTAATAGTGGAAAAGGATGTCCACTTTAAAAATCAAGGAGGGAATTTATTATGATAATTAATCACAATATGAATGCTATGAATGCTCATAGAAGTATGAGTACAAACACTGTTAACAGTGGAAAGTCAATGGAAAAACTAAGCTCAGGTTTAAGAATAAACAGAGCTGGAGATGACGCTGCGGGACTTGCTATATCAGAAAAAATGAGAGGACAAATCAGAGGTCTTGACCAAGCTTCAAGAAACTCACAAGATGGTATTTCTTTAATTCAGACAGCTGAAGGAGCTTTAGCTGAAACTCACTCAATTCTTCAAAGAATGAGAGAGCTAGGTGTACAATCTGCCAATGACACTACTACAGATGCTGATAGAGCTAACATACAAAAGGAAGTAAATCAGTTATCAGATGAAATTAATAGAATAGGAAATACAACAGAATTTAATACAATAAAACTGATTAATGGTAATGTATCAACTAATATTGCTGAAGGTGCAAAACTTGTTGGTGGAGATTTAGGAAGTTCAGTAACACTTATATCTGCAGCAACAAAAGGTACAGCAACGGGAGGAGCAATTACTGGAGCTGTTAATATTCATGGAGATACTAGTGGAAAGCTTACTGGTAGTTTAGATTTAAGTAATGCCGCTAATAATAATATTACTGCAAGTAACAACGAGTTAACTTTTACAGTTGATGGAGTTGAAAAAACTATAGTATTAGATGTAGTTGATTACGCTGATACTGCTGCTGGTGCTCAACTTTTAGTTGATAATATCAATGCTAAACTTACTGCAGGAACTATAGCTGCAACTGCTTCACTTGGTGCTGGAAATAAACTTGTTCTTACAAGTAATAGCACAGGTGCTAATAGTAAGATAGCTGTTTCTGGTGGTAATGCTGTAGGCACTATTGTTGGTACAGGCACAGCTGAAAATGGTACAGTTGCAAATGATACATTAACATTTAATGTTGATGGAGTTGCTAAATCTATAACATTAACTCAAGCAGTATATAATACACCTGCTGATTTAGTAACACAGATAAATACTAAACTTACTGCAGGAACTATAGCTGCAACTGCTAAACTTGATGGTAATGCTCTTGTATTGGAAAGCAATGGAACAGGTTCAACAAGTAGTATTACTAATATTGATGGAACAGCATCAGCAGATTTAAAACTATTTGGTTCAACTTCTGTTGTTGGTAAAGATGTAAATAATCAGTTTGAGATAAATATTGATGGAACTACAGCAACTATTACTGTTGCAGCAGCAACTTATACAGATATGGATGTATATGCAGCAGCTGTACAAAGTGCAATTAACAATAATGCAACTATCAGTGCCGCTGGAAAGCAAGTTTCAGTTGAAAATTCAAACGGTAATTTGGCAATAACAGACTCAAAGACTGGTAGTACAAGCTCCCTTACTATAACAGATGGAACAGGAGCTACTGCTGCGTTAAGGGCAGGAGCTGCTGCACTAGGTTTTACTAATACTACAGCGACTAATACTTCAGATACTGGAATTAGTGGAACTGACCAAGCATTAAAGATGCAAATTGGAGCAAATAAGGGTCAAGAAATGGCTGTAGCTATTAATGATATGAGGGCAGCTGCATTAGGAATCACAAGCACAAGTTCTTCAAAATCAGGTGTTACAGCACAAGATGGTTCGACCTTGGATGTAGCTTATGGAAGTTCAAGTAAAGTAACAAATGGAAGCACTACTGAGTATGTTATAAATGTTAGTACTCATGATGCAGCTAAAAATGCTATTTCTGTTATAGATAATGCTATAGCTCAAGTTTCTACTGAACGTTCAAACTTAGGTGCATACCAAAACAGATTAGAGCATACAATAGCTAACTTAGGAACTTCATCAGAAAACTTAACATCAGCAGAATCAAGAATTAGAGACGTAGACATGGCTAAAGAAATGATGACGTTCTCAAAGAACAACATCCTTAGCCAGGCTGCACAAGCAATGTTGGCTCAAGCCAACCAACAACCTCAAGGAGTTCTTCAATTACTAAGATAATTGATAAACTAATAAAAGTAATAATAAGGAGTCAGGGTGAAAGCTCTGGCTCCTTTTTACCATAAAATGCTTTAAAAAATAAGGTGTATTTTTGTGTATATATTCCAAAGTTTAAAGAAATATATAGAGTAGCAGGAAAAATGTTAACAAATTAAGCTATATAGAGGGGATGAGTCTCAGTGAAAGATAGAATAAGAATCGTATTACAACCTGATTATATGAAAAACTTCAAATGTATTGGGAACAATTGTGAAGATAGTTGCTGCATAGGGTGGAGCGTAGATATTGATAAGGAAACATACTTTAAATATAAAAAGATTAATAATGAAGAACTTAAAGATAACTTTGATAAAATGATAAATAGAAAGCATAATAAAAAGAGTGACGATTCATATGCCAAAATCAAAATGGATAAAAATTTACGGTGTCCATTTTTGAATGAACAAAATCTATGCAAAATCCATGGAACTATAGGTGAAACATACCTTTCAGATACCTGTGCACTTTATCCAAGGTATTTAAGCCTAATAGATGGAAAATATGAAAGAGGTGCTACTCTGTCATGTCCTGAGATATCAAGATTAGCGTTATTAAACTCGAATGGAATATGTTTTGAACAGGCTGAAGAAAATGCTGATATAAGGATAAAAATTCATAGCAAGTTTGATACAGAAGGACATCTTTATATAAATAAAGCACAAAGATACTTTTGGGATATAAGAGTGGTTAGTCTTTCATTACTACAGAATAAAAATTATAATCTAGATGAAAGACTGATTATTTTGGGAATTGTTTATAAGAAAATAGAAGAACTAGAAAAAAATAAAAAAACCAGTGATATTCCTGCAATGTTAGAAAGTATGAACAATATAATTGTAAATGGTACCCTAAAAGAAGAATTGAAAACCATTCCTAAGAACGCACAAATACAAATGAGATTAGCAAAAGAGATGACAGATGAGAAAGTTATACGAGGAATTACCAGTCAAAGGTATATTGAATGTCTGAAGGAAGCTTTAGTTGGGATAGATTGTATTGATAAAGTAGATTATGAAGTTATGTTGCAAAAGTATGAAGGGAATTATAAAGAGTATTTAGCACCATATTTAAAAGAAAAAGAGTACATGCTAGAAAACTATTTAGTTAATGAGTATTTTAAAGAACAAATGCCATTCGGTTCTTATAAGTCTATGTGGGATTCATATATTTTCTTATGCATACTTTATAGTATGATTAAGCTTCATATGATTGGAATGGCTGGATACCATAAAGGATTAAATGATGATTTGACATTAAAATTAATTCAATCCTTTTCAAAGGTTGTTATACACAATACTAACTATATCCAAGGAATTATTAAATTAATAAAGGACAATGGATATGATAGCTTACCTTATATGGCAATATTAGTTAAAAACTAATTAATTAAAAGGAGTTCTTCAATTACTAAGATAATTGATAAGCTTATAAAAGTAATATTAAGGAGTCAGGGTGCAAGCTCTGGCTCCTTTTAAATAAAAAGATAGTAGGAGGTAATTGTATGGATATAGGAGCATTATCAATAGTAATGAGTCAATCAAAGGTGCAGCAAGATGCAGGAATAGCAGTAATGAAGATGGCTATGGATACTGGTAAGGAAACTGCTGCTCAAGTAACAGAAATGATAAAGAGTGCTGCAGTAGACCCTAATCTTGGACAACATTTGGATGCAAGAGTATAGGAATGGATGAAAGAGAAGAACTAAAGCAAGAGCTAGAAGATGAACTTCAATGGGTGGAGTACAGGCAGAAGATGCTGGATATCATTGAAGAAAAACTATTTCTAATGAAGCAGATAGCTGAGCAGGCAAAAGAGGATAATCTAAGTCCTGAAGAAGTAGAGGTCGTGAATGATAGACTAAATGACTTAGCAGAACAGGTCAGAGCTTTGGACAGTGAAAGCAGAAGAATAGAAGATAAGAAAATACTTGAATGAGTATCAGTGGCTGGAATAATGGCTGCTGATGCTCATTTCTCTGTATGCTATATTTTTTGGCAGGGAAAACAGGGCACAGTTTCGGCCCTACTAGTCCTCGAAAATTGAAGTAGACAGCACCGTTTACTGCAAAACTATGTGAAAATTCACTGCAAAAATATTCTGTAGCAAATACAGCAGCAAAAGCTATTGTAGCATAAGGACTAACAGAAAATCAGCCACAAATCTTTCACTGCATAATCTAAATAATGCAGTGAAAACTGTAAAAGCCTAAGATGGAGTAAAATCTGTCTTAGGCTATTTTTGTACCTGTAATCAAGGAATAATCAAATATATATTATTACCTTGAATAATAGAAATAGAATTCAAGGAGGAGAAAACCATGATAAGGATAGTTCATAAAAGAGAAGAAGGACTTCTGAAAAATCTACCAGCAGAGGTAGCAGCAAAAGCATTGGAGATTGTAACTATATTGGATGAGAACTACGGAGCAGAAAGAGATGTAGTTCATGACCTAGGAGGATATGTTCTAATAGCAGAGAGAGCAGAAGATGTGCAAGCTATTAGAGAGCAAATAGACTTGGAGAGTACTCTACCAGAATATGTTGAGCTAATAACTTGTGAAAATGGTGACAGCTACACTAATTCTCTAATGCTTCTTAGCAGTGACTACAGCATAAGCCTACTGATACCGCTGGAACTAACACCTAAAGAGCTACTAAAGTATTTGGAGGAATAGCAATGGATGCTAATACTACTATTGAAGATGTAGCTGAACAAATAGTAACAGAATTTGAAGAAGCATTAGCTGCAGATGGTAAAGCTGCTAAGACCTTAGAAAGCTATGTAGGGGACATTAGAGCATTTTTACAGTGGCTGGAATCCAAGGGAAACAGTTTCACAGGAAACCTAAAAAGGTTTCACATAACTTCCTATAGGAACTACCTAGTTCAAGAAAGCTATGAGATTAATACTATTAACAAGAAAATTAATAGCTTGCAATCCTTCAATCAGTTTCTAATGGACAAGAAATACCTTACAGAGTATATAGTTGACCTAAAGAAAGATAAGGTAAAGGTAGCAGCAGGCAGTGAAGTAGAGGTAGAAGTATTCACAGATGGAGAGATTGAAAAGCTACTGTTCTACATTCAATCAGAAGAAGTATACTCAAGAGATAGATTGATAATCCTGATGCTTCTGTACACTGGTATAAGAGTATCAGAACTGGTGAATGTAAAGATAAAGGATATAGATGTATTAGCTATGAATCTAACTGTTGCTTGGGGAAAAGGGGGAAAAAGAAGAGAAGTTCCTCTAAAGGGCGAAGTCATTGATGCAGTGAAGGAATACCTTGAAGGAGAAAGAAAGGGGAATAAATTTGCAGATAGTGAGTACCTAATACTAACCAATAGGTCAGCAAAGATGGACAGAGATGCTATAAATAGGCTTCTAAACAGGATGGAAAGCAACCTGGATATAAGAATGCACCCACACAAGTTCCGTCACACATTCTGTACCAGATTACTAAAAAGAGGAGTAGAGCTGACTACCGTTGCAAAGCTTGCTGGTCATGCTTCTATTCAGACCACTGCAAGTTTCTACATCAATACCTCACAGAAGGACAAGAGGCAGGCGGTAGAACTGTTGTAGGAATTGCTATTGAAGTAGATGTACTAGACATAACAGAAAATGTAGGGAAAAAAGGGCGGAAAAAATGCCCTCTTAGCCCTGCAAAATTGAAGCATAGGAACAATTGAAAAATGAAAAAGGAGATGTTGGAAAAATGAGGATAATTAAAACTATGAAGGACATTCAACTACTAAAGGGTTCAAAGGCATTGAAAGCAGAAATACTAGGAGAAATAGAGGAACATTTCAATCACATCTACAATAACCTTGGAGAAGGAATACTTATTGAAGAATTCTCTCTAGTAGATAGTGGGATAATAGTATTTCTTGAACCAGGAGACAATGTAGAAGACCTACCTGAAATAGGATTGAATCCAGAGGAAAAAGGGCTACTAGGAACTATACCAGAATTCATAAATGAACAACAGTTAGAGGATTGCACACTAATCACTGCTTGTATACTTTGCAACAATGAATATGCATTAAGTATATTCTTAGAAAGAGGGAAGTTTGGTCAAGAAGTAGAAAACTGGATAAATGAAAATATGTAAAGCACCTAATCTCAAAATGAATGAGGTTAGGTGCTATTCTTGTGTCCAAAATTAAAATGAAAGGAAGTTGATAAAGTGTTTGATAATGATAGGTACTTGACTATAGGAATACAGCAGGAGATACCAATAGAGCTACAATTGTTTCTGTGGAATTGTATAGATACACTAAAGGAGCAAAGACAAGAATTGGATTACTTGCAGATATTTGAACTAACTAGGGAAAGAGCAGATGATGTATTCTTTCAGAAGGTAGAACATAGGCAAGAAGTACCAGAATACAAGAAGACCTATAACATATTTTCTAAGGAAATGGT
Source organism: Clostridium sp. X (assembly GCF_055755365.1). NCBI lineage: Bacteria > Bacillati > Bacillota > Clostridia > Eubacteriales > Clostridiaceae > Clostridium > Clostridium sp. X. The sequence goes on from NZ_CM146912.1 coordinate 2,454,616, forward strand.
AGAGGCAAAGTTATTGGTAATAGATGATGGAATCTATTCTACCATGATGATGGCGGAAGAATACTAAAGGGGGATGTATAAGTAATGGCGGAAATATTGGTACTAATAGCAAGAATAATACTAATCATAGCAGAGGGGATGAGTGCTACTTTTGCAACTTCAAAAGTAGCAAAGGAGGCGGGAATAGATTTCGATACTTTGTGGGACTTCCTGCCTAATAAGTGGAAGTAATAACAGAAGGCAGCTCATAGTAGGCTGCTCTTTTTTTTTTTTACATAGCAAAGTTTCTTACCTTTTGAAATTTAGGAGGGAACGGAGGGCAGAAAAAAACGCCCTGAAAGCCCTTCAAAAAAGATTAAGAGCAGTGAAGAAGGAGATTTATATTAGAAAAAGGCTGATTTTTTTGAAAAAAGATAAAAAATTTTTTTCGAGAATTGGAAAAAGTTTAAATTACATATATTGGGATTATACATGACAAATAGGCATTTTCGTCGTATGTGATAGGACATCAAGCATCAAAGGGTTGTATAAACTTATCCCATAGGAGAAAGAGGGGGTAAGTCTAAAAATGATAAAAATAATCGCTAAAAATGAATTTTGATACATATATTATGAATAATTATAGAAAAACAAAATGGCAAAAGTGAGTTATATCAACGTTTGACAAGCATTTTGGATGGTGGTATTATGAATACACGATACAAGACAAGCGCTTTTTATGCAGTGATTTGAGTGTCAAAAATTAGTGAAGTTAGAACAAAAAGGGTTCTTTGAAAACTTAATAAGGATGTGAGGTAAAATGGAAAAAAGCAATGAAAAAACATTGGGACAAAATGCTGTTGTATCTGCTATGCTACATTACATTGATTTAGAATTACCTATTATTCCATGTAAAGGCAAAATTCCTTTGATTAAGGAATGGCAGACTAAGCAGCCACCCAATAGTGAAGAAGTAGAAACTTGGGCACAAACTTGGTCAGAGATGAATGTAGGACTTCCACTTGGAACTGTTTCAGGAGTGATAGGAATAGACATTGATGGAAAAGCAGCAATTTTAAGGCTAAAGGAACTTAGCGGTGGAGATTTACCAGATACTTGGAGCTTTCAAACTCCTGGTGGTGGAAAAAGGCTACTTTACAAGCTTCCAGAAGGAGTAGTAACTAAAAAATACTCTGAAACCTTAGAGGGCAAGCATAATGAGATAGCCTTGCTAGGTGATGGTCAGCAGACAATTCTTCCTCCCTCTATTCACCCTAATGGTGGAAAATACAAATGGTTTAAGGGGAAAAGCTACAAGGACATAGAAATTGCAGAGGCACCTAAATGGATGCTTGACTTAATGACAGGTAAAGTACCTAAAAAGGCTAAGGAAAAAAAGCAAGAACCTAAAGAGGACAATGACAATAGCTCAGATGTTCAAGAGGTTTTTGAAAGGCTATTCAAAAGGTGCTCAAGCTACAAAAAAGCATTAGCGGTTCAAAAAGCAAAGGGACTTCCAGAAGACGATTGGTTCAGATGGTCAAGGCTATTAGTTTCAGCAGGGCATGGTGATGCTGCAATGGAGTTTTCAAAGTTGTCTACTAAGCATGATGCAAGAAGTGAGGAAAGAATTTTTGAACTCATAGCTGAAATGCCAGAAGGTGGAGCAATGATAAGATGTACTACCTTTGGTTGTGATGAGTGTGACGTTGAAAAATGTTTCTGTAAAGTCAACGAAAATGATGAAGGGGACATAACCAATAGTCCAGGAAGCTTCATTAAGGATATGACGGCAATACTTCCTCCATCAGATGCAATCTACAAAGAGTATGTAGAAGCTCTTGAGGATGTACCAGACTATGATGTAGATGAAAGTGGTAATCTTTGTGGCTACGATAAAAAAGGAAATCCCTACACTATTGCTAATTTTGTAGCCAAGCCTGAACTTGAAATCATCCGTGATGATGGTGTCAGTGAAGAAAGAACCTTTAGAATTTTAGGGGTTCAAAGAGGACAACCTCTGCCAGCAGTTGATGTATCTGCCACAGATTTTCTTACAATGAATTGGGTAATGAAAGCTTGGGGAATAGGAACATCAATCAGAGCAGGTATGGGAAGGAAAGACCAATGCAGAGACGCTATTCAGAACATGGCTTTAGACATTAAAAAATTCAGAATCTTCACTCATTTAGGGTGGCAAAGGTTAGTGGACAAAAGATGGGTGTACTTACATTCTAATGGATGTGTAGGAGCAGATGACATTACTGTAGAGGTGGAAAAAGGACTTGAAAAATATGTGCTTCCACCAAAGGTCAATGACTTAAAGAATGCTGTACTTGCAAGTAAGGCGTTGTTAGAAATAGCGCCTAAATCAGTAACGATTCCTCTTCTAGCCCTTATCTATTTAGCACCATTAAATGATGCATTAAAAAGAGCTGGAATAGAGCCCAATTTCTTAATCTGGGAATATGGAGGAACAGGTACTAGAAAGACATCTACCGCATTACTTTTCCTCTGCCACTTTGGAAACTTCAATGGAAAGACACCGCCTGCCAGCTTCAAGGATACTGCTAATGCCATTGAGCGAAAAGCTTTTGCAACTAAGGATGCAGTGTTATTAGTAGATGATTACTATCCTGAAATCACCAGAAGTGAATCAGACAAAATGGCACAGATTGCCCAAAGAATACTCAGAATGTATGGAGATAGGATAGGTAGGGGAAGATTGAAGTCAACTATTGAATTTCAAAAGGAATTTCCACCTAGAGGAATGGGACTTGTAACTGGAGAAGATGTTCCTGTAGGACAATCCTCTGTTGCTAGATTCTTGGGAGTAGAAATACTTCAAGGAGATATTGATTTAGAAAAGCTAACCGAAGCTCAAAGAAATTCAAACTTGCTTGCTGAAGCAATGAGAGGATACATTGAATGGCTGATACCTCAGATGGAAGAACTGCCAAATATTCTACTTGAAAAGTTTGTAGAGAAAAGAGATTATTTTCAGAAGTCAGCAGCACATGGAAGACTTGGAGAAGCAGCAGCTTGGCTTGATGTAGCCCTTGAAATGATGCTGAAATACTTTGAGTTTGCTGGGGTGTGCAGTAAAGAAGAGAGTGAAATGCTAAAGAAAGAATCCGAAGAGGTTCTAATAACACTAATACTAAAACAGAATTCCCTTGTAAATGAAGAAAAGCCTGTAGAAATCTTTGTGAAGATACTTAAAGAATTAATGATTTCTGGAAAGTTTAGAGTTGAACCTATGAGGCAAATCAATTCACAGGATACGCTATTTGCTACAGGGGAGACCATAGGATGGAAGGATGATAACTTCTACTATCTAAGACCAGAGGTTACCTATAATCAAGTAAACAAGTTCCTTGCTTCAAGAGGACAAAAATTTCCAGTGCTAGAAAGAACTTTATGGAAACAGCTAGACGAAGCAGGATTGATACAAGTAGAGAAATCAAGTGATGGAAAAGTTCAAAGATGTCCAAAGAAAGCTGTACCTAAAAAGACAGGACAGAAGGAAACAGAACGTCTAAGACTTCTACACCTAAAAAGGGTAGCATTAGATGCAGAAGAAAAATAGAGAAAAGTACTCGCCAAAGTACTCTTCTCCTTTGATTTAGCAGGGCTATTAGGGCACTCCAGCCCTCTTTGCCCTCGAAAATTCAGCATAGGCAGTCACGGGTGGTGACACTATGCTATTAACACAAATATTCTTGTTCTTATTATAACACGAAAATTGAAAGGATGATAAAAATGATAAAAAAATTAAAAGGAAAAAGCAATGAAATAGATACTACAAAGGAATTTTCATTTGAGGAAGAAATAGACGAAGTAGAAGAGTTTGAAGAAAATATTGAATCAGTGGATTTTGTAGATGAAATTGAAGATGAAGAAGATATTGATGACGTAGGGGATGAAGTAGATTATTCAGATGATGATGAATCTGAGGAAGAGATAGAAGAAGAACCAATAGACGATGATAATAGTTTTGATGTTTTAGAAGACGAAGATAACGAGGAAGATGCAGAACCAGATGATGAGGATGACCTCTTCACTGTTAAGAAGAAAAAGAGAAAACCTAAATTAGGAGAGGGTGACCTCACTGGTCTAATTACAGAAGTTTTAGCTGAAAGAAAGCTCTCAGGCAAGTTTGGAAAGCCTTGGATAAATATTGGGTTGAAGTTTAAAGCTAAGAATCTAGATACTGGAGAATACGGCGAAGTGACCTTCAATGCTAATAAAAGCTTAGACCCTAAAAGCAGGTTGTATCCTGTAGTAAAAGGGATATTAGGAAGAGAACCTGGAGACAATTTCAATTTAAAGGAACTCAAAGGTAAGAAAGCTATAATATCAATAGAGCACAGAACAGATAGTGAAGGAAATGTTTGGGAGAACATTGTAGCTGTAAGAAAATACATTCCAAAGAAAAAATAGTTTGAAGGATACCATACTAAAAAATGAGGGAGAGTAGGGCGAGTTTTTCAATGCCCTCTTTGCCCTACAATTTTTCATATTGTAATGGGACTGTAGCTAATGTAGTTTCAAGAATATATTATTACTTTGAATTATCTAGAAGGTATTGTATCAGAAACAATGAGGGATACCTATTTCTGGAAAAAACATCTAAGGAGGAATGAGCAAGTATGCTATTGAAAAAATCATTACATGAATATGAGAACTATCTGAAAAATACAGGAAAGAGTCCTAAGACAATTAAGGGTTATATCTATGAGCTTACAGCATTCAACGATTACCTAGTTAAGAAGAACAATATGCCTGCAAGTGTTGGAGATATAACACCCAAAGCAATTAATGACTATGTGCTATACCTACTAACTGATAAAGAATATGCACCTTATAGTAGAAGAAGAATAGTCATAATCCTAAAAGCCTATTTCACCTATGCCTATAATGAAGAACTCACAAGAGACAGGCTATCAGAAAAGATACTATCAGTGAAAACACCTAAGAAGGAGAGAAAATTTCTAACTGTAGATGAAGTACAAGAGTTCCTTTCTAATATAGAAAATAAGTTGATTAGGTTAGCCGTTGAAACTATGTACTACACAGGAATGAGGGTATCTGAGTGCTGCAACCTGAAGCTGGAGGATGTAGATATGAGGAACAGAATCATCCATGTGGTCAATGGCAAGGGAGGAAAGGATAGACCTATTCCAATCTGCAATAAGCTCTACGATATTTTCACCGACTACATCACCAATTGGAGAATAGATTCCGAGTTGTTCTTTGCTACAGAAAAGACAGGAGCATTAGCGGTTCCTACGGTAGAACACACTGTAGCAGCAGTGAGAAATGAGCTTGGATGGAAAAATGTTACACCACACACCTTTAGACATTCCTTTGCAAGTTCCCTTGTAGAAAAGGATGTGAACCTATTGAAGATATCGAAACTCTTAGGACATTCTAGTCTCAAAACAACGCAGATATATATTCACACCAACATATCACAGCTAGCAGATGCTGTTAATCTGCTATAGATTTAATAGTAGGAGGAGATAGAGATGGTACAATTAGCAGTGAAAGAAATGTCAAATACTCAAAAGATTACTTATATTATAGATGGTCTAGCTAAGGAGATTAGTAGGGATGTTTTAGCTGATGACTTAGGTTACAGCAACTACAAATGCATGGACATTTTCCTCAACAGAAATGGCTACAAGTGGAACAAACAGAAGCAGAACTATGAATGTCAACAACCAGTGAAGAATACTAAGCTTTCAATAGTACCACAAAGCAAAGTAGAACAGGTAGTACGATTCATTGCTGCAGGAAATGATACCAAAGAAACTGCTGTACTAACAGGATTTGGGGAGGCTCAGTCGCTTGGCACCTTTATGCTAGCTAAAGGGTATGTATGGGACGAAGAAGCTGACAACTATGTCAAAGGAACTGATGTGGAGGATACTTCTGCTATTGATGACGAAGCTATTTTAGAAGAGGCTACAGAAACAGTTCCTACAGTGCCTAGTGGAACAGCTACAGGTATAGCACTAAACCTTGAAGAACAATTCCTACTGAAACAGGCATTACCGCTCCTGCAGCAACTATTAGAAAATAAGGATACATTGGAGCAGTTGATGGGGTCAAGTACTGCAGATGAGGAAGCAACTCTGCCTAGATTCAATATTCCAGGAAGGTACATGACAAAGTGTGTACACATGACAGACCTAATGGACCAAATGGTGAAGGATTACAGTGTACAAAATAATGTGAGTCAGAAAGTTATTTTTACGGTGGCACTAGTGGAGTTTTTCCGAAAGCATGGATTTTTAAATGAAATCAATACGTTACTAGGTGTGTGACCTTAGTGGATTTTGTAGGGCAAAGAGGGCGTCAACTGTGCCCTACTAGCCCTACAAGATTAGTAGGAACATTCCCAATAGACGTAGATATCGGCACTACTGGTAGTATTGTCATCCAAATCTTTATAGTGTCAGTAGTGCCGATATTATAGGTGGAGAAATAGGTTACAAATTTGGTAGCAAACATTTAAATAGTTTGTTAGAATATATAGTAAGAAGGGAATGATTATATGGATAGATTAAAGCCTTTAAATGATTTTGTGTTCAAAAAGACTTTCGGAGAAGAAGAGTCCAAGGATAATCTAATAGCATTACTTAATGCAATTTTAAGCAAAAAAGATAGAGATAAGCTAGTAACACTTGAAATAGTTGAAAATAAAGAGTTAACGCCTGAACTAATAGAAGATAAAACGGGCATAATAGATGTAAGAGCTAAAACGGCAGATGGTACACAACTTGAAATAGAAGTCCAATTGACTAATCATCATAATATGGAAAAAAGAACCTTATGGTACTGGGGAGAGTTATTTTCAGAGGGAATCAAAAAAGGTGAAGATTATAAGACGGTGGCGAAGGTTATAACTATAAACATATTAGATTTTGATTATATTAAAATACCTGATAAATTTCACACAACCTTTCATCTATGGGAGGATGATGTTAAAGATTATATGTTAACAGATGTAATAGAAGTTCATTTTATAGAGATGGAGAAGTTTAGAAAGCTTCAAAATAAGAATCTAAGGGAAGATAAGCTACAAAGGTGGCTGTCCTTCTTTAGAGATGATATAAGTAAAGAAGAGCTAAAGGAGTTGATGGATATGGATGCTGATATCAAAAAAGCAGAAGAAAAAATAGAATATCTAAGCAGTGACCCTAAAGCATTAGCACTTTACAAAGCAAGAGAAAGGTCATTACATGAGAGAGCAAATATGATTAGTTCAGCTAAAGAAGAAACTAAGGTAGAAGATGCTATTAATTTTCTAAAGCTTGGGGTAAGTGAAGAAATAGTATCTAAAGGAACTGGATTACCAATAGAAAAAGTTATAGAACTTAAAAATGGAATGACAAACTAATATTAGAGGAATGGTGTAAAAGCTATTCCTTTTGTATTTTTTGGTTATAGGGATTTCGTTCAAAATAGTAATAGATATAGGAAATATCGACAGTGCCGATATTTATACCTTATATATTAGGAAGGAATTTTTCAATGGTAGTCTTTGCGACTACTATTTTTTTGCCGTTTTTTAACATTATCCATATGGAAAACCAATGATTTTCATATGAAGATTTCCGCTAACTCCATATGATTTACATATGTAACTATTCCAAAACCATATGATTTCCATTCCTAATGCAACAGGAATTTTCCATTCATATTAGTTTTTCTAATGATACAAAATTTGTAAGCCCTGAACTCCTTGATTTTACTGGGTTTATAGCAGTTTGACTTTATTTGTCGAATTGTGTCGATTTTGATGGCAGAAGGTTGACTAACTGTTGAAAGTCAGCATGGTGTTGAAAATGCCTTTAAAGCATTGAAAACACTCAATGATGAAATTCAACAAAGAAGCAACAAGAAGTCAACACTTGTTCAATGTGGACAAGTTGAAAAGCAACATTTTTAAAAGGGGACACAACTTCAGATGTGTCGTCTAACAGATTTTCATGCTAGTAGGCTCAAAGAGCTGAACTATAAATAAGGACAAGGATGTCCTAAAAACAAAATTCAAGGAGGAACACATTATGATAATCAATCACAATATGAACGCAATGAATGCTCATAGACAAATGGGTACAAACACAGTTAATGCTGGAAGGTCAATGGAGAAGCTTTCTTCAGGTCTAAGAATAAACAGAGCTGGAGATGATGCTGCAGGTCTTGCTATTTCAGAAAAGATGAGAGGCCAAATCAGAGGTCTTGACCAAGCATCAAGAAACTCACAAGACGGTATTTCTATGATTCAAACTGCTGAAGGTGCTTTAAATGAAACTCATAGCATTCTTCAAAGAATGAGAGAGTTAGCAACTCAAGCAGCGAATGATACTAATACTGGAGATGACAGAGCAGAGATTCAAAAGGAAATCAATCAATTGACATCTGAAATTAACAGAATTGGTAATACTACTGAGTTTAATACTCAAAAGGTATTAGATGGTGGTGAAGCTCAAAGAGCTGCGGCTGGTACAGGGACAACAGGAACATCTACAGGAACTGCTGCAACAGCGGCAACACAAACAGTAGGTGGAACAAATACATTCTCATTTGATGCTGGAGCAGCAAATGGTGACTTGGGTAATTTTACTATCCAGTTTGCTACTGGAGCAGCAGAATCAGCTGCATTTAGTGCTGATGGTTCAACTTTAACTTTAACTCTAGATGAAACAAATGCTGCTTATACTGCATCTGATATTCAAACCTTAATTCAAGGAGCTGATACTGATGCGAACAAGCCTACAGGGCTAGACTTGACACAGTTTACTGTAACAGCAGATGGAACAGATGTTATAGATGCAACAGGAACAGTAAATGAAGCGGTTGCATTATCAGGTGGAGTAGCTGCATCAACAACTTCATCTACTTCTGAATTTTCTGCTACATTACAAATAGGAGCAAATAATGGTCAAGCCTTCCAGGTAAATGTTGCAGATATGAGGTCTGTTGCTCTTGGAATATCATCAGCAAGTACAGGGACAACAGGAACATCTACAGGAACTGCTGCAACAGCGGCAACACAAACAGTAGGTGGAACAAATACATTCTCATTTGATGCTGGAGCAGCAAATGGTGACTTGGGTAATTTTACTATCCAGTTTGCTACTGGAGCAGCAGAATCAGCTGCATTTAGTGCCGATGGTTCAACTTTAACTTTAACTCTAGATGAAACAAATGCTGCTTATACTGCATCTGATATTCAAACCTTAATTCAAGGAGCTGATACTGATGCGAACAAGCCTACAGGGCTAGACTTGACACAGTTTACTGTAACAGCAGATGGAACAGATGTTATAGATGCAACAGGAACAGTAAATGAAGCGGTTGCATTGTCAGGTGGAGTAGCTGCATCAACAACAACAACGGGGGCATTTACATCAGAAGCTGGTGTTTCAAATGGTACAACAAATGATTTAAGTGAATCTGCACTTGATGTATCAAGTCACGGGAATGCTACAAGTGCTATTGAAGTATTAGATGAAGCGATTGCTAAAGTTTCTGCAGAACGTTCAAAACTTGGTGCTTACCAAAATAGATTAGAGCATACAATAGCTAACTTAGGAACATCAAGTGAAAACTTAACAGCAGCAGAATCAAGAATTAGAGACGTAGACATGGCTAAAGAAATGATGAACTTCTCTAAGAATAACATTCTTAGTCAAGCTGCTCAAGCAATGCTTGCTCAAGCTAACCAACAACCACAAGGAGTTCTTCAATTATTAAGATAATTGAAACTATAAATATAGAACCTATAAGGAGTCAGAGTCAAAACTCTGGCTCTTTTTTCAAATAAAAGACGTTAGGAGATAATTATATGGATATAGGAGCATTATCAATGGTGATGAGCCAATCAAAAGTACAAGAAGTAGCTGGAGCAGCGGTAATGAAGATGGCTATGAATACAGGTAAGGAAACAGCTAATCAGATGACAGAAATGCTAAAGAGTGCTGCAGTAGACCCTAATCGAGGACAAAATTTGGATGTTATGGTATAGTGATGGATGAAAAAGAAGAGCTAAAAAAGGAGCTACAACAAGAACTGCAGTGGGTGCAGTACAGACAGAAGATGCTGGACATCATGGAAGAAAAGCTTCTGCAGATGAAAGAACTGGCTCAACAGGCTAAAGATAACAATCTTAGCCCAGAAGAAATTGCAGTCCTAAATGCTAAGCTAAATAGGTTTGCAGCACAGGTTAATGCATTGGATGAAGAAAGTAGAAAAATTGAACTTCAAGGAATAGATGAATGAGCATTGGTAACTAATAAAATAGTTGCTGATGCTCTTTTTGACGTTCATACGAATAAAATACCGACACTACTGTCACTGTAAAAAATAGTATGCCCATAGTGTTGATAGTGCCGATTTCTACGGCAGAAAGCGGAGTTCACTGCAAAACTATGTGAAAATTCACTGCAAAAATATTCTGTAGTTGCTGTAGTAGCAACAGCTATTGAAGTACAAGGACTAGCATAAATATAGCTACAAATCTTACACTGCATAATCTAAATAATGCAGTAAAACGGTAAAAGCCTAAGATGGAGTAAATTCTGTCTTAGGCTATTTTTTTACCTGTAATCATAGAATAATCAAATATATATTATTACCTTGAATAATAGAAATAGAATTCAAGGAGGAGATAACCATGATAAAGATAGCTCATAAAAGAGAAGAAGGACTTTTGAAAAATCTACCAGCGGAAGTAGCAGCTAAAGCAATGGAGATTGCAACTGTTTTGGATGACAGCTATGGAGAGGAAAGAGCTGTAGAGCATGACTTAGGAGGCTATGTTTTAATAGCAGAGGTAGAAGAAGATGTTAAAACTATAAAGGAACTAATAAACCTAGAGGATATTTTACCAGAGTATGTAGACCTAATAACCTGCTCCAATTGTGGCAATTACACTAATTCTCTAATGCTTCTTAGCAGTGATTACAGCATAAGCCTACTGATTACCTCTAAGCATAACACCTCAAGAACTGCTAAGACACATGGAGGAATAGCAATGGATGCTAATACTACTATAGAACCTTTAGCTGAACAAATCGTAACTGATTTTGAAGAAGCATTAGCTGCAGATGGTAAAGCTGATAAGACATTAGAAAGCTATGTAGGAGACATTAGAGGGTTTCTTAAATGGTTAGAATCTAAGGGAACTATATTCACAGGAAATCTAAAGAGATTTCACATTACTTCCTATAGAAACTACTTAGTCCAAGAAGGCTACGAGATTAATACTATCAATAAGAAAATCAATAGCCTGCAATCCTTCAATCAATTTCTAATAGACAGGAAATACTTAACAGGGCATATAGTAGACATAAGAAAAGATAAGGTTAAGGTAGCTGCAGGTAGTGAAAAAGAAGTAAAAGTATTCACAGATGTAGAGATTGAAAAGCTCCTATTCTATATTCAATCGGAAGAAGTATCTTCAAGGGACAGACTGATAATTTTATTGCTTTTGTATACTGGTGTAAGAGTATCGGAGCTGGTGAATGTAAAGCTAAAGGATATAGACGTACTATCAATGAATCTAACTGTAGCTTGGGGCAAAGGAGGTAAAAGAAGAGAGGTACCTCTAAAGGGTGAAGTCATTGATGCAGTAAGGGAATACCTAGAAGGAGAAAGAAAGAATAATAAATTTGCAGATAGTGAGTACGTAATCCTAACCAATAGGTCAGCAAAGATGGATAGGGATGCTGTAAACAGGCTTCTAAACAGGATGGAAAGCAAATTGGATATAAGAATGCACCCACACAAATTCCGCCACACTTTCTCTACCAGATTGCTGAAAAGAGGGGTAGAGCTAACTACAGTTGCAAAACTAGCTGGTCATGCTTCTATTCAAACAACCGCTAGGTTTTACATCAATACATCACAGAAGGATAAGAGAAATGCCATTGAATTGTTGTAAGAATTGTTGCTACCACTAATACAAACCTAAAATATCAACATTGTGAGCAATATAAAATCGCCCTGACGATAATGTCGATAGTGCTGATATTCACAGGTATTTTAGGAAAATGAATCTATAGTAAGTACAAATATATATTATATTCATAGAAGGTACTTTCATACATGATGAAAAGTACCCTAGGAACATAGGAGCATAGAAAAGAAATGGAGGAAGGAAAATGAGAATAATTAAGACTATGAAAGACATTAAGTTACTGAAGGAGAAATCAGCAGTAAAGGTAGGAATACTAACAGAGATAGAAGAACACTTCAAGCATATCTTCAATAACCTTGGAGAAGGTACTGCAATTGAAGAATTCTCTCTAGTAGATAGTGGAATAATAGTACTTCTTGAGCCTGGCGATAATATAGAAGACTTAGCAGAAATAGGACTTAATCCAGAGGATAAAGGACTGCTAGGAGCTATACAAGAATGGGTAGGAGAAAAGAAATTAGAAAATTGTACACTAATCACTGCTTGTGTACTTTGCAGCAATGAGTACGCACTAAGTATCTTCTTTGAAGGCGGTAAATTTGATGAAGAAGTAGAAAATTGGATAAGTGATAACAAATAGCACCTAATCTGAAAATGAATGAGATTAGGTGCTATTTTTATGCCTAAAAATAGGAAAGGAACGATAAGAATATGATTTCAAATAGAAAAAATGAACCAGCTAAAAGAGTAAATATAGTATCCATCAAAATGGTAAGGGAAGGAAGTATTCTTTATAATGTAAGAAAAATAAGTAGTCCATCAGATGCAGTAGAGCTTGGTAGAAGATTTCTTGAAGAATGTGATAGAGAGCAGCTCATAGTGTGTTGTCTTGACACTAAAAATCAACCTCTATCTGTATAGTTTTCCCTAAAGTGACAGGTACTTGTAAAACAATGTAAAAGAATATGAAAGAATATAGAATGGAGGCAATCTAATGGATATAGGAGCACTATCAATGGTAATGAATCAATCAAAGTTACAAGAATCAGCTGGTTTATCAGTAATGAAGATGGCTATGAACATAGGGAAAGAAACAGCTAATGGAGTAACAGAAATGCTGAAAAGTGCTATTGTAGACCCTAATCTAGGCAATCATTTAGATACAAAAGCGTAGTTTTGATGAATAATGAAAGAGAAGAACTAAAAAAAGAATTGGAGCAGGAACTACAGTGGGTTCAGTACAGACAGAAGATGCTGGACATTATGGAGGCGAAGCTACAGCAAATGACACAACTAGCTGAACAGGCTAAACAAGGTAATCTTTTTGCAGGTGAACTAAAAGAATTAAATTTTAAGCTAAATGACTTAGCGGCACAGGTCAGAGGCATAGATAGTGAAAGTAGAAGAACAGAAGAATGGAAAATACTAGAATGAGCATCAGTGGAAAGCGTAAATGCTGCTGGTGCTAATTATGTTTATACATATGTGCTAATGAAATTTTTAGGCTGTCTATTATTTATATTCTGTATATTTAAATATAGCTTTTGTGGGTTAAAGGTTGAGATAAATTCCCGAGTAGTGTCTTGTAATTTTCTACTGGTATCAACTACTAATGCTAAATTTAAGTAATCCATTGATGCATTTCCTTGGTCTCTAAAACTAACGATTGGGGGATAAGGATTTATAGCAGAAATCATAGAACACCTCACTATAATTGTATATAATAATTATAATAAAAAATGTATATATTATCAATAATTTCATTTAACCTCTTTAATTTACAAAATCAAAATCAGTCAATTCAAGTACCACAAGGTATAAAGCAATAAAGAAAAATTATATGGAAATCATTATAAAGAAACTCACATAATAGTCGATAATATATATTATTATGATTGCGGAGTGATAAATATGAGATTAATGCATAATTTAGAATCTCTAAATGTATTTAGAGAACATTCAAAAGTAATAAGTAGACAAAGTAAGGCCGTAGAATCAATATCCTCAGGTTATAAAATAAATAGTGCTAAAGACAATCCTAATGGTATGGCAAGCAGTGAAAAAATGAGAATTCAAATTAGAGGACTTCAAATGGCCCAAAGAAATGCTCAGGATGGAGTTAGTATGCTTCAAACTGCAGATGGGGCACTTGATAATGTGACATCTATGCTGCAAAGGGTAAGACAATTAACTATTCAGTCTGGGGGAGCAGTTACTGAAGAGGATAAACAAACCATACAGACTGAAATAAATGAGATAATTGAAGGAATGGATGAAATTGTTAATAATACTGAATTTAATGGTATAAAACTAATGAATGGAAGTCAGACAAAAAATCTATTAATGCCAGTAGGTGCAAATGTCAAAGAAAGCATAACTATAAATGTTTATAACCTTAATAGTAGTGAGTTAAAAGATATAAACGGAGATAGTCTTAGTAGTTTAAATACTAAAGTAAGTGTTGATGGAGGTATAAATAAATTAGGAATAGATAAGTCGCTTTCAATAATAGATGGAGCTTTAAATAAAGTTATTCAGGTTAGAAGTAAATATGGTGCCCTGGAAAACAGATTCAGTAGCACATACGAAAAAATAGGTGAAATACATGGAAGTATAGTAGGGGCAGAGAGCAAAGTAAGAGATGCAGATATTGCAGAAGAGATTATGAAATACACGAGAGACAATCTTTTGATAGATTCAGGTCATGCTATGATGGTTCAATCAAATAAGATGCCACAGGAAATTTTAAGAATTTTAGAAAATGTTAGATCAAGATAAGACTAAGAATACACTGAATTCAATATAAGGATTTAGGTGTATTTTTTTTTGTTATTCATAAAATGTTTATAATTAGACAAATAATTATAAAATTATACTTGTTTATAAGAATAATTTTATATTATACTATAATTCTAAAGAAAACGTTGTCATATAATTGAACGTTGTTAAATGTAAGAATACTGCTAAAAATATGGAAAATTGTGAATTATTCATTAAATTTGAAAGAATTTTTTAATTTCTAATAAAGTTTAGATTAAAGTTGTTCCAAAACGAAAAAAAATAGTATATAATGGTATTAATAGAATGTGTTTATAAAAAGTTAATAAAGAATATTTGTTGAACCACATCAAAAAAAAATGTTTACGTACAAATATGTTTTACTTAGGGAAAAATTTGTAAATTTATAACTAATATATATGTAGGAGTTGATGTTTTGAATATACATAATATGTCTAATAATGAAAAAATATATTCATTATTAAAAAAGTCATTGAATGCTTCCGTGGAAAGAGGAAGAATTATAGCGAATAATATTGCAAATGTGAATACTAAGGAATATAAAAAGCATTATGTAACCTTTGAAGAAAATTTACAAGAAATTAGGGGGAGAATTGAACTTAGTACTACAAATGCAAAACATATATCAAATAAAGTAGAATATGGAGAAGTAGAAGTAAAACGTGACGAAGCAACCAGTATGAGAAAAGATGGTAACAATGTAGATATAGATAACGAAATGACAAATCTTGCGGCTAATACATTAAAATATAACGCACTAATTACTGAACTTAATTCACGAATGTCCTTAAAAAAATATATAATATCAGGAGGAAGATAGTATGAGTGCTTTTAGTTCAATGAGAATAAGCTCCAGTGGTTTGACAGCTGAAAGATTAAGAATGGATACAATAGCTTCTAATATAGCAAATGTTTCAACAACAAGAGGAGAAAATGGACAACCATATAGAAGGAAAATAGCTGTTTTTGAGGAGAATTTAATTAGTGAAATTAATAAAAATACAAGTTCTACAAAGGAAAAGTTAATGGGAGTAAAGGCAGTAGGTATTGAAGAAGATAATTCCGAGCTAAGAAGAGTATATGATCCATCACACCCAGATTCAGATCCTGAAGGATATGTGTTAATGCCAAATGTTAATATATTAAATGAAATGGCAGATATGATTGCAGCCACTCGTGCCTATGAAGCAAATGTAACTGCAATAAATTCAGAAAAAAGTATGTTTATGAAAGCATTAGAAATAGGTAGATAGGAGTTATAACGATGAAAATGAATGAATTTATACCAAGTAGATATATATATTCTAATTTAGAAAGTATAGGTACTAAAGATAATAAAAGTAAAGTAAATAATGAAGAAAAAAGTACTCCATTAGGATTTTCTGATATATTAAAGAACAAATTAGATGAAGTTAATGATAAACAAGTAGAAGCAGAAGTAACAACAGAAAGCTTTATTAAAGGCGAAGATACAGACATCCATGAAGTCATGATAAAAACAGAAGAAGCAAAGCTTACTCTCCAACTTGCAGTACAAATGAGGAATAAACTTGTGGAGGCATACCAAGAAATCACTAGAATGCAAGTATAGTTAGGAGTGCTAGATAAATGGACAAGATTAAGGAAAGATTAGGTAAGTTATTTGAAAAACTTAAAGGTCTTAGTAAGGGAAGAAAAATAGCCTTCTCTGTACTTACTGTAGGAATAGTTTTTGGAATTATATATATGATAGTATTTTTTAATACTACGAAATTTGGGGTATTGTACTCTGATATGGATCCAAATAATTCACAAGTAGTATTAGCTAAGTTAAATGAGAAGAAGATTGAATTTAAGGTAAGTAACAATGCTATAAGTGTCCCAGAAGAAAAAATTGCAGAACTGAGAATGGAGCTTGCTCCAATACTTCCAGGTGGGAATAAAGGATATGAAATATTAGAGGATAGCAGTGCTTTTGGAATGACAGATAAGGAACGAAGTTTAAAATATAAAATGGCACTTGAGGGAGAACTAGCAAGAAATATAGAATCTTTTCCAGAAGTTAAAAGTGCAAAGGTTCTTTTAGTTATGCAAGAGGATAGCAACTTTTTCAGAGAGGCAGAAAAATCAAAGGCATCTGTTACGTTAGAATTTAATGTAGGTAAAAATATTACAAATGAGCAGATAGAGGCTATAGTCTCCTTATTAACAGGTAGTGTTAAAAATCTCGCAAGAGAAGATGTAAAAGTTATTGGAGTCATAAATGGAAGAACTTCAGAATTGACTGAAAAGTTAGGTAATAAAGAAAATGGTGAATTTTCTTCGGCTATGGATAAGCAACAAGCCCACAAAAAAGAATTAGAGAAAGAGTTTGAGAAAAAGATTTTAACAGTATTATCTCCTAAGTATGGAAGTGGTGTTAAGGCAACAGTAGCTGTAGATGCTGATTTTGATGCTAATGAAAAAACTTCAACTACCTTTGATCCAAAAAGTGTAGTAAGAAGTGAAGATATAACAAAGGAAACCTCAAACACAGCGGGAGGAAATACAGCTGCGGGTCCTGTAGATAATAATATGGGAAATACCACTCCTGTTAATGGTGGTAATGTAGAAACTAGTAAAGAAAAAGAAACTAGAAACTATGAGATAGGAGAAATGGTAGAGACAACTGTATCTGCTCCAGGAAAGATAAAGAAGGTTTCAGCTTCAGTAGTTGTTAATAATGAAGAAATTACTGAGGAAGAAAAGGCAAGAATAAATAATTTAGTTTCTGCTGCTATAGGATATAGCCAAGCTAGAGGAGACATTATTAGTATTGAAGGAACAAGATTTACTAATGGAAATGATAATGTAGCTGCTGAAGAAGCTGCTAGACTTGCACAAGAGGAAGAAGCAAATAGGAAGAAACTTATGTATTCATA
The DNA here is from genome assembly GCF_055755365.1 of Clostridium sp. X. NCBI lineage: Bacteria > Bacillati > Bacillota > Clostridia > Eubacteriales > Clostridiaceae > Clostridium > Clostridium sp. X. The sequence goes on from NZ_CM146912.1 coordinate 2,472,229, forward strand.
CATAGGCGCTGGAGTTGCTGCATTACTATTACTATTTATTATTCTTAGGGCATTAAGAAAAGCAAAGAAAAATAGAATGCAAAATGAAGAAGAAATTCAACCAGGTATTGATATGATAATCGGAGATAATGTAGCTCCAAAAGAAGTATTCTCGCCTCTTGATTTTGAACATGAAAGTGAAAAGACTCACATAGAAAAAGAAATTAAGAAATATGCCACTGAGAAACCAGATCAAGTAGCTGAAATTATTAAGGCTTGGATGACAGAAGATGAGGGGTGATGTGAATGGCAAAAGATAATAAGTTAACAGGTGTTCAAAAAGCAGCCATTCTATTTATAACTCTAGGACCAGAGGCAGCTTCAGGGATTATAAAAAAGTTATCAGATGCAGAAATTCAAAAAATAACCTATGAGATTGCTAACATTACATCGGTAAAGCAAGAACAAAGGACAGGCATCTTAGAAGAATTTGTAGAAATGAATAAGGCAAAGGATTATATTTTAGAAGGTGGATTTGAGTATGCAAGAAACTTACTTGGTAAAGCACTAGGCGCTCAAAGAGCTAAAGAAATTTTGGAAAAAGTTAGTGAAGCTACTCAACAATATAGGCCTTTTGCTATTGCTAGAAAAGCAGATGCTCATCAATTGTTAAATGTAATATCAAATGAGCATCCACAGACAATTGCACTTATTTTATGTTACCTTCAACCAGATAAAGGTGCACAAATACTATCAGAACTTTCTGAAGATATACAAACTGAGGTTGCATATAGAGTAGCATCTATGGATAATACTTCACCGATGGTTATTAAGGAAATAGAAAAGGTACTAAACACTAAGTTGTCTTCAGTTGTTAGAACAGATATGACTACTATAGGTGGAGTAGAAACACTTGTTGATATTTTAAATCAGGTGGATAGAACTACGGAAAAAAATATTACAGAAGGTTTGGAGAGAGAAGATCCAGAACTTGCAGAAAAAATCAAACAATCAATGTTTGTATTCGAAGACGTTGTTTCTTTAGACGATGTATCTATACAAAGAGTGCTTAGAGAAGTGGAATCAAAAGATCTTGCTCTTGCCCTTAAAGGTTGCTCAGAAAGTGTGGCAAATGTTATATTTAAAAATCAATCAAAGAGAGCTGCTGCTTCATTAAAAGAAGATATAGAATTCCTAGGTCCTGTAAGACTTATGGATGTTGAAAAAGCTCAACAAAAAATTGTTAGCATAATAAGAAGACTTGAAGATGCTGGAGAAATAATTATTTCAAGAGGTGGAGAAGATGCTATCGTCGTATAGAGTAATAAAGAGCAATAGTGTTGTAACAAATGGTAATGTTGAAATAAATACTGATCTGGTAAACACATCTTCTAATAATAAAGATAAAAAAGAGTTAGGAGAAAAAAATGCTAAAGATTTCATAGAAAGCTATGAGGTTCTTGCAAGAACAATGCTTGAAAATGCTAGAAGAAAAAGTGATGAAATGTTAGCTACGGCATATGAAGATGCTAGAAAGCTAGAACAAGAAGCTTACGAAAAAGGAATGGCAGAAGGATATAATGCTGGTTATGAAAAAGGTTCTAAGGAAGGTAGTGTATATTACGATAATATGGTAAAAAAAGCACAACTAGATGCTCAGGGAATAGTTACTAGAGCAGAAAATCTTTTGCTAGACAGCAATGACCAGTATTTAAAATATTTAGAAACAAAAAAGGAAGAAGTAAAAGGATTAATTACATCAATTGCAAAATGTGTATTAAAGAGGGAAGTTAAAGATAAAGATGCCATTACAAATATGGTACTAGATGCTATGGAAATAGCTTCAAAATCAAAAACAATAGTAGTAAAGACAAGAAGCAATTATGTACAGCATTTAAAAGAGAGTATAGATAACTGGAGACAACAATATATATTTCAGGGAGAAGTTTTTGTAGTAGCTGACGATGAAATGGAAGAGGGAGCAACAATTATTCAAAAAAATAATGGTAAAATTACAGTTAGTATTAATGATGCAATAGAAAAAGTTAAAGAAATTATTTCATTAAATAGTTAGGGTAGCTTTATTATAATTTGAAAGTTGGTGAGGCTTTGGAACTTTCATTAGATTTTGGGATGCTAAAAGAAAAGGTTCAGGAATATGATTTTAGATATATTGAAGGCATGGTTAAACAAGTTATAGGTTTAACCATAGAAGTAGAAGGAATAAAGGCATTTGTAGGCGAAGTATGTACAATATATAATGAAAAGAACCATCCTATAGACTGTGAAGTGGTAGGTTTTAAAGAAGATAATGTAATACTTATGCCACTAGGGGAATTAAGTGGAATATCTCCAGGATGTAGAGTTATACCTACTAAGAGACCTTTAAGTATAAGTTGTTCTGAAGAGTTGTTTGGAAAAGTACTAGATGGACTTGGAAGACCACTTCGTGGAGGTGCAGTTAGGGGAAAGGCAGATTACCCACTGGATACTTCACCACCCGACCCTTTAAAAAGAAGAAGAATAATAGATGTATTACCTACAGGGGTAAGAGCTATAGATGCATTTCTTACTTGCGGAGAAGGACAAAGAATAGGTATATTTGCAGGAAGTGGTGTTGGAAAGAGTACTACTCTTGGGATGATAGCAAGAGAAGCTAAGGCTGATGTAAATGTTATTTCTCTTATAGGAGAAAGAGGGAGAGAAGTACTAGATTTTATTGAAAGAGACCTAGGTGAAGAAGGATTGAAAAAGTCAATAATAGTTTGTGCCACCTCAGATCAACCAGCCCTTGTTAGAATTAAAGGAGCCTTTACAGCAACAGCTATAGCGGAATATTTTAGAGATAAAGGTAAGAAGGTTATTCTTATGATGGATTCTGTAACTAGATTTGCTATGGCACAAAGAGAAATTGGACTTGCAATCGGGGAACCACCAGCCACTAAAGGATATACTCCATCAGTATTCGCAATGCTACCTAGACTTATGGAAAGGTCTGGAATGTCTGATAAAGGCTCTATAACAGCTTTTTATACTGTTCTTGTAGATGGAGACGATTTTAATGAGCCAATAGCTGATGCGGTTAGAGGTATACTGGATGGGCATATAGTATTATCAAGAAGTTTAGCCGCCAAAAATCACTATCCAGCTATAGATGTTTTAAATAGTGTAAGTAGACTTATGGCAGAAATTGCAGATGATGATCATAAAGCAGCTGCATCCTTTGCAAGAGATATGATGGCAACTTATAATAATTCAGAAGATCTTATAAATATAGGAGCTTATGCAAAGGGTAGTAGTAAAAAGGTGGATCTTTCTATTAAGTATATTGATGAGATAAATAAATATTTAAAACAAAGTGTTGATGAGCATATTGATTTTAATACTAGTATAGTTGCATTAAAAAATATGTTTAGATAGATGAGGATTAATTATGGAAGGTTTTAAATTTAGATTAGAGAAAGTTCTAGATATTAGATATGATAAAGAAGAAGAAAGTAAGCGAGTATTTACTGAAGCTCAGAATTCAAAAAATCAAGTTGAAGAAAAATTAAATACTTTAACAGAAGGGTACGATAAATATTCTAAAGTAGATGTTAGTTGCAGTATGCTTGAGAGGAAAATAAGACAAAATTATTGCAATGCACTTCATTTTAATATAAATGAAACCAAAGTAGAACTTACTGAGAAAACAAATGAATTAGAGATTAAAAGAGAAGAATTAAAGCAAAGACAAATAGAGAGAAAAACAGTGGAAATTTTAAAAGAGAATCAAAAACAAGCTTATATTAAAGAGCAAAATCAAATAGAACAAAAAGCCAATGATGAATTTGCTCTTTATGCATTTATAAGAAATCTAAAAAAATAATATGAAAGGAGGTAAGATTTTGAATAATGGTGTGCCTAATATTCCTGTAAGTAGTAAGGAGCTTAATAGTCTAGAAGTTAGAAACAAAACTAATAATTATTCTAATACTTTAAAAAACAAAAGTAGTGTTGAGAGTAATTTCAAACAAGTATTAGATAAGACTTCTAAGTATGACAATAAAAATAATAGAGAAGATACTTCTAATATTGAAAAATCTAAATTAAAAGAAAACATACCATACTCAAAAAGGAGTGAAACTAGTAAATCAGAGAATACAGATAAAGAGATAACTAGTTCTGATGATAAGAAAGTTCAAGCAAATAACCAAGAAAATGACTTGATGCTGTTACTTCAACAATTACTACAAGGGAAAATATCTTTTGAAGAATTTGCTGAAAAAGCAGTGCAAGGAGAAGGACAACTAGAGAAATTATCTCTAGAGTTAACAAATATTGGACTTGAAGGGATTGAAGGAAAGTTTAGTTTAGATCAAGGTACTTTAGAAGAACTACAAGAAAAGATTTCTAGTGATTTAACACAAATTATTAAAAATATGCTATTAGAAAATTCACAAGAAAATAAGTCTTTTGAACTATTAATGAGTGAAGCAATTAATAAGGCTTTGGAAAAACCATCCTCTATAGGTATGCAAGAACAGATTATGAATAATATTAAGAATAAATTGCAAGAGAATAATCTGAATAAACAAACAGATGATTTCACTAATGAATTAAATAGCAATATAACTGTAAATTTACAAGATAATATAGTTAATAAATTACAAGTTACAAGTAATAATAGTAAAGATTTTTCAAAAGAAAGTAACAGTGAAGATAAATTTCTTAAGGATTTAGTAGCTGGAAATAAAAATGATATTACAAATAAAGTAGATAAGTTAGTTAATTTTATGAGTACCTTTAATAAAGCTATAGACACAAGCAATATAAGTGAAGTAGGACAGGCTGTAACTATAAATAAAAATACATTTATCCATGATATTATTAAATCTGTAAAATTTATGGAGCAAAATGATATGAAAGAGATGACAGTAAAGCTAATGCCAAGGGAACTTGGAGAAATTGTAATTAAGCTAACTATGCAAAATGGTTTAATGAAGGCAAGTATTACTGCTAATAATAAAGAAGCTTATAATTTACTTAACTCAAATCTTCAAGATATAAATAAGTTAATAGGAAATGAAGAGATAAAAATTCAGAATGTTACAATTAATATTTATAATGAAGATACAACATTTTTCAGTAGAGAAAATAGTAAAGAACAAAATAAACATTCTGGAAGCAGAAATGGTAGTAGGACAGGTATTTCAAAATTAGATATTGAAGAAGAAGTAAATGATGTATCTATTTTTGAAGATGGTAGTGTAAATGCTTTTGTATAGGAGGAAGGTAAATGGTAGATCCAATTTTAGCAACACAAAGTGCAACTGAGAAAGGCACGAGAATAGTAAAAAAAGGCCAAGAGATGGACAAGAATGCCTTTCTAAGAATTCTTACAGCTGAGCTTACAAATCAAGATCCTTCAAATACTAAGGATTCCACTGCATATGTAAGTCAATTAGCTCAATTTGCAAGTCTTGAACAAATGGCTAATTTGAATAGCACAATGAGCTTTAACTCAGCAAGTACATTGGTGGGAAAAGTTGTAGCATTAAATGCCTTTGATGATTATGGTAAGCAATATGGAGGAATAGTTACAAATGTTAATAAACAAGGAGATACAATTAAATTAACGGTAAATGTAGCTAAGTATAAAGGTGATGAAGTTATAGGATATGAGGAAAAAGAGTTTGCACATAAAGACCTCTCAGACGTGCTTGATTTGCCAGACGATAAATCTCAATCTCTTACTTATATAACTGAAAGTATGAACTACTTAAATTCTAATATGAGTTTTATGGCAGCTTCAGGATTAATGAATAAATCTGTTGAATTGACATCTGCGGAAGACAAACAAACTTATTCGGGAAAAGTATTAGAAGTATATAAAATATCTGAAGGTATAAAGATGAAAGTAGCTCTAGATGACGGTACAGAAAAAGAATTTTTCTACAGCGAAATTACTAAGGTGAAGAATAGTTAGAATTAATAGGTGATGTAAATGGGATATAGAATTATAAATGGGAACTTTTATCCTGTAGGGGATTTTCCACAGGTGAATAATAAGATACAACAAAGTGTAAATAAAAAGAGTGATATCTTTGAGAATATACTTAAAGATAAAATGAACGCTAAAGCTAATTTCACTATATCAAATCATGCAGCAAAAAGGTTGCAGGATAGAAACATAGAGTTTAATGAAATAGATATAAATAATATCAATAAAGGAATAAACATAGCAAGTGAAAAAGGCTCAAAAGATTCTCTGATTATATATAAGGATGTTGCTCTAGTTGCAAGTATAAAAAACAGAACAATAATAACTGCAGTAGATAAAAATGAGAACAAAGAAAATGTATTTACTAATATTGATAGTGTAGTTATGTTATAGGCTGGACCGAAAGGAAGCCAAGCTCCGTTGAACGACAGAAACGGATAAAAAAATTGGGGGTAGTAAAATGTTAAGATCATTATATTCTGGAATTAGTGGAATGAAAGTTAATCAAACAAAGCTTGATGTAACTGGTAATAATATAGCTAACGTTGGAACTACAGCATTTAAAGGCTCAAGAGTTAGATTTCAAGATATGTTAAGTCAAAATGTATCTGAAGCTTTAGGGCCAGGAAGAAATACTGGAGGAGTAAATGCAAGACAAGTAGGTCTTGGAGTACAAGTTGCAGGTATAGATACAGTTGTAACACAAGGTATGATGCAACCTACAAGTAGAAATCTTGATGCAGCTATAGATGGAACAGGCTATTTTTTAGTAGCTAAAGGAGTAATACCGGGATCTAATGCGGAAGGCATTACAGTTAATCCAGCAGAACATTCTATGAGTGGCGGAAATCTTGAAATGAATTATACAAGAGATGGAGCATTTACTTTAGATTACTCAGGAAATCTTTTAACTTCTGATGGATACAGAGTGATGGGATATGCATTAAAAGAGCAAGGGGGACCAAATGCTGCTACAAATAGCGTAGATTATGACGAGAATGGAACAGTAAATTTTATTGATTCAGATAGTAAGAATGGGCTAATTTCAACAGGAATTTTAGTGCCATTGAGAATACCAGATAGTGTACATGTAAAACCGTCAAATATAGCAATTGCTGATGATACTGCTACTCCACCTATATTGCCAGTTAATATGGATTATACAGGAACAGGAAATACTAAGATGATTGATGGTACAAATGATTTAATTCCTATAAATATAGATACTAATAGTAATAAATTTGTATCAAATACTGATGTAAACATAGAAATTAAGTGGGTAAAAGATGCCACGGATCCAACAACAGGAACATGGAGAATTTTTGCAGGTGGAAAAGATATTCAAGAAGCGGATGGATCTACACCTATATATGTATCAAGAGAAGGGGAAGTTAGCACTACAGCAGGAACAAATGAAGGTATAGATTTTACACAAATTAATATATCAGAACCAGACACTAATATACAACCTGGTACAGAAGATAAGTATACATGGGCATTCACTTTGAGCGCAGAAAAAGATAAAAAAATTAGAAGCTTCTCAATGGAGAAAGATGGAATAATTAAAGCAGTTTTAGATGATGGAAGTGTTAGTGCTCTTGGACAAATAGCAATGACTTCTTTTAAAAATGAAGGTGGACTTAAAAAGTTAGGTAAAAATCTTTATCAAAATACTGCAAACTCAGGTGAACCTATTGTAAGAAGTGGAATTGGTGGACCAAAAGACTCAGATAACAGCGATGGATATGGTGAAATTCTTCAAGGTATGCTTGAAATGTCAAACGTTGATTTATCAGAACAATTTACAGATATGATAGTAACAACAAGAGCTTTTCAAGCAGCTGGTAAAATGATAACAACTGGAGATGAAATTCTTCAAGATATTATTAATCTAAAGAGGTAGACATTAAAAATAATCGTTAATTCCTAGTCGCTGATGGCTAAAATGAGTAGAGATTAGTGACTAGGAATTAGCAACTTATAAAAAGGTGGTTTTGACTTATGATAAGTTTAATTGGTTTAAATAATAAGCAGATGTATTTAAATGCTGATCATATTGAAAAAATGGAACAGGTTCCAGAAACGTTGATTACATTAACCAATGGGAAAAAGTACATTGTGCTAGAGACACCAACAGAGGTTATTGATAGGGTAATAGAGTACAAAAGAAAGATTTACTTATTGGGGTTATAGGAGGCAATTTATAATGAAAAGACAAGATATGCTAACTTTTGTAGGACTCTTAGCTGGGGTTGGACTTGTGGTTTTCGGTATGCTGAGTGGCGGTGGAAGTATTATGATGTTTATTGATCCCGCATCTCTAGCGATAACTGTAGGAGGATCCTTTAGTACTCTTTTAATCAACTATCCTGTAGTAGAATTTAAAAGAATGGTAAAGGTAATAGTACAGACATTCAAAGAAACAAGCATGGCAGGTCTAGATATTATTAATGAGTTTGCAGAATTATCTAAAAAGGCAAGAAGAGAAGGATTACTTTCTCTTGAAGAAGATATTGATAAAGTGGAAGACCCTTTCTTAAAGAAAGGACTTCAAATGGTTGTTGATGGTATTGAGCCTGAAACTATAAGAGAAATACTTGAGCTTGAAATAGGTGAGATGGAAAAGAGACATAAGGATGCAGCTGATATGTTAAAAGCATGGGCAGCATATGCTCCAGCTTTCGGTATGCTCGGAACTCTTATAGGATTAATACAAATGCTTGCAAACTTAAATGATCCATCAAGTCTTGGACCTGGTATGAGTAAAGCATTAATTACCACATTCTATGGTTCTTTAATAGCCAGCATGTTTATGAATCCTATGGCTGGAAATTTGAGTTATAAAAGTAGCAGAGAAGCTACTATTAGAGAAATGATGGTAGAAGGAATACTTGCAATTCAATCTGGTGTTAATCCAAGAATTGTTGAGGAAAAGCTAGTATCATACTTAAATCCTACAGATAAGAATAAATACTATACTATACAGGCTGCAGGTGAGGTGGGAGCAGATGTCTAGAAAAAAGAAAAATAGCGGAGGAGAAGTTAATGGTGAGGCATGGCTTGCAACCTATGCTGATACTATAACATTAATATTAACCTTTTTCGTTTTACTTTACTCATATTCAACTGTTGATGCTGTAAAGTTTCAACAAATGTCCTCAGCTATGCAATCAGTTTTAACTGGACAAGATGCAACATCTATACTTGATTTTAATTCAGCAGGACAGGTTCCAATTGTTGGCCCTCCTCAAGATTTAGGACCTCAAGCAGGTGGTCCACAAGAAGAAATGTTTTCAAAAGTTAAAAATTTTATTGATACAAATAACTTAGAGGATACAGTTGAAATTAAAAGAGATAGTAGAGGCATTATTATGGAGCTTAAAGATAATATACTTTTTGATATTGGAAAAGCTGACATTAAAGAGCCTAGTAAAGCGATTCTAGATAAAATTGGAGTATTAATTTCTTCATTCCCTAATAATATAATTGTTGAGGGACATACAGATAATGTGCCTATAAGTACCTATAAATTTCCAAGCAACTGGGAATTATCTACTCAAAGAGCAGTTAATGTATTAAAGTACTTTGTGCAAACTAAGGGTATGAATCCTATAAGATTTGAAGCAGCTGGATATGGGGAATACAGACCTATAGCATCAAATGATACTTATATTAATAGAGCAAAAAATAGAAGAGTTAATATACTAATTACAGCAAGTGCAGGTGTAAAGGAGAAGAATTAATATGGCTGACAAGCAGAAAAAAGCAGTTAAAGATAAAGAAGGATTAAAAGGAAATTTATTTAAAATTCTTATTATTATTTTATTAGTTGCAGTACTACTTGGTGGTGGTGTCTTTGGGGGATATTTTGTTGCTACTAAAATGAAGCCAACAACCACTACTGTAATTAAAACTGACAAAGTGCTAAATCCTAAAAGTTTTTCTTTAGGGGAGGATTTTTTAGTAAATTTAAAATCAGATAAGTCTAGTGGGTTTTTGAAAACTAAAATATATATTGGTTATGATGGCGAATCAAAAGACCATAAAGAATTACCAGCTGAACTAGAAGAAAAAAAACCAATGATGAGAGATGCTGTTAATGCTATTCTTAGAAGTAAAAAAACAGAAGATTTTGATGGAACAAAGGATGCTCAATTAAAAAAAGAAATTAAGGATAAAATAAATACATTGCTAACTAAGGGAAAAATAGAAGATATTTATTTCTATGAAATAATAGTTCAAGAACAGTAAGGAAGATGAAAATTGGGAGCAAAAGAAACAATTGAAATGTTCATAAAAATTGTAGTTTTTTTACCTTTTATTATATTTCTCATATATTCATTCTTAAAGTATGGAGGAACAAAGCTTCAAACTATACAAAATGGTAGATATATGAAGGTAGTTGATAGATTATCCTTATCTAAGGAAAATAGTTTACTTGTAATTAAAATTGGAGAAAAAGGATATTTAGTTTCCACAGTTCAAGGAAGAGTAGAAATACACATGGAGATTCCACAAGAAGAACTAGCTAATATTGAAACTACAAAAACTATACCCCAATACGAAAGTATAAAGGATTTAATAATAAAACTAAAAAAAGTTAAGGAAGATAAACTATGAGAAAAAAGAAAATTACTTTAGTGTTTTTAGTGCTGTTTAGCATTTTGCTACTACATGGTATTAGAGCTTATGCAGCACCTGAGACTATACCTATTCCGAATATTAATATATCTGTAGACCAATCCCAAACACCTAAAGATTATGTGGACAATATTAAATTGTTAATTATGTTAACGATACTTTCATTATTGCCTTCATTTTTAGTTATGATGACTAGTTTTACAAGACTTATTGTAGTTTTTGGATTTGTGAGAACTGCTATTGGAACGCAGCAGGCTCCTCCTAATCAAGTTTTAGTTGGACTAGTTCTATTTTTAACTATATTTATAATGGCACCAACCTATACTACAATAAATAAAGAAGCTATACAACCATTTTTAAAAAATACTATTAATCAAGAACAGGCTATAGAAAAAGCAGCAGCTCCCATAAGACAGTTTATGTTAAGGCAAACAAGAGAAAAGGATCTAGGTTTGTTTTTAGATATAGCAAAAGTAGATAAGACAACAATAACTAAAGATAATGTTCCTATGCATATCGTTATACCTTCATTTATTATTAGTGAGATGAACACAGCTTTTAAGATAGGATTTCTAGTTTATATACCATTTTTGATAGTTGATATTGTAGTAGCAAGTGTGCTGATGTCCATGGGGATGTTTATGTTACCACCTGTTATGATATCCCTTCCTTTCAAGCTTTTATTATTTGTTATGGTAGATGGATGGTACTTACTTGTAAAATCATTAGTAATGGGATTTTAGTGAGGTGATATAGATGAGTGAAGATATGGTAATTGGAATATTAAAAGATGCTATTTATACTGGAATTCTTACATCAGCTCCTATTTTAATTGTTTCTATAGTTGTAGGTTTAGTAATAAGTATATTTCAAGCTACAACTCAAATTCAAGAACAAACGTTGACTTTTGTACCTAAACTTATAGCAGTTGGATTAGTGGGACTAGTAGCAGCTAAATTTATGACTCATACCGTTGTAGGATTTACAGAAAGAATTTTTCAAATTATTGCAAATATAACGCATTAGGTGGGATTAAATTGATTGAATTGGGATTTTTTACTGCAATTATTCTAATATCTTTAAGATTATTTGCATTTATTCTTGTTGTACCCGTATTTTTTCCGAAGGGAACTCCACCAATTTTAAAAGTTATGTTTACTGTAATTTTAGCTTATATTATTGCGCCCGGTTTAGGTTACGGAAATTTAAATAATATAAATAACAATTTTCAATTAATTATATATGCTGTAAGTGAATTTACTACAGGTCTTACCTTAGGTTTTATAACAAGTATATGCTTTGATTGCATAAGAATTGCAGGGTCTCTAATAGATATGAATATCGGTTTATCTATGCTTTCTATGTTTGATCCAAATGCTAATAGTAATGTTACCTTTATGGAAAGACTTCTATATTGGTTTAGTTTAGTTATATTTTTTATTGTTGATGCACATCATGTTTTGATTAAAGCCTTGGTTGAAAGTTTTAATACAGTAAGTCTAGGTAGATTTATAATATCTCAAAATAGTGCAATGCACATAGTTGAAGTTTTTATTAATTATTTTGAATTAGGTTTGAGAATTGCAATACCAATTGTATTGATTATTATATTAACAGATTTAACATTAGGACTAGTAGCTAAAACTGTACCACAGTTAAATGTGATGATTCTGGGTCTTCCAATAAAGATATTGTTAGGTTTAAGTGTAATATCACTATCTTTACCATTTTTTTACGAGATTATAGGTGTAGCTTTTAATAATATACCAGCTAGTATAAGGCAACTATATAAGCTATTACCTCTAGTAATTATATTTTCTTCAGATGATAAAACAGAAGATCCAACTCATCACAAACTAAGTGAAGCAAAGAAAAAGGGACAAGTTGCAAAAAGTAAAGAAATTGGTTCAGCTATAACACTATTAACTTCGACCATTATTTTAATAACTTTAGGTAAAACTGCAGCAAATTCATTTGCATCTAATATTGTTGAGTTTTTTGGAGTATATCTAAATATTCAATTAAATGATAGTACTTTACAGGGAATAATAGTTACTATACTTTGGAGAGTGGCTATTGTGGTTCTTCCGCTTGCTATTCCTATAATGATTCTGGGTATAGGAGGAAGTATTATGCAGACTGGATATATTAATTCAACAGAACCACTTAAACCTGATTTTTCTAAGTTAAATCCAATAAGTGGATTTAAAAAGATATTTTCACTAAGAAGTCTAGTTGATCTAGTAAAAAACATATCAGTAATAATTATTGTTGCTTCTGTGGGATATTCTTTTTTAAAAAATAATTTTAGACAAGTTCTAGTGATAAGTAATTTAAGATTTTCGGTGATAGTTAGTACAATTTTTGAATTGATAACTAGTATATTTCTTAGAATAACCTTAGTAATTGGAACTATAGCATTGGTTGATTTTATTTATCAAAAGTATCAATTTAAAAAAGATATGAGGATGACAAAGCAAGAAATTAAAGAAGAATATAAACAAATGGAAGGAGATCCTCAGGTAAAAGGTAAAATCAAACAAAGACAAAGAGAGATGGCTACGGGAAGAATGATGCAAAATGTTCCAAATGCATCAGTTATTATAACCAATCCAACTCACATAGCTATAGCGCTAAAATATGAATCTGGAAAAAGTAATGCACCTACTCTTGTAGCTAAAGGAAGTGGGTATGTAGCAATAAAAATCAAAGAAATTGCAAAAGAACATGAGATACCTATTATTGAGAATAAACCATTAGCAAGACTAATGTTTGATAAGGTTGATATAGAGGATGAAATTCCATCGGAAATGTATCAAGCAGTGGCAGAGATTTTAGCTCTTGTATACAAAATGAAAAAGAGAAAGTAGAGGGTGAGTGCTTTGGAAAACGGAAGAAGACTAAATATAAGAAGCTATACGGATATGATAGTTGCTTTTGGTGTTATTGGGATAGTTCTTATGATTATTATTCCAATGCCAACAATAGTACTAGATATGTTCCTTGCACTTAATATAACAATAGCAATAGTAATTATGCTCCTTACAATGTTTACTACAGAGGTTCTTCAATTTTCTGTATTTCCAACATTGCTTTTAATAACAACACTTTTTAGATTAGGACTTAATATTTCATCTACAAGACTTATATTAACAGACCATAATGCAGGAGATATTATAGAAACCTTTGGTAACTTCGTTGTAGGTGGAAATTATGTAGTTGGAGTTATTATATTTTTAATTATAACTATTATACAATTTGTTGTTATTACTAATGGTTCAGGTAGAGTATCAGAAGTTTCAGCTAGATTTACACTAGATGCTATGCCAGGAAAGCAAATGAGTATAGATGCAGATTTAAATGCAGGACTTATAACAGAAATTGAAGCTAGAGAAAGACGTTCTAAGATTCAAGAAGAAGCTGGATTTTATGGAGCTATGGATGGTGCATCCAAGTTTGTAAAAGGAGATGCTATAGCTGGTATTATAGTAACTATTATAAATGTAATAGCGGGTATTATAATAGGTGTAGTTATGGAGGGTATGCCAGCAGGAGAGGCTGTAACCACCTACGTAAGACTTACTATTGGAGATGGACTAGTAGCTCAAATACCATCACTATTAATATCAACTGCATCTGGTATATTAGTAACAAGATCTGCAACAAAAGATAATTTTGGTAATGTACTTTTAGGACAGTTAACTGGATTTCCAAAGGTTTTAGCAATTGCATCAGCTGTACTTCTATTCTTTATGTTTATTCCAGGAATGCCAATTCCAGTTTTTCTTGTTTTGTCAGTAGCTACAGGGATAAGTTCTTATTTTATGTACAAAGAAGAAAAGGAACAGGTTATTATGCAAATAGAAACTGAGCAACAAGAAATTAGTGAAACAGAAAAAAGAGAGCCTGAAAATGTTACTAGTTTAATTGCAGTTGAACCAATGGATATAGAAATAGGATATGGAATTATACCACTTGCTGATGAAGCCTCAGGAGGAGATTTGCTTCAGAGAATTGCATCTGTAAGGAGACAATGTGCAATTGAAATGGGAATAATTGTTCAACCTATTAGAATAAGAGATAATCTTCAACTTAAGACTAATGAGTATGTAATTAAAATAAGAGGAACTATTATAGTTAAAGGAGAATTAATGCCTAATATGCTTCTATGTATGGACCCTAGTGGTGATGAAATAGGACTTCAAGGAATTAGGACTATAGAGCCAACCTTTGGGCTTCCAGCTATTTGGATAAACAATGATCAAAGAGAAGAAGCAGAGATTAAAGGTTTAACAGTTGTAGATCCTACAACTGTTATGGTAACTCATTTAACTGAAACAATAAAGGCACATTCTTATGAGCTACTTGGAAGACAGGAAACTAAGATAATTATAGACACAGTAAAAGAGAAGTACAGTACAGTTGTAGAAGAACTAATTCCAGATTTGATGACAATAGGAGAAGTTCAAAAAGTTCTACAAAATCTTTTAAAAGAAAAAATATCTATAAAAGATATGGTTACTATACTAGAATCTCTTGCAGATAACTCTAGAACTACTAAAGATATTGAACTTCTTACAGAGTATGTTAGGTTTTCTCTTGCAAGAACAATATGTAATCCATTAATTAATGAGAATAGAATGATTACAGTAGCAATACTTGACCCAGATTTAGAAGAGTTAATTGGTAATAACATTCAAAAATCAATGCAAGGATCTTTCCCAGCTGTGGATCCTGAAACTACAAGTAGAATATTCGATTCTATAAAGAATGTTTTAGACACTGTTCATTTTTATGAAAATCAGCCTGTTATATTAGTTTCTCCTAAAATCAGACCTGCATTTAGAAGACTTACTGAAATGGTATTTTCTAATTTGAACATAATTTCATTAAATGAAATACCAAATGATGTAGAAATAAGAACTGAAGGAGTTGTAACTTATAAATGATTATTAAGAAATATATAGTTAATAACATGAATGAGGCCATGAACAGAATAAGATATGAATTAGGGAAAGATGCAGTTATAATAAGTCAAAGAAAAATTAAGAAACCTGGTTTTAGAGGTATTTTTTCGCCAAAAGTAATGGAAGTTACGGCGGCTATAGATAATAATAAAGCTAGTATAGAAACAGATATGCAAAGTAGTATAGATGCGATAAAAAAGGCTATGGAAACAAAGGTTCCAATAAAAGATAAAGAAGAAAATAGCTTTGAAAATCTTTTAAAATCAAGAGAATCATCTAATAATGATCTTTTTAAGGAAATGCAAGAAATGAAGGAAATGATTTTAAAAATAAATAATAGTTCAAATGAAAATATATCTCATAAAAGCGAAATAGAGTTGAATTTGGAAAAAAATGATTTAAATGAGGAATTAATAAAAACAATTATATCTAGAGCTAATGTTATAGAGGAAAACTTAAGTGAAGATGAAAAGATTAAGAGGGCTATTGAGGACATGATTTCATTAGCGGATATTAAAATGGAAGGAGTTATAGTTTTAGCAGGACCTACAGGAGTAGGCAAAACTACAACTATTGCTAAAATGGCTGGTAGACTTGCACTCATTGAAAGAAAGAGAGTAGGACTTATTACAATAGATACCTATAGAATAGGAGCAATAGAGCAATTAAATACTTATGCTGATATAATGAACATTCCTTTTAAGAGTGTATTTTCTGTAAAAGAGATGGAGTCAGCTCTTGAAAGCATGAAGGATTGTGATGTTATATTAATTGATACAACAGGAAGAAGTAGTAAGAATGTGATGCAGATTGCTGAACTTAATTCTTTTATACAAAAGATTAGTACAAATAATATACATCTTGTTATAAGTGCTACAACGAAAGATAAAGATATTAGCTCAATTGTGCAAGGATACAATACATTAAACTTTAATAGCGTTATAATAACTAAACTAGACGAAACTACAACTTATGGTTCTATCCTAAATATATTACAATGTGCTGGTAAGCCGCTGAGCTTTGTAACCACTGGTCAAAATGTACCAGATGATTTTAGAAAAATTAATGTAGATGAAGTTATTGACCTTATTTTAGGAGAGGAAATAATATGTTAGATCAAGCTCAAAGGCTCAGACAATTAGCTAGAGAATCAGAATTAAATATAGATAATGATGGAGATAAAGCTAAAATCATTACTGTAACCTCTGGAAAGGGTGGAGTTGGTAAAAGTAATTTTGTTGTAAATTTAGGAATTACTCTTCAGCAAATGGGAAAGTCAGTACTGATTTTTGATGCTGATGTAGGTATGGGCAATGATGATGTTTTGATGGGATTTTTACCTAGATATAATGTATATGATATTATATTTCAGAATAAGGAAATGCATGAAGTAATAATAGAAGGTCCTCATGGAGTAAAGTTATTACCTGGTGGTTCAGGAATAAATAAAATTGATGAAATAGATGAGCTAAAGAGAAGCGAATTTTTGAATAAATTAGCATCATTAAAAGGATTTGATTATATACTTATGGATACTGGAGCAGGTATAAATAGAACAGTATTAGGATTTATACAATGCTGTGAAGAATTAATAGTTGTAACAACTCCGGAGCCTACATCTCTTACTGATGCATACAGTTTAATTAAAGCTGTAAATCACTTTAATATAAAATCATCAGCACAAGTTATTATAAATAGAGTTCTGAATGATAAAGAAGGAGAAGTTACATTTAACAAGTTTAAGAATGCTTCTGAAAGATTTTTAGACATGAAGTTAGAACATCTTGGGAATATTTCAGAGGATAGAAGACTTATTCAATCTGTTAGAGAGCAGAGACCTTTTGTTATTAATTATCCAAACTGTGAAGCTGCTGTAGATTTAAGAAAAGTGGCATTAAGATTATCAGGGAGTAGTAATAATAAGGGACAAGGGGTACAAGGATTATTTAAAAAGATTTTTAGCATCTTTTCATAGGGGGGATTTATTATGGCAGAAATAAAATTCAAAATTAATAATAAAATAGAAATAATTTCAGATGAAGAGATATACTTATGTGATGTTCAGGATGTTAAAGATGGGTATTTAGCTATAAGTATACCAATTAAGGATAGTGGATATTTGCCATTAAGAATAAATCAAAGAATAGAAGTGTTGTACTATGATGCTAGTAATATATATAAATTTTCGTCTATAGCCGTAAAAAGAACTAAATCAAATATACCTCTAATTTGGATAGTTATACCTGATGAAGATAAAATTAAGAAAATTCAGAGAAGAAAGTTTGTAAGAGTACCTGTTTTATTGGACTTAAGATGTGCATTAATAGATAGGCAACAAAAACTAAGTAAAGAAGCTCTAATAGGACTAAAGTTTATAAAGGGAACACTTCTAGATATAAGTGGGGGTGGGGTAAGACTAAAAGCTGAATTAGAGGTTAATAAAGACAGCACACTTGCTATGATTTTGCCAGTGGAAGAAGGAAGTATATTAGTTAAATGTGAAGTTAAAAGAGTTACTTTAAATGAATTAGGGGAAAAAATTTGTGGAGTAAGTTTTGTTGAATTAAAGGTATCTGAGGAAGATAAAATAATTAAACAAGTTTTTGCAATTATGCGTGAACAAATGAAGAAAGGACTAAAGGAGGACTAAACTATGGCTATAGCGAGTAACTCAAGTTTAAAAGAAGAAATTGTAAAAAAGTACATACCCTTAGTTAAATATATTGCCTCAAGAGTTATAATAGGGAAAAGTAAATATATTGAGTTTGAAGATTTGATTAGTTATGGTATGATTGGACTTATGGATGCTCTAAGTAAATTTGATGAAAGTAAGGGAATGCAGTTTTCTACCTATGCTTCTATAAGAATAAGAGGTTCTATGATAGATGAAATAAGAAAAAATAGTCCTATTTCTAAAGGCGCTATGGATAAGTTAAATAGGTATAATAGTGCTATTGAAACTTTGCAAAGAAAAAATTTAAAAGAACCTAGTACTAAAGAAATTGCAGAAGAACTAAAAATAGATTTATCAGAAGTTGGAGAGATAGAAAACTTTATAAATTATATTTCAATTATATCTTTAGAGGATCTAATTTTTTCGGAAGATGATGATATGTCACTCAAAGGGACCATTCGAGACGAGAAAAGTCCTAACCCAGAAAAGCAATTAGAAGAGAGGGAGCAGGTTGAATATTTAACAAAAGCCCTAGCAATGCTGAATGAAAAGGATAAAACAGTTTTGACGCTTTATTATTATGAATCTATGACTCTAAAGCAAATAGGAAATGTATTAAGTGTTTCTGAATCAAGAGTATGTCAGCTACATAGTAGAGCTATTTTAAATGTTAAAAAAATGATGAGTAAGCTTAAGTACTCCGTATAGTTATTAGGATGGGTAAAATTTATATTTACATAACATTAAGAGGTGAGTAAATGGTAACAACCATTGCATTATTAATTCTTGCAACTGTATTGATAGTATTTAACTTAAAGGCTATATCAAAGGAACAAGGATCTTTTAAGGGTGTTTTAAATAATGCTGAAAATAATATGGAAGAGTTTCAAGTAGAGATAGGGAAACTTAGACGGGAATTTGCAGAAACATTATTAGAGATTCAAACACAGTTGGTTGATTTAGAAGAAAAAATAGAAAATAGTAATTATAATATAAATATAAAAAAAGATGATATTCTTAAAAATGAGAATGCAAAAGATACAAATGCTTATCAAGAAATAGTCAAATATAACGATAAAATAAATGACGTAGTAGATATAGATTTTAATAATACTAAAAAGAGTGAAAAAAGTGCAACAAAAATAGAAATGGATGATGCTAAGGAGTCGCTTAACAATAATATTAAGGTAAAAGAAATACAAAAAATGTTAGATGAAGGACTAAGCATAGAGGAGATATCTAATAACCTTAAGATTGGTAAGGGGGAAGTATTATTAATAAAAGAATTATATCTAAAATAAAATATATAGTTGATTTTATATGTGATAGAAAAGTGCTAGTAGGCATAGGGATTGGAATGTTAATAGCAACCATATTTATGCTAAATGTTAAAATAAATATAAATTTATCTAGATCTCAAATTGAAATGAGGGCTAGAGATTATGGTATGGAATATAAAGGTGAACATATGGTTATAGAAGGTGAAACCATAAAGAACGACGAAAGTAAGGATGTGAAAAAGTGATAAGAGGAATTTATACAGCAGTATCAGGACTTATATCGCAGGAAGCAAAACAGGGTGTTGTAAGTAGTAATTTAGCTAATGCTAATACAGTTGGATATAAAAAAGACAATCTAATTACAAAAAAATTTGATGATGTTTTAATTCAAAACTATGATAAAGTAGTTAATGGAACTAATGTTAGAAATGTAATTGGAAGCTTATCAATGGGGAGTAAAATAGATGAAACTTATGTAGACTTTCAGCAAGGAATTATGGAATCTACAGGTAAAGATACAGACTTTGCATTACAAGGAAGAGGTTTTTTCGCAGTAGCGAGAGATAATGGCATTAATTCTGAAAACTATTACACTAGAGATGGGCATTTCCATGTTAATAGTTATGGATTCCTCACAAATAATAGTGGAGATAAAGTCTTAGGAAGAAATATAAATACGGGAAACATTGAACCTATTAATGTAGTTAGAAATGGAAAAATCTCCACAATTAAATGTAATGAAAATGGAAATATTAGTTTAAATGATGTTCCTAGTTATGAAATGTATATTGCAGATTTTGAAGATTATAGCTTACTAAGAAAAATAGATAGTAATCTATATTATGGTGAAAATCTTATAGAAACTGAAGGAGTTAAGATACAGCAAACATCTTTAGAAAAGTCTAATGTAGATATTATGAGTGAAATGGCAGATATGATGATGGTTATGAGAAGTTTTGAAAGTAATCAAAAGGTTGTCCAAGCATTAGATGAAACTTTAGGTAAAACTGTAAATGAAGTCGGAAGAGTATAAATATATTAAGGCGGTGTTTTTGTGATTAGGAGTATATGGAATTCTAGAAGTGGTATGTCAGCACAGATGGATAAGATGAATGCTATTTCTAATAATTTAGCTAATGTTAATACTGCTGGCTATAAAAGAATAGATGTAAGTTTTGATAACTTAGTACAAGAAACACTGAAGAGAAAAGGTTATCCCGTAGAAGGAAATGTTGGAGGAGAAAATAATCCTCCCTATACTGGAACTGGAGTAAAAGCTTCAGAATTTCAAAAGGATAATTCACAAGGAAATTTAATTCAAACTAATAATAATACAGATTTAGCTTTGGATGGAGAAGGATTTTTTAGGTTAATAGATGCTAATGGAAATGAAGCTTATATAAGAGAGGGTTCCTTTAGTATAGATAGTAATGGAACTGTGGTAGATAATAACGGAAATAGGCTTGTTATATTAAATAATAATGGAGAAAATATAAATGTTTCAGGAATTGGATTTACGAAAGAAACCTTTATAGTAGATCATAAAGGCAATCTTCAAGGGGAAGGCTATGCAAACTTTAGAATACCTATATATAATGTTATTGGAGATAATTCAATGAGAAGTATAGGAGAAAATCTTTATATTCCAGGAACTACTGTAAATGCAGCAGGAAATGAAGAACAAATAGCTGTATTTGAGAGTAGTAACACTAATATTCTTCATGGATTTGTTGAAAATTCAAATGTTGATTTAGGAAAAGAAATGGCAGACATGATTATAACTCAGAGAGCTTTTCAGCTAAATTCAACTGCACTTAGAACTGCAGATGAAATGTGGCAAATGGCAAACAATTTAAAAGGTAGATAAATTTATTATATTAATTTTAGAATTAATTATAATAATATGAACTAAAATCTAAACTTCTTACATAATATATTGTAATAATATATTT
Organism: Clostridium sp. X; assembly: GCF_055755365.1. Lineage (NCBI taxonomy): Bacteria > Bacillati > Bacillota > Clostridia > Eubacteriales > Clostridiaceae > Clostridium > Clostridium sp. X. The sequence goes on from NZ_CM146912.1 coordinate 2,493,705, forward strand.
GTAGGAAGTTTTTTATTTGGGGGTGGATAATATTGGGATAGGTTATGGCATAGGGTGTTTGTTAAGTATTTTAGCATGGAAATTTGATAGACAAGCTTTGATTAAAAAAATTGATGACAGGTTAAGTAAATTTATTAAAAGCGTAACATTAATTCAACTATTTTATTTAATAATTGGAATAGCAATTAGTTTTGTTCTAACAAGATTTTTTCACAAAGAGATTTATAATGCAATTGTGGCTTTTATAGTAATAGACATAAGTAGCACCGAGAGAAACAATTTAAATTTAAAAGAGAAGCCAGATTTTTATAATACAATAACCACAATAACAAGATCTAATATATGTGGATTTATTGCACCTTTACTATATGTATTATTATTTGGTAATTGGTTTGCTTTAATATATACATTATTATATAACTTTAGTTACATAAGTAAGTATAAATTATTTATAAGAATTTGGACGATTCTTACTATTGTACCATCTATGATATTGCAGCTAGTTTTATATGTAATTTATATAGTGAAAAATAAAGAGTTATATGTAGATTATAAAGGGGAATACATAGAAAGCTTATTTAGTACACCACTATTAAACGCATATATATTAGCTGCATATGTAGAAGAAGTTAACTTTTATTATTATTTTAAGATTAAAAATATTGATTATATAAAAAGTTATGGAAAGTATAATAGAAAAATAAATTATTCACATATAAAAAATTATTTATCTCTTTCATATTTTATATGTATACTTTCTTTATTGATTTTCTTAAGCTCCTTTATAGCTTTTAAAACTTATTAAAAATGTAAAAATACAAAAAATGCGATGCAATTCTTGTTTATTGCGTCGCATTTTTCTATGTTATTTAATTGACTCAATAGCTGCTGTAAGGGGTGGTATAACTTGTTTCTTTCTTGATAATAAGTCAGGAACGTAAGCCGAGTTATCTGATAAGGTTACATTGAATGCTTTATTTACTAACTCAATTTCCTCACCTACTGCTATAACTTCTGATCCGTTTTGAATTATATCAGTTAATAGTAAAACAAGTAAATCATATTTACCAGCTTCACATTTATTATTCATATAATCAAGCATCTCAGCCTTTAAAGGATCAAAACCACTTAAGTCCATAGTACTTACTTGAGCAACTCCTATTTTATAATCGCCTAAAGTGAATGGCTTAAAGTCCGTATTGAATATTTCATCTACACTTCTACCAACTAGAGAAGTTCCAGCTTTAAACATCTCTTTTGCATATTCCTCAACGTCTATATCAGCTATTTTTGCAAGTTTATTTAGTATAGTTTTATCGAACTTAGTTGAAGTTGGTGATTTAAATAGTAATGTATCAGAAATAATAGCACTACAAAGTAAACCAGCAGTTTCTTTAGAAGGAACAATGTCATTTTCAAAGAACATTGAACCGATTATTGAAGAAGTACATCCCACTGGTTCATTTCTAAAATAGATAGGACTTCCAGTTTGAATATCAGCAATTCTATGGTGATCAATAACTTCTACTATTTCAGCATCTTCAAGTCCGTCAACGGATTGAGCTATCTCATTATGGTCAACAAGTATTACTTTTTTGCTAATTTGAGATATTAAGTGATATCTAGAGATAGTACCTATCACGTTTTTATTACTATCAAGTATTGGATAACTTCTAAATCTAGTTTTACCCATTATTGCTTTTACATCTTCAACATAATCTGTATTTTTAAAGCTGACTATTTCATCAGCAGTCATTACATATTTTACAGGAATACTTTGTATTAGCATTCTAGCTGCAGTAAATGAATCATAAGGTGTATTTAAAATTGAGCATCCTGTTTTTGATGCTGCATCAATTACTGATGAAGAAACATCATGACTTCCTGTTACAATCATAAGGGAAGCTTTATTTCGGATTGCTGAATTTTGAGTATCTTCTCTATTACCGCAAATAACTATATCACCTGATTCCATAATCTTTGACATACTTTCAGGTTCCATAGCAGCAACTAAAATTTTCCCCATAAAGCTTGTTGCATTTTTATGTTTATATATAGATTTTCCGGAAAGGGTATCAACTATATTTTCAAAAGAAGTGTTGCTTTTACCTAAAATATAATTATCCCATATATCCATATAAGTTGAAGTTAAATTTGATAAACTTACGATACCAAGAAAAACATTATCGCTATCAACTACAGGTACAGTTTTAACATTATTTTCTTTCATAATGTTCCAAGCTTTTTTTAGTGATGTTTCTGGATATACAGGGGTTACCTTATCCATATTTAAATCTTTTACCTGAAGTTTTAAGCTCTCTACATATTTTGGTTTTCTTACTTTAAAATAGTCCAATACGAATTGAGTTTCTCTACTAATTTCTCCAAGTCTTATTGGGATAGCATTTAAATCATCAGATTTATTTTTAAATTCAGCATAGGCCAAAGCAGCACAAATGGAATCAGTATCCGGATTCTTATGTCCTGTAATATAAATTACATCTTTCATCTAGTAGTACCTCCTACAAACAAATAAAAATTTTCCTTTACTATTTTACCATAAAATCAATGAAGTTTATTAATTTTATAAAAAAATATAAATTTCTCATAAGATAGTAGGTATTACTCATATATTGTTTTATAGGTAAATTTAATAGATAAGTACAGTATTGCTTATAAGGATAGGGGGAAGAACATGGGTAGTGAAAAAAACATGATGAGAGGACTTACAAATGATGAAGTTGAAAGAAAGTTAAGAGAGTATGGAAATAATGTACTTCAGAGGAAAAAGAAAATATCACCTTTAAAAATATTTATGGAGCAGTTCAATGACTTTATTATTTGGGTATTAATCGCAGCAACCATCTTATCGGCATTTATGGGAGAAAAGGCTGATGCAATAACTATTATTATTATAGTAGTTATGAATGCAATTCTTGGGTTTATTCAAGAATATAAAACAGAGAAGTCTCTAGAAGCGCTTAAAAATCTCGCGGCACCCACAGCCAAAACAATTAGAGATGGTGAAGTAAGGGTTATAAATGCAGAGTTCCTAGTTCCGGGAGATATAATTATTATAGAAAGTGGAGATAGAATACCAGCAGATTGTATGCTCCTAGAAGGAAACAATTTATTAGTTGATGAATCACTACTTACAGGAGAATCTGTGGGTGTTGAAAAAAGTTGTGAAGGTAAAAATAATAATGTATACATGGGAACTATTTCATTAAGAGGAAAAGGTATTGCTAAGGTTCAGAATACAGGGATGAAAACAGAAATGGGAAAAATAGCAAATATGCTAGATAGCATAGAAGTAGAAAAGTCACCTCTAAAACAGAAGTTGGCATCTTTAGGTAAGGTAATGGTTGTTATATGTATTGCTATATGTATTATAGTAACACTTATGGGTATATTAAGAGGACAAGATAAGTATCAGATGTTTTTATTAGGAGTTAGTCTAGCTGTTGCTGCAATACCTGAAGGAATGGCTGCTATTGTAACTGTTGCATTAGCATTAGGAGTATCAAGGATGCTAAAAAGAAATGCTTTAGTAAGAAAACTTCCAGCAGTTGAAACTTTAGGATGTACCTCTATAATATGTAGTGACAAAACTGGAACCTTGACTCAAAATAATATGACGGTTGAAAAAATATGCTTTAATTCTACTGTGTATAACATAAATGAGATCGGGAACATAAAACATGATCTTCTAAAAAAGGCTTTTGTATACTGTAATGATTGTGGATATGATTTTAATCAAAAAAGTTTCGATAAGGTTGTATTAGGAGATCCTACTGAAACGGCTCTTATAAAAGCATTTTTTAATGAAGGGAAAGCAATAAAAGCTTTTTCAGAAAGAGCTAAAAGAATTCATGAAGTACCTTTCGACTCAACTAGGAAGATGATGTCTGTAATTATGGAAGATGAGGGCAAAAAAAGATGTTATGTAAAAGGCGCTCCAGAGAAAATTATAGATAGATGCAAATATATTTTAATTAATGATAAGGTAATGGAATTTAGTTATGAGGCTAGGAAAAGGATATTGAAACAAGTAGAACAAATGTCCTATAATGCTCTAAGATGTATTGCTGCAGCTTATAAGGATGACAATGTAGTAAAGGGAAGTAGTCTTGAAGAAAATCTTATACTTATTGGAATAGCTGGGATGAAAGATCCAGCAAGACCTGAAGCTAAAGATGCAGTATTAAAGTGCAAAATGGCAGGGATTAAACCAGTAATGATAACAGGAGATCATAAAAATACAGCTTTTGCTATTGCTAAAGAACTAGGAATATGTAAAAGTGAAGAAGAGGTTATGGTTGGAGAGGATATAGAAAATTTATCAGACAAGGAGCTTATGAATAGGATTCAAACCCTGTCTGTATTTGCAAGGGTTAGTCCTAAACATAAATTAAGAATTGTTCAAGCTTTTAAGAAAAAGAGTAATATTGTAGCAATGACTGGGGATGGAGTAAATGATGCCCCAGCAGTTAAAGAGGCCGATATAGGAGTTTCAATGGGTATATCCGGAACAGATGTTACTAAAGAAGCTTCATCAATGATACTTTTAGATGACAATTTTGCAACGATTGTATCAGCTGTTGAAGAGGGAAGAGTAATATACGATAATATAAGAAAATTTATAAGATACTTACTATCTTGTAACTTAGGTGAAGTTTTAACTATGTTTTTATCTTCTTTATTTTATATGGATACTCCATTACTTCCAATACAAATATTATTTGTAAATTTAGCTACTGATGGACTTCCGGCAATAGCTTTAGGTGTTGATCCTGCTGATAAAGATATTATGCTTAGAAAGCCAAGAGCAAAAGATGAAAGTGTATTTGCAAGAGGGCTTAAAGAGAAAATCATGCTTAGAGGAAGTTTAATTGGTGTATGTACAATACTAGCTTTCTTAGCTGGAAAATATTATGGTATGGATGTAACTACATGTAGAACATTAGCATTAGGTACTCTTGTTATGTCTCAGCTACTACATGTTTTTGAATGTCGCTCAGAAAATCATTCAATATTTGAGATTAAGCTTTTTACAAATATGTATTTAGTAGGAGCAGTACTAGTTTCTATAGCAATGTTATTGTCAATTGTGTATATTCCATTTCTTCAAGGGGTATTTCATACAGTACCTTTAAGTTTAGCACATTGGACTATAATTATATTTTTCTCAGGAACCATATCATTTATGAATAGTTTGTACTTATTTGCTAGAAGAAAATAGAAAAAACGTTGACATTGTCAACGTTTTTTTATCTATATTTAATTTTTTGAGCTTGCTGAATCTTTTTGAGTGTATCTCCTTCAAGTGGAACTAACTGTTCGCTATTACTTAAGTTAATAACATTCATGATTTGAATCATCTCTCTATCAGATGATCCTTTTTCTCCTTTTAGACCTTGGATGAGTAATGAATGTCCTTGAGAGATAGAAATAAATTCAGGTTTTTTAAACCATCTATTTTTTTTGTAAGAACATTTAACTATATTCTTACTTCTGTCAGGTTTTATAACTATTGAAACAGTTAATTTATGAAAAATCCATAGTATAACTTTTTCCTGAATTTTGATTGACATTACTTTACCTTGAGCTTGAGTAAGTCTATCACCGTATTTGCTTAAATAGTTACTTGTATATTTCTCAGTTAATTTTTGCTTTAAACCCATATGAATAACTCCTTTACATATAATTTCTATTATTAATAAAAAAATGACAATTATAACAACGTTATTATATCATATACTTATTTGTTTTAAAACAGTTAATTATAGTTTAGCCTATTGTGCACAAATCATGTAGTAACAATTAAAATTGGAAAATAATTATGTTAAGTTGTTCCTAAATTTAATAATAAAGAATATTAATATAATAAGTCTATAAAAAAGGGAGGGATTGGGTTATGGAGCTATCATCCCATGATATAATATATAACTTTGATTTTGACAATAATGATTTAAGGTTAGAAAAGCTTAGTTTGCTTGAATATGTTGAAGAAGTTTATGATAATATAAGAACAGCCATAGATATAGATGAGGAAGGATATAATGTTTATCTTATAGATGATTTTTCAAAAACAAAATTAGAAGATTTAAAAGATTATATAAATGAAATTTTAAAGTATAGAGATAATCCAAAAGATATATGTTATGTAATTAAAGAAAATGCCAATGTACCTTATGCTTTATATGTTCCGAGTGGAAAGGGAAACTATTTAAAAGGGCTTATAGAGGAATTACAAGAAAGCTATTATAAGATTATATATAACTTTTATAACGGATCTAGTTGTAAAGAAAAGGAAGATATCTTAGAAAAGATAAAAGAGAAAAGAAGTGATCTTATTACTGACTTGATGAATAATGCTCATGAGTGTGGATTTGAGATAAGATCTACAAGTAAAGGATTTACCTTTATACCTGTTAAAAATGGAGAAATAATGACAGAAAAAGAATACGATTCATTGAATGCAGATGAAAAAGAAGAAATTTTAAAAAATGTTAGTGGATTAAAAGATGAGTCTGAAAAAATACTAGAAGTTTTAAAAGATGTTGAACTAAAAGAAAACGAAAATATAAAAGAAGTTTTTAGGGATTATTTACTTAATGAAGCTTCTAGTTTGAGAGAAAAATATAAAATAGATTTTTTAAGTGATTTAGACATAATAAAATTTTTAGATGAAATGTGTGAAGAAATTGAAGAAGATATTATAGATAACTATTCTATGAATTATGAAGATGATGAAGAAAAGATTAATGAAATAATTGTGAGATATGATGTAAATGTATTAGTGGATAATTCAGACAATCTTTGGCCACAAGTAATATACGAAGAAAATCCTAATGTAATAAATTTACTTGGAAGTATAGAGTATAAAAATCAAAATGGAACGTATGTAACTGATATGTCACTAATAAAAAGTGGATCAATGCTAAGAGCCAATGAAGGGTGCTTAATTCTAAGAGCTGGTAGTCTCTTAACAAACCCAACTGCATATCACAATTTGAAGAAAGCAATGATGAGTGGCAAAGTAGATTTTAATTATAACAGAGGATACGTTGAGTTAATGTCAATAAGTAGCTTAGATCCTGAGCCTATTAAAATAAAAGTGAAAATAATTATGATAGGGGATTATGAAACCTATGATGCTCTCTATAATTATGATGAGGATTTTAGGAAGTTATTTAAGATTAAAGCTCAGTACAATCCAGTAGCTTCATTAAATGACAATACAAAAACTATTTTTGTGAATAATATACTGTCTATTTGTAAAAAAAATAAATTAAAACCTCTAGAGCAGGATGCAATTAAAGAAGTAGCCAAATTTTTATCTAGAAAGGTTGAAGATAAAAATAAGATACTGATTGATAGTGAAGAAATAAGTAAAATATTAATGATTTCAAATAATAATGCAGTAAGAAATAAAAGAGATAGTATTAGTAGAAAAGACATTATAGATGTAGTGTACAAAGAAGATCAAATTGAAAAAAGTATCAGAGAATATTATGAAGAAAATAAAATACTTTTAGATGTTAGTAGTGAAAAAGCAGGTCAAATTAATGGATTATCAGTAATCGATGCTGGATACTATAGTTTTGGAAAACCTATTAGAATAACTTGCTCATGTTATAAAGGAGAAGGTCAAATAATTGATGTTCAGAAACAAAGTGACCTAAGTGGAAATATTCATAGTAAGGCAGTAAATATATTAAAAGGATTGATAAGTGAATTATTTGGAAAGTATAGTAGGTTACCTGTTAACTTTCATTTAAGCTTTGAACAAATATACGGGAAAATAGAGGGGGATAGTGCTTCGGTTGCTGAACTTGTAGCTATGTTATCTTCTGTGAGCAATATTCCTATAAAACAGAATATTGCAGTGACTGGTTCCATAAATCAATTTGGAGAAGTTCAACCTATTGGAGGAGTAAATGAGAAAATTGAAGGCTTCTTTAAAATTTGTAGAGGTATGGGTGGAGTTCAAGAAAAGGGAGTGCTAATTCCGTATTCAAATAGAAATGATTTAATTTTAAATGAAGAGGTTGAAGCTGCAATAAAAGAGGGAAAATTCCATATATATACTATGAAAACAATGAAAGATGCTGTAAACATTTTAATGAAAGATTATGATGAAGTTTTAGATAGTGCAAAACAAGAATTAATTAAGTATGAAGGAAAAGAATAATTTAAAACGGAAAACAGAAGTCACTTTCTGTTTTCTGTTTTTTACTGTTTACTATACATTAAATCTAAAATTTACTATATCACCATTTTGCATTATATAGTCCTTGCCTTCAAGTCTATATACTCCTTTTTCTTTAGCAACACTTTCAGAACCACATTCTACTAATTTATCAAAGCTTATAACTTCTGCTCTTATAAATCCTCTTTCTATATCAGTATGGATTTTACTTGCTGCTTTAGGTGCTTTTGTACCTATTGTTATAGTCCAAGCTCTAATTTCTTCTTTACCAGCAGTTAAGAAGCTCATTAATCCTAGTAAAGAGTAGCTTGAACGGATTAATTTGTTAAGTCCAGGTTCTGTGAGCCCATATTCAGATAGTAATTCATCTCTTTCTTCATCAGTTAGAGAGGACAATTCTTCTTCGATTTTTGCACATATTGTTATTACTTCAGAGTTCTCTACTTTTGCATATTCTTTAACTAATTTAACTAATTCATTATCTGTATTTCCAGATATAAGATCATCTTCAGACACGTTTGTTACATAAAGAATAGGCTTAGAAGTAATTAAAAACAAATTCTTAACAATTACCTCTTCTTCTTCAGTAAACTCAAGTGTTCTTACTGGATTATTTCCTTCAAGGTGAATTTTTATTTTTTCCATAATCTCAAGCTCAGCTTTGGCTTCTTTAGATCCACTACGAGCAGTCTTAGTTGTTTTTTCTATTCTTCTTTCTAACATTTCAAGATCGGCAAAAATTAATTCTAAATTTATAGTTTCTATGTCGCGAATAGGATCTACTGAACCTTCTACGTGAACAATATTATCATCTTGAAAGCATCTTACAACATGGACAATAGATTCAACTTCTCTTATATGAGATAAAAATTTGTTTCCAAGTCCCTCTCCCTTGCTAGCACCTTTAACAAGACCGGCTATATCATAAAACTCTACCATTGCATAAACTTTCTTTTTTGAGTTATAGATTTTTTGAAGTGTATCTAGTCTAGTGTCAGGAACACTTACAACTCCAACATTTGGCTCTATAGTACAAAATGGATAATTTGCAGATTCAGCTCCGGCTTTAGTAATAGCGTTAAAAAGTGTACTCTTTCCAACGTTTGGTAAACCAACGATTCCTAATTTCATCTATGTACATTCCTTTCTTTTGTTTCTATATTATTTTTAGTGATTTATTTAATAGTCTAATAAATTATACTCTAGATTCTATAGGATTTCAAGAAAGTATACAGGTATGTTAAAACTATGAAAAATATTAATTTCACTAAATATTATATAATTATTAAAATTTTCATTAAAAACTTAAATTCATAGAAGGAATTTCACATTATATATAGAATTATAACAATTAGTGGAGTAAAGTGGAGCGAAGTGGAATGAAAAAACTTGATAGGGGTGCAAATCGTGCTTATAGGTGAATATAACCATTCATTAGATATTAAAAATAGAATGATAATCCCTGCAAAGTTTAGAGAAGAATTAGGAGATACTTTCGTAGCTACTAAAGGATTAGATGGATGTTTGTATGTTTATCCTATGAGTGAATGGAGAATACTAGAAGAGAAATTAAAAAAGCTTCCATTGACTAGTAAAGATGCTAGAGCATTTGTTAGATTTTTTTATTCTGGAGCAAATGAAATTAATATAGATAAGCAAGGTAGAGCGTTGATACCTCAAAATCTTTTAGAATATGGACAAATAAATAAGGAAATAGTAGTTATTGGAGTCATGACTAGAATTGAAATATGGAGTAAGGAAAAGTGGAATGATTACAATGACTCAGATATAGATTTCGATGAAATAGCTGAAAAAATGAGTGAACTTGGAATATAAAAGAAGGAGAATTGGTAAAAATATGGAATTTAAACATGTACCAGTATTATTAGATGAAGTAATTAATGCATTAGATATAAAAGAAGATGGAATATATGTTGATTGTACTTTAGGTGGAGCTGGACATTCAAGTGAAATATTGAAAAGGTTATCTTCAAAAGGAAAACTAATAGGTATTGATCAGGATATAAATGCACTTAATGCAGCTAAAGAAAGATTAGCTGGACATAATAATGTCATATATGTTCATGACAATTTTTACAATATAGATAAGATTATGGAATTGATTTGTATAGATAAAGTTGATGGTATTCTTATGGATTTAGGTGTCTCTTCTCATCAACTTGATACAGCTGAAAGAGGATTTAGTTACATGAAAGAGGCCCCACTAGATATGAGAATGGATAGAGATAATCATATATCTGCCAGTGAAGTTATAAATAACTATAGTGAAGAAGAAATTTATAAAATCATTAGGGACTACGGAGAAGAAAAGTTTGCTAAACGAATAGCAAATTTTATAGTAAATCAGAGAAGTATAAAACCTATAGAAACAACCCTTGAATTAGTAGATATTATCAAAAAAGCTATACCGATGAGATTTCAAAAAAATGGTCATCCAGCTAAAAAAACATTCCAAGCCATTAGAATAGAAGTTAATAGAGAACTATTTATATTGGATAAAGCAGTTGAGGATAGTATAAGAAGGCTAAATAAAGATGGGATATTGGCAATAATAACCTTTCACTCTCTTGAGGATAGAATAATAAAACAAAAGTTTAAGGAATTAGAAAATCCATGTACTTGTCCTAAGGAATTTCCGATATGCGTTTGTGGAAAAACTTCTATTATAAAGATTATTAGTAAAAAACCTATTGAAGCAACTGATATGGAAAGAGAAGAAAACTCAAGAAGTAAAAGTGCCAAACTAAGAGTAGCAAAGAAAATATAGTTCTAAAAAAGGGATGGAGGGAATAAAGTGATAATAACAAATAATAAAAATATGGTAAATGGTAGTAATGCTTTAGCACCCCAGAGCATACCTAGCAAAGATAGAGATACACAACAACACAGAGACTTAGAAAAATTAAAAAAAGAGCACCAAAGAATTAGTAGAGAAAAATCCATAAATAGAAAAGCTAAGGTTTTAAGAAATATTTTATTATTGTTTGTTATTGGAATAGCCTTAGTTCATAGATACTCCATGATCTATAATATGGAAAAAAACATAATAGATGTAAAGAAACAAATTTCTAATTTAAATGCTGAAAATGAAAGTTTAAGAATTGATTTACTAAAGTATAATAATATACACTCATTAGAAGAAGAAGCTTTAAAGAATTTAAATATGATTCCTAAGAGTAGGATAAACGCTATATACATAAACTTTGATAAAAATAACTTTAAAAATAACTTGGAAGAAGGAGAAAAAGAGAATAATGGGATATTTTTTAAAATAAAAAAGATTCTTTACTAACGGAGGTATATTAGTGTGGCTAAAAGGGAATATAGAGATAAAGTTATAGTGAAGCGAAGGATGCTAATAGTTTTCGGCATACTTTTGCTTTTGTTTTTTGGTCTATCAGGAAGGTTATCTTATCTTATGGTGGTTGAGTCACATAGATATAAAAGCATCGCGACAGATCAGTGGACAAGTGACGTAAAGATTGAAGCAAGAAGAGGAAAGATACTTGATAGAAATGGACATGAACTTGCTGTAAGTGCTAATGTATATAGAATTGACTTAGATATGAACACTTTAAGACAAATTAAAAATGATTATAAAATTTCTGATGAAGATATAGCTATAAGGTTAGCAGAAGCTGTTAAGATGGAAAAAGAAGAAGTTCTTAAAATTTTAAAGAAGACTCTTCCAGGAGGATTACCTCTTGGATCAGCTACACTAGCAAGAAGAATAGAAAAGGAATCAGCGGATAAAGTAAGAAGTATTGAAATTGGTGGAAAAAAACTAAGAGGAGTTATTGTATCACCGGATACAAAGAGATACTATCCTAATGATAATTTTTTAGCTCATGTTTTAGGACATACTAGGGCTGATGGTGCTGGACTCACAGGAGTAGAGCTTAGCTATAATGAGTATTTATCAGGTGTTCCAGGGGTTAAAATTGCAGAAACAGATAATAAAAGTCAGGAACTTCCTTATACAATATCAGAGTACACAAAACCTATACCAGGTAAGGATGTAGTTCTTACTATAGATGAAATGATACAGCATTTTACAGAAAAAGCAGCTGAACAAGCTATGAAAGATAATAAAGCTAAAGCTGTCAGTATTATAGTTATGGATCCAAAAAATGGAGAAGTGCTAGCTATGGTAAATAAACCAGATTATAATCCTAATTTACCTTGGGAAGAAGGAAAGACCTTTGAACAGCTTCAAAAGGAATGGAGAAATAGGATGGTGAGTGATACCTTTGAGCCAGGCTCTGTATTTAAAGTAGTAACTGCGGCGGCGGCTATGGAAGAGAAAGTTGTAGATGAGGAAAATTACCAAATATCTTGTGGTGGAAGTACTTCAGTAGGTAAAAGAACAATACATTGCTGGAAAAGAACAGGTCATGGACAAGAAACCTTTGTTGATATTTTAAAGGATTCGTGTAATGTTGGTTTTATGGATTTAGGCAGAAAACTTGGCGCAGAAAAGCTAACTAAACATATTGAATTATTTGGGCTAGGACAAAAAACAGGAATAGATCTTCCAGGAGAGGCAAAAGGGATAATCAAGAAGGCTAGTACCATTACCGAAACAGATCTTGCTACCATTTCGTTTGGTCAAACAAATACTTTAACTGGAATACAGTATATATCAGTTCTAAATGCTATAGCAAATGGAGGCTATCTTATAGAACCACATGTAGTAAAAGAGATAGTCCATTATGATGAAAATAATGAACCGGTTAGGGATAAAAGTTTTAATAGTATTGAAAAAAAACAAGTCCAAAATGCAGAAGTAATGAAGCGACTTAGAGGGTATCTTGAAAAGGTAGTTTCAGAAGGCGGAGGACAAAAAGCATATGTAGAAGGATATTCTATTGCAGGAAAAACAGGTACAGCACAAAAAGTTGTAGATGGGAAATATGCAACTGGAAAATACATAGCTTCTTTTGGAGGGATGGCACCTGCAGAAGATCCTAAAGTAACAGTATTTATTTCAATAGATGAACCAGATCCTTCAAATTATTATGCTGGGCAAATTGCAACTCCAATTGCAAAACAGGTATTTACAGATATATTTAATTATTTAGCTATAACTAGTAATGAAACTGATAAGCTAATATTAAAAAATGTTGTGATTCCAGAGGTGAGAGGTCTTAAGAAAGAGGATGCTATAAAAACTCTTAAGGATGCAAAACTAAATTATGAAATAGATGATAAGGGTGGAAATGTAGTAGATATAACTCCGAAACCAGGGTATTCAATAAATGAAGGGGGTAAAGTAATACTTTACACTGGAGATTCACAAAACTATAATAAAGAAGTGGTTGTGCCTAATCTTAAGGGATATAGTAGAGAACAAGCAGTTACACTTTTAAATAAATTAGGTATCGAGGCTAAGACCATAGGAACAGGACTAGTTTCAAATCAAAGTATTAGTCCGGGACAGAAAGTAAATAGGGGAACTGCTGTTATAACTCTTAATCTTGTGGAAATTGGAGATTAGTAATAAAACTTGCTTCAATAAATATAAAACATCCTATTTTGAAGTAAATGTGATTAGCAAAACTTTGCTAATCACATTAATTTATTAATTTGAGAGGTGATAATAATGATACTTTCACAATTGTTAAAAGGTTTAGATTATAGAATTATTAATGGGAGTTTAGATTTAAATATAAATAATGTTCAGTATAATTCACGAAAAGTTACTCCAGGTGATGTTTTTGTATGTATAGAAGGGTTTAGTGCTGATGGACATGATTATGTATTAAATGCTATAGAAAGCGGAGCCATAGTTGTAATATGTAAAAAGGATCTAGACATAGATGAGAATATTACTGTTATAAAGGTAAGTGATACAAGAAAAGCTTTAGCGATTACAGCATCTAACGTACTTGAAAATCCAGTAAATGATATTAAACTTATTGGAGTAACAGGAACTAATGGGAAAACTACTTCTGCTTTTATGGTTAAATCTATTTTAGAGAAGGCAGGATATAAAACAGGATTAATAGGTACAATAGCAAATTATATAGGTAATTCTAAGATTAAAGCTGAAAGAACTACTCCAGAATCTTTAGAACTACATAAACTTTTTAAGGATATGAGAGATGAAGAGGTTAAATATTGTGTAATGGAGGTATCTTCACATTCTTTAGCTCTAGATAGAGTTTATGGAATAAGATTTTCACAAGGAGTTTTTACAAATTTAACACAAGACCATTTAGATTTTCATAAAACTTTTGAAAATTACTATGAAGCAAAATTACAATTATTTAAAAATGCTACTAGCTCTATAGTTAACATTGATGATAGTTACGGAACAAAAATAGTTAAAGATATTCCAGCAGATAGTATAATAACAACTTATTCTATAGAAGGAGAAGGTGATTTAGTAGCCAAAAATATTTTAAATCACTCAAGAGGAGTAGAATTTGATCTACAGTATAAAGAGGAAAAAATACATATAAATTTATGCATCCCAGGAAGATATAATGTATATAATGCACTATGTAGTGCAGGAGCTTGTATTAGTGAAGGGATTTCATTAAAATCTATTAAGCTAGGATTAGAAGATGTTGTAGTACCAGGAAGATGCGAAATAGCTACTAAAGAATATGATTTAGGATTTGATGTAGTTATTGATTATGCTCATACTCCAGATGGTTTAGAAAATATATTAAAAACTGCTAGAGAATTTACTAAAGGAAGACTTATAAGTGTATTTGGATGTGGAGGAGATAGAGACAAAGGAAAGAGACCTATAATGGGAAAAATAGGCTCTAATTTATCAGATATAGCTATAATAACCTCAGATAATCCAAGAACAGAAGAACCTTTGGATATAATTAAAGATGTTATTTCGGAAATGCCTAAAAAGAACTACACTGTAGTTGAGAATAGAAAGGCAGCTATAAAAGAAGCAATTAGAATAGCACAAAAGGGAGATGTTATTGTAGTTGCAGGAAAAGGACACGAAGACTATCAAATTTTAAAGGATAAAATAATACATTTTGATGAGAGAGAAGTAATATCTGATGTTATAAAGGAGTTGTTTTAGATGGAAGTACTGAGCTTTAAAGAAATATTGGAAGCAGTAAATGGGAAAGTGTACATAAATGCTAACCATCATAAATATAATAGTTTAAGTACAGATACAAGAAAAATATGTGAAAACAGTATATTTATAGCTCTGAGTGGTGAGAATTTTAATGGACATGATTTTATTAAGGAAGCTAGTAGTAATGGAGCTGTTTTATGTATTGTAGAGGAAATTAAGTTTCAAGATTCTGACTTACAAGATAGGACTTCAGTTATTTTAGTAGAAGATACTAGAGAAGCACTTTTAAATTTAGCGGAGTACTATAGACAAAAATTAAAAATGAAGATAATAGGAATTACAGGATCTACTGGAAAGACCTCTACTAAGGATTTAACTGCTGCAGCTCTAAGTTCAAAGTTGAAAGTTTTTAAAACAAAAGGAAATTTTAATAATGATATTGGATTACCACTTATGATTTTTCAAATAGATAATACTTATGATATAGCAGTGCTTGAAATGGGAATGAGTAATTTAGGAGAAATTCATAGATTGGCAAAGGTTGCTAGGCCGGATATTGCATTAATTACTAATATAGGCATATCGCATATAGAGAACTTAAAAACAAGAGAAAATATACTTAAAGCTAAAATGGAAATTACGGATTATTTTAAAAAGGATAATGTATTAGTAGTTAATAATGAAAATGATTTGTTAGCTCAAATATCTAGTGGCGAATATAGAATTATTAAAATTGGTTTTGATGAAAAATCAGATTTAATAGGTACTAATATCATAGTGGATGAAGAACATGTAGAGTTTAGTGTAAATTATGAAAATCATAGGTTTAATATACCAGTGCCAGGAAAACATAATATTTTGAATTCGCTTTTAGCAATCGCTACGGCTAGAGTTTTGGGTATTAAGGACAAGGAACTGCAAGATGGTATAAAAAACTTGGCTGTTACATCTATGAGATTAGATATAGTTAAAGGCAAGCTATTTACTATTATTGATGATTGCTATAATGCTAGTCCAGATTCTATGAAAGCGGCTATTGATGTACTGGATACCGTGAAAGGAAGCAGAAAAATTGCTGTTTTAGGGACTATGAAGGAACTAGGAGAAAAATCTTTTGAATTTCATAAAGAAGTAGCCGAGTATGTTAAAGAGAAAAATATAGACTTACTAGTTACAGTAGGAGAATTTAGCCAGGCTTATAAAGATGGTTTTGGATCAGAGAGTTGTATTAGTTTTGATAATTTAGAAGATGTAACTAATTATATGCTAGAAAAAGTAGAGACTAATGATGCTATATTGGTTAAAGCTTCTAGAAGTATGAAATTTGAAACTATAGTAAATAAGCTAAAAGCTAAAAATTGCTAAAGGAGATAGAACTATGAGTTTAATGATTTATTCAGTATTGGTAGCATTTTTTATATCAATTCTGCAAGGGCCTGTGCTAATACCATTACTTCATAAACTAAAGTTTGGTCAAAGTATTCGAGATGAGGGGCCAGAAAGCCACAAAAAAAAGTCAGGCACTCCTACTATGGGAGGAATAATATTTATAATTTCGTCTATAATTACTGTATTTATAATACTAAAAAAACCTGGTAATGAAACTATGCTTGCTATATTTGCTTTTGTAAGTTTTGGAGTTATAGGAGCTATCGATGATTTATTAAAAATAACTAGGAAGAAAAATGAGGGGTTAAAAGCATATCAGAAAATGTTATTACTGCTTATAGTTTCAGCTATAGTTGCATTTTATGCATATAATGATCCTAAAATTGGAGGAAGTATACTAGTTCCCTTTACACATAAAACATGGGATTTAGGGATTTTTTATGTACCATTTATAATGTTTTATTTTGCAGCTACAACAAATGCTGTAAATTTAACAGATGGATTAGATGGATTGGCTACTAGTATAACACTTCTTGTAATGACATTTTTTGCTGTGGTTAGTTATGCAACAGGTTATTATACTTTATCTATATTTTGTGCAACAATAGGGGGAGGCCTTTTGGGATTTTTAAGGTATAATGCTCACCCTGCACAAATTTTTATGGGCGACACAGGGTCTCTAGCATTAGGTGGAGCTGTGGCTGTAGTAGCTATGTTGTTGAAGCTTCCTTTAATAGTAATAATTGTTGGAGGTATCTATGTGTCAGAAACTTTATCAGTAATAATTCAGGTTATATCTTTTAAAGTATTTGGCAAGAGAGTTTTTAAAATGAGTCCCCTTCATCATCATTTTGAATTAAGTGGATGGCATGAAACAAAAATAGTTTCAGTTTTTTCTATAATTACTGTAATATTATGTTTAATAGGATTTTTATCATTGATGCAATTAAATAGTTTTTCCTTATAAGTAATTTAAAAAGGAGGATAACTTATGGAACAACCCAAAAATAAAATTGGGAAAGTTGACTTTGTGTTATTTGCAACTATAATGGCGTTAGTTGCAATAGGAGTTATAATGGTTTATAGTGCTAGTTCATATGCTTCATTACATAGTAAATCATACGGATATGATGATATGTACTTTTTAAAGAAACAGGGATTGTGGGCTATAATAGGTATTACATTTATGGTTATTGCAGAAAAAATAGATTATCATAAATATAAAAAGCATATTTGGCTTTTAATGATTATAACTATAATTTTACTTTGTGCAGTTTTTGCATTCCCTGCAAATCATGGAGCTAGAAGATGGATATATCTTCCGGGAGGAGCATCAATTCAACCTTCTGAGATAGCTAAGTATATGGTTGTACTATATTTAGCTAAAAGTATAGAGCAAAAGGGAGAAAAGATTAAAAGTTTTAAGTATGGAGTTTTTCCATATCTGCTGGTTTCAGGTTTTTTTGCAGGATTAGTATTATTAGAGAAGAATCTAAGTATAGCATCTGTAATAATGATTGTTACAATGATAATATTATTTTCAGCAGGAGTAAGAATGAAGCACATAACTATAGTATTTGCTATGGTATTTTCTGCAGGCGTAATCTTTACTATTCTAGAACCCTATCGTATGGAAAGATTTGTAAGCTTTTTAAACCCGTGGGCAGATCCGAGAGGAGATGGGTATCAATTAATTCAATCTCTTTTAGCTCTTGGTTCTGGTGGAATATTAGGTATGGGTATTGGTCAATCTAGGCAAAAGTGCTATTATATACCGGAACCACACAATGATTTTATTTTTTCCATTATTGGAGAAGAACTAGGGCTGATTGGATGTATGACTATAGTTTTATTATTCCTTATATTTATTTGGAGAGGAATTAGAACAGCTATTAGGGCTAAAGATATTTTTGGTACTTTATTAGCAATAGGAATTACTGGTGTAGTTGCTATTCAAGCTGTGATAAACATTGCTGTTGTAACTGGATCTATGCCTGTTACAGGAGTTCCATTACCTTTTATAAGCTATGGAGGCTCATCTTTAGTTTTTAATCTTATAGCAATGGGAGTATTGCTTAATATATCAAGACAAACCAATTAAAATAAAGCATTGCTAAAGGCAATGCTTTATTTTAATTTATGAGCATCTTAATTTAATTAAAAAAACTATTAAACAAGTTTAATTAAAATCTACAATGTGATATTATATAATTAATTAATTAGCTAGTGGGGAGTAAAACATGGGAAAAGATTTGCATAATACTAAAATTGTAAATAATGAATTTATAGAAAAGAGAAGGAAAATAAAAAAGATAAGAAGAAGTTTTTTATTAATTTTAATTCTAATATCAACAAGTGCTACACTGTTATTAAAGCTTCCGTATTTTAATGTAAAAACTATTGAAGTTACAAATAATAGAAATATACCATCTCAGGAAATAATAAACCTTTCTAATTTAAAGGTAGAGAAGAATATTTTTTACTTAGATTTAAAAAAATCTAAGACAAATATTTTAACTAATTCGTATATATTAAATGCGCAATTAAAACGAAAATTACCAAATCAAATTAAGATATTTGTAGAAGAAAGAACTGCTGTATTTTATATAAAAAAAGAAAATAAATATTTGATTGTAGATAATGAAGGTATAATATTAGAAGAAAAAGAATTAATAAATAATATGAGGCTTATTAAATTAGAAGGATTTGAGAAAAGTGTATACGAGGTAGGGAAAAAACTAGAAATTAAAGAAGAGCAATTACGATTAATTAAGGAAATTACGAATCTTATTAAAAATTTAAATGAAGGTGTGCCTGAACCAACTATAGTTAATTTAATGGATATTATGGATATAAAGATAATATATACGAATATGATAATTAAAATAGGGACAAGTTATAATCTAGAAGATAAGTATAATAAAGCATTAAATGTTTTAATACAAAATGATCTTTTGAAAAAACAGGGATATATAGATGTTAGTTTTAAGGGAGAACCAGTATTTTTTGTAAGTGACTAGGAGGATACGTTAAATGAAAAAGTTACATTCTCAAGTTTTAGTAGGAATGGTTTGCATTCTGCTTGGCTTTATGATTACTTATCAATTAAAAGCAGTTATGAATAAAAATAAACAGTTGGATGAGAATAAGCCTGTAGCACAGATTACGCTTCAAATAGAGCAATTAAGGAATCAAAAACAAGATCTTGAAAACAAAATAAATGAACTTCAAGCACAAATTAAGAGTTATGAGAATGCAGCTGCAGAGGGCAATACAATAACTAAAGAAATAGTAAAAAAGCTTGAGGATACTAGAGTATTAACAGGGAGTGTTGACGTTCAAGGTGAAGGAGTTGTGATTTATATAACACCACAGAGTGAATTTTTTGGCAATAATTCAGATGCCCCTATAATTCTTGACACTGATTTAATTAAAATAGTAAATGAATTAAATGCTGCTGATGCTGAATCAATATCTGTAAATGATATAAGGGTTAGTGCTAGGACTGGAATAAGAAGTGCAAGTAACTATATTACTATTAATGAAGAAAGAATTTCTCCATATAAGAGAATAACTATAAAAGCAATAGGTGATAAGTTGAAACTTAAAAGTGCTTTAGATTTCCCTGGGGTACTTGGTATTGATGGATGCACCATAACTTATGAAGTTTTAGAGGATATTAAAGTATACAAATATAACAAAAGTTTAGAATTTAAATATGCTAAACCGATAAATAAAGACTAGAGGTGTTTATATGATTATTTTTATTGGACTTTTAATTGGAATAATAGTAGGATTATTTTGGAATATAAATAATCCTATGAAATTTTCTCCATATATTTCTGTTGCCATATTTGCTTGCTTAGATTCGGTTTTTGGAGCAATGAGAGCTACAATTGATAAAAAGTTTAGAGCAGATGTATTTATATCAGGTTTTTTTGGAAATGCAGTCTTAGCTGCAGCACTAACTTATTTAGGAGATAAACTTGGAATGCCAATATATTTAGCAGCAATAATTGTATTTGGAGAAAGAATATTTAATAATTTTGCATCTGTAAGAAGATTGCTACTTGAAAAAGCAAAATCCCATCAATGAGGTGATTAAATGAAAACAAATGAAGCTACTATATTTGTTTTTATTGCTTGTATAATAATAGGAATATTGATATCTTCTAGTATGGATTTTCAAAAAATAAATGATGGAATATTTTTAACTCCAGCGGAGTATCAAGAAGCTTATGAATATAACAGTAACTTAAACAAAGATATTGATGATTTAACAGAAAAATATTATCAATACTATACAAAACTTCAAAGCTATAAAGATAATCAGAATAATAAAAAAAGTGTATTAGAAGAAATAAATAAAGAAATAAACAATAATTATATGATGTTAGGTGTTACAGATGTTGTAGGTGAAGGAATTGTAATTGATTTAATAGATGATGCTAGTGGAGAGTATTTTGGAGAAGTGATTGATCCTAATGAGTGGTCGTCTAGAATTATTCATGATACTGATATAGTTAATGTTATTAATGAACTTAAAATTGCTGGAGCAGAAGTTATATCTCTAAATGGTCAAAGAATTACAGATAAATCAGATATTTTTTGCTGGGGAGTATTTATAGAATTGGATGGTGTGAAAATTCCAGGACCGTATAATATAAAGGTTATAGGCAATAAAGAAGAAATATATAGTTATATGTTGTCAGAAGGAGGATACGTATCATTCCTAAAAATCAGAGGTATAAGAGTTGATGTTTATAAGCAAAATGAAGTTAAGATTATGGCTAGTGATAGGAAGATAAATTATCAATATATGAAGGAATTTAAGAAGGAGAAATAGATTATAAAGGGAGGAGAATAGTTGGATATTAAAGAAAATATTAAAAAAGTAAAATCTGAAATTTCAAATGAAACTACATTAGTGGCAGTATCAAAAACTAGGGCTTTAAGTGAGTTAGAACAGGTTTATGAATCTGGAATAAGAGATTTTGCTGAAAATAAAGTTCAAGAGTTTATAGAAAAACATGAACTTTTCCATAATGATGTAAAATGGCATTTTATTGGACATCTTCAAAGGAATAAAGTAAAATATATAGTAGGTAAAATTTATCTAATACATACTTTAGATAATCTTCAATTATTAGAAGAAATAGAAAAGAGATATTCCACAGAAGGGCAAGTGGCTAATGTTTTAATACAAGTTAATATTGGAAGAGACGAAAATAAATCAGGAGTCTTATTAGAAAATCTAGAAGAACTTATTGATGCTTGTGAAAAATGTAGTAGTGTTAAAGTTAAAGGGCTCATGACTATTTTACCTAAAGTAGATGATGAACTTACTAGAAAATATTTTGCAGAAATGAAGAATTTATATGACTGTTTGTCAAAAAAGAGGTATAATAATGTATTGATGGAATATCTTTCAATGGGAATGAGTAGCGACTATAAAATTGCTGTTTTAGAAGGAGCAAATGTTATTAGGGTCGGTGAAGGAATATTTGGCAAAAGAAGTTATAATAATTTTTAGGAGGGACACATATGGCAGGGAGAATTGTTAACAAAGTTATGGATTTTTTAGGTTTAGAAGAAGAAGTTGATGAAATAGAAGAAGTGAGTAATGAAGAAATTGAAAAAAATGATGAAGAGATTGAGAATGTCTTTAATCACACCAATTCAAAGAAACAGAAAGGCAAGGTAGTAAGTATACATACAGCTTCAAGTTCGAAAATCTTGATTGTTAAACCTTCAGATTATGATGAAGCTATAGAAATATGTGATAATTTAAAAAGTAGAAAAATATTAGTAATTAATATGACAAGCCTTGAGTCGAAAATAGCTCAAAGATTATTAGATTTTATAGCAGGTGCTAGTTATGCATTAGGTGGTTCTCTGGAGGAAATTGAAAAGGGAGTTTACATAATATCACCATCAAATGTGGAAATGTCTAATGAACTAAAAAATGAGTTATCAACTAAAGGACTTCTTAATTGGACTAGATAAATTGGAGGAATGTTATGTTTGTTTTACAACGTGCTCTACTTATGTTAATTGGATTTTTAGAAACCCTAATAATTATTCATGTTATATTATCTTGGATTTATAGAGGTAATAATGAGCTAGTTAGAATTATAAATATATTCACGGAGCCATTATTGTTGCCAGGAAAAAAGATACAGGAAAAAATAATTCCAGATGTGCCTGTAGATTTTTCACCTATTATAGCGTTCTTTATACTGGGTATTTTAGAAAAAATTGTAGTAAATATATTATAAAAAGAATAGGGAAAAGTATAAGATGAACAAAAAACAATTTCTAGAAAGAATTGGTTTTGAAGATAAAATATTTTTATCAAATATATTTGATAAAATTGAAATTTTTAATAAGATAAATAGATCTATTTATTTAGACGAATTTTATCCACCAGCTATATGGAAGTCTTTAGAAAAATTAAGCTGTGAGATAGGATGTAAAATTGGTAGCTTTGGAATATTTGAGGAATGTGATAGAAAAATTGTTTCAATTTTACCAAATGAAGAGGATGAGGACATCTATAAGTATAAAATTAGTCTCATTAAAATTATAAATAAATCTGCTTTTAACAAACTTAAACATTCGGATTATTTAGGTGCTTTAATGTCTCAAGGAATAAAGCGAGAGAAGTTTGGAGATCTTTTAGTAGATGGTGATATCTGTTATGTTCCTATATGTTCAGATATTGTTAGCTTTATAAAAGATAATTTAAAAAAAATAGGAAAAGCACCTTGTTTTGTTGAAGAAATAGATATAAAAGAAGATACTCTTCCAAAAGTTAAGTATGAAGTAAAGACCATTGTGGTTTCTTCTTTAAGACTTGATTGCGTTGTTTCAGCGTTATGTGGTATTTCAAGAAGCGTCTCTGTGGATTTAATAAAACGGGGATTGGTCTTATATGATTATGAAAAAAGTTGTGAGAAAGATGAAGATGTTTATTTTGATACTACTATAACTATTCGAGGATATGGAAAATTTAAGATAGAACAATTTATAGGTAAAACACAAAAAGATAAAGATCGAATTATTGTGAAAAAATACATATGATTATGAGGTGATTAATATGGTAATTACATCAATGGATATTAATAATAAGGAGTTTAAAAAATCACTTAGAGGATACGACTGTGGTGAAGTTGATGAGTTTTTAGATAAAGTTTCGGAGGATTATGAAGTTTTATATAAGGACAACTCATCATTGAAAGAAAAGATAGAACTTTTAGAGGAACAGATAAAGCATTACTCTAAAATTGAATCTACAATACAACATACTTTAATTCTAGCTCAAAATGCCGCAGAACAAGCAAAGCAATGTGCAAAAAGTGAGTCAGAGATGATACTTAAACAATCGAATGATGCAGCTAAAAAGATAATAGATAAAGCGCATAACGATGTTGTAAAAATAAATGAGGATTATGATGGAATTAAACAAGAATTTTTAAGGTTTAGAACTAAATTTAGAAATTTTATGAATTCACAGGTGGATACTTTTAATGAACTTGAAAAAGAATTCATGAAAGAATATAATATTGGTAACGCTTTGGAAGCTAATCATATTCATAATAAAGAAGTTATACATAAAGAAGAAACAACGTTAGATTTAGATAGTACTAAATTAGACACTATAAAAGATTTTAATAATAGTGAGTTAGATTCAATAAAAAGTTTTTTTGTAAAAGAAAGCTAAAAAAAGTCTCACCAAAGTGTGAGACTTTTTTCTGATTATATACTTATATAATCAGAAAAAAGTATTTTTATATGTTATCATAATTATTAGTGTAAATATTTATTATATGGAGGTAGTAATATGACAATAGGAATTATTGGGGCCATGGATGAAGAGGTAAAGATATTATTAGATAATATTGTTTTAGATAATAAAAACGAAAAGGCAAAGATGGAGTTTAATTTAGGAATGCTTTGGGGTAGGGATGTAGTAATTGTAAGAAGTGGTATAGGAAAAGTAAATGCAGCAATTTGCACCCAAATATTAATTGATGATTATAAAGTTGACAAAATAATTAATGTAGGAGTTGCAGGTGGAATAGGAAAAAAAATTTTTCCAGGTGACGTTGTTATTGCAGATACATTAGTTCAACATGATATGGATACTTCGGTTTTTGGAGATAAACTTGGTCAAATACCTAGACTCGACACTTATGATTTTAAATGTGACCATAGTTTGATAGAAATTGCTAAAAGAATTTGTGAAAAAGCAACAGGACATAAAAGTTATATTGGAAGAATTGTATCAGGAGATCAATTTATTGCAGATGTTGAAAAAATAAGATGGTTAAATAAGGAGTTTGATGCTATGGCATGTGAAATGGAAAGCGCTAGTATAGCTCAAGTTTGTTATCTTAATAATATTCCATTTATAGTAATTAGATCTATATCTGATAATGCCAATAACGGTGCACATATAGATTTTGAAAAATTTATTCCTATAGCTGTAGAAAATTCTACAGAAATAATAAGAAATATGCTAAAACATATGTAAATTAAAAATTGTAGAACTCTTTAAGTTTGTAATAAAATGCTCCTCTTTAGAGAAACTACTAGTATATATAAATTATTAGTTACTAAAAAGGAGTTGTATCCATGAATAATAATAAAATGCAATACTATAAAGATAAGTTGATAAGAGAAAAGACTAGAGTATTAAATTTAATCGATAAAATTAAAGAATTTGAAGGAGTTGATTCTGACAGTATGTTATCATCAGAACTCTCACTTTATGATAATCATCCTGCAGATAATGCTCAAGAATTATATGATAAAGAAAAAGGTGCAGCACTACAAAAGAATGAAATAGAAATATTAAACTCCATAGATGATTCATTAAAAAATGTAGAGGATGGAACCTATGGAAAGTGCAAAGCCTGTGGTTCAAGTATTCCTGAACAAAGGTTGGAGGCTATTCCCTATACTCAATACTGCATAAACTGTAAAAAAGAACAGAATAAATCTATGCCTACGGACGAGCATAATGATCCTCCAGAAGAAGATGTTATTAAAGCACCTTTTGGCTATGGAAACAAGGATTTTAAAGATTTTACAGGATTTGATTCTGAGGATAGTTATCAAAGTGTAGATAGATTTAATACTATGGAAAAAGTATATGATTATGGGGATTACAGTGATGATGAGAATATGGGATATGTAGAAGATGTTGAGAAAATAAGTAACGAGTATTATAAAAATCAATTACCAAATTAATCTATCGATTATGGGGGGAGAATATGATTTTTTTTATAATAGTTTGTGGGATTTTATTAGATAGAATAACTAAGCTATGGGCTTTAAGGCGGTTAGTTCAAGTCAATGACATTGTAATAATTAAAAATTTGTTTTCTTTTCAATATTTAGAAAATAGGGGAGCAGCTTTTGGTATTTTTCAAGGGAAAGTTAGTTTGCTTGCTATAGTAACATTATGTATAACCATAGGAATGTTATATTATTTAATAAAGTATACTCCGAAATCTAAAATAATGAAAATAAGCTTTGGACTAATAATAAGTGGAGCTATTGGAAACTTATATGATAGAATTGCTTATGGATATGTAGTAGATTTTATACTGATACATTATAAGGATATATATTATTTTCCGACTTTTAACATAGCCGATATGTTAGTTGTGTTTGGGACAGTTCTTTTGTCAATCTATATATTAAAGGAAGATAATAATGGATAAATTTAAATTTAGTGTTGAAGAAGAATCAGTTAATAAAAGACTTGATGTTTTTATAGCAAATAGATTTCAAGATAAGTCAAGATCATATATTCAAAAAATTATAGAAGAAGGAAATGTTACAGTAAATGAGCAGCCTAAAAAAAGTAATTATAAACTAAGATTTAACGATGAAATAGTTGTAGACATTCCTCAGGTTGAAGAATTAATTATAAAAGGAGAAGATATCCCACTTAATATTTTATATGAGGATAACGATGTAATTGTTATAGACAAAAAACAGGGGATGGTAGTTCACCCG
Organism: Clostridium sp. X; assembly: GCF_055755365.1. Lineage (NCBI taxonomy): Bacteria > Bacillati > Bacillota > Clostridia > Eubacteriales > Clostridiaceae > Clostridium > Clostridium sp. X. Next base: position 2,520,413 of record NZ_CM146912.1, read on the forward strand.
GCTCCTGGAAATTACAATGGTACTCTTGTTAATGCGTTACTATATCATTGTAAGGATCTATCAGGAATAAACGGTGTTGCAAGACCGGGAATTGTTCATAGAATTGATAAAGATACATCAGGTGTATTAGTTATAGCAAAAAATGATAAAGCTCATAAAAAACTTGCAGAACAATTAAAAGATCACTCAATGAAGCGTGAATACATAGCGTTAGTAGAAGGTTTAATCAAGAAAGAAGAAGGAACTATAGACAAACCTATCGCAAGACATCCTAAAGATAGATTAAAAATGGGAATAGTTGAAGATGGAAGAAGAGCAGTTACCCATTATAAAGTTATAGAAAGATTTAATAAATATACTTTAATTAAATGTATATTAGAGACAGGCAGAACTCATCAAATAAGAGTTCATATGGCACATATAGGATATCCATTAGTAGGAGATCCAATATATGGTTTTGCAAAACAAAAGTTTAATTTAGAGGGACAAATGTTACATGCGAAAAAGTTAGGTTTTATACATCCTTCTACTGAAAAGTATGTTGAATTTGAATCAGAATTACCTGAGTATTTTAAAAAAGTTATAAGTAAGCTATAGATACAATTGACTTTTTTTATTAGCTATGGTACTATTTCAAATATATGTAAAAGGCCTTTAATTAACTTATAGGGAGGAAAATAGATGGATTTTAAATCAGTACTTCTTGATGAGAAGGCTATTAAAAGAACTTTAACCAGAATATCACATGAAATTATAGAGAAAAATAAGGGTGTAGATAATATAGTGATGATTGGAATACAAAGAAGAGGTGTTCCTATAGCGCAGAGGATTGCTAGATTAATTGAAGAGTTTGAAGATTCTAAAGTAAAGGTTGGAAGTGTTGATATAACTCTTTACAGAGATGATTTAACAGAATTAGGAGAGCAACCAATTATTAATGATAGTAGTATAGATGTGGAAGTTAAGAATAAAAAAATAATACTAGTTGATGATGTACTATATACAGGAAGAACTGCAAGAGCTGCTATGGAAGCTATAATAAAGCAAGGCAGACCAGAAACTATCCAACTTGCAGTGCTCGTAGATAGAGGACATAGGGAATTACCTATTAGAGCAGATTATGTTGGAAAAAACATACCTACATCTAAAAAAGAATTAATTTCTGTTAAAGTTACAGAAATAGATGATGAAGATTGTGTAAGAATATATGAAGCTTAACAAAAAAACAACCTTAAATCAGGTTGTTTTTTATATTAACAAATACTTAATCGTTTATCAATTTTAAATTTGGAGTTAAAGGTGTTATATATATAGTTTGATTAGTTGAATAAATAACCATACCTGGTTTTGCACCATTTGGTTTTTTTACATTTTTTACTTCTGTATAATCTACAGGCACATTAGAAGAATTTTGAGATTTACTATAATATGCTGCCAAATTTGCAGCTTCTTCTAAGGTTTTTGTAGGTATATTACCAAAAGCCTTTATAATAACATGAGATCCAGGGATATTTTTTGTGTGAAGCCAAGTATCGTTTTTATTAGCAAATTTTAAGGTTAGATAATCATTTTGTATATTATTTTTGCCTACATATATATGAATCCCATCACTTGAAATATAATGAATAGGATTAACAGGTTTTGATTTAGCTGTTTTATGAGATTTTTTGAATTTAATATATCCGGTTTCGATTAATTCTTTTTTTATCTCTTCAATCTCTTTATAATTATCTACATTTTGAATATTTGTAAGTACTGAATATAAGTACTTTAATTCTTCGGCGTTTTGAGCTATTTGTTCTTGTGCCGATTCTTCTGATTTTTTCAACTTATTATATTTTTTATAGTAATGTTGAATGTTTTGAGAAGGTGTCTTATTTTTATCTAGAGTTATTTTAATTTTATCAAGGTTTTCACTGTAATAGTTATCTAAGGTAACTTCATCTAACCCCTTTTCTAATAGATATATATTAGCGGTTAGAAGTTCGCCAAAAAGTTTGTACTTTTCTTTATCATCACATTCTATTAATGTATTTCTTAAAATTTTATCTTTTTTTATACATCTATTTATATTATTTGTAATAATTTTTTGTAAATCAGAGCTTTGAGCCTTGAGTCTATCAGCTTTATCTTTTGTATAATAAAAATTTTCTAATAAGTTTGAAGGAGAATTATAAGCGAATTTATCGCATTCTTTCATAATATCTAAATCTAAGCAATAAAAATCTATAGGATTTAAATCTTTTTTATATGAATAAAATTCAAATTTATTATTTAGAACATCAGTGATCTTTGATTTAAATAAAGTTAGTATTTTATCTAAAGAGTTCAATGTGAGGGGATCAGCATCCTGTTTAAACTCATTAATAATATCATTTGAAAAAAATTTACCTATGCCTGTAAAGACATTAGATATAAGATTATCATTAGGTTCTATATCATTATTTTTAACAAAATCATAAGCCTCTTCATAAGTAAAGTTAAATGGATTTAACTTATTTGAAGTAGGTGGATAAATATATTTAATACCCGGAAAAACACTTCGGTAGCTATTTTGGTCAGGTGTTATATGTTTTATACTGTCCATTATAATGCCATCCCTATCTCGAATTAGTGTAATGTTACTATGACGGCCCATTATCTCTATAATTAAAGAATAGGAACTATTAAAACCTAATTCATCTGTATTCTCAAAATTAATAACTAAAACTCTGTCTAAATCAATTTGATGAATATTTATTAATTTAGCATTATTAAGATATTTTCTAAGAACCATACAAAACATAGGTGCTTTTAGAGGATTAATCTTACTTGCTTCAGTAAGATGGATTCGAGGATAGTTAGAGCTAGAACTTATAAGTAATTTATGAGTAGATCTCCCTTGTCTAATATTTAGAATTATTTCATCTTTTTCTGGTTGATTTACTTTATCCACTTTTCCATTAATAATACTACTCTTTAATTCGGTTATTACACTATATAAAAAAACTCCATCTAGTGACATAATTATCATCCTTTCTGAATAAAACAAAATACTAATTAGAAACTTAATCCAATGTAACTCCTTATAGTATAGTATTAGCATATAAAATTATCAATAAGCAAAAGAACATAATATTGACTCTATAACATAATTAAAGTAATATATTTATTAAAGTCTTTGGAAAGAATTGTGTAGGGGGTATTATATTGAATTTTACTAAGATGCAAGGTACTGGAAATGATTTTATAGTTTTAGAAGATTTAAATGGAGAATTAGAAAAAAAACAGGATAAAATAGCATATAAGCTTTGTCAAAGACGATTTAGTATTGGTGCGGACGGAATCTTAATTGTTAGAAATAGTTCTATTGCTGATATAAAAATGGAGATTATTAATGCGGATGGTTCTTATGCTGCAATGTGTGGTAACGGTATAAGATGTTTTGCTAAATATGTATTTGATTCTGGTATAGTTAAGAAGGATATTATGAATATTGAAACTGGAGATGGGATAAAAGTAGCTCATTTAGATATAGTAGATTCTAAGGTAGTTAATATTACTATAAATATGGGAACTTATTCATTTAATCCTATAGATATACCGGCTAAGGTTGATGATAAAATAATTGATAAATTATTGAATATTAATGAAAAAGATTATAAAGTAACCTCTATGCTTATGGGAGTACCCCATTCAGTTATAATGTGTGAGCTTGATGAAGTAGATATAGAGGAAGGCAAGTATATAGAAAAGTATGATATTTACACACAAGGAACAAATGTGAATTTTTGTGAAGTTATAGATAAGACCACAGTAAAAGTAAAAACCTGGGAGAGGGGCGCAGGACCAACTTTAGCCTGTGGAACAGGTAGTTGTGCATCTGTTATTGCGACAAATATTTTAGGTTATACAGAAGATGAGGTTAAAGTTATTGTGCCGGGTGGAGAGTTATATATTAAAATTCAAGATCAAGAAGTTTTGATGACGGGACCAGCAGTTACTGTTTTTAAAGGGGATGTAAATATTTAAAATATCAAGAAAATCTTACTTAATAAATAAGATTTTCTTTTTTTTATGCATAAATGATTAAAAATGTAAAATGTGTCAAAAATAAAAAATAGTATATACATAAATTAGGTTGGTGATCATTTTGATAAATAGACTAGCTAATATATTGATTAAGGAAGAAAATATAGCACAATATGATTATAATAATCTAAATTCAAATCAATCTTTAGAAGAAGTTTTTATCAGTAGTGGAATTGTGGATGAAGGTACCCTTTTAAAAATCTTAGAAGAAAAGTTCTCTATAATTAAAGTAGATATTTTAAGCAAAAATATAGCAGAAGATATTACTAATTTATTGTCTAAGGATGATGTAAGAAAATACTCTGCAATTCCTTTTGATATAAAAGGAGATAAATTATGTATTGCTATGAGTAATCCTTTAGATATAGATGCAGTTGAAGATATATCTTTTATCACAAACAAAAAAATACATGCCTACTATGATAAGAAAACTAATATATATTCTGCAATGGAAAATCATTATAGTAAGCAGATTACTAATGAAGCACTTGAAGATTTGAAAAATAGTTCATATATAAAAAAGTCTAAATTAAAAATTATCAGTAATTTTGTTCAGGAAGCGCCTATAGTTAAACTTACTGATTCAATTATAACTCAAGCTATTAATAAAAATGCAAGTGACATCCATTTAGATCCTTTTCATAGTGGAACTTTAGTAAGATTTAGGCTTGATGGAATACTAAAGGAACATATCATAATACCTAAAGATATATATCCAGCAGTAGCAACTAGAATAAAGATAAAATCTAGCATGGATATTTCTAAAAAGATGACACCTCAGGATGGAAAAATTAATTATAAGTATGAAAATAGATATTTAGATTTGAGAACATCTTCAATTCCTACTCTATATGGAGAAAAAATCACCATAAGGATACTAAATAAATCAAATGAAAATATAACCATAGACAATATTATTTATAATGATATGCAAAAACAAGAACTGAGAAATGCACTCAATAATCAAGGGGGTATTATTCTAGTTACAGGACCTACTGGCAGCGGCAAAACAACAACCTTGTGTGCTCTTTTAAATGATATAAATTCAAAACAAAAGAACATTATTACAATTGAAGATCCAATTGAATACAATATGCAAGGAATAAATCAGGTAAATGTTAATAATAAGTCAGGACTAACGTTCTCGATAGGACTTAGAAATATTTTAAGACAGGATCCAGATATTATAATGATAGGTGAAATACGTGATGAGGAAACTGCTGAGATAGCAATAAAAGCGGCTATTACAGGACACTTAGTATTATCTACACTTCATAGTAATAATACTTTTAGTAGTATATCTAGACTTTTAGATATGAAAATACCAAGTTACTTAGTAGCAGACTCTTTAGTGTTAGTAGTTTCACAAAGGTTAGTTAGAAAAATATGCCCTTTATGTAAGCAAGCATATGATCCAATAGACAGTGAGTTGAAAGATATAGAATTATATAGTTTAGATAAACTTTATAGAGGGAAGGGGTGTAAGGACTGTAATGAAACTGGTTATAAAGGAAGAATAGCAATTCTTGAAATTATGAAAGTAAATGAAGATTTTAGAGAAATGATAAAGAATAAAAAGTCTTCTATGGAATTGAAAAACTATAGTCTTAAAAATGGAATGAGTACATTTAGAGATAGAGCTGAAGAATTAGTTAAAAGTGGAATAACAACTATTGAGGAGATAAAGAGAGTATTTTATGAATTTTTATAGATATAAAGCAATAAATTCTCAAGGAAAGATTATTAAGGGAAGTTATTTAGTAGATACAGAAGCTCAATTAATTAATACATTAAATGACAAAGAACTTTACTTAATAACTTATAAATTAATTAAAGCTAAAACTCTAACAAAAATAATTTATAGAGTAAAAGATAAAGATTTGGCATTAGTATGTAAACAACTATCTCAAATACTAAAGTGTGGAATTAATATATCTGAGGGACTTAAAATTTTATATAATGAAAAGTTAAATTCTATGATAAGAGATGCACTATATATTATAAATGGGGATGTTCAAAAGGGAAAAGATATATTTGAGAGTTTTAGCAGATTTCCGAATATATTCCCAAAGTTTATGTTGCAACTAATATATATAGGTGAGAAGAGTGGAAACTTAGATCAAGTCTTTGAGGAATTGTCGGAATATTATGCCAAACAATATGGTTTAAATAGGAAGATAGGATCTATGTTGGTATATCCTTTAGTAGTATTGGTAGCTATTATTATATTTACGATACTTGTGATTATGAAGGTAATTCCAGAATTTTCAAAAACATTAACTGATTTTGATCAAGAGATACCAAATAATATAAAAAAACTCCTCTTCCTAAGTAGTTTATTTAATACGATTTATTTTAAGATCTTTTTAATTTTAACAAGTGCTATCTGTTATTATTTTGTTTTGAAAGGACATCATAGGAAAATATTTGATAAAGTTAAATATAGAATTCCTATATTTAAAAGAATTTTTATACAAATAAATGAAATTCAATTTGCAAGAAACTTAAATTTACTAATAAACAGTGGAATTACTATTAGTACTTCTCTTGAAACTATCATTGATAGTGAATCGAATATATATATAAAAGATACAATGAGTAATGTTATTGATAGTATGAAGTCCGGTACAAAGTTATCTAATGCATTATATAACTCGAAAATTTTTAGTAATATGTTTGTATCAATGCTAGCTATAGGGGAAGATACTGGTAGTCTAGAGGAGATGTTAAATAATGTAGCAGAAATATATGAAAACAGTGTTGATGAAACTATATCAAGAATAACAAAATTAATAGAACCAATGGTTGTAATTTCTTTGGCTATAATAATTATTGTAATTATTTTAAACCTGGTATTACCTCTAATTAATACTATGTATTCATTTGATTCTATTAATTAATTTAGGAGGCTATGATTTGGTGAATGATATTAAAAGAAAGGGATTTACATTAATAGAATTAATAGTAGTTATGGCTATAATATTAATTTTAGGTAGTTTATTAATTCCCAGGTATAATGGCTACAGGACAAAGGCACAAAATTTAAAAATTGTTGATACAGGAAGACAAATTTATTTAGCAGTAATTGAAAGTTATTCAGAAGGAAATGAGGAATTTTTAGAAGATAATATAAAAGAAATTACACAACAACTATTAGGAATTAATGATATAGAAGTTACTCATAAGGATACAGAAGAAGAGACAAGTATAACTTATAGTGTTGATAATAAAAAATATCTATTAGAATTTAATGATATAGGTAGTGGATTTGTTATAAAAGAAAGCTCAGGAGGAAAGCAGCTTCATCCTAGAGGAAATATCAAAGAAACAGAATAAAATGAGAAAAGTAAAAGGTGTTTCTTTAATAGAACTTATTATTGTATTATCTATATTGGTAACTATTGTAAGTTTCGGAAGCATAAACTTCATAAATCTATATAGGGGTATGAGCAATAGCACCAATATTAGTTACTTTGATAATAAAATTCTACATATAATAAGTGAATCGACATTGTATTGCAAGTCCAAAAATAAAAGTGGATACTTGTTATTTAGTGATGATTATCGAAAGATTAAGTTCTTCTGTAATAATTTAAAAGTAAAGGAGTATGAGGTTCCAGATAAGTTTATGTTTATAAATACTGATAGCTTTAATAAAAGAATAGGAATAAATAATTTAGGTTCAGTAACACAGGCTTGCACTATTAATTATAAAGATGAGAAAGGAAAAACTCATATAATAACTATAAGAGTAGCAACTAGATATGTCCAAATTAAATAAATCTAAAGGAATTACTTTATTAGAAGTTATATGTAGTTTATGTATATTTACTATTATGTTTCTTTATATTATGAACTGTTATATAAGAAATGTAAGGTTAAGCAAGTACAATGATGAAATGAATCAAACAATACAATTTGTAGAAGCATTGAAAAATAACTTAATTTATAAATGCACATATGAGGAGATTAAAAATATATTTTATTTATATACAGATGAAAATGCAGTAGAAGCATTTTATATAAACAAAGAGAATATAAATATAGATATTTTATATCATAAGGAGTTTAAGGAAATAATCTCAAGAGAGCACAATGATCCTATATTCTTAGAATTCAGAGCTAAAAGTATAGATGAGAATGTAATAAATATAAATCTAAAAATTAATATAAGATCATTTATAGGAGATCAAACTATTGAAACTGAAATATATAAAGGAGATTACTAACTTGAAAAAAGGGGTGACTCTAATAGAACTGATAATATCTTTATTCATAGTAAGTGTAATAGTTACTATAGAGTTTGGTTCATTTTCAAATAGTATAAAGAATTATAAAGAAGTTATTTTAAACGATAGAGAAGAAGTATATTCAAGAGAAGCTTTGAGGTTTATAGAGAGTGAAATTATAGATGTAAAGAATAAGATTATAAAAATAGAGAATAACAAACTAGTTTTAAAGAAATATAATGGAGATATGAATATTATTAAAGTAGCTAAAAAATCAAAGGATGAATTTAAAATAGTAATAGAGTATGACAAGGTAACAAGCAATATAAATACAACTGATACTATTGTTGAAGGAATTGGAGGATTTAAAGTGAAAGAGGACAAGAATCTAATATATATTGAAATCAATACAATCTACGGAGATGAGTATAAAAGATGTTTAGGGTCAAACAAAGTAGAAATGGATATGTACTAGTATATACTTTAATAATATTAAGTCTATTATTTAGCGTCACTATTCTTTCATTTAAGATAGAATTAATGAGAAAAAAATACAATGATTTATCTATAGAGACTCAAATACTTGATAATAAGTTTCAAAAAGAAAGATCATATCTTTTAAGTAAAACAAGTAATGAAATACAAAACATTTTAGGAAGCAAAGAGTTGAGTAAAGATGAAATACATAATGCATTAATTGAGCTTAATAAATTATATTTCAATAGTTCATTTATGGAGTATAACAAAAACAGTAAAAAGATAGTATTAAATATAGTTACTATTGAAGGGATAAAAAAAGTAGAGTATTACAATTATGTAATAGAAAGTGAAAGTAATAAAATTAAATTTATTACTACAGTACCATAATAAAGGGGTTTGAATTAATATGAAAAAAGATATTATACTACAAATATCCAATAATATTATACAAAAAATTCAATATAAGAGAAAAGGTATACTTAAGCCTAACTATACTATTGATAAATCTATTATACACTCAATAGATGATTTTAAAGTGGTAGTTAAAAATAGAAAATTATTTTTACTAATAGAAAATGAAGAAATCTATATTAAATATTTAAGGGTTCCTAAAATAGAAAAAAGTGATTTGAGTTGTATTATAAAAAATAGATTAAAATACTTATATGGAAAAAAGTCAGAAGAAATATTGTACACTTACACAATATATAAAGAGGAAAAAAGTGAAATCGAAATTCTGATTTTTTGTGCTAATTGCGATAGATTTAATATTTTATTTAATTCTAAAGATAACTATAAGTTAAATAAGATAACTTTAATTCAATTATGGTTTTTTGATCACTATGAGAAGCTTATATCAGATAAAGATTGCTTATTTGTTTTCAGATATAATAAAAATATATATTTATTATCTATAGTAAATAAAAAAATTGTAGGAAATAAAATTATACAACAAGAACTCATTTCTTCAATTACAGATAATATTGAATACATACTCCATAAAAGTAATAGTTATGATGGAAATATAAAAAGGATATATAGTGTGAATTTAAGCAATGATGAAATCTCAAAGTATATCCTTAGTTTTTATAAGTATGAATCTATTAATTTAGGATTCATAGAGGATGAAAGTGTTTTAGAACATTTTGCTTTTAGTAGGAGATAAATAGCTATGGAAAAATATAACTTTTTACCAATGTGGTATAGAGATGATGTAGAAATAAAAAGTAAAAATAAACTCAGAATATATATAATTGTACTACTAGCGCTATTGAGTGTTTCTATAATAAAATATTATATTAATATCTCTTATATAAGTGCGTTAGATAAAGCTATAGAAGAGAATATCTATGGAAGGACAGAAAATGAAAAAAACAATAACCTTTCTTATAAAGATAAAAATGAAACTATTTATACTTTTAATAAATTTAAAGATGGTATTCTCAAAAATTATAGTATAGAAGATGTATTTATAAATAAAAAATCTATATTATTAGAAATTGAATTCTTAAATATAGATAATTTGACTAAATTCATAAAAGATTTAGAAGGAAATCAAGAATATAGAATAAAGAAATTAGAACTTCAGAATATAGAAGAAAGTAATTTGAGACTTAAGGTAAGTTTAGAGAGGAAAAAGAATGATACAAAATAGTAAAATAAAAAGAAATGTAATTATCTATGCTTTAGTTAGTATTTTTGGTACTATACTTACTTTAAATTTTCTCCAATTTAAAGAAATAGAAAGAAAAGGAATTGAGTTAGATAAACTTTATTCTCAAGAAGTTGTAGCAGTTAAAACATCAAAAGGATATTTCTATGTATTGGATTATTTAAAAAGCAAAAAGTACTTAATAATAAAAAATATAACCAATGATGTTGAAAATAAAAATGTTATACATATAGATATAGAATTTAAAGGCAATTTAGTAACTTTAGACGATTTTTTAGATTCATTAAAGAAAAATGAAAGTTTTATCAGCTTGGATGAAATAAGATTAAAAGATCAAAAAAATGAAGTGTATATAGGAGAATTAAGTATAGCTTTCTATATTTAAATTTAAATATTAATACAATAAATTTTATGTAATTAATAAATATATTTGCAAATATTCGCAAGTTTTGATAAAATATCATTGGCTACCATGAAGTATTTGTTAAATAGATATAAATATATTATTTTAGTCAAGAAACAACCTCTGAAGACAATTAAACCAATTATAGTTGGTATTAATGTGGATTTTAGGGTTATAATAAAACTATAAAAGATTAGTGGAGGGATACATAATGATTTCAGCTGGAGATATAAGAAAAGGAATTACTTTTGAACTAGATGGACAAGTTTTTGTTGTAATTGACTTTTTACATGTTAAGCCTGGTAAAGGAGCAGCTTTTGTTAGAACAAAGCTTAGAAATGTTAAAACAGGTGGAGTTACTGATACAACATTTAACCCAACTGCAAAACTTCAAGAAGCGGTAATTGAAAGAAAAGAAATGCAATATCTATATAGTGATGATCAATTATACTATTTCATGGATCAAGAAACTTTTGAGCAAGTTCCTTTAAACTTTGACCAAGTAGAAGATGCTATTAAGTTCTTAAAAGAAAATATGTTTGCAGTAATTAAGTTTTATAAGGGAGAAGCTTTCTCAGTTGAAGCACCTAACTTTGTTGAGTTGCAAATAATTGAGTGTGAACCAGGAGCAAGAGGTAATACTACTTCAAATGTATTAAAACCTGCAAAAGTAGAAACAGGTGCTATAGTTCATGTTCCATTATTTGTAAATGAAGGCGAAGTAATAAGGATAGACACTAGAAGTGGAGAATACATGGAAAGAGTATAGTAATAACTACCCTAAAGGGAGTGTTAGAATGAATTCACTTATGTCAGAGATTGATTCAATAAATAAATCTATTAGCGGACTAGATTTAATAAATATTAATAAAGACGTAAAAGATATTTTGTTTAGTCTAACTAAAATAGTAACTGAGTTATCTAATAAGATTGAAAAAATTGAAGAAATTCAAGAAGAAATTAATGAGTATGTAACAGTTTTAGATGAGAACTTAGGGAATATCGAAGATGAACTTTATGGTTTTCAGGAAGAGGACGGAGAATTTAACAGTTTTGATTATATTGATGTGTGTTGTAATAACTGTAATGAAACTTTAGCAGTGGAAAAGACACTAGTAAATAATGAAAATGAAATTCTTTGCCCAAATTGTCGTACTTCTATAAATTTATAAATTGCTTAAGAAAGTATATGGATTTTAAATAATCTATGTACTTTTTTATTTTTTTGAAAAATAATTGGAATAATTAAGAGACAATAGAAATAAAAATTTATTAAGAGAGGAGGATGAGATATATGAATACGAAAGAAGTTTTTAATATATTGCCAAATACAATAATTAGTATTATTGAAAAGAGTAACAGAATAGATAACCTACAAGAGTTAAGGATAAAAGCAGAAAAGCCATTATTAATATATTCTGGTAATACAGAAATAATAAGCAATTACATAGTCACTAAGGAAGATATTAAAACTATACTTCAAAGAGTCAGTAATTACTCAATATATGCCTTTGAAGAGGAGATAAAGCAAGGATATATAACTATTAGAGGAGGACATAGGGTTGGAATATGTGGTTCTTGTGTTATTGATGGTAGTAAGATTAGAACTATTAAAAATATAGCATCATTTAATATAAGGATTTGCAGAGAAGTACTAGAATGCTCCCAAGACTTAATGAAATATATTATCCAGAATAAAAAAATTCTAAATACTATAATAATATCTCCTCCCAAATGTGGTAAAACAACATTAATTAGGGATATTAGTAGGAATATTTCGGATGGATTAATATTGAATGGGACAAACTTTAGAGGAGTTAAGGTCTGTATAGTAGATGAAAGAAGTGAAATCGGAGCTTGTTATAATGGCATACCGCAGATGAATATTGGGGTAAGGACAGACATATTAGACAACTGCCCTAAGAGTGAAGGAATTATGATGGCTATAAGGAGTATGTCTCCAGATGTGATTATTTGTGATGAAATAGGTACTCATAAAGACATTGAAAGTATAATAATGGCCATGAATTCGGGAGTGAAGTTAATTACAACAATCCATGGTTATGATATAGAAGATTTATATAAAAGACCTGTATTTAAGGATATATTAGAAAATCATGTATTTGAAAGAGCAATAGTGTTAAGTGGAAGACAAGGAGTAGGAACAGTAGAATATATTTATGATTTTAATAAAAAAGAAAAACTTTGGAGGAGACAAATAGCGTGTATTTAAGAGTTTTAGGATGTATTTTAATAGTAGCGGGATCTTCTCTTATGGGATTTTACTTTGGAGAAAATCTAAGAAAAAGAGTTTTTCAATTAAAAGAAATTGAGCAAGCACTCTATCAATTGCAAAGTGAAATTGTATATACTCATGTTGTTTTGCCAGATACTTTAATGAATATATCTAAAAAGTGTACAAAACCAATAAGTCATATATTTTCAGAAGTATCTAATCTATTATATGAAAATAAAGTTGATAGTGTTAATAACGGGTTTCAAAAGGTTATAGAAGAAAATAGGGAAAGTTTAAATCTAAAACAATATGACATAGATATTCTTATAGATTTATCTAAATCACTTGGAGAATCTGATATTGAAGGACAAAAGAGTATTATGACACTAACCATGAAAAACATAAGAAGTCAAATAGATGACGCTGAGCTATCCATGAAAAAGAATGTAAATATGTATAGATATTTAGGTTTTTCTTTTGGAGCTATAGTGGCAATTGTTATCATATAAATAGTTAAGTTTATAAATTATTTTATTATAAACATATATAAATAAAAGGAGGTATATTTTATGTTAGATGTTAGTTTGATTTTTAAAATTGCTGCTGTAAGTATATTGATTATTATATTAGATAAGATACTGGAGAGCACTGGTAAGAAAGATTATGCAATAATAGCAAATTTGGCAGGTATAGTTATTGTATTAATGATGGTAATTAACTTAATAAATAAATTATTTAGTACAGTAAAAACCATGTTCCAGTTTTAGGAGGATAATATGGAAATAGTAAAAGTTGTAGCATTCGCTTTTATCACATTATTCGTAGTGCTTGTCTTTAAAAATAAAAGAGATGACTTAGTTGTTCATATAAGTATCGTGTCTGGTGTAGCAATATTTTTATTCATGATAGATAAGATAACATCAGTACTTCAGCTTCTTCAAGAATTAGCACTAAAGGCTAATATAGATTTCATTTACCTAAATATAGTATTTAAAATTTTAGGTATTGCATATCTTTCATCCTTTTGTGCAGAGATTTGTAAGGATGCAGGACAAGGTAATTTAGGATCAAAAGTAGAATTTGCAGGTAAAATATTAATACTGGTAATGGCAATACCTATACTAATGGCAGTATTGCAATCAATAGTTAAAATAATGTAGATAAGATATAGGAGTAAGCAGTATGAAAAAGTTTATAGTAGCTTTCATTATATTTTTACTAGTTCCTTTTTATGTACAAGCGTATACAGAAAATACAACTCTAGATAAGGAGCAAACACAAGAAGTTCAACAATTATATAATTACATAACAAGTATGAAAACAGAATATGAAATATTAAATGATATTGATATAGAAACCTATGTTAAGCAATATATAAAAACTGGAAATGGAGATGTTTCAACAGAGAGAATCGGGAAGGCATTAGTATCATATGCTTTTAGAGAAGTTATAGCTTGTGGGAAATTAATGTCTATGATAATAATTATCTGCATAATTTGTGCCTTAATAAATAATTTAGAAAGTGCATTTAGTAATGGCAATCTATCTAATATAGCTTATTTTGCATGTTATGCCCTTTTAATAGTATTAATTTCAAGAACCTTTTATATAGGTGTTACAACAGCAAAAGAGGCTATTATAGGTATGACTGATTTTATGGCTGCACTAATGCCAGTTTTACTTATGTTATTGGCTTCAGTAGGTGGATTTACTCAAGTTGCAGTTATGGATCCGTTAGTAATTGGAGTAACAAATATAAGTGCAAGGATTTTTATAGACTTAATTATACCTGTAATTAGTATTACATTTGTAATTCAATTTGTTAATAACATCTCTGAGGAGTACAAGATAGACAAGTTAGCAAAATTAATAAACAAGTCAATCCTATGGGTACAAGGAACTATAATGACAATATTTATAGGAATTATAACTATAAGAAGCATGACCTCGGCAACTATAGACGCAGTAGCAGAGAAGACTATGAAGTTTGCTGTGGATAGTTTCATACCAATAGTGGGAAAAAGTTTATCAGATGCAATTTCAACAGTTGCAGGATATTCCCTGTTACTTAAAAATGCTTTGAGTAGTGTTGGATTAATAGCTCTTATCGCAATAATAATTCTACCTCTGATAAAGATGATATCAATGTCATTTATCTATAAGCTAACAGCCGCTCTAATGGAACCTATAAGTGATAGTAGATTGATTAAGTGTATAAGTGCAGCAGGTGAATCACTAGTCCTAATAACTGCTTGCTTAATTAGTGTATCTGTAATGTTTTTTATAATGATATCAATAGTAGCAACAGCAGGTAAAAGCATTATAGGAGTATAAAAAGGAGGCAGAGTATGTTAGGAGCTTTTAGAGAATGGATAATTAACATTTGTACTGCTATATTCTTTATAACAGCAGTAGAGATGATACTTCCCAGTAATTCTATGAAGAAGTATACAAAGTTTGTATTAGGACTGATTCTAATAACTGTACTTATAAATCCTATTGTTAAATTATTTGATAAGAATTTCAATATAGATAGTTATATAAATACGGCCACTGAATACTTCGAAGAAAAACAATATAAGCAAGATTATGATAAGTATAAAAATGATAATATTAATAATACAGTACAAGTGTTTTCTGATAATTTAGGTAAAATGTGTATGCAAAAGTTGCAAGAGAAGTTTCCAAAAGATAGATATGAGGTATTTCCTAAAGTGAAATATGATTCCAATGAGGAAAAGTTTATTGTAGACTCAGTAAAAGTGGAGGTGAATGAAGGAAAAGTTAGAAGTATTAAAAAAGTTACTATAAAGAATGCTAAAGAGGTTAATGTTAAAGAAGTACTTAATGAAGAAAAAAATAGAGAGATTACTGAATATTTAAGTGAAGTATTAAATATATCTAAGGATAAAATTAAAGTTTATAAAATATAGGTTAATAAACTGATTATTCAAAGTTAAAGTAAGGGGTGAACTTATGGATTTTAAAAAGCTGTTTGATTTAGAAAAACTAAAAAGAAAAACCGCTGACAATAATTTTAAAAAGATGAATCTAGGGAATTTATCCATTTTAGTACTAGTTGGTATTTTGTTGGTAATTTTAAGTACTACTTTTAAGAACGACACTATTGCTACATCTAGTAAGATGATTGGTAATGATAAAAATTCGTTAACATTGGAAAGCACATCAACTGATGATGAGAAAAATAAGTTAATGAGAACAGAAGAACAAGAAGTAGAAAGAAAATTAAAAGAAACTCTAGAAAATATTCAAGGAGTAGGGAAAGTGCAAGTAATGGTCTATTTTAAAGGGGGTGAAGAACAAATTCCAGCAATTAATATAAATGACTCTACTAGTCTAACAGAAGAAAAAGATATAGATGGGGGAACAAGAAAAATAACTCAGAAGAATGATGGAAGAAGTATTGTAATGATGAACACCCAGAATGGAACAGAGCCTTTTGTAGTAAAGAAGTACAAACCAGAGGTTACTGGAGTTTGTGTAGTATCAGAGGGAGCAGAAAATAATTTAACTAAACTTGAGATTCAAAAGGCTGTAGTTAACTTATTTGATTTAAAGGAAAATCAAGTAAATGTTTATGCGATGAAAAAGTAACATATCTATCATAAGATAGGCATATAAATTCTCTAGAAAGATTAAAATAAAAATTATATGGGGGGTATTAAAATGAACAAGAAACAAGGAGTTATTATTGTAGTGTTATTAGCGCTTATTGTTTGCGCTGGAGTGTTAGCGACAAAGCTAAATTCAGATTTAGAGTATGTAGCTGGCAATGAGATTTCAAACGGAAAGAGCACTATTTCATTCAATGACAATAGTACACAAAGTAATGAAAGTAACTTTTTTAAAGAATCTCAAATTATAAGAGATAATAATTTATCACAAGCATTACAAAGTTTAAAAGCATTAATAGACGATGAACATACTTCTAAGGAAGATAGATCTGAGCTTTCTAAAAAATATACTAACTTAGCGTTAGCAAGTAGTAATCAATCACAAATAGAAACTTTACTTAAAAGCAAAGGGTATGCTGATGCTTTATGTTATGTACAAGATAGCAAAGTAACTATAATCGTTAAAACATCAGAAAAGCTTACAGATGTTCAACAAAAACAAATACAAGATGTAGTTATGGATGTTACTCATATTAGAGATGTTGAAATTCAATTAAATCAATAAATATATTTGTAAAGTTCTAAGGCTTTTGATATAATAATCTTAAGATTAATTTGTTTTGGAAAATCCAAGCAAAGGGGGCACCGAAATGGATGAAAATTTAAATAAAGACGTTGAAATGGGAATTGTTAAAATATCTGATGAAGTAGTTGAAGTGATAGCAGGATTAGCAGCTTCAGAAATTGATGGGCTTGAAGGCATGAGTACTACTTTAGTTGGAGGAATAACTCAAATATTAAGTGGTAAAAAAAATGCTTCAAAGGGGATCAAGGTTAACGTAGAAGAAGATAAAGCTATAATAGATTTGTATGTTGTAGTAAAATATGGAGTAAAGATACCGGAAGTTGCTAAGAAGGTTCAAGAAAATGTAAAGAAATCAGTTGAGTCTATGACAGGACTTAATGTATCAGGCATTAACTTGTATATTCAAAGTATAGTTCTGCCTAAGGAAGAAGAAAAGGTTAATGAAGAAGAGTAGAATTACACCCTCTGAAAACAGAGGGTGTTTCCTTGTTTAAAAATGTATAGTATTAATACAATTGACGATAATTAAATTATAAAGTTTATATAAAAGATTAGTAGGAGGAAGTTATGAACAGAAGAAAATCTAGAGAAATTGCGATGAAGTTACTTTTTGAAATGAGTATAAATAAAGAAGTGTATGAGGAGATATTAGTAAATTTCAAAGAAAATACTGATATTAACCTAGATGATATTGATTTTAACTATTTAGAAAGAGTGGTTAATGGAGTACAAAAGAATATAGATGTTATAGATAAAAAAATAGAAGAAAACCTAAAAAATTGGAAATTTAACAGACTATCTAAGGTAGATCTATCAATACTTAGAATAGCAATGTTTGAGATTTTATTTAGTGAAGATATTCCAGATAAAGTTGCTTTAAATGAAGGGATTGAACTTGCTAAAAAGTACTCAGCAGACAATTCAGCAACTTTTGTAAATGGAGTCCTTGGAAATATTGTAAAACTATAATAGTATTACGTGGAGGAGAAAGATGGGCATAAGATTAGAGGGGAAGAAACTTGCAGAAAAATTTAGAGAAGATTTAAAAGTATTAATAGAAGAAAAGTGTGAAGAAGGACAAAGACCTCCATGCCTAGCTAATATTTTAGTAGGGCAAGACGGAGGATCTATTTATTATGTGAATAATCAAAATGCATTATGTGAAAAAATGGGTGTAAAAGTAAAGAGTATTGTTTTGGATGAAAGAATTAAGGAAGATAGTCTTATAGAAACAATTATAAATCTTAATAATGATGAAAATGTAGATGGGATAATTCTTCAGCTACCATTACCTAAGCATATAAATGAATCTAAAGTTACATCTGTAATATCTTATGAAAAGGATATTGATGGACTTAGTGCTATTAGTGTAGGAAAGTTATATAAAGGAGAAAAATGCTTTAATCCTTGTACACCTAAAGGTGTAATAGAACTTATAAAAGGTACTGGTGAGAATATTGAAGGAAAAAATGCTGTTATTATAGGAAGAAGTAACATAGTAGGTAAACCATTAGCACAATTACTTTTGAATGAGAATGCAACTGTAACTATATGCCATTCTAAAACACTTAATCTTAAGAATATATGCTCAAATGCTGATATTTTAATAGCAGCAATAGGAAAACCAAGCTTTGTTACAAAGGAATTTATTAAGAATGATGCTATAGTTATTGATGTGGGAACGACTTCAGTTCAAGGAAAGCTAACGGGAGATGTATGTTTTGATGAAGTTATTGAAAAGGCTAAGTATGTTACACCAGTTCCAGGTGGAGTAGGAGCAATGACAACAACTATGTTAATAAAAAATCTTTGTGAGGGATTGAAGTAGGATGCAACTAAAAACTTTAACTGTTTCTCAACTTAATAGCTATATAAAAAAAATATTAGATAATGATTTTATATTAAAAAATTCTTGTATTAAGGGTGAAATATCTAATTTTAAAGTCCATAGTAGTGGTCATATATATTTTTCTTTAAAGGATGAGCAAAGTAAAATTAATTGTATAATGTTTAAAGCTTTTGCAGAGGAGTTAACTTTTGTTCCAGAAAATGGAGATAGTGTAGTTGTAGTAGGTAGGGTTTCAGTATATCAAAAAGATGGGTCATATCAGTTTTACTGTGAAAGTATTGAGAAACAAGGTATAGGAAATTTATTTATTGCCTTCGAAAATTTAAAAAATAAGCTTTTAAAAGAACGCATTTTCGATGAAGAGCATAAGAAAGAAATTCCAAAGTATGCAAGGAAGATTGGAGTTGTTACATCTCCAACAGGAGCGGCAATTAAAGATATTATTAATGTTGCAAGAAGAAGAAATTCTAAGATAGAAATCTTGATTTACCCTTCTTTGGTTCAAGGAAAAGATGCTTTGGAACAACTAATAAAAGGAATAAAATACTTAGAGAGTAGAGAAGATGTTGATGTAATAATTTTAGCTAGAGGGGGAGGGTCTATTGAAGAACTATGGTCATTTAATGATGAGAAACTAGCTTATGAAATATATAAGTGTAGTAAACCCATTATAAGTGGTATAGGACATGAAACTGATTTTACAATAGCTGATTTTGTTAGTGATAAGAGAGCATCTACTCCATCTGCAGCATCAGAAATAGCAGTTTTTAATTTAGAAGAATTACAAGATAGAATAAAAGAAAAACAATTTAAATTATATAAACATATTAAACATCAAATTAGAATTGAGAATATTAATATACAAATGGCATTACAAAAAATAGGGAATAATAATCCCATGAATCTTATTGCAAATGAATATAGTAGAATTGATAATATAAAAGAAAGATTTAAATATATAATAAGCCGTAATATAGACAAAGAAAAAGAGCGGATTAAAAAAATGAATTCATTATTATGTGCTCATAACCCTTTAAATGTATTAAATAAGGGTTATGCAATAGTACAAGATGAAGATAGTAATATAATTACAGATATAGGTCAAATTAGACTAAATGAATGCATAAAGATTACTCTAAAATCAGGTGAAATTAAGCTACTAGTAAATAAATTTAAATAATATATTAAATAAAAAAGCTTTATGGAGGAATTATGGTAAAGAAAAAAGATTCTTATGAGGCATTACTTAATAGATTAGATAGTATCCTAAGTGATATGGAGAATGAAGGACTGGATTTAGAAAAATCTATGAAGAATTATGAAGAAGGCATCAATATATGTAATAAAATGTTTAAAATTTTAAATGAGGCAGAGACAAGGGTTAAGGTTTTAACAGAAAACGGAGAAAAAGATTTTATTGAGGGCGATGAATGATATGGATATGGAAAAGCTGAAGATAGAAGTAAACACATGGTTAGATGAGGCATTTAAAGATAGGGGTACATATAATAAGTTAATTTATAATGCCATGGAATACAGCATTAAGATTGGAGGGAAAAGAGTTAGACCTCTTTTAATGCTTTATACATATAGAATATATAAAAATGACTATCAACATATTATACCTATAGCTGCTGCTGTTGAGATGATACATACATATTCTTTAATACATGATGACTTACCATGCATGGACGATGATGATTTAAGAAGAGGAAAACCTACTAATCATAAAGTTTTTGGAGAGGCAATATCGGTTCTTGCAGGAGATGGACTTTTAAATTGTGCAATGAGCATAATGCTGAATTTCTGTTTAAACAGTACAATAAAAGAAAATTCATTAGAAGCTTGTTCTTTAATTGCTCAAGCAGCAGGTGTAGAAGGTATGATAGGTGGTCAAGTAGTAGATATTTTAAGTGAGAATAAAGACATAAGTGATGAACAGCTTTATTATATGCATAAGCACAAGACTGGAGAATTAATAAGAGCTTCAATAGTATCTGGAGCTATTTTAGCAGACGCACCAAGTGAAGATATAGAATTACTTAATAAATACGGAGAAAAACTAGGACTTATTTTTCAAATTAAAGATGATATACTTGATGTAATTGGTGATAGTAATATTATGGGAAAAATGTCTTGTAGTGATGAAAATAATAATAAAATTACTTTTGTATCTAAGTTTGGATTAGATAAGTGTATTGATATGTGTGATGAATTAACACAAGAATGCTTAAATCTCTTAGGAAAAATCTCTAAGGATTGTACTTATTTAAAAGATATGACACGATATCTTACTAAGAGAGAAGCTTAATGATGAGGAAAATTCTTTCTTAGTTTCTGGAATGAATAAGCAAATATTATAGAATTACATATCTTTAGATAAACTTTAAGGTTTTAAGGTGATTTTGAAATAAGTAAATCTGTATGATATAATTCCTATAGATGGACTCAGTCATGATTAAATATAAAAGTTTTATTTAAGATTGTATAGGTTAGCGTATGTCGTTTAAAAAGGAAGATAACATTATGAATAATATACTAGATACTTATATAGATAGTGATCAATTAAAGAAGATGACTTTTTCTGAAATAGCACAGTTTGCACAAGAAATAAGAAGTTTTTTAGTTCATAAGGTTTCGAAAACTGGAGGACATTTATCATCGAATTTAGGTGTAGTAGAACTTACATTAAGTTTATATAAGGTTTTTAACATAAATTATGATAAATTTGTATGGGACGTAGGTCATCAGACTTATGTACATAAAATATTAACAGGTAGAAAACATAACTTTGATGGTTTGAGACAATTGGGTGGAATAAGCGGATTTCCTAAAAGATGTGAAAGTAAATGTGATGTTTTTGAAACAGGACACAGTAGTACATCTATTTCTGCAGCTTTAGGAATGGCTAGAGCTAGAGATTTAAAAAAAGATGATTACAGTGTTGTAGCAGTTATTGGAGACGGAGCTCTAACAGGAGGAATGGCTTTAGAGGCATTAAATGATGTAGGATATAGAAAGACAGACTTAATAATTATCTTAAATGATAATCAAATGTCTATTGGAAAAAACGTAGGGGGATTATCTTCTTATCTGAGTAAGATAAGAATTGATCCTAAGTATAATAAATTAAAGGATGAATTTGAAGAGTTATTAAGAAAAACAAATATAGGAAGTGGATTTGCAGATTCTTTAAAAAAGGTTAAATCAGGTATTAAACAAATGTTAGTCCCAGGTATGTTTTTTGAAGACATGGGTATTAAGTATTTAGGTCCAATTGATGGACATAATATAAGAGAACTTACAGAAGTTTTAACTAGAGCTAAAAAATTAAAAGGACCTGTTTTAATCCACACTATAACTCAAAAAGGGAGAGGCTATACATTTGCTGAAAAAAACCCGGATAAATTTCATGGTATTTCTGCTTTTGATTTAGTTACGGGAAAAGTTTCAAAAATTAGTGAGCAAAACTATTCAAATACTTTTGGAGATGCTTTGATTGAATTAGCAGAGGAAAATAAAAATATAGTAGGAATTACAGCAGCTATGCGGGATGGAACAGGTCTAAAGAAATTTAGTGAAAAGTTTCCAGATAGGTTTTTTGATGTAGGTATTGCTGAACAACATGCAGTAACACTTGCTGCTGGTATGGCAGAAGGTGGTTTAAGGCCAGTATTTGCAGTATATTCAACTTTCTTACAGCGCGCATATGATCAAGTGATTCATGATGTATGTCAACAAAATCTTCCTGTTATTTTTGCAATAGATAGAGCAGGGATAGTAGGGAATGATGGAGAAACGCATCAAGGAGTTTTTGATCTATCTTATTTATCGCATATGCCAAATATAACTATTATGTCACCTAAAGTTATGGAAGAGCTAAAAGGAATGTTAGAATGGGCTATTAAGCAAAATGGGCCAGTAGCTATTAGGTATCCTAGAG
Source organism: Clostridium sp. X (assembly GCF_055755365.1). Lineage (NCBI taxonomy): Bacteria > Bacillati > Bacillota > Clostridia > Eubacteriales > Clostridiaceae > Clostridium > Clostridium sp. X. The sequence goes on from NZ_CM146912.1 coordinate 2,543,517, forward strand.
GTGGAGATAGTAATAAAGTAAGGTTAACACCGCAACAAAACTTTACTAAAGGTAAATGGGAACTAATTAGTGATGAAGGTAAAGTTGTTATTATAGCTACAGGAAATATGGTAGCATTAGCCGTAGAAGTTAAGGAAAAAATTAAGACTTTATTAGGTGTTGATATATCTATAGTAAATGCATGTTTTGTAAAACCTATTGATAAAATACTTCTAAATGAATTAATATTAAAAGACTATAAAATAATAACTATTGAAGATAATGTAGTTCATGGGGGATTAGGATCGCTTGTTTTGGAATACATAAATTCATTAGAAAAGAATACAGAGATATTAAATATAGGATTTGAAGATAAGTTTATACCACATGGAGAATCAAAAATACTATATAAACTAAATGATATGGATATTGATGGAATTATTAAAAGAATACAGAATATTATTTGAATTTGTAAAAAAGGAGAAAGAATATGAATGTGTCAAAATCTAAAAGATTAGATACACTTTTAGTAGAGAAGAATATGTTTGAGTCAAGAGAAAAAGCTCAAGCAAGCATAATGGCTGGAGATATATTTGTTAATGGTCAAAGAGTAGACAAATGTGGTGAGAAGATTAAAGAAACAGCTGATATAGAATTTAAGGGTAAAGCTATGCCATATGTAAGTAGAGGTGGATATAAGTTAGAGAGATCTATTAAAAGCTTTGACATTAATTTGAAAGATAAAGTATGTCTTGATATTGGAGCATCAACTGGTGGTTTTACGGATTGTATGCTTCAAAATGGTGCAAAGCAAGTTTTTGCAATAGATGTAGGATATGGACAATTTGCTTGGAAGTTAAGAACAGATCCTAGAGTTGTTTGCATGGAGAGAACTAATGCAAGGTATTTAAAATATGATGATTTAGGAACATATGCAGATTTTGCTAGTATAGATGTTTCTTTTATTTCTTTAAAAAAGATAGTTTTGCCTATAATAGATTTACTAACTGATAAAGGTGAAGTAGTGGCATTAATTAAACCGCAATTTGAAGCAGGTAGAGAAAAAATAGGCAAAAAAGGTGTGGTTAGAGAAGCAAGCACACATAAAGAAGTTATAAATAGTATTTTAACATTTCTTATTGAGAATAATGTAAAGATTATAGGGTTGGATCATTCGCCTATAAAGGGTCCTGAAGGAAATATAGAATATTTAGTATACTTTACTAAAGATAAAGATTATGATAAAGATTTTGACTGGAATCTGGTAGATGCAATTGTTGATTTTTCACATGAGAATCTATAATTGGAGGAAATATGAAGAATATAGGAATAAATATTAACAGCAGTAAGTTTATAAATAATAAAGTTATTGATGATATAATTTTTAAAATTAATAAGTATATAAAAGAGGCTAATATAAAAATATTTAAGGATTCTACAGGTTTAAATGAGATAACGTCATCAAAACTAGATATATTAATAGTTTTAGGTGGAGATGGGACAATGTTAAGAGCTGCACGGACTATAGCAAAATTTGGAGTTCCAATATTAGGTATAAATATGGGGCATCTAGGCTTTTTAACAGGTTCTGAAGTTTCAGATATAGAAAGTGTCTTTCAAAGTTTAAGTGAAGGAAAGTATAATATAGAAGAGCGAATAATGTTAGAAGGAAAGATTACTGGAAATAATGATAGTAGTGATTTATGTTGTTTAAATGATATTGTAATTTCAAGAGGAGCACTGTCTAGAATATTAAACTATGATGTGTATGTAGATAATGCACTATATACGTCATTTAATTCTGATGGATTAATAATTTCAACACCGACTGGATCTACCGCTTATGCATTATCAGCAGGAGGTCCTCTTTTGTATCCTACATTAGATGTAATTTCATTAACGCCTATTTGCCCACATTCCATGAATTCAAGAAGTATTATAATAGATGGAGAAAGTGAAGTTTTCATTAAAATAGATAAAAAGAATGCTAGTGTATATTTAACATTAGATGGTCAAGAAAGTATAAATTTGCAGGATTCTCAAGATATTTTGATAAAAAAATACAATTATAAATGTAAACTGATTAAAATAAATGGATATAATTACTTCGATGTATTAAGAAGGAAGCTTTTTTAAATCATACTTTTTTAAGGAGATGAAAAATGAAATTACAAAGGCATGCAAAAATTCTAGAGATAATAAACAGAGAAGATATAGAGACACAGGAAGAATTGGCTGATGAGCTGAAAAAGAGTAAAATGGATGTCACACAAGCAACAGTATCTAGAGATATAAAAGAATTAAAACTTATTAAAGTGTTATCAGAAAAAGGGACATATAAATATGCAACTATATCTCAGAGTGAAGGTTTCTTATCAAGTAAATTAGCTAGTATTTTTGAAAATACTGTTATTAATGTTGAAAATGTTCAAAATTTTGTTGTGGTAAAAACTCTTTCAGGTTCAGGATCAGCAGCAGCAGAGGCTATTGACTCCATGAACTTTGAGGGGATTGCAGGAACTATTGCAGGGGATAATACTATTTTTATTTTAACTTTAAATGAAGAAAAGGCTCAAGAAATAGTGAAAAAGTTAAAAAAGATGCTTTCAAGCAAATAGGAGAGTATATATGCTATTACAATTAAATATTAATAATTTTGCTCTAATAGAAACTTTAACTATTAATTTCGAACAAGGACTTAATATATTAACTGGAGAAACAGGTGCAGGAAAATCTATATTAATTGATGCGATAAATTATGTACTTGGAAATAAGTTTAATAAAGGCTTAATAAGAACTGGTGAAGAAAAGACACTTGTAGAAGCGATTTTTGAAATTGAAAATAGTGAAACTATTAGCATGTTGAAAGATATGGAAATAGAATTTGAAGATATACTTATTATAAGCAGAGAGACTTTTAAATCAGGAAAAAGTATTGTTAAAGTAAATAATAAATCTTTATTAGTATCCGATGTAAAAAGACTCTCAAATACTCTTATAAATATACACGGTCAGCATGAAAATCAACAATTACTTAATCCTTCTACTCATATTTATTATCTTGATAAATTTGGAGATGCTAAGTTAAAAGAACATATTGATAAATATAGAGTAAAGTTTAGAAAAATATTAGAAATAGATAATGAAATACAGAAGTTAGGCTTAAATGACGGAGAAAAAGAAAAATTAGTAGATTTTTTAAAATATCAATTAGATGAAATTAATAATGGAAATCTAAAGATAGGAGAAGACTCTGAGTTAGAAGAAAAATACCAGATATTAATGAATTCAGAGAAAATAAATAATTGTTTATTAAGTAGCTATAATACTCTTTATAATAGCGAAGATAATTTCTTATCGGTATATGATCTTTTAAACAGAGCTATTAAAGAACTCAAATTAGTAGAAAATCATATGGATAAACTTACTGGTATTATAAAGTCTTTAGAAGAGTCATATTTTGATATTCAGCAAAATATAGCTGAGATTAGAAATCTTCAAGAAAATATAGTCTATGATAAAACTGAATTAGAATTTATAAATAGTAGAATTTTTTTAATAGATTCATTTAAAAGAAAATATGGAATTACTATAGAAGAGATTTTAGAATATAGAGATAAAATTTCCAATCAATATGATGAACTTATAGATAGTAGTAGAATAATAGAAGAACTAAAGAAACAAAGAGAAGATCTTACTAAACAGATTTCAGAAGAAGCTAATATAATACATAATTTAAGATGTAATATAGCTAATATCCTAGAAGATAATATAAAAAGAGAATTAAACTATGTAGGATTAGAGAAAAGTATTATAAAAATAGATGTAAAGCTAGATAATAACTTATATAGTAATGGAATGGATAAAGTTCAGTTTATGATTTCCACTAATCCAGGAGAACCATTAAAGCCATTAGATAAAATTGTTTCTGGTGGAGAATTATCTAGAATAATGCTTAGTTTAAAAGCAGTATTTGTTGATAAAGATGAGATTCCTTCTGTAATATTTGATGAAGTCGATATAGGTATAAGTGGTAGGATAGCTCAAAGTGTAGCAGAAAAAATGTATCTAATTTCAAATGCGCATCAAGTGTTTTGTGTAACACATTTACCACAAATTGCAAGTATGTCAGATACTCATTTTTTAGTTATTAAAGAAACTAAATTTGAAAAGACGTATACTAATATTAAAAAAATAGATGAATTTGAAAAAGAATATGAGATAGCTCGAATGATTGGAGGTTCCAAAATAACGGAGTTAACACTGCAACATGCTAGAGAAATGATAGGGCTCGCATTAGATAGAAAAAAGGATTTAATTTTAAATAAATAAATTCATAATCATTAAATGATTATGAATTTTTTTTATTTAAATAAATTTCATATATTTGTTTTATTATAAATAAATTACTTTCTAGACAATGATACGATAGAATAATTAAATTTTAAAGGGGTAAATTAAACTTGAATAAAGTATGTTATGCAGGAGGTGGAAAAATGAAAAACAGAAGGAAATGCATAATATGCTGGAGTTTAATTCCGGTGATAATATTAATTATGAGCTTATATTGGAAAACTCTAAGTATACCAAATACAATTTTTTTAAGAGAAGGTCAAGAATTAAAATCTAACTACATTGTAAGACTTAATAAAAATTTTAATTCTAGACAATTGATAAAAAATACTACGATGCTTAATGTTAGTATTTTAGGAGTTGTTCCAATAAAGTCTGTATCAGTGACATCTGTACCTCAAATATATGTTTATCCTGGAGGAACACCAGTAGGAGTAAAATTAAATACCAAAGGTGTTCTTGTAGTAGCACTTTCGGATGTTAAAAGTTCTAGAGGAAAAGTTATGAGCCCCTCTGCTGAAGGTGGAATACAAGTAGGAGATATTATAGTAAAAGTTAATGGAAAAAGCATTAATAGCTCAGAAGAGTTAGTTAAGATTATAGATAGTAATAAGAATAAGAGTTTGAAAGTTATTTTAGAAAGAAATGAAAAAACAATAGAAAGAGAAATTATACCTGTAAAAGATAAAGAAAATAATAGCTATAAAATAGGATTATGGGTGAGAGATTCTACATCAGGCGTTGGAACTTTAACTTTTTATGATGAAAAAAATAAAAAGTTTGGAGCATTAGGACACCCTATTACTGATGTTGATACAGGAACTATACTAAGTGTTAGAGAAGGCGAAATTGTTGAATCTTCTATTATATCAATTAGAAAAGGAGAAAAAGGAAATCCAGGAGAATTAAGAGGGATTTTTATAAATGAAGATAAATCATTAGGTAAGGTATATAAAAATACCATTTGTGGAATTTATGGAACTGGAGATTTAAATATCAAGAATAATAAGTTTGATAAACCTATACAAATTGCATTAAGAAATGAAATTAAGGAAGGTCCTGCAAAAATACTAACTACGATTGATGGAACTGAACCTAAATTATATGATATAACAATAGAGAAGTTATTAACACAAGATAAACCTGGTCCTAAAAGTATGGTAATAAAGGTAACTGATGAAAGGTTATTAAATAAAACAGGTGGAATTGTTCAGGGAATGAGTGGAAGTCCTATTATTCAAAATAATAAATTAGTTGGAGCAGTTACACACGTTTTAATTAACAAGCCAGATGTGGGTTACGGAATCTATATAGAATGGATGCTTAAGGATGCTGATATTTTAATTAAATAACTAGCATTTATTAACAAACAATAGTAAAATAAAAGATAGCAGATGCTATCTTTTATTTATTTAATTTATCCAAATTTTAGAAAATAATTCTAAATAAGAAGGAATAATTATGGTTTTGTCGAATAAGTAATATATGTAGTAAATGGAATAAATTTCAAAGGGGAGATAAATATATGGAAAATAATAAAATAAGCGTGATTATAGCGGATGATAATAAGGAATTTTGTAATATTCTAAATGATTATTTGTTAAATCAAAGAGATATAATAGTTACAGGAGTTGCAAAAGATGGTATTGAGGCAATAAAACTAATACAAGAAAAAAAGCCAGACCTAGTAGTTCTTGATATAATTATGCCACATCTTGATGGACTTGGAGTGTTAGAAAGACTAAACACTATAAATATAGATCCTATGCCAAGAATAATAGTTTTATCAGCAGTGGGACAAGATAAAATAACTCAAAGAGCAATAACACTTGGTGCAGACTATTATGTGGTTAAACCATTTGATATGGATGTATTTACAAAAAGAATAAGACAGATGTTTAATAATACTATTTCAAGTGATCAAGTTAAAAAGTCAGTATCTGTAGCTGAAACAGAAGAAGTTAAAATGAAAAGAAATGAACCATTAGATTTAGAATCAGAAATAACAGGTATAATTCATGAGATTGGTGTACCTGCACATATAAAAGGATACATGTATTTAAGAGAAGCAATAGGTATGGTTGTGAATGATATTGAGCTTTTATCAGCAGTAACTAAAGAGCTTTACCCATCTATAGGAAAGAAATTTAATACTACAGCAAGTAGAGTTGAAAGAGCAATAAGACATGCTATTGAAGTTGCATGGTCAAGAGGACAAGTAGAAACAATAAATAAAATATTTGGATATACAATACATAACGGAAAAGGAAAACCTACTAATAGTGAATTTATTGCTATGGTAGCTGATAAATTAAGATTGAAAAATAAAGTAAGTTAGTATATAAAATACTTCAATATTAATATAATTCATGCATATAACTTCTCTTGTAATCATAAATATTAAAAAGATGATAACAAGAGGAGGAGTGTTGTATGAAAGACAATAAAATAACTCATAACCTAAAAAATCATATTAGAAAGAATTTGTTTATATATATACTAACCTTTTTATTTTTATGTATAGGAATTGTTATAGGAATGTATGCAGTTAAATATATGGGAAGAGTTGAAAAAGATAATTTAGTTGGATGGTTTATTAATTATTCTAAAGATACAGCAGTAAACTCAATTGATAAAAAGCAGATTCTACTTACAACTATAAAGAATAATATCTCTATTATAATTGTAATTTGGTTTCTAGGACTTACCATGTTAGGGACACCTTTAATATTAATTATTAATTTGATAAAAGGATTTACTATAGGATTTACGTCTAGTTTTGTTATAAATGGATTAGGAAGTAAAGGCATTTTATTAAATTTACTAGTTGTATTTCCTCAAAATATTATATATATTCCCTGTATAATTATATGTTCTGTTCTAGCTATAGAATTTTCATTGGTTCTATTGAGAACTAATTCAACTCAAGTATTAAATAGAAAAAATATGCTACTTGAAGCAACTACATATTCAACTGTTTTTATTTTTGTTATTGGATTTATGTTTATTGGATTTTTTATAGAAGGTTATATAACACCATCTATGTTAAAACTTATAGTTGGTAATTTGGGAAGTGCTTTAACATGAGTACTTCAAAAACAAAGATGGATTTTATAATTTTAATATTAAAGTGTTATCTTATAATATTGACTTTAGGACTAATTTTGCCTAAAGTTATAGATTTGATTTTATGTTTTGTTATAAGTAACTATACTAATTACAGAGATAGTACATTTGTACTTAGTACTATAGCTAAAAATGAGCTACTAATATATAGATATATTTATATATTTAATAGTTTTTTTAGGTTATAGATATTAAGTACTAAAACTATTGGGAGAAGAAAATATGAGTAACTATTTAATTGACTTTGTTAATGAAATGGGAAGAAAAGAGCTTAGCAGAAATACTATAGAAGCTTATAAAAGAGATGTAAATAGATTTATTAAATTTTTAGATCAACGAGAAGAAGAATTGTTGAAAATTGATATGATACCTATTATGGCTTATGTGCAAGATTTAAAAAAGAATAGGAAAGCTAATAGTTCTATAATAAGAAACCTAGTAGCCATAAGAAGCTTTTATAAATATTTAATAAAGTCAGGCAAGATTACAGAAAGTCCATTAATTAATTATGAAGTTCCTAAAAATAAAAGAAATATTCCGGAAATACTAACGGTAGATGAAATTAATAAATTTTTAGATACTCCTGATTGTAGTGATTATAAGGGAATTAGAGATAAAGCTATGATAGAACTTATGTATGCAGCAGGTATAAAAGTTTCTGAGTTACTAAGTCTTAGAATTTTTGATATAAATTTAAAATTATCTTATATAAAATGTAAAGGACTTAAAGCTAAAGAGAGAATAGTACCTATTGGAAGCTTTGCTGTAAATTGTTTAGAAGAATACATTCAAATCAGAAACAAAGTTAATAGCTCTACTTCAGAATTATTATTTTGTAATCTGAGAGGGGAAAAGATGACAAGGCAAGGTTTTTGGAAGATGATTAAGGGGTATGCTACTGAAGCTAAAATAGACAAGGTAATTAATCCGTATACACTAAGGCATTCTTTTGCAGTACATTTACTCCAAAATGGTGCAGATATGAAGGCGGTACAAGAACTTTTAGGTCATAATACTCTTTCTACAACACAGATATATTCAAGTATATCAAAACAAAGTAAAATAGTTGATATCTATAAAAATGCACATCCTAGGGCTTAAAGTACCTAAGGATGTGTTTTTCTTTTTAAATATAAAGTTTATATATAAAAAATTTGTGATAATCTTATTTAAAATGGTAAAACTAAATTTATAAATCATAAATTAGTAGAAAGGGGATACATATGAAAATAAAGAGTAAAAAAATAATAAGTATATTTTTATTAGCTATTTTTGCGAGTAATATGATGTTTATACAGGCAAAGGGAGCTGAGACTAATCTAGATGTAGATGCTAGATCAGCAGTGTTGATGGAACCATCAACAGGTAAGATAATCTTTGAAAAGAATGTACATGAGAAATTTGCACCAGCATCAGTTACTAAAGTTATGACAATGCTTTTAACAATGGAGGCTGTAGATTCAGGTAAGATAAAGATGGATGATAAGATTATAGTAAGTGAAAATGCTAAAAAAATGGGTGGCAATGGCAGCAGTAGTATGCTTCTAGATACAGGAGAAGTTAGAACTGTTGAAGAATTAATTAAAGGAGTAGCAATAGCATCAGGAAATGATGCAGCAGTTGCATTAGCTGAATACTTAGGCGGAAGTGAGAGTGCTTTTGTTGATTTAATGAACAAAAGAGCGAATGAATTAGGAATGAAAGATACAAGTTTTAAAAACTGTCATGGTCTTTCTACAGAAGGTCACTTATCTAGCGCTTATGATATTGCACTTATGTCAAGAGAACTGTTAAAGCATGAAAAGATACTTAAATACACAGGAACTTATATGGAGACTATTTCTGAAGGAAGAAAACAACCTATTGGATTAGTTAATCATAATAAATTAGTTAGATTTTATAAGGGTTGCGATGGATTAAAAACAGGTTTTACAAATGAAGCAAAATATTGTATATCTGCAACAGCTACTAGAGATAATCTAAGAATGCTATCAGTTATAATGGGAGCACCAACCTACAAAGTAAGAAATAGAGATACTAGCATGCTTATGAATTATGGATTTTCTAAGTTCGACGCAAAAAAAGTTGTAACTAAACATGAAGATGTAGAAAAAGTAACTTTAAATAAAAAAGGAACTAAATTTTTCTTTGCTAAAGCAAATGAAGATTTAACTGTAATACTTGAGAGAGGCACTCAAAATAAAATTACAAAGAAGTGTGTAATAAATACAGATCAAAAGGAATATAAGAAAAACGAAGTAGCAGGATACTGCGAAGTTTATATTAACGAAAAATTGTATGGAAAAGTTCCAGTGTATAGTGATAGAGATGTAGTAACTTCTGGAATACTAGATAACATAAAATATAATTTAATGAATTTATTTGATAGTTCAATATAAATATAAAAGGTCTGCAGTGTAACACTGTAGACTTTTTGTATTTCATATTATAATATTAACTGAGTATAGTATAATGGGGTACTTTAAATGAATATTTTAAATAAGATTTCAAAACAATATAGAGATATAATAGAAATGGTATTTGAAGAGTGTATTAATCAGCAGGTTAAAGTATATTTAGTAGGGGGAATGGTAAGAGATATTATTTTAGATATAGAGCCTAGAGATATAGATATATGTGTAGATACCGATCCTATTAATATTATAAAAAATTTAAAAGAAGTTAAAAGCTATAATTACTATAAAAAATTTCAGACGAGTAATGTACTGTTTTTAAATGGTATAAGCATAGACATTATAAGGTGTAGAAAAGAGATTTATAAGTTTAATGGAGCACTTCCTGAAGTAATACCATCCCATATATATGATGACTTATATAGAAGAGACTTCACTATAAATGCAATTGCATATGATTTAGCAAATAATGTGTTTATAGATAAATATAATGGGATAGAAGATATAAATAAAAAATTAGTAAAGGAAGTTCATAGTAATAGTTATTATGAAGATCCTACTAGAATATTTAGAGCTGTTAGGTATGCAAGTAGATATGGATTTTCTTTAAGTGATGAGAAGAAAATAAAAAAATGTTTAAGTTCAGATATATTTAAACTCATTAGTAATGATAGGTTTATTAAAGAACTAAAGCTTATATGTAGTGAAGAATCTTGGCAAGATAGTATTCTCACAATAAATAATCTTAAAATATTATCAAGTAACAATGAAATAATAGGTGTAAAAAATGAATTATGTAATTATGATGAAATTAATAACAGATTACTGAATTTATTTATTTCTATAGTTGATGAAGAACAGAGATATAAATTTGTTAATAATAGTATATTGGATAGAGAAATGCGAATTGCTTTTAAAAATTATAAAGATTTAATAATTAATATGAATAAGAATTTAACTGACAGTGTAAGTAATTTTAAAATTTTTAAAAGATTAAGTAATCTTAATAGGTATGAAATAAGTATAATTAGCTTTGAAGCTTTATTTAAGTATAAGATTATTAATTATTTAAAAAATTTCAAGAATGCTTCATTACAGATTACTGGAGATGACTTAAATAGTGTAAAGATAAAAAAAGGAAAGCAGTATAAACTAATTATAGATTATTTGTTAGAAATAAAACTAAATACAGGTATACTTAATGATAGAGAATACTTTTATAAAAATATAGAGGAGATTTTGAATGTCGTTAAATATAAAGATTGAAAATTTTCAAGGACCATTTGATTTGCTTTTGCATTTAATTAAGAAAAATGAAATGGATATATATAATATTAAGATATATGATATAACTACGCAATATTTAGAATACATTGAGGATCTAGAAGAAATAGATTTAGAGGTTACTTCAGAATTTATAGTTATAGCAGCTACTTTACTAGAAATAAAATCTAAGCTACTTTTACCAAAACAAGATAAAGAGACTATAGAGGAAGATGAGGATCCGAGGAAAGAATTAGTTAATAAATTATTAGAGTATAAAAAGTTTAAATTAGTAGCGAACTTCTTAAAAGAAAAAGAGGAAACAGCTGCTATATTATTTTTAAAGAAACCGGAGATAGTTGAGGAGAAAAAAGAATATAAAGAAGATATGTTAAAAGGTATAACTATATTAATGTTATTTAATATATACAATGAGTTAATAAATAATTATTATAATAAAATGAATACTGAGAACACTATAGACAGGGAAATCCCAGTAGATAAGTTTAAAATTGAAGATAAGATGAAAGAAATAACTTTGAGGTTTAGTGGAAACCTTAAGTTATGTTTTTCTCAAATCATTGAAGAATGCGAAAGTAAAATAGAAATGGTTGTTACCTTTTTAGCTCTACTTGAGTTAATTAAATTAAAAGTTGTAACAGTAGTGCAAGAGGATAATTTCAAAGAAATATACGTAGAAGAGGTAAAAATACATGAAGGATAACAATATTAATCACGTAGAAATTAATCAAGTATCTAGTAAATTTAGATATTTTTCTATAATAGAATCTCTATTATTTGTTAGTGGAGAAGCATTACATATTAAGGAACTTTCAGATTTTATAGAGTGTAGCCAAGAGTATACACTTGGATTATTAGAAGAACTTAAAGAAAAATATGAAAAAGATGATAGAGGAATAATACTAATTAGTACAAATGAGAAGTATATGTTGGCTACAAAAAGTGAAAATAGTCATTATGTTCAAAAGCTATTAAAAACAAATTCAAGACAATCATTATCTAAAGCGGCATTAGAGACCTTAGCTATAATAGTATATAGACAACCTATAACTAGAATAGAAATAGACGAGATTAGAGGAGTAAAAAGTGATAAAGCTATCCAGACTCTTCAAGAGAGAACTTTAATTAAAGAATCTGGTAAAAAGAAAGTTCCGGGAAGGCCCTTAATGTATGTTACAACAGAAGAATTTTTAAGATATTTTGGATTAGAGAATTTAAATCAAATGCCATCTTTAGAAGAATTTATTAGAGAAGAAGTTCAATATGAGAGTGAAGAAGAATAAGACTATTCTTCTTCACTCTCATATTTTTTAAAACAAACTTCTTTTTCATCAATATCTTTATCTTCTGTACTTTTAAATAAATTGATGATATTAGGGATTTGATCTAAGACTTTGTCAACTAGATTAACATTTTGTTGATCTACTGGAAGAAGTTTAACAAGATCATCTTTGATTATTAAAAAGGCAACTGGTTTTACAGAAACCCCAGAACCAGATCCACCACCGAAAGGGTAATCATGTTGATCTTCTCTAGAATGGTTTTTGTTAAACTCGCTTCCACCTGATGCGAAGCCTAAGGATACTTTGGAGATTGGTATAATAAGTGTACCATCCTGTGATTTTATAGGATCACCGACAACCGTGTTTACATCTATAATTGTTTTTAAATTTTCTAAAGTGCTTTTCATCAAGCTCTCAATAGGGTGTGTGTCCAATTAAATTACCTCCTCGGGTTTTAGATATTTTTTTGCTCCTCTTCTAAATGAAACATATATTAATAGGATTATATAGATAATTTTAGCTAAATTTATAAAAATTATACTTTTAATTTCAAATTCAAATACTGATTTATTAAATACTGGTGTTATGCTTACGTTAAAATTTTTAACTTTAACTAAATCAGAAAAAAGAATATACAAATACTCTGATACACTATGAAAGATACCATATAGGATAGCTGTAGTACATGGGTCATCAAATCCATAAGAGATATGCGATTTTAATCTTAAGGTTGATTTAGATAAAGCAGCATTAGAATATATATATATATGTCTTATAGTTTTTAGGTAAGCTAATTTAGGATATAGAGTTTTGGGTTTAGGTTCTTTCACAGCGTCTATAGTTTTTTTTGTAGGATATATTTTTATGTTATATACATACACATTAAGTTTATTATTTTTATACCTACAGGTTAAAAATAAGGGCAATGGAATAAATATAATTACAACTACTATACAAATTATTATTAACCAAGTCACGGATATTTCCTCCACAAAACATATTATCTAGTATTATTGCCAAATTTATTTATTAATATAATCTATTTCATGATTATTTATTTTATTTTTGAAAACAATAACTATGAAAGGTAGGTGTAGTGTTTATTATGAAGAATAAACAAGTTACATCCATATGTTTCAGTGTGGTAATTATACTTAGCTTATTATGTAATACTGCAAAAGCTAGACCAGAAAACATATATGTAGATGCAAGAAGTGCTATAGCAATTGATAGTAAAAGTAAATGTGTATTGTTTGAAAAGAATGCAGAAATGTTAATACCAATTGCAAGCACTACAAAAATAATGACTACTTTAGTTGCTTTAAAGTATGGAGATTTAGATAAGAAGGTAGAAATTTCAAGTAGAGCATCTAATATACATGGTTCAGAAGTTGGATATAAAAAAGGAGAAATTGTGTCTATTAGAGAATTACTATACGGTCTTATGCTAAGATCAGGTAATGATGCAGCAATAGCAATTGCAGAAGGAATTAGTGGAAGTGTAGATGAATTCTTAAAACTTATGAATGAATATGCAATACAAATTGGGGCAATTAATTCTCACTTTGAATCACCACATGGACTAGATAGTCAGTACCATTATTCTACAGCATACGATTTAGCTTTAATTACCGCAGTTGCAAAAGAAAATGATATGTTTAACAAAATTGTAGGAGTAAAAACTGTTGATGGAGAGCAATATGGATTTAATAGAAGTTATCAGAATATAAATAAAATATTATATCAAATTCCAGGAGCAAATGGAGTAAAAACGGGGTATACAGGTAATGCAGGAAAATGTTTAGTTTCGTCAATTGCAAATAAAGACAGTGATATAATTATAGTTGTATTAAATTGTACAAAAAGATGGAATGAAACTAAAAAAATATATGATTATGTAAAAGAAAAATATGATTTCAAAAAGGTAGTTTTAAAAGATGAAATTATTGAAAGTGTTAATTATAACGATAATATAAAAGTTGACTTATTTTGTGATGAAGATATAGTCATTCCTCTAGGTAAAGATGAAAGTTATGAAATTAAAACTATATATCCTAAGGAATTACCTAAATCAGTAGCTAAGGAAAGTAATTTTGGGAAGGTTTGTATTTATAAAAATGGAAATTTAATTGTAAGTAAATGCTTAAAAAATAAAGAAGAGATTAGAGTAAGAAGCAGTACTATAAAGGATTTTATAAATAAATATCTAAAATAAAAAGAAGCAATTGCTTCTTTTTATTTTAATAAAAAACTACTTACCACCATTTTATCTTTATCATTTATAGGTTTCCATATTTCTACTTTATTTATTTTTGATAGTATTTTATAGTTATTTTCGGCTACAAACATACAAGCCTCGTTATATTCTTCTTCTGTCCATTTGCGTAGTGAAAAATTAGTATTAGCAAGAGAGATATGAAGATCCCAATCACTAATATTTTCTCTTACACTAAAACCATTTTGTTTTAGTGTATAATTCAATTTGTACACGAGCCTTCTAATTATATCTTTATTTTGAATTTTTAAATTAACTGATTTAAAAGGAGGATTAAAGCAAATAGCACCATCAATTTTAATAGAGAAGCTTTTAAATTCATTTAAGATAGAATTAACTATAGTACAAAGTTCCTCTAAGTTATTAGGATTTTCTATAATCTCTAAAGTTACATGAAGAGTAGGTAAATCTGTATATAGATGATATTTTTTAGATAGTGATTTTTGTATCTCTTCAATATAATTATAAGAATCTATATCTAATAATCCAACTACATAGTAAAGAATGTAATCACCTTATTTCTTTATATTATTTAATAAAATTATAACATTATTCCTATTAGTTATCAAAGTTTACAATATAAAAGTATTAAAGCAAGTATTTTTTATATTTATTAGAATATAAATTATAATATAGTATTTATTATGGAGGGGGATTTGTGAGACTAGCACTAAATTATAAAAATGGCAAGCAAGAAGTGCTAAGTGAAGAGAACACTAAGAAGGTTATAGGAAGTATAAATTACTTAAAACTTATCAAATTCTTAATGAGTTCAAAACAAGTAGAACCAACAACTATTAAAATCTTAGATAGAGAAATAAGTACAGAAGAACTGAAATCAGTGGAAGCAATGTTTTAACATTAAAAATTAATTTAAAAACCAACCAATGCTTAGAAAAGCTATTTTTCTAAGCATTAGTTATTATATTAAGAAGTAATAAAATTTTATATAATACTAATTTTGTATAAAAGCATACAATTATAAATAGTTTATTGATATAATTATTTAAATGAATAAAAGCTTACATATTATAAAAAAACTCTATTTATAGTGCTGTAGTAAATTTATAAAAAGGAGATTTAACATGAGAGTAGGAATCGATTTAGGAGGAACAAATATTGCAGCTGGCTTAGTAAATGATGATGGAATTATTTTAAGTAAGATAAGTACTAGGACTAATGCAAAAAGAGGAGCTAAGCCGATAATTAGCGATATGATGAAGTTGGTTGGAGATTTATTATTAAAAAATAAAATGAATATAAGAGATGTAAGTTTAATTGGAATAGGCGTTCCGGGATTAGTTAACTATGATAATGGTATAGTAGAGCAGTGTGTTAATTTATATTGGGAGAACATTTCCCTTAGAGAAGAAATTATAAATGAGATTAACAGAAAAGATATTTATAATTCTAATTTAAAAATACTTATAGAAAATGATGCTAATGCAGCAGCTGCTGGGGAGTATTTATTTGGAAGTATGAAAAACAGTGAGAATTCAATGCTTATAACCTTAGGAACAGGTATAGGAGGAGGATTGATTATAGATGGTAAGTTATTTAGAGGAAGGGGAGCAGCATTAGAAATAGGGCATATGATAATAGGAAAGAATTTCTATGATTGTTCATGTGGCAATAATGGATGCTTTGAAACATTTGCATCAGCTACAGCTATAATTAAATATACTAAAGAGTTAATTATGAGTGGAGAACAAAGTGTAGTTTTGGATAAAGTAGATGGAGATATGGATAAAATAGATGCAAAGATAATATTTGAGTGTGCAAAACTAGAAGACAAAGTAGCGATAAAATCTCTTAATAGATTTAACAAATATCTTGCAGTAGGTATAAATAATATAATCAATTTTCTAGATGTAGATTTAATTTCTATAGGTGGAGGGGTTGGAGCAGGTAAGGATATTTTCATGAATAACTTAATAGAAGAAGTTATGAAACATAAATTATATAAGAACATAAGATTATGTAAGATAGAAACAGCTATTTTAGGCAATGATGCAGGTATAATAGGGGCAGCTATGCTAGACAAAATATAATAGTGTATTATTATATAGAATAAATTCTACTAAATTTAAGGAGGAATTTATGTTAGACAATAAAAAACTACCATCAGTTGCATATTTCTGCATGGAGTACGGACTTCAATCAGATTTTAAAGTATATGCAGGTGGTCTTGGAATTTTAGCTGGAGATTATTTAAAGGGTGCAAAAGACTTAAATGTACCCTTAATAGGTATTGGAATCAAGTGGAAACAAGGCTATGGTGAGCAGTATATAGGAGAAGATGGAAAAGTTTATGATGCGTATCATAATTATGAATATGATTTTTTAGAAGATACAGGAATAAAAGTGAATGTTAAAGTAAGGCAAAGAAATGTAGTTTGTAAGGTATGGAAAATTGACAAATTTAATAATAATCCTATTTATCTTTTAGACACTGATATTTCAGAAAATAGTGGGGAAGATAGATGGATAACAGGTCAACTATATGCCTGGTTTAAAGAAGAGAGAATAGCGCAAGAAATAGTTCTAGGTATAGGTGGAATTAAGTTACTTAGGGAACTTGGCATAAAAATAGATGTATATCATTTTAATGAAGGTCATGCTGTTCTTGCTGCATTAGAACTTATTAAGGAGAAAATGGAATCAGGATATAGTTTTGAAGAAGCCTGGAAAGAAACGCTTAAAGAAATAGTATTTACAACGCATACTCCTATTATTGAAGGAAATGAGTCTCATACACTAGAAACTCTTAAATATATGGGTGCATTTAATAATTTAACTATGGACCAGATGGTGCGATTAGGTGGAAATCCATTTAATATGACCGTAGCAGCATTAAGACTATCAAGAAAATCAAATGCTGTAGCAGCATTACATTCACAAACATCAAACAAAATGTGGCATGCTACATCAGGGAGAAGCGAAATTATAGGTATTACAAATGCTATTCATGTTTCTACTTGGGTAGATAAAAGAATAACTAAAGCATATGAAGAAAATGCAGATCTATGGAATACACATATGGAAATTAAGGAAGAGCTAATTAAGTTTGTTGAAGAAAGAACTGGTGCTAGATTAGATAGTGAAAAACTATTAATTGGTTTCTCAAGAAGAGCAGCTCCGTACAAAAGGAGTAATTTAATTTTTACAAAACTAGAAATAATAGAACCTCTTTTGAAAGAGGGTAAAGTTCAGATCATATTCTCAGGAAAGTCTCATCCTCTTGATGATGAAGGCAAAGAAATTGTAAAGAATTTAGATAAGATGAGCAAGATTTATCCAAACAGTATAGTTTTTTTACAAAATTATGATATGACTATAGGAGTTCATCTCACTAGAGGTGTTGATGTTTGGTTAAATAATCCTAGAAGGCCCTTAGAAGCAAGTGGAACATCAGGAATGAAAGCAGCAATGAATGGAGTATTAAACTGTTCAATACTTGATGGATGGTGGCCAGAAGCCTGTGAGCATGGTATAAATGGATGGCAATTTGGAAATGGTATTGGATTACAGGATATGGATGAAGAAGAATTAGATAGACATGATTTAGAGTCATTATATGATGTGCTTCTAAATGAAGTTATACCAACTTATTATAATAATAAGGGAAAATGGTATGATATGATGAGAGAAAGTATAAGAAGTACTAGAGAGTACTTTTCTATTAATAGAATGATAAAAGAATATTATGAAAAGCTTTATATAGAGTAGATATATTATAAACTTTTTTAATATATGTAAATTATATAAAACAAAAATAGAATATTGTGTATAAATTATTAAAGAAAATATAATTAATAAAAATTAAAAGATTTGTAATATCTACAAGTCTTTTAATTTTTATTGTTATGTGTGTAACAAAAGGGGTGGAAATAAAATATTTTAGTAATATAGTGGTTAAGGAGGCATGAGAATGAAGTACGAGATTATTGATTGTATAGATGCTGGAACTGAATATTGTCCTTGCCATTTGGCAGAAACCGGGGACTGTATTTTATGTTCAGAACTTTGTAATAAAACCTTTTGTGATTGTGTTAATTGGAAAGGAACATGCATATATCAGGAATTCATTTGGAATGGAGGTAAGGCAAAAGAGGAAAGAAAAACTTATCTATGTGAAATTGTAGATAAGAAAAATATAGAAGATGACTTAATAATATTGACGTTAAAACTTCCTTATGATTTATATCAATCTTTAGTTCACCCTGGTAGTTATGTTTTCCTTAGAAATCCAGAGTATAAGGAATATTTTGATGTTCCTATATCAGTTTTAGATTTAAATCCACATAACAGTACTATTGACTTTGCTATAGAGGTACAAGGAGTTAAAACTAAAAAAATAAATAACTTAAGTATAAATGATAATATATCAGTAAAAGGGCCTTATTGGAATGGAGATTTTGGGTTGAAACATATATTAAATGCTAAAGGTGGAAACTCAATAATTATTGCAAGATCAATAGGGCTTGCTCCAATGTTGCCAGTATTAAAAAAGTTATGTTCAAATGAAAATAAAGTAACTCTAATACTAGATAAAGGTGGATATAAAGAAAACTTTGTTGAAGAATACTTGAAAAGATATCAAGTAGATATAATAGAGTGTTCTACTTTTGACTGTGGAGAACTTACGAATGAAGTAAAAGACTTATTATCTAAACTAATAGAAGAAAAACATCCAAATATAATACATTGTGCTGGGGCTGACATTTTAATTTATAAAATCTTAGAATATATAGGAGATGATTATAACTTTTCTTGTTGCAATAATGCTAAGATGTGCTGCGGAGAAGGGGTATGTGGTGCATGTACTACCAGATTCAAAGGGCATGTTGTAAAAAGGTTATGTAAGCTTCAAGTGGATCCTAAATATATTTTTGAAGGGAGAAGACTAATATGAAGGTTATAGTAATTGGAGGAGGATGGGCTGGATGTGCAGCAGCCATTACAGCTAAAAAGGCTGGAGCAGATGTAGTATTATACGAAAAAACAGACATGTTATTAGGATTAGGTAATGTTGGTGGTATTATGAGAAATAACGGAAGATTTACTGCTAGTGAAGAACTTATAGCACTAGGAGCTGGAGATTTAATTGAGTTAACAGATAAAAACAGTAGGCATAAGAATATAGCCTTCCCAGGTCATGAACATGCATGGCTTTATGATGTAAATAAGATAGAGGTAGAGGTTAAAGATTATCTAATAAATATGGGAATAGAACTAAAACTGATTTCTAGAGTAGTAAATGTAGATAAAAAAGATAATAAAATAAGAGGAATTTACCTAAGTGATGGGAGATATCAAGATGGTGATGTTTTCATAGAAACTACAGGGACAACTGGGCCAATGGGAAATTGCTTAAGATATGGTAATGGATGTTCCATGTGTGTATTAAGATGTCCTGCTTTTGGTCCAAGAATAAGTATAAGTCAAAGAGCTGGTATTGAAGATCTAAGAGGAGAAAGAGCTGATGAAGTATATGGGGCATTTAGTGGCTCTTGTAAGCTATCCAAAGATAGTATAGATGAAGAAATTATTAAAGAATTAGAAGAGAAGGGTGTAGTAATTTTAAAGATACCAAATGAAGATGTAAACTTAGAGAAGTTAAAAATAAAAGTATGTCAACAATATGCTTTAAAAGAGTTTGCTGAAAATGTTGTACTTCTTGATACAGGACACGTTAAATTAATGACATCATATTATCCTTTAGATAAATTAAGAAAAATTAAAGGATTAGAACACGTTAAATATGTAGATCCTTATGCTGGTGGCAAAGGTAATTCAATAAGATATCTTGCAATCACTCCAAGGGATAACGCAATGAAGGTTAAGGGAATTGATAATTTATTCTGTGCTGGAGAAAAGGCTGGACTATTTGTAGGTCATACTGAAGCTATCTGTACTGGGGCTCTTGCAGGACATAATGCAGTTAGATATGGAATAGGCAAAGAACTATTACTTCTTCCTAAAGAAACAGTTATTGGGGATATAATTGACTTCTCAAATAAGATGTTTATGGAGGAGAATGATAAAAAGAGTAGGTTTACCTTTGCGGGTTCTGTATATTTTAATAGAATGAAAGAACTAGGTCTGTATATTATGGATATAGATGAAATTAAACAGAAAATATCTAAATTAGGATTAGAGAATATTCTTAATAAAAAAATAGTTTAAAACAAGAGAAAATGTATTTTTATGTACATTTTCTCTTGTTTTAAATAAAGTGGTTGGATAAAAGCACAAGAATAAAGAAAACAAATCAAAATAAAAGAAATAACATCTGCTGAACCTATTTAGTTTACTTTTTATTATGTAAACTAAATAAAAAGTAAACTTTAATATATATTTATTTAATACGTTAAATTTATTAATTTATACTGCATATAAATATATAGGAGGGGAGAAAAATGAATTTTTTTAGCTTAATTATAATCTCAATGATTGGTGAAGCAGTATGGGAAACTTTAAAAATGTTATGGCAAAAAGGAAAAGTGAATTTTGATAGAATTGGTGCATTAGCGGTAGGATTATTACTAGCTATTTCAACTGGAATGGATATACTTGTTTTTGTAGGTATAAATTCAAAGATTCCTTTTGTTGGAATCATATTAACAGGGATTTTAATTTCTAGAGGTGCAAATTTTGTACATGACTTACTAGCTTCTATTGATAATATACATCAAAATATTAAAACTACACCGCCAAAATAATAAAGATATTCATACTTATGAGGATATTTATGCACATATTTTTTTTAACCTAGGACACAATAATGACAGAAAGGTGGGTTAAAAATGAATGCAGAAAACAATGAAAAACGTATAGATAGAGATGAAAGAAAGAATGTTCTTGAACAAAGATTAAGAGAAAGCTATGAAGGACATGAGCGAGAAGCAACACTTTCAGATTATGTAGGTCAAATAGTAACATAATAAATGCTTGGAGAAATCTTTCTCCAAGCATTTATTTTTTCACTGTAATTGATTTATTACTTTTTAAGATATACTTATTATCATAGATTACTAATTCAGTTTCACTATGACCTTCATTTTTAATTATAATATTGTCTTTAGAAATACTTATTTTTAATAAAGAATTTCTAAATATTATTTTAAAGGAATATAAAGTCCAATGATTAGGAATAAATGGATCAAGCTTAATTTTATTATCTTTTATTCTTAGTCCAGCAAATCCTTGTACAACGGACATCCAAGTTCCAGCCATACTAGTAATATGGCATCCATCACTTGTATCATTGTTATAGTTATCTAAATCAAGTCTAGAAGTTCTTAAGTACATTTCATAGGATTTCTTGTAGTCACCTATTTTAGCAGCTAAAATAGAATGAATACAAGGAGATAATGAAGACTCATGAACAGTTCTAGGTTCATAAAATTCGAAGTTTCTTTTAATAGTTTCCACATCGTAGTTGTTCTCAAAGAGATATAAGCCTTGAAGTACATCTGCTTGCTTTATAAAGCATGAACGAAGTATTCTATCCCACGACCATTTTTGATTTAATGGTAAGTCTTTTTCATCTAAATCTTTTACTAAAACCTGTTCTTTATCCATATATCCCTCTTGCTGTAGAAATATTCCTAACTTTTCAGCTGAAGGATAATACATATTATTAATGATATCCTTCCATTTATGAATTTCTTCAAGAGATATATTAAGTTTATATAGTAATTTTTCTAATTTATCAGGTGTATTTTCTTTAAGGTAGGAGATAACTTCGGTAGTATATTGTAGTGTCCAAGTTGCAAGTTTATTGGTATACCAATTATTATTTACATTATTTTCATATTCATTTGGTCCTGTAACACCAAGGATTACATATTGATTTTTAGCATTAGAAAAGCTAACTCTTTGGGCCCAAAATCTAGATATAGCAATAAGTACTTCTAATCCATAATCAATTAAATAGGTATTATTGCCAGTATAATTAACGTAGTTGTAAATAGCATAGGCAATAGCGCCGTTTCGATGGATTTCTTCAAAAGTAATTTCCCATTCGTTATGACATTCCTCTCCATTCATAGTTACCATGGGATATAGTGCAGCACCATTATTAAAGCCGAGCTTTTTTGCATTTTCAATTGCCTTGGATAGCTGATTATATCTATAAATCAATAAGTTTCTTGAGACTTTCTCATGTGAAGTACTTAAATAAAATGGGATACAATAAGCTTCTGTATCCCAGTATGTACTCCCTCCGTATTTTTCACCTGTAAATCCTTTAGGACCTATATTTAATCTTTCATCGTCACCAGTATAAGTTTGATTTAATTGAAAAATATTGAATCTTATCGCTTGTTGAGCAGCAAGATCACCTTCGATTATTATATCGTTTTGTTTCCACTTATTAGCCCAAGCAGTTCTTTGTTCCTTAAGCAATTTATCAAATCCATCTGTTGAGGCTTTTAGTGCAATTTGCTTAGCTATACTAGTGAGTTCATCTACATTATAATACCTAGAAGAGGTAGTAGCTACGTACTTATATATTGTAATCTCCTCATCTATTAAACAATTAATAGAAATTGAATTTGCTACGTACTTTTCTTTTGTTATTATTTTAGGAATAGTAGCAATTTCATTATTGTTCTTTCTTATATTAAATTTCATATACGAAGATATATAGAAATCTAATTTTTTAGTTTTTAACATTATATATCCTTCATAAGGATGGCTTTCTTTAGATATTTCATTCCAGAACTTTTCTTCATAGTTAGAATCTCTATTAACGATATCTCCATCTAAACAGGGAGTTATATTTATAATTCCATTAAAATTTAAAGGGGTTATAGAATATTTTATAGCTCCAACTTCAGGTCTGATCATACTTAAAAAACGTTTAGCTAGCACTTTTATTTCATTGCCATTAGATAAGAGTGCTTTAAAACTTCTTTCTAAATAACCTTCTTTCATATTAAGAACTCTTCTAAAATCATTTATTTTACATTTTGATAAATCTAAAACTTTACCATTGACTTCAATATTTATTCCAATCCAATTTGTAGAGTTTAGAACTTTGGCAAAGTATTCTGGGTAACCATTTTTCCACCATCCAACTCGAGTTTTATCAGGATAATAAATACCAGCAATATAACTTCCCTCGAGAGATGTACCGCTATAACTTTCTTCAAAGTTAGCTCTTTGCCCCATAAATCCATTACCAAGGCTAAAAATACTTTCAGAGACTTCATTATTATCAGGATTAAAATTTTCTTCAATTATGCTCCATTCATCTAATTTAAGATATTGCTTCATTGAGAATATCATCTCCTATATAAAAATTTATTTGAGTATCCGTAAATAATATATAATAAATACAAGTATAATTAACTAATATTAGTTAAATGGCCTAATGAGCTAAGCATTTCTAATGTCATTTTATCAAGTCCGTCTATTACTAAATCTGCGTCTTTTAAACTATCTTTTGAGCCAATGCCTATTACAAATATATTAGCATTTTTTGAAGCTGTTATTCCAGCGATACCATCCTCAAAAACTACACATTCTTCAGGTGCAACACCCAAAGAATGTGCACATTTTAAAAATACTTCAGGATTTGGTTTAGCATTAATAACTTTGGTTCCATCAATTATTGAATCAAAATAATGAGTTAAGCCTAAGTTATTAAGTATGATCATAGAATTTTTACTTGAAGAGCCTAGTGCAATTTTGTAATTATTTTGTTTTAATAATTCTAAAAACTCTATTACACCTGGTAGTATTTCGATAGCAGTAATTTTAGAGATATAATCTACATACCAATTATTTTTTTTATCCGCTAATATTAGTTTCTGAGATTCATCTAACTGAAGTCCACCTATTTCTAAAATCATATTGAGGGAATCTAATCTGCTTAAACCCTTTAATTTTTCATTATCTTCTACAGTAAATTTAATATTAAGTTCATCTGCAAGTCGTTTCCATGCTAAGAAATGATATTTTGCTGTATCAACTATAACACCATCAAGGTCAAATAAACATGCTTTTATAAATGCCAATTTGATTACCTCCAGTTATACATATTGCTAACCTTAATAAACAGAGTTCTTGGCTTCAGGTGGAGTTTTTCGCTCTACCTGGAGCTTAGAAATCGTTATCCAGGGACGTACCTGGATAAAAATAAAACTATAGAAAAATTTATATAAGTAATAGTTACTAGGTATGGATTATGCTTTTTTTGGTGGATAAGGAGTAATATATTGATAGTAATAACATTGAATTCTTCCATTATATAATTTTCTATTTTTATCTGATTTTTTTCCGAAATAATCTTCGAACTTATCATAAGAAGTAATGATATAATATGACCAATTTTCAAGTCTTTTAAAGCTTTGACCCATTTCCTTGTATAGTTTTTGAACCTCAGCTATTTCATTTAATCTCTCACCATATGGAGGATTACAAACAATAGTCCCGTATTGTTTATTAGAACTTAAGTCAGATACGGGCTGTGTTTGAAAGTGTATACAATCATCTACTCCTGCTTTTACAGCATTTTCTCTAGCTATTGGTATAACTCTACTATCTATGTCATATCCAAAGATTTTAAACTCTTTATCATAGATTATTGCTTCGTAGGCTTCTTTTCTCACTTTTTTCCAAGTTAAACTAGATATTATAAAATCCCAGTTTTCACAAACAAAAGATCTATTAAGTCCTGGAGCTATATTTCTAGCTATTAAAGCTGCTTCAATAGGAATGGTTCCAGATCCACAGAAGGGATCAATAAAGTTTCTGTCATATCTCCAATTACTAAGCATTACTAGAGCTGCTGCTAGAGTTTCTTTTAATGGAGCGGCACTACCTTTTTCTCTGTATCCTCTTTTATGTAGAGCATCTCCGCTAGTATCTAATAATATTGTAACAACATCATCTAGTATTGATACTAAAATTGGATATTTACTTCCAGTCTCTTCAAACCATTCAATGTTATAGGATTCTTTTAATTTTTCTACAATAGATTTTTTTACAATAGATTGTATATCGGATAAGCTAAAAAGTTGTGACTTTACTGATTTAGCATTTATAATAAAGTTTGAATCCTCAGGTAAATAATCATCCCAAGGGATAGCTTTAGTTCCTTGAAATAGTTCTTCAAAGCTAGTTGCTTTGAATTCTGCTAGCTTTATAAAAACTCTATCTGCACATCGAAGCCAAAGATTAGATTTACATATACTCTCTTCATCACCAAAATAGGTAACCTTTCCATTTTCAATCTTTAAATCTTTATAACCTAGACGTTTTAATTCTTTTCCAACAATAGATTCTAGGCCAAAAGCTGCAGTAGCAATAAGTTCGTATTTAGACATTTATTTATCTTCCTTCCCAAATGTTATATTTCCTTCTAATATAACATTTGTCAATTTAAAAGACAATAAACCTAAAATTTAATAACTTTTTATTAGATAGATATTAATGGAATAAGAAATACTATATAATCGGAAAGTTTTATATATTAAAATAATATATAAAGAGTATATGTATTTAGGAGGAAAAGATGACTAAATGTATTATCTGCGGTGAACTAGGAGAAAGACATCATATTGTATATAAAAATCAGGGAGGAATAGATATACCCCTTAATTATATATATCTATGTGATGTACATCATAGAGGAGAAGATGGACCACATAAGAACAGAATATTTGATTTAAAGCTTAAAAAGGATATGCAAGAAAAATTACTAACTATACTTGTAGAAGATTACTATAATTTAGATGAAATAGCTAAGCTTGTACAAATTAATCCAATGCAAATAAAATTGATAGCTTCAGAGATACGTAAATATAAGCTAGGATACAAAAAAATAGATATAATAAAGAGGATTATGGGAAGAAGGATATATTAAAATACTAGTATATCCTTTATTATAGTTTACATAATAATTATTATGTAAACTATATTTAAATGTAAACCTTAAATATATTATAAAAATTTGATTAAACTAAAAAAAGAATATATAATTATTTCCATAAACAGAGTTTGAATCGATAAATATGCTTTTTAACATACCTAGATTAAAACATAGGAGTAATTGAGTATTAAAACAAATACTTCAACAAAGGGGATTAAATATGGAAGAAAGACTTCAAAAATATATGGCTGCATGTGGCGTGGCGTCTCGAAGAAAATGCGAAGAAATTATACAAGAGGGTAGGGTAAGGGTTAATGATATAAAAATAACTGAGTTAGGTTTTAAAGTTGATCCTACATTAGATAAAGTATGTATTGATTTAAAGCCAATAACTTTAGAGAAAAATAAGGTATATATAGCTTTAAATAAACCAGAAGGATATGTATCTACAGTAAAAGATGAAAAAGGAAGAGAAACAATATTAGATATAGTTAAAGTAAAGGAAAGGGTTTTTCCTATCGGTAGATTAGACTATAATACATCTGGATTACTTCTTTTAACAAATGATGGTGATATATATAATAAAGTAATACATCCAAGAGAAGAAATTAATAAAGTGTATATTGCCGTTATTAAAGAGGTTCCTAGTGATGATGAAGTTAGAAGATTTTGTAATGGTGTTGACATTGGAGACTATATTACTGCTAAAGCAGAGTTTAAAATAATAGATACATTAGATGATAAATGTAAGGTATCTATTACTATACATGAGGGCAAAAATAGACAGGTTAGAAAAATGTGCGAAGCGATAGGTCATCCTGTATTATCTTTAAAAAGAATTTCCGTTGGAAAGATTACTTTAGGAAATTTAAAAAAGGGATCTTGGAGATATTTGAATGAAAATGAAATAAATTATTTAAAAAACTTATAATTTTAATGTTTTAATATCGTTTTACATTATATATTCATATAAATATGCACTTTATATTGATAAAAATTGTAGTTGCTGGTAAAATGAAATAAAAGTTTCATTTCGTTGCAAGATAAGAAAGGATTGAACATAATGGATGACAGTACTCAGGATTTGATGAGAACAATACAGATGAAATTTCCAAGATTGAGTAAAGGACAAAAGCTAATTGCTGAATATATATTAAAGCATTACGATAAAGCAGCTTTTATGACTGCTGCAAAACTTGGAACTAGTGTAGGAGTTAGTGAATCTACTGTAGTTAGATTTGCAAATGAACTTGGATTTAGTGGTTATCCTAAATTACAAAAGGCTCTTCATGATTTAATTAAAAACAAACTCACCACTGTACAAAGAATTGAAATATCTAATAACTTAATAAATCAAGAAAATGCTTTAAAAGGTGTTTTGAAGGCTGATATGGAAAACATAAGATCTACTTTGGAAAAAATAAATCATAAGGATTTTGAAGACATAGTAGATAATATTTTTAAAGCAAAGAGTATATACATAATTGGGCTTAGAAGTTCTACAGTTTTAGCTGAATTTTTTGGTTTTTATTTAAATATGATTTTAGACAATGTAAAAGTTGTAAAACACGGAATAAGTGATGTTTTTGATCAAATGATAAATATAACAAAAGAAGATTTAGTAATAGGGATTGGATTTCCAAGATATGCTGCTAGAACTATTGAGGCTTTATCTTTTGCTAGAAGTAAAGGAACAACGGTAGTTGCAATAACTGATAGTTTATTGTCCCCATTAGCTACAAAAGCAGATTATACGTTAATTGCTCAAAGCAATATGGCATCTTTTGTAGATTCTTTAGTGGCTCCTTTAAGTGTAATTAATGCACTGATTGTTGCGGTTGGATTAAGAGAAAAAGACAATATATCAAATTTATTTAAAGAACTTGAAAACATATGGGAAGAATATCAAGTATATTCATATAAAAGTGAAGGTTAGTTATTATAAAACAAAGTAAGAAGTTATTGGATAATTTCTTACTTTATTTATATATTAAGTAGATTTAATATACTTGAATAAAGTTATTTACTATATTAAATTATAATACTGAAGGTTTAAGATAATATAAAGATGTATAAAGAGGTGCACTAATGAATAAAGTTGTAGTTATTGGCGGAGGTCCCGCTGGCATGATGGCAGCCATTTATGCTAGTAAGAAAAATAAAGTTGTTCTTTTAGATAAAAATGAAAAACTTGGTAAAAAGCTTTTTATTACTGGAAAAGGAAGATGTAATGTTACTAATAATAAAGATATAGGTGATTTTTTTGACAATATACCTGTAAACCCTAGCTTCTTATATAGTAGCTTATATTCTTTTACAAATGAAGATACTAAAAGTTTTTTCAAAGATTTAGATGTTGAATTAAAAGTAGAAAGAGGCGACAGAGTATTTCCTAAATCTGATAAATCTTCTGATATAATAAAAGCTTTTGAAAAATCACTTCGAAATAACAATGTAGATGTGATGCTAAATGCGAAAGTTAAGGATTTAGTTTATAAAGATAAAGAAATAGTTAAACTTATTCTTGAAGATAATAGAGAAGTTAAGGGAGACTATTTTATTTTTGCAACAGGAGGAGTATCCTACCCTCTAACTGGATCTACAGGTGAAGGACTAGATTTTGCTAAAACTTTAGGACATAGTATAGTAAAATTAAAACCAGCTTTAATTCCTATTGAGGTTAAAGAGGAATGGATAAAAAACTTGCAGGGCTTATCTTTGAAAAATGTTAATTTTCAAATTAAAGACTCAAAAAATAAACTATTATATGAAGAATTTGGTGAAATGATTTTTACTCACTATGGTATTTCTGGACCAATTGTTTTAAGTGGAAGTAGAGTTGTAAATAGCAACTCAAATCTAAAAGCAGTAATTAACTTAAAGCCAGCACTAACAAGTGAGGACTTAGATAAAAGAATACAAAAAGATTTTAAAAAATACTCTAATAAAGATTTTAAAAACGCGTTAGATGAGTTATTTCCTCAAAAGATTATAGCAACTATAATCTCCTTAAGTAATATACCGGAAGATAAAAAAGTAAATTCTATTACTAAAGAAGAAAGAAAAGTATTTGTTAATTTAATTCAAAACTTTGAACTAAATATTAAAGGATTAAGACCAATTAAGGAAGCTATAATAACTTCAGGAGGAGTAAATGTAAAAGAAATTGATCCTTCTACAATGAAGTCTAAGTTAATAAACAATTTATATTTTGCCGGTGAGATGATAGATGTTGATGCCTATACAGGTGGATTTAATATACAGATTGCATTATCTACAGGATATTTAGCTGGCATAAATGTGGGAGAATAACAGTCACTAGCTATAATGACATAATTCTAATTAAACTTTAAGAAAAGAGTAGAATATAGTCTAGTTTGGAAAGGCGGTATCAAAAAATTGAGAATAACTGTTGCAATAGATGGCCCAGCTGGTGCGGGTAAAAGTACAATAGCTAAAATGGTAGCTGAAAGGTTTAATTTAATGTATATAAATACTGGCTCAATGTATAGGGCTATTACATTAAAATCTATGGAACGTGGAATTAATCCAGATAATGTTATAGGAATATGTAATTTAATGAACGATTTAGAGATGCATTTTGAAGATAATGATTTAATAGTAAATGGCGAAAACGTAAATCATTTACTTACGATGCCAGAAATAAGTAACACTGTCTCCATGTATGCAGCTATACCAGAAATAAGACAACGACTAGTATATCTTCAGAGAAAGATGTCTGAAAAATACAATGTTATTATGGATGGAAGAGACATAGGTACAGTTGTATTAAAAGATGCACCATTTAAGTTTTATCTAACTGCTTCTCCAGAGGAAAGAGCAAATAGGAGATATAAAGAGTTGGTGAGAAAAAAACTAGATGTAGATTATGATAAAATCTTACAGGAAATAAAAGATAGAGATTATATAGATTCTAATAGAGAAGTTGATCCTTTAAGAAAAGCAGATGATGCTATAGCTTTAGATACTACCTTCTCAACTATTGAGGATGTAGTTAATCAGATATGTAATTATATTAGTAAAGATTTATAAAAATAATTAATTTTTTAAGGTAGTGATTAAATGAGAAATGTAATTTTAGCAGATAAATCAGGATTTTGTTTTGGAGTTAAAAGAGCAGTTGAAACAGCTCTAAATAATAGAGAATCATCAAATAAAAGGATTTATACATTAGGTCCATTAATACATAATAATGATGTTGTAGAGTTTTTGGAATCAAAAGATATTCAAGCTATAGAAATTGATAATATTGATTCCCTAGAAAAAGACGATACTATAATTATAAGGTCACATGGCATATCTTCTAAAATATTTAATAGCATCAAATCTAAAGGTTTAGTTATAGCAGATGCTACATGCCCATATGTATCTCATATACAACAAAAAGTGGAAAAGTATCATGATATGGGTTATGCCATAGTAATAGTTGGAGATAAAAATCATCCAGAGGTTATTGGAATTAATGGTTGGTGTAATGATGAGGCTATTGTATCTAAAGATGGGAGTAATATAGAAAAACTTCCACCTAAGGTGTGTGTAGTCTCACAAACTACAGAAAAACAAGAAAACTGGGAAAAAGTTATTTCTATAATAGCTAAAAAGTGTAAAGAGATACTTGCATTTAACACTATATGTAGTGCTACTGAGGTCAGGCAAAAGGCTGCACATGAACTATCGAAGAAAGTAGATACTATGATTGTAATAGGTGGACGTCATAGTTCAAATACAACTAAACTATATGAAATTTGTAAAGCTAACTGTGAGAATACAATGCTTATTGAAAATTCACAACAAATAAAGAAAGAAATGATAGATAATAGTCGGAATATAGGTGTTACAGCAGGAGCTTCTACCCCAAATTGGATTATTGAAGAGGTAATAAGAAAGTTGCAAGATTAAGTTTAAGCATATACACATGTTAATAATCGCTATTCCCAAACACAAGTTAGTATAGCTACCTTGTGTTTTCCTATTATTAATTATATATAGTAATATTTTTTTTAATAAATAATATATAATAAATAATAGTGTTTAGGGGGAGTTAGTAAGTGAGATATAATACTATAAATTATCAGGATTTTTCAAGTAAAGAGAGGGAAGTCCTTAATAAAGTTTTATATATGTATAATTTTAATGTAATATCTGTTGAAAAGGCTAGAAGTGTATATAAAGTTAATACGAGCTTAGGAAGTATATGTCTTAAAAAGCTTAGACATGGTAAAAACAAAGCGGAAAATGGTAATATATTAGTAGAGCAACTTTACAACAATAACTTCTTTAACACTCCTAAATATATAAGAACTAAGAATAATAACCTATTTGTTAAATATAAAAAAGTTTTTTTCTACGCAACTGAATGGATACAGGGAAATGAATGCCAATTAGATAGTATAGAGGAAGTTATAAACTGTACTAAACTTCTAGCTAAATTTCATGTCTATGTTAATGAAATAAACACTAAAAGATTAAAGATAAGAAATAATTTAAAGAATTGGCCTAAGGTTTATAAGGAAATGATGTATGAACTATATAAGTTTGACAAAGTTATAGATGATAAAAAGATTAAAGGAAATTTTGATATAGACTATAAAAGTAATATAGATTATTTTTTTAATAAAGCATTATTTTCTATTAAGATTTTAAATGAATCTGAATATTTTAGATTGTCCGAAAATGCTAGTAGAAAACAAACTATTTGCCATAATAGTTTTTACTATCAAAATATTATCAAAAAAGATGAGGATTATTATATAATCGATTTAGATAGTATAATGATAGATTTACAAATAAACGATTTAGGAAAGTTTATAAGAAGACTAATGAGTAAAAAAGATTATGCATGGGATTTTGAAAAAGCTAAAAAAATTATTGAATCA
This sequence comes from Clostridium sp. X, assembly GCF_055755365.1. Classification (NCBI taxonomy): domain Bacteria; kingdom Bacillati; phylum Bacillota; class Clostridia; order Eubacteriales; family Clostridiaceae; genus Clostridium; species Clostridium sp. X. Next base: position 2,576,012 of record NZ_CM146912.1, read on the forward strand.
TATAATTCTGTAAATAAACTAACTATAGAAGAATTAGAAGTTATGTTAGCCTTAATAATATTCCCACATAAGTTTTGGAAACTTGGAAAAAAGCGATATGTAAAACATAAAAATTGGAATGAACAGAAGTATTCCAATAAATTAAAAAAGATATTAGGTGAAAGTATATTACAACAAAAGTTCATAGAAGAATATATTGAATATATTACTAACTATATCTAAAATTAATTTATATAAAGAAGGTTTATAATGATGTATGAACTATGCAACTTAAATAAGTATAATTTAGCGGAATTTAAAAAGTTAGAAAGCTTGAAACATAAATTCAACAACTTAAATAGAGACTTATGGAATGAATACTATAAGTTAAATAAATTCCTTCAATATTTAATGTGTAAAAAAATCAAGCTTTTAAAATATGATAATTGTTATGTTGGTTACATTTGGATAGAAAAAAAAGGACCTTATATATGTACTATAAAATCTATGTATATACTTGAGACTATGGATTTAATAAAATCTTATTCATATTTAATAAATTCTATTAAGGGATGTACGAGGATAACTTACGATTGCGAAAAGAATTATTACAACTTCTCACTTTTAAGAGATATAGGATTTGAAATAAATAAAAGTACAATAGATATGGAAATTTCTCTAAAAGATTATACACTAATAAATGTCCCTAGGAATATACATTTTCAAAGAGTTACTATAGGTAAAGATGAAAAATTAAGATGTGCTTTACAAAATCAAATTTTTAATAGTAAAGATAGAATTCCGTTAAAGATAGATGATATATACTATGATGAAATACAAGATTATTATTGTGAAGATGGAGCTATATTTTTAAAATTAGATAAAGAGTATATTGGTTATGGGCAAATAATAATGCGCCATAAACAGCCCTATATTGTTAACTTTGGTATTCTGCCAACATATCGAAATAATGGATATGGCAAATTACTATTAATCTATCTTTTAAATATAATTTATTCTAAAGGGAAGAGTAAGGCAAAGATTAAAGTAGATGCAAATAATAGCTCTGCATTAAATTTATATAAATCAGTGGGATTTAGAGAAGTATCAGAAGATGCAAAATGGTTTTTAAAATCATAAGTAAGAAGAAAAGAGAAGTTCCTGCTCTTTTCTTTTTGATTTCTTATTAATATTATATATGTAACTTAAAATATCATAAAAGTTCTTTTAAATTATAGATAAATTATATATAATTAATTAATGTAAATATTAAATTAAATTAAATTTATAATTACTAAAGTTAAATTATAGAAGGAGAATAATACATATGAGCAATTTAAATCAAAGATATTATATAGATACTTGGGGATGCCAAATGAACGAAGAGGATTCTGAGAAAATATCGGGAGTCTTGAAGGGCATAGGATATTTAAGAACTGAAACTAAAGAAGATGCGGATATAATAATTTTTAATACTTGTTGTGTTAGAGAAAATGCTGAACTAAAGGTTTTTGGACACATAGGAGCTTTAAAAGCATTAAAAAAGAATAATCCAAATTTAGTAATTGTTATTACTGGATGCATGATGCAACAAAAAGATATGCCTGATAAGGTTATGAAAAAGTACTCACACATAGATATTATTGCAGGAAGCTATAATTCGTATAAGCTACCTGAATATATTGAACGTGTTAAAACAGAAGGTAATTCAATAATAGAAATATGGGATAAAGAAAAAGATATTGTAGAAGGGTTACCGGTAGATAGAAAAAGTGATGTAAAAGCTTTTGTTACAATTATGTATGGATGCAATAATTTTTGTTCTTACTGCATAGTTCCCTATGTAAGAGGAAGAGAGCGAAGCAGAGAACCAGAAAATATTATAAGTGAAATTAAAGATCTAGTTTCTAAAGGATATAAAGAAATTACTCTTTTAGGCCAAAATGTTAATTCTTATGGAAAAGGACTAGAACGGGAAATGGATTTTGCTGATCTTCTAAGAGAAGTTAATAAAGTTGATGGTCTTGAAAGAATTAGATTTATGACATCTCATCCAAAAGATGTATCTGAAAGATTAATAGATGCTATGGCTGAATGCGATAAAGTTTGTGAACATGGTCATTTTGCGTTACAATCTGGTTCTACTAGAGTTCTTGAAAAAATGAACAGAAAGTATTCAAGAGAAGATTACTTAAACTTAGTGCGTAAATTAAGAAAAGCTATGCCTGATGTGGCAATTACAACAGATATCATTGTTGGGTTTCCAGGAGAAACTGAAGAGGATTTTGAAGAAACGTTAACGCTAGTTGAGGAAATCCAATTTGACTCAGCCTTTACCTTTATCTATTCTCAAAGAGAGGGAACTCCAGCAGCGAGTTATGAAGAGCAAGTTTCAGAAGAAGCAAAACGTAATAGATTTAATAATTTAATTAAGATTATTAATGAGAGTATGGCAAATAAAAATAAAGCATATGAGGGTAAAATAGTAGAAGTTCTAGTTGAAGGACCAAGTAAAAATGATGAAACAAAGCTTATGGGTCGAACAAGAACTAGTAAGTTAGTTAACTTTGACGGAAACTCAGATTATATAGGTAAGTTAGTTAATGTTAAAATTACTAAAGCGAACTCATTTTCACTTGTAGGTGAGATAATATAAAAAGCTCTATATAGAGCTTTTTATATTATTTTTTAAAAAAAGGAGGAATATTTATGGCACTTACACCTATGATGCAGCAATACTTCAAAATAAAAGAAAATAATAAAGAGTGTATTTTATTCTTTAGGTTAGGTGACTTTTATGAAATGTTTTTTGAAGATGCTGAAATTGCCTCAAGGGAGCTTGAGTTAGTTCTTACAGGCAGGGATTGTGGATTAGAAAAAAGGGCTCCGATGTGTGGGATACCTTATCATGCTTCAAGCTCGTATATAAATAGGTTAGTAACTAAAGGTTATAAGGTGGCTATATGTGAGCAACTAGAAGATCCTTCTCAAGCAAAGGGAATTGTAAAGAGAGATGTAACAAAAATTATAACACCAGGAACTTTTATAGATTCGGCTTTTTTAGAAGATACAAAGAATAATTATATAATGAGCCTTTTTATAGAAGAAAATAAAGTCTCTGTATGTTTTGCAGATATTTCTACTGGTGATGTTCAATGTACATCTTTGAACTATGCAATTTCATTAATACTTGATGAAATATCAAAATTTGAACCAAAAGAAATATTAATACAGGATGATATTTATTTAGATGTAATAAATGCTATAAGTGAACGCTTTGAGGTGACTTTGACAAGAAGAAAAAATGAATTTTTTACTTGTGATAATAAAGAAGAGCTAATAAAACATTTTAGTAATACTGATGTTAAGGAGTTAGATGAGGTAGTTATTAAATGTTGTGGGGGATTACTAAGTTATATAACAGAAACACAAAAGATGACATTAATACATATTGATAATATAGAATATTATCATATTATTGACTATTTAAGTATAGATATTAATTCTAGAAGAAACTTAGAGTTATCAGAAACGTTAAGAGATAAAACTAAAAAAGGATCGCTTCTCGGAGTAATAGATAGAACTAGCACAGCTATGGGAGGGCGACTTTTAAGAAAGTGGCTAGAGCAACCATTAATTCATAAAGAGTTAATACAAAATCGCCTTGATGCTGTTGAAGAGATAGTATCTAAATTTTCTTTATATGAGGACTTGAAGGGGAGTTTAAGAGAGGTCTATGATATTGAAAGGTTAGTAGGCAAGATTTCTTCTAAAAATGTTAACGCAAAAGAACTTTTATCCTTAAAACAATCTGTCGGAAAAATTCCTTACATAAAAGATATATTATCTAATTTCCAGAGTGACTTATTAAAAAGTATTTGCACTAGGATGGACTCATTAGAGGATGTATATGAAATACTAGAAAGTGCAATATCAGAATCTCCTGCTCTATCATTAAAAGAGGGTGGGATAATAAAAGATAAATTTAATAAAGATATAGATGAGTTAAGAACTGCAAAATTTCATGGTAAAGAATGGATTGCATCTCTTGAACAAAATGAAAGAAATGTCACGGGTATAAAGTCACTAAAGGTTGGATACAATAAAATATTTGGCTATTACATAGAGATAACGAAATCAAATTTAAGTATGGCTCCTGAGAATAGATATATAAGGAAACAAACATTAGCTAATTGTGAAAGATATATAACACCTGAATTAAAGGAAATAGAGGAAAAGATATTAGGAGCTCAAGAAAAGTTAATAGAACTAGAATACAACATTTTTGTGGAAATTAGAGATGAAGTAGAAAAACATATTGATAGAATGAAAGTTACAGCTAAATTAATTTCAGAATTAGACTGTTTAAGTTCACTTGCTATAGTTGCTCTTGAAAATAATTATTGTAAACCTGATATTAAGGAAGATGGGGAGATATATATAGAAGAAGGCAGGCATCCAGTTGTAGAGAATGTGATATCAAGAAATACTTTCATATCAAATGATACTTATATAAATGATAAAGATAAACAGTTAATACTAATTACAGGACCTAATATGGCCGGAAAATCAACCTATATGAGGCAGGTAGCACTAATAACATTACTAGCTCAAATTGGAAGTTTTGTCCCAGCTAAAAAAGCATCTATATCAATTTGTGATAAAATTTTTACAAGAATAGGAGCATCAGACGATTTAGCTAGAGGAAAAAGTACTTTTATGGTTGAAATGTGGGAAGTTGCAAATATATTAAATAATGCTACTTCAAAAAGTCTTATTTTATTAGATGAAGTAGGAAGAGGTACTAGTACATATGACGGATTGAGTATCGCTTGGTCTGTAATAGAATTTATATGTAATAATCCAAAGCTTAGAAGTAAAACTTTGTTTGCTACACATTATCATGAATTAACTTCTTTAGAAGGAAAGATATCTGGTGTGAAAAATTATTCTATAGCTGTGAAAAAGCTCCGAAATGAAATTGTTTTTCTAAGAAAAATTATTGAAGGGGGCGCAGATGAGTCCTATGGAATTGAGGTAGCAAAATTAGCGGGAATACCAGATGAAGTTATAGTAAGATCACGAGAAATATTAGATACTCTTGAAAGTAAGAATGATAAAAAAAATTTATCTAGTGAAATCACTACTAACAAAGAAACTAATTTAGAAGTTAAAGCTGATTTGATAAAAGAAATAGCAGTTGCTAAAGAAGATTCTAAATCAAAGCAAATTGGTTTTAATGATATAGGAAGAGAAAATTTTATAAAAGAAATATGTTCTATTGAAGTATTAAGCATGAATCCTATGGAGGGATTTAATAAGTTATATGAGATAATTAATAAAGCTAAATCTTTGTAAAATAATAGGATGTGATCTGTTGAAGAGAATCAATTTATTAAATCAGGAAATTTCAAATAAAATTGCTGCTGGTGAAGTAGTTGAGAGGCCTGCCTCTGTAGTAAAAGAGATTATTGAAAATAGTATTGATGCTGAGAGTAAGAATATAACTGTAGAAATTCATAGTGAAAATGATAAATCTATGAAAATAATAGATGATGGTATAGGAATTCATAGTGAAGACATACATAAAGCATTCATGACTCATGGTACTAGTAAAATAATTAGTGCTGAGGACTTGTTTACTATTAATACTTTTGGATTTAGAGGGGAAGCTTTGCCGAGTATAGCAGCTGTTTCAAAAGTAGTTTTAAAAAGTCGTACTGCAGATGCTGATTTTGGAAAAGAAATATATATAGAAGGTGGAAATACTGAGTATATAAAAGATGTTGGGTGTAATGTAGGAACATCTATAGAAATTAGAGACTTATTCTTTAATGTTCCGGCAAGACAAAAATTCTTAAAATCGGATCAACGAGAATCTAGCTTAATATCAAATATTGTTAGTAGATTGGCTTTGGCTAATCCTGACATAGCTTTTAAATATTATAATAACAATAAACGTTCACTTGCTACGTATGCTTCTAGTGATGTAAAAGATACGATTCGATCTATTTATGGGAAAACCATTTATGATAATATAATCGGTTTTGAAAAACATACTGATATTATATCAGTACATGGATACATAGGAAATTCTGATATAAGTCGAGGAAGTAGAAATAATCAAAGTATATTTGTAAATAAAAGATTTATTAAAAGTGGACTTATTACTGCTGCTGTAGAAAATGCTTTTAAGTCTTTTTTAACAATAAACAAACATCCGTTTTTTGTTATCTTTTTAGATATATACCCTGAGTTTATAGACGTAAATGTTCATCCAACAAAATCAGAAATAAAGTTTGAAGATGAGAGAGTAATATATAAATCTGTTTTTAATGCAGTCCATGAAGCTATTGGAGCAAGCGTAAAAGCATATTTTCTTACGAATGACAATGGTTTAGATAATGGTGAAGAAGCGAATGCTAAAGTGTTAAATACTAAGATTGCGTCTGTCCAGTTGCCTATTGATTTGAAAGAAGAGTGCATATATGAAAGAAGAAAAACCATTGATTTAGAAAGTGATAATTATATGAAAAGTTTAGTTAAAGAAGTGCATGATTCAGAAATAGGTAAAAGTAATATTTCTTATGATATTGAATGTAACTATTTAGATAATGATAAATTATCTATGGAAAGTAATAATCTATTTATAAAAGAGGATCCTCTCTCTACTGCCAAAGAGGAAAAACAAATTAAGACTCAAGGAGAATTACCTAAAGAAAATGAAGCAAAATTCCCTTTGTTAAATATTATAGGTCAATATAATAATACTTATATATTAGGTGAGAGTTCAGGTACATTCTATATGATAGATCAACATGCAGCTCATGAAAAAATATTGTTTGAAAAGTTTAAACAGCAAATTGAAAATAGCAATGTTATTTCTCAAATATTATTGACGCCATTAGTTGTAGAATTGAATTCAGAGGAGTTTGTTTATTATAATGAAAATACTAGAATTCTTAATGAGGCTGGTTTTATAATTGAGGATTTTGGCGATAATACAATAAGTATAAGAGAAGCCCCTATGCTCTTGGGTAAAGTAAGTGTTAGAGAATTTTTCTTGGAAATATTAGATAATATAAAAAATCTAGGTTCAGGTAAGATTACAGAAGTAAAGTATAATATGATTGCTTCTTTAGCATGCAAAGCTGCTATAAAAGCAAATCATTCTTTATCTCATATGGAAATGTCATCTTTAGTAGATGAATTAAGATATATAGAGGAGCCTTTTAATTGTCCACATGGAAGACCTACAATAATAAAAATGTCATTAATGGATATAGAAAAAAGGTTTAAAAGAATTTAATAGAGTGGTTTCTTATTAGGAAATAAAGGAGATTACAAATGAAGAAAGATTTATTCGTATTAGCAGGGCCTACTGCTATAGGAAAAACTAAAATATCTATACAATTGGCTAAAGAATTGAATGGAGAGGTTATTTCGGCAGACTCTATGCAGATTTATAAATATATGGATGTAGGTTCTGCAAAAATTACTGAGGAAGAAAAGCACGGTATTCCTCATCATTTAATTGATTTTGTTCATCCTCTTGAAGACTTTAGTGTAGCAGAGTTTAAACGAAAATCTATAGAAGTTATAAATAAAATTAATGAAAAAAATAAATTACCACTACTTGTAGGCGGAACAGGATTTTATATTGATTCACTAATTTTTAATTATGACTATGCACAGTCACATAAGGATGAAGAATATAGGGAACACTTGAAGTTGTTAGCGGAAGAGAAAGGTAATGAATTTGTTCATGACTTACTTAAAGATATAGATGAAGCATCTTTTAATAGGTTATATCCAAATGATTTAAAACGAGTTATAAGAGCACTTGAGGTTTATAAACTCACAGGAAAGACAATTAGTGAATATAACTCAGAACAAGATATTTATGATATACCTTATAATGTATACTACTTTGTGTTAACCATGAATAGGAAAGATTTATATGCTAGAATCGATGAAAGGGTAGATCTGATGATTGAACAAGGGCTAATAGATGAAGTTGTGAAATTAAAAACTATGGGATGTACAGAAAATATGCAATCAATGAAAGGGATTGGATATAAAGAAATCCTTTATTATCTAGATGGAAAGCTTACGTTAAATGAGGCTGTAGATATGATAAAAAAGGGTAGTAGAAATTATGCTAAACGACAATTAACTTGGTTTAGAAAAGATAAGAGAGCAATATGGATTGATAAAGACAACTATAAAAATGATGATGATGTATGCGATGTCATATTAGAACAATTTAAAAAGATGTATAAAGACAATAATAAATCACTTATAAAAGGATTTTAAAAAATAAAGGATTTTAGTTATTTTTATAGAATAACTTATGATATAAAACGATGGAGGTAAAATTTATGAATAAGCCAACAAATAATCTTCAAGACTTATTTTTAAACAATGCTAGAAAGAATAAAACTCATGTTATTATATATTTAACAAATGGATTTCAACTTAAAGGTAATGTTACGGGTTTTGATAATTTCACTATAATCTTAGATAGTGAAGGAAAACAGATGATGATATATAAGCATGCAGTATCTACCATATCTCCAGCAAAACCAATACTCTTCACAAAAGAGGATAGTAATTAGAGAATAGGCGATTAGTTTGCCTATTCTTTTTTTATGTGATAATATAAATACTAGTCAGGAGTGCCTTGACTAGTATTTATTTTCGGGGGTTTATACATATGATTAATGAAATGAAAGAGTATCTAATTAATAAATATCATATTAATAGTAGAGTTTTAGAATTGTACGAAAAAGCAATAAGTGATGTAAAATTAGAGTTTGAAGCTTTAGATGAGATAAGAGAATTTAATCAAATAAAAGTGTTAAATGCTATGCAAGAAGAGAGGATAAGTGATGCACATTTCACGAATTCCAGTGGATATGGATATGGAGACATTGGAAGAGATTCTTTAGATAAGGTATATGCTAGAATATTCAACTGTGAGAGTGCACTGGTAAGACCACATTTTGTAAATGGGACTCATGCACTTGGAAGTGCATTGTTTGGAAATTTAAGACCAGGTGATACTATGCTTTCTATATGTGGGAAACCTTATGATACTCTTCATGGAATCATTGGATTAGATACCGAGGAAGGTATGGGGTCGCTTAAAGAATTTGGAGTAAAATATAAACAAGTTGAACTTAATGAATTAGGAAAACCGGATTTAAATAAAATTAAGAATGTTTTGAAAGAGGATGATACTATAAAATTAGTACACATCCAAAGATCTACAGGATATGGGTGGAGAAAAGCTTTATTAATAGAAGATATTAAGAATGTAATTAGCTTTGTTAAAGGTATTAGAGAGAATATAATTTGCTTTGTAGATAATTGTTATGGAGAATTTATAGATATAATCGAACCTACTGATGTGGGTGCGGATTTAGCAGCAGGATCATTAATAAAGAATATAGGTGGAGGGATTACTCCAACGGGTGGATATATAGTTGGAGCTAAACAATGTGTGGAAAGATCCGCTTATAGACTTACTGTTCCGGGAATTGGTGGTGAGTGTGGTTCTACTTTTGGAGTTATGCGTTCTATGTATCAGGGTTTGTTTTTAGCGCCACATATAACTATGGAAGCTTTGAAAGGAGCTATCTTTTGTTCTAGGATTATGGAGTTAGCTGGCTTTGAGGTGTTGCCTAGTTATACAGATAAAAGAAGTGATATAATTCAGGCTATAAAATTTAATGATAAAGATAAATTAATAGAGTTTTGTAAGGGAATACAAATTGGATCTCCTATAGATTCTTTTGTTGCTTGCGAACCTTGGGATATGCCTGGATATACAGACCAGGTAATAATGGCAGCAGGAGCGTTTATACAGGGATCGTCAATAGAATTGTCGGCCGATGCTCCGATTAGAGAACCATATATAGCCTATCTGCAAGGTGGACTTACTTTCGATCATGCAAAGATAGGGATATTGATTGCTTTAAGCAGAATTTTAAAATAAAATATAAATTAAAAAAAGAATAAATGACTGAGTTTAATCAATCATTTATTCTTTTAATATCTTCTAAAAATACCAACTAATTTTCCAACTATTGTGCAGTTCTTTACTAATATAGGAGTCATAGTTTTGTTCTCGGGTTGTAGTCGTATGTAGTCTTTTTCTTTGAAAAATCTTTTTATTGTTGCTTCACTGTTGTCTATTAGTGCCACGACTATATCACCGTTTGATGCATAATTAGTTTTTTCTATTATAGCTAGGTCGCCATCGAATATACCGGCATCGATCATGCTTTCACCTGAAACATTTAAAATAAATAGATCTTTATTGCTAGGCATATAATTTAAAGAAATAGGGAAGGTGTCTTCTATATTTTCAACAGCTAAAATAGGTTCGCCGGCCGTTACTTTTCCTACAATAGGTATGTCAATCATTTCTTTGTTTATAATAGGATCCTTTAGTATTTCTATAGTTCTAGGTTTTGTAGAATCTCTTCTAATCATACCTTTCTTCTCTAGTCGTTCTAAATGACCATGTACAGTAGAAGTTGAACTAAGACCAACTCCTTTGCAAATTTCGCGAACGGAAGGTGGATATCCTTTTTCGCGTATTTGACTCTTTATAAACTCAAATATTTCAGTTTGTTTATCTTTTTTATCCACATTCATTTTATACACTCCTTATCTTATATTTTGAATTATATCATAGATTTTTATCAATATCAAACTAATGTTCTGTGAAACTTGATTATTGTGGTATAGTTTGATATAATGTTTGAATAAATATGGAAGAGGGGAAAAAAATGAAAAAAACTTGTATATTTCAAGAAGGTATTCCATGCAGCGACTGTGGAGAGTGTGCTAAATGTGATATAAACGAAAATAAAAAATGTAATAATTGTGCTAAGTGTTTAGAATTACAAGGTTTTGATGTTCGTGCAATTAATATTGAAGAGATTATAGATGAAGAGGATATAACTTTTGCGGATGAAGGGGAGAGTAATTCTGATATAGATATTGAAACTTTAGCTGAATTAAATAAAGATTTGAACGAATCAGATATAAAGATAGAATACATAGATGATATTGATGGATTATCTGAAATTCTAGAAAATGAGAATTCTGGAAAGTATATAAGTGAAGTGTTTCCGGGCATAATGGTTATAAATAAGAATATTAAATAGTGCTTTTGCTCAATTTATAAAACGATAATTTTCTATTGATTAATATTCACTATTAATTAATGGAAATTTATCGTTTATTTATTAGAACTTATTCTTCGCTAAGCGGGTTTAAACTAACTGCATGCCTTAGAGTTTCGTCATCCACATGGGTGTATATTTGTGTAGTAGATATGTTTTCGTGGCCTAATATTTTTTGTAAACTACGTATATCTACATTTCCGTATTTGTACATTAAAGTAGCTGCTGTATGTCTTAATTTGTGTGGAGAAAACTTTTGGTTTTCTAGACCAGCTTTAACTATGTATTTTTTTACTAATAGCTCAACACTTCTTTTATTGATTCTATTATAATTTCTGCTGATAAATAAAGCGTCTTTATCTTTTTCTGCTACCTTAGAGTTTTTGTGTTGTCGTATAGGTAGATAAGAATTTATGGATCTCAAACATGCGCCATTTAAATATATTGTTCGTTCTTTATTTCCTTTACCTATTATAGTAAGGGTATCTTCTTTTATTCGAGAAATATCTATACTGCAAAGCTCAGAAAGTCTTAAGCCGCAATTTAAAAATAATGTTATTATACAGTAATCTCTTTCTTTATTTTCTCCATCTATAGATGAGAGGAGCAATTTGCTTTCGTCAAGTGTAAGGTATACTGGGTTTCTTTTATTTGTTTTAGGGGACTCCAGTTCAGAAGCGGGGTTTTCATCTAATATCTTTGATTTTCCGTATAAATATTTAAAGAATGATTTTAATGCAGCAACTTTTCTGGCACGAGCAAAATTGCCGTTGTTTCTGTAATTTTCGGCAAAAGATATAAAAGCGTATAGGTCTGATAAATTTATTTTTCTTATAAAAAACTTATCTATATCATTTATGATTATTTCGTCGAAGTTAATATCCTTTGAAACTAATCCTTTATACAATTTTAGAAATTTAAAAAACATAGTTAGATCTAATTTATATCCTAAAATTGTGTTAGGTGATTTTCCTTTAATTGTTCCGAGATAAGTTAAAAACTCGTTTAGATGTTCTGGTAAAGATGGATTGAACATATTCGAAAGCTGATATTCCATAGTCTCCTCCTTTTTCAGTGTACCAACTTCGCTAAATATACATTTAGCGAAGTTGGTAATGTTATTTTTTTACTAGTGTTATCTTTTTTAGCACTATAGTTGTATTATACTACAATAGTTTAAGTTTGGCATTAACATACAGTTGAGAAACAATGTTTATGTAATACGGTTTTATACAAAAATATTATTTTTAAAATTATATAATACTTGTAAATGTACAGTTGAATAATTTTTAAAATTAATTTTTGCTTAAAATTAAAATCCAACAATTATGTATATATACATAATTGTTGGATAAATATACATTATAAAATATTCTTATACATTTATAGATACATCGATACCTAATATATCTTTATTTTCATCAAGAATAGGATTAATGCTATATTTTATAAATTCTTCAACTTGACCTGGAGCTCTGCCAGTGAATTTTTCAGGATTTATTATAGATAATATCTCTTCTTCGCTCATGTAAAAAGATTCATCTTTGATAATTCTTTCGATTAAATCATTGTTAAGACCCTCTTCTTTCACTCTTTTACCTGCTTCCATAGAAAGAATTCTTATTTTTTCGTGTAACTCCTGCCTATCCCCTCCTCTTTTTACGGCTTCCATAAGTATATTTTCGGTAGCCATAAAAGGAAGTTCGCTATCCACGTGGGATCTAATAACTTTTTCATATACAACCATACTTTCAGTTATATTTATATATAAATTCAGAACCCCATCTAAAGCCAAAAAGCATTCCGAAACTGATAATCTTTTATTAGCTGAATCATCTAGAGTTCTTTCAAACCATTGAGTTCCAGCAGTTATAGCAGGATTAAGAGAATTAACTATTACAAATCTACTTAAAGCACTAATTCTCTCCGATCTCATCGGATTTCTTTTATAAGCCATAGCCGATGAACCTACTTGATTCTTTTCAAAAGGCTCTTCCATTTCCTTCATGTTTTGCAATATTCTTAAGTCATTGCTGAATTTATAGGCGCTTTGAGCAACTTCTGATAGAGTATTTAATACAATAGAATCAACTTTCCTTGGATAAGTTTGCCCAGTGACTTCGTACGCCTTATCAAAACCCATCTTTTCTACTACTAAAACTTCTAATTGTTTTACTAACTCCTCGTTATCGTTAAACAACTTCATAAAACTAGCTTGAGTTCCTGTTGTTCCTTTAACCCCTCTTAACTTTAAGTTATTTATTGTAAAATCTAAGTTTTCTACATCAATTAATAAATCTTCAATCCAAAGTGTAGCTCTCTTACCAACAGTAGTAAGTTGAGCAGGTTGCAAGTGAGTAAAACCTAGTGTAGCGAGACTCTTGTATTTAATTGCAAACTTAGATAAATTACTTATTACATTTAAAATCTTTTTCTTTATTAAAACAAGAGCCTCTCTCATAACTATTAAATCTGTGTTATCGCCTACGTAGCAACTTGTTGCTCCTAAATGTATAATACCTTTAGCCTTAGGACATTGAAGTCCATATGCATATACATGACTCATAACATCATGTCTAATTTCTTTTTCTTTTTCTTCTGCATCTTCATAATTTATATTTTCTATGTTCGTTTTTAATTCATATATCTGTTCGTCAGATATATCTAATCCTAATTCTTTCTCACTCTCAGCTAAAGCTACCCAAAGTTTGCGCCAAGTTTTAAATTTCATTTCTTCTGAAAATAAATAAGACATCTCTTTAGAAGAATATCTACTATTTAGCGGTGAATTATAAGTATTTTTTTTCATAGTAAACCTCCATACATATGTTATGCATATTTTTAATATATTTATTCATATTATAACATATATTAATCATGTTGATAAGTCATTCGTTCGTTAATTATAATACTTATATAGTTTCTGCAATTTTTTTAATTAATATTATAAAGTAAAATTAGGCTAATAAATAAAGGGCTTTTAAGCCCTTTATTTATTAGCCTAGAGATTCGATTAATTTAATCATTTCTTCAGCAGCTAAAGCTTCATCATCGCCGGAAGTAATTATAGTAACAGTAGAATCCTTAGTTACTCCAAGGGAAAGAACGCCTATCAAGCTTTTAACATTTGCTTTTTTATCTTTATATTCCATCTGGATATCAGACTTAAAGGAAGAAGCCTTTTTTACTAGAGTTGTTGCCGGACGTGCATGTAGCCCTGTTGATGCTTTAACAATAGCTTCTTTTTTAATCACATCGTTCACCTCTTTAAAATATATTTTATTAATAATCGCAATACTATTTTTATTTAAGATAACTTTAAATTTAATATTACTCTAAAACTATTTGAATTTAGATATAAAACCTTCAATTCTATTTAAGCCTTCAGTAATTTTTTCCATAGAGGTAGCATAAGATAATCTTACATATTCATCTAATCCGAAAGCGATACCCGGAATAACCGCCACCTTTTCTATCTCTAGTAGTAATTCTGAAAATTCCAGGGAATTGGTTGGTGATTTGTCAGCTATAGTTTTACCAAATAAGGCAGAAACATTCATCATAATATAAAAAGCTCCTTCGGCATTTATACATGATAACGAATCTATGGAGTCTATTCTAGAAATCATATAATCTCTTCTAGATTCAAATTGTTTAATCATTTGGTGTAATTCATCTTGAGAACCACTTAATGCTTCTAATGCTGCATATTGAGAGATAGATGTAGGGTTAGATGTTGTATGACTTTGAATGCTAGACATTAATTTTATAACCTCTATTGGTCCGGCTGCATATCCTATTCTCCACCCAGTCATTGCATATGATTTAGAAACTCCATTAATAACAATTGTTCTTTTATATGCATCTTCGCTTAAGCTAGCGATACTAATATGTTGTTTAGAACCATATATTAATTTTTCATATATTTCATCTGATATTATTATCAAATCATGTTTTTGACAAAATTCAGCTATCATTAACAACTCGGTTTTATCGTAAACAGCACCAGTTGGATTGTTAGGACTGTTTATAATGATAGCTTTAGTTTTCGAACTAACAGCTTTTTCTAAAGAATCTAAACTATACTTAAAATTCATTTCTTTTTTAGTGTCTACAATTACAGGAACACCATAGGAAAGTTTTATTAATTCAGGATAACTAACCCAATAAGGCATCGGAATTAAAACCTCATCCCCAGGATTAATTATAGCTTCAAAAACATCAGCTAAACATTGTTTTGCACCTGTAGAAACAATTATTTGCTCTGGTAAATATTCTAAATCATTATCCATCTTAAATTTATTAACGATAGCATGTTTCAATTCATTTATTCCTGACGCTGGAGTGTATCTTGTTAATCCACTTTCTATTGCTTTAGTAGCCGCCGATTGAATATGTTTAGGTGTATCAAAGTCAGGTTCGCCAGCTCCGAAACTAACAATATCTATTCCTTCTGATGACATTTGCTTTGCTTTAGCAGTAATAGCCAAGGTTAAAGAAGGTGTAATCTGTTTTGCTTTTTGTGATAATATCATTGCTTTACCTCCATTGATAAATTTATTTTATCTGATTTTATTTTATGCATATTTTATTTAATTATATATAATATAAAGAGCTTGATTCTATATTCAAGCCCTTTATATTTATAATATTAGAATTATATTATTATTTTGGCTGAATGATCAATTTTATAGCTGTCCTTTCTTCACCTTCAATTAGTACATCAGTAAATGCAGGAATACATATTAAATCTATACCGCTTGGAGCGACAAATCCTCTAGCGATAGCAATAGCTTTAACTGCCTGGTTTAAGGCACCTGCACCTATGGCCTGAATTTCTGCATTGCCTATTTCTCTTATAACACCAGCTAATGCCCCTGCTACAGAATTCGGATTTGATTTTGCTGAAACCTTCAATAATTCCATAATTAACCTCCTAGTTATTCCTCATTGCTATCTTGTTATGAAATATAGTGTTTTATTACTATATTCTACAAAAAAATCAAAAATCCTTTTATATCTTGTAAAATATAAAGGGATTTTGATTTCTAATTTTATTTAGCATATTCTATAGATCTAGTTTCTCTTATAATATTAATTTTAATTTGACCTGGATATTCTAATTCTTTTTCTATTGTTTTAACAATATCTCTTGCCATTTGAATACATCCAAGATCATCAACAATCTCTGGTTTAACCATAATCCTAACTTCTCTTCCGGCTTGTATAGCGTATGACTTCTCTACACCCTCATAAGAGTTGGCTATTTCTTCAAGTTTTTCTAATCGCTTAATGTACGCTTCTAAAGTTTCTCTTCTTGCACCCGGTCTCGCTGCTGAAATAGCATCTGCCGCTTGAACAAGTATAGACTCGATTGATTCAAATTCAACATCGCCGTGATGAGCGGCAATAGCATTGACTATTATCGGTGATTCGTGGTATTTTTTAGCCATTTCTGCACCAAGTAAAGCGTGAGGTCCTTCCATTTCATGATCTATAGCTTTACCTATATCATGAAGTAATCCTGCTCTTTTTGCTAGAGTTGGATCGATTCCCAACTCAGAAGCCATTAATCCAGCTAAATAAGCAACTTCTATAGAATGTTTTAAAATATTCTGACCATAACTCGTACGATACTTTAATCTTCCTAAAAGTTTTATCAATTCTTGGTGAAGACCATGAACTCCGGTCTCGAAAGTTGCTTGTTCGCCTTCTTCTTTAATATCGTTTTCAACTTCTTTTTTAGCTTTTTCTACCATTTCTTCAATTCTTGCAGGATGAATTCTTCCATCAATTATAAGTTTTTCAAGCGCTATTCTAGCAACCTGTCTTCTAATTGGATCAAATCCAGATAAAATTACAGCTTCTGGTGTATCATCAATAATAAGATCTACTCCAGTTAAAGTTTCTAAAGCTCTTATGTTTCTACCTTCTCTACCGATTATTCTACCTTTCATCTCATCATTAGGTAGTGAAACTACATAAACAGTACTTTCAGCAACATGATCAGCAGCGCATCTTTGAATAGCACATGATATAATTTCTCTTGCTTTTTTATCAGCTTCTTCCTTAGCTTTGTTTTCCATTTCTTTTACCATTACTGCAATATCATGCTTAACTTCTTTTCTTGTTTCCTCTAGCAATAATCGACGTGCTTCTTCAGATGATAAATTTGATAATCTTTCAAGCTCTTGTCTTTGCTTTTCGAAAAGTTCGTCTATTCCCGCTTCTTTTTCACTTACATCTTGGTATTTTTTATTAAGAGCATCTTCTTTCTTTTCAATTGCCTCACTTTTCTTGTCAAGTAGTTCTTCGCGTTGAATAATTCTTCTTTCGAGTCTTTGAATTTCATTTCTTCTTTCTCTTGATTCTTTTTCAAAATCGTTTCTTAGTTTGTGTACTTCTTCTTTTGCCTCTAAAATGGCTTCCTTCTTTAATGACTCCGCACCTTTCTCAGCATCTTCAATTGTTTGTTTTGCTTTAATTTCAGCATCTGAAATCTTTGCTTGAGAAATATTTTTTCTAACATATATAATCACAAATATTGATATTAAAACTACAACTAATATTAAAAAAGGTACTATGAAGTTATCTGGCAAATTAACACCTCCTTACATTATTCTTTTTAGAATTTGTAATTAAGCGTCATTTAAGTTTAGAAAAATTTTATATTTACTTATATTTTAATAATGTACATGTTAAACCAGTATTTGTATTAATTTTATATTATTTTTAATTTCGTGTCAAGTTTATGAAAAAAATGCTGCTAATTTTATTTAAAATTATAACGTAGTATTTACTTAAATTGTTATAAGTTAAGTAAATACTACGTTCAATATCTTAATGACCATTTTTATTTTATAGTTTCAACACTATTCTCAATAGAGGCTACTTCTTTAGATTTTATTATATCTCTTATCGGTAAGTCAAATTTAGCTCTTATTTGATTTTCTATTTCTAATAAAATCTGTGGATTCTCTTTTAAAAATTGTTTGGCATTCTCTCTGCCTTGTCCTAATCGGGTGTCTTTATAAGAAAACCAAGATCCACTTTTCTGTACAATTTCATTGTCAACACCTACATCTAGAACATTACCTTCAGTAGATATTCCACTTCCGTACATTATATCAAATTCTGCTTGTTTAAATGGAGGTGATACTTTGTTTTTAACAACCTTAATTCTTGTTCTATTACCTAAGAATTCATCTCCTTGTTTAATGGAATCAATCTTTCTAACATCTAATCGTACAGAGGCATAGAATTTTAGAGCTCTTCCTCCAGGAGTTGTTTCAGGGCTTCCAAACATTACTCCTACTTTCTCTCTTAATTGATTAATAAATATTGTAGAACATCTAGATTTGTTTATAGATCCTGTTAATTTTCTAAGTGCTTGAGACATAAGTCTTGCCTGAAGACCCACATGAGAATCACCCATTTCTCCTTCGATTTCTGCCTTAGGAACTAAAGCAGCAACCGAGTCTACTACTATTACATCAACCGCTCCAGATCTAACCAATGCTTCACAAATCTCTAAAGCTTGTTCTCCGGTATCTGGTTGAGATACTATTAGATTATCTATATCTACACCTAATGCTTTAGCATATACAGGATCTAAAGCATGTTCTGCATCTATAAAAGCTGCTGTTCCACCATCTTTTTGAGCTTCAGCTATTATGTGTAGAGCTACAGTTGTTTTACCAGAAGATTCTGGTCCGTATATTTCAACAACTCTTCCTCTAGGAATTCCCCCTATACCTAATGCTATATCAAGAGACAAACTACCAGTAGAAACTGCCTCTACATTAAGTATTGGATTTTCTCCAAGTTTCATTACAGAACCTTTTCCAAATTGTTTCTCAATTTGATTTAAAGCTGCTTGTAAAGCTTTTAACTTTTCATTATTCATATTATTATCCCCTAAGGGTTCACTCTCCTTCCAAAATCGAACGTTTGTTCTATTTAAAATTATACACTATATTTAGATTAAGGTCAATATAACATACTAAAAGTTCCTAGTATTTATTTACAGGAACTTTTAATGATTATATCCTTTTTTATCAATCCTAATCAGACATTTGTGCTTAATGCTTTTTTATTTTTTATAAAATAATCAATCCCGGAAATTAGTGTTGCTGTTGTTGCAGCAATCAATGAAATATATGCAATATGTTCGATATATACTGATTTATAAAACAAGGTAATTAAGTAAGATATTATAGTAACCATTTGTGTAACAGTTTTTATCTTTCCCCACCAACTAGCCGCAATAACTACTCCTTCTGAGGCTGCTATGGATCTTAAGCCAGTAACAGCAAATTCTCTCCCTATTATTATCATAACTATCCAAGCAGGGATAATATTATACTGTACAAGAGCTACCAAAGCTGATGCTACCAATAGTTTGTCAGCTAATGGATCCATAAATTTACCAAATCTAGTTACTTGATTTCTTCTTCTCGCAATATAACCATCTAACTGATCTGTAATAGCTGCTACTATAAATATTAAAGTAGATATAGCCATGGTTATTGGTGTATTAAAAGATATAAATACTAAAAATATTGGTACTAAAGCTATCCTTAATAGTGTAAGTTTATTGGCAAGATTCATTACAAACAACTCCTATTAAATCGTATTCCAAGGCATCAGTTATAGTAACTTCTATAAAATCCCCTATATTTAATATTTTATCATATTTAAACAATATTTCACCATCAATTTCAGGGGACATTTCATAACTTCTTCCATAATAGTAATCATTATCGATACCTTCAACTATAACTTTATAATTTCTTCCAATCTTATTTTTATTTTTTTCCATAGAAATTTGTTGTTGTATGAGCATTATTTCTTCTAAACGTCTTTCTTTTATTTGTTCATTTATTTGATTATCCATCTTAGCTGCAGGAGTATCTTCTTCCTGAGAGTATTTAAATACTCCTAATTTATCAAATTTAATATACTTTACAAACTCTTTTAACTCATTAAACTCTTCATCTGTTTCTCCTGGAAACCCTACAATTAAAGATGTACGCAAACATATGTCTTTAATGCTATTTCTTATTTTACTTATATTATTTAATATTAATTGTTTATTTGATTTTCTATTCATTCTTTTAAGTACACTGTCACTTATGTGTTGTATAGGAATGTCTAAATAATTACAAACTTTAGGATTATTTGCAACCTCCTGTATAAATTCATCTGTAATCTCCTCCGGATAGCAATACATTACTCTTATCCACTGAATACCACTGATTAAAGATACTTTATGTATTAATTCGTGTAATTTATTTTCATTATATATATCTGTTCCATATACAGAAGTGTCTTGAGCTACTAATACTAATTCTTTTACTCCCATTGATGCCAGTTCTTTAGCTTCATTAATAATACTTTCTATACTTCTACTTCTATATTTTCCTCTTATTTTAGGAATGATACAATAAGTACAAAGATTATCACATCCCTCAGAAATTCTTATATATGCTAAATGACCTTGGGTAGTTAAGATTCTTTTTCCTTCATTTATAGATAAATCACTATAATCGCACTTGCAAGCTTTACTATCATTATTTAAAAAATCATCAATATATTTTTGAATGTTTCCATAATCGTTAACTCCTAATAAAATATCAATTTCAGGAATTAATTCGTATAGTTCATCAGAATATCGTTGAGTTAAACATCCTGTAGCAATAATCATTTTACAGTTCTTTTTTTTATATTGTGACATCTCAAGAATTGTATCTACAGATTCTTGTTTTGCACTCTCGATAAAGCCACAGGTATTAACTATAATTATATCTGCTTCATTTGGATTTTTAACTATTTCATTTTTTTCTACCAAATTACCCAAAAGCAATTCAGAATCAATTCTATTTTTGTCACAACCTAAACTCACTAATCCAACTTTATATGTAGTCACTAAAGCTCCTCCTTAATTGTTAAACATTTATATGCTAAAGTTATTTTAAAACTATTATAACATTTTAACAAGTAGTATTATTAAATAATCTAATTATTACTAGATAAAGACTCGTTTTCTAATAATACTTGCCTCGGTTTACTTCCATTTCTTCCTGAAATTACTCCTTTTGCTTCTAGTTCTTCGATTAATCGAGCAGCTCTATTATACCCTATTCTTAGTTTCCTTTGTAAAAGAGAAGTAGATGCTTGACCAGATTCAACAACTATTTGAATTGCTTCATCTAATAATTCATCACCATCTGATTCTTTTTTCTCTAAAACAGTATTGATCTCATCTAAAATATTTTCTTCATAAACAATTTCATTTTTTTGTAATTTTATAAAGCTTACTATTTTTTCAACTTCTTCTTCTGAAATAAATGCTCCTTGAATTCTAATAGGCTTAGATTCACCTACAGGATAAAAGAGCATATCTCCTTTTCCAAGTAATTTCTCAGCACCTGCAGAATCAATTATAGTTCGTGAGTCAATTTGACTCGAAACTGAGAAAGCAATTCTTGATGGGATATTAGCTTTAATCACACCAGTTATTACGTCAACAGAAGGTCGTTGAGTTGCAATAACTAAATGCATCCCTGCAGCTCTAGCCATTTGAGCTAGTCTTGCTATGTACTCCTCTACCTCTCCAGGACAAATCATCATTAAATCAGCTAGTTCATCAATTACTATAACTATCCAAGGTATTTTGCTATCAATTTTTCCTTTATTGAAAAGTTCATTATATCCCTCGATATTTCGTACATTATTTTCAGCGAATAAATTATATCTTCTTGTCATCTCTGTAACGGCCCAATTTAATGCTCCAGCAGCCTTTTTAGGATTGGTAACTACAGGCACCAATAGATGAGGTATTTCATTATATACATTTAATTCTACTACCTTAGGATCTACTAAGAGCAATTTTACATCTTCCGGAGAGTATTTATATAATATACTTACTATTAAAGTATTAATACACACACTTTTTCCTGAACCAGTAGCTCCAGCTATTAGTAAATGAGGCATTTTAGATAAGTCTGCTACTATACAATTACCCCCTATATCTTTTCCGATAGCAAAAGCGATATTTTTATTAAAGTTTATAAATTCTTCAGATTCTATTACTTCCCTCAAATATACAGATGAAACTATGCTATTAGGAACTTCTATTCCAACAGCACTCTTACCAGGTATTGGTGCTTCAATTCTTATTGAAGATGCAGCTAAACTTAATGCAATATCGTCAGATAAATGAGTTATCTTACTAACTTTTACCCCAGCACTAGGTTGAAGTTCAAATCGGGTTACAGATGGACCCTTTGTTACTTGTATAACTTTTGCATCTACCCCAAAGCTATTTAAAGTCTCTTCTAATTTTGAAGCACTGCTAATTAAATCTTTTTTACTATTTTTTGTTGTGCTAGCTGTATGGTTATGATTTATTAAATCAATTGGTGGATATATGTATTGGAACTTGTCCTTAGAATATTCTTCATTTATTCTAGTATTTAACTCTTCATTGATATCTTCTATAGCAATTTCCTTATTTTCATATTGGGAGGTATTTGTTTTATTTGATACAGTCATTTTTTTATGTTCTGCTTGATGGTCAAAAACTTTAATGTCATTTTCTTTCTTTAAATCATCAGTTAATTGGTCATTGCTTTCATTAGATTTCATAAATTTAATAACTTTAATTTTATCGTTTATATTTTTTATAAATGACTCTTGATTTCTCTTGTTATCATCTGAAGTCTTTAAATCATTTTTATCAATAATTTCCGAATCCCCTTTTGATTTAAAAAAGCTTATGAAATCATTAATAGTTATTTGTAACATTAAAATAATAGATATTACGTATATAGCAGTAAAAATTATATAAGCACCCGTATTTCCGAACAAAGTGTAAATTGGGACATCTATTAAATAAGACAAGATTCCTCCATGAGTAATTTTATCTTGATAATATATTTTCTTTATTCCTTCTATTAAGTTGTTGCTAACATAATAATTTTCTAAAGTTAGCATTTGAATAAATGTAAGTGAATTTATTAAAAAGAAAAGTATTCCATAGAATCTTCTATTAAAAGTCATTTTCCCATTTGTGATTATGTAAGTTACTCCAACAAAGATAATTATAAAAGGAAAAAAATAAGACCCTATCCCCATAAGTGCAAGGAACATCTTTTTTATAGTCTTACCTATTATTCCAGATGAATCAGTTAAAAATAGACTCATAAGCATTAATATTCCTAAAGTAATTAATAAAATTCCTTTTATATCACTATCAAATCCTGATTTTATATTTTTATCCTCTTTTAGTTTGCGACTTTTGTTTTTCGTCATTAGAATCACCTCTAAATTTAAAATTCTACACTAGAATTAATTATCCTTTTTTAAGTTATAAATAAAAACTAGCTATAAAATCCTTAGCTAGTTTTATTACTTTCATTTCTTTTTTCATCAATCATTTTTTCTAAGTGATTGATGGCATCACTTAGACCACCAACTTCGTTAATTAAACCATATTCAACAGCTTGTTTTCCAATTAAAATAGTACCCATATCATTTAATAATTCATCTGTTTGTAGCATCAATTTTCTCAAAGTTTCTTTTGGCGTTTTAGATGTACGACAAATAAATTCTACAATTCGTTCTTGCATTTTATTAAAGTATTCAAAGGCTTGAGGAACACCTAATACTAATCCATTCATTCTTATTGGATGAACTATCATAGTTGCTGAAGGAGATATAAATGAGTAATCAGCACTTGTTGCAAGAGGAACACCAATTGAATGGCCACCTCCAATAACTAAAGATACAGTAGGTTTACTTAAACTATGTATCATTTCTGCAATAGCAAGACCAGCTTCCACGTCTCCACCTACAGTATTTAATATAATTAGAACACCTTCTACTGATTTATTAGTCTCTATAGAAACTAACTGAGGTATTACATGTTCATATTTTGTTGCCTTAGACTGAGGTGGTAATACTGAGTGTCCTTCTATTTGACCTATTATAGGTAGTATTTGGAACCTTTGTGCACTTTGATTTGCATCCGGAACACCAAGTTCCTTAATTGAATCAAGTTTATCTTGCTGAGCACATGATGCATTATTTCCTTGATCACTGCCTTGATCATTTTCCTCATTATTTTCTTGGTTATTCAATAGATTACTTTCATCTAATTTAGTATCATAATTCATAATTATTACCTCCTTGAATTATAGTTTCTGCTTAAGAGGCAATGACTATTCATGATACTTAAGTATTTAATTTAAATTCTTGATGTAAAGCTTTTATAGCTGAATTAGCATGTTCGGTTTGCACCAAACACCAAATTGTAGTATGAGAATCAGCAGTTTGTAGAACATTTATTCTATCCTTTATTAAAGCTTTAAGTATTTTAGCCATAATTCCAGGGATTCCTCTCATTCTTGATCCAATAATAGATATTCGACTACAATTTTCAATATAAGAGTATTTTAAGTTTAATTTATTCATAATTGTATTAAATACACTTAAATCCTTATTGTCAATAGTAAATATTTTTTGATTTGGAAATACATTTATTAAATCTATGCTTATTAAATTCTCTGCTAATACAACAAGAATATTATAATAGTTATCATTATCTAGATTTTCATTTACTTCAACTTTTATTTGAACTCTATTATCTATATGAGTTATTCCAGTTATAATATTTGAGGAGCTTACTTCACCAAAATTATCAATTATAGTACCATCGCAATCATTCATTGTATTTTTAATTAATAAGGGTACATTTCCCTTCATAGCTATCTCAACGGCTCTTGGATGGATAACTTTAGCTCCTTGATCCGCAAATTGAAAAACTTCATTATAGCTAATTTCTTTAATTAACTTAGCATCTTGTACAATTCTAGGGTCAGCTGTCATAATACCATCAACATCTGTATAAATTTCAATTCCTTCTGCATTTAAAGCAACTCCAAGTAAAGCTGCAGTTACATCACTTCCGCCTCTACCAAGAGTAGTAAAGAATCCTTTTTTTGTTATACCTTGAAATCCTGTAACAACAGGTACCTTGCCTTGGTTTAAAACTTCTAATATTATATTAGGGTTAACATTTTCAATTAACGCGTTATTAAAGTTATTATCAGTCTGTATTCCGGCCTGTCCACCTGTTAACGGAATAGCGTCTATTTTTTCGGTGTTTAAATCATTACAAAGAGCTACTGAACTTATTATCTCACCACAACTCATTAACAAATCGGAAGATAATGGATTGTTCATCTTAAAATCTTGAGTCAATAATGATAGTAGTGTATCAGTAGCATAGGGTTCGCCCTTTCTTCCCATAGCAGATACTACAACTACTGGATAGAAACCTAGTTCTCTAGCTTTAATTATTTTATTTATAACAAGTTTTCTTCTATTACTAGTAGATACTGATGTACCACCAAATTTTTGAACTAAAATTTTCATATTTATCTCCTTAACAAATTACTTATAAGATCTTTTTACCTGAGTTTCTTCTGCATCTACAATTATAGTTTTTGATCCTATCTTGCTGACACATTCCCAAGGTAATTCTAAATAATCATTACTTCCAAAAAAACTAAAGTGGGATTTATTGTTATTTACTATTAAGAACTTTAAATATCCATCATCGTCAATTATTATATCATTATTTAAGAGAAAATTATATTTTTCTCCGTTACTTATATTTATTATTTCATACCTTTCCATTTCGCTATAAAGTTTTGTTCTATCTTCCATAGATTAGCACCTCCTATTAACATACATCATAGATATATGTATGTTCTATATTAATTGGTTATTCTTATTAATTAATATAGAATAAAATAAAAAGGCATCTCTGCCTTTCTACTTTTCGTCAGTATTATCTTGTTGTTCTTCAACTTCTGAGTCTTTAATAGCATCTTTTCTAGAAAGATTAACTCTTCCCATAGAATCAATTTCAGTTACCTTAACTAATATTTCATCACCTACAGCTACTACATCTTCAACTTTATTTACACGTTTAACATCAAGTTTAGATATATGAACTAGGCCTTCTTTTCCAGGTAATATTTCAACAAATGCTCCAAAAGCAGCTATCTTAGTAACTCTTCCTAAATAAATCTCACCATCTTTTATTTCTCTAGTATAACCATCTATCATATCTAAAGCTTTTTTTCCAGATGCATAATCTTCAGCAGTAACAAAAACTGATCCATCATCTTTAATATCTATTTTTACTCCGGTCTCATCAATAATTTTATTTATTGTTTTACCACCAGCACCTATTACATCTTTAATTTTAGCAGGATTAATTTTCATTGTGAATACTTTTGGTGCATATAACGAAACTTCATTTCTTGGTTCGTTAATACAACTATTCATTACTTTCAAAATCTGTAGTCTAGCTTTTTTAGCATCATCTATAGATTTTCTTATGCAATAACTTGATAATCCTTCAATTTTAGTATCAACTTGTATTGCAGTTATTCCTTTTTCAGTTCCAGCAACTTTAAAATCCATATCACCAAAAAAGTCTTCTATACCTTGTATATCAGTTAAAATTTCTTCTTGAGATAAATCGTCACTTGTTACTAAGCCCATTGCTATACCAGCAGCAGGTCGTTTAATAGGTACTCCAGCATCAAGTAATGCTAATGTACTAGCACAAACACTGGCTTGAGAAGTAGACCCATTTGAGCTTAAAACTTCTGATACTAGCCTTATAGCATAAGGGAAATCTTCTTCATTTGGAATCAATGGTTCAAGAGCTTTTTCAGCTAAAGCACCATGACCTATTTCTCTTCTATTAGGACCTCTCAGAGGTCTAACTTCTCCAACACTATATGATGGGAAGTTATAGTGATGCATATAGCGTTTAGATGTTTCTTCGCTTATTCCATCTAATACTTGAACTTCACTTATAGATCCTAATGTAGCTACTGTCATTACTTGAGTTAATCCTCTTGTAAATAATCCACTTCCATGAGTTCTTGGTAAAATTGAAACTTCAGATGAAATTTTTCTTACCTCGTCAACTCCTCTGGCATCAGGTCTTCTTTTTTCATTTAATATCGCATTTCTTACAATTTCTTTCTGAATTTGATAAACTGTTTCTGATACATCTGCCATATTATCTGAATACTTTTCAACAAATTGTGCTTTTACTTGTTCTTTAACCTTACTAATAGCGTCATTTCTTAAATCTTTATCAGTGATATACATAGCTTCTTTTAGCATTTCAAAAGAGAAGTCTCTTACTTCTTTTGATATTTCAGGATTCAGCTCATATATCTTAGCTTCTGCTTTTGGTTTTCCATATTTATTCATTATTTCTTCTTGGAATAAAGCAATTTTTTGACATTCTTCAAATCCAAACATAATTGCATCATACATAGTATCTTCAGGAATTTCCTGACCACCTGCTTCAATCATCATTACTCTATCTTTAGTAGCACATACTGTTAAGTCCAATATACTTTCTTCTCTTTGCTTTGAAGTTGGATTTAGTATGAATTCGCCATTAATTAAACCTACAGCTACTGTTCCTACTGGCTTTGTAAATGGTATACTTGATAGACATAATGCTAATGAAGCACCATTCATAGCTAATATATTTGGTAAATTATCTTGTTCTACAGATACTACAGTACATACGATTTGAACATCATTTCTATATCCTTCTGGGAATAAAGGTCTTAATGGTCTATCAATTGCTCTAGCATTTAAAATAGACTTATCAGAAGGTCTACCTTCCCTCTTTATAAAGCCTCCAGGTATTTTTCCAACGGCATATAATCGTTCTTGATACTCAATACTTAATGGAAAAAAATCAATACCTTCTTTTGGTTCACTTGATGCATTGGCATTTATTAAAATTACAGTATCTCCATAGCTTATAACTAAAGCACAATCAGATAACATTCCTACCTTACCAATTTCACCTTTTAATTTTCTACCAGCTATTTTTGTCTCAAATACATTTACTTCTCTATTTTGATCATCGTTCATTAGTTTACCTCCTTTGAACATGCTATATATTACTATTATTGCCTGTTATATGCTTTTTAATGATAAATTAATTAAAATAATAGAGCGGTACTAGCCCGCTCTTAATTATTTTCTTAATTGTAGTCTTTTTATTAAAGTACGATATCTTTCAATCTCTTGATCTTTTAAGTAGTTTAAAAGACCTCTTCTTTTACCAACCATCATTAGAAGACCTCTTCTTGAGTGATGATCTTTCTTATGTTCTTTTAAATGTAAGTTTAAATGATTGATTCTTTCTGTTAGTAATGCAACTTGAACTTCTGGAGAACCTGTATCTCCTTCGTGTGTTGCATATTCTTTAATTAATTCTTCTTTTCTAGCCTTTTCCATGTAAAGCCACCTCCAAAATTGTAATCCCCTATATTCCACGAATACCGCCGGCCAGTCAGTATTCATAGGATAAGGTTCAAATGTATTATAACAAATAACCAATAGAAAGTAAATTATTTTTTAGGATAATTTGTTAATAGTTAAAAATTTGCTTTTCAGCATAACTTTTGTCTTTTTTTAATTGTTCAGTTAAATATTCAATTGAATCAAATTTCTTTTCATCTCTTATTCTTTTGTGAAAATATACTCTCACAGATTCACCATATATCTCTTTTTCAAAATTAAGTATATGTGTTTCGATACTTAATTTTTTATCATTAACTGTAGGATTATATCCAATATTAGTAATCCCCTTATACTGTTTATTATTATATTCAACTATAGTATAATAAACCCCTCCACGAGGAAGTACAAACTTTTTATCATAATCTAAATTTATTGTTGGAAATTGTATTGTCCGACCTAATTGCTTTCCTTTTATAACTTTACCTTCTAACATAAATGGTTTATCTAAAAAATAATTAGCTTTAGTTATATCACCTTCAGATATTAAGTGTCTTATCTTAGAACTACTAATAATTTCTTCATTAATTTTAACTGGTTTTACAACATGCACTTCAAAATTAAGTTTCTTACTTAGATTATATAGTAATTCCACATCTCCTAGATTCTTATATCCAAATCTATAATTAAATCCAACAACAATTCCCTTAGCGTTATAATATTTAATTATATTATAAATGAAGTCTTCAGCTGATATTTTCATAAATTTTATATTAAATTCTGCGAAATTTAATATATCTATTCCTATATTCTGAAGTAATCTACTTTTTACATCATTAGAAATAATTAATCTAGGAGCTATCTCTTCATTAATAACTGTTAATGGATGATTTTTAAAAGTAAATACCATACTCTTTGCACTATTCAGCTTAGCTAACTCTAATGTCTTATTTATAAGACTCATGTGTCCTAAATGAAGACCATCAAAACTACCTAATGCTATATAGGTTTTGTCAATCAACTTAGTATTAAAATTATCCTCATATATTAACATTTATTCAACTCCTAAAGTAATAGTTTTTCTATTTTAAGTCCAATATCATTTCTACTACCTAGTCCTAAGAAAGTATCATTCTCATTATAAATCCGGTACATAATATTTTCTTTGGCATTATTTATTAGATGTTTATTTGAAACCCTAACCCCGTTAATTAGCAATTTCTCTGCTGTAGTATTAATTACTAATTTATCAAAATTATTGAAAATTCTATCAATAGGAATTAAATACTCAATCAAGTTATCGGTACTTATACTATCAATCTCTACAGCGGTATCTTTATTAAAAATGCCACTTTGAATTCTTTCAAGATTCCACATAGTTCCACCGCAACCTATTTTATTTCCAATATCATAGCATAAACTTCTTATATATGTTCCTTTAGAACATTTAACTTGGAATGTAACAAAAGGAATATTAATATCTAATATATCAATATCATAAATAGTAATAGGCCTAGGTTCTCTAGGAATTTCAACACCTTTTCTTGCAAGTTCATATAATTTTTTACCATTTATCTTTATAGCAGAATACATAGGTGGAATCTGAAATATATCTCCAGTAAAAGATTTAATACATTTTTCTATCTCTTCTTTTTGAATATCTATGCTACTGGTATCTAATATCTTTCCTTCACGATCATAAGTATCAGTAATTACACCAAGTTTCAGTTCAGCTTTATAGACTTTATAGTCGTTCATAATAAGGTCTACGGCTTTAGTAGCTCTACCAAGGCATATTGGAAGAACTCCTGATGCTAAGGGATCTAAGGTGCCTGTATGACCTATTTTTTTAGTATTACAAACTTTTTTTAAACGTCTTATAACATCAAAAGAAGTTATTCCAACAGGTTTATATATATTTAATACTCCATCCATTACATCAACTCTTTTTCTAATTTGTTAATTAATATTTGTTCAATTTCTCTTAAAGGTTTATTAACAGAGAATCCAGCTGCTCGTGTATGTCCTCCGCCACCAAATTCTTCTGAAAGCTTTCTTACATCAATAATATTTTTAGATCTTAAGCTAACCTTTAAACCATCTTCTGATTCTTTTAGCAGTATAGTTACTTCAACTGAATCAATTTGAGTTCCAAAAATCAGTATATCAGATGTATCACCCTTGCCAATATTAAGTTCATTGAACAAGGCATCAGTAATTTTCATTATACATACTTTAGAATTCAAAACTAACCTCATATCTTCAATAACTCTACCATATAATTTTACTCTTTCAAATTGTTTGTTTTCAAAAATAATCCTATGAATTTCTGTAAAATCTATTCCAGTATCAATTAAACTCCCAGCTATCTCATGCGTTAGTTTTGTAGTATTAGAATGTCTAAAAGAACCTGTATCTGTAATTAATGATGTATATAAACAAGTTGCGATGTTTGCATCTATATATACATTCAAAAGCTTTAGTATATCAAATATTATTTCTGCAACAGCAGCTGAAGAAGTATCCACATAGTTTATATCTCCATACATATCATTTGATATATGATGATCTATATTTAGTAATATATATTCTCTATGATCTAAGTCTAGATTTGAATTTATTCTATCTATATTTCCGCAATCAAGAACAATAACAGTGTCTGTTCCTTCTAAAACAAAGTCAATATTCTTTACTATCTCATTTGAAAAAGGCATATATTCGAAAGTTTTAGGTAATGAATCCTTAGACATTACATAAGCTTCTTTTCCTAATTTTAAAAGTCCTTGAAGTAAGCCTAAGACACTTCCAAGAGAGTCGCCATCAGGTGAAGTATGACATGTAATGCCTATTTTTTTACTTTCAATTATTCTAGCAACAATACTATCTATTGTCATCCTTATTTTTTCTCCTTTAAATTAGATAAAAGACTATTTATATGCATACCTCGTTCTATACTAGTATCTAATTCAAGAATCATTTCAGGAGTATATCTTAATTGTACTCTATGCCCAATCTCCCTTCTAATAAAGCCAGCAGATCGTTTAAGAGCATCTAAACTTTCCTTTTTTGAATCTTCATTTCCAAATAAACTTACAAATACTTTAGCATATCTTAAGTCACTAGTTACCTCAACTTTAGTTACACTTACCATAGCTGTAAGTCTAGGATCACTAATATCATCACGAATTATATTGCTAATTTCCTTTTTAATTTCTTCATTGATTCTACCTATTCTGTGTTTAGCCATATAGATTCCTCCCTTATAGGATAAGCTTAAAGACTTTTACGTTTAATTTCTTCCATTGTGTAAGCTTCGATGTGATCTCCCTCTTTAATATCATTGAACTTTTCAACAGTTATACCACATTCATATCCTGTTGCCACTTCTTTTACATCATCTTTAAATCTTTTTAAAGAAGAAAGAGTTGATTCGAATATTACTATACCATCTCTAATAATTCTAACACTACTATTTCTAACTATCTTTCCATTTAATACATAACAGCCTGCAATAGTACCTACACTTGATATTTTATAAGTAAGTCTAACCTCAGCAGTTCCTAAAATAACCTCTTTAAACTCAGGATCTAACATACCAAGCATAGCTGCTTTAATATCATCAATAGCATCATATATAATTCTATAACTTCTTATATTTACGCCTTCTTTTTCAGCTAATGCTGAAGCGTTACTAGCTGGTCTTACATTGAATCCAATAATTAGTGCATTTGATGCAGTAGCTAAAGTTACATCAGTCTCAGTAATTGCTCCTACAGCTCCATGAATAACTCTTACTTTTACAGAGTCAGTAGATAATTTTTCAAGAGACTGTTTAACGGCTTCTACTGATCCTTGTACGTCAGCTTTTACAATGACATCAAGCTCTTTAACTTTTCCTTCTTGAATCTGACTATATAATTCTTCTAGCGAAACTCTATTGCTTGATTTCATATGATCTTCTCGAATTTTTTCTTTTCTACTATCAGCCATATTTCTTGCAGTTTTTTCATCTTTTACTACATTGAATCTATCACCAGCCTCCGGAACCTCTGAAAGTCCAAGAATTTCAACTGGTATAGATGGTCCTGCTGATTTTATTTTATTTCCCTTATCATCAAACATAGCTCTAATTCTACCGTAAGTTGATCCTACAATTATAGAATCTCCTACTCTAAGAGTACCATTTTGAACTAAAAGTGATGCTACAGGTCCTCTACCTTTATCTAACTTTGCTTCAATTACCGTACCCTTAGCTTTTCGATTTGGATCAGCTTTAAATTCTTCCATTTCAGCAGTTAGTAGAACCATTTCAAGAAGTTGATCAATACCTTCCTTAGTATGCGCAGATACAGGAACAGTTATAGTAGTTCCACCCCAATCTTCCGCTAATAAATTATATTCTGTCAACTCTTGTTTTACTCTATCAATATTTGCTCCAGGTTTATCGATTTTATTAATAGCCACGATTATAGGAACATTAGCTGCTTTACAGTGATTTATTGCTTCTCTAGTTTGTGGCATTATTCCATCATCTGCTGCTACTACAAGTATAACTATATCTGTAATTTGAGCTCCTCTTGCTCTCATTGTTGTAAAAGCTTCATGACCTGGTGTATCTAAGAAGGTGATCTTTTCACCATTAAGTTCAATAGTATATGCACCTATATGCTGAGTAATTCCACCTGCTTCTGTTGAAGTAACTTCTGATTTTCTTATAGAATCAAGTATGGACGTTTTACCATGATCAACATGGCCCATAACAGTTACAACAGGAGGTCTTTTTATAATATCATCACTCTCTGAGCTATCATCTTCATTTTCTTCAGCAACTCCAGAAGAATTTTTATCTTTTGTTGCAACTAACGCGCCGAATTTCTCTGCTAGTTTCTCAGCAGTACTTAAATTCAACTCTTGATTTATAGCAGCCATAACCCCCATAAACATTAATTGTTTTATAACCTCAGTAATTGGCTTCTTTAGCTTTTCTGAAAATTCTTTAACTGTTATAGTTTCATCCATTTCAATAACTATTTCTTCAGTAAATTGTTCTTCATTTTCTTCAGTTTGATTTTCAGCTTGCTTTTTGTTACCTCTTTTTTTGATTTTTACATTAAGCGCACTATTAACTTCTTCTTCATATTCATCAACTATGCTTTGTTTTGAGTTGTTTTCGGAGTCTTTACTTGCATTTTCTTCATTTTCACGAAATAATTCTTTTATAAGTTCAGAATCTTCCTCATCAAGCACACTCATATGATTTTTTACTTTAATGCTAAATTCACTTAATAAAATGTCAATTAACTCTTTACTTGATATGTTTAATTCTTTTGCTAATTCATATACTCTTGTTTTAGCCAAAACATTCACCCCCGACAATTCTTCTAATAATTTTTAATTTTCAACTTCACTTTCAAGTATTTCATTTTTTAATCTTTCATAAACTTCTTCACTAATTTTAACACCAAGATTTCTTTCGAGACGCTTTGTTTTAACAGCTTCCTTAAGACAATCATTATTTCTACAGATATAGGCTCCTCTTCCAGGTTTCTTCCCAATTAAGTCTATAGATACATCATCATCTTTACTTTTAACAACTCGTATTAACTCTTTCTTAGCTTTCATCTCAGAGCATCCAGTGCACATTCTCTGAGGTATCTTCTTTAATTTCATAGATAGAATTACCGCCTTTCTTAAAAGTTACCTAGAAATCTGTGATTGAGTTTTTATATCAATTTTCCATCCAGTTAACTTAGCAGCAAGCCTAACATTCTGACCTTCTTTGCCAATAGCCAAAGATAACTGACTATCATCAACTACTATTTTTGCAACTTTATTATCTACATCTATTTCTACATCTAGTACTTTTGCTGGACTCAATGCATTAGCAATGTACTTTTCTGGCAACTTATCCCATTTAATTATATCAATTTTTTCATTTTTTAATTCATTAACTATATTTTGAACTCTCATTCCTTTGGGACCTACACATGCACCAGTAGCATCTACATTTTCATCATTGGAATGAACGGCTATTTTTGTTCTTGATCCTGCTTCTCTAGAAATACTTTTTATTTCAACGACTCCTGTATATATTTCAGGTACTTCTAACTCGAAAAGTCTTTTCACTAAGCCAGGATGAGTTCTAGATACAACTATTTGAGGACCTTTTGTAGTATTTTTAACTTCAACTATATATAATTTTAATTTATCATTAAAGTTATATTCTTCTCCTGGCATTTGCTCAGTTGGCCCTAAAACAGCTTCTATTTTTTCTAAATCAACAAAAACATTACCTTTATCTTTTCTTATAACAGCACCTGTAATTATGTCATATTCTTTAGATACAAACTTATTGTATATTACTTTTCTTTCTGCTTCTTTTATTCTTTGAATAACTACTTGCTTTGCAGTCTGTGCAGCTATTCTTCCAAAACTTTTTGGTGTAACCTCGATATCTACTATATCCTCGAATTGATATCTAGGATCAAGTTCTCTAGCATCTTCTAATGAAATTTCATTTACACTAGACGGCTCCTCAGTTACCTTTCTTTGAACGTATACATGTAGTTCACCATTTTCTCTGTTTATAGATACTTTTACGTTTTGTAGATTTCCACCTACTTTAGCGTAATTTTTCTTGTATGCTGAAACCAATGCATCTTCAACTGTTTCAAATAATAAATCCTCACTTATGCCTTTTTCTCTAACAATTTCTTTTAAGGCTTCAATAAATTCTGCATTCATATTTAGACCTCCCTAAAACTCCCCTTTTAAGATAATTTTGTTTATCACATCTCTTGGAATGTTTATATTTAAATTTTCATACTCAATGACTATCATATTATCTTCAAAGCTTAATAATTTTCCTTCATACTTTTTACTACCATTAAGCAACTTAGACAATTTAATGACTATGTTATTATTTATGTATTTTTGAAGATGTTTATCATTATATAGTATCCTTTCAATTCCTGGTGAGGATACTTCAAGATAATAGCTATCTGTTATTGGATCGACTTCATCTAATAATTCACTGGTCTTTCTACTCACTTTTTCGCAATCTTCTAGAGATATACCTTCTGGCTTATCTATATATATCCTAAGATAATATTCCCCTTGTTCTTTTACATATTCTATATGATATAGTTCATAGCCTAGTGTTGTAGCTATTGGTTCTATCAAAGATGTCAATTTATCTATTAAAAAAGTATCTTTCATTATTTAACCTCCTTAACTATTAGTTTCCCTAATTTATTATTAAATAAACAAAACATTAATGAAAAACGCAACAAAATAGTTGCGTTTAAACAAATACAAAGAGTGGGTTTAAACCCACTCTTCTGCTAAAATTTATCTGCGAAATAACTCTATTTTATTTTAGCACACAAATAAAGCTATTTCAAGTGATTACCGGAAAACATTTCAGAGAATGGATATTTTAAAACAATGATAACTGATTTGTATCAGGTAAATCTTTTAAACATCCATGGTCATTTAATGTTTCTATAACAGGTTTTGATACTTTACTTCTTAATCTCATATCTTCTTTTGATATAAATTCTCCTTCAGATCTTGCAATAACAATACTCTTGGCTGCATTAACCCCTACTCCAGCTAAAGAACAAAGAGGAGGTCTTATAGCATTATCTTCAACTAAAAACTTTGTTGCATCTGATTTATATATATCCACTTTTAAAAATTCTATTCCTCGTTTATACATTTCATAAGCTAATTCAAGATTTGTTAAAAGACCTTTATCTTTTTGGGAAGCATTATTACCTAACTGGTTAATCTCATCCATTTTCATTTTGATAGCATCTTCTCCTCTAACTATAAGATCAGCATCAAAATCATCTATTCCTCTTACAGTAAAATATGCAGAGTAATATGCAAGTGGAGAATAAACCTTGTAATACGCAATCCTTACGGCCATCATAACATATGCCACGGCATGACCCTTTGGGAACATATACTTTATCTTTTTACAAGATTCTATATACCAATCTGGAACTTGATGTTCTCTCATAAGTTTTTCATGATCTTCAGAGACACCCTTACCTTTTCTTACCTTTTCCATTATATTAAAAGCATCTTTAGGTTCCAAACCCTTATATATAAGATAAACCATAATGTCGTCTCTTGTTGAAATACAGTCTTTTAACGTTGTATACCCTTCTTTAATATAATATTGAGCATTATTAAGCCATACATCTGTCCCATGAGATAACCCAGATATTCTAACTAAATCAGAGAAGGTTTTTGGTTGAGTATCTACTAACATTTGTCTTACGAATTTTGTTCCAAACTCTGGAAGTCCATAACTTCCAACAGCACAGTCTAAATCTTCCTCACTTATACCTAATGCATTAGGCGAAGTAAAAAGACTTAAAACATTTTCGTCACCAAGAGATATAGTAGCAGGATCAAGTCCTGTCAAATCTTTAAGCATTCTTAAAACTGTTGGATCATCATGTCCTAGTATATCTAATTTTAATAATCTACCACTTATTGAGTGATAATCAAAATGAGTGGTTATAATATCAGTATTAACATCATCCGCCGGACGCTGTATAGGACAGAAATTAAATATTTCGTTATCACTTGGAACTACCATTATACCGCCTGGATGTTGTCCAGAAGTCCTTTTTACTCCGGTGCATCCAAGAGTAAGTCTTTCAATTTCTGCTTGAGAAACTACTAGATTTTTTTCATCTAAATACTTTTTAACAAATCCATAGGCTGTTTTATCAGCTATAGTTCCAATAGTCCCTGCTCTAAAAGTATATCCCTTACCAAAAAGAACTTCTGTGTATTTGTGAATATCTCCTTGATTATCTCCTGAAAAGTTTAAATCTATATCGGGTTCTTTATCTCCATCAAATCCTAAAAAGGTTTCAAAAGGAATATCATGCCCATCTCTTATATACTCTTCCCCACATTCTGGACAATTTTTTAATGGTAGATCTGCCCCTGATGAAACAGATCCATCTGTAAAAAACTCACTTCCTTTACAACTAGGACATACATAATGAGGTGGTAATCCGTTAACCTCAGTAATATTACACATAGTAGCTACTAATGAAGATCCTACTGAACCTCTCGATCCTACTAGATATCCATCAGATATTGATTTAGCAACTAATTTGTG
Organism: Clostridium sp. X; assembly: GCF_055755365.1. Classification (NCBI taxonomy): domain Bacteria; kingdom Bacillati; phylum Bacillota; class Clostridia; order Eubacteriales; family Clostridiaceae; genus Clostridium; species Clostridium sp. X. The sequence goes on from NZ_CM146912.1 coordinate 2,613,695, forward strand.
AGCTATTAAATACAATACAGCATATCCATTACTTATTATTGAATTTAATTCTTTCTCTAGTCTTTTTTGCACTATTTCTGGCAGAGGATTTCCGTATAGAGAATAAGCTTTGCTTAGAGTCATTTCTCTTATTTCATCATCAGCACCTTCAATTTTCGGCGGAAAGGTTTCATCTGGTATAGGTTTAATATTATCAATGACATCTGAAATTTTTTGCGGATTATATATAACTACCTCTTTAGCTTTTGCTTCGCCTAAATATTCGAATTCTTTAAGCATTTCACTAGTAGTTTTAAAATATAAAGGTGGCTGATTTTCAGCATCAGAAAATCCTTGTGCTTTCATTAATATTTCACGGAACTTAGCATCATGAGAATCAACAAAATGTACATCACCAGTGGCAACAACGGGTAATTCATTTTCCTCCCCAAGTTTGCATATTCTTTTATTTATCTCTCTAAGTTGATCCTTACTCTTTACATTTCCTTTATGTAGTAGAAACTCATTATTAGCTATTGGCTGTATTTCTAAATAATCATAAAAGTTAATTATATCTTTTAAATCTTCATCACTTTTCCCTTCTAATATAGCTTTATACAATTCACCAGCCTCACATGCTGAGCCAATTATTAAGCCTTCTCTATATTGTTCAATTAAGCTTTTTGGCATTCTAGGCTTTCTATAAAAATAATCAAGGTTTGAATATGAAATCAACTTATATAGATTTTTTAGACCTACCTGATTTTTTGCAAGTATTATAAGATGATAAACAGGCAACTTTTTTATATCTATATTCCCTAAAAACTCTTTATTCAAATCAGATAATGAAGTTAGATTTTTCTCTTCTAGCAATTTAAAGCATTTAGTAAGTATTTCGGAAGTAGCTTTTGCATCATCTATAGCTCTATGATGATTTTCAAGTGAAATATCTAGATGCTTAGCTATAGTATTTAATTTATACTTATTTAATTCCGGAAACATAAACTTAGCTAATGGAATAGTATCCATAATAGGATAATTAAATTCAATATTATATTCACAACACTTTTTTCTAATAAAAGATGTATCAAAATTTGCATTATGAGCTACTAGTACAGTTCCTTTTACAAATTCCATAAACTTAGGCAGTATCTCATAGATAGATTCTGAATCTTTAACCATATCATTACTTATACCTGTAAGTTCAGTGATATTATAAGGGATCTTTATTTCAGGATTTACAAATGTACTAAATACATCTATTACTTCTCCATTATGTATCTTAACAGCTCCGATTTCTATGATTCTATCAAAACTACTAGAAAAACCAGTTGTTTCTAAATCAAATACTACAAAAGTATCATAAATAGTTTGATCATTAACATTTGTAGTAATAGGAATTCCATCATTAACAAAATAAGCTTCTACTCCGTATAGTACTTTTATATTATGTTTCTTAGAAGCTTCCATAGCGTCCGGAAAGGCCTGAGCTACGCCGTGATCAGTTATAGCTACCGCTGGATGTCCCCACTTGGCAGCACGAGCAATCAAAGATGATGCAGAGGATAATCCATCCATAGAACTCATTTGTGTATGTAGGTGGAGCTCTATTCTCTTTTCTTCACATGTATCCATTTTTTCAATTTTTGTGGTTTTAATTATATCTCTAGCCATTAGAACTACTTCTTTAGAAAAAGAATCATAAACAGCCTCTCCTCTAATCTTACAATATAGTCCTACTTTTAATTCATCTATTAATTCCTCAGTTTCTTTTGGTTTAGGAAAGCACTTAACAGTTATCGAACTTGTAAAATCTGTAATATATATAGAAATTATTTTTCTGCCCGATTTAGTTTCAACTATTTTTATCTTAAATATATCTCCACAAACAGTTACAATTCCAGAAGTATCATCTATAGAAAGTATATCGGTAATTTCTCCAGAAGCATCTTTACCAAATATAGCATTAGGATTTTTTGCAACTTTCTTTTGTGTAAAATCAGTTTCAGAAGAATTATTTCTTTGTTCTTTTTTCTGAGAATTAGATATTTCTTCATTTCTATTAAGTATCTTCTTTTCTTTTAGTACAGATTTTATTATTGCATTTTCTTCATTGTCTTTATTTTTAAAGTAATTGCTTTTCTTTAACTGAGCATCATAACTTAGATTTATTATGGACTTAAGTCCGAACATATCTTCAATAGTATTTTTCAATAAAATTTCAATCTGTTTATTTTTAAGTAGTTTACAAAGAAATTCATCTCCAATATGTAGTTTAATAACATTTTGTTCAATATACTTATGACAATTATTTAATACTTGTTTAGATATTGGAACTATTAATGAAACACTTTCTACTATTACATTCCAGTATTCATCTATAACTTCTCTAAGTGTTACATTAGAGAGGTCTCTGTAACACACTAAATCGATATTTTCAAAGTGGCTTAACTTTTTTAGGATAATATTTTTTATAGTTTGTTTTGTATCGCCACTTAATTCATCAATAGATTTTAATATAATTTTTAATTTATTACTTTTAGTCAAATATTGAATTCTAAGTATCTCTATATTTTTTTCGAAAATGGTTTCATCTTGTCCTATCTCATTTTTTAATATTTGAACTAAACTTACATTCATATAGGTTCCTCCCAATACACTGGATAAGTTTGTAAAAATACATAAGGCTATGAAGATTCATAGCCTTATGTATTTTCAATTTCATTAATTAATTCGTCTATTAACTCTTCTTCTCTTACCTTTTTTATAATTTTACCCTTTTTAAAGATAAGGCCCTCTCCAGTACCAGCTGCAATACCAAAATCTGCATCCTTGGCCTCACCTGGCCCATTTACAGCACAACCCATAATAGCAATTTTTAAGTTTTTGGTACAGTGTTTAAGTCTTTCTTCTGCTTCATGAGCTAAACTTATCAAATCAACCTTAGTTCTTCCACAGGTGGGACAGGATATAAATTCTATTCCTTCGTTATAATATCCTAGAGACTTTAATATTTGTTTTCCTACTTTAATCTCTTCAATAGGATCACTCGTTAAGGATACTCTTATAGTATCACCTATGCCCTCAGCCAAGAGAGCTCCTATACCTACGCTTGACTTTATTGTGCCTCTCCATAGCGTCCCCGATTCGGTAACCCCTATATGTAGAGGATAGTGAAGTTTTTCAGATATAAGTCTATAACTTTCTATCATTTGAACAACATTAGAAGATTTTATAGAAATTACAATATCATCGAAATTTATACTTTCTAATATATTAACATGCTTTATTGCACTTTCAACTAAAGCATCTGCGCAAACTTTACCATATTTTTCGAGTAAATCTTTTTCCAAAGAACCCGAATTCACCCCTATTCTAATAGGAATTCCTCTATCTTTTGCAGCATTTGCAACTAATTTTACCTTTTCAATACTTCCGATATTGCCAGGGTTTATTCTTAGTGCGGCAACCCCATTCTGTATAGATTTAAGAGCAAGTTTATAATCGAAATGTATATCTGCAACTACTGGAATATTTACACTTTTTACTATTACTCCCAAAGCTTCCGCTGCTTCATCATCAAGTACAGCACATCTCGTTATATCACAACCAGCTTTTTCAAATTCTTTAATTTGATTAACTGTTTCAATAATATTTCTAGTATCAGTATTATTCATTGATTGAACACTAATAGGTGAATCTCCCCCAACATAAATATTTCCGACTTTAATCTTTTTTGTTTTTCTTCTATCCACAAAAGCCATCCCCTAAATTTTAAAGTTTTATTGGATATAATACATCTTTAATCGTTACTAAAATCATTAAAAGAAGAAGTAACGCAAATCCAATAGTGTTAATTACTCCAATTTTGTCTTTATTGATTTCTTTTCTGGTTATAACTTGGTATAAAGATACAGTTATCCAAAATCCATCTAATGCCGGAAAAGGCAATAGATTAAAAATAGCAAGTTGAATACTAATAAAAGCTGAAAAAGATATTAAATTTATTATTCCAGCTTGAGAAACGGCATATGTAACTCTCATTATTGTAACCGGTCCCCCAACATCATCCTTTGTAGCTTTCCCTTTAAAAATCATTCCTAAAGACAAAAAAGTTTGTTTAATTGTAGAACTTGTTTGTTTAAATCCGTACTTTATTGATTGTGATATTGGAGGATCAGAAATTAGTGTTGGTGCAACTCCAATCATATAGGTATTACTTTTATTATCTAACATAGGTAATAAGTTTGTAGATATCTTCTGATTATCTCTAATAAGTGTCATATTTAATGGGCTTCCTTTAGACATTGCTATCTGTGTTACTAAATCATCCCAAGTAGATATTTGAGTATTATCAATTTGTATAATATTATCTCCAGGTTTAATACCGGCCTGCATAGCTGGGCTTTCCTTTACCACATCACTAACAATTGGTACTAAATATCCTCTTAATGAACTTACAATAGAAAATAGTAGTATAGCTAAAATAATGTTCATTATAGGTCCAGCAGCAACTATACTTAATCGTCTTATAGGAGGTTTATTAGAAAAAGCTCGAGCATCAATACTCTCTCCTTCTTCACCCAACATTTTTACATATCCACCAATAGGTACTGATCTTATGGAATATAGTGTCTCTTTACCTTGAATTCCAAACAGTTTAGGCCCCATACCTATGGCAAATTCCTCCACCTTTACTCCGTTGATTTTAGCTAAAGTAAAATGACCTAGTTCATGAATTATAACTAGTATACTAAAGGCTAATACTACAAAAATGATATTTAAAATAACACTCAATATTTACCCCTCCATTTATATAGCATATTTATCTATAATAAAATTTCTAACCATCTTATCGGTTTCTAGTATGGTTTCTAATTCTAAAATAGGATTATTTTCAAATTTATTTAAACTCTCTTCTATTATATCTATTATTTGCAAGTAACGTATTTTATTATTCAAAAATAAATCTACAGCAATCTCATTTGAAGCATTAAAAATTACTGGCATTGTTCCACCAGATATTCCTACATCATACGCCAGTTGCAATCCTCGAAAGTTTATTTTGTCCGGTTCATAAAAAGTTAACGAATTAATTTTAGAGAAATCTAATTTTTCTATTATAAGACTTTCTCTTTTAGGATAATTAAGTGCATATTGAATTGGTAATCGCATATCAGCATTTGCAAGTTGAGCGATTATACTTCCATCTTTATATTCTACCATAGAGTGAATGATACTCTCTGGATGTATGATAACATCAATATGATTATATTCTAATCCAAATAGCCAATGAGCTTCTATAACCTCTAAACCTTTGTTTATTAATGTAGATGAATCTATAGATATCTTTTTACCCATATTCCACTTCGGATGTTTCAAAGCAATTTCTGGAGTAACATTAATTAAATCATCCTTGTTCATTCCTCTAAAAGGTCCACCAGAAGCAGTTAAGATAATTCTATCAACAGATTTAGTTTCATTACCTTGAAGACACTGAAAGATTGCTCCATGTTCAGAATCTACTGGCAATATATTCACTCCATATTTTTTAGCCTCATTCATAACTAGTTCTCCACCAGCTACTAGAGTTTCTTTATTAGCAAGAGCTATATGTTTTCCCGCTTTTATTGCTTGTAGCGTAGGAATAAGACCTACCATACCCACAACAGATGTTACTACCATATCTACTTCTGGATGAATTGATATTTGAATCAAACCTTCCATACCTTCAAGTATATTGATTTTTATTTTATTTTCAATACAGTACTCTCTAACTTTACTATAGGTTTCAGGATTAGTTATAGCTACACATTCTGGCAGGAATTCTTTTATAATACTAACTGTAGTATTAAAATTACTATGTGCTGAGAAAGCTACTAATTTAAAATTCATATTTTGGTGTCTTATTATATCAAGTGTTTGAGTTCCTATGGAACCAGTAGCTCCTAAAATTGCAATATTTGTCATATGATTAACTCCTATCTCAAGTTGAAAATATTATTTCCTTTGTTACTATAATAAAAAGAGGTGCCATGAATATTCCTATAAATCCAAAGCTAGTTATACCAATGTATATCGCTAAAATAAGTATTAAAGGATGAATCTCTAATTTATTGCTGAGAAACTTTGTTTCTGCTATTTGTCTGGTTATCTGCAGTAATATATATAATAAAATTAAACCAAAAGCAATAATTTTGTTATTATTTATAATATTATATATAATTAGAGGAATAAAGACTATTATATTTCCTATATACGGTACAATATCTAATATTCCACTTATTATTGCTAAGAAAAAAGCATTATTTATATTCAAGGCAATTAATCCAAAAAAGATTTCTAGTGTGGTTGCTATCACCAAAATCAACTCTATTTTAAATATATTATTAATTTGACTAATTTTATTTCTAATTTTTAATAAATAATTATTAGGGAAAACCCGTTCTATGGTATTAACTATAACATAACTGTCTACCAAAAGAAAATAAACGGTTATATTACTTATAAAGTATGATATTATACCCTGTGTTGTATAAATAGCTCCTTTTTTTATATATGTATTGTAAGAAATTTTAGAATAAAGATGCTTCATTTCACTATTAAAACTTAAAATATCAATCTTAAAAAAGTCATTAATACTATAAAATACATCTTGAATTTGTTGTACTAGCAATGAATAATTCTCTCTTACAAAATAACCAACATTATTTATAAATAGTTTCCCAATATAAAATATAATAAAAAAAATAAGTAAATTAATAATCAGTATACTCAATGCAGCACTGACATTTTTATTAAAAATTCTATATTTACATAATAAATTAAATATAGGTTTACAGGTTAATAGCATGAAGATGCTAATAACGATAGGTACAAAATAATATTTAATTATAATTGTAAATACCATAAATGCTAGCAAGACTATAAGACAATAGATAATTTTTGTATACGTATTTTGAACTTTAACCACTTATTACATCCCCATTATAAATGTTATATAATAATATACTACAAAGGATGCAAAAAGTATGCTATCAAATCTATCTAAAATCCCTCCATGTCCTGGAATAAGATTGCTATAATCTTTTACATCTACGTATCTTTTTATAGATGAGGCTACTAAATCACCTACCTGACAGAAAATACCACTAAACAGTCCGATCAATAAAAAATTAAAAACATAGATATCTATTCCTATAGAGTTTAAGATTAATCCATAGATTCCACAGGCAATAGAACTCCCTATAAGCCCTCCTATAGCCCCTTCAATAGTTTTCTTAGGACTTACTCTACTACAGAGTTTGTTTTTGCCAAAATGCTTGCCTACATAATATGCTGTGGTATCACATACCCAAGCCGATATAAATATAATCCAAATTAAATAATTTCCATATTCTTTATTATTTATTAACACTATAAAACTAAAGAAAATAGGCACATAAATATATCCCAAAATAGTTACAGATATATCTATAAAATTATATTTAGGATTTATAACAGGAACACTTAACATTATAAAAACAGCAAAAACTATCATTAAGAAAATCAAACTAAAATCTACTAATCCTCTAATTAAAAATATATAGTAAATAACACAAAGTATATATGTAAAGCTACTTAAAGGATTGATTCCTTTCTTTTTAACCGCATCATAAAACTCATACATTCCTAATATTGAAAGAATCATAACGAGTATTTCTAAATATAGTCCTCCTAGAAATAATACCATTATCAATGGTGATAAAGTCAACGCACCCAAATATCGTTTATCCATGTTTTCACTCCTATTTTATTCCGCCAAATCGCCTATCTCTATTTTGATAATCATAGATGGCCTTTATTAAAATTTCTTTATTAAATTCAGGCCACTTTACATTAGTATACCAAAACTCTGAATATGCACACTGCCATAGTAGAAAATTGCTCAATCTTTGTTCGCCTGCAGTCCTTATAATAAGGTCTGGATCTGGAACATCTTTAGTATATAAATATTTTGAAACTATATCTTCGTTCACTGCATCTATATTTAATTTTCCTTTTTCAACTTCTTCATATATTTTTTTCATAGCATTAATTATTTCATCTCTTCCACCGTAATTTAAGGCAAGATTTAAGACTAATCCTTTATTTGACTTTGTCTTATTATAAGCAGATATTAGAGCTTCTTGACACACAACTGGGAATTTACTTATATCGCCAATATGCTTAACTACTACTCCTTGAGAATTTAGTTCATCCAACTCTTTCCTTAAATATTCAAGCAAAAGCTTCATTAAAGCATTTACTTCTTCAGGAGGTCTTTTCCAATTTTCTGTAGAAAATGCATATAAAGTAAGATATTGTACGTTTAAGCTACTACATACTTTCACTATTTCTCTAATTGTCTCTACACCTACTTTATGCCCTAAAGTTCTGGGAAGATTTCGTTCTTTAGCCCAACGTCCATTTCCATCCATTATAATAGCTATATGCTTTGGTGTATTTTCTATGTCTATATTAAGTATTTCTTTATTCTTTTTTATTTTCAGATTAAAAAATCTTTTCATAACCCCTGCTCCATTCAATAAATTTATTAAAGTTTTAAAATACCTGCGTTATCGCAGGTATTTTAAAAATCAATAGTATAAAGTTATATAGACATTACTTCTTTTTCTTTTTCTTCTATAACACTGTCAACTTTCTTTATAAACTTATCAGTTAACTTTTGAACAGTATCTTCTGCTGTTGTAGCTTCATCTTCTGTAATCAGAGTATCCTTTTTTAGATTTTTTATCTTATCATTAGCATCTCTTCTTATAGATCTTATAGCTACTTTTGCATCTTCGCCTGCTTTTTTTACCTTTTTAACTATCTGTTTTCTTGTTTCTTCCGTAAGTTCTGGAATAATAAGTCTAATGACACTTCCGTCATTTGAAGGATTTAAACCTAAATCTGATTGTAGTATTGCTTTTTCTATACTTTTTAAAGATGTTTTATCCCAAGGCTGAATTAAAAGAACTCTCGGTTCTGGTGATGAAACTCCTGCTACCTGGCTTATAGGACTTTCACTTCCATAATACTCTATAGTTATTCTATCAAGCATACTTGGATTAGCTTTTCCTGCTTTCATTGAAGCAAAGTCCTTTTTTAATAAAGAAAGAGTTTTATCCATTTTTTCTTCAGATTTCTGTAAAATATCTTTAATCATTGTATTACCTCCCTATTATTTAGATACTATAGTCCCTATTTTTTCTCCCATTATTACTTTTTTTATATTATTAGGAGCATCAAGCCCAAATACTATTATAGGAATATCGTTATCCATACATAAAGATGTTGCAGTTGAATCCATTACTTGTAATCCCTTCTCTAAAACCTCTATATATGAAAGTTTATCAAACTTTTTAGCATCATTATATTTATTAGGATCTTTATCGTATACTCCATCTACTTTCTTAGCTAATAAAATTGCATCAGCTTCTATTTCAGCAGCTCTTAACGCTGCTGTAGTATCAGTAGAAAAGTAGGGGTTTCCTGTTCCAGCAGCAAATATAACAACTCTCTTTTTTTCTAAATGTCTCATAGCTCTTCTTCTTATAAATGGTTCAGCCACTTCATGCATAGCAATAGCTGTTTGTACTCTAGTCTTAACTCCCATATTTTCTAAGGAATCTTGTAGAGCTAGAGCATTTATACAAGTTGCTAACATACCCATATAATCTGCTGTTGTTCTATCCATCTCTTCACCATTTCTTCCACGCCATATATTTCCGCCACCAACTACTGCACCAACTTCAATACCCATATCTACTATTTCCTTAATTTCTTCAGCAATCCTCTGTGTTACACTAAAATCTATACCAAAGCCCTTTTCACCACTTAAAGCCTCTCCTGAGAGTTTTAACATAATTCTTTTATATTTTGATGAACTCATAATATTATTATACCTCCAAAATTCCAAAAATTACAGATTTTCATACACGTTACTTGTCTTAACTTTAAAAAAAGAGAACACCTAGTGTTCTCTTTATTAACTTTTACTCATTATATTTTGTTAATTTGTCTTTGAACTTCTTCGGCAAAATTTTCTTCTTTCTTTTCTATTCCTTCTCCTCTTTCAAATCTTACAAATTTAGAAAGAGTTATAGGTGCACCAACTTCTTTTGCTTTTGCATTAAGCAATTGAGTTATAGTTAAGTCAGAATTCTTAACCCAAACTTGATTAACTAAGCACACTTCTTTAAGATATTTTTGAACTCTACCTTCAACCATCTTATCAACTATTTTTTCTGGTTTTCCTTCGTTAAGAGCTTGAACTCTATATATCTCTTTTTCTTTATTAATTTCTTCTTGATCTACATTATTCTCATCTAAGAATAATGGGTTCGTTGCTGCAACTTGCATTGCTATGTCTTTAGCTAAATCAAATAATATAGCATCTTCTTTTTCACAATTTAATTGAACTAATACACCAATTCTTCCTTCTCCGTGTATATATCCATTAATTGCTCCACTTTCTAATGAAAGCTTTTCAAATCTTCTAATATTCATGTGTTCGCCAAGTTTTGCAACTAAAGCTGTCAATGCTTCTTTTACAGTAATTGAAGCATCTTCTATAAATTTGTTTTCTAACAACTCATCAACACTTGAAACATTGCTTTGAGCTACTTGTTTTGCTATAACATTTGCAAATTTAACAAATTCCTCATTTATAGCAACGAAATCTGTTTCACAATTTACTTCTAGTACTGCAGCTGTTTTTTTGTCATCAGATATGTATGTAACTACGATACCCTCTGCAGCTACTCTTCCTGATTTTTTAGCAGCCGCTGCTAACCCTTTTTCTCTTAAGTATTCTATAGCCTTTTCTTCATCACCATTTGTTTCAGCTAAGGCTTTTTTACAGTCCATCATTCCTGCACCAGTTTTTTCTCTTAAATCTTTAACCATTTTTGCAGTAATCAAGCTTATTCCTCCTAACATGTTAATTTTAAATTATTCAGCTAATTGTTCGCCTTGTCTTCCTTCTATTATAGCATCAGAAATTTTTGCAGTAATTAATCTTACAGCTCTGATAGCATCATCATTTCCAGGGATTACATAATCAACTTCATCTGGATCGCAATTTGTATCAACTATAGCTACAACTGGGATTCCTAAATTTTTAGCTTCAGAAATAGCATTCTTTTCTTTTCTTGGATCTACAACAAATAATGCACCTATATTGTTTGCGTCCATATCTTTGATTCCGCCAAGATTTTTTTCTAATTTCTCTTTTTCTCCTCTTAGCTTTATAACTTCTTTCTTTGGAAGCAATTCGAATGTTCCATCTTGTTCCATAGTTTCTAATTGTTCTAATCTTCTTATTCTAGTTTTTATAGTTTTGAAGTTTGTAAGCATTCCACCTAACCATCTGTTGTTAACAAAATGCATATTTGCTCTTATGCTTTCATCTTGGATAGCTTCTTGAGCTTGTTTTTTAGTACCTACAAATAAAACATCTTTTCCGTCTAGAGCAACACTTCTTATAAAGTCATATGCTTGCTCAACTTTCTTTACAGTTTTTTGTAAGTCAATGATATATATACCATTTCTTTCTGTAAATATGTATGGAGCCATTTTAGGATTCCATCTTCTTGTTTGGTGTCCAAAATGAACGCCCGCTTCTAATAATTGTTTCATTGAAATTACTGCCATTAAAAATACCTCCTATTGGTTTTTTTCCTCCAAAGTCTTCTTATGATAAACCCTATATCAAGGCACCATATCATAAATTAGACAATGTGTGTTTTTCTTCCTTATGTAGTATAGCACATGGTTTATTGGCATTCAACAAAAAATAATATTTTTTTTGTTTTTAATAGATAAAGAATAGGGATAATCCCTATTCTTTATCTATATAATTTACTATTTTATCTTTTTTAATTCATCTAACAACTTTTTATTTAAAATTTTTATGTGTGTTCCTTTCATACCTAAAGATCTAGACTCGATTACTCCTGCACTTTCAAATTTTCTTAAAGCATTCACTATGACAGAACGAGTAATTCCTACTTTGTCAGCTATTTTTGATGCTATTAAAAGTCCTTCAGTTCCATCTAGTTCATTAAATACATGCTCTACAGCTTCAAGTTCAGAGTAGGACAACGTGCCAATAGCTAGTTGTACAACAGCTTTTTTTCTAGCCTCTTCTTCTATTTCATCATTTTTAGCTCTCAAAATTTCTAATCCCACAATAGTAGCACTATACTCTGCTAAAACGAGATCTTCATCAGTAAATTGTTCATCAAATCTTGTAAGATATAATGTACCAAGTCTTTCCCTAGTACCAATTATAGGAACAATAGTCGAAAGTTTTCCTTCGATTTCTGCTGGCTTTGCTTCATCAAAAGAAGATTTGCCGTCATTTTCATAATTAGCTAATGTTTCGTGAATAGCAAGAAGTTTAGAATTAAAAATTTCAGGGAATTTCTTTTCAGATAACACTTTCTGTTTGATACTATCACATTCTACTCCGTTGAAAAATCTATGTTCTAATATTTTACCTCTTCTACTTATTATATATACATTAGATTCTAATACTTCACTTAGTGTAGCACATATAGTATCAAATGCAACTGGTTCAGCCCCTGTAGTTTGCAGTATTTTGTTAAGTCTTCGTATTTTATTCAATAATTCTGAGGCCATTTTTATCTCTCCTTTTAAACTATTATCAATAAAAATATTTCTAATAGTATTACTAAAATTACTATTGTTAAAATATTTAGAATTGTTTTAATCCTTAATTTAAGGATAGCATAGTAATAATAACATTTCAACAACATAATCCTTTAATTCGACATACTTTTTAAAAAAATAGATTAAGATTTATTTTATATACAATATATCTATAATAAAATACTATTGAATCTATTTTGCTATTTTAATAGTATTTTATTCCTCTAAAATGACATTTTTACACTCTTTATTTGAGCATTCTAAAAATTTACCCTTTGTTTTATTTTCTTTTTTAACCATAAAACTATCACATTTGGAGCATTTTTTTTCAGTAGGCTCAAACCAACTTACAAATTTACACTCTGGATAATTTCCGCAACCATAAAATTTTCTTCCTTTTTTGCTCTTTCTTAATATAACTTTTCCACTACACAAAGGACATTTAACATCAATCTCATCTAGCATAGGTTTTGTGTTTTTGCATTCCGGATATCCTGGACAAGCTAAAAAATCGCCAAATCTGCCGTGCTTTACTACCATAAAGTTTCCACATTTATCGCACTGAATATCAGTGGGTTTATCTTCAATAGTTATTTTAGCTATTTCTTTTTCAGCAATTTCTATAATTTCAATTAGTGGAGAATAGAATTCGTCTACTACTTGTTTCCAGTCACCTTTTCCTTCTTCAATATAATCTAGCTTATTTTCCATTTCAGCTGTAAATTCTACATCTACAATTTTTTTAAAGTATTCGCTTACGATATTATTTACTATAAATCCTAATTCTGTTGGAATAAGAGTCTTTTTTTCTCTCTCAACATATTTGCGATCTAAAAGTGTAGATACTATAGGTGCATAAGTACTAGGTCTACCGATTCCATTTTCTTCTAGCGTTTTTACTAAACTTGCTTCAGAATATCTTGGAGGTGGTTGAGTAAAATGCTGTTTTAAATTAATATTTTTATTTTTTAATAATTCTCCATTTGTTAATTCAGGCAATATCGTCGATTCTTCTTCTTCATCTAAAATATAATCATAGACTTTCATAAAACCTTCAAATTCGATAGTAGATCCACTAGTTTTTAAGATATAAAGTCCATTCTTTACATTTACCGTTACAGTATTCATAACACAATCTGACATTTGACTTGCAATAAATCTCTTCCAAATTAAACTATATATCTTATACTGCTCAGGTCTTAAGCTATCTTTAATCTCTTCAGGAGTTAACTCAATATAAGTTGGTCGTATAGCTTCATGAGCATCCTGAATATTTTTTTTTCCTTTATAATTGCGCTCAGATTCAGGTATATACTTATCTCCAAATTTACTTGTAATATATACTTTTGCATTGTCTTGTGCTTCCTTTGATATACGAACTGAGTCTGTCCTCATATAAGTAATAAGACCTATAGTTCCATGTCCTTTTATATCTATACCTTCATACAATTGTTGAGCAATAGACATAGATTTTTTAGTTGAGTAGTTTAATTTTTTATAGGCATCCTGTTGAAAAGTACTCGTTGTAAACGGCGGCAGAGGTTTGCGATTTTTTCTAGACAACTTTATGTCTTTTATTATGAAATCATTTTCCAGAAGTTCGTTCTTTATTTCATTACTAACTGATTCATTTATTATCTCTATTTTTTTATTATCTTTTGAATGAAGCTTTACAATAAAACTTTTAGCTGCTTTTGCACTAATAAGTTCGCAGTCGATTGTCCAATATTCCTTTGGTTCAAATTTTTGTATTTCATCTTCTCTGTTGCATATCATATGTAGAGCAACTGATTGAACTCTTCCAGCACTTAAGCCCCATTTAACCTTTTTCCATAGAATTGGACTTATTTTATATCCAACCAGTCTATCTAAAACTCGTCTAGCTTGCTGCGCGTCTACTAGACCCATATTTATCTGCCTTGGACTTTTTATAGCAATCTTTATAGCATTTTTAGTTATTTCATTAAATTCAATTCTACATTTATCACTTTGATTTAGTTTTAAAGCCTCAGCAAGATGCCATGAAATTGCTTCGCCTTCTCTATCAGGGTCTGTTGCTAAAAACACTTTTTCACTTTTTTTAGCTTCTTTTCGTAGCTCATTAAGCAAGTCACCTTTACCACGTATTGTTATATATCTAGGATTATAGTTATTTTCTATATCAACACCTAATTGACTTTTAGGTAAATCTATTATATGTCCCATCGAGGCTTTTACAACATAATTTTTCCCTAAGTATTTACCGATTGTCTTAGCTTTAGCTGGAGATTCTACTATAACAAGTTTCTGTCCCATCTTATCCCCTCCCACAAAATTAAAATAATTAATGTTTCCATTAATATATTAACTTTAAATCTGTTTATTATTCCTTACATAATAGTTTCCACTCAAACTCATTATTTCATTTTTTAGCTGTAATTCAAATAATACCTCATATAATTGTTTAATGTCAATCTTTGTTAGCCTTAAAACATCATCAAAATGTATTGGATTGTTACTTATATGCTTATATACATTTTTTTCATTAGGTCTCATTTCTGAAATATTTAAACTTATTTTACTCATATTTTTAAAATTTAATAGTTCAAAAACATCTTGAACATCTGTAAATATGTAAGCACCGTCTTTTATTAGCCTATTTGTACCTTTACATTGATCTGAAAAAACATTTCCTGGTACTGCAATGACATCTTTACCTTGATCTAATGCAGCACTGGCAGTTATTAATGAACCGCTCTTTATTCCAGCCTCAACAACAATTAAAATATCACATAAAGATGAGATAATTTTATTTCTTATAGGAAAATGAAAGGGTAATGGCTCTATACCTGGAAAAAATTGCGAAATTACACACCCGTTATTTATTATACTATTAAATATCTTTTTATTTTCTTTTGGATATATAATATCTAATCCAGATCCTAACACTGCGCAATTATATGCGTTATTGTTAACAAATGCTGAATGAGCTATAGTATCGATTCCTTTTGCCATTCCGCTTATTAAATTAATATCATTTCTATATAACTGTTCACAAATTATATTAGTAATATTAACTCCATAATTTGTACAATTTCTTGATCCTACAATAGCAACATTATATTCATCATTTAATTTTTGAATATTACCCTTATAAAATAACATATAAGGAGAATCTTCATATTGTTTCATTCTTTTAGGATAGTTTTCATCTGTAATTACAGCAGTTTTAATATCTTTTTTAATAATATCATTCTTAATATAAGAAATCATTTCCTTATCCCAGGCTTTTCTGAGAATTACTTTCATTTTCTCATCTATAAATTCATTATTTTTATCATGTAAACTATGATACCATATTTTTTCAACACTTTTAAAATTATTTATTAATTTGTTTTTTGTTATATAATTTAATTTTGATATTGCAAACCATATTTCATAATCATTCATGGGAATCTCCTCTTATTCTTTACATCTTATTTAGTGCTTTAAACTTAGTTATATAATATTTTTTTCTAAGAATTTTCTATACTGCAGTGCCTCAATTAAATCTTCTTGTTGTACTTCTTGACTCTGTCTTAGATCAGCAATAGTTCTTGCTACTTTTAGTATTCTACTGTAACTTCTCGTGCTTAAGTTAAACTTTGTATATATTTTTTCTATTATCTTATTAGTATTAAAATCAACTTTACAATATTTTTTAATATGTTTTTCATTCATCTGAGCATTACAGTAAATACCGGCATCATTAAATCTTTGTTTTTGAATATTTCTTGCCATTTCCACTCTTAAACGTATATCTTTAGAACTTTCCCTTTGGGTTTGTATATTTAAATCTTTGTATGATACCGAATTTACATATGTAAAGATATCAATCCTATCCAGTATTGGACGTGATAATTTGTTTAAGTATCTGTTTCTTTCATATTCACTACAAGTACAATCTTTTATGTTACTTCCATAAAAGCCACATTTACATGGATTCATAGCTCCAATTAACATAAAATTAGCAGGATAGGATATACTCCCTGTGGCTTTACTTATTTTAATTCTTCTATCCTCTAGTGGCTGTCTTAGAACCTCTAAAGTCTTCGTATTAAACTCTAATATCTCATCTAAAAAGAGAACTCCATTATGTGCTAAAGAAATTTCCCCTGGCATTAGTTTATTTCCACCTCCAACCAATGCTATCTGAGACGAAGTATGATGAGGATTTCTAAAAGGTCTTTCCTCAATCAGGCCTTTTATTCCCTCTAGATTACCAGATATACTATAAATCTTAGTAACTTCTAAGGATTCGTTATAATTTAGCGCCGGAAGAATAGTTGATACTCTTTTAGCTATCATAGTTTTGCCACATCCAGGCGGACCAAACATAAGCATATTATGCCCTCCTGCCGCAGCAACTTCCATTGACCTTTTACAACTTTCTTGACCAATGACATCACTAAAGTCTTCTTCATATAAACTATTTCTTTTATTTTTATGAACAACTTTATAAGGTTGTAAATCTTCATACTTAAGGAAATTTACTACTTGGTTCAAATTATCAAATGCATATACACTAGCACTCTCTATAACTGAACATTCATCAGCATTTTCAGTAGGAACTATAAACTTTACAACTTCACATTCTGTACTATCAATAACAATAGGCAAAGCTCCTTTTACTCTTTTTAGTTCTCCAAATAAGGATAATTCCCCCATGAGTAAATATTCCTTCATATTATATGTACTTATTTGATTAGTAGCTAATAGTATTGCAATTGCAATAGGAAGATCAAATAAAGATCCCTCTTTTTTCAAGTCACCAGGAGCTAAGTTAACAGTTATCCTACTATTAGGAAATTCAAATCCAGAATTAATTAGTGCAGATCTAACCCTATCTTTAGACTCTTTAACTGATGTATTAACAAGTCCCACAATATTAAAGTTTGGCAATCCACGAGTTACATCTACTTCTACACTTACCATATTTCCATTAATACCTGTAAAAGTAGCAGAATTAATTTTGACAGCCATTATAATCACCTCTATAGGCATTATTGACATATTAAAATTTTATATAAGTAGAGTATAAAATTTTTGTTTACATTTATATTTGGTTTACATAATCAAAATTATGTAAACATTTCTACTTAATACTATAATTATACTATTATGGCTATACTATTAGATATTCTTAATTAGGAGTGGATATAATGAGCCGATATAATAAAATTATTGGAAATTATGGAGAAAATATTTGTGAAGAATACTTAATTAAACATGGTCACAAAATACTTCATAGGAATTTTAGATGTAAATTAGGCGAGCTAGATATAATAAGTAAAATTGAAAGTTCAAATTGTATTTGTTTTACTGAAGTAAAAAGTCGTTATACTCATACTTATGGAACTCCTTGTGAGTCAATTACTTATAAAAAAATTCTTCGAATCAGAAATATTGCTCAGTATTATATAATAAAAAATAATTTAAATAATTTTAATTTTAGATTTGATGTAATAGAAGTTCTATTTAATATAGAACATAATAACTACTCTTTAAATCTAATAAAAAATGCTTTTTAAACATAAAGACTAACTACGAAAGTAGTTAGTCTTTATGTTTAAAAAGCATTTAATATATTTTTTAAAAAACTTATTCTATGTAACTTTGTATAGCCATAGCTTTTAATTGCATCTATGTGTGATTTTGTGCCATATCCTGAATTTTTATCGAATCCATACTGAGGATAAATATTACTGTATTCTGTCATTAAATTATCTCTATAAACCTTAGCTATTATAGATGCACAAGCTATGCTAGCGCTTTTTACATCTCCTTTAATAACAAATTCATTTTCTATAGTACAATCTTTAATTGCGTATCCATCTGATAGAACCAATGAGGGTTTAACATTGAGGCCCATAACTGCTCGTCTTAGAACCTCATTATTACACCAAGCAATACCTTTTAAATCAATTTCTTCATTACTTATTTCAGCTATATTATAACAGAGTGCTTTCTCTTTAATCACTAAACTTAATTCTTCTCTCATTTTTATAGAAAGTTTTTTTGAATCTTTAATTTTTAAAATTAAGTCTCTATCATCTATACAGTTTAAATTTAAGATTACAGAAGCAGCCACAATAGGTCCTGCTAGAGGGCCTCTTCCAACTTCGTCTACACCTGCTAAATATGTGTACGTTTTGAATTGTCTATCAAAATCATACATACCTGTAACTCTTGATAATTCCTTTTCTCTATCAATTAAAAATTTATGTATAACACTACTTAAATTTTTTACGGTTTGTCTATTATCATTTTTTAGAGCTTCTAAAATTAGCTTATAGTCATCTTCTAAAATATCTTCTTTTAAAATATTTTTTACCCAGTCTTTTACTTCCTGAGATTTCATTTCTTTTAAATCAACTTTCACTATTTAAATCACGGCCTTTCAAGGGATATTGGACCTAATTTACCACCCCTGAACTCATCTAAGATTAGAACTGAAACTCTATTATAATCTATATTTCCTCCAGACATAACAGCCCCTCTTTTTTTAGCTATATTATCCATATTCTCTAATGCATCTTCACTTAAATCTTCTAATTTATATCTTTCTTTAAGTCTCTCTGGATAGAATTCTTGAAGTCTTTGTATCAATTTAAAAGCCAGAGTTTCTATGTCCATTATTTCGTCTTTTATAGCTCCTGTAAATGCTAAACTTAATCCGACTTCCTCATCTTCAAATTTAGGCCATAATACCCCAGGTGTATCAAGAAGCTCTATCCCTATATTTGTTTTAATCCATTGCTTACTTTTAGTAACTCCTGGTTTATCTCCAACCTTAGCCCTAGCATTATTAGCCATTCTATTTATAAAAGATGATTTTCCTACATTTGGTATACCTACTACCATAGCTCTAGTAGTGATATTCATTATACCTTTAGCTTTTAATCTATCATGTTTTTCTTTCAATAAAATATTCAAAATATTTTTTATGTTATTTAAACCTTTCCCATTTAAACTATTTACATTTGTTACTTTTACTAATTCCTTTGAAAGTAAAGATATCCATTTTTGAGTTACATTTTCTTCAGATAAATCACTTTTATTTAATAGTATAATCCTTGGTTTATCCTTACAAATTTCATCAATCTCTGGATTTGCGCTTGACTTTACTATTCTTGCATCCCTAAGCTCAATTACTGCATCTACAAGCTTTAAGTTCTCTTTAATTTCTCTTCTAGTTTTAGCCATATGTCCCGGAAACCAATTTATTGACATATAAAACAACCTCCTTTACTTCTTAAGTTTACACAAGTTAATTTTTTTATACATAAATAAAAAAAAGGACTCTTCAGTCCCATTTTTTATCTAATTAATTCTTTAACTTTTGCTGCTTTACCCACTCTGTCTCTTAAGTAGTAAAGTTTAGCTCTTCTAGTTTTACCTCTTCTTACTACTTTTATTCCTTCAATCACTGGCGAATTTATTGGAAATGTTCTCTCAACTGCAGTACCGTAAGCTACTCTTCTTACAGTAAAAGTTTCTCTTATTCCACCATTTTGTTTCTTTATTACTGTTCCTTCGAAAGCCTGAATTCTTTCTTTCGCGCCTTCTTTGATTCTTACATCAATTCTAATAGTATCTCCTACATTGAATGGTGTTAAATCACTTTTAATTTGTTCAGCTTCTATTTCTCTTATTATATCTAACATGTGCATTCCCTCCTTTAAAGTATTTTCGACGTTCATATCCTATTTAATCATTTGATAGAGGACCGTCCGTACTAGCACAAAGCATATTTTATCATAGTTTTATTCTTCGTTCAATAGATTTATATATTATTCTACTATATATATTATAAAATAAACTTTTCTCTAATCTTTTAACAATTTTTCATCTTGTTTAGACAAATTTAATAACTTAAATAAATCTGGTCTTTTTAACTTAGTGAGAAGAAGAGATTGTCTTCTTCTCCATTTATTAATATTTTCATGGTGTCCTGAAAGCAATACCTCTGGAACTCTATCACCTTCAAAGATTTCTGGACGTGTATATTGAGGATACTCTAATATTCCATTATAAAAAGATTCTTCTTCGAAACTCTCACTGCAGGCTAACACACCAGGTAGAAGTCTACATATGCTATCTACAATAGGAATACAGGCCATTTCCCCTCCAGTAACTACAAAATCTCCAAGAGAGATCTCCATGTCTATATGCTTATAAACTCTCTCATCTATCCCCTCATAATGGCCACACAAAAATATCAATTCACTCCCCCGAGAAAGCTTTTTTGCTATATCTTGTGAAAATTTAGTTCCTCTAGGTCCTAAAAATATTATTGGTCCCCTATTAGATTCTTTAACTTTCCTTATAGAATCTACTATAGGCTGGGGTGTCATAACCATACCAGCTCCTCCACCATAAGGGTAGTCATCCACCTTTTTATGCTTATTTAAAGAAGAGTTTCTTATATTATGTGTATTAATATCTAATATGCCTTTTTCTGAGGCCCTACCTATAATACTATGATTAAGCACTTCAAACATTTCTGGAAACAAAGTTAAAATATCTATCTTCATTGCCATACATCTACAGGCTTAATAATTATTTTCTTATTTTCCATATTTATATCTATAATAATAGTTTTAAGTGCTGGAATAAGAAGCTCTTTTTCACCTTTTATCCAATAAACATCATTGCTACCTGTGTAAATTATATCATCTATATTTCCTAAACTTTCTCCTGTTTCATCAAAAACTTCACAGCCAATAATATCAGCAGAATAATAAGAGTCTTTAGGAAGCTTTGCTGCATCTTCTCTTTTTACTTCAATATTTTTATTCTTAAGTTTTTGTGCATCTTCTATACTATCTATTCCATCTATTTTTAATATTACTTTCCCTGGTTGCAATTTACATCCTGCTATTATTATTTCATTATTATCTATATAAGCCTGCTTTAATTTTTTAAATCTACTTAAATCATCAGTATATGCCTTAACCTTGACTTCTCCTTTAATACCATGAGTATTTATTATTGTTCCTACAGTTAAAAACTGTTCCATAATACCTATACTCCTTTTTTAAAATATTTTAAAAGAGTTAGGTTCACCTAACTCTTTTATTTATACTATTCAGTATGTAGCTAAATTATTTCAACAACAACTCTCTTATCTGCCTTTACAGCTGCTGCCTTTACAAGCGTTCTTATAGCCTTAGCTATTCTTCCCTGCTTGCCAATTACTTTCCCCATATCATCAGGGGATACTTTCAATTCAAGAATTATTGATTGTTCACCAATAATTTCATTAACACTAACCATATTTGGGTTATTAACTAATGCTTTAGCTATAATCTCTAGCAAATTCTTCATTTACTACACCCCCTGGTTACTACTTAGAAAGTTTTTCAACTATCCCAGCTTGTGCAAATAATCTCTTGACAACATCTGTTGGTTGTGCACCATTTTTCATCCATTGAACAGCTTTATCTTCATCTATTTTCACTGTCTTTGGTTCTGAAACTGGATTATAATAACCTATTTCTTCAATAAATCTTCCATCTCTTGGAGATCTTGAATCTGCAACAACAACTCTATAAAATGGAGCTTTCTTAGCACCCATTCTTCTTAGTCTTATTTTAACTGCCATTAATATCACCTCCTTAAAAGTCTTATCTATTACATGAATGGAAATTTCCCAAACATACCTTTTTTCAATGATTTCTGTTGATTTTTCATTTGCTTCATCATCTTCTTCATTGCTTGAAAGTCTTTCAATAATTTATTAACTTGCTGAACTGTAGTACCTGATCCATTAGCAATTCTTTTTTTTCTAGAGGGAGAACTACTAACTAAAGAAGGATCTTTTCGTTCCTTTTTAGTCATAGAGTCAATCATAGCTTCTATTTTTTTTAGTTCTTTTTCACTTTGACTTAAATCAAGTCCTTCTAATTGTTTTGTATTAACTCCAGGAATCATCTCTAAAAGTTTTCCCATTGGTCCCATCTTTTTAAGTTGAGACATAGACTCTTTAAAATCTTCTAAGTTAAATTCTTGATTCATCATTCTATCACTAAGCTCTTTTGCTCTTTCTTCATCAATAGATTCTTGAGCTTTTTCTATAAGTGATAGTATATCTCCCATTCCTAGTATTCTAGAAGCCATTCTATCTGGATAAAATACTTCAAGATCATTCATCTTTTCTCCAAGCCCTACATACTTAATAGGTTTCCCTGTAATGGCTTTAATAGATAAAGCTGCTCCGCCTCTTGTATCTCCATCTAATTTAGTTAAAATAACTCCACTAATATCTAATGTTTCATTAAAACTTTCTGCTACATTCACAGCATCTTGACCAGTCATTGAGTCTACTACTAATAATATTTCATTAGGATTTACTGTGGTTTTTATATTCCTAAGTTCATCCATTAAACTTTCATCTATATGTAGCCTACCAGCTGTATCAACTATAACAACATTCAAATCATTATTTTTTGCATATTCAATAGAAGCATTCGCAATATCCACAGGATTAACTTTATCTCCCATAGAAAACACTGGTACATCTATCTGTTTTCCAACAACTTGAAGTTGTTTTATTGCAGCAGGTCTATAAATATCACAAGCAACCAGTAGTGGTCTTTTATTTCTTTTTCGTAAATCAAGAGCTAATTTACCACCCATAGTTGTTTTACCTGCACCCTGTAGTCCAACTAACATAATTACCGTTAGACCCTTTGTTGAAAATTCTATTTTACTTTCACTATCTCCCATTAATGCTTTTAGCTCATCGTTAACTATCTTAATAACATGTTGTCCTGGAGTTAAACTCTCCATAACTTCTTTACCAAGACACTTTTCACCTGTGCTTTTTACAAAATCTTTAACTATTTTATAGTTAACATCAGCTTCTAGTAAAGCTAACTTAACTTCTCTCATAGCTTCTTTAATATCTTTTTCGGATAGCTTACCTTTTCCTTTTAACTTTTTTAAGGTTTCTTGAAGTTTAGATGCTAATCCTTCAAATGCCATCTTATTCCTCCTAAATAAACTCAACTATATTATTTTTTATCTCTTGTATTAAGTCTATAAATTCTTTCTTATCGATACTATCTTCAAGTATAGAAATTTTCTCTATAATTATTTTTTTACTCTTCTTTACTTCATTGCTTCTTTCTACAAGTTTTAGCTTACTTTCATATTCTGTAAGCAACTTAGTACATCTTTTAATTATATCAAATATCGCTTGCCTACTTGTACTCGTTATCTCAGATATTTCAGCTAAAGACAAATCTTCATTAAAGTATAGTTCCATAATATATTTTTGCTTTTCTGTTAGTAACTCTTTATAATAATCCATCAGAAAAGATATCTTTATTCTATCTTCCACAAAATCACCAACTCATGAAAATATAATAACAAATTAATTTTATGGTGTCAAGTATTTTTACTTAACACTATAAAATTATCTAAAATAGTGCCTCTACAAAGTCTTTTGCTCTAAATTCTTGTAAATCTTCAATACCTTCTCCAACTCCAATAAGTTTAACAGGAATATTAAGTTGATGTTTTATAGCTATAATTACTCCTCCTTTAGCAGTACCATCCAACTTGGTTAATACTATTCCATCAATAGGACAGACCTCTGTAAATTGTTTTGCTTGTTGAAGTGCATTCTGACCCGTTGTAGCATCTAGGACTAATAGAGTTTCTTTATATGCTTCTCCATATTCTCTATCTATTATTCTATTTATTTTTTCTAGCTCATTCATTAGATTCTTTTTGTTATGAAGTCTTCCAGCAGTGTCACATATTAATACATCTGATTTTCTAGCTTTTGAGGCCTGTATGGCATCAAAAACTACAGATCCGGGATCAGATCCTTCTTGATGTTTAATAATGTCCACTCCAGCTCTACTACTCCAAATCTCTAATTGATCTATAGCAGCTGCTCTAAATGTATCTGCTGCTGCCATTATAACTTTATGCCCCTTGCTTTTAAATTTATAAGACATCTTTCCAATGGAAGTAGTTTTACCAACTCCATTAACTCCTATAACTAATATTATTTTAGGAGTATTATTTAGAATCTCTTCGTCTCCTTCACCTAGCATAGCAATAAGTACTTCTTTTAAACATGAATATATCTCTTGTGGCTCTTTAATCTTCTTTTCTTTGACGCTTTGTTTTAATCTCTCAATAATTTCTAGAGATGTTTCTACCCCAATATCTGATGTTATTAAAATTTCTTCAATCTCCTCGTACAATTCATCATCAATTTTTACCGCTAACTTTAATACTTCTGAAACTCTTTCTGTAAAATTACTTTTAGTTTTTGTTAATCCACTTTTAAGTTTGTTAAATAAATCTCCGAACATCTTTCCAACTCCTTCTTACTTAATAAAAATATTATTTCTCTAAATCTACTGAAACTATTTTCGATACACCTTTTTCTTCCATAGTGATACCATAGAGCACATCACCAGCTTCCATAGTTCCTTTTCTGTGGGTAATAATTATAAACTGAGTGTTAATTGAAAATCTCTTTAAAAATTCTGCATATCTTGTTACATTAGAGTCATCTAATGCTGCCTCTATCTCATCAAGTATACAAAACGGTGTAGGTTTCATCTTAAGAATAGCAAATAGTAAAGCAATAGCAGATAACCCCTTTTCTCCTCCAGACATAAGATTAATGTTCTGAAGTTTTTTGCCTGGGGGCTGAACATTTATCTCTATATTTGCAGTAAGTTCATCACCTTCTTCAATTATTAAATCAGCGTTACCACCTTTAAATAATTCTCTGAAAGTCTCATTAAAATTCACTTTAAGTTTATTGAAATTTTCATTAAATACTGTTCTCATTTTATCAGTCATATTTTTTACAACATTAAGCAATTCTTCTTTAGCTTTAACTAAATCATCTTTTTGAGCCTTCATAAAATTATATTTTTCTAGAAGTTCCTTATACTCTTCAATAGCACCTAGATTAATAGTACCCAGTTGTGTTATCTGGCTTTTATATTTAGCAATATCTTTTTTACACTTATCTATATCCTCTTGTACCCTAAGCTCTAATGCCTCTGCATATGTTAATTCCATTTCTTCATTCAATTTAGAATACATGGACTCTCTCTCAGCTTCAAATCTAGCGGAAGATATATGTAAATTATTTTTAATACGATTGTTTTTATCATATAAAAGTAAAATTTCTTCTAATTTTTCTGTATTAATTTTTATATTTTCTTTTACCTTAATTATTCTTAATTCTATTTCCTTAAATTTATTTTCAAACTCCTCTATCGCACTCTCTATTTTTTTCACGTTCTCTTCATTATTAACTATATTATTTCTACATTTAGTTATTTGTATGTTAGATTCATCTACTTCTTCTTCAAAAGTTTTTACTTGGTGATTTAATTGATAAATTTCAGAGTTAAATCTGATTAATTCTTTGTTCTTATTAGATACACTCTCATCTATTTGCGCTTTTTTTACTTTTAATTCTGTAATTTTATTAACTGTGTCATTAATGTCCCTATTTTCTTTTTCTAAGTTAGTCTCAAAGTTTAAAATCTCAGAAGAATTTTCTTCTTCTTCTTTCTCTAAAGTACATACTTTATGTTTAAGGTCATCTAAATCTTTTATATTTTTTCTAATCATTTCACTAATTATTGTTTCTTCACTATTAGATACTTCTATACTTCTTTTAAGTTTCTCTGTTTCACTATTAAGCGCAATTATTTTTTCATCAATTTTAGTCCTTTCGATATTTTCATAATGAATCTGATCTTTTAACTTCAAAGAAGCATTATCTATATTTGTAACACTTTCTTTAATATCATCTATCTGTTTAGTTAAATCATTTATTTCTTTTTCATATATTTTTATGCTTAATTTTAATTCCTCTATTTCTCTCTTTCTGCCTATAATATTAACATTTTTATTATGTAAACTTCCTCCTGTTAATGCCCCACCCGGATTTATAACTTCGCCGGTTAGCGTTACAATTTTATAATTATAGCTTGAATGCTTAGCTATAGTTAGCGCACTTTCCATATCTTTTGATATTATTGTTCTTCCTAATGTATACTCAACTGCAGCAACATATTTAGTGTCTATATCTATAATTTCACTAGCTATACCAATATATCCATCAATATTTTTTATATTTAATGGTACTGATATTTTTTTACCTTTTATAATTGTTAAAGGTAAAAATGTAGCTCTTCCTAAATTGTTAACTTTAAGGTGTTTTATAAGATCTTTTGCAATATCCTCGTCACTAGTAATAATATTTGAAATAGCCGATCCCAGTGCTACTTCTATAGCTATTTCAAACTCCTTTTTTACTTGTATTATTTCTCCTAGTATCCACGTATTATTAAATGCCTTAGGTATTTTTCTTTGATCAATATTTTGCATGATTATCTTTACAGCTTTATTGTATCCCTCATGATATTTTTCTAAGTTAGTAAGAGCATCTTTGCTAGCCTCTGCCTTATTATACATAATGCTAATCTTTTTAGCTTTAGCTTCACTATCTAAGATTACATGTGTTTTATTCATTACATCTATTCTATTTTGTCTAATAATTTCCTCATGTTTATTTATTTTATTATTTATATTTATAATTTCATCTTTAAGCATTTCTTTAGTAGATGCGTTGATTTTAATAGAATTCAGATAGGTTTTACGATACTCTTTAAGTTCTTCAAGCTTTTTTTCCATATTATAAACATCTTTTGTAATTATAGTAATTTCACTTTTATATCGAGTTATTTCACTTATTAATTCAACTTGCCCTTTTTTTAACTCTTTTATTTTGTTTATCTCATCATCTATAAACTTATTTTTTTCGTTAATTAATATATTATTTAATTCTATATTTTTATTTAAAGATTCCTGTTCTCGTTCTAACTCTTTTAGTTTAAAAGAATGATTTTTTCTCTCATTAATTGTTTCTTCAATCTTTTCTTCAAGTTGTTCTTTATTCTTAACTGACTTAAGAATGTTATTAGATAAGTTTTTTACTCTTTCATTTAATAAATCTATTTCTGATAATAATCTTTGGTGATCACTTTTACTTTCATAATATTTCTTTCTTTCCTCACTATTCTCTAATTCAAATTGTTCTAACTCAATTTTTAAGCTTTCAATTTTTTTATTGTATATATCTTTCTCAGTCAGTATTTCTTTAATAACATGATCATTTTCATTTATTTCATTCGTTAGGTTGTTAAGTTTATTATCTAAATTATCGATATTATTTAATATTAATGTTACTTCTTTAGCTTTTAGCTTTTGTGAGATTTCTAAAAAAAGCTTAGCTTTTTCATTTTCTTTTTTAAGAGGTTCTATTCTATCTTCGTATGTGCTAAATATATCATTTATTCTTTGTAGATTTTGTTCTGTATTTTCAAGTCTTCTTTCAGCTTCTTCTTTTCTTGTTTTAAACTTTACAATACCAGCAGCCTCTTCTAATAGACTTCTTCGCTCTTCCGGCTTTCCACTTAATACTGCTTCAATCTTACCTTGTCCAATTATAGAATATCCTTCTTTTCCTATACCAGTATCCATGAAAAGTTCTTGAATATCTCTGAGTCTACATTTTGTATTGTTTATTAAATATTCACTTTCACCAGATCTATATATTCTTCTCATTATTATTACTTCATTATAATCAATAGATAATTCTCCATCACTATTATCTAATACTAGTGAAACCTGAGCCAAACCAACTTGTTTTCTGTATTCAGTTCCTGAAAAAATGACATCTTGCATTTTTCCACCTCTCAAATTTTTAACACTTTGTTCTCCTAAGACCCATTTTACTGCATCTGATATATTACTTTTGCCACTACCATTGGGCCCTACAATTGCTGTAATTCCTTTCTTAAAAACTAATTCAGTTTTATCTGCAAAGGATTTAAAGCCTCTTATCTCAAGTGACTTCAAAAACATAATATCTCTCCTAATTTTAGCTATGTATTTTTATATTATAAATAAATTTAAAACTAGTAATTAAAAATTTATTTTTTATCTTTTTAATTTTAAAGCATATTATACCAAATATCAAATATATTATAGCGTATAAATAGAGTTTTAATTTTTTGATTGAGAATGTTATGTAAAATGTTCATAATATAAAATAAAAACCGTGCTTCGCACTTCTAGTGTTGCATTAAAGAAAAAAGTTTCTATTGACAGATTTTAATTGGTAAAAATTTAATAATGAAAAAGAAAACCTCCCTGTGTTTAAATGGAAGTGACCAAACAGCCATTAACAAGGAGGTTTTTTTATGGTTTATACTAAAAATAATAAACTAGTTTTTCATAAATTAATAGCGGAAATCGGAGGAAGTTTTATTAATAACACTATAAAGAAATATAATGGTGATTACAGGAGTCAGCATTTTGATACAAAATCTCATATAAATTCAATGATTTATTTAAATATAAGAGGTTGTAAAAGTTGAAGGGAAGTTGAAGGAGAGATTTCATCTAATAAAAAACTTAGGAGTCTCATTAATGTGCCAAGTGTATCTCAATTTTCAAGAAAAAATGCTACCAGAGACTATAGAATTTTTGAAGATATATTCTATCACTTAGTTAACAAGGCCAAAAGAAGATTTGGAGCCGTTAGGCTGCTGAAAGATATTCCTCCTATCAAAATTGTTGATTCATCTGTAATTCTAATTGCTTTAAAACTTGCCCCATATTTCCAAATGGATAGCGGTCGAGCTGGTATAAAGATAAATACATTATTCAACGGTGAATTTCCAGAGAAAATTAATGTAGTTAAAGGCGGCATAAATGATAGAAAATGTATTAATGGCCTCTTCGAAGATAGAGGCTGTATCTATGTCTTTGATAGAGGATATTATGATTATAAATGGTATGACAAGCTTAGTGAGGACAAGATAAGGTTTGTTACAAGAGGTACTAAGAATGCTATAGTTATGGAAGAACGTATGATATCTTCTAAACCATATGAAGATATATATGATACTGAAGTAATCTTAGGCACAACTTATTCTAAAAATATTACATCTAAAAGCTATAGAGAAATATTGACCTTTGACGAAAAAGGCGAAGCCGTTACATTTATAACTAATATATTTGATATGCCAGCCTCAGATATAATAAAAATTTATAAACATAGATGGGAAATAGAACTGTTCTTCAAGTGGATTAAGCAAAATCTTAGAATAAAAAAGTTTATTGGCTACAATGAAAATGCTGTGAAAATTCAAGTGTTTTCATCACTTATTTCATATATGCTTGTATACTTATCTTGTAATGTTACTGTTGCTAAGTATTCAATGCTCACGCTAACTCGTATTGTTAGGTATAATTTACTTGAGCTAATCGCTGAATATAACATCGGTTATTTTCAGACAAGCTGACGCTTTAAAAAAATTATTCTGGGGAGGGGGAAGCTATATATACCTTGTGTGTATAATTTACCCATAAACTCTTCTTAAATTATATAAAGGCAACTGATAGAAAATATACTTCCATCAGTTGCCTTTATAATTTTGTCAAGTATTTAATTATTACATAAATGCAACACTAGAAGCTTCGCACGGTTTTGTATATTATCTAGGTTCTACTATAAACTTTATAGCTGTTCTTTCTTCTCCATCAATAGATATTTGTGAAAATGCAGGTACAACTACTAAATCTATTCCATTGGGGGCAACGAATCCTCTTGTAATTGCTAGTGCTTTAACAGCTTGATTTACGGCACCCGCACCGACAGCTTGAACTTCAACAATTCCGTTTTCTCTTAGGACTGCCGCTAATGCTCCTGCTACAGATTTTGGTTGTGATTGCGCTGATACTCTTAATATTTCCATTTTCTATCCTCCCTACAAAAATAATTATTGCATATTTTATAGAGAATATATTCTATGTAATATCCAAATCTCCTTCTTTATACATAAACTGTAAGTATCTAGCTATATCTATCATATTACATTGTTCTTTGTTTTTTAACATAAAAGTATTCCTTTGTATTGAATCATTTTGTTTTACTAATAATTTATTCGGAATAATTTGTAGTTTCATGTCATTGAAAAATCTCTTCTTGCTTGCATATAATTTTGATATATCTTTACTATTTATATATAATTCTACTTCTTCGTTAATATAATTATTCATAAACTTTAAAATTATATCACAATATATACTTCCTTCTACTAATTCTCTAAAGGATGGGTGAAACGGTCCTGCTACTAAATCCTTACCATAGTTAATTTCTTCTGTAGGTTGAAGCCCAATTCTTATAACATTAATATTATTAGCTACAAACATTGAGTAGATAATCTTACTTACATAGACTGCGTCTTCTAAAGTATAAGGATTATATTTTTTTTCATTATACATTATTTGCATTGGTGTGTTTTTTACTACTAATGCAGGATAAATTCTGGTTATATCAGGTTTCATATCAATAATCTTCTTAGCAGTATCTATATCTTTTTGAAAATCATCCCCTGGTAATCCTATCATAATTTGGTGTCCTAATATAAAACCATACTTTTTTATAATATCTGATGCTCTATAAACATCTTCCACTGTATGACCCCTACTTGATTTTAAAAGCACTTCATCATTTAAAGATTGAACGCCCAATTCAATTATATCAACAGAATATTTTTTTAAATTTAAGAGGATTTCCTCATCTATATAATCAGGTCGAGTAGATAAATGAATGTAGTCTATTAACTTACTATCTTTATAACTTTTCGCTATACCAAGAAGTTCTCTCTGCTTTTCTATATTTATCGCTGTAAAGGTTCCTCCATAGAAAGAAACTTCTACAATAGCTTTACTATTATTTATAGTTTTTAAATATTCTTGTATTGTATTTTCTACAGTTTCAGCTGTAACTGTAGTTGTAGCTCCTGTAATACTATTCTGATTACAGAAAACGCACTCATGTGGACAACCTTCATGTGGAACAAAAATAGGTATTATATAATGAGCTTTACTCATATTCTATCACCTAAATTCTCTAAAGCCTCTTTTGCTGCACTTTGCTCTGATTCCTTCTTGCTATACCCTTCTCCTACACCATTAACAAGAGGTTCTACGACAACCTCTGTATAAAACTTTCTTCTATGAGGAGGTCCCTCATACTTAAGCAAAGTATAGTCTATAGTGTACTCTCCAAACTTTTGAATAGTTTCTTGAAGCTTTGTTTTATAATCCATTATAATACTGTCACTGTCAGATCTTTCAATTATTTCTTTAAAGTTAGCTAAAATAAAATTTTTAACATTATCAAATCCCTGATCCATATATATAGCCGCAATAATTGCCTCTATACAATCGGCAAGTATTGATACTCTACTTCTTCCACCTGTCATTTCTTCGCCTTTACTCATGTTAATAAATTCTCCAATGTTAAGTTTAACTGCAACATCGTAAAGCGAGTTTCCACACACTATCTGAGCTCTCTTTTTGGTAAGAAAACCTTCTGGCTTATTCTTGTACTTATGAAATAACATTTCAGATATACATAGTTGTAATATTGAATCTCCTAAAAACTCTAATCGTTCATTAGATTGTAGTCTTTTATTTTCATTTACACAGGAACTATGCGTCAGTGCTGCATCAAGAATTTCTATATTATTAAACTTTATATTAAGTTTATTTTCTAAATTATTAAGAATCTTTTCTCTATGTTCGTTCATTTAAACAACTCCTATATTTTAAATAAATTTAAAGTCCCGTTTAATTACGGGACTTAGGATTATTCATCAATATGAGAGCTTATATATTCTACTACATCTCCAACCTTAGTTGCTTTCTCTGCTTCTTCATCAGGTATCTCAATTTCAAATTCCTCTTCTAAAGCCATTATAAGTTCTACTACATCTAAAGAGTCAGCTCCAAGGTCATCTATGAATAATGAATCCATTTTTACTGTATTCTCATCAATACCAAGCTGGTCTGCAATAATTTTTTTAACTTTATCAAAAACCATTTCTTCACCTCCCATAAAAATTCTACAATATGATAATATTACATAACTTATACATCGTCAATAAGATAATGAAAATTTGCCAATTTCTTTACTACATTTTTGATTCTATGTGCCCTTTAATTTTTTCAATTATATCATTATTATAAAAATTTACAGCTTGACTGATAGCATTTTTAAAGGCTTTACTATCTGAATTGCCATGTGCTTTAATGCATATTCCATCTACTCCCAAAAATGCAGCACCACCATATTCTTTATAATCAAAGTCCTTTTTAAATTTATCAAAAACAGGCTTTAGTAATACTCCACCTAATTTTGTTCTAAAAGATGACATAATTTCCTCTTTTAAAGTTGAAAATATTGTAGACGCAACTCCTTCATACATTTTAAGTACTGTATTTCCAATAAATCCATCACAAACTAGAATATTTACATCACCTTCTGGAATCTCCCTAGGTTCTACATTTCCTACAAAGTTTAGCGAAGCATCTTTTAACAATTTATAAGTTTCCTTTGTAAGTTCATTTCCTTTTTCTTCTTCTGCACCAATATTAATAAGACCAACTGTTGGATTATTTATTTTTAGTATACTTTGAAAATAAGTTTGCCCCATTAATGCAAATTGAACTAAATTTAGTGGTTTACATTCAGCATTAGCTCCACAGTCGATTACCATAAATGGTCCTTTTTTACCTGGCATTATTGGAGCCAGTGCAGGTCTGTTTATTCCCTTTATACGTCCTATAACAAAAGTTGCTCCTGCGAGGAAAGCCCCTGTACTACCTGCTGAAATTATAGCATCCGCTTCTTTATTCTTTACTAATTCTAATGCTTTATATAAACTGGAATCTTTTTTACGTCGTATAGCCATTACTGGATGCTCATTATTAGTGATTATCTCCTTAGCATCTAGTATAGTTATTTGTTCATTATTATATTCATATTTGCTTAATTCCTTAATAATTAAATCTTCCGGTCCAGTTAGTATTATATTTATACCTTTATATATTTTAAGAGCCTCTACACACCCTTTAACTACTGCATGTGGCGAATAGTCCCCTCCCATTCCGTCAACAGCAATTTTCATATTTATAACCTCTTTCCATTAATATGATAAACTTATATATTAATATTCAAATATAATAAACTGAAATTCAAAAAAAGAAAGTCATACGACTTTCTTTTCTTAGTTTTCTTTAGCAACTACTTCTTTACCATTGTAGTATCCACATTCTTTGCATACTCTATGAGAAAGCTTCATTTCGTGACATTGAGGACATTCAACAATGCCTGGTGCACTTAGCTTAAAAGTTTGAGCTCTTCTTGAGTCTCTTCTAGCTTTTGACGTTTTTCTTTTTGGATGTGCCATGTATTTTCACCTCCTTAGTTATTTGAGAAAAGTTCTCTTAACTTTGCAAGTCTCGGGTCAATATCACTCTTTTCACAATTGCAATTGGAATGATTTAAATCTGTGCCACATACCGAACATAATCCCTTACACTCTTCATCGCAAAGCTTTTTCATTGGTAGTGACAATATTAGATTAGTCTCAATGATTGGCAAAAGATCTACCTTATCACTATGTATAATGATTATATCATTATCTTCATCATGAGTTACTTTTGAGAACTTTTCATCGATATCTATCTCTGAAACATAATTAAAGTTCTCAAGACATCTAGAACAAATAAGTTTTAAAGTTGTCTTAACTTTTCCATTGAAACTCACTATATCTCCAGTCATAGTAAAAACACCTTCTACTACAATAGGATTAACGAATTCAATTTCTTCACCATCTAAAGTAAAGTTTTTTCCTTCAAAGGATACGCTGACTTCTTGTTGATTTAATCTTTTTCCAATTAAACCAGAAATGTCAATCTGCATTTTTACACCTCTATTATCATAAATGGGCTAATAAATTTCGCGAAATATGCGGAATTCATTAGCCACAACCTATTATATAAACATGCTAATAAAAAGTCAAGTATTTTGTTATATCTTTACTACATTATGCATTTTTTTCTACTATTGTTTTTGTATCTCTAGCAATCATTAGCTCTTCATTTGTTGGTATAACCATTAAAGTAGTAGTTGAATC
The DNA here is from genome assembly GCF_055755365.1 of Clostridium sp. X. NCBI lineage: Bacteria > Bacillati > Bacillota > Clostridia > Eubacteriales > Clostridiaceae > Clostridium > Clostridium sp. X. The sequence continues at coordinate 2,648,443 of NZ_CM146912.1, forward strand.
ATCAGTACTAATGATTCTAGCTTCTCCTCTTACATTGTTTTTCTCTTTGTCAACTCTAGCATTTATAAAGCTAAATGAATTTCCTAATTCTTCTCTTGTTTCTATTCCATTTTCTCCAAGTCCAGCAGTGAATACTATTGCATCTACACCACCCATTATTGCTGTATATGATCCAACATATTGAATAACTCTGTATTTAAACATATCTAGTGCTAATTGAGCTCTTTCATTTCCTTCTGCTGCAGCATCTTCAATATCTCTAAAATCACTGCTAACTCCTGAAATTCCAAATACTCCTGATTGCTTATTTAATGTATCTTCAAGTTCTTCAACTGAATAGTGACATTCTTTTAATAAGAAAGTTACTATTGCTGGATCAACATTTCCACATCTAGTTCCCATAGCTAATCCACCTAGTGGAGTAAAGCCCATTGTTGTATCTATACAAACACCATTTTTAATAGCAGCTAAACTAGCTCCATTACCTAAGTGACAAGTGATGATTTTTAAATCTTTTATATCTTTTCCTAACATTTTAGCAGTCATATTTGAAACATATTTATGAGATGTTCCATGGAATCCATACTTTCTAATTCCATATTTTTCATATAATTCATATGGTAAAGAGTACATATATGCATGTTTAGGTAATGTTTGATGGAAAGCAGTATCAAATACAGCTACCATCGGTGTTGTTGGCATTAACTCTTTACAAGCATTAATTCCAATAATGTTTGGTGGGTTGTGTAAAGGAGCTAATTTAATAAAGTCATCTAATGCTTTCATTACATTTTCATCAATTAAAACCGAATCAGCATAAACCTCTCCACCATGAACAACTCTATGTCCTACAGCAGTAATTTCTGACATGTCACTTATAACACCATGTTCTTTATCAACTAATGCACCTAAAACTAACTCAATAGCTTTTTTGTGATCATTCATAGGCTCTTCTATAATATGCTTTTTACCATTTACTTTTTGAGTTAGAATTGATCCCTCTAATCCTATTCTTTCAACTAAACCTTGAGCTATTGGCTCCTCGTTAGTCATATTTATTAACTGATACTTTAAAGATGAACTACCACAATTAATTACTAAAACTTTCATTTGTTTTTCCTCCTAGATATTAAGCTTATTTTTAACACTTGTAATTGATAACAATTTTTCACTTGTACTTATATATTATTGTGCTTGAACAGCAGTTATTGCAACTACATTAACTATATCTTCAGCACTGCATCCCCTAGATAAGTCATTGATTGGTTTTGCAAATCCTTGGCATATAGGACCTATAGCTTCTGCATTAGCAAATCTTTGAACTAATTTGTATCCTATGTTTCCAGATTGTAAATCTGGGAAGACTAATACATTAGCTTTTCCAGCTACAGGACTATTAGGTGCCTTTAACTGTGCTACATCTTCAACTAAAGCAGCATCTAATTGTAGTTCTCCATCTATTGCTAAATCAGGTCTTTGTGCTTTTGCAATTTCTGTTGCTTTTCTAACTTTATCAACAAATTCATGACTTGCACTTCCCATTGTTGAAAAAGAAAGCATAGCCACTCTTGGCTCCATGCCACATAATTTTTTAGCTGTCTCAGCAGTGGCTATAGCTATTGAAGCTAATTCTTCTGCCGTTGGATTAGGATTAACAGCACAATCAGCAAATAATAGTAATCCATTTTCACCAAATTGACAATTTGGAACTTGCATAACAAAAGTTCCAGAAACTATTGAAATGCCTGGAAGTGTTTTAACTATTTGAAGTCCTGGTCTTAATAAGTCACCAGTAGTATGTATTGCACCTGATACCATGCCATCAGCATCTCCTACTTTTACCATTACAGTTGCAAAATATAATGGATCTTTTACAACTTGAAGTGCTTTTTCTTCAGTCATACCTTTATTTTTTCTTATTTCATAAAGAACCTTAGAGTATTCCAAAGTCTTTTCTGATGTTTCAGGATCCAGAATTTGAACTCCTTCTATATTTGAATTTAATTCACTTGCTTTAGCTCTTATTTTTTCTTCATTTCCAATTAAAACTATTTTAGCTAATGAATTTTCATTTATTCTTCCTGCTGCAACAAGGTTTCTGTCTTCTTCACCCTCCGGAAGAACAATTGTTTTTAAATCTTTACTTGCCAATTCCCACATTCTTTCCATAAATCCCATTTTAATCTACTCCTTTCAATAAATCTTATGAATTAAATATATTTTATTGTATAATATACTCTATATTATAATATACAACGAGTATGCTATACTTTTCAATACAAATAAATATTTTTCCATATATATTATTGAATTTGTTTCTTTGTAGTATACTACATTTATTACTAAATTATTCATAAATATATCATTTTTATATTAAAAGGAGAATAATCGAATGAATATTACAGGAATTGTTGCTGAATATAATCCTTTACATAACGGACACGTACATCATATAGAATCCACAAAAAGAATTACTAATAGCGATGGTATAATATGTATTATGAGTGGAAATTTCGTTCAACGAGGTATACCTGCTTTACTTGATAAATGGACCAGAACCAAAATAGCTTTACTTAATGGTATTGATTTAGTTATAGAACTTCCATTAATATACAGCATATCATCTGCGGAGTTTTTTGCTTTTGGTGCAGTGAGTTTATTAAATAGTTTAGGTATAGTAAATAATCTGTCTTTTGGAAGTGAACATGGAAATATAGATATGTTAAAAGAAATTGCACAGGTACTAAACTCAGAATCGGAAGACTTTAAAAATATATTAAAATCTAATCTTAATAAAGGATTATCTTATCCAGTTTCAAGAAATAATGCACTATGTTCTATATTAAGTAACAATGATATGAATACAAGTAAGATACTAAATCTATCAAATAATATTTTAGGAATAGAATATTGTAAAAGCCTACTAAAGTTAAACAGTTCTATAGCTCCTTGTACCATACAAAGAATTGGTTCTTCTTATAATAGCAATGATTTAAGTAGTGCTTTTTCTAGCGCTACTTCCATTAGAAATTTTTTAAAAGATAATATCCATTTAGAATTCCTTAAGGATAAAATGCCTAAATCTTCTTTTGACTTAATTAAACAGAATTATGATAAAAATTTTTTAGTTTTCGATGAATATATATTTAACTTTTGTAAATATAAAGCATTATCTTCTCCTAAAAACTCTATGGAAAACTTGCCTGACGCATCAGAGGGTCTTCACAATAGATTATTTCAATTACTTTGTAGAAGTAATAGTCTTGAAGAATTTTTAACTTTAAGTAAAACTAAAAGATATACTAGAACTCGTATAAGTAGAATACTTGGTCAATATTTTGTAGGATTAGACGAAATAGATAGTTCTAGTCTCAGAAATTCACCTGCTCAATATGCTAGAATATTAGGATTTAATAAAAGAGGTACAGAAATTCTAAAACTAATAAAAAAATCTTCTTCAATACCCGTTTATACTAAATTGCCAAATAATTTAAATATTTCACTGAATATGGATATAATAGCAACTAATACCTATAGTTTACTTAATAAGTCCATCTTACCTAATTCTGATTATACAATTTCTCCAATACGTTTGCTTAATGAGTAATAATATTAAAGCTCTTTAAAATATAATTGTATTAGCGCTAGATTTGCTTTCAATTTTCATCAAAATTTATTTTAAGGGGAATTCTATTATGATAATACTTTTATGTCTAACTCTAATTATAATATCTATATTAATCATACTTTTACTTAAAAATAGCAACTTAAAAATAGGTAACAATATTCTAATAACATTAGTTTGCACTTTGTTTATACTTAGTATAGTGCTTAATCCTGAGGCCGGCTTAAATTCAGCTTTGAATGGTGTAAAATTGTTTGTAAACTCAGTGTTTATTTCAATTTTTCCATTTTTAGTCTTAATAAATATTATGATGTATTATGACGGTGTAAACATATATTCAAAAGTTTTAGGTAATGTTCTTTGTAAACCTATTAATCTCCCTAAACAATGCTCTGTTGTACTTATTATAAGTATTCTATGTGGATACCCCTTAGGTGCGAAATATGCATGTGATCTTTATGAAAATGGTACTATTGATCATGATACCTGCGAAAGGCTTATAAGTATTGCCTCAAACCCTAGCCCCTTATTTGTTATTGGAGCTATAGGAACTTCAATGCTGAATAATCCTGGTTTTGGGTTACTTCTATTAATATCAAGCTATGTCTCATGCGCTATACTAGCTATAATTATTCCTCAAAAAAAGCCTATAGTAACCATTAAGAAATCTAAGATAAATAATACATATGGTAAACAATATACTATAGGTCATGCACTTAAATCTAGTATTGATAATGCATTTAAAGTTTCTATTTCCATAGGGGGATTTATAATTTTTTTCTCTGTAATTTCTTCTATAATAAAAAACAATATCTTATTTGATATTGTTTCAGAGTTTATATGTGAAATTTTAAAAATTCAAAAAGAAATACTTCAAGGAGCATTTTTAGGACTAATCGAAATGACCAATGGCTCCAATTTACTATCTAGTTTAGAATTTAGTAATATGTATAAATTAATTATTATAAGTTTTCTTATAACATTTAGCGGATTGTCAATAATATCACAAACCTACTCTATCACTTATAAGTATGATTTTTCATTGATTAAGTATGTTAAAAGAAAATTGATTCAAGGAACCATTTCAAGCTTAATAACATTAATACTTTATAACTTAAATGTCTTTAATGTAGCTAAAAGTGTATTTAGCATCGACGTAATAGTGCCAAAAGCTATAAATTTAAATATAATTATTTTTATTCAAATAACATTCCTTGGCTTACCTTTTATAATAAAAAAATCACTTCATAGAATCTCTTAATTCAGTAACATTCTCTCTTATTATTCCTATTGCAGAGGTAATATTATGCTCCATATCATTTAAATATTCCTCTGTTTCTTTTTTTATACCTAATAACATTTGTTGTCCCTTTAATGTTATTTCCTTTTCTAATTCACATAAAATTTCATCAGCATAACTTTTAGCTCCAGTTCTAATTGTTTTAGCATCTTTTTTAGCCACAGCTATAATCTCTTCCGCATTTTCTTGAGCCTCTTTTGTTATGCTATGTCTTTCTATCTCTTTCTTTAGCATTTCATAGCCCTCTTGTTTGATACTTTCAGCTTGTCTATGGGCGTCATTTAGAATTCTTTCTTTCTCTTCACATATCCATTGAGCCTTTTTGAATTCATCTGGCAAATAATTTATAATTTGCTCAATTACTTCTATAATCTCTTTTTTATCTACCATGGATTTGCGAAAAATAGGCATTTTATGTGATGTTTCAATTATTTCTTGAAGATATTCTAATAGCTTCATAACCTCCATTTAATTCATCACCCTACTTCGTAATTTTTTTTACTACATCTTGCATTATTTCTTCTGGTACTAAATCATTTATACATCCTCCAAACATAGCTACTTGTTTAATAGATGAGGAGCTTAAATAAGAATACTTTGCACTAGTCATCATAAAAACAGTCTCTATTGTTGGATCTAATTTTTTATTCATAAGAGCCATTTGGAACTCATATTCAAAATCCGAAACGGCTCTAAGTCCTTTTATTATAACTTGAGCATTTTTTTCTTGCATATAGTTTACAAGTAGTCCATGAAAACTATCCGATCTAACATTATCAAACTGCTTAGTTGCTTTGTTTATTAACTCTACTCTTTCATCAATATTAAAAAGTCCTTTTTTATCGGGATTTACTAGGACTGCAACTATTACTTCATCAAAAATTTTAGAGGATCTTTCTATTATATCTTGATGTCCTTTAGTTATAGGATCAAAACTTCCCGGATATATAGCTATTCTCATTTAGTCCTCCTTATGCATGTAAAAACATACCGTTGTATTTCCATACTTTCTAGATTCAGTTAATATAATTTTATCATTACCTTCATAAATACTTTCAGAAGAATCAATTTTAGTAATAATTAATCCATCTTGTTTTAACATTCCTTTTTCACTTACAATATCTATAGCTGGCGGAATCATCTCTTTTGCATAAGGTGGGTCAATAAATATTAAATCAAATACTTTATTTTTCAGCCCTAAATCTTTTAGTGCTGAATATGAGTCCATATTTAAACAAATACAATTTTCTTCAAATTTCAAATTCTGAACATTTTGTTTTTGCAACTTAAAAGTTGAAGGATGCTGATCTACTAAATAGCATTCTTTTGCTCCTCTACTTACAGCCTCTAAGCCTAAACTTCCAGTTCCTGCAAAGACATCAATTACTACTGAATCATTAATTCTGTTTTGAATTATATTAAATATATTCTCCTTAACTCTATCTAAAGTTGGTCTAGTCTGCATACCATCTGGTGGTAATATTTTTTTACCTCTGGCAATACCTGCAATTATTCTCATATTCATTCTCCTCTGTAAATTTGTGCAACATTATTATCTCATATTTTAACATATATTTATTTATTACACAAAATTTTTTTATATTTCACTGTTTTAATTAAAACATATATATTTAAGTGTTTCGTATATTTTCTCACTAACCTTACTTTTTATTAACACATCTTTTTCATCATCACTTTTAGCTACTAGCTTTGCCTCAGCATTGGCTATTTTAAACAGATCATAATCCTCAACTATATTTGTAAAAATCAACTCCTCTTCTCCATGTTGATTAACTCCAAATATCTCTCCACTCCCTCTTAGTTTTAAATCTTCTTCCGCTATAAAAAAACCATCATTACTACTTGTCATAATATTCATTCGTTTTTTAGTTACTTCATTTTCAAGTTCACTAATTAAAATACAATGTGACTTCTTACTTCCTCTTCCCACTCTTCCTCGTAATTGATGTAATTGAGCTAATCCAAATCTTTCTGCATTTTCAATAATCATTAATGTTGCATTGGGAACATTGACTCCGACTTCAATTACTGTTGTAGAAATCAAAACCTTAGTTTTATTGTTTTTGAACTTTTCCATAATTTCATCTTTTAATTTAGGATGCATTTTTCCATGCAACATATCTATCTCTACATTATAAAAATAATTCTCCTTCAATTCATGATATAGTTCTTCAACAGAAACCACATTCATATCTTCGTTTTCTTCAACTAATGGCGAAATAATATACACTTGCGATCCTTTTTCTATTTCTTTCAAAGCAAACTCATATACCTTTTTTCTCATATTTCTATTAGCACAAAATGTATCTATATTTTTTCTTCCTGGTGGCAACTTATCAATAGTTGATATATCTAAATCCCCATACAAAGTTAACGCTAAGGTTCTAGGTATTGGCGTAGCTGACATAACTAATACATCTACATTATCGCTTTTACTGCATAATCTATTTCTTTGCCTTACTCCAAATCTATGTTGTTCATCAGTAACTATCATACCTAAATTTTGAAACTCTACATCTTCCTCTAATAAGGCATGAGTACCTATTAGTATATCAATTTTACCTGTTTTTAAGTCTTCTTTAATTCTCTTTTTATTTTTAGCTGATATGCTACCGGTTAAAATTTCAATATTTATATTAAATTCTTTATATAATTTTACCGCTTCTATATAATGCTGCTTAGCTAATATTTCAGTGGGAGCCAAAAGTGTTCCTTGATATCCATTGCTCACTACATTAAATAACGCTATTAATGCAACAATAGTTTTTCCACTTCCTACATCTCCTTGTACTAATCTATTCATAGGAGTGTGCTTTTTTTCATCTATTAGAATTTCTCTTATAACTCTATTTTGAGCTTCTGTCAAAGTATAAGGTAACTTTTCTTTAAGTTGTTTTAATTCTGGTGCTATCTTAAAGGTAATTCCGTTACTATGTTTATATTTCTTAAGTAATTCAAGTTTCAAAGAGTATATAAACAACTCCTGAAACTTTAACCTTTTCTTAGCTTCCCCTAAGGTTTGTATATTTTCAGGTTTATGTATATTCTTAATTGCATAGTTAAGTGAACATAAGTTATACTTTTCCAAAATATGGATTGATAAATTTTCAACAAATTGAATCTTATCTATTACTTCTGATATTATCTTAATAAAAAAGTTATCAGTGAGTCTATTTTTCAATTTATATTTAGGAATTATATTATTTTGTTCATTGCAGCTATTCTGTAGTGATGGATTAATTAAGTTTATTTTATTTCCCTCAACTTTACAAAGACCTAAAAGTACATATTCTTCATTAATCTTAAACTTATTTTTTATATAAGGTTGATTGAACCACTTAGCTTCAAACGTAAAATCATCATTAATAAATACTATACTAGAAATAATTAAATTTTTCCTAATATATAAATCTTTTTTTATCTGAAGCACTTTTCCTTTAACAGTTACTTTATTATTATCCCTCAAATCATTTGTAACTTTGCAATACAAAATATGTTCATAATCTCTTGGAAAATAAAGTATTAAGTCTAAAATATTATATATTCCACAATTATTTAATGTATCTTTTATTTTGGGTCCTATCCCTTTTAAAGTACTTATCTCATCGTTAATATTCATCTTCTCATCTCCACTTTATCTGAAGTTTAATTTTATCTAATATATAGAATAAAAAAAGCCCAAGGGCTTTTTTTATTCAACAGATACTATGAAGTAGTATAATGGTTGGTCACCACTATAATATTGTATATCACTATCTGGATACTTAATTTCTAGACGACTTATAAAATCATCTACCTTATCTGCATCACAGTCTTTTCCATAAAATATTGTTATTAGTTCACTTTCTTTTTCCATCATCTTATCTATTATGCCATTGCAGACCTCATAGATATCTTTTCCAACTTCAAATATTTTACTCTCAACTAGTCCAAGAATATTGCCTTCTTTTATAATCTTTCCTTCCATCTCAGTGTCTCTAACAGCATAAGTTACAAAACCGGTACTAACATTCGATATTGATTCTTTCATTTGTTCTATATTGATATCTAATGCATCATCCGTACTGAATGCTGTTATAGCTGTGATACCTTGTGGAATAGTCTTAGTAGGAATAACTATTACATTTTTTTCTGATAATCCTGCTGCTTGTTCTGCAGCCATAATTATATTTTTATTATTTGGTAAAACAAAAATATTTTCTGCATTAACTTTATGAATTTGTTCTAATATATCTTGAGTACTAGGATTCATAGTTTGACCACCTTCTATCACAGCATCAACTCCTAGGTCTTCAAATATATTATTTAATCCATTTCCCATTGAAACAGTTATAAATGCGTATTTCTTTTCTTCATTATCAGTTTGCTCTATATAAATTTCTTTTATATCATTTTCTACCTTTGTTGAAGCATATTCCAATTCTAAAATTTCACTATGTTGTTCTCTCATATTATCAATTTTTATCTTTGATAACTCACCTAATTTTATAGCTTCTGATAAAACCATACCCGGATCATTAGTATGAATATGCACCTTTATTATATCTTCTTCTCCAACTACTATCATTGAATCTCCAGCTAAACATAAAGTCTCTTTTAAATGTTGAACTTTACTTAATACTTCACTTGTTTTTATAAAAAATTCAGTACAATACCCAAACTCGATGTCTTCGGTGCTAACATTAATTTGTGCTGAATTATTTGATATACTCGTTTCGACTTTTTGTATTTCTTCTTTGAGCATAGGCTTTATATTTTCTTTTAAAGCATTATACATTCCTTTTAATATAATTAATAATCCCATACCACCAGCATCAACTACTTTCGCTTCTTTTAGAGCTGGAAGCATATCTGGTGTTTTATTAAGAACTTTTTCACTATGTTCACATGCCTTTTCTAATAGTTGAACTATGTCACTCTCATTAGAGTTTATGGCACTATCTCCTGCTGCTTTTATTATTGTTAGAATAGTTCCTTCAGTTGGCCTCATTACAGCTTTATATGCAAATTTTGCACCTTCTTGTATACTTTGTGCTAACGCAATTGCATCAGCATCATCCTTTCCTTCCAATCCTTTTGATATCCCTCTAAAAATTTGAGATAAAATAACACCTGAGTTACCTCTTGCTCCCATTAGAGCGCCTTTTGAAATACGTCTTGCAACCTCTGAAATCCTTCTATCATTTATGTTTTCTATTTCAGAAACTGCGCTTTTAAACGTCATTGACATATTAGTTCCTGTATCTCCATCCGGAACAGGAAATACATTGAGAGAGTTTACATACTGTTTATTTTCTTGAAGACTGTTTGCAGCATTAATTAGCATATTCTTCATATCATGTCCATCTATTTTAAAACGCTCCAATTCAAGTACCTCCTTACACTCTTACCCCTTGAACATTTACTGTTATACTAGCTACTTTTAACTCTGTATAATTCGATACACTATATTTTACCTTTTGTATTACATTGTTTGCTATTACAGATATTTTAGTACCATATTGAATAATTACATGTAACTCAACATGAATTTTATTGTTTTTATTATAAATTTTAACTCCTTTATTTAAACTTTCACCTTTAATTAATTCCCAAAGGCCATCTTTAGCATTTCTTGATGCCATCCCTACAATTCCATAACATTCCATAGTTGAAATGCCAACTATATTAGCTAACACTTCTTCAGAATAATTTACACTACCATACTCATTGGTAATTTCAAGCATATATATTCCTCCTTAAAACTCCTACATAATATTTATTTTATAATATAAAAATAATATAATCAAGAAAATAAATGATATAAATACTTATTATTACCATATGCTTTATATTTTCCTTGCCAAAAATATATCTTATATGCTAAAATATAAGTCGTTGTAAGGATTGCATGGATTTATTATGTTCATTTTTAGGAGGTGTTATTAATGGCAAGAATTTGTGAAGTATGTGGCAAAGGTGTTATTGCTGGCGTTCAATATAGTCACTCTCATCGTCAAACAAAAAGAAGATGGGCTCCAAATATAAAGAGTGTTAAAGCTATAGTTAGTGGAACACCAAAAACTATAAGCGTTTGTACAAGATGCCTTCGTTCAGGCAAGGTTCAACGCGCTATATAACAAAATAAAAAATGCAATTGTACATACAATTGCATTTTTTATTTTTAACTTTTTTTGAATATTCTTATAATTTTTGATATAATTTTCGGTACCTTAATAGCTACAATTTTCATAATAACCTCCTTAAAATATGGCTATTATACTACAATATGTTATTATAATATTATTGTATGGTTTATTGTTTTTTTTGTTACAATAAAAAAACACACAACTTGTGTGTTTTTTATTATCTATTTACTTTTATATCATAAAATTACGGGTAAAATTATTAATAAAATACCTTCGGAAAAAGTAATATCAACTTTCTCATTCAAAAATTCATTAGATACAGTTAGTGCACTTCCAATTTCTAAATTTAGGTTCTTTAAATTATATTTTGCTCCAGTTATAGTTAAATCATAAACATCACTACTATATGGTAAAATCGAAAAAGTATCTCCCTTATTTCCTTTTAAAGAGATATTATTTCTCGTCATTAATATAGTATTAATATTATCCTTTATAATAGCCCAAATACCTAATTTTAAGCATTTTAGAAGCATACCCATATTCCCTAATGTATGATCTATTCTATTTCCTGTACATCCTAAAAGCACTATTTCCTTCGCTCCTAATTCTATTGCCTTATCAATTGCAATTTCTGTATCAGTAAAATCTTTGTTAGGTGAATATCTGAGTATAGAGACTTTCCTTTCACTAAAATAGTCTAAAGTCTTCTGATCTATAGAATCTAAATCTCCTATTATAAAATCCGGGCAAATATTATAGTTATATACACAATTCGCTCCACTATCAGCACATATTAAATACGTACTTCCCTCCAACTCTTTACTCAAAAGATCATAAGTTGGTGGAACTCCACCAGAAATAATAACAACTTTCATACTAGAAACCTTCTTTTAAGTTTCTTATATTTTTTTCTAATTCTCCATTATTAAAGACTGCAGAACCCGCAACAATAACATTAGCACCACTTTTAACTACTTCACTAATGTTATCTGTACCAATGCCTCCATCTACTTCTATTAATAAAGTCGGATTAAATTGATTTGCTAATTCCTTAACTTCTTTTATCTTTTCCGAGCAGTAATCTATGTATTTTTGTCCTCCAAATCCCGGATTAACAGACATTATCAAAACCATATCTACTTCTTTTATTAGATGTTTTATAGCAGAAACAGGCGTTGCGGGGTTGAGCGATATACCAGCTTTTACTCCAAAACTTTTAATATAGTTTATTGTTCTATCTAAATGCTTTTCAGCTTCATAATGTATTGTAATAATATCTGAGCCAGCTTTTACGAAATCCTCAATAAATCTTGATGGCTCTTCAATCATAAGATGCACATCAAAAGGCAACTTTGTTATATTCCGTATACTTTTTATAATAGGTATACCAAAAGATATATTAGGAACAAACATCCCATCCATTACATCAATATGAATTAAGTCTGCACCATACCTGTCAAGATTTTGTATATCCTCTCCTAATTTTTTAAAATCTGCTGAAAGTATTGATGGTGATAGCATTACCATTTATTTCTTCCTCCTCTGTTTAATTCTTCTAGTGTTTTTATATAAAATTCGTATCGATTTCTGTTAATTAACTCTTTATCTAGAGCCTCTTTAACTTTACATCCAGGTTCTTTAAAGTGCATACAGCCGTTATATTTGCACTCTCCCTCAAAACTCCAAAACTCTGGAAAATAACTTTTCAGTTCTTCTTTACTTTCAAGACCTATTTCAAGTGTAGAAAAGCCTGGGGTATCCACTATGAAACCTTCTGCAATTTCTACAAGTTCGCTATGTCTTGTTGTATGTTTACCTCTTTTAAGCCTTGCGCTTATATCTCCAGTTTCCATCACCACTTCACCGATTATACTATTTAACAAAGTAGATTTCCCTGCTCCAGATGGTCCACAAAGCACTGTAATATTCCCATGAAGCTTTTCTTCAATCGTTTCTAAACCAATATTCTTCTTAGCATTTAAAAAAATATATTCATATCCCGACCCTATAACCATCTTTACAGCTTCATGTTGGCTATAATTATCTACTAAGTCTATTTTATTAAAGCATACAACAGCTTTTATATTTTTAAATTCACATTGAAGTAAAAACTTATTAAGCAATTCTAAGTTTACATCAGGATTTTTTAATGCAAAAACTACAAAAGCTTGAGAAACATTTGATACTGATGGTCTTATAAGTTCATTTTTCCGAGGGCATATTTCCTCAATAGCAGCCTCATTTGTTTTTCTCGTAATTATAACTTTATCCCCGACAAGAGGAGTTAGTCCTTTATTTCTAAACTTTCCTCTTGCTTTACATTCAATGACCTCATCTTTAACTTTGACGTAGTAAAATCCCCCTATTCCTTTTATAATTGTTCCTTCCATATTTCCTCCTCTTGATAATTTATGGATTTGGCTCACTATTTAACTTTATTACAGTTCCTTCCTCTACTTCTTTACCAGGAAGCTTATTTTGTGATGTAATTATAAAATCTTCTTTACCATTAACTTCTATTACTAATTTGTATTCATTAGCAATCTTTCTAGCTTCTTTCACTGTTTTATTTACAAAATTCGGAACAATAACTACATTAACATTTCTAAAGAAATAATAACTTATATTAATTTCTGAATTTTCATTAACTTCCTTACCTGGTTCTAAACTTTGAACCTTAACTATACCATCTAATGTTTCATCGTCAGTCCTAATTTTAGTTAATATACCTATCTTTAATTTTGCATCTTTTAAAAGAGCTTCTGCCTCATCTAAATTTTTATTAATTAAATTTGGAACTTTTGTTAGTTTCTTTTCCGGACCTTTGCTTACAACTAAATCCACTGTACTATTATTACTTATAGGTGCATCTGGTTTAGGTGATTGATCACATACTCTTCCCTTGTCAATAGTATCACTAAACGCATATGATACATTTCCTAATTTTAAATTATATACTTTTAAATATTTTTTTGCTGCCTCAAAATCAATTTCGATCAAGTTAGGAATTGCTGACACTTCTGGTCCTGAACTAATTATAGCTCTTACCTCATCTTGTTCACTTCTATCAATCTCAGTTCCAGGATATGGATAACAATTAATGACCACTCCAGCTGGTTTGTCACTACTTTCAGTAGTTGTAACAAACTTTAATCCTTGTTCATTTACAAGTTCTTCTGCTTGCTCTTTGTTTAATCCAATTATATTCGGTACTATAGCAGTACCTGTTAGTTTTGTTGGAGCTAATTCTTTATTGAGAGCTACATAAGCAGCAACAAATCCCACAATTAAAACCGAAAATGCGGCTAAAGCTATTATAATCATTTTTTTATTTTTTCCAATAATGCTTTTTTTATTTTCTACTATATCGTCAGATTCATCTATTTCTACATTCTTATCTTCTATGATATTTATTGGTTTCATAATTCTTGTAAAGTCATTTTCATTCTTATCAAAACCCAGATTAACCATAGGATTTTGTTTAATTTTCTGAAGATCTTCAATTAACTTATGTGCATCTTCATATCGTTTATAAGCTTCTTTTTCAATACACTTTAAAATAAGGCTATTCAGGCTTTCTGGAATATTATCATTAATTTCTTTTGGCGGTTTAACTTGTTCCTGAATATGTTTCAATGCTACCGAAACTGGGCTTTCTGCATCATAAGGTAATTTCCCTGTAACCATTTCATATAAAATTATTCCTAAAGAATAAATATCGGTTTTACTATCTACAACACTTCCTTTCGCCTGTTCAGGTGAAAAGTAATGGGCAGAACCAATAATTCTATCCGAATTAGTTATAGTTACTGATGAAGTAGCTTTTGCAATTCCAAAATCTGTTACTTTTACAATCCCATTTTTTGTAACCATAATATTATGAGGCTTTACATCTCTATGAATAATATTATTACTATGCGCACATTCCAATGCTTTTGCAATCTGAATTGCTAATATTATAGCTTCATTATTCCCTAAAACTTTTTGTTCATTTATAATTTGTTTTAGCGTTTTTCCATCTATGTATTCCATCACTATATAATTAATATTATCTTCTGCCCCTATATCATAAATAGCAACAATATTATTATGTGATAGGCTAGCAGCTGAAGATGCCTCTTGTTTAAATTTATTCAAAAATTCCATATCATCACAATAGTAACTTTTTAAAATCTTAACAGCAACGTATCTATTAAGCAGACGACATTTTGCCTTGTATACCTCCGCCATTCCACCTTCACCAATTTTTTCTATTAATTCATATCTATTACCTAGAATAGTCCCTATCATATTTGCACTCTCCTTCAAAAACAATTACTGAAATATTGTCTCTACCACCGTTATTCTTAGCTAATTCAACTAGTAGTTTACTTGATATATCATTAGTATTATTATTTATTATATTGTACATATCTTCTTTACTAACTTCGTTAGTTAATCCATCAGTGCAAAGTATAAACTTCTTCACAGAACTTAGTTTAATCTTAAAGACATCTACTTCAACACTACTGTTTGTTCCTAATGCTCTAGTAATAATATTTTTATTTGGGTGTCTTAAAGCTTCTTCTTCTGTAAGGCTACCATCATCAACTAATTCTTGAACGAGAGAATGGTCCTTTGTTATCTTTTTAATCTTACTATCTATAATTACATAACAGCTACTATCTCCAACATTAGCTATTAATGCCTCATTATTATGCATTAAACAAGCTGTTATAGTTGTCCCCATTCCATTTAAACTATCATTCTTTGTTGCTTTATCATGTATAATATCGTTAGCATAAGCTATAGATTTTTTTAACTCTATCTCGTAATCAAAAATATTTTTTAAGTTCTTTATATATTCAATACAAGACTCTACAGCAGTTCTACTAGCCACATCACCTGCATTATGGCCTCCCATTCCATCAGCTACTATATATAATTTTAAATTACTATCTTCATAATATCCAATGTAATCTTCATTTATATCTCGTATATTTCCTACATCGGATAATCCTCCTATTAAACTTTTTTTTATACAAGGTTCTTTATCACCCATATAAATAACCTCCTCCATCACACCAACGTAAAATATATCTAATCATCTATATATTGTCTTCTTAACTGACCACATGCAGCATTGATATCTGCTCCCATTTCCCTTCTTACTGTGGTTTCAATACCATTTTTCATTAAGATTTCTTTAAAAACTTTTATATTTTCTAATTTTGCCTTCTTAAAATCATTTTCTCTTATCTCATTTATAGGTATTAAATTAACATGACAAGGTAACCCTTTTAAAACATTGCATAGTTCATATGCTTGATTAGGCATATCATTTACTTCACTTACAAGAGCATACTCAAAGGTTATTCTTCTATTAGTCTCTCTATAATAATATTTACACGCATCTATCAATTGTTGTAAACTATATTTATTTGTTATCGGCATCATTGATTTTCTAAGATTATCATTAGGCGCATGAAGTGAAATCGCTAGAGTTATTTGTAAATTCATGCTAGCTAATTCTTTAATTTTAGGAACTATCCCACAAGTTGAAAGTGTAATATGCCTTTGCCCAATATTTAGGGACACATCGGAATTTATTATTCTTATAAATTTCATTACATTATCAAAATTATCTAATGGCTCCCCACTCCCCATAAGTACAACATTTGATATTCTCTCTTGAACTTCTTTTTGAGCTGCTAATACCTGACCAATTATTTCTCCAGATGTTAAATTCCTTATCATTCCACCTATTGTTGATGCACAAAAGGAACATCCCATTTTGCAACCAACTTGTGTTGATACACATATAGAGTTTCCATGTTTGTATTTCATAACTACAGTCTCAATAACATTGCCATCCACGTATTTAAAAAGAAATTTCTCAGTACCATCGATACTTGATTTATTAACTGTTACTACTTCTGGTATTCCTAAATAGAAACTATTTTTAAGTTTCTCTTTAGTACTTAATGGCAGGTTACTCATATTATTGAAGTCAAATACTGACTTCTTATATATCCAATCAAAAATTTGTTTAGCCCTAAAGCTACTTTCACCATTTTCTCCCGTCCATCTCTTTAGGTCTTCTAAGTCAAAATCTAATAAATTCAGCATCATTTCACCTACCACTGTCTTTTTAATTTTGTGATGAAAAATCCATCCATATATTTGTTAGGTAATATTGTAACTGTCCCTTTATAATATATAAAGTTAGGAAGATTACCATAAAATAAAGGTTCTATAGTATATTCTGGATGTTCTTTTATAAACCATTGTATATTATTTTCATTTTCTTCTTTATTTATTGTACAAGTGGAATAAAGTAGTGTTCCTCCTACCTTGACATATTTAGCTGCATTGCTCATTATTTTTTTTTGGATTTTTACTATATCCTTAATTCCCTTTAAATCTTTACTATATTTAATCTCTGGCTTTTTCCTGATGATTCCAAGACCTGAGCAAGGTACATCAATTAATACTACTTCACTGCTATCCTGCAATCCTTCATTAAAAACTGTTGCATCCATTTCAGCAACACTAATACTTTTAATTCCAAGTCTATTGAAATTTTCTTCTACAAGAGATAGTTTGTTTTTGTGTATGTCAAAAGCTATTACATTCCCTTTATCATTGATAAGTTCTGCAATATGTGTGGTTTTTCCTCCTGGCGCGCTACATAAATCTAATATTTTAAATCCTTCTTTTGCATCCGTTGAAGGAGCAACCAACATAGCGCTCTCATCTTGAACTGTAATTTTCCCTTCTTTAAATAAGGGATTTTCTTCAATGCTTTTTCCTTTATTAATTATAATTGCTTCTGGACACACATAGCCTTCCTCAACATCATAACCATATTCATTAAGCTTATTTAAAGCCTCATCATAAGTAATCTTAAGCGAATTTACTCTAACAGTAGTTGTTGGCCTCTCGTTAAGTCCATTTAAAACATTCTCTGCTCTTTCAATTCCGTATTGTTTCACAAACAATTCAACTAGCCATTTATCAAAAGAGTAGTTGAAACATAATTCTTCAATTTTATTCTTATCATTATAAAAAGTCTTATTAGAATTTCTTAAATAATTTCTTAACACTCCATTAACTAACTTTGAAGCACCTATAGAATGTTTCTTTTTTGTCAATTCCACTGCTTCATTTACAGCAGCAAAACTTGGAATCTTATCTAAGAATCTTATCTGATAAATGGCTACTCTTAATATATTCAGTACATAGGTATCTAACTTTTTTATACCATTTTTCAAAAAACTGTTTAATATAATGTCAATAGTATATTTATACTTAATAGTTCCGTATACAATCTCTGTAATTAAACCTTTATCTTTTTCTTCACAATTAGATTTATTTAATTCATTTCTAAGAAGAATATTTGAATAAGCATTCTTAGTAAAAACTGAATCAATTATATCTATAGCTATTTTTCTGCTGTTCTCCATTAAACTTCTCCAATTCTAATATTATTATCTATCTCTACTAAGTAAAACTAATCTTATAAGTTGTAATACTGCCGTTATAGCTGCTGCTACATAAGTCATAGCTGCTGCAGATAAAACAGCTTTAGCACCTTTTAATTCTTCTCCATATAATATGTTTTTGTTCTCTAAAATTTCAAGAGCTCTTCTCGATGCATTAAACTCTACAGGTAATGTAACCATTTGAAAAAACACAACTGCAATAAAAAGAATAATTCCAATATTAATTAAGTAACCAGATCTAAACATTAATCCGAATATAAATAATATCCATGATACATTAGAACTAAAGTTAACTAATGGAACTATAGAGCTTCTTATCTGTAGTGGAATATAACTCTTTTGATGCTGTATTGCATGCCCTGTTTCATGTGCAGCTATTCCTATAGCTGCCACTGAATTGCCTAAATAAACTTCTCTCGATAATCTCATAATTCTATCTTTAGGATTATAGTGATCTGTTAATTTTCCACCAACTTGTTCTACTGGTATATCATATAATCCTTCTGAATCTAGTAACATTCTAGCAACCTGAGCTCCTGTATATCTATTAATACTTGAGACTTTAGAAAACTTGTTAAAAGTAGAGTTCACCTTCATTTGAGCCCAACCAGCTATTAAAAGTGCTGGAATTATAATAATAAATGTCCAATCATTATATAAGAACATCTACATCACCCCTCTAGTGCTAAGTTATTTATTTTAAAATAATATCTTTTTCAATAATATTACCTCTTATATATTCTGCCACCTTTAAAACTTTTTTACCCGGAAATTGAACATCTTCAACTAATAATTTTCCTGATCCACATGCTATAAGCATTCCAGTTTCATCAGCATTTAATATAGTACCTGGTTCCTTATCAATATCTTCTATTAAATAATGTGCTTTATATATCTTCATAGTTAAATTATTGTAGTTTGTGTATGCTACAGGCCAAGGATTTAAACCTCTAATGAGATTATAGATTTCTATAGAAGATAACTTCCAATCTATCTGAGCCATATCTTTATTAAGCATCGATGCATAACATGATTTAGAATCATCTTGTTTTTCAGGTTTTATTATATCATCAGCTACTCCGGTTATAGTCTCCACCAAAAGATTAGCACCTTGTTCCATCAGTGCATCATGTAACTCTCCGGCTGTCATATTCTTAGTAATCTTTACTTCTTGCTTTAGCAACATATCACCTGTATCAAGACCTACATCCATTAGCATAGTAGTGTTACCAGTAATTTCTTCTCCGTTAATTATAGCCCAATTTATAGGTGCAGCTCCTCTATATTTAGGTAGCAATGATGCATGCAGATTTATACATGCATATTTAGGTATGTTAATAACTTCTTTAGGCAGAATTTGACCGTACGCTACTACTATAATAAAATCAGGATTTAAATTCTTTAACACTTCTATAAATTCTGGTTCTTTTTTTAATTTTTCTGGCTGATATACATCTATATTATACTTTAACGCAACTTCTTTTACAGGTGATATAGCTACCTTCTTTCCTCTTCCTTTTGCTCTATCTGGTTGAGTAAAAACTGCTACTACATCAAATCTATCTATAAGAGTCTGTAATGACGGAACAGCAAATTCTGGTGTTCCCATAAATACTATTTTCAAATTTTATTCCTCACTTTCTTCAATTACTCTATCTCTAAATAATATTCCATCTAAATGATCTATCTCATGACAAAAGGCTCTAGCAAGAAGTTCTTCACCTTCTATTAGAAATTCTTCTCCATGTTCATTCAATGCTTTTACTGTAACTTTAAATGGTCTCTCAACCTTTCCATTGTAATTAGGAATACTTAAGCATCCCTCCAAATCTATTTGACTTCCTTCTTCCTTTATTATTTCTGGATTAATAAGTATTATCGGTCCATCTCCCACGTCTATAACTACTACTCTCTTTAGAATTCCTATTTGTGGTGCTGCTAGTCCAACCCCATCTGCAGCATACATAGTATCTATCATATCTTCTATTAAAGTTAGAATCCTTTCATTTATCACTTCAACTTCTTTTGACTTTTTTCTTAGAATCTCGTCTCCTTCATTTCTAATAGTTCTTAATGCCATTGCTATTCCTCCTAAGTTCTATATATTCTTAATTATTTATGTTTTACAATAGGCTATTTGGATTAATATCTAAATTTATTCTTATATCATTATAAACGCCTTTTAAAGTATCATAAACAATATTTTTAATTTCTTCTGCCATATTTATATTAAATTTACCTTTGATCAATATTTGCCATCTAAAAAACTCTTTTACTTTCGATAATATACAAGGGCACGGGCCTAATATAGTTATCATATCATTATTTTTGAGCTTACTATTTAACAATATACCAAGTTTTTGTATGTTTTTTATTAACAAAGCCTCATCTTTACTACTTAGATTAATTGCAATAATATTTGCAAATGGTGGATAGTTCATATCATATCTTATCTTCATCTCTTCTTTATAGAAATTTATATAGTCGTTCTCAGCAGAATACCTTATACTATAATTATCCGGAGTATATGTTTGAACAATAACTGTTCCTTTCTTTTTTCCTCTTCCTGCTCTTCCAGAAACTTGAGTTATAAGTTGAAATGTTTTTTCTCCCGCCCTAAAGTCTGGCAAATTTAGCGATAAATCAGCCGCAATCACCCCAACTACCGTTACATTTTTAAAGTCAAGTCCTTTAGTAACCATTTGAGTACCAACTAATATATCAGCTTCTCCATTTTTAAATTTATTATAGATGTCTTCATAGGAATCTTTTTTTCTAGTTGTATCAAAGTCCATTCTTAGTACTCTAGCCTGAGGAAATTTATTATTAATCTCATCTTGTATTTTTTCTGTTCCTACTCCAAAATATTTAACATATTTGCTTCCACACTTTGGACATATGTTTTTAACCGGATAACTTCTTCCACAGTAGTGACATCCAAGATAATTCCCATTACTATGATAAGTTAATGATACATCACAGTTATCACACTTGAATACATATCCACATTTTCTACAAGAAATAAAAGTAGAAAATCCTCGCCTATTTAGAAATAGAATTATTTGTTCTTTTGATTCTAAAGCTCTCTGTATTTGATATTGTAATTCTTCACTAAACATAGATTTATTATTTTTAATTAGCTCTTGCCTCATATCCACAATATTTACTTCTGGTAAACTTGCTCCATCTGCTCTATTCTTTAATGTAAGTAATTTCACTTCGCCTTTTGTGGCTCTATAGTAGGTCTCAAGAGATGGTGTTGCAGATCCTAATACTAATTTACAATTATTAATTTTAGATTTTAATTCTCCAATTTCTATAGCATTATACTTGGGATCGCTGTCAGATTTATAGCTATTCTCATGCTCCTCATCTATAATTATTATACCTAGATTACTAAATGGCAGGAATATTGCTGAACGTGCTCCTATTGCAACTTTAACTTCTTGATTCTTTACTCTAAGCCACTCATCATATCTTTCACCATCAGATAATCTACTATGAAAAACTGCTACATCTCTACCAAACCTACCTTTAAATCTTTCCACCATCTGTGGAGTTAATGCTATTTCTGGAACTAGTACTATACTCTCTTTATCTATACTCATCATATGACTTACTAGATTCATATAGATTTCTGTTTTTCCACTACCCGTAATACCGTGTATTATAAACTCCTTATCTAGTGAGTTTAAAATACAATCTACCACTTGTTTTTGTTCATAATTTAATTCTCTTTTTTCATAATTTAGATACTTTCTTGTATTAACTCTATGTACTATAGTAGAATGTTTAGTTAAAAAGCCGTGTTTCATTAATGTATTAATAGAAGAAGTTGATATATTATATTCCTTGCTTAACTCTGCCCTTGAGAATATACCATCATTTTCCTCTACAATCTTATAAATACTTGTATATGGTTCTTTTAAAAATTTATCAGTCAATTTAATTCCTAAAGAAATTACTTCCTTAACTTTATTTTTAACTCCCTTAGTTATTCCTGTAGGAATCATAACTTTAATGCATTCTAAATAAGTACATAAGTACCTTTGCTTCATTTCTCTTATTAACTCTACATCTTGCTCTGTAAACATAGTAAAATCATCACAAATTTCTACTACAGACTTTAATCTACCTATATTACACTTATCATATAGTTCTAGCACAAATCCGTCTATACTTTTATTTCCTAGCCCAAAAGGGACCTTAATTCGATGACCAATCTTCAACTCACCTATTATTTTATCTGGTATTTTATATGTGAATATTTTATCAACTTGAACTGATTCATTATTTACTACAACTCCCGCATATCGGTACAATCGTTTCACCCTTCATAAATAAACTTATATTTTATAATTGCAAAAAAAGCGCATTAGCGCTTTTCATTGATTATATTAAATAATTCACGTGCTATCATTTTCTTGCTCATTTTAGGAATGGAAATATTTCTACCATCCTTACATAAAACATTAACCTTATTATCATTACAAGAGAATCCAGTATCAGAACATGTTATATCATTTGCAACGATATAATCTAGATTTTTTCTTTCAAGCTTACTCTTTGCATTTTCTATTAAATCATTGCTTTCAGCTGCAAAACCTACTAATATTTGTTCCTTTTTTAGACTACCAATTTTCTTAAGTATATCTACATCTTTTTCAAATTCTAAAGTTAAAACATCACTAGTCTTTTTAATTTTTTTATCTGAATAATTCTTAGGTTTATAATCTGCTACAGCCGCCGATTTAATTACGATATCTGAATGCTCTAAATGTTCCTCAACTGCTTTTAACATCTCATAATTATATTTTACATTGATTACATCCATACCAAAAGGGATTCCAAGATTGCAAGGTCCAGATACTAAAACTACTTCTGCCCCTCTATCTCTTGCCTCTTCTGCTATTGCATAACCCATTTTCCCACTAGAATTATTTGTTATGTATCTTACTGGATCTATAGGTGCAATAGTAGGTCCTGCTGTTACCAAAACTCTCTTTCCTGCTAAATCCTTAATATCATATAACATACTCGTAACAATATCAGAGATTAATTGTGTATCAGCTAGTTTACCTGCTCCTGTATCACCACAAGCAAGTCTTCCTGCTTCTGGCTCTATAAACTTATATCCATAATTCTTTAATTTTTCTATATTATTTTGAACAATGGGATTTAAGAACATATTCGTATTAGCTGCTGGCGCAAATACTACTGACGCTTTAGTTGCCATAATAGTAGTTGAAAGCATATCATCTGCAATTCCATTTGCTACCTTTCCTAAAAGGTTTACTGTTGCAGGAACTATAAGCATTAAATCAGCTTTTTTCGCTAAAGATATATGCTGTATTTCCCAAGCTCTAGGTTCGGCAAACATATCTGTAACAACCATATTTTGGCTTAATGACTGAAAAGATAAGGGATTTACAAATTTAGTAGCATGATCAGTCATAATTACATGAACATCTATGTCAGATTTTTTTAATTTACTAACTATGTCTAAAGCTTTATATGCTGCAACTCCGCCAGTAACTCCTACAACTACAGTTTTTCTCTCTAGCATACTACTTTATTCCTTTCAATGTCGACTCATATGAAACCATTTCTTCATTTACTTCATTAATAGCAACAGTAAGTGGTTTAAAGGCATCTTTTACTCTTACCCTAGCCTCATCCCCATCTATTAATTGTCTTGCTCTCTTAGATGTTACAATAACAAGAGAATACCTATTTTCTACCTTAGTTAATAAATCCACAATAGATGGATTAATCATATAATTGTTCATGAATCAAACCCTCCTTTGAAAAAATATTTTGTTTAATTCTTTCTACACTACATTTTTCTGAAATAACTATGCTTCTTATTTTATCAACTGCATGATCTAGTTCATCATTTACAACTGCATAATTATATTTTGATACATAATTAATTTCTTTATAAGCAGATTTAAATCTAGTCATTAAAGATTCTGGTGTTTCACTACCTCTTTTAATAATTCTATTCTTTAATTCTTCCATAGATGGAGGAAGTATAAATATGAATATTCCTTCTGGATACGTTTCTTTAACCCTAAGAGCACCTTGAATATCTATTTCTAGAATCACATCGATACCTTGTTCTAGTTTTTCTATTACCTTAGATTTAGGAGTACCATAGTAATTGCAATATACCTCTGCATATTCAAGAAAATCTTTTTGATCAATTCTTTCTTTAAACTCTTCTTTAGTTAAAAAAAAATAATTTTTCCCCTCTACTTCACCCTCACGCGGATTTCTAGTAGTAGCTGATACCGATAACCAGAAATTATCTTTTTTTACTAGTTCTTTGCAAATAGTACCTTTTCCAGCACCTGAAGGTCCCGATATAACTAACAAAAGTCCTTTACTCTCCTTTTTATTTCCTTCCATTATTCATCAACCTCATCAATGCTAACTTCTCCTTTAGCTGATAGTCTATGTGCAACAGTTTCTGGTTGAACTGCTGATAATATAACATGATCACTATCAGTTATTATCACGGCTCTTGTTCTTCTTCCGTATGTGGCATCAATTAGCATTCCTCTATCTCTTGCTTCTTGAATTATTCTTTTAATCGGTGCTGATTCAGGACTTACAATAGCAACAAGTCTATTAGCAGATACGATGTTACCAAATCCTATATTAATTAGCTTTATATTCATAATTATCCTCCTAATTTTACTCTATATTTTGTACTTGTTCTCTAATTTTTTCAATATAGTTCTTTATATTTATTGCCAAATTTACAATTTCTAAGTCATTAGCCTTAGATGAAATTGTATTTGCTTCTCTATTCATCTCTTGTACAATAAAGTCTAGCTTTCTACCTACCGACTCTTGCTTATTAAGATTTTCTTTTAGTTGAATAATATGACTATTAAGTCTAACGATTTCTTCATCTATAGAAGCCTTATCTGCAAAAATAGCGATTTCTGCATACATTCTTCCTTCATCAATAGTTGAATTTTCAATAAGTTCTTTTAGTCTATTATTTAACTTATTTTTATATTCTTCAACTACCAGAGGTGACCTCTCCTTTATACCATTAACTAATTCTTCAATAATATTACACTTTAATATTATATCCTCCGTTAATTTTGTACCTTCATCCGTTCTCATCTTGATAAGGACATCAATAGCCTCATTTAAAGGTATTTTTAAACTATTCCAAACTTCTTCTAATTCTACATCTTTCTTTTCAAGTGTCACAACATCTGGAAATTTTGCAATAAGAGAAACTGAAATATCATCATTTATTTCATATCTATTTCCTATTTCTTTTAAAACATTAAAATAACTATCTCCTAGTATTTTATTGAAACTTACTTCTAAATCGTCTTTTTCATAAGTATTTTGAGTGATAAACACATCTAATTTTCCTCTGCTTATCTTTTCCTTAACTGTTTCTCTAATTTTATTCTCTAACGACAGTAAGTTCCTTGGCATCTTAATATTTAGGTCTAGATATCTGTGATTTACACTCTTAATTTCAATAGTGAAATTATATCTACTCTCTTCACTAGTTACTGCTCTGCCAAAGCCTGTCATGCTTATTGTCATTTTTATCATCCTTCCGCAGTACATTTTAAGTTATATTAATTATACATAAATAAATATTTAAGTTTCAAGTTTTATTTATGGCCAAATTGCATATTTACTATAATATCACATTTTTTGTTTTATTTAAACACATTGGTTATATTCATTTAATTTATTTAAAGCACCTTCAATAACATCTTTATCTTGTGTAAGTGAAATTCTAAAATATTTATTACTTAAATCTCCGAAACTATATCCGGGAGTCACAATTATACCATGAGTTAATATTAATTCTCTACAGAACTTTTCTGATGTGTATCCCTTAGGAACTTCACACCATACATAAAAAGTACGTCCTTCTTTATAGTATTTAATCCCTTTGTTATCTAATACTTTATGGGCAACATCTCTTCTTTCATCATATATACTTCTTACATTTCTAATATAATTTCTATCAAGTTTTAGAGCACTTATTGCAGCATATTGTATTGCTTTAAATTGACTTGAATCTAGATTGCTTTTTACCTTTAATAGTGATTTTAATACTTCTCTATTACCTACAGCATATCCAATTCTAAATCCCGACATATTATATGCTTTAGAAAAGGTTCCAAATTCTATAGCATTTTTGCCATTATCACATTGAAGTATACTAATAGGTTCTTCTTTTTCTTTAATAATTTCATTATATGCACCATCATTACATAAAACAATTTCATTATTTGTACAAAATTTTAAAATTTCATTATAAAATTTTGTATTTGCCACAGCTCCTGTAGGATTATTAGGATAATTTAAAATCATAAGTCCACTTCTATCAATTATATTTTGAGGAATGTTCCCTAAATCTAGTAGATAGTTATTTTTTTCTTTTAGGGAACATTTATATACATTATTTCCCCATAAATATGAACACATTTCATATACAGGATATCTTAACTCAGGTATAATAACATAATTTCCTATATTACAAGTTGCAGGTATTAGGTTACTGATACCTTCTTTTGACCCTATTAATATCAAAACTTCATTAATATCCAAATTTACAGAATACACATCCTTGTAATATTTAATGATCCCTTTTTTCAACTCAATTATACCATCATAGGGAGGATACTTATTAAATTGATCTTGTTTTAATCCATACATGAGCCCTTCTACTATACTATTATCTACTTTTATATCCGGATCACCAATCCCTAAATCAGTTATTGTTTTTCCCTCTAGAATTACTTTTTCTTTAATATCATCTATAGTCTTAAAGTGATACTCTCTTATATTATTTAACCTATCATTTACTTTCATTAGCACTTCCTCCCTTCTATCATAATTTAGTCTATTCTTAAAGAAACACCTATGTTACATACAAAAAGACCGGAACAATGTATGGATAAAAAGATAATCTGCACCATACTAGTGCAGATTATCTTTTGTAGAATAATATATGATTCTAACTAAAAAATCAGATTTACTAATGCCTCAATTAATCCCGTTAACTTAAAAATAAATATTATAGCTAGTATATAAATTACTATAGAAACTTTCTTCTTTTCTTTAGTTAGTAAATTATTAATAAAATTTAATACTGCATAAGATATTACTCCCATGATTAGTCCGTCTCCAATGCTATAAGTCAATGGCATTAAAGCTATAGTTAAGAAAGCAGGCACGCCCTCAGTAAAGTCCGTGAAATCTATCTTTACTATACTTTCCATCATAAAAAATCCAACTACTATCAATGCAGGTGCTGTTGCTGCTGCAGGTATTGCAATAAATAATGGAGAAAAAAACATAGCTATAAGAAATAAAATCCCCGTTACTACAGATGTTAGACCCGTTCTTCCACCTTCTGCAACACCAGCTGAACTTTCAACAAATGTTGTAACTGTTGATGTTCCTAATAATGCTCCACCTGTTGTTCCAATTGCATCTACAAGTAATGCTTTACCTGCATTTTTGACTCTTCCTTCTTCATCTATCATACCTACCTTAGAGGCAACTCCTACTAATGTTCCAACTGTATCAAAGAAGTCAACGAATAAAAAGGTTAAAACTATAGATATAAACATTCCTATTTTACTTGGATCTTTCATATAAGAAAAATCTAATTCACCTGCAATTTCTCCTAAAGATTCATATTTAAATATTCCATTTGGAAGGTATATACTATATGTTTTAGCTGCTAATTCAGGATTTCTTAATGCATATGCCCATGCTATTAAAGTACTAGCAAGTATCCCCCAAAGTAAGGCACCTTTCACATTTTTCTTAGATAATACAACAATTACCACTATACCAATAAGTGCAATTATAACTGTTGGGGAAGTAAAGTGTCCCATTGCTACTATAGTAGCATCACTTTTAACTACTATGCCCGCTCCAGTAAATCCTATAAAAGCAATAAATAAACCTATACCTGCTGTCACAGCAAGTTTTAACGTATGGGGAATTGCATTTACAACAGCTTCTCTTACATTAGTTAGTGATAAAATAATAAATATAATTCCTTCTACAAATACTGCTGCTAATGCAACTTGCCAGCTAGCACCCATCCCTATAACTACACTATATGCGAAGAAGGCATTTAGTCCCATTCCTGATGCTAATGCAAAAGGAAGATTAGCATATACTCCCATTAAAATAGTAGTCAATCCTGCTGTTAAACAAGTTGCAGTTAAAACTGCACCCTTATTCATGCCTGCTGCACTTAGAATATCAGGATTAACAGCTATAATATATGCCATTGCTAAAAATGTAGTTATTCCGGCAATAACCTCTTTCTTTAAATCTGTTCCATTTTCCTTGAGTTTAAAAAAATTCTCCACTTTACACCCTCCTATGTACAATATAAAACAAACCACATTTACGTGGTTGATTTTATTCTTTAGTTTCGATAGCAATATTATCAAATTTTGCTTTATATGTCAACTCGTATCGAAATTTATTCTTTTTTGTTTAAATATAGTTCGTATTTTAAAAACTAATGTTCAAAAAATTTCTTAATATCATAAATGTTTTTAGTTTTACCTAATGCTAACATTAACTTTATTCTAGCTTTTTGCCCCGGCAAATCTCCACCAAAAATTACTCCCGCATTTCTTAATTCCTTACCTCCACCTTCATATCCGTAAGTATCAAGCACTCTGCCACTATAACATCTTGATACAACTATAATTATTATGCCCTTTGATATAGCTTTTATTATTCCGCTTATCATTTCAGGAGGTACATTTCCTCTTCCTAAAGCTTCAATAACTATGCCTTTTACATCGTTTTCTATAAAAAAATCAAATATTTTCGAATCCATACCTACACCACATTTTATAAGTTCTACTTTCATTTCGATTATATCTGTACTAATATAAGTCTTATTTAAAATATTTCTATAGAATATTACTTCATTATTATCTATAATTCCAACAGGACCAAACTCTGGACTTTGAAATGTGTTAAGCTTCATTGAATGTGATTTTGTCACTTCACTTGCACAATTAAGTTCATCATTTAAACATACCATTACCCCTCTTCTTTTTGCATTTTCAGAAATGGCTGTACATATAGCTGCAGATAAATTTGCTGGACCATCATATCCAAGCTCTGAACTATTTCTCATAGAACCAGTAATTATTATAGGTTTCTCACTTCTTATATTTAAATCTAAAAAATATGCAGTTTCTTCAAGAGTATCTGTTCCATGGGTAATTACAATCCCATCTATATCATTTCTTAAAAGAATCTTCTGAACGAACTTTGAGAGCTCCATCATTTTTTCAGGAGTAACATGGGGTCCCGGTAAATTTGAAAATGTTATGCACTCAATTTCTGCATGTCTCTCAATTCCAGTAACCATAGACATAATTTCCTCTCCACTTAAGGTTGGAACTGCTGCTTGAATCCTTGGATCTACCTTCATTGAGATAGTTCCTCCATTAAATATAACTGCTACTTTAGGCATAAATACATCTCCTTATGGTGAACTTTCAATATCTAATATTTACTTTTCTTTCAAAATATCAATATAAATATTAGGTAATTCTTAGATAAACTATACTATATATTGTACAACAAAAAACACAATTACACATTACTATCTTATAAGTTTATTACAATTAAAAATATAAATTCCACTTACATTTTTAGCTTTAACTAATCTTTAAAATTATGATTAATAATATATCTTATTATTTAAAATTTATTGCACAGATAAATATATTATAATAATGTATTCTCAAAAGTACATGGCCAATATATAGTAATACTATATATTGGCCATGTACTTAATTCCTCTATAATATTATACAAATCAGACCACCATTACCTTCGTTAATGATCTTTTCCAATGTTTTTTGCATTTTTACTTGTACATCTTCAGGCATTTTATACAATTTGTTTTGTAATCCATCCTTAACTAAACCTTCAAGTGATTTTCCAAACATGTTACTCTCCCATATTTTTGATGGATCAGTTTCAAATTGCTCTTTTAAATAGTTTACAAATTCTTCGCTTTCTCTTTCTGTGCCCATTATTGGTGATATTTCCGCTTGTATATCTGCTCTTATAAGATGTAGTGATGGCGCACTTGCTTTTAATTTAACGCCATATCTTGCACCACTTTTTATCATCTCTGGTTCTTCTAATTTCATTTCATTTAGTTGAGGAGATACAAGCCCATATCCTTTTTCTTTAACATCTTTGAGAGCACTTGCAATTTTATCGTATTCTACTTTTGCTTCACTTAAATTTTTAATTATGCTTAAGAGTTCATTTTCTCCACTTATATTTCTATTGCATACTTCACTCAATACTTTATAGAACAGCTCATGTCTTGGGTATAATTCTATTTTAGCTGTTCCTTCACCCATATTAACTTCATTCACCTTAGAATTTTCTAAGAAATCTACATCTATAAGTTCTTCTATAAACTTCTTAACATCTCTTACTTTATAAACATTTTTACACATATTCCTTACTATAGATATAAAATTTTCTTTAAGCCAATGAGTTACTTCTAGCTTTTCTATCCATTCAGGCATATCTATGTTTATTTCTTTCACTGGAAACTCTTTTAAAACTCTATCAAATACATTAGTTATATCATTTTCTTCCATGTTAGCTATATCCATCACTTGAACAGGCACATCATATTTATCTTGAAGTGTATCAGCTAGTTTTATAGTTTCCGGAGCTTTTGTGTTTCTAGAATTTAAAATTATTACAAATGGTTTATTTATTGCTTTTAGTTCATTTACTACTCTTTCTTCTGCTTCTACATAGTCATCTCTATTTATTCCAGTTATACTTCCGTCAGTTGTAACTAGTAGTCCTATTGTTGAATGTTCATTTATAACCTTTTTAGTTCCTATTTCTGCTGCTTCTTCAAATGGAATTTCATAGTCATACCATGGAGTAGTTACCATTTTAGGTTGTTGCTCTTCAGCATATCCTTGTGCCGCTTTAACAATGTAACCTACACAATCCACCATACGAACCTTAAATTTAGTATCTCCATTTAGAGAAATCTCTACAGCCTCATTTGGTACGAACTTAGGTTCTGTAGTGTGAATTGATTTACCTGATGAGCTTTGTGGAAGTTCATCCTGTGCTCTCTGTTTTTTATAAGTATTTTCTATATGTGGAATAACCATAAGCTCCATGAATCTTTTTATAAAAGTAGATTTACCAGTTCTTACAGGCCCCACTACACCAACATATATGTCCCCTTGTGTTCTATCAGCTATATCTTTGTATATATTGAAGTTTTCCAAAAATAACCCTCCTATCATTTACTTAGTTTCGTCAATACATATATACTTGCAAAATCAATAAAATATTACAAAAAACAAAAAAGTCAGTTTAAATTTTTATTTAACTGACTTTTTAAAATTAATTTTTATATTTCATCTTTTTTATCTCTTGACATAAGTTCATAAACACCATATTTAGGATCTAATTTTTCAAATAGAACTTTATACAATATATCCGTAATAGGCATAGAAACACTTAGTTCTTCCTTTAATCTATAAAAAGCCCTACATGCTTTAACACCCTCAACTACCATTCCTATTTCTTTAATAGCTTCCTCCAGTGAGTACCCTTTTCCTATCAGCATTCCTGCTTTTCTATTTCTGCTATGCATACTAGTACAAGTAACAATAAGGTCACCTATTCCTGCAAGGCCTGAAAATGTTTCTTGTTTCGCTCCTAATCTAAGTCCTATTCTTATAATTTCACTCATACCTCTTGTCATCAAGGCAGCTTTAGTATTATCTCCATAGCCGATACCATCTGATACACCCGCTGCTAAAGCTATTATATTTTTAACAGCTCCACCAACCTCAACACCAATAACATCATCATTTGTATATACTCTAAATTTATTTGTCATAAATAAATCCTGTATATCTTTTGCGAATTTCATATTTTTTGATGTTACAACCACAGTAGTAGGAATATCTAACGCTACTTCTTCCGCATGGCTAGGTCCAGACAAAATGACAATAGGATTATTAGGAAGCTCCTCTTCTATTACCTCCGAAAGTCTCTTCATAGAAGTCTCTTCTATACCTTTTGCTATGCTTACTATAATTACATCTTCATTAATGTGTTCTTTAATTTTTAAGCAAATTTCTCTTATTGAATGCGATGGAACGGATAGAACAACAACTTTACTGTCACTTATGGCTTCATTTAGCTTTGAAAATGCACTAACATTTGAAGGTATAATTATATTAGGCAAATAACTTATATTTTCTCTTTTTAGGTTTATATCTTCTATAACGCTTTCATTTCGAGCCCATATATTAACTCTATATCCCTTTTTAGCTAACATAATGCTTAGCGCAGTTCCAAAGCTTCCTCCACCTATAAAAGCAACATCTGTCATCCTATTCTTTCCTTTCCCTAAAGTGTATTTTAATTCCTGTTCCACTAAAATCAAAACTCTCTCTTAATCTATTTTCTAAATATCTCTCATAAGAAAAATGTAATAACTCAGGATTATTAACAAAGAATACAAATGTTGGAGGTTTTATAGCAACTTGAGTAGCATAATAAATTTTAAATCTACTAGTTCCTATTATAGGTGGTTCCTTCATCATAACTGCATTGCTTATTACATCATTTAATACCCCTGTCTTAATGCGTTTTGAATAATTATTATAGCAATCTTTAGCCGTACTTAGTACTTTATGTACCCTCTGACCAGTTTTTGCAGAAATAAACAAAAATGTAGCATAAGGTAAAAATGATAGTTGTTGACTAAAAGTTTTCTTAAACTGATTCATAGTCTTATCATCTTTTTCAATAAGGTCCCATTTATTTACAATAACAATTATAGCTTTATGCTTCTCATGAGCAAATCCTATTATTTTTTCATCTTGATCCGCTACTCCCTCTTCAGCATCTACCATAAGTATACATACATCTGCATTTTCTATAGCTGCTAAGGTTCTTACAGCACTATACCTTTCTACTTGTTCTTTAATCTTACTCTTCCTTCTAAGACCAGCAGTATCTACTAAAGCGAACTTACCAATATCATTTTCTATATAGCTATCTACAGCATCTCTAGTAGTTCCTGGAATATCACTCACTATGTGTTTCTCTTCTCCAAGTATCTTGTTTATTAGTGAAGACTTCCCTACATTTGGTCTTCCAACTATAGCTATTCTTATATACTCATCTTCTTCTTCTTCATAATTTTTATTTGGAAACTTTGCAACTATCTCATCAAGCATATCTCCAAGCCCTAAACCTTGCGATGATGATATAGCTAAAGGATCTCCTATACCTAAATTATAAAATTCATAAATATTATCATCAAAAACCCTATTATCTATTTTATTTACTGCTAATACTACAGCTTTTTTAGATTTTCTTAACATCTGAGCTACTTCATTATCTGCATCACTTAAGCCTTGTTTACCATCCACTACAAAAACTACTACATCAGCTACTTCAATAGCTAACTGAGCCTGCCTTCTCATCTGAGAAACAATTACATCTTCACTCTCTGGTTCAATACCACCAGTATCTATTAAAGTAAATTTATGATTAAGCCACTCAGCTTCAGCATATATTCTATCTCTTGTAACTCCTGGCATATCATCTACTATAGATATTCTTTTGCCTGCCAGTTTATTAAATAAAGTAGACTTACCTACATTTGGTCTTCCAACTATTGCTACTAATGGTTTAGGCATTCTTAATCCTCCTTGGTAAATTTATTTATTGTGTGAATAAAATCTTCTCCACTATAATCACAGATTAAAACTTTTTTATTTAAAGCTTTTTCAATATCACGAACTTTTACATCATCTAACATAATAAATTCATCATATTTTCCAAGTTCGTATCCTTTTTTAAACATATTATTAGACATTATAACATATTCCCCAAGTTTTGTATTGGATAATTGTTCAATTATATCTTTTCCTGTTAAAAGTCCTGATACAGTTATTGTGTCTCCAAAGAAGTTATTTATGATTCTTTCTACATTAATTACTATATTATTATTTTTACTCATTATTTTATTGGCTGCTTCTAATAATTCATCATATGCAGATGATCCTGTTACTATAGTAAAGCTACCATTAACATTTTTTTTCAGTTTATCAATGTCTGTAGCTATAGTTTCTCTAAATAGTCTTATAACTCCTACGCCATCCTCTAATTGATCATATCCATCATAAAATTCTTCACTTGGAATATCTTTTTTTCCTAATATATAAAATTCATCAGAAAGTCTTATAAAAGGCTCATTAATTTCATTATAATACTTCTCCTGGAGCTTTGAAATTCTATCTATTTCCGCCACAGCTGTTTCTTCACTAAATAACTTTAATTCCACTAAATTATTGTCTTGTCTAAACTTTGTAATTCCTACAGGTACAGCTGCTACATTATTTATATATGGGTATAATTTATACAAGTCTTCAATTGTTTTTACAAGTTCTTCTCCATCATTATAACCAGGACATACAACTATTTGACAATTTATATTTATTCCTGCCTCAGTTAATCTTTTAAGACGCTGGTATATGTTTCCTGCGAACCTGTTATTCATCATCTTATTTCTTAATTCAGGATTAGTCGTATGAACTGATATATTTATAGGACTTATTTTATAATTTATTATTCTGCTAATATCTTCTTCACTCATATTAGTCATAGTAATAAAATTCCCCTGTAAAAATGCCAATCTTGAATCATCATCTTTAAAGTAAAGCGTATCTCTCATTCCACATGGCAACTGATCAATAAAACAGAATATACACTTATTATGGCAACTCCTTGGTCTATCCATCATAGGATCCTTAAATTCAATACCTATATCCTCTCCATATTCCTTCTCTATCTCAATTTCCCATATTTCATCATTTGCCTTTTCTACTTCTAAAACAACGTATTCATCAACAATCAAAAATTTATAATCTATAATGTCTTTTACTTCAGTACTATTAATACTAAGCAACTTATCCCCTACTTCAATATCTACTTCATCAGCAATACTTCCGTGCAATACTTTCGAAATTTCGTTAAGCATCTTTTCCTCCATATTTTTTCCTATGCTAGTTCATTAAATTATATTAACATTAATATCCTTACCACGTCAATATTTGACACTCCTAGTATATTAGACTATTGTAAATACTAAATAAAAAAACAGCTAGTATTAAACGCTGTTTTCAACTCACTTATTCATTTAAATCAACTTGCTCACCAGTTACTATATATATAGTCCACTCACAGATGTTTGTAACATGATCCGCTATTCTCTCAAGAAACTTGCATACAAATAAAAACTGTGTTGATTGCTCTATTTTCGTACTATCATTTGACATGATTTCTAGCATTTCTGCGAAAACTTCTTTATATAGGTTATCAACAATATCATCTCTTTTAGAAATTTCATAAGCTCTATCTAGATTTCTTTCAACATAAGCATCTAGAGCATCTTTTATCATATCACTTACTATTCCGCCCATTTTAGGTATATCTATTAGCTGTTTAATATAACTTTGATTTTTTAACCTTTTAGCAATTTTTGCAATATCAACTGCATGATCTGCCATTCTTTCTAGGTCTGTTACTATATTAATACAAGTAAATATAAATCTTAAGTCTGTAGCTATAGGTTGTTGCATTGCAATAAGCTTAATACTTTTAGTTTCTATTTCCCTCATTAAATTATCCACTATATCATCGTTATTTATTACTTCTTCAGCTAACTCCATATTTTGTTCAGCTAAAGCCTTAATACACTGATGAATCTGTTTTTCAACAATACTACCCATTCTAAGCAAATCATTATGAAGTTCTATTAATTCCATTTCAAATACTTTTCTTGGAGCCATTTCCTCACCTCTTTAATAAACTTTTAATACCATAACATAATATTAACCAAATCTTCCCGTTATATAATCCTCTGTCTTCCTATTTTTAGGTTTATAAAAAATATCTTCTGTCTTTCCTGATTCAATAATTACTCCATTATAAAAAAACGAAGTAAAATCCGAAATTCTTCCC
Organism: Clostridium sp. X; assembly: GCF_055755365.1. NCBI lineage: Bacteria > Bacillati > Bacillota > Clostridia > Eubacteriales > Clostridiaceae > Clostridium > Clostridium sp. X. Next base: position 2,685,088 of record NZ_CM146912.1, read on the forward strand.
GCTTGTTGCATATTATGAGTAACTATAACAACAGTATATTCTTTCTTTATACTATCCATTAATTCTTCTATTTTCAAAGTTGAAATTGGATCTAAGGCTGATGTAGGCTCATCCATTAAGATTACCTCTGGCTCAACTGCAAGAGTTCTAGCTATACATAATCTTTGTTGTTGTCCTCCTGACAAGCCTAACGCACTTTTCTTTAGTCTATCATTAACTTCATCCCAAAGAGCTGCACCCTTTAAACTCTTTTCTACTATTTCATCCAATCTATTTTTATTTTTTATTCCATGTATTCTAGGTCCATATGCTATATTATCATATATGCTCATTGGAAAAGGATTAGGACTTTGAAACACCATGCCCATCTTTTTCCTTAACTCAATAACATCATAGTTTTCCTTTAATATGTTATTACCTTCATATACAATATCTCCTTCTATTTTTACAGATTCAATTAAGTCATTCATTCTATTTAAACATCTTAAGAATGTAGATTTACCGCATCCAGAAGGTCCTATTAATGCAGTAACTGCATTTTTTTGTATATCTAAGTTTATATTTTGTAGTGCCTGCTTAGTTCCATAAAATAAATTTAAATTTTTAACCTCGATTATATTCATATATTTGTCCCCCATTACTTGGTACCTGCATACTTTTCATATAGCTTTTTACCTATTAATCTTGATATTACATTAAATAAAAGTACCATTATTATAAGCACAGCTGATGCACCGTTTGCTATTCTTCCTGCGTCTGGAACTACTCCTTCCGAATTCAACTTCCATATATATACAGATAGAGTCTCTGCAGGTCTAAATATATTAAATGCCGATCCATCGCTAATACGAACTATAGGAGCACTCATTCCCGCCGTATAAAGCAGTGCTGCTGCTTCTCCAAATATTCTTCCTGCTGATAAAATTATCCCAGTTAATATTTGAGGAATTGCCGATGGTAGTATTACCCTTCTAATTGTTTGCCATTGAGTAGCCCCTAATCCTAAACTAGCTTCCTTAACTTTTTTTGATGCTGCAATTATAGCATTCTCACTTACTCTTGTCATGGCTGGAAGATTTAAGATTGTAATAGCTAAAGCTCCTGCTATTATAGAGTATCCCCATCCTAGCATATTTACAAATATTAAAAGTCCAAACAAACCTACAACTATAGAAGGAAGTGATGCCATAGTTTCAATACATAGGCGAATTATACTTAGCAACTTACCTTCTTTAGCATATTCAGCTAAATATATTCCAGCACCCACTCCAATAGGTACTGTTATTAACAGAGAAATTATAAGCATATAGAAGGAATTAAATAAATGAAGTCCAATTCCTCCACCAGTCTCAATACTTGGTTTTCCAAATAGAAAATTAATATCTAGCCAATGTCGACCATTATAAAGTATATATCCTATAAGCCCAGCAAGTAGTAAGACCACGAATCCTGAAATTGCATATAGAACAGCAGTAGCTAATTTATCTTTTTGTTTAGAGTTCATTATAGATCACCTCTTCTTCCGATTACTCTGATAATTAAAATAAATGTAAATGAAATTATAAGTAACAAAAGAGATAATGACCACAAAGCATTATTCCACGGTGTTCCAGACATAGTATTTGCCATATCCATTGTAATTGCACTAGTTAGAGTTGAAGTAGTGTCAAATAAACCCTTAGCGATCTTAACAGAATTTCCTATAACCATTTGAACTGCTAGTGCTTCTCCAAAAGCTCTTGCTATTCCTAAGACTACTCCTGTTAATATTCCATTTTTTGTTGCAGGAATAACAACATTAATTATAGTTTGCCATCTTGTAGCTCCAAGACCATAGGATGCTTCAATATACTGTCTAGGAATAGTCCTGATTGCATCAGAAGCAATACTTGTAATAGTAGGTAAAATCATTATAGCAAGAACTAAGATACCTGCTACCAAACTAAATCCTACCCCACCGAATACTTCTTTCAATGCTGGAATTAGTACAGTTATACCAATCCATCCATATACTACAGATGGAATTCCTACAAATAACTCCATAGCTGGTTGTAGAATTCTATTTCCTAATTTTGGTGAAATTAAATTCATAAAAATAGCTATCGCTACACTAATAGGTGCACTTATAATAACAGCACCTACTGCTACAAAAGTAGACCCTAAAATAAAAATCAAAGCACCAAACTTAGGAATGTCTGCATCTGGTCTCCATTGTTTACTAAACAGAAAATCTCCTATTGGATAACCATCTTGTATAAATATAGTCAGCCCTTTTGAGGCTATAAATCCAATTATAGCTAAGGTTAAAATTACAATAAAGTATCCGCAAATTGTAGAAAAAGCTCTTCCCATGTATTCATTTTTAAGTTTATAAAGATTATTATTTTTCTTCATCATACCTACCCCTGCCATATTTTAAAAACATGCTAAGACCAGTTGTATCAATTATGCAACTAGTCTTAGTTATAACTTATATTTATTATTGAGCTTTTATTGCACTCATTGGTATATATCCTTGCTTTTCAATTATAGGTGCAAATTCATCTGAAAGCATATAGTCAATAAATGCTTTTGTTAAACCTGTTGCTTCTCCTTTAGTATACATATGTTCATATGACCAGAAAGGATATTTTCCTGCTGATATATTTTCTGTTGTAGATTCAGCTCCATCGATCTTTAGTAACTTCATTCCTTGCTTTGCTTCTTCTTTAACAAAGTAAGAAAGTGCTAAGTAAGATATAGAACCCTTTGTCGCTTCAATTGATTGCTGAACTGCTCCGCTTGAATCTTGAACTGTTCCTAATCCTTCTGATTCTTTCTTGCCTTCCATTACTGTTTTTACAAATGTAGCTCTTGTTCCAGATGAAGCTCCTCTGTTTATAACTTCAATTTTAAGGTCATCTCCACCAACTTCTTTCCAGTTAGTAATTTTCCCTGTAAATATATCTTGTATTTGTTGTTTAGTTAAAGATTCTACTTTTACCTCTTTATTCACTACCATCGCAAAACCAATAGCAGCAACTTTATGATCTACTAATTCCTTAGCTACATTAGCATCTTTTATCTTATCTTCTGCAGGCATGTCTGAGTTTCCTATTTGAACTGCTCCTGAAGCTACCTGAGAAAGTCCTGTTCCGCTTCCTCCACCTTGAATATTTATTTGAGATTTAGTATTTTTTTGCATAAACATGTCAGCTGCTGCTGCTGCTAAAGGTTGAAGTGCAGTTGAACCTGAAGCTGTTATTGACCCACTAAGTTCTGTAGTTGTTTTCGTTTGTTGCTTAGTATCACTCTTATCTTGACTAGTGTTGTTACCACAACCAACAAACACTCCTCCAACTAGAGTAATTGCCAATGCTGCAACCAATGTTTTTAATGATTTCTTCTTCATTCTTAAAAACCCTCCATTCAAGTTTTGAAATTATCATATTTTTATAATTCACAAGTTATATATTACATTAGGAAAGTTAACCAAGTATTATACGAATGTTAATTAAAATTAACATTGAGTATCTTAATGTTATATTCTCCTATACAGTGAGGTAGTATGTATAAAATATAAAAAAAACAGATAGTTTTCACTATCTGTTATAATGGTATTTTAACTATAAACTTTGTTCCTTCTCCTATTTTACTTTCCACCGTTATTTCTCCACTGAATCCTAGCACTATATGCTTAACTATGGCTAATCCAAGACCGGTACCCCCTCTAGATCTTGACCTTGCTTTATCTACTCTATAGAATCTTTCAAATAATCTAGGAATATGTTCTTCAGGTATTCCTACTCCAGTATCCTGAACCCAAATTAGACAATACCCATCCTTTACCTCTGTTCCTATAAATACCGAGTCTCCTTTTTCTGAATATTTTATAGCATTATCAATTAAATTAATAATCATTTGTTTAAATCTATCACTATCACCGTGCAAAACACTACTATTATAACTGTTAAATTCTAAATTTATATGTTTTTTGTCTGCAGTATTTTTCATAAGATTATATACATCTTCTATAGATGCAACTACGTCTATTATATCTTTCTGCCTTAACTCCCTATGTTGCTCAATATCAGAAAGAGTTAAAATATCACTTATTAATCTAGTTAATCTATCAGTCTCATCATCAATTATTGATAAAAATTTCTCTCTAGTTTCTTGATCCTCTACATATCTTAATGTTTCTGCAAATCCTTTAATTGATGTCAAAGGTGTTTTTAATTCATGAGAAACATTAGCAACAAATTGGCTTCTCATATTTTCAAGCTTCCTTATATCTGTAATATCTTGAACTACCGCTACTGTACCTATATGTTCTTTATCACTTATAATATCTGCTGTTTTTACCTTTAAAACCTTCTTATAAGGCCATAATATATTTATTTCCTTACTTTCTTCATTACTTTTAAACACTTCTTCTAATTCATATTCCCTTATAGAGTCCATTAAATTTAGACCTATTATATCCTTCTTTATTCCGAATATCTTCTGAGCATAAGGATTAATCATAATAATTCTGTGACTTCTATCTACTGCAATTACTCCACTATCCATACTTTTCAGTATAGCCTCTAATTTATTTTGCTTTTCTAAAGAATCTTTTAGTGTATATTGTAATCTATCTGCCATATTGTTAAATGTATTTGCTAATTGCCCTATTTCATCTTGAGAATTTATAGTTACTCTACGTTCTAACTCACCTTTTGCAATTCTTGTTGTTGTAAACTCTAACTCTTTTATAGGTTTAACAATTATATATGCCAATTTTGATGAAAATAAGGCAGATATAAAAAACACTATTGCTAATACTATAAAATAATCTTTTAGATATTTTCCTTCGAATCCAGTGGTAACCTCCATGGGCATAGAGCTTCGTATAATATATCCATCTTCGAATTGAGTAGCATAATATACCATTACTTTTTTCAATGTATCACTATACCTTATACTATATCCTTCACCATATTTTCTAGCAGTAATAACTTCTTTTCTCGAATTGTGATTGTCCATATTTTGAATCTTACCACCAGATTCATGGATTACTTTACCCTCTTTATTAATTAAACTTAATCTAAAATTAGATTTGCTAAAGCTTTTAAAATATAAGTCTACATCCGAAACCACTTCTGTTTCAAGTACACTTATCACTAACTCATTATTCTCCTTTAAACTCCTTTTAGTATTTTCTTCATGTTGGTAATTTATTATAGTCATGTATAAAGCAGTAATTAACGCTAAACTAAGAATTATTGTACTTAATATAGATAACATAAGCTTGTTTTTCATCTTCATACTATTCACCTAAATTAAATCTATATCCAACACCTCTGATGGTTTCAATAAATTTAGGGTTTTTATCGTCTTCTTCTATTTTTTTTCTTAGATGCCTTATATGAACATCCACTGTCCTAGTTTCTCCAACATACTCATAACCCCATATTTTGTCTAAAAGAAAATCTCTAGTCATAACCCTTCCCTTATTCTTTATTAAAACCTCTATAAGTTCAAATTCCTTTAATGTTAAATCTACTCTCTCTTCATTTTTTAAAATTTCGTGTTTTTCGAAATCTATTGTTATATTCCCAAATTTATATATTTTATCAAGTTGTTGAGGTTTAGTTCTTCTTAATACAGCCTTAGTTCTTGCTACTAATTCCCTTACTGAAAATGGCTTTGTAATATAGTCATCTGCTCCTAGCTCTAATCCTAAAATCTTATCCAGTTCTTCTCCTTTAGCTGTTATCATTATTATCGGTGTGTTTGAAATAGAATGATCTCTTCGTATTTCCTTACAAACATCATATCCATCCATTCCTGGAAGCATTACATCCAGCAAAATTAATTGGGGTGTTTCTTTTCTAGCTAGCTCTAATGCCTCTATTCCATCTGCAGCGGCAATGACCTTATACCCGTTGTTTATAAAATTAAATTTGATAAGTTCTCTAATATGATCTTCATCATCAACTATTAAAATTTTTTCTTCTGCCATAAATCAAACCTCCAAATTATTTATTCATATATATAAATGAAAACATTCTTCCACTATTCTCTCTTTGCTTTCTATAGGAGTGTAGATTAAATTTATTATTACAATAGGTACATATATCTATTGATGTTATTTGATTTTCCTCTATACCTAAACTTTTTAATTGCTTTATAATACAATTTTTCAAGCTTATATTTTTACCAGTTGATATACTAACATTCTTGTAAATTTCCTGATTTTTAAATTCTTCTATTAAATCATCTCCAACTTCATAGCAACACTCCATATTATGAGGTCCAATATAAATACTTAAATCCTTAATATTAGTACCATACTCTTCAATCATTTTCTTTACTCCATTAATTAAAATGTATTTATAGGTACCTTTCCATCCACTGTGTATAGCCCCTATTACTCCTCTGCCTTTATCATATATTAATATAGGAACACAATCAGCAGTAAATACTCCAACAGCCACCCCTTTTTCATTAGTAATAATTCCATCACCATCACAAATCTTCCCATGGAAGATATGAACTATATCACTATGAGTCTGATTAAGATATCCTATATTATCTAAATTAAACCATTCTCTTAAATTATTTAAATTAGAAATTCCTTCATTTGTATTTTTATTGAAATTTAGTCCATTTTGGGCGGTAGAGAAGTAAAAATAGACATCACCTTCTTTAAACTTTATAAATCTATATTTATTCTCAATTATTGAAAAATTTATTTTGCTCATACAACACCTCTATACATATTATTTTAACATTAATGATAGATTATTTAAAATATTAATAAATAAATTAACTTTTTTAACTTATATTTAACAAAAGAAAATACCCTATATTTTAAATATTAGGGCATTGTTTATCTGTCATTAAATTTTTTATCTCTTCAATAAAAGTATTAACATCCTTAAATTGTCTATAAACTGATGCAAATCTAACATAAGAAACTTCATCAATTTCTTTTAGTTTATCCATAATCATTTCTCCAATAGCTTCCGATTTAATTTCAGCTACCATATCATTACTCATCTTTTTTTCAACTTCATCAGCTATAGATTCAATTTGAACTCTTGAAACAGGTCTTTTCTGACAAGCTGTAATTAAACCATTAATTATCTTGGATTTATCAAAGTATTCTCTACTAGAATTTCGTTTGATTACTAAAATAGGTATGTCCTCTATTTTTTCATATGTAGTATATCTTTTATAACATTTTAAACATTCTCTTCTGCGTCTTATGGCCTTATTATCTTCGGTTGACCTAGAATCAACTACTTTACTCTCTTCAAAAGTACAATATGGACACTTCAAAATATCACATCCTTTTTTTCTTTTGATGTTATTATACTATTTATAATTCTATATTACTACTACTTATTATCTACTGTAAATTCATCAATATTTACAAGAATAACATCGCTACCAATCTTAACAACCTTGTCCCATTCTATCTCAATAATGTTATTTTTAGAAAACCATGAATTTTTCTCTTTAGGAATAATTAAGGACAATATTTTATATTCTAAAGAATCTATTAAAAAATCTTTTATGTAACCTAATCTTGAACCTGTATTAATATCAATAACCTCCATAGCCCTTATATTGTTTACAGAATATAACGACATAATCTCATCTCCTTATAAATTTTAAATTTAATTAATATATATTACTTCTTACTCAATCATATGTAAAATTTATATTTATTTTAAAAATTTATACAAATAATAAGTAGAGTAGGTTGAAGGAAAATTTATTTTCCTTCTTCCCCTCATCAAACCGTGCATGCGATTTTCCCGCACACGGCTTTCCGATATTCTTCTTTCTAAGGCATTATGCCCTCTAAGAAGAAAGTTTCTTTAATCCCATTTCATTAAGAATATTCATTACCTCTTTCAGACCTTTATGTCGAGGTCTTCTTTGTTTCTTATGGTTATACCAAACAGTAAATTTCTGTATAATATATCAATCTATTTTATTTAACTGTTTTCCTGCATATTTCAAGTTATAGTAATTCTTTAGACCTATTATTTTCTTATTCATTGTCTTCACTAAGTCATATATATCCATCTTTAAAGTCGACCTATTACTGAGAACTTCTTTTATTTTCTTTCTCATACTTTTCATAGCCTTTTGAGTTGGAACTTGTATTGTAGTGTTAAATCTTTGTCCTTTTCCACTTTCCACAAGGCTACGCCTATGATGAAACCCCAGAAAATCAAATCCCTCTTTACCATCCCACATATTGACAAATTTAGTTTTATGGGAATGTAATTCTAGTTCTAACTTCTCGAAGATTTTCTTAACTGCATTATATGCATGGTATATTTCCTTCTTTGTTCTTGAGATAATAATAAAATCATCAGCAAATTTCACAAGTGTGCCAAGGTGTTTGTAGTATTTATCCCAAACAATATCAAAATAGTTTAAGTATATATTTTAGAGTAACGGACTTATTGAAGAGCCTTGCTGCGAGCCAATTTCACTTTCTATATACTCATTATCTTCTACTGCCCCTATCTTAAGCCACTTCTTTATAAGTTTTAATATTCTTCTGTCTGATACCCTTTGTTCAATCAGCAGCATTAATTTATCATGATTTATATTATCAAAATAACCTTTAATGTCTGCATCGAGTACCCACCAGCCTTTATTATTGCATTTCTTTCTTATAACATCTAAGGCTTAATGTTGATTTCGCTTAGGTCTGAAACCATACGAATATTCCTTGAAGTCTGCCTCAAATATAGGCTCAATAGTTATTTTAGTAGCTGTTTGAACTATTCTATCTTTGATTATTGGTATTCCAAGTGGTCTTTTCTTACCATCTTTCTTAGGAATGTATACTCTTTCCACCGGTCTAGGTTTATAGCGATTTTCCATTAACTCCTGTTGTATTTCCCTAAGAAATTTCATCTCTCCATATTTAACCACGTCTTCAATGTAAACTTTATCTATCCCACTAGTTCCCTTGTTGGCTTTAACTTATTTCCATGCTTTTAATAAAATGTCTGCTCTATATATTTTGTCATATAGTGCATGAAACTTTCGTTTCTTATTAGTTTTGGCGCTTAGATATAGTTTTCTCTGAAGTTCTCGAACTTTGTCTATGGTGTTGTTAGCTTTCGCATTCACTCACTCTTACCTCCTTTGAAAACTTGAATAAAGTAGAGTTCCTTCCCTATATGCAGTTTTGTTGTCTGCATAGTTATTGGTAGTATGAACTCCTCCGACTCCTTCTCTGCTGAAATAACAACTTCACCTTCGGCTTATATGCTTTCACTTTACTGCGATAGCAGTGCAGAGTAAGGTCTCTCCAGTTCCGAACCATACTGTAAATACATGTCGCTTCCCTTATACCGGAGGATTCTTAGATGGTGCTTTCCAAGTTCTTCCCATCTTCCATGGTCTTCGCCCACAATCTCAAGGCTCGACTTCCTCTTTGTCTGCTTTCGCAGTCCTTTTTAACGATACGGCAGAATTCACTTTATGTTACGACCTGTATTCTTGCTCGCACCCTTTCGGGTTACTTTACCTCCACGCTTCAAACCTAGTATTTCTACTATGCTTGGTGGTTGGCTACAAGGCTTCTTGGCAATTACCTTGACTGGACTTTCACCAGTGAGCATGGTCCAGCTTTGCTGGACGCACAGATTGAAAAAGAGCCCTAAGGCTCTTAAATATGCTTTCTCATATGTTTTAATGCTGTTTTTTCAAGTCTCGATACCTGTGCTTGCGAAATACCTATCTCATCTGCAACTTCCATTTGAGTACGCCCTTGAAAAAATCTCATATTTAGTATTAATTTTTCTCTATCATTTAATCTTTTCATAGCTTCTTTTATAGATATATTTTCAATCCAACTATCATCAATATTTTTACTATCACTTATTTGATCCATTACATACAGAGCATCTCCTCCGTCGTGATAAATAGGTTCAAATAAAGATACCGGATCTTGAATAGCATCAAGTGCAAATACAACATCTTCTCTAGGAATATTTAATTCCTTAGCTATCTGTGATACTGTTGGTTCTTTATTATCTTTGTTTATTAATCTATCTCTTACCTGTAATGCTTTATATGCAATATCTCTTAAAGATCTGCTTACTCTAATAGAGTTATTATCTCTTAAGTATCTTCTTATTTCTCCTATTATCATTGGAACAGCATAAGTAGAAAATCTTACATTTTGACTTAAGTCAAAGTTGTCAATAGACTTAATAAGCCCTATGCAACCCACTTGAAATAAATCATCTACATTTTCGCCTCTATTATTAAATCTTTGAATTACACTCAAAACCAATCTTAGATTTCCTCTGATAAATTTTTCTCTTGATTCGTTGTCACCGTCCTTCATCTTTAATAATAATTCTCTCATTTCCTTTTCTTTTAAAATAGGAAGTTTTGATGTATTCACTCCACATATTTCTACTTTATTAATCATCAATTATATCAGCTCCCTCAAAGTAGTCGCATTTTAAGTATTTCCTAGAGAGCATTTTTTATACCACGGACAATCTATACCATTTTATTTATTTCTTTTTTTAATCGTCTAATAATTCTTTTTTCTAAACGCGAAATATAGGACTGAGAAATTCCCAATATATCAGCAACTTGTTTTTGTGTTTTCTCTCCTTTACCGGTTAGTCCAAATCTAAGCTTAATAATTTCTTTCTCTCTCTCACTTAATTTCTTCATAGCAATGAAAAGAAGTTGTTTATCCACCTCATCTTCTATCAGATTATATACTATATCATTGTCTGTACCCAAAATATCTGATAACAATAATTTGTTTCCATCCCAATCTGTGTTTAAGGGTTCATAAAAAGAAATTTCAGCCTTTACTTTATTATTTCTTCTTAAGTACATTAGTATTTCATTTTCAATACATCTTGATGCATATGTGGCTAACTTTATTTTTTTCTCTGGATCAAACGTATTCACTGCTTTAATAAGTCCAATTGTTCCTACAGATATCAAATCCTCAACTGGAACTCCTGAATTCTCAAATTTTCTGGCTATATATACTACCAGTCTCAAATTCCTCTCGATTAGAATTGTTCTCACACTGTCATCGCCATCAATAATCTTTGAAACTAAATTTTCCTCTTCTTCTTTTGAAAGCGGAGGTGGTAACGCATCATTCCCACCGATAAAATAAACTGTTTTAAAGAAAATCTTAAACTTTGATAGTATCCTATTTAAAAAAATTTTAAATCTAAGCAAAAATACTCCCCCCTATAAAATTCCTCTTGATAATAATGCATTATAATCATTCATAATTGATAAATGATTATCACAAAACGCAACAATCACTTGCCTTTCAAAAACTTTTTCTTTATTGTATATTTTTACATACCGAGGCTTAAATCCTTCTAACCTTCCACCGTCACCACTGACTACTCTGTATGGTATTATAAATTTATTTTTTTCATTTATTTCTTCATCTAAAAATAATCTTTTTTCAACAATTATAACGGGTAAATTTGTTGCAGGTTCTCTTAATTCATTTCCCGTATCAAAAAAGGCTCTTAATTTTTTTATATTATCTTCTGTAACAATTTCAATATCGAATATTAGATTCTCTAATTCATTTCTCTCGCTTATATGAGTAATTATTCTATGTACGATTACGTATATTATCATTATTGCTGAAAGAAGAATTTTATATGAAAACTTATTAAATATTGTGATTGAGCTAATATTATTATTTAATTCTATAAAAATACATAAACCAGCTAACATCATAGAAAAAAGTATAAATAAAATTGACCCTTTGATTATAAATATTATTTTATTTTTTCTAAATACAATATAAATCATAATAATGGCAGTGATAAACTTAAGAGGCACCATGAAGAAATAATGAAAATTAGATAATACTGCACCAATAGCATACATTGCTCCTATCAAAGCTGCTAAAATTAAATATCTTAGCTTTGTATTTATTCTTAAAGTTTGTGTTGTAATATACAACAGAAATATATTTACTATGAAATTTTCTATTAATAAAACATCTAGGTATATTATCAACTCCCTTCCCCCTTCAAAAATATTATATAACTAATAGTTTTAAAATTTTGTCATTTTCTATATTGTATTTCCACTTTTATCCTTCAACTTTTGATAGCATACTCCAAAAAATGGACCATAATAAAAAAGATGCCATATTTGGCATCTTTTTTATTATTTATTATATCTTCTTAAAAAAGCTGGAACTTCTAAATCTGATTGATTAAAGTCTCTTGTTGCAGCTACTTCTTCTGTAAATTGTTTTTCTTGATTTTTAGAATTAAAATAATTTTCTTCTTTATCTTTAACTATAGGGGTATTAGATTGTACTACTTTAGAAAAGCTTTGCGCTTTTTCCTCAAAACCAGTAGCAATTACAGTAATTCTAATTTCATCTTTTAAATTCTCATCTATAACAGCTCCAAATATAATATTAGCATCTGGATCTGCTGCTTCTTGAACAATTTCAGCCGCTTCATTTATTTCTAATAATCCTAAATCAGGTCCACCGGTTACATTTAATAACACACCTGTTGCTCCTACAATTGAGGTTTCTAAAAGCGGACTAGATATAGCTTGTTTCGCAGCTTCTTGTGCTCTATTATCTCCGCTTCCTGTGCCTACTCCCATGTGGGCTAAACCTTTATCTAGCATAATAGTTCTTACATCTGCAAAGTCAAGATTTACTAATCCTGGAATAGTAATTAAGTCAGATATACCTTGAACACCTTGTTTCAAAACATCGTCTGCATATTTAAAAGCTTCTACTAATGAAGTCTTTTTATCAACCATACTTAATAATCTTTCATTTGGAATAGTAACTAGTGTATCTACTGTATTTTTTAACTCCTTAATTCCCATCTCTGCATGAAGCATTCTTTTTCTACCTTCAAAAGGAAATGGTTTAGTTACAACACCTACTGTCAATATACCCATTGACTTAGCAATCTCAGCCACAACTGGCGCTGCTCCAGTTCCAGTTCCACCACCCATTCCAGCTGTTATAAATACCATATCAGCGCCTTTAATAGCTTGGGAAATTTCATCCTTACTTTCTTCTGCAGCCTTTCTTCCTACCTCTGGATTAGCACCTGCACCTAATCCTTTTGTTAACTTATCACCAATTTGTATCTTTTGCATAGCTTGTGAAACAGCTAGTGCTTGTTTATCCGTATTAATACCTATAAATTCTACATTTTTAAGACCTGATAAAATCATTCTATTTACAGCGTTGTTACCGCCGCCACCACATCCAATTACCTTAATTTGTGCAAACTGCTGAACATCTACATCGAAATCTAGCACAATAAATACCTCCTCGTTAAAAAAAGTCTGTAAAAAATTCTTTTATTTTTAAAACAAACCCTCGTTCATTACTTTGTTTCGTTTTACTACTTTTAATTTTTACATTATCATTAACACGTCTATCTTCATCTACTTTTTTGTCTATTTTTAGTGTACTAATTACATCCTTAACAATACCTACTACTGTAGAGTACATAGGACTTACTGCTCCAGTATACTTTGGCGAACCCGTTCTTACAGACTTGTCCAGAATTTTAGAAGCAAATGCATTAACACCCTTGAAAAGAGCTAATCCACCTCCAACGATAACTATCCCGGAAATTTCATCAAAATATTTACTTTCTTTTATTTTTTCTTTTGCATAATATAATATTTCTTCTGATCTAGCCTCTATAATCTTTTTTAGATATAAAAAATCTATCTCTATAGAATTATCATATCCTGCATTTACTTTAATTTTAGAATTGCTATCAATATTATCGCTCAATTCACCATATTTTATTTTTAATTTTTCAGCCTCTATAAAAGGTATTTTTAAACATAATGATATGTCATTTGTGATATTATCTCCACCTAAAGGAATCATACTAGTATAAGAAAGATTCCCTCTTTTATAAATAGATATATCCGTTGTCTGAGCACCTACATCAATAAATGCAATTCCCATATCCATTTCTTCTTTCTTAGATACTGATAATGATATCGCCTGCTGTTGTAAAACTTCTCCAACTAAATTTAAACCTGCCCTATCAATACTTTTTCTAAGATTATTTACTATAGTGCTTTGTGCAATTACTATTTGAGCATCAACTTCTAATCGCATTCCGCTCATACCTATAGGTTCAACTATGTGATCATAGCCATCGATTATGTACTGTTGAGGAACTACCCCTATGATTTCTTTATCAGAAGGAACTGGTATTAATTTAGCTGCTTCTAATACTCTTGCGACATCATTTTCTCTTATTTCTCTATCATTAGAAGATACAGCTACTATTCCTTTATTCCATACAAGTTCATTAACTGCTGCAGGCAGAGTTATATATACATTGGATATTTTAGTATCTACCATTCTCTCTAAGTTATTAATACATTCTCTTATCGATTGAGCTGTACTATCTATATCCACAACAATTGATTTTTTTAACCCCTTACATTTCACTGCAGTAATTCCAACAATACGAATTTCTCCACCAATGTCTACTTCTCCAACAGCACCATATACGTTCGATGAGCCTATATCAAGTCCTACTATATACTCGTGCACCTGGATTTCCCTCCCTTACAGAAGTCGCTTTAAATATTATATTCAACAAAAAAAGCTTATTCCCTTTAAATTTTAATATTATTTTTATATATTTTTAAAAAATACCACAAAAATAATCAATCTTTTTGATTAAATTCAATTTATTTCCATTATTATTCTCATTTTCTAATTTTCATTTTAGCATAAATTTCTTATATATACTAGATTTTTATATAATGGCTTTTCATTTTTCAATATTTAATTACGACTAAACTATAGTTCAATCATTCTTTTAACCATATCTCTATCAATAGAATATGTTAATGCATTTTCATAGGTTATTAATCCAGCTTTGTATAGTTCAACTATGCTCATATCCATAGTTTTCATTCCATATTTGCTTCCAGTCTGAATTGATGATTGAATCTGATGAGTCTTTCCTTCTCTAATCAAATTTTGTATAGCTGCGTTTATAGTCATTATTTCATAAGCACCAACTCTTCCTTTCTCATCACTTCTTGGTATTAGCTGTTGTGAAATAATACCTTGCAATACAGTAGCTAACTGAATTTTTATTTGTTGTTGTTGATGTGGGGTAAAAACATCAATTATTCTATCGATAGTCTTGGCCGCTCCTATTGTATGCAGTGTTGATAAAACTAAATGTCCTGTTTCTGCTGCAGTAATAGCTATAGATATTGTTTCTAAATCTCTCATCTCTCCTACAAAAATAACATCTGGATCTTCCCTTAGGGCAGCTCTTAATGCAGCTTTGTATGATAATGTATCTCTTCCAATTTCTCTTTGATTTATTATTGATTTATTATGTTTATGTAAAAATTCAACTGGATCCTCTAAAGTAATTATATGTGCTGACCTAGATGTATTAATTTCGTTTATCATTGCTGCAAGGGTAGTGCTTTTACCACTTCCAGTTGGTCCAGTAACTAAAACAAGTCCCCTTTTCTTTTGAGTTAATTCTCTAACAACAGTTGGTAATTTTAATTCTGATAATGTTGGAACTTTTAATGCTACAGATCTAATTGCTACAGCATGGCTTCCTCTCTGTTTATATGCATTTACTCTAAATCTCCCTATTCCAGGCAATGAGATTGAAGTATCCATCTCCCCAAGCTTATCATACTCATCATACAATTCACCCAGTAATTCTTTTATATATTTTTCAGTATCCTGAATTTTTAGCTTGTCATCTCCTACTTTTACCAATTCACCATTAATTCTTAATATAGGCGCAGTTCCTACTGTTAAATGCAGATCTGAGGCGTTTTCTAAAACTGTTTTTTCTAATAGTTCATTCAATGTCATTAAGTTCTTTCCTCCGCAATTTAATATACACTTGTTTTATTTTAAATTATACTATACTTATTCATCGTATTTTTTTTTCAAACTTTAATATGTAAAGTACTGTATCTTGATAATTATTTAATTTATTAGAATATTTTTCCTAGAATCTACTTACTCGCTAAAAATAGCAAGAGGTTATTAGTAACCTCTTGTTATTAAGATTGTTTATTATTGGTTGATACGAACTCCTTATACATTTTTTTAAGTGCTCTCTTCTCTATTCTAGATACATACGATCTCGATATTTCAAGTAAAGCAGCAATTTCTCTCTGAGTCCTAGGTTTACCATCTGATAAGCCATATCTCATTTTAATTATTATCTTTTCTCTATCTGTTAGACATTGATTAATTTTATCATACAGTTTTTTTACTTGTATTCTGTTTTCAACTACTTCAATTATGGAATCTTCTTCGCTACTTAAGACATCAATTAATGAAATTTCATTACCTTCTTTATCTATTCCTATAGGGTCTTGAAGATAGACTTCACTCTTAATCTTTTTTGTATTTCTAATTAACATTAATATCTCATTTTCAATGCATCTAGCAGCATAAGTAGCTAATCTAGTCCCTTTAGAGGTATCAAATGAATCTATTGCTTTTATAAGCCCTACTGTACCTATAGAAATTAAATCATCGATATCCTTATGTGGATAAGAATATTTTTTAACAATATGTGCAACTAGTCTTAAGTTTCTTTCTATAAGAACTCCTTTGGCCAATACATCTCCTTCTTTTAGCTTTTTTAAATAGTTTTTTTCATCTTTTTCGTCCAAAGGCTGAGGAAATGAAGTTCCATTACTTATATAAGCAGTTAGGAACATCATGTTACCAATTACATCTAGTATACAATTTATTAAGAACACAGGAACATCCCCCTAAAAGTGCTTATTACTATAATATTAAGTAACACTCAAAAACTTTCCTATGGACAAGATGTTTTTTTAAATATATTATTTTCAACTTTAAATATAAAGTATCTGGATTTTTGATATAATAACTTCATTATCTGTATAATTGACAAGACCATGGAAAAAGTTCTTTGCTCTTATATACTGAAGATTTTTATCGCCAATAAATATACCATATCTATCTGATTTCTCTACTTTTAATGATATTTTTACATATTTATCATTCTTAGTTAATCCATCTTCAATCCAAATATCTTTAATAATATCATTTTGTATAATTTGTTCTAAAATACTTTCTTCTCCTACTATTTTTTGTAGTATTTTAGGTATATCAGTATCATATTCATCTACCCATATTGTATTCACTCCAAATGAATATGCATCAATGGATTCATAATCCTTAAGAAGTCTTCGAGTTTTAAGTAATAATTCACTTTTCTCTTTATCTTCTACACTTTGTAAACTCGTATTGTTCTCAGCATTTACTAAATTTACATTTTTTCTAAATATATAATGTCCTTCTTTTTTATTTGCTAAATCCAGTAATCTTCTTGTATTTGGATCTCTTAAAGATACTCCAATAAATAGACAGGAATTTTCTCTAAACTTGGTAATTTGTATTATATTATGTGAACTGTATATATCTAAATATTGATCATGATATGTTTTTTCTCCAAATGTTATTTTATTATTTTCATTTAAAATGCTACTTTCCGGTAAAAATCCATGTACATGATATATTGGAAATTCATCTTTATTAAAATCTTGTGATTCTCCATGTAGGGATTTAACTTTAAAATTAGGATTTTTAATATATAAGCGCCTTTCTAAGATATCATCATAATTATAAGTGATGACCGAGTTAACTTTTAGCGACTGAATGAGCAGTACTATATTATCAATAGTACTAGTGTCTCCAATCTTTGTTTCTTTATATAATGTATCCCTTACATTATTTTCAAGTGCATAGGGCTCCTTATCTTTTTCATATAAACTTTGTATATACCTACCTTTTTTAAGCTCATTATCTTTATTCATATAGTTGAATACCTCAACTATTTCAGATTCAAATTCTTTATTAAAACCCTCTGAGGTTTTAAAGTGATTAATTAAAAGTTTACTTAAAAGTTCGTTCCAGTCAGGAATATTGAAACTTTTAGATATTCCTGCTCCTAATACTAAAACTAATTTACCTTGTTTATATTTTTCTATCAAATCATTAATCTGTGTTTTATTATTATAAAATAGTTCAAATGACATATTATAGCCTCCTTGTTATGTATTTTCAAAATATAAACTTATGATAATTTGGAATATTCTATGCTTAATTTCTTACTCCTTTTACAAAAGATCAAAAGAACCCTTACACTAGATTTTACTCTAATGACAGGGTTAAATCATAAGTTAATAAAACTTGCAAGTGCAGCTAAAATTTATTTAAATAATCATAATTTTCTTCTATAATTTTTTTAAATAATGGTACAGCTGTACCAGATGCATTTATATCTTTACCTATATTTTCAACAAACACAACCATTGAATAATATTTATCTTTTACTTTAAAAAAACCTACAAACCATCCGTCATAATAGTCATTATATTTTGACTCCTTATTTGCTTCATCTATTATAGTTTCAATTCTCATAGATGTACCAGTCTTTCCTCCAACCTCAATATTATCTATATACGCTCTCTTACCAGTTCCATCTTCATTTGCTACAACTTCTATCATTTGCTTTTTTAAAAGGCTTGCTGTAGATTGACTTATAACTTGATTTTTTTCAGTAGATACTTCTTCAGCAAGGTTATTATTATTATCTACATATGCATCTATAATATATGGCTTTATATATATGCCTTTATTTACCACAGTATTTGGTATACTTATAGCTTCAATAGGAGTTATTCTTGTTTTTTGTCCTATATAAGCTTGTCGACTATCCCCTCCATCATCTTTAGCTTCTTTTAGGTTTAATTCCAGATTGCCTTTTTCTTCCATATCAAGATTTAAAACTTTTTCATATAATCCATGATTTCTTGAAAGTTTATCAATATTTTTAATACCTACATCTTCACCAATTTGAACAAAAACATTGTTTGAGGATTTTATAAAGGCATCTTTTATATTCTTACTTTTTTTGTCTTCATGTTCCTCAAACAATCCTCCAAAATTTTTATGTTCATATAATTTACTTAAAGATAATGTATTTGTTTCTATACCTGCTTCTTCAACTAAAACTTTAAATATAGATCCTGCAAAAAAACCATTTTGAGTGCTAGCTCCAATGTTTACATTGGGTTTACTGTCATCTTTTTGAACCATAGCCTTTAATTTACCTGTATCTGCCTCCATTAAAATTACCCCTATTTGATCAAACTTATTATATGGTGCAGTTGTTAATGTTTTTTTTATATTTGTTTGCAGATATTTATCTATAGTAAGTCTAATATTAATATTATTTTCAGGCAGTGCTGTAAATTCACTAGTTATATTTCCATTAACATCTTTATTAAAAACATTATAAGACTCTTTATTATTCTTAGTTTTATTTACTATTTGCATTTCTATAGAGTCTTCTGACTTAGGCTTTAATACACCCTCCTCTATTCTATTAGGATTTGTAATTAAATTCTCTACATTCCACCAAGAATTTGCTTTATCAATGGATGAATACTTATATGAGTAAAATCCATTTACTCCTGTTACTTTTTTCACACTATTATATGTGCTTTCATCAATTATCCACTTTATTTTTGAGCTTTCATTTTTCAGAATCTCTTTATCAATATCATACTCAGGATTATAACTTTTTAATATTATCTTTAGAGCTTCTAAATCTTCATCCTTAGAATATTTATTATTTAAGGAATATGTAAATGGATCGATAACTGCATAATATACTTGAGAATAATTAAGTAAATCCTTACCATTACAATCTAGTAATAAATAATTTAATTCTGATGATTTTTCTTTATACTGATATTGATTCTGAACCATAAGTGCCAGATCTTCCGATTTAAAATATTTATAATTCACTATTCTTATAGATAAAATCACAAATAAAGTTAATAATATACTAAAAATTATGTAACATCTTTTCTTATCTAATTCATTTAACATAAAAACACTCCTTCCAGCTAAATTTTAGCCCGGATAGAAGTGTTTTATTCGTTAATTCATAGATTATTTATTTTCTGGATTTTATAAGTATATCTTTTGCTCTCAACTTAATATCTGTAATCACTGTAAATATCATTTCAGCATTTCTTGCTGCCTCAATACTTTCTCGATTTTTATTTCTCATATCTTTTAAGCTTACTTCAAAGCTATCTCCTTCTGGTCTTAAAACTTCAACAATATCCTCATTGAAAACTCTATTTTTTTGCTCAATAGTAGCAATATTATTTTGTTCATCGTATTCTTTTACAACACCTATAATATCATACTCTCTAATATAAGATGATGATTCATAAATTTGTTTGTCTGTTTCTCCAAAATAAAACCCAGTACTGTATTGTCTATGACTTGGCTTCATTAAGTACTCCATCCACTTTGAATTTAATTTATATTCTTTTGGATTTAAAAAGTAAGCATCTACTGCTTCTCTATACGCCTTCACTACCGAAGCTACATAAAAAGTACTTTTCATTCTTCCTTCAATTTTAAAGGAATCTATCCCTGCCTCTATTAGCTCTGGAATGTGCTCTATCATACATAAATCCTTAGAGTTAAAGATATATGTTCCTCTCTCATCTTCATGAACTGGAAAATACTCTCCAGGCCGCTTTTCTTCTACTATATTATATTTATATCTACATGGTTGAGAACAAACTCCTCTATTTGAATCTCTACCAGTCATATAGTTAGATAATAAGCATCTTCCTGAATATGCCATACACATAGATCCGTGAACAAACGCTTCAATTTTACAACTTTGTGAAAGCTTTGATCTAAGTTCTTTAATTTCATCTAGAGAAAGTTCTCTTGCAAGAACAATTCTTTCTACTCCATTTTTATGCCAAAACTCAGCGGATTTATAATTAACATTATTAGCTTGTGTGCTTAAATGAATCTCTAAGTTTGGCGCTACTTCTCTTGCAGTCATTATAATTCCAGGATCAGATACTATAATAGCATCCACACCTATTTCATATAACTCTTTTAAATAATCTTCAAGGCCTATCAAATCCTCATTATGTGCAAAAACATTAATAGTAACATATACTTTTCTGCCTCTATCATGAGCATATTTTATACCTTTTTTTAAGTCTTCTACACCAAAGTTATCTGACAATGCTCTTAAATTCAATTTACTTCCACCTAAGTAAACAGCATCTGCTCCAAAATCTATTGCAGTTACTAATTTTTCTAAATTGCCAGCTGGCGCTAATATTTCTGGCTTAATCATCTGAATCCCTCCTTGTAGTTACTGCTATACCATCTCCCATAGGTATTACAGAGGTTAACAAGCTTTTATCACTGGAGATTGTTTCAAGATAACTTCTCATTCTTTTAACTATTGTGATCTTCCTTCTTTTCACTAAATCATCAGATGCAACCATTCCTCTAAAGAGAACATTATCAGCAATTATTATTCCGTCTTTTTTTAGCAACTTTAAGCAGTATGGCATAAATTCATTATAATGCCCTTTTCCAGCATCCATAAAAATGAAATCATATTCATATTTCAGAGTTGAAAGTACTTCTAAACAATCCCCTTCAATTACCTCTATTTTATCTTCTAATCCTAAATCTGAAATATTTTTTCTTGCTATATCTATCATTTTTTTATCTCTCTCTATAGTCGTTATAAGAGAGGTATTATTAGTTGCTATGTTCATCAGAATTGATGAGTATCCAATTGCGGTTCCCAACTCTAATATTTTTTTAGGCTTATGAATTTGAATCATTAGTTTCAAGAAATTAGCTACTTCACTTTGAACAATTGGTACATTATTCTCATGAGCATACTTTTCTAATTCCTTTAATATCTCAGAATCTTCTTTGACTAAACCTCTAATATAGTCTACTACATAATCTTGTGATATCCCACTCATAAAAATCCCTCCCAAATAACTTCCAACTTACTATCTACAAAAGAAAACTATTTTATTCTATTTTTATATTTTTGTTTAGCTTTTAAAAAGTCATTGTAGTTCTTTGTAAAATAATGTCTTTTATCATCTTCTAACACATAGAATACATAATCTGTGTCATCTGGTTTTAAAGCCGCCTTAATGGATTCTTTTCCTGGACTACAAATAGGTCCTGGAGTAAGTCCTGTAACTTTATAAGTGTTGTAAGGAGAATCTATTTTTAAATCATTTAGACTTAAACTTTTTTTATGTTCGCCTATAGCATATATAACTGCCGCATCTATTTGAAGCATCATTCTCTTAGAAATTCTGTTTTTAATAACAGAGGCTATTTTACTTCTATCATCATCTACTCTTGCTTCTTTTTCAATTAAAGAAGCAATTGTTATAACCTCTGATATGTCCTTAATATCATTCCCGTCTCTTCCTATTTCATCTATAACATATTCAAATCTTTTAATCAGCTTTTCAATTATCTCAATTCCATTAGAATTCTTTTTTAATTTATAGGTATCTGGAAATAAATATCCTTCCAATGCATATCTTACCTTGGAATTAGCTTTTATGTAGTTTGGGAGATTGTACTCCTTACAACTCTTTAAAAATTCTTCTCTTTCAATAATCTCTTTTTGTTGTAGTAAATCTGCAATACTTTCAATATCGTACCCTTCTGGTATGGTCACTTGAACAAAATCTTTATGTTCCGTTCCAGTGTTTAGCATATTTATAAATTGCTGAATTGACATATCCTTTTTTATGCTGTACTCACCTTGTTTGATATTGGTATTAAATCTAGAGAGTTTAATATATATTTTTAATAAAAACTCATTTTTTATCAAACCTTCATCATTCATTTTACTAACAACATTAAGTAATGAATCTCCATTGTTTACCAATATTTGAGATTCATTACTTTTGTTAGTAAAAGGATAATTCATGTCATATTTTAGTTTATTTCCAAGAAAAATTAACAAAATAACTAACGTAATTATAATGACTAATTTTTTCCTTTTCATTACTACACTCCATATTAATTATTTATTTCTTGAAGCTCTTTTTCTTTCTGTACTATCTAGTAATTTTTTTCTCATTCTTATAGTTTTCGGAGTAACTTCAACCAGCTCATCTGCAGCTATAAATTCTAAACATTGCTCTAAACTCATTTGTACTGCTGGTATAAGTTTTAATGCATCATCAGAACCTGAAGATCTTGTATTACTTAAGTGCTTTTTCTTACATACATTAACATCAATATCTTCAGCTCTTGAGCATTCACCAACAATCATTCCAGAATAAACTGGTGTAGCAGGTGTTATAAATAATCTTCCTCTTTCTTGAGCATTAAATAGTCCATATGTTATAGCTTCTCCTGTTTCAAAAGCTATAAGTGATCCTCTAGTTCTATCTGGTATATCTCCTCTATATTCTTCATATCCTTCAAATACATGATTCATTATACCATTACCTTTTGTATCAGTCATAAATTCATTTCTAAAACCAATTAACCCTCTTGCTGGTATATTAAATTCTAGTCTAGAGTATCCATTAACAGCAGAAGTCATATTAACCATTTCTGCTTTTCTCGGTCCTAACTTTTCCATTATAACTCCCATAAACTCCTCTGGAACATCTATAGTAAGATACTCTATTGGTTCATGTTTTCTACCATTTACTTCACGGAAAATAACAGATGGCTTTGAAACTTGAAATTCATAACCTTCTCTTCTCATTGTCTCAATTAAAATTGATAAATGAAGTTCTCCTCTTCCACTTACTTCAAATGAGTCTCCTAAGTCGCTCTCTTTTATTCTCAAGCTTACATTAGTTTCTAACTCTTTAAATAGTCTGTCTCTCAAATGTCTTGAAGTTACATATTCTCCTTCTTGACCAGCAAATGGTGAATCATTAACCATAAAGTACATACTAAGAGTCGGTTCATCAATGTCTACAAAAGCTAAAGCTTCTGGATTACTTGCATCTGCTATCGTCTCCCCTATATTAATATCTGGAATTCCTGATACAGCAACTATATCTCCTAATTTAGCCTCTTGAACCTCTTCTCTTTTTAGTCCATTATATACATATAAATTTGATATCTTAATAGTTCTCTTTGAACCATCTTTTTGCACTATTGCTACTTGTTGATTTCTTGCTATACTTCCTCTTGCTATTCTTCCAATAGCTATTCTTCCTACATATTCATTATAATCAATTGTAGTAACTAATAATTGAAGTGGTTGATCTATATAACCTGTTGGTGCTTTTACATTCTTTATTATAGCATCAAACAATGGAGTCATATTTTCACTTTCATCTTCTACTTCTTTCTTTGCAAAACCATCTCTAGCAGATGCATAAACTATAGGGAAATCAAGTTGCTCATCATCAGCTCCAAGTTCAACAAACAGATCAAAAACTTCATCTATTACTTCTTCTGGTCTTGCATTAGGTTTATCAATTTTATTTATTACAACTATTGGTCTTAATGATAACTCTAAAGCTTTTTTAAGAACAAATTTAGTCTGCGGCATCGGTCCTTCATAAGCATCAACTACTAATAATACACAGTCTACCATTGTAAGAACACGTTCAACTTCTCCACCAAAGTCAGCATGTCCCGGTGTATCTACTATATTTATTTTAACTCCACTATACATTATAGCAGTATTTTTAGATAATATAGTTATTCCTCTCTCTTTTTCTAAATCATTAGAGTCCATAACTCTCTCTTGAACTTTTTCATTTTCCCTAAACACGTGACTTTGTCTAAGCATCGCGTCAACTAAAGTTGTCTTTCCATGGTCAACGTGAGCAATAATTGCTAAATTTCTAATATCATTTCTAGTGAATAATTCCATTATATTTCCTCCCAAATAAAAATTGGATACACTTAGTACCCAATTTTATGATTAACATATCTATTCTAATGCTATATGCTTAAAAAGTCAATCTTTGTAGTTTTTTTATTATTTTTTGTCATCTAAATCCTTAATATCAAGCATATTTCTTCAATATTTTTCAATATATTTAAATAAATACTAATTATAGCTTAAATAAATTCTATCTACACTTCCATAATTATAGGTAATATCATAGGTTTTCTCTTTGTTCTTTCATATAAAAACATTCTTAATACATCTTTAATCTTAGACTTAATAGCTGCCCATTCAGTAATAGCTCTTTCTTCACACTCTCTTAAAGCATCTCTTACTATAATTCTAGCCTCTTCCATCAAATCTTCTGACTCTCTTACATATACAAAACCTCTAGATATTATATCTGGTCCAGCTATAACTTTTCCACTTTCTTTTGCAATTGTTACAACTACAGTTAAAATACCATCCTGCGATAAGTGTCTTCTATCTCTTAAAACTATATTTCCAACGTCACCTACACCTAATCCATCAACAAAAACTTGCCCTGATATTACAGTACCATTTTTTCTTATCTGATCTCTAGTAATTTCTATTACATCTCCATTTTCTGCGATCAAAATATTTTCTTCCGGCATGCCCATTTTAAATGCTAGTTCAGCATGTTGTTTTAACATTCTATATTCACCATGTACGGGTACAAAAAACTTAGGTTTTACAAGAGTGTGCATTAATTTTAATTCCTCTTGACATGCATGCCCCGAAACGTGAACATCTGCTAAAGCTTCATAAATTACATTCGCCCCTTGTTTAAACAGTAAATTAATCACCTTTGAAACTAGCTTTTCATTACCCGGTATTGGAGTGGCTGATATTATAATCATATCACCTTCAACTATACTTACTTTTTTATGGTCTGCAGAAGCCATTCTCGAAAGAGCTGACATGGGCTCTCCTTGACTGCCTGTAGTTATAATAGTTATTTTATCATTAGGATATCTTTTAATATCATCTATACCTATTAGTATTCCTTCATCAAAGGTTAGATAACCAAGTTCAGAAGCTACTGCAACTATGTTCTCCATGCTTCTTCCTGATACTGCAACCTTCCTATTTTGTTTTGAAGAAGCAGTAATTATTTGCTGAATTCTATGAATATTTGATGCAAAAGTAGCCACAATTATTCTACCCGTAGCCTTTGCAAAAATATTTTCAAAAGCTTCTCCTACTGTTCTTTCAGACATTGTATAACCCGTTCTCTCTACATTTGTACTATCTGCCAACATAATAGCTACACCTTTTTTCCCTAATTCTGCAAATCTAGCTAAGTCGGCAACTTGGCCATCAATAGGTGTGTAGTCAATTTTAAAATCTCCTGTATGTAAAATTACTCCTACAGGTGTATGAATAGCAAGTGCAGCAGCATCTGCTATACTATGACTTGTTCTAATAAATTCTACTGATAAATGTTCAAGTTTTATAATATCTTTTGGTTGAACACGATTCAAAGTTGATGTAGCTAAAAGACCACTTTCCTTTAATCTATTTTCTACTATTCCCAGTGTTAACTTAGTTCCATACACCGGTATATCTAGCTGTTTTAATACATACGGTAATGATCCTATATGATCTTCATGCCCATGTGTTAGAAATATTCCTTTTACTTTTTCTCTATTTTTTGTTAAATATCCAATATCCGGTATTACTACATCTATTCCAAGCATCTCGTCATCTGGAAATTTCAGACCACAGTCTATTAAGATTATCTCATTTTTATACTCAATAACCGTCATGTTTTTTCCTACTTCCCCTAGACCGCCTAAAGGAATTATCTTCACTTTATCTTTCTCCTTTTTCAATACCCTACCCTCCTTTAATTTCTTTTGATTGATTCTTTATCTGTTTTACTTTTCTAAGCATTCATTACAAACGCCCAGAAATTTTACACTATGATTCTCTATTCTAAATTTATATTTACTTTCAACATTTTTTTCAATACTATCTAATAGGTCCTCTTCAACCTCTAGAACCTTACCACATTGTCTACAAATTAAATGATGATGATGATGAGCTTCTTCATTATCTAGAAGCTCATATCTGTTACATCCATCATCTAAATTGATTTTACAAAGAATACCTATATCTTCAAGTAATTGAACTGTTCTGTAAATTGTAGCTAACCCTATCTCTGGACACTCTTTTTTTACGAGATCATACATTTCTTCTGCAGTAAGATGATTCCCCTTATTATTTAGAACAATATTTACTACAGCTCTTCTTTGTGGAGTTAGTTTATAGCCTTTTATTTTTAACTGTTCTTTTAAATTTTCAATTTGTATTGGAGACACATTATACATCTTAATACCTCATTTCGTTATTGAAAACACTTATTCATTTAATTTCTAAAACACTAACCACAATCAAGTTTAATAGTAATTATCATTTCATGTCAACTGATAATCATTTGTTATACTAATTTAAAGATTCATTTTCCATCATCAATGTTTCATAGGCTTCTGCTACCATTGCAAATTCTTGTTCATCTTCTATTGTTACAAATATTTCTTCTCCATCATCATCATTTTCAATTCTTAGAGCAACTGCATCTGCATCCTCATCATCAACTGGAGCAACTATTACATATTCATCATCTTCAATATCAAATTTCATTACTAATTCAAATTCTATTTCATTACCTTCATCATCTTTTAATACAATTGTGCTAAATTCATTTTCCATTTTTTTTAATCTCCTTCTTATTTTTATTTTATATACTATCTAGATATCCTTGCAAAATATAAGTAGCTGCTATCTTATCAACTATTTTTTTCCTTTTTGCTCTTGATAAATTTGCTTCTAACATTGCCCTATTTGCTGCAGCTGTGGTAAGCCTTTCATCCCACATTTTTATCGGTATAGTTATATTTTCTTCTATTAAACTACAGAAATCTAGAACCTTTTGCCCTTGCTCTCCTAGCGTTCCATTCATGTTTTTAGGTAGACCACAAACAATACTTTCTATACTATATTCTTTACAAATCTTAATTAGCTCATCTATATCATATTCATTATTTTTTCTATTTATTGTAGTTATACCTTGAGCCGTAAATCCTAAAGGATCACTTACTGCTATCCCTATAGTTCTATCTCCAACATCTAAACCAAGTATTCTCATAAAGTTCTCCTTACGTTATATTCGTATATTCTTAAAATAAAAATGCCCATAAGGGCATTTTTATTTAATAGATAAATAAGCTTTTAGTACCTCTTCCAGAAGTTCATCTCTTTCTAATTTCCTAATCAATGCCCTAGCCCCATTATAATTAGTTATGTAGGTAGGATCACCAGAAATCAGATATCCAACTAGCTGATTTATAGGATTATATCCTTTTTCTTTAAGAGAATCATTAACTTGAGCTAAAATTGTCCTTGTCATATCTTTTTTGTTTTTTAAAATATCGAATTGCATAGTATTTTCGTTAATTCCCATAACTGCTACACCCCTTTTTAGAATTGCAGTTCTCCTTTGTAACTTTGCTTAACTTTATTATAAACCATTTTTATTAAAAAGTATACTATCTTACTAAATCTTCCATTACTTTTTCTACATTACCTATGGCTTCATTTAACTTTTCTGGCAACTTACCACCAGCTTGAGCCATATCTGGTCTTCCACCACCGCCACCACCAGCGATTTTAGCTATTTCTCTTATAATAGTACCACAATGGATTCCTTTAGAAATTACATCTTTTGTTGCCATAGCTATGAATTGTACTTTATTCTCACTTGTACTTCCTAATACTACTACTCCACTTACTATCTTATCCTTTATTTTATCGCATAAGTCTCTTAATGCCTCTCCATCAACATCATTCAAAGCACCAACAGCTAATTTAATTCCATTTACTTCTTTAATACTGCTTAGAATATCACTTTCTGAATTTCCAGCTATTTTTGACTTTAATTGTGTTATCTCTTTTTCTTTTTCTTTAATTTCTAAAGTTTGTTGATTTAATTTATTTATTATATCTTTTTCTGAACACTTAAGAATTTCTGAAACATCTTTAATAAGTTCATACTTACTATTTATAAATCTTAAAGCCCTTGTTCCAGTAATAGCTTCTATTCTTCTTATTCCTGCTGCTATACCGCTTTCTGACACTATTTTGAAAATACCTATTTTCCCAATATTGTCTATATGTGTTCCACCACATAATTCCACACTAAAATCTTTAACTTTAACGACTCTGACTTTTTCTCCATATTTTTCATCAAATAATGCTGTTGCCCCAGAATTTCTTGCTTCTTCAAGTGTCATCTCATCAGTCTTAACTTCATAAGTTTCCATTATCTTTGCATTTACTAAATCTTCTACTTTATTTAATTCTTCTTGTGTCACCGCAGCAAAATGTGCAAAATCGAATCTAAGTTTTTCATCATCAACAAAAGAACCCGCTTGATGTACATGTTCTCCTAAAACTTCACGTAGAGCAGCATGAAGCATATGTGTAGCACTATGATTTTTTGCAATACGGTCTCTTCTCTCAGTATCTACTTTAAGTGTAACTTCTTCTTCTACATTTACACTTCCTTTTAAAACTTTTACAAAATGAATTGTTTTTCCACCAATATTTTTTTTACAGTCCTCTACTACTGCCTCAAAATTTTCATTAAAAATAATCCCTTTATCTCCTGCTTGCCCTCCCATTTCAGCATAAAACGGTGTAACTTCAGAAACAATTACTCCTGTTGATCCTTCTTCTATGGTATTTACAAATTCATCATCTTTTATAATAGCTACTATTTTTGAGTTTAAATCTAATTTATCATATCCATCAAATCTTGTGTCTATATCTGCTGATATAGAGTCTAAAACCGTTACATCTGCACCCATATAAGTATGTTCTGCTCTTGCAGCTCTAGCTCTATCTCTTTGAATCTTCATCTCTTGATTAAAACCGTCAATATCAATACTTAAACCTTTTTCTTCTAATATTTCTTGTGTTAACTCAAGTGGAAATCCATAAGTATCATATAATTTAAATACTTTATCTCCATTTAGGATTGTTTTATTAGATTTTGCAATTTCATCAATATAGTTCATTAATATTTCAATACCTGAATCTATAGTTTCTCCAAATCTTTCCTCTTCTAATTGAATAACTTTCTTAATATATTCTTTTTTATCTTTTATTTCTGGATAGGCTTCTCCATAATTATCTTCAACTGTATCTACTATATTATACAAAAACTCTCCACTAATTCCTAACAAGCGTCCATGTCTAGCCGCTCTTCTTAACAATCTTCTTAATACGTAGCCTCTTCCCTCATTCGACGGAAGAATACCGTCACCAATCATAAAGGTAACACTTCTTGCATGGTCAGTTATTATTCTTAAAGATATATCTTTAATTTTATCTTCTCCGTACTGAACACCCGCTATCTCTGAAGCTTTGTCACAAATACTCTTAATTGTGTCTACATCAAATATTGTATCCACGCCTTGCATAATAGTTGCCATTCTTTCTAATCCCATTCCTGTATCTATGTTTGGGAAAGCTAATCTATTATAATTACCTTCTTCATCTTTATCAAATTGTGTAAAAACTAAATTCCAAAACTCTACTGCTCTATCTGCATCAGATTTTACTTCAAAATCATCTGCAGAAATTATTTCTCCTTCATCCTTATAAAAATGGATTTCCGAACATGGTCCACAAGGTCCTAAACCATGCTCCCAAAAATTATCCTCTTTTCCTAATCTAAAAATATGTTTAGGATTAACATCTGTTTTAGAAGTCCAAATATCGTAAGCTTCATCATCGTCTAAATAAATAGTTACATATAATTTATCCTTAGGTAATTCCAAAACCTCTGTCACAAACTCCCAAGCCCAAGGAATAACTTCATTCTTGAAATAATCACCAAAAGAAAAGTTTCCTAACATCTCGAAAAAAGTAGCATGTCTTGATGTCTTTCCTACATTTTCAATATCCCCTGTTCTCACACATTTTTGACAAGTAGTTATTCTTTTACTTGGTGGAGTTTGTAATCCTGTAAAGTAAGGCTTTAATGGTGCCATTCCAGCATTTATAAGCAAAAGACTTTTATCATTTTTAGGTACTAGTGAAGAACTTTGAAGTCTTAGATGACTCTTATTTTCAAAAAACTTTAAGTATGCCTCTCTAACTTCATTTAATCCCATCTTTAACATTTGTAGTTACCTCCATGTATTATATTTGTATAAATTAATCAGTTAGATTATTAAAATTATAATTTATAAACAAAAAAACCTCCATTCCCAATAAGGGACGAAAGTTTCCGTGGTACCACCCTAATTATATATACAAAGTAAATCAAAGTATATATCTCTTAAAAGTTATTATAGCTCATAGATAGCTTCAATAAACATGCCAAGAAGTTCACACCATCCACTTCCTCTCTGAATGACAATATATTATTTACTTATTCTAATCATCGCTTACAAATTATATAATTTTGTGCAATATGTTTAATAATAAAGATATATTGATTATAAGAAAAAAAGATATTTATGTCAATATTGGATATATTGTAAAACTTTTTTTCTAGAACAAATAGTAATTTAAATCCTCATATATAACTTTTAGTATTACACTTACAGGCACTGCTAAGACCATACCCCAAAAGCCTCCTAATTCTCCACCCACAAGTAAAATTAGTATTACTGCTAAGGGATGCATACTTACACTATCTCCTGTTATTTTAGGCGATAATATATTACCTTCTATCAATTGAACAGAGTACAATAGAACTGCTGTATACATGGCAGTTTTAGTGGATGTCAAAAGTGCTATTATTATAGGAGGAATCATTCCAAATATAGGTCCAAAGTAAGGAATTATGTTTAATATTCCATTTAATATAGAAAGCATAATGGGGAATTTCACTTTTAATACAACTAATGCTATAAAAGTTAGTATACTAACCATAATACATAGCATAAATTGACTTATAATATATCTTCCTAAAATTTTATCAATATCTTTATTGATTCTTTTTATTATATTTCTTCCTTTCAAAGGACATAGCATAAGAAATTTGTTTTCTATATAATCAGGATCACTTAAAAAATAATAACTTACAATTGGAACTACAACAAATGCTAGTGCATTTTCTCCTATATCGGCCGTTGTTTCTAACATCCTATTAACCATATTTGAGAAAGAAGTATTTAATTTACTGTATATTTTACTTAAAATAGAATGTACAGTTTTATTATTTTCTATTAGTTTTAACTTATGGTATAGCATACTGATATATCCTTCTATTTCATCTAAAGAACTTCCTAAACTTAGGCTTTCTTTAAATACTGAAGGTATTAACACTGTAATTATCAGAATTAAGCTTATAATCACACTTAGCATTAATATTAATGAAGAAATTTTAGTACTTATTCCACTTCTAATTAATACCTTTTGTATAGGCTTTAAACTATAAGATAGTATAAACGAAAATATTAACAAAAATGCTATATCATTAATTATATTTACATTAATTATTACTAACAAAATAATTACAACTACAACAAAATATATTAGAGGTTTAATTAACTTACTTCTACTCAACTTAAGCATTATTATTCACTTCCAATAATTCATGTGAATTGGTTGTAAAGCATATTTTTTTAGCATCTCCAAAATATAAAATATTTTTATCTCCAAGTATTAAATCCTTTATAAGAAGTATCTTCTTTCCATGCAATAGATTGTGAATAAATCCTGCAGATATCACTAATCCTTTAATTCTAAAGCTATTTATGTCAAAAATTATATCTTCTACCATACCTAAGATGTCTCCTTTATGATCTAGTACATCCATTCCTTTAAAATTAGAAAGATTTAATAATACTTCTTCTCCAGTTTTTTTAACTATCATATTATTGTTGAAAGTTAATATATCTTCCTTTAAAACACTAATTACTTTTTTAAACATTCGAGAAGGAGTAATACTAAATCCTACAACAAAACCTTTATTGAAATTTACTAGGACATCTCTTACAAAACCAATTTTTCTCCCATTTATATCTATAGTATCCATGAGAATAAAATCTTTACTTCTATACATAACATTCTCCACTCTAGCATATTTTATCTTTATTTTACCCAAATATAAAAGAAATATCCTGATAAAATCATTTATGAATATGTATGGAAAATAATTATAAAAACTAAAGAACTCCATGAAAACATGGAGTTCTTTTAAGTAATCTATGATTTTATATTAGGAAATATACTTTTCTTATACTATAAAAGTTCATTTATAAAAATTTCTATAAAGCTAAATTAATGTCCATGAACTTCATGATGAACATGATCAGAATGATTCTTCGTTGCCCAAGGCTCCATACCATTCTTTATTCTATAGTCATTTATTGCTTTATGGATTGCTTCCTCAGCAAGTACAGAACAGTGCATTTTAACAGGTGGCAACCCCTCAAGAGCTTCAGCAACAGCTTTATTACTTAATTTCCAAGCTTCTTCTACTGTTTTTCCCTTAACAAGTTCAGTTGCCATACTTGAAGATGCGATTGCAGATCCACATCCGAAAGTCTTAAATTTTATATCTTTAACTATATTATCTTCAATTTTTAAATATATCTTCATTATATCTCCACATTGAGCATTCCCAACTTCACCTACTCCGTTAGCATCCTCAAGTTCTCCAACATTTCTTGGGTTTCTAAAATGATCCATTACTTTTTCAGTATACATTTTTAAATTTCTCCCTTCTCTTTTAAGAATTGTTCCCAATACGGTGACATTTCTCTTCTTCTCTTAATTATTTTTGGTAACTCACTTATGAGATAATCTACATCTTCTTCTGTCGTTGTTGAACCAAGACTTAATCTTAAAGAACCATGGGCAACTCCATGAGATAATCCTATAGATAATAGTACGTGTGATGCCTCAAGATCCCCAGATGCACAAGCACTTCCTGTAGACGCATATATTCCTACATCATCTAAATCTAATAATAAAGTCTCTCCTTCAACTCCTACGAAACTTATGTTAACATTTCCCGGTAACCTTCCTTGCCCTTTTGGTCCATTTAATTTAGCATGAGGTATTCTCTCTAAAAGTTCATCTATTAGTCTGTCTCTTAATTTAGCTAATCTTTTTCCTTCATGTTCCATTTCATCAACAGCAAGCTCAATAGCCTTTCCTAAGCCTACTATTCCAGATACATTTTCTGTACTAGGTCTCTTTCCTCTTTCCTGTCCTCCGCCATGAATTAGATTTTCAACTTTAACTCCATTTCTTATATAAAGAGCTCCAACTCCTTTTGGACCATAAAACTTATGTGCCGCTAAAGAAAGTAAATCTATATTCATTTCTTTTACATCAACAGGAACATGAGCAACTGCCTGAACTGCATCAGTATGAAATATTATCTTTTTCTCTCTACATATAGCTCCTATCTCTTTAATAGGTTGTATTACTCCAATTTCATTGTTAGCAAACATTACAGTTACCAATATAGTCTTTTCAGTAATTGCTGCTTTAAGATCTTCTATCTTTATAGCGCCTTGCTCATCAACCGGAAGATAAGTAACTTCAAATCCATCTTTTTCTAAAAACTTACATGTATTTAATACTGCATGATGTTCTATTTGTGTAGTAATTATATGATTTCCTTTGTTCTTTCTTGCTAATGCAATTCCTTTAATAGCCCAGTTATCTGCCTCTGAACCACTACCTGTAAAATATATTTCATGTGCTTCAGCATTTATAGCTTTAGCTACCTTAGTTCTAGCATTATTAATAGCCTTTTTGTTTATATCTGAAAGAGTATAAAAAGATGATGGATTTCCATAATTTTGTGTAAAATACGGAAGCATCTCATCTAAAACTTCAGGTTTTGTATATGTAGTAGCCGCATAATCCATATAAACTTTTTTATCCATTATTGCTCACTCCTCTTTTTTAACATACGCATATTTTTATAATCATCAGCCATAGCTTGAAGTGTAATAGACTTAGTTACTTCATCTATACTGTTCTTCATCTTTTCCCAAAGCAATCTAGTAGGACAAACATCCATATTGTCGCATTCACCTTTTTCAATACAGTTAGATATTTCTATAGGTCCTTCTAATACATCAATAATTTTATCTACTGTGATTTCGCTAGGATTCATGTTTAAAACATATCCCCCTTGAGCACCTCTTACACTTCTTATTAAACCAGCTTTTCTTAGAGGGGCAAAAAGCTGTTCTAGATAAAACTCAGATATATTTTGTCTTTCAGCTATACTTTTTATTGACACAGGCGTTTCGCCAAAATGTATTGCCAAATCAACCATAGCTTTAACTCCATATCTTCCTTTTGTGGATAATTTCATTTAACCACTCCCCTGTGAGTGTAATTCTATATTGATATATTATCAAACCCGACTATAATTGTCAACATTGCTTTTTTTCTAAATAGTACCTTTTTTTCTTCATTTCTTCTGGAAAATAATTCTGTTCTACAAAGTTCCCCGGAAAATCATGCGGATACTTATATCCCAAATTTCCAAGTTCTAATGCTCCATTATAATGAGTATCTCTTAAATGTTTAGGAACTCTAAATTGGCTATTTTTTGCATCTTCTATAGCAGCGTCAACTGCTACTAATACTGAATTCGATTTTTTAGCCTTAGAAAGGTATATTATAGCCTGTGCTATAGGTATTCTAGCCTCTGGCATTCCCACTGTTTCAAGAGCGTTCCATGCTGCATGGACTATCAACATAGCATTAATATCCGCCATTCCTATATCTTCCGATGCATGAACTATAAGTCTCCTAACAATAAATCTCGGATCTTCTCCCCCTACTACCATTCTTCCAAACCAGTATAGTGCTGCATCTGTATCAGAACCCCGTATGCTTTTTATAAAAGCAGATACTATATCATAATGATTATCTCCAGTAGAATCATAATTTATTACTGGCTTATGTATACATTCTTTAATAATCTCTTTATTTAAGATAATTACTCCATCTTTATTTTTCTGAGTAGATAATACCGCTAACTCTAAAGTATTTAAACTGTTTCTTGCGTCTCCTCCAGATAATTCACTTATTAGCTCTAAACTTTCCCTATCTATATCTATATTTATATTTCCATATCCTCTATCCTTA
The DNA here is from genome assembly GCF_055755365.1 of Clostridium sp. X. Taxonomy (NCBI): domain Bacteria; kingdom Bacillati; phylum Bacillota; class Clostridia; order Eubacteriales; family Clostridiaceae; genus Clostridium; species Clostridium sp. X. The sequence goes on from NZ_CM146912.1 coordinate 2,721,060, forward strand.
TCTTTTAAAGCATTAAGTAATATATTCACTAATTCTTCTTTCTTTAGCTCTTCCAATTGAAATACTTTTGCTCTACTAATAAGAGCTCTATTTAATTCAAAATAAGGGTTTTCAGTAGTAGCCCCAATCAAAACTACAATTCCTTTTTCAACAGCCTCCAATAAGGAATCCTGTTGTGCACCTTTCTTAAGTACATGAATTTCATCAATAAAAAATATAGTCCTTTTCCCATAGAACTTTACGATCTCTTCTGCCTTATTTATATAATCTCTTAAATCTTTTACTCCTATGGAAGTAGCATTTAATTTTAAAAATTCACTTTTAGTTTCTTTAGATATTATAGAAGCTAAAGTAGTTTTCCCCACCCCAGGAGGTCCATACAAAATAATTGAAGTTAAGTTATCTCCTTCTATAAGGTTTCTAAGGAGCCTTTTTTTTCCTACTATGTTACTTTGCCCTATGAATTCGTTTAAATTTCGTGGTCTCATTCTTTCAGACAGAGGTCTCCTGCTACCCTGTTTATTCACTGCAAGATCAAATAAATCCACCTCAATCCCACCTTTTGCTATTAATAGAAATTTCATTTACAAATATACTACATAATAATAATTAAAACAACTTATTATTCTATAATTTCATTACATAAAATGCACTAAGCTTAGGGAATAAATAATGTATAGAGTTTCTATGATATTAGAAATTGCTAAAATACATTTTTAGTGTTTGGAGTGTCGTGCTATGTCATTTGATTTAAAAGATATTTTCTCTCTTATTCTTCTTATAATTTCTATAGTGTGTATAATAATTATAATACTTGATAGAAGAGACCCTAAAGGTACTTTCGCTTGGATACTCACTTTTATAATATCTATGCCTATAGGAATAGTCCTTTTTTTTCTCATCGGAAGAAATTGGAGGAATAAAAGTTTTAGAAATGAGTCTGACTTTCTTGATAAGGTTCTAAAAAAACGATACGGTTTAGAAATTCAAAATTCTAAATTTAATCTTATACAGCACCTTCTTATTAAAAATGATTTTTCTATTCTTTTTCCAAATAACACTATAGAATTTTTTATTGATGGTGAAAAAAAATTTGACACATTAAAGAAGGAATTAAGAAAAGCAAAGCATCATATTCATCTAGAATACTATATAGTGAGAGATGATATAATCGGAAATGAAATTAAAGACATTTTAATAGAAAAAGCTGAATCTGGAGTTAAAGTAAGATTTATTATAGATAGATTGGGATCTCTAGGCTTAAGCGGTAAATATGTAAGAGCCTTACGCAATGCCGGAGTCAATGTTTTATTTTATTCTCACATTTTCACTCCCTTTTATAGAAATCACCGAAAGATATCTATAATCGATGGAGAGGTCGGCTTTATAGGAGGAATGAATGTTGGAGATGAATATTTAGGAAAAGGAAAATTAGGTTTTTGGAGAGACCTCCATATAAAAATTCAGGGTGATTCAGTTTTAGGCCTTCAAAGTTCCTTTTTTCATGATTTTTACATGTTAAACAAGTCAAAAAAAGATTTTATTTCTTCTAAACATGAACTGCTTCTATATTTCCCTACAATTAATAATAATAACTTATGTCCAATACAAGTTGTAGAATCAGGTCCTAGTTCTGAAAATCCTTCTATTATGGAAGGTATTATAAAAATGATATATAGTGCTAAGGATCATATTTATATTATGACTCCCTACTTTATTCCTAGTGAAAGTCTTATAGTTGCACTAAAAATAGCTGCTCTAAGCGGTATAGATATAAGGATATTATTCCCTGGGAAATATGACCATTTTTCTGTATATAATGCTTCACGTTCATATCTTAAAGATATGGTTGACTATGGTATAAAGGTGTATTTCTATAGATGTGATTCTTTTCTACATTCTAAGGCTGTATCTATAGATGGTAACATATGTACTTTAGGCAATACTAATATTGATATTCGCTCTTTTGAACTTAACTTTGAAGCTAATGTAGTTATTTATGATTCCAATACTACAAAAGAATTTGAAAGCGCTTTTCTAGAGGATCTAAATGTATCAACACAAGTTGATAAGGAATATTTCGAAAGCTCTTCTATTTTCACTAAATTTTTAGAGAGTTTAATGAGGATATTCTCAAATGCTATGTAATATTATTAAGGAAGTTGCAAATGCGCAACTTCCTTTTCATTTAATAAGATAATTAATAATAGCTGACTTTTTTTATAGGTGCCCATTATTTTAATGTCAGCATAGCTGACTTTTTTTATAGGTGTATATCTTTTGGGTTAAAGTCTATACACAGGATGTATTCTTTATTGTTAACAGCTTTAAACACTGCTGAAATTGTTATACATAAGTTTCCTGTAGCTAGCGAAACATATGGCTCAGTTATGAATTTATTTAGCGCCATATTTTTAAGGAAATAATAGTATTTTTTCAATGAGTGATTGGTTCCTTGCTCAGCTGGATGAAAAATAAGTGCCTTTTGAGAAAGCATATCTCTACAGCAGTTTATAGTATCTGTCACCTGAACCCCTTTTTCATTTAAAACGTAGATACATTCAAAAGTTTCATTATTTGAAATAATATCATTTAATTGTTCATTAAATCCCGATTCTTCTACTTTAGCTAAGCTTCCGAGTGCTTCATTAATTGTCTTATCATATTTTTTTTGTATACTTGTTTCCACATTAACTTTATCTATCATATAAGATTTATACTCATCGGCTAAGTGTGTTATACTCTCCTTAGCATGGTTAATAAATTTCTTACTAATTTCTAAAGAATTTCCAAGATACTCTCCTTCAATCATGTCTACTCCAAGTTCTATTACAGTTAATGCTTCTTCTTTAGTCTTTATCCCGTCTGCAATTACAAGGGCACCAATATTTTTAGATAAAGTTACTAAAGCTTTGAATATTTCTTGTTTATAATAGTCATAGTCAATATTTTCAGTTATTGCCCCGCTTATTTTTATAATATCAGGTTCAACATAAGATATCTTATCTAAATTGGCTAAGCCATATCCTATATCACTTAAAGCAACTAAAAACCCTTCACTTCTATAAAAGTTTATAAATCTCTTTAAACTTTCTATATCTTCAACTTTATCCTCTACTATTTCTAAAACAACATTTTCAGGATTTAACTTGTAAGAACTTACTAGTTCCTTAATAATTCCAGAACCTATAAACTTAGTTATTATAGAAGCACTAATATTTATAAATAATAGATGTTCTCTATTATCACTATACACCTTCGCAAATTTTTCTACAGCTTTCTCTCTATAGAGTCTATCTAAATTAATAGCCATATCTTCATTCTCTGCACGTTCAAAAAGCATATCCATATCAATAACTTCTCCACTTTTATCAGATCCAAACCCTGAAACCTCAAAGCCTATTATTGATTGTTTTATAATTGAACATATAGGTTCAAATCTAATCTTCATTTCTTTATTATCAATAATATTTTTAATGTTAATTTTCTTACTCATATCTCAACACATCCTTTACTTATTCTCCATAATAATAAACATCCTTTATTCTATGTATCTATTATACCAAATTTATTCACTTTATATAGAGGGCTTTGTTAAATGAGTCTTAAAATATAAAATAATTCTTCATTTGGTTTACTTTTTATTGACAGGTAAATATATATAGAATATACTTTGACTATCAAATATTTCGTTAATCAAATTAGTTATTTGTAAAACAAGGAGGAGATATTATGAACTTTACACCTCTTAAGATAGGGAACTTAATTGCTAAATTACCAATAATTCAAGGAGGCATGGGAGTCGGTGTATCCGGTTCAAAATTAGCTTCAGCTGTAGCTAACGAAGGTGCTATCGGTGTAATTTCTGCCGTACAAATAGGATATAGAGAAGATGACTTTGAAAAAAACACTTTGGAAGCTAATCTAAGAGCTCTAAGAAAAGAGATAAGAAAAGCTAAAGAGTTAAGTCCAAATGGAATTTTAGGTGTAAATATATTAGTTGCATCAAATCATTTTGATGATTTAGTTTTAACATCTGTAGAAGAAAAAATCGATTTAATTATATGTGGTGCTGGTATACCCTCAAACCTTCCAAAATTAGTAAAAGGTTCAAATACAAAAATTGCACCAATAGTATCTTCTGCAAAAGCTGCTCAAGTTATATCTAAGATGTGGAAAAAAAAATATGATTACTTGCCAGATTTAATAATAGTAGAAGGAGTTCATGCTGGAGGTCATTTAGGGTTCTCTTTAGAACAAATCAGTTCTAGCAATGAGGATAGCTTATCAGAAATTATAAAAGAAGTTATTGAAGTAACAAACTCATTAGAAGCTACTTATGGGAAACATATTCCAGTAGTTGCTGCAGGCGGTATTTATGACGGAAGTGATATTGCAAAATACATAAAACTAGGTGCTGAAGGTGTTCAGATGGCTACTAGATTTGTAGCTACCGAAGAGTGTGATGCACATATAAACTTTAAAAATGCATACATATCCTCCTCTAAAGAAGATATGATGATTATAAACAGTCCTGTAGGTATGCCTGGTAGAGCAATAAAAAATGAATTTACAAATTCTTTAGATAATAATACTTCTATTTCTAAGTGTTATAACTGTTTAAAGGGATGTAATCCAGCCGTTACACCTTATTGCATATCAAAAGCTTTAATAAATGCTGTTAAAGGCGATACTGCTAATGGACTAATTTTTGCTGGTTCAAATGCTTATAAATTAGATAAAATAAAATCAGTTAAAGAATTAATTCAAGATATATCAAAAGAATTTCAAGAGACTAATTAGTACTTTAAAAAGGCTATCATACTTTCATGATAGCCTTTTTTTATTTCATTATTTTTAGTTACCTATTTTATCAGCTAAATCGCTTAAATACTCCCATCTATTCATTAATTTTTCTAACTCATCTTCCAACTTACTTTTTTCTTCCAAAAACTTTTCAAGTCTTATATAGTCACTACCAGCCAACTCAATACTTTTATTTGTTTCTTCAAGTTTATTTTCTACATCCTCTATAACACTCTCTATTTGTTCATATTCTCTCTTTTCATTATAGCTAAATTTCAAAGTTTTATTTGTTTTTTCAGCCATTCCTACATTATTCTCTTCTTTAATCTTTTTAACTGAACTATCATTTGTTTTTTTATCATCCTGTACTTGCTTATCTTCATAATCTGAATAATTACCCACAAATGGCTCTATTACCCCGTCACCCTTAAAAATCAAAAGCTTATTACATACTTTATCTAAAAAATACCTATCATGGGATACAGTTATTACAGTACCATTAAAAGAATTTAAATAATCTTCTAGCACAGCTAAAGTTTCTACATCTAAATCATTTGTAGGTTCATCTAAAATTAAAACATTTGGAGAAGTCATTAACACTCTTAACAAGTATAACCTTCTTTTTTCTCCTCCTGATAATCTTGATATATATGAATACTGTAAATTAGAGGGAAATAAAAATCTCTCTAACATTTTAGACGCGCTTATAATATTTCCGTCAGATAATTTTATAAATTCTGCTCCTTCTCTTATATACTCAATAACCCTTAGATCTCCACTCATATCTTCATATTCCTGAGAAAAGTATCCAATCTGAACGGTTTCTCCTATTGATATATTACCTTTATCTTGAACAGATTTCTCCAAAATAATGTTTAGCAGTGTAGATTTCCCAATTCCATTAGCTCCTATTATTCCTACCTTATCTTCTTTTGTAAATATATAAGAAAAATTATTTATAAGCTTCTTATCCCCATAACTCTTACTTACACCCTCTATCTGAATTATCTTTTTTCCTAGTCTGCCTCCATCTATTGAAATATCTATCTTTTCATCTTTTATTTCTATTTTTTGAGATTTTATTTCTTCAAACCTATCAATTCTTGCCTTTTGCTTAGTAGTTCTTGCCTTTGCTCCTCGTCTTATCCACTCAAGCTCTTTTTTATAAAGATTTTGTCTCTTTTGCTCTTGAGAATATACCATCTGCTCTCTCTCAAACTTAGCACCTAAAAAAATACTATAATTCCCTTCATAACTGTATAAATTTCCATTATTTATTTCTAATATTCTTCTTGATACTCTATCTAAAAAGTATCTATCATGAGTTATCATAACTAAAGCGCCTTTATACTCATTTAAATAATTTTCAAGCCATTTTACAGTTTCATTATCAATATGGTTAGTAGGCTCATCTAGTATTAATAACTCACAGGGACTTATTAATACTCCTGCTAAGGCAATTCTCTTCTTCTCGCCTCCGGAAAGCCCCTTAACTTTGTAATTAAAATTATGAATCCCTAACTTAGTTAGTACAGCTTTTGCCTTGCTCTCTATTTCCCAAGCATCTACAGCATCCATTTTACTTGTAAGCTCCATAAGCTTTTTCTGAAGCCTTTCATCGCTTGGACTTTTTTCTAAATTTTTAAGAGCCTCTTCATATTGTCTTAATACCTTCATTACTGGTGAATTCCCCTTAAATATCTGTTCAAGTACAGTAGCATCGTCTTCAAAATCTACATTTTGAGGTAAGTATTCTATTCGCATGCCATTGCCTTTAATGACTTTACCCTCATCACAATTTTCATAACCCGCTAAAATTTGGAGTAATGTAGATTTACCTGTGCCATTCACTCCTATTAAACCTATTTTTTCTCCCGAGTTAATGCTAAAGGATATATTGTTAAACAAGACCTTCTCTCCATGACTCTTACTTAAATTCTCTATAGTCAATATACTCATAATTATTTCCTCTCCATTTGCTATATGTATAACTCATTATTTGAAACTAAGTTCAATCTTATTATTTTTTAAAATCAATCTTGCTCCAAACACGTTTCCCTTTTGAGATTTAAAGCCTTCAATTAGATTAGTTGTTCCGTTTCTTAGCAACTTTTTTATTTCTATAACAGGAATTTTAACTCCACAAATCTCTCCAACAAAGAATTCACAGCCACTTTTCCAGTTATCACAACCATAACCTTTTGAATTCTTTATCACTCTTCCATTTTTACATATTGGGCATATACCCAAAACTTCATCCATTTTATTCATATTTACACTTTCTTTATTCTGAATAGAGGATATTAAATATTGAGAGTCTATAATACCATTATTATTAATCACATTATATACATTTCTTTTTATATATTCCTCTAATTTTGCCATAAATTCATTTGAGGAGATCTCTTCTCTTACTACTAATCCTAGACCTTTTTCCCAACTAGCAGTTAAAACTGGATTCAATAAACTAGGTATAGAATTCTTGATAGTTCTATAAATTACTTCTCCCTTAATAGTTGGAGTTATTACTTGAGTTCCATTATTTATATTAATATAACCTATTCTATCAAGCTTCTTTAATATCTCAGCTCTTGTAGCACTTGTTCCAATTCCAGAACCCTTAATCTGTTCCCTTAACTGATCATCCTCTATTAGTTTTCCTGCATTCTCCATTGCAATAATAATAGAACCAGATGTATATCTCTTAGGTGGGGATGTTTTTCCCTCTTTTAGCTCTAAATCTTCAACTTCTATCTTTTGCCCCTTCTTTAGAGTATTTAAGAATTCTACGGCCTTTTCTTCACTTTCATTTACGTCCCCTTCTCCTTTTAATATATCTAAATATCCTCTCTCAACACAAACTTTATTATTTGTAAAAAAACTTTCATTTTGAATTTTAGTTACGATAGATATTTTATTAAACTTAGCCGGTGGATAAAAAATAGCTAAAAATCTTCTAACTACCAAATTAAATATTTCTTTTTCTATTTTTTTCAAACCATTATAATTGTCAAACCCTTCTCCAGTAGGAATTATGGCATAGTGATCTGTTATTTTACTATCATCTACATACTTTGTTTTCTCTAAATTTTTATATGAGTTATCCTCTATTATTTTAGAAGCTATTCCACTAATTTCAGACTCTCCTCTAAAATTTATTAATTTTCTTATGTTTTTCTCTATTTCCTTGGCTACAGCTTTAGACAATACTCTAGCATCTGTTCTAGGATACGTTAATAGCTTTCTTTCATATAAACTTTGTATTATTTTTAAAGTTTCATCGGGGCTAATCTTAAATTGTTTTGAGCATTGATTTTGAAGTTCTGCTAAATTAAATAATAGAGGAGCATATTTTAGTTCCTTTTGTTTAGATACTTTATCAATAATAGCAAGATTTTTTATACTATAATCCTCTAACTCTTTTTTTAGTTCTTCTGCGTGCTTCTCTTTTTTAAATCCATTATCATTATATAATGCTATAGATTCAAAATACTTAGAGCCTTCTACTGCCTTCCATTCCCCTTCATAAAACATATTATCATTAGCTTTTAGTTTAGCTAATATTTTATAAAAAGATATCTTGTCAAAATTTCGTATTTCTAATTCCCTATCTACTACCATTCCTAATACACATGACATAACTCTTCCAACAGCTATAACAATTTTATCTTCTCCTATTATATTAGATAAAGTTTTTCCGTATATAAGTGTTAAAAGTCTTGAAAAGTTTATTCCTAATAAATAGTCTTCTTTTGCTCTTAAATAAGCTGCAGCAGATAGTGAATCATATTCTGATAATTCCTTTGCTTCTTTAATACCTTTTTTTATTTCTTCTTCTGTTTGAGAATCAATCCAAACTCTTTTTTTAATTTTATTTTCTACTCCCGACATCATATCTACTAATCTATATATATACTCTCCTTCTCTTCCTGAGTCTGTACATACATAAATAGTATCAACATCTTCTCTTAATAAAAGACTTTTTACTATATTGAATTGTTTAGCAACGCTTGGTATTATTTCATATCTATAGTCCTCTGGAAGAAAAGGAATTGTGCTTAAAGACCAATACTTTAATTTTTCATCATAAGCCTCAGGATAGCTCATGGTGATCATATGTCCTACACACCAAGTAAAAATAGTATCATTACCTTCTATATATCCATCTCTTTTAATTCCTTTTATATCTAGTATCTTCACAAACTCCATAGCCACTGATGGCTTCTCGGTAACGAACAGTGATTTATTCATTTAAGGTCCTCTCTCTACATAACTTAGTTCATAAAATAAAACATTTGGTTAAATAATAATTATAGAATATAAAGAACCTCTTATCAAGTTTTATAAAACTATGTTTGCTTATTTACAGGAAATAAACTACAATGTAAAGTACTAAACCTAATTATAGGTTAACAAGGAGATAAGTTAATGAGAAATATTAAATTAAGCATTCAGTATGACGGTACCAAATATAAAGGCTGGCAAAAGCTCGGTGATGATAATAATACTATTCAGTATAAAATTGAAAAAGTATTAAGTGAACTAACTGGTGAGGAAATAGATTTAACAGCCTCTGGAAGAACTGATTCCGGTGTTCATGCATATAATCAAATAGCTAATTTTAAAACAAAATCAAATGTATCAAATGAAGAAATTCTAGATTACTGTTATAGATACTTACCCTTAGATATAGTAGTACAAAAATGTGAAAATGCTACTTGGGACTTCCATGCTAGATATAATGCAGAAAAGAAAATCTATACCTACAAGATTTATAATCATAAGTTTCATGATATATTTAACCGCAAATACACTTATCACGTTAAAGAAAAATTAGACATAAATAAAATGAGAGCTGCTGCTGCTTGTTTTATCGGAGAACACGATTTTAAAAGTTTTACAGCTTTAAAATCCAAGAAAAAATCTACAATTAGAGAAATATACTCCATTGATATTCTTCAAAATGGAAAGGAAATAGATATAGTCTTTACTGGAAATGGATTTTTGTACAAAATGATAAGAATACTAGTTGGTACTTTAGTAGAAGCTGGATTAAATAGAATTACAAAAGAAGATATACAAAAAATAATGTTAGAAAAAGATCGTTCTATCGCTCCCCCAACAGCCCCTTCTCATGGGTTGTCTCTAACTAATGTAATTTATTAAAAATAGTAAGCAGCATAATTATCTTATTTATGCTGCTTACTTAATATATTATCTTATAATACCTTTCAATTTCTTTATCTAGTTCATCCACACTTATAAATCTTGCTTTTCTAATAGTTTCTTTTCCTTCTATATATAATATTAAAGCTGGCACAGTAAATATAGATAGATATCCAGCTGTCTCTGGTAATTTATTTATGCTTACTTCTTTAGACAATATTTTAGGGTATTTATATAAAATTTCTTCTATTTTTGGGAGTAGTATACTGCATACATCACAGCTACTTGAAGATATATATAGAAATGCTAATTTATTATTAGATATGAATTCACTTATTTCCTCTATACTATTTATAACATCCAAAATATTCACCACCATTAACTCTATATTTTTATCAGTACAATTATTATTTCCTAATTAAAAGGCAATGTACACATTTGTTATAAAAATATATACATTGCACTTTTAAAGACCACTATACAGCTATAATACATATCTGAATATCATAAAATAATGACAAAAACTTCCTGCTAGAACAAATAGATGAAATATCTCATGAAAACCAAATATTTTTGATTTTATTCTTGGCCATTTAGCTGCATAAATTACAGCTCCTACTGTATAAAAAACCCCTCCAATAAATAACCATAAAAGCCCTCTAATGTTTATAACTTTAGAAAGTGGCGATACTAAAAATATAGCTATCCATCCCATTAATACATAGAAAATAGTAGATATCCATCTTGGTGCGTCAAACCAAACCATTTTAAATAAAACTCCTACAATTGCAAAGCTCCACATTCCAATAAAAACTATCCATCTTAAATTTCCTTGAAGTGAGATTAAAGCTACCGGTGTATATGTTCCTGCTATTAACACATAAATCATAGAATGATCTAGTTTCCTAAGAATTCTTATAACACTATCAGAGGACTTAATTGAATGATATATAGTACTTGCTGTATATAATAATATAAGGCTCAGCCCAAATAGTAATATGGCAGTAAAAGAAAGTATTGTTGAATCAGGAGTGCTTCGCTCATATACTATAAGTATTATCATTCCAACTAATGAAATTATTGCCCCAAATAAATGGGTTAATCCACTTATAGGTTCTCTTAGTTTGCTCATCATAATTATCAACCTCTTTTTATATTTTATTATATTTTTATGTTACATAGTTTTCATTACTATGTAACATCATATACTTATTTTACCACAAGGTTATCGAAATTATAAGCTATATTTTTAATAATTTTTCTTAAAACATTACTAGTATACAATTGTAATTTTTCATAATTATTACACCTTTTTAAATTAATGACTTAACTTAATTCTACTATATAAATATAGTATACACTACTCCCTATTGAACTATAATTAACTATATGATACTATTTTCTTATTCTAATAACAAAATCGGAGTGTTTAATAATGACTTTAAATGAAAAAGAGATTTCTTCTCTTATAAATGAACTTTACCTTGATAAGGACATTAATCTAATAGATATACCGAATTTAAGCTTATATATGGATCAAGTTATAACTCTATTTGAAGATAACTTAAGTCATCTTAAAAGAAATGGTAATGAAAAATTAATGACAAAAACCATGATTAATAATTATACAAAATCAAAGGTTCTTTTACCTCCTACGAAAAAAAAGTATTCTAAGGATCACATAATCTTACTTATTTTAATCTATAACCTAAAGCAGACTCTTTCTATTAACGATATAAAGTCTCTTTTTAGTGAAATGCCAGAAAATCCCCATAGTTTAAAAGATATTGAATTAGAAAAAATATATCAATCTTTTTCTAATATAAAAAAACTTCAAGCTAATGAGCTTCATGATGAATTATCAAAAAAAATTAAACTTACTCAAAATAATAAAGAAAATTTTAGTTCACAGAATTTAGATTTGTCTCAAATGCTTATTACCGTTTTGTCCTTAGTAAATGAGGCAAACATGAAACGTAGATTAGCTGAAAAAATTATTGATAAATTTTTCGATAAAGATAATTAGTTAAAATTTTTATATCCTATTATTTACACAAAATAATGTAAAAAGGTGATTTGCTCAAATATTGAGTAAATCACCTTTTTATTAAATTACCATCCTATAAACATTTGGGTCCAATACAATTGACCTGATGAACTTCTTGCTACCCCGACTCCTATTTGAGAGTAGTTTGGACTTAATATATTTTGTCTATGTCCTGGTGAATTCATCCATGAGTTCATAACCTCACTTGGTGTTCTTTGACCATAGGCAATATTTTCTCCACTAGTTCTGTAGCGTATACCAAAATTCTTTATCATATCAAAAGGTGAACCATATGTTGGTGAAGTATGAGAGAAATATTTTTTATCTATCATATCCTGTGATTTATATCTCGCTACTCTTGATAATTGCCAATTCTCTGATAAAGGTTTTAATCCTTTTTTTGCTCTTTCACTATTTACTAATGTAACTACTTGTTTTTCTAATGCTTTAACTTCCGATAAATCTGGTATTTTAATTATTTGTCTTGGATATATCATATCTGGATTTGTAATTTGAGGATTTACTGATAAAATTTCTGAAGCTCCAACTTGATACTTTTCGCATATCTTCCATAAACTATCACCACTTATTACACTGTAATCAAAAGTTTTAAAGGTAGCAGTTTGTGCAAATGCGGTAGTTTTGGATACAAGACCAAAAACTAATATTGCAAAAACCATTGAATATTTTATTATTCTTTTCATTAATATTACCTCGCTTTAAATATTATTTTCATTTTATATGTTTTGCATATTACATTTTTTTATTTTTAAAATTTCTAGTATTTTTAGTAACTATACCCACCATAATAATTGTTACTAATATAATATTTATAAAAGAGGAAAAGATAGCCTATTTAGCTACCTTTTCATCTACATCATTTATGGCTTCCTCTAATTGCTTTATTAATACATCTTTATTCATACTTTCAATATCATTTATAGAATTTAACAACTTCATAATTTTATATTTTATATTACTATCTTTTAGATTTACCTTTTCATTAATATAATAAGTTTCACCATTGTCTACTATTTTACTTTTATATCCTTTAGAATCTAATAATTCCTTAAATTTATTTTGAGCTTGTATATCTCCATGTACTAAAAATATTTCCTTTGGCTTCTCTCTAAAATTATCTAACCAATAACTCATTCCATTCTTATCTGCATGTCCTGAGAGTCCATCAAAACTATAAATTTTTGCATTCACAGCAATAGGGTCACCGAATATATTTACTTTTTTATTCCCTTCTAATATGGCTCTACCTAAAGTTCCCTCAGCTTGATATCCAACAAAAACTATAGAGGATTCACTTTTCCATAAGTTATGTTTTAAATGATGCTTTATTCTTCCAGCTTCACACATTCCACTAGCAGAAATAATTATTGCATTTCCCTTGAATTTATTTATATTCATGGAATCTTGAGGTGAATTTGTATAAATTAATCCTTTGAAATTTAGAGGATTAGCTCCTTCTCTTATACGACTTTTCATCTCATCATCATAATATTCACTAGAATTTTCAAATACTTTACTTGCTTCAGATGCAAGTGGACTATCTACAAAGACTGTAACATCTTTTAATTCATCATTTTCTACATATCTACTAAGAGCATATAGTAATTCTTGAGTTCGACCCACTGAAAATGATGGTATTATTACATTTCCTCCTCTATCGAAAGTCTCCTTTATAATATTAACTAATTTCTTAAATGTCCAATCCATATCTCCATGAACTCTATCTCCATAGGTAGTTTCCATGATTATATAATCTGCATAGTCAATATAGCTTGGATCTCTAATAATTGGCTTATTTACATTTCCTAAATCTCCCGAATAAACTATTTTTATTTCTTCTTCATACTCTTCTTTTACATATAATTCAACTATAGCTGAACCTAGAAGATGACCTGCATCTCTAAATTTAACTTTAAATCCATCAAATAGCTCAAATAAAATGTCATACTCATATTCTTCAAATAAATATAAGGATAGTTCTGCTAACTTAGCCGTGTAAAGAGGTTCTATAGTTTTTAAACCTTGCCTCACTCTTTTTCTATTTTTCCATTCTATTTCACTTTCTTGTATATACCCACTGTCTGGTAGCATTATACTACATAAATCTCTAGTTGCTTTTGTACATATAACCCGTCCTTTAAATCCTTTTTTATATAGTAATGGTATTCTTCCGCTATGATCTATATGAGCGTGAGATAGTATTACGTAATCTATATCTTTAGGATTAAATTGAAACTCTTCGTTTCCTCTTTCTTTTTCATCTTTACCTTGAAAAAGTCCACAATCCAAGAGAACATTTTTATTATTTACCTTTAATATATGACAAGAACCTGTTACGCATTTTGCCCCACCATAAAATTCTATCTTCATTTTCTACCCTCTTTCTCTTAATATATTAATATAAGGACTTTATACTAATATATCGTAATATTCAGAAAAGTATATAGCATAAGGTACTTATTTTATTATGAAACTCATCTTCCTATATTCAGATGAGTAAGCGACTATCACCAAATTAAAAATTGGAATGTCTGCTTAAGTACCTTAGTAAAACTACTTAGTATATTTTTTTATTAGAGAAATTATATTATCTACTCCATTAGAGGCTGAACTAGATTTCATTTTGTTAATAAACTTATCTTTATTTATATATATATCATTAATTTTCTCTAGTAAAATTTCATCATTTAATTCTTCTTCTTGAATAACTACACTATATCCACTAGCTTCAAAAGATCTTGCATTTAATATTTGATCTCCTCTACTAGCTTTAGCTGATAATGGGATTAAAACATTAGGTTTATTTAAAGCTAATAGTTCAAATATAACATTAGCCCCAGCCCTAGAAACAAAAATATCTGCAGCAGCCATTAAATGAGTTAACTCTTCTTTAACGTATTCAAATTGTTTGTAGCCTTTTAGATTATTTAATTCATTATCTAAATTGTCTTTGCCGCAAATATGAATAACATTATACTTTTTCAATATTGTCTTTATATTGTTTCTAATTGCATCATTAATAATTTTAGAACCTAAACTACCACCAATTATCATAAGTATAGGCTTTTCATCTAAAAAACCACAAATTTTACAACCCTTAATTTTGCTTCCTTTAAATAACTCTTCCCTTATAGGTGTTCCAGCTATAAGCCCTTTATCACCTTTAATAGCTTTTAATGACTCTGGAAAAGTAACACATATCTTTGTACAAAAGGGAGTCGCTAATTTATTTGCAAGGCCTGGAGTTATATCTGATTCATGAGCTATAACTGGTACCTTATTTAAATAGGCTGCTATTACAACAGGAACTGACACAAATCCACCTTTTGAAAAAACTATATTAGGTTTTTTTCTCTTTATTATATTTTTCGCCTCAAAAATTCCTTTTACTACTTTAAATGGATCAGAAAAGTTTTTTATATCAAAATATCTTCTAAGTTTTCCACTTGTAATTATATTATATTTTATATTTTCTCCCTCTATAATACTTCTTTCTATACCATCCCTTGTTCCTATATACTCTACATCATACCCCATCTGTTCTAACTTAGGTATAAGTGCTAAATTAGGAGTCACATGACCAGCTGATCCTCCTCCAGTCATAATAATTTTAAATTTTTTCAAATGACCATCTCCCAACTAGAATTAAGACAATGCTAATTGCCACCAATCTATTAGTTATACTTCATAATAATTTTCTACGATTGAATATAGGTTGTCAATTATATTTATATAATTTTTAAATAAAAAAATACATTAATTATTATTTTTTCTATATCAAGTACAAACTTCAACTTATACCTATAACATACTAAAATATTATCATCAAATATGGTTAAAATATTATTGTAACACAATAGCAAACAAAAGAAACCAAATAAAACATTAAATGAGGAGGTTGATTCTAATGTCAAGAAATAATAAAACTTTAGTACCAGAAGCAAGAGAAGGTCTAAACAGATTTAAAATGGAAGCAGCTAATGAAGTAGGAGTAAACTTAAAACAAGGCTACAATGGAGATTTAACATCAAGACAGGCAGGATCAATAGGCGGACAAATGGTTAAAAAAATGGTTGAATCCTACGAAAAAAATCTTTAATATCTTATGTATTATATAAAAACTATTTAATAAGTTTTAAGGATAGGTAATTTATTACCTATCCTTTCATAATTATAAATATTTAACCCACATCAGAAAACTCAATAATTATTTTATTATTATTTAATTCATGTTGACATGAATCGTATTCTATATCGTTTTTATAAATCTTATTTTTGGGAAGTCTAACTATAAACTCAGTTCCTTTTCCCTCTTCGCTTTCAACCTTTATAGTCCCCCCCATTAATTCGACTAATTTCTTCACAAGCGAAAGTCCAAGTCCAGTACCATATGAATGTTTCGAAAGAGAGTTATCTACTTGTGTAAATCTCTCAAAAATCATATCTACTTTATTTCTAGGAATTCCAATCCCCTCATCCTTAACTCTAACCTCAAAATAATTCTCTTCGATTACATTAGTAACTAAAATGCTTTTATTACTTGGAGTAAACTTTATAGAATTAGATAATAAATTTAAAACTATTCGTTCATATTTATCTCTATCTAAAAGTACTATGGCCTCTTCTTCCGTAGTATCAAAAATTAATTCTATAGATTTACTTTTTGCATATAGATTTACAGAGTTTATTAAATTTTCGGTAATATACACAACATCATATGGCTTATAATCTAACTGAAGAAAGCCTGATTCTGCTTTTGAAACATCTAATACATTATTTATAAGTTTAAGTAACCTTCTGCTATTTTGATTTATTTTAGATAATATTTTATCAATATTATCTGTTATTTCATTAGTATAAACATCTCTAGCTAATTGAAGAGAAGAATGAATTATTGTCAATGGAGTTCGAAGTTCATGAGACATAATATTAAAGTAATCGTCCTTCATTCTTGTAAGTTTTTCAAGTTCTTCATTTTTTACTTTTAACTCAATTTCATGTTCTATAACTTTAGTTATATCTTTTATAGTTATTATAGAATTTATAAGTTTATCATTTTTATCTTTTACTGGTGTACAGCTTATTTCTATATACTTAATTAAATTATCCATATTTATTTTTATTATTCTATCCTTAACAGGCTTTTTATTAGATAAATAATCTTTATACAGTTTATCTAAATCTATATTGAAGTTAGTTAAATCTATACCATAAACATTTAAACCTTTAAAGATATCTTTATAGTCACATACTTTCTTTGAGCCTAATCCTATTATTTTTGATGCTGCTTTATTAAAAAAACCTATGTCACCATATTCATCTAAAACTATTAATCCTTCTGAAAGATTATTGATCACATCTTTTAAGTGTAATAAATATTCCTTTTCTTTTTGTCTTAACTGTTGAATAATATCACATTTTGTTTTCATTTCTGACCATATGCTTAAAAACTTTTCTCTTTCTTCCTTAATTCTTGATTCTCTTTCTATATAATCTGTAACTTCATAAATAAATAAGCTAGTAAGTTCTTCCTTATATTGAAACATAACATCAAAAAACATATTCTCAACTAAACTTATCTTTTTTATCTTATTACTACATTTATTTATTAAGGCTTGGATTATAATACATCTTTTAAATTGGCTAATATCCTCTAAGCTACTCCCCACTACATCTTCATTTAAACTAAACGTATTTTTAAATTTATTATTTATGTAGCGGATTTTAAGACTATTGCTTTCTAATATTACTACATTTATAGGAATTTCATCATATAGTTCATACATTTTTATATACCTCGCCTTATTTCTTAGTTTCATCATTCCTTAATAATATTCTATATAAAAATATAATTCCCTTCTTTTACCATAAAGTTATTTTAATAAAATAATGAGCTATACTTTAGCATAGCTCATTATAACTTTTATATTGTAGACAATCTAAAGTCCTTTATTTTTAATTGTCTATATCTATTACCATTAAATTCATTTATTGAAGGAAAAAACACCAAGTCTAATGTTAATCCATTAGGATTATCAATTATTCTCTTGTATTTATCATTATATCTTTCTTGTAACATTTCAATGAATTCTTTTACTTGATTAAAGCCTATTGCAAAAATTTTTTGGTTATCATTAGTTAAACATCCTAGCCTTAATGTATTTGCATTTTTTCCAAGTATTTTTATTTCAAATATTTTAATACCCTTTTCTGCAAACAAAGGAGATCCATTCCCTTTTCCAAAGGGCTCCAAATAATCTAATTCATTTATTAATTCCTCATTTATGCTACTTAAAGGTATTCTATTATCTATTCTTACTTTAGGTGTAATATCATACTCTGTAAGCATACAATTTTCATTTAATCTTTTTCTCAATTTTTCAATATTCTCTTCTTTTATAGATAATCCTGCTGCCATAGGATGCCCACCAAACTTTTCTAATAAGTCCTTACATTTTATAAGCTCTTCAAACAAGTTATACTCATCAATAGATCTACCTGAACCTTTTGGCATCTCTTTACCCTTTGTTAGTATTATTGTAGGCAAGTTAAACCTTTCTCTAATTTTACCTGCTACTATTCCCGCTATACTTTCATGTATGTCATCTTTATATATAACTAGAACTTTATCATGAGTATAAGTGGAAGTCTCCACCATACGTATTATATCTTCAACGTTCTTCATGGTCATTTCTTGTCTAGTTTTATTTAATTCATTAAGTATCTTTGCTAGTTCTCCTGCTCTAACTACATCATTTGTAGTTAGAAGCTCTACAGACAAGGCTGCGGTATCTAGCCTTCCAGTGGCATTTATGCATGGTCCTATCATAAAACCAATATTATAAGACTTAATTTTCTTATCTTTTATATCTAACTCCTCTATAAGTGCTCTTAGTCCTAAATTTGTAGTATTGCTAATCATCTTTAATGAGTTTTTTGCAATAATCCTGTTTTCATCTATTAAATCAACTACATCGCAAATAGTCCCTATTCCTGCTATTTCAATAAAAGAGTAAGCTTCCTTTTCATCTATCCCTAATTTCATATAAAGTGCTTGCATGAATTTGAAAGCAATTCCAGCACCACAAAGCATTTTGAATGGATATTCACAATCGTATCTTTTAGGATTTATTATTGCATCTGCCTTAGGCAATATGTAACTTCTCTCTCCATCTTCATCTACAAATGGTAGTTCATGATGATCTGTTATAACTACTTGAAATCCTAGTTCTTTAGCATAGTTAACTTCCTCAACAGCGCTAATCCCATTATCACAAGTTAATATAACCTCTGCACCTTCAGCTCTTAACTTATTTATTCTATCACTACTCATACCATACCCTTCCGCTTCTCTATCCGGTATATAATAGCTCACATTAGCATCTAATTTTAATAATCCTTTATAAAGGATGGTTGTACTAGTTACTCCATCTGCATCATAATCTCCATATATTATAATCTTCTTACCTTCATCTATAGCATCTAAAATAATATCTGTCCCTTGATCCATGTCTTTCATTAAAAATGGATCATGTAGATCTTCTAAAGAAGCATTCATGAACTTTTTAATATCTTCTGGATCTTGTATGTCTCTATTTGATAGAATTTTTGCTATGAGTTTGCTAACCCTAGCTTCTTTTGATAAAGTATCAATATTAGCTTTTGTAACTTTAAGTCTCCATTCTTTTTTCATCTACATCACCTTCTTCAAAGTTATTATAGCATAATAACTTATATCTTTGTGGTATAATTCTATTTGGAGGTGATTACAATAAACACTTTATTATTTGGAATATCAGGCTTACCAATTGGTGAGGATAATCAAAAATTCACATATAAAACAGGTATACAATACTTAAAAAAATTAGGTTTAGATTCTATGGAACTTCCCTTTGTTAGGTCTGTAAATATAACTGATAAAAATAAAGATGAAGTTCTGGCATCTAAGGTACAAAATGATTTCTACTTGTCTGCCCATGGCTCATATTTTATAAATCTAAACGCTGAAGAAGATGAAAAGGTAGAAAAATCCCTTGAGAGAATTATTCTAGGAGCTCAAGGATTAAAAAAAGTCGAAGGTAAAAGTTTAGTTTTCCACCCGGGCTTTTATCTAAAAGATTCAAAAGAAAAAACTTTTAATTCCATAAAGGAAAATCTTTTAAGACTACCTTACTTTGGTATAGATTATAGGCTTGAGACTACTGGCAAAGGTACTCAATTTGGTTCTTTAGAAGAAAATGTTCAATTATGCAAGGAAATTCCTTCATGTAAACTTTGCATAGATTTCTCCCATTTACATGCAAGAGATAATGGGAGTTTAAAAAATTATGATGATTTCGCTAGAATTTTAGATTATATTGGTTCAGAACTAGGTGATACTGCATTAGAAGATATGCATATTCATATTTCCGGTATAAACTATAGCAAAAAAGGTGAAAAAAATCACCTTCCATTTGAAGAAAGTGATTTCAACTATAAAGCTTGTATGGAAGCCTTCCATAAGTTTCATATAAAAGGCTCTGTAGTATGCGAAAGTCCTTTGTTAGAAAAAGATGCTCTTCTAATTAAAAACTATTATGAAGCACTTTAAACCACAATTACTAATAAGATTATTAAAAAACCTTTAAAGGACAAGTTTCTATAGACTTGTCCTTTTACTTAGTAAAATATGTACTTTAAAATCTTACTCCTTAATTTCTACATTTTCATTTTCTTGATTATCTTGAAGAATAACTTTTATATCTTGAAGCTCTCTTAAAATTTTTTCAAGTAATTCTAATTCCTTTTTATCCATTTAGATTACCCCCAACTTATGTTTATTTACCTTAGATATCTATTTTAATTATATTATTAAATATTGAAATTTAACATAGTGTGATGAAGGCAATACTGTTAAATTATACATATAGCTTGTACCTTTTTACTGTAGATATAAACACAATATATGTATATATCTCATAAAATATATAGAATATTTAAAATTATGAAATTTAAAATAGTTTAGGAGCTGATATTATGTGTGGAATTGCAGGTGTGATTAACTTTCACGAAAACTTATCAAACCAAAAACACTTAATTAGTAATATGACTGAAACTTTACAAATGAGAGGTCCCGATTCTTTTGGATATTATACTGACCCTAATGTACTTTTAGGTCATAGGCGTCTTATAGTAGTAGACCCTACTGGCGGAAGTCAACCTATGTTAAAGAGTCACAATAATAAAAAATATGTTATTGTTTACAATGGAGAGCTATACAACACAGAGGATTTGAGGAAAGAACTTATTTCACTCGGTTTTGAATTTAAATCTTATTCTGATACCGAAGTTTTATTAACAGCCTATATAGCTTGGGGAATCGATTGTGCAAAGAAACTAAATGGTATTTTTTCTTTTGGAATATGGGATGAGAATATTAAAAGACTGTTCTTGTGTAGAGATCCTTTAGGTGTTAAACCTTTATATTATACCATTAAAAATAATAATCTAATCTTTGCTTCTGAGCTAAAAGCTTTACTGACTCATCCATTAGTTACGCCTAGAATTGATTCAAATGGAATCTGCGAAATATTTGGACTTGGGCCTGCTCATGCTTTAGAGAGTGGTGTGTTTAAAGATATATCTGCACTACCACCAGCACACTTTCTTTTATTTTCTAAGGAAGGACTAAAAACAGAAGAATATTGGACTTTAAAATGCGAGTCTCATACAGAAGATATTGATACAACAGCAGAACACATACGAAATCTTTTATTTGACTCTATAGAAAGACAGCTTGTTTCTGATGTTCCTATATGCACTTTTTTATCTGGTGGTTTAGATTCTAGTATAATATCTGCTATTGCATCATCCCATTTTAAAGAAAAAGGCCAGATTTTAAATACCTATTCCATAGACTATAAAGATAATAATACTTTTTTTAAGTCTAGTGATTTTCAGCCTGATTTGGATGATCCTTGGATTGATATAGTTTCAGAATATATTGGAAGTAATCATAAAAAAATAATATTAGACTCTCATGGATTAGTAGAAAACCTAGTTGATTCAGTAAAAGCTAACGACCTTCCTGGAATGGCAGATATCGATTCATCATTGTACCTATTTTGTAAGGAAGTTAGAAAAAATGCTACTGTAGCTCTATCAGGTGAGTGTGCCGATGAGATTTTCGGAGGGTATCCTTGGTTTAGAAAACCCGAACTTATAAATTCAACTACTTTTCCGTGGTCACAATCTATAAAATCTAGAAAAACTTTACTATCTAAAGAATTTACAAACATAGATTTAGAAGGCTATGTTCAAATGAAATATGAAGATACAGTAAGAAAAACACCTAAACTCTACGGAGAAAGTGCAGCTGAAAGTAGATTAAGAGAGATATCTTATTTAAATATGAAATGGTTTATGCTTACCCTACTAACTCGTAAAGATAGAATGAGCATGTCAAACAGCTTAGAGGTTAGAGTTCCTTTTGCCGATGTTCGTTTGGTAGAGTATGCTTATAATATTCCAGTTGAAATGAAGTTTTATAATGGAAGAGAAAAAGGATTATTAAGAAAAGCATTAAACGGTGCTCTTCCTGATGATGTACTTTGGAGGAAAAAGAGTCCTTATCCAAAAACCTTTAATCCAGAATATACAAATCTAATTGTAAACTGGTTAAAAAATATTATAGAGGATAAAACCTCTCCAATATTACAACTAATAGACTACAATGTAGTAAAAAAAATAGTTGATACTAAGGGAGACTCCTTTAATGGTTATTGGTTTGGTCAACTAATGAGAGGTCCTCAACTTATGGCATATTTAATACAGATTAACATTTGGATGAATATGTATAATGTTCAAATAGTTTAATAAATAGATATCCAGGGACTCTTCTCTGGATATCTATTTATTTTTATACATACAGTTACTTCTAACTATCTTTAAAAACTATCTATAAATATTCTTCTATGATATTATAATAATTGTGTATTATTATCTAATTAATATTTTATAGTAATTCTATGAAATATCATAAAAGATTAGTGTTTTTTAACTATAATTATAGGAGAGATACAAATGAGTAAAAAAACTTTTAAAGGGAGTATAATGCTAAATCCTGTTCCCGCAGTGCTTATCACCTCTAAAAATAAACTTGGAAAAGTAAATGTATTTACTGTAGGATGGATAGGAACTGCCTGTACAAGACCACCAATGATAAGTGTAGCTATTCGTCCTGAGAGATTATCTTATGAGTATATAAAAGAAAATGGAGAGTTTGTAGTTAATCTGCCTTATAAAAACATGGTTCGAAAGGTAGACTTATGTGGTGTTAAATCTGGAAGAACTTTAGATAAAATTAAAGAGTTAGATTTAACTTTAGTTGAAAGTACTAATGTCTCTGTACCTTATTTAGATGATTGCCCTATTGCCCTTGAATGCAAAGTTAAAAATATTATCCCTCTAGGTTCACATGATTTATTCTTAGCTGAAGTTCTATCTGTTCATGTTGAAGAGAATTTAATAGATACCAGTGGGAAAATACACTTTGAAAAAGCTGATCTTATTTGTTATTCTCATGGAGAATATTTCGGACTTTCTAAAGATGCTCTAGGTAATTTTGGTTTTTCTGTCAGAAAGAAAAAAAGAAAGAAAACAGTCAAAGCTTGACTGTTTTAACTTTCTCTATTCCGAACTTAAAACTTGTATACTAGGATTTATCAGTATCTTTTTTATAGTAGCTAGTATTTCATCTTCAGTTATATTTAAAACATCTACAAACTCATCAAATATATCCTCTGTTGATTTAAACATAACTTCATATGTAGTAAGTATTTTACAGAGTTCAATAGATTTCTCTATACTAAGTTCTCTTTTTAAATTTAAGCTTTTAACTATCTTTTCTATATTTTCTTTAGTAAAAATGCTATTCTTATTTTTTACTTCTTCAATACTCTTATTAATAAGTTCCAGAGACTTATTAATATTTTCAAAAGCTGTACCCAGCTTAATCATAAACAACTCTATTCCCTTTTCTTCTTTTATAAAGCTACCTATATCATATACCAATCCATGCTGAGTTCTTATAACACTATACAGTATACTACTTGTGCCTACTCCAAATTTATAATTAAATATTTTAAGTAGCATTTTCTCTCTTTGATTTAGATTATGTATAGGAAAGCAGTACAGTATCTTAGACCCACTTAAATCTTTTCGAACTTTAGTATATATACCACACATATTATCTTCATAAACTTCATCATCTATAGTAGCATCATTATTTCTCTTCCAATAGCAAAATTGCTTATTAATAATATCTATAATTCTGCTAAAAGGTAGAGAAGACACAATACTTATTACACAATTTTCAGGAGTATAGTACTTTTTATAAAAGTTTTTAATATCTTCTAGATTTGTATTGCTTATATTCTCCTCTGTTCCTATAATTAAATCTTTAATTCTTCTCTTTTTAAAGGAGTTTTTTAAAATTTCATCCTCGCACTCTTGATAGGGATCGTCTTTCCATTCCTTTAACTCTTCTAATATTATATTAATTTCTTCTTTAAATCCATATTCTGGAAATGTGGGATTCAATAAAATATCAGAATATATTTCAAATCCTTTTTCAAAATCCGAACTTAAAGTTGTTCCATAATAAATAGCATAAGGATAATTAGTCATAGCATTATGAAACCCAAAAATTTCATCACAAACGCTATTAATTTCTTCCTCATTTCTATTTTTTGTACCCTTAAAAAGCATATGTTCTACTATATGTGCAAGTCCTAGTTCATTTTCCTTCTCTACTATAGCTCCCGCACCAAAACCAATACAAAAGGAAGATATTTCTCCCTGCCTTTCAATATAGTTAATTTTTATTCCATTATTTAAAATATGTTTTTTCATATAAATCACCTCTACAATTATGCTTAAATATACATTTTCTTATCCCATCATAGATTATAAGCTACTTATATAGCTATATCAATATGGTTAATACCTTACTAATTATACAATATATTTTTATATTACTTTATACTGATTTACAAAATTTAATTTTATAAATATAGTAGGATATGATATAATTATTTCATTAGAATGAATAAAAATCCTTAAGGTATTTATCTCTCAACTGGGTACCTTATTTATTTGATGGGGGTATTCTTATGACAAAGGTTTCTGAAACGCCTTACAGCTGTGGAATGGAATTAACAATGGATGTAATAGGTGGTAAGTGGAAAACCATTATTTTATGGCATCTTAGAAATAAGACTTTAAGATTTGGTGATTTAAAAAGAAGGCTTAAAGGAATAACTCAAAAAATGCTTACTCAACAATTAAGAGAATTAGAAGAAGATGGATTAATAAATAGAGAAGTTTTTCCTCAAGTTCCTCCTAAAGTTGAATATAGCTTAACTGAATACGGAAAAGGTATAATCCCTGTGCTTTACTCCATTTACTCTTGGGGAATTAATTATGCTAGACATTCTAACTTGAAATTGGATATCCCTGATGATATTTTAGAAAAAATACTAACTAAAGAGATATAATTACGCCTTAAATTATTTAATAAAATAAGAAAGCTGAGTGTGTGTTTCAACATACTCAGCTTTCTTATTTTACTTAATATTAGAGATAAAGTCATTTATATCAAGCATTAATATTTTCTTTCCTACTCCAGCCCTGTTTTGAGCTTTAATATCGTTAATATTTATTTCTTTCTCAACCTTATTATTTGAAAAAACACTTAAACTATATACTCCCTCGCCATCAATAGATATCTCATCTCCAACACTATTTTCAGCTACAAAGTTGCTATAAATAACCTCATCATTATCTCTTAAACTTATTCCTGTAACCCCTGAAGCTATCATTCCCATAGTATTTACACTTCTAGCTCCAAATCTAATTCCCATAGCATGTTTTGTTATTAATACAATATCTTTTTCTAAACTATCATCACTAAGTTTTACGTTAATTAGATAATCATTGTCATACTTAAATTTATATACTCTAAAATAACCATAAGCACTATTAAACTCATTTAGAATAGTTCTTTTTACATATCCACTCTTGCTAAAGAAATATACACTCATATCTTTTTTAGGGTTTACTACTGAAAATACACCAATTATACTATCTTCCTTTTCATCAAAGCCATCTATCAATTTACTTAGTATTGTTCCATTGTTGCCTAAATTCTGAGCCATATATGATGGTAATATAAATACACTCCCCTTATTACTAAATATAAGTAATTTACTTAAAGAGTTAGTATAACAGCTAAACTCACTCTTTTGTGATATTCTATTTGAAATTTTTATTATACCATCTCTATCTAAATTAAAAACAAAATTTTTAATTTCATGTTCCTCTGTATAATCAATAGATGTTACTTCATCATCTCTAGATATATTAACCGCCTGAACTCCTAATATATTTCTGTCGGTTATTTCAATTAATGGCTCATCTAACGTAAATTCTAATTCATTTTTAGTTTTTACCCTAATACAGGATTTTTGACTTAGCCTATCTACAATTTCTACACGAATAAGCTTCTCATCTTTTAGTTTCAATGCAACTAATTTACTATACACAGTATAATACTGTGATAGATAAGTTTTTTTAATCATTCCTTTATTAGTAAAAAATACAAAGTACTTATCATCTTCTAATTGAGATATTATATTTGCACTAATAATCTTTTCTTTCTCTAAGCTAACAGTTTTAATGATAGTGTCTAATCTGTCACCTTTTTCTTTCCACTTCATTTCAGGTATCATTGAACATTTTAACTGATACATATTACCTAAGTCTGTAAAAAATATTATAGAGTCTCTTGTATTTGCCTCTAATATATATTTATTGTAATCTCCTTCCCTATAATCAATCTCCTCAATCTTAGGATTTGATCTTTTATAGGCTTTATCAGCTATCCTCTTTATATATCCTTCATTAGATATTGTAATTACAATATCCTCTTCTAATATGATCTCTTCTAATTCAATTTTTGCTATATCATCATCTTTAATTAGCTCAGTTTTTCTGTCATCTCCATACTTATCTTTTATTTCTATTAAGTCATTTTTTATAACCTTTAATAGTTCCTTCTCATTACCTAAAATCTTTTGCAGCCCTTTAATCTCTTTTTCTAGCTTTGAATACTCTTTTTCAAACACTTTAATCTCTAGTCCAGTTAATTTGTAAAGCATAAGCTCAACAATAGCCTCAGCTTGTGCCTCTGTAAATCCAAACTTAGCTACTAAATTATTCTCTGAATCCTTTTTGGATTTAGATGCTCTAATAGTTGCAATTATTTCATCCATTATATCAATTGCCTTTATAAAACCTTCAACAATATGAAATCTTTTCAAAGCTATTTCCAGCTCTTTCTTAGTTTTTCTTATAATAACATCCTTCTGATGATTTACATAATGATGAAGTATACTCTTAAGGCCAAGGATTTCAGGCTTTCCATCTGCAATAGCGACCATGTTAAAAATAATATTTATTTGAAGATCTGTCTTTTTAAATAGGTACTTTAGTACTTTATCCACTATCTCTTGATCTGCAGACTTTTTAAATTCTATTACAGCTCTAACACCATTTCTATCTGATTCATCTCTTATATCAATTATTGTCTCAAGAACTTTTGCATGTTTTTTATCAGCAGTCATTTCAGAAATAGTTTGAAGTATCTTCGCTTTATTTCTTCTATACGGAAATTCAGTTATTACTATTCCATACCTATCACCCTCTAATTTTTCAATAGAAGTTTTAGCTCTTAAAGTGACCTTACCGTCTCCTTTTTCATAAGCAGAGAGTATTGCATTTTCTCCAATTAATATACCTCCTGTTGGAAGATCTGGTCCCTTAATATAATTCATAAGCTCTTTAGTTGAAATTTCATTGTTATCTATAAATGCAATGGTACCTTCGATTACCTCTCTTAGATTATGTGGGGGTATATTTGTTGCAAGCCCTACAGCAATACCAAAGGCTCCGTTTACTAGCAAATTAGGAAATCTAGCAGGTAGCACTCTTGGTTCTAACTCTGAATCCGAATAATTATATACCATATCTACTACATCTTTTTCGATATCTCTTAAAATTTCCAAAGCAATAGGTGTAAGCCTAGCTTCAGTATAACGCATAGCAGCAGCATTATCTCCGTCCATACTTCCCCAATTACCATGCCCATCTATAAGTGGCTTCCTTGTGGTAAAGTCTTGAGCTAAAATTACCATAGCATCATAAACTGAAGTATCTCCATGCGGGTGGTATTTGCCTAGTATATCTCCAACTATTCTGGCTGATTTATAATAGGGTTTATCTGGAGTAGCTTTAAGTTTATAAGCTCCATATAGAATTCTTCTATGAACAGGCTTTAGTCCATCTCTTACATCTGGAAGTGCTCTTTCCTTTGCAACTTCTACAGCATAAGGCAGATAATTATCAGACATAATCTCCGATAGAGGAATTTTTATTATATTACCATCCGAAGGTATATCTATGTTTTTTTTACTCATGTTCTCCAATCCTTTCCACAAACTGTACAAGTTCCAATAGTTTTTAACAACTTTTTATATAAGTCAATTAGAACTCTGCATACTTATACATGTAATTTCTTCTAGGTTCTACTACATCACCCATTAGAAGAGAGATCATTTTCTCTGCTTTTGCAGCATCATCAATAGTTACTTGTTGAAGGGTTCTAGTTTCAGGGTTTAATGTAGTTTCCCAAAGTTGATCTGGATTCATTTCTCCAAGACCTTTATATCTTTGAATTAAGGCTCCCTTGCCAATTTTCTTTTTTGCTTCTCCTAATTCTTCATCACTATATGCATATATCTTTATTTCCTCGTTTTTTACATTTTTATATACCTTATATAGTGGTGGAAGTCCTATATATAAATGTCCATTATTAATTAGTTGTCTCATATATCTATAAATATAAGTTATCCATAAAGTTCTTATATGATATCCATCTACATCTGCATCACTTAATATAATAATTTTATTATATTTTAATTCTTCTTCATTATAATTTTTTAAGACTCCTGTACCAATTGCAGCATTAAATAATTTTAATTCCTCACTAGCTAAAACATTTTCTAGTTTTTGTTTTTCTGTATTCATAATTTTACCTTTTGAAGGCATAATAGTTTGAAATCTTCTATCTCTTGCTTGTTTTGCACTTCCTCCAGCAGAATCTCCCTCCACAACAATAAATTCACATACTTCAGATTTTTTCAATGTGCAAACTGAAATTTTACCTGCAAGTGGAGCAGTTCCTTTACCTACTTTCTTCTTTTCAGCTTCATTTATCTTTTTAATTTTTTCTCTTCTCATAGCAGTAGCTATAGCATTATTTATGATGATGCTTGCTGTATCCTTATTATCTTCTATCCATTGGCTAATTTTTATATAAGATATCTCATTCATAACAGAATAAGCTTCATTATTTCCAAGTTTAGTCTTTGTTTGACCCTCAAAAATCGGATTACTTATTTTAGTTTTTAAAATTGCTGTCATTCCTTCTCTTAAGTCGTCTCCTTCAAAACCTTTATCCTTCTCTTTTATTATATTCAGTTTTTTAGCCCACTCTTTAAAAGCTCTTGTCATACCCGCCTTAAAGCCTGTCTCATGTGTTCCTGACTCTGTAGTAGGGATGTTATTTACATAACTTGCTATATTCTCTGTTGTAGAATCTGTAAATTGAATACAAACCTCACCATATATTTTAAGCCCCTCAACTTCTTTCTCACCCTGAAACACTATAGGCTCCTTATGAAGAACTGTCTTGCTTTCATTTAAATATGCTATGAAATCTAATAATCCATTCTCTGAATGATATTGTTTTTCTATATGTTCTTCTTTTCTTTCATCTTTTAATATTAAAGTTATTCCCTTATTTTGAAAAGCTAATTCCTGAAGCCTTTCATCAATTGTATCAAACCTAAAATCTAAAGTATTAAAAATTTCCTTATCAAGCTTAAAAGTTATTTTAGTTCCACTTGAAGTTGCTTTACCCACTACCTGAAGTTCAGTTATAGGAGTTCCTGGCATCTTCTTTTTTAACTCCTTGTCCTCTGCATATTCAAATCTCTGTCTATAAATATATCCATTTTGACTTACCTCAACTTCAAGCCATTCTGATAGAGCATTAACTACTGCTGCTCCAACTCCATGAAGTCCTCCTGAGGTCTTATAATTATTATTATTAAATTTTCCACCTGTATGCAGTTCAGTAAATACCATCTCCACTCCAGACTTCTTCTTTATTGGATGTATCCCCGTTGGAATGCCTCGGCCATTGTCTGAAATAGTAACACTCTTATCCTTATTTAATATTACTATAACCTTATCTCCATAACCATTTGCAATTTCATCTATAGAGTTATCTAATATCTCCCATATACAATGATGTAATCCCCTTGACCCCGTTGAGCCGATATACATTCCCGGCCTTACTCTTACTGGTTCCAACTTTTCTAAAGAGGTTAAATCTGTTACATCATAGGAATTACTGTTCTTATTTTCTATAGTCATATTATTCCTCCACATTTATCTTTAATGTTGAATATATATCCTCACTTCAATAGAAACATATGTTCTTATGTGTCAACTACACTCTATTTTACATTCTTACCTATTTTATTACAAGAATAATTTCATAATTAATTCTATATTGTAACCAATATAATGAAGGTGTACATTTTTGCACACCCTCATTATATTGGTTAATCATTAAATAAATATCATTTCTTAATCCTTAATATTTTATTTTTTTATAGCTGAGCTACTTTTTCCTGGTAGCATTGCTGCACTAAGTCTAATTATATATCTTATAGATTCCTCATTGACAATACTTTGGAAACCTAAAGCTCCTAATGTTTCTTTTGATAAAATCATAGCCTTTTCTTCTTTAATATCATTAGGTTCGTTCTTATAATTGGCTTCTACAAAGATTACAGCCCTTGATATTGTTCTTAAAACCTTCTTTATGCTTTCAGTGGTTGTCTCTGAATCTATTAAGTCCCTAAATATAGTGTAGGTTATTCCGAAATAATCTTCCTTGATAGCAATTCCTTTATCCTTTATTAAATATACAAAATATGATAGTCCTACAATTAGAAGCACAACTAAAACATATTGTATTACTATATCCGACATATCTTGTCCCCCCTAAAAAACACTTCTTATTATTTATATATGAAAACCTTTTAAAAAGGGGACATGTTTTTGTATTTTTCTTTTGTATAAAAATACGAAAAAAATTATTATTATTGGCTATATATTATTGTAATCTTCAGTTATATCTTTGAACTCTTCATGATGCATTAAAGGACTAAGTTCTTCGTCTTCTTCAATATATTTTTTAAAGTTAGGATATAATTTAACTGCTTCTTTTAAGTCATTTAAAGCTTCTGAAAACTTTTCTAAATGCACATAGCAACAAGCTCTGTTATAAAATAAAAATCCACTCTCTTTATTTTCTCTTATTCCTTTACTTATTATATTTATAGCAGTTTCATAGTTCTTATCTTCCTTATATATAACAGCCAAATTTAAATAACTATAAGGATAACTCGGATTTTCTTCTATAGATACTCTATAATAATCCTTAGCTTTTTCTTCATCTTTTAACTTATTTAACACAACTCCCATATTAAATAAAGCCAAATAATGATATGGATCTATCCTCAAAGCCTCCTGAAACATTTCAAAAGCTAACTCATAGTTTTCTAATTCCTCATAAATGGATCCTAAATTTGTATATGCCCAAAAATCCTCGCCATTCATCTCTAGAACTTTTTTATAAGAATAGATAGCTTTTTCCTTATCTCCCTCTATATCATA
The DNA here is from genome assembly GCF_055755365.1 of Clostridium sp. X. Taxonomy (NCBI): domain Bacteria; kingdom Bacillati; phylum Bacillota; class Clostridia; order Eubacteriales; family Clostridiaceae; genus Clostridium; species Clostridium sp. X. Next base: position 2,752,948 of record NZ_CM146912.1, read on the forward strand.
AGCTCCTGCAACAAAAAAGTAAGCTCTATTATATTTAGGATTTATTTTAATGGCCTTTTCATAATACTTAATCGCCTTCTTATAATTCTCTAAATTATCATACAGTACAGCTATTCCATAATAAGCTCTCTCATCTTTAGGATCTAACTTTAGAACTTCTCTATACTTTTCTTCAGCTAATTTGTAGTCACCTATTTCGTCATAAATCAAAGCTAAATCTAAGATTAGATCAATATCTTTCTTTCCTTCCGAGGAGTTATATGCCTTAATATAGAAATTCAGTGCCTTATCTATTGATCTTTCCTTATAAAACATTTTACCAATAACCTTATAATTATCCATTCTATACTTTTTATTAAGCAAGATCTTATTCTCCTAATTCAAGGGCAACCTCAATCATTTTATTAAAAGTTGTTTGACGTTCATCTGATGTAGTTTCTTCACCAGTGACTAGACTATCACTTACCGTTAAAATAGCAAGGGTATCTACTCCATATTTAGCACCAAGAGTATATAGTGCTGCCGCTTCCATTTCAACAGCTAAAACTCCATATTTTGCCCATAATTTCCACGCTTCTGGATCATCATTATAAAATAAGTCACTGCTTAAAACATTTCCTACTTTTACACTTATATCTTTCCCTACTGAAATATCATAAGCTTGCCTTAATAATTTAAAGCTGGCTGTAGCCGCAAAATCCATTCCCTTAAATCTCGCTTTATTTATACCTGAGTTAGTTGATGCTCCTATAGCTAATATAACATCTCTTACTCCAACATCTTCTTGTATTGAGCCACAAGTACCCACTCTCACAAGGGTTTTTACACCATAACTTTCTATTAATTCATTTGCATAAATAGACATAGATGGAAGTCCCATTCCTGTACCTTGAACTGAAATTTTTTTTCCTTTATATATACCTGTAAAACCATACATACCACGAACTTCATTGTAACAAACAGGGTTTTCTAAAAATGTTTCTGCAATAAATTTTGCTCTAAGTGGATCCCCTGGCAATAAAACTGTACTCGCTATTTCTCCTGGCTTAGCTCCTATATGCACACTCATCATTATCTCTCCTTAAAATTTATTTCAATAAAATTATTTTATCATAATTTGGATAAGCACTATAAATTATTTTTAGATAAATTAACTTATTTAATACACTCAAAAGAAATGCTTACATAAAAGAGCATCTAACAAAATGTAAGATGCTCTTTATATTACTATATTTGTATTAAAATTACATAATTAATTGTTTATTTAAAATTTGGGGCAAAATAAAAAAGAGGTAATATTACCTCTTTTTCTTATGGTTTAAATCCATATTTTTTAATAAAATCCAAAATACCGCTGCCCCAATTTTGACACCTATCTCTATGATAGGTGGGTGCTTCCACAGATGCTTCTCTGTCCTTGCCAAGTTTACATAAGTAGTGGGCTTATAGGACAATTCACATCTAAATATCAAGCTCCCGTTGTAGTAATGTAGGTTCAAAATAAGAGCTACACAAATATCTCAGACATTTAATCAGCACATTAACAGATATATTATGTTGTATCTGCAATCACTTCTTATGTATTCATTATATCAAATAGAGTATAAAATGCAACAGGGATTTTAGTGCAAATTACTTAACTCTCCTCCGAATTTGGCTGATTTTATCATATATCTAAAGGTTTTCATTACTTTTAAAAGCTTTACATAAAATCATAAAAGCTATAGACTAACTACACTAAAAATTAAAAACCCTTGGACATCCAAGGGCCTATGCTGTAACAATTCTTCCTTTTTCTTTTACTGTTTCTAACTCAATATCCTCTAATTTGTAATACTTAATATAAATTATTGATATTACGAATGAAATCATGTCTGATATTGGATACGCAATCCATGCTCCAATTGTTCCAAGTCTAAAACCATATATTAAAATATATGCTATAGGAATAAAGATTATTATCTGCCTAAATATCGAAAGTAAGAATGATAACTTTGCCATACCCATAGCTTGATAATAATATATTGAAACATAATATACTCCTACACAAGGAATAATCCCAACTACTATTCTAAAAGCATTTACAGTATAATTAATTATTTCTATATCATTAACAAATACGCCTATAATCGGTTTTGTAAATATCATAATTATTGCCCATAAAACAATAGAGCTTATTGTTACAAATTTAATTGAAAGCTTTACTATCTTTCTAACTCTATCATAGCTTCCTGCTCCATAATTATATGCTGCTATAGTTTGCATAGAAGAACTTATTCCAATAATAGTCATAAATAAGAACATTGAAACTCTGGTTATAAGTCCTACAGCAACAATTGCTGTATCTCCTCCAATTTCTATGAGCATTTTATTTAAAATTACTGATACAACAGCATCAGATATTTCTATTACAAAAGTAGAAAATCCAACCAATATGATACCTGCAACTATGTTCTTATCAAGTTTAATTTCAAACTTTAAATTCATCTTTTTCTTATATTGAATAAACTTCATATATGCATATAAAAAAGCAACCATTTGAGATATAACTGTAGCCACAGCTGCTCCACCGACTCCAAAATCTAATACAACTACTAGAACATAATTTATTATACAATTAAATATAGCTCCAATTCCTGTACTTAACAATATAATCTTTGCATCTCCAAAAGAAGTTAAGATATAAGAAATTACAATTGATAGCCCTTGAAATAATACTCCAAACAATATAATAGATATATATGTCTTTGCAAAAGGAAAAATTGTTTCACTGCTACCAAGCCTAATAATCACGCTATCTCTAAATATAAATATCCCTATTGATAACAGTAAAATTATAGCCATTAATATAATCAATGCATTAGGTATTATTCTTTTTATTGCCTTATAATCATTTTCTCCGTTGCTTCTTGCAACAGCAGTAGTTGCCCCTATTGCAACTAGCATTGATATAGCTATAAATAATCTTTGAACAGGAAATGCAATTGTTAAGGCTCCTATTCCTGTAGGCCCTACAACTTGCCCCACAAATAAAGAATCTACCATATTATACATTTCTGCAACTAGTAACGAAAGTATGGCTGGTATAGAAAATCTTAATAATAGCTTCCATATGTTTTCTGTTAAAAATTGCCCGTTTCCATTTTTAATATTTCCACGCGCTTGCATTATCTTTCACCTCAGAACTTATTGTTTATATTAACATTATAATCCACTTCTACTATCTTCAGCATTCACTGAGTTGCTGAACAAAAAGTACAAAGTTGCCCAAAGTGAAATGTAAGCTTTGTATGAAAAAGCATAAAAACACCTTAAAAAAGGTGTTTTTGTACTTTTTGAAGGGTAATTAACACAGCTCCATACCCTTCTGTCTTAGTTATTAAGTTATATACAGGTCTTTTTTTAGCAAAGTCTAAAGATATCCTCGGTTGTGAAATACTATATAATACATTCATCTCTTCATCCTTTAATCTTCTCGGTCTCCCCATAGCCATCCAATTATTTAATGCCGAACCTATCTTTTCTCCTATTTCATATATAGTCACTTTATAGTCCGACTGAAGATTTTTTAACGTTAGGGAGAACTCTCTTTCCATAACATTCTTTTCTCCTCTTTTTTGAGCTAATGCTTCAACATTAATAAGTTTATTAAGATCTTCACTAAAGCTATAAAGAAGAATTTGATAACTATCTTCACTAGATGTAACTATATATCCATCACCTTTTTTTACTAGAGTATCTCCAAGTCTTGATAAAAAATAATAAGCATAATAAGATGCTTTTCTCACTCCATGAAGATTAGTTATACCTGGTGCTCCAAAGAATAACTCATTACTCATAACAGAATTTTCTTCTACTGTATCATAGGCCTTTAAAAACATCATGTCATTTTTTTCATTTATAAAGTTATGGATTATATATGGTACCATATAAGAACTATCAAAAATAGGGTTTACTGCATTATACTCTTCAAAAGCATCTTCTATTATATCCTCAAGTCCATACTTATCAAACACCTCTTGTGCAGCCCAAATATAATTTTCTGGAAGATCTTTTGCAACTCTAAATTTCCAGCATTGAACTTCATCCATTCCATATAAGTCTGAGAAATATAATATAAAACTTTCTAGAAGTCTTAAAAACAGATTTATATCATCAAATACTTTATCTAAAATTATAATAGGAATAAGCTGAATATCCACAAGAAATTCCATAAGTTTTTCTACTTCATTCCAATTAAGAAAATCTACATTTTTATTAAAATAAACTCTCATATCTTTATCAAATAAATATTGAACTATTCCATATTTAAAGCCAATATTCTTTTGAATATCACTAACAAAACTCTGTTCCTTATCCTTTAAAAGCTCTATAGCATCGCCAAGATTTATAACTTCTCTCCAATAATCCTTTACTAAGCCTATATCCTGGGAAACATCTACATCTATTTTAATTATTTCTTTCTCATAGTTAAATCTATCATAATCTTCAATATATGAAGATATATAATCAACAGCCTCTTTAACATCTAGTTGTAAATATTTTTTTGATTTTTCATATTTATTCTCTGGTATATAATGTTTTTTTCTATACTGAAGAGGGGTAGTATTATAGTACATTTTAAAATACTTATTATAATAGCGAGTATGAGAGAATCCTACATCTTCAGAAATTTCAGATAAAGTTTTATCCGTATCCAATAACAACTTCACAGACTCATGCACTCTAGTTGAATTTAAAAAATCCATAAAATTGGTACCAGCCATATTTTTAATCTCATGAGATAAGTAATAAGAACTTAAAAATTCTCTCTTTGCAATATCCTGAAGACTTATCTTATTCATATAGTTATTGTATATAAACTTTGATATTCTATGATATCTTTCAAACTGCACCTCATTTTCTTTTAAGTCCTCTTCATCATAAATAAGATAGTGAAAATTATTAAGCAGGTGAAAAATTAGCTTAACCATTTGTTTTTCAATCTCTTCGTCATAATCTTCACTTTTTTCAATTGCTTCATATGCAAGTATTGATAAGTACCTTCTAAGCACCTGATACTTCTCTTTTTCCTGAACTCCTTCTTTTGATGAATTTGTATAAAAGTAAATATTTTTAACATCATTATAATACTTTTCAAAGAAATCTAAATCCATTTTAAATATCAATACTTTATTATCTTCATTATTAGAATATATTTTATGCGGTTCATCCGCATTTATTATCTCTATCTCTCTTTCTTCCAGCTCATAGGTTTCAGACTCCATTTGAACATATACAGTTCCTCTTAAAACAAATATAATCTCAAGACAATTATGCCAATGTAGTGGGTAATCAATAATTGATTCTAAACTTATATTAAGAGGAAGATGTTCCATGAAAGTGATATATTCTCTTCTCATAAATCCTCCTTAACATATTTTTTAACATTATTATAACATAAACAGTACAATATCAATTATTTGTATTTTATAGTGTTATAGAAAAGTTGTGAATAAATTATATGATATAATAATCACTATAAAAAGCTAACCTGGAGGATTTAATAATGAATAAAGTGATATTGCATGTAGATATGGATTCATTCTTTGCCTCTGTTGAAGTAATGGACAACCAAAAATTAAAAGGAAAACCTATTATAGTAGGAGGAACCTCTGAGCGTGGTGTCGTAGCTACTTGTTCATATGAAGCTAGGAAATACGGCGTTAAAAGTGCTATGCCTATTTATATAGCTAGATCTCTATGTCCTACGGGAATTTTTTTACCTACAAGAATAAATCGATATAAAGAAGTTTCAAAAGAAATTTTCAAAGTATTTTATAATGTAACTCCTTATGTAGAGCCTTTAAGCATAGATGAAGCATATTTAGATATTACAAATTCTAAAAATGACCCCATCTCAGTGGCTAACTATATAAAGAGAACTGTTTATAATATCACTGGTCTCACCTTATCTGTAGGAATTTCCTACAATAAGTTCTTATCTAAGCTAGCTTCTGATTGGAATAAGCCTAGTGGATTAAAAGTTATAACAGAAGATATGATCCCTGAAATTCTTTTTCCATTGTCTTTAAATAAAGTTTATGGTCTTGGTAAAAAGTCCGTAAAGAAGCTCAATGATATAGGTATATTTAATATTGAAGAACTTCATAATCTTCCAAAAGAAATTTTAATTGAATTTTTCGGAAAATACGGTGTTGAAATATATAATAGAATAAGAGGAATTGATAAAAGGAGTGTAGAGATTTCTAGACAGATAAAATCTATTGGAAGAGAAACCACTCTAAAAACAGATACTAATGATAAAGATGAACTTAAATCCTATATAAAAAGCTTCTCTGTTTCTATATCAAGAGAGCTCCTAAAACGATATATTAGTGGCAAAACTATAACCTTAAAAATAAAAACCTCAAATTTTGATAATCATACCAAAAGTAAGACTCTGCCTCATTATATATCAAAAGAAGAAGATATCTACAAAGAAGCCTGTGATATATTAATGAATCTACCCCTAAATGAAAAAATTCGGCTTATTGGTGTATCTATTTCTTCCTTAGTGGAAAATAAACTTGAGCAAATAACATTATTCTAAAGACTGTAGTGAGTATTTATTTAAACTCACTACTTATTCATTATCTGTGCAAATCTATTTATATTATCTTCTAAAAGCATTGATATATCTTCATTTGAGTTTATTGTACTGCTATTGTTATCTTCTTTAGCTAAAGATTTAGAAACCATTTTAACTACAAGTTTTTCAAAAAAATTCATTTCTTTAAATCTAAACTCTCCACCGAAATTTACCTTAGATTCAGCAACACCTAAAAGTTCTTGTGGGAAAGAACTATTTAATTGTATATCTTCACTTTTTTTATTCATACAACATATAAAAAGTCCAATCTTCTTCTTTTTTAATTCTTCAATATATTTTAAACAAAATTCCATGACTATTTTTTGAATTTTTCCAGCATAAATAGATCCACCAATAATTACCTTATCATATTTTGAAAGGTCTATGTCCTTTATGTCCTTTAAATTATATAAATCTACTTCTCCTGAAATTTTTTCTAACATAATTCTTGCACATTTTTCTGCTGTACCATGCTTAGTAGCATAAACTATTAATGTATTCAATCCTTCTCCCCCTTTTCAATTAAGACTATCTATTTATACATTATATATAAATAAACTGATTTCAATGTTAAATAAGTTTATCCAATTCTTATTTTTTACAGATTTTAAAACAAGCTTAGCTGTTTTTTCTCATATCTTGTTTTATAGGCTTCTATAATATCTTTCATGTTGTACAATATCCCCAACTTGTCACACTCTACTTTAAATAGCCTCCATAAATCTCTCACTCGTTTTGAGGAACAGTCATAAGAAAATCCATATTCTTTTATGTATATTTGCTTAATTCCGCGAAAACCTTCATCAAGCTTTTTAAAGAAAAAATCTCTTTGATTTTGCCTAAGTGTTACACCAAAAGCTGGATAAATAAATTTTGCACCATTTATATATGCTAAATGAATAATCTTTAATATGTTATCTTCATTGTCTAAAATAAATGGAAGTATAGGCATCATTAATATTCCAGCAAATATCCCCTCAGAAGATAGCTCCTTTATTGCCTGAAGACGCCTCGATGTTACCATTACTTTAGGTTCAATTTTTTTACAGAGCTCATCATCTGCCGTTGTAATGGTCATCTTTACAATAACAGGTGAATGCTTTTTTATATCCTTTAATATATCAATATCCCTTGTTACAAGATCACTTTTTGTTGCTATATCAACACCAAAATTATATTTATTAATAAGCTCCAATGCACTTCTTGTAAGCTTATGTTTTTCTTCAAAAGGATTATAAGGGTCTGACATAGAACCAGTACTTACTACCCCTTTCTTTCGTTTTGATTTAAGTTCACTATTTAATATTCCAATAGCATTCTGTTTTGCACGAACAGTATCAAAATCTTGAACGTCATAGCATTCACTTCTTGAATCACAATAAATACATCCATGACAGCATCCTTTATAAATATTCATATTATAATTTGTACCAAACCATCTATCATTGCTTGCCCAAGCAGACAATATCTGTTTTGCAACAATAAACTCCATTATATCTGTTCCCTCCATTAATATAACCTTAAAATAATTAGTTGTATTTTATAAACTTACTTACTATTTAGGAATGTTATGTTTTTATTTATCAAATACTCCACCTTTTTTATTTTTTTTAAATGCCTTCTTACTATTACCAATAACTTTGTTTGCTCTCTTACTAGAAGTTTGTTCTGAACTTTCCTTTTGTTTTCTTTCAATTATCTTTTTCATTAATTCAATATTCTTATCTGACATTATTTAATCTCCTTAGTATATTATTTTAAAAATACTTATTATATATCTAACTATACTATTCTTATATATCTTAAATAAAACACCAGTATGTGTTTGAACTGCACCCTGTCAAGTAGACAGTGGAAATAATAAAAATCAATTTAAGCGGCTAAAGCCCTAAACTCCATTGGGCTAAGGCCGTTTAATTTTTCTTGTAATCTTTTGGTATTGTAGAAACTGATATATTCATCAACTGCATTAGATAGATCCTCATATGTATAATATTTGTGCAAGTAGTATTTTTCACACTTGAGGATACCCCAAAATGCTTCCATAGGACCATTGTCGATACATCTACCTACTCGTGACATGCTTTGTGTCATTCCTGCTGTATTCAATCTTTGTTTGAATCCAATGGAGGTATATTGAAAACCACGATCGCTATGAATCATTGGACTTGCACCTTGTGAAGCCTCCAAAGCTAAATCAAGGGTCTTGAATACAAGATTATTGTTGTTGGAATGTCCAAGTACATAGGCAACAATACTCTTATCATAAAGATCCAATATAGCACTTAAGTATGCCTTTTTAGAATTTCCATACTTAAATTCAGTAACATCAGTAACCCACTTCTCGTTTGGTCTATCTGCTATAAACTCTCGATTAAGTATGTTTTCTGCTACATGTTGAGGTGTAGATTTTATATAACGTTTCCTTTTCCTTCGAATCACAGACTGTAGACCTGAAAGTCTCATAAGTCGATAGATGCGTTTATGATTATACAGCTTCCCCAACCTTCGGTTCAAATTCATAGTTATTCTTCGATAACCATAAATGCCATTGACTTCCTCGTAAAGTTCTATAATCTTTGATATCAACATTTCATTCTCGGATTCTGCAACAGATTCTTGGCGATTTAGCCATTTGTAATATGAGGATCGTGGAATCATTGCTATTTCACACAATAAGGATATCGAAAATTTATCTTTTTTATGAAGTTGTAAAATCGCATTATAGCTATTTTCTTGTCGTAGACGGCTTAAAATCGCCCCCTTTCTAGCTCCTCTAATTTTTTTAAGAATGCATTTTCTGCTCTTAAGCGCTCATTTTCTGCTTTTAGTCTCTTCATTTCAAAATTTACTCTATCTTCAGGTGTTAGTTCCTCTTCAGTTCTTTTACGACCTCGTCGGTCTTTTAATGCATCCTCTCTACCTAGTTCATATTTTTTTACCCACTGGTATATTTGTTGGTAGGAAACATTGTAGGTTTCAGCTGTGTGTTGATAGTCGTTATTGTGAGCAATACAGTATAATACAATTTCAATTCTTTCCTTCCAAGAAGTAGACCTTCCTTTTATCATAGATTGACTCATTCCTTTCGTGGTTGCCGTTATTTCTCTATGACTATTATACTTGTCTACCCATTTTAACAATACACTTTTATTTGATATTTCATACTTCTTTGCCACTTCTCTTTGTGAGTATTTACCTGAAAGGTAATCTTTTACAGCCTGTTCCTTTAGCTCCTTTGAATACCTCTTCCAAGTTATCATTTCTCTCAATCCATCTATACCATATTTTTCGAAGTTATATCTCCAATCTTCTAAAGTACTTCTATTAATTTTATATATAGAAGTAATTTCTAATATCGTTCTAACTCCATCCTCATACTCTTTCAGGATTTCATACTTTTCTTCGGCTGAGTATTTAGTTCTTTTGGACATAAAAATGCTCCCCTTTCTGGTAACAGATTTTTATTTTTTAATCTGTCTACTTTAAGGGGAGCATATCAGTTTATATAAGATTATATATATTTATATTCATTGTCAAGTTTATAATTTCAAAAATTTGCTATTTAAATGTATGTATAATTAAGGTATAATAGAGAAAAAATAGTAGGAGGTTTTTATATGAAAATTCTAGTTTTAAATTGTGGTAGTTCCTCAATTAAATTTCAAGTAGCTGATATGCCTGAGTATAATGTTTTAGCTGAAGGTAATATTGGTAGAATTGGATATGAAGATGCAGAATTCAAATATAGTGGTACAAGCATTGACAAAAAGCTTGTAATCTGTCCTATACTAAATCATGAAGAAGGTATTAATTTAATTCTAAAGACATTATTTGATCCAAATGTAGGTATGAATATCAATTTAGAAGATATTGGTGCAATTGGTCACAGAATTGTGCAAGGTGGAGATAGACATAGCTTCTCAGTGGTTGTGGATGAAAACGTTATTCAAAACATTGAAGACATTAAGGACTTAGCTCCTTTACATAATCCAAATCATCTAGCTGGAATTTATGCGTGTAAAAAGCTATTACCAGAAGTCCCTCAGGTTACAGTCTTTGATAACGGTTTCCATAGTACTTTTCCAAAATCCACTTACCTTTATGGATTACCTTATGAATACTACGAAAAATATAAAATTAGAAGATATGGTTTCCACGGAATTGCTTTTAGAAGCATGGCTGAAGGAGTTACTAAACTATTAGGTCAATCATATAAAGATTTTAAAATTGTAAATATGATGCTTGGAAGTGGAACTACAGCAAATGCAGTACTTTATGGAAACTCAGTAGAAGTTAGTACTGGTTTTACACCACACGAAGGACTTATTCAATCTACTCGTGCTGGAGATCTTGATGCTGCAGCCCTACTTTATCTAATGAAAAAAGAAAATCTTTCTATCGATGAAGTTGATGAGATCATTAACAAAAAGAGTGGATGGAAAGGTTTGTCTGGTATCAGTAATGATATGAGAGAAATTTATACTAGTGCAAATGAGGGCAATGAACGTTCTCAAGTTACTATTGATACTGTATGTCATAGATTTAAAAAATATGTTGGTGCTTATTCAGCTATACTAGAAGGTATAGATGTTCTTGTATTCTCTGGTGGTGTTGGTGAAAACGCTTGGTATGTAAGAGAGAAAGTTTGCCAGGGTCTTGAATTTATCGGCATTGAAATTGATACTGAGAAAAACAAATCCCTTAAAGGCGAGGGCATAATAAGTAAAGAAGGTTCTAGAGTTAAAATTCTTGTTACTAATGCAAATGAAGAAAGAATTATTGCAGAGGATACTTTTGAATTAATAAATTAGAAAACAAATAAAAAGCAGTGAACAAATTATCTTGTTCACTGCTTTTTAAATAACTATTTAATATCAAACTAAATTTTTGTTATATTTACTTAATTTTAGCATCTTTTGCAGCTGCAATAATTGCACTAAGATATCCATTTGTATCTACTAATGTAGCACCACTAACAGCATCAACTAATGGATCTGTGCTGTTAGTTTTAACTATTTCTTCTAATTGTGCTATTGTTTTTCCTATTACAAAGCTTTCAACAGCATTAAAATTCTGATTAACAGATAAAGTTGCCCCACCTTTTTCTTTCATGTTTTTACTATAAGCATCTGCATTAGCTAGCTTAGATCCTAATACTTTTCCCGCAGGAAAATTTCCACCAAAATCATCATCTGAATTTGGTACTGCTTCCGTACCATCTTTAGCCATTACTTGATAATCATCTATAATGGCACCTACTATTTTATCTCCTACCATTACTACTGATGCTACTGTATAGCACTTAGATCCATGAGCTGCATATTCAACTTTTCCAATTTTTACAGATTTTAATGCTGTTTCATCTATCTCAATTGCTCTGTTTCCATTTGCAGATTTTGCAGCTGCAATAATTGCGTCAAGGTATCCATTTGTATCTGCCAATGTCGCTCCACTTACAGCATCAACTAATGGATCTTCGCTGTTTGTTTTAACTACTGCTTCTAATTGTGCTATTGTTTTTCCTATTGCAAAGGTTTCAACAGCCTTAAAGTTCTCATTAACAGATAAGGTTGCACCACCCTTTTCTTTCATGTTTTTACTATAAGTATCTGCATTAGCTAGCTTAGATGCTAAAACTTTTCCCTCTGGTAAATTTGCACCAAAATCAGCATCTGAATTTGGTACTGATTTTGTACCATCTTTAGCCATTACTTGATAATCATCTATAATAACATCAACAATTTTATCACCTGACATTGCTACTACCGCAACTGTAAAACACTTTGTTCCATGAGCAGCATATTCAGCTTTACCAATTTTTATAGTAGTTTTTCCTATTGTTTTAACTGGAGTTTGAGTTACAATTGGAGTTACAACAGGACTTAGTCTGGCAAGTGTTTTCGGTCCAACTACTCCATCAACTACAAGAGCATTTTTACTTTGATAATTCTTAACTGCAGCTAAAGTTAATTTTCCAAATATACCATCAACTTTTAACTTATATCCATTTTTATTAAGCATCGTCTGTAATAGTGCTACATCACTGCCAGTTGAATTTAATGTAAGCATACGAGTTATTTTTGATGAGGATTTAACTGGAGTTGAGGTTGTTTTAGTTGATGTTGATTTTATTGGTGTTTTTGTTGGCGTCGTCTTAGGTGGGGTTTGAGTTACAGGCGAAGTGGTGTCCCCTGTGGCAGCTGAAACAACATCTACACTAATTTGTCCTAATTTCGAATTATTACCTATAACCGGAACTGACATTATTATTGTTAATGCGCATGCTACTGTTGATAATGTTTTTTTCATTATAATTCCCCCTTTTAATATATTAAGTAAATATATTTTACGAAATAAAACATTTTTATCTTGATAGTAAAATAATAACATTGTTAATCTATTGTCAAATATAATTCTTATCATTGTAATTCGTAAAACATTTTATATAAATTATACCATTATTTACCTTATTGGTAAATAATTTATTTACATTTTGTTAATATTTTATGTCTTTTATTCTTTGATTCTAAATACATATTTTTTTAAAAAAAATGTTAAAATAATCACATCGTACCCATACCTCTAGTTTCTTTTTTAATATAAAACTAAATAAAAAAACACCTGCAAAAGCAGGTGATCTCTATAGTAATTCTATCCTAAAGAATAATTTCAACTATATAATATATTAGTTTATAATCTTGGTATCTCTAAGATAGCTCCTTTATTACCTGATGTTACAAGGGCAGCATATCTCGCAAGATAACCTGTTGTAATCTTTGGCTGTCTTGGTTTCCAATTAGCTCTTCTTCTTTCTAATTCTTCATCACTTACAACAAAGTTAATTGTGTTAGCCATGATGTCAATTTGAATTTTATCTCCTTCTTCAACTAAAGCGATATTCCCTCCTACAGCTGCTTCTGGAGAAACGTGACCAATTGATGCACCTCTACTAGCACCACTAAAACGTCCATCTGTTATTAATGCCACTGTGCTTCCTAGTCCTCTTCCCATAATGGCAGAGGTTGGATTAAGCATCTCTCTCATTCCTGGACCACCCTTAGGGCCTTCGTATCTTATAACAACAACGTCACCTTCAACTATTTTTCCTGAATTTATGGCTTCTAATGCATCTTCTTCACAATCAAATACTCTTGCTGGACCCTCATGCTTTAACATTTCTGGTGCCACAGCTGAACGTTTAACAACACAAGTATCTGGCGCGAGATTTCCTTTTAGAACTGCTATTCCACCAGTTTCACTATAAGGATTTTCAATCGGTCTTATAACCTCTGGATTTTTGTTGTAACAGCCTTCAATATTCTCAGCAACAGTTTTTCCTGTGCATGTAATTAAATCTGTTTTTAATAAGCCCATCTTATTTATTTCATTCATAACTGCATAAATACCACCTGCTTCATTTAAGTCCTCAATATAAGTATGTCCTGCTGGAGCAAGGTGACAAAGATTAGGTGTCTTGCTACTTATCTCATTTGCTATATCAATATCTAATTCAATTCCTGCCTCATGAGCAATTGCTGGTAAATGAAGCATACTATTTGTACTACATCCAAGAGCCATATCCATAGTTAATGCATTTTTAAAAGCATCTTCTGTCATAATATCTCTTGGTTTAATATTCTTTTCAAGTAACTCCATAATTTTCATACCCGCATGTTTTGCAAGCTTAATTCTCTCTGAATAAACTGCCGGAATCGTTCCGTTTCCTTTAAGCCCCATTCCAAGAACTTCTGTTAAACAATTCATACTATTAGCAGTATACATACCAGAACAAGAACCACATGTAGGACAGGCATTATTTTCAAACTCTTCTAATTTTTCTTCAGTAATCTTCCCAGCGTTAAAAGCTCCTACAGCTTCAAACATGCTTGAAAGACTAGTCTTACATCCATCTACTTTTCCTGCAAGCATAGGTCCACCACTTACAAAAATTGTTGGTATGTTAACTCTTGCTGCTGCCATTAAAAGTCCTGGTACATTTTTATCACAGTTAGGTACCATTACAAGAGCATCAAAAGCATGTGCCATCGCCATAGCTTCTGTTGAATCAGCAATTAAGTCTCTTGTAACTAGTGAATACTTCATTCCTTGATGCCCCATTGCTATACCGTCACAAACTGCTATAGCTGGAAATACTATAGGCGTTCCCCCTGCCATTGCTACACCTAACTTAACTGCATCAACAATCTTATCTAAATTCATATGCCCAGGTACAATATCATTTTGAGAACTTACAATACCTATAAGTGGTCTATCCATCTCTTCCTTAGTAAGCCCTAATGCATTTAGTAAAGAACGTTGTGGTGCACTTTGAACTCCCTTTTTCACTGCGTTACTTCTCATAAAATTGCCCCCTTTTTAAATCTTTCCATTTAGTTGTATATTTTAATTATATGTTGTATGATGTCTAGTGTCAATATTCTCTATAATATCTTTTATTCATTCTCTAATCCAAGCCCTCGCATAGCATGTATAATGTGAAGCTTCATTGCAGTCTTCGCCCCTTCAGCATCTCTCTTTGATAAAAAATCCATAATCATACGGTGATCATTTAAGGTATCTTGTATTACCGCTTCATTATCATCTGATAAAATAACTCCCTTATCAATAGACTTATAAATTATGGGCATGAGTTTATTCATAAATTCATTGTGAGTTGCTTTTGCGATAGACTTGTGAAAAGCTTGTTCAACTTCAGTCCTATCTTCATTTTTTAAAATTTTTTCTTCTTCTAGTTTCCCATAATAGAGTATTCTCTCTAACTCCTTGTCAGTTGCACGTTTAGCAGCATAATAAGCTGTTTCAGGTTCAAAAATTAATCTCATTTCATATAAATCTCTTACGTTTAGCTTTGTTATAGAAATTTCTCCTAAGTCAAGATTATTACTAGTTGTTTTGTGCTTTACTACAAATGTTCCTTTTCCTCTCTTAATCTCAAGAATGTTGTGTGAAACTAAAATACGGATTGCTTCTCTTAATGTAGTTCTACTCACCTTTAATTCAGCAGAAAGCTCATTTTCATTGGGAAGTTTATCTCCAATGTTAAACCTTTTATCTATAGTAATCATTGCTAGAATATCATCAGCAATGCTTTCAGACAAACTTTTCTCTTTTTTTGGCATATAAAATATCCCCCTTTTAACATCTATTTATATCATATAATAAAAGATGTCATCTTTCAAGTCAGATGTCTGATGTCTGCTTACGTCTTTAATGTTTAAAAAACTAAAAAATAGCAGTTCTATAATTAAAATCATAGAGCTGCTATTTTTTAGCTTTTAGATAATGATATTTATAAAATTATACTGTCTAAAGATCTCTTAGGTACATGATGAACTCCATTTTTATCTCTCCAATATTTAATATCATCCTTCAAGTCCATAGTCTCAATAACTACTTCTTCCTTTGGCTTACCTAAAGCTATTACTAATACTATTTCATAATTTTCTTCTATATTAAGCTTTTCTTTTAATTCTTTCTTATTTATATTTCCAATCATGCATCCTCCAAGATTTCTTTCAACAGCTCCGAGTAGAATGCTCTGCGCTGATATCCCTAAGTCTATGGAAGGATTTTTACTAATAGATGTATCATTTAGTATAATGATATAAGCACTTGGTCTTTCCCCTTTTTCAGGACCATTCCAATCTTTTAAATAACCTGCCCATGCTAAAGTTTCAAATATGCTTTCATTTTTCTCTTTTGCATTTGATAAACTATATTTTAAAGGCTGCAAATTTGCTGCTGAAGATGATAATCTAGCTATATCCACTAGTTCTCTTAAAGTATTCATTTCAATTACTTCATCTTCATAAAATCTTCTATAGGATCTATTTTTCATAACCAATTCTTTAATCATTGTTACACCTCTCAAATAAATATATTCTTCTTAAAAAATTATATCTTAAACTTCATTATCAAGCTATTAAGATTCTCAGAATACTCTTTAGATTTAACTGCTTGTAATGATACTTCATTAAACTTTTCATTAACTAGCATTACCTTTTCAGAGATATTATTTGTGCCTTCTGCACCTTCATTTGTAGCTGAAGCTATTTCACTTATTGCTTTCATCATATTTTTTGTGGAAATCTCAAGGTTTTTTGCTGTAGCATTGAAATTTAAAATCAACACTTCAAGACGCTTAGCATCTTTATTGTAATCATCAGAGGCTTTTAACATCAAATCAAAATCATTTTTAACATTACTCTCCATAAAGTTTAATACATCTCTTGAATTACTTGATAGATTATTAACTGAATTTGTAACTGTTTTAATTATAGTTTGAATGCTACTTGCAGTACTTTTGGAATCCTCTGCTAACTTTCTAATCTCATCAGCAACAACAGCAAATCCTTTTCCTGCTTCTCCAGCACGACTAGCCTCAATGGCTGCATTTAGAGCTAGTAGATTAGTTTGACTAGTAATCTGCAAAATTGCATCTGCTAATTCATTAATTTGAGTTACAGACTTTGACTCTTCTATTGCATTATTTAACTTTACTTTTGAATCACTTAATATTAATTCACCATTCTTAACTGTATCAGTAAGATTATTCTTTATCTTATCTGCTCTTTCACTTATTTCTCTAACAAATGTTGCTGCTTCTTGTGATTCACTAGCAATAGACTGAACAGATTCAAATATTTCTGTTGTTGTAGCGTCCATTTGTTCAGAAGATGCAGCAGTTTCTTCCATTCCAGCTGAAATTTCTTCAGTTGTAGAAGATATTTCTTGCATTTGTTCATTTAACAAAGATATATTTCCCTCAACTGTATTAGCGGCAATAGCTACATTTTTAGATTGCTGGTTAACACCATCAATAAAATGTTTAACTTGTGATGACATTTCATTTAAAGTACTAGCAAGTAACCCTATTTCATCTTTAGACTTTAACTCTATTTTCTTCATGTTAAGCTGTCCATTATCATCTTTTTCAAAAGCTTTAACTACCTTAATAATTGGATCAGATATTTTTCTACTTAATATAAGCCCCACAATAAAAATTACAACTATAGAAACGAATACTGAAATTGCAATACCAATGATATTCTTTTCTAGCTTACTTCTATGTTCAATACGTTTTTCGTTAACTATAAGATCGATATTGTCTACATAATTTCCTGTACTCACAACCCAATTCCATTCTTTAAACAACTGTGAATAAGCTCTCTTTGGACTTAACTTATCACTGCCTGCATCTTGAGGTTTTTCCCACATAAAATCTGTGTACCCAGAGTCTTTACCATCTTTTGCTGCACTTAAAAGTTCTTTTACTAATTTAACACCATTGGGATCCTCAATATCAATCCTATTTTTCCCCTCTTGATTAGGTTGTATCGGATGAGCTATAAGTATTCCCGCTGTATCATCTATCCAAAAATACCCATCATTATCGTATCTTAATTTTTTTATTGCATTTTTTGCTGCTTCTTTAGCTTCTGGTTCTGTTAATTTACCTTCAGCAAAACTATTATAATATATATCTAACATACTAATAGCTGTCTCAACTTGATTTTTTATCATTTTATCATAGTCATCAAATAATATCTTTTTCGTCATAGAAATTTCTGTTTTATTAGATTCTATAAGATTTAATGTAGTAAACAAACCTGTAAGTATAATAAATATTGAAGAAGTAATTAGAAATGTCACCAAAATCTTGTGTTTTATTTTTCCCATCTTAATTCCCCCATTATTTTAGATAATAGGATAATTATACTTGTATATCCAATATTGTTCAATATTATTTCTTAATATGTTATATAATCTTAATAAGTTATATATTCAAATACAAATTCATCGGTCTATTCTATATGAAGTTATATTTTTTATATCATATATCTTCATCTTCACAATTTATAAATACCGGAATACCATATTAACGAAGAAACTTTATTAATGGGGGTATTTTCATGGGATACTTTATTGAAGTAGAACCAAATGTAAAGATTTATGTAGAAGATATTAATGCTAAAGGCAAACATACAATGCTTTTTTTACATGGTTGGCCTGGAAGTCATAAATTATTTGAATATCAATTTAATCATCTTCCAAAAATGGGATTTAGATGCATTGGTATAGATACTAGGGGGTTCGGTAAATCAGATAAACCCTGGGAAGGCTACGATTATGATAGATTAGCGGATGATGTGAAATGTGTAGTTGACCAATTAAATTTAAAGAATTTTATATTATGTGGACATTCAACAGGAGGAGCAATTGCTATTAGATATATGGCAAGACATAATGAACATAAAGTATCAAAGCTTGCTCTTTTTGCCGCTGCAGCTCCTAGTCTTACTATGCGTCCATATTTTCCTTATGGTATACAAGAAAATGCTGTATATGAAATCATTCAAGGAACATACGATGATCGCCCTAAAATGTTAAGAGAGTTTGGGAATATGTTTTTCTTTCAGCACATAACTGAGCCCTTCTCAGAATGGTTTTTCCAGTTAGGACTTGAAGCAGCAAGCTGGGCTACTGTTTCAATAGCACGTACTTGGTTAGGAGAAGAACGATTATTTTCTGATCTTGGCAAAATAAGTGTTCCAACCTTAATTCTTCATGGTATACATGATAAGGTTGTCTTTTCCCGTTGGCCCAAATACAAAGACAATATATCAAAAACTCAAAACTTATACCATTTAAATATAGTGGCCACGGATTATTCTATGACCAGCGTGATAAATTTAATAAAGAATTGATACGATTTATCGAGGAGTAATACAAATACTATTTAAATATTTCAACTCCATCCATAGCCAAATTCCAGTTAAAACAGATGATATTATATCTGCTAAGGGAGCGGCATATAATATCCCATTTAGCTCAAAGAACTTTGGCAAAACCATGACAGCAGGTATAAGTATAATTACCTGCCTAGTTAAAGTAAGAAATGTAGCCGCTCTCGCTTTACCTACTGCTTGAAAATAGCTTGCACTTACTATCTGAAATCCAATTACAGGTAAACACACAAACCAAATCTTAATAGCATTTGTACTAAATAAAATTAATTCAGGATCACTACTAAACATCTTAATTAAAACACTTGGAAAAATTCTAGTAATCATCCAACCTATTAGAACAATTATAGTTGCTATATGAATTGCCCATTTCAAACTTTCCTTTACCCTTTCTATCTTATTAGCTCCATAATTATATCCTATAATTGGCTGAGCTCCTTGAGTAATTCCAAAAATAGGCATAAGCATAAATGTCTGTATACTATTAATTATCCCTATCCCTGAAACAGCTATATCCCCGCCGTACATTATCAGACTTTTATTTAATATAATATTTAGTAAGCTATTAGCTACTTGTCTTAAAAAAGAGGGAGTTCCAGTATTTATTATTCTTTTAATTAAATGAAATTCTAGTTTCATACTTTCCAGTTTCAGTTTGATTGAACACCTCTTCCCTGTAAAATATAAAACAACCCATATAGTAGTTAAAAGCTGACCTCCAACAGTTGCTATTGCCGCTCCTGTCATTCCCCATCTAAAAATATAAATGAAAATAGGATCAAATATGATATTAAATCCAGCACCTAAAAACATTGATATCATTGCAATTTTTGGACTTCCATCAGCCCGTATAAAATTATTTAATCCCATGCCTAATCCTTGGAGTATTACCCCCCAAAGTACAATCCCCATATATTCCATAGCATAGGGCATTACCTGAGTACTAGCGCCCAAAAGTTCTAAAATAGGTTGCAAAAATATAAGACTTATTAACATAAATATAATTGATGATCCTATAATCATTGTCACCGCATTGCCTAAATACTTTTCAGCTTCTTCCGGTTTCTTTTCTCCTAGTCTAATAGAAAACATTGTGGCTCCACCTATACCAAATAACATTGCAAGGGCCATCATTACCAATGTTATTGGAAAGCTTATAGTTATACCTGCTAACCCTAACGATCCTAAGTCTTGGCTATTTCCAATATATATTCTATCAATAATATTATATAGGGCATTGACGAGCATACCCACTGTAGCAGGAACTGAAAACGACATAAGTAATTTTGTAATTTTCTCTTCTCCGAGTCTATCTGTTGCTTTCATAACATCACCTCTACTCTCAAATAACTCTACTGTGAAACTTTATTTATTTTTTTCCATAATTTTATCGAATCGATTATCCATACAAACACTAATATTAGTTGTTACGAATTTACCATTATAAAAAAGACTAAAAATCGTAGCTGGTGAAGGAGCTGATTGAGCTTCTTCCGTATTTTTTATCTTAATTATCTTTAAAGATAAATCTCTCTTTGTTATAGACTCAACTAGCGAGTTTTTAACATGATACTCGGAGTAAGGACATCTATTTGAATAATATACAACATAGCCACTCTTTTCTGAACATTCTCCTGTTTTTACCGATTCATTAAACCTAGGTTTTCTTCTATTACTATTTATGTATTTGACCATAAGACTAAATCCAGATGGGATATTTTCACATATTTCAAATCCTTGCTTCATCAACCATTTTGTATCACTCATAAAATGATACTTTTTTGTTCCAACAATAGTTACTAGTCCATCCTTTCCTTGTTCTGTGGCGTCATCAATAGCTTTTTGTAGTAATGCTTTCCCATGACCATTTCCTTTATATTTTCCTGAAACCCAAAAACAGTTTATCATCAAATAATTAGGTGCTGTTATAGGTGACCATGCATTTTCAGCTGGCTCATACTCTATAAATACTTTTGCACGTTCATTTAACTTTCGAAAAACGTATCCATTATCCAATTCTCTTTTTAACCATTGTTTTTTTAGTTCATAGCTCTCCAAACACTTTTTATCAGAAAAAGCACAACAAATATGCTCAGAATCAATATTACTCTTATTCAAAGTTATATATTCCATTTTACTAAACCTACTCTCTATTTATTTTTTTAAATCCTATAGTATTAAAACCTTAATTAAGTACCATTATATCAAATGTAATATGACAACATTATGTCATATTACATTTCCTTGTCTTATATTATTGGAGTCAATTACCATATATCCGATAATTATTCTTGAATATTAAAACTACTACAAAACTTAAAATTATAAAAAAAAACATTTTATTCTGACTAAGTCAGAATAAAATGTTTTTAAGTTTTAATAAATATTCTAATAGATTATCTATTAATCTTGATATCCAGATAATTGTTGTTGTGCAGAGTTAAGTGAATTTATTGCTTGTTGAATTTTGTTTTTGTTATCTGTTTTTTCTGCAGAACTAAGTGCTTGTTGTAATGTACTTACAGTGTTTTGTAATGATGACATACTTTGATCAACACATTGTTTAGCTTTTCCTTGCATGTGTGACACCTCCTTTAATAATAATCCAAAAATAGTATCTGTATATATTGAAATAATATTCTCTTAATTCATAATTATTTTCCAACCATTATTTCTAAATTATTTACTATTAGAATTATCATTAAAGGTAATTTATAATTGACAGGTTTTCTAAAGTTTTATTTTAAATTTTTCAATCAATGCTTCTATATTTTAAATATACCTAAAGTTACACTATAAACTCCAAATATAGTAATTACAGTTCCTATAACTTTGTTTATTCTATAAAATGTTTCTATTTTAAAATTTCTTTTAGATTTATTAATTAAATTTGAAATCAAGAGCCAAAATATCATAGATCCTAGAAATATAGACACTATAAACAATATATTTTGTGCTACATCTTCTGTATTTATTTTCATTCCTACCTTCGTAAATATAGTTAAAAACACTAAAAACGTCATTGGATTTGATAATCCTAGCAAGAAATTAGAAAATGCAGGGTGTAATATTTCTTTCTTTGATTCTTCTTTAACTTCTTTATTTTTTATAGCATTAAAAAAAATCTTTAATCCAATAATTAAAAATAGTACTCCTGTTATTCCGTTGATTAAAGATTTATGTTTGCATATAATATTATCAATAAAGCTTGTTCCAAATACTGCCGTTGAAGAGTAAACTATATCTGATACAGCTGCTCCTAAACCAGAAAAAAAACCTACTTTCCATCCTCTGTTTATAATTCTTTGTATTGACAGTATTCCAAGAGGACCTATAGGAAAGCAAACAATCATTCCAATAATAATTCCTTTTATTATAATTATCATTTTATAACTCCTCACCTCAATATCTTATAGTCATGGATGTATATACTTTTTTTATCTTATTACATCTTTATGCTATAACACTTAGGAAACTTCCAAATAGTTTCTTTATTTTTTTGATGATTATTGTTTTACTTTCCTATTTTTCTTTTTAAGGGACTTGTACTAATTTGCTATAGAAATGCATACCGAAATATTAGGTTAATTTTTACATTAGGAGAGGCAAAAACATCTTTGCTAATCCTAAGAATAGAAAAAATCCAAAAACATCTGTTGCTGTTGTTAAAAATATAGCGGATGCTAAGGCAGGATCTATATTCAAAACTTTTAATATTAAAGGAATTAAAAATCCAAAAAATCCAGCTATAACTAAATTGCCAATCATAGCAGCAAAAATTATTAATCCAAGATAAGGATTACCGTATTTCATATAAAGTATCATACCGGTTAAAATTCCAGTAGCTGCACCATTAATTATACCAAGTGCTATTTCTTTAAATACTAGTTTCCAATTTTTTTTTAAATCGACTTCTCCAAGCGCTATCCCTCTAATTACCAATGATAATGTTTGAGTGCCTGCATTCCCACCCATACCTGCAACAATAGGCATTGCAGCTGCTAAAGCAACTACTTGAGCTATAACATCTTCAAACAATCCTACAGTAAAAGCAGCTAAAAAAGCAGTTCCGAGATTAATAAATAACCAAGGTAATCGTTTCTTAATAGATGTGGTTAAGGTGCTGTCTACTCTCTCTTCCTTACTTACACCACCAAGCCTCAACATATCCTCTGTTTGTTCCTCAACTATAACATCAATGATATCGTCAACTGTTATAATACCTAAAAGTGAATTTTTCTGATTTATAACTGGAATAGCCTTTAAATCATATTTTGAAACAAGTAGAGATACTTTTTCTTGATCCTCTTCAGGATTAACTGAGATTATATTATCATTCATAATATCAATTAACTTTTTTTCCTCTGGAGCAAGTAGTATGTCTCTTAAATCTGCGGTTCCAATTAATTCTTTACTTCTATTTAAAACAAATATTGTTTCGATTACTTCTGTTTTAGGCCCAATTTCTTTAATCTTCTTTAGTGATTCACCTATAGACAGATCCCCTTTTAATGCAATATACTCTGTTGTCATAATACCGCCAGCACTATCTTCAGCATATCCTATTAATTCCTGTAGCTGTTTAGTATCTCCAGCCTTCATCATCTTTAATAAATCTTTTCTCATTTTTATAGGAAGATTGCCTAAAATATCAGCTATATCATCATTAGACATATAAGAAAATAACTGAACTATAGATTCAAAATCAAATAATTTAATAATTCTAATTTGTAATTCCTCACTGGCCTGTTCTACAATTTCGGCCATAAGTTCATTATTTATTGACCCATAAAGTTTTAGTAAACTCTCATCATCAAATTCTTCTAAAATAATAGCAATATCTATAGGATACATATTATCAATAAGGTCATATAGTTTTTCTTTATCGTTTTCCAATAAGCTATTTAGTATTGCTTCTTGTCTTTCTTCAGTCATCTCTATCCACCTCATTTAAATAAAAAAAACTTCATCAAACCTGAATATGATGAAGGTATTATAAATAATACTTTCTCGTTCAAGTTTTAGCTCTACTAGGCAGTGAAATTGCGTTAGATTAAACCTTCTTGTTCGGCAAAACCTGTTAACCAGTGCAGAATGTTTCCATTCTTTTACGGTAGCAACCCATATCCTTATAGTAGCCTCACCTACCGAGGATTATTAATTTCATTAAAAGTATATTATTTTTGTACTACAATGTCAATGTTTCAGAAATAAATATAAAAAATAATATTCCACATGAAAATCCCTTATATTAATCCTTACTTACCTATTATTATAAATACTGCCCAATATATTAAAAGCAGTAGTATAAATAATTCTATATCTCCACCTGTTTTATCTAATTTAATACCATATTTCTTTTTAATAAAAGGATACATTAAGGGCGCTCCAGTCACGGTAAGCACGTCTAGAATCAAGTGACTCAGGTAAGAGATACCCCATACCATAGCTACTCTTGGATATACTAAGTATAAAAAAATAGTGCTCACTACTAAAGCTAGAACTGAATGTGTAATGGTTCTATGCTTTAACCCAATCTTAGAATCTATATCAGGAATAGTAGATCCTATTAATCCAATAGCTGATATTAATCCTGTGTTTTTAATCACCGGTGCTGCTACTAATACCCCAACTAACATATGTGCTTTCTTTAACATAATATTACCTTCCCATCTAAAAGAATATGACAAAAGGTATCTAACTTTTTTAGATACCTTTACATATATTTACTGATATTATTTTATTCAAATTTGAGATAAATATACAGAATAGTGCCATAGGAGAAATTTCTCCAAATAACTTCTTAGAGCCTAACTTAATTAAAATATAAAGAGAATGACTATACTACTTTTATATTTATAAAAAATACACCCTAATGGGTGTAACCTGATGCAAGTATATTGTCTTTTCTAAAATGTCTTATTTCTTTCTTAGATAGCAGTATGCTTCAATATTATTACCTCTTATCTTCAGTACTCTTATTTTACGCACCTTAAAATATTATCAAATGTAGAACTGCTCTAAGGAGTATTCCAAAAATAGCACCAATTATTGCCGGTTTAGCTACTGTGGCAACCTTTGGACCTGCAGACACTAAGATAGCTACTCCTACAGGATCTAATACATTTATTGTCATCCCAGCCATTCTATTTAACTCTACAGCAGTTAGCGCCCCTTCTTTAACAAGGTCTAAAACTACTGCCATCATAGCAGTACCACCTGCTAGATATTTACTAATTATAGGTAGTACTGCTATACTTGGTATATCTATAAGTGCAAAAAATGGAGAAGTTAATTTTTCTACCAAATTAATAGCACCTATATCTCTCAAAATATTAACTAAAAATATAGATAAAACCAATGGTGGAATTGATTTTAAAGCTATATCTAATCCCTCTCCCCCTCCATCAAATAATATTCTAACTATATTTTCCTTTTTAGTGCCTACATTAATATTAATTTTATTACTACAACTTTCATCACCAGTATTATATTTTTTTGTTAATTTATAAGCCACAAAGGCTGCAAGCAACCCTCCTAAAATTGAAGTAAGTATAATAACAAAAACATTTAGCCCTACTACAGCTAAAGGAAAAATAGCATTAGCTTGAGACATTACTAGTACTGCTGCTAATGTTGATGCAGTCATGCTTAAACTTATACCTTTGTCCTGCTCTATTATCTTAAAGGTTGTCAATGGAGCAGCAAAACTCACTAGCAATACCTGTAGTATTGCAAATATACCTAACCCAGGCAGTCCAAAAATAATCAATATAGGTGAAGTCAGTACAGCTATCTTTTGTAAAATCCCTTTTTTCTCGATCAGTCTCATAAAAGCCATCATAATAACCATTACTGGCATTAATATATAAAGAGACGTGTTTATTCCTGATTCACCTGATTTCAATATTAAATTTACAATTGTTTGCATATTATCCCCCATTTCTAGCTTTTGTTTATTACAAAACATGATTGATCTGAACAAACTTTATTTCTTCCTATTCTTTTTGCAGCGTATAGTTCTGTATCAGATTTTTCAACAAGCTTTTCTAATTCCTTTACAGTTTCAGAATATGATGCAACTCCAATAGAAACTGTAATGTTTATTTGAGTACCTGTAGATAATATAAAAGGATGAATCTCCACATTATGTCTAATGCGCTCAGCTATGCGTACTGCCTGAGAGTTTGGACAATCTAGCAATAATACTGAAAATTCTTCTCCACCATTTCGAGAAACTTCATCAAAGCTTCTGCAGCTTTTACATAGTATTTTCCCTAATTCTTTTAATACTACATCTCCCTCTTTGTGTCCGTATGTATCATTAACTTTCTTAAAAAAATCTATGTCTACCATTAGAATAGAAAGGGTTTCATCCTTTTCACGTACATTTTTCATAGCATTATTAAGAATAAGGTCAAACTGTCTTACGTTATTTAAGTCTGTAAGAAAATCCTTAGTGAACTCTTTCTGCAATCTTCTAAATATACTGTTAGCTATAAGGCTATAGCTTACGTACGTGAAAGTTATTGCTGAAACGATACCGTATGCAGTCCAATACATAATCATTATAACTAAAAAACCAGTTATACTCTTTAATAAAATTGTAAGCATTATACTTGAAGTAAACAAAACAAGGATGGTTGAATATGTCCACTTTTTCCAAGAAATTATTTTATTCCTGATATAAAAACTGATACGCCTCCTCCAAAAACGGTTGGCATTATAATAGCTATATTACGAAAATCTATAATTGTATCATTGTGCACCTTAATAGCAAACATCATAAGTATAATCCCTAACATACCTGAGACTATTCCAATAACTATCTTAACTTTTATAGAATATAGTTCTTCAAGGTTGTATTTTTTCACGACTTGACTTCCCAAACTAATGAAAGTTATGAGAATAGTCATATTTACAAATAAATCTTCTAACAAGATATCCCCCCTATTATCTATAAAATTTACCTAAAGTTATTTTAAACATTCATTAATTTAGATTAACTTTATTCATAAAAAAATAAATATTTACTAATTAATTATATGCATTTTTTCGACTTATAACAACTGTATTTAACGAAAATCATATTAAAGCTGTGGTGTTAGTATATTTTTGTTGAAAAAAAATCCTCCCACCTTTAAGATTAAGCTGGAAGGAAATTATTGAAAAACACCCAAAATATTAATATTTTTAAATCCTCATCACTCGGTTAATAACATATACTATAATTACTAAATTTCTGCAGAACATCACCAGCAATACCGCTACTAAGTCTAAATAACTCTTCGCTCTCAATATATATAAGTGAATCATTTTTTCCTAAAAAAGTGTGAATCTTTAAATTCACTTTTCAAGCTATTTGTATCCTTAATTACAATTGCAGATTTAATATGATACATCATAAATTTTTAAAGAGTTGGAGAAAGAAGCAAAGAACCTCGATTTCTCAAGATTCTAATTATATTTCCTTTTTAGCTTTACTTCATATTAAATATGTGTTTTAAAACATAAAAGCTCCACAGCCTACTTTATAAAATAAGCCAACCTTCTAAAAAATCTTCCTATATTTTTAAAAGAAACTATATCGCACAATAATTCAGTGAACTTTCCAAACTTCCTATAAAAAAAATTAAATGCCAGAAAGGGAATCCATTGCTTCTTAGATTTTGGTAGTCTCTTTATTATATTTTTAAAGGTGTACACTTCTTTATATATCCATAGATAGCCATTATATAATTCTTCTAATGTCATATTCTTAGGTTTATATACCACATGGGCAGTATTATAGTTTGACAAATTAAAATCTACAATTCTATTTTCCTCTATTAATGATGAATATAACTTTGTACCAGGATATGGAGTAAGTATATGGGAAGTTACCGTTTCTATCTTATTTTTAACTATCCAGTCTAATGTACTCTTAAATACAGAGACATCATCTTCATCTAATCCAAAAACAAAACTTGCATTTATCATTATTCCTCTTTTATGAATTTCATCTACGAGTTTTTCATATCTATTTACACTATTTTGCACCTTATGGACACAATCTATTGACTTACTATTTATACTTTCAAAACCTATAAATAGACTCTGACAACCAGCTTCCTTCATTTCATCTAACAATTCAGGCATGTCCACAATATTAGAAGTAACTGCTGCATTCCACTTTAGTTTAAGAGGTTTTATTTCCCTTAATAATCTTTTTGTCCATTTTCGATTCCCAATGAAATTATCATCAATAAACATTACATGCCTTGTTTTTAATGTATTTATATCTTTAATTACATCCTCTATAGGTCTATTAATATAAGTTTTAAGTACACTTTTGCAACTATTATAGCAGAAATCACATTCAAAAGGACATCCCCTACTTGTACTGATTATATTAGTATATAAATACTTCTTATTATCAATAATGTAATAGTTAGGTGATACTATTTCTTTACCCTCAATACTTTCCATATCATAATATATCTTTTTAAGTGAATTATTTTCTTTATCACTAAGGATTTTTCCCCAAACTCTCTCAGCCATTCCCACGCATATTGCGTCAAAATTGTCAGAAGCTCCTTCTGGATCTGCTGTAATATGTATCCCCCCTGCAATTACTGTTACTCCTCGTTTTTGGAACTCCTTTGATATTTCTACTGCTCTATTCATAACATCTACAGTAACGGTTATTGCTACCAAATCCACAGGTTCATCAAAATCTATATTTTCAATATTTTCATTCTCAATAATAACCTGATGTTTCTTTTGTGTAAGACTTGCTATTGTTAATAAAGCTAAGGAAGGAGACATTCTCGTTTTTAACTTTGTATCCATAGGTCTTGGTAACATTTTAGGTTGAATTAATTTAATCTTCATATATTATCTCCTTAAATAAACTTTACTCAAATTTTATCTAATCCACTATGTGTCATTTCTGTATTCTAAAATATCACCTGGTTGGCAGTCCAAAGCTTTGCATATTGCCTCTAAAGTTGAAAACCTAATGGCTTTCGCCTTTCCGTTCTTTAGTATAGAGAGATTTGCCATGGTTATTCCAACCTTCTCTGTAAGTTCTGTTACACTCATTTTCCTTTTAGCCAGCATCACATCAATATTAATTATAATCGCCATAGTCTTCACCTCACACTGTTAAGTCATTTTCAGATTTTATATCAATAGCATCTTGTAAGAGCCTTTGAAGAACAGCGGCAAAGACTGCAACTACAACTGAGGCAAAAATAATGATAATTGGAAATCCTATAAGACCTGGGGCATCGTCTGCATCTGCTATTGGAAATAAGAATGGTATAAGTACTGCATATATAATACTGATTGTATTTGCACAATATTTTATATACTTTAGAGCCTTTACGGATAATTCCGAGAAAGCTTTATTCTTATCAATATAGCTTAAAAGTTTCAAAGCCTGATAAAGAGCAAAAAAATACGTTATGGCCGTTGCATACACACCTATTAAAATAAAAAAATGTAGGTAGTTTACAAATCCAGGCACCCAAAATATACACAAAGCAAGAACTGGAATCCCAATAAGAATCACAGCTATCCTTAAGAAAATTGTTGAATATTGTTTCATAAAAAGCACCTCTCTTATTTATCGTTAATTTGATTTTAACATATCATTTATTGTTTTACAATAAATATTTATTACTTATTATTGATTTTATATTGTTATTGCCAAGCTTCCATTACTTCTTCAACATACACTATTAAGCACAATTATCTCCGTTTTTAATACTATAATACTGATAATATTATTTACGGAGGTAATTGTTTTGTTATCAAAACAAGAGTTTATTAAAGTTTCTATAGAAACAAATCTTTTTTTTCAAAGAATTATGAAGGAGCATTTATTTTTTATAGAAACTAATTTACAACCAGTTGAAACTGCCTATATTGCAGAAGCTAATATGTTAAAACTGAATTTTGAACAACTTCTGAATGAAACAATATATTATGCTAATGGGATTATATCTGAAAATGCTATTAAATCAAATGAAATCGTTACTCCATACACTTTAAAAGCGGAACAAGTAACTTCAAAATTAACTGGAGCGAGGATTAACACAGAAATTACTTGGAATGAATATAAATTATTAGGTATTTCAATGAGAGCAGCAGAAACAAATCCAATGTTAAATGAAGCAAATCTTAACAATAGCTATTATAGCGAATGGTTAGAAAATATAATATTTAATTTAAATACAAAATCATATGCTCTGCTTCAGAGAGTAATTGCATTTAAAAAGAAACTATTAGCTCTAGCTTTAGAGTGTAAAATTTTTATTACCCTATACCCTGAAATGCAAGAACATCTTATCCATGAATCTGAATACTACCTAGAAATATTAAAATCTCTTCAAGAGAAAAATCTACCAAAGAAAACTCTATGTGAAGAGCTTAACTTTTGGAATCATATAATGGGAGAACATGCAGAGTTTATTGATGGAATGTTAGATCCTACAGAGAAAAATCTAAAAAAAGTGGCAGAAACTTCTGCAAAAGGCTTTGAAAAGCTAGTGGAAGAATGTATTAAAATAGCTGAAAATGAAATTGTTCAAAGAAGCTTAGAATCTACAGAAGAAATCAAAGCTTTTAAAAAAGCATCCACGGAAGGCTTATTAGAATGTAAAATTAAATCTATTATCCCTCCACTGTTAGCAGATCATGTTTTACGTGAGGCCAACCATTATTTAAGATTATTAAAAATGATAAATAAGTAATAAAGCAAACCATTTACTCGTATTAAAGCTATGTTTCAATAAGATGGAATCCCAAAACATTTTATATTTTAATATGAATATTCATATCACCTATGGTAGATGACAAAATCGTATAAAATAATGATAGGAGGATTCTATAGTGGAACTAGTAGAAGCAATAAAATTAAGAAGAAGCATACGAAAATTTAAGCCTGATCCTATACCTGAAGGGTATATTACAGAATTAATTGAAGCAGGAAGATTAGCACCATCTGGTACCAATTTGCAGCCTACACGTTATGTAGTGATAAAAAGTGAAGGAGCAAGGTCAAAATTGAATGAGTGTACACCACTACCTTTTGTAAGCTCTGCCCCAGTAGTACTTGCTTGCTGTGTTGATACTCATTCAATGGCTTCAATTGGAGATAAGATGAAAGAATTAAGAAAAGCTAAAGCTTTTATAGATACCCCACTTGATGAAGACACAAAAAATTATAGTGCTGATAATAACAAAGAAAGTAATATAGATAGTGCTGCTATAAAATCTTGCTTATATCTAAATGCGGCTATTGCTATTGATCATATAACCCTTAGAGCTACAGACCTAGGTCTTGGAAGCTGTTGGATTATGATGTTTGATAAGGATAAGGTTAAAAATCTTTTGGGCTTTGATGATAGATATGAGATTGTAGCCCTTTTACCCATCAGTTACCCAGATCAGTCACCTTCTCAAAGACCAAGGTTAGATATTAATGAAGTGCTTATAAAAGAAATTTAAGTTTTATAAATAAAAATACTTATAAAGAATAAAACTAAGTAGGATAGCTTGTCACTCCACTTAGTTTTATTCTTGGTTAAACATATTTAGTTGTCTCAAGCCACTTTGTAACCTCTTCAGATTCAAAAGTACCATTTACAGCAACGCCAGGCTGTATTATAGTCAAAGGAATAATTCTTATCAGGAATTATCTCTATTATAGTCCCTCCAGTCTGTATTGCTATTTCTAATGCTAAATTCGCTGTATTTTGAAAAAGCGAATAATAAGCAATCAGTATATTGCTTATATATATTACTTCCTTTCTTAAGTTACCATTAATATCTTTGCATCAATCTTTGATAAAATAGCTCATTTTTTTCTTTCATTAAACTGTTGCTAGGATAAATAAAATATAATGGTCGATGGATAGAGTAATTTTTTATCGTAAGATAACATAATTCTCCTCTTTCAACCTCTTGTCTTGCAACTTCTTCATACATAAATGAAATAGCATCTGAACTTCCTAACACTTTTTTTATAATTCCAAAACTGCTGATCTCATAAATTTTAGAAACTGAAAGTATAGAATCATTATTTTGATATAAATAATTGTGATATATTTCTCTAGTTCCAGACCCTTCCTCTCTTAAAATCAAGGGATATTTATGGATTTCAGATATTGTAACTTCCAAACCTTCTAAAGGGTGACCCTTTCTAGCTACCGGAAGAAACTTAGTATTATAAAACTCATAAAAGTTAAATAATGATTTATCAAATATTCCCTCAATAAATGCACAATATAGTTCATTATTTAATAGCATTTCAATGATTGATTTTGTATTTTTTACTGTTACTGAAAACAATTCATCATAATGAACCAAATAAGAACTTAAATAAGGTGGTAAATAATAATCCGCTACAGAAAGTGTTGCACCAATTTTAATTGGTGTTTCAACTTTTTTAATTTGATTTATAAGTTGTTTTTCATTTGCAATTTGAAAATTAGCATAGTTATAGAGAGCTTCTCCTTGAGTAGTTAATTTCACTGATTTTCCATTGATATCAATCAGACTACAGCCATAATATTCCTCAAGTTTTTTTATATGCTGAGTAACTGCAGGTTGCGTTAAATTCAATTCGGCGGCTGCCTTTGTGTAATTTTTATGTTGTGCTACTTTTAAGAATGTGAATATCTTAGCATCAAGCATATATACCTCCGTTCCGAGACTTAAAGAACTACATTAAACCTAATGTTCTATTCTTGCTTTATACTTTTAACTATAACATATATTTATATATAATAATATATCATAATTTGAATTTATCGTTCTTTTCATATAAAATCATTCTAGAACATTAAAGGAGGATATTTATGAAAAAAATAATTACTTATATGCCTGGTTTTATTGTAACTTTATTAATTGCATTGTGCGCAAGATGTATAGAATCCTTACTACCACTTCCTCTAATTGGCGATTCCGTTATTGCACTATTTATTGGAATGACAATTAATCAAATAATGAGACCAAATAAAGTGATAAAAGCTGGTTTGAAATTCACTTCCAAAACAGTTCTTAAGTTTTCCATTATCTTATTAGGTGCATCATTAAGTATCGGCACGATTCTTAATGTTGGTCGTTTGTCCCTAATCGTAATGTTATTTACACTTCTTACTTGCTTTGGTGGTGGGCATTTTGTTGGAAAATGGCTTGGTTTAAATTGGAAACTTTCTAATATGATTTCTGCTGGAACTGGTATCTGTGGGGGATCCGCTATAGCTGCAATGGCCCCAATTATTGAAGCAGAAGATAAAGATATTGCATATGCCATGTCAGCTACATTTTTATTTGATATGGCTATGATAATATTATTTCCAATAATGGGGCGCATGATGGGATTAAGTGATATAGCTTATGGCCTATGGGCTGGTACTGCTGTAAATGATACTTCAAGTGTAGTTGCTGCTGGATATGCATTTAGCGAAGTCGCTGGAGATTTTGCAACTATGGTAAAACTGACTCGTACGCTTTCCATTATTCCAACCGTGCTAATATTCTCGCTTATTAATGTACGCGAAAAAGCTAAAAATTCAGGTGAAAGTAGTACAAGATACAATAAGATTAAGATTACATCATTATTACCATGGTTTATATTGGCATTTGTTGGTATGTCATTAATCAAAAGTTTCGGTTTCTTCTCTATTACCGTTTCCACAGAACTGAAAAACATTAGCAAATTCTTAATGGTATCTGCGCTTGCTGCCATTGGTCTTAACACTGATTTTAATGAAATGAAAAAATCCGGTATTAATCCTATGATCCATGGTTTTATCATCTCAACATTAGTAGTTGCTGTAGCTATTATTGTGGAATATTTTATGGGGTTACTTAACTAACATACAATTAAAAGTTAACTTTATTTAATAAACGAGCAGTCGTGTCTCTCAACTGCTCATTTATTAAATAAACAAGAAAGTTTTATACACTCTAGTAATACTAATAATCCTCCTGTATATTACAGAAATATCTTTTATATCAATAGCTTGTTTTTCTACAACTCTATCTTTGGACACTTTCGTCCAATTTC
This sequence comes from Clostridium sp. X, assembly GCF_055755365.1. Taxonomy (NCBI): domain Bacteria; kingdom Bacillati; phylum Bacillota; class Clostridia; order Eubacteriales; family Clostridiaceae; genus Clostridium; species Clostridium sp. X. The sequence goes on from NZ_CM146912.1 coordinate 2,787,410, forward strand.
TATTGCAGTATATGTTAATGTCAAACTAAGTCACATCATATATAAAAATAATTTACTTTTAAATAATTAATACTGTGTCTGGAAATTCCAACATCAAGTTATCTACAGAATATTTTGACTCCAATACTTGCATTACCTTTTGCCTTTTCTACTTTTAATTCTACTTGAAGTCTTTCAACCTTTTGATTTAATTGCTTCAGCACCAATTCCACCTGCTATAGCAGATACCCTAAGTCATACTGAAGGACATATTTGATTATTCCGTAAAAAAGATAGTGTCCTTATTGTTTGAGATGCTTTTTCTACTACAAAACAACCTTCTCAAAGGCCAAGATTAGCTATTGATCAGGTTGTTATAAAAGAAATTTAAGTTTTATAAATAAAATGCTTATATAGAATAAAACTAAGTAGGATAGCTTGTCACCCCACTTAGTTTTATTATTGGTTAAACATATTTAATTGTCTCAAGCCACTTTATAACCTCTTCAGATTCAAAAGTACCATTTACAGCAATGCCAGGTAGAATGATAGACTTTGAACACTCTCTAGCTATATCATCTTCAATTTGACAAAATCCCCCGCCTCCATGAGTACAGAAAGGAACCATTGTTTCCTCCTTGTCTAATAATCATTAATACTAATATTATTTTATCTCTTTAACTCTTCCTACAATTCCATTCTCAAGCATAACCTTAATACCATGAGGATGATTCTCTGAGTTTGTAAGAAGTTTTTTTACTACACCTTCAGTTAGCTTCCCTGAACGTTGGTCTTGTTTTTGAACAACAAGCACTTTTGTTCCTATTTTTATATCTTTACGTATCGTTCCATTCATAATTTCCCTCTTCTTTCATAACAATTCATCTCTACATTTTAATGTTGATAAATTATTCATTATTTTTATGAGACCGTATAAATACTATATTATTATTACTTGATGCTTCCTTATCGTAATAATACCCAAGTCTGTTAAATTGCTTAATCTCTGATATATATTCTATCTTATTCTCTGCCATAAAGCGAACCATCTCACCTCTTGCCATTTTAGCATAGGTTCCTTTGGTTGTAATTTTACCTTCCTTATACTCACCAAAAGTGCAATTTATAAATCGCACCTTATTTGTAAGATAATTTTTAATGCATATGCTATACTCCTTAGATGCAAGATTTAATACAACATCCTCATCTTCATATAAATTCCGATACAGGCTATCTCCCCAAAAATCATATAAGTTACTATATTTATTAATTTTAAGTAATGCCTGCATTTCAAGTCGATATGGCACAATTCCATCAAGTGCTCTTAGTATTCCGTAAAAACCTGACAAAATATACAAATGCTTATCTACATAGTCCCATTGTTCATGCTCAAATACATTAGGAGCCATGTACTTATATTGAATTCCTTCATAAGCAAGAAGTGCTGTCGTTAAATTATCTTTAAGCCTCATATTTTTAAAATACTCATAGCTTTTCCTAGCAATTTTATCATTACATTTCCACATAGCTTTTGATTGCTCATAACTTAGACTTTGTATATTTCTCATGAGCAACTCAGTTTTGTCCAAAAAATACGGCATGCTCTGTATCTCAAACTCTGTATCTACATTCATCTTTTTTGCAGGTGATATAATAATTTTCAAATTATTACCTCCAAAATTCATACTTAATCCGACACCTTATTTAGTAATTCTTTAATTATAGGAAAAGACTTCTCCTTTATAAGATATTCTGCTTCTTTTGTAATCTATTCATTATATGTATGTGCCATTATTTGCTTTACTATCTCTACACTTATCATAATAATACCTCAAAACAAAATAATTACACTATAAAAACTAATGCAATTATATTATAATGCTTATTCTTATTACTTTCCACAAAACATAAAAATTCTAATTTCTTTTAAGCATATTATACTAAAAGCATTAGCAAACTAATCTATCATAATATGGCTTAATGAATTTATAATATTTTATTTATTAAAATACTATATCAAATAAAAACACATATAGGTGGTGATTATATGACATCCACATTTTGGAGCAATACTATTTGGTATATACTTTTAGGAGTTATAACTATTATCCAAATAATTGTTGTATTGGAAAAAGTAAAAAATCGAGCATATATAGCTGCGCTGTTCTTCTTTATATCAGGAATGACTTTTAGCATAGAAGTTATCATATATTGCTTTTTAAGATCTTACGATTATTATCCTATGGTTTTTCCCAACTCCCCAATAGATGACGGACTCGCTGGCAATCTTTTTTCTCAGTTTTCAATAACTTCAACAGGCTTATTAATTATAGCTTTTAACCTTAAGTATTACTGGTTCTTTATATTTACAGCACTTTATGGGATTATAGAAGAGCTGTTCTTAAAGTTAGGTATTTATTCGCAAAATTGGTATATAACTTGGATAACAATGATTGGGCTTCCCGTATTATTTACATTTTGGAAAAAAGTCTCCAAAAGTAATTTTGTTTTTAATGTAGGTATCTGGCGTTATCTTTCCATGTTCTTTGGATTATTTACTCTATATATGATTACTATATGGTGGCCTTTTTTAATATTAGATATTGTAAAAATCAATAGCAATATGGTTTCTTTATAGTGTTATTTACATTAGCAATAACTTAAATATAATTCATATCAAACCAGGATGGTTACTTCTAGTTGCAACTATAGACACCTTTGGGATGTTGTTATATGTATATATCCTTGATAAATTATTTACTAAAGCTTCTTCAGTTTATTGAAAGACAATTTGCACCTTAATCCTTAAGGTACAAATTGTCTTTCAACTTTAACTACTACATCATTTTCTGTATATATATAACATAGTGATCCATAATCATCAGAATTTACAATATATTTGAACTGCTGAAAGGGTACTTGTCGGTTATAAATATCTGAACCGTAAGGATCTATATCTATTCCTAATACACTTAAGAATGCTTTCTTAGAGATTTCATAAGTTTTTAACTTTTCACTATCATTCACAATATAGTAATCATTCATTACATAATATTCTCCATCTTCATATACTGCATATCCATCTTTCTTAGCAACTTCTACTGCAGCATCTCCTATTAAAAATTGAATAACATCAAATTCTAAATACCTGTTTCCAGCATTATCATACACTCTTTTTACATATCCTATTTGTTTCACTTTCTTTATTGATATAATTTTAGGTACTACTTTGAAAGTAGCTTTTACCTTTCTCTCATACTTATCCACCATACCTTCAAAGGTGAAAGAGCCTACCTTGCTTGTATCCACCTGTGTATGATTCCATTTAACAGAAACATCCGTATTCTCGTTGTTTATCTTTAAGTTAACACTTTCGGGTAGCTTATAATCATCCATTTGATATATAGTATAATCTAAATTAGTTACTCCTAATTTTTTCTTAACTTCTTCAATAGAGTTTATAATTTCAGAATCATTTACTCCATTAATAGTAGCTAACTTCAAAATAGAGAGTGCATCATCTACCCTCTCTTTCTGTAAATAAATATCTCTTATCTCAATATATGTTTGCTTATTATCTTTATCTATATTTATTGCTTCTTGAAATGCAGTTTGTGATTCTTGATACTTACTTTCCTTCAAGTATTGATTGCCAATTTCAATTTTATTACTTATATTCCTAATCTTTGTATGCCTTTTTAACATACAACCTGTTAGTATTAAAACTCCTACAATTGCTATTTCTAATATAATGAACTTTTTCTTTTGTCTGGATGTATTTATTTTTAACTTATCTTTATTAATATCTTTTATTATTTCATCCAGATGTTCTAATTCTGTCTTACAAAAGCTACAAAATTTAGAATTACTCTTTACCTCTTTACCGCAATTTTTACAGTACATATTTTCCTCCTAAAATTACTCATATAAGTATATGCATTAAGTGGAAAATGTCGCTTATATTTTTAATAATGTATAAAAATTAACGCGTTTAAGGCTTACTTTAAGAAATTTTTTATTATACATAAATATTATTTCTACATATCTTCGTCATATATAGAGAATTCTGTTGGAGAGATTGGACTGCGTCGAGATTTGTCCACTAAAATTCAAACTTTGTTTCAGATAAAATTAGTTGATTTAAGCGGATATTCTATCCCTATGCTGCATACGATACTCAACTGGGCTTAAATAACCCAAGGTTCTATGCAGACGCTTTCGATTATAAAAGAGCTCTATATACTCAAATAAATCATGCTCAACTTCCTTCATTGTATTATATTTTCTCTTGTAGATACATTCTTTTTTTAATGAAGCAAAAAATCCTTCCACGCAAGAGTTATCATAAGGACAACCACATCTACTCATGCTTGATTGTATCCTATTGTTTCGAAGCATCTCGTTGAAGGTTATGCTACTATACTGCACGCCCCTATCACTGTGAAATATTATATTTTCCTCAAATACGGCTCTCACCTGCTTTATCAATGCCTTTTCGGCGAATATTCTATTTTTTTTACATTCCTTCATCTTTAACCATTTATAATATGTACTTGTGCTCAATCCCAATGCAAAGCACATCTCCCGGATAGTAAATCGTCTTCTATACTTATGTATAGCTTCGTATTTTATCCTTGGGGTTGCATAAAGATGTGCAGGGATTTTTTTAATATTTCAACCTTATCTTTTTCTTCCTGAAGCTGTTTTTCCTTTAATTTGAGCTCCTTTTCAAGCTCTTTAACCCTATAGGCTAATTCATTATTAGTTTTCGGATCTGCTCTCTTAAGACCCTTTTCCTCTGCATAACTCGGTAAATTATGTCTCCTTCGGTAATCCCTTACCCAACGACACACTGTATTTATGTCAATTCCTAATTCCTCAGCCATACTTGTAGCTGACTTACCATTTTCAATTATGTGTCTTGCTGTTCTTTCTCTCATTTCTTCTGAATACTTACTATTATTACTTGCCATTCTTTTATCCTCCTATGCATATGATATCATATTTTCATAGTGGACAATTTTCTGAGCAATCCAATTTTGCCACTTGTCTTCATAGGTATCCACTTACTAGAAACAGGTTGATTGGAACAAATTTTTTCTCATATAGATTAAAGGTATTACTACAAGGTGTACCAATAAGTATTAACCCTTTCACTCTCTCCGGATACCTGATTGCCGTCTGTAATGAAATATGTGCTCCCATAGACAAGCCGCAAATAAGAGCATTTTCAATATTCAGATGGTTCATCAAGGCAATCAGATCATCACTAAAATCCACCTGTTTATTCTTTTGAATGATACCACCCCACCCAGTTATTGTAAATGAGTAAACATTTTCTGCATCTTCCTTACTGATATTATTGTTATCCGTTAACTCAGTTATCATCTTATAGTATACAAGCATCATTACCTTTTTTTTGAAAACTTAGGTCTCCACGCTCACTTAGCAAAAACTTACACAATCTTGCATTGTCTTTTAAATACTCAAAGATTTTTTCCGCTGACAATATAAATTTCATATTTGTATTTGTTTTATCAAATTCTTCAAGATAGGTATTTAAATTATCAAGTAATTCGTCCTCTATTTTTTCCTATAAACTCATTTAAATTTAAGAATAATACTATTTTAATTAGGACAATATATCAAAGTGTAGGAGGTGTTATTATGACAATTAATACAACACTTGAAAAGAAAATAGATCAACAACCTGAAGTAGCAAATCAACAACAAATCCAATTTGAAGGCGACTATCATCAAGAAGATTTATTGTTATTAGCTAAAGCATGGGAAATCATTGAACCTCAATCTTAGTACAATTCCATAATGTAATTTATACACTACTATGAGCACTTATTCTCATGTAATAAAAAATACAAGAGAATAGTGTTCAAATTTTTGAAGATATTTTAAAAGAAAAACTTCCGACGTATTGTAATTTGCGTCGGAAGAATGTTGGAAAATGTGAAACTTTTAAATTAATAATAAATATAACTTAAAACTACTCTACTAGACTAACAATAAATTTTTCTGCTTTTTTAAAATCTTTACTATTAGGATGCCCTTGCGAAAATCTTCCTACAATATCAAAAATTTTAATGTTAGTAAATTCTTTTGCATTAAAGCTTCCCTTACATGCAAAACTACCTTTGTTTATTGCTCCTTTTGTCTTTAATAGTTTAATTAGACTATTGTTATAGAACTTCATTCCAATTCCACTTGTTGAAAATACAAAAACATTTTTATTTCTTAGATTTAATTTATCAACCAATTTAAATATCTTAGGCGACAAGCTTTCCTTATATACTCCTGAACCAAATCCAATTAGATCATAATTTTCTATGTTTATATCATTTACATCTCTTATATTTATTAGATCAGAATTAGTTTTTTCAGCAAATATTTTTGCAATTTTTTCGGTGTTATTTTTATAGTCAGAACAACAAATAATTAAAGCTTTCATAAATCATTTCCTCTCACTTAATCTCTAATTATATTATATAATAACAAATTGCAAAAATTCATCCTAACTCTAAAATTTTAATGAAACCAGGATATCTTCCAACCTATGTACTAATAAATCAGGATAAATTTTAATTTCATCTCCTTCTTTATATTTACCTGTCTTCACTAGAACAGAAAAAAGACCAAACTCTTTAGCCCCTTTAATATCAGTTATCACATCATCTCCAATAGCGAGCTACGGAATCCCGTAGCGAAAATCAGTAAAGATGGCACCGCCGAGGTTTCTAATATGAGAAGGTGTTTTCAACCAGCCTAAAAGCCATCATAAGCCTTTTGCAGAACTCCTATATCCAGTTTTTTCATTTTCAAGACTACCTCGGTCACCCTCTGATATTTTTCCCTGTCACTTGATTTAAGCATCTCATTCAAAATCACAGGTACAATCTGCCACGATAATCCATACTTATCTTTTATCTATCCGCACTGCTCTGCCTCAGGTACAACAGAGAGCTTATCCCAGAAATAATCAATCTCTTGCTGGTTTTTACAGTTTACAATAAGTTAAACTGCCTCATTAAAACTGAAAGCTTCTCCTTCTTTATACCTGCTGATCATTCCTATTTATGAATCCTCAAAGAGTTAGATTGCAATACGTAAATTCTATATTAAATTAACATCCATTAAAGTATTTATCTTTAAAAGTTCTATAAACTCTTCCTTTGGCACTGGTTTAGAAAAATGAAATCCTTGTAAAGTCTCCACACCCACCGACTTTAAAAAATTAATTTGTTCTATATGTTCAACGCCCTCTGCTGTAATAGTTGAGTGAAGGTCTCTGCCTAAATGTACTATGTTATTATATATATTTCTCACATCTTGATCATTTGAAATATCATATGTAAGCAGAGAACGGTCTATTTTTATAATATCTGGTTTTATTTCGAGCAATCTTACAAAAGATGAATACGCTGCACCAAAATCATCTATAGCAATTTTAAATCCATATTTTTTATAATTAGATAAAAAGTCATAAATAGATTTTTCCAACAGGTCGTCTTCTGTAATTTCAATAACAACTTGAGCAGGATTTATACCGTATTTATCTGTAATAAGTTTGAGTTGTTCTATTTTTATTCTAGCTAGTGTATAGGCTGAGAAATTTGAATTAAAAACCCATTCCTCATCCGCTAATTGTTTATCTAATAATAATCTAGCAAATTTCATACTTTCTTCAAACATTTGAAGATCAATCATTGTTAACAAGGTCAATTCTTTTGCTTGTTTAATTAAAATATCATTTGGTGCATAGCCATTTCCTAGCCTCATTCTAACTAAAGTCTCAAATCCCTTCATTTGCTCTGTCCCACTGTCTATAAATGGCTGAAAAAATGGTATGAAGCTTCTTGTCCTACAAGTCTTTTCAACGTGTATCTTTATATAATTGGTCATTCTATAATCTTCAACATGTTGTTTAGTTGCTCTAAGAATATGTCCCTTGCCATTGCTCTTAGCTTCATACATCGTATAATCAGTTATATTCACAGCTTCTTCCACAGAGAAAACATCTAAAAGTCTCATTTCTACCACACCAGCAGAAAATGAAAAATCATTTAATACTAACTCTTTTTCATCATTAAGAAATACTTTTTCTAATTTTGTAAGAAACGTCTCTATGTTGCCTTTATATAATATGATAAATTCATCTCCACCAACTCTATAAATATGTTTTTTAGGACACAATTCTTTGAGTCTTTCTGCAAAGGCAATTATTAATTTGTCACCTTCTTTATGATTGATTGTATCGTTTATTTTTTTTAAGTTGTCCAAATCTATATATATAGCAGTAGTTGTATCAATATCGTAACTATCTTTTCTTTTATCAAAAGCTCTTCGATTTGAGAGTTTTGTCAAAAAGTCATAAGATGCCAGAAGGTCACTTTTTATTTTCAGTATACTAAAGATGTAAAGCCAGCTAAGTGGCATCATAATTATTATTATTTCAATTACTCTTCTCTGATTTTTATGATTTTCGATTAGTAAATAGTCAACATTATATTCCTCCGATATAGCTGCTACAAGTTCATTCATACCCGCTGAAATGCTAATAGCCTCCAAATATGCTACGAAACTATTGGAACTATTATTGCCTTTTTCTATTTGTATTAATGGTTTTGATTTAACGCTGTCTTCATTAGCCTCACTTATTACCCCCCTGAGAATATGCTTTTCTTGAAAGTTATCAATGTCCCTCTCATTAAAGTACACTTTGAAGTGAAATATTTGGCCGATCCTTTCAAGTGTTCTAATATAAGCACCATCATAAACTCCATTGTTATTTATAAAAGCATAGGGGAAATAATCCTGTGGTATTGTGATCTCTAAAGCTTCCATATCTGTCATGATTTTTTCAGGCTTCTTTACATTAGATTCTACCCCCGAAATCATAGTATCAAGAATATCATTTGTATGGTCTTGTATCAAATCTATATTACTTCTTTTAGAATAAAAAAAATCACTTAATGAAGTAATAAGAAACAAAATAAGTATTATAATTAAACCTTTATGTAATTTCATGAGGATGACTCCTTTGGTAAATTGTTAGTTTTATCCTGTCAAGTAGAGAATGCTACTCACAAATTATAATTGTAATATTAAATTAAACATTATATCTGTTATTATCTGAAAATATAGCGTCATAAATTTATCTTAGCTATTGTACTATCACCCTTTGATGTCATAATTAAAAACCTCCAAACTGATGTTTTATTTAACATCCATTTGGAGGTTTCACAAACTGTATAACAAGACTCTCTAAAAAATCAACTCTCCTGCTTTGTACCCCTCAGGTAATTCTTCTTCACTTAAAAACTTAAAATTTTCATCACGTAGTATTGATAAAAATACTTCGTATGGAATCCTAGAAAACTCACAGGCATAATTGCTGGCTCCGAACCACTTGCCCTCTTTGCTATTCAAATTTAAATCTCTAGCAAATTTTGTATAGTTTGAGCAATCATGAACTGCTAAATCCCACTTTTCTTCATCGGCAATTTTCATAAATTTCAAAGTTAATTCCCTACTCCAAATTGGAGATATATAGCCATGTCTTGAAATATACATATTTTCCTCATAATAATTACCTATGTTATTCTCATTTAAATGTAATTCTGCGCAATTGATGAAATCCGGTTTTGCCTCTAAGATCGCTTGCTTTTTCTTAAAAAAAGCTTCGAAAAACTCAGGAGTCATTGGAGTTTCAATGCCTACGTTTTTAATATATTTTTTCGCTATTCTAATGTTTTCAATAACTTTATCTGAACAATTAGCGGCACCCAGGTTGAAACGTATCTCATCAAGACCGGCTTCACCTAATGCTCTCAATGTCTCTTCCGTAGCTAGAATACCATTTGTATATAGATGTTGGTGAATCTTCGCATCATTAAATTTTTTTATTACTGAATAGTATTTTTCAATTTCCATGAATGGCTCTAAATAAACGTAGGAAATACCAGTAGGTTTCTTGTAGATTGAAAGAAGTAAATCAATATCCTTTTCATAAAATTTTGTGCCTCCAATTTCCCACATACCTTCGCCAACTGGAGGAATATCATCAAGTGCTCCATAATTATAACAAAACTTACACTCTATATTGCATTTGTTCGTTTTTCTAATTGCACTCAAACCAGTTCCCAACAGACAAGAACGACATCCTTTTGAGAATTTGCTCTCATTTCCCACAAAAATAGTTCTATTATCTAAAGTTTTCAAACCTTTAATTTCCGACATTAACGTGTCATTTCTATGGTCGATTGCTTCCTCAATCTGTGAAAAGGTAGAGTAAATGATTTCTTGTTGCTTTGTCATAACTTCCTCATCCTCTGGTAATATTGAAAAAAACTCGAACCATATCAACGCATCTTTCTTTGAAATTTTCATAATGTATCCTCCTTGTATTCCTCATCCTGCACATAAAGATTATTAATATTTATGCTCCTCTAATTACATTCCTCATTATAGCACACAACTAAATTACTAGTAAGACAGTGGATGATTTTAAATTTTTGATTGACAAAGTATTCTATTACCAATATTTAAGTTATTAAAATAAGCTATTATTCTTTAAAAATAGGTTATATTTTTTTATATATTCTTATTGCAAAGATATAAGCAACAACTATTATTGCTATACACCACGCAAGAGTAGTCCAGATATCATTTCCTACCGGCGTACTTGCTAATAAATTACGAATAGCTTCTACGATAGGCGTTACAGGTTGATTTTCTGCAAAAGCACGTACTACTGAAGGCATAGTAGCTGTTGGTACAAAGGCAGAACTGATAAATGGTAAGAAGATGATCGGGTAAGCGAATGCTCCTGCACCATCTGGTGTTTTAGCAGCAAGTCCTGCAATTACAGCAATCCAAGTCAACGCAAGTGTAAAGATCCCAAGGATTCCAAATACCATAAGCCACTCTAAGATTCCTGCTGAGGAACGGAAACCCATTAATAATGCAACAAGTATAATCACTACTACAGAAATTCCATTAGAGATTAACGAGGTTAATACATGTCCCCACAGTACTGCAGAACGAACGATAGGCATAGAGTGAAAACGTTCAAAGATACCACGTTGTTTATCTGTAAACAAACAGTACGCTACATATGCAATGCCACTACCAATAGCCATTAACATTATGCCTGGTAATAGATAATTAACATAATTTCCTGTACCTGTTTGAATTGCACCACCAAATACATAAACGAATAATAACATCATGGCAATTGGTGTGATACAAACTGTAATAATTGTGTCCATACTTCTAGTAATATGACGCATAGAACGTCCAAACATAACACTCATATCTTTGAAAAAATATTTATTTGTAGATTCCATTTATTTCTCCTCCTTTTTACCAATGATTGTTAGGAATATTTCTTCTAATGTAGGTTGTTTTTCAACATATTCAACTTTTGCAGGTGGGAATAACTTTTTTAATCCTTCTAGTGTATCTAGAGCAATGATTTTTCCCCCATGAAGAATAGCGATTTTATCTGCAAGTTGCTCTGCTTCATCTAAATATTGAGTCGTTAAGAATACTGTAGTTCCTGAAGCTGTTAACTCTTTTACAATCTTCCAAACTTCTAAGCGTGCTTCTGGGTCAAGACCTGTTGTTGGTTCATCTAGAAAAATAATCTTTGGATTTCCAACAAGACTCATTGCTATATCAATTCTTCTTTTCATACCTCCAGAGTAAGTACCTACTCTGTGATCTGCAGCCTCTGACATACCAAAACGATTAATTAAGTCATCTGCTACTGCATTTGGATTTTTAAGATGTCTAAGTTCTGCTATCATTTGAAGATTTTCACGTCCAGTCAAAATTTCATCAATAGCAGAAAACTGACCAGTAAGACTGATAGAACCTCTAATCTCCCTTGGATTTTTTTCAATATCAAAACCATTGATCACAACACTTCCAGCATCTGCTTTAATTAAAGTAGCCATGATTCTAATCATAGTTGTTTTTTCTGCTCCATTAGAACCTAGTAATGCAAAGATACCTCCCTGCTCTACTTCAAAATATACTCCTTTGAGTACTTCTACATCTTTGTAAGATTTCTTTACTCCTTTAATTTGTATTATATTTTTTTCCATTTTCTTTTCCTCCTCTACAATATAGCTTGGATGGTTGTCATAAAGAAAGAGCCGACAACTGTGATTTCACTCACGGTTATCGGCTCTGCATCTTAGTGTCTGGCTCTTTGATAACTGATATATTCAGTTGTTTTACATTAATTATCATTTCCTGTTTACACTTAGGACAAAATAGCGGGAAGTTTTCAAGTATCGTATCAATACCTATCTTAACCCGTGTTTTGTTGCCACAGACTGGACATAATATCCACTCGTATTTACACACTCTACCATCCCCTTACTTGATGTTGTTGTTAACCTCTATCATTTTAATGTCTGCAAACATTAAGCTGCTTTTCAGTCCCGATATCTTCCTTTTACTTTGTTTTATCCGTAACCTTCTTCATAGCCTTGTTAACTTCTTGGTTAACAGATTCTTGATAGATGTCAGCGTAAGTTTTTGAATCTTTAATTAGATCGTCGCAGAAAGCCCCTACATCAGTGCCCGTCACTTCGAGCACGCCTTTCCCCAAAGCCGCACCCTCTTCAAAAAGATCGATAATCCCCGATAACAAACCAATCCCGTTGGTTAGCTCAACAGGACCCACCTTAAAGAGATATTTTTGAATCTCTTTATAAACAATTTGATAATCTTTAGGGAGCGCTTTGACACGCGCCACGTGCGCTCGCCACTCTTTTTTGCCTTCGATGATATCTTGTATTCTCATTTTATCCTCCTATTTACCTAATTTTTTAGCGATATTATTGTTGAGTTGTTTGCGCCACTTGTCACGAAAAGACTTTGCCCCTTCTTCGTCGACTAGCGCTGAACAAAAGTCTTTGATATCGTTACCCAAAACTTCTTGTACACTCTGCCCGTCCGCAACCGTTTCTTCGAGCAGGCCAAGAACACCGTCAAGAATTGGCATCAGGTTGCGCCCGGTAAAATCTGAGTGCTGCCAAAGATTAGCCTTAATTTTTTCCCATGCCGCTTGATAGTCAGCTGGTAGCTTTTGAGCTCGCGATTCAAAAGTTTTCAATTCTTTAGTCATATCACTTCCCGTAATTTTTTCCCAAAAATTCATTTTCTCTTCTCCTTTAACTCGTTAATTTTTGATGATACGAATTCCCATTTTTCCCAAAACTTATATAGCTCCTCACATCCCGCGTCATTGAGCATGAAAAACTTTCGTGGCGGTCCCATATCTGATGGCTTTTTTGTAATTTGCACCAATTTATTTTTTTCAAGTCGCACCAAGATGGTATAGACCGTTCCGTCTACAACATCTGAAAATCCCAACGCATTCAACCTCCTAGTAATCTCGTAACCATATATTTCCTCATGACTGATAATTTCAAGAACACAGCCTTCCAGTACGCCTTTTAACATTTCTGTAATGTTTTCCAAATCAATCACCTCTTCACTATCTAGTATTACCGATATTCAGTATCACTTACTACCACTATATAGTATCACGTAGTAGTAATGGTGTCAATACGATATATATTTATTTTTCACGTTATTTTTATCAATGAAATTTAAATTTGATGTTTCCTTAAGCGAAATCAATATATCCTTTTTTCAATTCTTCTAGAATTAATTCTGACTGTAAAATACCTCTATAAATAAAGAATTATAAATTCATTATATAGTAATACTAACTTTATATATACTATAGATAACCATTAGGTTATTTATAACATGGGGTGAAGCAATGAAAAAGTCAGTATTAATTATAGGTTCAGGCATAGGTGGTTTATCTACAGCTGTAAGATTACTAAGCAAAGGATATGATGTTAAGGTTTATGAAAAGGAAAAAACTATAGGTGGTAAAACAAATCAATTAATCCACCACCCATTTACCTTTGATTTAACCGCTTCAATTTTAATGAATCGAGAAATCTATGAAGAAGTTTTTCATGATGCTAACCTAGATTATAAAAATTACATAAATTTTATTAAAGTTAACCCAACTTATCGTAGCTTTTATCCTGATGGAACCTCTTATGATTTTACTAGGGATATAGTGTCCTTAATAAAAACCCTAGAAGCTATTTCAACGGATGATGCTATTGGATATATGAAATTTTTATCAGAGGTATATAAGAGGTATACTATTGCAAATGATCACTTTTTACAACGGTCCTTTGAAAGACCTATTGACTTCTTTAACCCTTTAACCTTAATAAATGCCATAAAAACAAAATCCTTTTCTACTTCATATGGATTAATTTCAAAATATGTTAAGGATGAAAAACTGCAAAAGTTCTTAAGCTATCAGTCATTATATGTAGGCATATCTCCCTATGAAGGACCTAGTATCTATACCTTAATTCCTATAATATCTCAGTTATATGGTCTATGGCATTTAAAGGGTGGAATGTACTCCTATGTAAAAGCTTTAGAAAAGGCTATTTATGAGCTAGGAGGAATAATCGAAAGGAATTATTCTGTAGACGAAATTATAATTTCTGATGGCAAAGCCATTGGTATAAAGTCTAAAGAAAAGGAAGCAGTTTATGCTAATATAATCATTAGCAATGCTGATTTTCCGTATACTATAGATACTCTTATAAAAAGTGATATTCACAAAGGAAAATATACAACTAGCAAACTGGAGGATTTAAAATACACCTGCTCTACCTTTATTATTTACTTAGGCCTAAAGAAAAAATATCCTCAGCTTTCAGTGCATAATCTATACTTAAATTTGGACTTTAAAAAGAATATTCATTCAGCTTTTACAGGGCATTTACCAATTAATCCTTCTTTCTATATATATTGTCCTAGTAAAATAGACAATAGTATGATAGAAAGCGTTGGCGAATGTATAAGCATAGTAGTGAGAGTTTCAAATTTATTTTTTAGAAATATAACTTGGAATGAAGACACAGTAAAGTTTATGAGAAATAGAACCCTATGGGCCCTAAAAAACATTCAAGGCTTAGAAGACATTGAGGAAAATATTGTTTATGAAAACTACCTTACGCCTCAGAATTTAAAAGATAGCTTTAACTCCTACGGTGGTGCTGCCTTTGGCTTAAGTCCGACCCTAACCCAGACCAATTACTTTCGACCGCACTTAAAGTCAGACCATGTGAAAAATCTCTATTTTGTTGGTAGTTCTGTTCATCCTGGTCCCGGTGTTTCTATTGTCTTGCTCTCAAGCAAGCTTGTAGTTCAGGAAATATTGAAAGATGATAGTTTGTAAGATTATATAAAAAGCAGAGTTGAAAACGCTAAAACTACATTGAAAATGAAAGCATCATAGTTTTAGCTTTTTATAAAATTTCTTTTTAATAATTCTTGTTTAAAATGATAACTATACAATATATCAATAAATGAATATAAAAAAATAATATAATTTCAATTGACAGAAGTATTATTAGTTGTTTACAATACAATTATGCAAAATATAATTGTATTGTATCAATTCTCTTATTTAAAAGGAGATTTATAAATGAATATTAATTTTTCAATAGAAGAAGCAGTAATAAAACGATATAGTGTAAGAAACTATCTGGAACAAGATATTGAATGGGATAAAATAAAAGCAATTAAATCTTTTATTGACTCTTTGGATAATCCATTTGGAAATAAAGTCAACTTTCATTATCTTGATAATAAAGACGTAAAAAATAAAGAAAAGCTTGGCACCTATGGTGTTATTAAAGGAGCAAATCAATATCTGGGAACAACTATTAAGTTAGAACCAATGGCCTTAGAGGCAGTAGGATATGAATTGGAGGCAGTAATGCTTTATTTGGCACATTTGGGCCTTGGGACTTGTTGGTTAGGAGGAACCTTCGACCGGGAAGGCTTTGCAGAAGCTATGAATATTAAAGAAGGAGAGGTTTTTCCAATAATAACACCTTACGGATATGCCAGTGCCAACAAACACGAAAAAGAAATAGAAATGAGAAAAATGATTCAAGCAGATTATCGTAAAGAATGGAGTCAGTTATTTTATAAAAATGACTTCAATTACTCTCTTACTAAAGAAGAAGCCGGTGATCTTACATTTCCATTGGAAATGGTTAGATTAGGTCCATCTGCATCAAATAAACAACCATGGAGAATTGTTCTTAAGGATGGCATCTGTCATTTTTATGAATACAAAGAACCTGGATATAGCAGTTATTTCCAGTACGATATCCAAAAAATAGATATGGGCATTGCCGCAGCACACTTTGATTTATCGGTTAAAGAAAAAGGTATTAAAGGTCATTTTGATACGTCATCTCAACCAGACTTTGAGTTGCCTGAGCATGTAGAATATATTTTTTCCTGGATTAGAGAATAATAATAAGTTCTATGGTATTCCCGCTCCAAAACATTCCACATAAAACGAGGTTAAATTCTGTAAGAATTTAACCTCGTTCAAATATTAAAGCTATTATATAGCACTTATAAATTTCTATTTTGCTGGTAGTTCTATTCATCCTGATACTGGTGTATTTATATTGTCTTGCTCTCAAGCAAACTTGCAGTCAATCAGGTTTACCACTTCGTGCTCACCTTCTCGTGCAAGCCTTTGTATGGGTGCTACTAATTGCTTACTGTGTCTCTTTGTTCCTTCTAAGCAAAGTAACCACCTCAATGTGCGGTGTGTGCGGGAACATATCCATTACCTTTACCTTCTCAACCACATAACCCTCATATATAAGAATCTTCAAGTCATCCACCAAAGTCTTTGGATTACATGAAACATATACTATATCTTTTGGATCAAACTTTGATACGTATTTTAATGCTTCTGGGTGTACTCCAGGTCTTGGTGGGTCAAGGATTACTATATCTGGTTTTTCTTTTAAATCTTTAATTGCCTTTGCAACATCTCCAGCTATAAATTCACAGTTATCGATACCGTTAAGCTTTGCGTTTTCATTAGCTGCTTTTGTTGCTTCTTCTATTAGCTCGATTCCTATAACTTTTTTAGCATTGTGAGCTGATATCTGTCCTATGGTTCCTGTTCCACAGTATAAGTCAAAAACTACTTTAGACTTTGCGTCACCCATAAAATCCCTTACAATGCTATAAAGTGTCTCTGCACCCTTTGAGTTTGTTTGGAAGAAGGAAAAAGGTGATATCTTAAATCTTAAACCTAAAATCTCTTCCATTATGTAATCTCTACCGAATAATAAACTCATGCTATCAGCTTGAACTACATCTGATAAGGAATCGTTGATTGTATGAAGTATTCCTTTTAATTCACCTTTGTAGCTAATATTCTTTAATATTTCTGTTATTTCACTCATATCAAAGTCTATTTGAGAGGTAGTTACTATATTAATAAGGATTTCTCCTGTATTGGTTCCTTTTCTAATAACCAGATTTCTAAGATATCCTGTATGTCTTAGTACTCTATAATGTGGCAATTCTTTAGTTCTAAAATAATCTAGAACAGTTTTTAGGATTAGCGTAAAGTCCTCATCAACTATCTTACATATATCAGAGGTAACTATTCCAAAGCTTCTACCTTGTGCATGCATTCCAAGGGTAAGTTCTCCACCCTTCTCCATATCACCAAATGTAAACTCCATTTTATTTCTGTATTCATATTCTTGTGGACTGCCTTCAATACCTAAGAATTCAAATCCTTCAATTTTCGCTTCTTTGAATAATTTAAGCACTTGTTCTTTCTTATTGTCTAATTGTCTCTCATATGAAATAAATTGATGGCTACATCCTCCACACATATGGAATATAGAACATTTAGGATCAATTTTATAATCTACATCTTCAATTATCTTATTTAGCTTTGCCTTTGCATATTCAGTAGTTTTTTTATTTACAAAACCTTCTACCTTTTGACCTGGCAATGCATTTTTTATTAATACTTTAGTATCTTCATGATAAGCTACTCCGAATCCCGGAAATTCTGTATCAACAATATCAAATTCGTATGCTTTTCTTTTTTTCATGTGCTCTCTCCTGATGTTTATTGTGTTTTAATTAATTTTAATCTCGCAACTCTTTTACCAATAGTGTCTGCGTTTTTAGAACTTTCCATTATACTTGTATATAGTAATGTAACTATTAAGTAAATTATTAAGAACATTGGGATTACATCCTTTACATAATATCCAGCTACTTTTAAAATAACATTAAATATAAATAAGCCTATTGCTGATATTAAACCTACAGTTATTATATCCACTAAAGTAGCTATAAAAGCATCCCCGAAACTTACTTTTTTTTCTGTATCCACATTATTATTCTCTATATTTGCTTCATAACTATTCTCAATAGTAGTATTGCTTATTTCACTTTTCGCACTCTCTTCTGAGTTTATTATATTTTCTTCTTGTTCATTTATATCCACTATCTTTCCCTCCCTAAGTATATTCTAATATTCAACAATTATTATGCACTAGTATTAGAAATATGTAAAGTAAATGTCTATCCTACTATGTTAACACAAAAACCCCTGGAATATCCAGAGGTTTAATCTATTTAGTACCTTCATTATAAGCTTTAGCTATATGAGTAAATCCAGTATCATTTAATATATCTACTACTATTTTATGGATATCACTAGATTTAATCTGATCTTTAAAGTTCTCCAATATAAACTTTTCTGTTTTGTCTGCTATAAAACTTATATCAGATTCATTAAGAGGTTCATCAATATCATCTGAAGCCCTCATAACAGAAGTCTTTATTTTACTTATTTCAAAATCTTGGAGTTCACCTTTTCTTTTTATAACTATCATTTCAACCTCTCCTCATCTTGTTTTTTAACAACAATTTATATCTATGTTTTAAAAAATCAAGAGTAGGTCAATTGCCTATTCGGTCAGTTGCCTACTCAACGGTTTATGTCAATTGCCATCTAGGTCAACTGCCATCGATAGTATGTTAGATACTACTCGTAAAAACTTGTAATGTAAATCTTTACAAGTTTATAATAACTCTTTTCTTTGAGCTTGTCAACCAATAATATGGTTATTATTATTTGTTCCTATTTATTATTTATGATATATTTTATTTATTAATAATATAAAAGGATGTGCTTACTTTGGAATTACATAAAATCAAGGGTAATACTTACTATATTTCTGCTCCAACTAATATAGGAATATATGTGTTCAAAAATAAGTTTTGTCTACTAATAGATAGTGGAATAAATAGTTCAGCTGCTAAAAAGTTTGATGAAGTATTAAAATCTAATAATCTTCACCCTAAGTATATAATAAATACTCATGCTCATTATGATCATTGTGCCGGAAATAAATACTTTAAAGAAAATTATTCCGGAACTCTTATTTATGCTTCAAAAAAGGAACGTCTTTATATGGAAAATCCTGATCTCCATTCTATTATTCCTTTTTCATCAAACCCACCTAAGGATTTTTCCGAAACTATAAAGCCTATTGTAGTGGATCATATCCTAGACTATGGAGTTAATAAAATTAATGATGAGAAGTTTGAAATACTCTCTTTAGCTGGCCATTCTGAGGATCATATAGCTATAATTACTCCTGAAAAAGTATGTTTTCTTGGCGATAGCATTTTTAGTGATTACACCTTAGATAAATACTCTTTACCCTTTCTTTTTAACATTGACAAAGCTCTTAATTCTTTAAATACTCTTAGAGATGTAGATGCTGAATATTTTGTAATTAGCCATGGACAAAGAGTTCTTACAAAAGATGAATTATTAATCTTAATAGATAGAAATGTAGACAATATTAAAAGGCATATAGATGATATTCTTATACTACTTGACCAGCCTTGTACTAGAGAAGATATTTTACAAAATTTAATTATTCTCAACGATATCAAATTAGAGATCTATGGTTATCTTATTCATTTATCTTCTATTTCTGCTTTTATTACATATTTACTGGATAAAGACTTAATCCAATATTCTATTGAAGATGGTAAACTGTATTATTTTAAAAAATAAACTTATTAAGTTACATACGCCTTATAACTTTTCATACTTAAAAAATATGTTACATTTACTCAATCTTCTATATTTTTTTATTTTATTAGTTATATCTCCTTTTTTAAAAAACATGATAGAAATTGCTTCCCATAAGAATACCCATGCTCCTATTTCAATTCCTCCTATAAGGATACTACTAAAAAATAATGTTTCTTTTTGAAAATTTTTCGAAAGATATATAAGCGATAAAAATATAAAAGCAGTGATAACATATTTAGTCATACTCTTATAGGAGTTTTTAAGTAGTTTCTCTTGTGCCATATAATAAAAAAAATAATAGTTTCTAAATATTGATACTAGTATTTGCTCTCTTGTTTCATCCTTTTGCTGATTTGATACATGAAACACTACATCTATACCATACTTAAAGGGTATATCATCTGCACAATTATCTAAGAAATCTGCAAGGTCCGGGTCCATATCTCGCTTTTTAAAGGGTGCACTATCCCAATCATTAAATATATCACTATACTTATCTAATGATACTGGTACAATATAATTTCCCGTATCTGAATTTCTTTCGTATATTTTATGTAAGTAATCTCCTTTTAAAGTTTTCTTAGCCATAAAATATCATTACCTCCATAAGAAAAACTATTATAATTATATGCTTATAATAGTTTTTCTATATCTACATTATACTATTCAGTTTTTATAGTTTCTTTAATTTAAAACCGTCTACTATATCTGTTAAATTTTGCGAGCTATGTGTTAATACCTTTGATACCTGATCTACTTGCCTTAAATGGCTTAATACTGATTGAACTAAGTCTAAAACTTTTTCGGTTCTTCCTTGATTTTTGGCAGTATCCTTGTCGCTTTGTGCTGCTAACTCTTCTGTACTTATAGTTATTTCTTCTAACTGTTGAGTTTGATTATTAACTAAGCTTGAAATTTGCTGTACATTATCTGTAACTCCAAGTATATTATCTTGTATCTTATCAAAGGAACCTATGGAGTATTTTACGATATGACTTACTTTATCTACTTTCTCTGCAATTTCTTTAACATTTTTAATAGTTAGCTCCGTCTCTCCATGAACATTTCCAATTAGTTTTGATATAGAAACAGTAGCATCTCCTGATTTATTGGCTAATTTTGATACCTCTTGTGCTACTACTACAAAACCTTTTCCACTTTCACCTGCTCTAGCTGCCTCTATAGATGCATTTAATGCAAGCAATTGAGTTTGTTTACTAATATCATCTATAACACTTACTACTTGATGTATTTCCTTTGAATACTTTTGCAACATATTTATACTACTTAAGGTACTCTTCATAGCCTCTTCTAATATACCCATAGTTAATAATACTTCTTTAGATGCTGCACCATTTTCAATTACATCTTCACTAGTTTTCTCTGAGTTCACACTTATTTCATTTATTAGATTATCTATATGCCTTCCACTTTCAGAAATAATTTTTAAACTTTTATCAGTGTTTTGAAAAAGTTCATTTTGAGCTTGATAGTCGACTAAGACCTTTGTTATGTCTTCTTCAATTATCATTGCACTTTCTTTAAAAGCACTCATAAGATTTGATAAATATAAAGTAGAGTTTTGAGAATCCTTTGATGCATTTCCTATTCTCTTGACTATACTCATTTGATTATTAAAAAACTTATTAGACCATCTAGCTAGTTCCCCTATTTCATCATTAGATAGCTTGTCAACTCTCTTTGTTAAATCTCCATCTCCTTCAGCTATTTCTTGTAATATTCTTATAGTTTTATTTAAAGGGTTTACTACGGTCTTTTTAGTTATAAGTACAACAGCTAATAAATTTAAAATCCATGTAGCAATTACTAATGGTAATCTAATAGAATCATTCAATGAAGAAAAATAGTAGTTTGCCATGTATAAAACTCCACTTATACCACCTAGTATTAATGGTATTTTAAAGCTGATACTTCTAAACTTATATATTTCCTCTATATCTCCTTCACATAACATTCCCCAAACTTCATCACAATGTGGTGGAGTGATTAAAATACCTTTTCCTCCAACAAGTATGTGCCTATATTCTGGATAACCTGGCCACACCTCTAAGTTTTCTCCATTTTTTATAGTATTGGTTACTCCCTTATGCAATTCTCCTGTAGCCGGATCTTTAAATATAATCTCAAATTCAGTATGCTTTCGTATTTGAACTAGTCCCCATTTTTTTGTCTTAATACCACTCTTAAGATTATCTCCTAATGTAAATGTGTCATCTTCAAAACGACTTCTTGATATAGCTGTTCCTTGCGCTATCCCTCTATTAGATTTAATCATAAATAAATAGTTATCCCCTGACTCCTTATAAACATGTGTATCCTCTTCTTGTATAACATCACTCATTACATCATTTGGAATTCTCCCACAAAGTACAGCACTTCTTCCTGTCTCTTTATTATAAAAAGGTAGTGAAAACATTAATGTAACTTCATCAAAAAACTTAGAATTACACTCTCCAATTTTTAAAGTATCTTCATCTATATAAGGACCATACATCAGTGGTTTCCCTTCCATTCCTCTAATGTATGACGGAAAGTCCTTTAGAGATTTTCCTATGTTCATCTTGTAAGTAGATACACTTACTTTTCCAGATGAATTTATAAAAAAGATTTCAGAAAAATCTTTAAACTGCACTTTTTTATCTTCCATGATATTTTTAATTATCCCTAGGTCAACTTCATTTTCGTCTAAATATGCATTAATATTATCTCTAACAAGCTCAAGTTCTGTCCATTTGTCATTAAACCAATTTTCTAAAGCTCTCTTTCTCCCTCTTGCGATCCCCTCAAAAATTTGTCTAGATTCTTTGTCTAGCTTTTTATTTATCATATATGATAAGCCTAAGTTCATAGATGTCCCCCCCAATTAACTATAAAATCAATCAACATACGCTCCATTAATAAATTAGTAATATAATCCTAATTTTATTACTAATTATATTATATTTAATGGATTATATCAATTAAATTATCAATATATTGCTTAAATAATAAAAAAAAGCAATAATATATTGTAAATATATTATTGCTCTTAATATCGTGTTAATTTATTTAACTTGTTGTAGCATTAAAAGTATTAACTTTAAACATCTATTTAAAGTAGCTAACTCCTGCTTCAAATAACTTTTGATCCTTTTCTCCAAGAATATTTTTGTAAACATTCTTGCCTATCCTCTCGGAGTGCCCCATTTTACCTAAGACTCTACCATCTGGGCTTGTTATACCCTCTATTGCATACATTGAACCATTTGGATTAAAGTTTATATCATAACTTGGATCCCCGTTTAAATCTACATATTGAGTTGCTACTTGTCCTCTTTTAAATAGTTCTTCTCCAACTTTAGGAGTACAAACAAATCTACCTTCTCCATGAGATACTGCTATGCTATGAACATCTCCAACATTGACATTATTGAACCAAGGTGAAAGGTTAGATACCACTTTTGTATTTACCATTTTAGACATATGTCGCCCAATTTTATTATGTGTTAAAGTAGGACATTCTTCATCCATATCTCTTATTTCACCATAAGGAACTAAACCTAACTTCACTAGCACTTGAAAGCCATTGCAAATACCTAACATTAAGCCATCTCTATTATTTAAAAGCTTCATTACAGCCTCTTTAACTCTAGGATTTCTAAATACAGTTGCAATAAACTTTCCTGAACCATCTGGTTCATCTCCAGCACTAAAACCTCCTGGAAGCATAATTATTTGAGAGCTGTTTATATGTTTTACCATAGTATCCACGGAATCTTCTATATCCTTAGTAGTTAAATTTTTAAACACACTAACTTCCGTTTCTCCTCCAGCTAACTTAAATCTTCTCTCTACATCGTATTCGCAGTTGGTGCCTGGGAAAACTGGTATAAATACTTTTGGCTTTGCAATTTTTATAGAAGGCACTTTTACAGTATCTTTTTTATACAGTTTTAATTCTATATCTTCTTCTATCTTTTCAGCTTTTGTTGAGAATATATTCTCTAAAGGTTTTTCCCATTCCTCTAGTAATTCATCAATATTAATCTCTACATTATGCATTTTTATTTTAGGTGATCCTTGAGTAAATCCTATTAAAGAATAATTTATATCTTTAAATTCTTCTTTAAGCTCAACCTTATCATCTAACTCTAAAATGATTGAACCATAATCTTCTGAGAATAAGTCTTTTGCTTTTACGTTATTAGCAAAATTCATACCAATTCTATTACCAAAGCTCATCTTTGATACAGCTTCTGCAATTCCACCGGTTTTAATGCTATGAGCTGATAAAACTAATTCTTTGTTTATAAGCTTATTTATAACCTGGAAGTTCTTTTTTAGTTCATTAAACTTAGGAACATTGTATTCATCTTTATTAGCTTTTATTAATACAACTCTACTTCCCTTTTTCTTAAATTCAGGAGATATAACCTTATTAGTATTTACTATATCTACTGCAAAAGACACTAAGGTTGGTGGAACATTTATATCCTTAAAAGTTCCAGACATACTGTCCTTTCCTCCAATTGCAGGTATACCAAGCTGCTTTTGTGCATAAAAAGCTCCAAGGAGTGCACTAAAGGGTTTACCCCATTTAGCAGAATCTTCTCCTAGCTTTTCAAAGTATTCTTGAAGTGTAAGCCTTATATTTTTATAGTCTCCTCCAGATGCAACAACCTTAGCAACTGATTCTATTACTGCATAAAGTGCTCCATGGAAAGGACTCCACTTTCCTATTTTAGGATTATATCCATAGGACATTATAGTTCCCGTAGTTGTTTCTCCATCTAATACCGGTACTTTAAAACACATAGATTCTGTTGGAGTACTGTTATACTTTCCTCCAAAAGGCATTAATACTGTTGATGAACCTATAGAGTTATCAAATCTTTCTACTAGACCTCTTTGGCTACAAATATTTAAATCTCTTATGTTACTAATCCATTTCTCTTTTAAATCCTCAAAGCTTTCCTCTTCAAAATATGAAATTTCTGAAGGGTTTTTTACTATAATATCTATCTTTTGTTTAACACCATTAGTGTCAAGGAAGTCTCTGCTTATATCTACTATATTTTTTCCTCTCCACTTCATTTGTAATCTTCTATTATCTGTAACCTTTGCTACTTCTACAGCCTCAAGATTTTCTCTCTCTGAATACTTTATAAACTCTTCTACATCCTTACTATCTACAACAACAGCCATTCTCTCCTGAGATTCAGATATTGCAAGCTCTGTCCCATCTAGTCCCTCGTATTTTTTTGTAACTAAATCAAGGTTTATATGAAGTCCTTCACTTAACTCTCCTATAGCTACAGCAACTCCACCTGCTCCAAAGTCATTGCATTTTTTAATTAACTTACTCACTTTATCATCTCTAAAAAGCCTTTGGATTTTTCTTTCCGTTGGAGGATTTCCCTTTTGTACTTCTGCACCACAATTTAATATAGAAGCCTCATCATGCTCTTTTGAAGAACCCGTTGCACCACCGCAACCATCTCTTCCTGTTCTTCCTCCTACCAGTATTATAGAATCTCCCTCAACTGGCTTTTTGCGAATAACTTTTTCCTTAGGTGTTGCTGCTATTACAGCTCCTATTTCCATTCTCTTAGCTATAAAATCCTCATCATAAACCTCACCTACATACCCTGTGGCAAGACCAATTTGATTACCGTAAGAACTATAGCCACTAGCTGCTTTTATTGTTATTTGCCTTTGTGGAAGCTTTCCTTGTAATGTTTCTTCTACAGGCTTTCTCGGATCACCAGACCCTGTTACTCTCATTGCTCCATAAACATAAGATCTCCCTGATAATGGGTCACGAATTGCACCCCCAAGACAAGTTGCAGCACCTCCGAAAGGTTCTATTTCTGTCGGGTGGTTATGAGTTTCGTTTTTAAACATAATTAAATACTTCTCATTTTTTCCATCAACATCTACATCGCACTCTATGCTACAAGCATTTATTTCATCAGATAACTCAAGGTCCTCTAATAGACCTTTCTTTCTGAGCTCTTTCATTCCTATAACTGCTATATCCATAAGGCATATATCTTTTTCTCTATCTTCATATACATAATTTCTCGAACTTATATATTCTTCATATGCTTCTTTTATTGGATTTACATACTTGCCTTCTTCAAAGCTTACCTTATCTATTTTTGTCTCAAAGGTTGTATGTCTACAGTGATCTGACCAGTACGTGTCTATAACCTTAATTTCAGTTATAGTAGGATTTCTCTTTTCCGTATTCTTGAAGTATTCTTGGCAGAATTTTAAATCCTCAAAACTCATGGCAAATCCTTCAGTTTCCATAAACTCTTTAAGCTCTCTATCTTCTTTTTCTATAAAACCATCTAAAACTGCCACATCCTTTGGAACTTCCCAATCCATCTCAAGGTTAGAATGCTTGTCTAAAGAAGTTTCCATAGAATCTACACTATTTATATAATAGTGTTTAACTTTCTTAAGATCTTCATCACTAATACTTCCAGTTATCACAATTATCTTTGCGCATCTTACAATAGGTCTTTCATTTTGTGTTAGTATTTGAATACATTGTGCAGCTGAGTCCGCTCTTTGGTCATATTGACCTGGAAGATATTCCACTGCAAAAACCTTGTCACTATCATTAATATTAATTTCTTCATCATATGCATAATCTACTACAGGCTCAGCAAAAATTGTGTTTCTTGCTTTTTTATATTCTTCTTCAGATATTCCAGATACATCATAACGATTTAATATTCTTAAATTTTCTATAGAGCTAATGTGAAGATTTGTCACCAGCTCTTTTAAAAGTCCTTTTGCTTCAACATCAAAAGGCGGTCTTTTTTCCACAAATATTCTTTTAACTTCAGTTTTCATGTATCTGTCTCCTTACCTTTTTTTATTTTACTTATCTAAGATTTGGGTTCCCTACTTACTGCTCTCTCTTTATACCAATATCAGTTCTATAATAAATACCTTTAAAGTCTATCTTTTTTATTTCACTGTAAGCTCTTTCTCTAGCTTCCTCAAGAGTACTTCCTGTTGCTACAACATTCAACACCCTGCCTCCAGAGGTTACTAAACTTCCTTCAGCCTCTTTAGCTCCAGCTACAAAAACCTTACATGCCACATTTTCTATTCCGCTAATTTTAAAACCCTTCTCATAATCCCCTGGATAACCTGCTGATACTGCAGTTACACAGCAAGCATGACCATTCTTCCAATTAACAGTACAAGTATCTAGTTTTCCATCTAAGGCTTTTAATATTAAATCTACATAATCACTTTCTAAAAGAGCAAGTACACTTTGTGTTTCAGGATCTCCCATTCTAACGTTGTATTCTAAAAGATATACACCTTTTTTAGTTATCATAACTCCAAAGAAAATGGTTCCTATATAATCTAACTCTTCACTTTTTATACCTTTCAAAGTCGGCTCTAATATATCTGTCTGAAAGCTTTCCAAAACTTCTTCATTACAATAAAAGTTTGGAGCCACAACTCCCATACCACCAGTATTAGGTCCCTTATCTTCATCAAATATTTGTTTGTGATCTTTGCTTGATATAAAAGGTACTATAGTTTTCCCATCAGTTATTGATAGAATTGAAGCTTCTACACCTTCTAAAAACTCTTCAATAACTATTCTAAGTCCAGCCCCCTTAAATATATCATCAATCATAAACTGATGTATGGCATTTCTTGCCTCTTCTTCGTTTTCGCAGATTACAACACCTTTACCAGCTGCTAATCCATCTGCTTTTATAACTGTTGGATAAGGGCACTCTTTTAAATACTCTAAAGCGTTCTCTACCTTATCAAAAACCTCATATTCAGCAGTCCTTATTCCGTATTTTTTCATAAAATCTTTGGAAAAACTCTTGCTTCCTTCAAGTAGTGCCGCTTTTTTACTAGGCCCGAATATCTTTAAACCATTTTCTTTAAATTTATCTACTATTCCTTCTACTAAAGTTGCCTCAGGTCCTACTATAGTAAGAGCTATGTTTTCCTGTTTAGCAAACTTTAAGAGTTCATCTATTTCTTCTATATTTATATTTTCACACTTATCTTCTTTATCTGTACCCCCATTACCTGGAGCACAATAAATTTTATCTACTAATGGACTTTGTGAAGCCTTCCATACTGTAGCATGCTCACGTCCACCTGAACCTATTATTAAAACCTTCACTTAAATCAACTCCTCATAATTAGTGCTTAAAGTGTCTAACTCCTGTAAACACCATTGCTATTTGATTTTCGTTACATGCTTTTATAGAGTCTTCATCTCTAACAGATCCGCCTGGTTGAATTATAGCTTTAATTCCGTATTCTGCTGCAGTTTTTACTACATCATCAAAAGGGAAGAAAGCGTCTGATGCCATAACTACTCCATCTTTTGCTCTATCTAGAGCCTCTCTCGCAGCCCAAATTCTATTAACTTGTCCTCCGCCAATTCCTATAGCCATACCATCTTTAGCAACTACAATTGCATTAGATTTTACATATTTGCAAACCTTCATTGCAAACACTAGATCCTTCATTTCTTCTTCAGTTGCCTTTCTATCTGTTACTATATCCATAGTCTCTGCAAATATATTGTCTTCGCTTTGAACTAAGATTCCTCCATCAACTTTAGCTAAGTTAAACTTATCTTCAGGTTTTACTGAACATTTAATTACTCTTAAATTCTTCTTAGCCTTAAATACTTCTATAGCATCTTCATCATAATCAGGTGCAATGACAATTTCTAAAAATATCTCTGACATTGTTTCAGCAGTTTTCTTATCAACCTTTGTATTTACAGCGACAATTCCTCCAAATATAGAAACAGGATCACAACTGTATGCCTTAGTGTAAGCAGCATATACGTCTTCTCCAATTGCAACTCCACAAGGAGTGTTATGTTTAACACCACAACAAGCTATCTCTTCAAATTCCCATACTGTTCTCCATGCTATATCCATATCCTTAATATTGTTATAAGAAAGTTGTTTTCCATTTAAAATTTCAAAGTTATTAATTGCGCCCATACCATTTGTAGCAGTATAATATGCAGCTGTTTGATGAGCATTTTCTCCGTATCTTAAATCCATAGATTTTTTATATGAAAGAGCCAAATACTCTGGGTATTCTTCATCCTCTAATAAAAAGTTGCTTATAGCAGCATCATAAGCAGCTGTTAAATTAAATACTTTCCCTGCTAATCTTTTTCTTGTAGGAAAATCAACATCTCCATTATTTTCGATTTGATCCATTATGGCGCTATAATCTTTTGTATCTGTAAGAACTATTACATCTTGAAAGTTTTTGGCAGCTGATCTAATCATAGTTGGTCCACCAATATCAATGAATTCTACTTTTTCATCAAACTCTAAATCTTCCTTTACTTTTTCAAAGAAAGGATATAAGTTAACTACTACCATATCAATAGGTGTAATGTTTTTTTCTTTAATTATATTCATGTGCTCTTCGTTATCTCTAATAGCAAGTATTCCACCATGAATTAGTGGATGAAGAGTCTTTACTCTACCGTCTAATATCTCATCAAAACCCGTAACTTCATTTACTTCCACTACAGGAATATTATTTTCTACAAGATGCTTATATGTGCCCCCAGTTGAGATTATCTCAACTCCTTTTGCTACTAAAAATTGTGCAAGTTCTAATACCCCATCCTTATTAAACACACTTATTAATGCTCTCTTTAGCATTTGTCTTCCCCCTTATAATTTATCGATTTAAAGTTTTAAATAACTAAATTATAATATATATTCTGACTTATGGAAACTTTTTATCACTCTTCTTCTATCAATAGTTACATTACCCTCTGAAATTAATTTAATAGCTTCTGGTAATGCCTTATGCTCTTCTATCAAAATTCTTTTTTGAAGAGTTTCTGCTGTATCCCCATCCTCAACATATACATGCTTTTGAATAATGATGCTTCCTGTATCTGTACCTTCATCTACAAAATGTACTGTACAGCCACTTATCTTAACTCCGTACTCTATGGCTTTTTCATGGACCTTTAACCCATACATTCCCTTTCCGCAAAAGGCTGGTATTAAGGATGGATGTATATTAATAATCCTATTTTTAAACTTCTTTATAATTTTTCCATTTAAAATTGATAAATATCCAGCAAGTACTATCAAATCTACCTTACCTTCTAAGGTTTCAAGTATTTTATCTGACAAAGCTTCTCCATATTCTTTTCTATCTAATATTAGCCCCCTAATATTATGTTTTTTAGCCCTTTCTAACCCTAAAACACCATTTCTATCACTTATAACAAATTCTATACTACAGTTAGTTAAGTATTTATTTTCTATGCTGTCTATTATAGACTGAAGATTGCTACCCCCTCCTGATATAAGTACAGCTATTTTAAACATACTCCTTTGCCTCCAACCTTCACATATCCTATCTTATAAGCCTTACTTCCCATTTTCTCTATATCACTTATAATATCTTTTACTTTATACTCATCAACACATAATACAAATCCTATCCCCATATTAAATGTATTATACATATGCTCTTCTTCTACTCCAAGCTCCATTAGATGCTTAAATATTGGAAGAACTTCAAAGCTTCCTTTATTTATTACAGCTGTAAAATCTCCCTTAAACATTCTTGGAATGTTCTCATAAAAACCGCCCCCAGTTATATTAGCCATTCCTTTAAGCTTATATCTCTTCATTAATTCTTGAATTATTTTTACATATATCTTAGTAGGTCTTAAAATTACATCACCTATTTTTTCTCCATTAAAGTCTTCTTCTAGATCAACAATAAGCTTTCTCACAAGTGAATAGCCATTACTGTGTAATCCTGAAGACTCTATTCCTATGAGTACATCTCCTTCTTTAATTCCACTTCCATCTATTATCTCATCTTTATCTACAATTCCAACACAAAAACCAGCTACATCATACTCACCAGTTTTATAAAAACCAGGCATTTCTGCTGTTTCTCCACCAATTAAAGCACAAGATGCCTCAAGACACCCATCACTAACTCCTTTAACTAAATCAGCTGCATTTTCAGCCTCTAATTTCCCACAAGCAATATAGTCAAGAAAAAATAGTGGCTTTGCCCCATGACATAGTACATCATTTACACACATAGCTACACAATCAATACCAACTGTATCGTACTTTTTCATATCAAAAGCTACCTTTAACTTTGTTCCAACTCCATCTGTACCCGATACCAATACAGGCTTATTGTATTTTGGTAGTTCATACATGCCTGCAAAACTTCCTAAACTGTTAAGTACACTAGAATTAAAAGTTCTTGCTGCATGTTCCTTCATTAAATTGACTGCTTTATAACCTTCTTCTATATTTACGCCCGCCTCTTTATAAGTTGCCATAACTATCCCTACCTCTCTAAATAATCCTTGGAGTTTTCAATAGGTGCCGATATAGGATATTCTCCATTAAAACACCCTAAACAAAAGCCTTCTTTACCTTGTAATGTATTAAGTAATCCATCCATACTCAAATACCCAAGACTATCTGCTCCTATAAAATCTCTAATTTCATCTATAGTCATTTGCGACCCAACAAGTTCTTTTCTATAAGGTGTATCAATACCAAAATAGCATGGATACTTTACAACTGGAGAAGATACTCTAAAATGAATTTCTTTAGCACCTGCTCTTCGTAAAATTTCTACTAATCTTCTACTTGTAGTACCTCTAACTATAGAGTCATCTATTATTACTACTCTTTTTCCTTCTACGTTAACTTTAAGTGCATTAAGTTTTACAGATACTGCTTGTTCTCTTAGCTTTTGACTTGGAGATATAAAAGTTCTTCCTACATATCTATTCTTAATTAACCCTATACCAAAAGGAATTCCTGAAGCTTTTGCATAGCCTACTGCTGCTGGAACTCCTGAATCTGGAACCCCAATTACTATATCAGCTTCCGCTGGGACTTCTT
Source organism: Clostridium sp. X (assembly GCF_055755365.1). NCBI lineage: Bacteria > Bacillati > Bacillota > Clostridia > Eubacteriales > Clostridiaceae > Clostridium > Clostridium sp. X. Next base: position 2,819,366 of record NZ_CM146912.1, read on the forward strand.
TAAATAGCTGTTCTCCTGCTGCAAGTCTTGCATTGTAAACATTTATACCATCCATGATGCTATCTGGTCTTGCAAAATATATATATTCAAAAGAACAAGTCATGCATTTCGTCTTTTCCGCAAACTGTATAGACTTTATTCCATCCTCATCTATTATTACAATTTCACCTGGTGCTACATCTCTTACAAATTCTGCTCCTACAGCATCTAAAGCACAGCTCTCGGAGCACATAATATAATCTTCCCTGATCTTACCTATGCACATAGGTCTTATGCCATTAGGATCTCTTACTCCTATTAGTTTATTTTCTGTTAACATAGTTATAGCATAGGAACCTTTAACAGCTTGAATAGCATCAACTACAGCCTGTTCTAGTCCTTTTTTAGCATTTCTCGCAATAAGATTTAATATAACCTCTGAATCAATAGATGTTTGAAATAACACTCCTGTATCTTCTAAAAGCTCTCTTATTATATCTGCATTAACTAAATTTCCATTATGAGCAATAGCAATTGAACCTAACTTAAACTTACTTAAAAGTGGTTGAGCATTTTCAGCCTTGCTAGCCCCTGTTGTAGAGTACCTAACATGTCCTATAGCTGCTTTACCTTTCATATTACTTAAAATAGTTTCATCAAAAATATCTGACACTAATCCCATATCTTTATGACAAATTAGCCCTTCACTATCCGAAACCGCTATTCCTGCACTTTCTTGTCCTCTATGCTGAAGTGCATATAGTCCATAATAAGTAATACTTGCTACGTCAAGTCCACTCTTAGAATAGATTCCGAACACTCCACACTCCTCTTTAAATTTATCCTGTTCAATTTTATTCATGGCATCCTCCATATTACTACTTAACATTAGAAATTCTGTTTAGTATTTCTGTATAAGCCTCTTCTACGCTTCCTAAATCTCTTCTAAATCTATCCTTGTCTAACTTTTCATTTGTCTTTGCATCCCAAAATCTACAAGTATCTGGTGATATTTCATCAGCTAAAATTATTTCTCCTTTGTATCTTCCAAACTCTATCTTAAAATCAATAAGTCTAATATTTTGTCTTGCAAAGAAATCTTTAAGTATATTGTTTATATTTGAAGTAATACTATACATCTCTTCTAATTCATCAAAAGAAACAAGTCCTAATGCAACTGCATGATAATCGTTTATTAGTGGGTCTCCAAGTTTATCATCTTTATAACAAATTTCAAATATTGTAGTTTTAAGATCTTTTCCTTCTTCGATTCCAAGTCTTTTAGCCATACTTCCAGCAGCTACATTTCTTACTATAACTTCAAGTGGTACAATCTCTACTTTTTTACAAAGCTGTTCTCTATCGTTTAATTTTTTTATAAAATGTGTCTTTATTCCTTTATTATTAAGCATTTCAAATATAGCCGAAGTAATACTATTATTAAGTATACCTTTTTTATCTATTTCAGATTTTTTAGCACCATTAAATGCTGTAGCATCATCTTTATAATACACAACTACATTGTCCTTATCCTCAGCCGTAAATATTTTTTTAGCTTTTCCTTCATATAACATTACTTTTTCCATATTAAAATTCAACCCCCTTTGGATATAAATCTTTTAAAAATTATTTATATAAAAACAAAACTACCATTAGACTTTGAGCAAATCCGATGGTAGAAAAAGTACTCCATAGTACTAAGCATAATAATTAGATATTATTACACCTCTACAAAGATTCACTCATAGACAAGAAATTTTCGGTTCCTCGTAGAAACTCCTAAACCATATTATTAGGATTATATGAATGAGTATATTCGATTAAGTATGGTTAAATGTTACCACTTTCAGCTTAATACGTCAATACATTTTTACTCTTTTTTAAATATAATATTCGTTTTATATGAACTATATATATAATTATTTACGTATAACATTCGTATCATAACGAACATTTGTGTTTTTTAAAATTCAGCAACATAAATAATAAAGCTAAGTTTCAGTCGCAAAACTATAAAAAATAAGATAGGCTTGTTAAACACTTAACAGCCTATCTTATTAACTAACGCCATATTTAATTATGCTCATTATTTTTCTTTCTGCCTCTGTTAACATTTCTATATTTACGTTATTTAAAGAAAAAATGATGTTTGATGCAATTGCAAAATCACTATAATTGCAGTTACCGGCTCTCTCTCCAATACCTCCAAATGTACAATCAACATATTCACTTCCAGCCTTTACTGCTGCAATAGAGTTTGCTATAGCCATACCAAAATCATTGTGAGCATGTATTTCTATATCTATATCTACTTTTTCTTTTATAAGCTTAATTTCTTCATAAATTTTAGCGGGATATAATATGCCTACCGTATCTGCATATCTTACTCTTGAAGCTCCCTCTTCTAAAGCTGTCTTGCTTAATTCTACCAAAAATCCTAAATCAGCTCTTGATGCATCTTCGAAACCTAAAGTCACTTCAAAATTGTTTTCTTTTGCATAGCTTACACATCTTTTCATATTGTAAATAACCCAATTTCTACTCTTCTTCAGCTTAGAATTAATGTGAATATCTGATGAAGGTACTGTTATGTGTATAATATCTACTCCACATTCTACAGAGTGTTTAATATCATCAATGTTCATCCTATTCCATGCTGAAACCTTACTTTTCAAGTTTAATTCCATGATTTTCTGTAAGCTCTTTTTTTCTTCCCCACCCATAGAAGGTATACCTGCTTCTATTTGATATGTCCCTATACTATCAAGAATTTTTGCAATCTCAATTTTATCTTCTATTTTTAATGCAATTCCCGCTTTTTGCTCACCATCTCTTAGAGTTGTATCTACAATTTTTATATTCATAGGACTCACCCTCTATTCTTGTCTATATTATACTTTAGCTATTGTATTTATTTTCTTTAACTATTAAATATTAAGCATATGGATTAACTCCTCATCCATTACTTCTCCTCTATTTTGTATACTTATATTTCTGATTTTCTCTAATACTGATTGTATATCTATTTTTCTATAATCTAGATTAAGTTCTATAAGTTTACTTATAATAGATTTAGATCCGGAATGTTTTCCAATAATCATCTTTCTGTTTTGTCCAACCTCTTTTGGATCGTAAGGCTCATAAGTAATAGGATTTTTATCTATTCCATCAGCATGAATACCTGACTCATATTTAAATATATCTTCACCTATTACAGATTTGATGGTTGATACATCTTCATTTGTAATCTTTCTGTAAAAATTATATAATTCAGATAATAACAATGTTTTCCCTTCAATATCATATCCTTTAATAATTTTCAAAGCTAAAATGACCTCTTCTAGAGCTGCAAATTTATGAGGAGCGCCTTTACCTGTAAATGATAACGTTACTGAATCTGCATCACTTTCAAGTGCTGCTAAAGCTACCGCTGTAGCCATATATAATTTATTTTCTGGACATACATCTAATTTTACATTTAACTTCTCTTTAATTATTCTAATTGTATCTTTTAATTCATCTAGAATACTTCTACTTATTCCTTGAATTCTTAAATAATTTTCTTTATTCAAATCTGTGATTTTTTTTATCATTATAAACTTTTGAATCTCACTATTTTCAAAAATAAAATTTTCCTCATTTATTGTTGCTAAATCCTCTAATTTAATTTCAAAAATAATTTGTTTTTTACTAAGCTCTTTTATATGCTCTAGTTTAGCATTGAAAAACTCACTTATTCCCATTACAATGAAATCAAACTTATTTTTTATACAAATTCTTATATCTTCGTCATCTTTAATTCTATATAAAAACTTCATTTTTTCCGGAAGTTTACCTACTCTTTTATATACCTCTTTATCAATTTCTATATAGTCAATTCCTATTTCATTTAAAAGGTAACAGAAGTATAGTATGTCTTTTCTACTAATATATCTTCTATTTTTTAACATTTCAGGAATTGTTCTATCTATAATATTTTTCTTATTTCCATTAATAAATAATGACATATTTATCACTCCCAATACTATCCTGTATTTTGTTCCTTTAAGAATACTCTTATAATTACTAAAATAACAAAAGTAATTATATACAATATCATTGAAAAAGAGGCTGCCATCTTAATATCACTTTGCATAAGTGTATATATTTGCAAAGGCATAGTTCTTGTTTTGTTTAACACATTGCCTGCAAACATCATAGTTGCTCCAAACTCACCTAGTGCCCTTATCCACCCTAGCATTAGCCCTGACACTAATGACTTCTTAAGCATAGGTAAGATAACAAATACTATTGTTTGTACTTTATTTGCTCCGCAAATATAAGCTGCTTCAAAAATTTCCTTCGGAACTAATTCTACTCCATTTCTTAGAATCCTCACATAAAAAGCTGCTGAAACAAAAAATTGAGCAATTATAACTGCATAAGGAGTAAAAATTATATTTAAATTATGTGCATTTAAAAATCCACCTATAAATGAATTTGTGCCAAAAGTTAGTATTAGTCCTATCCCAGCGACTGCTGGTGGTAACACAATGGGGATTTCTAAAATAATATCTAAAACTTTAACTACCTTATTGTTTTTTATCTCTTTTAAATAAAATACTGTAGGAGTTCCTAATATAAAAGTAAATATAATTGCAACAAAAGACGTTATCATACTTAACTTTATAGCTCCCAAATTGTCAGCACTTTCTATACTCTTCATTATGTTTTCTATTCCTGAAAACTTTCCTAATGATACAATAGGAGCTATTAGTAAAAGTATATATATCAATGTTATAATTGATATTATAGGTAGGAATACTTTATCTGAATTAAAGCTAAAACGTAACTTCTTATTATGCAAAGTATAATAAGCTTTATTTTTCTTAACTGCTAATTCACTTGATTGCTTTATTTCTAACATATCCCTACCTCCTTTTTCTCTACTCTACAATAAATCCATGTTTCTTTAATATTTCTTTTCCATATCCATTAGTTGTATAGTCTACAAATACTTCTGCTAATTCTTTTTTTGTAGATGTACTAACAATACCTAAATAGTATTCAGTTTTTAACTTCTTAAATTCTTCAAATTCTATTATTTCTAAAGCATGTCTATTTGCATCATTTACATCTGTTTTGTAGACTATTCCCACATCCCCTTCCCCTAGTAAGACTTTGCTTACTACATCTTTAACACTTAACTCATTGCTTTTTACATTCCCTATGATTCTATATCTTTCTTCTTCTGTAAGGTTATTTTCAATTATAGAATTATCTAAAGCAGTATAAAAATATGAACCTACTGGTACGGTTTTATCTCCCACAATAAGCTTTACTTCAGAATTCCCTAAGTCTTTTAAACTTTTAATCTCTACTTTTGATTTAATGTTTTTACATGCTACTAGGATATTTTTAGCGAATATCTTATCTTTAGCAAGCATTCCTTTTTCATTTAATCTATCAATATATTTAACATTTGCGGAAGCGAATACATCTACTTTCGCTCCCGCTTCAATTGATGTAACCAAACTTTGACTTCCTGCAAAATTTAATACTACATCTATATTCTTTTCTTCCTTAATTTTTTTTGCAATTTCCGTATAACTTTCTGATAAACTTGCTGCAGCTGAGACTGTTATTTCTTTCTTATTATCTCCACAACCTAATAGATAAGTGGCACTAAAAATTATAGTTATAACAAGAAACATGAGCCTAGAAATTTTTTTAATGCTTTTTATATTCATTTATATCATCTACCTTTAAATTTTAAGTCTTTCTACTACCTTGCCATTTTCTATATGAGACTCCATTATTTCTTCTGCATCATTCGCTGTTACTGCTCCATACCAAACTCCTTCAGGATATACAACAACTATGGGTCCTTGATTACATATCCCAAAGCAACCTGTATTAGTAATCATAACTTCCCCACCTAAATCTCTGTCCTCAATCTCTTCCATAAATGTAGTAATAATGTCTACAGCTCCTTTTGTGTGACAGAATCCCTTTTGCTGTCCATTTATTCTACAACTTGCACATACAAAAATATGGTGTTTTAAAGAAATCATAATCTTCCACTCCTTAATATATTATTTTTTTAATTTATCTTACCTAAATAGTTTATTTTAATATTAACTTGCTTCTAACAACTTTACTGCCTTTTCTATTCCTTTATTTATTCCTTCATACATCTGAAATATCTTAATTCCATGGCTTTCTAACTTCTTTACAGGCTCAAAACCTACTCTTAATACAAGGACTGCATTACAGTCTTCAACAGTTCTTATTATTTTTGCAATTTTATCATCATGTTCATCACATTCTTCAATACCTGTACAATATTTGCTTACATTTCTTTTCTCAATAAATTTTGCTTCTCCTTCTAAATAATCATATATATAGAATTCTTCAGCATGTCCAAAATGTTGGTCTATATTCATTCCGCTTTTAGATGAAATTGCAAACTTGTATTTTTTCTTCTCTTCTACTTTTTTTGATATTTCTTTCTCTTTATCATCAACAATATTAACTTCCTTACTTTCTCCACAGGACTTACTTCCACATCCTATATTTCTAAAATCTATTGAGCAATCATGAGAAAGCTTTCCTATGGCATCAGCTCTACATTGTTTGCAGTGATACATTTGTTTTAAATCTATCTGACATTTTTTTCTCATCTCATTTAATTCAACATTACTTACAAGTGGCATATTCTCGAATTTACTTCCTGATGCAGGAATCATTTGCATTATATTTGTCATGAAAGCTCCACATTCTTTAACTTTTTTGACCACTTCTGGAATGTCTTTATCATTAACATCCTTTACCATAACTATATTAACTTTACATAGTACACCTTTAGATGATAGATACTTAAGTCCTGCTAATTGATTATTTAGAAGAACAATAGCTCCTTCTTCGCCTTTTAATGTATTTCCTAAGTAGTCTATTTCTCTATATAATTTTGCTCCTACTTTAGGATCCAGGGTATTAATTGTAATTGTTACGTGAGAAATTCCAAGTTTTATTATTTCATTTGCATAGAAAGGAAGCATTAAGCCATTAGTAGATAAACAGAATATTGTATTCGGTGATTCCTTTTTGATTAGTTCAATAGATTTTTTAGTTTCTTCAAAATTTGCTAAAGCATCTCCTGGTCCTGCAATTCCAACAACAGTCATATTACTTATTTTATCTTTTACTACTTTAAATTTTTCAAGAGCTTCTTTTGGTGTTAATATTTCACTTGTAACTCCTGGTCTACTTTCATTTACACAATCAAATTTTCTATTACAGTAATTACACTTAATGTTGCATTTAGGTGCTACTGGTATATGCATTCTTGCATACTCATGAGCATTTTCGCTATAACATGGATGAAATTTAGTTTTATCTTCAATTGTCTTTATATTATCTTCCTCAATAATCATAGTATCTTCCTCCGTTACTACTGATTTATTAAAATAACTATCATAGGCAACCTTCCTAAAAGTTTTTTCATTATTTTCAATTATAGAATTAGCTACCCCATCTATTAAGTTCATAGATCCTACATATCCTGTAAATACTTGCCTTTGAGCTCCTATCCTATCGTGTATTGGAAATCCAATGCGCAAAAGGTATATTCCTAACTTTTCTTCAATCCTTCTACCATCTGAGTTACCAATCATAATATTTGCATTGAGTTCTTTTGCATACTCCTCAATAGTTTGAAAATCAGTATCATCAAGTATTATAGTTTTTTCAAAAAGATTCTTAATCTTATTATCTAAATATTTTTTTAAAAGTGCATTTTTTGAACCAGTAGCAATTAGAACAGGTTTAATTCCATTCTCTAAGCACACATCTGTTACAGCTGCAATAAGCTCTGGTTCTCCATAAATTACAGCTCTTGCTTCACCGTTATATTTATGTGAGTCTATCATTGCATCTAGGTATCTACCTCTCTGCTTTATATATTTTTCTGGAATAGCCATTCCAGTTATTTTCGAAATTATATTTAAAAATTCATCAGTATTCTTAATTCCTATAGGAGTAGCACACCTATAAAGAGGAACTCCATATTTTTTTTCTAAATACTTTCCAGGTGAGTATACCTCTTCAACAGTTACTCCCATTTCAATAGTTGCAATTGCACCTGCCATTTTTCTTATATCTTCAAACTTAGTTCCACCTTCCGGTATCCTATTATACTGTTTTGAATAGGTTGCATCTAAAGTCTCTGATACATCTGGCAGCAATATATAATCTACATTAAAATCATCTAGTATTTCTTTAATATTTCTTATATCTCCAGGATTTAAATTACTACAAATAACATTTACTTTTTCATTTGGTTCTGATAAATCTGACAATTTTTCAACTAATCTAGTTAAAGTTCTATAATAACCTTCTGCTTGTGTTCCTCCATATCCAGGTGTTGGTATTGTAACAATCTTTAAGGTCTTAAATTCCTCATCCTTTGATACCTCTTCATAAAATTCAGCTACAATTCTTTCAATATCTTCTCCTATTGTCTCAGCAAGACAAGTGGTTAATACACCTATTACTTCCGGATTATATAGTTGTACAATATTCCTTATACCTTTTTTTAAATTTTTTGCACCTCCATAAACTGTACCCTCTTCTGTTAGGGAGGAAGATGCAATATCTATAGGCTCATTATAATGTGTTGCCATATGTCTTCTGATATAAGTACTACAGCCTTGAGAACCATGTAAAATCACCATAGAATTTTCTATTCCTTTTAAAGCCATTACACCTCCCATAGGCATACACATCTTACATGGATTAACATTCATATTTACAAAATTCTTAGTTTTCATTACCTCCACCTCCTTATATTAAAGCATGCTCCATATTGGACTATTCATTGTTAAGTCGATTTCTTTAGCAAAATTAATAGCTCCTTCAAAACCACAAAGAGGAATTTTCCTTTCATGATTGTGATCGCAAAATCCTATTCCAAGTTTATATGCAAGAGGTCTTTCCTTAACTCCTCCTACAAGAATATCTGCATCCTTTTCTAAAATAAACTTTTCTAATTCATAAGGATTAGAATCATCTAATATAATAGTTCCTTCATCAGTTATACTCTGTATAATTTCATAATCATCTTTCTTTCCTGTTTGAGTTCCTACCATAATAGTTTTTATTCCAAGTTCCTTAAACTGCTTTATTAATGATATAGCCTTAAAGCCTCCACCAACATATATTGCTGCCTTTCTACCCTCTAGCCTTCCTTTATAAAGATCCAGTTTATTACTTAACTTTCTTTCTTCTTTTTCAATTAATATTTTTGTATTTTCTATTATTCTTTCATTGCCAGTAGCTTCCGCAATCATCATCAATGATAATCTTGTATCTTCTACTCCGAAAAAGCTTATTTTTATATAAGGTATATCATATAAACTTTCCATATTTTTTGCTAGATATGTCATAGACCCAGCACACTGAACTATATTTAGCTTTGCTTTAGGTGCATCCATTATCTCTTCGCATCTTCCATCACCTGTTATCTTTGCAACTACATTAATACCCATTTCCTTTAAATAGTTATTTATTATCCACATCTCTCCAGCTAAATTAAAGTCTCCTAAAATGTTAACTCCATCAACTTTTTCTTTTTTTTCATTTCCCATAAGACTTATTAATGCATTACAGGCAGCCTTGTAACCCATTGATTTATTACCTGCAAAGCCCGGAGATTTTACTGAGATTACTCTGATAGAATGTTTCTTTTCTGCATTCTTGCAAACACTATCAACATCATCTCCTATAACTCCTACTATACAGGTGGAATATACAAATATAACTTTTGGACAAAATTTTTCAGCAATTTCATCTATAGCAGCAGATAATTTTTTTTCTCCACCAAATATCACATCATTTTCTCTAATATCTGTTGAAAAGCTATTTCTATATGTTTCCGGTCCGCTAGTAAGACTTCCTCTTATATCCCATGTATAGCTAGCACATCCAATTGGTCCATGAACAATATGAAAAGCATCTGTTATTGGATTTAATACTACTCTTGCACCACAGTATACACAGGCTCTTTGACTAACTGATCCTGCAACACTATCTTTATCACAATTTATCCCTACTTCTCCAGCTTTTGAGTTAGAACAAACAAAGTCCTTTCTTTCCTCAATGAGTGTTACATTGTTTATTGTTTCATATTTTGAATTTATACTAGTTCCACTATCAAAACTTTTCATACTATCAACTCCCTCTACACATAATTTAGCTATTAATTCCTAAACTTTATTCACTGTATAACCTTATTTAAATTGTGTGATAGAATAAATCGCAAGTGTTAAGGGATACTCGGATTTATCCTATCACAGTATATGAATTTAATCAGGGGTCACTAATTTAGATAAATCTTTAATATCTTTTTACATTACCAATTCTAAGTCTTCATCTTCACAATCTCTATCAATCCTATCCATGATTGCATTTCCAATCATTTCAACTAATCTTATAGCTCCTTTATATCCTGTAGTCGGGAAAAATTGGTGAGCAAATCTATCTAAGATCGGGAAACCAAATCTTATGAAAGGAATATCTTCTGCTTTAGCTATATATTTGCTGTAGGTTGTTCCTATTAATACATCAACTGGCTCATTTTTAATCCATTGATGTAACTCAAATAGGTCTGCTGAATTTTTAACTTTGCAGCCTGTAATTCCCGCTTTATCAAGCATTGTTTGAATAATCTTATCAAACTTATTTCCTGGCGTTCCAGTTATAACATATTTAGGAATCATACCTAAACTTATTACAAATTCTGTTAAGCTTATTACTGTATCTGGATCTCCTGATATAGCTACTTTCTTTCCAAAGAAGTAAGAATGACTATCTAACATTAAGTCAACTAATTGACCTCTTTCTTCTTCTAATTCATAAGGCACTTCTTTACCAGTTATTTTAGATAACTCTGAAACAAATTTGTCAGTAGCATCAATTCCTATAGGAATGTTTAACACTTCCATAGGTACCTTACATTTCTTTTCTAATTCTATACCAGCATCTTCAGATGAGAATTGTCCTAAAGCAAATGTAAATTTTGAATTTCCTGCATCAATTATATCTTCTATCTTAGTTCCACCCTTTGGATACATTTCAAATGTACCTGTCATTGGTGAATCAAGAACTCCACTAGTATCTGGAAGCATTGTGAATGGTATATCCATTGCACTTAATATACTCTTAATTCCTCTCATATCCCCTGGTCCTATATATCCTGGTAAAATATTAACTTTGCCATTTGGAACACCAGTATTTTTAGAAAGATATGTTACTGCACCTTTAACCATACTTGAAAAACCGGTAATATGAGAACCAACATAACTTGGTGTATTAGCGTGAATAACGTATTTCCCTTCTGGAATCTCATCCTTGGCTTGAGTTATGATAGTTGTCATATCATCCCCAATAGTTTCTGAAAGACAAGTTGTGTGTACAGCTAACATATCTGGTTCATATATTGAGAAAACATTTTTTACAGATGTTTTAAGATTACTTCCACCTCCGAAAACTGAAGCTCCTTCTGTAAATGAGCTTGTAGATGCCATTACTGGATCTTTATAAGCTCTTGTAATTTGCATTCTATGGAAAGAGCAGCAACCTTGTGAGCCATGGCTGTGTGGTAAACATTTATGAATACCTAAAGCAGCATACATAGCACCTATTGGTTGACAAGTTTTAGCAGGATTTACTCTTAATGCTTTTCTTTCATATAATTCTTTTGGAGTTTTATCTAACATGCCGCTTCCCCCTTTTCTAGAGATTCTATAGTTCCTTCAATTAAAGGTTCTGTCTTCCATGGTGGTGTTACATACTTCCATGCTGGAGTATAAATACCAGCTACAACATCTCTACCAAAGATAACAGATCCCTTAAATCCAGCATACGGTCCTGAGTAATCATAAGAATGAAGCTGCTTTGACATTACTCCCATTCTTTGAACTGCATACTTGTCTTTTATTCCTGAGAAGAACATATCTGGTTTAAGGATTTTTATAAATGCTTCTGTTTCATAGTGATTTAAATCATCTATTATAACAGCATTTTCTGGAGATTCTTTAATTATTCCATCGTAGTAGCTTAAAGGAATTTCCTTTTTCAATTTTTCATATCTTTCTTCAGATAAAACAACTCTGAACTTTTCTTCATCTTTTTCAACTTTTAATTCTTCAATATTTTTGCTATCTGCATCTAGTTTTATAAATGGTATAACTTCTCTTCCTTCATAGTCATCTCTATGAGCAAACTCATATCCAGAAATCACTGTTTCTACACCAAAGCTCTTAAGAAGATTTTGATAGTGGTGTGATCTTGATCCACCAACATATAAGAAAGCAGTTTTTCCTTCAAGTCTTTCCTTAAAGTACTCTAATTCTCCTTGGATTGCAGATAATTCTTCTGCAATTACTTCTTCAGTTCTCTTTGTTAGTTCAGGATCATCAAAGAACTTAGCCATATCTCTTAAGGTTTGTACAGTTGCATCGATTCCTATAAAGTTAACTTTAATCCATGGTGTTCCATATTTTGTTTCTATCATTTCTGCAATATAGTTTATAGATCTATGACATTGAACTAAATTAACCTCTGCTTTATGTGCATCTCTGATATTATCAAGAGATTCATCTCCTGTTAATGTAGCAACAACGTTATATCCTATTTTCTTTAATACTCTATCTATCTCCCAAGTATCTCCACCTATGTTATACTCACCTAGAAGGTTAATGTTATAACGTGTAGTAATTTCTCTAGTTCCATTTCCAATAACATCTCTTATAAATTTGTTATTAGCTATATGGTGACCTGCTGATTGACTTACACCTTTATATCCTTCACAGTTAAAGGCTAAAACTTGAATACCATATTCTTTTTCAGCTTGTGCAGCTACTGCATTGATATCATCACCAATAAGACCTACAGGACATGTTGAGCTTATAGATATAGCTTGAGGATTAAATAAATCCATAGCTTCTTTAATAGCTTGTTTAAGTTTCTTTTCTCCACCGAAAACTATATCACTCTCTTGCATATCTGTTGAAAAACAATATTCTACAAAGTTATCTTGTCCCTTTTCAGCTTTTGCTTTATTTCTTCTTGTTCCCCATGTATAATAAGCACAGCCTATTGGTCCATGAACTATGTGAACCATGTCTTTTATAGGTCCAACAACAACACCCTTACATCCTGCAAAACAACAACCTCTGTTAGTTATAATTCCAGGAATCGTTCTTGTATTTGCTTCTATTTCCGGTACTGTATCACCATCTTTTACAATGATGTGTTTTTTTCTATTTTTAAAGGTCTTAGCAGGATATTTCTCTAAAACTTTATCAACTATATTCTTCACATCTTTCACCTCACTCTGAATTTATAAAGCTATTTCATTTAGTTCTCCTGTTCTAATTCTTACAACCTCAGGAACATTTGTTATAAATATTTTTCCATCTCCAGGATTTCCAGTCATATTTGTATCAACTATAACTTTAACTACATGATCAACATCGCCATCATTTACAACAACTGATATCATTCTTTTAGGTAAAAGCTTTTGTGTTTCCATTATTTCACCAACTAAATTTGATGAAACTAAATCTTCTGATTCTATTATTCCTTTAACTATCGAAAAGTCTACCTTTTTCTTCCCTCTACCCATAACCTTTCTGCAATAGAAAGATGGTATTCCTTCTTTTAATAAGGCATCCTTTGTTTTATTTACCATATTCATACGAATAATCGCCATAACCTCTTTCATAATATTTCCCTCCTATAGTCCTTTAGTATTAGAACTAATAGTATAAGCTTCTTGAACCTCAGTTACGAATATTTTTCCATCTCCAAAGGCGCCTTTTTCTCCGGTTTTAGCATTTCTAGAGATTATACTTATTACGTCATCCTTATCTGTTGAGGAATTAACAACTAACATTAACATTTCTTTTGGGATTTCATCATAATAAATCTCTCCTACCTTTACGCCTCTTTGTTTACCTCTTCCAACTATATCTATTTTAGTTACTGCTGGGAAACCTGCATCACTTAATTCTGAAAGAACAGTTGCAACTCTCTCTGGTCTTATAATAGCTCTAATCATTAACATACTATTGAACCTCCTAATCATTCTTGATATAATTGACTTATGTGTTTTTTTTAATACTGTATTACAAGTTAGGATGTACTTCTCATGCCTGCTAAACTGAGAGGTACGTCCTTTCACTTATATAATTTCTCAAATCAAAATCTCCTACTTTATATTTAATCTACATATCAAATAATCCATATTCCATTAATATTTCTTCAAGTCTTTCTTGACTCATAGGTGTTGGAACAACAAACATTTTATTGTCATCAATTGCTTTTGCAAGAGTTCTATATTCATCTGCTTGATTTTCTTCTGGTGAAAATTCTATTACTGTTTTCTTATTTATTTCTGCTCTTTGTACTTGATTGTCACGTGGTACAAAGTGTATTAATTGACTTCCTAATTCTTTAGCAAATGCAGTTAAAAGATCTAACTCTCTATCAACTTTTCTACTGTTACAGATGATTCCACCAAGTCTAACTCCACCTGTATTAGCATATTTTTGAATACCTTTTGCAATATTATTAGCTGCATACATGGCCATCATTTCACCACTTGCAACAATATAGATTTCTTGAGCCTTTCCTTCACGAATAGGCATTGCAAATCCTCCACATACAACGTCTCCTAATACATCATAAAAAACATAATCTAAATCTGATTCATAAGCTCCTAAATTTTCAAGCATATTAATTGATGTAATTATACCTCTACCAGCACATCCAACTCCTGGTTCTGGACCACCTGATTCAACACACTTTATTCCACCAAATCCTGGTTTTAAAATTGAATCAAGTTCAATATCATCTCCTTCATCTCTGAGAGTATCTAAAACTGTTTTTTGTGCAAGTCCCCCTAAAAGCAATCTTGTAGAATCTGCTTTTGGATCACATCCTACTATCATTATTTTTTTTCCCATTTCAGCTAAACCAGCAGTTAAGTTTTGAGTTGTGGTAGATTTACCTATACCACCTTTTCCATAAATCGCTACTTGTCTCATTAAAATCATCCTCCCATTAATAAAAATTAGATTTTGTAATTTGTAAAATAATAGTTACTTTACCTATGTGTTCATCATTTAGAAAATTTAAATTTTTAACTTATTGATAATATATCATCAATTTAATAATTTATCAATGGTTTTTTTAATAAATTATCAATTATTTTTTTAATTAATTATTAATATGTTAATAATTTCGATGTGTTTTTATTGATTTATCAACAGATTAAACGTTGTCATATTATTATGAAAATGTTTTATAATTTTATAGTATTTAGGTAATCATATTATCTATACAATTTAAAATTCTATAAAAAAAGGACTATACAGAAAGCGAGATTTCACTTTCCATATAGTCCTTTTTAATAATATATTCTATAATATAATTTTCAAAAATTATGCTGCTTCACTTCTTTTTATTTCTTTAAAATACGCTTTTGTTTCACTTACTATAATTCCACTTAAACCTACTAGTGCTATAAGATTCGGTATTGCCATTAGTCCATTTACTATATCTGCAAGAATCCAAACTAATTCTAATTTCAAGAAAGCTCCTACAGCAACTAAAGCTATATAAGTTATTCTATAAGGCATAATACCCTTAACACCAAATAAATAAGTTGCGCATCTTTCTCCATAGTAATTCCAACCTAGTATTGTTGTAAATGCAAAGAATATAAGTCCAATTGTTACAATTAGTTCACCAACAAGAGGCATTGATGATAGCCCTGTTCTAAATGCTGCGTTAGTCATAGCAGCACCTTTCAAATCTGAGTTCCATACTCCAGTAGAGATTAATACAAGTCCAGTCATAGTACAAATAACTATAGTATCAAAGAAAGTACCAGTCATAGATATAAGTCCTTGACGTACACAAGACTTTGTCTTTGCCGCTGCTGCTGCAATCGGTGCACTACCAAGTCCTGATTCATTTGAGAATACCCCTCTTGCTACACCACTTCTCATAGCTAACATGATTCCTGCTCCAGCAAAGCCTCCAACTGCTGCTGTTGTAGTGAATGCTCCATCTATTACCATTTTAATTGTTTCTGGTAATGCTCCTCTGTTAGCAATTAATATGGCTACTGAACCTAAAATATAGAATAAAGCCATAAATGGAACTACCTTTTCCGATACAGCTGATATACTCTTAATTCCACCTAAGGTTACTAAGGCTACTAGTACTGCAATCACTAAGGCAGTTGATACTATAGGAATATTAAATGTTATCTTTACTCCTTCAGTTATAGCATTTACCTGTGGAAATATTCCTATTCCAAAGAAAGCTACAGCTACTCCAAAGATAGCAAACAATTTTGCAAGCCACTTGTTTCCAAGCCCTCTTTCTATATAATACATTGGTCCTCCAGCCATTTGACCATTGTCATCAACTACCCTAAACTTTATTGCAAGAAGTCCTTCTGCATATTTTGTAGCCATTCCAAAAAAGGCTGCCATCCACATCCAAAATAATGCTCCTGGTCCCCCAACCTTAATTGCAGTTGCAACCCCTACTATGTTTCCTGTTCCTATAGTTGCTGAAAGTGCTGTACAAAGCGCTCCAAAACTTGATACATCCCCTTCTTCTTCTAATTCTTCATCTTTTCCAAAAACATACTTTAAAGATAATGGTAATTTAAAGATTTGTAATAGACCGAGTCTGATAGTTAAATATATACCTGTACCTACCAATAAAATTAATAATGGTGGTCCCCATACAAAATTATCGACATCGTTAAAAAACTTTACTACATTTGACATGTTAGCATCCTCCTATGATGTGTTTTTTTGCGGAGGAGAATATGAATTATTTAAATGAATGGTAAATAATCCTATCCTCTGTCCTTTTACCTGAGAGTTTCAATAGTTATTAGAATAACTATCTTTCTCCTTCGGTGCCCATTATGATGGGTCTCTCCAGAGGCTCGTCCAGTAACGGTCATCTGCTATAAATATAGCTACCTGAAAGCTTTACTTCTTCGGTGGATGGATGTCCATCTCTCTCCCATTACCTTCATCCGAACGCTTCTATTTTGTTTCCTAAGTTATTATAATAAAAAATGCATAATAATACAATACAAAATTTTAAAAAGTTAGAAATAAGCTAATTTCAAATATAAATACAGAAATCCAGTAACATTTAATGTTACTGGATTAGTAATATTTTAGACTAAATTACATATTGTTCAACTTTGGAACAAATTGAAATTTGTTAATGATCTTTATAACAGTATAAGTTAACACTACTTGTATTGGGAACATAATTATAGATTTAGTTATCCTTGGTCCTATTAATACACTTGCAGCTTTTCCTGTTATTATAGTTAACCAATAGGTGTTCATAAATAAATCTACACCTACTATTATAATTAAAACCGCTAAAGCAACTTTAATTATAGATATATTTTTCTTATAAAGCACTACTCCATACACAGCTCCAGATATAAATGCACTTAGCGTAAACCCTGGAAAATATGCTCCTTTTGGAAATATAATCATCCCAAGAATATCAGCTACGGCTGCCATTGTACCTGCTAAAAGCGGTCCAAATAGTACAGCTGCTAGGGCAATAGGAATAAATCCAAAGCCTATTCTTATAATGGGAGTTTGTATAGAGAGAAATCTTGTTAAGATTATCTCAAGTGCTAAGAGCATTGCCATATAAACTATCTTGTTAGTTTTATTCAAACTCTCCCCTCCTTTCTTTATTTGCAACATGCCAAAAAGAGGGTAATACACTTGTTCCCTTTAATGACAGCGGAATGCGGTAAATGTATCGCAAATGAATTCTCATCTTTCGTCAAGTGGACAACTTCCCGTTCCACTAGCACTTAACGCACAAATACCTACTCTGACTTTTATTGCAATATTTACTTTGCTTTATTATAATAAACAGTTTGACTTTTTACAAGACTATTATTTTATTATATGTTTAATCTATTAGTAGATTTCTTATTATTTTAATTGATAATCCTATATCTGTTTAGCTTTTTCAAATTTATCTACACCTATATGACAGTAGCCATTTGGATTCTTATCTAAATACTTTTGATGATATTCTTCTGCTAGATGATAATTTTTTAGTTGCATAACTTCTATTACAATAGGTTTATCATACTTTGTTTGAAGTTCTTTTATAGATTGATTTATAATTTCTTTATCATCATCATTTACATAATAAATTCCTGTACGATACTGCACACCTCTATCTCCACCCTGCCGATTAATTGATGTAGGATCAATTACGTCATAGTAAAGATTTAATATAACCTCAAGACTAATTTTCTGTGGATTATATAGAACTCTTACAGTTTCTGAATGACCTGTATTTCTATAGCATACTTCTTCATATGTAGGATTTTCTGTATTGCCATTTGCATAACCTACATCAGTATGCTCAATTCCCTTTATATTTGATAGATATTTTTCAGTTCCCCAAAAACATCCACCAGCAAGATATATTTCCTTAAGATATACTTTTTCTCCTGATTCCTCCAGACAAAACACATTATTAACTTTTTCTATTTTCATAAAATTAGCACCACCATTTGTGTGTTTATTTTAGCACATATTTCCTACAATCAATAAATCAGTCGGCTTACTTCCTTTAATTATCATTCTCATAATATTGTATTTTATTTTATCATATTTATTGAATATTACTTTAGCACTTTCTACATCATGATAAACTTTCCAGTAACCTATCATTTTACAAGTCTCATTAGGACAATCAACAAAAGTTATTACATCCTCTATAGGATATCCAAGAAATATTCCAATTTCATGAGGACACATATATTCAAATCTTTCCCCTAAAAGCTGAAGACACTCTTCTATACTCATTTTTTCATTATATCCAAATCTCTTTAAAAATTCCGTATTTTTATTATCACATATACTTATTCTAAGCTTTTCAATATTGTAAAATAGTACTGTAGTATTTGTTGTATCCTTTTTTAACTCAAAGTATTCAATCCCTAATCTCTCTTTCACTTCATTTTTATACTGATTCCATGTACTATTCAATTTTCTATTGTTATTATTAAAATTAATTAAAGAGGATGTCTTATGGTTCTTTATGGTTGGTCCTGCACTACATAGTATTACTGATAATAAATATTCTAAGTCATTATAATCATTTACAATTTGTAAAAATTTTCTTAGTTCTTCTATATTCATAAAACAACCTCCATTTTTCCGTCTTAAAATTCTCACTCTATAATATTTTACTTCTCACTTCATCAGAAGTTTACTTAATAGCTAACATCTATAATATCCTTTGCTTCAAGTGCTGTTACTAAACATTCAATGATGTGGTGATATATTTTTTTAAGCATTTGATATATCCTTAATAGAATTCTTTATATCATACTCCATATGAGTCCATGAGCGTTTAGAAAATATTAGCTTTACTCCAGACTTTTTAGATTCCTTTTTAATATTCCTCATTAATGCGTGCTCGATAAAATCAGTCAATACTAATACTATATCTGCATTAAATGGTATTTTTGTTTTTCTATCTCCATACTTTCTTCCACTTATATGCTGTATTTCCGAAAATCCAGTCTCTGATAATTTTTGAGTGATGCTACCTAGTTTATCTCCTCCTACAACTAAGATACTCATTATGACCCCTCTTTTCTAATATATTTTTATTATATCTACTATTCTATAATCTCAATTTATTATATTTGACATGTATACTTCTCATTATTATAATTAATATTGATATTCATTCTCATTTATTTCTCTAAAATAAATATACTACTTTTAGCTATACTTGTAAATACTTTTCTTTTATTTATTAATTAATTCTTTAAAGTCTACATACTTCCAGCATCATTTAATATTTACCAATTGTACACATATTACAAAAAATACAAAAGCACCAGGCATTAACCTGATGCTTTTCATATATGTGCGACTAAACCTATAAGCCGAGTTCTGTATTAAACGGTCATCTATCTAGGCCCATTGTTACCAATAGGCTCAAGCGATCTTACCCGAAGACAGGACGGGCAGCCCCAAACGTCTTCCTATTCGATCTTGCTCCAAGTGGGGTTTACATAGCCGCAAAGTCGCCATTGCGCTGGTGAGCTCTTACCTCGCCTTTCCACCCTTACCATAAGTCAAACTTATGGCGGTATATCTCTGTTGCACTTTCCTTAAAGTTGCCTCCACTGGGTATTACCCAGCACTCTGCCCTATGGAGCTCGGACTTTCCTCTCCTGCACATTATGCAGCAGCGACCATCTGGCTTACTCGCAAGATTTATATTAACATAGTGCAAAGTAAAAAGCAAATTAATTTTAAATCCATATGTGGGAACTTTTAATTTTTCTAGAATATTTTATAAGGATCCTTTGTAATATCAGATACAATAACAGAATTATTATAGCCTAATTCTTTAATACATTTTTGAAGATAGTCAGCAATATTCTTAAATGCTGGCCATTCTGATGCAAAATGTCCTGAATCTATTATTCCTATTCCTTCTTCCATATAATCAGAAACAAAGTGATAGGAGGTATCTCCTGTAATTATACAATCTGCACCCATTTTTTTAGCTAACTGAAAATAACTTTGCCCACTTCCATTTATCACTGCTACTTTATTAACTAACATATCCTCTTTTCCTGCATATCTTAAATATGAAAGTCCTAGTGAAGTTTTAACTCTGTTACACAATTCCTTTAAACTCATAGGTGTCTCTAAATTTGCAAGCCTTCCAATTCCGCTTTTAGTGTCACTAGCATCTCTGCTTTCCGAAAGTTCCATTGTAACATAATTATTGAAGTCTAATAGCTTCATAACTATATCATTAATTCCACCCTCTACAGAGTCTAAATTCGTATGTGCTGAATATAAATCTATATCATTTCTTATAAGTTGAATTATTTTTCTCCCTGTAAGTGTTTCTTCAGTTATAGATGAAGGCTTCTTAAATAGTAGAGGATGATGAGTAAAAATTAAGTTGCATTTTTTTTCTACCGCTTCTTCAATAACTTCAAGTGTACAATCTAAAGCTAAAAGTATATTTGTAACTTCTTTATTCAAATTCCCTACCATAAGCCCCACATTATCATAGCTCTCTTTTAGCTTAGTAGGTGATAACTTTTCAATTATATTTTTAATATCGGCTACGATTAAAGACATTTTAAAAGATCCTCCATTTTTTTTATCTTATCCCATATATACTGCTTTCTTTTTTCAGCAAGTTCCGTATCCTCAGATATATATTTTATAATATTATTGTATTTCTCTAGTTTGTATTCTATATACTTATTTAAAAGTGCATGTTTTTTTTCAACTAATTTTTCTCCAATTTCATAATATATATCTTCTACATCTCTAGGTTTTTCACTATATCTTACTTTTATTATCTCATAAAATTTATTATCATCTATACATAACTCTTCGTCGATTACCTCAAATCCCTTATCATATATATACCGTCTTAAAACTTCTGGGTTTTGAACCGGTTGAAATATGGCATAGTTAAGATTTTCAAAGACCTCTTTTTTATCTTCAATAATATCTCTAATTAAATTTCCACCCATACCAGCTATAATCGCACAATCAGCATCACCAGGCTTTAATGTGTTAAACCCTGACCCTAATTTACAGCATATTTTTGAATCTAATCCTTCCCTTCTGACATTCTCACTAGCCCTTTCTACAGGCCCTTTATTTATATCAGACGCTATTGCCTCTTTACATATTCCTTGTTTTATTAAATAAATAGGTAAGTAAGCATGATCGGTTCCTATATCAGCAACTACACCGCACTTGTCTACCATATTTGCAATTGTTTTAAGTCTTGTGCTTATATTCATATTATTTCTCCTATACTATGTATTGAAATATTGTCCTTAATTGAAGTAAGAAAAATACGAAAGATACAATAAATGATGCATATATATACATTTTTGCACTTTTTCTATCATATCTAGCATGAAAGTGAGAAGCATAATACATGCAAAATAATATTCCCATATTTAAAACCCCGTAAATCGTTTGCTTAAAGGCATACTGCTTGGCAGTTCCTATCTTTGAAGGTTCAAAGTTAGAATTTAAGCTCAAAGGCATGTTATTAGGAATAGAATCTTTTAAATATAGGATTAAAGGTGTAATTGTTGATAAAAATATCACTATACTTACAATTATAAATGGAATCATAAAACTTCTATCTTTATATAAATGCACCTCTGTATTCTCACTGTATTCCCAACTAAGAGGACTGATATTATATTCCCTTAAAGCTTCTGTAAACCTTTCCATTTCTTTAGGTGATATAGCATAACTTATATCTTTAGTTTTAAGGTAAATTATATTTATTCTGTTAGAAACAAATACTCTTGTAGTTCCAATTTCATCAATTACATATCTACCTAGTGCAAATCTGTTATTTCCCACTCCAATTAGTCTTATACCGCATATATCATCAGATTCTTTATATCCCTCTATAGTGTTAAGAGGGATTAATATCTTCTTTAATCCACCTAATTCTGTGATATATAAATTTTCATTATCCATAGTATACTTTAGGGTTAAAGATAACAATAAATAATAAATACCATATATATTAAAAACAATTAAAGAGATTTTAATTAAAGAAAGAACTACATAAACATCAATTAACCTCATTCCTAAAAAAATCAACAAATCAATAGCTAGAATAGAAAAAAATATAAATTGTGATCCCGTACCTTTTTTACACATAAAAGCTTTCATTTAATCACCTCTCTATAGTATTATATCATAAAAAAAGGGTATAGTTAAACTTTACCGTTAACCTTTACCCCTTCTAAATATAGTATTCTAGTCTAAATAATCTTTTAATTTCTTGCTTCTGCTTGGATGTCTTAGTTTTCTAAGTGCTTTTGCTTCAATCTGTCTTATTCTTTCTCTTGTTACATTAAATTCTTTTCCTACTTCTTCAAGGGTTCTAGCTCTGCCATCATCAAGACCAAATCTTAATCTTAATACTTTTTCTTCTCTAGGCGTAAGAGTATCTAAGACATTTATTAATTGCTCTTTTAACATCGTAAATGCTGCTGCTTCTGCTGGCGCTGGTGCATCATCATCTGGAATAAAATCTCCTAAATGACTATCTTCTTCTTCTCCTATAGGAGTTTCTAAAGATACTGGTTCTTGAGCTATTTTCATTATCTCTCGCACTTTATCTACAGGCATCTCCATTATTTCGCCTATCTCTTCTGGTTGTGGTTCCCGTCCTAATTCTTGGAGAAGCTGTCTTGATACTCTAATCAACTTATTTATAGTTTCAACCATGTGTACTGGTATTCTTATAGTTCTAGCTTGATCTGCAATTGCTCTTGTTATTGCCTGCCTTATCCACCAAGTTGCATAAGTACTAAATTTAAATCCTTTTCTATAATCAAACTTTTCAACTGCCTTAATAAGGCCTAGATTTCCTTCTTGAATTAAGTCTAGAAAGAGCATTCCACGACCAACATATCTTTTTGCAATACTAACAACTAATCTTAGATTAGCTTCTGCTAATTTTTTCTTAGCCGGCATATCTCCTGCTTCTATTTTATTTGCAAGTTCAATTTCTTCTTCTGATGATAGTAATGGAACTTTTCCTATCTCTTTTAAATACATTCTTACTGGGTCATCTATTGATATACCTTCTGGTACAGAAAGATCTATCATCTCTTCTTCTTCTATTTCAATATCTTTTATATCTCCAATAACTTCAATATCCATAGATTCAAGAACTGCATATATTTTCTCAATTTGTTCTGGGCTAAGTTCTACATTATCAAGTTCATCCATTATTTCTTTATAAGATAAACTTCCCTTTTTTTTGCCTTTATCTATAAGGTTTTTAATTATTTTCATCTTTTCACTATTATCTTTTGAACTATCATTCTTAGCAATACCATCTTTTGAATTTGTTTTTTTTATGTTTTCCGTCTTTTTTAAATCTCCAGACATAGACTTACCTCCTTTCAGAAACTGTAATCTGCATTATTTGTTTTTGAATTATATCAAGTTCCTTTATAAGACCTAAAGACTCCTCAAATAATCCTTGTTCCTCATATTCTTTAAGTTTTCCCATAATTCTTTTCTTCGACTCCTCTAGACTAGATTTTTTAATTTCTCTGATATAGTCATTTATAAGTTCTTCGTGGTTATCACTATATATATCATCTATTTGCTGTATATTTATCCACTCTTTAGAGCTTTCTACATCATCGCATTGAATCTCTATTTGTTCAGCTGTAATAGAATTTCCTTGTTCAATAGATTCTATTATTAGATTAAATAACTTTTTGTGGCTATTAAGAATTAAATCTTCGCTATTTATCTGTTTAGTAATATAATTATAATCCTCTGTATCCTCTATCATAAGTTTCAATAAATTGCGCTCTGCCTTTATATAAGCTAGTTCTAAATATAATTTTTGTCCAAAATTCTGTTTAGTATACACGTTTTCCAATTTATTTACATTTTTTTTAGTCTTATTATTTAAAGAATCATAAATTACTTCTTCTTTTATACCCGTTTCTCTGGATACCTTTCTAATGTGAACATCTTTTTCTATTGGTTCTAAGTCCATTATTATTTCACAGACCTTATCTATATACTCAATTATTTCTTCTTGCATAGTTAGATTAAGTCCATAACTAGCTACTTTTATTCTGTATTCTATAAAAGGAATAGCATTTTCAATTAACTTTATAAAAGACTCTTTACCATTATTTTTAATAAACTCATCAGGATCTTTTCCTTCTGGTATAACTAATACTTTAAGATCAAACCCTTCCTTTTTAAGTATCTCTAGTCCTCTTAGTGTAGCACTTTGACCTGCCACATCTGCATCATAGGAAACTATTATCTTATCCGCATACCTTTTAAGCAACTTTACTTGCTCAATTGTAAGTGCTGTTCCTAATGAAGCTACTACATTAGTAATTCCATATTGATGTAACGATATACAATCCATATATCCCTCGACAATAATAAGCGTTCTATATATGTCTGTCTTTACTGCAAAATTTAATCCATATAGATTAATTCCTTTTTTAAATATCTCTGTCTCAGGAGAATTTAAATATTTAGGTTTAGAATCATCTAAAACCCTTCCTCCAAATCCAATAACTCTTCCTCTATAATCAAATACTGGAAATATTACTCGATTTCTAAATCTATCATAATAAGAGTTATTTTTTCCTTTTATAATTAATCCTGCACTAAGTAAATCTAATTCCGTATATCCTTTTCCCTTCAAGTAATTAATTAAATTTCTCCATCCTTCTGGTGCATAACCTAAACCAAAGTTACGTAGTGTTTTAATTGTTAGTCCTCTTCTCAAAAAATAATCTAAAACGTTCTTATTGTTTTGAAGACTCATTAAGAAGAATCTAGCTGCTTCAACATTTAACTTATATAACTTTTCATTTCTGCTCTTTAGTGCAGTATTTTTTGTGTTTTGGGCTTCAATTTCTATATTAGCTTTATCCCCTAAATACTTAACTGCTTCAATAAAAGGCATTTTTTTAATTTTCATTACAAAAGTTATAACGTTACCAGCTTCACCACATCCAAAGCACTTATATATTTGTTTGTCCTGTGATACACTGAAAGAAGGGCTCTTCTCATTGTGAAATGGACATAGTCCCGCATAGTTTCTACCTGCTCTTTTTAGCTTTACACTTTCTGAAACAATATCAACTATATCATTTTGTTCTTTGATTTTTTGAATTATTTCTTCACTTATCAATGAAGTTTTCCCACCTATATAATCAATTTTACGTCAACTCTATATATTTTCGACAAAAAACTTTATATTCCTTCTTTTATTTATATTTTTTGTATCAATATATATATTCTTTATAAACTATAAATATCCTTCAAGTTTTTATCTTTTTCTTTCTTATTAATATACTTTTCCATTTAACTTTAACTATTATTCATTTCCTTAATAAATAACAAATTTAGGTACATACAAATCATTAAATACATATAAACAGTAATCATCACTCATACCTGCGATGTAATCTGTTACCCCTGTATATAAACCTTCTTTTTCCACAATATCAAAATAAAAATTTCCCATTTTATTTGGATTTTGTAAAAAGTAATTATACACTTGTTCTAATACAAACTTAGCTTTTTCTCTCTCATTCTTTAATATTGACCCTTTATATATATTTTTAAACATATAGCTTCTAAGTCCTAAAAGTATAATTTCTATATCTTTACTTAAAGACACCTCTATATTATTATCCTTAATATTTTGTAAAGTTGTATAAATACAGTCTTCAACAAGAATTCCTATTCTATCTCCATGTGTTTTCCCAAGACATTTTATAAATTCTCCTGGTATATCCTGCTCTTTTAATATTCCAGCTCTTATAGAGTCATCAATATCATGATTTACATATGCAATTTTATCGCTATATTTAACTACTTGCCCCTCTAATGTAAATGCTCTATTAGAGTTTGTTCCAAATCCACTATGATGTAATATTCCATCTAATACTTCCTTTGTCAGATTCAAACCCTTTCCATGTTTTTCTATCTTAGTAAGAACCCTTACACTATTTTCATTGTGTCTGAAGCCATTTGGATTTAATATATTTAAAACCTCTTCTCCATTATGTGCAAAGGGAACATGACCTATATCATGTCCAAGAGCAATAGCTTCAATTAAATCTTCATTTAATCCTATTCCTCTACCTATAGTTTTAGCTATCTGTGCTACCTCTAAAGTATGAGTCAATCTAGTTCTATAATGATCTCCCCAAGTTTTTATATACACCTGAGTCTTATGTTTAAGTCTTCTAAATGACTTACTATGAATTATTCTATCTCTATCTATCATAAATGCAGTTCTTATTGTGTCTGATTCTTCACTTCTGTCTCTTCCCAAAGATTTATAAGAAAATCTAGCATCAGGTATCAAGGTGTTTTTCTCATTTTCTTCTATTCTTTCTCGAATATTCATTTAAACACTCCTCCTATGCAAATTTATTATTTTCTTCACCTTTTATTATTTCTATAAATTTATATAAAATCCTTTTTTAATTTAAATGTATAATATATAAGCCTTGTTAATATGTTTATAATAAGATTTATTTTTAAGGAGTGTTATTATGGCAGAATCCGCTAAGATATATAATATAGATTTATTATCAGAAGAGAGTATTAAAATCAATGTACTTCCTCATTATAACCTTGAGAACTCTGTGGTAGATTCAATAAAATTCAAGGATACAGATAAGCAGCGTGCTGTGTATAAAATATCTACTCCAAATAAAAGATTCTGTTTAAAGAAGGTATATTTCAATGAGGAAGAATTACTCTTTGTCTATTCTGCCATTGAATGGCTTCATAGAAATGGTATAAATGTTCCTAGAGTTATACCTAATAAATATAATGGACGATTTGTTAAATATGAAAATATGTTATTTATATTAACTCCTTGGATTGATGGGACAAAATGTAACTATAGCATAAATGAACATATTTCAAAAGCATTTAATACTCTTGGAAAGGTCCATAGTACATCTTCTAGCTTTTTTCCTATAGAAGGAAGTTCCAATCGTATAGGCTGCAGCAACTTATATGAATCAATACACAAGCACTTTCAAAGGTTATTGTCAAACTCTAATTTAGCTTTTAAATATAGAGACAGTTTTTCTAAAATATTTTTAACAAATTTTGATAAGGGCATGTACTTAGCTAGAACCTCTTTGGAATATCTTTCAATCACTGATTTTTCTCAATTAAATGTTTCACTCTGTCATATGGATTATGTAAGTAAAAATTTGATATTAGATAATGATGAGGATATTTGGATTATAGACTTCGATAAATGTAGAATAGATTATTGTATTTATGATTTAGCTTACTTCCTAAGAAGACTTTCAAGAAGAGAAAGAATTAATTGGAATCTTGAGTTAGTATTAAACTGCTTAGAACACTATGAGAAAATTCGTCCTCTAAATTTACATGAATATAGATATTTATTAGGTTACTTATCTTTTCCACAAAAATATTGGAAAATATCTAGAGATTACTATAGAAATATAAATAAATGTAACAAATCTGCTTTTATTAATATGCTAAAAAAATCCGTGAAAAATCTACATTCCGAGATAAAATTTGTAGAAGATTTTGCTAAGTATATAAACACAAAATTTAATATAAAGAATGAATAAAGTCACCGATGTATATTCGGTGACTTTCTCCATAAATATGTCTATTAACTATCTTGGATTTTTTATTTGAGCTTGTGCAGCTGCAAGTCTTGCTATTGGAACTCTAAAAGGTGAACAAGATACATAATCAAGTCCATTTTCATGACAGAATTCAATTGATGATGGATCTCCGCCATGTTCTCCACATATTCCTAGCTTTAATTCTTTTTTCACTTCTCTACCAAGTTGTGTTGCTATTTTAACTAATTTACCTACACCTGTTTGATCAAGCTTTTGGAATGGATCAAATTCATAAATGTTCTTTTCGTAGTAACTATTTAAAAACTTACCAGCATCATCTCTTGAGAATCCAAAAGTCATTTGTGTTAAATCATTTGTTCCAAAAGAGAAGAAGTCTGCTTCTGTAGCTATTTCATCTGCCGTAAGAGCTGCTCTAGGTATCTCTATCATTGTTCCTACCATATATTTTAAATCTATACCTTCACTTGCAATTATCGCATCAGCTGTTTTTACAACAACATCTTTTACATATTTTAATTCTTTTATTTCTCCTATAAGTGGAATCATTATTTCCGGAACTATATCATAGCCTTTATCTCTTTTAACCTGAATTGCAGCTTCTATAACTGCTCTTGTTTGCATTTCAGCAATTTCAGGATATGATACTGTTAAACGGCATCCTCTATGTCCCATCATAGGATTAAATTCATGAAGAGATTCTATTGTTGCCTTTAAATGATCATAAGTTAATCCCATGTCATTTGCAAGCTCTTTTATATCTTCTTCCTCTGTTGGTAAGAATTCATGTAGTGGTGGATCTAAAAATCTTATAGTAGCGGGTCTATACTCTAGAGCCTCGTAAATTCCAATAAAGTCTTCTCTTTGCATTGGAAGTAATTTAGCTAATGCTTTTCTTCTTTGTTCTTCATTTTCTGAAACTATCATTTCACGAACTGCTACAATTCTTTCTTCATCAAAGAACATATGCTCTGTTCTACAAAGACCTACTCCTTCTGCTCCAAAACCTACTGCTTGTTTTGCATCTTTAGGTGTATCTGCGTTAGTTCTTACCTTAAGCTTTCTTATTTCATCAGCCCAAGCCATAAAAGTTCCAAAGTATCCGTCAATTTCTGGTGCTACGGTCTTTATTGATGTTCCATATACATTTCCAGTACTTCCGTCTAGTGATATATAATCTCCTTCTCTGTATGTAGTTCCGCCTGCAGTGAAAACTTTATTATCCTCATCAACCTTTATTTCACCACAACCAGCTACACAACAAGTACCCATTCCTCTAGCAACAACTGCTGCATGAGATGTCATCCCGCCTCTAACTGTAAGTATTCCTTCTGCTGCAATCATTCCTTCAATGTCTTCTGGAGAAGTCTCAACTCTTACTAAAACTACTTTTTCCCCTTTTGCATGATTATCTTTAGCATCTTGTGCTGTAAAGTAAACTTTACCACAAGCAGCTCCTGGTGATGCAGGTAATCCTTTAGTTATAGGAATAGCTTTATTTAAATCTTCTTCATCAAAGGCAGGATGCAAAAGTGTATCTAACTGTTTTGGATCCACTTTTAATAGAGCTTCTTCCTTAGTTAATACTCCCTCTTCAACTAAATTAACAGCAATTTTCAAACCAGCTTGAACTGTTCTCTTACCATTTCTAGTTTGTAGGAAATATAATTTTCCTTGTTCTATAGTAAACTCCATATCTTGCATATCTTTATAATGAGCTTCAAGTCTA
The DNA here is from genome assembly GCF_055755365.1 of Clostridium sp. X. Classification (NCBI taxonomy): domain Bacteria; kingdom Bacillati; phylum Bacillota; class Clostridia; order Eubacteriales; family Clostridiaceae; genus Clostridium; species Clostridium sp. X. The sequence goes on from NZ_CM146912.1 coordinate 2,849,377, forward strand.
TTTGCTATGCTTATAAACTCATTGTAACACTCAGGAAGTTCTTCTTCTAATTTAGATATTGGCTGAGGTGTTCTAATACCAGCAACAACATCTTCTCCTTGAGCATTTATTAAGTACTCTCCAAATATTATATTTTCACCTGTTCCAGGATCTCTTGTAAATGCAACTCCTGTTCCAGAATTATCTCCCATATTTCCAAAAACCATAGACTGTACATTAACTGCTGTTCCCCAGCTTGAAGGAATATCATGTAATCTTCTGTATACTATAGCTCTTGTATTTTGCCATGATTCAAATACTGCTTTTACAGCATCCATAAGCTGTTCTTTAGGATCTTCTGGGAATTCTTTTCCCATTTCCTTTAAAAATAATGCTTTATACTTAACAACTATCTCTTTTAAGTCTTCAGCATTTAAGTCTGTATCGTATTCAACACCTTTTGCTTCTTTTACTTCTTCTAAAATATTTTCAAATTTTCTTTTTTCAATTCCAATTGCAACATCTGAAAACATCTGAATAAATCTTCTATAAGAATCATATGCAAACCTTTCATTTCCTGTAAGCTTTGCAACACCTTGTACTGACTCATCATTTAAACCTAGATTTAATACTGTATCCATCATTCCTGGCATAGATACTCTTGCCCCTGATCTTACTGATACAAGAAGTGGATTGTTTTTATCTCCAAAAACTTTGCCTGTAGCTTCTTCAGTCTTTGATAGTGAATACATTATTTCATTGATAATATCTTCTGAAATTACTTCTCCATCTTCATAATACTTAGTACATGCTTCTGTTGTAATTGTAAATCCTTCTGGAACAGGAATACCAAGGTTAGTCATTTCAGCAAGGTTAGCCCCTTTACCTCCAAGAAGATTTTTCATTCCTGCATTACCTTCATTAAAAAGGTATACATATTTCTTTTTGTCCATCCTATACCATCCCCTCATTATAAATATTTATTATTTTTAATAGTTCTAACTTTCAAATTTTCTAAGTATCTTCACTTAATTTAACAAAAAGACGTGTTATATTTGTTTTAGAAAGCTTTCCTATAACCTTAATCTTATCTACGCCTTCTTCAAGGACCTTTTCAACTACAGGAAGACTATCAACTTCTCTATCAATAATCTTTTTTGCTGCTTCATAGGCAGAATCATCTGGTTCAACGTATATTATATTAGGCATTCTAGTCATAATAATTCCTACTGGCACCTTATTTATATCGGTTCCACCTATAGCTGTCTTTAGGAAATCTTTTCTTGAAACTGCTCCAACCAAATATCCATTGTTCTCTACGAAGATTGTACCAACATCATTTAAAAAAAGATTAACTATAGCATTATATACAGTAGTTTGCTCATCTACAGTAACAGGCTTTGACATTAAGTCTTTAACTTTAATTTTTTTTACGTATTCATATACTAAACCTTCTGAAGGCTTCTGTGAGCAAATATAACCTACCTTTGGTCTTGCTTCTAATAAGCCAATCATCGTTAATATAGATAAATCTGGTCTTAATGCAGCTCTAGTAAGTCCTAACTTACTTGCTAATTGTTCGCTTGTTATAGGTTGATTTTCTTTAACTAACTCTATAATTTCTTTTTGCCTATCTGATAGATTAATTTTCGTCGACCTCCTTGTTAAAATTACCAAACTAATTATAACACACATTTCAATAAATAGTATATCACTTTTTCTTATTTATGTGTCATTTATTATAATTAATTCCGCAATTAATATATTTATCTTCAAAATTCTTCTATTATTAACTTTTCTTTATTAAAAACTTATAATTTACTCTTTTACATAATTAATTATTTTAGGAACTTAATTCCATAATTTAAAACAAAACAAAAACGACAGTATTATCTGTCGTCTTCACTTTTATTTTCATTTTTTTTGTCCTCATCTTCAAAAGTTACAGTATATTGATATACGTTATCCTCTTTTGTTGAATCAGCTTTTTTATCAAACTTTTCTTTCATATCTTGTGTTAAATCATCTACTTTTTCCTTAACATCATGTGTTAAGTCATCTACTTTTTCTTTTACATCTTTAGCTCTATTTTTTATAATTTTATTTACAATCTCTACAGAACCATCGCTTTTTATAATTTCAATAGTTATCTTTGTAAATACAGCTGTTAACACTCCTAAAGCAATAAGTGGCGGATACGCAAATGCCATTATTCCTGCAGCTACTCCTGCATTGACTGGAATATCAGCAATTTCTTTATCATCTTTCTTAATTCTTATTCTTGTTACATTTCCTTTTTTAATAACTTCTCTTATCCACGCCATCATTTCATCTTTCGTTGTGTATATATCATCTTTCATGGTCTTATTTTTATTCTCAATAAATATTAATGCATCTACTACATTACCTTCACATTCTTCTAAAGCTTCTTTTGCATCAGTATAGCTTACACCTGTTCTTTGTCTGATTATGTCAATTTTTTCTAGAGAAATTTCAATCATTTTTTTCACTCCTTCAAATATTCTAAGATTTCAAGACTTTTTGGTTTTTTTTCATAGCTTTGACAGATAAATATATTTAAAATTTTATATATTTCATCTTTTAAATTCTTTGGTACTGAAATTCTGTGTATGTTTTCAATAGGACTTCTATCTAAAAACTTTAAAATGTTGTACGCAGCATAACTTATACCTATACCACCAATCCTATTACACTTATCACATGTTCCACCGTGATATTGTATGCTTAAATAACTTGATTTATTTATATTATTACCACATATACAACACTTTTCAAAATCAAATCCAAATCCTGTACTTTTTAAAATTTTAAGTTCCAAAGTTCTAGCTAAGAGTTCAGTATCTGCAGCGTTACTCTTCACAAGGTAAAAAGCTTTAATAAATTCTCTAAATAAATCTCTATTACTTTCTTCTTCTTGTAAAGCTATTAGAATTAATTCACAGAAATATGAACCATAAGTTATACTATCTATATCTTTCAATATCCCTTGAAAAGAGTCTATTATTTCTACTTCATTAACACTATACAAATTCTTTCCTCTATATAAAATATATTCACCAAAGCAAAAAGGTTGAGTAGATGATAGAAATTTACTTTTACTACGTTTAGCTCCTCTAGCTATAGCAGACACTTTTCCAATCTTTTCAGTAAATAGCCATAAAAGCTTGTCATTTTCTTTAAATTCTTGAGTCTTAATCACTATAGCTCTAGTTTTGAATATTGACAGACGACCATCTCCTAAATATATTATAACCTAATTTTAAGAATAAATAACAATTTTTTTCTACGTAATTATTCTTTATATCCAAGTTCTTTTAACAAGAAGCTACTATCTCTCCACTCTTTCTTCACTTTAACCCATATTTTTAGGTTAACTTTACTGTCTAAGAATTTCTCCATATCTTGTCTAGCATAGGTAGAAATTCTTTTTAGCATTTGACCGCCTTTACCTATAATTATGCCCTTATGTGAATCTTTTTCACACAGTATGTTTGCATCAATATGATAAGTACCTTTTTCATTTTGCTTCATTCCTAGTATTTCGATTGCAATACCATGGGGTACTTCCTCTGATAATAGTCTCAAAGCCTTTTCCCTAATAATTTCAGAAATTATAAATCTCTCTTGTTGATCAGTTATCATGTCCTCTGGATAATATTTTGGCCCTTCAGGCATGTATTTAACCATCAATTCTACAAGAACTTCTATATTATTTCCTTTTTTCGCAGATATCGGTATTATTTCAGCAAACTCCATATATTTAGAATAGGCTTCAAGAGTTTTTGCTACTAGTTCCTGTGGATTTTCATCAACTTTATTAATAACTAAAAACACTGGCTTTTTAATATCTTTTAAATTCTCAAGAATTCGTTCATCGCCTTTTCCTATTTCTTCTTGAGGATTTGTCATAAATACTACTAAATCTACCTCTTTTGTAGATGATTCTGCTACCTTAACCATATATTCACCTAGTTTATGCCTTGGCTTATGTATACCTGGTGTATCTACAAATATAAGTTGATATTCCTCTTTTGTTAGAACTGAATTAAGATTATTTCTAGTAGTTTGTGGCTTACATGATACTATTGAGAGTTTTTCCCCCATTATTTTATTTGTAAGTGTAGATTTCCCTACATTTGGTCTTCCTATTATAGTTATAAATCCTGATTTAAACATATATCCTCCTTATTTATTTAAGTCTTCTTTTGTAAACGGGTTTGGCAATATATCCTCTAAACTTTTAATTATATAATCATCTTCATTTTTTATGAGAATAATATCTGTATTTTTATCTGAAAACTCACTAATTACCTGTCTGCATATCCCGCAAGGAGCAGTATGTGTTGATAAGTCACCTACTATTGCAATGGCTTTTAGCTTTTTGTTTCCTTCAGCAACAGCTCTAAAAATCGCTGTTCTCTCTCCACAATTGGTTGCACCATAAGATGCATTTTCTATATTACATCCTCCGTATACTTTTCCATCGTCCATGAGTACAGCGGCACCTACTTTAAAGTTTGAATATGGAACATATGCATTTTCTCTATATCTTATAGCTTCCTTCACTAATTCTTTATATTCCATTCTTTTTCCTCCATAGGATTATTTTTGAATATTGCACTTTAAATTATAACATGTGTTATATGTAATTCAAAATTATAAATGAAAGATTTATAATCTTTTTATAATATTTTAAATATTAACAAAGTTAATAGAGTTCCAAAAATCCCTCCAACTAACACTTCATAAATAGAATGTACTTCTGAGTCCACCCTACTTTGAGCTACTATAAATGACATAATATAACTTAATATTATAACTGTTGGATCTTCTGTAAGTAATGCAATAGTTGTTGATATAGAAAAACCTATTGCACTATGACCGCTTGGCATTCCTCCTTTTAAAGGAGTTCCTTCTCCAAATATAGCCTTAACTATTATTGTGGATAAAGAAACAATTACTAAAATTAAAAAAATCATATATGGATCTGAATCTTTTATTTTTTTTATTACTATAAACGTAAAGGGAATTAATCTATCCCAAAATATAATATACCCTACTAATACAGAATTTATAGCTGTTACTAAAACAGCTCCTGCTGCAACATTTTTTGCGATTTTTGCTAAGGGATGATAATAATTAGTTGTAGCATCTATAGCACATTCTACAGCTGTATTTATCATCTCTCCCATTAAAACCATAGTTATTGTCATAGTCAATACTAATAGTTCTAATTTGCTTAAATCATAAAAGAAACATGCACTTAATACTGCTAAAGCTGCAACCATATGTATTTTCATATTTCTTTGAGTTCTTACTGTATAAATCATTCCTTCAATTGCGAAATTAAAACTGTCTACTATTTTTTTTACCTTCTTCATTTATATCCTCCACCCACCTCATAGAACCAAATTATGACATGCAACTCTCTATAGCTGCATGTCATATTGGATTTAAACTATTAATTCTCTCTACTTATTCTAAACTTTTCTAATATATCTTCTTCTCTGCTTCTCATTATATCTTTTTCATTATCTTTCATATGATCATATCCTAAAAGATGAAGTATAGAGTGTACTGTTAAATAACATACCTCTCTCATAAATGAATGTCCATACTCTTCACTTTGTTCTAGCGCTTTCTCTAAAGATAGTACGATATCCCCTAATACCAGTTCACCTTCATCTAAATCTTCAATTCTAAATTCATAATTTTCATACTGATCTTTATATACCTTATTCTCTTCATATTCTAACATAGGAAAAGATAATACATCAGTAGTCTTATCTATTCCTCTCTGCTCTCTATTTATCTCTCTAATTGACTCATCATCTACAAATAAAACACTTATTTGAGTATTTACTTTCACCTTTTCTTCTTTTAAAGCATACTGGATTACACTATTTATATTTTTAATTACCTCTTCACTAACTTTAACTTTATCTTGCCTATCGTCTATATATATCATAATATCTTCTCCTTTTGTGTAAATCAAACTACTTATCGAACTCATAACCTTTAGCTCCGACCCAAGCCCTAGAATTCAGTTAATCAAATTTAAAATTACATTTATTTTACTTTTCTGTAGGATATTCAATTCTCTGATGATATATACCTGATAAAGCCTTTAAAAAAGCTGCTCTAATTAGACTAATTTCCTTTAATGTTAAATCACAATTATCTAATTGACCTTCATTTAATCTAGATTTTATTATATTGTTTACCATCTCTTCTATTTTACCCTTAGTTGGTTCACTTATAGATCTAACAGCAGCTTCTACACTATCAGCTAACATAAGAATAGCCATCTCTTTACTTTCCGGAATTGGTCCTGGATACTTAAAATCATCTTCTTTAATTTCTTCTGGTTTATCGCTAGTATTTTTAGCTGTTACATAAAAATACTTTACTAAAGATGTTCCATGATGTTGTTGAATAGCGTCTTTAATGATTTTAGGTAACTTGTATTCTTTGGCAATCTCAAGACCATCCTTCACATGAGATGTTATAATAAGAGTGCTAAGATTGGGATTAATTTTACTATGCGGATTGTCCTTTCCAACCTGATTCTCTTTAAAAAACATAGGTCTTCTTATTTTGCCGATATCATGATAATATGCAGCAACTCTTGCTAAAACCGGATTCCCTCCTACTTGTTCTGCTGCTACCTCTGCTAAATTTGCCACTAGTATACTATGGTGATATGTGCCCGGTGCTTCTAATAATAATCTTTTTTGCACTGGATTATTTGGATTAGATAACTCTAAAAGTTTAATTGTTGTAACAATATCAAAAGTACTTTCAAAGAAAGGAAGAAATCCAATTGTTAAAATAGCTGCTGTTATACTACCAGCAAAAGAGTATCCTGACTTTTTAAATACCTCTAACAAATTGTTACTTAACAAAAATCCAACAGTAAAAGTAAGTACAACATTCATAATACCTACGAAGAGGGATGCATATAAAATATCATTCCTTTGCTGTAATTTCTTTAACGCTACTGCTCCCAAAATACTATTTAATATAGCAAGTAAAGTTATCTCTATATTAAACTGAACTACTGCACTTATTAAAATACAATTAATTATGTTTGAGGTTATAGAAACTTTATAGTTTATTAGCAATGTAAATAGCATAGGTACACAAGCTAGGGGTATTAAAAATGGAGATATTATAGATAATGTTCTAGCTAATAGCAATGAAATACAGGTTAAAACGCTTACTAAAATTAATTTTCCCAAATCATAATATAATTCTTTATAATATTTATAAAGATAGAACCATTGTAAAAACATAACTAAAGTTACTAATGCAATTATTGCTACATAAATATACTTATTTGTAGTGTTATCTAGAAGCCCTAAGTCGCTTAAAATAACTAAATCTCTATTAGTTATAGGTTCTCCTTCTTTCACTACTATCTGTCCCTTTTTTATTGTTATTGGATCAACAGATCTCTTAGCCTCTGATTTTAATTCATTAGTTTTTTCTTCATCATAGAAGAAGTTAGGCTTTATTTCTAAAATTCCTATTCTTATTCCAAGATCTCTTAATACCTTTGATAGCTTTGAACTATTAAAATTTACCGTAATAGCATCCTGTGCCTTTCTTATATCTTCTGGATTATCTTCTCTTATATCTAAATCTAGTACACTATTCATTATATTAATTAAATTCTCATGTAAAACTTTTAATTGTGCCTTATCTAATGTCAATAAGCTTTTAATCTCTTCTTCTGACAGACTTATTTCAGCTTCTTTCCTTAACTCTTCAATCTTTTCTTTCTCATTTAAGTCTCTTTCAATTAATTTGTTTGCCTGAAAAAATAAATTTTCTATTTGCTCTAAAGCTTCTTTTCGTATTTCTAAGTTTTTATTGTATTGAAGTGGTACAGACTGAATTTTCTGTTTTTGTTTCTCCTCTGTATTAAGCTTATCTGTAACTTCTTTGATTGCTTTAATATCAAACTGAGCAATATCTCCTTCTTGTAAATCATACTTTTTTGTTACAAGAGAGGTCATTATAATACCGGATATAAAAAGACAAGTAATTATGAAAGTTACTAATCTCTTAAAATTATTATTTTCCAGAATTTTTCCTATTCCACTCATCTATAACCACGTCCTCGTTTATTTAATCCTTATCTTAAGCTATTTAATTTCTCTTTATTTTCTTTCTCTTTTTCATTGAATTTTTCTATATCACTCTGCTGTATTTTTTCTAGCTTAGCTATATTTTCTTCTACAACTAGCACAACTCTTATATCATATTTACTATCAATTTCTTTAATATCAACTATCCTATCTACTATTTTAACAGATTTATCTAATTTTACAATTATGTTTGAAAAAAGTTCACTTGTCATCTCTTTCTCAACCTTATTTTTATCTAATCTAACATCTTTTTCATTTACTTCATAATAAATACGTTTCTTTATAAAAATATTATCCTGAAAGACCTTATCACTATTTTTAAATTGATTTTTAGACTTTTTAAGGTAAATCTTCTTCCCTAGAACTTCTATATAAATTTCTGCATCCTGATTTCCAGTTCTATCTCTTTGTATTTTTGTTACAGGCACTTTAATTTTCTCTTCATAAAAAGTTCTTGCTATAACATCAGCATCAGCATGAACTAAATAAGTACTACCCTCTTTACCTTGTTCCCCTTTAACTAATATATTTCCTTGCTTTACTATGTCTCCTGGCTTTATAGAGGCCGTGCCTGCTTTACTATACACTCTCACAACTTCTCCATCTTTTTTAGCTACAATATTGCATGGAGTATCATCTATTATAATTTCAGGCGGTTCTTGTCTTTCAGCTATACTTAGATTTAAATTAGTTCCTTCAACTCTTGCTCTTACCCACATAATATCTGAATTTTCTTTAGCGATTTTTTCCTCTAGTTCATATACATCTATTTTTCCTTTTCTTATACCAGGCTTAATTCCAACTTTTTTTAACTGCTGTCTTATTTCATAAGGAGTTACACTTCTCTCAGTGGTAATATTTACTCCCCATATAAATGTAGACATATAATATATTACCCCTGCGAATATAAATATACCTCCAAGTAAAGTTTGCCTTCTTCTAGTTTTTATCATAAAAAAGGATATTCCTCTTCTATCTAAAATTTTTATTCTAGCATCAGTCTTTTTTACTATATTATTTATTATACTATAATCTTTTAAATTAGTATCAAAACAAATTGTTGTAATATTTTTTCTTTTTATATTTTTCATATTAACTTTATTTTTCCATAATAGGTTTATAATCTTTTCCGGCATAAAAGATTGAATCTCAACAGTTATTATTCCTTTTTTATATTTTTCAAAATTAAATTTACTCATAGTATGTTCCCCTCATAATTCACCGATTTAAATTTCCCTCCTAATACAACTGTACTTCCACCTATAAATAAAATCTCTAGTTTTTTTCCATGTAATGATATAACCCCTACGTTGGAATTCACTTTTATTTCATCTTCTCCAAACATAATTATGCCTTTATGATTTTCAATTATTAATTCGTTATCTCCAGTAATAATTATTTTTGGTATATCTAAAACAATATCTCTTGGTAGATCAAGTTTTTGTGCCATATCTTCCTTAGCCTTATATACTTTTTCCCTCACTTTATACTCCCCTAAATATTACTTCCATAATAATCTATGAGTTTTTTCTATAAGAAATTACTGTTTTAATATAAAATAAAAAAGTCGGCTACGCCGATTTTTTTCGCTATGGGGACCTAGTCCCCCTTCGACGACGCCATATAAGTTTATCCACAAAAAGATAAACTTATAATTTACTATAAAATAAAAAGGCCCAGTTTTCACTGGACCTTAAAATAAGCTTTTCAGCTATTATTATTTAACTTAAATGTTGCTTAACTATCAAGCTTACAAGTGTACCATCTGCGCAGCCTTTTAATTTAGACATAGCAGCAGACATTACTTTTCCCATATCTCTTATACTATTTGCCCCTGTTTCATAGACGACTTGTTGAACTATATCAGCAATCTCTTCCTCGGTCAACTGCTTAGGAAGGTACTCTAATAAAATCTCTATTTCTGACTTAGTCTGTTCAACCAAATCTTGTCTATTGCCTTTTTCAAACTCAGCAATTGCTTCTTTTCTACGCTTTACTTCTCTTGATAAAATTTCAACAACTTCTTCATCATCTAAAGTTCTATTATCAACTTTTTCGGCTTGTAAAACAGCGGCTCTTGCCATATTTATGTTACTGGCTCTGAACTTATCTTTCGACTTCATTGCGTTCTTCCAGTCTTCCTGCAATCTTTCTTTAAGAGACATATTTGAGCTACCTTCTTTCAATAATTCTTATTTTATCTTAGTCTTTCTTCTTCTTGCAGCTTCAGATTTTTTCTTTCTCTTTACGCTTGGCTTTTCATAATGTTCTCTTTTTCTAACTTCAGATAAAACACCTGCTTTTGCACAAGATCTTTTAAATCTTTTTAATGCACTTTCTAATGTTTCATTTTCTCTTAATTTAACTTCTGACATTGATAATCCCTCCCTCCCTAGCAGTATCAAAACCTAAGTATTTTGCAGTATATGAGGGCAAAATAGCACATTGGTAATTATACAACATTTTTTTGCAAATTGTCAACTACTTTCATATCTTAACCTAATTTTCTTATACTTAACCTGGTGGCCAAATTAGCTTTCTTCCACCTACTATATGAAAATGGATATGTTGCACCTCTTGACCCCCATTATCTCCACAATTATTTATTACTCTATACCCACTTTCATAGATATTTAATTGTTTTGCAATTTGAGGAATGCATTTTAACATATGAGACATTATATCTATATTATCTTCATTTAACTCATTAATACTTTTAATGTGATTTTTAGGTATTAAGAGAACATGCACAGGGGCCACTGGATTAATATCTTCAAACCCAAGTACCACATCATCTTCGTATACTTTTTTACAAGGTATTTCTCCTTTTACAATTCTACAGAAGATGCAATCTTCCATGATATTCACCTCCTTACCTCTGCTTTTTATATTCAACAATAATATAAATTTTCCTTCTTAAAATATTATTTTTTTTATATTATTTCTCCTGAAGCTGAATCTTCTCTTGCATCTAAGATTTTAGTTTCAATAATTTTGCCACTTAAATCTATTTTTGACGGAGATATTACTTTTATATAATTAGGAGTATATCCTTCATATAGATCATTTTTATTACTATACTGCCCTTCATATAATACTTCTAATTTTTCTCCAATAAACTTTTGAATAAATTCTTTTTCATTTTCCTCGTTAAGCTTAATAAGCGCCTTACTTCTTTCTTCTTTTATAACTCCATCTACCTGTCCCTCTAGTGCGGCTGCTTTTGTTCCAGTTCTCGGACTAAATTTAAAAATATGCATCTTTGATAACTTTATTTCACTCAAGAAATTATATGTACTCGCGAACTCTTCTTCGGTTTCTCCTGGAAATCCAACTATTATGTCAGTTGTTATAGAAACATTTTTAACATACTCTCTAAGCAACTCAACAATATTCTTATATTGTTCTATATTGTATTTTCTATTCATTCTTTTTAAAGTCTCATTACAACCACTTTGAAGTGATAAATGAAAATGCGGACATAATTTTTTTAATTCTCCTATTTCCTTTATAACTTCCTCATTAAAAAATTCTGGTCCTATGGAACCTATTCTAATTCTATTTACGCCCTCTATTTTGTCTATTTCCTTTAGTATACGAAGTAAGCTCCAATCACCTTCTAATTCAGCACCATAAGAGGAAATATCTATTCCTGATAATATTATTTCCTTAAACCCATGACGAGCCAGTTCTTTAACTTCATTAATCACAATCTTAGGGTCTTTACTGCATACTGCTCCCCTTGCAAAAGGAATTAAACAATAAGAACAAAAATTATTACAACCATCTTGTATTTTTAAGAAAGCTCTAGTTTTATCTTGATATTCTTCTATTCTAAGATCTTCAAAGGTTTTGTCTTTAAGCACGTCATTAACTGCCACCAATAACTTTTTCTCTTCTCTAGATCTATTTACCCAATAAACTATCTCTCCTTTATTTCTAGTACCTAATACTACATCTACATCCCCTATTTCTGATACCTTGTCTGGTGCAATTTGTGCATAGCAACCAACTGCAGCAATTATTGCCTCTTTGTTTTTTCTTCTTGCTCTTGATATCATTTGTCGTGATTTTTTATCACTCATATTTGTAACAGTGCAAGTATTTATAACATAAACATCTGCTACATCCTCAAAAGCTCCTACCTCATATCCACTTTTTATGAATTTTTCAGCCATAGCTTCAGATTCATATTGATTAACTCTACAGCCTAATGTAGCAAAAGCGACTTTCATTAAATAATTCCTCCTAAATCTCCCAGTTCATACATAAGTAAGCTAATGCAAGTAAATCCAGCTGTCTCTGTTCTAAGTATTCTAGGTCCTAATGTAACTATGTTTCCGCCTAGTTCTTTTAAGCGGTTTATTTCTTCTTCCTCAAAACCACCCTCAGGTCCAATGACCACTGCAACCTTTTTAACTTCCTTATTAAGATTTTTAATCAATTGTTTTATTCCATAGTTTTCAGCATTTTCATAAGGTACTACTATTAAATCCATATCTTTTAATGCATCTAAAAGCTCCTCAAAGCTTATTAAATCATTTACCTTTGGTATTAATGTTCTTTTACTTTGTTTACATGCTTCAAAGGATATTCTATTCCATCTTTCAACTTTCTTTTTATCCTTATTTATCTCTCCCAAAGATGATGTTACTCTTTCAGTTATTACAGGAGTTATTTCTTTTACCCCTAACTCTGTACATTTTTGAGCAATTAAATCCATCTTCGTAGCCTTTGGAAATCCTTGATAAAGATAAATATCAATAGGACTTTCATTATTTAAATCTAGCTTTTCTAAAAGCTTAATTTCTACTTTAGTTTTAGTTATGCTCTCTATTTCTCCTAGGTATTCTTCCCCATTGCAGTTGTTTATATTTACTTTATCTCCCTCTTTTAACCTCAATACCTTATATATGTGTTTTACATCCTCATCCTCAATAATCGCTTTTTTATCTATTATATTCTCCGAACCTACAAAGAACTTGTGCATAGTTAATTCTCCTTTTCTTTAAGCTTTAGCAACTATACAACACCACTCACCATCAATTTCTACTTCTTCAATACTAAAACCAAACTCCTCTAGTTTGTTTACCACATCATCTTTTCTATCTAATATTATACCTGAAGCTATAAAAAGACCACCTTCAAGTATAGACTTTTTAACATCCTCAACTAGAATTTTTATTATATCTGCAAGAATATTTGCAACTACTATATTTGCTTTTCCCTCTACTACATCCATTAAATTTCCATAAAGTATATCAATATTATCTATATTATTAAGACTTGCATTTTGTTTAGCTGCATCAACAGCTACAGGGTCTAGGTCTACTCCAACAACCTTTTTAGCATTTAACTTAGCTGCCGTAATCGCAAGTATACCAGAACCTGTTCCAATATCAAAAACTATAGACTGATTATTTACATATTTTTCTAAAGCTTTAATGCATAATCTAGTAGTTTCATGGGTTCCTGTTCCAAATGCCATACCTGGATCCATTTCTACTACAATTTCAGCATCTTCTTTCTCATAGCTTTCCCATACCGGCTTAATTACTATTCCCTTACCTATCTTTGTAGTCTTATAGTAGGCTTTCCAATTATTTTCCCAATCTTCTTCATTTAATCTCTTTACTGAAACTCTTCCTAATCCTTTACTAAATCCAAATGACTCTAAATTGAGTACGCTTTCTTTTATGTACTGAAGATAATCATTAAACTTATCATCTTCTTTATAATAAGCCTTAAGAATAGCTCCATCCTTTATTTCAAAATAATCTACTTCAATCCAGTCAAACCCATCAGAATTTCTCTTTTTCTCAGCAACATCTTCAGAGTCAATAATTGCAACACCTTGAACCCCAGTATTATAAAGTATTCCGGTAACCGCCTCTACAGCTTCGCTACTAGTAATAATCTCGATCTCTAACCATTGCTTATCCATTTATAGAATCTCTCCTTTTATTCAATAATTCTTTGGCTCTATGTATTAATATATTATAATCCATAAAACTTATTGTTGTAAACAAACTTAAAAAACTCGTTTCCCTCAATAGAGAGAAACAAGTTTTTTCTACATAAAGTTCTTCTTTATTTTATCAACCAAAGATTCTTTAGAATCCTTTTCACTACCTTCTGCTAGTTTTTCTCCGCTTGCTTCCATGAAGGCTAATAATGCTTCCTTTTGCTTTTCATTTAAGCTCTTAGGAACATCTACAATAAGCTTAACATACTGATCTCCTCTACCGTGACTGTTAACTCTAGGTACTCCTTTACCTTTTAGTCTAAACACAGTTCCCGGCTGTGTACCAGAAGGAACAGTATATTTTACATCTCCATCAATAGTTGCAACTTTAATCTCAGTACCTAATGTAGCTTTTGCAAAACTAATATGCTCTTCAATATATATATCAAAGCCTTTTCTCGTAAAGAATTTATGCGGTGTTACTCTAATGTTTATATATAAATCTCCATTTGGTCCACCATTTTTTCCTGGCTCTCCCTGCCCCCTAAGTGGTAATACGTTTCCTGTATCCACTCCTGCTGGGATATTAATTTTTATTTTTTTATTTTTTCTCGTAGTTCCTTTTCCATGACAAGTTGAACACGGATTTTCTATAACATTACCTGTACCTCTGCACTTATCACAAGTATTAGTAGTGACAAAACTTCCAAGTGGTGTATTCCTTTGTGATCTAACTTGACCGCTTCCACCACATTTATCACAAGTTTTTGAACTTGTACCTGGTTTTGCTCCAGACCCATCACAAGTTTCACACTTTTCATTTTTAGAAATGGATATTTCCTTTTCAATTCCAAAAACTGCTTCTTCAAAAGTTAAATTTAAAGTATATTCAAGATCCGCTCCTCTCTCTGGACCATTTCTTCTCTTACGCGAAGAAAATCCTCCTCCAAAGAAAGAGTCAAATATATCTTCAAAACCTCCCATTCCCGAGAAATCAAAGCCTCCCGCTCCTCCAAATCCACCACTAAAGTCAGTAGTTCCAAATTGGTCATATTGAGCTTTTTTCTGAGGATCAGATAAAACTTGGTATGCTTCATTTATATCTTTAAACTTTTCCTCAGCTTCTTTATCTCCTTGATTCCTATCAGGATGGTACTTCATTGCAAGCTTTCTATATGACTTTTTTAATTCCTCATCACTTGCTCCCTTTTCTACTCCAAGAATACTATAATAATCCTTATTAGCCATCCCTTAAAATTCACCACCTAATTCTGTTTTTCAAACTTAAATTAAGGGAAGGCTAATAAACCATCCCTTAATTATATGCCTTTTTAAGTATACACAAGTTATTTATCTTCTTCAACCTTGAAATCAGCATCTACTACATTATCATCTTTAGGTCCATTATTTGTTTCTGCATTAGCTCCATTCATATCTGAAGCTGCTTCTGGTCCAGCTTGTTGATATAACTTAGCTGATACTGCCTGAAATGCTTCTGTTAATTCTTCTGTTGCTTTTTTAATTGCTTCTATGTCGCTTCCATCTTTTACAGATCTAAGAGCTTCTAATTTTTCTTCTATTTTGCTCTTATCTTCACCTTCTACTTTACCTTCAAGTTCTTTTAAAGTTTTTTCTGTTTGGTATAGTAATGAGTCTGCATTATTTTTAACTTCTACTTCTTCTTTTCTCTTTTCATCTTCAGCTGCAAACTTTTCAGCTTCTTTTACAGCTTTTTCTATTTCATCATCATTTAAGTTCGTTGATGCTGTAATTGTAATATTCGCTTCTTTTCCCGTTCCCTTATCTTTCGCTGAAACATTTAGTATACCATTTGCGTCCATATCAAAAGTTACTTCAATTTGAGGAATTCCTCTTTGTGCTGGTGGTATATCACTTAATTGGAATCTACCTAAAGTCTTATTGTCTCCAGCCATTTTTCTTTCACCTTGAACTATATGAATTTCCACTGATGTTTGGTTATCTGCTGCTGTTGAGAATATTTGGCTCTTTCTTGCTGGTATAGTTGTATTTCTTTCTATTAATGGAGTAGCTACTCCTCCCATAGTTTCAATTCCAAGTGTAAGTGGTGTTACATCTAAAAGAAGAATATCTTTTACTTCTCCTGTTAAAACACCTGCTTGTATTGCAGCACCCATAGCTACAACTTCATCTGGATTAACTCCCTTAGAAGGTTCTTTTCCAGTAAACTTTTTAACTGCTTCTTGAACTGCTGGTATTCTTGTTGATCCTCCAACAAGTACAACCTTATCAATATCATTAATTGATAGTCCAGCATCTTGTAGTGCTTTTCTCATTGGTTCAATTGTAGCTTCAACTAAATCTGCAGTTAATTCATCAAATTTTGATCTTGTTAAATCCATATCTATATGTTTAGGACCTGTTGCATCTGCAGTTATAAATGGTAAATTTATGTTTGTTTTAGTTGATGAAGATAACTCTATTTTAGCTTTTTCTGCTGTCTCTTTTAATCTTTGAAGAGCCATCTTATCATTTCTTAGATCTATTCCACTTTCTGCTTTGAAAGTATTAGCTATATGGTCCATAACTCTTTGGTCAAAATCATCTCCACCTAGCTTAGTATTTCCATTTGTTGACTTAACCTCAAATACTCCATCACCAAGTTCTAATATTGATACGTCAAAAGTACCTCCACCTAGGTCATATACGAATATCTTTTGATTTGTATCCATTTTATCAAGACCATACGCAAGTGCTGCTGCTGTTGGTTCATTTATTATTCTCTTAACTTCAAGTCCAGCGATTTTACCTGCATTTTTAGTCGCTTGTCTTTGACTATCATTAAAATAAGCTGGAACTGTAATCACAGCCTCAGTAACAGTTTCTCCTAAATAAGCTTCTGCATCTGCTTTTAACTTTTGAAGAATCATTGCAGAAATTTCTTCTGGTGAATATTTCTTATCTTCCACTGTTACTCTATAATCTGTTCCCATATGTCTTTTAATTGACATGATTGTTTTATCTGGATTTGTTATTGCTTGTCTTTTTGCCACTTGTCCTACAAGTCTTTCTCCATTATCCTTAAAAGCTAATACTGATGGTGTTGTTCTTGCTCCTTCAGCATTTGCAATAACTACTGAGTTTCCACCTTCCATAACTGCAACACATGAATTTGTTGTTCCTAAGTCTATACCTATTACTTTTGCCATTTTACTTACCTCCTAATTTTTATAAGTATTTTATATTATGATTTAGATTAGTTAGCTACTTTGACTAAACTACATCTAAGAATTTTATCATCTCTTCTAAATCCTTTTTGAAAAACTTCAACTATCTCATTTTTTCCAAAGCTATCATCTTCAATATGCATAATAGCATTATGATAATTAGGATCAAATTCTCCAGTTGAATGTATTTCTTCAACTTTAAGTTTTTGTAATGCCTCATTAAATTGTCTAATAGTTATCTCTATTCCTTTTTTAATGTCATCAGCATTTCCTTCCGCTGACATTGCTCTCTCTAAGTTATCTAATACAGGTAACATATGTTTTAAAACATCTGCACAAGCATCTGTATATATAGAAAGTTTTTCTTTCTCTGTTCTCTTTCTGAAATTCTCGTATTCAGCACTCATTCTTAAAAATCTATCTTTTAAAGCTTCTGATTCATTATATAATTTCTTATTTTCATCCTTTAATCTTTTATTTTCAATGTGTAATAGTTCTGTTTCATTAGCCTTATTTTCATCATCTAAATTGATTTCTTCTTTTAATTCTTCAAACTCCATATCTTCATTCACTTCTGCTTCTTCTAAAGTTTCTTCTCTAAAGCCTTCATTTTCTCTACTCATATTTCCCTCTTTTTCCTTAGATTCTTTTAGCTTTTCATCACTTATCATATCTTCACCTCTTACTTATCATCAATATATATTTGACCTATGTTATTATTAAGAATTCCTACTAGCTCAGTTAAAAGAGATATTACTTTAGAATACTGCATTCTTGTTGGTCCAATAACTCCTATAGTTCCTAGAGGTTGATTCCCAAGAGAATAAACTGCCGAAACTACACTACAGTCTTGCGCATCATGAATAAAGTTTTCTTTTCCAATACTAATAGAAATATTCTTATCATAGGTTGCTACATCATATACGTTGTTAAATAATTTCATTAATGTATCTTTATCATCCATTAAGGATAAAAATTGCCTTGCTTTTTCAACGTCATTATACTCCGAATAGTTAAATATGTTTGCTGCACCCTCATAATAGATTTCATTATTATCAGCTTTGCTTAAAGCCTCATAAAGAGCAGAAATTATTGCTTGAAAAATATCTTCATATCCTCTAAGTCCAATTTTGAGATCATTTATTACTTCTAAATTTATATCTTGTATTGTTAAATTTACAAGTTTTTTATTTAACACATTTGATATTTTCTGAAGCATATCTGGACTTATGGTTTTATTAACTCTAATTATGTTATTATTAATAATTCCATTTTGAGTTACGATAATAGCTAAAATATTATTATCTATGTTTAAAAGTTGGATGACCTTAATAGAACTGCTTCTTACTGATGGAGGCCTAACTACACAAGTTAACTTTGTAAGATCCGAAAGCAAAGCTATAGCTTTTTTAACAATCTTATCTACTTCATACAAAGCCTCGTTAATTAATTCTTTTTTAATCATTAATTCTTCTTCAGGTGTTAGTTTTGGTAGATGAATCATTTTATCTACATATAATCTATAACCTTTATCCGAAGGTTTTCTGCCCGAAGAAGTATGAAGTTGTTCTATAAATCCTAATTCTTCTAAATCAGACATTTCATTTCTTATAGTAGCTGAACTTATGCCTAAATCATACTTTTTAGCAATTGTCCTAGAACCTACTGGTTCACCAGTTATTATATAGTCATGAATAATAGCTTGAAGTATTTTTATTTTTCTTTCATCCATATTAAAGTAATTATTCAATCAATCACCTCATTTATTAGCACTCTATAGGTGTGAGTGCTAACGACTACGTCTTAAAGTTATCACTCTACTATTTTTTTGTCAATATCATATTTTATACGTAATTAATTCATTTTAATCAAATATTCCCAGTTTTTTTTTATTTTCTTTTAGTTTCTCTTTTTTTCATATCATTATGTTTAATCTCTAATTACTTATCATGAAATCACTCATAACTACATTAGAAACCTCTATTCCCTTAGGTGATAAAAATAATCTTCCTTTATTTTCTTCTAATAGTCCTTTATTTTTATTAGATAAAATAGCTGCTTCATATACATGATGTATAGAACTTTTAAATCTATGGTAAAATTCATCAACGGAAACCCCATTTATTTTCCTAAGTCCCATAAACATATATTCTTCCATATCATCTTCTATTGAATTTTTCTTTTTTTCTACAACAGCATTTTCTTTATCATTAATTAACCTTATATATTCTTCAACTTTTTCCTCATTTCTATACCTAATACAATCTCTATAACCATGTGCAGATGCACCACAACCAATATATTCTTGTAAGTTCCAATAAACTAAATTATGCTTACATTCCTTCTTTTCTTTGGAAAAGTTTGATATTTCGTATTGATTAAATCCTCTATTTTTTAAAAATTCTAAGGTATACCAATACATTTCTCTTTCTAAATCTTCTTCAGGTAAACTTAGAGCTTCTCTTTCATATAGTTTAAAAAACTCTGTTCCCTCTTCAACTATTAGACTATAACAAGATAGATGTTCTGGATTTAATTCCGTAACTTTATTCAATGTATCCTTCCATTCCTGAAGGTTTTGATTTGGAATTCCAAACATTAAGTCTATATTTATATTTTCGAATCCAACCTTCCTTGCCATTGTAAAACTTTCTACAAACTCTTCGTTAGTATGAATTCTCCCTAAATTTTTAAGGTGTATGTTTTGCCATGCTTGCAATCCTATACTAATTCTATTTACTCCAATAGACTTTAATAATCTTAGTTTATCTATATCAAAAGTTCCCGGATTACCTTCTACTGTAAACTCTAAATCAGTACTTTTTTTAAGTTTATGAATACTTTTTCCTATTATATTCCATCCCTCTAAAGACAAATAGGTGGGAGTTCCCCCACCTATAAATATAGTTTTTATTGTTTCTTCTCCTATATTGTCTATTTCTTTAGAAAGTGCCTTTGCATAGTCTATCATTTGACTTTCCATACCACAGAAGGAAGGAAAATCACAATACAAACATTTTTGCTTGCAAAATGGAATATGTATATATAATGAAATACCCTTATCCATGTTTAAAAGCTCCATTCTAATGTAATAAATATATTAATCAACCTTTAAAATTGACATAAATGCTTCTTGTGGCACTTCTACACTACCAATTTGACGCATTCTCTTCTTACCTTCTTTTTGCTTTTCAAGTAGCTTTTTCTTTCTAGAAATATCTCCACCATAACATTTTGCAAGTACGTCTTTTCTCATTGCCTTAACAGTTTCTCTAGCTATTATTTTTGCACCTACAGCTGCTTGAATAGGAACTTCAAACATTTGTCTTGGAATTACTTCTTTAAGCTTCTCTGCAATTGCTCTTCCTTTTTGATAAGCTTTTTCTTCCGGAACTATCATAGACAACGCGTCTACTACATCTCCATTTAACAGCATATCAAGCTTAACAAGTTTAGCACTAGTATATCCTGTTAGTTCATAATCTAAGGATGCATATCCTCTAGTCTTTGACTTAAGCATATCAAAAAAGTCATATATTATTTCATTTAGAGGTATATAATATTTAATCACAGCCCTTGTTGTTTCTATATATTCCATATCTATAAAAGTACCTCTTCTACTTTGACACAATTCCATAACAGCACCTACATAATCAGAAGGAGTTATTACAGATGCCTTTACTATAGGTTCTTCCATATTTTCGATTTCTGTAGGATCTGGTAGATTTGTAGGATTTGTAATCTCTATTAATTCTCCATCTCTTTTATATATTTTATATATAACTGATGGAGCTGTAGTTATAATATCAAGATTAAATTCTCTTTCTATTCTTTCTTGTATTATTTCCATATGAAGTAACCCTAAGAATCCACATCTAAATCCAAAACCTAGTGCAATAGACGTCTCTGGTTCAAAGGAAAGCGCTGCGTCATTTAGTTTTAGTTTTTCTAATGCATCTTTTAATTCGTCATACTTAGCTCCGTCAACAGGATAAATACCACTGAACACCATTGGAACTGCTGGTCTATATCCTTCTAATGGTTCATCTGCTGGTCTTAGAGCTTCAGTTATAGTATCTCCTACTGCGGCATCCTTTAAGTTCTTTATAGATGCAGTTATATATCCAACATCTCCAGCACTTAACTGTTTCATAGGTAAAAATCCTGGAGTAAATACTCCTACTTCTGTTACATCATATTCTTTTTTACTTACCATAAACTTAATCTTTGTTCCACTCTTTACAGTTCCATCCTTAATTCTTACGTAGCAAACTACTCCTTTATAACTATCATAATAGGAATCAAATATCAGAGCTTTTAGTGGAGCTTCTTCGTCCCCAGTTGGAGCTGGTACCTTTTCTACTACAGCTTCCAAAACATCCTTTATGTTTAAGCCCGTCTTCGCTGAAACCAAAGGTGCATCTTGTGCTTCAATTCCTATAACATCCTCTATTTCTTGCTTAATTTCATCTGGTCTTGCACTTGGTAGATCTATCTTATTTATAACAGGTACAACCTCTAAGTCATGATCTAATGCAAGATAGCAATTAGCTAAGGTTTGTGCTTGTATACCTTGTGTTGCATCAACTACAAGAATAGCTCCCTCACAAGCTGCTAAACTTCTTGAAACTTCGTAATTAAAATCAACATGTCCTGGAGTGTCAATTAAGTTTAATATGTACTCTTCTCCGTTATCCCTCTTATAGACCAATCTTGCAGCTTGAGATTTTATTGTTATTCCTCTTTCACGTTCTAATTCCATATTATCAAGTACTTGATTTTCCATTTCTCTATTGGTTAATGTTCCAGTGGTCTCTAACAATCTATCTGCAAGTGTAGATTTACCATGGTCAATATGCGCTACTATTGAGAAATTTCTTATATATTTTTTTCTATCGTTCTGCATGTTATTTTACCCCCATCGCACGTAATAAATCGTATTAAATTATATCACAATATTCTAGTTAGATGTCAACAATAACTATTATTGTAATATAAATCTTTAACCCTCAAATACATTCCACACCTTAACTGTTTTATTTCTAAATCTATTTATTAAGTTATTAACTGTATTTCCTAAGTTATATAAAATCTGATTATTTACAAAAAATGTATACTTGTTTGTATCTATTCTAAAATCAAAAGGTTCATTATTATATAAAATCCTTATCTTAGGCACATTAGCCTTGCTTTTTTTGTCTTCATTTACTCCTCCTATATTATACTTTTCAGGATAAGTTAATATATCTTCCATATGATCGAGGTTCCAGGAGCTTTCATCTTGGTTATATACCATACTTCTATTATTAATATCTCCAGCTATAGTGGAATATATTTGTCTATTTAAATTTAGATTTACTCTACACAAACCAATAACTATTAAAATTAGAGTTATAAAAAAAACTATTTTATATTTGCGCATAAAAAAGCACCTCCTACTATATATAAGGATGTACTTTTTTAATGATTTTATTCAATTTTTTCCATTAATATATTCTGCGAGTATTCTTGCTATATATTTTCCAGATGCTTTTACTTCATCCATTGTATTTATATGAGAACCTAGTTCCATTAAAATTGCATTACTACTAGTATCTTGATTATAATACTTTCTTCCATAGTTATAGTAAAAGGTTCCTTTATTCAAACTTGGTGAAGACTTATCCCCAGGATATAACTTATTAGATATTCCTCTAATCTTTTCTACAACTTTAATTTGATTTTCATAGTGTGGATTTTTTTTTGTCATTACAAAAGAAAATCTTGCTACACTTTCCCCATTAATAATAGTTGTAACTGCCTTTTTATTTTCTACGGAATCTCTATGTAAATCTATTATTAGCTTAAAATCCTTATACTGCTCTAAATATTTATTTAAAGTCACTCTAGATCTTTCGTAGCTATCATTATAGCTTGCAATGTCATGTATAGTAATATCATGTATTACAGATACTCCATACTTCTCTAACTCCTTTTTCAACTCTTCACCTGCTACGGTTATATTTTTATTCATGTCTTGACTATTAGTTCCATACGGGGCATAGCTTTCACATGTATGAGTATGATATATAAGCACCTCTGGCTTCGTTGTCATCTCTTTTTTAAGTTCAGGAGTGAAAGTTGGAGCAGAGTTCATATTTCCATCACCCTTACTTATATTCTCTTCCTCATATACTTGATCTTCATTTAATAAAAACCTATCAACTCCATATTCATCAGCTCTTCCTTGAGCCATATGATTTATCGGTAACTTATTATATGTATTACTATCTATATAAGCTATTTCCCTTCCAACTATCCCTAAGTAACTATCCCCAATTCCTAACAAGTTGAATATGCTTTCTTTTAAAAAATTTTCCCCATCCCCTAATTCTTTAGCATTTTTTAAACCTATTACAGGAATATTATAAGCTAAAATTTCATTATACACTCTAGCTTGTAGTGTTTTTTCTTTGCCTAGAATATTCTTAATACTGCCAAATAGTACTATAGTAAGTGCTACTCCTAATAAAATAAGTATTAGTATACTCTTGTAATTAAAACTATCATTTTTCTCTAAGTTCACTATGATCCCTCCCTTGTTTGTTCTATATTATATGAGAGATCACTTTTATATTATTACTAATTTATATATCTATTTATATCATCAAGTTCTAATGCTGGTTGAAGAGCAATATTTATGCCATTAGCTATAATTTTAGACATTACATCAATAACTAAATCAATTTCTTTTGGAGTTACAATCATATTTCCAAGCTGAGGATACAGTACTTCTTCTATTAACTTTTGTTTTTCCTCTCTGTCTAAAGAATTTAGCATATTATAAAATTCGCTACCCTCTGATGATTGACTTATTAATGCGTCTAGACTTAAATCCATTGTATCATTTGCTAGTGTAGCTGCATGAACTACAGTTGGAATTCCTATAGCTATTACAGGAATCCCTAAAGCTTTTTCACTTATTTCCATTCTCTTATTACCTATTCCTGAACCTGGAGAAATTCCTGTGTTTCCTATTTGAATTGTTCTATTTACTCTCTCTGTTTTTCTTGATGCTAATGCATCAATACAAATTATTAAATTAGGCTTAATCTTATCCGCTATCGCACTTATAATTTCTCCCGTCTCTATGCCTGTTAATCCTAATACACCTGGTGATAAGGCGCATACTGGTCTTATACCTTCATCTATCTGATCTGGAACAAGTTCTTTTAGATGCCTTGTTACCATCATTTTAGATATAACCTTAGGTCCTAGCGCATCTGGCGTAACATTCCAATTACCAAGCCCCACTACTAGTGCAGTCATACTTTTATCTACCTTTACCATATCTGATAATGTTTTACCAAAAACTCTACTCACATCATCCATAATATCTCTATCATAACTTACATTTTCGGGTAGCTCTATAGTAATATAGTTACCTACAGGTTTTCCCATATTTCTCTCTCCTACATCATCTAATATATTTACATCAACTATTTTCATTCCACTCTCAAAGTATTCTTCTACTTTTACACCTAATATTTGCTCTTTTGTCTGTTCTTCATATATTTCTTTAGCTTCTACTGCTAAATCTGTCCTCACACTATACATATATTCTCTCCCTTTCATATTTCATTATTTCTTTAGCAATATTTTTAGCTATTTTCAAATTAATAATTCATATATAATTAAGGACAACTATATGTTTTTAAAAAACATCTGTTAAAATTGAATAAAATGTGTTTTTTTCCATATATATGTATTTATTAAAATTTACAAATTTTCTACTTGAAGTGCTTAGTAAATAATGCTATAATATCATTTGTTGAGTAAGGCAATTCAATTACGAATTCCCCAAAGCTGCTTAACCCTACCAAAATAACAAGGGGGTGAAAATGAGATGGCAAACGTAAAATCAGCTCAAAAGAGAATAAAAATCATTGAAACTAAAACACTTAGAAATAAAATGATTAAATCATCATTAAAAACAATAATAAAGAAATTTGAGGCTACTATTGCTAGCAATAATATAACAGAAGCTAAAGCTTCATATGTTAATGTTGTAAAAGCTTTAGACATGGCTGCAGCTAAAGGCATCTTACATAAGAATAAAGCTGCAAGAAAGAAATCAAGACTAGCTGCTAAATTAAATGGATTAAGCGCTTAATGAAATAAACCGGTGCAGACACCGGTTTTTATTTTTTATATTTTTTTATATAGTTGCTGTCCGTATAATTAAAAGCTCCATCTCCATTTTCGAATTAACTGTAGAGCTTTTTAAAAGTTTTTCTGTATTTAAGCACAATTCCATACTATTTTTAAGTTGGTCTATAGTAAATTTTTTACTTTGCACCATCATCTTCTCACATATATATGGGTGAAGCCTAAGTTCTTTTGCCAGTTCTTCTTTTCTCTTACCTCTCTCTGCTTCGAGCTTTATATCAAAAATTAATTTAAATTGCCTTTGTATCATTCTCAAAATAGTGGTTATAGACTCTCCCTTAAAAACTAATTCATTTAAAATATCTATAGACTTTTGAGGTTTTTTTTCTGATATATAATCTACCAAATTAAAAATATCATTGTCGCTTTTTAGGCTAGTAAGTTCAGTAATATCCTTAGCTGTTATTTCTCTACCATAAGTATAACAATAAAGTTTTTCAACTTCATTTTCTATAATATCCATATTATTTTCTACATTACTACAAAATAATGATAATTCTGTCTTCGCAATACCCTTTCCTTTCTTTCGAAAAATTTCTTCTACTTTTTTTTGTAGCATAGCTCCTTTTAATTTTAAAAACTTAACTACACAAGCGGTATTATTTATTTTCTTCAACTTATAACTCTCTTTTTCTCTATCATTTTCAAAGATATAATACATTATTAAAATACATTCTTTTGGAAGGGTCTTTATATAATCAATAACTTCCTTTGAAAGTTTTTCTGATCCCTTATCCATTTTATCTTTAAGAAAATTAGCTCTATAAATTATAATTACCTTTTTATCACTCATAAAAGGCAAAGTTTCACAAGCATTTACAATTGTATTCATATCCACAGTAGATCCATCTAACTGTACGTAATTAAAATCCAAAAAATCTTTGCTTATATTTTTGTCTATAATCGTCTTTATAGTTTCCTTGATACTTTGTTCATCACTGCCACAAAAAACATAGCAGTTGCTATATTCATTCTTTTTGAATTTATCATTTAAAGTCGAAACATCAATCAAAGTATTTTCCTCCGTTGTAATTAAATAATATTTAATATTATACCATGTTGTACATTAATATTAAACAAAACAAAAGTATAGGAAAATACTTAACTTTACTATATCCATATTTAACAAAGACAAAAGATATAAACATAACAATCATGCAAATTCCATAGAAAAGGTTATATTCAGTTACTGAAGGAGCTATTTTCATCAAAGTATATATTACTCCATCGAGAATAGTTAATATTAAATATAAAAAATAAGTAAGAATTTTTAATAAAGGTTTAATTTTGTAAATAAGAATCCCTACATTTCCTAAAATCACTACAATGGAGTATAAAGGTACTAATATTAAATTTCCCGGAATAAAAAACATACTTATATTTTTAAGTGTACACATTGCATAAGGCATTGAAAAAATCTGAGAGCTAAGTGTAATACTCAAGGATTCATTTATACTCTTAGGTAATTTATATAATCTCCTTTGCAATGTTTTATTATATAAAATAATGCCTATCGTTGCCAAGAAAGATAAATTAAATCCAATATCAAGCACATAATAAGGTTTCACTAAAAGTAGTATCAACGCAGCTAAACTCAAAGAGGAAATCCTATCATAGTTTCTATAGGTTAACTTAGACATCTTTAAAATTAGTATCATTATAAAGGCACGTGCTGTAGATGCTTTACTCCCTGTAAAAATCATGTATATTCCTGAAATTATTAATGCTATTCTTAATCCAAATATACGTTCTAGTAGTTTATATACTATAGCTACATGAAATCCCGATACACTAATGATATGAGATATTCCTAACTTATTAAAATTATCTTTCTGTTCATAGGATAAATATTTCGTATCTCCATAACAACAGGCCATTATTACAGCACCCTTCTGAGAATCTAGCGCTTCACTATATTCTATATATAACTTATGTCGAAAGGAGTAAAGTTTAGTAATAAGGTCTTCTTTTTTCTTAGTATAGTTTTCAACATAATACCTACCCACGTTTCCTCTTGAATAGTCTCTTATTTCCTGAAACTTACCTACAGCTTCAATCCTCTCTCCTTGCCTTATTCCCTCTAGTTCCCCCTCTAAATATACCACTCTCCCCTTATAACTAGCACTGCAATATCCCCTTTTCATTTCTAAAATTCTAAACTCCGCATTATATCCTATATCTAAATTAAAATAAATAAAACAACTCATACATCCTACTATAAAAAAACTACAAACTAAACTAAAGCTCTTTATATCTTCATAAATATAAACAACTGTTAAAAATGACAAAACTACAAGCATAGCCATTAGATATGAAAACTCAAAAACTATAACAGAAAAACATCCTATATAAATAGCTATTGCATAGTAAACTATAGGTCTTCTCATATATTTCTCCTATATTATTATACTTTCATCTATAAACATATTTTTTAGGGCAAATTAATACACCTCATCATGTAATTTTATCCAAATTTGATGAGGTGTAATCAGTACTATATTCTTTTACCCATTCCCTTTGAAAGTTTTAATACAAAGGTTTGTAAAACTAACAAAGGTATTAGTATTTTTAGATTCCAAATTATATTCTTTATATAAAAACTATAACTAAAGTAATTTATCTTTATTAATATAGATAAAATTATAATGTTAACTGTAATTATTAATATAGAAACTTTATTTCTAAGTACATCTTTTAGATGAGCAAAATAAAAAACTAAAATCATAGAACTAAAATTTAAGATTATGAAAAAGTTATTTTTAGCTAATATTAAATCATTAGTATTAGACATATATGACATTAAGAGTATTATAGCTAATTTAAATAACATATACATCCAAAATCCTGATGGTATGCTTTTAGCCAACTTTATATTTAGCTTAAAGTTTTCGTATCTCTTTTTTTCATTATTATTTCTCTGCATAAATATTATTAAAGAACCCATAGTAGTGGTTATACAGTTTAATAGTATAAAAAATATTAAATCAGCTATATTCTTACCTGTCAAATCTAAAGAAACTATTATACATAAAAATTCTATTAAAATCGATATAAGATTAAATATTATTATCTTTTTTATACTTTGTATAATATTTCTGCTTTCCTCTATTAAAGATACTAATCCTAAGAAATCATTATCTCTTACAAATATATCTCCTAATTTCTTTGCTATTTCAGTACATTCCTTCCCCATAGCTATACCTATGTATGCTGCTCTAAAACTAGGTAAATCAGTAAATTTATTTCCTGTAATAGCCAGATTATATCCTATTTTACTAAATAGTGAGGATATTTGCCACTTATGTTTCGGAGTTATCTTTGAATATATTCCTACTCTTTCAACAAACTTTTCTAGTTCAGTTTCATTCATATTATCCATCTCTACACCTGAAAGTACTAGGTCATTTTTATTCAATATACCTACTCTTTTTCCAAAGGATTGAGCTGCAATTTTGTTATCCTCGGTTGTTATTATAGGGCGTATAGCCAGTGTTTTACAATATTCTATTATTTCTTGAACATTATCTTTACTTGGGTTTTCAAATCCTATAAGTCCCACAAAAACTAAATTACTCTCTATATTCTCATTAATACTAGGTTGATAGGTAAAATTTCTATATGCCACTCCTACAACTCGCAATGATTTCAAAGATAGATACAGGTCCCCATCTTTTATATCCACAATGTCTTTAGCAGTGAGTTCTACTTCTATACCATTTTTCATGATATGAGTACATCTATCTAATAATTTATCTACAACTCCCATTACATTAGCTCTATACTTATCTTCCACTCTATTCAATGTAGTCTTTATTCTTTTATCCATATCAAAAGGTATTTGAAAAAGTCTTACTTGTTCTTTATCTAAAACCATTTTATCTATTTTTTTTTGTAATCCATATTTTATAATTGCTTTTTCAATTAAATTTTCTCTTTCTATTTCAGAGTTTATTTTAGAATCATTACATAATAATCCTATACTTATGATTCTATCCAAATTATCCTTATCTTCTTCAATCTCTTCCTGACTTGACTCTATGAGCTTAGAGTTAGTATAGAAACTATCTACATACATAATCTCTTCTGAGAATGTACCTACTTTATCAGTAAACACAATATTCGCACTTGATAATAATTCAACAGAAAACAGTCCTTCAATTTTTACACCTCTTCTATCCATAAGCTTTTTAATTATAAAAGAAAGTATACTTATAGTTAGTATAAGTTCAATCGGGACTAAAATTAAATAACAAAGAACTATTAAATCTATTGCCTTTTTTAAGCTCTCTCCTATTGATATATTATAAATAAATACGCTAATAGATAAACCTATACATATCAAAGAAAATTTACTTACAAATTTGAAAATACTATTTTGAACTTCACTTTTAATATAGTTTGCTTCTAATAGACCCTTTATTATATCATCTATTTGAGCAGTGCTTCCTACTTCTACTACTACCCCTTTACCTCTTCCCTCAATTACAAAAGAGGACTTAAATGCTATATTTTTCATTTCACTTAAAGATATCTCTTTATCTTCAATTTTGGTTTCATACTTTTCTATTATTTCATTATTACCGGTAATTGCCGACTCTTTAATTTTTAAATCCGTACACTCTATAAGTCTTAAATCTCCTGGTACAATATCTCCCTTTTCTAAATATACTATATCTCCTACCACAAGCTCCTCAGCATTAATGCTAATTGTTTTACCAGCTCGAATTACTAAAGCCTTATTAGGTGTAATTTTTGTTATATGTTTTATCTTATTTTCATTATTAAAGTCCTTTACAGAAAAAAATATCGAAGACGCCAAAATAAAGATTAATAGAATCGAGGCAGTTGAATACTCATTAATATAACTTAGTAATAAAACTGTCCCCATTCCACTTAAAGAATATAATTTTGTTATATATTTGATAAATATCCTTATAAAACTCTTACTTTTTAAATCTATACTTTTATTTTCTCCAAATATTGATCTGTTCTCTTGAACTTTTTCTTCTGAAAGACCTTTTTTAATGTCTATATCTAATTCTTTAACTACATCATTCCAACTACTATTATACCAAGCTTTCATAAAAAACCTCATTCACTTATTTTCACTTATAAATTCTATAAATATAGTCGTCTATGGAAAAATATACTTTAGCCAATCTTTGCCATAGATTTTATAAATAATCTAGAAAGTATAAATGAGCCCTTATTAGGCTCATTTATACTTATTTATTTAACTCTAAAACAATTTGAAAGAAAATAGTGTTTCTCTCCTAAATCATCCTTTATTAAAAATAACATAGCATTATCAACTGCTGGCTTAATCTCATACTGAGCAGGCATTCTTACACTTAAAACTTCATACTCCTTACCTTTCGTTAAGTTAACTTCTACTCCTAACTGTTCTTGAGTATTACTATAAAATGTAACTTTTTGAATAGGTCTAATATTTTCTAACATTTCTTCCATAATATTATTCTCCTTTACCCTTTTCATTTTATATCCAATTATTTTTAGCATAAACATAGCTTTGGCTTTCTTTAGAGTCTTTACACTCCATCTTAAGCTTAAACATCGCTATTCCACTTCGGATAAACAGTATTATAACATTTTTATACACTTAATTCAAAATTGATTATTCTATTATATATTATATCTACCTAACTTCTATCTTATCTATAAATTTCTCTATGGTTTTATCTCCTATTCTACTTATGTTTTTCAACTCATCTATAGATAAAAATCCACCTTTTTCCTGTCGGTAATCTATTATTTTTTGAGCAGTTACCTCACCTACACCGGGCAAAGTCATCAATTCTTCTTTTGTTGCCCTATTAAGATTTATTTTATCATTCGAACTTCCTGTCAAATTACTTTTACTTAAATTTGTATTTATTTTATTGCTAGGAAGAGTTGTATTACTAAAATTCATGTCATAAACTTGTTCTCTACTATAGACTATTATACAATCCTCATCATTTAATTTCATAGAAGAATTTATATTCATAGTATCTGCTTTTTCTGTAAATCCTCCAGCTTTATTAATTAAATCATATATTCTGCTCCCATAGTTTAGGGTATAAACATTTGGATTTTTTACTTCCCCTTTAATTTCTACCATAATGCTTTTTAAATCTTCAATATTGGTATTATCTACAATAACTTTATTCTCCATACTTTTAAGATTTGTATTATTTTTAGCTAATACATCCTTTTCATTCTTATTGCTTGGTTGTGATAAGGTATACCCTATAATTAAAAATACTATACACCCTATAATCATTACAATAGACCCAATAAGTTTTTCTTTCTTTTCCATGATAAACCTCCAAATTATATAAGGTATGTTTTTAAAATTCTTGCCATTATTTTAAAAATAATAACCTACATTTGTAATATTTATAAAGGTGATTATCTTTGATATAATTCTCTTTTTTTGGTATACTATTGGTATAATAACAAGGAGGTAGTTTATGCGTAGACTTATAAATTTCATGCTAATATTTGTATTAACGTTATCCTTATTGTCATATAAATCATTTGCAAAGGATTCCATTTCTAATATATCAGCTGATGGAATCATATTAATGGATGCAAAAACTGGTGAAATTTTATATTCTAAAAATATAGATGTCCAGTATCCTCCGGCTTCAACCACTAAGATTATGACAGCCCTTATGGTACTTGAAAATTGTAAATTGGATGATATAGTTAAGGTTGGTAAAAAACCTCCCTTTGCAGACGGTAGTAAAATATACATATTCGAAGATGAAGAGTTTAAAGTAAAAGATTTATTGCATGCTCTTCTCTTGCGATCAGCTAATGATGTAGCAGAAGCACTAGCTGAACATATATCCGGCTCTGTTGAGGAATTCGCCGCTCTCATGAATAAAAGAGCTTCTGAACTCGGAGCCGTTAATACAAACTTTGTAAATCCTAGTGGTCTTTATGATGAAAATCATAGAACTACAGCTAAAGACTTAGCTATAATAATGAAAGAATTATCCAAACATCCTGAATTTATAGAAATTGCTACAACTCCTATGTATTATATTGAACCTACAAATAAAAGTGAAAAAAGACGCCCTCTATCTAACGAAAATAGACTTCTGCAAAAAAATTCTATTTACTATTATGAAGGTTGTGAAGGTGGTAAAACGGGTTACACCGTGCAGTCTAAACATTCTTATGTTGCTATAGCTTCTAAAAATGGTCAAAAACTTATAGCTGTATTACTTCACGACGCTAAGAAGACTTATTGGTCTGACGTTAGAAAGCTTTTTGATTATGGTTTTGAAAACTTCACTTTAAAGACCTTCTGCTCTAAAGGTGATTTATTAGGAAATTTTAATGTAACTGATACTATTAAACTCCCTCTTTTAGCAGCTGATGATTTTTATTATGTTGAATCTAAAGATAATCCTTCAACACCTGAATTCACTATTAATTCAAAAGACATAAGTAAAGATTCTTTTTCCAGAGGAGATAAGATCTTAACTGCTTCTATAACCTATAATAATAAAGAAATTGGCACCTTAGACTTAGCTAGCGGAGAAGATTATTCAACTAAATCTACATTTTTATCTTTAAATAGCGATTCTAATGAGGAATCTAATAATATATTTAATAGCATATTTAGAATTATACTGTCTATTTTCTCTACACTAGCTATTTTAGTTATGGCATTAAGAATTAGACGAAATAGAATTCACAGGAAAAGAAATAGAGAAAATAAATTAATTAGAGATATTTATACTCAAAGATATAGAGATAAAGATTAATTAAAGATAAAAACTGTTATGCATTAATGCACAACAGTTAATTTTTTTATTAAACTTGCAATATCTTCTGGTATTTGACTTTCTAACTTTATTATTTCTCTACTAGTTGGATGTGGAAATTCTAACCTATATGCATGTAGAGCTTGTCTATCAATATATTCTACCTCTTCTTCTCCATATATAGAATCTCCAAAGATAGGATGACCCATACTGCTAAGATGTACTCTTATCTGATGAGTTCTGCCTGTTTCAAGAGTTAACTTAACTAGATCTGCATCATTATAATTATCTATAACTTGAAATCTAGTTATGCTTCTCTGTCCTCTATCATCTATTATTCTTTTTATAGTGCCTTCCCCAACTCTATATATAGGTTTATCGATTACTCCGCTTTTTTCATCAAAATTTCCATGAACAACAGCTAAATAGCTTTTCACAAATTCATCTTTCACCATGTCTCTTGAAAGAGCCATATGACTATAAGAATTTTTAGCTACTAATATTAGCCCTGAAGTATCCATATCAAGTCGATTTACAAGTCTCACTATACTATTTTCACCTTTTTCTTTGAAATAATATAATAATCCATTTGATAAAGTTCCTGAAAAATGTCGTTTAGTTGGATGAACCACTATTCCTTTAGGTTTATCTACTACTATTATATCTTTATCTTCATATATTATTTTAAGTTCCATTTTTTCCGGAATTATATTCTGTTCTTCTTCTCTATTAATTTGTGCCTCTATTATATCTCCAACTTTTAATTTATAGGATAGTCTTTCAATATTTTTATTAACACTTATTCTTCCTTCTCTTATAGCTTTTTTAATGAATCTACTAGATAATTCTCCAACATTCCTTAAATATTCACTAAGTGCAAGACCTTCTTCTTCTTTTTTCACATTAAATTCCAAATTATTATTTTTACTATTCAATTGTAGCTATTACCTCTATTTCTAATAAAGAGTCTTTTGGAAGCTTCGCCACTTGAAAGCAAGATCTTGCAGGTTGTTTTTCAGCAAAAAACTTTCCATAAATTTCATTTACCTTATCAAAATCATCCATATTCTTTAGAAGAACTGTAGTTTTTACTACATTATCTAGATTTGTTCCACCTTCTTCTAATATAGCTTTAATATTTAACATAACTCTTTCTGTTGCCTTTGTTATATCATCATTAATTAGTTCTCCTGTTGATGGATCTAGAGGGATTTGACCTGAAGTAAATAGTAGTTTTCCAACTATAACTCCTTGTGAATATGGTCCTATTGCTGATGGTGCATTCTTTGTGTTTACTATTTGTTTTGTCATATTATTTCTCCTTACTTATTTAAATTATTTCTTATCTTCACCTAGCATGACTATTATATCAAAATCCTCATTATTATTATCAATATTTTTTGAAGTATTTATTTTAAAATCAGTTTTGATATAATTTTGTTGTTTTTTATTAAAACTATTGTTAATCAGAATTGTGCTCTTCTTTGAGGCACTGGTATTTCCTATTTTTATGTTACTATACCCCTTACTTTGAAGATATTTTCTATAACTAGATGCTAATCCTGATTTATTAGTTCCATTTAGCACTTTTATTTTTATATCTTTTTTATTTATATTTTCTTCTACTATATTATCATTTTCATCATAAATTTTATCTAATATTTCTTTATTACTATTCTTATCATATATAAAATACGATATGCCTTTTAAATACTGGGACTCTCCTTTTAGTGTTTCCATACTAACACCCCTAGCTCTTATAAAGTAAAATCCATATTTAATTATTTCATCTGCACTCATATTAGTTTCACAATACTTTGGCACTGTCATAAATATAGTAGGTATTTTAGGAATGATCCAAGGACTTTTTAGTTCTTCAAGAAGTTTTGCCATAAACATATGCTGATTTTCTATTCTTCCTAAATCTCCATCAGCAAGCCCTGTTCCATTATTATTTTTACGCCATCTAAAAAATTGTTCTGCTTTTACTCCATCTAAATTCACAATTTCACCTTTTTTAAAGTGAATGTGTAAGTTTTGAGAAGGATCATCATAGTTCATATTGTGTTCTATCTTCATTTCTACTCCTCCAATAGAATCAATAAGTTTCCTAAATCCTTCATAGTTGACTTTTCCATAGTAATCTATGTCTATATTTAATAGCTTTTCAACTGCATCTACTGCATATTCTACTCCACCTACAGCATGAGCTGAATTTATTTTTATATTTTTTCCATTAAGTCTTATTAATGTATCTCTTGGAATTGATACCACATTTATTTCATCTATTTCACCATTATAGTGAAGCAATATCATAGTATCTGTTCTTTTAGGATCATTTTTATCTTCTACTCCTGGTGTACCCGTATCTACTCCCAGAGCTAATATATTTATAGATCTTTTATTTTCCTCATCTTCTTCAGGAATAGCATTTTTTATCATGGAACTACTTCCATTTATTTTTTTATCGATTTTCTTTGCACCGTCACTTAACCTGGAAAGACCTTGATAAAAATACACACCTCCAACTACAATCACAAAAATCATCATGGTAGAAAGAGCTAATACTATTCTTTTAAATATATTTTTTCTTTTTTTCACCATAGTGTTTCCACCTATCTATTTTGAAGTAAATGATTCCTAGCTTCCACAGTATTTATATGTAAAAGTTGCCCTTTTTCAATTATGTATTTTATAGTTTTGTTAAACGACAACAAAAGCGCTTTATCTAATTCTCCTTTATATGCCATTTCTCTCACCTCATCAACTCCTGGAAAATTTCTGTATGGCTCAATATAATCTGCAAGATAAATTGTCTTTTCTAATAAAGTCATATTTTTTCTTC
Source organism: Clostridium sp. X (assembly GCF_055755365.1). NCBI lineage: Bacteria > Bacillati > Bacillota > Clostridia > Eubacteriales > Clostridiaceae > Clostridium > Clostridium sp. X. The sequence goes on from NZ_CM146912.1 coordinate 2,885,535, forward strand.
CAGTAGTATGATATGTTATTGCATTTAAAATATCCTCATCCTGTACTCCCATAGTTATTTTGGCTATGTAAGCCCCCACCGGAGCATGTAATATCTCTTTTATCTGAGTATCTGCTTCAATATTATTATATCCACATTTTTCTATAATATTTAACATTTCCTTGAAATTTACGTATTTTGCACAATCATGTATGATCGCTGCTATTGTAGCCTTTTTTACGTCTTCTCCATATATTTCTGCTAACTTAATAGCTGTATCTTTAACTCTTAGGCTATGTTTTACTCTAGCATCCTTTAGATTCTCTTTCAAATACTCTATCATTTTTTCTTCTGTCCACATATCCATTCCCCCACTTTATTTATATAAATTCATGCTTTCAATTAACATTTCTGCTTTTTGTGGCAATAAATAACTTATATTTTTTCCGCACTTAATTTTTTCTCTTATACTAGTAGAAGAAATATCAAGAATAGGCAATTCTAAAAAAATTATTTCCTTTTCATATATATTCTCTACTTCTTGCTTTTGTCTTAAAATATCTTCTCTATTGTAACCATTTCTACTGAAAACCACGAATTTGCAACTATTTAATATTCCCTGTATATTTTTCCAAGTATATAAATTCATTAGGCAATCTACTCCAGTAATAAAATACCACTGAGTATCGGGTTCTAACTTATTTAAATACCTTAAAGTTTCATATGTATAACTCAAGCCTTTTTTACATATTTCATAATCACTAATTTCAAATCTTTTCTCATTTCTGATTACTTCTTCTATAAGCTTATATCTTATCCATGCATCAGTAATAACTTTATCTGTCTTATGTGGTGGATTTCCTGAAGGCATAAATATAATTTTGTCTAAATTTAAATTATATAAAGCCTCATATACAATGTGTAAGTGTCCATTATGTATCGGATCAAAAGTTCCTCCAAATATGCCCTTTCTCATCATTTATCACCAGCCTTTATGTCTTTTATTATATTATAATGAAAAGTATATCATAAACAAGTATAAACTTATAATTTCCTATAAACTAAAAAAGTAAATTTTAAAGGTAAGAGGTTATATTATAACCTCTCACTCTCCTCTTCTTCTGCATTTATAAAATCTAAATCATCCACTCCTGATTCTATATCCACTTGTACATTAAGTATTAAGTCAGTCTCTTTAATAATATTAGATTTTTTCTTATTAGGAAATCTTCTTTCAAATTCTTCTTGAATATCAAAAATATCAGTTCCCTTTTCTTTATATTCCTCAAATATTTGGTAGCAAGCATCTTTAATATTATTTTCAGCTATCTCCTTAATTTCCTTTAGATTTTGTTCATTTATATGTAACCCCATTTGAACTTCACCTATAATTGTGCTAACTTTAACATTTTTTATAAGCTTTACTTTATCTCCTTCATACTTTAAATCAGTTTTTGTTTTACTTTTCAAAATCTCTAAAGTAACGAAATTCTTTGGAAATTCTGGATTTCTTATTTCAAGTGTTCCTGATTGTATAATATTAAGTAAGAAATTAAATCCTTGCCCTTTTTCTTTAGAAATAGTATCTATCATTTTGTCATTTTTTACTACCGCTCCACCATTTATGTATAATTTATCCTCTCCTCCAACATCCTTTAGAATCTCCAAAAGAGTTACAACACTAGTTCTATCACCTATTAATCTTTGTTTGTAATAATCATGCATTCTCATCTCTACAGCTCTAGATGCTGCTCCAATATTATCTAAAAGTCTATCAATGAAAAGACCGATATATTTAGTTTCTTTAACATCTAGTGCCATAAGTCCAGCAGGATCACCTGCATAAATGCAAATATAGGGCCTTATTAAAAACTCTTGATCCCTATGAAAAAAATCTATAAAGTTGTCTATCCCATATTCCGCTGCCTTTTGTGAAAATACATACACCTTAGCCTGTGTTACGTTAATTTTATAGCTAGTTCTTAAAGTTATTGTTCTTAAAGCTTCAAAAACTGTTTTTCCTTCTCCTCTAAAAGCCACTCGTTCTCCACTAGCAGTGCCTTCAACACTTCTAAAAGCTTCTATATATACAATAGGATTATTATTGTTATCTATATCTATAACTATAGCAGTTGCGAATATTAGCTTATTTATATCTCTGTAATTAAAGCATCCCGTAAATAGCAAAGATAGAGCTATCCATAAACATAATATAACTTTTCTCATTTATTATCATCCCCATCAAATAATATATTTGATATTTTGTTTAAGTCACCTCTAAATATAACATCTTTATATCCTAAAGTTTCCATACTACCTATAGGGTATAGATGTGGATAACCACAACTTCTTAGTGATGCCATGTGAGCTAAAAGTATAAACACTCCTGTATAAAAACCTGGTAATCCACACATTGCTGCTAGAATTAATATGAGGTTATTCCATATTCCTATAGCCCTATAAAGATTAGGAATTAAAAATGTTGAAATAGCCACTATGGATACCATAACTATAGTGGCTTGAGATGCAAGTCCTGCTCCAACTGCTGCCTCTCCTAGGATAAGTGCTCCAACTATACTCATAGTCTGACCTGTAGGCGCTGGAAGCCTAATTCCGGCCTCTCTTAATAATCTAAAGAAAAATGTCATTAGCAATACCTCTACCACTGTAGGAATAGGAACTCCAGCTCTTGATATTCCAAGCCTAAAAATAAATTCAGTAGGTACAAGCTGAAAATGGTGCGTTGTTAATGCCATATATAATCCTGGTAAAAACATAGATAAGAAAAAGGCTAACCATCTTTCTATTCTTGCAGCATAGGCGTAATACTTATTTAAGTAATAATCATCTGATGCCATTAGATTTTCTATAAAGAAAAAGGGAGCCGTTAGTACAGTAGGACTTCCTTCAACTATAATAGCTACTCTTCCTTCAAGTAATCTTGAAGATACCTTATCTGGTCTTTCGGTATATCCTATAGTATCAAAAATCGTGTGCTGTTGCTCAAGTGCTTCCTCAATATAATTACTATTCATCACAAAATCATTATTCATATTTTGAACCTTATTTTTTACATAGTTCACCAACTTCTCAGGTGCAACTCCTTTTATATACACTATTGCTACTGTAGTATTTGATTTTTTGCCTAAAATTAGGGTTTCAAATTTTAAATTTTCATTTTTTACTCTTTTTCTTATTAATCCTACATTATCAATAAATGATTCATTAAAAGCTTCTAGAGAACCTTTTATTACATTTTCCTTTACTGATTCCGGTACATTTCTTTTAGGATAATTTCTAGCTTCACAATATATAGCAGAATTCCAAAAATCAAAAATTAGCACTACATTTCCAGCTAATATTTGCATAACAGCCTCTTCTTTTGACTTTACATCTCCCAGAATATTTGCATGAAGAATTTGCTCTTTTACAGCATTTATGTCCGTATATTCATTATCTTCCATTAAACTTTGGAATATATGTTCACTTATAAATTTTTTGTCACTTAATGTGTCTATAAATACTCCATATATTGTGCCTTTTTTTACTGTAATTTCTCTAATATTAACATCAAAACTATCCTTCAATTTTTCTTTTATATAATCAATATAATTTTCTTTCATTTTAATCACCCTTAATATTGTTTGAGAGAAAGCAGAATATTATTCCTATGATTTGTTTATAATACTAATCATAGGAAATGTATTCCATAATTATTCACAAATTAATGAAAGGCGGATAAAATGGATAAATTCAATACAAAACATTTAATGTTTGCACTATGGGGCGTTTCTATAATTTCTCTTAAAACCTATCCTAATATTATTATAAAATACGGGAAAAGAGATTCTTGGATTGCTGTCATAGTAGCTTCTATATTAATTTTTCTCTTTATGGTTTATGTTATGAAGATTTGTGTTAAGACTAACTCTTATAATATGTATGAAATTTATACTAAAGCGGTTGGTAGAGATTTTGGGCATGTATTTTATTTTTTATTTATGTTCACCTTATTTTTAACCTTAATAGAGTGTGGTGCTGTAGAGTCAAATTCTATGCATCAAAATATGCTTTTGGAGTCACCAGTATGGTATATATTGATATTCTTTATTTTAGGAAGTATGTATTGTGTAAAAAAAGGTCTTAGATCTCTTATTATCATTACTATAGTAGGAATTGTAGGGGTAATGATAGCCGGAATCAACTTAGGAATATTAACCGCAAAGTATAAACAAAATAAATTTCTCTATCCTATTTTAGAGAATGGTTTCGATCTTAATATGGTTATGGCTAGTATTAAAGCACTAGGGTCCTATGCCGGTGTAGCTATTGTATTTCCATACATTAATGAAGTTTTCAATAAAAAGCACTTAGTAAGATTTTCTGCTGCGGCTTTAATTATAGTAATTCAAATGGAAGTATACGCTATGATAGGAATAATCACTACCTTCGGATATAAAAGAGCCCTAACAATTTACTATCCTAAACTTATACAAACTCAATTAGTAAGTCATTTTGACTTCCTAGAAAGTGGTGAGCTATGGGTAATGCTTCAAATCGTTGGAGGATGGTTTTTGAAGTACTGTCTTACTTTCTATGCTTTATTAAAGCTTTTAGAATCCATTTCTGACATTCCTAAGAAAATTCTCATCCCCCTTATTTCTATAATAGTATTTCCATTGTCTTATTTTTCTGGAAAAAATGGTTTTCTATTATTAAAGTTACTAGATATTTATAATTATATTTCTTTAGTAAATTTTGTAGTAATACCTGCTATAATATTTAGTATCTACATGCTAAGATCTTCGAAAAAAACATCTAAAAAAGAACAAAAATAAGGCTAAACTGTTATATATTTTAACAGTTTAGCCTTATTTTTGTTTGTTTAAGGTAATTCTATTTTAGGTTTATTTTTAGATCTTTTATATAAAACAAATATACTACCTATTGCCTGAACACCTTCACATCTTATTTCTTCACATATAATATCCGAAGCTTCTCTTGCCGTTATACCACTATTGTTCAAAACCTTTAGTTTAATAATTTCTCTAGCTTCTAATGCATCTTCTATTTGTTTTAAAAAAGTTTCTTCTATACCATTTTTTCCAACTTGAAAAATAGGTTCCATGGTATTTGCAAGCCCTCTTAAATAACTTCTTTGTCTACTACTAATCATTAATCTTCCTCCTACATTAAGAATTCGAATTCAAAATCATTAAGTTTAACAATATCACCATCTTGAATTCCTAATTCCTTTAACTTATCCATTACGCCTTTATTTTTTAATACTTTATGGAAGTATCTTAATGAGTCTGGATCATTTACATTTACACTAGCTAATAATCTATCCACAAAACTTCCTTCAATTGTATATACTCCATCTTGAACATGTATATCATAAGTAAATTTCTTCTCTTCTTCAATGTACATCTCTTCTGGATCTATTTCTAAATCTTTTACAGGTATAGTGCTCAATTTCCTTGCAACTTCTTTAATTAAAGAGTCTACTCCTTCTCTTGTTGCAGCAGAAATCTTAAACACTTCATTGTATCCCATTTCATTTAGCTTTGTCTTAAAAGTTTGAAAAACCTCTTCATCATATAGCATATCACTTTTATTTGCAGCAACAATCTGAGGTACATCTTCTAGTTTTATATTATAATTCTTAAGTTCTTCATTTATTTTTATAAAATCTTCAATAGGATCTCTTCCTTCAACTCCTGATATATCTACTACATGAACTAAAAGTCTAGTTCTTTCAATATGTCTTAAAAAGTCAAATCCAAGTCCAACACCTTCTGAAGCTCCTTCTATTAGTCCTGGAATATCTGCCATTACAAAGGCTGGTATTCCTTCTAATTTTACAACTCCTAAATTAGGTTTTAAAGTTGTAAAATGATAGTTAGCTATTTTAGGTTTCGCTTTGCTCACCATTGATAATAGAGTTGATTTACCTACATTAGGGAATCCGATAAGTCCAACATCTGCAAGAAGTTTAATCTCTAAGCGTATCCATCGCTCTTCTCCCGGCATTCCCGGTTCTGCAAAAGTAGGCGCTTGTCTTGTAGATGTAGCGAAATGAGTGTTTCCTCTTCCACCCTTACCTCCTCTAGATATTACATACGTATCCCCATCATGAGCTAAGTCTACCATTATTCTATTGCTATCAGCATCTCTAACAATAGTACCCATAGGTACACTTATATATAAATCTTCTCCCTTTTTACCATAACATTTAGAGCCTGAACCACTTTCCCCATTTTCTGCAAGATATTTCTTTTTATAAGTGAAGTCTAAAAGAGTAGTTAAATTTCTATCAGCCTTAATGATTACACTACCCCCATTACCGCCATCTCCACCATCTGGTCCACCTAAAGGAATATATTTCTCTCTTCTAAAAGAAATGGAACCGTTGCCGCCATCTCCAGACTTTACAAAAATTTTAGCTGTATCAATAAACATGTAATATCACCTTACCTTAATTATTTACTGAAAGTTTTTATGAATTTTTATGGATTAAATAAAAGTTAGCCTATACGCAAAAGTATTATTTACTATATATTTGTGTATTTTAACATCACTTAAGTCTGAGCTGATTTCTTCCCAATCATCCATCCATTCTAATTCATTTACACTAGATTCATTATTAGCTATTAACAAGCTTTCTCCAATTTCATCTTCAAAGATATATATATACACAAACTTAAATTTGTTATTTTCTATCTCATTAAATATATTATTTACTAAAATATTTTTTTTATTGTATTCGTATGAAAACACTTCTTTAGAAAAAACTTCAATTTCTATATCTAATTCTACTGTAATTTCTTTCTCCCATAAGTTTCTAATATTTTGTTCCATAAAGAAACCTAGATACTGATCTCCTAATGCATATATTTTACTAATGGTTTTATTTTCTTCTATAACCTTGTCTAGATATTTCTTCATCTCTTCTTCTTTTTTTAATTGCAAATATCCATAAATCACCTGGACATTATTCATAAAGTCATGTCTTTGTTTCCTATACAGATCTATAAATTTATGAAAATATTCCATTTTTCTCCCCCACCAATGAATTTTAAAAAAGCACCCTATTGGGTGCCTTTAATTATTCAGCTACTTCTTCAATATCAACAGGATATACGCTTGCTTGCTTCTTATCTCTGCCAACTCTTTCGTATTTAACTATACCGTCTACTTTAGCGAAAAGAGTATCATCTCCGCCTCTTCCAACGTTGTTACCTGGGTGGATTTTTGTTCCTCTTTGTCTTACAAGAATGTTTCCAGCAAGAACAAATTGTCCATCTCCGCATTTAGTTCCAAGTCTTTTAGATTCAGAATCTCTACCGTTCTTAGAGCTACCTACTCCTTTTTTATGAGCAAATAATTGAAGGTTCATTAGTATCATTGACTACACCTCCTCTACCTTTACATTTATATAATCGCAATAATTCATTTCCATACTTTTAAGTCCAAGTACCATCGTCTGAAGTAAAACCTGGCATCTATCTATGTCTTCCATGGATTTCTTCTCTAGGCTTAAACTTAAAAATCCATCTTTTATGTAGTATTCTACATGGATTTCAAGAACTTCTAGAATCCCAATTAGAGTGGTTTGTGAAATTGCTGATATAGCACTACATACTATATCTTCTCCCTCTACATCAAACCCTGCATGGCCTTCTATTTTAAAAGCTACTAGCTTTTCATTTTTCTTCTTAAAAATAACATTTGTCATAATTAAGCTTGTATTTTTTCGATTTGTAATTTAGTGTATGGTTGTCTATGTCCATTTTTCTTTCTTGAATCTTTCTTTGGCTTGTATTTAAACACGATTACTTTCTTAGCTTTTCCTTGTTTAAGTACTTTAGCAACAACCTTAGCTCCATCAACTACAGGAGATCCAACTACTAAACCTCCATCTTTGCTTACAGCAATAACTTCAGTTATTTCAACGTTTGAATCTACTTCAACATCAAGTTTTTCAACGAATAAAACGTCTCCTTCTTGAACCTTGTATTGTTTTCCACCAGTTTGAATAATAGCGTACATTTAAGAACACCTCCTTATAAGAGTCTCGCCGCCGTCGGTACACATAATATGTGATTTTAGACCTTATGCGCGCGGTTACAAATGCCATTTTATCACATATAATTTCATTTGTAAAGAAATTTTCAGCCATATATTTTGATATCTTCAAATTTCTTTACTTGACTTGCAAATATTAGAGCTTCTACTTTAAAATTCTCTAAATTTTTCATGAAATTTATATATACTTTTTTATCAAGAGCATCTATTTCTTTAACAAAATTTATAACGTCACCTAATATATCATTTTTATAAGTTTCATCCATTTCAATGTATATATCAGTAATTTCATACCCTTTATTAATTTTAATTATCTCATTCTTTATTAAACTATTAACATAAGAGAGTTTTACCCGAGTTCCTTTACTATTACAATGTTTACACTCTTCTTCAATATAATCATAGATTGATTTACCTCTTCTTTTTCTAGCAATTTGAACTAGGTTTAGCTGAGTAAATGGATATATAACTGTCTTCTTTTTATCTTGTTTAAATTCTTCTTTCAATATATTTAAAATTCGTTTTCTATTTTCATAGTTATCTATATCAATAAAATCAATAATTATGATTCCACTTAGATTTCTTATCATTATTTGCTTTGCAATTTCTTTAGCTGCCTCTAAATTAGTTATTAGTGCTGTTTTATCTATAGATGTTTCTTTTACATTTTTTCCCGAATTAACATCTATTACATACATAGCTTCTGTTTTCTCAATAATTATATTGCCTCCACTATGAAGCACTACTTTACTATTTCTTAATGATAATATTTCTTTCTCAATATTGTAATAACTAAATAGTCCTTGTTCATCGGTATAAAGAACTATCTCAAAATCTAAATCAGGTTTATTATCTATAAAATTTACTATATAATCATAATCATCTTTATTATTTACTATAACTTTGTCAGTATTGTCACTTAGTATATCTATTAATACTTTTCCTAAGCTTCCTCCGCCATTATATAAGAGTTTTGACTTTATAGAATATGTGCCTTCTCTAACTATCTTAGTGTATTTATTGTATAAATCTTCTATTTCTGTATTAATATGTTCAATATTAACTTCTATTGCATTTGTTCTAATCATTACTCCTACATCAATAGGTTTACTTATATTTTGTACTATATAATCTTTAAATTCTTCATTTTCTTCTATCTTCTTGGAAAAATTTATATCTTTATTATCCGTTACTAAAACTACATATCTTCCTGGTACACTTATTTGACTAGTTACCTTTGGCCCCTTTTCTCCAAGTGCTTCTTTCATAACTTCTACTAATATATCATCACCCTTTTTTATGTTGTCATTTTTAAATCTATGATGAAGATACATATAAGCATTTTTCTTGTATCCAATATCAATAAATGCACATTTTATAGCTGGTACTATGCTTTTAACTACACCCTTGTATATTTCTCCTGGCATAGGTTCTTCATTGTCTTCCTCAATAAAGCACTCAGTAATTTTGCCTTCTTCTCTAAGTGCAATTCTTAAAATCTCTTTTTCTCTTTCAATAAATATTTCTTCCAATCACTTCACCTCATTTTGTTATCCTAAAAAATTTTTATACTCCTATCATTGAGTCTATATCCATCTTGAAACATTTTATTTATTATATCTATCAGAGCCCTTGCATCTGGCAATGCTCTATGTCTTTCTCCACTTGAAATATTTAAATAGCTTAAAGCCTTATCTAAAGATACATTGTGTTCAATCCTATAAAACTCTTTTAATTCTATAGATAAATCCAAATAATCCTCTTTTAATAAAGGCATGTTTTTGTTATAATCCTTATATACTTTTTTTAAAGTATCATATTCTGCCTTTCCCCAAGATATCCAAATAGTCTCTTCAGGAACATACATATTAGTTATCTTACTCAAAATTTCTTTTAAATCTACCCCGTTTTTTATTTCTTCATAAGAAAATCTTTCTGAATAAATACTACTTTTATCTCTATTTTTGGATTCTATAAAATACCTTGGACGTACAATAGAACTATATTCATGGATTCCAATTTCATTTTCAAGAACTAAACCTGCCTCTACTATCTCTTGAAAATACTTTTTAGATTTATTTTGTATAACTTTTGTAGTTATAAATTCAAAATCTAAGGCTAGTAAATTATATGGAACAAAAATAAGTTCTTCTCCATGTATTAAATAAAAGCTCATTCCCCTCAATCGTCTCCTTAAAAGTCTAAAGTTTTTATTATAATTATACCCTAAGTTCACATGATTAGTAAGCATTTACCACTTTTTTCTTCAAAATTAAAACCATAAGTGTACTAAATATTACACTTATGGCCTTTTATTCTACAACTTTATAAATCTAATTTACTTTAAATACTCACTAAGTGGAAGAAGGTTCTCTCCTTTATATGCAAACATTTCTTCCCTTTCAATGTTTATAAAAGCATCTTTATTTATTCCATGTACCATTTCTCTTATATATTCTCCTAGAAGTTGCGCTGACAAATTTGATTTACTTCCACAATCTAATATTGTATTTATAACTAGCATATTGTCATCAAACTTATAGTTAATATCTTTAACTAAAGGCTTTATATCTACTTCTTTTTTTTCTCTCTTAGTTTCTTTTATAGTTGTCCATTGCTCTAATTTTAAAAGCTCTTTAATGCCTTCCTCAACTTTTTGATTTTCAAGGCACTTGAATTTTAATGTATATTGAGCAGCATCTATAAACGCCATAGACTGAGGAACTTTCTTTTCACTTTCATCTACTTTTACTACTTTTAAAAATTTAATAGTTGGAGTAGATGCTTCATTTAATTTTTCTATCATATCATTTTCATTTAGCTCCTCTTGAAAATGAACATCTAAGTATTCCCCTCTTGAATATACTCCTACAGCTAGTGGTTGCGCTATAGATAAAATCATATGTGGATTATATCCCTTTGAATATTCTACCGGCAATCCGGATCTTCTAATTATTCTTTGAATAGTTCTCATTAATTCTAAGTGGGCAACGTATTTGATATCGCTTCCCTTAGTGTATTTGATCAAATATCGCATTTTCGAAACATGCCCCCTCTTTAAAATTCTCTTTTGTATTCATTCCACAGTTACTACATCCAAGTCTACAATCTGGAGTTAATTCTACCCTTCTTGCTTTCTCATTTTCACTTATTAAGAATTCCTTTGTAACTCCTATATCTATAAAGTCCCATGGAAGTATTTCATCATATTCTCTTTCACGACAAGCATAGAAATCTCCATCTAATCCAAACTTCTCCATAGAATTCATCCATACATCAAACTTAAAATGCTCTCCCCATCCATCAAACTTAGCTCCATTTTCAAAAGCATCAACTATTACATCACATAATTTTCTATCTCCTCTAGCAATAATAGCTTCTACATAGCTAACAGGAGATTCATGCCAGTTATATGCAATCTGTCTGCTCTTAATAGAGTTTCTCAATAATTTAATTTTCTCCTTCACTACTTCCATTTTATCTTGTGCCGCCCATTGGAATGGAGTAAATGGCTTTGGAACAAATATTGAGCTACTCAATGTTACTTTAAGACCCTTTTTTCTTTCTTCCTTAGGAACTTTAAAATATTCCCTAACAACCTTTTCTCCAAGTTCTGCTATTCCAACTACATCTTCTTTTATTTCATATGGAAGTCCAATCATAAAATAAAGTTTTATTGTGGACCAACCTGATTTAAAAGCATTAGATACTGATTCAATAAGATTTTCTTCAGTAACACCTTTATTTATAATATCTCTCATTCTTTGACTACCAGCTTCTGGCGCAAAAGTTAATCCTGTTTTTCTAACCTTTTGAATTTCATTTATTAAGTCTACCGCAAAGGAATCTATTCTAATTGAAGGAAGAGATACTCCTACCTTCTTATCACTATGTTTATCAATTATTGACTTTACAAGATTTTGTATATCAGAATAATCACAAATACTCAAAGAAACTAGTGATACCTCTTCATATCCTGTAGCTTTTAGAAGCATATCAATCTGCTCCATAAGCTTATCTGTGCCTTTTTCTCTAACTGGTCTATAAACCATCCCAGCTTGACAAAATCTGCACCCTCTCGAACACCCTCTAAATGTTTCAACTGTCACTCTATCATGTACTATTTCACCATAAGGAACGATTAATTTATCCGGAAAATCAACTTCATTAAGGTTTTTTATTACTGCTTTTGTAACCTTCTCTGGAACATCTTCATATTTAGGCTTAAATTCCTTTATGGTTCCGTCTTCATTATAAGTAACATCATAAAGACTCGGAACATATATTCCTCTTATTTTAGTAGCCTTTCTCAAGAATTCCTTTTTACTTATACCAGCATGCTTACATTCTTTATATAAGTCTATGACCTCACCTAGCTGAACTTCGCCCTCTCCAATAGCAAATATTTCAGCAATATCATAAAGAGGTTCAGGATTATAAGCCGAAGGACCTCCACATATAACTATAGGATCCTCTTCTTTTCTATCAGAAGCTCTAACAGGAATATCTGCCATATCTAACATGTTTAGTATATTAGTGTAACTCATCTCATATTGCAGAGTAAAACCTACAAAGTCAAACTTCTTTAAAGAATCCTTAGTTTCAAGAGTATACATTGGAATATCATTTTCTCTCATAAGCTTCTCCATATCTGGCCAAGGAGTAAAAGCTCTTTCACAATATGTATCTTCTCTTCTATTTAATATGTAATACAATATTTTTGTTCCCAGATGTGACATACCAACTTCATACACATCTGGGAAGCAAAATGCAAATCTTATGTCTACACTATCTTTATCTTTATAGAAGGAATTTAATTCTCCTCCTGTATATCTTGCAGGTTTTTCCACCTTATACAATATATCATCTGAAATTACGTTCATTCAATTTCCTCCTAAGTTAATCATAAATAAATTAAATCAATACATTTTATCATATATTATGTTAAAAGAAAAATCAATTAACTATTGACTTCTGCTACATTCTTCTTTCCACTCGTTCCATTCATTCATTGTCATTTGAGCTAGTTTATCCATTTTATCCGCCTCATGTGCTGTCTTTAAATAATCCTCTATACTTATATTTCCATAACTTTTTATTGCTTCTATAAGTTCTCCTTCATATATAACATTTGTGGCTTTCATATCATTATCTAAAACTATAAATATATTATATTTGTTTTTATCTACTATACTTAATGCCTCTAAAAGTGTTTTCTTATGATATATAGATATACTCCTATTTTCCATATATCCCTTTTTCATAAACTTAGATTTCTTTTTTATAATATCTCCCATAATTAAATATACTATCCTTTCTTTCTCTTTATATGATGCAATTATTATAAAAACCCCTATAATTATAAAACTAATACTTTTTTTATTTTGGAAAACCGACACCAAAGAGTAAATTAACATTAAACTTCCTATAACATAACTTATACCTACAGTTATTCTATTAGCTCTTTTGTAAAAAGTTTTTAACGCTAAAATATCTCTTACAATTCTTCCCCCATCCAAAGGAAATGCTGGTACTAAATTGAAGATTCCTAATGATAAATTGCTCATATACAGTAAATATAAATAGTAGTTATTAAATTTTAAATTTAATAGAAAGGCAATAAGGGCAAATATTAAATTAAATAACGGTCCACTTATAGATATTATTAAATCTTCCTTAGGATCAGCATCATCCAAATCTTGAAGTCTAAGGACTGCCCCTATAGGAAGAATTTCTATATCGAATCCTTTAAATCCTAGTTTCTTAGCAACAATAAAATGAACACATTCATGCATTACCACTAGCATAAAAGCTATTATAATTTTCCCTTTAAATCCTATAATAATTAACAAAACGATATAAGGAACAAATAGTTTGCTTACTTTTATCAGCAATTCTTCTCTTTTTTTCATTCTCTAACTTTCAAGCCCTATAATACTTTCCAACCCGTTATTTTGTCCCATAAACAACACCTGAAAGTGAACATAATCCACACTCCTTGTCATCTTGTTTCGAGCTATGAGGTCTCCTTTTTTAACCGTATCATTCTGATTAACTATTATGTCCTCTATATTGGAATATCTTGTCTCTATACCCTGTCCATGATCTATTAAAATATAATTTCCTAGCTCTTTATCCACCCCACAGTCTTTAACTCTTCCATCAAAGCTAGCACTTATTCCTCCATCCTTAGTAGTTTCTATATTTATTCCATCATTTTGTTTACTTATAATGTCTCCATTAGCAGGTAAAGAAAAGTTTTCTTTAATCTTTTCTTTTATAGTCTTCCCCCCTGTAAATCTTGATTTTAAGTTATCAATGAAGTCAACAGCTTTATCTTGAAAACTTTCATTTGTATTAATACTTTTTGCCTTGTTTACTATATTTTTATAATCATAGTTACTATTTATAATGGTTTTAGAGTAGTTATATGCTGCTACAGTCTGTGGTGTTACTACAAATTTGCAAACTATTACGAATACTAGCATAACTAAAACTCCACATAATTCCTGCATTAACCTTCTTGCTATCCAACTCCCTTTATTCTTCTTCTCTCCAATTCCTCTCGAATAACCAGAGTTAGCTCTTTTGTTCACAATAGAACTATAATAGCTCTCATATTGAGAATTGTAGTGCCCCATCTTATCCCTCCTTATTTAATCACTATAATATATATTTTAAAAGATTTAACCATATTACATTAATATAAAAAATCTTATTATTAACTCAAAAAAATAAAAAAGCAGTAACCTTATAAAGTTACTGCTCCTTAAAAATAATAATTTTTTTTAACTACTCATCTTTATAAATTCTTCTATATCCTCTACTATAAGTTCTAATGAACTTCTCCAAAAATCTACTGATGAGATATCAATGTCCATAACTTTTCCTATATCTAATAAATTATTTTTTCCTGTAATAGACAGTAAATTATCATAATCTCTAATAAAATCCTTTCCCACTCCTAAGTATTTATTATAAAGTCCTTTAGAGAACAAAAGACCAAAAGCATAAGGAAAATTATAAAAATTAGTACTAGCATAGTAATAATGTGGCTTACAAACCCACATATAAGGATGAAGATAATTCCAGTCCAATCCATCTCCGTATGCCTCTTTTTGAGCATTTAGCATTATTTCTTTTAGCTCATCAACATTAAGAGAGCCTAGTTCCCTACGTTTAAATAATTCACTTTCAAATAAAAATCTGCTATAAATATCCACTATTACCTGACCTGCATCAGATATTTCACTTTCTAGGATAGAGAATGCCTCCTCTTTTGATGCATCTTTTAGAGCTGCCTTTTTTATAATAGTTTCACAGAAAGTAGATGCAGTTTCAGCTATAGGCATAGGGTAGTCACTATTTAAGATTCTTTCCTTCTTTAGACACTCTCCATGATATCCATGTCCCAGTTCATGAGCAAGAGTGACCACATCACTAAAGCTACCACTGAAATTACACATTATTCTACTCTCTCCTATAGGATGTATATTTTCACAAAATGCTCCTCCAACTTTTCCTTCTCTAGGCTCTACATCTATCCATTCTTCGTCAAAGGCCTTTTGAGCATAATCTGCAAGTTTATCACTAAAGCTTCTAAATTTTTTTACTATAAAATCTTTAGCTTCCTGATAAGTAAACTTCATATTCACCTCTCCTACTGGAGCAAATAAATCATAAAACGGAAGGCCTTCTTTGTGTCCTAGAAGTTCTCCTTTCTTTTTATAAAACCTCCTAAAGTGTGAAAAAAACTCCTTCATAGCATCTATCATAGAATTTAATATACTCTCATCCATTCTTGACTTTATAAGACTTTCTTCTAAAGGAGATTTATATCCTCTTAACTTACTTATAGTTATTACTTCCCCTTTTATTCCATTTAAGGTAGCTGCGGCAGTAGCATCTATTTTCTCATATGCCTTAAGCTCTGATAAGTAAGCTCTTTCTCTTACCTTTTGATCTTTATCATATGCCATATTTCTAATTAAACTTAAAGGAATTCTCTTTTCTTCTCCATCAATCTCTATATCTACTAAAAGTGTAGATGTTATTAGATCTTTTAACTTTGTCCAAGCACCTGATCCTGTGTTTTTCATTTTTGCAATAATGGCTTCTTCTTTATCACTTAAAAGGTACTTACTTTTTTCTACTATTTCTTTTAAATAAAAACTGTGCTCTTTAAGTAAATCTGACTGATTTATTACTGAGTCTATTTTATCTATATTAGAAATCCATTTCTCTGCCTTTGCAGTAGGTTCTGCTAATTCAGAAAGTTTATCTTCTACATTCTCCAAACTACTCATAGCCTTTGAATTTTTAGTATCTACACTCAGTGTTAATTGTGAAAAAGCCGCTAGTTTTATTGATATTTCTACAATTTTACTCGTAAGCTCAATATATTCTTCTAGCTTATTTAAAGAATTACTATAATCTTTTGTATTATTCTCTACCCAACTGTTAAATTCAGTTATGTAATTTATAAACAGCTGAATATCTTCCTTAAACCTATCACTTTCAAAAGATGTATACAAATTATCTAAATTCCATTTTAATTCCATTAACATATCCTCCTGTAAACTTTAACCATTAAATTCTTTACTAATGTTTTCTAAAGATAAACACATAGAATTATTGATATATAATTAATATTAACTTATGTCTAATTTAAATACATAAAATAAAATTAAGGTAGCTAGTGAATAGCTACCTTAATTTTATTTTATAATTTACTTAATAACCTCTGTAATCTGAAGAGTAAAATCTTTGTCTTTAGCAGTTTTCTTGCTTACTCTATTTAATACAGCAAAAGAAACAGCTAAAGCTAAAACACCAACTAAAAAGCTATATAATTCATAATTTGCATACCCTACGGCTTTAAATACTTCTGTACTTGCTATAATTCCAATAGCTAGCATAATTAAAGGAAATACATATACCCATAAAAGCATTTTATTATAAGCGTTTTGCTTCATCTCAACCTTTACTTGGTCACCAACTTTAGCTCCCATTGTATTTTTAATTTCAGTTGTTACATCTGGTACAGTACAACCACCTTTACAACTTGCACAGTGATCTCCACATCCTGATTTTCTCTTGAAGGAAACCAATGCATTTTCTCCGTTAATAGAATTTACATATCCAGTTTCTATCATATTATCAACTCCTAAATACCTTTTTTCTATACTAATTATAACATATATTTATAACTTTTATCAGTACTTTCGACACATTTCCAAAATTTTTAAGTATAATTAGAATACTTTAGTAGACCAATCCTCACAATTCCATATTTCTGTTACTACATCTCCATAAAATTCTGGTTCGTGAGAAACTAAGAGTATGCTACCTTTATATTCTCTAAGAGCCCTTTTTAATTCTTCCTTTGCATCAACATCTAAATGGTTTGTAGGCTCATCCAGTATTAATATATTAGTTTCTCTATTAATAAGCTTACAAAGCCTAACTTTAGCCTGCTCTCCACCACTTAAAACCATGATTTTACTTTCAATATGCTTTGTTGTAAGTCCACATTTAGCAAGAGCTGCCCTAACTTCGTATTGAGTAAGACTCGGAAACTCTTTCCAAACCTCTTCAATACAAGTACTTCTATTGTCCTTACTTGATTCTTGTTCAAAATATCCAACATATTGATACTCACCACGGTGTACACTACCACTTACTGGCTTAATTTCTCCTAGTAAGCTTTTAAGTAATGTTGACTTTCCAAGTCCATTTGCACCTTTAAGAGCTATTTTTTGACCTCTCTCCATTCTTATATTTAATGGTTTAGTTAATGGTTCATTATAACCTATTACTAAATCTGTAGTCTCAAAAATCACTTTTCCTGCAGCCCTGGCAGTCTTAAAGTTAAACTCTGGCTTTGGTTTTTCATCTGGAAGTTCAATAACCTCCATTTTATCTAATTGCTTCTGTCTAGACTTTGCTCTTCCTGTAGTAGAGATTCTAGCTTTATTTCTTGCAATAAAGTCTTCTAATTTTTCTATTTCTTGCTGTTGTCTTTTATAAGCTGATTCAAGTTGCTTTTTATTAGCCTCATGTATTCTTAAGAAATTATCATAATCACCTACATATCTTGTAAGCTTTTTATTTTCAACATGGTATATTAAATTTATAACACTATTTAGGAAAGGTATATCATGTGATATTAAAATAAAGGCATTTTCATATGCTTGAAGAAATCTTTTTAACCATTCAATGTGTTCTTCATCTAAATAGTTTGTAGGCTCATCTAAAAGTAATATATCTGGTTTTTCTAAAAGAAGTTTTCCAAGAAGAACCTTCGTTCTTTGCCCTCCACTTAACTCTGTAACATCTCTATCTAAACCTACATCTTTAAGACCAAGACCTCCTGCTACTTCTTCTACCTTTGAGTCTATTATATAAAAGTCATTATTATCTAATAAATCTTGAATATTCCCCATTTCTTCTAAAAGTTCTTCAAGTTCCTCTGGTGATGCTTCCCCCATCTTTTCAGTAATTTTTATCATTTCCTCTTCTAAATCAAAAAGATACTTAAAAGCATCTCTTAATACATCTCTTATAGTTCGCCCTTTATCAAGCACAGCATGTTGATCCATATATCCAACTCTAACTTTATTAGACCACTGTATTTCACCTTCATCAGGCATAAGCTTTCCTGTGATTATATTCATAAAGGTAGATTTTCCTTCTCCATTTGCTCCAACAAATCCAACATGCTCACCTTTTAATAATCTAAAAGAAACGTCTTCAAATATAGCCCTATCTCCAAAGCCGTGATTCATATTTTTAACTGTTAATATGCTCATTATCTATTCTTCTCCTTATTAATAAAAATTAACGCTAACAAAGTCGATTTTTACTGACACTGTATAGTTTAAGATATTTAAACATAGCTTGTCAAAAGAAATTTTTTATAGAAAATACAAAGGACTGCACTATATTATATAGAACAGTCCTTTGTATTTTAACTTTAGACATTAACTTTTACTTGTTTTTAAACTACTCCTTGTGCTACCATTGCATCAGCAACTTTTAAGAATCCAGCTATATTAGCACCTACAACAAGATTATCTTTATATCCATATTCATTAGCACATCTTACTGAGTTTTGATAAATATTCTTCATTATATCTTTTAATTTAGCGTCTACTTCTTCAAATGTCCAAGAGTATCTCATGCTATTTTGAGACATTTCTAATGCAGAACAAGCAACTCCACCAGCATTAGCTGCTTTTGCAGGTCCGAATAGTACTCCATTGTTAATAAATGTGTCTATAGCGTCTAATGTAGATGGCATATTAGCGCCTTCTCCTACAGCTACTACTCCATTTTTAACTAATATTTTAGCGTCTTCATCACTTATTTCGTTTTGAGTAGCGCATGGAAGAGCTACATCACAAGGTATGTTCCATACACCTTTTCCTTCAAAGTATTCAGCTTCTGGATGCTCTTTAACATACTCGCTTATTCTCTTTCTTTCTACTTCTTTTAATCTTTTTAGAGTTTCTAAATTGATTCCGTTTTTATCGATAACGTATCCATTAGAATCGCTACAAGATATTACTTTTCCACCTAATTGGTGAACTTTTTCTATAGCATATATTGCAACATTACCTGATCCTGAAACAACTACTGTCTTTCCTTCAAAAGTCATTCCTTTTCCTTTTAACATTTCATCAACAAAATATACTAATCCGTATCCAGTAGCTTCTGTTCTAACAAGACTTCCACCATAGTTTAAGCCTTTTCCAGTTAAAACTCCAGCTTCACTAGCACTTCTAATTCTTTTGTATTGACCAAACATGTATCCGATTTCTCTTCCACCAACACCAATGTCACCAGCAGGTACGTCTGTATCTAAACCTATGTACTTACATAATTCAGTCATAAAGCTTTGGCAAAATCTCATAATTTCTCTATCTGATTTTCCTTTAGGATCAAAGTCTGAACCACCTTTTCCTCCACCTATTGGAAGTCCAGTAAGAGAATTTTTAAATATTTGTTCAAAACCTAAGAACTTAACAATACTTAAGTTTACACTCGGATGAAATCTTAATCCTCCTTTGTAAGGTCCTATAGCACTGTTGAACTGAACTCTAAATCCTCTGTTAACTTTAACATTTCCTTGATCATCAGTCCAAGGCACTCTAAACATTAATTGTCTTTCAGGTTCAACTATAGTTTCTAAAATTCCATTTTCCATATACTCAGGGTGTTTTTCAAAAACTGAAACTAGAGAATATAAAACTTCTTTAGCTGCTTGCTGAAATTCTTCTTGACCAGCATTTCTTTGTACTAAATCTTGATAAACTTTTTCTACATAATCTTTTGCTAGCATAAAATAGCCCCCTATAAATTATTATAATAGTATCTGTCGACTTATGATATCATAAATTTAACATAATTTGTTTATAAATTTATTAGATTTTTGTTAAAAATTATTGGATTTTGTTATTAATTTGATAAAAATCTAAGCAAATTATTGCTTAGATTTTTATTTAATAATGATTATTATTAAACTTACTTTTTTAGGTATTAAATACTATATTCTTTATTACTTCTCCAGCTAGTATCATTCCAGCAACTGGTGGTACAAAAGATATACTTCCTGGTATTTGTCTTTTTTGAGAACATTTTTTGCTACCACTAGTACATACGCATCCTTCTATACATGTAACTACTTCTTCTAATTTAGGTTTTAAAGGCTTCTCTTCAGAATAAACTACAGTTAAATTCTTTATTCCTCTTTTCCTTAATTCACTTCTCATTACTTTTGCTAGTGGACATACTTTTGTACTATATATATCTGCAACCCTAAATTGTGTAGGATCTAATTTATTTCCAGTACCCATAGAACTTATAATATTAATACCCTTTTCCTTACACCAAACTATTGTTTCAAGCTTTGAAGAAACAGTATCAATTGCATCAATTACATAGTCTACATCTTCATCAATTATTTCATTAATATTATCTTCTTTTATAAAAGTATTATGCGCTTCAATATTACAATTAGGATTTATTTTTTCAATCCTTTCCTTCATTACCTCTGTTTTCGATTGACTTATTGTATCAAAATTAGCATGTATCTGTCTGTTTAAATTAGTTAAACATACCGTATCATCATCTACTAAAACTAATTTTCCAACTCCTGCTCTAGCTAATGCTTCTACTGCAAAGCTCCCTACTCCTCCTATTCCTAAAACTACAACCTTACTTTCCTTTAGCTTATCTAATCCATCTTTACCAATTAACAACTCTGTTCTCGAAAATAAATGTTGTTTCATAATTGCATCCTCCGCCTAGTACACCTATAGGTTTTATCTTTTAAATAATATATGAGTTTATTATATAAGTCAATATTATAAAACAAGCTACTAAACTTTAATTTTCAATTAGATTTCTAGCATCTTATTATACACATCTACTGTTAGTCTAGCCACTTTATCCCAAGAATATTTTTCTTGAACATCTAATTTTGCATTAATTTTTAAACTACTTGTTAATTCCTCATCTGTTAAAACATTAATTAAATTTTCTTTTAAACTATTAGTTGAATCTTTTATAAATTTCATACCTGTAACTCTATGTCTTATTATCTCAGTAATTCCACCCACATCTGCAGCTACTACAGGACAACCTGCTACCATAGCTTCCAAAACTACAATTCCAAAAGGTTCATATTGAGAAGGGAAAACTGCTACATCTGCAATTTTATATAGCTTTATCTTATCTCCCTCTTCTATATATCCTGTGAATTGTACTTTTTCTTCAAGTTTTATCTTCTTAACACGCTCTTTTAATTCCACTGTCATTGGTCCAACTCCACCAATAATAAATTTAACTCTTTGATAATCTTCTACTATAGATGGTATTGACTCTATTAAAACCTGAATCCCCTTTTCATGAACATGTCTTCCTATAAAAAAAACAATTTTTTCATCATCCTTAGCATATTTTCTTCTAATTTTTTTATAGTCTATCTCTCCTTGAAGTTCATTTCTTTCAATTCCATTAGGTATAACTTGTATTTTATCTAGTGATATAGAAAATAGCCTATTTATCTCATCTCTCATATAATAACTACAAGCCAATACCTTATTACATTCATGCACTAGCATAGCTTCACAAGAATCTATATATCTCTGCATATCTGTCTTTATTCCATTATTTCTTCCATACTCAGTAGCATGCATAGTACAAATAGTTGGTATATGAAAAGAATCTTTTATGCATTTTAATGCATATGCAGATAGCCAATCATGACCATGTATTATATCAAAGTTTCCAATTTCTCTTATTAGTCTTATAGATTCTTCTATCATTGCAAAATTAAGATGCATTACCCATTTTATAAAATCTTCTGTAGCTATATTGTACGGATTTATTCTATGAATAAATACACCGTTGTCATTCTCTTTAATAGCAGCTGTTCCATCTTGACAAGTAACTACATGTACTTCATGTCCTAACTTACTTAAACTACGTGAAATATAATAAACATGAGTTGATAATCCTCCTACATTTTTAGGAGGATATTCCCAAGATAGCATTAAAATTCTCATTCGCTTCCCCCTTAATGTATTATTTAGTTGCAGAATAATAGATTATACAATTATATTCACAACCATTTTTTGTAAGTACATAAATATGAAAAAGCTAATGGTATATTAAACACCAATAGCTTTTTTAGATTACTATAATATATTTTATACAACACAGTTATTATTTGTTACCTTTTAAAAGTTCTCCAATTGCTGCAATACTTCCTAGTGAAGATAAAGTCTCATTAGGTAATATAAGTTTATTTGAAGGTGAATTAGCCATCTCCTTAAGTGCTTCAACTTGTTTTAAAGCAATAACTGTTTCATTAGTTCCAGATTCAATTATAGCTTTATTTACATAACTAATAGCTTCTGCTTCAGCTTTTGCAACTATTTCTATAGCCTTTGCCCTACCTTCTGCTTCAAGTAGTTGTGATTCTCTAAGACCTTCTGCTCTTCTTATATTAGCTTCTTTCTCAGCTTCGGCTTGAAGTATTCTTGATTGCTTGTCACCTTCTGCTCTAGCTATTTCACTTTGCTTTTGTCCTTCAGCTTGTAATATAACAGCTCTTTTATCTCTCTCAGCTCTCATTTGTTTTTCCATAGCTTCTTGAATTTCATCTGGTGGAATTATGTTTTTAATTTCAACTGAAAGAATTTTAATACCATAAGCGTCTGTAATCTCATCAATTATTTCAAGAAGCTTAGAGTTCATTCTATCTCTTCCTGATAGTACTTCATCTAAAGTCATATCTCCAACTATATTTCTCATATTTGTAATTGTAGAATATACTATACCAGACTTATAGTCTTCTATATTATAAACTGCATCTTTTGAATTCAACACTTTATAAAATATAACATTATCAATTGATATTTTTACATTATCTTTAGTGATAACATTTTGTGGCTGAATGTCAAGAATTTGTTGCTTTGTAGATATTTTTCTTCTTACAAAGTCAGCAAAAGGAATTGTAAAATGCCAACCCGGCTCTAGAGTTCTTTGATATTGTCCAAACCTTTCAACAATATAAACATAACCTGTATTTACTATTTTTATAGATGCTATTACCGATGCCAACAAAATAACCAAAAGTACTATCCCAAAAATTTCAAACATATAAACAAACACCATCCTTAATATTTATTTTCTATAAAATTTAATTAGTTTTTTTAACCACTAACTTATTTCCTTCAATTCCTATTATTTCAACTTTATCTCCCTTTTTTATAAACTCACCATTATTTCTTACAGTCCAATATATGCCTTGAACTTTTATATTAGCTTTTATATCTATATCTTCATCTGCTATAAATTCCTGTCCTACATAACCTTCTTCCATAGTTGGAGTGATTGGTACTGTTTTCTTAATACTCTTCTTTACAATTGGATATCCTACTGCCATCAGTGATGCACTAATACCTATAAAAACAATTAGCTGTGTTGAAAAAGGTACATCAAACATAGATAGTATGATTGCCACTATTCCTCCAATTGTGAACCATATAAATAAAAAGCTACTTGTTATCATATCGATTGCTAATGCAACAACTGCCACTACAATCCACAACACCAAAGATCCCCACATAATTTCCCCTCCCTTCAATAGAATTCCATAATTTCTAATAATATTATATAATATTATTAGATTAATTAACATGCTTTAGCTACGATGATTAAATTTTGTTTCTCTGTAATTATTATTATACATCTTTTCGCTAAGTGTTAAGAGGTTTATTTTTACTCATTAAGAGTTATTTAAAACCTCTTTAAATGGTTTATTACCTTTCATATATCCTTATTGTAACTTTTCTATTTTTTTCTATACAATAAGTTGACAGATAAATATTCAAAGGTATAAAGTTTAATAAGTAACGCTTATCACTTAGTTTAATTAAAACCGTTGTTGAAAATACTATATAAAGATAAATAAATTAAAATATACATAAAATATGGAGAGTGAATTAAATGAATTTTATTAGAGTTGCTGCTGCCTGTCCTATCACCAAAGTAGCAGACATAGATTTTAATGTAGAAAAGATAAAAGAATGTATTGAAACTTCGCTAAAGGATAACTCTAAATTAATAGTTTTTCCCGAACTTTGTATAACTTCCTATACTTGTGGAGATTTATTTTTACAACAACAATTATTATTAAAGGCTGAGGAAGGATTAAGAGAACTTTGTAATTTTTCACTTAATAAAGATATACTTATCTCTATTGGTGCTCCTCTTATCTTTAACAATTGTTTATATAATTGTGCTTTCATAATATTTAACGGAAAAATACTAGGTATTGTTCCTAAAAGCTATATTCCAAACTATACAGAATTTTATGAAAAGCGTTGGTTTACTGAAGGCTATAATATAGTGGATAAATATGTCGATTTATCTTTTCAAAATAATATACCTTTTGGAGTTAATCTTATATTTAAAAGTAGTAATTTAAAATTTGGCTTTGAAGTTTGCGAAGATTTATGGACTGTAATTCCTCCAAGCTCTAATTTAAGCTTACTTGGTGCAAATATAATAGGCAATCTATCAGCCTCAAATGAACTTGTATCAAAAGCTAGCTATAGAAAAGCTATTGTTCAATCTCAAAGTGCTAGATGTATGTGCTCATATGTTTATTCTTCCTCTGGAGTATTCGAGTCTACAACAGATCTTGTATTTAGTGGTCATCTAATTATAGGAGAAAACGGTATAATACTTAATGAAAATGAGCGATTCCAAAGAGATAATGAAGTAATTTCTTATATTATAGATATAGATAAATTAAACAATGAAAGATTAAAAAATTTAAGTTTCAGAGATGCATCAAGACTTTCTCCTTTTAAAGCATTAGAAATAAATTTCACATTTATAAATACTAAACCTTCTATTTTTGATAGATATATAGATAAGCATCCTTTCGTACCTACTAACGAAAAAGAAAGAGAGGAACGCTCTAAAGAAATATTTAATATACAAGCTGCTGGTCTTGCTAAGAGACTAAATCATACCGGCATACCAAAAACTGTAATTGGTATCTCTGGTGGCCTTGATTCAACTCTAGCACTACTGGTATGTGTTAAGACTCTAGATATGCTAAACCTACCACGAAAAAATATTATAGCTATAACAATGCCTGGTTTTGGAACTACAGATAGAACTTATAATAATGCTCTTATTTTATGTAAGGAACTTGGAGTGGAGCTAAGAGAAATAAATATAGTTAATGCTTGTCTTCAACATTTTAAAGATATTGGTCACCCTATTGAAGTCCATGATGTAACCTATGAAAATGTTCAGGCTAGAGAAAGAACTCAAATCCTTATGGATATTTCAAACAAAGAAGGTGCACTTTTAGTTGGAACTGGTGATTTATCAGAACTTGCTTTAGGATGGGCTACTTATAATGGAGATCATATGTCAATGTACTCTGTGAATTGCTCTATTCCTAAGACCCTTGTTAGATACTTAGTAAAATATGTAGCAGATAAAGAAGTGTCCGGTGACGTTTCTAATGTTCTTTTAGATATTTTAGATACTCCTGTAAGCCCTGAGCTTCTTCCAAAAGACAATAAGGGAGAAATAGCTCAAAAAACCGAAGACATTGTTGGTCCTTATGAACTTCATGACTTTTTCTTATACTACTTTATAAGACAAAATGCTATACCTGAAAAAATACTATTCTTAGCTAAAGAAGCTTTTAAAGAAGAGTATTCTGATATGATTATTGAAAAATGGTTTGATAAATTTATTAAGAGATTTTTTACTCAACAATTTAAACGTTCTGCCCTGCCTGATGGTCCAAAGGTTGGAACAATAAGTCTATCACCAAGAGGTGACTGGAGAATGCCATCTGACGCAAGTTACAACTCCTGGACTTAAAACTGTAAATAAATAAAGCTCTCAATTATGAGGGCTTTATTTATATATATCTACCATAAGTCCTGTAATCTCATCTACGGTAGCAGCTATATTTAAATTTTCTATTTCTTGATTTATTAGCATTTGAGTAAGTTCTTCTAATTTACCATCAATAGTTTCAACAGTTATAAAATATTGTGTTTGCCAAAAACTAATGTCTTTCTTCACTCCATACATATAACTTAGTACAGAATCTAAGTATTCTTTTATCATTCTTTTATATGAAGCTACATCTCCGTAAGATTTAGTAATAGCTAATCTATTTCCTTTTTTCTTTATGTCTTCAAGCATTTTCTTAAGTTGCTCTTCTGATTTTCTTTGGTGAGCAAAGCTAAAGCTTTGAGAGAAATCTTTTTTAGTAGCAACTGTCTTCTTCTCGGGACTAATTTGTGTTCCTCTTCCAACCCTAGATATCTCCATATCTTCACCTCCATCTAAAAGTATATAGGTATATTATATAGCAAAGCAATAAAAATTCAAATCAAGTCATAAATATATTTAAAGCAATTTGATTAATATTGTATATATGTTTATAATTATTGTGTACAAACTAAATATTCAACATTAAAGATGGGGTGATAATTTGAATAAACTTTTCACAATGTTTATGAGCTTCTTTAAAATAGGTGCATTTACCTTCGGAGGTGGCTATGCCATGATTCCTCTAATAGAAAAGGAAGTTGTAGATAACCGTAAATGGATTAATAAAGAAGATTTTTTAGATATATTAGTAATTTCTCAGTCCTTTCCTGGAGTTCTTGCAGTAAACTCTTCAATATTTATAGGATATAAAATTGGTGGTATTATCGGTGCTATTATTGCGTTGCTTGGAGTTATTATACCTTCTTTTTTTATAATATTATTAATAGCTACCTTTTTTGTACAATTTAGAAATAATACTTTAGTAGATCTAATATTTAAAGGCATATCTGGAGCTGTTCCTATGCTAGTTTTAGTAGCTGTTATAAGTCTTTCAAAATCAATAGAAAAAAATACTATTAATTTAATCATCACTGCATTAACAGTTATAGGAATATCCATATTTAAAATTAATCCCGTTATTGCAATACTTCTCTCTGGACTTTATGGAGTAATTTCTATGAGAAAGAAGGTTCAATAATGAATATATTGTTTAAATTATATTTTACATTTTTAAAAATAGGAATGTTTAGCTTTGGTGGAGGTTATGCTATGATTCCTTTTATAGAAAAGGAAATTGTAGTAAATAACAAATGGATTGATCTTAAGACCTTTATAGATATAATAGGAATATCCCAAATGACTCCTGGTCCTGTTGCAATAAATTCTGCAACTTTTGTAGGTTTTACACTTAAGGGCGTAGCAGGAAGTGCTGCTGCAACCCTTGGAGTAATTTCTTTCTCTTTTGTACTAGTTTCTGTAGCAACTCATTACATGACTAAATTTAAAGAATCTAAAGCTTTAAAGGATGCCATGAAAGGGATGCGTCCTGCTCTCATTGGTCTTATAATATCTGCATTTATTTCTCTAGCTAAGGTTTCCTATAGCGTTAAAGATCTAAAGAGTATTATTATAGGTATAATAATCGGATTGCTTTTATTTAAAACTAAGCTTCATCCAATCTTAATTATAGTATTCTCAGGAGTACTTGGAATTATATTTTATAAATAAAAATGAAGTTGCATCGCAACTTCATTTTACTTTTACCAATTTAACTGTTTACTAAGTATGTCCACAAACTTAACAAAATACTCTTCTTCTAATTCTCCAAATCTTGAAAATTCTTCACTATCAATATCTAGTACCCCATATACCACATTATTATTTATTATTGGAATCACTATTTCTGAGTTTGATGCAGCATCACAGGCTATATGTCCCTCAAATTCATGGACATTTTCTATTCTTTTAACCTTCTTATCTAAAATTGCTGCACCACAAACACCTTTTCCTACCTTTATTCTATTACAAGCTGGTTTACCTTGAAAAGGTCCTACTACTAGTTCTCCACCCTTCATTAGATAAAATCCTGCCCAGTTAATATTATCTACCATCATATTTATAATAGATGAAGCATTAGATAGATTTGCTATCAAATCCGATTCTCCATCTAGCTGACCTTTCAACATAAGTAGCATAGTATCATAGTTATCTTTTCTATTCATCAGTAAATCCCCCTAATTTTTATATGAAGTTTAATTATACAATATTTCTATGTTTATTTGCTATCTAAAAGCTTAGGACCTGATAAGTTAATTCCTATAAGTCCAATAGGTGCAGTAATTATTATTGCAAGTACTGCTATAGCTAAGATTATGCCACCTGAAGAAATTCCAGCAGCTAGGGGTATCCCACCTATAGCTGCCTGAACTGTAGCTTTAGGCATATATGCTATAGCACAAAATATCTTTTCCTTTACATTTAGCTCAGAACCTCTAAGTGCAATTATAACTCCAATTGACCTTCCTATCAATCCAATTACTATAACTATTATACCAATTATACCTGCTTCCATAGCCACCTTTATATTTACCTCAGCTCCTATTAATACAAATAAAAATATTTGTGCAAAAGACCATATCTTATTTAATTTCCCTTCCAATTCTGAAGCTATTTTTCTATCTTTATTTAACAATGTAAATCCTAAGGTCATTACTGCTAATAATCCTGAAATATGAATTGCATCTCCTATAATAACAATTGCTATAGCTGTAGAAATAAGAATTATTAATTTTTCTAATTCAGATAATCCTAGTTTAACTAAAGAAAATACTTTATAAAGGATATACCCTGATATTGCTCCCAAAAGTATTCCCCCAATTATTTCTATAGGAATTTTTATAATTTGAGAAAGAATACCTTCATCATTATCTTTTGCCATGCCCAGAAAAGAAGTAAATATAGTTATCGCAAATACATCATCTATAGAAGCTCCTGCAAGAACAATTGTAGGTATTCCTTTCTTTGCTCCAAGTCCCTTTTCTTTAAAATAGAGCATAGAGGGAACTACAACTGCAGGAGATACAGCCGCAATAATAAACCCTAACATTCCAGCTTCTAGTATAGGGATCTTTAATAATTTATTTGCCACAAAAGTTATAGTAAAACCTTCTAGAAGACAAGGTATTGCACTCATTCTTATAGCTGGTCTCCCTACCCTCTTTAAAGTATCCTTGTCTAACCCAAGTCCTGCTCTTAATAAAATTATTATAAGTGCAAGCATTCTTATGCTCGCTGAATTGTTTAAAATACTTTTTGGGTCTAAGAGTCGATATCCATAGGGGCCTATTAATACTCCAACTAAAATCATTCCTAAAAGACCTGGTAGTTTTATCTTTTGAAAAATCTTACTTGCTACTGTTCCAAGTAATAAAATAAGCATTATACTGTTTAACATGTTTTGCCTCCTAATTTAATACTATTTTCCTTGAGATTTATATAAAAACAAAAAAAAGCTCCTACGACATTTTATAATCGTAGAAGCTATTAGCATTTCAGCAGTTTCGAAACATTTCCGAGGAGAGCTTCATCTCCCATATTATTAATTAATTTTACCATTCTATAACCTTAAAATCAATATTTAATACAATTAATTAGTCAATATTTACATGAGCTATTTTTTGCTCACTCAGATATTCTTTTGATACCTTCACATAATGTTCAGCATTCTCCATCATATACGCTTTTTCTTCTTCTGTAAGTTCTCTTATAACCTTAGCTGGAGATCCTACACATAATACACCTGCCGGTATTTTCTTTCCTAGTCCAACTACACTACCTGCCCCTATTAGAGTTCCCTCTCCTATTTCTGCACCATCTAATATGACACTACCAATTCCTATAAGACAACGTTTACCTACAGTACAAGCATGAACAATAGCATTATGTCCTATGTTTACATCTTCCCCAATATAAGTACTATATA
The DNA here is from genome assembly GCF_055755365.1 of Clostridium sp. X. NCBI lineage: Bacteria > Bacillati > Bacillota > Clostridia > Eubacteriales > Clostridiaceae > Clostridium > Clostridium sp. X. Next base: position 2,915,968 of record NZ_CM146912.1, read on the forward strand.
CTGGTGATACGTGTACAGTAACATTATCTTGAATATTTGTTCCTCTACCAATAAATATAGGATTTTCATCCCCTCTTACTACAGCCCCAAACCAAATACTTACATCTTCTTCTATAGTAACGTCTCCAACAAGATATGCATTCTCTGCTACAAAAGCATTTTTATGTACTTTTGGTTTTTTACCTTTAATAGTATATAACATGTTTTTCCCTCCTTAAAAATTCACTATTTTTCATTATAATAGAGAGACCCTATAATAATCAACTGTTTAAAATAATAAAGTTTATTAAATAAATTTTGTTCCTCTACTCTGCTCTCTTATTATCTTTAAACAAAAAATATTTTTTACATTTTTTCCCTTGAAGAACTTCTTTGATTGCTATATAATACTATATATAGTATATATTATTGTACTACTTACTACATATAGTATTAATTTTTAGGAGGATTTATATGAGTTCTATTTCAAATTTATTATCTAGATATTATACAAAAGAACTTGAGAAAGATAGATCAAAGACTGTTTATGATTTATTTAATTGGAAAAAAGTCGATGTAGTTTTAAAAGATTATAAGTCAGGTAAGACATTAACAGATATGAGGGATTTAGAATTTCCTGAGCACTATTCACAAAATGCCTGTGATATTATAGCTTCAAAATACTTTAGAAGAGCTGGTGTACCAACTGAACTTGGCTATGAAAATAGCCTGAGGATGATAGCTCACAGACTTGTTAGCTTTTGGTGTGAAGCTCTAAAAGATGAAAAACTAATAAAAACTGAAGATGAAGCTAAAATATTTTATGATGAAATGGTATATGGTCTTTTAAATCAAATGTATGCTCCAAACTCTCCTCAGTGGTTTAATACTGGACTTGCTTTAGCATACAGTCTTAATGGTTCAAAACAAGGTAATTTCTATTATGATGAAATACTACAAAAGGTTTTAGAAAGTGAAGATGCATATTCAAGAACTCAAGCCTCTGCTTGCTTTATACTTTCTATAGAAGACAAACTTTTAGGAGAACACTCTATATCTGAACAATATATAACTGAAACTAGATTATTTAAAGGCGGATCTGGTACTGGTACAAACTTCTCATCTATAAGAGCTAAGGGAGAACCATTATCTGGAGGTGGCTATTCTTCTGGACTTATGAGTTTCTTAAAGGGTCTTGATAGACATGCAGGAGCTATAAAATCCGGTGGAACTACAAGACGTGCAGCAAAAATGCTTTGCCTTGATGTAGATCATCCTGAAATTATGGATTATATAACCTGGAAAGCTAAAGAGGAAGATAAGGTTAGAGCTTTAGGAAAAATGGGCTATGATCTGCACTTTGAAGGTGAGGCCTACGAAACTGTATCTGGTCAGAATGGAAATAATTCAGTAAGATTTTCTAATGACTTTATGAAGAAAGTTAGTACTCTTAAAGAAGATCCTAACTCCACTATAGAACTAAAAGGTAGAGTTACGAGTTCAATTAATCAAAACATTAATGTATCAACTATTTGGGATGCTTTTAATGAATCTGCCTGGAAATGTGCTGATCCTGCTCCCCAATTTGATGATATCTTTAATGCATGGCATACCTGTCCTTCTGGAGAAGATGGTGAATATAACGCTCATCACAATAGAATAAACTCTACAAATCCATGTGGAGAGTATGCTTTTTTAGATGATACCTCTTGTAACCTAGCTTCAATAAATATTTATAAATTTTATGATCCTCAAACTAAAGCTTTTGACTTAGATGGATATATTCATATGGTATCTTTAATTCAACTTACTTTAGAAGCATCTATCCATTGGGGTCAATTCCCTACAGAAGATATAGCTAGAAAAACATATTTATTTAGAACCACAGGTCTTGGAATTGCAAATATAGCGTCTTTATTTATGGCTCTAAGTTACCCTTATGACTCAGAAGAAGCAAGAAATCTTTCTGCTGCCTTAATTGGTACAATGACAGGACATTCCTATTATGTATCTTCTCTAATGGCAAAGGAAGTAGGAAGTTTTGAAAAGTATACTATAAATAGAGAGCATATGCTTAGAGTAATGAGAAATCACAGTAGAGTAGCTGGTGCTTTAAATACACCTTATGAAAATTTAAACTACAATCCTGTAGAGGTTAACCATGCCCTTCTTGAAAAAGAAAACTTTAAAGATCTTAGCCTAGCTTTAAAGAATGCTTGGACCAATTCAGTATCCTGCGGTGAAAAATACGGATATAGAAATGCTCAAGTATCTGTTATAGCTCCAACTGGAACTATCTCTCTAGCAATGGATTGTGGTGGAACTTCTATAGAACCTTTCTTTAGTCATGTAGCTTATAAAAAACTAGCTGGTGGAGGCTTTATGACTATAGCAAATCCTGTTTTAGAAGTTTCTCTTAGAAACTTAGGTTATAGTGAAAGTCAGGTTAATGACATTGTTAACTATATTATGAGAACAGAGCTTGTTGATGATCATGCCTTTCAATACGAAAAAATTGTAGATGGAAAAATTGAAGGTGCTCCTCACCTTAAGGAAGAACATCTACCAATATTTGATACTGCAAATAAATGTGGTAGCGGAAAAAGATATATATCTCCTATGGGGCATGTAAAACTAGTAGCAGCTATAACTCCTCTTATATCTGGAGCTGTATCTAAAACAGTAAATCTTCCAAACGATGCTACCATAGATGATTTTAAGAATGTAATACTAACCTCTTGGGAACTCGGTATAAAAGGTATCACTTTATATAGAGATGCATCAAAAGCAAGTCAGCCATTAAACACTAGCTTATCAGAGGATGGTGGAAAGAGTTTAGAAGATTTAAGTTATTATGAACTCTTAGAAAGAGTTAAGGATATTCAAATAGCAAACCACTATTCAAGAAGAGATAAATTAGTAGGCATAAGACAAGGTACTACACACCCTGCTCAAATAGATGATGTTAAAATATATACTACAGTTAATAGAAACTCTTACGGTGAAATATCTGAGATTTATATAACTACAGATAGAGAAGGAACTATAATCACTGGATTATTAAATTCCCTATCGAAATCAATTTCAGTTATGCTTCAATATCATGTACCACCTCAAGATATAGCAAAGATGCTAAGAGGACAAAAATATGAGCCTTATGGTTTTGTACAGAAACATCCTTATATTAAGTCTGTAACCTCAATATCGGATTTAATAAGTAAGATAATTGATATTGAACTAGGTGACTTCACAAGATGCCAAGTAAAGGATGAGGAATACTTAGACAAGATGTTTTCTCTTAATTTAGAAGCTGCTGCTGACACTTCTAATGATGATAAGAAAAAGGTTCAAGGAGAACGTCTTTATGACAGTACCTGCCCTACTTGCTCTAGTACAAGAATGATGAAAAACGGGACTTGTAAGGTTTGTGCTGATTGTGGCTCTACTACGGGGTGCAGCTAGATACGTATACCTTAATATAAAATAAATGTTCATTTATAATTTTACACATCGCCCTCTAGCGAAAATTCTAGAGGGTTTTTCTTTTAATAAATTAATGAATAATGGCCTCTATTGCACTTAAGTGTAACATAAACCATTGTCAATTCATAAATTATACAATCTATAAATTTTAATGAGGATGAAGTAAAAATGAAAAAGTTTCTATCCTTTAAAGGTGTTATCACTATGATTAATGATTTTTACACAGGTAATAATGATGTAGGAATGGGATGTTATAAATTAATATCTGTGGAAAACGAATATGGTAATTTAGTAAATTTCGTTGTCACTCCAACTACTTACTTTGTAAATCATATAACTGTGTCACTTGGAGACATAGTAACTGGGTTCTATGATGGAAATGCACCTGTTCCTCTAATTTTTCCACCACAATATACTGCCCTTGTAATGGCAAAGGATACGCCCTATGAAAATGTGAAAGTAGACTATTTTAATAGTAACTTAGTAAGTAGCGATAATATATTAAAATTAAATATTGCTCCTTATACTCGTATACTACTTGAAAATGACCAGTCTTTTATCCAAAATCCTTCAAATCGATATCTAATTGTTGTATATGGTGCTACCACAAAGAGTATCCCAGCCCAAACCGTACCATATAAAATTATTGTAATGTGCTAAACTTTATTTAATAATTTTTTATATATTCTATGTAATTATTCTATAAGAAAAAGGTTCAAGGAGAACATCTTTATGACAGTACCTGCCCTACTTGTTCTAGCATAAGAATGATGAAAAATATGACTTGTAAGGTTTGTGCAGATTGTGGCTCTACTACTGGGTGCAGTTAGAGTAATTAGAATTTAAGAGTTATAAGTAAGTGTAGGCATTCACCCTTGCGCTTTACTATTAATATATACTTATTCATGATTTTGCACAAACTAGTAATACTATATGTCCTATGGTATGATGTTTCTATTGTAATAATACTAATGATAATTAGTTAAATCACTATAAATTAATTGTTTCAACTTAGGAGGAATAGTTTTGGATCAAAAAATTAAAAAATATAGTATTAGCAAAGCTAGCAATTCAAAAACCTTAGAAAATTCTGGAGTTATGCTTGAAGCTAAAAAACCTTTATCCCAATCTATGTTGTGGAAATTGCAGACGGATTTCTTTGCAAATCAAGGTCCCGAAGCATGGATTAAAGGAATTGTACCTCAATATATAACAACAAATCCTTATATTGCAAACCTATATGCTAAAACAGTATTTGGGTACTTTAGAGACTATGCATCCAGAGAGGATTTTGACAGAAATACTACCATCTACATAATGGAACTTGCATCCGGTGTAGGGCGATTTACCTATACTTTTCTCAAGAGATTCTTACATATAATTGAAAATTCTTCATTAAAGGGATTAAAGTTTAAATACATAGTAACGGATCTTGCTGAGAGAAACATCGAGTATTGGCAAAGCCACAGCTTTTTAAAGCCATATTTTGAAAGTGGTATACTTGACTGCGCAACCTTTGATATGGCAAATGATGAAGAGATTAAATTAAGAAATAGTGGTGAGGTTCTAAACAAAGGAAATCTAAAAAATCCATTAATCTTATTTGCTAATTATACATTTGATAGTCTTCCTCAAGATACTTTCTATGTAAATAACGGAGAGCTTTATGAAGGTTTAATTACAGTAAATTCTTTAGGTGAAAAAATTGATCCTTCAGATAAGTCTATACTTGCAGGATTAGATTATTACTATACAGATAATGAAATACAGGGTAAGGATTATTACGAAGACTCTAATTTTAATGATATACTTTTATACTATAAAAATCAGTTAGAAGATACAGCCTTTTCCCTACCTATAATTGCTTTAAGATGCATTGCTAGATTGAAAAAGCTATTTAATGATGACATTATCATGATTTCTGCTGATAAAGGTTATAAAAATGAAGAAGATATGTATAAAAACTATCACCCATATTTATCAAAGCATGGATGTATATCTATGACTGTAAACTTTCATGCTCTTGAACTATACTTTAAGGGACTTGGCGGAAAAGCAATACATAGCATATATGATCATGAAAATGTAAATATGTCTTTGTTTTTATTAAATGAAAGTTCTCATGATTTTATAGAAACTACAATGGCCTATAATGAGATTATTGAAAGCATAGGACCAGATGATTTTTATATTATAAAAAAAGGCGTTGTACCACTAAATAAGTCTCTTACAACAAAAGAACTGCTAACTTTTCTAAGGTTTACAGTTTGGGACGGAAGAACCTTCCTTGAATTCTATAACACACTACTTGAAAGAATAGAAAATGAAGAGGATTTTCCTAAAGACGAACTGGTAGCTGCAATACATAATATTTGGTATCATTATTTCCCTATTGGAGAAGAGGGAGATTTAGCCTATTATTTAGGTACAATACTTGCTTATTTTGGCTATGATAGTGATGCTATTAATCTTTTTGAGTCTTCTATAGAATTTTATGGTGAAGATGCAGCTATATATTACGAAATTGCACTATGTAATTACAACTTACAAGAAATCGAAAAGGCCCTAGAGTATATAGAAAAATCTCTATCTTTAGACCCTGCCTTTGAAGAGAGTAAAAACTTAAAAAACTTTATTGAAGAGGATTAATTTAACTTATATCACTAATTATTGAAGCTAAAGTAGCTATACCTTAAGGTATAGCTACTTTTTTAGGTGCGCCCAGTATATAATTATTTCTTCAAGAAAATCCAAAGTATCCTTAAATATTTCCTTCGTATACTAAGTTGTTACATCCTCGAAGGTTATAGTATAACTAATAACATAAATTTCCAGTTTGTACCATTAGCTATTGTAAACTTTTATGGCCAAACTGGTTGACAATGTTTTTCTATTAATATATACTTCAATATAATGATAATAATTGTTTTATTAATATATAATTAGTAATTTAGGTTACTCTTGGTGTGTTTTGTATAGATTTAAATATTTACATGGAGGAATTTAATATGAAAGATTTAGCAAAAGAAATTATTGCGGGCAGACGTTTAAATAGAGAAGAAGATTTCAGTTTCTTTTTAACTGCATATTCTAATGAACTATTTGAAGGTGCTAATATGATTCGTGAGGCATTATGTGGCAACAAGGTTGACCTTTGTACTATTATTAATGCTCGTAGCGGTGGTTGTAGTGAAAACTGTAAATTCTGTGCCCAATCCTCTCATCATCACACTGGAATTAATGAATATAAATTTTTAGACCCTGATGTAATTTTGGAAGATTGTAAAAAAAATGAAGCAAATGGCATACACCGCTATTCTATTGTTACCGCTGGAAGAACCTTAACAGGCAAGGATTTTGATAAAGCTATTCAGTCATACAAAAAAATGCATGTGGAGTGCAATATTCAACTTTGTGCCTCTCATGGTCTTTTAAATGAAGAAAAATTTGTTCGTTTAAAAGAGGCTGGAGTTTCAATGTATCATGAAAATATAGAAACCTCCAAACGTAACTTTCCAAACGTCTGTACCACTCATACATATGAAGATAAAATTCATGAAATCAAGCTGGCAAAAAAAGTAGGTCTTCGAGTTTGCTCTGGCGGTATTATTGGTATGGGAGAAACTTGGGATGACCGTATTGATATGGCTGTAAGCCTGTCTGAATTAAAAGTAGAGTCTATTCCTATCAATGCCCTTATGCCTATTAAAGGGACATACTATGAAGATTTGAAACCTCTTTCTGAAGATGATATTTTAAGAACAATTGCTATATTTCGTTATATTAATCCTGATGCATATATTCGTATGGCAGCAGGGAGAAACTATTTTGCAGACGGTGGCGCAAAGATATTCCTATCTGGTGCTAATGCTACAATCACCGGGGACATGCTAACCACTATAGGTAGCAATACCTCACAGGATAAAAAAATGTTAACTAATTTAGGTTTTGATATATTAAAATAGCATTTAGCTATTAATAAAATTGAAATGGAGAAAAGTTATGGAAAAGAAATCTAATGTATATCAAATGGCAATTATCGGGGTTATGGCTGCAGTCATCTGTATTCTTGGACCTTTATCAATCCCTATTGGTGTAGTACCAATTTCCTTCACAAATCTAGCAATCTATTTTGTACTTTACACACTTGGTATGAAAAAAGGCACTATCAGTTACGTAATATATATATTAATCGGTTTTATTGGTCTTCCCGTATTTTCCGGTTTTACTAGCGGTCCATCTAAACTCTTAGGCCCAACCGGTGGGTATATTATCGGATTTATCTTTATGTCACTAATTGCAGGATTTTTCATTGATAATTTTTTTGATAAATGGTATTTATGCTTTGTAGGTATGGTACTGGGTACCGTTGTCTGTTATATGTTTGGTACTATTTGGTTATCATATCAGGCTAATTTGTCAGCAAGTTCAGCACTCGCTGCAGGTGTAATTCCTTTTATACCTGGAGACCTTGTTAAAATTTTAATTGCTACTTTTATAGGTTCTCAAATTCGTAAGCGACTAATTAAAGCTAATTTATTTCATGCATAATTAACCTAAATTATTATTGCACTTAATTATGCATCTGCAAAAATATACTGTTATTTATATAAATCTTTCAAAATTTGATACTCACCTTTATCATGATGTATAAAGATTACGCTACTGGAATTTTCTATAGTCATGAATATAATGTAGCTGATGAACCCTATACAATTAGGTTATAGTTCATCAGCTTTTTTCGTGAAATATTATTATCGCAACCTCAAAGGTTGTAGCATATTTTTAGGAGTGTAGACTACATCTGTTCTAGCTTAATATATAAAATTTACGATGAATAAGTTTTTTTACTAAAGTATTTTATTGTTGGTAAAATACATATTAATCCTATTATTGTTGCTATAGTGTTTTGATAAAATGATTGTTGTCTACTTTATCGAAATGAAATAATAATTCTAATAACTTCTTATAATATCTCTAATATTTCTACTGTATATTCTCCACTTGGGGCATTAACTTCAACTATATCTCCAACTTTCTTACCTGTTAATGCTTTTCCTAAATCGGATTCTATACTTATAACCATATTTTCCGGGTCAGAATCTATAGTAGTTACTAATGTTATAATATCTTCATCCTCATCCTCTATAAATTTAATTCTAGCTCTACTATTAATCCCTAATATTGATTTATCTATATTTTTATCATCTATTACAATTGCTGTTGAAATCATCGTTAACAAATACTGAATTCTATTATCATTTTCTCTATAATTTGCACAAGCTTCTTTATATTCTGCATTTTCCGATCTATCCCCATGTGCCGCAGCTACCAATTTTTCCTTTGCTATTTCAGCTCTTTTTACGGTCATTCTATAATCTAACTCTTCTCTTAATTTACTAATATTTTCTTCTGTCAATATATTATTCATAAAAATTAATCCTCTCTAAAATATATTATATATTGTGTAAAGCAACACTTTCTATTTAAATATCGAATTTATTATTTACAGATTATTGTTTCTTATTTTGCTATATAATTTAACATTTAAATCCAATATCTTATTAATTATATCATATCTAATTATCCTATATAAGCTTCAAGGAAGATTCTTTATACCAATATAAAAACTTTTAAGCATACTAAAAAATTGTAGTTATACTAGTTAAGTATAACTACAATTTTTAGATTTACTACAAAATGTACCTTTACTCCTCTTTTAATCGTGGATCTCCAAATACTTTAACTTTGACCTTCTGTTTTTTCAATGTCTCTTCGATGTGTTTTATCTCTTCTATCTGTTGCTTGTATATAGATATATCTTCTAACTTAACATTGTGTTTTGTGAATTCAACCTTCTCTTCGCTAACAGGTATACGGATAACTTCTGGAGATACCTCTTTATTTTCTAATATATCTGAATCAATAACCTTTTTCTCAATTACTAATATTTTTTTTGTAACAGGTACAGTGAAAGTTTTTTCCTCAGTCAATGTCTCCATATGAATCTTTACGTCCCCTGTTTGTACTAACTTTTTTGATATATCAAGTTCTTCCTCTTTAATTTGAAGGCTCACATTATCACTATCATTATTCATATTTTTTTTAGTTGAGCTTATTTCTCCTATGTACTCAGTATTTGTATCATTTTTTAAATACGATGTCAAAATACTTCCTATAAGTCCTCCAATTATGATACCAAGTAAAGTCACTGCAATAGTTTCATTTAAAGGAATAACTGAAAGTACAGTACTAAAACCTAAAATAACCAAAATGCCCATACTGTGAAGTAAAGCAATGAATATTCCTATAATGCCTCCAATTATTGCTCCTGTAATTATGTATTTTAAATCATATGTTCTTCTATGATTAACTGATGAATTTTTTATCATACTATACCCTCCAATTATTTTTAAAACACCCACTAATCCTAAATAGGATTTGAAGGTGTTTATTAGTTTTATTCTATACTATTGTCAATTACATCAGGGGTACCAACTCTATTTATTCGTGCTTCTTCTCGTTTAAGAGTTTCGTCTACATGCTCTGTCTCTTCTATAACTCGTTTATGAGCTAAGATTTCACCTGTTACTACTGTATGTTTATCTACATCAACTTTTTCTTCAGAGACAGGGATTCGAATAATCTCTTCGTCAGTTATAGGCGAATCGCTTATCTCATTATTTAAAGTTCTTCTTTCAATTACCACTTCTTCACGTGTTACAGGAACATCAACTGTTTTTTGTTCTTCGATAATTTCCTTGCTAATTTCTACTTCACCTTTTTGTACACTACTTTTAATGATATCAAGTTCTTCCTTGCGAAGACTTAGCTTTGCTGCATCATTAGTAGTTTCATGTTTATTATTCTCATCTTCTCCTAAAATTCCTCCAAATATGCCCATCTATAAATACCTCCATCACTATATATTTTAAATCAATTTATATAATTCCCTTAATAGAAATGTATTATCCTATGTAAATTTTTATAAATTTTAGTTAAGATAGAGGCAAATATATTATTAATTTAACTAAATTAGTCTACAATTGAATCTATTGTTATTGATAGACTTTTGATTAAATCTATTTCATAGATTTGAATAGATTCTTTTGAAATGCTATCATATACCACTCTTATAACCGGCCTGTCAGGAAAACTTGTATTTTGTTTCACTACATAGCCCTCTATACCATTAGAAAGCTTTACGCAACATCCTAAAGGATAAATTGCAAAGTTCTTTCTAAAATTCTCTACAATACCGGAATCAAATTTACTTCCAACTCCTCCAAGTATAAGCTCATATGCCTCTTTTGGATCAAACTTTTTTCTATAGCTTCTGTTTGCACTGATAGCTGTAAATACATCACTAACAGCTATTATCTTAGCATAATCTGATATATGATTTTTACTTAATCCGTATGGGTACCCTGTTCCATCAATCTTTTCATGATGTTGAAGAACACCATCTATAATCTTATTAGAGAATACGCCTGTTCTCTCTAAAATCTCTTTTCCATATATAGGGTGCTTTTTTATCTCTCTAAACTCTTCTGTTGTAAGTGGTCCTCTTTTATTAATTACTTTATTAGCAATTTTTATTTTTCCTATATCATGAAGAATAGCTGCAAGACCTAACTCCTTTATTTGCAAATGATTAAAATTTAAACAAGTACCAAGATATATGGCCATTATACTTGTATCTACACAATGAATATATGTATAGTTATCGTAAGCCTTAACTTCGTATAAATTTATATTTATACTCTTTTGAGCAATAATATCTTCTATTAATTCATCAACCATTCCAATAGACTTTGTAGAGATGGCTCTATCCCATTCGAGAAGTTCATTAAATAAATTAGGCATTATTTCTAAGGTAGTTTTCTTTAATTCTATAAAGTCTTCTCCTTTAGATATATCACTTAATCTATCATCTTCCACATACACCATGAATACTCCATGCTTTTTCAACTTTGTTATCAAGTTCAAACTAATTCTTAGTCCATCCTTGAGAAGAATCTCTCCTGTTTCAGTAATTATACTTTTAGCTAAAATCTCATTTCCCTTTAAATTTTTAACAAATTCAAGTCTCATAAAACTTCCTCCCAGGATTAAACAATTTACATTATAGTTAAATTATAGCACAGCTCTAAGATCATACACATAAATTTTTTCAAATTAATACAATAGTAATAGGCTACTGATTACTATACATTTAACTTATTTGCGAGGAGAATTAGTTATGTTAAAAAACTTATATATAATTACGCCTAAAAATAAATCTAATATAAATAATAAGCAACCTGAAATCTCTATAACTTTTTTTGATAGAAATATATTAAACAATATGCAAAATATTAAAATGTATTTAAATAAAAAAGAAGTGTCTATAACTATCAAAGAAAATAATATAATTTATATACCAAAAAAACCTCTTCGTTCTGGTAAATATAAGGTTAGAATCAAGACGCGATACTCAGATGGAGAAAAAAGAACCTTTGAGTGGTCCTTTTTCGTTACTACTTCTAGAACTCAACAGGAACCTAGCTATAATTTCTACTACGGAATACCTCACTCTCATACTTCCTTATCAACTGGAAAAGGAAGTCCCCTTGAAGCATTAAATTATGCTCAAAAGAAAAATTTAGACTTTTTAGCTATTACAGATCACGCAAATCATCTTAATAAAAAAACTACTTATAAAACTTCAACCTCAAATAAATGGGATATATTAAAAACTGTTATAGCTAATTTTAATAAAAATAAAAAAAAGCTTTTAGGAATATCTGGTTTTGAATTAACCTCTAATAACTATGGAGATTTTAATGTTTTCAATTCAGATAGAATTTTTAAAGGAAGAATTCGAAATCTTAACGATTTTCTTATTTGGCTGGAGAAGGAAGGTAGTCCTATTGTAGCTATAAATCATCCCCACAAATATATAGAGAGTCTCCCATATAATGAACGGTTAGATAAATTTATAAATCTTATCGAAGTAGGAAACGGTTCTTTTCAAGGTAAATATTTGGACTGCGAAAAATACTATTATAAACTATTAGATAAAGGTTGGCATTTAGGAGCAATAAATGGCCAAGATAACCATAAATTTAATTGGGGAGACAGTGACAATTTAACAGCAGTTTTATCACCTTCTTTAGAAAATGCAGATTTACTTTCAGCATTGAAAAACAGAAGAACTTATTCAACAGAAACAAGAGATTTAAAACTTATATTCAATATAAATAACTCACCAATGGGTAGCATAATAAAAGATAACAGTAAAAATTTGGAGTTTAGTATTAGAGCTGAAGATAAAAACTCTCCTATTGAAAAGATTCAAATAGTAACGAATGAAGGTAAAATTCTCAGAGAAAAGGTTTATAATAATAAGACCAAAGTAAAATGGACATTTTCAATACCTAAAGTTAAAAATCAATGGTTCGTAACCAAGATTATTCATAATAACGGAAGATGTGGAATATCCTCAGCTATTTTTATATGATGTCACTTATAGTTAAAGGGTTATCTTATAAGCACTTATAAAATAACCCTTTAACTATATACTAAATAATTTCTCGTTTCCTATTCTTATAATAAGTCGTCTTTAAATTACAAAAGGCTGCAATTTCTGAAGCTACATGAAAGTGGTTACCTATACTATCAGTAGTATGTGCATCGGAACCTATGGTTATATACCTTCCCCCAAGTTCATTGTACCTTCTGTATATCTTAATTAGATTTTCCACTGCACTATTGTCCCCTAGTCGTCTAGCATTTATCTCAAGGCTAATATCTTTATCAACTAAGGTTTTTAGTACCTCATCAATGTATTCTTTAAATTCATCATAGTACATTTCTCGATCTTCATATTGAGCACATCTTGAAAGATAATCAATATGTCCTAGACTATCTATAAATTTATGTTCATTTAACCGTTCTACTATTTGAATAAAGTATTCTTCATATAGTTCACTTTTACTCTTACTTTTATATAGCTCATCTGCTTCATAAAGGTCAAAATCATACATTTCATGTAGAGATCCAATTACATAATCAAAGGGAAATTCTTTACATATACTTTCATATTCTTTTGAGTACTCATTACACATTCCAACTTCAATTCCTAAAAGCAACTTATTACTTCTATACTTTTCATAATTATTAAAATAATCTTTAGGGTTAAATCTAAACTGCTTATCATCTTTATAGTTCAAATCCATATGTTCAGTTATTATTGCTCCTAAATTATATTTTGTGCTCCTATCAACAACCTCTTCTATAGTCATTTTAGAATCAGTAGAATAAGTTGTATGTATATGAGTATCAAACATGACTTAGCCTCCTTAAAAAAATAGCAAAACATAATTATGTTTTGCTTTGTTATTAGTTATTTCTTTTTACTGTTGTTATTTTGTATAACTTCAATATCATTATTTTTAACTCTATTAGGCTTAGCCTTAGCTTTAATTACATTGTTTTTTTGAATTTCACGTTTAGTAAGTGTTCCTTTACCTCTTGATGAGAATCCTATTAAATCCATAAACCATAAAAAGAAAATTAAAAATATACCCGTCTGTATGTATTTCAAAACACCTGTCATTCTCTCTGGCCAAACTACAATTGGAACTATATATACTACTAAAGCTATAGCTAGTATTATCCACTTATTTATTTTAATATTGTCCAACACATATAGTTTGAGTAAGTTGTAAATTACTAGAACAATCACAACCAATATCAACATTGGTAATAACACTTTAACAAAAGTCATTATGCTTCCTCCTTTTTGCCTTGCTTTATAATATTATACATTTATATATATATATTTAGCAAGTTTAATATATACAACTATATATTAATTTATTTTTATAACAAAATATTTGCTATAATTCAATTATTCGAGTTTGTAATTTTAATAATTCTTTCTCTATTTTATTGATAATACATTAAAAAACATCAAACTATTTTTTTAACTTAGCGGTTATATTTTATAGCTAAACATATTTTGATAATATAAAGTTTTAAATACTTTGTTTTTCCTTTGATAAACTATTAATAACTCTGTTATAATGTTATTAAATACTATTGTCTTTAGAGGTGGTTCCTATGGATTTAAAAATAAATGGACTTGATGATTTAGATATTCAAATTTTAGAAATCTTAATACGAGATTCAAGAACTCCATATTTAGAAATTGCAAGAAAATGTCATGTTAGTGGTGGTACTATTCATGTCAGAATGAAAAAAATGGAAGATTTAGGTATAATCAAGGGCACAAAACTCATTCTTGATAATAATAAATTAGGATATGATGTATGTTGTTTTATAGGTATATTTTTAGATAAAGCTTCTTCCTATACTCATGTTTTAGGCGAGCTAGAAAAAATTAAAGAAGTTGTAGAACTTCACTATACTACTGGTGGATATTCTATTTTTACAAAGGTGATATGTAAGAGTATTACTGATCTTCAAGATTTATTAATGAATAAAATTCAAGTAATAGAAGAAATTCAAAGAACAGATACCTTCATCTCCTTGTCTCAACCGATAGAACGAAATGTTCAGTTATAAAACTATCATACATAAAAATACATTGCTATTAATAGCAATGTATTTTTTCATTTAATTATATTTTTATTAATTCCTTTATTTTAATACTAATAATTTTTTTCAAATTGCAAATAATAGACTTGTAAAATTTATTTTAAAGGAGATGTAATCTTTTATGAGAACATTAGATGTACTCGCACTTATCTTAGTTGTAATAGGCTCAATAAACTGGGGCCTTATTGGATTTTTTAGATTTGACCTTGTTGCATCCTTATTTGGAGATATGTCAGGATTTAGTAGAATAATTTATGCTCTAGTAGGTTTAGCTGGACTTTATGCTATATCTTTCTTTGGTAGAGATAGAGAATCTAGAGAAATTAAATAATTAGCTAAAATAATAAATAATTCAAAAAAAATCTCAAGTATTATTAAATATTGGAGATTTTTTTTTATTTAGTTGTTGACTTTATAACTTTATTATACTAAAATAGAAACATCAAAATTTTTCATTTTAAAATCTTTGATCAGGAATAGTAGCTATGTGATTTAGTTTCAGAGAGTTGAGGATGGTGGGATCTCAACACGATATCTATAGTGAATGGACCTGTTAGATGTAAACCGAAATCCTCTTTGGAAAGTAGTATTTACCGTATTTCGCACGTTATAGCGATAGGATATGTTAGTATCTGAAATGAGATGTATTTAAAATATCTATTTTTAGTGTTTTAAATATAATTTAGGTGGCAACGCGAATAATACTTCGCCCTATTGTATAGGGCGGAGTTTTTTTATTTTTAAATATAAATTTAGGAGGTGAATTAATATGGCATGAAAGAAAGATACTCTTAAAAATAATTTAACTAATATGAAATTAAGGAAGGAAGATGTTATTATGAAATCAAATTTAAAAAAATCTATTATTAATTCACTATTTATTGCTATAGGACTTATATTACACCAAATTGCTCCACCACTATTCCTTGGCATGAAACCAGACATATCATTAACTATGATGTTTATTATAATATTAATAAATCATGACTATAAAAGCACATTATTATCAGGAATTGTCTGTGGAATATTGACTGCTCTTACAACTACATTCCCTGGTGGTCAATTACCAAATGTTATTGATAAGATTATTACTGCTCATATAATTTATTTAATGTTGTTACCTCTAAGAAATAGAGTAAATAACCAAATTCAAACTATAATTATTTCTATAATTGGTACATTAATTAGTGGAACTATTTTCTTAGGTTCAGCAGCCTTACTCGCAGGATTACCTGGTTCATTCTCTGCACTATTTATTACTGCTGTACTCCCTGCTACACTAGTTAATACTTTAGTAGCACCTATATTATACAACGCTATTAATTTATCTATAAAAAAATCTAACGTTAAAATCTTTGAACAATAGAGCTATAGTCTAAAAAATAACGCATATGGATTCCCTCTTCCACATGCGTTATTTTAACTAAATTTCTACTGGTTTACCTACAAATCTAACTATTAAACCTATTAAAACTATATTTATTGGTAATACAATAGCTACTGGAGCTCCAAGACCTACTGGTATATATCCACCAAGTACAGCAACAACTGCAACAGCTAAAGCATAGTATAGCTGAGTTCTTGTATGATCTATATGGTCACAGGCTGATCCCATAGAAGAAAGAATCGTTGTATCTGAAATTGGAGAGCAATGATCTCCAAATATTGCACCTGTAAGCACTGCACTTATAGCCACAACCATATATGAATGTTCAGGATTTAATGCAAAAGCAAGAGGTATTGTAAGTGGCATTAATATACCCATCGTTCCATAAGAAGTCCCTGTTGCAAAAGATATTATTGAAGCTAGTATAAATATAAGCGATGGTAATATAAAAGCAGGCATATTAAATTTTAATACCTGTGATACTATAAAATGTGATGTTCCAAGTTCCTTAATTACTCCACTTAATGACCAAGCTAAAAGAAGAATTACACCAGTTATTATAAGTGATTTCATTCCAGTAATCCAAGTGTCAATAGCTTCCCCTATAGTAAATATCTTTTGGCTTATTCCCATAACCATAGCAACAATACTTGCTAATACTGCTGCTTGGAATAAAACTATACTAGCATCAGATGCTCCAAAAGTTTCTTGTATAGCTTTAAAAGAAGCCGGACTAGTTTTTATAAAATCAATTAAGGCTGTATCTTCTCCACCCATTATTCCAACATAACCATTGTAATAGAAACCAGCAAAGGCACCAACTATTAGAACCATTATTGGCACTACTGCATTTCTAACTTTTAATACAATACCTTCTTTTGGTTCAATATCTGTAGTTTCTTCTGAAACCATTGGCTTTGCAGTATCACTTAATACTTTCCCTGTTGTTCTAGCACGTCTTTCTGCTTGTAGCATAGGTCCAAATTCTCTTAAGAAGTACGCTGTGAATACTATAAATATTAAAATTAATATATTATAAAATCTATACGGAATCGTTTCTAGAAATATATTATATGCATTAGCTTCCTGTCCAATTAACTCATATCCACCTTTAATTAAACTAAGCTCATACCCAACCCAAGTTGAAATAACTGCTATTCCTGCAATCGGAGCTGCCGTAGCATCAATTATAAAAGCTAATTTTTCTCTTGATATTTTCATCTTATCTGAAACTGGTCTCATTATAGGTCCAACGATTAGAGCATTAGCATAGTCATCAAAGAATACGAATAGTCCAAGAAGCCAAGTAATTATTTGTGTACTAACTGGTGACTTTGCCTTTTTTGCTAAAGATTCAGCAACCGCTTTTGCACCACCCATTTTAGTAACTAGTGCAATAAGTCCACCTATTGCTAAACATTGAAGTATAATACCTGCATTCCATGGATCTGCTAAAGAATTTAGTATTTGAGATACAATACTTAAGAATCCTTGAAATAATGCACCAAAAATATTAAATCCATTTAATTGAAGTAAAAATGTTCCTGAGAATACTCCTATGAATAAAGATAAAACAACATTTTTAGTTATAAATGCTAAAACTATTGCAACTAATGGTGGTATAATTGTCCAAAAACCAAACTTAGCTGCATTTGCTTGTGCTACTTCTACATCAACTCCTAGTGCTGTTGTAGCAAATACTAGAAGCATGGCTAATAAAGAAATTGTAAAAACACTTCTTCTTTTCATTATTTTTCCCCCTGTATAAAATTTTTCATACATCGAATTTTAGCGGAGTGTAACTTCAAAAAACAAAAGCCTTGAGTTCTCACTCAAGGCTTATTAAATACTATACTTGTAAAACAATAGTACCCAATAAGTTGAATGATAGCTCTCCACAATACTAATTGTGACAGTCTTACACATATTCTATGCAAAACCAGCAATATAACCTTTAAGCACGGGCTATATACTTCGGCGGCATCTCCTTTCCTGTTGCATCATTGTGCTTTCCTCAACAACAGTACTATTAAATACCGCGCCTCTATCACTAAACTTCGATATACGCATGTCTTATATTTTATAAAATTTTTTAAAAATAGTCAAGCTTTATTACTTAATTTCATAACATTACCGTATAAATTTATTTATACTAATTCATTATTTTTATACTCTATATTTTTCTTAATACCTCTATTAAGGGTACTGCTATAATCAATAAATTCATATACGTCTTCTGCAAAAATCTCATTAAACTCTTTAAGTTTAGGCAAATCTATATCTTCTATAGCTATTTGATTTTCTTCACAATATAAAACTATAGACCCAATAACTCCATGAGCATCTCTAAAAGCCATACCCTTATTTACTAAGTAATCTGCAGCTTCTGTAGCATTTAAAAATCCTTTTTTCACAGACTTAAACATATTTTCTTCTTTTACTTTTAAACTACCTACCATTCCACTCATAACTTTTAAGGATTTCAAAACGGTGTCTAGCGCGTCAAAGAACACCTCTTTATCTTCTTGCATATCTTTGTTATAAGCTAATGGTATACCCTTCATAGTAGTAAGAAGACTCATTAAATCTCCATATACTCTTCCGCTCTTTCCTCTTATAAGTTCTGCTGCATCAGGATTTTTCTTTTGAGGCATAATGCTGCTTCCTGTAGAGAATTCATCACTAATTTGTATAAAATCAAACTCTTTACTACTCCATAAAATAATTTCTTCACTTAATCTGCTTAAATGCATCATTATTATAGAAAAAGAAGATAAAAGACTTATTAAATAATCTCTATCACTTACCCCGTCCATAAAATTGTCTACAGGTTTTTTAAATCCTAATTCCTTTGCTGTAAACTCTCTATCAATATTGTAAGTTGTTCCTGCTAATGCTCCACATCCAAGAGGACTTTCATCCATTATTTCAATATCACTTAAAATTCTCTTCTTATCTCTTTGAAGCATACTATAGTAAGCCATCATATGAAATTTAAAAGTCACTACTTGAGCTCGTTGAAGATGAGTATATCCTGGCATTATTACATTATTGTTTTCTCCTACACTTTTAACTGTTTGTAAAAGAGTTTCTATGTTTTCAATAACTTCAAATGCTTTTTTCTTTGCATACATTCTCATATCCACAGCCACTTGATCATTTCTGCTTCTTCCAGTATGAAGTTTCTTTCCAACTTCACCTATTCTTTTTATTAAATTAATCTCTACAAAGCTGTGAATATCTTCATAGTCTCCTTCAATTACTAGATTACCATTATTAATATCATCCAATATTGATTTTAGACCTGCTGATATACTAGCACCTTCTTCTTCAGTTAAAACACCGCATTTAGCTAACATCTTAACATGAGCTAGGCTTCCAGTAATATCTTCACTGTATAATCTTTTATCAAAACTTAAAGAACTATTAAAGTCCTCCATAAGCTTACTTTCCTCGTTTTTAAATCGTCCACCCCAAAGCTTCATATGTACAATCACTCCGTTCTTTTAATAGCTAATCGCTACCCACCATTTTCTACATAATTATAGAAACTGGCGACTAGCGATTAGTTGTTATATTTTCTTAGTATTTACTAACTATTTGTTTTTATTATTAAGTATTGCATTAATTTTATATGGAAGACCAAAAAGGTTTATAAAGCCTTCTGCATCTTTATGATCATATAATTCACTTGCTCCGAAAGAAGATATTGTCTCTTCATATAGTGCATAAGGTGATTCCATACCAGCAATCATTATATTTCCTTTATATAGCTTTAATTTTACACTTCCAGTTACCTTCTCTTGAGTCTTATCTACAAAAGCGTCTAGAGCTTCTTTTATATTTGTAAACCATAATCCATTATAAACTAACTCTCCATATTTTTGTGATACCATTTCTTTAAAATGGAAAGATTCCTTTTCAACTGTTAAATATTCAAGTTCTTTGTGAGCAGCATAAAGTATAGTTCCACCTGGAGTTTCATATACTCCTCTAGATTTCATTCCTACAAGTCTGTTTTCTAACAAGTCTATAACTCCTATACCGTTCTCTCCACCTACTTTGTTTAATTTATTGATAATGTCAGTTGGGCTTAATTCTTCTCCATCAACTTTCTTAGGTATTCCAGCTTCAAAATAGATTTCTACATATGATGCTTCATCTTTTGCTTTTTCAGGTGGAACTGTCATAAGGTACATTTCTCCCTTATGTTCATTTCTTAAATCTTCTAAATCTCCGCCTTCATGACTTGTATGCCAAATATTTCTATCCCTTGAATATATTTTTTCTTTAGTTACAGAGATTTCTATCCCATTTTTATTTGCATAATCTATAGCATCTTCTCTTGATTTTATATCCCAAATTCTCCAAGGTGCAATAATTTTTATAGTCGGATCTAAAGAAGATATACCAACTTCAAAACGAACCTGATCATTTCCTTTTCCAGTACATCCATGACAGATATATTTAGCTCCTTCTTTATGTGCTACTTCTACAAGAGTTTTAGCAATTAATGGTCTTGCAAAAGAAGTTCCTAATAAGTATTTACCTTCATAAACAGCATTAGCTTTAAGTCCTTTAAAAAGATAATCTGTAACAAACTCTCCAGTAACATCTTCTACATATATCTTTGAAGCTCCAGATCGTATAGCTTTTTTCTCTATTTCTTCAAAATCTTCATCTTGTCCTACATTTACACAACATGCTATAACGTCTAAGTCATAGTTATCCTTTAACCAATGTATAATAATAGATGTATCTAATCCACCTGAATACGCTAATACTACTTTATCTTTCATAAATATACACTCCTTTTTGATTTTTTTGCCTTTTATCTCCATTAAATCTCTGCGATTACCATTGATAACCAAAATATAATATAATAATTATACATACATATTCATAATTATGCAATAGTTTTTTTGTATCTTTCTTAGATCCTACTGCTTCAGAAGTCTTAAAAACACATTAAAATTTGTCTTTATAATTCATATATACAGAAGCTAAATATATCTATTTAATAAATACACTAAAATTATTGTACCCATTACTGTAATAATCATATTTTGCTTTTTTATTATTAAAAAACTTGCAAATACTGCTCCTGTTATTGATGTTAGAATATTCCCTGTTGAATATAACACTTCTGGAAATAAAAGTCCACCAAGTGCAGCATAAGGTATATATTCTAAGAAAGATTTTAAGAATTTTCCTGGATCTTTTCCTTTATATAATATCATAGGTATAGCTCTAGACAAATATGTAACTAGTGCAGCTAAAAATATCATAGTTAATACTTTATTCATTTATTTCACCTTCTTCCTTTGGTAAGAACATTGCCCCAATTAAAGATGTGAATATAATAGTAATAACTACTCTCCAATTACCAATACTATTATTTAAAAATGGAATATAGTAAATGGTTGAACTAATTATCATAGCAATAATAGCTACAATCGCTACTTTTAATGATTTAGAAGCTACTGGAAGAAGTAATCCTAAAAACATAATATAGATTGCAATCCCTATACTATTAGAAAAACTACTTGGTAGTATCCCAGCAAGTAGTGCACCTATTAAAGTTCCAGACACCCATCCTATATAAGATATAGTCTGTACCCCTAAAATAAAAGACGGTTTTAAATTTTCTCTTGTCATAACGATAACAAATACTTCATCAGTAATTCCAAAGCTTAATAAAGCTTTTAATTTCATATTAACTGAGTCTTTTAGTTTATTTGTGATACAAAAAGACATAAGTAAATATCTTGCATTTATTATAAATGTAGTTAATACAATATTACTAACTTCAATTCCAAGATAAAACATATTAACCCCAATAAATTGTGTAGCCCCAGTAAAGTTTGTTAAAGACATTAAAACTGCTAAAGCCCCTGAAAGTCCAGCTGCTTTTGCAATTAATCCAAATGTAATAGCCACAGAAAAATATCCCATAAATATTGGTAATCCAGCTTTTATACCCTGCTTAAACTCTATTTTATAATTAGAATCAATTCCTAAATTCATAAAACACCCCCTTATTTATAAATACACGCGAAAAGATGTATAGATAAATTTTATCTACACATCTTTTAAATACATCTTACTGAAATTATCCTATTATATATAAACTATAAATTTTTTATTATTTCTTCTGCAAACTCCGTAGTTGTAGCTGTTCCACCAAGGTCAGATGTCATAACCTTACCTTCACTTAGAACCTTAGTAATAGCATTATCTATTTTATCTGCTACTTCTAATTCTCCTAAGTGTCTTAACATCATAACTCCACTTAATATAGCAGCCATAGGGTTTGCAATATTTTTTCCTGCTATATCAGGAGCTGAACCATGTACTGCTTCAAATACTGCCATATCAGTTCCTATGTTAGCTCCTGGAACTACACCTAGTCCGCCTACAAGTCCTGATGCCATATCTGATAATATATCTCCGTATAAATTAGTCATAACAAGTACATCATAATTTTCTGGAGATTGCACTAGTCTCATACTCATAGCATCTACTATCATATCATTGAATTCTATACTCTTATGCTTTTCAGCAACTTCTCTTGAACATCTTAAGAAAAGTCCATCAGATAATTTCATTATATTAGCCTTGTGCACAGATGTAACTTTTTTTCTACCTTGCTTTTCTGCTAAATCAAAAGCATACTCTACTATTCTGTCACTTGCTTTTTTTGTTATAAGCTTTATGCTCTCAGCAGCTACATCACCAATACTGTGTTCAATTCCAGCATATAGATCTTCTGTGTTTTCTCTAACTATTATAAGGTCAACATCCTCATATCTTGATTTTATTCCTGGATAAGTTTTTACAGGTCTTACATTAGCATATAGATCTAGCGCTTGTCTTAGTCCTACATTGACACTCTTAAAACCCTTACCAACTGGTGTTGTAACTGGTCCTTTAATTGCTATCTTATTCTTTTTTATACTCTCTATTACATAGTCAGGAAGAGGTGTACCGAACTCAGCTATAACCTTTTCTCCAGCTTCCACTGTCTCCCAATTTATTTCAACTCCACTTGCATCTAAAACACTCTTTGCTGCTGTCATAACCTCTGGTCCTATTCCATCCCCTGGAATCAGTGTTATATTATACGCCATTTTGTTTATACCCCCATTATTTCTTTATTGTATTAATAAGTCCGCCCTTTAATATCATCTCTTGTTGTCTTTCAGAAAGTTGTAATTTCATTTCATATTCTTTATTCTTAGTCTTATTAACAACTACAACTGTTCCTACTTCTGCTCCCTTTATAGTATTATCTATAACAAGTTCATCAAATTCATCTATAGTGTTGTAATCTTCTGGATTAACAAATACTAATGGCATAATTCCATTGTTTATTAAGTTAGCCATGTGAATTCTAGCAAAAGATTTAGCAAGTACTGCCTTTATTCCAAGATAAAGTGGTGCTAAAGCCGCATGCTCTCTACTTGATCCTTGACCATAGTTAGAACCTCCAACTACAAAGCCTCCATTGTTTTCTTTAGCTCTCTTTGGAAATTCTGGATTACATGGTGCTAAGCAATAATCTGATAAATAAGGTATATTTGATCTATATGGCAACAAACTTGCATTTGATGGCATTATATGATCTGTTGTTATATTATCTCCAACTTTTATTAAAACTTTGCCTTCTACTGTATTTTTTAAAGCTTCAGCTTTAGGGAAAGGTTTTATGTTAGGTCCACGTACTATTGTAATTTCTTCTGGCTTTTCTGCTGGATGTACAACTAGATTATCATTTATTAAAAATTCTTTTGGCATTTCTATTTCTGGTGAATCTCCAAATTCTCTTGGATCTGAAATATATCCTGTTATAGCAGATACAGCAGCAATTTCAGGACTTACAAGATATACCCCTGCAGTATTAGTTCCACATCTTCCTTCAAAGTTTCTATTTATTGTTCTTAATGATACTGCTCCATTAGCAGGCGCCTGACCCATTCCAATACATGGTCCACAACCTGATTCAATTATTCTTGCTCCAGCAGCAATCATTTTAGCTAGTGCCCCATTGGCTGCTAACATATTTAAAACTTGCTTTGATCCTGGTCCAATTACTAAGGACATATCCTCATGTATAGTCTTACCATCTAATATTTCAGCAACCTTCATCATATCTACATAAGAAGAATTTGTACAGCTTCCTATAGTGATTTGATTTACCTTTGTACCCTTAACTTCTGTAATCTTAACTACATTATCAGGGCTATGAGGACATGCTACTAATGGCTCTAATTCATTTAAGTTTATTTCAATTACCTCATCATAAATTGCATCCTCATCTGGTTTTATCTCAACATAATCCTGATCTCTACCTTGTGCTCTTAGAAATTCAAGCGTAGTCTCATCACTTGGGAATATAGAAGTTGTTGCCCCAAGTTCAGCTCCCATATTAGTTATTGTAGCTCTATCTGGAACAGATAAGGTTTTTACTCCTTCTCCGCCATATTCGAAAATTTTATCTACTCCACCTTTAACAGTTAATCTTCTTAGAACTTCTAATATAATGTCCTTAGCTGATACCCAAGAATTTAATTTTCCTTTAAGCTCTATTTTTACAACCTTTGGAGTTTTAATGTAGTATTCTCCTCCACCCATAGCAACTGCTACGTCAAGACCACCAGCTCCAATACCAATCATTCCAATTCCACCTGCTGTTGGAGTATGACTGTCTGAACCTACAAGCGTCTGTCCTGGAACTCCAAATCTTTCCAAATGAACTTGGTGACATATTCCATTACCTGGTTTTGAAAAGTAGATACCATGTTTTTTAGTTACTGTTTGTATATACGCATGATCATCAGCGTTCTCAGGTCCTGTTTGAAGCATGTTATGATCAATATAGGCTACAGATTTTTTAGTCTTAACCTTATCTACTCCTAGTGCTTCGAATTGTAAATATGCCATTGTTCCTGTAGAATCTTGTGTTAAGGTTTGATCTATTCTAATTCCTATTTCACTACCTTGTTTCATTTCTCCTACAACTAAATGCTCTTTTAATATTTTTTCTACAATATTATACCCCATAAAAGTCAACCCCTTTTAGAATTAATATGTTGCTATATGAATTTTAATTTGTAATAGCCATCATTCTACGTGAATATTACAACTTTTACACCATAATTATACACCATTATATCATATTTATACAATCTTAGTAAAGTTAATTGCAATATAGACTATTTAAAAATGCATTTTTAAATATTACTTGTCATCTTATGAGAATGAAAAATAATAATTTCCTGAAATAATACCCCCTATTTCTGAGTATAATAATTATCGAGGTGATTTTCTTGTTTGAAAGTATAAAAAATAATAACATCTATAAAAATTTATATAATGGCGAATGGGTTCAGTCTACTAATGCTCCAATAGATATTTTTTCTCCTGTAGATGGCACTTTAGTTGGGAAAATTCAATCTATGAGCGAAAAGGACGTAGATGCATCCATAAAAGCTTCAAAACTTTCACAATTAACTTGGGGTCAAACTCCCATTAACGAACGAGCAAACTTATTGTGTAAAGCTGCTGATCTGCTATTAGAAAATAAAACTATACTATCAGATATTCTTCAAATGGAAATTGCAAAAGATAAAAAGTCTGCATTATCTGAAATTGAAAGAACTGCAGATTTTATAAAATTTACTGCAGAGGAAGGTAAACATATTCACGGTGAATCTGTTGGTTCTGAGAACTTTCCAGGTTTTAAGAAAAATAAAATATCCTTTGTAACTAGAGTTCCTATGGGAGTTGTTCTTGCTATATCTCCTTTTAATTATCCAATAAACTTAGCTGCTTCTAAAATTGCTCCTGCTCTAATAGCAGGAAATAGCGTAATTTTCAAGCCAGCTACTCAAGGTTCCATAGCTGCCCTTCATCTTGCTGATATTTTTAATAAAGCAGGACTTCCAAAGGGAGTATTAAACACTATAACAGGCAAGGGTTCTACAATTGGAGACTATTTAGTAACTCATGAGGATATAAATTTTATCAACTTCACCGGAAGCTCTGATGTAGGAAAGCATATAGCTGTCATTGCAGGTATGGTTCCTATGTTAATGGAGCTTGGCGGAAAAGATGCTGCTTTAGTTTTAAAAGACGCTGACTTAGAAAAAACTGCTCAAAACATAGTATCAGGTGCATATAGTTATTCTGGACAAAGATGCACTGCAGTAAAGAGAGTTCTAGTAGAAGAAGAAATAGCAGACTCCTTAGTTAGTAAAATTAAAGAAAAAGTTAAAAAACTAAAAATAGGAAATCCTAAAGAAGGTGCAGATATAACCCCTTTAATTAACAGCGAGGCTGCAGATTATGTTGAAGGGTTAATTCGAGATGCTATTATCAAAGGTGCTACTCTTGTTACCTCTAGCAAAAGAGTAGGAAATTTAATTTATCCAGTACTATTTGATAATGTTACTACTGATATGAGAATTGCTTGGGAGGAGCCTTTTGGTCCTGTGCTACCTATAATTAGAGTAAAAAATATAGATGAGGCTATAGATATAGCAAACTCCTCTAAATATGGTCTTCAGTCCTCTATTTTCACTAAAGATATTGATAAGGCTTTTTATATAGCTAATAAACTCGAAGTTGGTACAGTTCAAATAAATAATAAAACCGAAAGAGGTCCAGATAACTTTCCGTTTCTTGGTGTTAAATCGTCTGGCATCGGAACTCAAGGAGTAAGATATAGTATAGAAGCTATGAGTAGACCAAAAGCAATAGTTATAAATATAGAAAACCAATAATAAAAAAAGAAAATTGCGTTGCAATTTTCTTTTTTTATTATTGGATATTTTTAGCTATTTCATTTTTAACAATTTCAGCTAGATTTTTTTCTTCTTCTTTTGAAAGGTTCTCTAAGTATATGGCTTTTCCAACAATTACTCTAATCTCACCTTTTTTAAGCCATCCATTATTTTCTTCGAAGATTTTATAACTTCCATCAATAGTAACTGGCACTATAGGAGCATTAGCTTTAGTAGCCATCTTTAAGCTTCCTTTTTTAAACTCTCCTATATCACGACCTTTACTTCTTGTGCCTTCCGGAAAAATAACCATAGAATATCCACTCTTTAAGTTTTCAATCCCCTGATTTATAGCTTTTACAGACTCTCTCACATTTTCTCTATCTATAAACACACATCTAATATTCTTCATCCATTGTGAAATTATCGGAGTTTTTTTCAATTCTTTTTTTGCAATGAATCCCATAGGTTTATTAATAGCAGCTAATATAGCAAGAATATCAAAATTTCCTTGATGATTAGCTACAAAACAACATGCTTCTTCTGGTACATTTTCTAACCCATTTACCTCTAATTTTACTCCAGCTTTTTTAAGTACTTGATTTGCCCAATAAAAGACTACTTCATTTAGAAATTTTTCTGCTTCTTCATCTTTTCCTTGATTTTTCAGATTATTATACTTACGATTTAAACCAAGTGTACGTATTAAATTAAAAACGATATATGTATATATACCTATAGACCTCACACTGATCATTCCCTTCATTAATTCTTTAAACACCTTCTATTATAACGATATAAAAGTATCAATTCAATAAATAGTTTATTTTTCCAATTACTCATGTTTATTTTTTAGAAAAAGTGTAATGATTATAGATATAATTTAAAATCTAGTATATAGATGGAGGTAATCATTAAAAGTTGATATGAAATATAATAAAAAGTATTTTAAATTGTCTTTAATTGTAATAACATTTATAATGGTATATATGTTTTATATTTCTTATACTTATATAAGTAGTTCTATTAATGTAATTTCTCCCACATCTCCTAAAAATATTTTAATTCACTATATAGATGTAGGCCAGGGAGATGCTATTTTAATTCAATCCAATACTAAAAATCTACTAATTGACTCTGGCCCCAATAACAAAAAGACTATTAGTTATTTAAAGAGTCAGGGTATAAAAAAATTAGATTATGTACTGGCAACTCACCCCCACGATGATCATATTGGTTCTATGGATAAAATTATAAGCAATTTTAATGTGCTGAATTTTTACACTCCAAGAATAACAAACAATACAGATGCCTTTAAAAGTATGCTAACTGCTCTTAGTAAAAAAAATCTTAAAATAGTACCAGCAAAGGCTGGAATTAAACTCGATTTAGGAAATGATATCAATTGTACTATACTATCACCAATACGCGATCCCTATAATGAACTAAATAATTTTTCAGCAGTATTAAAGCTCTCTTACAATAATACAAGTTTTTTATTTATGGGTGATGCCGAATCTTATAATGAAAATGAGCTTATAAAAGAAGGCTATAATCTTAAAGCTGATGTAATTAAAATAGGTCATCACGGAAGCAACTCATCAACTTCAAAACTACTGTTAGATAATGTTAAACCTAAAGTTGCTATAATTAGCTGTGGCAGAAATAATGAGTATGGACACCCTAATAAAGATGTTATCAGTAGACTTCAAGAAAAACAAATAAATATTTTTAGAACTGATATAGATTCTTCTATAGTATTAGAAAGTGATGGAAATAAAATAATGAAAAGGTAGTGATAATAATGAATTCAGTAGCATTTGAGGTTTTCGGTATACCCATTAATTGGTATGGTATTATTATAAGTATAGGTATTCTTTTAGCATATTGGGTGGGCTCTAAACAAAGCAAATTATATGATGTAGATTTTGAAAAGGTAACTGACATTTTTATAGTTGCTCTGCCTGTAGCTATATTATGCGCTAGATTATATTACGTTATTTTTGAATGGAGTTCCTATAAAGATACTCCCTCTGAAATACTTAATATTCGCGGTGGTGGGCTTGCAATACATGGAGGAATTTTAGGTGCTACATTTGTTGTCTATATTATGGCAAAAATGAAGAAAATTGAGTTTGGAAAATTGCTTGATATTGCAGCTCCTTGTTTCCTACTCGGTCAATCTATAGGACGCTGGGGAAATTTCTTTAATTCAGAAGCTCATGGTGGACCTGTATCTAAAGAATTTATTTCTAGATTCCCTGAATTTATACAAAGAGGAATGTATATTAGGGGCACTTACTATCATCCAACTTTTCTATATGAATCCATTTGGAACTTATGTATGTTTGCTTTCCTTATGGTATTAAGTAGAAAAAAAGAATTAGCAAAAGGGTCTATATTTTATCTATACATGATTGTATACTCAATTGGAAGGTTCTTTATAGAAGGACTTAGGACAGATAGTTTAATGATGGGCTCCTTAAGAACAGCACAGGTTATAAGTATAGTATTTATAGTTTTTGGTATTTTACTACTTATATATTCAAACAGAAATATACGTGAGACTCACTCCATATAATAAAAAATAAGCACTACAATTTAGTGCTTATTTTTTATACAGTTAATACCCTTGCTACTTTCCAAAGCTACAATTAGGAAATCTACACTCCTCACAGTCCATGCAGATACCCCCATGTCCATACTCTGTTAAGTCTTTATTACTAAGCTTTTCATCAGCTAAAATTCTTGGTAATACAAGGTCAAATACTGTTCTTTTTGAATACATAACGCACCCTGGCAGTCCTAATATAGGTATATCATTTTTATACGCAAGTAAAAACATTGCCCCCGGTAGTACTGGTGACCCATAGCTCACCAAGTCTGCTCCTGTATTTTTTATAGCTGTTGGAGTAACATCATCAGGATCTACGGACATTCCCCCTGTGCATATAATTAGCTCTGCTCCTTTATCTATTAATTTATCTATAGCATCCCTTATCCTACTAAAATCATCTGGAAGTACTACTTGTTCCACTATCTCACATCTGTACTCTTCTACCTTTTGCATTATTACTGGTCCAAAAGCATCCTTTATCCTACCATGATATACTTCATTTCCTGTAGTAATAATCCCTACCTTATTTGATTTAATTGGTATAACCTTAACTATTTTATCCTTAATTAAGTTCTCAGCATTTTTTATTTTTTCTTCTTCAATGATTAGAGGAATCACTCTCGTTCCAGCTACCTTTTGGCCCTTTTTTACTATTGTATTATTATGTACTGTAGATAATATGATTTCACCTAAAGAGTTTAGTTTAAAAAGCTCTTCTTTATTTACTTTTAAAAGTCCATCCTCTTCTGCAATGAAATCTATTTTTCCTTCTTTTATTTCACTAAAAACTAATCCACTTCCTGCTGTTAGCTCTCTTAATCTCTCAGCTGCCTCATTTTCATGAAGCATTCCCTTTTCATATTCCCAAACATAAATATTATCCTTTCCCAAGGATAATAGTACTGGAATATCCTCTTCTCTTATAATATGACCTTTTTTAAATGCCCTTCCCTTAAACTGTCCAGGTATAATCTGTGTTATGTCATGACACAATATTGAACCTACAGCTTCTTCTGTCTTTATGGTTTTCATAGTTTTACCACCTCATAATTTCCCCATATCTTTTCTATGTCTTAAGGAACCTTTATTCTTAACTAATAGAATTTCACTCATTATTGCAAAGGCTATCTCCTCTGGTAATTCTGAAGATATATCGAGTCCTATAGGTGCATGCACTTTTTCTAGATCTTCCTTAAATACTCCTTCTTCCAAAAGATTCTTCATAACCATCACAGTCTTCCTAGTGCTACCTATCATTCCTATATAAGCCGCTCCTCTTGATACTACAGATT
Source organism: Clostridium sp. X (assembly GCF_055755365.1). NCBI lineage: Bacteria > Bacillati > Bacillota > Clostridia > Eubacteriales > Clostridiaceae > Clostridium > Clostridium sp. X. The sequence goes on from NZ_CM146912.1 coordinate 2,947,114, forward strand.
TCAAAGCCTTACTGTCTGGCTCATGTCCTCTTGTTGCAATAACTATATAAGTATTTTCATTAATACTATAGTTAGAAAGATTGTATTCTATATCTCCATGTATTACTTCATCTGCTTCACTAAATCTATCTCTATTTGCAAATTCTTCTCTATCATCAAATATAACAGTATAAAAATTAAGTAATTTTGCAAACTTATAAAGCTGTTCCCCAATGTGCCCTCCTCCAACTATCATAAGTCTTTTTCTTGGAGTAAATACCTTTATAAATCCTTTAGCTTCCCCACCACACTGCATCCCGATATCTCCACTATCGTTTAACTTGTAATCAAAATCACTATCTTCATTTTTCTCAATACAACTTATTGCCTTTAATATAACTTCATGCTCAATCCTTCCTCCACCAACTGATCCTAGAATCCTCCCATTAGCCCACACTGCCATAACCGATCCTTTTTTCCTTGGTGTAGAACCTACTATATGAGTTAAAGTAGCCATAGCCACTGGTATTCCATCCTTTAAACTTTCACAAACTTGCTTTAATATTTTCTCCTCCACCCTTATTCCTCCTTACCTTTTTCATATATAATATTCCTTCTAAAACTGATCCCCCAATATTTCTTGCTTTATCTGAAATTGTGTAACAATTCTTTTTCTCTGTAAGCCTTGGATCAATATCTGCAATTTTAAGTCCTTTATGTACTTTACTATTATCTCTTATGAGTCCTCTTAAAACTCCATCTATGGTAGCATTAATCTCAATATTATCTACATAAGCTATTATATCTTTAGCTTTAACAACATCTCCAATTTCCTTTACATTGTTAATAATGCCGCTATATGGACTATATAAAACTCTTTCTTTTGAGTAACCACCAATCTCACCAGGTACCCCTGTATTTTCTGTAGCTTTGCCACTAAATATTAACCTTCCTAAATCGTGTCCTCTATTAGTTTCTATAACTATATTTACATCTCTATCTGCTTCAAAACCTGGACCTAAGGCTATAGTTATAGGTGCCATATCTTTCTTGGTTCCTAAATTTTTCTTAGCTAGTATTGCATCTATTACTATATATGGTTTTAATATATCTATGTATTTACCACTTGGGTCTATTACTACAGGTATATCGTCTTTCTCCCAAGTATTTAGTATTTCTTTCATATAATTCACATGTACAGCAGTTATATTCTCTATTGTTATATACTTTTCATATATAGCTTCGCTAAAACTTACTTTTCTTCTAATCGAAGTAGGCTTATCTATCTCCAATACTAAAACTTTAAATCCACTTCTATGTAATTTTTGTATTACTCCTGAGGCAATATCTCCACCACCTCTTATTATAACAATTTCTTCAAACATCTCTTATCATTCCTTTATACTTATAAGTTTTTCATAATCTTCCCAAGTATCTACATCCATAAGCACATATTCATTCTTAACCTCTATAAATATGACTTTATTCATATTATTATTAATTACATTTCTGCCTCCTATATCTCCTTGAAGTTCTCTAAGCTCATCAAGAGCTTCAAGTGGAAATATTACAGGACTTCCTTTTTTCCCTCTATAGGTAGGAACGATTATGTAATCACTATTTTTTTTAAAGGCATCCACTAAAAGCTCAATAGTCTCAACATCTAGTAATGGCTGATCTGCCGTAAAAAACATATATCCTTTAGCTCTAGTGGTGTTATCTATTCCTAATTTTACTGCTTCACTCTGTCCTATGCTAGGATTATGATTTCTTACAACATTTAGCCCATAGTTCATTGCTAGACTTAGTATTTCTTCATCTTTTACTATAATTGTTCTATTATAAAAATCACAAGATACAACCTTTTCTATAATATGTTGAACTAATGGTTTATCCTTATAAGTCAGTAATAGTTTGTTCTTACCCATTCTTCTTCCATACCCAGATGCCATTATTATAGCATTAATCATCTTCGCTTCCACCCTCAACCTTTTTAATATTATATATTCCTTCCCATATATTCTTTGTCTTTAAGCTTCCCAATACTATTTTTTTTATATATTTGTTATTCTCTTCAAAGATTCTAGTTAATAATTTATTTGCTAAAATCATATCCTCTTTACTTTCTACCTTATTTATAAATAAAATTCTATCTCCTAAAGAATTTTTAAATAATCCTTTATGATGAAATATTAGTAATATTATATTTTCTATACTTATCAATTCACCCTCACAGGAGTTAGTAATATCTATAAATTCCTTTAATCTATGTATATTGTCATTATTGATTTCTTGTCCTATTGCCTGTATATTTAAAACCCCTATGGTTTTATTTGTTTTATTGCTTATTACAGGCTCATTATCCTTCCATCCTTTGATGCTCTTTTCTTTAGAACCATCTGCCTCTACTAAGATGTAGTCAAAATAAGCAGTTTGTTCCTCTAAAAGTTCACAACTTAGCCCAACTAACTTTTTTTCATTATTTATGCCACTTCCATATATATAAATACCTTTATAATTTTTATTATTATGTTTGGAAAAGTCCGCCTTATCTATAGCAATAAAATCAAATTGGTGTTTTCTTGGATGATATATTTTTGTTGTAGTGGTTACAAGAACCTTACTTTCCTCTCTTAATTCTTCACCTAAAGAAAACATTAAAGTAGTCTTTCCCCCTGCACCTACAATTGATATGATATCCCCTTTTCTTATCTGTAATAACTCTTTTAACTTCATTGCTCACCTCTAAACACTATTACTCTTTCACCAAATTCCACAATTTTTTAGAACTTATATTATAAAATGATGACATATATCATTCTCATAATTTCTAAAGAATTATATAATATCATCATTTTATATTAAAACATATTCTACTTATTGTACATTCCCATAAATACCTTCTCAGGAGTTATTGGGAGATCTTGAACTCTAACCCCCACTGCATTATAAACAGCATGAGCTATAGCTGGTGAAGGTGTATTAGTTACAACTTCTCCTATTGACTTTGCACCAAAAGGACCTGTTGGCTCATAACTTTCTTCAAAATCTATAATTATATTTCCTATATCTTTTCTAGATGGAATCTTATATTGCATAAATGAATTCGTCTTAAGTGCTCCTCTTTCGTCATACTTAACATCTTCATATAGTGCCATACCTATTCCTTGAACAAGTCCACCTTCTGCTTGAATCCTAGCTAAGTTAGGATTTATAACAGTTCCACAGTCAATTACAGCTACATAGTCTATTAGTTCTACCTTACCAGTTTCCTTATCAACCTCTACTTCTGCAAATCCAGCCATAAATGGTGGTGGAGATACTGGACTACCATAAGTAGCAGTACCTACTAGCTGAAGTTTTCCTGTACCTAGAACAGCAGTCTCAGCTATTTTCTCTAAAGTCATAGAGTTTCTATCATCTACTGTTTTTAATTTTTCCCCATCAAATTCTACTTCTTCAGTGGGCACTCCCATAAATTTAGCGCCATTTTCTACTATTTGTCTTTTTAATTCCTCTGCTGCATTTACTACAGCCATTCCTGTTACATAAGTTGTACTAGATGCATAGGAACCTGGATCGTATGGTGAAACATCAGTATCTGCTGCGTTTACTATAAATCTATCAACTGATGTTTGTAAAACTTCTGCAGCCATCTGTGCTAATATAGTATCACTTCCGGTTCCCATATCTGTTGACCCTATAAGAAGTGTATAGTTACCATCATCATTTAATCTTACTTCTGCTGAGGCTGTATCTATACCTGCAATTCCTGATCCCTGCATAGTTACTGCCATACCAATCCCTCTTACTTTATTGCTAGATATTTCTCTACTTGGATATTTCTCATCCCATCCAATTAATCTTTTGCCTTTTTCTATACACTTATTTAGTGTTGAACTTCCTAGTTCTTTACCATCATAGGTTAAACAGGTTTCTCCTTCTTGTATCAGGTTTTTCAATCTCAATTCTATAGGATCCATATTTAACTTTTCTGCCAGTTTGTTTACTGCTGATTCAAGAGCAAAAGTTCCTTGAGTTGCTCCATAACCTCTAAAAGCTCCTGCTGGAGTTTTATTTGTATAAACTACATTTCCCATAAACCTAACAGCATTAGTTTTATTGTATAAAGGAAGAGTTTTCTGTCCTACAACACTAAATACTGTGGATGCATGCTCTCCGTATGCCCCGGAGTCTGATAATCCTTGTATATCAACAACTCTTATAAATCCTTCCTTGTCCGCCCCAAGTCTAACTTGTAATCTCATAGGATGACGGCTAGATGTAGATTCAAAAGTCTCTGTTCTATCATATATAATCATTGATGGTTTTCCTGTTTTTAAAGTAACAATTGCCGTAAATATCTCTACTGCAGCAGTTTGTTTTCCTCCAAATCCTCCACCTATTCTTGGTTTGATTACTCTTATTTTGCTAGCTGGTATTTGTAATGCCCTAGCAAGGCCTCTTCTAACATGAAACGGAATTTGAGTTGAACTTACAACTACAAGTCTTCCCATATGATCTAAATAATTGAATGCACGATAAGTTTCCATCATACAATGCGCTTGTGCCTGAGTGTAATAAGTCTCATCTACAATAAAATCACATTTTTTTAGTTCTTCTTCTACATTTCCTACCTCTACCTTTTGGGCAGAAATGATATTTTTTTCTTTACTCATTCCTATATCAAAATTACAGTGAAGATCATCTTCAGGGTGAACTACTGATTTATGTCCTTCTGCTTTTTCAAAATCTAAAACTGGTTCAAATACTTCATATTCAACCTTTATCATTTGCATAGCTTTTTCAGCTGTTCTCTCATCTACTGCCGCTATAATTGCAACTTCATCTCCTACATACCTTACTATTTTATCTAATATTAATCTGTCGTAAGGTGATGGCTCTGGATAGGATTGTCCAGCTAAAGTAAATCTCACATTTGGAACATCTTTATGGGTAATAATACATTCAACACCCTCTATTTTTTCCGCTCTTGAGGTGTCTATAGACTTTATTTCTGCAAAAGCATGAGGACTTCTTAGGATTTTCACTATTAATGCATTCGACATTGCTAAATCTTCTGTATAAACAGGCTTACCAGTAGCAATAGCCATACCATCTATCTTTGCATAGCCTTTTCCTACAATTTTCATTACTGATTCACCCCCAAATAGGTTTTAATAGCTCTTAATTGTCCCATATATCCTGTACATCTACATAGATTACCAGTTAGATAATGCTTTATCTCTTCATCTGTTGGATTTTCAAGTTCCTTTTTCATTGCAATAACAGTCATTATAAAACCTGGACTACAAAAGCCACATTGTTCCGCTCCCTCTGCAACAAGTATCTTTGCAAATTCTTCTGCTTCCTTTTCCACACCTTCTATAGTAGTGATATTTTTACCGTTAGCCTTTATTGATATAACTGAGCATGATAAAGTTGGTTTTCCATCTATCCATACAGTACAAAGACCACAACAAGTTGTATTACATCCTTTTCTTACACTTACCATTCCATTTGCCCTTAAAGTATCTGCTAAAAATTCATTATTCTCTACTTCAAAGGTAACTTTTTTATTATTTAGTGTAAATTCTACTTGCATTGTAATACCTCCTTTATTGCTCTTTTAATTAAAACCTGACATATAGCTTTTCTATACTCTGCAGAACCTCTCATATTACTTCCAAAGGATAACTCTTCTGCTGCTATAGCTGCTGCCTTATCAATATCCTCATCATTTAAGTTTCCTTTAGCTAATTCTTCAGATGCCATTTTAGCAATCCTTGCTCTAAAAGGTCTAGCTCCTACAACTATAGTCCACTCATTATCTAATTCTGACACTGCAACATTTAATATAGGATAATCACTAACAGAATTTCTTAAACTCTTATAAACTGCCTTTCGATGGCTCTTTTTTATAAATATCTTAGTTAGAATATCTTTTTCATAAGGTCTATTTAAAAATTCTTGTAAAGACATTCTTCCACCCTTGTGTAATTCTACTTCCGTATCTAGTGCAAGAAGTGCTGGAATCAAGTCAGAAAATCCATATTTTGAAAATACAGTAGCGCCTATAGTTACTACATTTCTAAACTGAACTCCTATTATATCCTTTACCGCTTGTCCTAAGACTCCATTAAAGTATCTATTAATTAGTTCATTTATCTCTAATTCTCTAAAGTTTGTTGTTGCCCCAATTTCGATATAATCCCCAACTTCTTTTACATAATCTAAATTTAATTTTGATAATTCAATAGCTGTTCCTATTTTCTTAGAAGTCATTCTTAAAAATGCACAACCACCTAAAACTGTATTATTCTTTCTTGAAGCTAGAATAGAGTAAGCTTCCTCTAAAGTTTCCGGTTGAACTAAATTCATTACTGTAAACATAGTATTCCTCCTTTGTATATCTATACTAACTTTAGTAATTTTAAGATTATTTTTATTTTTTCCCGACAGTGGGTGACATAACTATATATTATGTCACCCACTATTTTAACATCACTTTCATTATATCAGCCTTGCTTTTTTTATGAAACCTTTTTTATCAATTTCAAATGGCCTCTACTTGCTTATTCAGTCCTACTTTTTTAACATAATAGTATCCTTCTACTTCTATATTACTTTCAGTTAATATTTTTCTAGCTAATTCAAACTCATTTATATCCACTTTTAATGAAAGACCACAACCAGCACTTATTTCTCTTGGCATAGGTATTATTTTCACTTTTAATTCACATAAGATTAGTTTTTTCTCTGCCCTTATAGCACTATGTGTTGAATTAAACACAACTAAATTAAATAATTCCTCCATAATAACTATCCCCTATGGTTTAATAATATTGTTTGCAGCACTCATTTTTTCAACAATGCTGTACATATTTGTTACTCCTCCAACAGCTAAATCTTCTGTTAATCCATAGTAATTTAGACATGTACCACAAGTTAAAATCTCTACTCCTGCTGCTTCTAACTTCTTTAAATCTTCTATTGCCGGAGATTCTTTAGTAGAAAGTTTTGCTCCTCCATTATAAAAAATGATAGTAGCAGGTAGTTTTTCTATCTCTGTTAAAGCGTAGATAAAACCTTTAATTAAAACTTCACCTAGTTCATCATTTCCTTCACCCATCTTGTCAGAGGAAATTACAACTACTGTATTTTTCTTAGAAATATCTAAGTCTTCACTTCTATTATCGTCATCATTTTCATTAGAACCTAATCCTTTTATAATTTCCACTTCATAATGATCCTTACTTATAATTTTAGAACTATACTGGTATCCTAATTCTTTAGCCATCTTTTCTAAATTTTCTTTAGCAATTTCATTATCTACAATAACTAAAATAGTTCCATCTTTTTCAATAGATTTTATAGCATTCTTAGTCTTTATAACTGGTATAGGGCAAATCTCACCTTTAAAATCCATTTTCATCATATCTTTTCCACCTATTTCCTTCCTCATTTACTATTGAGCATTATACACTACTATTCCAAAATCTTCTCTTTCTACTACCTCACCTACAATATGAGATTTTATCTCAAGTTCATTTAATTCTTTTAACAAGTTTTCTGACTCTCTCTCATCCACACTTATTAAAAGTCCTCCTGAGGTTTGTGGGTCAAACAATATCTCTTCCAAGGCAAATTCTATATTCTCTAGTTTAATCTTGTCCATTAGATGCTTTCTGTTTTTCTGTGCTGCTCCTGTTAATAAAAACTCTTTTGCATAATCATAAGCTTCTTTTATATATGGAACTTTATTTATATCAACTTTAATTGTATACTCATCTTTAATCATCTCATTCAAGTGTCCTAGAAATCCAAAACCTGTAACATCTGTACAAGCATTCACCTTATATATTTTCATTTTCTCTGCTGCATATTTGTTCAATGTTTCCATTGATCTTATCGCTTTTTTGTATGCTTCTTCGCTTGCTTCTCCTACCCTCTTAGCTGTAGTTATTATCCCTACTCCTAGTGGTTTTGTAATTATTATTTTATCACCTATTTTGCAGTTGTTGTTAGAAAGAATTTTACTTGGATGAACTATTCCTGTAACAGAAACACCATACTTAGGTTCAATATCATTTATGGAATGTCCTCCGCATACTATACCCCCTGCTTCTTGAACCTTTTCTGCCCCACCTCTTAATATTTCACCTAGTATCTCCGAATCCATTTTTTCTGGAAAACAAACAATATTAAGAGCTGTTTTCACCTCTCCTCCCATAGCATATATATCACTAAGAGCATTTGTGGCTGCTATTTTCCCAAAGGTATATGGATCTTCAACTATAGGTGTAAAAAAATCTAAGGTTTGTATTATTGCTATATCTTCCGTTAACTTGTATACTGCTCCATCATCTGAACTATCAAATCCTACTAGTAAATTTTCATCAAATTTATTTGGAATCTTTTCTAGTACACTCTTTAAAAAATCAGGTCCTAATTTTGCGCTGCATCCACCACCGCAGCTAAACTTTTTAGACTCGTCTTTATTCATGTCTGCTACCATATATTAAATGCTGTATTACAGCATGTTTTTACCTTTCTTATTGTTTATTTAATTTCATTTTTTCACTATAAACATTATACTTATAGTACGATTATACTTTATAATATACATATTGTTCAAATCACTATTACATAAAAAGAGGTATAAATTTATGATTTATTTTGATAATGCGGCTACCAGCTTTCCAAAGCCTCCCACAGTTGCTCTTGCTGTTTATAATGCTATAAATAACCTTGGAAGTCCTTCTCGTGGCTCACATTCTTTATCTTTAGAAGCCTCTAGAGTTGTATTCACTGCTAGAGAAAAGATTTCAAAGCTCTTTAATTTAAATAATCCTTTAAATGTAGCCTTTACTTCAAACGCTACAGAAAGCTTAAATATTGCTATTAATGGCTCCTTCAATTCAGGTGATCATATAATTACAACAGTAATGGAGCATAATTCTATTCTTAGACCTGTTTACGCACTTAAAAATAAAGGTATTGAAGTTTCTATTATAAACTGTGATGAAAAAGGCTTGTTAAACTACGATGAAATTAAGAATGAAATCAAATTCAATACTAAGGCAATTATCTGCACTCACGGATCAAACTTAACAGGTAATTTAAATGATATAAATAAAATCGGTGAAATTTGTAAAGCACATAAATTATTATTCATATTAGACGCTTCTCAAACTGCTGGAATATTCGATATTGATATGCCATCATCCAACATTGATATACTCTGTTTCACTGGACATAAATCACTTTATGGCCCTCAAGGTACTGGAGGAATTTGCATAAAAGACAATATACACATACGACCTTTTAAAACTGGTGGCAGCGGAAGCATTTCTTATTCTGAAACCCACCCAACTAATATGCCTGATATACTTGAGGCCGGAACTGTTAATAGCCACAGCATCGCTGGACTTTTAGCTGGGATTGAATTTATTGAACATACTGGTATGAAAAATATAAGAGACCATGAACTAAACCTTATGTGGCAATTTTATAATGGTATAAAAAATGTCCCTAAGATTAAAATTTACGGTGACTTTCATACAAGCCTAAAAGCACCTATTGTTTCTTTAAATTTAGGCAACTATGACTCTGCTACTATAAGTGAAGAATTGTGTAACACTTATAACATTGCTACTAGAGCTGGTGCCCATTGTGTACCATTAATGCATAAAGCCTTAGGTACAAAGAAACAAGGTGCTATTCGGTTTAGTTTTTCTTATTTTAACAGTTCTGAAGAAATAGATTTCGCCATTAATGCCTTAAATAAATTAGCAAACTCATAATAAACTACTTATTGGATCATCCAATAAGTAGTTTATTATGTTAAGCCACTTCTTCTGTTACATTAATCTTGAAACTTTTATCCACTGTATCTTTTGGCAATATAATATTTAGTAATATTGCTACTATAGCTGAAATTGCTACTCCTGATCCTGAAAACAGCATCTTAAGTAATGCTGGGAAGTGTTGAGTTGCATCTGGTACTAAGCTAAATCCAAGTCCTAGCCCAATTGAAACTGCAAGTATAGTACCATTTCTACCTACTAAAGGTTCTTCTGTAATCTGATTAATTCCGCCTACTATCATCATGCTAAACATTACAACAGCCGCTCCTCCTAAAACACTTGCAGGCATTATTGCCATTATTGCTCCTACTTTAGGGAATAAACCAGCAATTAGAAGAAATCCCGCTCCTGTTGCTATAGCAAATCTATTAACAATTTTTGTCATAGTAACTAATCCTACATTTTGTCCATAAGAAGTATTTGGTAAAACATTAAATATTGCTGCAATGAAACTTCCTACTCCGTCTGCAATAACTGCTCCTGATACTTCTTTATCAGTAGCTGTTCTTCCTAATCCTCCTGAAGTTATACCACAAGTATCACCTACAGTCTCAACAGTTGTAATGAGGAACATTACCATCATAGATATAATAGCATCTACATGAAATTCTATACCAAATTGTAAAGGCATAGGTATTGCAATCCATCTAGCATTTGCAACAGCTTCAAAATTAACTTTTCCCATTGGAATAGCAATCATATATCCGATTATAAGAGCTATAAGTACAGCTGACATACTCGTAATTCCTTTTGTAAAATGCTTTAAAAGTAATACAATTACTAAAACGGTAGCACCTAATAATAGGTTTTGAGGAGATCCAAAATCTTTAGCCCCAGCTCCACCTGCAAAATATTTCATTCCTGTAGCAACTAATGATAATCCTATTGTTAACATAACTATTCCTGTAACTAGTGGTGGAAAATACTTTCTAATGTGTTTTAAAAATGCTCCCATAAATATTTCAAAAATTCCTCCAACTAATGTTGCACCTAATACTCCGGGCAATCCATATTTAGTTGCTATTGCAATACATACAGGTAAAAAACCAAAACTTGTACCCATTACGATAGGAAGTCTAGCTCCTACTGGGCCTATAGGATAGCATTGAATTAGTGATACCAATCCTGCTACAAACATTGCACATTGAATTAAAAATGCTCTTTGATCAACTGGTAAATTTAATGTATTGGAAATTATTATAATAGGTGCTACATTTCCTACGAACATTGCAAGAACATGTTGCATACCCAAGGTTATAGATGTTCCTAAAGGTGGTCTTCCATCTAATTGATAAACTAATGAATTTTTGTCTTTTTTCATTATCGATTCCTCCTAAAATAAATATTATGTATAAAATGATTTGCTCATTATTTCCAACTCTTTTGTAATCTCATTTATATTATAACAGATTTTCTCAAAAAGTCGAATGTTTTTTTATATTTTATCAAAATCATTTTACCACATGCAGAACATTTTAATTTATATATACTCTAACGTATGTATAAATTATTATTCTTCTATGCTAAAGCAACTGCTTTAATCATCATATACTAATTTAAATTAGTAGCTTTCACTAAAAATAAAAAAACTGAGCCAATGACTCAGTTATCAATTCGAACTCTAATTTAGTTTATATACGCTAAATCCTAAACTTATTATATAACTACATATTCCAAAAATTCTTAAACCAGATAGATTAAATCCCTTACTTAGATAAGGAATATACCCTCTATAACCCCTGCTTTCTATACTCTCTTTTATATCTTTCCACCGCTTCATAGTGTTTAGAAATAAAAGTCCTGCCATTTTCCCTGTGTTTATTATTCTATGATTTATTCCTTGAAATCCCCCTCTAGATTTCATAGACTTATAGAGTATATAATACTCGTCATATATTACTATAAGAAATCTTTCCATAGTTTTAGCTATATCACACATATCTTTTAACCATGAATTTTTAGATAATATAAATAATATATCATCAATTGGTGTTGTAAGTGCTAAAAAGGATAAACAAAACCCTGATGATAATCCTCTAAGAAATACTATTAGGATATATTTAATTCCATAATCAAAAACTAAAGTTAGAGATGAAAATGATGTAAATGCCGCTACTGCTAATATATATTTTGTTACTACCTTCTTATTATTTTCACAAATAACATGTAAGATTAAAAATGCTAATATGTTTACAATGATAGGAAATGTAGTATTACAAAATCCTATTATTATAATAGGTATAATGCTTATCATTAATTTTTCTACAGGATGATAATGAGATATTTTATTCAGTTTTGCTAGGGATATTATTAATTTTACCATTACTCTTCTTTCCCATATAAAACCCTATAAATCCAGAACCTATTGCAGCCTGTAGAGTAAAGAGTAGGCTTTCCACTTCACCTGAAGGTGGTTCCCATATAGCATTATACCATGGCTTATAATCTTCATTTTGCATACTAATTACTTCCTCTATTTGTCCATCAGCCCCTTCAAATTCTCCTCCACTTAAAGAACCAATAAGCATGGATATACTCACTAAGACTACACAAAGCGTAATTAATAAAATGTTTTTCCTCTTCATTTTACTATACCTCCCTCAAATCTTTGAGTTCTTGAGATGAATATTTCTCTACAAATTCAAATATTATAATCGTGATAATTCCTTCTACTATAGCTAATGGAATTTGAGTTATTGCAAATATAGAAACAAATTTTATAAAAGCATGTAATACTCCACCTGTAGTACTTGGAAAAGCTAATGCTAATTGTATTGATGTGACTAAATATGTAGCTAAATCTCCAAGCATACCGGCTAAGAATACAGCTAATTTCTTATTTTTATTTTTAAATCCTATAAAAACTAAATAAGAAACTATTGGCCCTACTATTCCCATAGAAAATACATTGGCACCTAGTGTGGTTATCCCTCCATGAGCTAGAAATATAGCTTGAAATAGAAGAACTACTACCGATACTACACTCATAATAAAGGGTCCAAATATTATAGCTCCAAGTCCTGTTCCTGTAGGATGTGAAGTACTTCCAGTAACTGATGGTAGCTTCATTGCAGATAGTACAAAACAATAGGCAGCAACTAATCCTAATAACATCTTTAAATCCTTCTTACTTTCTGTCTTCTTTCTTATTTGATTTATTCCTTTCATTACAAAAGGAGCTGCTAGTAGAAAGTATGTCCCACTCCAAACTGTAGGTAAAAAACCTTCTGCTATATGCATTGCATATGCCTTAGTGCTCATACTAAATATTAATGAAATACACATAATAAAAAACCACTTATTCCTCATGCAACTTCCCCCAATTTATAATGAAATTACCCTTAATTCTATAACTCTATTACTAAATCAGATTTAAGAACTCTAGCAATTTTTCATTATTTTTTCTATCCTTTATAGCAAATCTCACATAATATTCATTTAAACCTTTAAAATTATGGCACCTTCTTATAGCTATTTCATTTTCCATAGATAAACTATATAGTCTATGACAATCTATATCTTTCAGCTTACATAATATAAAATTACTATAAGTTGTATACACCTTTTCTATTAAACTTATCCTATTTAAATTATTTATCATGAAGCTTCTCTCTTCTTCAATCCACTCTAAAGACTTCTCTATATATTTAAAATCTTTTAACACATATTTAGCTGCAATTTCTGCAAAAGAATTTATATTCCATGGATTTTGCTTTCTACTTATTTCTTTTATTAAAATTTTATCCTTGCATACACCATAGCCCATTCTTATACCTGGCATAGCATAAAACTTAGTAAGTGCTTTTATTATAAAAATACAGCTATAATTTAAAAAGTCTATAAAACTAAAGCCATTCTTTCCTGTAAATTCAATAAAAGCTTCATCTATAATAATCTTTTTATTATTTTCTTCACAATAATCTAGTACCTTTTTAAACTTTTCTTTATTAATAACTCCCCCATTAGGGTTATTAGGATTTCCTATAATAAGTGCCTCTATATTTTGCATCTTAAAAAAGATCTTTTCATAATCATAATCCATATCATCATTTAATTCACAATACTCTACTTTTACATTCCATTTCAATGCACTTTTTTCGTACTCTATAAAAGATGGAGTTAGTATACATATACTCTTAAAACAACTTACTACTAAATCTATAACTTCTGCAGCTCCATTTCCAAGGACTATGTTATCTTCATCTATATCTAATCTTGATTGTTGTTTTAAAGTACTACTAAAATATTCTATACTAAATTTTAAATAATCTAATATATCTCTTCTAAGTATCCTATACTTAACATCTGGATATTTCTCTACTGACTCTAATGCTTCTACTATATGCTCTTTAAAACTTTCCGGCACTCCTAATGGGTTTATATTTGAACTAAAGTCTATAATCTCTCTTCCTTTGAAAATACCATCTGTATAGATATCTCCACCATGTTCCATTTCATCACCTTCTTGTTATATATTCTGCTGTATATTTAATTTCTATATAAAATTTACAATAGCATAGATCATAATCATCAATATTTCAGATGAATACATTAGTTTAACTGAATCATTTATGTGTTCAAAGTTTAGCTCCTTATTTTTATCTCCAATAGTAGGTTTATCTACTCTCTCCCCAAAATAGATATTACTACCCCCTAATTGAACTCCCATAGCTCCTGCTGCTGCCCCTTCTGGATAAGCACAGTTAGGACTTTTGTGATTTTTTCTATCTCTTATCATTATCCTAAAGCTTTCCACTAAATTTCCTTTCACTACAAAAGAGGTTAAACACATTAAAACACCTGTTATTCTTGCAGGTATAAAATTAAATATATCATCTGTCTTTGCTGGGAAAAAGCCAATATATCTATACTTTTCATTCATATAACCAAGCATAGAATCCATTGTATTTATTCCCTTGTACATCACTGCAAGAGGTGCTCCACCGAGGATAGCATAAATAAGTGGTGCTATAACTCCATCTGAAGTGTTTTCAGCTACAGTTTCCACATCTGCTCTTATTATTTCCTTTTCATTTAAACCTGAAGTCTCTCTCCCTACTATATAGGAGAGTTTTACTCTAGCATCCTGCAAATCTTTATTTTTTAAAGCATAGTAAACCTTCTTACCCTCTATCTTTAAAGACTTAGCAGCTATGGTTGTCCATATTATAAATATATTTAATGTATGCTGTAGCCATGGTATTCCTCTAGCTAGCCAAAGTAGAGCAAAAGGAATAAAAAAACTTAAAAAAGCTACAATTACAACAATAAATCCTCCAAAAAATCTTAGTTCTTCATTCGTCTTACAAAATTTTCTTCCTCTTCTATCAAGGTAAGATATAAGTTTTCCTATGTAGATAACAGGATGTGGAAACCATCTTGGATCTCCTAATATCCAATCAATTATAACTGCAATAATTATGTCCAAATTTTTCACCTCTAATCTAATTCCTCCTACATATACTACACCTTATAACCCCTTGGAGTAATCATCTTACCTTCTTTAATATAGGTATGACTATTTCCTACTATAACTATAGAGAACATATCAACTATACTGTCATCAAAATTCTCTAATGTAAATAAAGTAGTTACTTCTCCATCTCTTAATGCATTTTTAACTACAGCAACTGGTGTGTCTGCTTTTCTATATTTTTTTATAGTCTCTATGGATTCCTTTAGATAATGAGGTCTACCCTTACTTTTAGGATTATAAAGTGATATTACAAAATCTGCTGAAGCTGCTGCTTCTACTCTTTTCTTTATAGTTTCATAAGGTGTCATCAAATCACTTAAACTTATGTTACAGTTGTCATGCATAAGAGGTGCTCCTACTATAGACGCTGCTGCTGAAGAAGCTGTAACTCCCGGAATAACTTCTAGATTACTTATATCCTCTTTATCTGCCAGTTCTAGTATAAGTCCTGCCATTCCGTATATACCACTATCTCCTGTACTTATAACAGAGACTATATTATCCTTACTAAGCTTTAGAGCCTCTTTGCAACGCTCTTCTTCTCCCATCATTCCATTAGAGTATATGATTTTATCCTCTACTAGTTCTTTTATCATGTCTATATATTTTACATATCCAACAATAACTTCACTCTCATCAATGGCTTTACGAGCCTTCATTGTCATATGTTCAATGCCACCAGGTCCAATTCCTATAACATATAATTTCCCCATCTATTTCTCCCTCTCAAAATGAATTTTATCTATTTCATATATGTACTCTATAAGCTTATCTATATCGCTGAACTTAGTATCACTGTTACTACTATCTTTTCTTTTTACAACAAAAACTAGTATTCCTTCATTAATAGCAGCTATGATTTTTTCCTCCGTACCTCCAGCAATACCGCTGTCTTTAAGTATTAAAGCCACTGCCCTACATTCCTTTATAAAAGCTGTGTTAAGTTCTAAGCCTACTGGCCCCTTTATTGCAATTATATCCTCAACTTTAACTCCAGAATTTAAACACTTTTCTATAGATTCTACTGTGGGAAGAACCCTGTGTACTATTCTATTTGGAATTTTAAGATTTATAAATTTATCTACATTTTTGCTTCCAGTGGTGTTTAATATAGTACCATTTATACCATATTTAATTAATATTTCTTTTAAATCCTCTAGGTTTTCAATAAGCTCTACATTTTTATATTTTAAATATTCTTTAATAACAGAAGGTCTTTCATATCTTATATAATGTATATTTCTCTCCTTACAAATCTTTTTTGTATTCTCTGTTATCTCTGTAGCATAAGGGTGAGAAGCATCAATTAGAGTTGTAACCCTATACGTAGTTAGTTTTTTTTCTAATTCCGCCTTTGTAAGTGGAGAACTATTTATATATTTGTATTTATAATCCTTTAATAGCTCCTCGCCATAGGAAGTTGCAGTGGTTACAAAGAGATCATCTGTAAATCTATTTAATTTTCTGAGAATTTCCTTTCCTTCACTTGTACCTAGTATAAGTCCTATCATAGCTATTCTCCTTCACCTATACAAAGTGTCATTCCATCACAGGCTATTTTATCTACAATAATCTTTGCTCCACATAAATCCACTGTAGGTTCACACACTGCTCTAATTCCTAAAGTTTTTTCTACAAAATCACTACCTATAAATTTATCCTGCACCCTTCTTATTTCATCTAGGGCCCAAGTCTTAATTGGCCATCCATATGTATTAGATAGATTCAGTATAGCTTCTTCATTACTTTTAACTTCTACAGTAGTTATAAGTCTTACAGCAGAAATGTCTATATTGTATTCATCTAAGCCTTTTTTGACGTAGTTTAACATTTTTTCTGAGCTATAATTCTTTCTACAGCCAACTCCTAGTACTATATTTTTCTTAATTAACTTCAATGCCTTTATATCTTTAGGTAAATCATCAACTTTAGGATGATTCTTTTTATTGGTTATATATACAAGGCCTTTAAAATCCTCATTATTTTTTGTTAACTTTACATAGCCTGAAGGAAGATAATTAGAATCTTCATCACTAAAGAATGCTACTTTTTCTCCTCTGACTAGTAAAGCTGAAATATCCTTTGCTTTAACTAGATCTTCTATTTTAGAATTATTTTTTATAGCAATAATATCTGGAGCTTCTATCCCCAAGGTATCTGTAGCAGTAGTAATTACAGGTTGTGCCTCTAGTATACTACTAACCTTTAAAGTAAGTTCATTGGCCCCACCTAAGTGACCACTTAGTAGTGAGATTACAAACTTTCCCTCATTATCTATTACTAATACTGCAGGATCCTTATCCTTAGTTGTAATATATGGTGCTATAGTTCTTATAGCAATACCTGTTGCACCCACAAATATTATGCCTTCATATTCACTCATTAGCTTTTTTCCTAAGGTTTTTATATTAAAACTTGAATCCTCGTCTTTAAAATAATGGTGTATTTCTATGTACTCCTTTAGTTTTTTAATTATCATTTCACCTTGTGGTGTAAAAGTTACTCCTGCAATCCTCATTTTTCTCCCTGCCTAAACATATGAGTAAAACTTTTATCATATAGAAGACTTTTATCATAATCACACTCAATAAAATCTCCTACTAATATTTGTGCAAGCTTAGTTATATTTGCTTCCTTTACTTTCTCTGAAATATCATCTAAGGTGCCAATAATTATTCTCTCATCTTCCCAAGTGGCCTTTTCTACTACAGCTATAGGTACATTTCTACCATAACCCTTCTTTAATTTTGCAACTACCTTATCTATCATACCTATTGATAAAAATATTGCCATGGAAGCATTACATCTTGCTAAGATTTCTAAGTCCTGCTCTTTAGGTACTGGAGTTCTTCCTTCAATTCTTGTAAGTATAACTGTTTGACTTACAGAAGGTAACGTAAACTCCTTCTTTATAGCAGCTGCAGCCCCAGTAAATGAACTTACCCCCGGTATAACCTCATAGCTGATATTATGTATTTCTAATTCATCCATCTGCTCTTTTATGGCACCATATATAGATGGGTCTCCAGTATGAAGTCTTACCACTGACTTTCCTTCTTCTTCTGATTTTTTCATAACCTCTACAACTTCTTCTAAGGTCATAGAGGCTGAATTATGAATCTCTACACCTTCTTTGCAAAAGTCTAGATGTTTATTGCTAACTAAGGAACCTGCATATATAACTACATCTGCTTGTTCTAATATTCTTCTACCTTTAACCGTTATTAAATCAACATCCCCTGGACCTGCTCCTACAAAATGAACCATGATTTTCCCTCCTTGTAGCTATTTTAATCTTTTCTATGGGCTATGATTAAAGACATGTATTCTCTACTTGATAAAATTTTTTCCCTATCTCTTATAACCTCTTGGCCCTCTCTTCCAGCTTTCTTTACATATACGTATTCAAAACCTTTCTTTTCCAAATCTTCAATAACCTTCTCTTCATTTTTATAAACTTTCATTATAACTAAATTCTTTTCATCTTTAATATTATCTATTTGGTTTGCAGGTATAATTGTTAAGGCTTCATCTCCTATTACTAAAGGTTCCTTTGCAATACTTGCACAAGCACAAAATGAAGTTATTCCTGGTACTGTTTCCGTTTCATATCCTTTTTTCTCAATATGATTTAGTAGATATATATATGTACTATATACAAATGGATCTCCTATAGTTAAAAATGCTACATCTTTTCCAGCTTTTAATCTATCTTCTATTGCTTCAAAAGCTTCATATATCTTTTGCTCTTGCTCTTCTCCACCCATTGGGAAATGCTTTACTAATATTTCTGAATCTTTTTTTATAAAGTCTTCAGCTATTTCAAGTGCAATACTCTTTCCTCCTGACATTGCACTTGGCACAACTATAACATTACAACTTTCTATAATTCTCACTGCCTTTAATGTCAGTAACTCTTTATCTCCTGGCCCTACACCTACACCATATAATTTAGCCATATGAATCCTCCTTAGTTTATTACACTTGTTTTTCTCCTGAAACAATAAATATTGGATTGTTTGCTATGAGCATTAAACTATCTCCCCTAGTTTTACTTATTGCAATTTGAGAACATTCAGTTTTGTATCCCAGTTTCTTTAATTTTTCTAAAGCCTTATAGACATTATCTAAAGTTATAAAGTTTAAAACCATTTTACCTTTAATTTTAAGCATGTTACCGTATTTCTCTATAAGATTTTCTATATTTCCACCACTTCCACCTATAAAAACTCCATCAAACTTTTCATATATTTCTATATCTTCAGCTAACCCTTCTATGATTTCAAAATTATCTGCCTGAAACTTTTCTTTATTTTTATATAAAACTTCTAAGGCCTCTTTATCTTTTTCTATTCCTATAACTTTTCCCAAATTACATATCTTGCTTATTTGAATACTTACAGAGCCTGTCCCTGCTCCAACATCTGCCACTACATAATCATTCTTCAGCTCTAACTTAGCAATACTTAATATTCGCACTTCCTCTTTAGTCATGGGGCAGTTTCCTCTAATGAATTCATCATCTTTAATATAAATCATGCTTCTTCCCCTTTTCTATCTATTATGATTACAGAAAGTTCACTAAATTTCATATCTAAAGCTTTTCTAAAATCAACTATAGTTATTTTCTCATCTTCATAAGACAGATTTTCACCTATATACATAGTTCCTTTAATGCCTTCTGCTATTAGTCTTTCACATATATAAGAAGGTGTGCTCACTTTATCTGTTAACCAAAAGGATATTTTTTCACGCTTTACTATTTCAACAAAGTTTTGCTCTCTACCATGCAGACTACCTAGTGGTATTCCTTGCCATGATTTTTTTATCTTAGCAAAAAAGTATTGGAAAGAACTTATACCAGGCACTATCTCTATATGACCCTTATAATTTTTCTTAATGTACTCTAAGATACCATAAAAACCTGGATCTCCTGAGGCTACTATAGAAATTATTTTTTTATCATTTCTTAATATAAAATCATTAATCTCTTTTAATGTTTCCACTTGCATCTTTTTAGTCTTAATAAAATCTATGCTTTCAATTGCTCTTTTAAATCCAATAACTAAATGGCTATTTTCTATAGTTTCTATAGCTATAGGAAGTATATATTTTTTATCTCCTGGACCTATACCTACTATATTTAACTTCATACAAGCTTTCACTCCCTAGCACTTTCTTCCATCATAAAGTATTCCTTTTTCCATAGAGTACATAATGGATTCCACTTCTATACTGTTATAAGTAAACTGCTTCATTCTCTTCTCTACCTTTTCACCAATAGCATGATATATTGAACTATACTTATCTTCTATAATTTTTATAGCTCCCTCTGTGGTCTTTTCATTATATACAGCCTCTACTAACTCTTTTGGTGCTCCTATTAGCGCTAGTTCAAGAGCAATAACTTCCATTCTTACATCACATACTCTGCTATGAGTATTAAAACAGCCCGCTGAAACCTTACATAACTTTCCTATATGCCCTACTATAAGAATCTTATTTATGTTATTTTCTAGAGCAGAATTTAATGAAAAACCTACAAAATTAGATATGGTTATAGCTTTATCCAATTCTAAACCTAATTTCTTTAGCACATCTTCTCCCATATTTCCAAATACAAATATCAAGTCCTTATGCCCTTTATCAGCTATTTTCTGTCTTATTTCCAAAGCTATGCATTCTTTAAGTGCTTCATCTGACATAGGAGTTACAATTCCTGTAGTTCCTAAAATAGATATTCCACCTACTATATTCAACCTTGGATTAAAAGTTTTTTTAGCAACATCTTCACCCCTAGGGACGAATATAGTAATCTCAACTCCACTGTTATGAGGCAATACTTCTTTAACTTCCTTTTCTATCATAGCTCTAGGTACAGGATTTATTGCCCATTCCCCCTTTTTCACATAAAGCCCTTCACCCTGCACAACTCCTACCCCTGTTCCACCCTTTAAAGTATATCCACTAGACTTTCTCTCTGCTCTTGCCCATATTTCTAATCCATGTGTTATATCTGGATCATCTCCACCGTCTTTAATAACACAGCACTCTACAAATTCTTCACCCTTTACTATCTTTTCTATAGGTATTATAAGTTCTATTCCCTTAGGTGTGTCTATCTTTACATTAGTTATATGTTCACTTCCATATAATATAGCTGTAGCAGCCTTAGCTCCTGCCGCTGCACAAGAACCTGTAGTATATCCACATCTCAATTTTTTGCCATTAAAAGTTATATACATGTCTAGCATATTAGTTACTCCTATCAACAATTAAATACATAAGTGCATTTACAATTGCTGCAGCTACGGTACTTCCTCCTTTTCTTCCTCTTATAGTAATCATAGGAAGTGGAAGTTTTTCTGCTTCTTCTTTTGATTCAGCAGCACCTACAAAACCTATTGGTGCTCCTATTATAAACTTTGCATTGCTTTTTCCTTCTTCTATTAATTCCTTAAGTCTAAAAAGCGCTGTTGGAGCATTTCCAAATACAAAGAATTCTACTCCATCATCTACCGCTTTTTCTACTGCTGCCATAGAACGTGTTATTCCTCTTTCCTTTGCTATCTTAGCTACTTCTTCATCATCTACATAACATTTCACTTCACAATTTAATTCCCTTAGTGCTTTCTTATTTATCCCTGATAAAGCCATCTTCGTGTCTGTATATATGATCATTCCCTTTATTAATAATTCAAGTGCTTTATCAATAGCGCCGTCTCTTATGTAGATAATACTCTTATAATCAAAATCTGCAGTAGTATGTATTACTCTTTTTACTATACTAAGTTCTCTATCATCTAGATTATGAAAACCTATCTCTTCTCCTATTATTTGAAAGCTTTTTTCCTCAATATCCATAGGTGCTTTTATATAGTTCCCCATATGTATTCTACCTTTCTTATAAGTAAGTCCTAATGTTATATTTTTTACTATTTATTTGTACTTTTATTTAAAGTTGTTTTCACAATATCCTTTTTCCGTAAAATATTTTAAAAAGTGTATATTGTTAAAGAAGTGTATATGAGCATAAGTTGCTAGAACATTTTTTTTATGATATCCACACTCCCACTCTTTAATTGTCTCATCATACATAGTTTTGGTTATCTTATAAATCTTTTCTTCAATGCTACTAGTTTTGGATTTATGAAATTCATGACAATTAATTTTAAAACCTTTTGGTAATATTGTATCGTCCTTATTAACTTCAATCTGAGCATATCCAAAGTTTTGAAGACTCTTAGTCATCTCAACTTCTCCACTAATAAATCCTACAGCTTCATGACCTTCTATATTATCTGTAAGATACATAAGTCCACCACATTCTGCATAACATTTAACTCCAGACTCTAAAGCATTTCTTATACTAATTAGCATAGATTTATTTTCACTAAGTTCTTTTATAAAAATCTCTGGATATCCTCCACCTATGTACAATAAGTCAATGCCTTCTGGAATTCTTTCATCATACAAAGGACTAAAGTATATCACTTCTCCTAGTTCTTCTAAAAGCTCTATATTCTCTTTATAATAAAAACTAAAAGCTTTGTCTCTTGCCACTGCGATTTTTATTCCTAAATTCTTTAAATGAAAATGATCTTTAAATCTAGGAGTTTCTTTAAACAATTCTATAAGCCTTTCCATATCAACATATTCTTCAATTAATTCACTACACAGCTCTATTCTTTTATCTAAATCCTTAACTTCACTGCTTTGGATAAGTCCTAAATGCCTACTTCCTAATTTTAGCCTTTCATCCTTTGGTACATAGCCTAACACCTGAACATTGCAATTCTTTTCTATAGCATACTTCAATAACTTAAAATAGTTTTCACTTATATTGTTTAATATTATTCCTCTTATATCTGATTCTTCATATTTCATTATGCCTTTTATCTCTGCACATAAGGTTGCACTTTGTGCTTTAGGAGATATAACTAAAATTACTGGTGTCTTTAGTATTCTAGATACGTGAGCTGTAGAACCTGTTGTCTCTATTCCTTTACCATCATAAAAGCCCATAACTCCTTCTATAACACCAAAATCTCCTGTACCTCTTGAAAAAGCCGCTTTTATTCCTTCTTCTCCCATTAGGAAAAAATCTAAATTTCTTGAAGCTTTACCTGTAATATAAGAATGAAAGGCCGGGTCGATATAATCTGGTCCTACTTTATATCCTTGTACCTTAAAACCTCTATTTATAAGAGCTTTCATTATTCCTAAGGTTATAGTTGTCTTTCCACCACCACTACTATTAGAAGATATAACTAAACTTCTCATATTATTTTTTCAACCCCATGATCTTATAAATATTTTCTATATCTATGTTCTCTCTAACTATATCTGCTAGTTTATCAAGTTCCTTCTCCCTAAGACTCTCATATACTACAGAAGATTTTTCTTTTAATCCTTTTTTTCTTCTAAGCTTATTTACAATATACTCTCTGAAAGCTGCCCCATCAAAAACTCCATGGATATATGTACCCATAATATTTTCTTTTTCATTTACTGCTCCATCATAGTAGCTAACATCTTCACCATTTTTATTTATTATTTCAAATAAAGGTGTAACATCTTCTCCATAAGTAGATACCCCCATATGTATCTCATAACCATATAAATATGATTCTTTGTACTTTGCCTCAACTCTAGTAGTTGTTTTTTCTTTCTCAAAAATTGTATCCACATCTAATAAGTTCATACCTTCTATTTCACCTAAAGAGGTTTCTACTTCATAAGGATCCTTTATTGTTTTTCCTAACATTTGATATCCTCCGCAGATTCCTAGGATAAAACCATATTGTGAATAATTTTTAATAGTATCCTCTAATCCAGAGATTCTTAAATACATTAAATCTTCTATAGTGTTTTTACTTCCTGGGATTATAAGCATATCTGGATTTCCAAACTCTTCATCATTAGTTATAAATCTAACTGAAACATCCTCTTCTATCTTAAGAGCATCTAGATCTGTAAAGTTTGATATGTGTGGCAGCTTAATTACTGCTATGTCTATTTTATTAGTTACCTTACTATTAAACTCTATTGCTCCATCTTCATCTTCTAGTGCTAATTTAAAATAAGGAACTACTCCAACACAAGGAACCTTAATAATTTCTTCAATCATATCTAGACCAGGTTTTAGAATATCTATATCTCCTCTGAACTTATTTATTATGGTGCCTTTTACTCTTAGCTTCTCATCATCACCTAATAAAAGCATTGTCCCTGCTAAAGAGGCAAATACTCCACCCTTATCTATATCACCTACTAATAGTACAGGAGCATCCACAAGCTCTGCCATTCCCATGTTTACTATATCTCTATCTCTTAAATTTATTTCTGCTGGGCTTCCTGCACCTTCCATAACTATAATATCAAATCTTTTTTCAAGCACTTCAAAATCTTCTTTAAGCATACTACTAAACTCAAGCTTCATATTATGATACTCCATAGCTGAAGAATTACAATATACATTTCCTTTTAAAATCACCTGACATTTTCTATCAGTAGTTGGCTTTAAAAGTATTGGATTCATATACACTTCTGGCTCTAACCCTGCTGCATAAGCTTGTAGTACTTGTGCTCTTCCCATCTCTTTTCCATCTAAAGTTATATAAGAATTTAGGGACATATTTTGAGACTTATATGGACATACACTATATCCATCCTGTTTAAATATTCTACAGAGTGCCGTTACTAATATACTCTTACCTACAGATGAGGCGGTACCTTGTACCATAATTTTCGCCACTAACTTCACCTACTTATAATAATTTTATTCCTTTTATATTTCTTCCTAGATATTCATATTTATTTTCTATTACATCATTAATGTGTTGAATATATATATCTTGAAACTTTATAACTTCACCTAAACCAGTTAAAGAGACTTTCACATCAAAGCCTTCATTTATTAAAATATTCTTCCATGAGTCTTCTTCATCTCCTGCCATATCATTTTTAGCATGTTCTCCTGCAACTAACATTAATGGCACAAGTCTTACAGTGTGTCGTCTATCTTTTACTAGTATCTTTATAATATTTTCTATAGTGGGATATCCCTCTACTGAAGCAATATATGTATTTGTGTAATTATGACTCCTTAGAACTTCTTGAAGACATAAATAACAAGCATTTGAAGGATGCATAGTTCCATGTCCCATAAATAGTATAGTCTCACTTGTATCTATAATAGGTTTTATTGCATCTATAAATATATTGTAATCATCTGGTTGACCTTCCTCATAACCTTTATAATAAAGTACTGGTCTTCCTAATTTGATATTTACCTGTGGATTATTGTACTGATAGTATCTTACTATTTCTGATACGTAATCATATTCTACGCCGGGAATAATATGAAGTGGCTGAACTATTATATCTTTAAACTCTTCTAAGATAAGCTTTTCCATAGCTTCTTCTGGAGTATCTATATTTATATTATCTCTATCCTTAAGGACCTTAATTACTCCATGAGCTGTATAAGCTCTTCTTACCTGAAAATCCTTAAAATTCTCTTTAATCCTATCCTCTATTTTATCAATGGTAACCCTCCTAGTATCATGATGGGTTGTACCAAAACTTATAACCAATATAGCCTTTTTCATTTGTATCCTCCTTCTGTTTCTAGCACAGTATTTGCCATGTTAATCTCCTCCATATACAATACTACCTATAAACCAATTACCATATTCATATTTTAAACTCCTTTATTCTCAACCATCATCTAATATCTACTAAACACGCCTTTTCAATCTTAGCTTCTTCAAAAGTTCCCATATTCTCCATAGTAAATAAAGCTGCTTCAATTATATCGAAAGCCATTGGACATCCGCTGCCTTCTCCCAATCTCATTTTTAAATTTATCATCGGCTCTAAGCTCATCTCTTTCATAACATATATAGCTCCTGGTTCTGCGGATAAGTGTGAGGCAAAAATATATTCTCTACATAAATAATTTAATCTGTAAGCACATAAAGCTGCCGCTGAAGCAATAAATCCATCAATAACTATAGGTAATTTATTTTTAGCTGCTCCTAAAAAGCATCCACAAAGCCCTGCAATATCAAAGCCTCCTACTTTAGAAATCACATCAATTACATCTTCTAAATTAGGCTTATTTACTTTTATAGCTTTACTTACTACCTTTTTCTTATTTTCATATTGACTTTCTGTAAGTCCTGAACCTTTACCAACAATTATATCTGGTGAAAGTCCTGTAAGACTACTTATTACTGCCGCTGATGTAGTAGTATTGCCTATTCCCATTTCACCAGTACCAAAAAGTTCATAGCCTTCTTTCACTAGATTATCTACAGTTTCAATGCCTATCTCAATTGCTTTAATTGCCTGTTCTCTTGTCATAGCAGCTTCCTTGGCTATATTTTTAGTTCCATAAGCAATTTTTTTATGTATTATTTCTTCATTATCCATATCAGCATTTATGCCTACATCTACTACAGCTAAATCAGAGTTATAATATTTTGCAAGAGCACATACACCTGTGATACCTGCAATAAAATTGTCTGTAACAATTTTAGTAAAACTTTGAGGACATACACTTACTCCTTCTTCCACTACACCATTATCACTACACATAATTATTATATTTTTCTTATATTTTTTATATTTCATATCTCCTTTGATACCTGCAATTTTTGCTGCAATGTCTTCTAAAGCTCCAAGACTTCCTAAGGGTTTAGTAAGATTATCAATTTTCTTCTGTGCTTTTTCTATTGCTCTTTTATTTAATGGATCTATGGAATCTAATGTATCTTTAAGTAACTTCATAAAATTTTCTCCTCTATTAGTTAAAAAATAAATCCCCCACCTTAAGGTGAGGGATGTCTTCAAAAAAATTACATAAATATACTATCAATAATCTTTAATTTTTATTAGTATACGCTGCAAATTACCTTCCCACCGAAGGATAAGCTATTCATCATGGCAGGTCTCCTGGCTCACGGGTCGCTCTCCTCCAGCCTTCCCAGTATATAATACCAGTGGCAATGGATTTGTCTCCGTTTACAGTAGCGGGGGCTGCAACGGCTTTACACCGTTTTCCCTATTAAACTTAAAGTACCAATGACAGATCAAATATTAAATTTTATTTTCATAATGATTTATAATCTCGTATCTTAATTATAAACTTTATAAAATATTCATTCAAGTTAGTTTTGTATATTTATATAGAATTAATTTATTGTAAAATAAAAAAGAACTAAGTAAAATGCTTAGTTCTTTTATCTTACCTGGCGATGTCCTACTCTTCCACACCGTCTCCAGTGCAGTACCATTGGCGCTATGAAGCTTAACCATCGTGTTCGGGATGGGTACGGGTGTATCCTTCATGCCATAATCACCAGATCATGGCTCCGCGAAAAGGATTCGAACCTTCAACCTATCGGTTAACAGCCGAGTGCTCCACCGTTGAGCTATCGCGGAATACATTATTTATATTATATGAAAGATAGAAAAAGATATACTATCTTTTTTCCATTATTCTTTCAAAATTGCACAGTGAATTTAATGTTTAGATCAAGTCCTCGATCTATTAGTATTAGTCAGCTGAGTACATTACTGCACTTACACCCCTAACCTATCAACCTGGTAGTCTTCCAGGGATCTTACTAGCTTACGCTATGGGAAATCTAATCTTGAGGTGGGCTTCACGCTTAGATGCTTTCAGCGTTTATCCCTTCCCGACATAGCTACCCAGCTGTGCTTCTGGCGAAACAACTGGTGCACCAGAGGTCAGTCCATCCCGGTCCTCTCGTACTAAGGACAGCTCCTCTCAAATTTCCTACGCCCACGGCGGATAGGGACCGAACTGTCTCACGACGTTCTGAACCCAGCTCGCGTGCCGCTTTAATGGGCGAACAGCCCAACCCTTGGGACCGACTACAGCCCCAGGATGCGACGAGCCGACATCGAGGTGCCAAACCTCCCCGTCGATGTGGACTCTTGGGGGAGATCAGCCTGTTATCCCCGAGGTAGCTTTTATCCGTTGAGCGATGGCCCTTCCATACAGAACCACCGGATCACTAAGTCCGACTTTCGTCCCTGCTCCACCTGTATGTGTCGCAGTCAGGCTCCCTTCTGCCTTTACACTCTACGCGCGATTTCCGACCGCGCTGAGGGAACCTTTGAGCGCCTCCGTTACCTTTTAGGAGGCGACCGCCCCAGTCAAACTGCCCACCTAGCAATGTCCTGTGACCAGATTCATGGCCGCCAGTTAGAATTCCAGTACTGTCAGGGTGGTATCCCAAGGACGACTCCACGAAAGCTGACGCTCTCGCTTCTTAGTCTCCCACCTATCCTGTACAGACAATACCGAAATGCAATGCTAAGCTACAGTAAAGCTCTACGGGGTCTTTCCGTCCAACCGCGGGTAGCAAGCATCTTCACTTGCACTTCAATTTCACCGGATTTGCTGCCGAGACAGTGCCCAAATCATTACGCCATTCGTGCGGGTCGGAACTTACCCGACAAGGAATTTCGCTACCTTAGGACCGTTATAGTTACGGCCGCCGTTTACTGGGGCTTAAGTTCATACCTTCGCTTGCGCTAAGCATTCCCCTTAACCTTCCAGCACCGGGCAGGCGTCAGCCCCTATACATCAGCTTACGCTTTAGCAGAGACCTGTGTTTTTGATAAACAGTTGCTTGGGCCTGTTCACTGCGGCCTCCTCTCGGAGGCACCCCTTCTCCCGAAGTTACGGGGTTAATTTGCCGAGTTCCTTAGCAGCAATTCTTCCGACGGCCTTAGGATTCTCTCCTCATCTACCTGTGTCGGTTTGCGGTACGGGCACCAATTTGCTCCATAGAGACTTTTCTTGGCAGCGTGGAATCAGATACTTCGCCCATAGGGCTCCCCATCACACCTCAGACTTAAATTGAGCGGATTTGCCTACTCAACATCCTAAGTGCTTAGACGCACATCCAATAGTGCGCACATCCTATCCTCCTGCGTCATCCCATTTGTCAAACGCATTTTGGTGGTACTGGAATATCAACCAGTTGTCCATCACCTACGCCTTTCGGCCTCGGCTTAGGTCCCGACTAACCCTGGGAGGACGAGCCTTCCCCAGGAAACCTTAGATATTCGGCCAACAGGATTCTCACCTGTTTCTCGCTACTTATGCCAGCATTCTCACTTCTGCACTGTCCACCACTCCTTACGATATGGCTTCTACCTGTGCAGAAAGCTCCTCTACCACGTGTACGTAGTACACATCCATAGCTTCGGTGGTAAGTTTTAGCCCCGTTACATCTTCGGCGCGGGATCTCTCGACTAGTGAGCTATTACGCACTCTTTAAATGAGTGGCTGCTTCTAAGCCAACATCCTAGTTGTCTTAGAAATCCCACATCCTTTCCCACTTAACTTACACTTTGGGACCTTAGCTGATGGTCTGGGCTGTTTCCCTTTTGACCACGGATCTTATCATTCGTAGTCTGACTGCCGGGGTACCAGTATGTGGCATTCGGAGTTTGATAGGGTTCAGTAACTGTTGTCAGCCCCTAGCCCATTCAGTGCTCTACCTCCACTACTTAATTACCCGACGCTAGCCCTAAAGCTATTTCGAGGAGAACCAGCTATCTCCGAGTTCGATTGGAATTTCTCCGCTATCCACAGCTCATCCCATGGTTTTTCAACACCAACGTGGTTCGGACCTCCACGGAATTTTACTTCCGCTTCATCCTGGCCATGGATAGATCACCCGGTTTCGGGTCTACGATATGCAACTAGTTGCCCTGTTCAGACTCGGTTTCCCTTCGGCTCCGCACCGTAGGTGCTTAACCTTGCTACATATCGTAACTCGCTGGCCCGTTCTACAAAAAGTACGCCGTCACACATTAACGTGCTCCGACCGATTGTAGGCACACGGTTTCAGGTTCTATTTCACTCCCCTTCCGGGGTTCTTTTCACCTTTCCCTCACGGTACTGCTTCACTATCGGTCACTAGGTAGTATTTAGCCTTGGGAGATGGTCCTCCCAGCTTCCCACAAGGTTTCACGTGTCTCGTGGTACTCTGGAGTAGATCTACTTCTCTCTTCTTTTTGCCTACAGGGTTATTACCTTCTACGACAGAACTTTCCAGTTCTCTTCGACTAAAAAGATTGAAGCGTTATGATCTATCCGCAACCCCAGAAACAAAGTTTCTGGTTTGGGCTCTTCCCCTTTCGCTCGCCGCTACTGAGGGAATCGATTTTTCTTTCTCTTCCTTCTGGTACTTAGATGTTTCAGTTCCCAGAGTGTACCTCTATATACCTATGAATTCAGTATATAGTACATGATGTTTATCATGTGGGTTTCCCCATTCGGAAATCTACGAATCACAGGCTGTGTGCGCCTACTCGTAGCTTATCGCAGCTTATCGCGTCCTTCTTCGGCTCCTAGTGCCAGGGCATTCACCGTGCGCCCTTTCTAACTTGATCGTTAGACGCTTGTAAACATAAATGTTATACAAGACTTCACTCCTCAGATATACTGAGTGAGATTTATTACTAAAACTAATTACTTAGTTATAGTAGATTTCTTAATATTCACTGTGCAATTTTCAAAGAACAAAAGCAGACATCCAAATCTTCGATTTGTGATGGTCGCTTTGCCAAACACGTAGTGTTTAGCTTCCTAGAAAGACATTAGTCTTTCAAAATTAAACAGAATTAAGGATAAATTATTTCCAGTCTATGAAAGCTGTGAGCTTTCATTTCTCCCTAGAAAGGAGGTGATCCAGCCGCAGGTTCTCCTACGGCTACCTTGTTACGACTTCACCCCAATCACCAATCCCACCTTCGACTGCTGGCTCCTTGCGGTTACCTCACAGGCTTCGGGTGTTACCGGCTCTCATGGTGTGACGGGCGGTGTGTACAAGACCCGGGAACGTATTCACCGCGACATTCTGATTCGCGATTACTAGCAACTCCAACTTCATGTAGGCGAGTTTCAGCCTACAATCCGAACTGGGACCGGTTTTTTAGTTTGGCTCCCCCTCACGGGTTTGCTTCTCGTTGTACCGGCCATTGTAGCACGTGTGTAGCCCTAGACATAAGGGGCATGATGATTTGACGTCATCCCCACCTTCCTCCTGGTTAACCCAGGCAGTCTCGCTAGAGTGCTCAACTTAATGGTAGCAACTAACGATAAGGGTTGCGCTCGTTGCGGGACTTAACCCAACATCTCACGACACGAGCTGACGACAACCATGCACCACCTGTCTTCCTGCCCCGAAGGGCTTCCTCTGTTACGAGTAATTCAGGAGATGTCAAGTCTAGGTAAGGTTCTTCGCGTTGCTTCGAATTAAACCACATGCTCCGCTGCTTGTGCGGGTCCCCGTCAATTCCTTTGAGTTTTAATCTTGCGACCGTACTCCCCAGGCGGAATACTTATTGCGTTTGCTGCGGCACCGAGGGTGGTACCCCCCGACACCTAGTATTCATCGTTTACGGCGTGGACTACCAGGGTATCTAATCCTGTTTGCTCCCCACGCTTTCGTATCTCAGCGTCAGTTACGGTCCAGAAAGTCGCCTTCGCCACTGGTGTTCTTCCTAATCTCTACGCATTTCACCGCTACACTAGGAATTCCACTTTCCTCTCCCGCACTCTAGATACCCAGTTTCAAATGCAGCGCCCAGGTTAAGCCCGGGAATTTCACATCTGACTTAAATATCCGCCTACATACTCTTTACGCCCAGTAAATCCGGACAACGCTTGCCACCTACGTATTACCGCGGCTGCTGGCACGTAGTTAGCCGTGGCTTCCTCCTTGGGTACCGTCATTATCGTCCCCAAAGACAGAGCTTTACAATCCGAAGACCTTCATCACTCACGCGGCGTTGCTGCGTCAGGGTTTCCCCCATTGCGCAATATTCCCCACTGCTGCCTCCCGTAGGAGTCTGGACCGTGTCTCAGTTCCAATGTGGCCGATCACCCTCTCAGGTCGGCTACGCATCGTCGCCTTGGTGAGCCGTTACCTCACCAACTAGCTAATGCGCCGCGGGTCCATCTCAAAGCGGATTGCTCCTTTGATTATCTTCTCATGCGAGAAAATAATATTATGCGGTATTAATCTCCCTTTCGGGAGGCTATCCCCCTCTTTGAGGCAGGTTACCCACGTGTTACTCACCCGTCCGCCGCTAATCCGTTCCCGAAGGAACTTCATCGCTCGACTTGCATGTGTTAGGCACGCCGCCAGCGTTCGTCCTGAGCCAGGATCAAACTCTCAATTTAAAAGTTTAATCTGTTACTCATTACTTAAAGTTTTTGACTGGCATTTTATTTACCTTAATTTCTGTTTAATTTTCAAAGACCAAGTTTTCTTCGCCATCTCTCGACAGCTTATTTATTATATCAATTTCAAATTGTTTTGTCAACTTTTTTTAAATTGATATCATCTTTTTTGAGAACTCTTAAATTCCCAACCCCCAGTATCTAATTCACTGCTTTATAAATTACTGTCTTAAAGGTAGCTAGTCATACTAGATATTTATTTTTCTTTGTTCTCTCCAATCGACAAGGAATATCTTATCACAGAATTATTACTATTTTTATATAAATTTAGCGTTTATATTAATAAATCAGACTCATTTCTTTGATTTTCTTTAAAATTCTTAATTTAAAACATATTGATACACTAGGATATGTATACTGAGTTTATATATTTTTGATAATTGTATGTACTATTCTAAATAGCTTTAGCTATTTAAAACAAAAACATCATAAGTTACCAATATTTTTACTATCTTTCAAAATAATAAAATTAAAGCAAAAAGTAAATAATAAAACTAAATATTAATAGAGGAAAGTGTTTATTATGTGAAATATTCGTTTTTGGATTTTTTTTACTATAGTTTTAATACTTGCAGTAGCCGTAATATCCGTTCGGAAACTCCGCTTCATTGATGTTAATGTAATGATAATGATTGTAGCACTAGTAATGTCGTGTGATATGTTCTTTTGCAAACATCTCCATTTGTATACCTATATAAGTATTGAGTATAAAGGTTGGTATAGTTTTTGGGTAAATCTATTTACAATACCTTTATTAGGATTAATCTTCATTAAGTTTATTCCCAAAAATATCAAAAGAGTAGTTATTTATATTATAATATGGACAATGATAGGAACAGCGTTCGAATTATTTATTGCTAAGCCTTTGGGTATAGTGCTATACCCAAAGTGGAATGTACTTCGTTACTCTCCTATCGGCTATATTTTGGTATTCTCATTAGTTTATATTTATTATAGGCTACTGTTAAAATACTGCAAGAATACATAATAAAATTCTATAAGTAAAAAATAAAAAACACTAAGCATTTGCTTAGTGTTTTCATCTTACCTGGCGATGTCCTACTCTTCCACACCGTCTCCAGTGCAGTACCATTGGCGCTGTGAAGCTTAACCATCGTGTTCGGGATGGGTACGGGTGTATCCTTCACGCCATAATCACCAGATGACCAGACATCCAAAATCTTCGATTTTGTGATGGTCGGTTACTCATGAGCATCAGCTCAGGAGTTTCCTTTAAGGCTTTTAGAGTACTCATCAGCTACGCTGAGGAGTGTCATTGAAAGAATTTTGTTCTCTCAAAATTGCACAGTGAATTTAATATTTAGATCAAGTCCTCGATCTATTAGTATTAGTCAGCTGAGTACATTACTGCACTTACACCCCTAACCTATCAACCTGGTAGTCTTCCAGGGATCTTACTAGCTTACGCTATGGGAAATCTAATCTTGAGGTGGGCTTCACGCTTAGATGCTTTCAGCGTTTATCCCTTCCCGACATAGCTACCCAGCTGTGCTTCTGGCGAAACAACTGGTGCACCAGAGGTCAGTCCATCCCGGTCCTCTCGTACTAAGGACAGCTCCTCTCAAATTTC
This sequence comes from Clostridium sp. X, assembly GCF_055755365.1. Taxonomy (NCBI): domain Bacteria; kingdom Bacillati; phylum Bacillota; class Clostridia; order Eubacteriales; family Clostridiaceae; genus Clostridium; species Clostridium sp. X. Next base: position 2,981,328 of record NZ_CM146912.1, read on the forward strand.
CTACGCCCACGGCGGATAGGGACCGAACTGTCTCACGACGTTCTGAACCCAGCTCGCGTGCCGCTTTAATGGGCGAACAGCCCAACCCTTGGGACCGACTACAGCCCCAGGATGCGACGAGCCGACATCGAGGTGCCAAACCTCCCCGTCGATGTGGACTCTTGGGGGAGATCAGCCTGTTATCCCCGAGGTAGCTTTTATCCGTTGAGCGATGGCCCTTCCATACAGAACCACCGGATCACTAAGTCCGACTTTCGTCCCTGCTCCACCTGTATGTGTCGCAGTCAGGCTCCCTTCTGCCTTTACACTCTACGCGCGATTTCCGACCGCGCTGAGGGAACCTTTGAGCGCCTCCGTTACCTTTTAGGAGGCGACCGCCCCAGTCAAACTGCCCACCTAGCAATGTCCTGTGACCAGATTCATGGCCGCCAGTTAGAATTCCAGTACTGTCAGGGTGGTATCCCAAGGACGACTCCACGAAAGCTGACGCTCTCGCTTCTTAGTCTCCCACCTATCCTGTACAGACAATACCGAAATGCAATGCTAAGCTACAGTAAAGCTCTACGGGGTCTTTCCGTCCAACCGCGGGTAGCAAGCATCTTCACTTGCACTTCAATTTCACCGGATTTGCTGCCGAGACAGTGCCCAAATCATTACGCCATTCGTGCGGGTCGGAACTTACCCGACAAGGAATTTCGCTACCTTAGGACCGTTATAGTTACGGCCGCCGTTTACTGGGGCTTAAGTTCATACCTTCGCTTGCGCTAAGCATTCCCCTTAACCTTCCAGCACCGGGCAGGCGTCAGCCCCTATACATCAGCTTACGCTTTAGCAGAGACCTGTGTTTTTGATAAACAGTTGCTTGGGCCTGTTCACTGCGGCCTCCTCTCGGAGGCACCCCTTCTCCCGAAGTTACGGGGTTAATTTGCCGAGTTCCTTAGCAGCAATTCTTCCGACGGCCTTAGGATTCTCTCCTCATCTACCTGTGTCGGTTTGCGGTACGGGCACCAATTTGCTCCATAGAGACTTTTCTTGGCAGCGTGGAATCAGATACTTCGCCCATAGGGCTCCCCATCACACCTCAGACTTAAATTGAGCGGATTTGCCTACTCAACATCCTAAGTGCTTAGACGCACATCCAATAGTGCGCACATCCTATCCTCCTGCGTCATCCCATTTGTCAAACGCATTTTGGTGGTACTGGAATATCAACCAGTTGTCCATCACCTACGCCTTTCGGCCTCGGCTTAGGTCCCGACTAACCCTGGGAGGACGAGCCTTCCCCAGGAAACCTTAGATATTCGGCCAACAGGATTCTCACCTGTTTCTCGCTACTTATGCCAGCATTCTCACTTCTGCACTGTCCACCACTCCTTACGATATGGCTTCTACCTGTGCAGAAAGCTCCTCTACCACGTGTACGTAGTACACATCCATAGCTTCGGTGGTAAGTTTTAGCCCCGTTACATCTTCGGCGCGGGATCTCTCGACTAGTGAGCTATTACGCACTCTTTAAATGAGTGGCTGCTTCTAAGCCAACATCCTAGTTGTCTTAGAAATCCCACATCCTTTCCCACTTAACTTACACTTTGGGACCTTAGCTGATGGTCTGGGCTGTTTCCCTTTTGACCACGGATCTTATCATTCGTAGTCTGACTGCCGGGGTACCAGTATGTGGCATTCGGAGTTTGATAGGGTTCAGTAACTGTTGTCAGCCCCTAGCCCATTCAGTGCTCTACCTCCACTACTTAATTACCCGACGCTAGCCCTAAAGCTATTTCGAGGAGAACCAGCTATCTCCGAGTTCGATTGGAATTTCTCCGCTATCCACAGCTCATCCCATGGTTTTTCAACACCAACGTGGTTCGGACCTCCACGGAATTTTACTTCCGCTTCATCCTGGCCATGGATAGATCACCCGGTTTCGGGTCTACGATATGCAACTAGTTGCCCTGTTCAGACTCGGTTTCCCTTCGGCTCCGCACCGTAGGTGCTTAACCTTGCTACATATCGTAACTCGCTGGCCCGTTCTACAAAAAGTACGCCGTCACACATTAACGTGCTCCGACCGATTGTAGGCACACGGTTTCAGGTTCTATTTCACTCCCCTTCCGGGGTTCTTTTCACCTTTCCCTCACGGTACTGCTTCACTATCGGTCACTAGGTAGTATTTAGCCTTGGGAGATGGTCCTCCCAGCTTCCCACAAGGTTTCACGTGTCTCGTGGTACTCTGGAGTAGATCTACTTCTCTCTTCTTTTTGCCTACAGGGTTATTACCTTCTACGACAGAACTTTCCAGTTCTCTTCGACTAAAAAGATTGAAGCGTTATGATCTATCCGCAACCCCAGAAACAAAGTTTCTGGTTTGGGCTCTTCCCCTTTCGCTCGCCGCTACTGAGGGAATCGATTTTTCTTTCTCTTCCTTCTGGTACTTAGATGTTTCAGTTCCCAGAGTGTACCTCTATATACCTATGAATTCAGTATATAGTACATGATGTTTATCATGTGGGTTTCCCCATTCGGAAATCTACGAATCACAGGCTGTGTGCGCCTACTCGTAGCTTATCGCAGCTTATCGCGTCCTTCTTCGGCTCCTAGTGCCAGGGCATTCACCGTGCGCCCTTTCTAACTTGATCGTTAGACGCTTGTAAACATAAATGTTATACAAGACTTCACTCCTCAGATATACTGAGTGAGATTTATTACTAAAACTAATTACTTAGTTATAGTAGATTTCTTAATATTCACTGTGCAATTTTCAAAGAACAAAATTTGATGTCTAAAAATCTTAGTTTGCTTGTATTTTAGACATTTAAAAATCAATCAACAATTTAAATTGTTGATTGATTTTATTGGTGGGTCTAAATGGACTCGAACCATCGACCTCACGCTTATCAGGCGTGCGCTCTAACCAGCTGAGCTATAGACCCTTAATGGTGGAGATAAAGAGATTCGAACTCTTGACCCCCTGCGTGCAAGGCAGGTGCTCTCCCAACTGAGCTATACCCCCACTAGATATTCTATTCAAAAACCGACAATACCTCTTGTAAAATCAGTTATTGATAGTCGTATGACATTAAAGAGAATTACTTATTCATTGTAAATTAATTATTAACAATAAATTTTAGTCTCTCAAAATTAAACAGAATTAAGGATAAATTGTTTCCAGTCTATGAAAGCTGTGAGCTTTCATTTCTCCCTAGAAAGGAGGTGATCCAGCCGCAGGTTCTCCTACGGCTACCTTGTTACGACTTCACCCCAATCACCAATCCCACCTTCGACTGCTGGCTCCTTGCGGTTACCTCACAGGCTTCGGGTGTTACCGGCTCTCATGGTGTGACGGGCGGTGTGTACAAGACCCGGGAACGTATTCACCGCGACATTCTGATTCGCGATTACTAGCAACTCCAACTTCATGTAGGCGAGTTTCAGCCTACAATCCGAACTGGGACCGGTTTTTTAGTTTGGCTCCCCCTCACGGGTTTGCTTCTCGTTGTACCGGCCATTGTAGCACGTGTGTAGCCCTAGACATAAGGGGCATGATGATTTGACGTCATCCCCACCTTCCTCCTGGTTAACCCAGGCAGTCTCGCTAGAGTGCTCAACTTAATGGTAGCAACTAACGATAAGGGTTGCGCTCGTTGCGGGACTTAACCCAACATCTCACGACACGAGCTGACGACAACCATGCACCACCTGTCTTCCTGCCCCGAAGGGCTTCCTCTGTTACGAGTAATTCAGGAGATGTCAAGTCTAGGTAAGGTTCTTCGCGTTGCTTCGAATTAAACCACATGCTCCGCTGCTTGTGCGGGTCCCCGTCAATTCCTTTGAGTTTTAATCTTGCGACCGTACTCCCCAGGCGGAATACTTATTGCGTTTGCTGCGGCACCGAGGGTGGTACCCCCCGACACCTAGTATTCATCGTTTACGGCGTGGACTACCAGGGTATCTAATCCTGTTTGCTCCCCACGCTTTCGTATCTCAGCGTCAGTTACGGTCCAGAAAGTCGCCTTCGCCACTGGTGTTCTTCCTAATCTCTACGCATTTCACCGCTACACTAGGAATTCCACTTTCCTCTCCCGCACTCTAGATACCCAGTTTCAAATGCAGCGCCCAGGTTAAGCCCGGGAATTTCACATCTGACTTAAATATCCGCCTACATACTCTTTACGCCCAGTAAATCCGGACAACGCTTGCCACCTACGTATTACCGCGGCTGCTGGCACGTAGTTAGCCGTGGCTTCCTCCTTGGGTACCGTCATTATCGTCCCCAAAGACAGAGCTTTACAATCCGAAGACCTTCATCACTCACGCGGCGTTGCTGCGTCAGGGTTTCCCCCATTGCGCAATATTCCCCACTGCTGCCTCCCGTAGGAGTCTGGACCGTGTCTCAGTTCCAATGTGGCCGATCACCCTCTCAGGTCGGCTACGCATCGTCGCCTTGGTGAGCCGTTACCTCACCAACTAGCTAATGCGCCGCGGGTCCATCTCAAAGCGGATTGCTCCTTTGATTATCTTCTCATGCGAGAAGATAATGTTATGCGGTATTAATCTCCCTTTCGGGAGGCTATCCCCCTCTTTGAGGCAGGTTACCCACGTGTTACTCACCCGTCCGCCGCTAATCCGTTCCCGAAGGAACTTCATCGCTCGACTTGCATGTGTTAGGCACGCCGCCAGCGTTCGTCCTGAGCCAGGATCAAACTCTCAATTTAAAAGTTTAATCTGTTACTCATTACTTAAAGTTATTGACTGGCATTTCATTTACCTTAATTTCTGTTTAATTTTCAAAGACCAAGTTTTTCCTCTCAACTTTCGACAACAATAAATATTTTATAATATTTATCTTATAATGTCAATCTATTTTTTTTCATTGTCATATATATTTTTACTTTTGTTTTGCTCCCTTAGGAACATTTGCTATTCTATCAAAATATCTTTTTATATTTTACACACCATTCCTAACCTATTCAATTTATGCCTCTATTCCTTTCAATACATACAATTTGCTCTAATATTCTTGTTATGACACTTCTGGATATGTTGATACAATAAATCGTATAGCTCTTATTAAAGAACTATACGATTTATTATATTGTTTATAAATGAAAATGTTCAGCTATTTCTTCTGATGCTTGCTCATCGAAATCATTTATAAATCTTTCCATACCTTCATGAGATTCAATATAGAAACCTTCTTCATCAGTAACCATATTCATTTTTATAAGTTCAGTTGTAGCATTTCCACTAAATAATGCCTTCCATTCATTCTCAGTTACAAGTCCAGAATAAGTATCGTATTCAGATTCATCTAAAACTGATCCATATTGGCCATCATAAAATACTACTAGTTCACTATTTTTATTAATAACAGATATCTTCTCTACTCTTGTATACAATGGACCATCAAGTTCATCACTAACTATAAACACACCTAAATCTTCTTCTTCTTTAACTAATTTACAACATTGAACTTTCCAAAGCCCAGTATCATTTTTTACCCATTTTTTATTACTTATTATATTTTCAACTTTTTTGCTCCAATTCATTTTTAACACTCCTTATAACTTAACATTTTCTCGTTTAATATTTTCTACATAATTATTGTTCCTTTTTGTAAATTTAATATTCAAGTACAATATTATTCTTTCTAAATAAACAAAAAAATAAAAGCTAAAATAGAATAAACCCTACTAGCTTTTATCAATACTTTATATTAAGTTAAAAAATATCAACATTATCAAAATGATTCCTACCAATATTCTATATATAGCAAAGACTCTCATAGGTCTCTTTTTCAAGAATGCTACAAATTTCTCTACAACAATAAGTGCAATTATAAAGGACACTATAAATCCAACTACAAGACCTATAATCTGCACTAAACTTAGTAATGCTATATTAATTTTTACAAGCTTTATTATAGATACACCTATCATTACTGGCAATGCTAAAAAGAAAGAAAATTCAGCTGCAGCTACAGTTGATAATCCTGCTATCCACGCTCCTATTATAGTGGAAGCCGATCTTGACATTCCTGGCCACATAGCCAAACATTGAAAACATCCGATTATAAAAGCTTGTTTTAAAGTTACATCATCAATAGATTTAGTTACAAATTTCCCTCTATACCTCTTTTCTGCATAAAGCATTCCAAAAGCACCTATTAAAAGAGCTGCTGTTACTGTAACTGGATTAAATAACTTCTCTTCTATCATATCATCAAAAAGAATTCCTAGAACTCCTGCTGGTATACAAGCTACCCCTACAGTAAACCAAAACTTAAATCCAGACTTTGGTTTACTTAGAGAAAAATTCTTAAAAGTACTTTTAATTTTATTCCAATACAAAACTACTATAGCTAATATAGCTCCTAGTTGAATTATCATAGTAAAAGAATCTATGTATTGCTTTGTATATAAAGCTTTAGGTAATATTCCTTCTTTAAATCCAATTAAATTTCCAACAATAATCATATGACCAGTAGAGGAAACAGGTAAAAATTCTGTTACTCCCTCAACAATTCCTATAATTATTACTTTAAGCATAAAAATCAAACTTTCCATAAAACATCACTCTCACTTCCATAATATTAATCCTTTTAACTTTAGTTGATTTGATTAATATTATATCTTTATTTCCAGATTCCTGTCCACTTTTTAATCCTTTAATTCTTATCTATATACTCAAATACTATCTCTCTTACTGTTGTTCTACCATTTTCTGAAAGTTTAATAATATTAATACCTTCCTTTATTTCCACGACAAAATATTTGTTTTCTTCTTTAAAAGGTCCGTTATCTATACTTATGTAGTACTTATTGACCATAGTACTATTTTTAAATACTCCAGCTACTAATTCCATCTTTATATTTTTATCTATAGCTTTATCACTAGCTTTCTTTGAAAAAATAATAGTAGCAATTTTATCATTACTTTCAATTTTTTGTTCTTTAGGCGAAAGTTCAAATAAATAACTATTGTTTAAAAATATAGTTGGGTAATTAAAATTAATATTTATTGGAATATTATCTATATTAATATTCTTAGAATAACATATATAAGAATTACTTTTTCCAATGCCATATACACCATTATCAATCTTTATACTGTAAGCTTCAAGATATTTAATTATATCTTTTTTATATTTGCTCTCACTTTTTTCTCCTACAACACTTAGTTCTTCTAAGTTATTATTAATAACTTCAATAGCACTCATAGGGATATCATTTTTTAAAATATAGTTGTTATTTGAAGGATCTATCATTATCCATTTATTGTACTTAGTACTCCAAATTTCACATACACTTATATTATCTTTAATTTTAACCTTATCTTCCTTGGAAGCAATTAGTTTCCCTATTCTTGATATCATTCCTGTTGATAATGCAAAGTCATTAAAAACTATACAAATTTCCTCATCTGAATAGGCATCTTTTTTTCCTAAATCTTCTAATACATCTAAACTACTTTTATTATCTGTAATAACTTTTATATTATTTTTATATTTCATATTATCATTTATCCAATTTAAAATCTTTAAACTTTTATCTAATTCATCTTTACTTCCATTTATAATTTTATCTAGGTTGTATTTATTATTTATTTCTTCCAGTATTTCTTTATTACTATTATTATAATAGAATTTTATATTCTTTTCTTTGTAAATATTATCCCATTTATTGACCTGAAGTCCTATAACTTTCGTATTTCCTTTTAATCTAAGTCCAATTATAAAGCCAAATGATATTAATATTAATATAATAATTCTTATATGTTTTTTTCTTCTCATAATTAACCACCTATCTGTATGTCTTATTTTAAGATCTACATAATCTACTAATTAATAGTATCGTAGTTTTTTTTATTATATTAATATTTTTATATTTTATTTAATCAATGTTTTTTCATAATTCTTATATACTTATAATTTATGACACTTTAAGATTTAATTTCATATATTTAACTAATAGCTTGTCCAACTTTTGACTTAATTCTATTACTTCATAATCAGTTATATTATCATATCTTTCCTCTACCAACTTATTCAATTTATATCTTGTATCTTCAATTGTTTCATTTATTAAATTTATGCTAGTTTCTAAATTATTTTCCTCATCATATAAATATATCACTATATTTGCTCCTCTCAGATCACTTCACTTCATTAGTAATTTTATATACCATTTACTTTATTTTCGACATTATATTTACAATTATACCATAATATTATAAAAAAGTAAATATTTTATAATAATTTGTTGAGAAAATTTCAATTGATCTTTTAAATAAAAAAATCCATAAAGTGTGTACACTTCATGGATTCTTAAAACTTGTTTCAATTTTCATAGCTATAAACTATTTTTCCATCTATAATTGTATAAAGGGTATTTGTGAATACCTCTAAAGGATTACCATCATAAATAGCTATATCTGCATCTTTTCCTTTTTCTATGCTACCTACCCTATCATCTATCCCACATATTTCAGCAGCATTTATAGTGATAGCTTTAAGTGCCTCCTCAACTCCTAAACCTTTTTTTGCTACAATCCCTGCACAGATTGGTAAGTACTCAATAGGAATTACTGGATGATCTGTCATTATAGCTATTTTCACACCTTTTTCATGTAATATATTTGCAGTTTGAAAGGTTTTATTCTTTAATTCTATTTTAGACCTAGAAGTTAATATAGGTCCTAGTATGACATGACTCTTTGAATCTTTTACATAGTCCGCAATAAGATGACCTTCTGTACAATGATCAAGTGTAATTTTCAACTGAAATTCTTTCCCTATTCTTATAGCTGTCATAATATCATCAGCTCTATGACAATGTACCTTTAGTGGAATTTCTTTATCTAGTATAGGAATCAAAGCTTCTAGCTTGAAATTCTCTTCAAAATCTTTTCCTTCTCTTAATGCCTTTTCTTTTTTAATTTTATAGTTTTTCGCCTTATTTAAAGTTTCTCTTAACAATGACGCTGTTGCCATTCGGGTAGTAGGCATTTTTTTCATACCTTTGTATATCCTTTTAGGATTTTCTCCTAGTGCTACCTTTATAGCCGCTGGTTCCATTATAATCATATCATCAACACAAAAACCTTTGGTTTTCATCGCAACAAATTGTCCACCTATTACATTGGCACTTCCAGGCCCTGTCATAACTGTTGTAATCCCTGATTTCATTGCTTCCTCAAAAGAAGCATCCATAGGATTTATAGCATCTATCGCTCTAAGTTCTGGGGTAATAGGATCAGTAGCCTCATTAATATCCATTCCCTCACTTCCCATATCCTGTTCATAAATCCCTATATGACAATGAGCATCTATTATTCCCGGAATAACCCATCCCCCTTTTGCATCAAGAATTTGTGCTTCTTCTATGTAAATATTCTCTTCTACCTTTTCTATTTTTCCATCTTTTATAAGTACGCATCCATTTTCGTAGGTTTTACCAGTCATAGTGACTATTTTTCCATTTTTAATTAAAAGCATGTTTTTTTACTCCTTTTATCTTATAATTAATCCCTAAAAACACCTTTCATATAGCTAATTTATTAAATAAAAAAGAATATGGACTTTCATCCATAATCTTTTCTTAACGAACTTTTCTATTTTTATATAGTATAGCTAATACGACAATTAATATTAGCATTGGTAATGAAAAGATAAACTCTATAATATTAAACACAAATCCTAAAACTGCCATCACTAATGCTATTGCTAACCCTATACCTGCAATAGGAAGCATTATTGCTCCAACAATTGATAAAATAACGATTAGAATTACAATAGCAAAAGCAATTCCAAATAAAGTCTCCATATAATATCCCCCTTTTGACTTTAATTATAGCTGGAACAAACTAATATTAAATACTATCTTACTATAAAATCTTCTAATCTCCCTAAATTAATATCACTAATCCTAGCTTCAGGAGTTCCTAATCTTCTAGTTTCTATAAATCCACCATGAAAATCAGAACCAGCTGTTATAATTGTTCCTTTTTCTCTGCACCATTGTACGCATTTATTTATTATTTCCTTACTGTGATTAGGATGATAACACTCTACTCCTTCTATTCCTAGTTTCAAAAAAGTACTCAACTTCTCATCAACAGGTATACTATTCTTTTCATAATAAGGGTGTGCTAAAATCGGCACTCCACCTGCTTCTTTTATAACTTTTATAACTTCTTCACTTGAAGGAAATACAGGAAAAAGAATTGTTTTTTCATTGTAAAATAACCTATTAAAATAATCTCCTACATCTCTACAAAGTCCTTTATCTATTAAGAAATTTAATGTTTTCCATCCTCCACGTCTCTTATCATAATCATACTTTTCATACTCTACAAAATCTATATCATATCCTTTATCTATTAAATATTTTACGGATTGATGATTTCTATTTTCTAAGAGATTTTTATTGTTATTTATCAACTCTATAAGTTGTATATTGTTATTATCTGTTCCATAAGCTAGTATATGATACATATCTCCATTAAATGTACTTGAAATTTCTATTCCCGGAATAAATAAAACATTTTTTTCTTTAGCAAGCTGTTTCATATTTTCAACGTTTTCTATTTCATCATGATCAGTAATAGATATAAGCTCTATATTGTTTTCTAATATTTTTTCTATAAGTTCTTCAGGATTTAGAGTTCCATCTGATGCATTTGTATGAATATGTAAATCAACTCTAGCATTATTATCTAAAATATCTATACCCCTCACCTCCTAAATAAATTAAGTGGTAAAATTAAAATGAATTTAGCTCCTAATTTATTATTTAAATTTTACAGCTGTTCCATAGGCTATTACTTCAGCTGAGCCCTGCATTATTGCACTTGATGCATATCTTATATTTATTACAGCATCAGCCCCAAGGTTTTCTGCTTCTTGAGCCATACGTTTTGTTGCTATTGCTCTAGCCTCATTCATCATCTCAGTATAAGACGATACTTCTCCACCAACTAATGTTTTAAGACTACTCATTATATCTTTACCAACATGTTTCGAATGTACCGTTGACCCCTTTACTAAAGAAATAGTCTCTAATTCTTTACCACTTACAAAATCAGTATTTACTAATATCATCTTCATCTTCTCCTTTAATCTCTTTTATTCTTAAAACTAATGTATATATTAACATTCCTAAAACTATTAAAAATATAAATACAACTATAAGAACTATAAAAATAGATATATCAGATTCTATAAGACCAATAGTTATACCTAAAGCATATAGTATTAAAAAAATAGATGCTATTACAGTAACTATAACTGCTGGCAATATACCTTTTTTCATATATCTCCCCCCAAACATTTATTTATATATATTATATTATCATACATATAAAATTTAAAATAGCAATCTGCTCAGTCATACTTATTAGTAATGCTTCTATAATTCAAAACTACTTTCATCTATCCATTTTAAATTTGGTCTTATATATTTTATGTCTTCTACTAACTTGTATAGCGCTAAATCTTTTTGTTTAGCTTCTATCATAACATCTATATCTTTATTAAAGCTTCTACATACTTCAATAAACTTTATAAACTCCTCCACACAAATATAATCTCCGTGTTTCCTATCTTTTTCTCCCTCTCTTGGACTAGATACATGAATTTTAGGCGGAAGTATCTCTTTAGTCCAAGTATTTAAGAATCCTTCTATTACTTCTTTTAAATCTTCTCCTTGATTATTACAACTATGATGATGCATATCAAAAACCATAGGTATATTTACAGCTCTACATATTTTTAAAACCTCTTTTGCTGTATAAGTTTTATCATCGTTCTCTAAAATAAGCTTACTTGTTATTTCTTTTGGAAAATACTCAAAGTTTTTAATAAACCTTTCTATAGCTTGTTCTTTCCCTCCCTCAGCACTTCCTACATGCAGAACCATTTTACCAAGGGGATAATCTATGTCTTCAAATAAATCAACATGGGTTAAAAGATTTCTTTGTGTATTCTTTACCACATCCTCCTTTACACTATTTATTACATTAAATTGATCTGGATGAGTGTCTACTCTCATTTTACTTTCTTTAATCAATTTCCCTATTCTTTCAAAATCTTTCTTAAATATCTTTCTGTAGTCCCATTTTTTTACATCCGGATGAGTAGATAATGGAATTAATGCTGAAGTTACTCTATAAAAGTGTATTTTATTTTCTATATTATATTCTAATATTTTATATAAATCATCTAAATTAGATAAGGTAACTTTCTTTAACTTATTAATCTTCTCTTCTTCTGATAACAATTTAGAATAGTTAGCATAAGTTACAGTACTTGAAGAAGTTACCTTTGGAAGCTTAAGCGCAATAGCTACATATCCAAGTCTAACTTTCACTGGAACACCTCTATTAAAATTTATTTTTATTAAAAAGGAGATAAGAATAGACTATTCTTATCTCCTTTATTATTTACTTATAAATTTGTTCATATTCTACATCAATTACATTACTAGTATCCATATCATCAAATTTTCCCTCACATATTTCTATGGATTCTACTTTATCTACGTTAACCTTTTTTAAAGTTAAAAGTCTACTTTTTATAAACTTTACAGCTTTATAAATGCCCCAAGCAGCTATCCCTACTGGAATTAGTATAAGTAATCCTTGTATTACAAAAATCATTGCAGCAAAAATCATCATGGAAACAAGTAATGCTTTTAACCCTCTTTTTATTCCTACTCTATGATTTAAGTATTCCATTACCATCCCTCACTTAAAAATATAATTTATAATTAAATTATATCATATCTTTTGAAGTATAGTATAAATCCCATATTATAAAAGTATTAATTTTCTATTAACTCATCTCTACTTTAAGTTTTATCTATATGAATATTAGAATTCTATAATCGTCTAAAGTGGTCATTTTTAAAACCATGTCCTTTTTCTATTATATGGTCTAATTGCTCTAAAAGGGCCTCTTTTTCTTTATTTAGGTTTGCTGCTAAGGGAGCATAGTTTGAAGCATGATTACTTCTAAATGTACATTTGTCCACATTTAGGTTTCTAACAAGCTCTCTTGTCTCCATCATAACTTCAATAGGAGATAGCAATGTCAACTCTCCACTTTTAAGTCTTTCATTTATCTCAGTATTTGGCTCTACCATAAGTGTAAGAAGTCCTAAATAATCTGGGTTAATTTCTGAAATAACTTTTGCTGACTCAATAGCATGTGTCTTCCACTTCTCTTTTCCTCCAAGACCTGAAATTAGAGTTGCAGAAAGTTTTATACCTGTTTTTTTAACCTTTTGTCCAGCTTCTATCATTTCTTTAGAGGTTACTCCTTTATTTACATCCTTAAGTACCTCATCGCTTCCACTTTCTACGCCTAGATATATTATATCAATTCCTAAGTTTTTAAGCTTAATTAATTCCTCTTCACTTTTTCTTAATATAGCCTTAGGAGTAGCATATATTCCTATTCTATCACACTCCGGAAATAAGCTTTTTATTTTAATTAATATTGCCTCTAAATCCTCTGTTTTAATTATTAGGGCATCTCCATCTGCTAAGAATATTCTCTTTACAGTTCTATAAGCTTGTCGAGCCATTTCAAAGTCTTCAAATATATCTTCTAATTTTCTTATTTTAAATTTTTTATCCTTGTACATATTACAAAAAGTACATCTATTGTGAGAACACCCTACTGTAACTTGAACAATTAAGCTATACGCTTCACTTGGCGGTCTATATACCGTACCTTCATATCTCATAAAATCATCTCCTTAATAATTCTTTTTAATAACTTTACTTTATTATATATTCATTGTTTTGTCTATATTTGTTTCATAATCAGTATAATATAATACTCCATTTTCTATGCGCAGATTAGTAGAGTGTCTATTATTTAGCTTAGTTTTTCCTGTTCCATCTTTCCTTACCCTATAAATATATCCACCATATGAGTAATTACTAAAATATATCCATTCATCATAAATTGAAATAAATAAAGCTCTATCGTTTAATATCTTCTCTTTATTAGTTCCATCTATACTTATTTTATAAATTCTATTATTATCTGAGTTGCTACTATAATAGATATCTTGTCCACTTGTTATAGGATAACTCATATCCTGTAAGTAACTAAATCTATCATCAGTACTTTTCGGATATTTACTATTGTCCCAGATATGATCTTTAGAAAGTTTTTCATCTGTTACATTAAAATAAGCATAACTTAACTCATCTCCACCACTACTTAATACAGGATCATTCCATGTAGCATCTAACTGATAATAATTATCCTGAATTTTTACTATATTCCATGCATGTGGAATAATTTGACCACCACTCACTCCATCTCCAATTACATATATACTTTCAATACCTGCTGTATTTAATAGTCTATACATAGCTCTTGCATAACTATCGCAAACACCTACACCTTCTATTAAAACTCCATAATCTAAGTAGGATTCACTAGGCATATTGCCTGTATACAGCCTAGCATCATATTTTGCATTATTAACAACATAATCATGTAGGGCTAATTCTTTTTCTAAATCACTCATGCCTGTTTTTAAAACCTTAGAAATTATTTCTTTAGCCTTATTTTCAGATGCTTTTTTCATATACTCCATACGTTCTTTTGTGAAATCATAATTGAAATTTATATCCATAACCGCTGGACCTGTTGATGCATAACTTGAAATACTAGCTCTCGTTCCTCTATATCCATAATTTAATATAGGATTGTCATTAACTACCTTATTTGCAATCTCTAAACTATAATCTTTTGAATTGTAATTACTTATATTTAAAGTAACCTGTGATTTAAAATTAGCTAAGGCATATCTTAATGCATCGTAGTATTCCTGTGAATTATTTATTTTTGTACCAGGATCATTAAAAACTTCCTGTAGTAAACTATTAGAATCTCTATTTTCTTCTGCCTTAACAGAAAAATCGAATCTTATCCCTTGTTTTAAATTTGACCCTTTAGAGGATTTTACTCCAGTACCAATAAATAATATATATTCATTTCCATGATTATAATAATTTAAAGGTTTTATTGTAATAGAATTATTACTCTCATCATAATCTATTGTTATTTTTAACCTTTCATTAGTTACTGCTTGTACAACATTAATGTTATCATATAGTGTACTCTCATCTAAAGAATGATTAAACTTAATTTTCCATATCTTATCTATAGCTACATTTTCTTCTTGTGAAGTCCATATTTTATAATCAGTGTCTACAGCAAGTGCATTACTAAACCATAAACATTGATATATTATAATCAACACAAATAATAGTTTTATAATTCTTCTATAAGTTTTCATCTCTTTCCCCCAAGTTATATTTTAAAGTTGAAAATAATTTTTATGTTTTCATTATAATATAATTATCTTATTTAGAATAATAAACTTGATAGTCTTAGTATCTTAATTTAGAATCTTTTAAGTAAAACTTCTATTCTTTTATTTAGATTATCTATAACTTCAATATTATGATCTTTCATTTGAAAACTTATGAATTCTAAAGCATAGATTATTGAATATATATCAACTATTTTTCTTTGAGTATACGTAACATTCATAAATTTACATAATTCCTCTACATAGTGAATGCATTTTTTATCCATATGCAACAATATTCCTGTTTGTAATAGTCCTATTAAATAGAGGGGATCTCCATAACATATCCAGTCAAAATCTATAAGACCTTTAAGTTCTCCATCTTTAATCATAACATTTCGTAAACCTATCTCATCCATAAAAGGTACAGGCTTTACAGCTTGAAAATACCGATTATTATCTTTAATCAATCTATGTATAGAATTTATTTTCTCTTCATCTAAAAATTTACTAGTTTCCTTTGAAAGTATAAAAAACCTATCTTCTATAAAATTTAACCAATTATCGTATTTTGCAACTTCATTAATATTTGCTCTTCCAAAACCTTTTCCCTTGGGGAGTTTCATTACTTTTTGTTGGTATAACACTACCTTTTCCGCTAGTAAACTAATCTCTTCTTTGCTCATCTTTTCTATTTCAAATCTTAAATCTCTTCCTTCTATTTTACTTAAAACGATATACCCTATTCCATATTCTTCTTTATTATCGTCCATAAGTATTACTTCTGGTACAGGAATATGTAGGTTTCTTAAAATATTTAAGTTTTTCTCATAATTCTTGATTATTACTTCATCCGTATTTGTTCTTACAATAACCTGTAAATCTGAAAATATTACATTATAAACTTTATTAAAAAATCCAAATTTAATTCTTTCTACTTTTAAAGGTAATCTTTTAATTTTTTCGTTAATTATCTTTTCAATTAATATTAATTCATCCATGGTATATCACCTCATACATTTATTAATCTATTTTTCATGGAAACTCTTATTTTTTAAGACCTTATTATTTAATATTTCGTTAATTAATTATCCACGTAAATATTTAAAAATTCAAGTCTTAATCCTTCTTAATAAACTTTTGAAAACTATTACTATAATTCATACTGGGACAAACTTTAACTTAATAATACCTAAAAAGGTTTATATT
The DNA here is from genome assembly GCF_055755365.1 of Clostridium sp. X. Taxonomy (NCBI): domain Bacteria; kingdom Bacillati; phylum Bacillota; class Clostridia; order Eubacteriales; family Clostridiaceae; genus Clostridium; species Clostridium sp. X. The sequence goes on from NZ_CM146912.1 coordinate 2,997,869, forward strand.
TTTTCTTAATATATTGTATTTTATATTATTTTAATATATTATATATTTTATAATAACTTTCATGAATATGATTTTCATGGACTTGGGGCTTTTAAATTTAAATTAGGGGGTTTATTATGAAATCTATTATTACTGTATTAGGAAGCGATAAAATTGGCATCATTGCCGGAGTAAGTACTATACTTTCAGAAGCTAATGTAAATATTTTAGACATTAGTCAAACAATTCTTCAAGATACTTTTACTATGATAATGTTAGTAGATTTATCTAATTCATCTAAGACTTTTAGTGAATTAAAAGAGCTTTTAGCTTTAAAAGGAACAGAACTTGAATTATCTATTAAAATTCAACGTGAAGACATATTTAATTCTATGCACAACATTTAGGAGTAGGTGATATTATGATAAATCAAAATACTATAATGGAAACAATCACTATGATTGAAAAAGAAAAACTAGATATTCGTACTATTACTATGGGAATTTCACTGAGAGATTGCTGTAGCTTTGATGGTAAAAAGTCTCGAGAAAAAATATATGATAAAATTACTAAATATGCAGAAAACTTGGTTAAAGTAGGAAATGAAATTGAAACAGAGTACGGAATTCCAATTATAAATAAAAGAATATCTGTTACACCTATTTCTCTAATAGCGGAGTCTTGTGGCGACACTAATTATGTAGAATTCGCAAAGACTTTAGATAGAGCAGCAAAAGCTGTAGGAGTTAACTTTATTGGAGGGTATTCAGCTTTAGTTCATAAAGGATACTCTAAGGGTGATAAAATTCTAATATCTTCTATCCCTGAGGCTCTTAGTGTAACTGATATGGTTTGCTCTTCTGTAAATATAGCTACAAGTAAAGCTGGTATCAATATGACAGCTGTAAAAGAAATGGGCCAAATCATTAAACAAACTGCTGAATTAACTAAGGCTAAAGATGGTCTTGGTTGTGCAAAATTTGTAGTTTTTGCTAATGCAGTTGAAGATAATCCTTTTATGGCAGGAGCTTTTCACGGTGTTGGTGAAGGCGAGTGTATAATTAATGTTGGTGTAAGTGGTCCTGGAGTAGTAAAATGTGCTTTAGAAACTGTTAAAGGCGCAAGCTTTGATGTAGTAGCTGAAACAATAAAGAAAACTGCTTTTAAAATTACTAGAATGGGTCAACTAGTTGCAACTGAAGCATCAAGAAGACTAAACGTACCTTTTGGTATAATAGACTTATCTCTAGCTCCTACTCCTGCTATTGGTGATAGTGTAGCTCACATTCTAGAAGAAATGGGAATACAAAGTTGTGGCGCTCACGGTACTACTGCTGCATTAGCTCTTTTAAATGATGCTGTGAAAAAAGGTGGAGTAATGGCTGCTGCTCAGGTAGGTGGTCTTAGTGGAGCATTTATCCCAGTAAGTGAAGATGCTGGAATGATCGATGCAGTTCTAAATGGATCTTTAAACCTTGAAAAACTTGAAGCTATGACTTGTGTATGTTCTGTTGGACTTGATATGATTGCAATTCCTGGTGATACTTCAGCAGAAACTATATCAGCTATAATCGCTGACGAAGCTGCTATTGGAGTTATAAACAATAAAACTACTGCTGTCAGATTAATACCTGTACCTGGCAAGGTTGTTGGAGATATGGTAGAGTTTGGCGGTCTTTTAGGAAGAGCTCCTATTATGCCTGTAAGTAAATTTAGTAGTGCTGATTTTGTTAATAGAGGTGGCCAAATACCGGCACCTATTCATAGTTTTAAGAATTAACATAAAAGAGATAGGCATATTTTAATGTCTATCTCTTTTTATTTATTTTTACCATCTTATATAGAATTGAATTTCTTATACAGTTTAAATGATTATGAATTTAAATACTTTCTTAATTTTTCTATAGCACTTCTTTTTCTTTTTAGAATTGTCCCATATTTAACTCCTATATCTTCTGAATAGTCTTTTATTTTTACTTTTTCAAAATAAAATATTCGTATTAAACTTTGTTCTTCATCACTTAGCATGTTTATAGCCTTATGTAGCTTCATTATTAATTCCTGACTTATATATTCTTCTTCAATATTATAATCCTCTGGTACTAAATCTAATATCTCTCCCCCATCTTTTCCTTCTTTATTTAAACTACTTTCAAATCTCTCTTTATTTCTTTTTCTGATTTCATAATTAAAATTATTTGTAATAGCATAAGTAACATACGCAACAAAGTTTCCTTTTTCTAAATTGTAACTTTCTATAGCTCTCAATATAGATATAATTCCTATTTGTATTATATCTTCAATATCATAATTTTTTATAAATACTCCTTGTGCCTTCTTAACCACAAAAGGTTTAAATCTATTTATAATCTCTTCCTTACAATTTACATCTCCCCCCTTAGCTTCCTCTACTAGTTTTTCTATATATTCATTCATTTATCTTTTCCCCCTTTGTTTTGTTTACATATAGTAAATATGCACTTTCTACAAAATGTGTAAAAGAAAAATAAAATAGAATACTTTAATAAATTATGGAAATAATATTATTAAATTAATATAATAAAGGTGTGATGATTTTATGCGAATTCCAAATCATATAGGTATAATTCCCGATGGTAATAGACGTTGGGCTGTAGATAAAGGAATGACAAAAGATAGAGGGTATTCTTCTGGTCTTGACCCAGGACTAGACCTTCTGCGTACTTGTAAAGAACTAGGAATTAAAGAAGTAACTTATTATGGATTTACTACCGATAACACTAAAAGACCTATTATACAAAGATTAGCTTTTACTAAAGCTTGTATTGATGCAGTAAAAATGATAAGTAGTGAAGACTCAGAATTATTAGTGCTAGGAAATTCAAACTCAGCAATGTTTCCAAAAGAACTTTTACCTTATACAAAGAGGACTACGTTTGGTAAAGGTGGAATAAAAGTAAATTTCTTAGTGAACTATGGATGGGAATGGGACTTAGGAGATCTTTTACTTAGTAATAGCAGTAATAGAAAAGATATTACTAAGTGTTTAAAATCTTCTGATGTATCAAGAGTAGATTTAATAATTCGTTGGGGCGGTAGAAGACGTCTTAGTGGATTTTTGCCAGTTCAATCTATATATTCAGATTTTTATGTAATAAATGATTATTGGCCGGATTTTACAAAAAAACACGTATATGATGCTATAGACTGGTATAATACCCAAGACATAACTCTTGGTGGTTAATTTCAATCTAAAAAAAGAAGTTAGATATGAACTTCCTTTAAAGTAAAGAGTAGAGTGTATTCATTCACACTCTACTCCATTTTTAATAATCCATTTTTCGTATAACTCTGGACGTTCCTCTTTTAATAAATTAAGGAATTTATCTAAGTACATTGCTTTTTTTAAGCCTTTCATTAAATGACTTGGGTAACTTTTTTTTCTACTAAAACATCCCTTAGGATCAATTACCATAATAGACTCATCTTCTTGCACAAATATGTCCTTACATCTTATATCAATCTTGGAAAATTTCAATTCTTCAAATTCTTCTAAAAGGTTGATTATATTTAAAGCAAGTTTTTTACTAAGTCCATTCCATTTGATATAGTCCTTCATGCATTGACCGCCTACATAATCTCTTACCATATATATGTTGTTGTATTCATAGGCTTTTGGAAAACATTTTGCTCCATCTACTTTTTTTAAAATCTGATATTCTCTCTTACAACTCTTAGCAGTAGTGCAAATTTTAACTACTTTACCATCTTCACGCAAGAATACTTTTCCATGATGCCCTTCACCCAAAAACTTACATCCATCTAAGTTTAGTCCTGCGTTATTATTATAATCTTCAATTACTTTTAGTCTTCCTTCTTCTTTTTTAAAATTTTCTTTAACTCTACTCTTCTCCATAATGCACCTTTTACACATTACTATTTACATTTATATTATGAATCATAGTTTAATTCTGCGACAATTTATTTAAGCCTTCAATCCATTCCTCTGCTAGAGTAGGTCTTTCTTCTATTAAAACTTTAATAAAATCATCTAAATAATTAATTTTATCTAAATCTGTTAGTAATAATTGTGGGAAGGACATTTCTTTTACATAACATTTTCTTGGGTCTATTACCTTTATATCTTCATTAGTTTGTACGTAAATATGTCTAGCTGCCATATCTAATCTTGTAAATCCTAGTCTTCTAAATTCCTCTATTAGATTAATAAGACTTAAGCCTAGTTTTCTAGATATTCCTTTTTTCTTAACATATGCTTCTAGAGGAGTTCCAGGGACATATTCTCTTATCATAGAGTACTCATCAAGCTCTATTGCCTTAGGGAAATATTTACTTCCCTCTACAATCTTTAATAGCTCATATTCATTATTGCACTTTTTTTTATCCTTAAATATCTTTAAAACTCTGTTATCAGGTGTCAAATATACTTTTCCTTCATATCCTTGACCTAAAAATTTGCATTTCTTAATATTTACTCCAAAATACTGTTTACTAATGATAATCACCTCTAATCACTAGCCTATTAATTACATACGACTATATTAATATACTATTAAAAGATGCTTGTCTAAGTTACATAAACTACATATAAAAATAGAACCAAAAAGGAGTTATACACCTTTTTGGTTCTATTACTATGAAAATAGTGTTCTATCACTTAAAAAGTCTTCCTTACTATTATTATTGAAGTACTCAAGTAATTTTTCTATAGTAAGTTGCTTTTTTTCTTCTCCACTAATATCTACAATAACCTTTCCATGATGAAGCATTATAAGTCTATTCCCTAAGGTAATTGCATGATTAAGATTATGTGTTACCATTAAAGTTGTTATATTTTTTTCTTTAACGATATTTTCAGTAAGTTCAATTATCTTTTCAGAAGTTTTAGGATCTAATGCTGCTGTATGCTCATCTAAAAGTAAAAGCTCTGGATTTCCCATTACAGTCATTATAAGAGATAACGCTTGCCTTTGTCCTCCTGATAAAAGACCTACTTTTGTATGAAGTTTTTCCTCAAGTCCAAGTTCAAGACTTGAAAGAATCTCCTTAAAAAAAGGAATGTTCTTTTTATTTACAGCAAAGCTAAGATCAAATTTCTTACCTTTATTATATGCCATAGACATATTTTCAAGAATAGTCATAGATGGTGCTGTACCCTTTGTCGGATCTTGAAAAACTCTACCAATTAATTTTGTACATTTGTATTCTGGAAGCCTTGATATTTCTTTACCTGATAAGTTAATGGAACCTTGATCAACTTGTATCGTTCCAGAAATTATATTTAACAAGGTGGATTTACCCGCTCCATTACTTCCTATTATAGTTATAAAATCTCCCTTATTTACTTCTAAATTAAGTCTATTAAAAACAACATTTTCATTAACAGTATTTTTATTGAACACCTTGTATAGATTTTGTAGTTGCAGCAATTGGTTCATCCCCTTTTCTTCCTATCTTAGAAAACCTTTCTCCAAACTTAAAGTTATTTGCACCTAATACAAGAATAACAATTAATGATGTTACTAGCTTTAAATCCTGTGGGTTAAGTCCAAACCTAAGTGCTCCTGAAATGGCTAATTTATATAATATTGCTCCTATTACTGCCATTGCTGTGGCTTTAATAAATTTAATTTTACCCAAAATAGATCTTCCCAATATAACAGCTGCAAGACCTACAACTACAGTACCTGTTCCCATACCTACATCTGCATAACCCTGATGTTGTGCCATTACAGAACCTCCTAATGCCACAATTCCATTTGAAATGCTAAGGCCAACAACCTTTATTACATCCTTATCTATTCCTAGAGAAGTAACTAGCTGCTCGTTATCTCCTACAGCATTTAACGCAAATCCTAATTTTGTTTTTAAAAAAACATCTAAAAGTATTTTAACCCCTATAGCTACTACTGCTATTATTATAATTGGAGCCACCATACTTGTTGTACTAAATATAGTATCAAAACCAAAGAAAGCAATATTTGCTTTCCCCATTACTCTTAAATTAATAGAGTAAAGTCCTATCATCATAAGTATTCCTGAAAGAAGATTTGTAATCTTAAGCTTAACATGCAAAATACCTGTCATTATTCCTGCTATCATTCCAGCAATTATAGAAAATATACATGCCATAAATGGATTTATTCCCTTTGATAAGCACAGCGCTGTAAGCGCTGCACCTAAAGGAAAAGTACCATCTACAGATAAATCAGGAAAATCTAGAATTTTATAAGTTATATATACCCCAAGTGCTACTATTGCAAATATAAACCCTTGCTCTAATACACCTATTAAGAAACCAGACATTATTTTACGCCCCCCGTAACTTTTTCTGCACTTGCTTTTATATCATCTGGAACTTTTATATTTAACTTCTTAACTGCATCTTCATTTATAGCAACGCTTGAATCTTTTAAAATAGTAACTGGAATTTCAGAAGGTTTCTTTCCTTCTAAAACTTCTACAGCTTTTAGTCCCGTTTCGTATCCAAGCTTATAGTAATCCATTCCTGCTGTAGCAACAGCTCCGCCCTTTACTTGACCTAATTCTGAACCGAAAACAGGTATGTTTTTACCATAACAAATATTAGTAATTGTTGGTGCTGCTGCCGCAACCATATTATCTGTTGGAATATATATTACATCTACTTTATCAATTATTGCCGATAAAGCTTGTGGAATTTCATTACTACTAGTTACTCCAGCTCCTACTATTTCATATCCATAACTTGGAGCTACTTTTTTTGCTTCTTCTATTTGTAATCCTGAATTAGCTTCACTTGTATTATAAATCATACCTATTTTTTTTGTTTGAGGTACTAGCTTTTTAATTAAGTCAAATTGTGCATTTATTGGAAATGCATCTGATGTACCAGTTACATTAGTTTCTGATTTTTCTAGAGATTTTACTAGTTTAGCATCTACTGGGTCAGTTACTGCCGTAATAAGTATTGGTATATCTTTTTTAGCCTTTTGAGTAGCATTAAATGCTGCTTGAGCTGATGGAGTTGCTATAGCTAAAATTAAATCCGCATTATCATTTACAAATTTCTCAGCAATTGTTTGTGTTGTTGGCATATCGCCTTGAGCATTTTGAAAATCTATTTTTATATTTGTTCCATCTTTGTAATTCTTATCTTCAAGAGCTTTTATAAATCCTTTTCTAGCTGCATCTAATGCATCATGCTCAACAATTTGAGTAATTCCTATCTTAAAAACCTTGTCCTTAGGCTGTTCTCCAGTAGATGGAGACTTAGAACCTGAACATCCTCCTAAAACCCCTACCATTAATAACGAACTTAATAAAATTGATATTTTCTTTCTTTCTACCATTCTACCTTCCCCCTTATAAAATAAAAATACCTCTCCTATTAGGAGAGGTATTTTTGTATACTTAATAAAGCAAAGCACAAAACTAATGCATCAACTCAAAATTAATGTCTATAGCTGTTACTTGCTTAAATTATTCCATATCTCCTACCAAACTTACCATTCTACAATTTTTACCTTCTAAACATTAATCCATTTTACATATATAAATTTCTTATATTTTACATGAAAATAATACTTTTGTCAAATACTATTATGCCCCCTGCTCTGGTATAGATCGATGACCAATTCCTATGACAACTTCATTTAAATGTAGGAGTCCAATGCTCATAAATATACAAACACTTATATGTTCTCCACCTCTAGCGATACCAATTTTTCCACCTACACTGAGTCCATTAGCTTTTGTTGCTACTTGCATTATGGCTTCTCTAGCAGCCCCTACTACTGCTCCATCGTGAACATGTAAATCTTTTATAATTCCCATTCTCTTCGATGCTACTAATGCTCTCTCCATTATTTTAGATATAGAATCATTAATATTTCCACCTACATCAACTGCAGCAGTAAGTATTTTTTTCTCTTTAAATTCTTCTTCTAATCTTTTTTCTTCTGTTCTTTCAGATGTAGCCATTTTAATGGCCGCCTTTGCTACTTCCAAACTATTATAATTCATTTTTTCACCTCTATTATGCAATAGCTACCTCATCATTCAATATTCAATTCTATATATTACCTTCACCATATATAAACTTTATTAGCTTAATATTATTCTTTAATCTTGTTGTTTAAGTCTTATTCCTTTTTCATTTTGCTCAATTTTATCTTCTTTCATCAATCTTCCTACAGCCCTTTTAAATGCTGCTTTACTCATCTTTAATCTATCCATTATATCTTCCGGTGAGCTTTTATCATTTAATGGTAAGAATCCATCATATCTTTCTATTTTATTTAAAATCAACTGAGCATCATTATCCATCTGTTTATGTGCCACTTCTCTCAAGGATAAATCTAATTTCCCATCTTCTTTAACTCTTATAATTCTACATTCAACTTCTTCTCCAACTTTTATTTCTCTATTTTGTTCACTTTTAGGTATTAATCCTCTATATTTATTATCCACTGCTACTAGTACTCCTATTTCAGGATTCACTGAGTACGCAGTTCCTTTTACCCATTGATCTTTTTCATAAGGGCTATCTGTTCTTAAAAACTTAGCTACAAATGTAGTAGCTGTAAGTCTTTCGCTTTTATCTACATACACTCCTACTAAATATTTTTTTCCTGCTTGAACCTTATATTTCTGTTCTTTAAAAGGAAGTAATATATCCTTTTCTAAACCCATATCAAGAAAAGCTCCTATCTCTGTAGTTTCTTTCACCTGAAGTCTTGCCAATTCTCCTGATTGAACTAATGGCTTTTTCCTTGTAGCTATAAATCTATCCTCTGAATCTTTATATATAAATACTTCTACATCATCTTCTACATTTAATCCAGCAGGAAGCTGATTGTTAGGAAGAAGAATATTATCATCTGTGTTTCCTGTGCCGGCATCTAAATATGCTCCAACCTTTGCAATATTCACTACCTTTAAAGTCTGTGTTTTTCCTAATTCTATCATAATATGTTCCATCCTTTGTCTTTATTTTTTTTATTATATATTAGTTTAATTAAATTTTCTCTTAATATGTAGAATAATTTAGTTAAATTTTCTATTTTCTTGTCATCTATCTATTGTAATCCACTTTATTGTTAACCGTCAACCGACTATCTATAGTCTACAAATTTTATTTTTGTAACTTGTTTAATAATCTTATCATATTATATATATTACTAACCTATAGTTTTACTAATTTTCATAAGTAATTATGTATTAATTCAGTTATTAAAATAAAGAATAAGGAATGCAGAACATGAATATTTCCCATTAAACACACCAGTATTTGCTATATTCAATATATATTGTATAATGGATACTAAAACTATTATGTAAATGGTAAATCACTGAGTCATTTATAAAAGGAGATGAAAGTATGAGTAAGACTGTGGCAGCTTTTTTTGATATAGACGGTACGTTATATAGAGAAGGTATGATAACTGAAATTTTCAAAAAATTTATTAAATCCGAAATAATAGAAACAGATCGTTGGTACAATGAAGTAAGAGATTATTACCTCAAATGGGATAAAAGAATAGGTAATTATGACGACTATCTTATAAGGATGGCAAACATATATATCGAAGCTGTAAAAGGACTTCATAAAACTCAAGTAGAATTTATAGCTAAAAAGGTAATAAAAGAAAAAGGAGATCGAGTTTATACTTATACTAGAGATATGATTAGGTGGCATAAAAAACAAGGCCATAAGGTTATAACTATTTCTGGAAGTCCTATAGAATTAGTTAGGGAAATGGCTATAAAACATGGTTTTGATGATTATCTCGGAACAGAGTATTTAATGGATAGTAGTCATCACTACACAGGAGAATTAGTTCCTATGTGGGACAGAGATAATAAACAAGAGGCCATAGACTGTTTTGTTGAAAAATACTCTATAGATTTATCTCAAAGCTATGCGTATGGTGATACCGCTGGAGACTTTACTATGCTTAAGATTGTAGGAAACCCAAGGGCTATAAATCCAACTCGCGAGCTAATAAATCTACTTCTTACAGACCCTATAACAAAAGATAAATCTAAAATAATCGTAGAAAGAAAAGATGTAGTTTATACTCTAGACGCTAATACTATCAACATATAATTAAAGATATATTCTACCTATGCCCCCTTATATTGATTTTAAATTTATATATTGATATTATATAATAAGTCAAATTATATAGGGGGCCTACATATGAATTCAACATCAAAAGTTATAATATCTATGATAATATGGGGAAGCTTAGGGGTTTTTGTTAAGAATATAAACTTACCATCTATGGAAACTGCTTTTTTAAGAGCTATAATAGCCAGCAGTATATTCATTATTTATAATATGTTTACAAAAAAAGCTAATCTTAGACTATACTCAAGAAAAAATTTAATACTCTTAATTATATCCGGAATAGCTATAGGCTTTAATTGGGTACTACTTTTTCAAGCCTATAAATTCACTACAATATCAAATGCCACTTTAAGTTATTACTTCGCTCCTATATTTGTAGTAGGATTATCACCTATTGTATTAAAAACCAAGTTAACTCCGCGTAAACTCATGGCAGTAATAGGAGCTATGCTTGGTTTATTTTTAATATTAAACAATCAAAGCACTACTTCAAATATTTCATATAGTCAAATTAAAGGAATTAGCTACGGACTTGCAGCCGCCTGTCTATATGCTTCTGTTATACTATTAAATAATTATATTAAGGATTTGTCAGGCTTTGAAAGAACAATAATACAGCTCTCGGCTTCGACCCTTGTTCTTCTTCCTTTTATAATATCTAGAGATCAACTTCATATTAATAGCTTAAAAAGTTTAATTTTAATATTAATTTTAGGAGTAATTCACACTGCTGTAGCCTATTTTTTATATTTCTCTGCCTTAAAAGATGTAGACGTACAAAGTGCTGCTGTATTAAGCTACCTTGATCCAATTTCAGCGTTATTTTTTAGTGTTTTACTTTTAAATGAATCTATCGGTATCTGGCAGATTTGTGGAGGAATCTTAATACTATTTTCAACCTTTCTAGCTGAGAATATTAAACTATCTAAAAAGGAAGAGATCGCTTCACATTATGAATTATAAGCAGAGAACATAAAAGCTCCGAGAAAAGATATCCTCAGAGCTTTTTTATTATTTCATTTCTAGATTTTCAAATATACTAGCATTAGTAAATAATATTATGAATGAAGCAAAAAGATTATATAAAATAAGTATTATATACTGTAGATATTCCGCCATATATAAATTCTTATATACTATACTTATAACTATAGAAATAATTATTCCTGGGGCAATTATACCAACAGTAATTAATAGTTTTAGCATAATCTCAAGATTTTTACTGTGTTCTCCTAGAATTCTCTTTGAAAGTATATCCCCGTATATATAGATACTTCCAAAGCTCATATATGTCAATGCACAAAGAATTATTGTCACTAATGATGCCTTAAATATAACTCCAACAACAAGAAAAAGTGCAAATCCATCTATTGCATTTTTAATATTGTCTGCTAGAGTTGCATAAAATACCTTATTTGCAGAGTTTCCCGGTATTAAAAAAATATAGGGTTTTGTAATTTCTTGGGCCCACTTTCCTTGCATAGTCATGAACAACAACATGTATACTGTAAAATATAATATTAAATTTACACCTATGTTTTTGTCTCTTAGTAATAATCCAAAAACTGTTCCAATCACAATCATAAGTAACGTACCTTTATTTATAAAGAAAAATCCCGTCTTTTTATATTCAAGAAGTTGTCTATAAAATATTGCCTTAGCTCCCGTCCCTTTATACCTTTGTTTAATCTTTCTAACCCTACTTTTATCATTTACGCTTAATATTCTACCTTCCTTTTTCGCTAAATAGAACTTTTCTAAATACTCTGTTGCATTGAGAACATCTTCATAATAATCCATATTCATCTTGAATAAAAGAACTATTATTAAGCCTAAAGTCATAACTATTAATCCTAAAAAAACATAAAATTGTGTATTTATCCCTATAACTGCTGCCATAAATATTCCCTTAAACCATCCTACGAAAGGAATATAGTAAAAGTATTTATTGTTTAAAATGCTTTCTGTAGATTGAATTATATCTTTACTTACCATAAATTGTATTAAAAATAGTATTATAACTAATGCACCTATTAGGTTAATTCCTTTTTCAAAATAATGTCTTATATTTTTGTCCTTAGCACATACTGAATATATTAAAACTCCAACTATTGATAATGAAAAAGTGAACATGAAAAATGCTAAGATTATAAGTATGCCACCATACGCTTTGAGCGGAAAAAAGTTTTTCATATTAGGAATTTGAAAAACAAAAAATACCATAGTGAAAAATGATTTATAAAGTTGCTTTATAAATCCATAAATTAATACTTTTCTTGGTTCTATGGGTGAAGTAAAAACTAGATTCACATCAGAAATTCTAAAAAATGTACCACCTCTACTTATTCCAATTTTCACACTAAAATATGCAAAGGCTAGTATAACTCCACCTATTATTGTTCCATAAATATTTGGTGAAGCTGCTTTTAATATACTTGAAGGCGTAAAAATGCTATATCCTATTATGAATAGAAGAAGTATTGCGAATAATATATATCCAATTAGTGCTACTGGTTTTTTCTTAAGCTCTTTTATATGATTTTTTATACTCTTTTTTAATATGTAAAATAAAGGCTTCATTTTATTCCTCCGTAACCTTAAAGAATATTTCTTCTAAAGATTGACTTTTTTCTTTAAGTTCTTCTCTACTTGTTGAAAAAACAACAACTCCTTTATTTACAATAAGTGCTTTATCCCATATTTCATCAATACTATCTATTATGTGAGTGCTTATAATTACACTACATCCTTGTTCCTTTAGTTCTACAAACACACTTTTAAGCTCCTTGATAGCCTTGGGATCTAGTCCTATCATAGGTTCATCAAATAAAATTACTTTAGGATTTGTAATTAACCCACAACATATGCTTACCTTTTGCTGCATTCCCTTGGAAAGCTCTTTACCCAACTTGTCTCTTTTATCAAATAAATCAAATCTTTTCAAAAGCTTTTCGGCTTTTTCTTTATAATCCTTTATAGCATATGCATTTGCTATATATTCTAGATGTTCGTACACCGTAAGCATATCATAAAGGACTGGGGTCTCTGGTACATAGCTAAATAGTTTCTTTGCCTCTATTGTTTTATTTTTATATCCACAGCTAAAACATTATCATATTGCTTAACTAAATTTTTTCACACTTAACATATTATTAATTTCTCCTTCTATTTTTTACTTTATAAGGGTAAAATTATCTTTATAGGATTATATCATATACTTATTTAAGTATACAAATTCAAGAAACCCTAGAAATTTATTGGAGGTATTGAAAATGCCCAAGCACATAAAAAGTCGAAAAAGAAAGATCGGATCTGCTCCTGGGACTTTAGTTCATATCGGAGAACATACTAGTGAAAACATAAGAATAGATTTAATAGAGTATAATGATAATATTTTTAATAAAACCTCTATAAATAATATAGAAAAAGCTTTTCATAAAAGCATAGATAGTTCTGTAATATGGATAGATATTGATGGACTTTATGATATAGATCTAGTAAAAAAAGTTGGGGATAATTTCAACATTCACTCTTTAATATTAGAAGATATTCTAAATACAGACCAGCATCCTAAAGTTGATTTAGAAAACAATTATATATACATAGTTCTTAAGATGCTCTATTACGATAAATTCTCTAAAGAAATAAAGTCTGAACAAGTTAGTTTCGTATTATTTGATGATTGTCTTATTTCCTTTCAGGAATTTCCTGGAGATGTCTTTGATAATATAAGAAACAGACTTGAGACTAATAAAAATAATATAAGAAGTAAGGGTTCCGACTATCTGCTTTACTCCTTAATAGATGCTATAGTAGATAGTTATTTTAATATATTTGAAAGTATAGGAGATGTTTTAGATAAAATCGAAAATAATCTTATGAATAACCCTACCAAAAGCTTACTATCAGATATATACAACCTTAAGAGAGATATAATTTTTCTTCGAAACTCTGTATGGCCCCTTAGGGAAATTGTAAGTACCTTAATCAAGGATGAACATATCTTAATTGACGAAAAAACTACCATATATTTAAGGGACGTTTATGATCATATCATTCAAATTATAAATGTAATTGAAACTTATAGAGATATTTTATCTGGAATGCTTGATATTTATCTTTCAAGCATGAGTAATAAAACTAATGAAGTAATGAAAGTTTTAACGGTATTCTCTACTATTTTTATCCCTCTTACATTTTTAACAGGTATTTATGGTATGAACTTTCACTATATGCCTGAGCTTAGTTTTAAGTATGGGTACCCGATTTTTTGGATTATTACCATTGCATTAATTTTATTTATGATAAATTATTTCAGGAAAAAAAATTGGTTCTAAAAAAAGGTCATGTTATGAGTAATTTACATAACATGACCTTTTAATCGTAGATTTGGGATATCTGCTTAGAATGCTGGAACTATTGCTCCCTTATATTCTTCTTCTATAAACTTTTTGATTTCTGGTGAGTTAATTGCTTCAGTTAAAGCTTTTATATATTCCTTATCTTTGTTATCTTCTTTAACAGCTAATATATTAGCATAAGGAGAATCCTTAGATTCAATTGCAAGAGCATCATTTGTAGGATTTAATCCTGCTGGTAGTGCATAGTTTGTATTAATAACTGCTGCATCTACATCTTTTAAAGTTCTTGGAAGTTGTGCTGCTTCTAATTCTTGTATTTTTATATTTTTAGGATTTTCTGTAATATCTAATTTAGTTATTAGTGCTCCTTCTTTAAATTTAAGAATTCCTTCTCTTTCAAGTAGTCTTAAAGCTCTAGCTTCATTTGTTGGATCATTTGGCACTGCAATAGTCGCTCCATCTTTTATTTCTTTTAAATCTTTTAATTTTTCTGAGTATACTCCCATTGGCTCTAAGTGAACTTTAGTAGTATATGTTAAATGTGTCTTTTTTTCTTCATTAAACTTCTCTAAATAAGGAACATGTTGGAAGAAGTTAGCATCTAATTGACCATCTTCAACAGCAGTATTAGGAATTACATAATCATTAAATACTTTGATTTCTAAAGTATAACCTTTTTTCTCAAGTATTGGTTTTACTTTTTCTAAAATTTGAGAGTGTGGTTCTGGAGTTGCTCCAACTACTATTTTCTTCTTTTCTTCTGGCTTAGCCGCTTCTTTATTTCCGCAGCCTGTAAGTCCGATAGCACCTAAAACCACTGTACTTGCTAATAAAACTGATAAAATTCTTTTTTTCATTTATAATTCCCCCTTATTATTTATTAATTCTTTTATATTTTATAAATTACTATAAATAGTATTTTATATTTATCTGTTTACCTTTTTATATATTAGTGTTCCTATTGTCTGAATAGCTTGAACAAGTACTATTAAAACTATTACTGTAGCTATTAGAACATCTGTTTTAAACATCTGATATCCATATCGCATAGCTACATCTCCAAGTCCGCCAGCTCCAATTGCACCTGCCATTGCAGAAAATCCCACTACAACTATGGCTGTAAGGGTTATCCCTGAAACAATAGAAGGTAGGGCTTCCGGAAGCATAATTTTAAATACAATTTGAGAAGTACTTGCTCCAAAGGACTTTGCAGCTTCTATTACTCCTTTATCTACTTCTTTAAGTGCTGATTCTATTACTCTTGTCACAAAAGGAGCGCAACCAATAGTTAATGGTACTATTGCTGCAGTCGTTCCAATGTAAGTTCCCAATAAAAGTCTTGTAAATGGTATTAGTAATATTAATAAAATGATAAATGGAAAAGATCTTAACACATTTATAATCATATCTAGAGTGTTATATACTGGCTCATTTGGCTTTAATCCATTTTTATCAGTAATAATCATTATAATTGCTGGTACAAAACCTATTAAAACTGCTAAAAATGTAGAAATTAAAACCATATACAGGGTTTCTCCAAGTGCTGGAATTAAAATATTAGTCAACATATCTATAGAACCTCCCAATGTACATTTTTCTCATTAAGATAAGAAGAAACTATATGTTTTTTTTCTTCTGGCACATTTATTACTAAGCTTCCAAGTACACCAACACTAAATTTTTCAAGTTTTCCCCAAACAATAGAAAAATCTATATCTAATTCTCTAGCCATAGAGGTTATTATACTATTTTGACTTAGCTCTTTTGGGAAGAATATTTTTATGTTTACTCCTTCTGTTGGGAGTACATCTTCTTCACCTAATAAATTTTCCATTTCCTTAGTTGGATTTAAGAAAACTTCCTCTACTTTTCCAGCCTGAATTACTCTTCCGCCTTCCATTAAAGCTACCTTTGTACAAGCTTCTTTTATAACTTCCATTTGATGAGTAACTATAATAACTGTTATGCCTAATTTTTCATTTATTTCTCTAAGTAATTGTAGTATAGATTTTGTAGTTTTAGGATCAAGGGCTGAAGTTGCCTCATCACACAGTAAAATACTTGGCTGAAGAGTTAATGCTCTTGCGATAGCAACTCTTTGTTTTTGTCCTCCACTAAGCTCTTTAGGCCTGCTATTAGCTTTATCCTCTAGTCCAACAAGAGCCAGTAGTTCTTTTACTCTTTTATCTATATCTTCTTTACTATATCCCCAGGTTTCTAGTGGCAAGGCAACATTTTGCCATACATTTCTTCTATTTAATAAACTAAAGTTCTGAAATATCATTCCTATATCTTTTCTAAACTCTCTAATTTCTTTTTCTTCAAGATCCTTTACTTCTCTACTACCTACTATTACATTTCCTGAATCATAGCTCTCAAGACCATTTATACATCGTAGCAGTGTAGACTTTCCAGCTCCACTATGTCCTATAATCCCAAAAATTTCTCCTTCTTCTATTTCTAAACTTACATCTTTTAAAACTTTATCTTCTCCAAAATATTTTACTATATTTTTTATCTCGATCATTGCTGCACCCCCTGCTACTTGTTGATAAAAAAATAAAGACCCAAGGATGTCCTTAGGTCTAAAATTCCTATGTATCCTCATCTTCCAGCTTTTGCTGCAGGATTTAGCACCATTGTATAAACTATAATATATACTTTATACCGGTTGCCGGGTTTCATCGGGCCAGTCCCTCCACCACTCTTGATAAGCTATATTCAATTCTTTGTTTATTATATTACTGTACAGAATAATTGTCAATAGAGTTTTAGAACTTTTTATTATTCCTCTATTTTTTCTAATTTATTCATAAGTTCAATTAAATCTTCCAAAAACTTTAAATGTTTCTTTTCTTCTTCAATAATATTTAACAAGATTTTTCTTTCTTCTTCAGTCTCTACTTCTTTTAACATTTTCTCGTATAAACTTATACTCTTTTTTTCATCTTCTGTCGCAGTTACATAAATATTAGTTTGAACTTTAGGTAAACTCTTTAGAAATTCTGTTTGACTCTTCCTTTCAAAAATACTTGTATATTTATTTAGATTACTTTCGACATTAACATTAATATCCATGTTTTTATTCATCAAACCTCTAAATATATTATAGTGTTTAGTTTCTTCTAGTGACAAAAACTCAAATATCTCTTTTAACCACTCATCCTTACAAGTCTTGGCTAGTTCCTTATAATAATTCCGTCCATCTTCTTCCATCTTCAAAGCAAATTCATATATACTCAAAACAATTCCTCCTAAATAGTTATCAAATTAATTTTATAGTCTAATACTCACTTATCATGTTGTTAATAACTTCTCCTGGAGCAACCATCGGAAATACTTTTTCTGAATAACTTATTTGACATTCTATGAGAACAGGTTCATTAAGCCCTAATGCATAATTTAATACCGCCTCTACTTCTTCTTCTTTTGTAACTCTAATTGACTTTATTCTATAAGCCTCACCAAGTTTTACAAAGTCAACTTCATCTTCAAATACAGTATGAGAAAATCTTTTGTCATAAAACATCTCTTGCCATTGATGAACCATCCCAAGACAGCTATTATTTAAAACCAACTGTATTATTGGAATTTTATATCTTGATATAGTAGCCAACTCAATAGAATTCATTTTAAAACTTCCATCCCCAGCTATATTTATAACCTTTTTTCCTGTATTTCCAAAATAAGCTCCAATAGCTGCTCCTAAACCAAATCCCATAGTCCCAAGTCCACCTGATGATATAAAAGTTCTTGGCTCCAAATACTTATAATATTG
This sequence comes from Clostridium sp. X, assembly GCF_055755365.1. Lineage (NCBI taxonomy): Bacteria > Bacillati > Bacillota > Clostridia > Eubacteriales > Clostridiaceae > Clostridium > Clostridium sp. X. The sequence continues at coordinate 3,016,101 of NZ_CM146912.1, forward strand.
AGCTGCCCACATCTGATTTTGACCAACCTCTGTTGTTATAATGCATTTACCTTTAGTTATTTCGTATAGCTTTTCTATCACATATTGTCCACTTAATCCTTCATTTCTATTATATGATAGAGGATACTTTTCTTTCCACTCTTTAATTTGCGAATTCCAATCCCCATCAGATTTTTCATCTACAATTTTAGTTAAATCTTTCAATATAACTTTTACATCTCCACTTAAAGGAATATCTACTCTAATATTTTTCCCTAGTTCCTTTTCATCAATGTCTATATGAATTATTTTAGCATCCGGTGCAAATCCTTCAATCTTACTTGTTACACGATCATTAAACCTTGCTCCTATTGCAATTAATAGATCACATTTAGTTACCGCATAATTAGAACAACGTGTTCCATGCATTCCAATCATCCCAGTAAAATTTTTATGTTCTCCCGATATACTTCCAAGACCCATTAAACTACATGTAACAGGGGCCTTTATTTTCTCTGAAAATTTCACTAGTTCTTCATTGGCCTCTGAACTTATAATTCCACCGCCAGCATAGATTATAGGTTGCGATGATAAGTTTATAAGATCAGCCGCTTCTCTAATACTTCTTTCTAAATTTTCCCCAAAAGAACTGGTTACTCCTACTTCTTTTATATTATTAATTAATACTTTTGTATAATTCCCCATGGCTACTTGAATATCTTTAGGTATATCTACTAGTACAGGACCTTTCCTTCCGCTCTGTGCAATAGCAAAAGCCTCCTCTAAAATAAATATAAGCTCATTTACATCTTTTACTATAAAGTTCTTTTTTGTAATTGTAGATGTAATTCCAAGTATATCTACCTCCTGAAAAGAATCCTTAGTCAATAGAGGTTGAGCAACCTGCCCTGTTATTATAACCAACGGTACCGAGTCTCTATAGGCTGTTGCGATACCTGTAACTGTATTGGTTGCTCCTGGCCCTGAAGTCACAAGAACTACTCCTACTTTTCCCGTTGCTCTTGCATAACCATCTGCAGCATGTGCTGCCCCTTGTTCATGGGCAGTTAATATATGTCTTATATCTTTCTCATCATATAATGCATCATAAATTGGAAGAACAGCTCCTCCTGGGTAACCAAAAATAACTTCTACTCCTAATTCCTTTAAGCCTTCCAGTAAAATTCTAGCCCCATCTAACATCCTAAAACGCCTCCTTAATATTGCCCCATAATTAGTAAATTTAGAAATAAAAAAAAGACCCCTTGCCCATGAGGCGAAAAAGTCATGTAATCGCGGTACCACTCAAATTTATCTCTTCAACTTCTAACGACAATGCCGGCACAGCTTACTCTACATTTCAGCCTGCAACTCTGGGGTGATTTTCAATAAAATATAATCTATGGGCTTTCACCTACTCCCACTCTCTTTTAGATTAATCTTCTACCTACTTTTCCCCTTCTCTGTTTTTAATATTTATTTTTACATTTGTAGATGAGTATACTATTTTAAAATTTTTATGTCAACATAAATTATGAAAAAACTCCTGCAAAAAAAGATTTTTATCATGAGAATTACAAAAATAGAGATTACATTCTCGTAATCTCTATTTTTATATTCTACTTTTATTATTGTATAAATGCAGAATATATTGCATTTATAGCATTTTCAAAATCCTTAGTCTCTACTCCAATTATTATATTTATCTCACTTGAACCTTGGTCAATCATTCTTATATTTACATTATTCTTAGCTAAAGCTGTGAACATTTTTTCAGATACGCCTACTGTTTTTGCCATTCTTCTTCCTACAGTAGCTATTAAAGCCATATTAGGTATAACATGAAGAGAATCAGGGTTACATTGTCTTTTTATTTCATCTAATACTCTATCTAGCTTATTTTCTAATTGATGATCTTCAATTACAACAGATATAGTATCTATTCCTGATGGCATATGCTCAAAGGACACTCCGTAAGATTCTAAAATAGTTAAAAGTCTTCTACCAAAGCCTATCTCTGCATTCATATAGGATTTTTCAATAGCAATAACCGTAAAGTTCTTTTTACCTGCTATTCCAGTTATCGCTGGAGCATTATTTTCAAATTCTACATTATCTATAATTACAGTTCCTTTATCCTCTGGAGCATTCGTATTCTTAATATTTATAGGAATTCCGCCTTCTCTAGCTGGGAAAATTGCATCTTCATGTAAAACTGTTGCTCCCATATATGAAAGTTCTCTTAATTCCTTATATGTAATTTTTTCAATTGTCATTGGATTATCAACTATTCTCGGGTCAGCCATTAAAAACCCAGATACATCTGTCCAGTTCTCATATAATTCCGCCTCTACATCTCTAGCAATAATACATCCTGTAATGTCAGAACCTCCACGAGTAAAAGTCTTTATTAATCCATTCTCCATAGCTCCATAGAAACCTGGTATAACTGCCTTATCGATTTTTAAAAGTTTAGATTTTATAGCTATTTTTGTGCTCTCAGAATCAAAACAACCATACTTATCAAATATTATTACCTCTGCAGCATCTACAAATTCATAGCCAAGATAATCTGCAAGAATTAGACCATTTAAGTATTCTCCTCTACTTGCTGCATAATCAGCAGTACTACCCTCTGATATTACTCTTTTAACTTCATCTAAATGAGCATTTATGTTTATGTTTAATTCTAATTCATTTACTATCTCATTATATCTTTCTTGTATAATGGTAAAAACCTCATGAAAAGAGATACCCTTTTCTACATGTGTATGACATAAATAAAATAGATCAGTAATTTTATAATCTTTACTATGTCTTTTGCCCGGTGCTGAAGGAATTATATACCTTCTTTTTGTATCTTGTAATACAATATTTTTAACTTTTTTAAATTGCTCTGCATTAGCTAAAGAACTGCCCCCAAACTTAGCTACCACTATATTGTCCATTTTTTTTGCCCCCTATTTGTTAATTTGAAATTTATATATTCATAAATTCTATCATATCTATAGAATATTGCAATACATTTTTAACTTTCTAGATTTTGCTTATTAATTCTAAAGGAACATATAATTTCATAAATCTATTACCCTTACCGTCTATATACTTTCCTTTATTATCTAATACCATAACCGTCGCCCTCTTATTGATTCCATATATTACACCATTTACTTTTTTTCCTTCATAATTAAAGCTTACATGTCCTCCTCTATGAAGTCCTAAGTTTTTTGCTGCTATCTCGCTATTTGTAGGTAGAGAGTGATATGCTTCTTTATGTTTAAATATGTTAAAAGCTATATTTTTAAATCTTATATTCTTACAACTTGAATTTCCAAAAACATAAAATTCTAAAAGATGAATTAATTCATGCTCAAAGACAATAAAAAGCGCATGTAAAGAATCATGTGTCTTTATACCTCCTACATTCTTCTCTCTTTTAACTTTATAATATTCAAATAAAAAATTCACACCTATTTTAATTTCAAAACTTTTATTTTCTTCTGATAGTACAGCTATATTTCTAGGCACAATAGTTTTACCAGCACTTTTATTCATTCTCTTAGATAAAGAGAACTTTATCTTCCCTTTAAATTCATTCTTAAAATAATTACTAAAAAAGTGTTCATCATATATATTAAAAAGTGTGTTTAAATCCTCTTCTGATATTTTTTCAATTATTCCAGATTTTATATTTTCAGACTTACTTAAAAACGCTTTCCTAATTAGAATACCCTTGTCTATAATTTGTATTTCATTAAAAACCTTTCTTACTAACTCCTCTTTCATATAACACCTCAATTAATTATATTAAATTGAAAAATTTGAAAATTCTAATATATTTTTACTGACTATATCATATAAAGTAATAAGATATAGATTCTTAATTTTCTATTAATTTATCCCCTAATCACATAAATTAAACAAGGAGGTTAATTATGTGTACATGTCCTATTTTAGATCAATGTCCATTTTTTAAAAATAAGCTAACTAATATGCCTCCAAACTCTGAAGTTCATAAGATTAAATATTGTATCAATGATAGTTTTAAATGTGCTCGATTACTAGCTGCAAGAATTTTAGGCACTAACTCAATTCCTCAAAATTTACTTCCCAATGAAATGCTTAAGATTGAAGAACTAATTAATACACAACAAATTAAAAAACAGCCTAGAAGATAAATTCTTCTAGGCTGTTAAAATTTCAACTCCATCATCTGTAACTAACACTGTGTGTTCCCATTGTGCCGTTAATTTTCCATCAGCAGTTATCGCCGTCCATCCATCTTCTAATACCTTACATCTAAAAGTTCCTAGATTTATCATAGGTTCAATAGTAAATGTCATCCCTGGAATAAGTACCATGCCTGAATTAGGTCTGGCAGCATGATCAACAAAAGGTTCTTCATGAAAATCAACTCCAATTCCATGTCCGCCAAATTCTCTAACTACTGAGTATCCATTTCCTTCTGCCAATTGTTGAATAGCGTGACCTATATCCCCTACAGTTGCAAAAGGCTTTACTTGAAGAATTCCAATATCTAAACACTCTTTTGCCATTTTCACTAATTTAGTAGCTTCTTCCGATGCTTCTCCTATTATAAACATTCTACTTGCATCTCCGTAATATCCATTTAAGATGCAGGTTACATCTACATTTACAATATCTCCATTTTTTAAAGTTCTTCCACTTGGAATCCCATGACAAACCACCTCATTAATGGACACACAGACACTCTTAGGATATCCCATATAATTTAACGGTGCAGGAATAGCTCCAAGTTCTATAGTATAGTTATGAACCCATGTGTTTATCTCTTCTGTAGTTATACCTTCTTTTATTCTTTCTGCCACCATATCTAAAACCTTTTTAGTTGTCTTACAACTCTTTCTAATTCCATCAATCTGTTCTGGTGTTTTTATAATTCCTCTTGGTGGTATTATAAAACCTTCATCTTCCATAGCACTTAACTTTTCATCTATATGAATATGACACGCTTTATACTTTTTACCACTTCCACACCAACACAAATCATTTCTAGATACCTTATCCATTCATTCACCTTCTAAACTAATTTTTATTCTATGTATTTAATTTTATCATACTTTACAGGTCAATATACAGTTATAATTTCACAATCAGAAAAAAATAAGAACTTAGAGTTTTTATACTCTAAGTTCTAAAGTTTTAAATCTTAAATTACTTTTTAAATATTCCTAAAGGTTTACCCATTGGTAAAAACGTTCTTCCTAAGTGTGGGTTTAAAACTGTAGCAGCAGATGCATAGAATGAACCTATAGCTATTCCTAATTCAAATACGCCTGCCATCAGGTGTGTAACCTCTGGAGCTACCCCAAAAGTGAATAATGCTAATGATAACAGTAATAAATCGATTATAATGAATAAAGTTAATAGAACCTTGTTAGCTTCTGCTGCTCCTATTGTCATAAATGCACTAAAAATAAAATACCCTACAAAAGCAAAACCTAATTGATGTGCATCTACACCCTTTGCTAACGTTTCCCCTAAAACACCATTTTGAATCATCCAGCTGAAACCTACAGATATCCAGAAAAATGCGAAAGCTCCGAATGCTGTTGCTCCAAATACATTACCTCGTTTGTAGTCTCCAATAGAACCAATTATTTGAGCTAGTCCACCTAAAAAAATTGCCCATGGGATTAAGAATGCAGTTCCATGTGTAATTCCAAGTTTTTGAGTTGATGCAACAAGTGTTATCATCGCTAGTCCAAATAATGATAATGATGACGGATCTGCAAATAAAACCTTTACTGTTTGTTCTTGATTTGTATTCATAGCAACCTCCAAAAATAATATTATAATATATCAAGAAATAATTAATACAATTATACAATATCAAAAAAAGTTATAGTTGTCAAACATTTTTGAATATTGTCACAGAGTTTTTTATAATTTATTAAGTGTTTTTGTAAATTAAAATACTTAAATGCAGTGTAAATTTTACACTAATATAATTTATTTTAAATAAAAAATAGCTTGATTTAGATTATCAGTCTAAATCAAGCTATTTTTTATCTATTTATTCTTCTATTATTTGTCCTTTATTTATTATTGCGTTTAATGCTACTCCAATTATTGAAGCTAAGCTAAGTCCTGTTATTTTTACACCTTCTGCTACAGGGATACCTATAACTACTCCTGTATACTTTTCGACATATGTCGTTCCAAGTCCAATTAATAATATAGTTGCAATAACTAGAATGTTTTTTACATCAAAATCTACTTTACCATTACTTAACGTCTTTACTCCTATCAATGATATCATACTAAATAACATTAAGCTTATTCCGCCCATAACTGGTACTGGTATACTACCTAAGAATCCGCCTATCTTAGCTATAAATCCTAGTGCTACCGCAAACACTGCTGCTAGTCTAAGAATTGCTGGGTTATAATTTTTAGTTATAGCTAGAACTCCAGTATTTTCACCATAAGTTGTATTAGCAGGAGCCCCTATTAGTCCTGCAAAAGCCGTTGCTAGTCCATCTCCAAGAAGCGTTCTATTTAAGCCTGGATCTTCAATAAAGTTTTTTCCAACAACTTCTCCATTAGTTGTAATATCTCCTACATGCTCCATAAATACCGCAAGAACAATCGGTGCAATCATTGCAATAGCACCTAAATTAAATTTAGGAAGTGTAAAGTGTGGCATTGCATACATTGGAGCTACCTCCATAAGTTTAGTGTCTACAATTCCATATTGTAATGATAATAAATATCCAACTATTACAGCTATAAGTATTGAAAGTTGTTTTAAGAAACCTTTGCCTTTTAAACTTAATATAACAGCTACACTTAATGTAACCCCTGCTATTATAACGTTTGCTTTTGCCATACCGAATGCTACTGGTACTAAGTTTAATCCTATTACTATTATCATTGGTCCTACTACTTGGTTAGGTAAATATTTTTTTATACTTTTAACTCCGATTTTCTTTATTACAAAAGATAAAGCCACATAGAGTAAACCTGCAACTACTATACCACCCTGTGCATAAGCAAGATCTCCACCAAACTTCTCTTTAACTGTCAATATTCCGCCTATGAATGCAAATGACGAACCTAAGAATACTGGAACCTTTCTTTTAGTGCATGCATGAAATATCAATGTTCCTACCCCTGCTGAAAACAATGCAACTGATGCATCAAAACCGGTAAGCATCGGAACTAATACCGTTGCTCCGAACATTGCTATTAAGTGCTGAAGTGCTAAAATAACCTTTTTTGCATTTTCTAACAAAGTAGGACTTTCTTTCACCTCTACATTTTGCTCAACTTTTTTCACTAATACGTTTTCTGACATAAAAAACCCTCCTTAAACTTTTGAATTATAAGGAGAAAATCGCTCTTCTCCTTTTTCCAGCCTCACTGGACTGAATTAAAAAGTAACTTCACACCAAATAATAAAAAAACTTCTCACCACGCTGGTAAGAAGTTATATTAACACCACAAAATTTCCCTTTGGTATTATAACTAATGATCTTACCAGCCTCACTGGACTGGATTAAAGATTCCTTATTATTCTTTTGAATAATTATAACATCTGTTTAAGTTAAATTCAATAGGTAAATTAATATTTTATTACTATTCTAAATAATCAATATTTGAAAAATATATCTACTTATAATTTATATACCTCTATTAACTAGGACTAAAATTGAAGGTATTGTTACTAAAGATAATAATGTGGTTACAAAAACAATTAAAGATGCATAACTGGATTCCTTATCATTATTCTCTGCATATATAGCACATACTGCTGCTACTGGCATAGCCTCTATAATTATAGCTACATTTATAAGCATAGAATTTGCTCCTATTAGTTTTAATAATAAATATGTTAAAGTTGGAGCAATTATAAGCCTCACTAATGAAACATAGTAAACACTTTTTTCCTTAAATATTTCTTTAAACTCTACTCCTGAAATCATATAACCTATTATCATCATTGATATAGGGGTAGTTACATCCCCTATTAATTTAATTGAATCAGATAGTACATTAGGAATTTTAATCGAAAACAGAAAAATGATTAATCCTATAAATACGCATATAATACCTGGATTTAGAAAGATCTTTTTAAAAAGATTCTTTTCATTTTTATTTGTAAATAAAGATATTCCATAAGTCCATACAAATATATAAAATGGTATATTAAATACTGATCCATAAAGAACCCCCAGACTTCCAAGAGCACTTTGTAATACTGGAAATCCCATGAAACCGCTATTTGAAAAGATAGTAGCAAATTTTAAAATATCACTCTTGTTTTTCTCAAATTTAATAAATAGTATTTTACTTATAAGAATAAGCAGTAAATGTATAACCATAGAGTAAATAAATACTTTTATCATATTTGATACCAATTCATCTGAATAACTGTATCTTATGAAAGATGATATTATCATCATAGGCAGAGTAATTTTTAATAATATATCTGTAAGTCCTTTATTACTAGTATTGTTAATAATGTTTTTCTTTCTTCCATAAATCCCCGAGCACATTATAATAAAAAGTATTAATACTTGATTAAAAACATTTAAAGTACTCAATATACAAAACTTACTCCTTTACATTCTAGAAGAATTCTTAAATCTGCTTTTAATTTATCATTTATCTCCTCACAATCTCTCACTAGCTTAAATCCTTCAATAATAACATTTTTACAAATAGTTTTATTTGGTATGTCTATACTCTGGATAAACTGCAAATACTTTATCACATTAATAGTAGTTAAATTGTTTTCTAATTGAATTGTATTTTTTATAATTTTCTGTATTGTCCGTTTCTCCTGCTCTTTGACTTTAATATCTTTCACTATATTTTTTACGACAACAGCAGGTACAGTTAATAGTCCTGCTATAGCAATAATTCCTGCGACTTTCTCATTTTTTTTGTATGTATATTTCACTATAACTACCCCCATATTTTTCATATATAATATTTGAACTTATTATTTAAAATATATGAGGATAATTTCTAAATATTCTTTTAACACCGTATATGACAAAAGGCATGTTTTTAATTAATCTATATATAAAAATAGACGTATTATTAACATGCCTTTCTATTATTTATTCAAATAACAAGCTACTATTTCACCATAATAAATTGTATGATAGTCATCATCTGGATATGAAGCTTTCTTAATGTCTTCGCTTAATAGGCTTATATCCATATCTTGTTTGTATACTACTCTACATTCATATACATAGCCACAGTTAGCTATAACAGGAACACTTACACTTTTACCTTCACTAACTTCTAACTTACATTTTTCAAACTTATCTACATTTTTACCTGATTGCGTTCCACAAAATGCTAATGTATCTTGAAAACTTTCATCTGCTGGTATACTTATAGTAAATTCTCCAGTATTCTCTAAAAAATCATGAGTATATCTTGATTTTCTAACTAGAGTAGTAAAAATAGGTCTATTCCATTCAAATCCTATATTTCCCCAGCTTATAGTCATAGTATTTATCTTTTCCTTATCTTTTACTGTTAAAAATGCTCCTTTCTTATGTAGGTTTTCCATAGCTTTGTCAAGATTTTCAGTAAACTTAACTGACATAAAAATTCCTCCTTAGATATAATTGTTTTATATGATTGTATCATATTTGCTATATATTTCTATCAATTTTCTACATAGGTAAAAGGTTAAATCAAAATAAAATATATAATTTAACCTTTCTTTAGCTAAGCACCTATTTTAACATCATTTAAATATTGTTTTAGCATCTCATTTAGAATTTTACTATTTTCACAATAATCATTAAAAGTATTTTCTATTGAAGTTACTTCCCCTAATTCTACTGCATTTACAAACTTCTCGAAAGCCTCCTTTGTTTTTTCCTTCTGTAATATTCTTGCTCTGATTTCTTTTTTGTGCTTTGATTCATAATCTTTTCTAAAACCCTTAATTTTATCTTCATACCTTTTTCTACTCTTCTCTAATTGACGTTCTCCTTCTCTCTTAGTAATCTTACCATTTCGAACTAATTCTCTTATAAATATTATTTCTTTTTTCATTTCTTCTTTTATTTTAAAATTATTGTCTTCTCTTTGTTTTTTTAGAGAAATACCTAGTTCAGTTTTTAGGCTATTTCTTTCTACATATAACTTTTCACCTTTTTGTGATATTCCTAGAACATAATTTTCAGCATTTTTAAATAGTGACTCATAATTTTCTTTTATGTATTCATTTTTTATAGATATTTCATTTAGCTTAATGTCTTCTTTTGCATAGGAGACATTGGCAATTAATATAGTAGAAGATAAAATCCCCAAAATTATACTCCATTTAAATTTCATTATGCATACCCCCTTTTTTTATTTAAATTTTCTAGGTTTAGTATGTGCATAAACTTTATAAATATATAGGAATTTTAATGGATTAGTTTTTTTTAATAGTCTAAATAGAATTTATTATATATGCATATACTTTATCCATGTGATAAAATATATATTGTAATATAAAATTTTGGATGAGGTGATTAATTATGTTTACTTTACCAGAACTTCCATATGCATATAATGCACTTGAGCCGTTCTACGATGAGGAAACCGTTAGACTACATCACGACAAACATCATCAAGGATATGTTGATGGACTTAACAATGCTGAAGCAAAGTTAAAAGAATGTAGAGAAACAGGAAATTTTGCTTTAATAAAGCATTGGGAAAGAGAACTTGCTTTTCATGGATCAGGTCATATACTTCATACCCTATTTTGGGAAAACATGATTCCTGGTGGTTCTCAATTAACAGGAGAATTAGCGGATAGAATAACTCAAGATTTTGGTGATGTTGAAGCAATGAAAAAACAATTTACCGCAGCTTCTACTGCTGTAGAAGGTTCTGGCTGGTGTGTTCTAGCTTGGGTTCCAAACCTTAATAAACTTGAAATACTTCAAGTTGAGAAACATCAAGATTTAGCTATTTTGGGATGTATACCTCTATTAATATTAGATGTTTGGGAACATGCTTACTATTTAAAATATCAAAATAGAAGAGCAGACTTTATATCTGCATTTTGGAATATTGTAAATTGGAATATAGCAAATCAAAGATTTGCAGAAGCACTAAAATTAAAATAAGTTCCTCAATATTATTTCACTTAAATTATTACTTACATAAAGGGTACGTATCCGTACTCTTTATTTTTATATAATTTATCAATTTTGACTACATATTTAATTTAGATATTGCAAATATTTAAGTTATAACCATTATTAATCTATATTAGCTTTTTATTGAAACATTTAGCACTTCATAGTATTCTATTAGTATTACTTAAAACAATTAAACAACTACATACAATATTCTTTATAAGGAGGATTAACTTTGGAAAAAATAGCCTTAATTACAGATAGTACGTCTGATTTAAGCAATGAGATCCTAGATACGTATAATATAAAGGTACTTAACTTAAAAATTATTTATAAAGATAAAGAATATATTGATAGAGTGGATATAACTCCTCAGCAAGTATATGATAATATGAAAGTAGAAGTTCCTCATACCTCTTTACCTTCTATTCAAGAAATGCACGATCTTTTTGATACTCTTGAGAAAGAAGGGTATACTCATGTTATTGGAGTATGTATTGGTTCTGCTTTATCTGGAACTTACAACGCATTAAAGCTTGTATCAAATGAACATACAAAAATAAATAGTACTATTTTCGACTCTAAATCACTAACTCTTGGCGCAGGGGCACTTATGATAGGTTGCGGCGAAATGCTAAAGCTGGGCAAGAGCTATTCTGAGATTGTTGAAGCTCTACCAAAGATGAGAGATAAAATTAGTGTATTCTATATAGTAGATACTCTTGAATACTTAGTTAAAGGTGGAAGAATAGGAAAGGTATCTGGGGTTCTAGGCACTCTTTTAAACCTTAAGCCTATAATCTCTATTGATTCTGATGGTGTATACTACACCCACTCAAAAGTTAGAGGAAAAAAACAAGCAAAAACTAAACTTTTGGAAATAGTCAACGATATTTTAGCCACTACCACTGCTAGAGTATGGGTACTACACGGTGGTGCTTATGAAGAAGGCATGAATTTTTATGAAGGATTAAAAAATAATCCAAATATAGTTTCTCTAGGGTTTGGAGATATAAGTCCCGTTGCTGGAGTTCATACTGGACCTGGTCTTATAGGTGTTGTTATTGCAAAAGAGCCATTTATTTAAATGGCTCTTTTACTTTAAATCCTTTATTCACATGACACAGTGTTTTTTAATATTCCTATTTTTTCAATAAAAGATATGACTTCATCTCCATTTTTTAAGAATTTCTGAGGTTTGAATCCACTTCCCACACCAGCTGGCGTGCCCGTAGCTATAATATCTCCTACTTTTAGAGTAATACCTTCTGATAACTCACTTATAATATGAGGTATGTCAAATATAAACTCACGAGTATTAGAATTTTGTCTAAGTTCACCATTTATATAACACTTAATATCTAGTTCTACTGGAAACTTAATCTCACTTTTATCTACAATACATGGTCCCATTGGGCAAGTTCCATCCAAACTTTTTCCTACCAGCCACTGAATATGTTTAGCTTGTATATCCCTTGCCGATATATCATTTAGAATTGTATATCCAAAAATATACTCTTCTACCTTATCCTTAGGTATGTTTTTCCCTTCTTTACCAATTATTACAGCTAACTCTGCTTCATAGTCTAATTTATTAGTTATATTAGCATTTAAAAGTATTTTCCCATTCTGTCCTACAGCCTCATCAACGAATTTACTAAAATATATTGGATATTCAGGAATCCCATTTTTAAACTCTATATTGCTGGGAACCTCATTTACATGCTCCCTATAATTTTTACCAATGCATATAACTCCTCTTTTTGGAAAAGGAATAGGTGCTTTAATTATTACTTTATCTATATCTATTTCTTCATAATTTCCTTCTATCTTTTCTAGTGAATATTTATATTCACTAGAAAAGCCTTCAATTAAATCCAACATAGTATTTGGTGCATTTGCTCCCAAAACATCTTTTAATCTAATTACTTTTTTTTCATCCTTAGTAAGTATTCCTAATTGTTCCTCTTTGTCTAATATATAGTTAAGGAATTTCATTTGTATACATCTCCATTTTTATCTGTTTATATCAACTTTATAATTCAAATTATTCCAAAGAAAGCTTACCTTCTTTTAACTCAACCTTTATGTGCGATCCATCAGCAAACTTCTTTTGTAAATATTGTTCTGCAATCTCATCTTCAATATACTTTTGAATAGCTCTTCTTAAAGGTCTTGCCCCATACTTTTCATCATATCCAACTTCTAATATATAGTCTTTTGCTTCTTTAGAAATATCTAAAGTTATTTTTTTTTCACTAACTTCATTTATAACTTCTTTTAACATTAAGTCCATAATGCTATAAAGTTCATCTCTTTTTAGAGCTTTAAACACAATAGTTTCATCAACTCTATTTAAAAATTCAGGTTTAAATATTTCTTTTAAAGCTCCCTTAACATGTTTCTCTAATGCACTATATCCTTCTTGTGCAAAACCAATTCCAGAAGACTTAAAATTAGTTCCTGCATTGGATGTCATTATAATTACTGTATTTTCAAAAGAAACAGTTCTTCCTTGACTATCTGTTAATCTTCCATCTTCAAGGATTTGAAGTAACATGTTAAATACATCTGGATGAGCTTTTTCTATTTCATCCATCAAAATAACAGAGTAAGGTTTTCTTCTTACTTTTTCAGTTAATTGACCCCCTTGATCATACCCAACATACCCCGGAGGAGCTCCAATAAGTTTAGAAACTGTATGTTTCTCCATATATTCAGACATATCCACTCGTATAAGTGAGTCCTCACTTCCAAATAGTTCTACTGCTAAAGCTTTTACAAGTTCTGTTTTACCAACTCCTGTAGGTCCAACAAAAATAAATGAAGATGGTTTCTTCTTCTTCTTAAAACCTAATCTATTACGTCTTATTGCTCTTGAAAGTGAAACAATAGCTTCATGCTGACCAATAATTCTTTTATGCAATTTGTTCTCTAGATTAATTAACTTCTGAGCCTCTTCCTCAGTAATCTTTTGCACCGGAATCTTAGTCCAAGCTTCAATAACATATGCAATATCTTCAATATCTAACTCTACGCTATTACTTTTACTTTCAATGTTTCTAATCTGCTCTTGTATCTTACATTCCTCTACCTTATATTGTGCAGCTCCCTCATAATCATTATTATCTGCTGCTTGTTTTATATTAAATTGTATTTCTTCTAGTTCTTCCTTTAAAGCTTTTAATTCTACTAAGCCTTGATTCTTCAAATTCGCTCTGGAACCAGCTTCATCAATAACATCTATAGCTTTATCTGGCAAAAATCTATCTGATATATATCTTTCTGATAATATTACAGCAGACTCTATAACTTCATCTGAAATTTTTACTTTATGATAATCTTCATAATAACTTTTAATACCTTTTAGAATTTCTACAGTCTCTTCGCTTGTAGGTTCTTCTACTAAAATTGGTTGAAATCTTCTCTCTAAAGCCGAATCCTTTTCAATATGCTTTCTATATTCCTCTAGTGTAGTTGCCCCTATTACTTGTATTTCTCCCTTTGCTAAAGCTGGCTTTAGAATGTTTGCTGCATTCATTGCTCCACCCTGAGCTTCTCCTGCACCAATAATGTTATGAATTTCATCAATCACTAAAATAATATTTCCATTATCCTTTGCCTCTTCTATAATGGATTTCATTCTACCTTCAAATTGACCTCTAAACTGTGTTCCTGCTACAATAGATGTGAGATCAAGCAGGTATACTTCTGCATCAAATAATTTAATTGAAACTTCTCTCTGTGCAATTCTAACTGCTAATCCCTCTGCAATAGCAGTCTTACCTACACCGGGTTCTCCAATTAATATAGGATTATTCTTATTTCTTCTATTAAGAATCTGAATAACTCTATCTATCTCTCTATGTCTTCCAACTACCTTATCAACTTCTCCATTTTTAGCTTTTCTAGTTAGATTTATCCCATATAAATCAAGGTGTTTTCTTTTCTTTTTAAATAGTCCACCCTTATTTTTAGTATCTTGTTTATCTTCTACATTTTTAGATGCTTTATTTTCCTCTTGAAAATTTTCAATATCCTCAATACTGTCCTCTTTCTCCTGTGGAAATATTCCACTGAAAAGATTAGAAAGTAAATTATTTTCTCCTAAGTCATCCATACTTATATCCTGGAACATTCCATTCATTTGTTCAGCTATATTCTCCATATTTTCTGGCGTTATGCCCATTTGTTTCATCAATTGCTCCATAAGAGGGTATCCCATTTTCTTTGCACATTCTAAACATATTCCTACCATTTCTGATTTTCCATTTTCAACTTTTGCTGTATATATGGTTGCTGTATTTTTATTGCATATAGAACATTTTTGCATATAGATCATCTCCGTATTCATATAGTAAATGCAATTAATATAGTTAAAGTATATCATACTTTAACTATACTTTTTTATCAATTATATTAATAGAAACAATTTGTTAAAAAATAATGAACTATTACTTTCTTGCTTTTTTCCTACATTATATAACACCATTTCACTTAATCTCTAATAAACTATAATAGGATTACTATTTGGAGTGTGATTTTATGAATGAATCTTCTTTCTATAGAAAATTAATAATGGGCGTTACTTCTAGAATTCCATTATTAGACGGAAACTATAGTCAAGCTATAAATTTCGATAATGCAGCAACAACACCCCCTTTTACCACAGTAATTCAAGAAGTTATAAAATTTCTTTCACTATATTCTTCTGTCCACCGAGGCTTTGGCTATAAATCTCAATTATCTACTAAATTATATGAGGATAGTAGAAATATAATTTTAAAGTTTATTAATGCAGACCCTAAAGATCATACTGTTATCTTTGTAAAAAACACTACTGAAGCCATAAACAAACTTTCTAATATGCTCTATAATAAATATAAAGACGATGTTATCTTATCAACAGATATGGAGCATCATTCCAATGATTTACCCTGGAGGAAATATAATATAGATTATATTTCAGTTGATGAATGTGGAAGATTATCTTTAGAGGATCTAAAACATAAATTAAAGAAATATAACGGAAGGGTTAAACTAGTTACTATTACAGGCGCCTCTAATATTACTGGGTATAGAAATCCTATACACGAAGTTGCTAGACTTGCTCATAGATATGGTGCCAAAATTCTAGTAGATGGAGCTCAATTGGTTCCTCATGCAAAGATAGATATAAAACCCTCCTCCTCAAAGGATCATATTGACTATCTAGTATTCTCAGGCCATAAAATGTACTCTCCTTTTGGAATTGGAGTATTAGTAGGCTCTAGAGTAGATTTTGAAAATTTACCACCAGACTATACTGGAGGAGGTACTGTTGATATAGTAACTCATGACTATATTAAATGGAGTGAATCTCCTCAAAAAGATGAAGCAGGTTCACCTAATGTTGTTGGTGTAATAGCTTTAGCTACAGCTATAGAAACTTTAAATTCCTTGGGCATGGATAATGTAGAACGTCATGAAAATGAACTAACTCAGTATGCTCTTAAAGCTTTGAGTCAAGTCCCTGATTTAAAGATATATTGTGATGGAATGAATTCTCATCAACGTATAGGCACTATAGCCTTTAATATAAGTGAAATGAATCACGAATTAATAGCAAAAATCCTATCTTATGAAGCTGGGATTGCTGTTAGAAATGGATGTTTCTGTGCTCAGCCCTATGTACAAAAGTTGCTAAGAATGACAAAAGAAGAAATAGAAGAAAGAGTAAAAGAAGGCAGTCATGAACCTGGTATGGTTAGAGTAAGCTTTGGAATATATAATACTCGTAGAGAAGTTGATATCTTGGTAGATACCCTAAAAAAAATAGTATCAAATAAGGAATTATATAAAGATAAATATAACTCCTTACCTAATGACTTATATTTTCAAACATCTAATTAATATAAATACTTCTGTTTTATTAAATATTTTAAACTAATTTGCTCTAACTGAAAAAAGATAGTCACTTAAACTTCTACTCTAAGGGACTATCTTTTCTATTTATAGGTAACTTCTTAAATTGTGACACTTCACGGCTGAACCAGATATCGTTCTAAAGTAGAAAAGAGAGTGAGCTTCCTTATAACTCTGATGTACAATGAGGACATCTTGTCCCATATATATGTATGTCACTATAGCAATATTTACAAGTCTTTACCTTTCCAATTAATGGAATAGATTTTTCTTTTTTCTTAATTAAGTTTATGACATTGTCCCGGAGGTATTTGTAAATAAATAGATGTAGCGAAGTGGAATCCTTTTTTGACTTGCTCCCAAGTTTGTACATAGATAATTTTTAATAAAATAGCTATGCCAGCTAAAATGTTGAATACCTAATTTGACAATTTTTTAAAAAAGGCGTACAATACCACTATACCCCCGTAGGGTAGATAGGCCTATTTAAGGAGGAGATATAAATGAAAAAATATATGAAAGCAAATCGAGCATACACCCCCATTAGAAAATATGGCTGGATATTTACTGTACTAGTAGCTATTGGTGGTTTATGGGTACCTAAATTAGGACTATTAGTGGTGCTAATTATGGCTGGATTAACTGCAACGTCCTTTTTCACAGGACGTTACTGGTGTGGTAACATGTGCCCTCATGGTAGTTTATTTGATGTAATTATGCTACCACTTAGTAAAAATAAAAAAATCCCTAATTTTTTTTATTCTAAAGCAATGATTAGTTTATTTTTTGTATTCTTTATGTTTAACTTTGTTCGTAGAATTATAGCAGTCATACCATTTTGGGGAAAATACGACTTTTTAGACCAATTGGGAATGGTTTTCTCAACTACTTATTTAATGGTTATGATTGTAGGTGGATTACTAGCCATAACGGTGAATCCAAGAACCTGGTGTCAATTTTGCCCTATGGGAACTCTACAAAAGCTTTCTTATAAACTAGGGACATTAGTAGGCGCAACTAAAAAAATTGAGAAAAAAGTGACAATATCAGATGAAAATAAATGTATAAGCTGTGCTAAATGCGAAAAAGTCTGTCCTGTTCAGTTAGCACCATATTTAGATTTCTCAGATAAAAATCAGTTTAACAATGTGGACTGTATCAAATGTGGTGTTTGTACACAAAATTGTCCAATTAATCTTTTATCGCTAGCTACAGAAGAAGAAGGATTAGCCTTAAAGGAAAAAAGTAAAATTGGAAATGCATAGGATTGGAGTTGACTACCAGCTGTAACAATCCCATTTCTAAAGTGGAAGAAAGAGAATTTTCTTCCGTTACTTATTTTTAAAATTTATTAAGAAAAGAATAGCCCTTAGTTGCTATATCATTATTATACTAGGAGTGGTAAAAATGTGTATGAATTTATTCTGGTGTAAGTTTGAAAATATGGACGTTGAGGATTGTCCCACATACGGTAAGCCTTACTGCCAAGATGGAATAGATGGGTTCCAGTGCGAATCCCTTTTGCAAAAAAGAGTCGAAGAAAAAACTGACGAAAAAGAATAAGGTATTAGGTTCCCACGAAAAAAGTAGAAGTATTTTTAAAAAGTTGCAAAATAGAATTGCCACGAAAGATAAATCCAGCAGGACAAAAAATTTCTGCTGGATTTATTGTTGTGGAAATAGTAACAGACCTTATCAGCAAAGCTGCCATTCGAGCTTCAGCTCTAGTTTTAAATCTTCTTCCATATAGCTTATCCTTCTTCAAAAATGAGAAAAAGGATTCAGCATAGGCCTTATTTTTCATAAAACTATTTTAATATAATGGGTGGCAACTAGGAAATGGATATGAAGTATGGTTATATTCAAGGTGAAGATAAGTTATTTTACTTGCTAAATTTAATGATATGCAGAAGAATGGGTAAAGTTTCTAAATAAAACTTTATGCACTTTTTCTATGTATTCTCATGTGTAATTTAAGGTTTTTAAATCACTTTTACTGTTATCCAAAACTTTACTACTTGAGAAATTACCATTCTCTTTATACTTAATTGATATTCTTTTCCATCTAGTTTCATTATTCTTCTATCAATTATTTCATATAAAATTTCCCCATCAACTTTATCAACATCTTTTCCAATTAATCCTTTAAATTTATCTTTGATATGTTTCTCAAGAGCAATCTTTGTTATATCATCTCTTTCTTCTTCCTTATCATACTTTAATTCTACCTCTATTTCTTTAACAATAAATCTCCTTTTTTCAATAGATGCCTCAAGTTTCTCAAATCTATCATTCTTTTCTTCAATCACAGTTTTAAGATATTGAATTTCTTTTATATAATTATCAATTCTATAACTAATAAGAGAGTTTATTAGTATAACTCCCACTAATCCACCTAAACATATACCCAATAAAAAGAATAGAAAATAATTCAACTTTTTTATTTTACCCATATTTCACCACATTTTTGAAGGAGTTTTAATAACCTCATGCCTATATTCATCCCAATCAAAGCCGACAGTATATAAATAATTTGTTTAATAAGAGCTCCAATCTCTCCTTTAAAAATTCCTCCCTCAATTACTTCAAAGGATGAAAAAGTACCTCCTAGAGCTGTTGCTACTGCCCAAATTTTTATTGAACTAGCTAAATCCATCATAGTTTTTAAAGGAGGATCATTATTAATCAAAGCTCCTACTCCTGCAAAAAAAGTTGCTCCTAATAAAACTCCTAAAGATATAAAAAAACTATATATAATGCTTGAAATAAAATTAGACACTTATACCACCCTTACACAGAATAATAATTCTATATAATTTATGATATAAATCTCTTCAATATCACTTAACTTTACTTGTGAATAAACTTGTAGCGCTTTACTTCTTACTCCTCAGTATAAAAATTAAATTAATAAACAAAATACTATAGAATAAAACTTAATCTGGAGGTATAAATATATATGTTTCCAACAAAATTTGATCCTCAACATCAAGATACTCAACCTGGCCTTGAAACATTAATGACGCCAAAACCAACTTCTGAAAATCCAGACTATAAAGCTTCTGGAAAGCTCCTTAATAAAGTAGCAATAATTACAGGTGGAGATAGCGGTATTGGTAAGGCTGTTGCTTTAACTTTTGCAAGTGAAGGAGCAGACATTGTAATAGTATATTTAAACGAAGAAGTAGATGCAAACGAGACTAAATCTATGATTGAAAAAAAAGGACGCCGTTGTCTTGCTATCGCTGGAGACTTAGGAGATGAAAACTTTTGTCAAAAGGTTATTACCGATACTATGAGTTCTTTTGATCACATAGATATCTTAGTAAATAATGCAGCAGTTCAATATCCTCAGAATAGTATCTTAGATATAACTACCGAACAGCTTGAGCTTACTTTTAAAACCAACATATTTTCTATTTTTTATTTAACTAAAGCTGCACTACCTCATTTTAAAAAGGGAAGCAGTATAATAAACACTAGTTCCATAACAGCTTATGCTGGTCATGAGACTTTACTTGATTATTCTAGTACAAAAGGTGCTATTACAACCTTTACTCGTTCCTTATCATTAAACTTAGCTAGTGAAGGTATTAGAGTAAACGCTGTAGCTCCTGGTCCAATCTGGACTCCTTTAATTCCTTCTAGTTTCTCAAAAGAAGATGTTGCAAAATTTGGTACTACTACACCAATGGGTAGAGCTGGTCAGCCTTGTGAACTTGCACCAGCTTACGTATATCTAGCTTCCGAAGACTCCTCTTATGTGTCTGGTCAAGTAATTCACATAAATGGTGGAAAAATAACTGAAAGCTAAATTTCATTATCCTTAAAATGAAAACTCTAGGCCTACTGAACTGCTTCCTATATACTTATTAAAAGTATACTGGGAGCAGTTTAGAAAAACACCTAGAGTTTTTATAAAAAATTACCTATTCTATTGTATTAAATATTACTTTACTTTGAACTAGGAAATCCTGCATATTCAATTCCTAGACTATCCGATAAATCTTTGTCAACTG
The DNA here is from genome assembly GCF_055755365.1 of Clostridium sp. X. Taxonomy (NCBI): domain Bacteria; kingdom Bacillati; phylum Bacillota; class Clostridia; order Eubacteriales; family Clostridiaceae; genus Clostridium; species Clostridium sp. X. The sequence continues at coordinate 3,037,153 of NZ_CM146912.1, forward strand.
TAACTAGGTCCCTAATATCTAATTGTGAAAAATCTGTCTTTCCCATAGCTGTGAGTGCTAGCTTCATTTCTTCAACCGATGAATTTAAGAAATTATTAAGATTCTTTGCTCCTCTTTCTATATCTAAATCTTCTTTTAGCTTTCCATCATATAATACAAGTTGCGGTGTAGGTTCTGAAGGAGTTGCGTTTACAGACTGATCTTGTAACATTGATACTAGTGCTATAGATCCTATGTATACAGCACTTGCTCCTAATGCTATAGCCTTTAAAAACTCTCCTGGAGTTTTAAGTCCACCTGCTGCAATTAAATCATACTTATCCTTTGCACATTTTAGCTCTAAATACTTTGATGCTCTAGCTATAGCATATAAAGTAGGTAGCCCCATATCGTCTGAAAGTGTTGGTGGAGATACTGCTGTTCCTCCTTCAGCTCCATCAATTACAATATAGTCTACATTGGTTTTTAGAACTACTTCTAGTTCTTTTTCTATAAAATGAGTAGCTGCAATTTTAATACCTATAGGAACCTCATACTTTTCTTTTAATCCATTTAATAAATTAATTATGTCTTCTGAAGTATTTACTCCCGTTAATCTAGGTTTAATTACCCCATCTGCTCCTTTTTCAATATGCCATGTATCTCTTAAATGCTCATCTATTTTCTCTGCACTTGTTATAGACTTAACTGCTCCTCCCCAAGCACCTTGTCCTAGCTGTACTTCTATAGCATCTAGTCTAGATAATTGATCTTCAGTATTCATCCATTCCCCACGATTGTATTGTCCTATAAGATATTTAGCTGCATCTCTTTCTTCATTTGAAAGTGCTGATTCACCAGTGTTCGTTGATGTTCCTGCAAGTGATGCTCCCTTTGCTAAAGCTACCTTTGCTTTTAGACTTAGGGATCCGCCATAAGACATGCCTGTTATCATAATTGGCATTGAAAGTTCTAAAGGTTTCTTTGCTCTCTTTCCAATAGTCACTCCCGTACTTATTTGAGTCTTATCATCTGTAGGCAATGAAAAAAGTTGAGTTGGATTTAGAAATACTTTCTCCCATGGAGATTGAACATTGGGACTACCGTAAGCTCTCTTAAGTATTTGACCTGATTGAGCTCTCATAGATGCTTCAATTATAGCTTTTAATGTGAGTTTCTGAGCTGCTGTAGCCATAACAAAAAGATTCTCATTGTATGAATCTTTAAGTAACCTCTCCATCATCTCATCAGATGCACTATTTACCAAACCTCTAATTATACCTTGAAACATAATTTACCTCCTTTGTATTATAAGAAAACTGTATTACACTCTTCTTATGTTACTAGCATTTTTTGAGTATTGAGAGAAAGTTATTCACAAATTAAATATAATTTTTATTTATAAATTTTATCTATAAATTTTGCTATATTTTCAAATACTAAAATAAAGGAGGGATATACAATGTCTGATAATAAGTATAAAGAACGTTTTATGGCAGTTCCTATTGAGCGTCACGAAACTGCTGCCTGGGCAAATATAGAAGCTACTCAAAATATTTCTCAAGTTACTATACCAAGTGAACTTGAAATTTTTGAAGCTAAAGACTGGGTTGATGAAAATCACAAATAAGTACTTATCTTTATATGCAGTTTTTTGACAAACTGGTGCTGTTTCAAACCTGAAAATAATTTCTAGGTGCAACAGCACCTTTTGTTTTTACAAGTAAAAAAAGCGGATTCCTCGGAATCCGCTTTTCATATATAATCTATTTATGCTTATTATTATAATTTTAACAACAAACTATAGATATCCACAATCATCTAATGTTTTGTATACTTTGTATTTCTCTTTAGCATGCTTTTCTGCTTCTGTAAATAATTCTTCTGCCGCATCTGGGAATACAGTTGCTAAGGATGTATATCTGATTTCTCCTAATATGAAGTCTCTGAAAGACTCTGTTGGTTCTTTAGATTCTAATCTAAATGCATTTGCTCCGGTTTCCTTAAGCATTGGGTTATATCTATATAAATGCCAATATCCAGACTCTACTGCCTTCTTTTCTTCAGATATACTTGTTCCCATACCAGTTCGTATACCGTGACTCACACATGGAGAATAAGCAATTATTAATGAAGGTCCTTTATATTTTTCCGCTTCTATAATAGCATTTATAGTTTGGTTCATATTTGCACCCATGGATATTTGTGCTACGTAGACATATCCATAGCTCATTGCCATCATTCCAAGATCCTTTTTCTTTATTCTCTTACCACCTGCTGCAAATTTTGCTACAGCTGCTGTTGGTGTAGCTTTAGAAGATTGACCTCCTGTATTTGAGTAGATTTCTGTATCCATTACAAAAATGTTTACATCATCACCCATAGCAAGAACTTGATCTAATCCACCATATCCAATATCATATGCCCATCCGTCTCCACCTAGTATCCATTGGGATTTCTTAATAAGATGATCTTTATTTTCTAAAATCTCCTTAATTAATTCATTGTCTTCACATTTATGTTGCTCTACTATATCTAAGAATCTTGCAGTTGCAATTTTAGAAGCTTCTCCATCATCTTTACCTTGAAGCCATTCATGTATAACTTCTTTTACTTCTTCATCTATCTTTGTATCAGTAGCTTTTCTCATTAAATCAGCTATTCTATTTCTTATTTGTTTAGTAGCTAAGAACATTCCATATCCAAATTCAGCATTATCTTCAAATAATGAATTAGCCCAAGCTGGACCTTTTCCTTCTGCATTAGTTGAATAAGCCATTGATGGTGCGCTAGCTCCCCAAATTGATGAACATCCTGTGGCATTTGCTATAAGCATTCTATCTCCAAATAGTTGAGTTAAGAGTCTTATATAAGGAGTCTCACCACATCCAGGACATGCTCCACTAAACTCAAGAAGAGGTTTTCTAAATTGACTTCCCTTTAATGTATTATGATCTACTGCACCTTCTTTTGGAATTATAGTAGTTGCAAATTCCCAGTTTTCAGACTCCATTTCCATCTCATGCTCTGCTGGTTTCATTATTATTGCTTTGCCTTTAGCTGGACATATATCTGCACAGTTTCCACATCCAGTACAGTCCATTGGTGATATTTGAATACGATATTCATAATTTTCTAGACCTTTTCCAATAGCTTTCTTAGTCTTAAATGTATCTGGTGCATTGTTACATTCATCTTTATCTAATAAGAATGGTCTTATAGTTGCATGTGGGCAAACATATGAACATTGGTTACACTGAATACATTTATCTATTTGCCATTCAGGTAACATTACCGCAATACCACGTTTTTCATAAGTTGTAGTTCCATTAGGGAATAATCCATCTTCCATACCTACAAATGCACTTACAGGTAATTCATCTCCTTCGAGTCTTGCTATAGGTCTTTGAATATTTTTAATAAAGTCTGGCTCATCTTTTATTGGGAATTTATCCTTTTCTTCTTCTGCACTGGCCCAAGCTTTTGGAACTTCTATTTGAACAAGTCCTCCTACCCCCCTATCTATTGCAGCTTGATTCATATCTACTATGCTCTTGCCTTTTTTGCCGTAAGTTTTTACAACTGATTTCTTTAAATGTTCAACAGCATCTTCAACTGGAATTACATTAGCAACACTAAAGAAAGCAGATTGCATTATCATATTAATTCTATTTCCAAGTCCTATCTCTGAAGCAATTTTAATTGCATCAATTGTATATAATTTTATATTATTTTTTGCAATATATCTTCTTATAGATGCTGGTATTTTTTCCTCTAATTCATCTTGTTTCCATGGACAATTAAGTACAAAAACACCGTTCTCTTTTAATCCTTTTAATATATCGTAATTATATATAAAAGATCTGTTGTGACATGCAATATAGTCTGCATTATATACTAAATACGGAGATTTTATTGCTTTTTCACCAAATCTTAAGTGAGATATAGTAGTACCACCAGATTTCTTACTATCATATGAAAAATATGCTTGAACATCTAGTTTAGTATTTTCTCCAATTATTTTTACTGCTGTTTTATTTGCTCCAACAGTACCATCTGATCCTAAGCCCCAGAACTTACAGCTTATAGTTCCTTTTGGTGTAGTATCTATAATATCTTCTTCTGGTAATGAAGTATTATTTACATCATCTACGATACCAATAGTGAATCCATCTTTCGGAGTATCACTTTTTAAGTTTTTAAATACAGCGATGATTTGAGTTGGTGTAGTATCCTTCTGACCAATTCCGTATCTACCTCCAACTATTAGTGGTCTCACTTCTTTATTATTATATAAATGAACTATATCTTGATATAAAGGCTCTCCGAGTGAACCTGGTTCCTTAGTTCTATCAAGCACTGCAATTTTCTTTACACTCTTTGGTAAAACATTAAAGAAATATTTTAGTGAGAATGGTCTATATAAGTGAACTTTAACTACTCCAACCTTTTCTCCTTTACTAATTAAATAGTCTATAACTTCTTCTATTGTATCGCATACAGAACCCATAGCTACTATTACATATTCTGCATTCTCATCCCCATAATAATTAAAAGGATGATACTCACGTCCTGTTAGTTTAGTTATTTCTTTCATATAATCTTCTACTAAATCTGGAATAGCATTGTAGAATGGATTGGAAGCCTCTCTTACTTGGAAGTATATATCTGCATTTTGTGCAGTTCCTCTATGTGTAGGATGCTCTGGATTTGTAGCCCTTTTTCTAAATTCTTTTATTGCGTTGTGATCTACAAGCTTTTCTAAATCTTCATACTCTATAGTTTCTATTTTCTTATATTCATGTGATGTTCTAAATCCATCAAAAAAGTGTAGGAATGGTACTCTTGCCTTAATTGCAGATAAGTGGGCAACACATCCTAAATCCATTACCTCTTGAACAGTTGATGAAGCAAGCATAGCAACTCCTGTTTCACGAGTAGCCATTACGTCTTGATGATCTCCAAATATTGATAATGCATGAGTTGCTAGTGCACGAGCACTTACATGAAGTACTCCCGGAAGCAACTCTCCGGCCATCTTATACATGTTTGGAATCATTAGAAGTAATCCTTGTGATGCTGTATAGGTAGTTGTTAAAGCTCCCGCCGCAAGAGAACCGTGCATTGTTCCTGCTGCACCTGCTTCTGATTGCATCTCACTTACATGAACTGTTTGCCCGAATATATTCTTTTTACCGTGTGCTGACCACTCATCTACTAATTCTGCCATGGGTGAAGATGGTGTAATCGGATATATTGCAGCTACTTCAGTAAAAGCATAAGATGCATAAGCTGCTGCTTGATTTCCATCCATGGTCATAAATTTTCCCATATATATTACCTCCTCTTTATGTAAATCTTAATTATACCTACTTATTATTTGATTTTATTTAATTACCATACATAAATTTTGGAACTTTTTTATATTTTTTTAATAATGTATGATTATTATAGAATGCGTATATTTACATACAAAAATTTGAGGAATAGTAAAATACTATTCCTCAGATCAATTATGAGCTTAATTTTCCATTAGAAATAACCTTTGTGTTTAAATATTATTAGTTTATATATCTATTGAAATTTTAGTTCATTAATTTTTTCTTTTCTATTTTCTTGTTTTTCATTTAGATTTTTAATATCTTCTTTTGGCATGCGGCTAGCGTTGTTATTAAGGTATCCCTCTGCATACACATAGTTTTTTTCTATATTCTTAAGTTCTTCATTAATTATTTTATCTGACTTTTCATTATTCATATTAATTTTCTCCTCCTTTTTAGTCTACTTCATTATTTTTAGTTTTTGGACAAGGTTTAATACTATTAAATCTCTGGTAAACAAATTGCTATGATTTTAGGACTAAAATTAATATATAATTAAACAATAATAAAACAACAAAAAGAGTTTCTTTGAAAAACTCTTTTTGTTGTTTTATTAGATTTCTTATCTAAAGTTTTCGTTGTTTCTGTTGTTATTGTTTTCTTTGTTGTTATTTAAATTGTTATTTCTGTTGTTGTTATTGTTGTCTCTGTTGTTATTTAAATTGTTGTTTCTGTTGTTATTGTTATTATTATTATCCATTTTTTTGTTCCTCCTCTAAATTTGGGTTTAATAATTTTCACTCTGTTATTTTATCTTTTTTATATAGATTTAATATCATGAAGTTATGATATTTTAAAATAAATTTTATATTTTTCTAACTTCATAACCACAATAAAAAGAAGTTCCTTAAAAGAAACCTTCTTTATATTATTACAACTAAACTTCCTATCTGAAATTGTCGTTGTTTCTGTTGTTATTATTATTTTCTCTGTTGTTGTTTAAATCATTGTTTCTGTTATTGTTATTGTTGTCTCTGTTGTTGTTTAAATCGTTGTTTCTATTATTATTGTTGTTTCTGTTGTTGTTATTGTTCATTTTTGTTCCTCCTCAAATTTGGGTTTAATAATTTTTACTATGTTATTTTGTCTTGTTTTAATCTTTTAATACTTGGTAAATTATTCTTTTTACAAAGTAAATTATTTCTATATTAATGTGCTCTAGGATTTTCAAAACTTGGTGCTGCTGGGTCTGGATTCTCAAAATATCTTCCTGGAGTAGATAAATCAAAATATAATTTAGAGTCTTCAGTAATTCCAAAATCTTTATTTGAGCCTGTATCTTTAATTTTATTTAATGCCTCCCTAAATAAAGCATTATGTGCTTCCTCTCTATTAAGTAAAAAGTCTATAGTTTCTCTTACATATTTATCATTTATTTGCCTATGCAGATATTCATAAACTACCTTTGCTCTTTGCTCAGCTGCTATATTTGATAATAAATCTGCCACTAAATCTCCAGTTACATTTACATAATCTGCAGTCCAAGGATGACCTGAAGAATTCATAAGCATAGGGCTAAGTCCACCTAATACATGCGTTTCAATTTCTCCTGCTATAACACCATTGGCATTTACCTCGTGACCATTCAAAAGATTAATAGTTTGAGCTACCATCTCCATATGACTTAATTCTTCTGCTGCAATATCTAGGAATAAGTCCTTTATTGTAGGATCTTTTATTCTAAAACTTTGAGACATATACTGCATTGCTGCTTTAAGTTCACCTTGTGGTCCACCTAATTGCTCTTGAAGTAGAACCGCATATTGCGGATTAGGTCCTTCAACCCTTACCTCTTTTAATAATGCCTTATCATGTTTAAACATATAATCTTTTCCTCCTAACAAATTTTATGTATTTTACTATTTAATATTATTTACTGTAATATTTTGCGTGACTCCTTTTATAATATACATAATAACTTTTTATAAACAAAAAAAGCTAGATAAGATTCCTCTAGCTTTCTTGTTCATTTTCTTCCTTATTTAATTCTGCATAGCTATTGGCATCTAATTTACTCAGCACATTTTTATATCCTATCTTTATAAAGTCATTATTATATAGTTCCTTGTAACTAATCTTATCAATATCTAACTGTAAAATATCTTTGTAATTAGTTCCATATATTTTACTGAGCAGCAATTCACAATCCAGCCTTACTAAGTCATATCCTTCCTTATCATCAAATTTTAATTCATTTATGTGCTTATTTACCGTTTCTAGTATTCCATATAACTGATATATATAACTTAATTCTTTTAAATTAAATTTACCTGTTAAAGAAGACACAACTCTTGAGTAGTCTTTATTTATAGGGATAGGGTATCTATTTGTAAAATCTCTACTATCAAAATGATTTAAAGTTCTAATACTCTGAAATATAGAATTACATATATCAAGCCTTATTATATTTATATTTTCACAGAGCTTTAAGTTTTTCTCTGTTTCTTTATGTTTTCTACTATCTTCAACAATCTTATTTTCAACTTCTATTGTTTTTACCGTAGAATGATTTGTAGTAATCCACGTGCATGTTGCACCAATGAGAGATCCCATTATTACAGCAGTAGCAGAAATAATAGGTGTTATAAATTCCTGCTGTATTCTCATCTAAATCACCTAACCTTTCTAACATTTGTAACTTTCATAAGCTAATACCAAACGAACCCTTATATTTATATTTTCCGTACAATATATTTTTATTCTAATCTACATATTAATCTATGCATATGGTATAATATGTTTTTGCAATTTCTGCTTACATATTAGAGAGGTGATTCTTATGAATAAATCAAAGGAACTTGAAACGAAAAGTATAGGAAGTCTTCTTTTAAAGTTTTCAATTCCCGCTATTATTGGAATGCTTGTTAATGCACTATATAATATAGTGGATAGAATTTATATAGGAAATATAGGACAAGGTGTAGGTGAAAAATCCTTAGCTGGTGTCGGCATAACTATGCCTATTTCTAGTACTATAATGGCTTTCGGAATGTTAGTCGGAATTGGTGCAGCTACATTAATATCAATAAAATTAGGTAAAAAAAGCAAAGAAAGTGCTGAGAAAATACTAGCTTTAGCACTAATCTTAGAAATATTATTCTCTTTACTTGTTTCTATTTTAGGAATATTATTTTTGACTCCAATTCTAAAAACTTTTGGTGCTAATCCGGAAAGTATATTTTATGCAAAAGAATATATAACTATAATACTTGCTGGTGCCGTATTTCAAAATATTGGTTTTGGTATAAATAACATTATTCGTTCTGAGGGAAACCCTAAAATCGCAATGAAAACTATGCTTGTGGGTGCTTTTTTAAATGTTATTCTAGATCCAATTTTTATATTTGATTCATTAACTATATTTGGTTTTCAAATAAATATAGGATTTGGACTTGAGTCGCGAGGAGCTGCTATTGCTACAATATTATCTTCATCCGTAACTACTGCTCTAGTTCTGCATTATTTTATAAGTAAAAATAGTGGAAGCGTTCTTAAACTTAAAAGAATCAATTTAAAACTAGATAAAAAACTAACTTTAGAGATACTTTCTATTGGACTATCTCCTTTTTCAATGCAACTTGCTACTAGTGCAGTATCTGCATTATATAATAGGGGATTACTAAAATATGGTGGCCAAACTGCCGTTGCTGCAATGAGTATTATTGCTAGTATATCAATGCTTATATTAATGCCTATATTCGGTATTAACCAAGGTGCCCAGCCAATATTAGGCTACAATTATGGTGCCAAGGAATACTATAGAGTAAAAAAAACCTTAAAACTAGCAATAACTGCTGGAATTTCTATTGCTTCTATTGGATTTATAATTATTCAATTCTTCCCTCATATTTTATTTATGGCTTTTGCAAAAGATGCCCCAGCATTAATAACACTTGGCTCTCGTGGACTGAAAATCGACTTAATATTCTTACCTGTAATAGGTTATCAAGTTGTAGCTTCTAACTATTTTCAAGCAATAGGAAAAGCTAAGATTTCTATATTTTTATCTTTTCTAAGACAAGTTATAGTATTAATACCTATTATTCTAATTCTTCCTAGATTTTTAGGTTTAAACGGTCTTTGGATATCTCAGCCTATAGCAGATATTGTTGCAGCAATCCTTACAAGCATTTTCTTGTACAAGGAAATGTTAGCTATAAAACATCTAGAGAAATTCGAAAAAAATAAAAAAGAAATAATATAGGAGAATTAATTTAATAATTCTCCTTTTACTCGTATCTTAATGCTTCTATAGGGTCAAGTTTAGCAGCCTTTTTAGCTGGATATATTCCAAAAAATATCCCTACTGAAGATGAAAAAAGTAAAGTTCCTAGTATAGTAGTGGGTGATAATACAGGAGTAACCCTTACAAAGCTGCCTATTAAAGTACCTCCTAAAATTCCAATTATCATTCCTATAATTCCACCTATAAGTGAAAGTATTAGAGATTCAGTTAAAAATTGCATTAAAATATTCTTTGTTGTAGCCCCTATAGCCTTTCTTATACCTATTTCTCTCGTCCTCTCTGTTACGGAAACTAACATAATGTTCATGACCCCTATTCCGCCTACTAAAAGTGAAATAGCTGCAACAGCTCCTATAAAAGCTGTAAATATCGTAATTACTTTATTTACTTGTTCTAATTGCTTTAATATATTTTCGGGTTTGTAAACTTCTCTTCCTTTATTATTATGTCTACTTTCCAAAACATGTATAGCACCATTTCCAGCACTCTCAGCATCTTCCTTTGAAGTTGCACTTAACATTATTACATCTAGAACAGTATCAGCGTATAAACTATTTATAAATGTTGATGGTACTACTGCAAATGCTGGCATATTCTCATCAACCCCTCCAAAGATACCCATCTGACTCTTTGTAATTCCTATAATTGTAGCTTTCTTAGGTGACAACTTTGAACCTATATTAACTTTTTTTCCTGTAACATCTGTATATCCAAATAGGCTTCTTGCAGCTATTTCATCAAGAACTACTACTGCCTTCCCCTCTTGATACTCTCTTTTATTAAAAAATCTTCCGTGTATTATTTCATAGTTATCAATATATAACATTTCATCATTGCCACTACTTATATGCGCCCTTTTCATGGTAGATTCTGAACTTATTATTCCTTGTTTATGAATTGATGGTGATGCATATTTTACTGTAGGAACCCTTTCCTTAATTTCCCGTACATCATCATTAGTTATAAAATCACTACTACTTGCCTTTTGTAAATTCACTTTAATGCTTATTGTAGCAGCACCTATCTTTTCAAACTCACCTGTTATACTCTCCTTTGCTCCTTGCCCAAGGGACACAAGGGTTATTACTGAACTGATTCCAATTACTATACCTAACATAGTAAGAAAAGATCTTAATTTATTAGACTTTATACTTTCTAAAGAAATCTTAAAATTTTCAATAAAACTCATAATTCCACCTCCTCACACCATCTAATCTATATGTTTATCTAATAAATATTCTATCCTTTACATCTTCATAAGAAACTATCTCCCCGTCTCTAAACATCACTATTTTCTTTGTATACTTCGCTACATCTGGCTCATGAGTAACTATTATTATGGTGGCTCCTTCATCATTTAAATCTTGAAAAATTTTAATTATTTCATTGGTAGACTTTGTATCTAAATTACCTGTAGGCTCATCTGCCATAATTACTGATGGTGAATTTACAATAGCTCTAGCAATAGCTACTCTCTGCTTTTGCCCTCCTGAAATTTGAGTAGGTTTATGTTTTACCCTATCTTCTAATCCCACTTTTCTAAGAGCTTCTAGCGCTTTATATCTTCTCTCTTTATAAGGCATTCCGCTATAAATCATAGGTAGTTCTACATTTTCTAGAATGCTCATTCTTGGAAGTAAGTTAAAAGCTTGAAATACAAATCCAATTTCTTTATTCCTAATACGTGCTAATTCATCATCTTTAAGATTAGATACGTTTTTTCCATTTAATAGATATGTTCCGCTATCCATTCGATCTAAGCAGCCTAATATGTTCATAAATGTAGATTTTCCTGATCCTGATGCTCCCATAATAGATGTAAATTCTCCCTGATTTACCTTAAGACTAACACCTTTTAAAGCCATAAAGTTTATGTCACCATTAATATAGGTTTTAATAACATCATTAACTTCTAGCATTCTTATCCTCCACAATTTCCTCAATCTTCATGCCAGCTTTAACTACACTTCCTGGGTTTAAAATAACCTTATCTCCTTTTTTTAATCCTTCAAGAACCTCTACCTCAGTATCTGATTGTATTCCTATTTTAATTTCTCTTTCCTTTGCTACTCCACCCTCATTTACAAGAGTATAACTTTTATCATATTTATCACTTATTATTGCTTCTGCTGGAACCTTGATTACATTATTTACACTTGATACTAAGATATCTACGTCAACATCAAAATTCACCTTTAAAGTTGTTGATTTATCAAGTATATCAATATCTACTGATAACGTAGTATCTCCTCCTACAGCAGACATTGATGTGGTTCCTTTAGCTACTGGATTTATAAAAGAAACTTTTCCTTTTAAAATCTTTCCAGCATCTCTTACAACCACTTCCTGTCCAAGCTTAACTTTAGATGCATCATATCTTCCTATTGATACTGTTATTTTTAAATTATCTATGTTTTCTAATACTGTTACTGGTTGAGCTGGATTTGATATAGATCCCTCGGATACATTGAGTGCAGTAATTGTTCCATTAAAGTCTGCTACAATGCCTTTTTCTACTAGTAAGAGTCTCGACTTAGCTAAATCCAAACTTGTTTTTGCAAGAGAAACTGAATTGTCCATCTGCTTTATCTTTTCATTTGAAATAGGTTGCAGTACCTCTCTTTGCTGTTTATACGCTGGAAGTAATGCTAATTCTGCTGGATTAGTACTATTTTCTATTTCTTTAATTTTATTATCTAGTTCAGATATTTTATTATTTATCTGATTTCTTTGATTTATGATGTCTTTTTGTTGAAGTAGGGCATTATTATACTGTATTCTTGCTTGTTTTTCTGCACTTTTTACATCTTCTACATCATACGATAATATTACATCTCCTTTTTTTACCACTTCTCCAACTTTTACATTTATCTTATTAACCTTAAATTGTGTTCCAAAATACTCCTTACTTTGTTTTGACTTTACTATCCCTGAGGTAGACATATAAGCTCTAATATCTCCTACTATAACCTCTGAAACTCTAACCTTAACTACACTTGATTTCCTTGGAAATAATTTCACGTAAATTATGGCAAGTGATATCAGTAATATGATTATTATTGTTGTTTTTCTTTTGTTCATTTTATCTTTCCTTTCAATTAAATAAGTTAATATAAATCTTACTTTCCACATTTTAATTAGTATTATTAATATGGACATTACTCATCTTATTTAATCAAAAAATAAAGTTATTAGACTGAATGTGAAATAACTTTTTGTACTTATTTATTTAATTCAGTTTCTTTTTAATAGTCTATTTTTATATTATAATACATATATCTAAGTGAAATTTTAAATAAAGGAGAGTAAATCTAATGCCTGAATTTTTATCAGAATTATGTTCAAAGTTTCAAACTATTAGTGTCTTAATAAGATTGATGATAACTTTAGTTATTATAATTATATTGCGTCTATCAAAAAAGAGTATACGTTCCTTTATTGATAAATCTAATTCAGATTCCAAAGACATAATAAAATATAAAAAAACATCCTCATTATTAATAAATATTTTGTGTTGTATAATCATTATACCAATATGGATGTCTCCATCTGATAAGATCATAACATTTTTAGGTATCTTCTCTGCTGGACTTGCCCTTGCATTCCGTGATGTTGTAGCTAATTTTCTTGGATGGATTATCATTAACACTCGAAAGCCTTTTCAAATTGGTGATAGAATAAAACTGGGTAAGGCTCTTGGAGATGTACTAGCAGTAGATTGGTTTTACACCACTATAATTGAGGTTGTAGAAAACGACAATAAAACTCATGGACAAAGTACTGGAAGAATTACTTATATACCAAATATAAAAGTTCTTACTGAAGAACTTATAAATGAGACAAATTCCTTCCCTTTTACTTGGAACGAGCTTGAAGTGAATCTTACCCTAAAAAGTAACTGGAGAAAAGCCAAAGATATATTACTATCTATTGCTAACGATAAAGTAGGCTATATAGAAGAAGAAGCCAAGGATTCCTTAAATATTGCATCAAAAACCTTACCAATTTATTATGAAAATCTTTCTCATATAGTATACACTTCTGTAGATTCTGGAAAAATTTGTTTAAACTTGAGATTTATTTGTAAAGCACGAAATTTTAGAAACTTAAAGCATGATATAGTAGAGAATTTTTTAGATGAGTTCTCTAAACATGACGATATAGAATTGTTATAAATAGATGTGCTTATCTTTATTTAAATTTAATAAAAAAATCAGCCTAAACTTAGATAATAATTCTAAACTCAAGCTGATTTTTTTATATTCTTATTTATCTGTTAATTAACGATACATACTCTTGCATATTTCTAACATTTTTATATGCTGGCCTTATAATCTTTGGTTCACTTACTACTTGCTCAATTCTATGAGAACACCATCCAGGTACCCTTGCTGCTGCAAATAGTGGAGTATATAATTCCCTTGGTATATTTAACATGTCATATACAAAGCCTGAGTAAAAATCCACATTAGCGCATATAGCATTATTACCTTTTAGTTCTCTAAATAGTTCAATAGATAAATTTTCTATATTTCTATAGAAATTAAACTCATCAGTTCTTCCTTTTTCTTTTGCTAGGTCTAATGCCTTTTCTTTAAGAAGCACAGATCTTGGGTCTGATAAAGTATATATAGCATGACCCATTCCATATATTAATCCAGCTCCATCAAAAGCTTTCTTGTTTAAGATCTTAATTAGGTACTCTCTTATTTCTGCAGTATTGCCCCAATCTTTTACATTGTTTTTAATATCTTCAATCATACCTAGTACCTTTATATTAGCTCCACCATGCTTCGGTCCCTTTAAAGAACCTACAGCAGCAGCTATAGCAGAGTACGTATCTGTTCCCGTAGATGATACTACATGTGTTGCGAAAGCTGAGTTATTTCCTCCACCATGCTCTGCGTGTAAAACTAAGGCTAAATCCAGCACTTCAGCCTCTGTTCTAGAGTAATCATTATTAGATCTTATCATATAAAGTATATTTTCTGCAGTACTAAGCTCAGGTCTTGGTGAATGCAAAAATAAGCTTTGATTATCATAATAGTGAGTTTTTGCTTGATATCCATATGCAATCATTGTAGGAATTCTTGCTATAAGCTCAATACTTTGTCTTAAAATATTTTTAACACTTGTGTCATCTGGATTATTATCAAAAGAATATGTGGCAAGCACTGTTCTTTGAAGTTTATTCATTATATTATTACTTGGAAACTTTAGTATCATATCCTCTGTAAAACCATCTGGTAAAGTTCTACACTCTCCAAGAATACGTTCAAATTTTAATAAACTGCTCTTATTCGGTAATTCTCCAAATAAAAGCAGATAACATACCTCTTCAAATCCAAATCTGTCTTCCCTTTGAAATCCATCTACGATCTCCATTACATCTATTCCTCTGTAAGTTAACTTGCCTTCATCTGGTATTCTTTCGCCACCATCTGATATATATCCATGTACATTTCCTATTTCTGTAAGCCCAACTAATACTCCTGTTCCATTTTCATTTCTCAATCCTCTTTTAACATCATACTTAGTATAAAACTCTGGATCAATTAAATTGTTTTTTTTAGCAACTTGTGAAAGATCATCTAAAACACCCTCAGTAAATATTCTACTTTTAATAATTTCTTCGCTATATCCATTAATCATAATCCCCATAACCCCCATTTAAATAGAAAATCCTTAAGTATAATTTAACTTAATACATTTTACCACATATCATATGTATAATAAATATAAATTACTGCATAAATGAATAATTTTATATATATTATTTCATTTATATTATTATATATATATCTAACATTAAAATCAATCATCAGTATTTACGCTTTAAATGGCAACATTACTTATTTTTTCATTTTAAATAAATAATTCAGAAAAAAATTATAGTTACGGTATTGCAATTAAGTTTTATAAAATTTCATATTGCATTAATAATTACTCACTATAAAATTTCACTTATATAGTATATTACTGCATCATAGATATGTTTTGTTACTAATTAGCATGAAATTTTTCTGCTTCTATCAGTTTTAATAGTAGTATATAATGCTTTTCCTGTTACTGACATCAATACTATTACTCCTCCTACTAATGACCATTTCCCTGGTATCTCTCCTAAAAACAAAAATACCCACAATGGATTTAATATTGGCTCAATTACTGGAATTAATACCGCTTCAAGAGCAGTGACATTTTTAATTGCTTTAGCGTATAAGAAATAGGACATACCTATTTGAAAAACTCCTAATAATAATAGTCCTGTCCAGCTTCTTGCATCTGGATAAGATCTAAACATAAAAGGTATTCCAATTATAGCTGTAAATACATTTCCCCAAAATATACTCTCAATTGGACTACCATCTTTTTGTTTTCTCATAAATATAACGTTAGAAGCAAAAGAGATACCGCTCAATATAGCAAGTATATTACCCTTTAAGCTTCCTCCCCCTATATCATCTATAAAAAATAATATCATTCCACCAATAATAATGCTTATAAAAAACCAGTCCATTCTTTCCGTTTTCTCATCTAAGAAAAACTTACCCAATATAGCTATGTATACAGGTGCTGTATACTGAAGAAGAATTGCATTAGCAGCCGTAGTTAACTTATTAGCCATTACAAAAATATAACTGTTGATACGTATGCTATTATACCTCCAATCCTAACCTTGCTCCAAATCCATTTTGGTTTTTTTATAATCACTAACAGTAACAGAGCCGCAATAGCGCTTCGCATTCCTGCAATAGCAACTGGATTCCAATTTACTAGTTTGATAAGTATACCTCCAAAACTCCAAAGAACTGCTGTAGCTAATAGTAATCCTTTTGCTTTCAGATGTTCTTTATTCAAATCCCCTTCTTCCATATTTTTCCTCCTTTTTACAATTATTAAATATCCTAGAAATAATATCATATTTTAAAATCTAGCAAAACATAGAAAGTAATAACCAAACTTAAGTTAATTTTCAAGTTTAAAAAGAATAAAGTATAAAAATATTAATCTCAAAGGCTCTTTAACCATATCAAATATAAAGGTTTCTCTTTTACTTTTCAGTTTATCTTTTATATGATTAATATAGTCATCTTGTTCTTTATGAGATAATGAATTGAAGTAATTATATTCATCTATTATTTCATTAAATAATTTAAGTTCAGAGTAATTTCCACTAATCATATATTCCTTTAATACATATGTCCATATTAATAAATACATAGCCATTATAGACCATTGATCAGGATCTAAGTCATCATTTATATTCTGCCTTATATAATTTTCCTGAAAAATAACAACTCTTATAGCTGGACCCATGTAACTTCTTCTTAAATTTTCTATAGATAAAAAATATAATTGTTTCATTATATCCTCTAATATAGTTATTGTATTTATTGGTTCTATTCCTTTAACCTTAAATTCAAGAAATAAGTTAGTTTTAAGATAATCAGCTACTCCTATTAATGTATCTAAATCATTATTTTCGTTAATTAAATAAAAAACATCATATATGTTTTTATAATGCTTATCTTTCTTAAACTTTTCAATGCCTATGGTATTTGCTCCAAAAGTTAAAAGCTTGGCTCCAATTATAGAGTAAAGTGACATACATAATGGATTATATTTTAATCTTAAACCTAAAATATTCTTTCTATCTATATAATTAGCTCTTACCTTACTTATATCAACATGTAAAAAGTCGACTTTTAGTTGATTAACTCCAGACTTTCTATTTTCTCTATATATAAAAGGAAGTTTAACTATAAATGTAGTTATTGGCATAGTCTTTCCATGTAGTTGTACACTCTTAGGAATGTACTCTTGAGCTTTACTTTGAATTTTATGTATGTTAAATTCTTTAATTAAGGAACTAAATTCGAATCTTAATTTATTTGGACTTAAGCTTGTATATAAATCTAAATCTTCAGTACATCTTTGAGTCTCTAAAGGAAGATATAATTGTGCACAAGCTCCTCCTTTTAAAATAAATTTATCTTTAAGCCTTTGTTGTAGCTTTGAATGAAATTCATAAATCCAGAAGTGTCTTTCAAGAATACTTTTATTGCTAATCCCATAAAAGTTTGCCTCATTTCCAATATTGTGCTCAGTAAAGCTTGAATATTCATGAGTTAAAAAATTAGATATGCTATTTTTCTTTTTTTTCATATTCTAATATTCACTCCTTTCTATTTTAATAATTTTATTCCTATATCATTACTATACCCTTAACCAATTTATCACATTCTATAACTACCTTAAATTATATTATAAAAATAAAAATCAGGTATATAATTATAACCTGATTTTTACTATATATTATTATTTATTTTTTTCATACTCTCTATTTTGTGTTGGATATGAACCTAGTTTAACTCCATTTTCTATTCCAATATCTCCTCCACTACGATGAAATATTTTTCTTAACTCTGCATTAGTTTTTTTATCAGTCTTCATATGATTTTTATTATTATCCATGTTGGTTCCTCCTTACTATATTAAGTGTAGAAAGATTACTCAATTATTCAGCAATGGGTTGTACAACATTAATTTAACCTAAACACTATGAAACTATTCAGTTATACTAATTATGTTTTTATACTATATTTCGTTAGCTACTTCTAATAGGCTATGCTTAGATACTCCTTTAATATTTTTATAATTTAAACTAATTTCTTTACCAGAGTTTAAATCCCAATAGGCTAATTTTTTTATTTCTATTAAGTAAGAAGTATCTGTTTTAAATTCTGATATAAGTCCTTTCAATACTTCTATTTCTTTCATCATGTTTCCTGAATTTGAAAAACTAAGAAGTATTATTTTTGATTTTTTAATGTTAATCCAATATATTAAAGGTATTTTTATACCTCGTCTTTTACTACTCAGTTCACCTTTATAGATTTTAATAAATTCACTATGAAACTCTAGCTCTTTTAAAGGTTCTCTGCATTCTTTTAGCATTAACTTCTTTAAATTAAATAAATATCTTAATGACATAGGATTTGTTAATTTATTAATACCATATTCTTGAACAGGCATAAAGGAACTCATTTCTATAACCTTATTAATTATTCTTATTGTATCTCTTATAGATAGATAGATGGATTTATTATCTGCTATACTTAAATTTTTCTCATAACTAAAATACTTATCATAAAATTCATAAACATCTCTTAAAGTCAATTTCTTGCTCCTTTATATTATTTCATTACAATAATGTTATGCTGTGATTTGTATAAATAGCATTTAAATTAAAATTTAAAATAATATAAATTACTAACTATAATTCATATGGCAATTGCATAGAAATAATATATATTCTTTTGGTTATGGGGGACATTTACATGAAAATTAAAAAAAAATATATACTGCTTTTATTTTCACTAATACTAATGTTAATAACATCATACCTTCATTTTCGTGACTATGCCGTAAATAATCTTATGCATAAAAAAACAAGTCAATATAATGTCTTAATTCACCTGGTGGATAAAAAGCTATATCTAATAGATACGGATACTGGTAAATCCGTAAAAGAGTATCCTATTATATACGCAAAATCTTACAACTCTTCTATTATAGGAACCTGGAAAATTAAAAATAAATCTAAATTAAGTGATGGTTTTGGAGTTCCCTGGATCACTCTTAACCTTCCTTTTGGAAAATACAGTATACATGGCACAAATAGTTTAACATATATAGAAGATTCCTCTTCCCATGATTGTATAAGAATGTTTAGTAATGATGTTAAGGATTTATATACTTACTTACAACCTAGTACTTTTATAGTAATATCTAGCGACCCTTTAGATCCTATAGACTGAAAAATATTCTGCTTTATTTTAATCTAGAAAGGATATATAATATTGTAATAAACTGTTATCCTAAGGAGTGTATACAATTAAATTGAAAAGACAAATTCACTTTAAATATTTTTCATTTGTACTAATTTTACTCTTATGTTTTAAATTATCTACTATCAATGAAAATATAAAATATAATATCGCTAGCTATCCTCATGAAAAAGTTACTATATTAAATTCTTATAATGAAGATACTAAAATACTAGTTTTATTAAATAGAAGAAATATATATTTAGAATCTTATCTTAGTGTAAAGTCTACTTCATCAATCAACTTACTGTTTCAACTTTTATACTTTAAGATACTCTTTATATTTATACAAATAATTTTTGATATTAGAAAAAGAATATCTAAGCTTATTATCAGCTCTTTGAACGGTAGTACTTATAAAAACTCCTTATACTTTTCATAGCAATTATAAGATATTTTGATTTCTATTAAGGAGGAATAATTATGTCAATTAAAACTATCTGTACAATACCTAACCCTTCTGGCGGTTGGGATAATATGGATAATTGCACTGGTGAACTTCTTAGTCACCATAGAATTAAAAGTACTGCTCTTGTTAAAGGTCGTAGACAAGCTAAAAAAAGACAAGCAGACTATTTAATATATAACCTAGATGGAAAGCTTGGTCAAAAACTTATTTATGTAGATACTTTTTTATGTAAGTCTGATTTTTAAAAACAAATCTGTATAACATGCTTTTTTAAATTTTAAATATAATCTTCAGCATAAACCCCTTTTCTATGGAGAAAATATCTTTAGAAAGGGGTTTATATTTATGCCTAAAAATACTAATAACACTTACGGAAAAATACCTCATATAATTGAAAAAATTAATAGTGATGAGGGTTCAATAAGTGAGCCACCTATTGGTGCTCTACTTCAAAATACTTCAGATAGGTTAGGAAATGCTTATGGATTTAATGCTAGCATTACTCCAAATCCCTTCCCTTTCACTGAAGAAAAAGACGACTTTGGCAAACTAGACGAATTCGGCTCAGCTCGTGACTTTGGCACAGCAAATGACTTTGATATTGATGGACTATAAATAGAGAAGGTGATAACATGAAACCACATATTATGAAGGGACATAAGGTAACAGAAGAAGAACTAGAGAATCTTATTAAAGATAGGCATAGAGAACTAATCATTGAAGAAAAAGAAAAGACTGTAATTAAGCCAACAATGATGATAATGAAAAATAATGAAATTAAGGAAATTGAAGTTGAAGTTGAATCCGCTATACATCCTTTATCCGATGTTGAATATACTAGTGGAAATAAAGAGTAATCTAAATAAGACTCTGTGAAAAATACAGAGTCTTATTTATGAAAATCTTTTTTTATATGTCCATGTATAGATTGTCCCATTTAATTTTAACTCTATTTCTATTCCGAGACTTTAAACAGCATAGATACATAGCTACTGTATCATATCTTGCATCATGAAAGCTTACATCTTCACATTCAAATATGTATTTTGTTTTCTGTAATACCTTTTCTGGAGTTATCTTATAGAAATCTAAGACTTCTTCTACCTTAGGGTTTTTGTACCCATTTTTAAACTTTCCAGGCAGTTTTACTATATTCTTAAAATACTCCATAGTACAGAAGTAATTTTTAAATTCAGCAATCTTATTTATTCTATCTAACTCAGCTTCCACAAATCCACGATCAAACTTAACATTATGAGCTATACATGTTGAGTCATTGAAATCTTTTAATATATCATTGTGAAAATCTTCAAATGTTGCACCTTGTGACAATTCATCTAATTTTTCTATACTAAATCCATGTACCATTTCAGCTTGAGGACTCATTGTTTGTACTGTAAAAAAATAATTTTTAGCTACCGTTAATTCTTTATTTTCTTCTATTAAGTAAGTTAACTGAGCTATCTGACCTGGTTTAAGTCCTGTTGTCTCTGTGTCTAAAAATATGCTTTTCATACCTTGCTCCAATCTATATAGATATATTAGTAAATATAATTTTACATCAAATAAGAAACCTTGACAAATTATCAAGGTTTCTTATTTGATGTAATTCTATTGTTTAGTCATTTTACTTATCTTCTAGAACCGCTTTACTAACATTTTGTTTTGATCCTGGCTTATTATTCTCTTTATTTAGGTCATGCTGTGTATCCATCTTTTCAACTTTATTTTGCATAGCTAAATCCTTATTTTTAATACTCAAAATCATCACTCCTCTCTGAATTTAGGTTATCCACAGAAGAAATTTTTATTCTTATCTACATTTTATTAAAAATTTAGTGCTATTTTATATAATTAAAGTCTATGTTATTAAATGTATACTTCCATTATTTAAATAAATAAAGTACAATTTAATGTGGGGTTTGAATAAATACTCATTTTAACTTATATTGAATAGGGGCGATATATTATGATAACAACATCAATGATTACAAGACTTATATTTTTATGTGGTGCAGGTTTTTTAGCAGCATTCGTGGACTCAATTGCTGGTGGTGGCGGTCTTATAAGCTTACCTGCCTTTTTAGCTGCGGGAATTTCTCCTCATTTAGCACTTGGAACAAATAAATTTTGCTCTTCTTCAGCATCTCTTACAAGTTCTTTAAAATTTATAAAGTCTAAAAAGGTAAATTCTAGCTTACTAAAATATTTAATTCCTTTTACTCTTTTAGGAGCTGCTGTAGGCGTTAACACTGTTTTAAAAATTAACGAGGCCTTCCTCTATTCTTTAGTTTTAGTGCTAATTTTATTTGTAGGTCTATATACTATATTTTCAAAATCAATAGGAGTAAATAATAACTTTAAAGGTCTTACTAAAATAAATATAGCTTTAGGAATTATTTTAGCCTTTTCACTTGGATTCTATGATGGATTTTTCGGTCCTGGTACAGGTGCTTTTCTAATCTTTGGGCTTATAAAAATTTTCGGATTTGATTTTGTACAAGCAGCTGGTAATGGTAAAATACTAAACTTTACAAGCAATATTACTTCTCTAGTTCTTTTTGCAATACATGGAGAAATTAATTATCTAATAGGAATTCCAGTTGCCCTATCTATGATTATAGGAGCAAGATTTGGAACTTCTCTAGCTATAACTAAAGGTGCTAAATTGATAAAACCTATATTTGTTACCATGTCTCTTGCTGTTGCAATTAAAATTCTAGTTCAAAACTTTATATAGGATTAAATCAGGATAATTCCATTTATTATTTCATAAATAAAAATTCTAAGTTTAACTAGGAGGAAACCCTCTCTCAAACTTAGAATTCTTATTTATATTTCTTATTCTATTTTTAATTCTGATAAATCATTAAGACTACTACTAATTTTTTTTATCATATTATTAATTTGTACTATATTTTTATCATCTTCTAAGTCAGCTAAATCAGCTACCCCATCTGAAGTTCCAACTATAACATTTAAATAGTCACAGTATCTATTATGAAAAAAGCTAATTTTATTTGAATGTTCCAGTGCTTGTACTTCTTCGTGATACTCCTTAAGATTTTCACTTTCCTGTTTTATAGTATTAATATCAGCTTTATCTATACTTCCTTCTGTGGCAATCTTTAAATTACTTACTGAAGATTTAATCTTTCCTGAATAATCTTTAATAGCTATTCCGTACTTTATGTCTGTACTATAGCTTTTAACTTCATCAGTAGGCGATACTCCTTTTACAAAAACATTATACACTGATACTCCAATTACTATAACTATTACTAGACACAATAACTTAAATGCCTTTTTAATTACAGAAGTAATAATTAATACAGCTATTATAGCCACTATTATATAAAATACATAATTTGGTGCTACAGCATTCATTTACTCATCCCCTTTAAATTAAAACTTAAGAATAAACGGTATACATTCATAAATTATATATAATTGCATAATAAATATTATAGGTATCCCATAAACAAACTTTAAGTGCTTAGTCTTATGTCTAAACTTCTTCATACCTATAATAATACCAGTACTTCCAAATAAAAATGCTATTATAAATAATTTTAATTCAGATACTCTCCATTTGTGTTCCTTAGCTAACTTTTTATCTATATACATGATATATATACCATATAAATTAATAATTATAAAGTAGCCCAAAATAAATTTCATAGATATCCTCTCCTAAAGTAATATATATTCTAGAATATCTCTTTTACTTTATTAATGCAAATATTTAATGATAAATAAACTATCTTGGTATATTTTTCACGTAAAGTCAAATGCTATAATAATAATAATATGAAGGAAGTGACTTAAATGAACAAAACTCTTGTTTTAATTAAACCTGATGCTGCTGAACGAAATCTAATTGGTGAGATTATTTCATTTTACGAAAGACAAGATTTAAAGATTAGTGCATTAAAAATGCTAAAAGCTTCCACTGAAACAGCTAAACTTCATTATTCAGAGCATGAAGGTAGACCATACTTTGATGACTTAATTTCTTATATAACAAGAAGTCCTTTATGCGCTCTTATTGTTGAAGGTGAAAATGCAATCTCTAGAGTTAGAGAGATAAATGGCAATACAGATCCTACTAAAGCTAATAAAAACACCATAAGGGGTACCTTAGCTCTTTCAAAAACCGAGAATTCTGTTCACGCATCAGATAGTGCTGAAAATGCTGAAAGAGAAATAAATATATGGTTCCAAGAAGAGAATGATTTTTCTTTAGTTGGATCCCTGCTGTTAGCCCCTATATAAATATAATATACTTATTGTATTTTAAAATACAATAAGTATATTATATTTCTTTTGCATCTTCTTCATTATTAGCTAGCATTTCCTTTAGTAATTCTGCAACTTTTATATCATCATATTTTGTAGCTATTGAATTTAAAATTCCTTTCTTTAATTCATCTATCTGAATCTGATTTTTTGCTACACTTGATCCTATAACTGCTTTTCCTATGGCTAGTGCTACCCCTATTTGTATTACTTTTACAATTTCTACTATAGCCACACTTATTATTCTTTGAGTTATGTCCTCTATTACTCCCTTTTCTAAGAGTTCTTCAACTCCCTTACCCATGGCCTTTTTTCCTCCTTTTTCTAAGGCCTTTTCTACTAAATGCTCTATATCACCTTCTAAACTCATATTTAGCTTACACCCCTTTAAGTAATCTATTATATTTATATTACTAAGTCTCGTGTTTATGCTAAATAAAAAATGGGTTACCTTTTTCTAGTAGCCCAAATAGTTATTACTTTTTAAATAATAATAAGATATTAAAGTTTTGCTATCGTTTATAATTCCCTTATTGATATTCTCTTCAAACTCCTTAAGTTTCATCCAAATCACTTCTGTTACATCAGCATCCTTTATATATTTGTCTTTTAATTTTTCTTTATTTATTTCTATTTTAAATATGTTCATAGTACTATCGCTAAACCCCATAATTGGTTTATATTCTATAACCTTCTCTAGTTCTTCTTTCTCTACACTTAAATTTGTTTCCTCTTCTAACTCTCTAATTAAACACTCCTCTAAACTCTCTCCTTCTATATCTAAAGATCCTGCTGGTATCTCCAATGTTTCTCTCATCAATGCAGGTCTAAACTGCTTTACAAGAAGAATTTCATTAAATTCATTTAATATTATAGCTGAAACTGCATCGTAATTTATTAATATATCATACTTTTTTCCATCTATTTCTCTGTTATAAATCTTTAGCCATCCATCGTAAACTAATTTATCTTCCATATTAAACCCTTCTTCCCTTTTGTTAACCTTACCTTACTAATATTTCAAGGTCTACTGAAGCACTTTTTATAATTTCCTTTTCTAGATTATTGTAATTTTCAACGTTTTTTATAGCCTCTACCGCATATAATACTACACTTATCTCTTCTACGTCATATATTAAATTAATTAAAGAAATACCATTACTTCTGAAAGTTTCATATTCTTCTTTAGTTATGTTCTGCAGACTTTTTTCTAGTAGGTTGTTTATTTTACCCACAGTTAAATCTGATATAATTCCTTGCTCCTTTTCTTCAATTTTAAACAACATATTTTCAAAAGTAGCCTTTTCCTTATCTATAATAATCGATAATATAGGTTGTTCTCCTTTTTCATCCGAAACTCTATCCATTTTTTACCTACTCTCCCTATTAAATATTTCATCTTATTTTTAACTAAATCTACTATTCTTATTTATAAATTTTAATAACTATCTAGCAATTAAAATAAGCCATCCTTTAGGATGACTTATCTATTACAATCTTATCATTTACAATATCTATTAAAGCTTTTCCACCATTAGATAGCTTACCAAATAATACTTCATCAACAAAGTATGGCTTAATATCTTGCTGTACTACTCTTAATATTTCTCTTGCTCCATATACTGATGACAATCCTTTTTCTGAAATCCATTTATAGCATCTGTCAGTAACTTCAATACTTATATTTTTAGTTAATAGCTTTTCTTTAAATTCTTTTAATGACTTTTTAGCTATACGACATGCCATATCTTCGTCCATTCTATTAAATACTACAATTTCATCTAATCTATTTCTAAACTCAGGAGAGAATATTCTCTCAACCTCTTTACTAATAGCATCATCTTTTACAACTCTACCTCCAAAGCCTAACATAGATTTACCAATATTTCTTGCTCCAGCATTTGAGGTCATTATTAAAATTACATTTCTAAAATCTGCTTTCTTTCCATTGTTGTCTGTTAAAGTTGCATAGTCCATTATCTGAAGAAGCACATTTAAAATATCAGGATGAGCTTTTTCAATTTCGTCTAAAAGTAATATAGAATATGGAGTTTTTCTTACAGCATCTGTTAAAAGTCCACCTTCCTCATAGCCTACATATCCAGGAGGAGCTCCAACTAGTCTTGCTACGGTATGCTTTTCTTGGTATTCACTCATATCAAACCTAATTAATGGGATATTAAGAGATATTGATAACTGTTTTGCGATTTCAGTTTTTCCAACTCCTGTTTGCCCTACAAATAACAAATTAACTACAGGCTTTTGCTCATCATTAAAGCCAGCCCTTGACCTTTTAATAGCCCTAACTATAGTATCTATAGCTTCACTTTGACCAAATATAATATTTTTTAATTCCTTATCCAAGGTCTTTAATCTTTCTACTTCAGTCAAAGATACACTTTCTTCAGGAATTTTAGCCATAGTAGAAATTATTTTCTCTATTTCTTTCTCAGTAATTATTAGATTCTCTTCATCTATATTTTCTAGTCTTAATAAAGCTCCAGCCTCATCTATAACATCTATAGCTTTATCTGGTAGGTATTTTTCATGTATATACTTAGATGATAACTCAACAGCACTTCTTAAAGCTTCATCAGTATAGGTTATTTTATGGTAAGTCTCATAAGAATCCTTTAAGCCTAGTAAAATATTATAGGTATCTTCTTTTGAAGGTTCTGTAACTTCAACTTTCTGAAATCTTCTTGATAATGCTCTATCTTTTTCAAAATATTTCTTATATTCATCATATGTTGTAGAACCAATAAATCTAATCTTACCATCTGTTAAAAAGGGCTTTAGTATATTAGCTGCATCCATAGCACCACCTGAAACTGAACCTGATCCTATTACAGTGTGAATTTCATCTATATACACAATAGCCTTTCCTTGATTCTTTATTCTAATTAAAACTTTCTTTATTCTTTCCTCGAAGTCACCTCTATACTTTGCCCCAGCAAGTAAGCTTGCCATATCTAGAGAATATATTCTAAAATTTTGAAGAACTTTTGGAACCTTATTTTCTACAATTAACTGAGCTAAGCCTTCAGTAATAGCTGTTTTTCCAACTCCTGGTTCCCCAACATGTATAGGATTATTTTTTAACCTTCTTGATAAAATCTGTAATGTTCTTTTTAGTATGTCATCTCTTCCTATAAGTGGGTCTAACTCTCCTCTTTTAGCTTTTTCTGTAATGTCTACAGTAAATAGACTTAGAATATCATATCTATGACTTCGTTCTCTTAGATCTTCACTATACATCTCTTCATCATCATCTTCTGAATCTATAGATAATTCCTCTAGTTCTTCTACTTTCTCTGGTAAAGAAACTCCATGAGATATATAGCTTAAAATATCTAGTTTCTTAATTCCTTGTTTCTTCAGGAAATAACTAGCAAAAGAATCTTCCTCATCATATATTGCGATCAGTAAGTCTGAAAACTTTATAATATTCTTCTCTGCAGACAAAACATGTGCTCCAGCTGAAGAAATTATATTTTGAACTCCTATGCTTTGTATAGGATCCTTCTCTTTTTCTAGTATAGGAATTTGTTCACTAAAATACTCTACTAAATCTTCCTTAAGTTCATCTATATTTCCACCACAATTTATTATTATCTTTTTACTCTCTTTAAAATGTAGTGCAGCATATAATATATGCTCTGGTGTGAAGTATTCATGCTTTGATATTTTTGCTTCACTATATGCGGTTATAAATATTTCACTTAACAAATTATCTAAATTCATAACTACTCCTTTTCTACAGTCATTTTTAGTGGAAACTCATTTAACTCTGACATATAAGTTGCCTGTTTTATTTTAGTTAGAGCTATATCACGTGTATAAAGACCTGCAACTCCAATTCCCTTTTTATGAACATCATACATTATTTTATTAGCTTCTGCTGAGTTTTTTCTAAAGACTTCTATAAGTACTTCAATTACAAACTCCATTGTTGTGTAATCATCATTATGCAAAAGTACCTTATACATATTCGGTTTTTTATAATTTAATTTGCTTTTTTCTTTTAAAATGATTTTTTCCTTCACATTAAACAACTCCATATTTTAATCTTATTATATACATAGTGAGCTTAATTGTGCTTCTAATAATATTTTATTACGCATCTAAGCTTAGTAGTCCAATTATAGAGATATTATAACAAAAAATCTCAACATATAAAACTTTAAATTGGTTATCCTAAGTAGTGTCAGAAAGTTTCAAAGTTTCACTAAGATTTTTAGCAATTATGTTAAATTTTCCGATGTACTTTTCGTAGTATTATCAAAGCGCAATTATTCTTTACTAATACTTGAGATTCATTCATCGTAAATTCTTAGTAGCTGTTTACACACTTATTTATTAATAAATGTTACAGAAGTGTTTATTAATAAATGTTGCAGCTAAACCATTGAGCTTCTGATCACATAGATAAAAGGTAGATGTTTATACATCTACCTTTGTCTATTTAGACTAATTATTAAAAAACTTCTTTGCTATTTGTACAGCCTCTCTTGCATCTTTGGCATAAAAATCCGCTTTTATCATATCTGCATAATCCTGATTTAGTACGGCTCCTCCAACAAAGATTTTACAATCTACATTATTATCTCTCAAAGCCTTAATAGTTTTTTCCATACTCTTTACCGTAGTTGTCATAAGTGCACTAAGCCCAACTAATTTTATATCTTCCTTTTTACTCTTTTCAACTACCGTATCTACAGGGACATCTTTTCCTAAATCTATAACATCATATCCATAATTTTCAAGAATAACTTTAACAATATTCTTACCTATATCATGTATATCTCCCTCTACAGTAGCTAGAACTATCCTTCCTTTTGATACTCCTTTTTCTCCAGCTAATATCATTTTTTCTTTAATAACCGTAAATGCATTTTTTACAGTTTCAGCTGATTGTATAAGCTGTGGTAAAAATATTTCTCCCTTTTCATATTTTTCTCCTACCACATCTAATGCAGGAATCAAATACTCATCTACTATAGTTAAGCTATCTTTTTCTTCTAAAAGCTCTTTTGTCTTTGAAGCTGATTCTTCTTTTAATCCTCTAATTATTATCTCTTTTAAATCCCTGTTATTATTAACAGTATTTACAGCTTTTCCTTTTTCTGTAACAGAATATTTATCTATATAGGATTTAGATTCCTTATCTATATTAGCTAAAACTTTAAAACTTCTTATTACAGCCATTATAGATTCATTATTTGGATTTAATATAGGTGCATCTAATCCTTCTGCTAAAGCCATAGCAAGGAAGGTTTGATTTAAAATTTCCCTTTGTGGGAGTCCAAAGGATACATTACTTACTCCAAGTAGAGTTTTAACTCCAAATTTTTCTTTAACAATCCTTACTGCTTTTATTGTCTCCATTACTTCTTCTTGTTGAGCTGACGCTGTAAGCACTAAGCAATCAATTAAGATATCTTCCTTTTTTATACCGTATTTTTCAGCTGTTTGGATAATCTTTTCAGCAATAGCAACTCTCTCTTCTGCTTTTGATGGTATTCCATTCTCATCTAAAGTAAGACCTACTACACATGCTCCATACTTCTTAGCAATAGGAAATACCTCTCTCATTACTTCATCTTTTCCATTAACTGAATTTATAATCGGTTTTCCATTATAAATTCTTGCTGCCGCTTCAATTACTTCTGCACTAGAACTGTCTATTTGAAGAGGTAAATTTATAATTGACTGAAGTTCTTTTATAACTTTTACCATCATTTCTTTTTCATTTATCTCAGGAAGTCCTACATTAACATCAAGAATATCCGATCCAGCTTCCATTTGATTTATGGCTTCAGTTAATATGTAATCTATATTATTAGTTTTTAAGGCTTCCTTGAATAGCTTCTTCCCTGTTGGATTTATTCTCTCCCCTATAACTTTTACCCCATTACCTAATACAACTGTTTTTGATGCTGAACATATAGACGTAACTTTTTTAGTTTTTATTTCTACTGGCTCTACGTCCTTCAGTGTATCTATTAAGCTCTTAATATAGCTTTCATCAGTACCACAGCATCCGCCTAAAATCCTAACTCCATTAATTGCCATATGCTTTACATGCTGAGCATATTCTGTCGGTGTTACATCATATATAGTTTTATCCTCTTCCATTCTAGGAAGTCCTGCATTGGCTTGAACCATAACAGGAGTTGATGAATATTCTAGAATTTTTTCTACAATTGGGATTAATTCCTTTGGCCCCAATGAACAGTTTACTCCAAGTGCATCCACACCTAAACCTTCTAAAAGAGTCACCATAGTTAGTGGATCAGTTCCAGTAAAAGTTCTTCCATCCTCTCCAAAGGTCATAGTACAAAACACTGGTAAATCACTATTTTCTTTTACTGCTAAAACAGCTGCCTTTGCTTCGTATAAATCCGATATAGTTTCAATTAGTATTAAATCACAACCTGCCCTAGCTCCTGCTATAACTTGCCTCTTAAAAATTTCATATGCTCTTTCAAATTTTAGTGTTCCACTTGGCTCAAGTAACTGTCCAATAGGACCTATATCTAAAGCTACGTATTTATCACCCTTAGCTGCTCTTGCAATTTCTACAGCTTTAGTAATAACCTCTTCTACAGAATATCCTGTCTCCTTAAGCTTTAACTCGTTAGCTCCAAAGGTATTTGTAGTTATAATATTTGCTCCTGCCTCAATATACTTTTCATGTATACTTTTTATTATTTCCGAATGTAAAATATTGTATGTTTCTGGAATTTCTCCAGTAATGAGCCCCATTTTCTGAAGCATAGTTCCCATAGCCCCATCAAAATACACAAAACTTTCTGCTATTAGATCTTTAATTCCCACAGTGATTGCCCCCTTTTCTATACATACATTGACTATAACTACTACATTGTTTACAACCTGGATGCTGTCTTACAATACTTCTGTCCTGAAACCCTATTATTGCCGTTACTGACTTTCTCGGTATTAGGATATTACTTTCTGTAACAGTAAGTCCTATCTTTTTTTCAGCATCTATTGCTTTTAATATTTTAGGTTGAATATCTATTTCTAAATCACCATATCCTGGGCTATATCTGTAGGTAATACCTAATACTTTTTCTTCTGCCTCATTCTTTATTAAGTTTTGAACTTCATCACAAACCCATTCTACAGCAGTTGTAGCACAAGCATCCAAAATAAGTGCTTTAGTTAAGTTTACTTTTTCATAATATCTAATCTTAGTATCTACTAAATTACCAAGAGTTACGCCTAGAATAGCACACATTGAAGAATCTTTTAGATGTTCTTTTATATCCTTACCACGAAAAATTATATTGCTATCAATAACATTAATCTTATCTTCTTCTTTTTGTATGTGAAATATCTTATAAGAATATCTATAATTTATATAGCTTTTTATTTCTTCAATGCACTCATCAACTAATAAATCTAAATTTTCTTCTATTATTTCTGATCTATGCCCCAAATATCTTAAAACTTCAGTTTTATTAATGTACACCTATTCTCACCCACTCTCTGGTAATTAGTTTGAATTTCCATTCTAGATAACACTGTTATTGATATCTAATGCATTTACAATAGAAGATATATTATACACTATCTTTTTCGCTACCTCTGGATTATTCATAGTATAGATATGAATACCTGATACTCCTGAAGATAGTAGATCTACAATCTGCTCTGTTGCATAAGCTATCCCAGCATCTTTTAATGCCTCTGGTTTATCTATATACTTCTCAATTATTTTAGAGAATTTTTCTGGTATATTAGCTCCACAAAGACTAGCTATTCTTTTAACCTGTCTGCTATTTATAACTGGCATTACCCCTACCTCAATCGGAGTAGCAATTCCCATTAAATCTGTTTTTTCTTTGAAGTTATAAAAATAATTGTTATCGAAAAATAACTGTGTTATAAGAAAATCTGTTCCATTATCTACTTTATTTTTAAGATTGAATAAGTCACTTTTAATATCACTTGCTTCTATATGTCCTTCTGGGTAACAAGTACCACCTACACAAAAATAATTATCCTGTTTTATGTGCTTAACTAAATCTACCGCGTGATTAAACTGAAGTGGTTCAGGAAACTTAAAATCTGGGTCTTGTGGAAAATCTCCTCTTAATGCAAGAACATTTTCTATATTACTTTCTTTTAGCTGCTTTAGTATATAATCTACTTCATCTTTAGTTGATGAAATACAAGTTAAGTGTGCTAGTGCCTCAATATCATATTTATTCTTTATTATTGATGCTATTTCTACTGTTTTGTTTCTGCTTGCACTGCTTCCCCCCGCACCATAAGTTACACTTATATAATCTGGTCTAAGCGGTGCTAATGCATCAATAGTTTTATAAATACTTTCAATTGAAGAATCCTTTTGTGGCGGAAATATCTCAAAGGAAATTACCGGTTTCTTACTTGTAAACAAATCTTTTATTAACATTAAATAGCCCCCTATAAATTAATTTGCCCCTTTTTAAAAACAAAAAAGCTACTTTTCTATAAGAAAAGCAGCTTAAATTTCTATAAATATATATATCAAATCTACGCTCACTCTCTTATCTCTCAAAATCAATGATTTTGCAGGATTTGACACCGTTGTATTAAAAATACCGGTTGTCGGGTTTCAAAGGGCCAGTCCCTCCACCTCTCGTGATAAGAAAATTATTCTATTAAATTTAACTATGATTCATTTTAATACTTTTGTTTTATCATGTCAATATATAAATAAATAATATTCCTTTATTTTAATACTAAAAGTTATAAAATCCTAGATATTTGTAATAATATATTTACACACGAACATTTGTTTGCTATAATTTTGTTATTATTAGTAGAGGAGCGCTATTATGGATATACAGGAAAAATTAAAAATACTATCTGATGCAGCTAAATATGATGTTTCTTGCTCTTCTAGTGGAAGCAAAAGAAAAAATTCAAAGGGCGGCCTAGGCAATGCCAGTGAAAGTGGAATATGCCATAGCTTTACTTCCGATGGAAGATGTATTTCTCTTCTTAAAATCTTACTTACAAATTACTGCTGCTTTGATTGTGCGTATTGCATAAATAGATTTTCAAATGATGTACCTAGAGCAGCTTTTACTCCCGAAGAAATAGTAGATTTAACCGTAAATTTTTACAAAAGAAATTACATAGAGGGTTTATTTTTAAGTTCTGGAGTATTCAAAAGTCCAAATTATACTATGGAGCTTATGATTGAAGTGGTATCTAACCTTCGTAACATTCATAACTTTAATGGATACATACATATGAAAGCTATACCTGGCTGTGATCCACTACTTATAAAAAGAGCAGGAGAGCTAGTAGACAGAATGAGTGTTAATATTGAATTACCCTCTTCATCTAGCTTAAAGCTTCTAGCTCCTCAAAAGACTAAAGAAACTATATTGAAACCTATGTCATTTATAAGTTCCCAAATATCAGAGACAAAGTACTCCTCAAAGTATTTAAAAAGTACTCCCTCTTTTGTACCAGGAGGTCAAAGTAGTCAACTAATAATTGGAGCAACCCCTGAAAATGACTTCCATATATTAAAGCTATCAGAAAATCTCTACAAAAGTTATGGATTAAAAAGAGTTTATTATTCTGCTTACGTTCCAATATCAAATAATCCAAAACTGCCAGCTTTAAATAGTCCCCCTCTTCTAAGAGAACATAGACTGTATCAAGCTGATTGGCTTCTTAGATTTTATGGGTTTTCTGCTAAAGAGCTCTTAAATGAAAATAATCCTAACTTTGACATACATCTAGACCCCAAAACTGACTGGGCACTAAAAAATATTGAAAAGTTCCCTATAGAAATAAATAAAGCCTATACAAGTGATCTAATGAGAATACCTGGTATAGGGGTTAGGTCTGTACGTAAAATTGCCTCTGCAAGGAGAGTTCATTCTTTAGACTTTCCAGACTTAAAAAAATTAGGAGTGGTTTTAAAAAGGGCTCAGTATTTTATAACCTGCAAAGGAAAGTACTATGGTGATGTAAGATTTAGAGAAGACTTTATTAGGGAGCGTCTTGTTAATAACCCAAGCAACAGCTTGTACAGTAGCAATTCTTTAAATAATTACGAACAGCTATCCTTTCTAACTTCTACTCCAGCTATTTATAGACCTGATGATTCCTTAAGCCGAATACATGGAGAATTTTGATATGCTATTTTTAATAATATATATGTTTTTTAAGTTTAAAACACAATAAATTAGAAACTAGAGGTGATATTTTGCTTTGTTATATATATGACGGTAGCTTTGAGGGTCTTCTTACTTCTGTCTATGAAGCCTATTATAGTAGTAAAAAACCTGAGAAAATCTTAAAAGAGGCTGAATTTATTCCCGACTTATTAACTAATCCTATATATATTGAAACTAATAAAATCAAAGCGTCTAAAGTGTATGAGGCTATAAAAATAAAGATTTCACCTATTTCATTAAAGTACATATTTTATGTATATCTTTCTGAAATTAATGGTTGTAGTAATTTGATTTATACTTATATAAGACTTGGTTTTAAACTTGGTAATAAGTTAGATTTATATGTACAGGATACTAGAGTTTTGGAGATTCATAAAGCAGTTAAGAAAGTTACCTTTGAAATTCATAGGTTACTGGGACTTGTACGATTTAAAAGTATAGAGAATAAATTTTTGTACTCTCCTATAGAACCTGATCATAATATAATAGCTTTAATTACTCCACACTTTGCAGAGAGATTAGCCAATGAAAACTTTATAATTCATGATGTTAAGAGAGGAATAGCTGCCATATATAATAAAAATGAGTGGTCAATTACGTCTCTCTCTAAAGAACAAAGTCTTAAATTACTATTGGAAAATGAAGATG
This sequence comes from Clostridium sp. X, assembly GCF_055755365.1. Lineage (NCBI taxonomy): Bacteria > Bacillati > Bacillota > Clostridia > Eubacteriales > Clostridiaceae > Clostridium > Clostridium sp. X. The sequence goes on from NZ_CM146912.1 coordinate 3,072,222, forward strand.
GTATCTATGAAATGCTATGGAAAGAGTACTTTAAAAGTACCACTATAGAAAATAGACTTAATCCTAAACTTCAAAAGATGCATATGCCGAAAAGATATTGGAAGTTCCTTACGGAACTTTCCTAATCCCTATTTTAATTTATTTATCATGCTTGCTAAATATCCTGCTCCAAAGCCGTTGTCTATATTAACAACGCTAGTCCCACTCGAACAACTGTTTAGCATGGATAAAAGTGCTGAAAGTCCACCAAAATTAGCTCCGTACCCTACACTGGTTGGCACTGCAATAACTGGTTTATCAACAAGTCCTCCTATAACACTAGCAAGTGCTCCCTCCATACCTGCTACTGCAACTACAACTTTAGCCCCTCTAATTATATCTAACTTACTAAATAATCTATGTATTCCTGCTACCCCTACGTCATTAATTCTCTCAACTTTATTTCCAAATATCTCAGCTGTAATTGCAGCTTCTTCTGATACCGACAGATCCGATGTACCTGCTGTAACTACAGCAATATATGTATCAGTTTCTATAATATCCTTCTTTTTTACTGTAATAGTTTTTGCAAGTTCATTATACTCTGCTTCCTTACATATTTCCTTTACTGCCTTGAACATTTCTTTTGTAGCCTTAGTCCCTAAAATATTGTTGTCCTTTGTATTCATAAACTCTATGATACCTTTAACCTGTTCAACTGTTTTTCCTGCACAGTATATGACCTCAGGATATCCTACTCTTAGTTCTCTATGATTATCAATCTTTGCATACCCTAATTCCTTATACGGTAAGTCTTCAAGTTTTTCTGTGGCAACATCAATTGATATACTTCCATTTTTTACTCCTTCTAAAAGTGTTCTCATATCCTCTGAGTTCATCCTAATTCCCCTTTTCTTCTATTCCAACATTAAGGCTTCCTGTTTTATACCCTTGCATATCTAAAGATACATAGTTAAATCCAAACTCCTTAAGCTTTGTAGAAATTTCGTTTAATAAATTTTCATCAAATAATCTGTTTATAGCTTCTCTTGGAACCTCAATTCTAGCTAAATCTCCGTGAGATCTTACACGAACTGCAATAAACCCTTTATCCATTAAGTATCTTTCTGATTTCTCTATTTTCTCAAACTCTTCTACTTTAAGTTCAGTTCCATATGGAATTCTCGAAAGAATACAAGCATAAGGTGGCTTATTCCAAGTTGGTAAATTAAGTTCTTTTGAAAGTTCTCTTATTTCTTTTTTACTTAGTCCATTTTCAAGAAGTGGACTTTTAATATCAAGCTCCTTTAAAGCTCTTAGTCCTGGTCTGTAATCATTTATATCATCAGCATTTGTTCCATCTAATACATATTTATAACCATTTTTTACTGCAAATTCTTTTACCATTGTAAACACTGCTGTTTTACACAGATAACACCTATCTTTTGGATTAAACTTAATTTCATCTATTATAGTAGGCACTTCTAAAAATTCATGTCTTATTTTTATTTCCTTTACTAGCTCTTTTGCTTCTTCTATTTCCCACTTAGGAATATAGGGAGAATTTATTGTAAGTGCTACTGCCTTATCCCCTAAAGCCTCTTTTGCCACTTTAAGAAGGAATGTACTATCTACTCCTCCTGAAAAAGCAACTACAACACTTCCTAAATTTTTTAGATAATTAATTAGATTAAGATATTTTTCATTATTCATTTATTGTTACTCCCCTATTCTTTTTAATACTTCATCATATACTTTCTTAATAGGCTCATTTTTATCTTCTGCAAGTTTTTTGCAATCTTCGTATTCTGGTTTTACTCTAATCATTTCCCCTTTATAATAAGCTTTTTTAATGCTTATTTCTCCATAAACCGTATCAATAGTTTCTATCTTTCTTTTTAGCTTTGTCCTATTAATCTTATATTCTCTAATGCCCAAAGTCGTTGTTTCTCTAAACATTATTTCCTTTAAAATTTCTTTATCTTCTTCTTTAACTAATACACTTAATATAACTCCTAATCTTTCCTTCTTCATAAGAATCGGAACTCTGTATACATCTATGGCTCCCTTACTAAAAAGCTTTCCGATTATGTATTCATACAGTTCCGGATTCATATCATCAATATTACATTCTAGAAGGTAGGCTTCATCTTTATCTACATCATCTACCTGTGATTCTTCAGTTTTTTTTACCTAAATACACCCTTAGAACATTTGGAATTTCTGTATCCCTATTACCTACTCCATATCCTATCTTTTCAATAATAAATTCTTTAATATCTGAAAACTCCTCAACGGTTGAAGCTAGTATCGCAGCCCCTGTTGGTGTTGTAGTTTCAAAAGGTACTATACCTGCCTTTACTGGAACCCCTTTAAGTATTTCTACTGTAGCAGGTGCTGGAACTGGAATAAGTCCATGCGCACACTTAACAAAGCCCCCACCTAATTCCACTGATGATGCCATAATCTTATCTACTTTTAAATACTCTAAACATATAGCTGCTCCTACTATATCTATAATAGAGTCTATAGCACCTACTTCATGAAAATGAACTTCATATAATGATTTCCCATGAACTTTTGCCTCTGCCTCTGCTACCTTTTTAAAGATATTCAAACTTGCTTTTTTCACATTATCATTTAACTCACTTGAATTGATTATATGTTCAATATGTTCTAGATTCCTATGCACATGATGCCCTTCATGAGAGTGATTATGAGAATGATTATGGTGACCGTTACCATGACTGTGTTCATGCTTTAAGATTACATCTACTTTTGTTCCATCAATATCTTTTCTACTTTCTCTTCTAACTTTTATCTCGAATTCATTATCTAATTTCAATTTTGAAAGTTCTTTTATCAAAAAATCCTTGTCCACCCCAACATCTATCATAGCTCCTAAGTTCATATCTCCACTTATTCCTGCAAAGCAATCATAATAAAGTATCCTCACGTTTACCTCTCCATTCTTTCATAATTAATGCATTTTAGGGGCATAACACATTTTTTCACAAAAACTGTGTTATGCCCCTATTTATTATTATATAATATCCTAAATTTTAATTAAATAAGTATATCTCTTTTAATAAACACTACATGTGAAATAAGATAACTTACAACTGACCATACAACCATTACCCCTACTGCAAAAACTGTTGTCACACTGGGATTATTGAAGCTTAGAGCCATATTGCCACTTAAAATTGTTGATGCATCTCCAAAGGTAGTGAATATAAAATGTGCATAGTCTCTAACATAAGGTATGTTTTGAAATATTGTAAATACTATAATCGTTACTACACTTATAGCAATTGACACCATACTGCTTTTTACAACAGTAGATAATAAAAAAGCAAAGGATGCTGAAGCTACTATAAATAGTACTTGAAGTAAAAACATCTGTATTAAATATTTCCACATAGGTATTATGATTGTACTTCCCTCTACCACACTCATAGCTTTACGTCCCATTTCTACTGCAACTGAATTATCATATACAAATCTTGTGCCGACTGCTATAGGATAATCCATATTTCCAAAACTAAATATCATACCCATTATTAAAAATGCTGTAAGCTCTATAAGAACAATAATTATTGTTGCAGATAACAGTAATGCAATAAACTTTGATAGTAATACCTTTCCTCTTGATACCGGTTGAGTTAGTAAAAACTTCATAGTAGCTGGAGTGTATTCTCCTGAAACCATATCTGAACTAAATATAATCACTCCTACTACTAGGAAAATTGCCCCAAGAATACTAAATAGATCTCTAATGTACTTTGTTGCTGTTACATCGTAAGAATTATATTCCGGTTCGATATCTTTAGCTAATAGTTCTTTTTTAATCATAAGCTCTGTCTTTATTCTCTCTTTTTCTTGACCACCTATTTGAGTATTATTAACCTGTTCCTCAAGGTTTTTTACTTCCCTCTTTAATGTAACTCTCCAATCCGGCTTCACTCCTACCTGTTCCTTTTTAATTTCTTCTATTCTAAGGTTAGCTTCCTTTATCATCTCATCAAACTGTTTTTTCTCTGCCTCTGGAATACTATTATCCTTTTTCATAGCATTAAAGTGTTCAATGCTTGCCTGTTCATTTTGGATCCTTGTCTCTGGTCTATTCCACTCTTTCATGTTCTCAGCATTTTTATAAGATGCAAATCCCATAAATCCTACAAGTAAAATGAACATAACTGTTACTACCAAAGTTTTTCTTCTTTGCATAAGTTTTATGATTTCATTTTTAATTAGTGTAATCATCATATTGCTCTTTTTCCTCCCTCTACAAGTTCCATATATCTTTCTTCTAATTCTGCGTGCTTTTTATATATTTCTTCTAAGTGAATCCTATTTTCTGAAAGCTTAAATATAAGCTCTGGAACTAGCCCCTTATCAACACTACATTTAATTAGTTCATTATCTAAAGAAATCTGTCGTACAAATTCTAGATCTTCTAGTATTTCAATACACTTCTCTTTTTCTCTTACAGATAAAACTATATTTTCTATCTCATCTTTTAGAATATCTCCATTTACACTTTCAACTGATTGAATAACTCCATTATTTATAAATGCAACTCTATCACAGACCATTTGTATTTCACTTAATATATGTGAGGAAATAAACACTGCTGTTTTTGTTTCTTTAGCTGCCTTTTTAACTATATCTCTAAAATCTAAAATACCTGTTGGATCAAGTCCATTTGTTGGTTCATCAAGTATTAGTAGCTTTGGTTTTGCAATTAGTGCCGATGCAAGACCTAATCTCTGCTTCATACCTAGAGAATACTTTTTAACCTTATCATCTATTCTATCCTTTAAATTTACCAGCTCAATAATCTCATTTACATAGGCTTTATCTATCTTTCTGATTCTAGCAATCTGCATTAAATTTTCTCTTCCTGAAAGATATGTGTATAATTCAGGATTTTCTACAACTGCTCCTACTGCAGCTAATGCCTCTTCTCTTTCTCTTCCTATATCATGTCCATCAATTGAAATACTTCCTGAATTTGGTGCAATAAGTCCAACTAGCATTCTAATAGTTGTAGTTTTACCTGCTCCATTTGGTCCTAAGAAACCAAATATATCCCCTTCTTTTACATTAAAACTTATACCTTTTATAATCTCTCTTTTACCAAGACGCTTTTTCACATCTTTAACTTCTAGTATATTCACACTAAACCCTCTCTTTCTTATCTTTTATTTACTTCAATGATATTTCTTGTTATAAGATATACAATATATCCACATAATAAAGCTAATAATATTGTTAAATTTATTACTTTATTTGCAATAGGTAAATATGCTTCCATATTACTAAGGTCATATTCATACAAATTATAATGTCCTTTTAACATTCCTGAGGCAATTACTCCACCTAAAAGTCCAAAACATATTGAGACCCCTATCTTAAAAATTACTTCTAGTGGTTTAAAAACTACAATATATCCATTTCTCTCTAGTGGAATTTTCTTAAATGCATATACTAATAAAAATACAAGTATTAATATTGCTATTACTAAAATAATAGACCTTTTATAATTACTAAACGTATAGTTATCAGATAAATCTAGATTATAACCACCTAAAAAAGTATTTAATACAATAATTTCTATTTTGTTTGAAATATTTGAATATTGTTCCTGAGATAGTACATTCCAGTTTAAGGCAAATACTCTTAATAACTCACTAATTAATGCTGATAATCCCATAGGTAGTACTAAAAATATACTCCCAACAACTCCTCCAAAGATATTTTTGCCTGTGAGGCTTTGAATAAGCATTATAAATGTAACTATAAATAAATACGTCAAAGAATTCAAAAGAGTCCACTGCAATATCATATTCCAATTCATATAAATTTCTAAAAGATCCTTATTCCCTATATATACTACACTCATAACAACAAAACTTAAGAGTATTGGTATTACTACTGTTAATGCCGCCATAATCCATTTTGTAAAGATTATTTCTTCTCTTTTAAAAGGCATAGAACTTAAGGATTCGTATTTTTTCCCTATAATGTCAATTCCGATAGCAAAGGTTCCAATAATAATCACAGTACCTACTAGCAATACTTCATCAAATCTAGGTTTTACTAAGACGTTAGTAAAAAAGTGTAGATAATATTCATCATATCTTTTTTCTTGTAATCTCTGGACTACATTTATAAAAGGCATTATTATGAGTAAATATATTTCCATTAGAAACAAGAAACTAAGTGGCATCATGTTTTTCCATTCTTTATATAAGAGAGCTTTATTTAAATAACTCTTCATAATTCACATCACCTCCCACTGAATATATAAACATATCTTCAAGGCTTAAATCTATTTCTTCTTGGAAGATAACTTCACAGTTATTAAGTTTATCCATAAATTTCTTATTGTAATCCTTTGTCACTATATTATAAACTCTTCCTACTTTTTCAGTTTTAATTATTTCTTCCCATTTCTCCAAATTTTCTGGTGCCTCATCCTTAAACACTACTTGGATTTTTCTTATGCTCTTTTTCATATTTTCTATAGAATTTGAATACTTAATTTCTCCCTTATTAAGTATAGCAATACTATCACAAATTCTTTCAAGCTCTGATAGATTGTGAGAAGATATAAATATAGTAGTTCCTCTTTCTGCCGCATCTTCTAAAAGAATATTTAAAAATTGTCTTTTAACTATAGGATCAAGTCCATTGGTAGGCTCATCTAATACTAAAATCTCTGGCATAATGCTTAGATTTAACATTATGGAAAGTCTCATTTTCATACCCTTTGAAAACTTTCTTATGGATTTTTTCTCTGGAAGCTGAAAAACTTCATTTAGTTTATTAAATCTATCCATACTAAAACTTTTATAGCTATAAGAGTAAAACTTAACTATATCCTTTAAGTTAAAATAATTAAATAAGTTATTTTCGTCTGTTACATATCCTATAATATTTTTTATAATATTATTGTCAAATACAGATTCTCCTTTAACTTTTACATCACCCTTATCTAACTTATATATTCCAGTTATATTTTTAATAAGAGTTGTCTTACCTGCTCCATTTGGGCCTATAAGTCCAAAAATACTTCCCTTCTCTATCTTCAGATTTATATCCCTTAGAACTTCTTTATCCGAAAGACTCTTGCACCCATTAACAATCTCTATCACTGCTTCCTCACCTCCTCATAAGACTCGTTTATTAGCTTTACAATATCCTCTTTCTTAATTCCCATATAATGAGCTTCTAGTATTATTTTCTTTATATCTTCTTTTAATTTTTCCATTCTACTTTCCTCCACTCTAGGCTTATAATTTGAGGAAACATAAGTCCCTTTCCCTCTTATAGTCTCTATAACCCCTTGTCTTTCAAGTTCCGTATAGGCTTTACTAACTGTGTTGGGATTAGTTGTTATAAGAGAAGACATTTCTCTAACTGAAGGTAATTTATCTCCTGGCATCAATAGTCCTTTTAAAATATTTTCTTTTATTCCATGAATTATCTGCTCGTAAATTGGTCTACTGCTTCTTACATCAATATTTATCAAATTTTAATTCACCTCCAGATACTTGCTATGCATTAAGTGTACTAACTGTATTATGTGTACTATGTCAATTAGTACAGTTATAGTATAATAGTAATTAATAAACTTGTAAAGATAAAATATAAGAATTTTACGTCGTAAATTTCTTTTACTTGTGTTATAATAGCAACTAAGTTAAAATTTAATACATAAAATATTGCAGGGGTGCCTACTATGGCTGAGAGGAACTATTTCTAACCCTTCGGACCTGATACTAGGTAATACTAGCGCAGGAAGCAATAAGTAGTTTATATGATATATAGCTTCTTGTGCTTTGTGGTAGAGAAGCTTTTTTTATTACTCTAAAGCACTTATGCAATATTCCTTTGTATAGGTGCTATTTTATTTTATAGAAAGGGTGTTTTTATGAAAAAGGTACTAACAATTGCCGGATCTGATAGCTGCGGTGGAGCAGGTATACAAGCGGATTTAAAAGCTATGAGTGCACTTGGTGTTTACGGAATGAGTGTAATTTGCGCAGTAACTGCTCAAAATACTCAAGGTGTTACTGCTGTTCAAGATATTAGTAAAGAGCTAGTTGAAGCGCAAATGAGGGCAATCTTTGATGATATAGAGGTAGATGCTGTAAAGATAGGAATGGTATCTAACTCTGAGACAATTAATATCATTAAAAATATTTTATTAGAATATAAGGTGAAAAATATAGTACTTGACCCTGTTATGATATCTAAAAGTGGCTACTATCTTCTAAAGCCTGAAGCTATTGATGAGCTAAAAGCTTTAATAAGTATTGCAGATATTGTAACTCCTAACATTCCTGAGGCAGAAGAACTCACTAAAATGAAGATAACTACGGAAGAAGACATGAAAAATGCAGCATTAAAAATTAAAGATTATGGGATAAAAAGTGTATTAGTTAAAGGTGGACACAGATGTAATGATTCAACTGATGTGCTATATTATGATAATAAATTTTTATCTATAGAAGGAACAAGAATAGATACTAAAAATACTCATGGTACTGGTTGTACTTTGTCTTCAGCAATAGCTAGTTTCTTAGCTAAGGGCTATACAATTAATGAATCAGTAACTCTTGCAAAGGATTATATAACCCTGTCTATTAAAAACTCTTTTTCCATTGGACATGGCGTTGGCCCAGTAGGACACTTTATAGACTTATATAATAAAGGAGGAATAAAATATGATTAAAGATGTGTGTAATGTTCTTTCTAAAGTTAGAGAAAAAACACCTCTAGTTCAAGCTCTTACAAACTACGTTACAATAAATGATTGTGCAAATATATTATTAGCTTATGGTGCATCTCCTGCTATGGTGGAAGCCTATGATGAGGCCTATGACTTTGCTAAAATTTCATCATCAATTTATATAAATACAGGTACACTAACAAGAGAACAAGAGCAGGCTATGCTTATGGCTGTAATCTCTGCTAAAAACAATAATATACCTGTAGTTCTAGATCCTGTGGCTTGTGGAGCTATTAAAAGAAAAGTTGACTTCATACAAAAGGTTTTTGAAATTGGCAGAATTGATATTATAAAAGGAAATTTAGGAGAAATAAAATTTTTAGCAGGATTTGATGCACAAACTCGTGGAGTAGATTCTATAGATGATGGTAGTAATTCTGTAGAAGCTTGTATTACCCTTGCTAAAAAATATAATTGTGTTGTAGCCGCCACTGGAGCTCAAGACATAATAACAGATGGAGTAAGAACAGCAATAATCAAAAACGGTACCCCTCTTTTAACTTTAGTTACAGGGGCTGGCTGTATGGTAGGTGCTCTTACCGCTGCAACTGCTGCTGTATGTGAGGATAAGTTTATAGCTGCAGTTACATCAGTGTTATCTATGAATTTAGCTGGAGAGCATGCAGCAACGGAAGCCAAAGCTCCTGGTACTTTTAAAGTTAAACTCATAGATGAGATATACTTATTAAAAGAACATGCGCTTGAGGAAGAAGGTAAAATTCAATGGATATAGACTATAAATTATATTTAATTACAGATAGAAGTTTTTTAAATGGCCGTGACTTAAAAAATTGTATTGAAGATGCCCTAAAAGGTGGAGCAACTTTAGTTCAGATAAGAGAAAAAGACACCTCTACAAGAGATTTTTTTCAAGTGGCCAAGGAAATTAAAGAGGTTACATCTAAATATAATGTCCCACTTATAATTAACGATAGAATTGATATAGCACTTGCTATAGACGCTGAAGGTGTTCACCTTGGGCAAAGTGACATGCCTATAGCTATTGCTAGAGGCATACTAGGTAAAGATAAAATTATAGGTATTTCTGCTAATAATCTAGATGAAGCTATAGACGCACAAAAAAATGGTGCAGATTATTTAGGTCTTGGACCTGTATTCTACACCGGAACTAAGAAAGATATTAAGGAACCTATAGGCCTTACTGGATTAAAAGAACTTACTAAAAACATTAATATACCTTCAGTAGCTATAGGTGGAATAAATAAAGAAAATGCTAAATCCATCTTAGATTCTGGAGTAAATGGCATTTCCCTTATATCTGCGATTTTAGGAAGCGAAAATATAGAAAAAGCAACTGTGGAACTCTTAGCAGTTTTAGAAGGTTAACTATCTCTAAATTCTATATACTGCTCTTTAAATTAAACATGGACAATTGGCAATGCTAAATATTTTGCTTATGCAAAACTCTGCACATTGTCAATTGCCCATTCTAAATCATAAATGTTCTTTTATATCCTTCAAAACTCCATTTACTTAAAAACTTCTCCGCACTCTTATATCCTGACTGAAAGAGCTCATTGCTTTTTTCTTTACTTATATTAAATTGAGTGGTACTAACCCCTAATGTAGGTATAGGTATTGTTCTTACCCAGTCCTTATCTCTAACATATACTTCTTCATTTTTATTAATCATAGCACTAACTATATCTAATAAATAAGAGATTATATCTGTTTTTGATCTTGATGTGTAGCTCTTATGATTTTCTATTAATTTCATTCCAAAGGTAGGCCATTTATCTATTCCTTCCACGTCAAAAAGCCATATAGGAAAATTGCTTAATATACCACCATCAACAATAAAACTCATACCATCATTATATTTAAGTTTTACTGGTTTAAAAAAGATAGGAATACTTATACTCATACTCACTGCCTTAGATATCTTAAAATCCATTGGTTCTATGCCATAGTTCCTAATTCCCTCTGGTAAAACTAACATATCACCTTTTGTTATATCCGATGCAATTATCTGAAGTGGAGATTTACCTTTATGACTTATATCCCTAAATGTAGTCTTTCCTTTCTTCTCTAAGAGTTCCTCTATGTATGTCTCTATAGTATCTACAGAATACACTCCTTTGTCCTTAATTAAACTTATTATATTCTGAGGTACTGATAAAATTTTGGGCTTTCTTATATCATTTTTATAAACTAACTGTAAATAGTTAATATTCGTAACTATATCCTTTAACTCCTTTCCTGTGTAACCTGCTGCTAAAAGAGATGCTACAATTGCTCCAGCTGAAGTTCCTGCATAATTCTTTATTTTATACCCTCTATCTTCAAGACAACATACAGCTCCAACTAATCCTATCCCTTTAACCCCTCCACCTTCGAAGACAGCGTTAATATACATATTTATCACCACATTATATAATATCTTTAAATAAGAAAAGAGTTACAATAACTTATATATTCTATAAGTCACTGCAACTCTGAATCAGTTAAGCAGATATCCAAAATCTATGATTTTGTGATAGTCGCTTACTCATTCGAGGAACGAGAAGGAGTTTCATTCTTAAGATGGTCGTATTACGGAAAGTATTATCTAAATACCTCATCACTAAATCCTTCATTTAGTACATTTTTTACATACTCTTTAGCTGAGAAAAGAGATAAATCTCTATAATTACCGCATTGTATTTCATTTGATGCTGGTATTACTTCTTCATTTAATATCTTGTTTAAAGAGTAATCTAATGCTTCTATTACTTCTTTAGGTTCTCTTTCTCCCCATGCTATTAAATAAAATCCTGTTCTACATCCCATTGGAGATATATCTATTATTCCATCCATTTTCTCTCTCATAAATCCTGCTAAAAAGTGTTCTATTGTGTGCACTGCTGCTGTTGGCATATCTTTGACATTAGGTTGAGTAAATCTTAAATCAAATTTTGTAACTATATCTCCCTTTTGTCCTTCTAATCTGCCACACTTTCTTACATAAGGTGCTTTTACCTTTGTGTGATCTAATTCAAAACTTTCCACTTTAATCATGTAGTTTTCTCCCCTCCGTTTATTAACCATAGTAATAATTATTACATTTTAGATTAGTATACTAAACTTAATTTACATTTACAATTATCAAGAAATATTTATTATAAGAAAAACTTTCTTTAAAATGAAACACTCATACAGTATTTTACCTGCATGAGTGTTATTAATATAGTAATCTATTAATCTTCTAATTCTAAAACGCTCTCTCCATATGACTCGTCATTCTCTAATTTATGAGCGTATGTTTTTATATATTTTATTTTATCTTCTAACTTATCTTTACATTCTGTTTCTCTACCTATAACTCTTCCATCTTTACATTTATAAAAAAACTCTATTTTCACTTATGTCACCTCCTAATAATTATATATTATAATAGGATGTAGTTTATGCTTATCTATGAAGATGATTTAAGTTAAATTTATATATTTACTATATTCTTCCATCTTTCACTTTAAAGTTAATAATTAGTTTTCATTTTATTAGGCCTCCTTTTGTTTACTAGAGACAATTTTTCTGTTAAAATTATATTATGATATATATTTACTAAATAACATATCATTTTCATACAATATTTTCTAAATTTTGACACTTAATAACAATAATATATATGGGAGTAGGATGACTAATGACTAAAAAAAATAAGTTTAATAATTACTATAATTCATTAGAAAGTGGTGAAGATACAAAAAAATACATAAAAGAAATGTACGATATGTCAGATAAAAATTCTAAAAATATTAATATTATATTTGCTTCATTTGGAATACCTTTGTTTATTATTTTTACACTTACTATACTACAGATGTTTTCTTTTTCTGCAAATTTAGTCCAAGCTCATACTAAGTCATCAGAAGTACAAATCGTTTCTACTATCGATACTGACTCATCTAATGGAAAAGAAGTAACTTCTTCAACTGATAATGCTTCTACTAATGAAGGTGTAAATATTCAGCTAAATCTAAAATTAACAACTTACTTAAAAGGAAATAAAAATAGAGAAGCTTCTTTAGATAAAGCAACAGCATTAAATGGTGGAAGTGATAAAGGTCTTGCTACTATGTTCATAGCTCAAATTTTAAGAGATAACGACTATGCAATTCCTGAAAAAGTAATAAACACTCAATCTCTAGTAGATTATCTTGAAAAAGATGGCTGGGAAAAAGTTACTGACTTTAATAAACTTCAAGAAGGCGATATTTGCTTTACTTTAAAATCTAAATCTGGAGCTCCATCACACACTTATATATTTATGGGATGGGTAACTAAGGGTAAAACAGACTATGGATATATAGTAGATAATCAGCTTGCTGAATATAACGATACTTATCACAAAAGAAATATTTCAGTTGCAACACCAAAGAAAGACAAATTTGATTTCTTTATGAGAAAAAAATAAATAATCTTAAACATAAATAGAAATAAGGTGCTAGAGTAGCACCTTATTTCTATTTATCCATTATTTTCAAAAGAGCATCATAATTAGCTTTTATAGTATACTCAATATCTTCATCACTGTGAGCAGTTGATAAAAATATGGCCTCAAATTGGGCTGGTGCTACAAGAACCCCTCTATCTAGCATCTCTTTAAAATATAGAGCATACTTTTCAGTATTGCATTTTGTTACATCTTCATAATTCTCAAAAGGTCCTTCTCCGAAAAATAAACAAAGCATAGCTTTAAATCTTACTACAGTTGCATTTATTTTTAAAGTTTCTATGTTCTTTTTAAAACCCTCTTCTAAGACTTTAGCCTTACTTTCTAAAACTTCATATATATCTTTATTATCCTTTAATATATTTAAATTTTTATATCCCATATACATAGCAAGTGGGTTTCCTGATAGGGTTCCAGCCTGATAAACAGGTCCTACTGGAGATATACATTCCATTATATCTCTTCTCCCACCATAAGCTCCTACAGGAAGTCCTGCTCCTATTATCTTTCCAAAGCAAGTAATGTCTGCATCTACTCCATAAACCTCTTGTGCTCCGCCATAAGACAGTCTAAATCCTGTTATAACTTCGTCGAATATTAGAATAGAACCATATTCCTTAGTTATATCTCTAAGTCCTTGCAAAAATTCTTTTTTTCCTGGAACTACTCCCATATTTCCTGATACGGGTTCTACTATAATTGCAGCTATATCGCTTCCCTGTTCTTCAAATATTTTTTTAACTTCATCTAAATTATTGTACTGACAAACTAAAGTGTCTTTTACAGTATCCTCTGGAACTCCTGGACTTGTAGGAACACCAAAGGTTATAGTTCCTGAACCTGACTTTACAAGTAGTGCATCAGAATGTCCATGATAACATCCTTCAAACTTTAATATTTTATTTCTCTTTGTAAATCCTCTAGCAAGTCTAAGAGCACTCATGGTAGCTTCTGTTCCTGAGTTTACCATTCTCACCATATCTACAGATGGATAAGCTTCAACTATAAGCTTTGCCATTTTAACTTCTATTTCTGTTGGAACTCCATAGCTTGTTCCTCTAGCTACTATCTCTTCTATTCCCTGAATAAGCTCTTTGTTACTATGACCTAGTATTAGCGGGCCCCAAGAGCATATATAGTCTATATACTCATTTCCATCAACATCATAAATCTTAGAACCTTCTGCTCTTTCAACAAAAATAGGACTCATTCCCACAGATTTAAAAGCTCTAACTGGGCTATTAACTCCTCCCGGAATATATTCTACCGCTTCTTTAAATAGTTCTTCTGATTTTTTATATACTCTATTATTCATTACTCTACCTCCTAAGCATTCTCGCAGCATCCTTTGCAAAATAAGTTATAATTATATCAGCTCCTGCTCTTTTTATAGAAAGAAGAGTTTCCATAATAGCCTCTTCACTTAAAAGACCATTATCTATACAAGTTCTTATCATAGCGTACTCTCCGCTTACGTTATATGCTGCAATAGGGAGATTAAAATTATCTTTAATCTTTCTTATAACATCTAGATATGCAAGAGCTGGCTTTACCATTACAATATCTGCTCCCTCTTCTATATCTAATTCAACTTCTCGTATAGCCTCATTTATATTTGCAGGATCCATTTGATATGACTTTCTATCCCCAAAGGCTGGTGTTGATTCCGCCGCTTCTCTAAATGGTCCATAAAAGGCAGAAGCATATTTTGCACTATATGCCATTATAGGAATATTTACATATCCTTTTTCATCTAACATATCTCTTATAAATCCAATTCTTCCATCCATCATATCAGAAGGAGCTACCATATCTGCTCCAGCTTCTACATGGCTTATAGCAGTTTTCCCAAGATACTCTAGTGTTTTATCATTATCTACATATCCACTATCCGTAAGTATTCCACAATGACCATGTGAGGTATATTCACACATACATATATCTGTTATAACGTACATATCATTAAACTTACTCTTTATTTCTCTTATAGCCTTTTGAATTATTCCATGGTCATGATAAGCTCCGCATCCTTCCTCATCTTTATGATGTGGAATTCCAAAAAGTATAACAGACTTTATTCCTAAATCAATAAGTTCTCTAATTTCTTCCTCTAATCTATCAAGTGAAAGATGATAATTCCCCTTTAATGAAGTGATCTCTTTTTTTATATTTTCTCCTTCAACAATAAACAGTGGATATACTAAAGTATCTAAGCTTAATCTAGTCTCTCTAACTAATCCTCTAATTGTCTCATTTCCTCTAAGTCGTCTTGGCCTTCTTCTCATGTTCATCAAATTTTCCTCCCCATAAATCTAGTCCCTAGTTTATGTTCTTTTTACTTTATTCATTTACTAAACTGGTTCTATTTTTCACTAATTACTGCCTCTACTACTCCATCAATAGTGTATTCTTCTGCTTCTCTATGTATTTCTAGTCCAAAGCTCTCTATTGTTTTAGAGGTTATAGGTCCTATAGATATTAATTTTGTACTACTTAATCTATTTAAATTTTCTTCTCCTATAATTTCAACGAAGTTTTTTACTGTAGAAGAACTAGTAAAGGTTATGTAGTCTACCTTATCTTCCTTTAAAAGTTCTAATATTTCTTCTTTATCTCCTTCGCCTTTCACAGTTCTATAAATTTTACATTCTTTAACTTCACATATTTTAGTTAGCTCTTCAATTAAATAATCTCTAGCAATACTTGCTCTAGGCATAAGAATTTTATCTTCCTTAGTTAAAATGTCTTTTAACTCTTCTACTATTGCTTCTCCAACAAATCTTTTTGGAATTATGTCTGAGATTATTCCATATTTCTTCACGGCATTAAAGGTTGCAGGTCCAATTGATAGCACTTTTAACCTACTTAGTTTTCTACTATCAAAACCTAATTCAAATAATCTTTGAAAAAATATTTCTGCTCCATTTTCACTAGTAAAAATTAAATAAGTGTATTTCTCTAGTTGTACTATCTCCTCATCTAATTCTCTACTTGGAGTAATCTTTTCAATTTTTATAGTTGGAAACTCTATATAATTTCCTCCAAGCTCATTTATCTTCTCTACAAGACTACTACTCTGTGCTCTAGCTCTTGTAACTACAATACTTTTCCCAAAAAGAGGCTTCTCTTCAAAGAAATTTAAATCTTTTCTTAAACCTACTACTTCACCAATTACAATTAAGCTAGGTGGTTTTATATTTTCTAAAATTGCTTTTGAATATATATTTTCTAGATTTCCCACTACAACCTTTTGTTTTGGTGTAGTTGCCCAATTTATAATAGCTACTGGTGTACTTTTATCTTTTCCTTCTTTAATTAGATTTTCACATATATTTTTAAGATTAGAAACTCCCATTAAAAATACTAATGTTCCCTTTAAAGAAGAAAGATTCTTCCAATCTAATTCCTTATCTTCTTCCTTTAAATGTCCTGTTATAACATGAAAAGAAGAAGCAAAGTCTCTATGAGTTATTGGTATACCAGCATAGCATAGTCCTCCAATAGCTGAAGTTATTCCTGGCACCACCTCAAAGAATACTCCTCTTTCTCTTAGATATTCTCCTTCTTCTCCCCCTCTACCAAATACATAGGGATCTCCTCCCTTTAGTCTAACAACTTTATTGCCTTCTTTAGCTTTTTTAACTATTATCTCATTTATTTCATCTTGAGTTTTAGTATGATTCTTAGATTTTTTACCAACATATATAAACTCACAGCTATTTTTTGCTTCTTTAATTAGATTCTTATTTACAAGATTGTCATATACAATAACATCTGCCTCTTTTATACATTCCATTCCTTTAAGGGTTATAAGCTTATAATCTCCCGGACCAGCCCCTATTAAATAAACTTTTCCACTCATAATTAATTACTCTCCTTAAGTACACTTTCCGCTAATTTAAAACCAAGCTCCTCTGGATTATTAATCTCTCCTTCTATGGACCTTTTAATAATCACTGTTCCCTCTTCATTGCCTAGAAGTCCTTTTAGCACAATTTTTTCTCCGTTTATAGTACATAATGCTCCTACCGGAAGATGACATCCCCCATTTACTCCTTTTAAAAAAGCTCTTTCTGCCTTTGCTTGTATCAAAGCTTCTTTATCTTCTATACATTTTAAAAGCTTATCAATTTTAGAATCTTCTTTTTTAATCTCTATAGCTAATATTCCTTGTGACGGTGCTGGTAATAATATATCCTCATTCAAATAAACTATAGTATATTCTAAAGTATTTTCCAGTCCTAATCTTTTTACTCCTGCCGCCGCTAGCACAACTCCATCTAACTTTTCACTATAAATCTTTTTCATTCTAGTATCTATATTTCCTCTTATAGGAACTATCTCTAAATCAGCTTTAAATTCTAATAATTGATATTTTCGTCTTTTACTTCCTGTACCTATTTTTGCCCCTATAGGTAAGTCCTCTAGAGTTTTATATCTTTTATCTAATACTAAAATATCTCTATAATCTTCTCTTTTGGGAACATAAGAGAATTTAAGCTTCTCAGGAGTGGATGTAGCCATATCCTTCATGCTATGAATAGCCATATGTATTTCACCTTTTAAAAGCTGATCTTCTATCTCCTCTACAAATACTCCCTTTCCGCCTATTTTATCTAGTGCTATATTTATCAATTCATCTCCCTTTGTCTTTATAACTTTAATCTCAAAGTCTACCTCTGGATGATGCTCTTTTATTTTATCTATAACCCATTGTGTTTGAGTTAGGGCAAGCTTGCTCCCTCTAGACCCAACAATTACCTTCATTCTCTTTCCCTCTTTCTCCGCTCTTTAGTAAAACCTCATATGAATCTTGAAGTTTTTTTATATCCATATCTATTATAGCCTTTAAAAGTCTTACTTTTTCATTTTCATCACATATATTTTTCAATATTATCTCTCTAAGTTTACCTAAAAGTTCTACATATTCTTCATACTCACTGCTATATTTTTCTTCTAATTCTCTCTTTATTTTAGCCGACAAAGCTGGGCTTTTGCCCATAGTAGATATAGAAATTAGTAAATCTCCTCTCTTTAGTGTAGATGGTACTATAAAGTCTGATAAGTCCATATCATCAACTACATTACAAAGAATACCATTCTCCCTACAGTAATTGCTTATATTTTTATTTATTTCATTATGTTCAGTTGCCGCTATTACTAGTAAACATCCTCTTATATACTCTTCCTTATATGTATCCTCTACTATTTCTAATTTACTATTAAAGCTTGTTTTTAAATCTATAAACTCCTCAACTAGTTTAGGACTTACAATTCTTACTAATGCTCCAAACTCCAATAACTTTTTAGCCTTTCTGTATCCAACTTTTCCGCCGCCAATTATGGCAACAGGTTTATCTTTAATATTAATCATTAAAGGATAATAAATATTTACCACCACCTTAAAAGTTAAATAGCTTATTAATTGTTTTTGAATATTCTTCTGCTAAACTTTTATTATCAAACTTTTTTAGATTTAATACAGGTTCTTTTATTAATTTTCTTAATGCTGCTTCTAACATTTTTTCAATAACTTCTTTTTCTTTGGAATCCAACTCCAACTTATCATCTATATATTGAAAATACTCTTTTTTAATTTCATTGCATCTTCCATTCAAGTTTCCCACAGTTTCTTCTATCTTCAAACTATTAATCCAACTCATAAACTTCTCAACACTTAAGGATATAATTTTCTCTGCCACTTTTGATAATTCTTCACGTTTTTGAATATTGTCTTCTGATATATTTTTAAAATCATCTATATCATAAAGATGAATATTACTTAACTCTCTTACTCTTTTCTCTACATCTCTTGGAACAGCTAAATCAATTATATCTAATTCTTTTTTTATTTTTTTAATGTGTTCATAATCTATAATTATATGTGGTGATGAAGTTGCTGTAATTAGTATGTCTATATCATCTAAAACTGTATATCTTTTTTCATACTCTATAGGTTTTATATTAGGAAATTCCTGAATCAAATCTAACACGTTGCTATAGGTTCTATTTGCTACAAATATTTCTTCTAATTCTTCACTAGCCAAGTGCGTGAGAGCTAATTTTCCCATGTCTCCCATGCCTATTACACATGCCCTTTTACCCTCTATACTTTTCATATTCCTTTTCAATAACTTAATAGCGATATACACTATAGAAATGGGGTTTTCAGATATTTTCAGTTCGCTTTTTATACTCTTTCCAGCAGTTATAGCTTCTCTAAAGAGCTTATTTAAAACCTTCTTACTATACTTATTTTCTATTGAAAACTTTAAGGCTTCCTTTACTTGACCTAGTATTTCATCCTCACACAAAATCATAGATTGAAGCCCAGATGCTACGTTAAAAATATGTGATACAACCTCTCTATCTTTTTTTATAAATAAATGTTCTTCAATATTTGGAACATCAAAAAAAACCTTAAAAAACTCTACCACTTTACTAATAGTACTTTCTATATCCTTATCTGCAACATAAATCTCACTTCTATTACAGGTAGATAATATACATACTTCTCCAATTCCCTTATGTAATAAATCTTCTGATGCCTTCATCTTTTTAGATTTAGTAAAGGATACCTTCTCTCGTATATCTATAGGTGTTTTATTGTAATTAACACCTATAACAGCTAATCTCATATTTATTGGTTCCCTCCAATTCAGCATTATGTTATTCTTCTATGACGTCTTTTATATGATCTATATATATTTCTTGATATCTCTCATTCTCTCCAATACCGTGCAAATACAAACTCACTGTAAAACCTTCTTTTTCTAGCAAACTTCTACATGAATCCTCTTTCTCTCCACAAATATCTTTCTTTCCATGTTCTCCACAAACAAGCATATATGGCACTAAAACTACATTCTTAATATTATTACTTTTTAATTTTTCCATTATATCATAAATACATGGGTATTCCCCTAAAGTAACTAAGTATACTTTTATTCCTTGTCTAAAAATCTCTTCTTGAAGTTTTTTGTAATATATATTTGCATTATGCTTAGTACCATGTGCTACTAATACTACTACTTCATCTTCCTTAATACTATAAATTTGATTATTTAAAGCTTCTACTGCTTCCTTAATATCCCTGTCATAATAAAGTACTGGTCTTCCTAGTTTAATATCTTTAAATTTACTTTTATATTTCCTAACTAGCTCTGCCGTTTTTTCATATTCAATTCCAGGTATAATATGAAGAGGTTGAACTATAACATAAGTAAAACCTTCTTTTAGCATTTTTAAAATAGCTTCTTCACCTGTATCAATTTTTATATTTGACTTATCTATTAATTTATTTATTATGGCTTCTGAAGTAAAAGCTCTTCTTATTTCCCAATCATAAAAATAATTCTGTATTCTATTCTCTACTACATCAATTGACATTTTTATAGCTTTTTCGTCAGTAGTACCAGAACTTATAACTATTATTCCTCTTCTTTCCATTATATATCTAACTCCTTAATATTTTAAGCATTTTCATACTATATTTTATTAATTAATCTAATTCTACTCTTAGTAATGTTCCTTAAAATAGCCTAGATTACTAAATAAATCTTACATCATAATTCTCCACGAAACAAATACTTAAACAAAAAACCTTCACAAAAGTGTATAATATATGTAAATTTTATAAATAATTTACCAAAGTCTAAAAATTAATAGTATAATTTAAAATAAATACATGAAAAAAGTTGTTATAATATGCACCTAAGGAGGATTAGTATTATGATAAAAGGAAGAATTCATTCTATTGAAAGTATGGGACTTGTTGATGGTCCTGGAATAAGAACAGTAATATTTTTTCAAGGATGTCCCTTAAGATGTCTATATTGCCATAATCCTGATACTTGGAGCATACAAGGAGGAACTGAATTCACATCTGAGGAAATCGTAGAAAAATTATTGAGATTTAAGCCTTACTTCGATAAATCTGGCGGTGGAGTTACATTCTCCGGTGGAGAAGTGTTACTTCAACCAGAATTTCTCCTAGAAACCTTAAAACTTTGTAAAAAAAATAATATACATACTATTCTAGACACTTCCGGCTATGGTCTTGGAGAATATGACAAAATATTAGAATATACAGATTTAGTCTTATTAGATATTAAACATGTAGACGATTCTGGCTATAAAAATCTAACAGGAAAAGGTAAAGTAGAACTTGATACTTTTTTAAAAGCTTTAGAAAAAACTAATACTAAAGTTTGGATAAGACATGTGGTTGTTCCTGGTTTGACTGATTCTGATGAACACATAATAAAAATGGCTAAAATAATAGAAAATATTAGAAATGTTGAAAAAGTTGAATTACTCCCATACCACACTTTGGGAACTAGTAAATATGATATTTTAAATATAGAATACAAGTTAAAAGATATACTTCCTATGAATAAAGATCGTACTCATGAATTAGAAATTCTACTAAGAAAAACTTTAGATAAAAGTTATGATAAATATTAATTCTAATCTATAACTCATAAAAAAGAAGTTCACTGCATAGTGCAGTGAACTTCTTTTAAACAATTATTATTTTAAGTTTTGTTCGTAAGATTGAACCATTTTCTTAACCATGTTTCCACCAATTGATCCTGCTTGGCGTGATGTTAAATCTCCATTATAACCTTCTTTTAATGTTACTCCAACTTCACTTGCAGACTCCATTTTGAATCTGTTTAATCCTTCTCTTGCTTCTGGTACTAATACTCTATTGTTTCTTGTCATTTTAATTACCTCCTTTATTTTATATAATTCCTTTTAATGTTTAATTTTGTTTTGTTGTTACGATATAAGTTTGCGCAGTATGAAGATAAATAAACTATTATATTACTAGAAAATAAGCTAAGATTTGTCTAAATTGGACAAATCTTAGCTTATTTTATTATGGCATATTTTTAAAGTGATCCTTCATTTGTACAAGATTAAATATCAAATCTACAGTTGGATATCCTATTGCATTTAAACTTTCTACAACTTGAGCTGACATATTAGTACCTGATAATATGTCCTGAGCATTCGCATTAGTATTCTTGACCATTAGTAGTGTCAATGTTCCAAGGATTATCTTACTGCACTTAACTATGTTCGAATTTTTCATTTTAGCTTCACAAATGTTAATATCAATTTTATCTTTTATTTTTCTTACTGGAGTACTTAAATTAATTGCAATTATCATAAATTACTCCTTAAAATTAATGCTTTATTTATTATATGATAAATGCCTTCATTTGTTTAATCAACTTTTTTATAATTAAAAACTCTTAATCTAAATGCATTCATAGCTGTATCTCCCAGTTGATCCATCAACTGATAGTTTGCAACAGCTCCTATAACCGCACCTATTCCAGGTAGTAATTGAAGCATCTTTGCAATATCTACATAATCTCTATACTCTTGTTGAAATGTTCTCCAGTTAAAATCATCAATTTCTTTTGGTAGTTTATCTGAATGTTTCTTCCAATTCTTAACAACACTGTATACCTTATTTCTATTTTTCTGACTTGAAAAAGCAAGTTGAAAAACATATAAAATATAAAGCCTTTCTTTATAGTCTGTAACACTAAAACCGTATGCTGCTGCTGTATCAAATAAAAACTTCATTTTCAAACTTAAAAGGACAGGAAAATCTGCAAGTCCTAATAAAATCCCTCCTGCTCCTGTACCTGCTCCACTAACAGCAGCAGCTTTTTTATAAAATTCTAGTCTCTCTCTGACTTGATTTTCTCGCTCTTCTAATGCTCCATTAGTTATAGGTTCCTTTGTGATATATTCTGAACTTGTAAGAACTGCCTTTATCATTCCCTTTATAGCTTCCGTAAACATATCATGAATTTTTTCTGGAATTAAGTCGTTTGTTTTATTCTGTATTTCTTTAGTAAATTTATTTGTAACTGAAGGTCTTCTTTTCATTTTTTGTTCCCAAGCTATTAATTCCTTAAGAGCCTTGTCATTATACTTTGACATACCTATTCCTCCAAATATCTTATTGATTATAATTCCTTTAGTTTTCCACATTATATAAATTATTATAATATAAAGATAATTATGTAGAATAGATTTTCATATTTATAAAAATAAAATTCCTACTCCTAAAATAGTTATAATAGACCCTATTACCTCTTTAGGGGTAATTTTTTCTTTCAGTAATATAATTGCTGGAGGTATTATTAATACTGGTACAATGGCTGTAATAGTAGCTGCAACGCCTGCTGTAGTATGCTGTATTGCTAATAGAGAAAAAGATACTCCTAAAAAAGGCCCAAATAAAGCACCTAAGGATATTCTTTTTAATGCTGATGTATTTTTTACTGCAACAATTAAATTACTATGTTTTTTCATAATAAGTATAAGTATTGAAAAACCTATAATTCCAGCTATTATACGTATTTGAGTAGCAGCAAAAGGATTATAATCCTTCATTCCAAACTTACTTAAAATCGTACCAAAAGCTTGTCCTAACGCTCCTAAAAAAGCAAAAATCAATCCTTTTATAGGGTGCGAGAACTGCATCCTCCCTTCACCCTCCTTCTTCTTTAAAACAACAATAGCAATCCCTAAAACTGTTATTCCCATTCCAATTAGATTAGTTCTTGTCAATCGTTCTCCAAAAACTATAAAGCTTATTAAAGCAGTAATAGGTGGAACAAAGGACATCACAAGCATAGAAATCCTTGATCCTACTTCAATGTATGCCTGAAATAAAAATAAATCTCCTATTACAAAACCTATTAATCCTGAAATGATTAACCAGATCCAAGTACTTCGTGATGCATCTAATGGTAAGAACATCCCTCTACTTATAAGGGTATATGTACTTAGTAATATAAGTCCTACTATAAGTCGTATAAAATTAACTGATAAAGAACCTACCTTCTTTCCTGCGGATTCAAAGGATAATGCGCTAACTGTCCAAAACATTGCCGTCAATAATGCTGCAAATTCCCCCAGATGTGTTTGAAACATGCTTTCTCCCCCCAATTAATGATTAATTTTGAAATAAATAAAAAACACTAAGCAAATGCTTAGTGTTTTAACCTTACCTGGCGATGTCCTACTCTTCCACACCGTCTCCAGTGCAGTACCATTGGCGCTGTGAAGCTTAACCATCGTGTTCGGGATGGGTACGGGTGTATCCTTCACGCCATAATCACCAGATGACCAGACATCCAAAATCTTTGATTTTGTGATGATCGGTTACTCATGAGCATCAGCTCAGGAGTTTCCTTACCCTTTAGGGCTCTGATCTACTCTTCAATATAATTGAATGAGTGTCCTTTGAGATTGTTCTCTCAAAATTGCACAGTGAATTTAATATTTAGATCAAGTCCTCGATCTATTAGTATTAGTCAGCTGAGTACATTACTGCACTTACACCCCTAACCTATCAACCTGGTAGTCTTCCAGGGATCTTACTAGCTTACGCTATGGGAAATCTAATCTTGAGGTGGGCTTCACGCTTAGATGCTTTCAGCGTTTATCCCTTCCCGACATAGCTACCCAGCTGTGCTTCTGGCGAAACAACTGGTGCACCAGAGGTCAGTCCATCCCGGTCCTCTCGTACTAAGGACAGCTCCTCTCAAATTTCCTACGCCCACGGCGGATAGGGACCGAACTGTCTCACGACGTTCTGAACCCAGCTCGCGTGCCGCTTTAATGGGCGAACAGCCCAACCCTTGGGACCGACTACAGCCCCAGGATGCGACGAGCCGACATCGAGGTGCCAAACCTCCCCGTCGATGTGGACTCTTGGGGGAGATCAGCCTGTTATCCCCGAGGTAGCTTTTATCCGTTGAGCGATGGCCCTTCCATACAGAACCACCGGATCACTAAGTCCGACTTTCGTCCCTGCTCCACCTGTATGTGTCGCAGTCAGGCTCCCTTCTGCCTTTACACTCTACGCGCGATTTCCGACCGCGCTGAGGGAACCTTTGAGCGCCTCCGTTACCTTTTAGGAGGCGACCGCCCCAGTCAAACTGCCCACCTAGCAATGTCCTGTGACCAGATTCATGGCCGCCAGTTAGAATTCCAGTACTGTCAGGGTGGTATCCCAAGGACGACTCCACGAAAGCTGACGCTCTCGCTTCTTAGTCTCCCACCTATCCTGTACAGACAATACCGAAATGCAATGCTAAGCTACAGTAAAGCTCTACGGGGTCTTTCCGTCCAACCGCGGGTAGCAAGCATCTTCACTTGCACTTCAATTTCACCGGATTTGCTGCCGAGACAGTGCCCAAATCATTACGCCATTCGTGCGGGTCGGAACTTACCCGACAAGGAATTTCGCTACCTTAGGACCGTTATAGTTACGGCCGCCGTTTACTGGGGCTTAAGTTCATACCTTCGCTTGCGCTAAGCATTCCCCTTAACCTTCCAGCACCGGGCAGGCGTCAGCCCCTATACATCAGCTTACGCTTTAGCAGAGACCTGTGTTTTTGATAAACAGTTGCTTGGGCCTGTTCACTGCGGCCTCCTCTCGGAGGCACCCCTTCTCCCGAAGTTACGGGGTTAATTTGCCGAGTTCCTTAGCAGCAATTCTTCCGACGGCCTTAGGATTCTCTCCTCATCTACCTGTGTCGGTTTGCGGTACGGGCACCAATTTGCTCCATAGAGACTTTTCTTGGCAGCGTGGAATCAGATACTTCGCCCATAGGGCTCCCCATCACACCTCAGACTTAAATTGAGCGGATTTGCCTACTCAACATCCTAAGTGCTTAGACGCACATCCAATAGTGCGCACATCCTATCCTCCTGCGTCATCCCATTTGTCAAACGCATTTTGGTGGTACTGGAATATCAACCAGTTGTCCATCACCTACGCCTTTCGGCCTCGGCTTAGGTCCCGACTAACCCTGGGAGGACGAGCCTTCCCCAGGAAACCTTAGATATTCGGCCAACAGGATTCTCACCTGTTTCTCGCTACTTATGCCAGCATTCTCACTTCTGCACTGTCCACCACTCCTTACGATATGGCTTCTACCTGTGCAGAAAGCTCCTCTACCACGTGTACGTAGTACACATCCATAGCTTCGGTGGTAAGTTTTAGCCCCGTTACATCTTCGGCGCGGGATCTCTCGACTAGTGAGCTATTACGCACTCTTTAAATGAGTGGCTGCTTCTAAGCCAACATCCTAGTTGTCTTAGAAATCCCACATCCTTTCCCACTTAACTTACACTTTGGGACCTTAGCTGATGGTCTGGGCTGTTTCCCTTTTGACCACGGATCTTATCATTCGTAGTCTGACTGCCGGGGTACCAGTATGTGGCATTCGGAGTTTGATAGGGTTCAGTAACTGTTGTCAGCCCCTAGCCCATTCAGTGCTCTACCTCCACTACTTAATTACCCGACGCTAGCCCTAAAGCTATTTCGAGGAGAACCAGCTATCTCCGAGTTCGATTGGAATTTCTCCGCTATCCACAGCTCATCCCATGGTTTTTCAACACCAACGTGGTTCGGACCTCCACGGAATTTTACTTCCGCTTCATCCTGGCCATGGATAGATCACCCGGTTTCGGGTCTACGATATGCAACTAGTTGCCCTGTTCAGACTCGGTTTCCCTTCGGCTCCGCACCGTAGGTGCTTAACCTTGCTACATATCGTAACTCGCTGGCCCGTTCTACAAAAAGTACGCCGTCACACATTAACGTGCTCCGACCGATTGTAGGCACACGGTTTCAGGTTCTATTTCACTCCCCTTCCGGGGTTCTTTTCACCTTTCCCTCACGGTACTGCTTCACTATCGGTCACTAGGTAGTATTTAGCCTTGGGAGATGGTCCTCCCAGCTTCCCACAAGGTTTCACGTGTCTCGTGGTACTCTGGAGTAGATCTACTTCTCTCTTCTTTTTGCCTACAGGGTTATTACCTTCTACGACAGAACTTTCCAGTTCTCTTCGACTAAAAAGATTGAAGCGTTATGATCTATCCGCAACCCCAGAAACAAAGTTTCTGGTTTGGGCTCTTCCCCTTTCGCTCGCCGCTACTGAGGGAATCGATTTTTCTTTCTCTTCCTTCTGGTACTTAGATGTTTCAGTTCCCAGAGTGTACCTCTATATACCTATGAATTCAGTATATAGTACATGATGTTTATCATGTGGGTTTCCCCATTCGGAAATCTACGAATCACAGGCTGTGTGCGCCTACTCGTAGCTTATCGCAGCTTATCGCGTCCTTCTTCGGCTCCTAGTGCCAGGGCATTCACCGTGCGCCCTTTCTAACTTGATCGTTAGACGCTTGTAAACATAAATGTTATACAAGACTTCACTCCTCAGATATACTGAGTGAGATTTATTACTAAAACTAATTACTTAGTTTTAGTAGATTTCTTAATATTCACTGTGCAATTTTCAAAGAACAATTAATGAAAGACATTAGTCTTTCAAAATTAAACAGAATTAAGGATAAATTATTTCCAGTCTATGAAAGCTGTGAGCTTTCATTTCTCCCTAGAAAGGAGGTGATCCAGCCGCAGGTTCTCCTACGGCTACCTTGTTACGACTTCACCCCAATCACCAATCCCACCTTCGACTGCTGGCTCCTTGCGGTTACCTCACAGGCTTCGGGTGTTACCGGCTCTCATGGTGTGACGGGCGGTGTGTACAAGACCCGGGAACGTATTCACCGCGACATTCTGATTCGCGATTACTAGCAACTCCAACTTCATGTAGGCGAGTTTCAGCCTACAATCCGAACTGGGACCGGTTTTTTAGTTTGGCTCCCCCTCGCGGGTTTGCTTCTCGTTGTACCGGCCATTGTAGCACGTGTGTAGCCCTAGACATAAGGGGCATGATGATTTGACGTCATCCCCACCTTCCTCCTGGTTAACCCAGGCAGTCTCGCTAGAGTGCTCAACTTAATGGTAGCAACTAACGATAAGGGTTGCGCTCGTTGCGGGACTTAACCCAACATCTCACGACACGAGCTGACGACAACCATGCACCACCTGTCTTCCTGCCCCGAAGGGCTTCCTCTGTTACGAGTAATTCAGGAGATGTCAAGTCTAGGTAAGGTTCTTCGCGTTGCTTCGAATTAAACCACATGCTCCGCTGCTTGTGCGGGTCCCCGTCAATTCCTTTGAGTTTTAATCTTGCGACCGTACTCCCCAGGCGGAATACTTATTGCGTTTGCTGCGGCACCGAGGGTGGTACCCCCCGACACCTAGTATTCATCGTTTACGGCGTGGACTACCAGGGTATCTAATCCTGTTTGCTCCCCACGCTTTCGTATCTCAGCGTCAGTTACGGTCCAGAAAGTCGCCTTCGCCACTGGTGTTCTTCCTAATCTCTACGCATTTCACCGCTACACTAGGAATTCCACTTTCCTCTCCCGCACTCTAGATACCCAGTTTCAAATGCAGCGCCCAGGTTAAGCCCGGGAATTTCACATCTGACTTAAATATCCGCCTACATACTCTTTACGCCCAGTAAATCCGGACAACGCTTGCCACCTACGTATTACCGCGGCTGCTGGCACGTAGTTAGCCGTGGCTTCCTCCTTGGGTACCGTCATTATCGTCCCCAAAGACAGAGCTTTACAATCCGAAGACCTTCATCACTCACGCGGCGTTGCTGCGTCAGGGTTTCCCCCATTGCGCAATATTCCCCACTGCTGCCTCCCGTAGGAGTCTGGACCGTGTCTCAGTTCCAATGTGGCCGATCACCCTCTCAGGTCGGCTACGCATCGTCGCCTTGGTGAGCCGTTACCTCACCAACTAGCTAATGCGCCGCGGGTCCATCTCAAAGCGGATTGCTCCTTTGATTATCTTCTCATGCGAGAAAATAATGTTATGCGGTATTAATCTCCCTTTCGGGAGGCTATCCCCCTCTTTGAGGCAGGTTACCCACGTGTTACTCACCCGTCCGCCGCTAATCCGTTCCCGAAGGAACTTCATCGCTCGACTTGCATGTGTTAGGCACGCCGCCAGCGTTCGTCCTGAGCCAGGATCAAACTCTCAATTTAAAAGTTTAATCTATTACTCATTACTTAAAGTTATTGACTGGCATTTTATTTACCTTAATTTCTGTTTAATTTTCAAAGACCAAGTTTTCTTCGCCATCTCTCGACAACTTATTCATTATATCAACCTCAAATTGTTTTGTCAACAGCTTTTTTAGCTGATATTGTTTTTTCTTCGCTCTCTCGAAGCGACAAGGAATATCTTATCATAAAACCTTTTAAACATAATAATAATAAGGCTTGTTTAATTAAATAAACTCTATATTGATTCTAATTTCTCTTAATATCATTAAAATAAGTATATGGACACGCAAGGATATGTATTCTTAATTATATAAAATATATACTATTAAAACTTCATTTCCCTACCATAATTCTTCTATATATATATCTTATATATATATCTTATATATATTGCTAATAAAATATCCTCATTAACTTATAACAGTTAAAACTAAATACTCCTTCAGTAGTTTAAATTAAGGATTTCTACAAAAAAATAAAAACACTAATACTTTTAGTGTTTTATCTTATATGTAATGATTAATATATAATGGCTCCGCGAAAAGGATTCCAACTTTCAGCCTTTTTATTTTAAAAATAAAAAAGAGGCTATCTCAAGGCAACTAAACAATTTTTCAAGACATAACCTCTTTTATTTTTCATCTGAAAACTATATAAACAAATATATTTATTTCAAGTTAATCATTTAATATTAAAATTCTAATTTATCAATATATTCTTTTAAGGTAGTTGTTGAAATTTTTAATTTATTTAACTCTTCTTTATTTAAAGGGACCTCTAATATTTTTTTTATTCCACTAGAGCCTACTATTGTTGGAACACCTACATAAACATCACTTATTCCATATTGCCCTTCAAGCAAACTTGAAACTGTTAAAATAGAATTTTCATCTCTTAATATCGCCTCAACTATTCTTCTTATAGCTAAACCCACAGCAAAATAAGTTGCCCCTTTTCTATTAATAACTTCATAAGCTGCATTTTTTACATCATGATGAATTTTATTTTTTGATAATTCATCATACTTTTTACAAACATTTTTACAGTAATCATCTAGATTCATACCAGCAATATTAGTTAAACTCCAAGTTGGAACCTCAGAATCTCCATGTTCACCTATTATATACGTATGAATATTTCTATCATCTATATTAAAATATTCACTTAATAAATGTTTAAATCTTGAAGTATCAAGAACTGTACCAGATCCTATAACTCTCTGTTTCGGAAATCCTGAAAGTTTATATGTTATATAAGTTAATATATCTACAGGATTTGAAACAACTAATAATATAGAATTGGGACTATGCTCTACAATATTTGGAATAATTTTTTTAAATATATCAAGATTTTTATTTATTAAGTCTAATCTTGTTTCGCCAGATTTTTGAGCTGCCCCAGCAGTTATAATTACTATATCAGAATCAGCTGTATCTTTATAATCTCCAGCATATACATCTACTGGCTTTACAAAAGATACTCCATGAGCTAAATCCATAGCTTCTCCAAGTGCTTTTTCTTTATTTATATCTACAATAACAATCTCAGATGCAAGTCCAGCTATCATAAGTGCATAAGCAGCAGTTGCTCCTACAAATCCTGCACCTATTATTGATATTTTAATACGCTTAGTATTCATACTATCACCTCTATTGAAATAATTTTTTCGTTACTTAAATTATATACAAATCTAGCACTTATATTTACACAATTATCTCTTATTATCTTCATTTATACAAAATTCATACAAAGCTTAATTAATAAGAATTCTAGTATTTTTTCTCACTATGTTAATTATATAACAATAAGTAATGAATTGTAAATATATTTTTATTATATTTTGATAAACTTTTAACAATCACTAAGAAATTTTTTTTATCTAAATTAAGATGCATTGTCTTTTATTGCATTTTTTATTATATTTTATTCTTAAAAACCTTTCATATATTAATATTATTATTTTTCATTTTACAAAACTTTGTTATTTTTATACCAATAAATAATTTTTAATTTTGATATAAAAATAACAAAGTTTAAAAATTTTTCTTAAGAATCAAAAAATAAAAAACACTAAGCATTTGCTTAGTGTTTTCATCTTACCTGGCGATGTCCTACTCTTCCACACCGTCTCCAGTGCAGTACCATTGGCGCTATGAAGCTTAACCATCGTGTTCGGGATGGGTACGGGTGTATCCTTCATGCCATAATCACCAGATTATGGCTCCGCGAAAAGGATTCGAACCTTCAACCTATCGGTTAACAGCCGAGTGCTCCACCGTTGAGCTATCGCGGAATACATTATTTATATTATATGAAAGATAGAAAAAGATATACTATCTTTTTTCCATTATTCCTTCAAAATTGCACAGTGAATTTAATATTTTAGATCAAGTCCTCGATCTATTAGTATTAGTCAGCTGAGTACATTACTGCACTTACACCCCTAACCTATCAACCTGGTAGTCTTCCAGGGATCTTACTAGCTTACGCTATGGGAAATCTAATCTTGAGGTGGGCTTCACGCTTAGATGCTTTCAGCGTTTATCCCTTCCCGACATAGCTACCCAGCTGTGCTTCTGGCGAAACAACTGGTGCACCAGAGGTCAGTCCATCCCGGTCCTCTCGTACTAAGGACAGCTCCTCTCAAATTTCCTACGCCCACGGCGGATAGGGACCGAACTGTCTCACGACGTTCTGAACCCAGCTCGCGTGCCGCTTTAATGGGCGAACAGCCCAACCCTTGGGACCGACTACAGCCCCAGGATGCGACGAGCCGACATCGAGGTGCCAAACCTCCCCGTCGATGTGGACTCTTGGGGGAGATCAGCCTGTTATCCCCGAGGTAGCTTTTATCCGTTGAGCGATGGCCCTTCCATACAGAACCACCGGATCACTAAGTCCGACTTTCGTCCCTGCTCCACCTGTATGTGTCGCAGTCAGGCTCCCTTCTGCCTTTACACTCTACGCGCGATTTCCGACCGCGCTGAGGGAACCTTTGAGCGCCTCCGTTACCTTTTAGGAGGCGACCGCCCCAGTCAAACTGCCCACCTAGCAATGTCCTGTGACCAGATTCATGGCCGCCAGTTAGAATTCCAGTACTGTCAGGGTGGTATCCCAAGGACGACTCCACGAAAGCTGACGCTCTCGCTTCTTAGTCTCCCACCTATCCTGTACAGACAATACCGAAATGCAATGCTAAGCTACAGTAAAGCTCTACGGGGTCTTTCCGTCCAACCGCGGGTAGCAAGCATCTTCACTTGCACTTCAATTTCACCGGATTTGCTGCCGAGACAGTGCCCAAATCATTACGCCATTCGTGCGGGTCGGAACTTACCCGACAAGGAATTTCGCTACCTTAGGACCGTTATAGTTACGGCCGCCGTTTACTGGGGCTTAAGTTCATACCTTCGCTTGCGCTAAGCATTCCCCTTAACCTTCCAGCACCGGGCAGGCGTCAGCCCCTATACATCAGCTTACGCTTTAGCAGAGACCTGTGTTTTTGATAAACAGTTGCTTGGGCCTGTTCACTGCGGCCTCCTCTCGGAGGCACCCCTTCTCCCGAA
>NZ_JBVTKX010000002.1:0-89260 GCF_055755365.1 Clostridium sp. X
GCACACTCACCTGATAATGCAAAATCAATGAGGTTTTTGGTAGCTTTCTATTTAATTAGTTTTTGATTTTTGATAATGTAAAATTACAATATAATATCATTATTATAGTAATAATTAATGACTATGTATAGGTATCAATTTATTTTATTAAATATCTAGAGAATGATTTTCATATTAATAAATTAGGCAACAATTGCCGGAAGTATTATCTTTGAATACATGTTATATGACATCTTATCGTATAGAGAGAAAATAAAAGTAGTTGAAGATAACAAGAGGCATAGTTGAAGTCAATTGATTGACAGAGCGATTCTAGCACTTCAATCAAGGTTGGACCAAGTGCAGTAATTTAATTGCATATTTCCAACATATAAGAATTTAACATAATACTTCAAAATAGTAGAAGGATTATGTTAAATTTTGCAGAATTTTATAAATGTGAGATTAAAAAGGGATGTGAATTTATATTGGACAAAGCAGAGACATTAATGAATGGTGAATGGATGGAAGTCTATCCTGAATATTGGATAATGAGTAACAGTACTGACTTGTCTAGTTACTTGTATCATACACCTATAAATAAAGTAAAGCTGAGATGTAGTGAATGTAAAGAAGAGGTTTTTATATGTGCATTAGGTGATGGCATGAAGAAGAAGCCGTATTTCGCACATAAGAAAAGTAAGGAAAATGGGGAAGAAGAATTTATCGAAGAATGCTATCTTCGTACTTCAAATGAGAATTATGAAGAGATATATAAATTTGATAAACCAAGGGCTAATACTTATGAAAGTGCTCTTCATACTGAAATGAAGAAATTTGCAATATCAAAGTTCTGGAGTCAAGAAAATAAATACTATGTTACAAAGGAAGAAGAGGTATTTACTTATAATAGAATAGAGAAGACAAAGCTAAGAGCTGACCTTTTAGCTGGACCATTATATAGAACTGATGGTAAGCCGATTCAAAGAAGTGAACAGTATATTTTTGAAGGTCAAACTATGAAGAATCCATTATCAGTAGCTCACATCGAAAAAGCGATAGAGTATAAGAAGTTAGGATTCTTAGAAGAGAATGTTATAAATGCATATACAGTCGATCATTTAAAGAGAGCAACATTTATTTCAAATAACTATATAGATATCCTACAGTTGCAAAGTCTAGATAGAACTGAAGTTGATGATAGGATTAAAACTAATAGAGAAAAACGTGGTTCAATAGTGAATATGCTGGAACATAGCACAGTAGATAAGCTTAGTGGGTATTATGCTTTCCATGCAGATACTGAGTTTTTATTAGCACTCAAGGATTATAGTAATAATCATCTACTATTTATGTATATTCCAATCACTGATGGTATAAACGAGTTAGAAGAGAAAAATAAGCATAAAAGAAGGCTTATTTTAGCAAGTGTACTTGATACAATAACAATAAAAGATGACTATTGTGTAGTAGCTTATCTATATTTTAAGGATATAACATATATAACTGATATTACTGTATATCAACATGAAGTTATCTTGTACAAAAATAAAACTATAGAGTTCTGCCAGAATTCTTTGCGTGATATAGGAAAGAGATATGTAGAGGATATAGACAATAAGAATAAACAAATCTCAGATTTTATAAAAGATAATGCTCACATACAAAATAGCTTTAATAGGGTAAAATATGAGCTGGAAGCACTAGCATCTCAAAAGGAGAGTGAATTAGCTACTCTAAAAGAAGAAAATAATAAGTTATCAACGACACTCTCAAAAACGAGAGAAGAGCTTTATAAAGAAGCAGAAGCTAAGGTAAGAAATGCCCTAGAAACTGAGTATTTATCCTTGGATAAATTGAAAAGTCACTATCAAGCATCTTATGATGAGATAGCTTCAGTAGCTGAAAGAAACATTAAGAAAGAGCTAGAGAATGAATATAATTATAAATACAATGCTTTCACTGATGGTCACAATTATATGAGAAAAAGGGTAAATTGCCAGAGAGAACATCTACGGTTCATAACAGCAGTAGAAAATATAGAGGCTAAACTTATAGATGGTAAAATTAAATGTCCTAATATTTCAAATGACTCATTAAAGAGGTATTTTGCAGACTATCTAGAAGTTCAGATATATAAATGTGCAACTTGTCCCAAGTATAAGTAATTAGAAGTAAGAAGCAATATAAGCTGCAGAAGTTGACTATAAATACGGTAATGTTTCTCTTGTTTTTTCTGAGGCGGATTTAATGGAATGGGATCAAAGTACATGAACTACTCGTGTTGAATCAGTAGATCATCATTTTGATAAACATCATGATGATAATAAGCATATAGAAGTTAATTATCTAAGTATGAATTTAATAGAGAAATATGGAATTAATTGTATAGTTAAATTAAAAACTTTAATTTGTAATAATTATAGAAAGGAATATAATATTTTATGCCTAGTACTCAAGGATTTGGGGTAATGGAAGAAATTGAAGAAAAGAAATCATATATTGATTATGAGCCTGAGAAATATGATTGTATATTCATTGATGATGATTTCTTTACAGAAATATATATGAGAAATCTTGATATGTTTAAAGAAATGGAAACATTTATTAATAGCATAGATCGTCACTATCAAGGGCTATCTCTATGCGGAATAACATTAATACCACCAAAGTCACTTAAAACTTTCTTAGATATTATTGTTGAAGAGAATACTAATTGTAAATCAAAAGAACTGAAAATGTTAATAGAGAAGATATCTATTGCGATCAAAGAAAATAAATATGTAATCCATTATGGAGATTAGATAGTCTTTTAATATATCGTATGATTAAATGTAAAATTAATAATACTTATTAGAAATAAAAAGTAATTAAATAGTACATGCACTTTACGAGCTTTTTTAACTTTAATACAAAAGGTGATGATTTTAAGAATAAAGAGCAAATTAATGGTGTGAAAGTAAGAGTTGGTATTTGATATGGTGTAAGAGAATATGTTGTTATAAATTTAATATAAAATAGAAAAAGACTATGAAGAGAGCTAGTATTGGCTGAAACTTCATGGTCTTTTTGTGTTTTATAAGTTCATATGATTTAAAAGTTATTATTTTCTTATTTAGACTGACAGTCAATGTCATCATAGTAATATATAATTAAAGTAAAATTTATGAAATATAAATATTGAGGGTAGTGATGTTAATTGGATTATGAAAATATAGATAAGGAAACACTTATTAAAATTCTAAGACAGAAGGATAGTATGTTAAAAACACTAAATATAGAAAAAGAAAAATTAAGTTACTATGCAAGTACGGATGCTATGACTGGAGCATTAAATAGAAGGTCAGGTTTAGAATTACTAGGTAAAGAACTTAACCTGTCTAAAACTAGCAATGAAAATCTTGTTGTTTGCTTTGTTGATGTAGATAGATTGAAGATGATAAATGATACCTTTGGACATGAAGAAGGAGATAAGAGTTTAATAAGCATAGCAAAAATTCTAAGAGAAAGTATTAGAAAAACTGACTTTGTAATTAGGATGGGAGGAGATGAATTCTTAGTAGTATTTCCAAAAACAACAATGAAAGAAGTTAGTATAGTATGGTATAGAATTTGTAAAAGAGTAGATGAAATCAATAAAAATAGTATTAACTATAAATTAAGTTTGAGTTATGGTTTTTATGAATATAGTAAAAAAGTACAAAAAGAAATATCTATTAATGATTTAATAAAAAAAGCTGATACAGAAATGTATAAGAGAAAAACTAAAAAAAAGAAGGAATTTTAGGAATATATGTATAATTAATAAATAGATAAAAAATTTGAGAAAGGTTTACATATTTAATATGGAAAGATTTAAAACAAATGTATTACTATTCATTTACAATCAATTAAAAGAAGGAAAGGTAGTTATAAAGACTGATGTAATAGATAAATTTAATATAAATGAAAGAACTTTTTATAGATACATAAAAGATATAAAAGATTTTATAGATCAAGAGTCTAATGGTGAGTTAATAGGTGAAAAAGTTATATCCGATAGAGAAAAAGGGGGCTATATCCTTAAAGGAGAGCATGAAAAAAATCTCAATGAAAAGGAAATTTTAGCAATTTCGAAAGTTCTCTTAGAAAGCAGAGGTTTTGTAGATACAGAAATAAAAGATATAATTCAAAAACTTCTTGATAATTGTATTTGTAAAGATAAAAAAAGCATCAAATGCATTATAGGAAATGAACTAGTTAACTATGTTTCACCACAACATGGTAAAGAACTCTTAGACAATTTGTGGCAAATAAGTAGTGCAATAAAAGATAAAAACGTATTAGACATTCAATATTGTAAGATGGGTGCAGATGGAAAGATACAAGAACAGGTCTCAAAAAGAACTGTATATCCACAAGGAATATTATTTTCTGAGTATTATTTTTATCTTATAGCTTTAATAGAAGGAAAAAGTTATGAATACCCTACTATCTATAGGGTGGATAGAATTAAAAATTTAACTATTGTAGATAGAAAATATAAAGTGGAGTATAGCAAGAGATTTCAAGATGGAGAGTTTAGAAAGTTAATTCAATTTATGCATACAGGAGAACTAGAAAGAATAAAGTTTAGATTTACAGGTGGATCTATAGAAGCAGTTTTAGATAGACTACCTAATGCAAAAGTAGTAAAAGAAAAACAAGGTAAATACATAATAGATGCAAATGTGTTTGGTAAAGGTATAAAGATGTGGCTTTTGAGTCAAGGGGATTCTGTAGAGGTTTTGGGTTCTGATAAATTTAGGGAAGAAATGATGGAAACTATTGAAAAAATGAGAAACTTATATGTGTGATTGGTTAATAGATAGAGTTAACAAACGTAGATAAATTAGGAAAAATTATATAGCTAATACTTAGAGATTTGAAGATGAAGAATCTAGAAAGCGAGTATGCAAGCAAGATTATGAAAAAAATTTAAATTTACAGAATCTTTAATAGATGCAATATTAGATAGGTGAGCTACAGTAAGGCGCATAGAATCGGTAGAGAAAATTTATTGTAGAAGCTGATGTTTATGGTAGAGGCATAATTATGTGTATATTAATTCAAAGGAAGTATATAAAAGTTATATCGCCATCACAGTTTGTTTAAAAAGTTATTGAAAAAATAAAGAGTTTAAAAATAATTATATATAATAAATGGGTAAGTGTAAATTTATGTATATGTGATTTAATTGCAGTTATAATATATGGGGGTAAGAGGATATGGAGTTTGATTTAAGGTTGATGACTGTTTCACATTCACTTAAAAAACATCCAGTGATAGAGGAAAGTGTAAAATATAAGATTAAATATTTAAATGTCTTGGAGTATATTGTTAATAGGTATTCTAAAAAAGATGAATTTGCTTTAGAATCATTGAAAAATTATAAGAATGCATTTTTAGGCAAAGATATAGATCAATATTCATATAATGATCAGGAATTAAAAAGAGTTTCAAAAGGTGTTATAGGTGTAAAATTTAAGGGGTTTAAATTATTTACATATAGGTATGCTCTTGTGTGTGATTGTCTATTTATAAATGCTATGATGGATGTTACTAAAGCTACTAATATATTAAGTGAAATTAAATCTATTTATAGAAAAAGATATCATGAAAGGCTAGATTTACTTTTTGATGTACTTTATAAAAATAAAAAGTCTATTGAAGGATTAGACAAAATTAAATATCAAGTTAAGTGTTGGCAAGATAATAAAGAATATTTAAAGCAAAAACAATTAACAGTGCTTACAATAGCAAATATGAGTGCAGGAAAATCAACACTTATTAATGCGATAGTTGGCAAGACTATAAATCGCACAATGAATGATGCTTGCACTTCAAAGTTGCATTATATTTATGATAAGGCATTTGAAGATGGATTTAATTATGAGTCAGATGGGGTCTTAAATTTAGATGTAGATGAGAAGATACTTTTAAATGATGATACTAGTAATAAGGATGATAAAATACTTGTTTCTACATATTTTAAGTTATTAGCACAAAAACATTCTAGATTATGTATTATTGATACTCCTGGAGTTAATTCATCATTAAATTCAGATCATACTAAGATTACTAAAGATACTGTTCTAAATGAGCAATATGATAAGGTGTTATACTTAATAAATGCTGAGAATTCTGGGACGGATGATGATCTTAAATATTTACAGTTTATTTTTGAGAATGTAGATGAAAATAAGATAATTTTTGTATTAAATAAATTGGATCGATATAGAATTCCAGAGGATTCTATAGAAGAAAGTATAAATTATTTGAAGGAAGATTTATTAAAATTAGGACTTAAAAATCCAATTATTTGTCCTGTTTCTTCATACGCTGGTAGATTAGCAAAAAAGAAAATGTTTGGAAGTGAATTGAATGAAGATGAGCAGGATGACTACATCTTTCTTCAAAGAAAGTTTAAAAATGAAAGTTATGATCTTTCTAAGTTTTATTCTGAAAATATATTAAATAGGATAAATGAAAATTATAGTGATAAAGAAAAATGTCCAATTATTGATTTACTAATAAATTGTGGCATACTTTGCTTGGAACAAATTATTGCAGAAGGAGCTGAATGCTAATGAGAGAAATATTTATAAAATACAACCCTTATAAAGTTGAAACACAAGTTCAGATTGATGGAAACCCCATTAAAGCAAATAGTGCACTAAATGTGGATGACAAAAGGTTACAAGAATGGATAGAAGATTTACCACAAGTTTTGGTTGATGAGTGTAACACTAGAACTTTTAAAATTATATTTCATGGAACTGTTTTAGACTATGAGGATTTATTATCTGTAGCTAAAGAAGCAAAAGAAAAAGGAATTCAGATAGATTGTGAACACATACCTGCTAAGGAAGTGAAGGAAAAAGAACAAGCTATAAAAAATATTTTTAATGATATTCAGAATGGTCCTTTTGATGAATTAAGGCAGGTAGATGTAAACCGTGCATTTGAAATGGCTTGTAGTAGCGATTTTGAAGTGAATGTAGTTGCTACCATGAGTGCTGGAAAATCAACTTTGATAAATGCTCTTCTAAGACAAAAACTAATGCCTGCAAAACAAGAAGCCTGTACAGCTACAATTACAAAAATAAGAGATAAAGATTTAGACTCTTTCAGAGCTATGGTTTATGATAAACATGGACAGCTAATCGAAACGCATCCTGAACTTAATTTTAGTGTAATGGACAACTTAAATAACAATCCATTAGTTTCGACTATTGATGTTGAGGGAAATATACCTTTTGTGACATCAGAAGATGTTTCATTAGTCCTAGTAGATACTCCTGGTCCTAATAATTCTAGAGACCCGGGACATAAAGCGGCTACTTATCGTATGTTATCAGAATCATCAAAAACCGTTGTTTTATACATATTAAATGCTACACAGTTAGCAGTTAATGATGATAATAACTTACTAAATCATGTGGCAGATAGTATGAGAGTGGGGGGGAAACAATCAAAAGATAGATTTATTTTTGTAGTAAACAAATTAGATGATTTCAAAAAAGGTGAAGATAGTGTCGTTAACTCAATTGAAAAAGTTCGAAAGTACTTAGAAGATAAGGGAATAAAGAACCCCAATATTTATCCAGCAGCAGCACTACCAGCTTTAGACATAAGAACTTCTTTGAAAGATGTAGATTTATCAAAATTAAATCTTATGGATGAGGATATAGATCCAAATATTATGGAAGCAGTAATAAAAGTAAATAAGTTAAACCGAAATGAGGAACTACATTTAGAAACATATGCTCCATTAACACCAAGTGTTCGTGGACAAATTACTTCTGAGTTAGCAATAGCAAAGGAATCTGGAGATAAATATACAGAAGCTCTTGTTCACACAGGGATTATACCAATTGAGTCAGCTATAAGGATATATGTCGCTAAGTATGCAAAAACAGCTAAAATAAAGAATATTGTCGACACTTTTTCAAAAAAATTAGAAAGTGCAAGAACATTTGAGAACACAAAGCAAGATATTGCATTAAATCAAAGTAAACAGAAGGAAATTATATCACAAATAGACGCTATAAAAACAAAATTAAAAAATGGAGAAGAAGCAAAAAAATTCAAGAGTAAGATAGATGCTATTAACTATGACAATGAAATCAAAGAAGTTTCCAACAATATCATTAAGGAAGCACAAAAGAAAATTTCAGCTCAGTGTTCAAGTTGCGAATCTAAACTTAGTCCTAGGGAAGCAGAAAGTATTTGCCAAGTGTTTGCTAGGTTTGCAGAGGGATTACAAGCAGAAATTCAGGTCAAATTAGAAAATATTATAACAAATCATGTTGAAAGAAATGCTCAAGAATTACTTAGTCAGTATAAGCAGAAGATTGAAGCTTTATCAAAAGATGTTGAGGTAGGTGTTATAAAAGTTAATCCTTTTGAATTATTAGATGGAGAAATTGAAAATACAAAAAATATTAGCAAATTATTAGGTGATCTCACTCAAACAGAACGTGTAAAGATTGGAGAATATGAGGTTGAGAACCCTGAAAGATCTGGGTTTTTGGGATTCTTTAAATTTTGGAAGCCAAAATATATTACAAAAACCGAATATAAAGATGTTGAGTATATTAATGGTTCTGAGCTTGCACAGAGGTTTTTTGCACCTTTGCAAAAACAGTTATTTGACAATAGTGATAATGCTATAAAATATGCAAAAGGACAAGTTGGTAATATAAAAACTTTCTTTGGAAAGAAATTTGTTGAACTTGATGATGTGTTAAAGAAGAAACTAGCAGAATTAGAGATATGTGCTACTGATAGTAAAAATGTAGAAAAGATGATTGTGGAAACAAATAAACGATTAAAATGGCTTGAAGATATTCAAATACGTATACAAGCGATACTTCAAATTTAGTATTAGGAGGGGAAATATATGACAATTACACAAGAATTCAGACAAGCTATACAGAATAAAGATACTCGTATGGTTAGAATAATGCTCAAAGACAGTCTTGTAGTTGATCCTACATTTGCAGAATTTAATCAGATGAGTACATTAGCAGAAGCTAACATTGCTGATTTATATGATAAGCATGATGGAGAGGTCTTAAAATCTGAAACAATATCATGGACCAAAGACTATATGGATGAACAAATGGTTCAGCTTGTATATAATTTTTCAAAAGAGAGAATCAAGTTACTTAAAGGCATTTGTGCTTATCTTTATGGTAAAAGAGCTGATAAGATTAAAAATGACAGAAACAATTGCCAAACCCAGATTCAAATTACTAAGAAACAGGTTGGTACAGGATTAGTTGTAGGAGGGGTTGCTACAGCGGCAGTTGGAGTAGCTATAGCTGAAACTGCTATAGTAGCAACAGGAATAGCTATTGGAGTTGCAGGTGCTATACTAATAATCAACGATAAATAGGAGGGCAGCTGAATGAATGAGATTAATGAGTATAAAGATGAAAAAGTAATTTTGCCTAAATATGAGAGTTTAGATGTCCAATTTCAAGAAGCATTCCATGTTGTTGATGACATAGTTTTAAAAAACTATATTACAAAACTTAGAGATTTAGAAATTGTCCCATTAAATGAACAAGAATTTTCAACAAATATCCCTGAAAATGTAAGGTTCTTCAAAATAAATGAAATGGTTTATGAAAAAAATGAATATTCAACACACAAATTTGCAAGTGTTTTTAATGCGCTTGCAACAACAAATTGTGCTGTATTTATCATAATTGATAGTAATGGGGAAAAAACAGATTTTTATATGGGAATTCGATCACTTGATTCTGAACGAACAACAAATTCACTTAAGGATACATTAAAAAATGCAATGTGTGGTCAATTTCCAGGTATAAAAACACAGGATTATCTTGAAGATGAAATGTATGAAGTTTTAAGAAAAATAAAAGCTAGTAGTATATCTGCTGTATCAAGTGTAGCAAATAATAGAGATTATAATAATAGTGATAATAAGTCATTTGTTCAAGGATTAGAAAAACTTGCACTCTCTATGCAAGGTGAACGCTATACAGCTATTATAGTTGCTAATGGTACAACTAGAGAACAGTTGATAGAAACACGGAAAAATTATGAGAAAATCTATACTCAACTATCACCTTTTGCTAGTTCTCAAATAAGTTATGCAAATAATAGTGCGATTAACTTGTCACAGTCATTTTCACAAGGAGTAACAAAAGGAACTTCTTATACAAAAAATGAATCAACAACATACAGTTCAAGTCAATCTAGAAGTGAATCTATTTCAGATTCAGTATCAAAAGAAGGAATGGGAAGTAAGACAACAAAAGGACTTGCTTCTGCAGCTGGAATAGTCGGTGCTGCGCTTGCGCCAGTTACAGGAGGTGCAAGTTTAGCAGTAGGTGGAGTTATATCAGGTGGATTAAGCTTACTAGGTACAGCAATTCAAAATACAGAAACACATGGAACTACAACCAGTACATCACTTAGTGAAAGTAATTCTAAGACGAATGGTGAAAGCTTTGGTGAAAATCAAAGTAAAAATGAAGGGACTACAGATACAAAAGGATTAACCAATGGTACATCACAAACTATAGCATTAACAATTCAAGATAAATCAATTATTAATACTTTAGAGAGAATAGATATTCAGTTAGAAAGGCTAAAAGAATTTGAAAGTTTAGGAATGTGGGAGTGTGCTGCATATTTCTTATCCGATAATCCATATGGAGCTGAGATTGCAGCTTCGACATATAAAGCACTTATGCGTGGAGAAAATTCTGGGGTAGAAGTTTCAGCTATTAATTCATGGAGTAAAGCTGATGGTGATAAGACCAAAATCATTAAGGATTATGTTACAAATTTTATGCATCCTGTTTTTTCATACAATGGTCCGGCAGGGAGTATAGAAGTGACCCCAAGTGCTTTGATAAGTGGAAATGA
The DNA here is from genome assembly GCF_055755365.1 of Clostridium sp. X. Taxonomy (NCBI): domain Bacteria; kingdom Bacillati; phylum Bacillota; class Clostridia; order Eubacteriales; family Clostridiaceae; genus Clostridium; species Clostridium sp. X. Next base: position 10,906 of record NZ_JBVTKX010000002.1, read on the forward strand.
ATTAGCACTTCATATGGGTTTGCCAAGAAAATCTGTAAGTGGCTTTCCAGTAACAGAACATGCTGACTTTGGAAAGGAAGTTGTTAGTTATAATGGCGAAAAAGCAACGCATACTATAAACCTAGGTAATGTTTTTAATATGGGAAATGAGTGCATTAATAGAGTTGAACTAAACAGGAATAGCTTATCTATGCATACATTTATTACTGGATCTACTGGATCAGGGAAAAGTAATACGGTATATGAATTACTCGACCAACTTGATAATGTTGGTATTAATTTTTTAATTATAGAGCCAGCTAAAGGTGAATATAAGAATATGTTTGGTAATAGAAAAGACGTTATTGTTCTTGGTACTAATCCTGTATATTCAGAAATACTTAGAATTAATCCATTTAAATTTCCAGCTAAAGTTCATATTTTAGAACATATTGATCGTTTAATAGAAATTTTCAATGTATGTTGGCCAATGTATGCCGCTATGCCGGCAGTATTAAAGGATGCTGTTTTACAAGCTTATGAAGTATGCGGTTGGAATTTAGTAGAATCGAAAAATAAGTATTCAGAAGAATTATTTCCAACTTTTCAAGATCTACAAACTGAGTTAATCAATGTAATTGGAAATTCTGCTTATTCTCAAGAATTAAAAAGCAACTATATAGGATCTTTGGCAACAAGGGTGAAATCATTAACAAATGGGTTGAATGGTCAAATATTCTCATCAGATGAAGTAGATAATAATATTTTATTTGATAAAAATGTTATTGTTGATTTAAGCAGAGTGGGTTCATTGGAAACTAAGGCTCTTATTATGGGGATTCTTGTAATGAGATTGAATGAACATAGAATAGCATCTACAAAAGGTATGAATATACCTCTTAAACATGTTACAGTTTTAGAAGAAGCTCACAATATTTTAAAAAGAACATCGAGTGAACAAAATTCAGAGGGGTCTAATGTTACAGGAAAATCTGTAGAAATGCTATCTAATGCTATAGCAGAAATGAGAACATATGGAGAAGGATTTATTATTGCTGATCAGTCTCCAAGTGCAGTAGATATCTCAGCTATAAGAAACACCAATACTAAAATTATTATGAGGTTACCAGATGAAACTGATAGAAGACTTGCTGGAAAGTCAGCAGCATTAAAGGATGAACAATTAGATGAAATTGCTAAACTACCAAAAGGTGTTGCAGTTGTATATCAAAATGATTGGTTAGAGCCAGTATTGTGTAAAATAAATAAGTATGATGCTAAAGAAATTGTTTATGAATACAGTGGGTCAATTGTATATAAGCAAAGTAATAAAAATGTATTTGTTAGTGAATTATTAAAATTATTATTAAGAGGACGAAACATAGAACAAACAGAAGTTGATATTGAGTTTTTAAATAACCTTCTAGGAAAAGTTAATTTATCAACAAAGAATAAAATAGGGATTCATTTCTTATTAAAGGAGTATGCAAGTACAGGTAAATTGAATGTATGGAATAATAAAAACTTTGATAAATTATCTGAATTAGTTATAGAACTACTTGAATGTAAAGTATTGGTCGAGAATACAATTCAAAATGTAGAAGACTTTAAAGCATTAACAGATGAATTATGTGAAATGATAGAAAAATTTACTGTTGAACTTAACAAGGAAACAATATTAGCAGTATGCCAATGTTTATTGAAGGATTATTCAAAATATAGTAGCGATAAACTTGAAATTTATGCGGCTTGGAGAAATGAGATTGATAATGGGGTGTTGTTGAGATGAGTGCATTTATGCAATTTGCAGAAATAAATTGGAAAGAATCTTCATTAGCTAAGCTGGCTAAAGAAATGACCAATAAATCAATGGATATCACTGAACTAGACAAACCATTATTAGCTGAAAAAAGAAATGATAGTTCAGAGAAAAAGGAAACTCGTCCTTTGACTGAAGATGAAAAAAATGATATACAACAGAAAACAGGCTGGTCAGAGGAGCAAATGAAAAAATGTACTATAGATGAAGATGGAGTTATCCATTATAAATGTGATAATGAGGAGTTCGAAGGAAAAAAACATGAAGGATCTGGCGTTGAATATGTAAGAAAAACCATTGATGTTAATGGAGTAAAAGTAGAGGTTGTTGTACCGGAGTTTGATAGTGCATTTGATGCACAATTGCCAAAAGATTTATTAAAAGAGTCTAATCCAAAGCAATTTAAAGAGTGTAATCAACAACTGAAAGATACTATAAATAAAGACCCAGAGTTACGTAAGAAATTTACAGAAGAACAGATTGAAGATATCATGGATGCTAAAACTCCAGAAGGATATACTTGGCACCATGACGCAGAGACAGGAAAAATGCAACTGGTTGAAACTAAAATACATGATAGAACTCAAGGAGGAGCAGCCCATACTGGTGGCAAATCGATATGGGGTGGAGGATATAATTCATAAGGAGGAGAATAAGAATGAACAATATTATTTGGAAAAGAGTTAAGCCATTGATCCAGTCTGATAGCCTTAATAAATTTGAACAAGACTATGGAATTATACTGCCAGATACTTTAAAGGAATTTATTATTACTAATAACGGTGGGCGTCCAAGTTTAGATATAATAAAGACAGCAGATGGCAAGGAAGTTGAGATAAAAGCCCTACTATCTTTCAATAAAGAAGATACTGAGAATATTTATAGTGTTATTGAGTATTTTAAAAAACAATTTAATGGAAAGATATTGCCTATTGCAACAGAACCTTCTGGGGATTATTTTTGTATTGATCTAACTATTAACTCAATTGTTTATTGGGAGCATGAAACTAATAGATTAACTTTTATTGCTAAGGATATTGTTGAATTCTTAAATTGCTTATACAAATTATAGCTTTTAGCAGTTATAAAAATGCAATACCCCTAATTCAAAGGGAGACTAAATGCGGTTACCTCCAATATTCATGCGTTTTAGTATAAGCTTGCTAGCAAAACATATGTAGAGTTAATGGTAAATTATGGTGATAAAGTAACAGCTTGTATTTTATATAGTGTAAGGGATGCGTCATTATAAATTTAATATAAAATAGAAGAAGACTATGAAGAAGCTAACAGCTTACATTTCATAGTCTTCTTGTGTTTTATAAATAATAAATAAACTTCTATATTTTATCTCCATCATCAAAAACAAAAAATCCTTCAAATTTACATCCAAGAGCTTCAGCAATTTGCTGGAGCTCTTTTTCTGAGAAATTATCACGAGTAAGTTTGTTGGATAAATTTTGATTAGTGGTTTCAATTAAATTTGCAAGCTCAGATATAGTCATTTTTTTTCGTTTTATTAAAATGCGAATTTTTTCGCCCATTGTTAAAGCCATATTATTCACCATCCTTAATAATAACAATATACACTTTTAAATGTGATTTATCAATAAATCAAGATAAAACTAAACTAAATAATTTAATATTACTTGAAATAATAAACTTATTAGTGTATTATCAAACTATAAAATGTTAAAAGCGAAAACAAGCAAAATTAATTTAGGAAGGTGGATATTAAACATATGAGTAAAGTAATAGCAATTGTTAATCAAAAGGGGGGAGTATCTAAAACTGTAACAACTTTAAATTTAGGACATGCTTTATCTGAAATAGGGAAGAAAGTGTTACTTATAGATTTTGATCCACAAAGCAGTTTGACTGTATGTTTTGGCTATGATAACACTGATAGCATAAACACTACCATATATAATCTGATGGCACTGGCTATTGAAGAAAAAAATCTACCTGAAAAAGATAAGTATATTCTTTCAACGGGGAAGGTTGATCTTATTCCATGTAATTTGGAATTGTCAGCAATAGAAATAGCACTTGTTAATGTCATGAGTAGAGAACTTATTTTAAAATCTATTATTGATGAAATTAAGGAAGAGTATGATTATGTTATTATTGACTGTTCCCCATCACTTGGAATGCTAACAATTAATGCTCTTGCAGCATGTGATAGTGTGATTATACCTGTTACTCCTCAATATCTTTCTGCTAAAGGATTGGAGTTATTATTAAAAAGTATTCTAAGAGTAAAAAAGAGGATTAACCCTAAGATACAAGTTGATGGAATACTTCTTACTATGTATGCAGAAAGAATGAAACTATCAAAGGAAGTGCTGTTAATTATACAAGAAGCATATGGAAGTCATATTCATATCTTTGAAAGCAAGATACCAACATCAGTAAAGGTAGGAGAATCTAATCTGAGAAATAAAAGTACTATAGAGTATGATCCTAAGAATAAAGTATCAATAGCTTATGGGAACTTTGCAAGGGAGGTTGCAGCAATATGAGTGAGAAAAAGTTAATGAGTTTAGCTGATATGTTTGGAGAAAATACTGAGGAAAAAGAACCTGCTAATCATATTGAAATTGACATATCAAAACTTGTATCTTTTGAAAATCACCCATTTAAATTATATGAGGGTGAGCGACTTGAGAATATGGTACGAAGCATTAGGGAACTTGGGGTTATTGTTCCAGTCATTGTAAGATCAAAAGGTGACAGATATGAAATTTTATCAGGTCATAATAGAATAAATGCTGCTAAAACAGCAGGACTATTGAAAGTGCCAGCAATAATTAAGGAAAACCTTGAAGATGAAGAAGCCATGCTTATTGTAACTGAAACAAATCTTATGCAGCGTTCTTTTAGTGATATGCTTCATTCAGAAAGAGCATCTGCATTAGAGCAGCATCATAAAGCACTAGCTTCTCAAGGCAAAAGAACAGATATTTTAAAAGAGATTGAAAGTCTTCTGAAAGCTGATGAAATCAAGGTTGATGAAACTTCTCGACAAGTTGGCGAGAAGTTGACAAGTGCAGATGAAATAGGAAAAACTTTTAATCTTTCAGGTAGGTCTGTATCAAGATATTTAAGAATCTGTAATCTTATAAAAGAGTTAAAAGATAGATTAGATATAGAAGAAATACCTTTTACAGCTGCAGTAATTCTTTCTTATCTAACAGAGGAGGAGCAGTATATTGTAGAACTTATTCTTTCAGAACATAACCTCAAAGTAGATATGAAGAAATCTGAAAGTTTAAGAGCATATTCAGAAGGAAAAAAATTAAATGAAGAAACAGCTTATGCAATTCTTTCAGGAGAATTGAATAAAAAGAAAAAGACAAATAAGCTCTTATCTATTAAATTGAAACCTAAGCTTATCAATAAGTTTTTTGCACCTGAAACTAAGCAGCCTGAAATTGAGGATGTTATTGAAAAAGCTTTAGAATTATATTTTAAATCACAAGGGAAGGAGGTTTTAAATGAGTAGATTCAAAGAAGTAAAAGAAATCTATGAAGAGATAACAGATGTTGTAGCAGACGAAGATATATTAAATGTAGTTGAAAATGAAGCTGCTATTGATGAAGAACTAGAAAATGAAGAGATATCTATATAAAAATTATAAAGAGAAGGTGAAGCCGATGAATAGACAAAGAACAATTAATCTTAATGAGTATAAACATATAATTTCTTTACTTGTACAATTACTTGAATTGGATATGGACACAGAAGAAAAAATTACAGAATACATTGAAACCTTTGGAGTAGATAATTTTCTAAGGGATTATGAATTGATGGACTTGCCTTATGATACATTAGAAAAACTTGAAAGCTTAGCGGAAATTATTGAAGTTTTAGAAGAAGGAAGAGAGTTAATGGAAAATGAAAAGAAAGGAGGTGCAATTTAATGAAAAATAGGCCTCATACAGAAAGCTTTTTAAAAGGACTAACTACATTAACTGGTCTTTCAATGAGAAAGGTTAAGGATTATGCAAAAGATAATAGTCTATTTAATATTTTAGAACATCCACGTATTATAGAACCTAATGAGAAACAGCTTCAAAAGATAGGATTATTGAATGAATTTATTGCGTCTTATAATTTGTTGAAGTCTCATGAAAGTGAAAATAAAATAAAAATATCATCACCAGAGCAAGCAGGAGCTTACTTTGTACCCTTACTTAGTGGTAAGAAAGACAAAGAAAAGTTTATGGTTGCTTTTTTAGATTCAGGAAATAACATTATTCATGCCAGTCTTATATCAGAAGGAACAGTATCACAAGCTGTAGTTTATCCAAGAGAAATATTAAAGCAGGCTTTAGCTTGTGATTGCAAATCAATGATTATTGCACATAACCATCCAGGAGGAGGAATACTGCCATCAGCTGAAGATAAAAATATTACACAAAGACTTGTAGATATTTTTCATCCACTAGAAATTAGAATACATGATCACATTATTGTAGCTGATACAAAATATACTTCAATGGCTGAAAAGGGATATATGCCAAGAGATATACAGGCAAGAGCAAGTTATGAACCTTTTAAAATAGTAGAAGTCAAAAATGAAGAAGAAATTGACTATTCTATTGATATTGAAGATGAAGAATGGGAGCTTTAATAAATAATTAGTAGGAGTTGAGAGTTTTATGGAAAGAGAAAAATTGAGATTTACTGATGAACAAATTGCTCTTGCAGATAGTGTAAATATTATAAACTATGCTGAAAGTATAGGGTATACAGTAAAGCAAGTTACTTCAAGATCATTTAAAATTGAAGGCTATGGCGGGTTATATATTCATGGGAACGGCTATAAGTGGAATTGGTTTTCTCAGAACAAAGGTGGAGGAGCTATTCAATTTGTTATGGAAATGGAGGGTAAAACATGGGTAGAAGCAATAAAAAAGCTACTTAATATAAATAATGAAATTGTAAGTTATACACCAACAAAAATTGAAAATAAAGAAGAAAAAGGAGAATTTATACTACCAGAGAAAAATAGTACCTTCAAGCATATATTCGCATATCTCATAAATACAAGGTATGTTGATAAAGAAATAGTTTATGACTTTGTAAACAAGGGTATGCTTTATGAAAATAAACATGGAAGCTGTGTTTTTGTAGGCTATGATAATAAAGGACAAGCTAAATATGCTAGTGTAAGAAGTACTAATACCACAGGAAAGTCTTATAGATGTGATGTGAAAAATTCAGATAAGACCTATCCATTTTGCAGGTCAGGAACTAATGACACAGTATGTATATTTGAAGCTCCTATTGATCTTATGAGTTATTTAACATTAATAAAAAAGCTTAATATTAAAGATTTTAAAAGCCATTGCATTTCTCTTGGAGGTGTTGCGGATAAAGCTCTTGAATATTATCTCGAAGAAAATCCAGATATAACTAAAATAATGCTCTGCCTTGATAATGATGAAGCAGGGCATTTTGCATGTCAGCAGATAAGAGAAAAATATAGAGACAGATATAAGATATTAAGACATATTCCGCAAGGTAAAGATTTTAATGAACAGCTTTTAAATATGAACAAATTATATGTAGAAGCGGTAGAAAATACATCAACACATATGGTTGATGAAGATGAACTACTTATTTCTCAATAACCTAAAAGACCAAGAATAAAGCCTGTGGCTTTGGTGAGGGCAAGCTTCCTATTTGTATAGCCAATAGCTTGTAAAGTGTGGGGAATCCCCACGCCCCTTTTTAAAAAAATCTCTTCAGCAAGGATGGAATAGATGAGAAAAAGAAATATACAAACAAATATTAGAATGACAGAAAAAGAAATTAATGGCATAAAGAAAAAGGCTAAAAGTGCAAATATGTCTTTTAGTAATTATGTTATTTCTTCAGCATTAAATAATGAAATTATAGTTATTGATGGGATAAAAGATTTTACTCATCAGCTTTCAAAGATAGGGATAAATCTTAACCAACTCACAATGCTATGTCATCAGGGAAAAATAAATTGTGCAGATATAACATCAGTAAATAAAGTGTTAAATGATTTATGGGAGTATTTAGTTTCTATAAGGAAACGTAAAAAGTAAGGTGAGGAAATGGCAGTAATAGAGTTTATTAATGCTTCAAATAACACATATAAAGGAATGAAAAGAGCTATAAATTATATAAAAAATCCTGAAAAAACAGAGCCACACTTAGTTGGTGGAAAAGATAGTAGCCCAGATACTGCTTTTAATGAATTTGTAATGACTAAGCAAAATTTTAAAAAGGAAACAGGAAGGCAATTTATACATTTTGTGCAATCTTTTTCACCACATGATAAAGCAACTCCAGAAGTAATAAATGAAATTGGGAAGAAGCTTTTAGGTCATGAAGCTTTTAAAGATTTCCAAGTTGTATATTCTACCCATACAGATAAAGAACATTTGCACAACCACTTTATAATTAATTCTGTAAGTTTTACATCAGGACGAAAATGGCAGCTATCAAAAGAGCAATTAGAAAGCTTAAAGGAATTCTCTGATGAGTTATGTAGAGATTATGGACTCATTATTGTTGATGGAGCTAAAGGAAACCATAAAGATAGAGGTGAATATAGGGCAAAAGATAAAGAACAAAGTTGGAAGTATGAGCTGTTCTTAGCAGTAAGGCAATGCAAATGGTGCAGTAGAAGTAAAGAAGAATTTATTTCTAATATGGATAAGCTAGGTTATAAAGTGGATTGGAGTGATGAAAGAAAATATATCATCTTTACCACTCCTGATGGTAAGAAATGCAGAAATAGAAAATTATATCCCCCAGAGCATTTCACCAAAGAAGCCCTTTTAAAAGCGTTTGAACTCAATGAGCAGAATGCAGATAAGAAGCAATTGCAAGCTCAAATGGAATTACTATTATCAGCAGTACATGCATTATCAGAAGATGAAAATAGACAAAACAAACATTATCCTTTAACAGCACTTGAAGGTCAAGTTAAGAAGGAGAGAGCTATTGAAGAAGCTAAGGGAAGGGGGTTGGAGTGGGAAAGATAGATTATAATATTGTTTTAGGTTGGAAAATGATTTAATGTATAATAATGGGATAGAAGCCATTTTATAATGATTTAAGGAGGAACTATTATGAACAATTTACAAGCAACAAAAGCTTTAGATAGAGTATTTAGTAGTGACAGTAAAAACTTTAATAATACAGTGTGTGTATTTATTGATGGAGTTTGGGGAATTGGCAAAACATATTTTATTCAAAATTATTTTTCTGAAAGAGAAAGTGAATATGAATTAATTTATACATCTGTGTTTGGAAAAAGTTTAGTTAGAGATATAGAAAAATCTATTTTAATTCATTCTTTACCTGGATTGAAAAAAATCAATGAAGATGGTGGTTTTACTAAAGTTGCAAAGACTTTAATTAATGATGTGAGTGGTAAATTTCTAGGAGTAAGTATTGAAAATTATATTAACTCATTTTCAATAGAAGATATTAAGTGGGATGCTATAGGCAATAAGAAAAGAATTATTTGTTTTGATGATATGGAGAGAAAGTCAGATTCAATAGAAATGAAAAATTTACTAGGATTGATTGAAAGAGCAACAAAGAATTTTGATGTTCTAATAATTGGTAATTCAGATGAGTTAAATGAAAAAGATCGTGAGTTATTTAATAAATATAAGGAGAAAGTGGTGGATCATGTTATTAAAATAGATAAAACAGATAGGAGTACATTAAGTGGTATTTTAAAAAGTATGATAATAGAAGAGAGAAAAGAAATAATTGACGTTTATTTAAATGATAATATAGCTTTTGGTAAAGCACATTCTTCGAAAAAAAGCTTTTTAGCGAATAAAATACACAATTTAAGAGTTTTTATAAAATATGTAGAATTGATTTTGAGATTAGAAAATCACCTTGAACCTTATAAAGTGGATGTAGATATTCTAAAAATGTGTAAAGCTGTTATCTACGATCATTATTTTCCTGATAAAGATGAAAAGAAAAATTCTATGAACTTTGATAAATTTAATATATATAAGGCAATAAATAAAATTTTGCTAAATGAAGATATTAGAAAAGATGAATTTCAAGAATATTTTGTTTCTAACTCTGAGGTAAGAGAAGATATCAGTAGTATATATAGTGCATTTAGATTTAATGAAGAAGAACTTGAGGCTCTAATAAGAAAAATAAAAATTAAGATTAAGGAAAAGGACTTAGGATATTTTATAAAACAGGAAAACGTCATTTCGTTAGTAAGTGCTTTAAGTGAATTGAAAAAAATTGACAAGGATATCATAAAAAATTTATTTGAAATTGCAATAGAATTGTATTCGCCAGAAAAATATATATCACATACAAAAATTAATTATTTACAGTGGAATGATATTGATAATTATGGAAATGAAATAGAATGTGATAAGAAGATAAAAGCATTTATTGAAAAAATAAATCAAAAGTGTGCAGAAAAATTTCAGGATTTTATTAATAATAAATTGGAAGAAGCAAAGAGTACTAAAAATTATGAAGAACTTTTGCAACTATATAATTTCAGTCAAATCAATAAAATTGAAAAATTTGAAGCTATATTTGACTATTATTTTGAAAAGCTAATTGAAAATTATTCAAATGAGATAGTTGAAAAGATAAATACTTTAATTTTTAAGACAGATAGCAATCTTATAAGTGATTTTTTTATTAGTAGAATTAAAAATGAAACACAAATAACTAAAATTAAAAAATATGAATTGTTTGACTTTGAATTGGAAAGAAAAATGCAATATGAAGACCAAGAGGAATACTATAGAAATAATCCGCCAGAAGAAATTGAATGATTTCAAGTAAAAGTAAAACTTTATTTTTTTAAGGAGAGGATTTTTATAAACCAGCAGAGTAAAAAATTCAACATATCCATACTAATCCTACTAACAGGTACCATCTTCAACCTACAATTCTCAACCCTAATCCACTACCTGTTATCAAGGAAAATAATAAAACTAGAGTTTATAAATCTCATAACATGTATCCAAAGTATGGCGTCAAGTAAAAATCACTTGATGCTTTTTTTATGCCTAAATGGATTTATAGTGTTATTTGCAGTATTTTTCTTTGTAGCAAATGACAAGCCTTATCAAAGTGATTTAAAACAAATAACACCTAAGATTTCTACCCCAGTATCAGCAGGGCAAAAACAGTTTGGTTCAGCGGAATGGCTTAGTGAAAAAGAGAAGGATGTAGCTTTTGAAAGCTTTATTCTTAATAGCAATGACAGTAAAGTTAAAACATTAATTAAGCAAGGATATGATGACGTAGAAGAAATTTTGAAAGGAAGTGAGTGCAAAGATGAGAGAAAAGAAGATGAAGAAAGGCAAGAAGAAATCCAAGCGAAATCAACATTTGAAAAACAAGCAAGAAATACTGAAGACACAGAGAAAACCATCAAAAATATTTGTAAATGTTCCCAAAGTATTTTACCGCAAGGTGGTATAGTGCTTGGGTGTAGAAAGGTAGGTGGTAAAGAAAAAATATTCTTTATTGGTGAAGATGTTCATAGTTTATGTATTGGTGCAACACGTTCAGGAAAAACAAGAACAGTTGTACTTCAAAGCATTGCAAATATAGCCCTTGCAGGTGAAAGTATGATTCTAAGTGATCCTAAGGGTGAGCTATACCAATATACCTATCCTCTTTTAGAAAGGTTAGGATATGAGGTTATTGCTATAGATTTTAAAAATCCCTTAAAGAGCCATAGATATAATTTTTTAGAACCTGTAATTGAAGCTATTGATAACAATGATATAGCAAAGGCTATTGATGCTACATGGGATTTAACGTCTCAACTTGTAGGTGAGCCAAAGGGTGAAAGAATATGGACAGATGGTGAAGCTAGTATTATTGCAAGTGCTATTATGAGCGTTGTTTATGATAATAGAGAGGGGAAGAACAGAAAATATCAAAACATGACAAATGTTTATTATTTTATTAGTGAAATGTGTAAGGCTGTAGGCAATTCAATGCCTATAGTTGAGTATGTAAAGAAACTTAGTCCAACTCATCCAGCTAAAGCATTGCTTGCTATATCAGAAGTTGCACCAAGTAAAACAAGAGGAAGTTTTTATACAGCTGCACTTACAACTTTAAGGCTTTTTACAAATCCACTTATAAATTCTATGACTAATGTAACTGATTATAATTTTAAAGATATAGGAAATAAAAAAACAGCTATTTTTATTATTCTTCCTGATGAGAGAACAACTTATTATTCTTTAGCAAGTTTATTTGTATCACAGCATTATATACAACTTGTAAAAAGTGCAGATGAAAGAGGAGGTAGATTAAAAAATAGAGTGAATTTCTTACTTGATGAATTTGGAAACTTTGCTCAAATACCTGATTTCTCAAATAAGCTTACCGTTGGTGGGGGCAGAGGAATTAGGTTTAATTTATTTTTACAGAGTTTTGCACAGCTAGATGAAAAATACGGAAAGGAGGTGGCGAAAACCATAAAGGGCAACTGTGAGAATTGGATTTATCTTCAGGCGGATGACCTTGAAACCTTAGATGAAATATCCAAGAAACTAGGAAATTATACAGTAGCCACTTATTCACTAAGTGCTTCCCATGGAAAATATAGTACTCCATCAAGTTCACACAGCATCAATCTTACTCATAGAGCTTTACTGACAGTTGATGAAATAAGACTTATTTCAAGACCCTATAGCTTAATTACATCAAGAAATAATCCTGCAATTATGTTTTCTCCAGATTTGTCAGAATGGCAATTTAATAAAATCTTTGGGCTAGGAGATAAGGAACATAATCGAAAGATAAGAGAATTAAGAGAAAGTAGAAGAAAAGTAAGAAGTGCAAGTATGGAAAATATGGATTTATGGGGAGTATGGCTTTATTACACAGCTAATGAGCAATTAAATATTACAAAAAACTCAGTAATAGCACTGCAAGAAAAGATTAATAAAGTTGAAAAAATTAGCTATGTAACAGGAAATGAGAAAGGAGATAGTTATTTTGAAACAGATTAAAAACTTTTTAAAAAAGACAAAAGAAAAAATATTACTTACTTTAGTATCAATCTATACAGTCAGTATGATTTCAATACCAGTATATGCGGCAGAAGATGTTAGAAACAGCCAAATTGTAAAAGGTACAGAAAAGTTAATTAATGATATTACTACTTGGTTAATGATACTTGCTCCTGTACTGTCAGGACTTCTAATTATATATTTTTGTATTAGAAGAAGTGCAGCTGATGAGATGGATCAGAAAAAATGGAATAACAGAATTGTTGTAGCAATTGTTTCATGTATTGGAGCAGTGCTAGGCTCAGCAACATTAAATCTTATTGTAGGTTACTACAAGTAATCAATAAAAAATTAAAATCATTAAAACAATTAAATTTATGGAGGTATAAATAATATGAAAAATTTAGTATTAGGAACACAAATTAAGGCTATGAATATGGTAGGAAAAGCAAAGAAAGCTCTCACAAGCAAAAGCGGTGAGGGCTTTGTTGATACAGCGGTTAAAATCTTAATGTCCGTTGTGATTGGAGCATTAATACTTGGAGGGCTATATCTTCTTTTTCAAGGAACTATTCTTCCTACGCTAACTCAAAGAATTAAAGATATGTTTAACTTTAAGGGTTAAATAAATTCATTTAAAGGGCTTAATATTATAATCATAAGCCCTTTAAATATTGGCAGGTGATGATATGGAATACTTATTAGTGCTTTTAATTGCTGGAATATTAAGTGGTTGTCTTACTTATGTGAATTCATTATTAAATGATTTAGTACCTATTGCTTTATATGCAGAGAGATATATGGATACAATGCTTGGCACTAATGGTTTAACGGAAGTATTCGATATTTTCTTTGGTTTTGGTGTTTCACTAATAGTATTAAAGTTTTTGAAGAAAGGCTTTGAACAATATATTCTTTGGACAGAAGGAGATGCTGATGCAGATCCTATACTTATGCTTACAGGATTTTTTAAAGCATTAGCAATAGCAGTATGTTTTCCAACATTATATAGTTGGTTAGGTAGAATTATTGAAGATTTAACAGACAAATTAATAAAAGCAATAAGTAAAGGCATGGTAACAGATTTTACAGCAATAATTAATGGAATATCAAGTGCAGGGCTCTTCACAGCCATTATTTCATTGATATTTTTCATATGTTTCTTTCTTTTATATCTTCAATTTTTAATGAGAGGAATGGAGATATTAATACTTCGTGTAGGTCTTCCAGTAGCTTGTGTTGGATTATTAGATGCAGATAATGGAGTATTTAGAACATATATTCAGAAGTTCTTTCAATCCACTTTAGCAGTATTAGTACAAATAGTTCTAGCAAAAATCGGAGTAGCTTTAATGCTTAATACTCATGTATTTTGGGGTGTGGCTGCATTAATGCTTGCTATAAAGACTCCAAGATTCTTACAAGAATTTATTATTATATCAGGTGGACATGGGGCAGGGCTTATGGGGAATGTTTATCAATCTGCAAGGTTAGTACAAATGACGAAAGGAGCATTTAAAAAGTAATGGAATTAGTAAAAGAAATGGCAGATGCCTTTACAATGCTCATTAGAGTAGGGGCAGTGTTAAGAGTGGTTTATTGTTTTATAAGAATGGGAGTATCAGAGGATGAAGGTGCTATGTATAAGAAAAGGCTTAAGAATACAGTGATGTTCTATATACTTGCAGAAAGTATATGGCAAATTAAGGAGTTGGTATTGAACTATTATAGATAAAGTGTTTATTAGTTTTTAAAGTAAGGGAGGTGTTACATTGGAGCAATACGAAAAAGAAACCTTATATATCCCACTAGGTTTAAAAACAAAGATAGAAATCTTTGATGGTTTTGGAAAAGAAGAATTATTTCAAGCGATACTTGCTACAGTAGTATCAGGAGCAATTGATACAATCATATATATGCTAACCAAAAACACCGCATTTTGTGTGGTGTTTATTTTATCTTCAATTGCAGGTTCGGTGATGATGCTTACCAAGGATAAGACTAATATTTCAGTTGTGGATCAGTTGAAATTTATGATTAGGTTTGCTAAGTCTCAGAAGAATTACAAATATATGTATCTTGATGAATGGAGGTAATATAGCTTTGGATGATAGATATTTAATCGTCAAAGGCTTTTTTTATGCCTTAATTTTGATCTATGCAAGCTATAGAGATATAAAAGAAAAGATCATTCCTGATAAAGTACATCTTATAATTATGATTGTTAGCTTGATAAAAATAAATCTTATGAATTCGGCTCTAGGATTTGTAATTGTTCCACTACCATTTTTTATAACAGCATTATTAAAAGGAGAAGGAATTGGTGGTGGAGATGTAAAACTCATGGCAGCCAGTGGATTTTTATTAGGATTAAAGGGAGGTTTTATTGCAAGTATCATAGGACTTACTGTAGCGATAACTATTAATTTTGTTTATTACAAAGTAAAAAATAAGGATAAAAATATATCCTTTCCACTAGCACCTTATTTATCAATAGGGTGCTTGCTATCATTTCTAATTACAGGAGGAAGTTAAAATGAAAAAATTATTTAAAAATAGAACAGTACTAGGACTTACAGCAATTGTGTTATCTATTATAATTTGTTTCGGAGTTACACCACTTTTCAATAAAGCATTACAGTCTAAAATATCGGTTGTAAGAATTATTAAGGATATTAAAGTAGGAGAGGAAATTACATCAGATAAGATTCAAGTTGTAGAAATAGGTGGGTATAACTTACCAAATACAGTTCTTAAGAATAAGGAAAATGTAGTAGGTAAATATGCAACAGTAGCTTTGCTTAAAGATGACTATGTTCTAAATACTAAAGTATCAGAAAATCCGCTTGCAGATAATATGTATTTGCAAGGGTTAAATGGTAATAAACAAGCTATTTCAATTTCTATTAAAAGTTTTGCAGCAGGACTTTCAGGAAAGCTTGAAACAGGTGATATTATTTCAATTATTTCAGCTGATTTTGGAGAGCTAAGAGAGACTATTATACCTAAGGAACTTCAATATGTAAAAGTTTTAGCTGTTACCACAGATAAAGGATCAGATAAGCAATATTTAGATAATAAAAAGGATGATAAAGAAAAAGAGCTACCATCTACAGTTACTCTTTTAGCAAATAGGACTCAAGCAAAACTATTAGCAGAACTAGAGGAGAAGAGCAAAATACATGTGGCTCTTGTTTATCGAGGGAATGAAGAAATAGCAGAAAAATTTATAAAAGAGCAAGAAAAAATTATTAAAGATTCAAGTATAAACAATATTGCTGATATTAGAGTTAATACTACACAACAAGTTCAGGGAGGAATGTAAATGGAAAGTAATCAAGTTCTTGCTGTATGGGGAAATCCTAACTCTGGTAAAACAATTACAAGCATTAAGATTGCAAGAGAATTAGCATTAAAAAAGAAAAATGTAATCATTGTAATGTGTGATACATTGTGTCCTCAATCCATGTTAGTTTTACCTAGTGCTAAGTCAGAAAAGAAATCTCTAGGAAGTTTATTATCATCTCCTAATATTAGTCAAGAGGATATTTTATCTAAGTGTATTACTTTGAGGAAAAATAAGTATATAAGTATTCTAGGATATGAGCAAGGAGAAAATATATTTACATATGCACAGTATTCAAAGGAAAGGGCAGTAGATTTATTAATACTGCTCAGACATTTAGCAGATTATGTGATTGTAGATTGCTCTAGTGTTTTTACTTCTGATATTTTATCAACAGTTGCACTTGAAATGGCAGATAAAGTTATAAGACTTACAAATGGAAATTTAAAAACGATATCCTATTTTGATGCATATTTACCCTTATTAGCTGATAGAAGATTTAATGTAGATGGCCATATTAAAGTTTTATCTGATGTTAAGAATAATGAACCAAAAGAACAGATTAAGGAAAAATATTATGGTATAAATTATGAGTTGCCACACCTTGAAGAAATGTCAGAGCAATTTTTATGTGGTGAACTTTTTGAAGAGCTAAAATCAAAAGGAAAGGAAGAATACAATGCAGCGATTAGGGAATTAATTACTTTAGTTTTTGATGAAAACTTTGAAGATAAAAAGAGTTCAGGGAGAGCTTTATCATGGTTTAGGGGAGGCAAGAAGTGATGAATAATGCTAGTCTGTTTTTAAATTCAGGACAACACATTAAAGAATTTCCTGATATACTACAAGAGGTACAAGAATATATTTCAAATAAATATTCAACATTAATAGCCCACAATTCAGACAAACAAAAGGAACAGATTAAATCATATATATCTAAATATCTTATGGATTATTCACTAGGAGTTAACGGTTTATCCTTTGATGAACTTGTAGAAAAGTTGTATTCAGAGATGGCTGAGTTCTCTTTTATTACAAAATATCTTTTTAGAAAAGATGTAGAAGAAATAAATATTAATCAGTGGAGAGATATTAAAGTTACTTATACAAATGGAGAAATATTATCTACAGAAGAAAAGTTTAATTCTCCAGAACATGCCATTGATGTAATTAGGAGATTGCTTCATAAATCGGGTATGATACTTGATAATTCACAACCTGTAGTAAGAGGACATTTATCTAATAAGATAAGAATTACTGTGTTTGGTAGTGGAGTAATAGACTCTGATAAAGGGATTGCAGTTTCTATTCGTATTGTTAATCCTCAAAAGCTTTCAAGAGAGGAGTTTATAAATAATGGAACAGGCACAGCAGAGATGCTTGATTTTCTAAGTATTTGTCTAAGATATGGTTTAAGTATGTGTGCTACAGGAGCTACATCATCAGGGAAAACAACATTGATGAGTTGGTTACTTTCAACAATTCCTAACGATAAACGCATTTTTACCATAGAAAATGGTACAAGGGAATTTGATCTTGTAAAGAAAGATGAAAAAGGAAATATTATAAATAGTGTAGTTCATACAGTTACAAGGTATAGCGAGGATAAAAGGCATAATATTGACCAAGAGAAACTACTTGAAAGTGCTTTAACATCTAATCCAGATTATATATGTGTAGCAGAGATGAAAGGTGATGAATCTTTTTCAGCTCAAGAAGCAGCAAGGACAGGACATGCAGTTATTACAACTACCCATGCAAATTCATGTGAAGCAACATATTTTCGTATGGTTACTTTATGTAAGATGAAATATGATATTAATGATGATACCTTATATTCATTGGTAACAGAAGCTTTTCCTATAGTATTTTTTTCAAAGAAGTTAGAGGATAATTCAAGAAAGATTATGGAGATTACAGAGTGTGAAATACTGCCAGATGGTAAAAGGCAAATTCGCACTCTTTTTCGTTATAACATCAAAGAAAATAGAGTGGTAGATGGAAAGTTAAAAATAATCGGTAATTATGAAAGGGTTAATAACATTTCAAAGAGTTTACAAAAAAGACTTCTTGAAAATGGGATGCCTTTAAATATCCTTGATAGTTTACTGAAAGAAGGTGACAGCAGTGACATTGCTTAAGGTAATAGCATTTTTAGGCTTAGTGGCAGGATGTTTTATACTTTTTTCTATTAATCCATTAGAAGTTTCAGAGGCTATTTCAAAAATATTTATAAATAAAGAAAAAACACTAAAATCAAAAATTATAGAAGTTACCAAGAAGAAAAAGCAAAAAGGAGTAAAGCTATTAATAGAAGAAATAAAGAATATTTTAGAAGCTACAAATAAAAGAGAGAAATTTGCAGTCCTCTGTGTATTATCTTTTGCCTTATTTATATTAGGTATGATAGTAGCTATATCCATGAATAATTTTTTCTTAATACCAATACTTGCAGGAGGTTTCGCATTACTTCCATTTTGGTATATTAAGTTTACAGCTACTTTCTATAGGAAACAGTTGAATTCAGAGCTTGAAACAGCATTATCAGTAATAACAACATCTTATTTGAGAAGTGAAAGCATAATTACAGCAATTGATGAGAACATAACTTATATCAACCCACCAGTAGCTGATGTCTTTAAAAGCTTTCTTACACAAACTAAGCTAATAAATTCTAATATTAAAATGGCTTTAGAAAATCTAAAATCTAAGATTGATAATGATGTGTTTAGAGAATGGGTTGATGGAGTTATTGCTTGCCAAGAAGATAAAAATTTAAAAAGTACTTTAACACCAATAGTTATAAAGCTTTCAGATATGAGAATTGTGAGTTCAGAGCTTGATTATCTTTTATATGAACCAATGAAAGAGTTCATTACCATGACAATACTTCTTATAGGAAATATACCACTAATGTACTTTTTAAATAAGTCATGGTATGAAACTTTAATGTTTACAACTATAGGCAAAGCAATATTAGCTATATGTATTTTGGTAATATTTATATCATTGGCAGCGGTAATTAAATTAATTAAGCCTGTGGAGTATAAAAGGTGATGATTTGAAAAACTCAACAGTAAAATAGAAAATTTGCAAAAATAAAATAAAAAAGATGACACTGTAAAAGCATAATGCTTTATCAAAAGATGCAGAAAAGAAAGCAGCGGGCCAAAGAATTATGGATATGACAGCTTTACTAAAGGAACAATCTACACTTATTGATGAATGTGATGAGCAGTTGATAAGGAGATTAATTGGAAAGATATCAATTTATGAGGAAAGGTTTACGGTCGAATTTAAATCTGGAATAGAGATAGATATGGAAATGTAAAAAAACAATGAGTATAGTGCCCTTTAGATTTTTAGAAGCCTAAGGGGTGCTTTACTATTCTTACAGATTGTGTATGAATGGTTTGACTTCAAAAGATTGGAAGATATATAATGTTGTTATTATGATTGTTAAGGAGAGTTAACATGATTGATGTAAATGAGTTACTGGAGATAGAAATTAAAGAAGCAGAGAACATTATAAATGATGAAATATTTTTGTGAAAGATTTATTTAAAGGCTATTTGTGGAATAGGATGCCACAAAACGATAGACTATTACTTGGAACGCTGTTTTTAAATAATATAAACAAAACAAATGATAAGATTAAAGCCATAGAAAAAACTTCTTCCGGGCAACAGAAGTATAAGGTGATGTTATGATTATTGAATGTACAAAAAAGCTTATAGATACAATGAAAATAAAATTAAAGTCATATGATGCTACAAATGCAGATCCCTTTTTTGAGTGGCACGCCAACTTATTTATGTTTGTTAGAAGAAAAGGAGTTCTTCTTATGAACAATAAGACTAGGTATTGTATTGTGCTATATGGTGTAAGAATGGAACATTTTAAAAGGTTTGATAAAGTTGTGATTGATTCAATTAGAGGAACCTTTTTAGCTGAGGGATTCGGCGAGGATTTAGTAGATAAGTATATTGCTAAATGCGGAAATATAGATTATACAAAAACGCATGACCGCAGTGTTTTAGGGCAAATGCAGGATTTTGATATCAGTATATCGTGGAAGTTAGAAGAGTATTTACCCAGTGAAAATATTAACCTTATTGAACTTAACAAATGGGTTAATAATACTTTGATGTGTGGTTCTTTGGATTATTCTTATCCAATAGATTTAATAAGAGAAGAATTGGAGTGCTTAGATTAATTTGGGTTGAAAGTAAGGGGGTATGTAGATGATTGATAAAGCTATTCAGATTGAGGATTTGGCCGTATTAAAGGAAGGGTTTAAGGAGTTTTTAAATACTAATTACAAGCATTTATCTTATAAACATATAATTTGCAGTGAGGCTTTT
This sequence comes from Clostridium sp. X, assembly GCF_055755365.1. Taxonomy (NCBI): domain Bacteria; kingdom Bacillati; phylum Bacillota; class Clostridia; order Eubacteriales; family Clostridiaceae; genus Clostridium; species Clostridium sp. X. The sequence continues at coordinate 31,442 of NZ_JBVTKX010000002.1, forward strand.
TATATCTTTAGATACGATTTTGGAATAGAACCAATTGAAGTGCTGGCTAGTGAAGACGGCATTGAAAGATATAGGACAAAGTTGATAGAACACTTTTCAGATAGGGGAAGGAAAAATCCTAAATCAGATTCTTATACATATTGCCGCAATATCAAGTTATTAAAAGAATATGTTATTGGAAATACTGTAAGTTTAAGCACTGGGAAAGGGGAAAAGGAAGTAGCGTTAAGAATACTTAGAAAAAATAAAAGTAGAGTAGAGATACCAAAACCAAGTGAGGGTGAAGTAATAAAGTATCTTGGACAATGGGATAACCTAGAAAACTATAAATTTCAAGAAAAAGCATTAGATAAATTATTCTTTGTAACATATCCTTCTAATGTTTTAATGGAAGATGTTCTTGTAAAAGTTTCTACGCTAAATGATTTTTACAGCACTAATATTTTTGCAGCATATAAGGTGGCTAAACACATTCTATCATTAGATATTGATGAAAGACTAGACAATGGGGATATAACTCTTGTAGGTGATATTGCAAAAATTGAAATGGATAATGGGAATATAAAGAATTTCTATTCCTTTGCTACAAAATACTGTAGCCATCACAAGCCGCTTTACTTTCCTATTTATGATAGCTTTGTTGATACCCTGCTCAAGTATTTTAGGGATACGGATAACTTTTATGAATTCAACAATGAGGATTTAAAAGACTACGTAATATTTAAAAAGATATTAATTGAATTTCGAAGATATTATGGATTGGAGCGATTCAACTTAAAGGAAATAGATAAGTATTTGTGGTTGCTAGGAAAAGAAAGGTTTCCGAAGAATTATGGGAAGGTGAAGTTATGAAGATTGAGATGGGGGAATCCCTTATATTATCTTGGCTTAAACACATTAAGAATTGTCAGCTCATACAGTTGAATTGGACAGTTTCTCCTGAATGGTCCTTTCAAAATAAGGATATTATTGCAGAGTTGATGAATAAAACAAACGACTTGTTTTCATCAAAATATGGTTACGATATATTTAAGAACAACTCCCTTGAACAGTTGATTTCACAAAGTGAGGCTGATGCTGTAGGAATATCATTTGATGAGAATGGTGCCCATATTTATGCTGCAGATATTGCTTTTCACGAAGGTGGACTTAACTATGGCTCAAGAGAGGAAACAGTTTCACGAGTTGTAAAAAAGTGTATCAGAACTGCCATGTGTATTTTAGGGTGTTTTAATATACCTTATGGTGATATTGTTTTTGCTTCACCAAAAATAAACCCTGCTGTTTATAATGACCTTATGGCGACAGTAGATGATATTAATGGAGTATTGCAAAATATGGGGCTTGAATATGATGTACACATTTTGGCTAATGAAAACTTTAATAATGAAATATTGTTACCCGTGACACAGGTTGCAAATAATGTTTCAGATACTTCAGAACTATTTATGCGTGGATTGCAGTTATTTAACCTGTTTGATAAAAGGCAAGTTAAACCTATTTCAATACCAAAAGAGCCTAAAATAAGACAAGAAAAAATAGCACAAAGTTCTGATGATATTATTTCAGGCTACGAAACTTTAAAGGTGGCTGAAATCGCAAGAACTGCTTTACCACCAATTTTAGAAAGTGGGCAAATCCCCATAGAAATTATTGATTTAATGCAAACTAAAGAATACTCAAAAGAAAACTTTGATTTGCAATATCCACTATTAGCAAAGAAATCACATCATACTACTCGTCCAGTTAGATATATGGCAAAGCCAATCCTAAATATTTATGGAGAGGAATATTATCTTTGCTCTGAGTGGTTTGAAAAACCTGGGGTAAATAACGATAGACCATATTTGCTTAGATGGATAAAGGACAATAAATAGGAATTTAACGGAGGTTATAAATGCGAAAAGTTTATTTTTATACAACAGAAGTAAATAGTTGCATTGGTGCGTTCGCTACAGAAGCTGAGGTTATACCCGCTGGTACTACAATCTACTCTATGAGCATAAAAGATAAAAATGAAGAATATCAAAGATATGCAAATGATTTCGACATTCATTTCATTTTTGATGATGATATTCCTGCTTTGTCATTTTATACTGTGCCTTAGGTGGATATTCTAGCAAGGGATAGCGAAGGAGGTTTTATTGGAACAGTTAGTCAACGATCCGATTTGGAAAGTGATGCACCTATATGTTGTATTAATAACCACCAGCAATGCTTTCTGATTGCTAAAACGGGGAGGGAATTTCTAAAAATAGTGAATTCATGGAAGCGGCATCTTGAACCATATAGAGATATCGTTTTTTACCGTTCGAAATCCGAAGCTGAAAAAGAACTTGAATTTATTGAGTTCTAAAAATGAGAATGACAGAAAATTAAAGATTGAACAAATTCCAATTTGTAATTAAGCGAGGAGGGATTGTATGGATATACAGAAAATAAAAATCATGTCTAATAACATTTGCTATGGTCCAGAACCTTCCCCCATCGATGAAGTAGAGCAACATTTAACTATATCATCCACAGAGCGAGCATGGTTTACAGGTTATAACTATGCTGGTGGTTTTGGGAAATATGAAATCTGTAGAAAACAACAATTTAGTATTGGAAAGATAATTGCTAATGAAATATTAAATCTATTTTCTCGATACTGTGAAAGCGGACAGCTACTTTGCTATGCAACAGATATAGGTAGCTGGGAAATGCAAGTTAAGGATACAGATAATAAAAAATATATCTTTAAAGGCTCACTTTGTGGTGAAGTATCTGTTGGAAATACAGATTTAACGGATTATATAAGGAAACATATCCCAATTGATAACTTATTTGTATTTAGTGGTGAGGTATTGAATGATGATGGGAGTTATGAATAGCAAATTAGAAGAATGAAATGGAGAGGTAAAAATGGCGAAAATCAATTGGATGGATATTACAAGGGAAGATGTCATAAAAGCAATTGAAAATTTCCATGCTGAGAATCCAGAGTATCCAAGCCCCAAGTCCACATTTCTTATATATAATGGCAAGAAGCTACCTGCTAAGCATATTCGTGGAATGGCATATAAAGTGGCATATGGAAAAGAAATCAGCAAGAATGATTTCGGCGGCGGCAAGGAGACGATGCGATTTTTTGAAAGACTAGGATTTGCAATGTTTTATACAGGTATATCAGAGTATGTAGACCCAAAAACAGTTATAAAGCAAAAACAATTGGACCAGAAAGCTGAAAAGAAGGTTGAAACAGTACAATCAAAGCTACCTAGGGCTGAAAAACAGTTATTAGCCGATAGAATTAAAATTCCATCAAAAGCTGTCATAGAGCAAAAAAATGCATTACAGCTACTACTTAATAAAGTATTCAATGGAGACATCGTATGTGAAAAAACATTTCCTTGGTTGAAGACACCAGATTTAATCGAAGGAGAATATAAAAAACTGTACAAATTGCTATCCAACTATAGAGGTGATAAAGCATTTGCAAAGAGGAATGTTAAATTAAGATGTGACTTCGTTTGTGAAGGTGAAAAATTGATTGTTGAGTATGATGAAAGGCAGCATTTTTCAGAGGCAAGAAAAGTATCATTGTTGGCTTATCCGGATATATCAGTATACTTTGATAAACAACTATGGATACAGGCATGTAATGATATAAATGCAAAAGATGGACAGCCGGTCAATCGAGATGAAATAAGAGCTTATTATGATAGTGTAAGAGATATTGAAGCCAGCAAGCATGGTTATAAATTAGTTAGAATAATGCATGGACAGATAGATTTTGAAACCGCAGGAGCAGAAGAGAGTTTGAAAAAGCTATTGAATATAAAATCAGAAGTTGTTGAAAATACTAAGATGCAGAAGAATGAAGGTTTGAAAGTAGGGTTATATCTGCAGACTGATGAACTCAAAAACGAAGTAGATTTTGCAAATACTATTGAAATTGTGAAGGAATCTGATTTCGATATTTTTGTTTTACCAGAGTTTTGTTATTGCTCTTTCTACTCTTTATTAATAAATGCAGATATATGTATTGAAGAAGATGTAAATAATATTTTTAAAGCTTGTCTTGATTTTAGTGAAGAAATCGGAAAAGCTGTCATTGTAAGCAGTGAAGATAAGTATGGCACCATTTTTAGTGTTTTTGCTAATGGTTTTGCAAATGAAACTGAAACGGCTACGGCTTTGTATATTAAGCATACTATGACTACGTATTCTGCATTTGAATTAGAAGATTATTGTGAACTTTCCAAGTCAATGTTTGAACCTATCTTATATAAAGGATATAGTATAGGAATGACTATCTGTTATGACTGTAATCATTCATTGTTTAGTAGGATGTATGGATTGAAAAATGTTGATGTTATTATTAACAGCACCAGTGGTAATGTTGTTTATGACAAGTGGTATAAATATAATAAAGTCAGAGCAATAGAAAATGGTTGCTATAACTTTGTTACAATGGGTGGTGATGGAACAGCCGAAAATCCACATTCTTATGTATATGGGTTTAATCCAAATGGCAAAGAACTAAAACCGTTCAATATTATAAAGGAAACCACTGAGTTAAATTCACCAGGAGGCATATATGTTTATGATACATCATTGGATGATGGCTATGCAGCTCAAGATAATAGCCATAACCAATCAAAAACTCCTAATAAGAATTATCAGCTAGAGATACCAGTTGGTGGTATTGATGAGATCTTGATCCAATCAAAAAGAGTGGATGATGGAATATATGTTTATAAAGTTAAGGGTAAAAATGTTGTATTTTGCTTAGTTGAAGGAAATGATATTCTAAAACCGGAAAAAGTTCTTCACTTATTATATGCTAAGGAACTAAAGAAAATCAGCAATAAGAGGTATATTATTGTGAACAAACACAAGCATATTGAAGATAAATTTTTTGGGAATAGGCTATCAGTGGTATTAAAGGTTCGTTCTATGGAGAACTTTTGTGCAGTTATTTTAGAATCAGATAATATCAATGAGTGTTACCAATGTGGAAAAAATCGTACTGCACAGGTTTTGCAATCTGAAAATGGGAAATTTGGCATAGATTTAGATAGAACCACTGGGCCAGAAGCTATATGGAAAAACAAAGATGGTATGAAAGCAGGTTGGCGTGAAAACGCTGAGTGGCTTATTTATGAGATGGGCAAGGAATTGTAAAATAGTCTTCTTTGATAAATAAGTAATAAAAAGTTAACTTATTCCCGCAAACGTCAAAACCTACAAAAGAGCTATCGACATATTCCCACGAACGGGTATAAGTAAAAAAGGCAGATTTTATACACTAAACATAGCTTGGGCATCAATTCAAGCCTTTTGAGCTATCCAGTACAGGGAAATATATCAATATAGGTGTGTAGTTTTTAGAGATAATCAATACAATTTAGGGATATTAAAATAAATAATAATATTAAAAACTCGCTAAATTGTATCAAAATTATAGCTCTTAGACTAAAAGGCTCAATAGATTTAGCTAGAATTTTTATGCTTTGGCTAAGTTGGATCAAAGTGATGAATGGGGAAGCTCATTATAAGTAAAAATACTACGAGTATTGGGCTTCACATTATTCATATATATATATTTCAGAAGAGTATATTAGAAGTCCTAACACTAAAAATCATAGTTTTAATAGTCATACAATAAAAACTATTTAAAGAATAAAATCATACTTAAAATAGTTAAAAAGCATTTTAGAATATAAATTCATATTCTAAAGTGCTTTTTATTTTTACAAAAAGAAAGGAGAACTTTATGCTACTAATATTACTTACTTTTATATGCTTACTCTCATTCGGAACTTATATGATATTAGCAGATTATTTTAAATTACCAAGTTATAAGGCTTCCAAAGCAGTTTTAAGTATAAATAAAAGACAAAAGAAAAAAGTGAAAAATCTTGATGTATTCATTTTAGAACTTTCAACCAAGGTTTCTAAGTATATCAACATCAATGATTATAAAAAGAGAAAGATGATAGCTAGTTTAAAGTCAGCAGAAATTAATTTATCACCAGAAACTTATATAGCAAGAGCTTATATTAAAGCAGGAATGGTACTTTTAAGTATTATCCCTGCTTTAATTATTTTTCCTATGATAAGTCCAGTAATTTTGTTTTTATCTATTGCGGTTTATTTTAAAGAATTAAAAAGTGCTGATGAAGCAGTAAAAAATCAACGGGAGGAAATTGAATATGAGCTTCCAAGGTTTTTAGCTACACTTACCCAAGAGTTAAAGGCAAGTAGAGATGTTCTTTCAATATTAGAAACTTATAAGCAAAATGCAGGGAAGAGTATGAAAAGAGAACTAGAAATAACTGTAGCAGATATGAAATCAGGAAGCTATGAAGCAGCGCTTACAAGATTTGAAACAAGGCTTGGAAGCTCAACTCTATCAGAAGTTGTAAGAGGATTAATTAGTGTGCTTCGAGGAGATGATGGAAGAGTGTATTTTCAGATGTTATCCCATGATTTAAAACAGTTAGAGCTTCAAAGACTTAAAGGAATAGCATCAAGACAGCCTTCTAAAATCCGCAAATATTCCTTTGCAATGCTGATATGTTTCGTCTTAATGTATCTTGGAGTAATGGCAGTAGAAATTGTTAAGTCACTTGGAAATATGTTCTAGGAGGTGGAAATGTGAAAAAACTTCTTAAATGCAAACGTGGAGAAGGGTATATTGATACTGTTGTTATTGTTATAGCTACAATGCTTGTGATTGCTTTTGCAGTAAAGGTGTTTCCCGTATTTATTGCTAAAAATCAGCTTAATAACTATGCTAATGAAATTATTAGAGCTGCCGAAATTTCAGGAAAAGTAGATACAGAAATAAATTTAAAGGCAGAAGAATTAAAAAAGCAAACAGGAATAAATCCTAGTATTTTATGGAAAGCCAATTATATAAGTGGAACAAATAAGGTGCAGATTAGTGATGAAATAACAGTAACAGTATCAAGTACAGTAGATATAGGATTTTTCACCTTTGGTTCTTTTCCTATTGAACTTAATGCAAGGGCAACAGGAAGGAGCGAAGTATATTGGAAATAAAAGCTTTAAAAGGGTTATTGAAAGAAAAAAGAGGAAATGCAATGCCACTTGCCTGTGCTATAGTTATGTCACTGATAATTATATTTAGTGCAGTCTCTGAATACATGAGACTTCAAATAATTGCAAAGGGAGTTAGAGATGCACTTCAAACTTCTATCATAGCTGTTGCAACTGAAAATTATGATGATGTATATAACGGACTTAGAGAGGGGTACAGTGGAGGATATACATTATCTCCTTTAAATAGGTGGGAAAGCAGGATTGATACAGGAGATGTATATAATTATCTTGATAATCTTCTTGGATTAGAAAAAGATGGAGCATATCATATTAAGCTTATAGGAAAGGAAGTAGAGTATAAGCTTTCGAAACTTAAAGTAAATATCGTGAACGATCCCTTAGCACCATCAAATACTGATAATCTACAAAAATTCCAATCAGAAGCATATATTCATCTGGAAGTACCTTTATCATTTGGATGGGACAAGCTACCACCACTTGAAATAGATTTAAAGGTTAAGGCAGGCTACACACAAAAGTTTTAATACCAATAACATAAAAAATATCTAGACATTTCAAAGAAAATATGTTTATTTTTTAACAAGAGTAGAAAAACACGTTGAATTCTAAAAATAAGGGAGGTAATTTTCATGAAAAAGCTTAGTTTTAAGTCAAAGAAAAATATTTTAGCATCAGTTCTTGTGGTTTTAGTTATAGCTTTCGGAACTATATTAGTAGCTTCTATTACTAAAGAGCATAATGTAAAAGATGCAGAAACTTTGGTAAAGTATAATGAGGCTGTATCTATAAATAAAGAGGATTCAAAAACGGAAAAAGCTAATGAAGATGAAAAATTAAATTCAAACACTGTAACTCTAAAGAAAGAGGATAAGTTTGTTAAACCTGAACCACCAAAAGAAAAACCAAAGACTAGTGATGATGCAACAAATAAAAATAAAGTTCCAACATATCCTGAAAAGGAAGTAAAACCTCAAATTGAAACACCAAAAATGGGAAATGTAAATAGTAAAGGACAGATGAATTTCCACGGATTCGGGGAAGTTGAAGATAGTGGTGCAAATAAGGGTCAAAATGTAAGTTCAAATGGAGATATAAATAAACAAATTGGGACAATGGATTAGGAGTAAGAAAAATAGATTTTAAGAGTATGGCAAAAGCCATACTCTTAAAATCGTTTTGGAGGTATTTTATGAAAAAGATGACAGTGTTTTTACTCTGTTTAGTGCTAATAGGTGTTGTTATTCCGAAAAATGCTTTTGCTACAGGAAATGGAAATTTTGATGGTGGAGGAGGTGGAATGGGAAACGGGACTAGTCAAAACTTTTGGAATACAGGTAATGATGGTATAAGAGTAACCGTTATAAGAAGCAGTGATAAAGTACCTGTTACTACGCCTATTGATTTCTCAAATAAAAATCAACCATCTACCATTGGTCATTTTGGCAAGAAGAGTAAACTTCAATATATAAATGGCACTGGATTAGTTCCAAGAATGAATGGTTATGTGTACTATAAGCCATCAAAACCAATGCCAAGGATAATAGGTTCAAGTAGTTATACTATAAACATTGAAGACACTAAAAAATACTTTTGTTCAGAATATGCAATAAGGTTAATTGCAGATATTACAGGAATGAAATATGAAAGTCTTATAAGTGGTGATTATAAATTACTTATAGAGCCTATAGCATATATGACTTTTCAAGGTATTTATATAGCTATGACTGCCCATGAAGCAGCTTTATATGACGAAAAATTAGGAGGGGGCCTACGAAGCAAGATGGTAAGTTTATCACATAAAAATTTACCCCTTGCTTTATTTTTGCAAACTTCTGATTTAGGTTTACCAGCATGGACAGGATCTAATAATCAAAAGGTATCAAATGCACAGATAAAAGCTTATTTAGGAGTTGGAATTGTTCGTTTTAGTGAAGCAGATAAAGGAGTTGTTATAGATACTAGCTACTATGAGTATAGATGTGATACTGATGTTATAACTTCAATAACAGTAAGTACACAAAAAAGACGTACACCAGATACCCCTGTATCTGTAACTTTTAGAGTGAATGGGCAAAATTACACTGTTAAAAACATTTATATTCCAGAAGATGAATCACAGAAAGTTTGGTTTAAATGGCATACTCCATCAACACCGCAAGCACTTAACATTGATGTAAGTGTAACTGGAGCATCAGCAAACAGAACAGCCATTACAGCAAAAATTGTTGATTTAAAAGAAAATACACCACCTAATCCAACAGCTAATGATAAAAATAATGATTTTAAAATTCCAAGCATTCCAAGTAAATCTCAAAAGACTTCTGTAATGTGGGGAGAATGGGATTGTTATTGGGAAGCTAAGTGGGAATGGAAGGCAGATTGGAGTTGGACTAGTAATGGAAGTGGAGGAGGATATTGGGTTGATAATGGGCAGTGGGTAGATAGAGGAGATTGGAAGTATAAGTGGATAAATTATAATGCAAAGCTTTCAGCTAATATTAATGTTCATCCTGATAGTAAAGTTCCTACAGCTTTATCTAAAACAATAAAATCTGGATATGGTGTAAATGTAGATGTATCAACAAATTTAAGTACTAATGCACCAAGTTCATCAATAACAGGTGCTCAAAATGTAATATCATATTACCCAGAATTTAATTATCAAAACTACAATAGAGTATTAAAGAAAATATCATCAGGATATGCTTCAAGCTTTAAGCTTAAAAATAATAAATACTCAACTTATAATCAAAGAGCACATTTTACACCTATATGGTACCCTGATGGAAGATACAATGTGTATTCACAAGTTATTGACACATGGACACCTGATGGAATGCTATCAATAAATTTAAATGACTATGTAAATATACAAGGTAGTCTATATGATGATTGGCATATAGCACCAAAAAATTAAGGAGATGAATTAACATGAGAATATTAATAGTTGAACCACAAAAAATGCCTTTTGAAGCAGTGATAAACAAGGAATTAGAATCAATGCAAAAGATAGTTGGAGGATTAATTCAAGCTGTAGATTTAGATGAAAATACAAGTCTCGTTTGTAATGAAGAGGGAAAATTAATAGGATTAGAAGGTAATAGGCGTGTTGGCAGAGATATAATTGCTGGCACGTTTTTTCTTTGTGGATTTAATGAGGAAGGTCAATTTACTTCCTTAAATGATGAACAGATAAAAAAGTACTCAAAAAGATTTAGAGAACCAGAACAATATGGGTTTTACGATGTAAAGGAAGTAGAAACAATAGAAATCATGCCTTGGGATGAAGAAGAATTTGAACTTTAGGAGGTAGAACATGAAACCTATTATACCAATTATTATGATTATAGTTTGCTTAATTGGAGGAGCTGTAGTTTTTTTAAAAAAAGATAAGAAAAAATCTAGAGAAACTTTAAACAAAGATGAGCAGACAGCTAATGACTTTGTAAATGTAAAAGATATTAAAGATCGTTTCCTTTATACAAGGGACGGCCAAATTATTATGTATATCAAAGTTAATCCCATAAGTATTGATTTGTTTTCAGAAAGAGAAAAGAAACAACTAAACAAAACACTTACAGCAGAGCTTTCCAGTGAGCAGAAGCCTTTTAAATTTCTTGCAGTTTCAAGACCAGTGGATATTTCTCCACTTATCAATGAATATACTCAAATAATTGCCAGTACATCAGACCAAAAGCAAAAGGATTTATTAAGAAATGAAATGATGGTAATGAGCAATTATGCTTTATCAGGAGACGTAGTTGAAAGACAGTTTTATATCATGCTGTGGGAGAAACATGAAGAAGGAGTAGAAAGAGATTTATCTAAAAGGTGCTATGAATTTATATCAAAGTTTGAAAGTGGGAGTATACGCTGTGAAATATTGAAAGAGCAAGAAATAGTAAGGCTGTGTAACCTAATAAATAATCCTGCTTATTCAAATATTGAAGATACAGAATTTGAAGCAACAATACCTATTTTATAAAATTAGATGAGGAGAAAACACATGAAAAGAAAACAACAAAATGAAGCAATGCCAATTAATAATGCATTATTAAATATTATTACCCCAATGGGTTTAGAGATTAAAAGAAACAGTCTTGTTATTGGAGAAAATACGGGGAAAGTTTATGGAATAGTAAAATATCCTCAGAAAGTTGATTATGGTTGGCTTTCTAAAATAACAAATATACCGAGTACCATTGTCAGTATATCATTTACACCAATTGATAATGGTGCTTTTGTTGAGAATTTATCACGAAGTGTTATTCAAAATCGTGGAGCTGCTGAAAGTGCAAAAGATCCTTTAGCACAAAAAAGAGCAGAAAGGGCTGCCTTAGATGGTGAAAAAATAATGGTTCAGATAGATCAAAATGGTGAAACTGTAGGATTACTTGGAATAACTATTATGCCAATAGCTAAGGATGAAGAGACTTTTAATAAAGTTTGCAGAAAGACAGAAAGTACTTGTGCAATGAGTAAATGTAAACCTAGAACCCTTGCAAATTTACAAGAGCAGGCTTTTAAAACACTCTCACCATTTTATACAAATGATGAGAACATAGAACAAATACTATCAAGAATTATACCACTATCCACCTTTGTTGGTGGATTTCCTTTTTCATCAAGTGGATATAATGATGGGACAGGATACTACTTTGGACGTGATACTAGTGGAGGTTTAATTGTTCTTGATACTTGGAAAAGAGGCAATGATAGAACTAATACCAACATGGTTATTATGGGTGTTGCGGGTGTTGGTAAAAGTACAGCAGTAAAACATATAGCTCTTGCTGAATATATGAAAGGTACTAAAATAATTTTTGTAGATCCAGAGAGAGGTACGACACGTTGCTATCTGAAAAGGATAGCCTAAGATATAAAGTATAATTTTTTTTAGTCTTAGAACTGAAATTGCAAGTAGTCAAATGATAGAGTAACGTCTTGAAGGGCTACCCTTAAGTCTCCGAAGTGCAGTGAAATGTGTAAGAATTCTAACTGTACTAAGTTCGGTGAAGGCGGCTGAGAGTTGTCGTAGTGCTAAATAATTAGTAACCGAAAGCTGTTCAGAGGTGAATGGTGCAACCCATAGGCCGGAGGTCTATAAAATACCTATGATTAGAATGTATTAATAAACTCACGAATAGAGTTTATACTGACAAATTTCCGAATGTACGGGTCTATACGGGGAGTATATCGAAAGGTATACGGACACATATAAGTGTTGTTACTGTGGGTGAGTAAAACTCTCGTTTATGAAAACCCATATAATGTTATAGGCATTATCAAGGTAACAGGCTCATAGGAAAAGTCTAAGGGTATATGTGAAAGATAGCAATTTCGGAACGTGGTAAGCTGATAACGTGGAGGACTTACAGCCTGTGAAGCGGTTCTAAGGAAAGTAACTATGATATTAGTAGTTGTATAACTTAGGTTTATATCAGCGAAAGTGGTGGCACAGTACTAATGAAACCATGATAACAAGTGGTGAAGGGATAGCCACTAGTCATAAGGAAGGTTGATTTTATTACCATAAGTTTGAATTGTGGGTTCGAGTAAGACTAAAAGATGTAATTCACTCTCTTAAAACGAGAGGGGTGCAGACCACAATATGAAAGTAAACAAACTAAGATTTAATGAGTATTACGACTTACAAAAAGAATTTGATAGGTTATACTCATCAAGCAAGAATGGTGATAATTTTTATAAGTTAATTGAAATAATAGGTTCAGAACAGAATATAAGATTGGCTTACAGAAATCTCAAGACCAATAAAGGAAGTAAAACTCCTGGCACAGATGGTTTAACAATTAAGAATATAAGCGAGTTACCTACAATTGATGTGATTAACGAAGTTAGAAAAAGAATATATAACTACAAGCCAAAGTCGGTAAGGAGAGTTTTAATACCTAAGCCTGGTAGTGATAAAATGAGGCCTTTAGGGATTCCGACAATTTGGGATAGAGTAGTGCAACAATGTATATTGCAAGTATTGGAGCCTATTTGTGAAGCCAAATTTCACAATCATAGTTATGGATTTAGACCTAATAGAAGTACACATCATGCAGTAAGTAGAATGGTTAGCTTAATTAACATGGGTAAGCAACATTATTGTGTTGATATAGATATTAAAGGATTCTTTGACAATGTTAATCATTCCAAATTGTTAAAACAAATGTGGACTTTAGGTATCAGAGATAAAAGACTTTTAAGTATTATTACCAAGTTACTGAAAGCTGAAATTGAAGGAGAAGGAATTCCAAACAAAGGAACTCCACAGGGGGGAATAATAAGCCCACTATTATCCAATATAGTGCTAAACGAACTAGATTGGTGGGTTAGTAATCAATGGGAAACCTATAAACCCAATAATTATAAAAACCTTGGAGCTTTCAGACAATATGCTAGAAAACACACCGATTTAAAGGGTGGGTTCATAGTTAGGTACGCCGACGACTTTAAAATAATGTGTAGAACATATGAAGAAGCACAAAGATTTTATCATGCTGTCAATGATTTTATTAGTAACAGGCTAAACCTTGAAATAAATACTGATAAATCAGGAATTGTAAATCTTAAGAAAAACTCAACAGATTTCCTAGGATTTAGAGTTAGGATAGTGAAACAAGGTAAATCAAAGTTTGGATATGTTGCACAAACTCATATAAGCAATAAGGCTATTCAAAAAATAAAAAGTAACTTGCGTAATAAGATTAAAGGTATACAGAAAAGCCAAAATAAAGATACTGTTCTGAAATATAATCTAATGGTTATAGGTATTCATAATTACTATAAAATAGCTACCAATGTATATAACAACTTAGATGATGTGAATTATATTATTTCTAAGTCTATTAATAACCGATTTAAGAATAATGCCACCATAGTTAAACTTAGTGATATTGCCGAAGGTGTTAAAAGGTTTATGACAGGTATTACTAATGAGAGAAAGCTAGTTAAAATATTTGAAATTCCACTAATTCCGTTGTGTGCGGTCAAGCACCAAAGTCCTATGAATTTTTCACAAAGTATATGTAACTTTACAGATAAGGGCAGGAGTATTATTCATGAAAGCCTTAAATGCATACCTAGAGATGTTCTTTATCAAGTAATGAATACTAAACTATATAATAGAAGTATTGAATACCAGGATAATAGAATATCTAAATATGTAGCACAATATGGTAAATGTTATATAACTGGAAAAATAATAGAACTTGATAGAGTACATTGTCATCATATTATTCCTGTTAAACTTGGAGGAAATGATAAGTACTGTAATCTCGTGATTGTGGATAGTAAGATACATAGATTAATCCATAGCACAAACATTAGTAAAGCTATAAATCAAACAATATTACTAGAACTAGACAGCAATCAAATATCTAAGTTAAATAAACTAAGGGAGCAAGTCGGGAATATAGCTTATAACAAACTCAACTTATAAAATCAACTGAATATGATGGAACGCCGGATGAAGTGAAAGTTTCATGTCCGGTGTGAATGGGGGGAAAACTTAGAGATAATTTCAAAGAGTTACCTATCCATATAGTATAAGGAATTATGTGAAGCTCTTGGTGGAGATTGGATAAATGCAGGTGGTGGAAGTAACGGAAGAATAAATCCACTACAAATAAGGCCCACTCCTATAGATGATGATGACGAAGTTTATAAAGATGAAGGCTTTGGTATGGGAGATATGGCAATTTATATTAAGAATTTAGAAATATTTTTCAACTTGTATCTTCCATCACTTACAGATAGAGAAAGAGCTATATTAAAAGACTGCATTATTGATTTGTATAATAACTTTAATATAACTTGGGATACTGATATTACAAAATTGAATAATGAAGATTTCCCTATATTTTCTGATTTATATAAGTTAGTAAATAAAAAAGCAAAGGCAAAAGAAAAAATACGTAAAGAAAGTGAACAGAATATATTCGCTGATCTTGTTTTATTACTTAAAGATATTGCTAGTGGAAGTGATTCCTTTTTATGGAATGGTAAAAGCTCTATTAACACCAATACTAGATGTATATGTTTAGATACACATGACTTACAAAATACTAGTGATAATATTAAAAGAACTCAATACTTTAATATTCTTACATGGTGCTGGCAGCAAATGAGCAAGGATAGAAATGAGAGAGTTTTACTTATATGTGATGAAGCTTATTTAATGATTGATCCTAGTGTGCCGCAAAGTTTAGTATTCTTAAGAAATGTAGAAAAAAGAGCAAGAAAGTATGAGGCAGGAGTGGCTATAATAAGTCATTCAGTTGTTGATTTTCTTGATCCGCAAATAAAGATGTATGGACAAGCCCTTTTGGATATACCGTGCTTTAAAATAATAATGGGTACCGATGGCAGGAATCTTCATGAAACAAAGGAACTTTATAACCTAACAGATGCAGAAGAAGAGCTACTTGCAAGTAAAAAGAGAGGAAATGCTTTAGTAATGATAGGATCAAAGAGACTTCATGTAGTTTTTGAAATACCTGAATATAAGTTTCAGTACATGGGGAAAGCAGGAGGAAGGTAAAAGAATTTGGAAAAATTTATAACTGTACATGCTGAATTGTGGGAAATGGTGGTATAATTAATGGAGGATTATGTATATAATGGGAAGTTGAAATTAATATCATTTAAATATTTTATGACCAATATTGTAAGATTAATAGTTGGACTAAATCTTGAAAAATGCCTAAATAGATATATTTTAAGAAATATAATTTTAAAAGAGAATGGAGGATAATAATATGAATTTATCAATTTCTGAACAATTAACATATTCAACGGTTAGAATTGAATGTCAATATGCTGATGGAAATTCTGGAACTGGGACAGGATTCTTTTTTAGACTATTAGAAAATAAAGAAACTGGTACCAACATACCAGTTGTAATTACGAATAAACATGTAATTAATGGAGCAATTAAAGGAAGGCTATTATTTACTAAAGCTAAAAGTAACAATGAACCTAATGATAGGGAACATTTTAATGCATATTTTGATGACTTCGAGTCATGGTGGAGAAAGCATCCAGATCCACAGGTTGATTTATGTGCGATGCCAATTGCGCCATTTCTAATTGAAGCTGAAAAAAGAAATGAGAAACTTTTTTTCATTCCACTTGATATGTCATTACTTCCAACACAAGAGCAACTTGACCAAATATCTGCACTCGAAGAAATACTTATGATAGGATATCCAAATGGTATTTGGGATAGCGCCAATAATAAACCGATATTTCGAAAAGGTGTTACTGCTACTAATCCTAACTTAGATTACAATGGAAAAAAGGAATTTATGATTGACGCAGCATGTTTTCCAGGATCAAGTGGTTCACCAGTCTTTATTTTCAATGAAGGTGGTTATAGGGATAAAAAAGGAAATACATATCTGGGTGCAAACAGAGTAATATTAATGGGGGTATTGTACGCTGGACCTCAACATACAACTACAGGTGAGATTAGGATAATAGATGTTCCAACTTCACAAAGACCTATTGCTGTTTCTACTATTCCAAACAATCTCGGATTAGTTATAAAATCAGATAGAATAACAGAATTAGAGAAACTTTTTAAATGATGATTTTAGAAGGTAACATCGGCTAACAAAAAATTTCTGTTCAGCTTGATTTGAAAAGACAGCCAAGAACACCTACGAAGCTAAGAAAAAGAGATTTCTAAGTTTCTCAGCATCGGAAATTAGAGAGGTTAGGGCATATCATTAATTAGTTTTATTGGCTAACTTATGAATAGAGGTGATTTAATTGAAATTGAATATTATTGGCAATGGTTTTGATTTATATCATGGTTTACCAAGTAGTTATTATTACTTTGGATGCTATCTTATAAAGAATGACCCGGAATTTTATGAAGAAGTTGGTAAGATGTATAACTTTAAGTATATGAAACCAATTGGTTCTCCAATTGAGCATGACTATGAGTATGTAATTGAAGATATATTTTGGAGAGATTTTGAGAGGAGTTTAGGGGAAGTAAATGAATTTTTTGTTGTTGATACACATGAAGATGATTTGGGTTTAGAATACAATGATCCAGTAGATATTGAAATGGATGAAGATAAAATTGCTGAAAGATTAAAACAATACTTTGTGCATTGGGTTAGAGATACATTGGATAAGAATGAAAATTATGATATTATTACAAATTCGATGAAAGAAATAGATAATAGAATAGTGTTTAATGATGAGGACTATTTTTTAGAATTTAATTATACTCATACATTACAACAATTATATAAAATTTCTAATGACAATATTTATTATGTACATGGTGAATGTTTAGGTAAAGATGATGATGAATTAATCATTGGTCACGGTAATTATGATAGAATTAATGAAATCAAGGAGTTAATTAAGAAGTTTGATGAAGAATACGATTTCACACAAAGAAGTAGTAATAAGATTAATGAATACAATTGCTTATTAAGATATATTGAAAGGCTAAGAAAAGATGTCAACCGGAATATGGCAGGGTGTGATATGTTTTATAGTAGAATAGGTAACAATGTAGATTCTATTAGTGTCTATGGCTTGTCTTTTGGAGAGGTAGATATTCCTTATCTCAAACAAATTCGGCAAAGGTGGCCTAAGGCTAGGTGGAAGTTTTCTTATTATTCTTCAAAGGATGAAATACAAATTGCTGATCTAGCAACTAAATTGTTGAATTTGAATAAAGATAAATACGATATTTTTCATTTTTCCAATTTGCTATCTAATAAAATTAGAGAGGAAATCGTAAAAGTGCAGAATATTGTTAGTTATTAGATCATATAATTGTGCTTTTTTTCATTAATACCATCGCATAATAAATTTTACCGTTTGTAGCGTACATTTCTTTATTGGGAGCAAGTGTCTCCTATGAAGAAATGCTTATAGATTTCAGTTAGAGAGGTAGGAGTTATAAATGATAAGATTATTGAGGGAGGGTTTTATGAAATTTATTATTCCAATAGAGAATCTATTTGTTGAAGGGTTTGTAAATTTAGAAGATATTTGGTTTTTACCTCCATTTTTATATGATGAAGAAGAGTTGCCATTTAATGTGGCTGATATAGGAGAGGAGATAGTTGAGCAAGCTTATAATATTTTAAACAATTGTGATTATGAATATAAAGAAAATTATCAAAAATACTCAATTGCCATATTGGAGTATCCATTCACAGAAGAAGAATTTAGGAATAATGTACCGATAAATGATTTTTATATCCTAGAAAAGGTATGTTATAAAGTTGATAGGGCACTTGATCAAATTAGATTGAGTAAGTGCAATTTTTTAAATAAAGATATGTTACCAGGCATTGCTGGAATTATTGGGAAATATCAGCGTGGAATTGTAGTTAATATGGAAAATAATTATTCTAGAGAGGTGTTGGGCAAAGTATATGGTATCTATAGTTTGCCAGGTATTGGATTAGAAATTGATGGTTACGATATCGAATGCGATGAAGTATATAAGAAGCTATTTAGAAAGGAAAGAAATGATCCAGTTTTTTCAAAATGTCGAAATGCAATTACAAGAATAAATGAAGCATATTATTTTAATAATCTAAATACAAGTTTTGTTTATCTTATGAGTACATTAGAAATGCTAGCAAGTGATAATTATATGCAATTTAAGAAAGTCAAAACTAATATAGTTGCATTTATTGCTACAAGTAAATCTGATTATCACAAAAAATGCGAAAAATTAAAAGTTATATCGGAAGAGATAAGGACAGAAATAGTACATAATGGTAAAAGTTTATATGATATTGTGGATAACAATTTTGAAATAAACAAATTATTAGGATTTCTTGTTGATACAATAGTAAACTATTGTGAGAACGTTATAAGTCTAGAGGTTTGTAATGAAAATGATCTTGTTAAAGAAAGAGATATAAGAATTCTTGGATTCTCAACTTAAACTCATTTTTATATAATAACACAATTTGCTTCGAATTAAACTTTTAATTAGTAAATCAAATCAGATTAAGATAAGTGTTAATCAAATTTTATAATATATTTATTTTAACAGAACGGTATACAAATTTATTATAATTTCAATTTCACACTATCCATATAATCTAACATTCAGCAAAGCACCTGAAGTTTGATCAGGTGCTATTTTTTTACCCAATAACCAGATAAGGAGGCTGATACCATGGCACTTGATCCAAAATCAGTAGCCACCATTGCTAAAATAGCAATCCAAGCTGCAAAAGATGATGAAATTAGAAACAAAATAATATTTATTTCACTAGCACCGATTATTTCGGTGCTTTTAATTTTGGCTTTTATAGTATATATCCTTACAAATCCTTTTGAATCTATAAGATACAATTTTAAAGGAAATGAATTAACTAAGATTGAAAGCATTGTAAGTCAGTATAGCTATGAACAGTTAATAAATCCAAATGATAGAAGCTATAGAGAAAGTAGTGGACTAGACTTTTCAGGTATATCGTTTAAAGATGGATCTACAGAAGTAGTTTATTATAATCAAGCTGACGCAAGGTGGAAAGACAAGCCTTATGGAAGAACTGGAACTATAGGAAGAAGTGGTTGTGGCCCTACAGCTCTTTCAATTGCTGTTTCGAGTCTTACAGATAAAAAAGTTGATCCAGTTCAGATGAGCAAATGGGCTTATGAAAATGGATACTATTCTGAAGGTGTTGGTTCTTACCATACTCTAATCCCAAATGGAGCTAAATATTTTGGACTTAAAGTAGAGGGTTGCACAGCAAATGAGCCACAAAGGATAGTTGATGCACTTGCTAAAGGTAAACTTGTAATTGCTATTATGGCAAAAGGAAACTTCACAAATGCAGGACACTTTATAGTTCTTAGAGGAGTAACAGCAGACAAAAGAATACTTGTTGCAGACCCAGTAAGTAGAAATAGGAGTGAAAAAGAATGGAATTTATCAATTATATTAAATGAAGCGAATAAAGGTGCTGACGCAGGAGGACCATTTTGGATAATAGAAAAATAATCAGTAAAGACAAGGAGAAAATACATGAAAAAGAAATCATTAATAGAACTTTTTATCTATATCATAATTGTTGTTGTAGGAGTTATTACGCTGTTTACTTTTAAACCTGAAAAGAAGGCTATTGAAATACCATCAGACTTTAAGATTGCGGCAAGGAGTGAGTATAATGCTTTTGTACATATCAAGTAATCAAAACATAGGAATATTTGATTTTCTTATAAAAGAAAAAGGTTTTATTATTAAAAAATTATCAGGAGAGTTTTATTTGAATAAGTTTGTTGTCCATGACATGAGAAATTTAAGTCATTACAGTTATATAGTAATTGATTTAAAGTCACTAAAGGATACAAGTAAAGAAATTATTGAAGCTTTGAGAGCTTTCAAAGTTATGTATGACTCAAGAATTATAGTATTTGCTGAAGGAAGGGTAAAAGAAGAACCTTTAATAAAGGCTTTAATTGATGAGAAGATTTATAATATTGTAACGGCTACTAATATATCAGGAATTAAAGATCAAATCCTAAAATGTATTAGTGATGAAGGAATGACATATGAAGAGTTTTTTATAAGAGATAGTAATATTCCAGAGGTGATTTCACAATATATATTTAAGCAAAAAGATATAAAGGTTGCAGTTGCAGGAGTATCAAGAAAAGTTGGTACAACTACAACTGCTTTTAATTTAACCAATTATTTGAATAGTATTGGAGCTAGGATTAGTTATACAGAGGCTAATTATAATAATCATCTAAAAGACATTGCTGATTATTATGAGTTTAAAAAAGATGATGAAAAAAGCTTTAAATATAAAGGAATAGAATATTATACAGACAAGCAATTTCCTAATGAATATAATTTTAACGTTTTTGATTTAGGAGTATTAAATACTTCAACAATATCTATATTTAAGACTTGTGAAGTAAGAATTCTTTGTAGTACAGCTAAACCTTATGAGCTGGTACCTCTTAAAGAAACATTAAATATAAAAGAAGGAATACATATTTGTACATTATTATCATTTGTACCTGAGGGTAGTAGGATAGGTTTGAAAAAATTAATTGAGAGTGAAAATAATAGAGTATTTTTCACAGGGTATTCGCCAAGTTTATTTGATGCAAAAGTAAATAAAAAAATATTTAGAGAAATATTAAAAGATTATATTGTTGAAATCTAAAAATATGAAAGGGCTGTTTTTTAATGAAAAAGCATGAATTATTAGATAAAGTATATAAATCAGATTTACTAAGTAGAGCAAAGCAAGTAATGTTTTATCTTATTAACAGGGCTAATGGTGAGGGAACTTGCTTTCCTTCAATTAAAACCATAGCTAATGATTGTGGAGTATCTGAGAGGACCGTGCAAAGGACTATGAAAGTTCTTTTAGAAGAAGGTTACATCCTAAAAGAAAATAGATATAGGGATAATGGTGGGCAAAGCTCAAACCTTTATATGCTACAAATGGAGCCACAAAAAGCTGCTGATAAAGAAGAAGTGGTTAATAATCCAGAGGTTGAAGAAACAAAGCAACCTATAGAGGAAACTGTGATAAATGATAATAATACCACTAATGAAGTTGAAACAGTTACCTTTGAAGACTATAAAGAAACTGTTGGCTTAAATGAGAGAGAAACTAAAATTACCAATGAAAACTTATTGTCAGAGGATGAAAAGCAGCCGATGATAAATCCTCTGAATTTAAAAATGCTAAAATGTCACCCTGTTTTTGTTTGTCATGGACAAAGAATAAGAACATTAGTAAGTACCTTAAATAACTTAAAATTTCAATGTCATAGGGTGAGCGACAAATTGTATCCTCCATGAACTATATATTTTAATAGTTATAAGGGATATTGAAAGATAAATAATTATTATATCTAAATAATAACTAAAATATACTAAGAGGGAGTAGAGGGGAAATTGGGGAAATTGTCGTAAATTGATATATGGCTAAAATGATATAATATACTATAAAAATAGACTTATATCTGTTTACTATGGTAAGAAATAGTGTTAACATAAGCATAGATAAGTATATTTATCAAGGAGGAGCTGTAATGGCAATACGCTGTAAATTATCGACACTTATGGGTGAAAAACGCTATAATATACAAGATGTTTACGAAAAGACAGGACTATCAAGAGGAACTATATCTAATCTCTATCACGATAAAATGCAACGTATCGACTATGAAACACTAAATAAATTATGTAATCTGTTTGGCTGTTGTGTTGGAGATTTAATTGAATATTATAAAAGCGAATAGATATTTAAATCATTAAATAACTTTTGGGATTAAAGTTAGAGTAGTATTTTGGAGAGTAGAGATAGAGTAATAAAATTTGTACAGAGGGGGTGTTTTATTTGTGGTGCAAAAATTGTAATAGAGAAACAGAAAATGAAAAATGTGAGCTTTGTGGAAAAATAACAGAACAAGAGATCCCCTATGAAGTGTTTTGGTGTGATGAATGTAAGGTTCCTATAATTAAAAGTGTAAATAGTATAGATAAAAATAGTTGCACTCTTTGTGGTGGAAACACTACATACATGAGCTCAGATTTAAGACCAGTTTTTCCTGAAGAACGACTACTTCTGGAAATAATAACAGCTGAACCTTTAGATTATTATAAAAAGTCAGTTTGGGCATCAGACAATCGATATTATATTGATGGAAAGTCTAAAGTTATTACTAGCAGCATTTACAAAAAGAATGATCCTAATAAAATTAGAATGTTGTTAGAAGAAAATAAATCAAGGAATGGATATTTGTATTTTAATAAACATATAGAAAAGTTTATTGATGCAAATAAAAATAGATTGAACTATTTAAAAGATGAGGCCTTCGAATTTATTCAAACTACTGCGAAAGAATATGCACATGAAAGTATAGTTTTATCATTTTCAGGAGGAAAGGATTCTACTGTAACAGCAGATTTAGCAGTAAGAGCACTAAGTGATCCTAGTTTAGTTCATATATTTGGAGATACTACGTTGGAATTTCCACTTACAATAGAGTACGCTAAACGATTTAGAAATGATAATCCTAAAGCTATATTCAAGATTGCAAAAAATAAGGAGCAAAATTTTTATAATGTATGTGAAGATATTGGCCCGCCAGCTCGAATGCTCCGATGGTGTTGTTCGATGTTTAAAACTGGACCAATAACTCGTGTTTTGAATAACCTTTATAAGGATAGAGATATTCTTACCTTTTATGGAATACGAAAATGTGAATCAGTTAGTAGAAGCAAGTACAATAGAATAGAAAATAGTGCAGATGCTATTAAGATTCAAAAGCAAAAGGTAGCTTCGCCAATATTTTATTGGAAAGATATAGATATCTGGATTTATATATTAGGTGAAAAAGTAGATTTTAATGATGCGTATAGATTGGGATATGACCGTGTAGGATGTTGGTGTTGTCCAAATAATACTGAAAGAGCTCAGTTCCTTTCAAGGATTTATATGCCAGAGCTATCTTTGAATTGGAGAAATTTTCTAGTGGATTTTGCAAAAAAGATAGGGAAGCCTGATGCAGAAGTTTATGTAGATTCAGGAAAATGGAAGGCAAGGCAAGGTGGAAATGGAGTAATTGCAGCAGAAGATACAAAAATTAAATTTAGTAATTGTACAGCAGAAGAGAATGCTAAAGTTTATAAAATGAATAAACCAATAGATGAGAGTTTTATTCAGCTTTTTATTCCCTTTGGTAGAGTTGCTCCAGAACTTGGTCGTAAATTAATTAATGAAGTTATTATTGTAGATATAAAAAATAATATACCAATCATATCAATACAACCATTTTCACAAGATGGGTATGATTATGCTGTGAAAATAAAAACTATGAATGTAGCAAAACATGAGCATTTACAACGTATGATAGGATATCAAATAAGAAAATTCAATGCTTGCAGAAGATGCTTAAAATGTGAATCATTATGCAAATTTGGAGCTATCTCTATAGTTGGTGATACATACCGTATTAATGAAAGTAAATGTAAAAGATGTAAAATGTGTGTTACAGCAAAGTATCTTGAGGGTGGTTGCCTTATGAACAAATATTTGTACACGAAAGATTAGGGAGTGATAATATGAAGTTTAGAGCACATGATACCTTTTTTATACGAAAAGGTTGGTTATATAAAGGTTTAAAAAATGTACAGGATGATCCACAAGTATTTATGGGCGTAAACGGGAATCCTATGGATATTTTAGGGATAGGTGCTAATATGGTAAAGGCTTTACGATATTGGTTACAGGCAGTTAAATTAACGAAAGAACCATCAGTAGGACGCAAAACACAGAATATAACTGAATTTGGAAGACTTATATATGAGAACGATCCATACATGGAAGAGATGGGGACGTTATGGCTTTTGCATTATCAATTGGCATCCAATCTTGAAGAAGCAACTGCTTGGTACTATTTCTTTAATGCGTTTAGACTATCAGAGTTTACAAAAGATGATTTTGTATCTCATTTAAATAAATTTATAAATAATAATGGTGAAAGTGTATCGGATAGATCTCTAGAAGATGATTTTAATTGTGTTATTAATACCTATGTTCCACGAATTAAATCAAATCCTCAAAAGATACAACCAGAAAGTAATATTGATTGTCCTCTTGGTGAACTTGGACTGATTGATATTGTAAATAAAAAAGAGAAAATATATAGAAAGAGTACACCTAAAAAGGATACAATACATCCTTTGATTTTGTTGGCTGTTATTGTTGATCAAGCAAAAGAATCAAAAGAGATAAAGATATCTTCATTACAGAATGATATTTACAATGTTGGCAAAATATTTAACTTAGATATTATTACTTTAACAAATTTACTTTATAAAATTGAATTGATGGGTTATATAAAAGTAATACGTACTGCAGGACTTGATGTTGTGAGAATTGAAAAAGATATGAATTTTATTGATTGTATAAATGAGTACTATAGAGTGTTAAATAACTAAAAAATAGATAGACTGGGAGAGAAAACTATGATTAAAGAAAAAATAGATGTGGCAAAGGGATTTCAGTCCTCAGTCAATATAGCCTATGACTTATATAATGACGAGAAAGTAAAGAGCTTTATTCCAACTACATCTTCCTTTGATATTCTAGAAGACGTTTTGCTTAGTACGGCGGACAACTCTAATGATAGAGCTAGAATATTAATAGGAGCCTATGGTAGGGGGAAGTCACATATCATATTAGTGTTAATGTCATTGCTCTTTAATAAAAATATAAAATTATTTGAGGAACTTTTAAATAAATTGAAGATATACAATCAAAAATTGTATGATTTTACAGTGGATTATTTAAAAAGTGATAAAAAATTACTTCCTGTAATTGTAAGTGGAAGTAGTGCAAGTCTTACTCAATCATTTTTAAGTGCCTTACAAAAAACTCTTAAGGCAGATGGACTTGAGGACTTAATGCCTGAGACGAATTTTCAAGCTTCAATAAAAACTATAGATTTATGGAAAGAAAAATATCCTGATACTTATAATAAGTTTGTACAAGAATTGAGTGAACCTATAGAAAATTATATTTTAGCTTTGAAGGAATATGATGTTAATGCATATGAGAGATTTGAGAAATTATATCCAAAGCTTACCTCTGGAAGTGAATTTAATCCGTTTATAGGATTTGATGTTGTTGAACTATATGAAATGGTCACAGGAAAGCTAAAAAGCAAAGGTTATGATGGAGTATACATCATTTACGATGAATTTAGTAAGTACTTAGAATCAAGCATTGCTAATGCAACTATAAGCGATATCAAATTACTTCAGGACTTTGCAGAAAAGTGCGATCGTAGTGGTAGTAAGCAAATGCATTTAATGTTAATATGCCATAAAGATATATCAAATTATATTGATAATAATCTTCCGAAAGAAAAAGTTGATGGATGGAGAGGTGTATCAGGAAGATTTAAACAAATAAATCTACATAATAATTTTTCACAGATGTATGAAATAATTTCAGCTGTTATAAAGAAAGATAAAGTATTTTGGGAAGGTTTTTGTGAGAAAAATAAGGAAAGATTTAATAATCTTAAAGATAGATTTATAGCAAATGGGTTGTTAGAGAAGCTAGAATCAGAAACAGTTGATATAGCCGTAAAAGGATGTTATCCATTGCATCCAATATCAACCTTTATATTACCAAGAATATCAGAAAGAATAGCACAAAATGAGAGAACACTTTTTACTTTTTTATCATCGGATCAAAAATTCACGCTATCTACATTTTTAAAAAATGAAAATAGTGACTTTCCTGTGCTTACACCAGATTATATATATGACTATTTTGAGCCACTACTAAGAAAAGAGCCCTATACAAGTGAGATACACAAACTATATAAACTAACTTCTAATGTTATTAGAAAAGTGAATAAGGATTCATTAGAGTCTAAAATAATTAAGACTATTTCATTAATATATATTGTTGAGCAATTTGAAAAATTACCACCTATTTATGATATTATTGTTGATGCTTATCGAGATTGTGATATAAGTACAAAAGAAATAAGTAAGGCGTTAACAGAATTAATAGAAAAAGAGTGTATAGTGTATCTAAAGCGTAGTAACAACTATTTAAAACTAAAAGAAAGTAGTGGAATAGATATTTCTGAAGAGGTTAACAAACAAATTGAAAAAAGTAAAAATACACTAAATCTTAAAGATATTATAAATAAGGCTGTTCTTGATAATTATATGTATCCAACTAGATATAATGATGAAAAAGAAATAACACGTTATTTTGACTTTGTATTTATTGAAAGCTCAGAATTTTGGGCAGTTGATGATTGGAAAAAGAAGATAGAGAATATTGATGGTGATGGAATTGTTTATGCAATTATACCTAAAAATAGAGAAGAGATAAGTGACATTAAAAAATCCATTTTAGATGGTAATCACAATCATCATAGGATAATGTTTATTGTTCCAAATGAATATAGAGATATTGAAAAAATAGCTTATGAATATGCCGCAGTTAAAGAATTAAAAGAGTTAGTTGTTGATGATGAGATACTAAGAGATGAGTATGGTATGTATATTGAGGATTTAGGAGAAGTAGTAGATAGTTTTGTACTAACATATTCAAGACCAGAAGTTGGTAACTCACAATATTTTTATATGGGCGAGAAAAAAAAGTTAAATCGAAAAGCTCAAATTTCCGCTCTTCTATCTAATATATGCGATAGTATATTCCCTCATACTCCTGTAATTAACAATGAATCTATTAATAAAAATATATTACCTACTGTTGCTATTAATAGCCGTACAAAGTTAATAGCAGGACTTTTAGAAAATCAATTGAAAGAAAATTTGGGATTAACGGGTACAGGGCAAGATGTATCAATTATGCGCAGCACATTAGTAAAAACAGGAATTTTTATTAATGAGAAAGGAAGAACTGGAATTAATCTTACGCCTGAAGATAGAAATATTCAAAGTATGTTAGATACAATATGTACTTTTTTTGCCAATGCTACTGAACAAAATAATGGCAATTTTAAAGATTTATATGCCGTTTTAACTCTTCCAGAGCATGGTATTGGTCTTAAAAAGGGTGTAATTCCTATTTACATAGCTGTAGCAATGCATCATTTCAAGGCAAATCTTGTTATTAAAAACAGAGATTCAGAAGTTAAAATTACAGCAGATTTACTGAATAGCATAAATGAAAATCCAGAAATTTATACTTTTTACCTTGAAAATTGGAATGAAGAAAAGTCAACTTATATACTTGAGTTAGAAAGAATTTTTGAGGAATTTATTATTGAAAGAGAAAAGAATTATAATAATTTTTCTTATATTGTGTTTGCAATGAATCGTTGGTATATGTCATTACCTAAGTATTCAAAGGAACTAAATTATATTTATAGTGGGATTAATAATAAAGATTCTAAAAAGGCAATTCCAAAAGAAAGAAAAAATTTCATTAACAGTTTAAAACAGGTGGATAACAATGCTCGAGAGTTTTTATTTGAAAAAATATTTACTATATTTGGTATGGAAGCATTTAATATAACTATTTTAGACAATGTAACTGCAACAAAGCAAGCATTTGATAGTGCAAAAGATAACTTAGTTGATGTATTAAATAAAGATATAAAGAGTATCTTTAGGTCCATAAATCTGAAAGATGTAAGTCTTACTTCAACAATTAAAGATTGGTATGAGTCACTGAGTAGTAATGCAATAAACCATTTGTATTCGAATAATGAAAGCAAAATATTGGAGTTAATGAAGTCAATAACCAATGATGAGAGGACTTTTGTTGAACGTTTAGGTAAAGCTGTAACTTCTCTACGAATAGATGATTGGAATCTTAATACAATAGTAATTTTCTTGGATAACTTGAAAAAGTTTAAGGAGACTGTTGAGGAATTTAATAGAAACTATGAAAAAGGTACAGTAGACAGCTCTAATTTTTATAAGTTTGTTATAGTAGATAAAGATGGGAATGAAGAAGTTAAAACTTTTAATAAGGTAGAATATAGTAAAAGAGCTACATTACTTTTTAATGACATAACAGCATCATTAGAAGAAATGGGTGAATCAATATCAATGGAAGAAAAACGCCAAGTACTTATGGAATTACTTGAGAAAATGTGTTAAGGGGGTTAAGGTATGGTGTACTTTGATAATGCAGCAACAACATTTCCTAAACCAGAAGAAGTATATACTTTTATAGATAAATTTTACCGTAATTATGGGGTTAATGTTGGTAGAGGTCAGCACAAGCTGGCTTCTACAGCAAATAAACTTGTAGAAGAAACAAGAGAGCTAATACTTAATTTATTTCACTGCAATAATAAAAAAGTTGTGTTTACACATACTGCCACAGAAGCATTAAACTTAATCTTAAGAGGAATACCTATTAACAATAATTATAATATTTACATTTCACCATTTGAGCATAATGCAGTCACAAGAGTTCTACATTATTTACAGGGAATATACAAAATTAACATTCATACATTAGAAGTAAACAAAACAACTCTAAAGTACGACCTCGAAAAAATCAAGTATCAATTTCAGGATAAGAAGCCAAATCTAGTTATTATAAGCCATGCAAGTAACGTTTGTGGTGTTGTAGCACCTATAAATGATATTTGTAAAATGTCAAAAGAGTTAAATTCCATCAATGTTATTGATATGTGCCAGACTGCTGGACTTATTGATACTAATTTAAGCAGTGAAATAATAGACTTTGCAGTTTTTGCGGGTCATAAAACTTTATATGGACCTTTTGGTATTGCGGGCTTTATTTGTTCAAATAATATAAAACTAAACCCATTACTATATGGAGGTACAGGAGTAGATTCTGCTAACCAAGAACTGCCTGAAACTATACCAGAAAGATATGAGATCGCAAGTCATAATATTATGGCAATTTCAGGGCTAAATGCATCACTTAAATGGATAAAAAGTGTAGAAATTAGTGAAATTTACAGGAAAGAGTTGTTAAATCATAGAAAATTAGTTAAAATATTAAGTAAATATAACAATATTAGGATAATTCAAGGTTCTGAAGAAAATCTTACGGTAGGAGTAGTTTCCTGTGTGTTTGAAAATTACAGTAGTGATAGTATTGGGCAAATACTAAGTGAAAACGATATTGCTGTTAGAACAGGGCTACACTGTTCACCATTAGCCCACAAATTTTTAGGTACTTTCCCTGCTGGAACAGTTCGCTTTAGCGTAAGCTATTTTAATAAGGATGAAGATTTTGAAAAACTTAAAGAAGTATTAACGTATATAGAGGAGAATAGTTAGGGATGTGGAAAATGAGAGATATTGATCAACTTAGAAGTAGCTGTTAAGTAATTGACTAAATAAAATACAAGGAAAAGAGGATTATTTCTATGAAGAATAGTGAATATATTTTGTATTTAAATTCATTGCATAATTACAATGCGCAGAATCAAAATGCATATGGTGAAAAGAATGTTGCTAGTCCCTTTTTTAACGATGTCGTAGTTAAAGTGGGATTATGCGACTTTATTTATGAACAATTGAGTGGAAATCAGCCAAATATCATTATTCTTACTGGTCATGCTGGTGATGGTAAAACAAGTATAATGTATCAAGTACTTGAAGATTTAAGAATTATATTCAACACAACTGAAAAAATAAGTGATGTTACATTGCCAACAGGAAAGATTTGTAGATGCATAAAGGACTTTAGTGAATTGGCTGATGAAGAAAAAATAGATGTCTTAAGAGAGGTTGTAGAGTTACCTAACCAAGATAAATTTGTATTCATGGTAGCCAATACAGGTCCGTTGATTAATACATATGGCGAACTTTTTGAAAGTGATGAAGATAAAGAAAGGGCACGCATTGCTCTAATTGATGCAATGGATAAAAATACAGGTAATATAAATAACATAATGGGTCATAAAATATGTGTCATCAATCTTGCGACAGTGGATAACACATATTTTGCTACTGAATTTTTGGATAAATTACTACAAGAAAAGCTTTGGAATAAGTGTAAAAATTGTGAAAAGAAAGAATATTGTCACATTATTAAAAACAGAAATTTAATCATTAAAAATAAAAAACGTGTTTTTGAATTTATTAATATGCATTACGTCTGGTTAACAGAACACGGAAAACGCTTGACAATTAGAAGTATGACAGAGCAATTGGCTTATATGATTACTGGGGGAGAAAATTGTCAAGAAATAGTAAAGAAAGAGGAATATAAATACCTTTCTAGTAATTTGTTTTTTGGATATATTGGTACAGTAGCTAACCATAAAGCCGTGAGTATTGTGGCTATACGTGAAGCATTGGCATGTAATTATAATTTAAGGAGGCTTCGTTCAGACGAAAGTTTGTTGATTAATCGTGATTTTGATGAAGTTTTTGGAAAAGAAGTGTCAGAAATTTTGAAACAGGCAGAAAAGAAAAATGCATATGTAAAAGGATGGACAGAATTCTTACGTCGTACATATATGTTTTTGAATATTATTACTGATGAAAAGATCATGGCAAATGATTCCGAAGATATCTTTTCAAAGCAGTTTAAAAGATATCTTGAGTTAAGAAATGGTAGGACAACTCCATCAAAATCAGATGCTAATTTAATAAGTGATGCACTTGCTATGATTTATATTGGAACAACTAATACTGAACAACAAATACCAATTACATTAAGTAGAGAATGTGGAATTGCCCAAAATGTTCAGCTTATTACAGGTACAATTCCTACAAGACAATTAAAAGTCGTGCAGGAGCTGACAAAGGACAGTTTATTCAATAAAAATAGAAAGAGAAATGTTTTGAAGCTAGAGATTAATAAGCAAGTAATTGATTGTGAACTTTCACTTCCTATGTTGGATTATTTTGAGGAACTCAAGAATGGTGTTATTTCAACCAATATTGACCCACAGTTGTCGCATGGAGTTGAGAGTTTGAAGGCGCAACTTTCAAAAGAAATGGATGATGTCGATGATGATTTGATAGAAATTATCATCTTAAAAAATAACGGAAATAAAGATGTTTGCCTTGAAATAACAGACAATAAGAAAATACGAGAAGTATAGGAGGTTGAGTGATATGAGTACTTTTCCTAAGTATATGGAATATGGTCTAAATAATTCCAAATCTGTTTCCACGCGGATATTTGGAAACAGATTTAGATCAGATCAGACAATGTATGAGTATCTGATTGAATTTTTGTTGGTTTTTACTTCAGCAAAAGATGCAGATCTTCAGACCGGTAAAATGAAATTTCATAAGATAGATATAGATAAAAAGATGAGTTATTGGGTAGAACCTAGAATAGCTTTGCGTAGATTTATTTTTTATGATAAAGCGAGAAAAAATGGCTCTATTAACGCCGATGAAAAAGCATATCAAGAGATGATGCGCATTTTGCTTGATAAAATGGAAGGGATTAGCGAGGAAAATGGACGCGAATATTTAGAAAGCATACAGGACTTATTACATGGATATGCGGTTGTAATTAAGAAAAGAGCATGGTGCGCACAAGCACTTTTACCAATGTGTCCGGAGTTGATTTTATGTGGTGTTATGCCAAATGAGAAAAATAGAATGAAGCTGGTAGATTGGGATAATAATCCTGAAAGTGTTGATACTAAATTTGACTTGGATAAACGAAACTTCTTATCAAGAGGTGGAGAACTGTACTATTTACATCTTCTTCAAGGGCTGGAGAATAATGATAAGAAGAAAAAAAAGTTAGAGTTTTTGCTGAATGACTTGGCTGGTATTCAGTGTAAAAAAATATCCAGGATGGCATCGTTTATTCAAGACTCATGGGAAGAAGAACTTGGTTTAAATAAAAATAATTTAGTTAAACAGTTGAATCTTTCTTTCATTCCAGGTAAAGGATATGTTGAATGTGAAGAAAATAGTATTGATGAACTGATAAACTATTTATCTTGTAAATTGCATCCTATCAATCGAATTGATATTTTGGCAAAAGGTGTAATGCTTCAGATTATGAGAATGATGTCTTGTTGTATTTCTAATTATCTTGGAATAGAAAGAAAAAAATGGATTGTTGATATGCGTGGTAGTTCAACTGATACTGTTAAGAAACTAGCAGCAGATGCCTATAGAAGCATTGAAGATGACTTTATGACTGCATTGAATCAAATGGCACGAGAGGCTGATATTGAAGAAACTGATGTGATGAAAAAGGTAAGTGAAGCAAAGAGAGATTCTCTTGATATATTTAGAGCAAAAGGTAAGGAACTGCAATGTATTATACCTGCAAGTGGACCATTTGAGAGGTTTAGTTTATCAGAGGATATTATTAGATTTCTGGTTTTATCTTTGATTGCACCACAAGAAAAAATGACATTAAATATGTTTCTGGTTAAGTTATATGAACATTATAGAATTGTTATTGGTCCGGATGAATACAGAAAGTCTCTTGATGATAAATCAACTATTGAAACATCATTAGCAAACAGCTTTGGTGAGAATGTTATTGCTTTTCAAAATTTTTTGAAAGCAACAGGTTTTTTGAGAGAATTATCAGATGCAACTTCTATAGTAGTTAATCCGTATATTAGTATTTTAGAGGAGGCAGACGAATGAAATTTATAGTAAATAGTATTGCTGAACTAATTGTGAATAATGCTCCTTCTAATGATGGAGAAATGATGATTCGTGTAGAGGGTTTCGAAGATGTAAAAATATATGAAACATTATCTAGAAAATTGAATGAAGAATTTGCTGGTGGAGATTTAACTATAGATATTAAGTTGGCAAAGAATAAATGGGAATATTTTTTAAAGAATTGTGATGAATCTTCTGCTCTTCAATCTCTTGAACAACATGGGTGGATTGCGGAAGCAGAAAGCATTACTTATTATAGAAACCTCCACAAATTTAATATTTTAGTGTTGATGGGAACAGAGAATGAAGAGGATAAGGGTGGATTATTAAATTGTTATACAATTACACCAGATACATTAGTAAAGACTCTTAATGGAAGATATCATGAAATATTTACAGAAGTTGCAGAATACTTTAGTGATTCAGAATTAACAAACATTGATAAGCTGTATAAAGATTTGTTTGAGTTTGTTGCAATAGACTTGTGTAA
The DNA here is from genome assembly GCF_055755365.1 of Clostridium sp. X. Taxonomy (NCBI): domain Bacteria; kingdom Bacillati; phylum Bacillota; class Clostridia; order Eubacteriales; family Clostridiaceae; genus Clostridium; species Clostridium sp. X. The sequence continues at coordinate 65,125 of NZ_JBVTKX010000002.1, forward strand.
ACTCAGCGATATGGCTGATGGATGGAAAAATAAAGTATCAAATATTAATGATTTTATTGAATTATTTTATAGCTCATTACCAAAATGGGGATTACCATATAAGAAGCTAGATCTTCCATCTATAAAAGAACTGAATAATAAGAGGAATATTTTAAGAACAGAGTATAATTTTATAAGTAGACAAATGTTTAAAAAACTTACAACGACACAATATAATAAATATCAGTCACAGCTAAACTATTATAATGAACAAACTGAAGAGTATTGTGAGAGTTGGGATGGTTGGCGTGGACAAGGGATAAAAACATATGCAGAATTTTCTGATGTAATAATGGGATATATGAGAGGTGAAAATGTTTCAGCATACAAGGATAAATTGCTTTCTACAGATTTTAGTATTGTAGAAGCAGTACTTGATATAAAATTGCCGAAAGGCCAAAAGGCACCAAAAAAGACAGTGCCAATATTAACAGGTGAACCACTAGAAGTGTTTACAAATGCACTTCTTTATACATTTTCAAATATCAAGGCAGAGAATGTTGAAATTGAAAAAATCCGTTTTCGAATAGTACAAGTAGAAATAGTGTGTATGTATTCTGATGTAAAAGAGGAAGAAGAAAAACAGCAATTACAAAATACATGGAATACAGTATGCAGGCATACTAATGGCGTAATAGAGTATCTTAATCGGAGAATGTGGGGAGTTAGTGGTACTGAAATAGAATTGGAATGTGAACCAACAAATATTTTTTCACCTAAATATGGGGTAACATATATAGATGATGGAATTGTAAAAGCAGCTAGTTCTAACAAGACTATTAATAAAATAAGCTTTATTGCAGAGTGTTGTGCCAGTGACGGAACCTTCGTTAAGGCACTAAGTCAAGAATTTCAGTGGAAATTTGAGGAAACAAGTGCATGGCTTCATAATTTTTCAGATCTATGTTTGCAGGAGTTTTGTGACACAGATAATGCTAATTATATTCCAGTTGCAACGATTAGCAAGATTAATTCATTGTTATTTACAAAATGTGAAGAGGAATTTTTTGATTTATATGATGAGAGTGACATAAAATTTGATTTTAATTTATCAGAATATGTAGATTCTAAAACTAATGAAGATTCAATTGAGTATTCTGCACGATTTGATAAATTAGGTTGTAAATTTGGTAAATTTGCTTATGCGATTGCGAATGATGGATTTTATTCTTGTATTGGAAAAGACGATTCTGAATTATTTTCACTTGTTAGAGAATATGTTGAATTAGGAAATTACTTAACAAAGAAAACGCTACCAGAAAATTTAAAATGGATTTTAGATTCATTTATTCATGCGTTTAACATTGAAGCAAGTACCAATGTTATTGCAAATGATGCTGATTCAAATTGTTGTATAGTTCCAGCATGGCATCCAGCAGCATTAGAAAAACTGAATGATCAAAAAATATTCTTTCTTGATGGATGTGAGAGATGGTGGAAATATCAGGAAGAAAACGACAAGATAAGCAAAAAAGATATTGAAGATACAATAAATAACTTAATGCAAATGAGTATGATTCAAAGTTCATTGGATATTTTTCCTTCATACAGTCAGCAATATTTTGGAGCAGTAAATTCTTTTGGAGCATTCTCTCTTTATGGTCGAAGTGATATAGAAAACAATAATAGACTTAAAGATATGATTCATAAAGATGCTATTTTTGATGATGATTTTGACAATAAAAAAATAACACAGATGAATGATAATGCCAGGATGATTTATGGAGTGATTCAGGATTATTCGAAGGCATTCCCTAATTCATATAGTAATCTGAGTATTGTTTTTGTGGATTCGTCAGAATTACAACCTATTATTAGCGCTATATATAAGTACATTGAAGTTATAAGAAAAAAATATCCAACGGTTGTTATTAATATCTATCTTAAGATTTTGGTAAAACCTGAAAATAAGGGTGGAAGAAATTATCTAGCTTACTGGATGGATGAGTTTTTCTCACAGGATGCTAATGTAAATATTAGAACATATTTAAATGAGTGGAGAACGAAGTCTGATTTAGACAAATTACTAAATGGAAATAATGATATTGTCTTTGTGATGGATCTGCTTAAGGTTAATAATTTGCAGTTTATTAAAGAAAGTGGAGTAATTAAATTTGATCTTAGTCAATGCCGTTTCCCAATTGTATTTAAACCATCACCGGTATCTGATACAACCGTAAAACGTAGAATTGAATTGTCTCAACCACAATTTAATGCTGCATATGCTCATACTCAAGTTGTTCGATTTAGAAATAATCTTGAAACATTACCTGATGGTAAATATATTGCAGTACGAGAAGTATGCATTGATAGTGATGCTCAAAGCATCGTTTATTCATTGCATGAAAAGGCGTATTGGGTGGTATGCGTTGATAGTGGAATGGATGGAGCGCTTCTTAGAAATGATGAACATCACAAGGGTGATTATTCGATTATTGGATTTAGTACAGGGAAGGGTGCTTATGGTCAATATAACTTAACAATAACAGCTAGAAAAACTATTCTTGATACGATTAAGAAAAAATTAGAAAGTCGCTTATATCAGTTGTTCCATTGGGAAAAAGCAAAAATAGACAAAGCTGCTGCATTATGTTTAAACGAAGCAAGTGGATTAGATGGTATTAGTTTACTTTCAGCAATAAATCAAAAGAACCATAATGTAAATGAATTTATGGCATATGTGCTTACATCTTTGCGTGAGAAATCTAAGAAAACACAGAGCGCATTAAAAATTGTAATTCATCTAGATTCATATAAGCATTGGTTTAATGGAGAAATAGAAAAAGATGAAGATGAATCAATGTCAAGACCAGATTTTCTTGTACTGGAAGTTAAAATATCTAATAATGACAAAATGATGCTAAAAGCAACTGTTATAGAATGCAAAATTTCTAGTGAGGCATATTCGGGAAAACATAAGGAAAAGGCAATTGGACAAGTTAAACATGGAATAAGAAGACTTTCAACAATATTTGATCCTGGTTCTAAATCAATCAAGAGACGTTATTGGTATGCTCAACTTTATAGAGCTTTAGCTTTTGCACAGGTAACATTTAGCGATAATACAGAAGAGTTTGCAGAACTTTCTTCCAAGTTGCGTTCGGTACTTGATGGAAATTTTGAGATTGAATGGAACGGTAAGGTACTAGGATTCTGGCTAGATATGGATGGAATAGAAGAGAAGGAGATAAATACAGATGAAGATTGCATTAAGATTTATGATATTCCTCAATTATGCATTCAAAAACTTCTTTTGAATAGTACTGATACAGAAGTAGATTTTACAGATATTGATGCAGACCTTATGATTGATGACGAAAATCAAGAAGAGCAAATTGTAGAGAGAGAAAAAGAAATAGAGAAAGAAATACAGAATCTTCAGAAGAGCAAAAAACGTATAGTACCTGTTGAAGAGAAATCAGTAGAAAGTGATGAGACTGAAGAAAAAGAATATTCTATTAGAGAAACTAATACTTGCGAATCCGTTAACAATGAAGATAATACTGATTTTAAGGTGAAAACTGAAGACCCAACTGTCAGTGTTGAAGAAATAAACAGTGCTGATGAGGTTGAACAAAAAGAAAACATTAAAGTATCAGAACTGAATAATAAGCCAAGTGATAATCATGAAAGTAAGATAGATTTACAAGAAACACGTGTACTTATTGGAAAGGATAAAATATCTGAAAATGTACATTGGGAATTTGGTCATAAGCAATTAGCAAATCGTCATATGCTGATTACAGGAACATCAGGACAAGGAAAGACATATAGCATACAAACCATGTTGTATGAACTTTCAAAATATAATGTTTCATCAGTTATATTTGATTATACAGAAGGTTTTAGACTCGATCAGCTTGAAGAAGATTTTGTGAATAAAATGGGTAATAAGATTTCACAGCATATCATTAAAGTAGAAGGTGTGCCAATTAATCCTTTTAAGCAACATGAAATTGAAATTGCTGGTATGAAAATATTAGAACCAACAGCAGATGTAGCTGCACGTTTTGCTAATATTTTAATTCATGTATATGGATTTGGTGACCAACAATTTGCGGCGATTTTTGAAGCGACAAGAATTGGTTTGGATAAACATGGAAAAGACATGGATATGATTCATTTCCAAGAAGAATTAGAACAAGTAAAATCCAAAAATACATCAGCAAAGACTGTTTTATCTAAGATGGCACCATTTTTCTATAGTATCAATTTTAAGAAAGATGAAGAATTTGATTGGGGAAAAATCCTTTATTCTAATAAATCAATGAACAATATTTTTCAGCTTACTCTTATCGATAGAGAAATGCAGGTTATTATTACTGAATTGATGTTATGGGATGCGTGGTATTATACAAAGAAGTATGGAAGCAAGGAAAAACCATTTGTTGTTGTATTGGATGAAGCACAGAATCTTTCACATAAATCAAACTCACCTAGCGCGGCTATTCTTACTGAAGGAAGAAAATTTGGATGGTCTGCATGGTTTGCAACACAGTCTTTGAAAGTACTTTCTGATGATGAAGTGGTTAGATTGCTTCAGGCTGCATTTAAGCTATATTTTAAGCCGACTGACGATGAAGTGATTAAAATGGCAAAACAACTTGATCCAACAAATGGAAGTACGTGGCTAAGTTCCTTTAAGAGTCTGAAAAAGGGACAGTGTATTGTTGTAGGTGAGAGAATTAAGCAGGATGGAAAATTTGGATCAGTTAAGCCGACTATTACGAATGTTTTATCATTTGAAGAAAGGAGCTAATTATTGTGGCACAAGTAAATTTGAATTTTCATCAAACTTTTAAGCCTGAAAGACAGTATATTAGCAGTATATTAAATCTTGCTAATAGAACTGAAGCAGTTAGTGTAAAAGATATATCAGCATATACTGGAATACCAAATGGACAGAGAAGTGGAAAAGTTGAACCTCATATTATTTATTCAAACTACATGGGGCTGATTAACTATGAAAAGAAAGATGGTCTTATCTCTTTGAGAAGAACAAATCTTGGAGAAATAGTTTTTTCAGAGGATCCAGGCTTACAAGAGAATCTTTCAATTCTGCTCTGCCATTGCATGATGATAAGAGAGAAAAACGGTGCGGATGTTTGGAGTACAGTATTTAAAAGAATACTTCCAATGTATAGAAATGGTATCAAAAAAGACATACTGATTATGGAGTTAGAACAATACTTTGAAGGAAAAGTAAATAAGAGAAATTTTGCCCCCTTTATCGGCTCATATGAAGATATGTTTTCTACCGTAGATATACTTAACATAGAAACAGAAAGTGTAAAAGCTAATTCTTTGCAATATAATAAGGAGTTTATATTTCTTTATTCATATATATTATGGATATATTGGGAAGAATTGTTTCCGGATGAGGAAGAAATATCTTCAGTGCAATTAGAAAAAGTAAATTTTGGAAAGGCATTTGGATGGGATACGCAAACAGAATATAGAGTGTTAGAGCATTTAATTGACAAAGGCTTGATAAGAATTAATAGACAGCTCATGCCCTATACAATACTTAAATTAGTTGATAAAAATACTTTGGCTGAAAGAATATATAGTGAATTGTGTTAGGAGGGATTATATGGAACTGGGTAATATACTTGAGTTTAGAAAGGAACTGTATTTTGAAGGTGCTGTTCAGGCTGATTGGTTTTATAATTCTGAAAAGGCTTCAAAGGTTGCAGAGAACTTTGTTTTCCATGGCAATCAGTATTTTGGTATTGAAGATCAGGGAATTGCTAGCAAAAAGAGAATTGATACTATCAGTTTAGTGGTAGAACTGGCAACAAAATTAAATAATGAAAGAGCAAATCCACTTTCATTAGCAATTGCTGATTATGGTACTGGTAAATCGCATTTAGCAGTTACACTTGCTCAGATTTTTTCTGGACCTGAGTATATGTCAGAAACATATAACAAAGTGTTGTCAAATATATCAAATATTGATAAAGAGGCAGCAGAAAAAATAGAAAGTCTATGTGAAGACAGAAATTTTGTGATGGTAATAAATGGAATGAGGGATTTTAACCTTCATTCTGAGATACTAAAAGCAGCACAAAAGAGCCTGCGTTTATATGGACTTACGGATGATAGTCTTAGAAAATTAAATAGGGCGTTGGAAACTGCTGAAATGTTTCTTAATAGAAATGCAGAAAGCGCTATTTCATTATTTGAAAAAGTAGCTAATGAAAAAGGCTGGTTTGAAAAGGGACAATCATTACTGGATAAAATCCGTGACAATCTGATGGTAGATGAAGAGGCCTTTGAGATTGTTAATGGTGTATATTTTGAGATAAATGGACAGGAAATTAGATGGGATGAAGGTATTTCGGCATCTAATATCCTTGAAATGCTTATTTCTGAATACTGTGGAATTAATGGTAGATTTGACCACATTATCATTTTGTTCGATGAATTTGGTAGATATCTTGAATACGCATCTGGGGTAAATGCCGCAAAATCTGGAGATTCTGCATTACAGCAGATTTTTGAAACATCACAAAATGCTGAAGGAGCACTGCAGGTAATCAATTTTATCCAGTCCGACATTAAAACATATTTGCAAAGAGTAGATCAGACAAAAAATATTAGCAGATACATTGGCAGATATGATGCCAGTGACAAATATTATATTTCTTCTAATTTGGAGACTGTATTTGCAAATCTCATTCAAAGAAGAGATAAGCAAGCATTTGATAATTTGATTGTTAAGTGGCAGAATTTTAATGAAGCAAAATGGAAAGATATTTACACGAAGTTAAATAAATGGCTAATTACAAAAGGAATATGGAAGGATTATGGATTGTTTCGTAAAGTAGTAGTTGAAGGAATATATCCTATGCATCCTTTAGCAACTTTTATGCTGACACAATTGTCTGATTATTTGCAGAATAGATCCTCGTTAACATTGATTAGTCAGTATATAGAAAATGTTTCACATATTGATGTTGATAGCAACCCAATCATAATTATGCCTGAACATTTAATGACAGGTGATCTATATACAGAAATGCTTGCTGCAGAACAGGAAGGAAAGCAACCGTCACAGCAGTGTATCCGATATGATAATATAATGCGCAAATTTGGAGATAAACTTTCGGAACAATCATTAGTTGTGTTGCGTTCAAATTTAATATTAAGAATACTAAGATTTAGAACGACTGATTATGCAAATGCTAAGGAAGCATTATCACTATGTTCAGGTTTACCTATTCCAGAAATCGAAGAAGAATTAAAATGGCTAGAAAATGAATATGCTGTCTTAGGATTCGATGATCATGCAGGATGCTTTGATTTTATGGAAGAATCTAACGGTGCACATGATTTTAAAGTTATCAAAAAGCGTTTAATGGCTAGCACAAAGATGGATAAATCAATCCTTACCAGTGTTAAAATTCAAGAAATTGCCGGTGTATTGGAACCGCAAACTACAAATTTTGGAATTCAGCATAAAATATCTACAAGTGAATGGTTGTTTAAACAAGAATTATATCTGATTGAAGACTTTACACAAGCACGTGCAAATACATATTTGGCAGAATGGAAAAGCACAACCAGTTCAATAACTACTAAGGGAAGACTTGTTTGGCTATATGTTAATAGGAATACGGACAGCCAGTATGTTGAAAAAGCGAAGCAATTAGTTTCTGCTTTTAAGGGTTCTCCTATTGTAATTATGCTTCTAAACGATGATGAAAACAGGTTGTTTAATTGCTTGCTAGAATATTCTGTATTAGACAATATGGATGACCTAAATAGAAAAAAATATGAAAGACATTATTTAGACGATTTTAAACAAGCGGAAAGTAATCTGAAAGACGAATTAGACGAATTAAAGAAGAAGAGATTACTTTTAGAAAAAGACGGTGTACGAGGATTGACAAGCAGAATGCCATCTTTCTTAACGGGTGTATTCGAAGAAATTTATTCAGAAGCAGTATCATTCTGGTTTGATGGATTTGTTACAAAAGGTAATAACCTGGGAGGTAAGGGAGGAACTTATTACTGTACAATTGTCAAGATGTTGTTATCGAATTCAGTTAATGATGTCACAATCCATAATTTTAGCAGTGATATAAGAAACAGAATAGAAGCAATTTTGATGACGTCAACAAGTACATCATGGAAATGTATTAATAAACATTATCGTGTGATTCCACCAGAAGATAAAAAAGCAAAGGCTGTATATGAAAAAATTGTGGCAGATATCAATGCTTATGAAGAATTATCTTGTAAAGATATTTTTCATACATATTGTAGCCCTCCTTATGGTATGAGCGAAGATGTTGTTATATTGATGATTGCAGTTATCTGTGCAAATCTTAGCTATTGCTTGCGATTCAGATATAAAGATGAACTTATTAATATCAATAATTGGAAAGAGTTAGTGGTAATTAAAGATAAGAAGATTGATATTGATGTTGTAAGAGCATCCTCTTTTGTATTGGTAGATGCTGGCGCAGTTACTGGAAAGTATATGAGATTCTTTGAAAGAATCCAAAATAACCGGAAAATATCTGAAGTAGCTCATCTGGCTAATCAATTAGAAGAGATGATTACAGTAGATGAAATCCCTGAAGAATTAGAGACTTCATATTTGCTTGCAAAGAAAACCCTAGAGTCTGGCAAGAAGGCTAGGAATGAATGGTCTTCAGCTATTGAAGTAGTAGAAGAAAAATTTGATGATGCGCAGGAAAGTAATAATTTATATAATGCATTAGTTGCGTTGGAATTATTAAGAGATATTCCGATTTCAAGAATATTTAGGGGTAATGGGTTCGATTTTGATGATGAGTCAAAGAAAACAATAACTAACCTTCACACAGAAATTTCTACTTTTGTAGGTAAAACAATTGATTATTATGTTTCTAATATGTATTGCAAATCTGTTGAAGCAGTTAATACATTTAGAAATCATAATACAAAGATACAGACAAAATTGGAAGAACTTGGTTTTGAGGATTATTCTTATCGTGTGCATGTACAAAAAGAAAAAGAACTAAGTAATATAGAAGAAATACGTTCAAGACAACAATTAAGAGATGATTATTTAAAATATATTAAAGAAAGTAATATAGATAAATTTACTTCTTATATGAATATATGTTCGATGCTTAAAAAAGGTAAAGAACTTGAGGAAAGAGTGGAAAAATATAAGGTTACATTAGGAAAAGATGCTGCTAATATTATAACTACTCTTAATGGACGAATTGAAGAACTGAGCTGTGCAAAGGAAAGAATTATACAGGATATGTCAGATATATGGGATGACTTATTTGATGTGAAAAGTGCGGAAAATGTTGAGGATTTGCTTGAACGTATTGGTTTAGTACTTCAGAAAGGAATCTCATCAGTGGACCAGGGAGGATTTATTGAACTTCAAGGTAATCTACAGGAACTCTTAGAAGATATCAATAAGGTAAAGGCTACAGTAGAGTCACGAAAAGAATTTATTGAAGTGTCTGAACAGGTAAAAGATAAATATCAGGATTCTGATTTTGACTTCGAAGTATTGCCTATAATTGAAGCGGTTATTTCTGGAATCTCCAAAACATTAGATCAGAAAGAAAATGCATGGAAAATTGAGAATCTGTCGTTAGGAGATAAGTCTAGAGCAAGCATTCATAAATGGAAGGAAAAAACGAAGTACCTACCAGAGTATCTTTCTAAAGTAATAATTGAGAAAGTGCAAAACTTGAATATTGAAGCTGATGAAATTATCAGTGAAGGCAAAATCGAGGATGTTATGTTCTACTTTGAGAAGCTAGACGCAACAGAAAGAAAAGAATGTATTAGTAAATTAATAAAAATATCTGAAGAATCATAAGATTATAGACTTTTGAAGTAGGAGCTGCTAAAATAAGTAGCTGTCGCATTAGCATAAAAAAATATGCTAACGAGGCAGTGTTTTTGGGTAAGCGTCAAAAGCTAAGCTTAATCAAACAAGTCTTTCCTCACAAAGGGGTAGCAAGGGAGTCCAGCAAAGCAGTCCTCACTAGAAACCCAGGGTAGAAGAAAATTACTATGTGATTTAATAGCTAAGATTAATAATTGTTTATGGTGTGATGAAAGAAAAAATTATCCTTTCTATGCGGAAATGTTAATATTCTCGATGGCAGATACAATTATATTCACTGATATATTAAATTCTTGTAGTCTAGATATTGGATAGAATCCGCAAGATGTACTTATTTAGATATTTATTTCAAATGAAAACAAGATGAAATTAAAAAAATAAACTTCAAATTATCGATATACCTATTGCGCTAATAATCAAAAGAAGATTTTAAAAATGCTCACTATGCAAAGCTCATGGTGAGCATTTATATATATATTTTCATAAACCTCTTATAAAAAGTATAAATATGGTATATAATATATACGAACATAAGTTTGCATTTGATATATTAGTAATTATTAAGAGGTTGATAGTTTATGAAGAGATTAATTTTTCACATTGATGTAAATAGTGCATATCTTTCTTGGGAGGCTACCTATAGGCTTCAGCAAGGAGGAGAGTTAGACCTTAGAACAATTCCATCTGTGGTAGGTGGAGATGAGGAAAGTAGGCATGGAATTGTTCTAACAAAGTCAATTCCTGCGAAGAAGTATAAGATTGAAACAGGGGAGACTTTGTACGAAGCTAGAAGAAAGTGTCCAAAGATAGTAATTGTACCAGCAAGATATTGGTTATATATGCAATGTAGCTTTGCTATGCATGAAATACTACAGGAGTATACACCAGCAATACAAAGGTTTTCTGTAGATGAAAGTTTCTTAGACTTTTCTAACATGGAAAACTTATATTCAGACTATATTAAACTTGCTGAAACTATAAGAGAAAGAATAAAGAGAGAACTAGGATTCACAGTAAATATAGGAATATCAAGTAATAAGCTTCTTGCAAAGGTTGCTTCAGATTTAGAAAAGCCAGATAAGATTCACACCTTATTTCCAGATGAAATAAGAAATAAAATGTGGCCACTTCCAGTAGAAGATTTATTTATGGTGGGAAGGGCTACAGCTCCTAAACTACATAAGCTAAATATTAATACAATAGGAGATTTAGCAAAGTATGATGTAAATATACTAAAAAATATTCTAAAGAGTCATGGAGAATTAATTTGGAATTATGCTAATGGCATAGATAATTCAGAAGTTAGAAAAAGTGAATATATCAAGATGAAAGGTATAGGTAACTCTACAACTATCTCTTTTGATGTAGAAGATAGGGAAACAGCCTATAAAGTATTGTTATCTTTATGTGAAACAGTAAGTATGAGATTAAGAGACACTAAGAACTGCTGCAGAGTGGTTTCAATATCAATAAGAGGTAGTGATTTAATATCTTACTCCCGTCAAAAGAAGTTAAGTACAGCCACAGATTCAACTAGAAAAATATATGAGGTAGTCTGTTATCTATTTGATAGTGTATGGAAGGGTAATTCAATTAGACATATGGGAGTTCATATAACAGATTTTTGTAATAATGACTTTTATCAGTATAGTCTGCTAGATTCATTTGATTACTATAAGGATGGAAAATTAAATAAGGTAGTTGATGAAATTAGATTAAAATATGGTAATAAAGCTATTTTCAAATCCTGTTTTCTGCATTCAGGTTTAAGTCCAATGTGTGGAGGAATAGGAGAGGAAGATTATCCTTTAATGAGTTCTATACTATAGGGGAAGGTGAGTATTATGAAGGTTATATCGAAGCCTATTGAGGTAGTTTCTTATACAGATAGTAATGGGAATATACAACCGTTAAGGTTTAGACTGCAAAAGGAAGATGAAAGTAGGCAAGTAATAAAAGTGGATAAAGTTATTGTAAAGGAAACTGAAAAGCTTGCAGGTAATACTATGTTTGTATTCAAGTGTCAAAGTATAATTAATGATATAGTAAAACCCTTTGAAATTAAATATGACTTAAGAACCTGTAGATGGATGCTATATAAAATTTAGTAGGCGATTAATTATAAATTTATATGTATATTTGTTTTATTAATTCTATTAAGTAAAAAATATCTACTGCTATTTAAATGGTGGTAGATATTTTTGTATTTTAGGATGTATATTAACTGTAAATAATAGTTACATGATTAGTATAATATAGTTTAATATGGTTCAATATAAATTATGGGATGTGATGTTTTGGGAAAGATAATATCAGATATATCAGATAGATATGGTTTATATAGTCTTCATAAGGAATATAGTGAAAAAGATCAGTTTAAATATTTAGAAGAGGAAGTGTACGCACTCAATAGTAATTTTTTGGGATTTTACAATAAACCAAGTTTACCTAAAGTACATTTGGAAAAACATAAATTAGAAAATAATTATGAGAATGGTAAACTGAAATTTTTAAGTGAAATTGCTAATGGGGTTAGTAATAAAGAGGCTATATTTTATTACAATAAGTGTATAGCTGAAGATAAGAATATAAGTGTTATTTTTGTACATGGTTGGAGAGCTAAGACTTTAAATAGATTAGAGAAAGTATTTTTAGATAGTTTTATTGAGAGAAATTATAACGTGTATAGATATGTGCTACCTTTTCACATGGAAAGATCGCCAAATGAATCTATTTATAGTGGAGAATATTTTGTAAGTGCAGATGTAGGAAGAACTCTAAAATCTGTTCAGCAATCTGTAAGTGATATTAGAGCTTTAATTAGTTATATTAAATCTATAGAGAACAGAAAAATTATAGTTATAGGTTTAAGTTTAGGAGGAATAATTACTAATTTATTATGTGAAGTTGAAGATAATATTGACGTATTAATATCCTTATTTTATGCTAACGATTTATCATTTACTATATTTGAAACAGAGGCTGGAAAGTATATAAAAAAAGATTTTTTGAAAAACAATTTTAGCTACAATTTATTAAGAAAAAGTTGGGAAGTTATAAATCCTAGCATAAGAAAGCCCATATTAGATCTTAATAAAATACTTCTTGTATCTGGTAAGTATGATAGATATGTTTTAAATAAAGATACAGAACAGTTATGGGAGAATTGGGGAAGAACTAAGAGGTATACGTATAATTGTGGCCATTCTGGAATTGTACTTTCGAAAAGTAAAATAAAAAGAGACATTTTAAAATTTATTGATGAGAGAGTGTAGTTGTATGGTAATTGTATGGTTATTATTATGGACATGGACTGCTATTATAATTAAAAAAGATTATAGAACAGAATCAGCTATATGGATATCTTTAGTGACTTTTTTTACAGGATTAGGAGCATTTTCTGTAGTTTTTGAAGAAAATATTATGAAGTACTTCATAGTTGAATACGGTATTAGCGAAAAAAGTATAAGCGTAATATACTCTATAAATGCTATAATAATGGCTATTGTGTATAGTACAGTACCATATTGTATGCTGTTATATGGATTATCCTCTGCAAATATAATTTCTAAAGATAAAAAGAAAATACTATACACTATATTATTAATACCCCCGGTGCTACATTTGATACTCTTACCAATAAAGAGCAGCTATCTAAAAACATCTGAAGAATTAATAATATATTTTAGACAATTGGCAATATGGACAGTGCCATATATAGTAGGAGGGATTTTATTCTTAATATATTCCTACATTAATGAGAAATCTTATATGATGAAAAGGTATAAGCTTTTAACAATGATTATAGTTGTTCCCTGTTTTAGCTATACAATTTTATCAAATGTTATATTTAGAGCCTTTGGATATAATAATAACTGGAGATATTTTATTATACTAATTCCTATACAGTTTATATGTTTTTTATATTTCGCATTTAAATATGGGATTTTAGGTGTTAGACTTAAGTTTCATAGATACAAGTTTGCATTTGAAAACATACTTGAATTTGTATCAGACTCTATCATCACTTTGGATGAAAGCTTTAATGTTATAGAATATAACAAAGAGTTTATAAAAAATTTCTTATTAGAGAATAAAAAATTTAAAAATTTACAAGAAATCATAGATTATAGCAAAGTATCTGAATATAGAGATAGCTTAATAAATATAATAAATAATTCAAAAAATGATAACAGTAAAAGTATTGAAATATTAATAGATGATACAGATGAAGTTAAGTATTTTGAGGTGTATGCTAATCCTGTAATATTAAATAATGAATATCTTGGCACTGTACTTGTGTTTAAAGATATTACTGTTCACAAGAAGAATTTGGAGCTTATAAAACAAAATCAATTTCAAATTATCGAAAAAGAACGACTTTTATCCTTAAGTCAATTAATCGGGGGAGTGGCACACAATCTTAAAACACCTTTAATGAGTTCAGCAGGGGGCATACAGATAATTAAGAGAGATACAGAGAAAATATATGAATACATACAAAAAAGTTGTGGCAATGTTAATGATATAACAGAGATAGTAGATGAAATTAATGATTGGCAGCAGAGGATAGTAGACTATTTAGTATATATGTCTAATGTGATAACTGCGGTAAAAGGTCAAGTAACAGAATATAGTGAAGCAGGAGAGGGTTATTTTTCTGTAAAAGAACTAGAAGAAAAAATCACTTTATTAATGGCTTTTGAAATTAAAAAAAGTAAATGTGAATTTATTAAAGAAATAAATATTGATTACCAACAAAAAATTAAAGGGGATGTAAATTCACTTATACAGGTTTTAAATAATCTTATAACTAATGCAATAGAAGCTAGTGAAGAAGGAAATGTAATAACTTTAGGTGCATATAAAGCTGAAAATAAGGTTATATTCTATGTAAGAAATCTTGGACAGAAAATACATGAGGAAATTCAAAAAAAGATATTTAATAAAATGGTTACTACTAAAGGTAAAAATGGAACTGGTCTTGGGTTATATATATCTAAATCAATAATAAGGGTTAGATTTAATGGAGAAATATACTTTGAAACTAATGATGAGGAAACAACTTTTTTTGTGAAAATACCAGTAATGCAGGAGGAGTAACATGAGTAACAGTGGTGTAAGGATAATAATTATAGATGATGATTCCGGAATAGTTGATTCTATAAAAAGCTTTATGGGGGATAAGTATTATATTGAAGGCTTTACAGGTTCTAAAGAAGGCCTCAAGCGACTACAAAAGGAAAGGTTTGATATTTTAATCCTAGATTATTATATAGATGAACTTAATGGAAATGACGTAATAAATGAAATAAGAAAATATGATAATAATTTATATATACTACTTCTTACTGGGTTCGGCGAAAAAGTACCAGGTATAAAGTCTCTAGAAACATTAAAGATACAAAATTATTACGAGAAAAGTGGAGATTTTGAAAAGTTAATAGTATTTATTGAAGGCATTATTAAGTCAATAGAATTTTTTAATAGAGTAAAATATACAATAGGTGAAAGGCTGAAGACATTAAGAAAGTTAAATAATCTAAGTCAGGATGATGTTGCTAAATATTTAGAAATACAAAGAACCACTATATCACAGTATGAATCTGGTGACTTGATCCCACCAACTTTGAATGTAATAAAATTAGCTAGATTATATAATGTTACCACTGATTATATTCTTTGCTATGAACTTAATGTTGAAAAAGTTAATATTCAAATTTCAAAAGAATAAGCTGTTTATGATACAGTTTATTCTTTAGTTGGCATCATTTTGATAAGAAATCTTCATAAAGTAGATTTATGTTTTATCTTGTGTGACTAAATAGGAAAATCACGAATTAAAGCTTATTTTATTTTTCACCGTTTTCATTAATTGTATATACAATTAATGTAGTACATCCGATAATAACTCCGAGAATTAATTTTATTCCAGCTTTAACATAAGCAATATCATAATAAGTACCATTTGGCGATGTGCTTAAGGGGAAAAGTATAAATTCTGTTAAAAAATATGTAAGCAATAATAAGACTAATGCTAATATATACTTTGAATATCTTTTCATTTTACACCCCCCATCATTATATTTTATTTTTTATCATGTGGCTGTTTTTAAAAACAGTTTTGATATTTTGGCATTTTCAAAGAGGACTTTCCGATATCCGTTTTAGTTCGCTAAATGCTACAATCATGCCACAAAATAAGAATAACTCTAACCTAAGTATGTAATCTATATATTTACTTAACTGATGCCTTAACTAAGTAATCTAAATTTCCCTTTATTCCTACACCTTCATAAAAGTTATCTGTTGTTTTAATAAATGCTGTATTTTGCCACTTTTCACCTAATGGAAAGACTACTTCGTTGAATTTTATCTCTCTATTATCTATGGTAGTTGTTTGCACCTTATCATAAACAAATTCTACAGCATACCCTTTGAATTCTCTAATATCTTTATCAGATATTTCGCCTTTCATTGCAGAGAAATTTTGTGGCATTCTGGTATTCACTAAAAAGTTTACTCTCTCAAAAAGAGTTTTGTCATAATCACTACCATTCTTTGTTACTTGCTTTTGTTTTCCATCTGCATGCATATTAATTTTACCTGGTTCATTTAGGTTAACATTAGCTGCACTCTTATTTGAACAAGCAGCAAAAACAAAAACTATGACAATTATAATAACCATTAAAATTGAGTTCTTTATTTTCATTAATGCTCAACCCCCAATATTATTTTATTATGCTTTAAAAATCTTTGGTCTTAAATTATGATAAATATAGTAATTAGTTCACAACAAATTACAGATTTGAAGTTTTAATAAGCTTTTCTAAGTTCTTAATATACTTTTCATGCCTTAATAAGTAAACTTTTTCAATATTAAATAAAACCATATTTTTAGGGTTTTTAGATAAAAATTTTACATCTATTCAAAGTGTAATATCTATATAAAACATTATATAATCTTGCAGATTAACTAACTAAGTTAGATTGATTTATATAACTTAATATTCTTTCTCTCCAATTTATATCATTAAGCCAAAATTCCATATTTTTCTTCTTTCCATTGAAACATAAAACTTGGGTATTATAAAAAATTGATACTAGTTGACTCGCAGCTTGTGCCTTAGTAGTATCCTTACTGATATTAGTATAAATAAATTTTCCTATACCCTCTTTTTCAGTTCCATCTTGCATCTTACTAACACTATTTGCTAATGCAACTCTTTCATTTTGTTTAATATATGATATTAATATATCAAGCTCATTATTAAAAAATTCATTTTCTATTTCAGTATTGTTTTTTATCCTTCTTTTAATAATAATTTTTTCCCCATCATAAAACCATAAAAATGACTTTTCTGCACTAAGTGTTGTATTTTGTATATAGTTATTACACACTACTATTCATCTCCTTATAGTTCTTTTTATATTTCTACATTTATCTAACTTTAATAGATTGAATTAAAATATTAAGTATTTTAAATATTACGTTTAGTAAGAATCATATCAATCTTTCCACACTGGAACTTCATAAATAAATCTTCTATCCTTATTCTAATACTAAACACTTATTAATTTTTATATTCTTCTCCACCGTTATTTTCACCTTTTATAATATCTAAAAATGTAAGCTCACCTTGCTCATGCGCTTGTTTCAAAATAGTATTATATGTTTTCCTTAATTCTTGAGGAGATATCATTCCCTCTCTATCTTCTTCGCTATGGTGTTCAATAAAATAGTGTTTTGCTTGCATATATTCACTTAATACTGATTTTAATACGTTTACTAGTTCATCATTGTTTAGTTTTATATTCATGTTTGATACCTCCACTCATGACTTTATATTCAACATTAAGTATAAAATTCCTTTCTATGGTCATAATTCAAGTAAGATTATTATTAAGCCCACAATGATTTCCAATAGTAAAACCCTAGGCGATTAACCTAGGGTAGTTTTTATCTGTATAACTATTTAGTTATTTGTTCTTAAATATATTACGAAAGTGTCAGATTAAACTATAGAAAAGTCATATTTATATTTTAAAACCCTTCATATACCTGGCTTAGCAGGGCATCTAAAACATTAAATAATAAAAAATATAAAACAACAACTATAAGTATTATTCCATAACAGGTTATTTATTATATAGTTTCATATTTCTCTATTAATTTCTAATATTAGACAAATATCTGAAATTAATGTATAATAAGATTTATTGTGAACAAATTGTAAAGGAGTGATTAATATGGCATTAAAGAAATGTAAAGAATGTAATAATGAAGTAGGTTCAAAAGTAAAGAAATGCCCTCATTGTGGAACAGACCAAAGAAATTGGTTTGGAAAGCATAAAATTCTTACTGTAATACTTGTATTTTTTATTTTAGGAGCTATTGGGAGTTTAGGTGATAGTGATGATAGTACTTCAGTTGAGACTTCTAAACCAAGCACAACAAATGATTCTTCTAAAACAGAAAATAAACCCAAAGAACAAGTTAAGCCGAAAGAAGAAACTAAGCCAAAAGCAGAAGTTCCTCTTAAGGTTGGTGATGTAATTAAAACAGGTAAATTTGAAATTACAGTTACTTCTATTGAAGAAAAATCTAAGGTTGGAACTGAATATTTTGCAGCATCTGCCTCTGAAGGTGGAACATATGTGGCTATTCAATGGAAATATAAGAATATCTCTGATAGACCTATTGGAACTTTCTCTTTTCCTACAGTTAATATTACCGATAAGAATGGTGTTAAATATGATTCAGATATTAATGCTTCAACTTATTTTGCTATGGCATTAAAACTAGATGAAAAAGTACTTAGTGATTTGAATCCTGGTATTACTGTTAAATCTGCATCTGTATTTGAGATTTCTTCTGATTCATTTAAAGAAGGTGGATGGGATCTATTAATTGATGCTGATAAGGAAGCTATTATACCAATAAATTAAAAATATATTAATATATATAATAAAAAATTTTAATACTGCACAACAAAAAAACCTGTTCTTTTATTAGAACAGGTTTTATTCTTAATATATTTTATTTTTTATCGCTCTTATTATAAACTTACCAATTTCATTAACAACAACCACTGATGATGAAACAAGGATTATCTTTCCCTACATCATAGGGCTTAATGAAATTGCACTAAAGAATCCTTTAAATTTAGAAGTCCCTCTGGAACCACCGCAACGATTATGGCTATACATACTATAAATGTAGTTTTAACAGAGCCTATAAATTCTAAGAAGTTCATATCTCATGAAATATTTATATTTAAAGTATTTGCCATTACCATTTTAGCAACCATAAATATAAAGAGTAGTACAGCAGCAATACACCTTAGATTTTAGATATTATTCCGCTAAGATTACCTAGTTTAATTAGAAGCGTTGTTTAATCTTCTCCTAAGTTTATAGCTATTCGTCCTATTTTGATGTCATCCCAAATATAGGCAACTGCAATTTTCCCTCCACCAGATGCTACAAGGGTTCCCTCAAATAACATATTTATTTATTTTGCTGGAACAGGGTCCTGGATTATTTCTTTATTTTTGCTATATCTATTACTGCAGTAGCTTTTTTATTTACATCATCCGATTCTTCAGTTAGTATATTTTATCTTGCTTTTAATTCTACTGTGCTAAGTAGTGTTACATCTGCAGGAACAATGTCCTTTGTTTCTACATAAACTATATCTCCAAGAAACTAAATTAATTTTTGGAACTGTTATTATTTTTCCATCTCGTAGACTTTATAATGCTTCAGCTGCTTTTAAAGATTTTTCCTCTGTCACTATTCTTATAGTTATTACAATGGCTATAGCCCATACTATACCTATGGCATCGTGCATTTTCCAACTAAGACACTAAGCACCGCCGATAGTATGAGTATCACCATCATTGTTTTGCTTAATAAGTCTATAGTTTCTTTTAAGCTCCCATATTCTTCGTAAACCAGTGTGTCTATTTTACATTCCATCCAACTTGACATTTTCCCTAATCAGCAATCTTTATATTCAATATCATTATCAATGCAGAAGTGCATTTCAATACAAGAGTTATATCTTATAACATTATCACTTAAAATCTTTTCAAATCATCTAATCTAATTTTATCCAATATGATACTCCTCCATATTACCTGTACTAAATATGATTTTAATTTGCAATATACAACTATTATGCACTGTAACATTTAAATAAATATCTGACTATATTTTTGTGAAATTGCTTATAAATCTATAATTTCCTTATTGTAACACGTAATAAGAAATTAATATACTATAGCACCATTTATGTCTTACATACCCACTTTTTACTCGTTGATATGTCATTTTAACTAACATATAATATGAGTATGTTAGTTATAACAACATAAATTTATATTGATTAAGCAATAAAAAGTAATAGCAAACTAGCAAAAATGCAAAAGGTAGAAATTAATTTAAAGTAGGGACTATTATTTAAACTAACATATTAATAAAAAAGGAGCTAAGTGAATATGAAGAGAAAACCAAGTTTTGATAAAGAAAAAACTTATCATAAAGCAAAGTTACTTCTTAAGATATATAGAGATGTAATATGGAGTGTTGAGGGAAAAGTAGCAGAACTCGAAGAAGAGTATTATGAAATGGGTAGTAAGAGTTTAGCAGAAGCATTAGATTATTTAAGTGATTATGATCCTAATGTAAATAGAGAAGAACTTGAAGCGGAATTATGTGCTGTTTTTAAAAGTAAGCTGCTCATAGAGATTGTAGATAAAGCTTTATTAAAGGTTAAGAATTATCCTGATTATGGAGAAATTTACTTTGATATTCTTCATAAACAATACATTGAGAAGTTCAAATATTCTGAGAAAAATATCATTTCATTTTTAAATTGTGAAAGGACAACTTTCTATAAGAGAAAGAAAGAAGCTATAAATTTGATGGGTATTGCATTATGGGGATATGTTTTACCTGAGCTTAAAGGAATTTGGTAAACTTAATGTGAACTAAAAATGAATAAAGTATCTACATAAAGAGTACTGTATGTGAATTATCAAGATGTTAAAATATTTATACTGAGAAGTATATACTATAAACCCACGATTTTCAGCCAATAAGGCTAGATAATCGTGGGTTTTTTATTATAAAAATTCTCAGATAACTATTAAATAACAGGCTCCAAAAAAGGGTCGCAAGATTTATCTTGCGGCCCTTTTTTTGTTGTTGGAAAGGGTATTCATATGCAGCATTGGCTTTGGTATTACATACGCTATCCTTGATTCTCTCTGTTTTGCAAATATTCAAAAACAAAACGGAGGGAATCAAATATGAAAGAGTATAAAATTAGAATTAATAATGAGTTTGTAACAGTTACTGAGGAAATCTATATTGCTTATTATAAAATGGGAAGACGTGAAAGGTATTTAGAAGAAGTAAGTGTAGAGAGGAATTTATCCTATAATCAATTATTGGAGAAAGATTATCCAATTGAGAACAAAATGAGTAATCAACAGTTTTTACTTGAAGATAAAGTTATTGAAAAAATTATGCTTGAAAAAATGATAGTAGCACTAGATATGCTAACAGAGTATGAAAGAGTAATTATTGATGAGTTATTCTTAAATTGTACAAGCATTAGAGAATTATCATCGCATTTAAATGTGCCTAGAAGTACACTGCATGAACAAAAAGATAAGATTATAAAAAAACTTAGAAAAGTTATAAATAAAATTTAAATATTTTCCGGACACCCCTTCACTTTTTCGGCTTAAGTAGTGAAAGGGTGTTTTTTTATACCTTAAAGTTCTTTGAAAACTATATATCTATTATTTCAGATACGTTACTTCTGTGGCTTTAAAATGGGAAGCGACTTGAGCAAGAGCGCCAAGACTGCCGAATCATATATACCTATTAATATAGGGCATGAGCGAGAAACTTTTGGCTCTAAATCAATTTGTGATGAATTGATTGCCATAACCCATAGAAGCAATAATGATACTTCAACTTAGTCCTAAGAATCCTATGGAGAGTTGCTCGCACATTGTGGGAGAGGTTTAAATCCTATGATACTTGTTAATCACAAGTAGTCTGAAATATGGAAACTTGGAATTTATATGATTGGCTAAAGAAAGCCCTTATGGATTTTCTTTAGCCAATTAATTGATAACAGACTAAAAAATTAAACAATTTTTTAATTTTTTGATGTGTTATTAAGAATTAATGACTATTTTTGCAGCAAGCATATGTATTTATAAATTTTGTAACGTTTTATAGAACTAATGAATAAAATGTACTAGAAATCATGGGGGTATATTATTTTTATGAGAGTAAAAGAATTAAAATATAATAATAGAAATAGTTTAATAATATACATGACAGAAGTAGAAAAAAATGATCAAATATTAAAGAAAAAGATAGATGAGTATAAGAGAATATATAAAGATGTTTCAGTTTTTATAAGTGGATATAACAAAATTGAAGATGTTTTAATAAAGATGGTTCAAGAAAAAATGTAAAGATAATAATTTATCTTTATTTTTTATAGCTTATTTGATATCATTGAACTAACATAATATAAGAGTGTGATAGTGAGGTATTGTTTATGAATGTTGTAGGTTATGTAAGATTGAGTAGAGACGAGGACAAAGAAAATTATTCATCAATAATTTCACAACAAGATATTATCAACGAATATGCCAAAGAAAGAAATTGGACAATATCAAAAATATATATTGATGACAATTGTAGTGGTTATTCTCTTGATAGGCCTGCATTTAGTGAAATGATTAGTGAATTAGAAAAAGGCACTATTCATACTGTGCTTACAAAAGACTTATCTAGAATAGGAAGAAATAATGGTAAGGTACTAGTATTAATAGATAGATTTAAAGAGCTAAATAAAAGACTTATCTTAATTACAGAAGGTAATGGTGGTCTTGATTTATCAAAAGATGATCATGATATTCTTGGCATTAAAACTTGGTATAATGAAATGTATATTAAAGACATATCAAGAAAGATAAGAGCAAATATGTATGCAAAACAAAAAAAAGGTGAACTTATTATGGGGAATTTTTATGGATATAAAAAAATTAAAGTAAATGATAAGTTTCACTTGGTAGTTGATGAGGATATTAAGCCAATTATAGAGCTGATCTTTAAAGAGTATATAAATGGAGCAGGGTATAAAAAAGTATGTGATATATTAGAAGAAAATAATTATCCTACACCTAGTGAGTATATAAGCAAAAGGCATGAAGAAAATGGACGAGTATTTAAAAATGCTGTAACGAAGATATGGCAAACTCATATGATACAAAGAATTATACAAAATGATGTATATATTGGCACTCTTAGAACCAAGAAGAAGCAGTCGAGATTAATAAAGGGTAAACAAGAAAATGTTGTAAAGGAAGAACAATATATTTTTCCTAAACATCATGAGCCCATGATTGATGAAGATATATTTAAATTAGCACAAGAAATAAATCTTAAGAGAAATAAAAAGGCATATAGAAAGAATAAAGAAATCTACAGGTACATATTTGGAAGCTTTATGGAATGTGGTGATTGCGGATATACTGTTTCGGGTTTGAATTTAAGAAAGGCACCAGTTATATCTAGGGGTTATAATTGCACAATGTATATGAAATATGGTAAGAAACAATGTACTAATCATTCTGTAAAAGAAGAAAAAGTACTTTTCTTTTTTAAAGAATTTCTCAAAGAAGTTAAAGCAAGCTATGAAGAATATATTAATTGCATTAGTAGTATAGAAAAGAAAAATAACAGACAAACAGCGTTGAATAAATATAAAAAAGCCCTAAATATTGCGAATGAAGAAATGAAATTATTATTAACTCAAAAAATTAAAGATATAATGAAAGAAAGTAATAATGAGTATAAGGAAATTATAGAAAATTCCTATACTGAGATGGAAGCCGAAAAGAAAAAAGCAATATTAGAATTGAATGATAAAGTAAATGAATTAGAAAGAGCAAGTAGTGACAAAATTGAGAAAAGTATTAAATCAAATATAGAAATTTTTGAATGTATTATTAATTCAGAGAAGCCTGAAAGAAAATATCTTGAAATGATTCTAGATAAAATAATTGTTTATAGTGACAGAAATTTGGAGTTTAAGTTAAAGGTAAATATTGATAAATTAACTCACTCGGATATATAATTATCCGTGTTTTAAACTTTAGTAGATATCTTAGAGAGAAAAACATCATTGAAATA
>NZ_JBVTKX010000003.1:0-2867 GCF_055755365.1 Clostridium sp. X
CAAGGACATGGTTTATACACCAAAATGCGATATAATTACAAAACCAGTAGGTGATAAAATACCTACTGGTTATCTATATTATTTAGATATATGTATTTGTTCTAGAATTTTCATTCAGTATAGAAAGAAGAATAGGAATAGATACTATACCTATTAAGTAAGATGTTATCATTTCTAAAATCACTATACTACAAAAAAATAGTCCTTTTGGTACTATATCTCCATATCCAACCGAGAAAAAAGTAACTGCACTAAAATATATACATTCTCCAAATCTGCGTTTCACACCGCTATCTAAAAAATTACCTTTAAGATCTAGTGTCATATTTGAAGGAATATTATTAATTATGTAATACATAAATCCATAAGCAGAAATTACTATAAGAATAACAAATAATATATTAAATATGAATAAACCAAATCTATTATTATATATGATTTTTCCGTGTAGACTTCGAATATTCTTTAGTTTGTTTATGTCTTTCCAGATAAAATACATATTGTATAGCATAAATATTATTAAAGCTGATATAAATAGTAAGCTAAATGCTATTGGCTCTCTAAGATACATAGGCTCATCACTTATATTTATAAATAAATATAGTTCAGCTAGTACAATAACAGTTCCTAATATTAAAAAAAGAAAGTTTATCATAAACTTATCTATAATATTATCTTGTTTTTTTATTATAAGACCAATAATATAAAGACTACAAAAGAATAAAAATACTTGTGAAAATAAACTAAAGCTTCTTGGTACACTATTGGTTATAGCTAATAATTGTTTTATTATAGCCTTAGTAGCATTAACTATCGATATTACCAAAAGCTCATCTCCTTATATAATTAAACTTCAACGTATATATAGTTAAATATATACGTTGAAGTTTAAATTTATTACAATAGATTAATTTAATAAAAATTCATAAAAGCATATTACATTGTTTATGAGGATATAGTTTTTTCTTGTGTTTCCTTATATTCAAGCTCAGATATAAGTATATCTATATATTCTACTGGAAGTATATCAACAAGCACTTTAGCAAGAGTTTTATTATAGCTTTGATAAAGATTTTCACGCATATCTTTAGTATCAGGATACACCATATTTATGCTTTTAATCTTTCTATTTTTCAACTTAATTAAGACTCCTTTCACTAAAATGTTTTGACATGTTAATTTTATATGTTTTCTTAACATAAAATATTAGTATAAAGCAATAAAATTAGGAGCTATTATGAAAGCAGCTATATATAGTAGAAAGTCTAAATTTACTGGAAAAGGTGATTCTATTGAAAATCAAGTTCAACTATGCAAAGAGTATGGAAGTAGACTAAATATAGAAGAATATTTAATTTATGAAGATGAAGGATTCTCAGGTGGCAACTTAAACAGACCTGAATTTAAACGTCTATTAAAAGATGCACAAAATAAAAAATTTAATATTCTTATATGCTATAGATTAGATAGAATTAGTAGAAATATAGGTGACTTTTCAAATCTTATAAACGAGCTAGAAAACCTTAAAATTAACTTTATATCAATTAGAGAACAATTTGATACCTCCACTCCTCTTGGGAGAGCAATGATGTATATAGCCTCCGTTTTTGCTCAACTTGAAAGAGAAACTATTGCTGAAAGAATAAGAGATAACATGCTTGAACTCGCTAAAACCGGTAGATGGCTTGGAGGTCAAACCCCTCTTGGTTTTGAAAGTGAAGAAGTTAAATATATGGATTCAGAATTTAAAGAAAGAGTTATGCATAAACTATCACCTATTCCTTCTGAATTAACAACTGTTAAAATTATTTATGATAAGTATTTAGAATATAATTCTATTAACAAAGTTTATAAGTATATGTTTTCTAATAGTATAAAGACTAAGCTTGGAAGCGATTGGACAAAGAAAAAAATTCAACTTATACTGAGAAATCCCCTATATGTTAAGTCTACTAAAAAAGTTTTAGATTATTTAACTAATTTGGGGATGAACGTATCTGGAGAACCTAACGGCAATGGTATTCTTACCTATAATAAAAGTAAAAATATAAAAATAAAAAGAGATATTTCAGAGTGGATTGCTGCAGTATCTAATCACAAAGGAATAATTAATTCTAATAAATGGCTTGAAGTTCAAAGTATTCTTGATAATAATAAGCATAAAGCTCCAAGAATGAGTACTTCCTCAGTTTCATTACTCACTGGTCTTATAAAGTGTTCTAAATGTAAATCTAATATGCTAGTTAAACATGGACATATTAGTAATATTACTCGAAAGAGGTATTTGTATTATGTCTGTAGTACAAAAGATAACTCAAATGGTACTAGGTGTAACAGTAAAAATATTAGAGTTGACGAAGTTGAAGAAGCTATAATAAATAAATTTAATAATTTAAATATGTCTAATCTTCTCTTATTTCTTAAAGCTCATAAAAAAGATTCATCTAATTACAATACTCTATACAATGAAATTAAAGGTATAAAAAGTGAAATTATCTTAAAAGAAAAATCTATAGGAAACTTAGTTAAAAAGCTTTCTACATTAGATGATGTTTCTGTATCAAAATATATTATAAGTGAGATAGAAGATTTAAACATACAAATTAAAAATCTAAATAAACATTTAGAACATATAAAAGAAAATGAACTTTCAAAAAAATCTAATTTATTTGATATAAAAACACTTATTGAAGGCTTAGATACTTTAAAATCTACTTTTAATTTTGTTGATAATATAGATTCTAGGCGTTTATTAATAAATTCCCTAGTTCATAGCATCTATTGGAATAGTGATATTGGAGAAATAGAGATTCGACTCTATAATCCTAATAATTCTGTGTAAAATAAACTATCGCATTTTAGTGTCT